>NZ_KN150747.1:0-33546 GCF_000754815.1 Yersinia ruckeri ATCC 29473
AGTGGTACAGAAACCTTGAGGGAGATACTATTCCTGCCGTCAGCGAAGCCAACATACTCAGTACCTTTGAGCAACTTCACCAGCAGAAAGACGAGGTATTTGAACGCGGGGTCATCAATTTATTCAAAGGATTATCCTGGCACTATAAAACCAACAGTCCATGCCAATTTGGCAAAAAAATAATCATTAGCAATTTGGTCAGTTGCAACCAATGGGGCTTTACCCTGAACCACGGTTACCGGCGAGACCAGTTGGCGGATTTGGAACGCATGTTGCACTTGCTGGACGGTAAAGCGATCCCAGACAACCGGGGCGATGTGACAAGCCGGTTGTATGAGCATATTCGTGCCAATCCGCATATAGCGAAAGTTTATGAAGACGATTACTTTTCGATAAAATACTTCATGAAGGGCTCAGCGCACCTGACATTTAGGAAGCCTGAGTTGATTGATAAGATGAATGATATCGTGGCTAAACATTACCCAGGCGTGCTCCCGGAACGTACAGCCAGGTAATACGAACTCCGTCTTACTTTCTTTGTATGGCTGGCGGATCATAAAACCTCTGTAGAAAACTGAAGCGATAACCCAGATCTTACCGGGTATGTTGAAGATCAGGCTAATCTAGTCGATCACTCGTTAATTAGCATTTGACTTAACTTAGCTTAAAAGGCAATATCTCTCTATAGAGGAGTATTCTGTGTTTAATGTGATTTTACATGATGAAGTGCCTGATGAAATAGCAGGTTTACCGCCAGTCATCAGGGCTAAAATGATCCGCCTGATTGATAAGCTTAAAATGAATGCCACGGCATTACGAGAGCCCGACAGCAAACCCGTCAGAGACGGTTTGTTTGAACTCAGAACGATGGGAACGGATATTGCCAGGGGATTGTATGTTTATCAGAAAGGAAAAAATATCTATCTACTGCGCGTGTTCATCAAGAAAACGCAGAAATTACCGTCAGGGGAGATAACCCTCGCGTTTGAGCGATTAGAGGAGATGCTATATGACAAAAGTTAAAGGCATTGCCTGGGATACCGTCAGGGCTGATTTAATGTCTGACCCAGAAGTACAAGCCGCTTATGAAGCCGAAGAGCGTAAAGAGCGTTTACAGATCATGCTGGCAGAATGGCGTCGCCATGCAGGATTAACCCGTGCGCAGGTTGCAGAACGAATGGGGGTAACACCGCCCACTGTTTCCCGCATGGAGTCTAATATCGTTAAAGCGAGCCTTGACACATTGGTCAGGTATGCCCATGCATGCGGTATTAAACATCCTCAGATTACATTATAGTTGATGCTCAGGGTGGTTCCGTTATCTGGAACCACCCTGAATAACAGGTAATATTCTCGCAGGAGAAAAAATCATCAAACCTATTCCCTTTTTGATGCAAAACATTCCGGGGGCCTTAACGGGGGCCTCTACATTTATCGAATACAATAATATCGTTTAATAACAATAAATCAGGTAGTTTATTTCGATTCCGAGTCCGGGCACCACTTATTCAGAAGCGCTTGTTATTCGTTCAGGATGGAAGATTGACAAGTCCGAAATAGGTCAAAACACGCAATAACCGAAAGTGTGGTTGGAGTTTATTATCCAGTAATACCATCACTTAGTTTTTGCAAAAAGGCTCTTGACAATCCCGCCCGTTAATGCGAGCGGGATTTTTCACGTACAATATTTACAGTTCCAATATGTGAATGTAAACCGAAGTCCTGAATGACGCACATCATTGGATAAAAGCTTTAGCAAAAGAGGGATCGAACGGCCCCTCTTTCACTTCAAGCAACAAAGCGCGCTCGGAAATGCAGGTGACGCTATGAATATCGCCGGGTGCCAGTTCTACAATCATGGCCTCATGAGCTGGGCCAAAATGCTGCTCCTGCCTCACCTTACCGGCTTCATCATGCAGGCAGACCTGCACTTCTCCCTGCAGCACAATAAACATTTCCCATTGATGGGGAAGCTCGTGAAAATGCGCCTCAACATAGCTCCCTTCCACCATCGCGATAAGAAGACGCTGTACTTTTTCCTGATGGGAAGCATGTAATAGAAGGTGAGTCCGTTTTCTATCCGCACTGCGCGCCTGAACGAACAACTCTTCTAAAACCATATTATCAATCAATCGCATGCCATACTCTCCAGCCGGTCTTCAATCAGGCGAGCTGCCGTTCCGACCGAAAACTCCGCCTCCAGCAAACGATATGCACACTCCCCCATCACCCGACGGCGAGTCTTATCCAGTAAACTGATTGCCGAGTTCAATAAGTGCTCATCATCACCATTCACGTGGATAAAACCAGCATTGTTTTTATTTACAATATCCATCAAGTCATTATTTGCATTGATGCTACCGAGTATCGGAAGATGCTGAACCATATAACCCAAAAGTTTGCCGGGGAAATTATGCGCAGTGTGGTTTGCAGCCAAGGAAAATAATCCTACGTCAACTTCGGTTAGAATTTGCTTAAACTCCGCCTGAGAAACCGAAGGTAGATAAGTGAAGTTTTTAAGTCTCCAAGATGCAGCCAACTGTTTTATTAGCGAAACCTCATCGCCCTGGCCAACAAACAGGAAATGCACATTCTCGTAAGCGTGCATATTTCTCGCTAGGCGCATTAAGTTCGCCATATCCTGCGCGTAGCCAATATTACCACCATAGAAAAAAATAACTTTCCCTTCCAGCCCCAGTTTTTCACGGCAAGAAATACGTTGACTTTCTGGTTCTGTCGCAATCAGACTGGCCCAATTGCGTAAAACTTCACAGCGGTAACCGTTGTGTTGATACCTGAAAACATCAAGATTACGCTCAGACATCAATCCAATGTGCTCGGCCTGACGGTAAGAGTTTCGTTCAAAGTAACGGAAATATCGTTCAATAATCGAACCCTGACGCATCATACCCGCATCGACCACCCATTGCGGAAAAAGATCACGCAGCACCAGATAGGCGGGACAACGACATCTTTTTTTAATGCGTGCAACCAACCCTCCCCAAAAAATAGAAGGGGAATAGTACACAATCCCCTGAAACATCTCAGGGGAAATGCGCTGCCCGACGGCGCGCCATGCGCGAACAGAAAGCATCGATTCGTTAAATGCCCGGATAACTTTGCTGATATTCTTGGTTGGGCCGCTGCGGAAGCTCCATACTCTTACACCATCAATATCAGTTTCCTGAAAGAGGCTTTCCTGATGGGTATCCGGGGTAATAACCGTTATTTTATGCCCCCGGGAAAGAAGTTCCAGCGCCAGTTCGTGAAACATTTTAGCTCCGACACGGGTGCTGTGCGGCAAATAATCATCAATGATCAACACAAGATGCATTAGTACTGTTTCCAAACAACTCGCTTAACATAATCGGTATAGGAGTGAATAATACGTACAATCTTATCCGATACATTAGGCATACTATAATCGCTTACCTGACGTAAAAGACGCTCATTGCCACGCGGCTGGCTTTCCAGTATAGCTAGCCCCTGCACGACTCGCTCCACCTCGAGTCCAACCATCATCACTGACGCCTCTTCAAATCCCTCAGGACGTTCATGTGCTTCGCGTATATTCAGAGCCGGGAAGTTCATAATAGAAGATTCTTCAGTAATCGTTCCGCTATCCGATAAGACGGCCCGGGCATTTTTCTGTAAGTGGTTATAATCATGGAAACCCAGCGGTTTTAACAGTTGGATGTTCGGATGAAACTCGATACCAGCCGCATTAATACGGTTGCGGGTGCGTGGGTGTGTCGAGATGATGACCGGCAGGTCATACCTCTCGGCAACCGTATTGAGAATAGTGGCTAATTTCGCCAGTTGCTTTGGCGAATCCACATTTTCTTCCCTGTGTGCGCTGACGACAAAGAACTCCCCCGGCTTCAGCGAAAGGCGGGTCAACACATCTGATGCGTCAATTTGCGGCATATAGTGAGTTAAGACTTCATACATCGGGCTACCCGTTTTGATAACCCGGTCAGCAGGAATACCTTCAGCCAACAGATAATCTCGGGCTATCGTGCTGTAGGTCAGATTGACATCCGCCGTATGGTCAACAATACGCCTGTTGGTTTCTTCAGGAACGCGCTGGTCAAAACAGCGGTTCCCCGCTTCCATATGGAAGATAGGTATCTTGCGACGCTTTGCCGGGATAGCGGAAATGCAGGAGTTGGTATCGCCAAGAATTAACATGGCATCCGGTTGCACGATTTCCAGAACATCGTCTACTTTAATAATGATCTGGCCAATGGTTTGTGCCGCGTTCTTACCAGCAGCATCAAGGAAATAGTCTGGCTTACGTACGCCAAGATCGCTGAAAAAAACTTCATTAAGTTCATAGTCGTAATTTTGACCGGTATGAACCAAAATATGCTCGCAGTACTCATCAAGGCGAGCCAGCACGCGTGACAACCTGATGATTTCAGGACGGGTGCCCACAACGGACATGACTTGTAACTTTTTCATTACAACGTTCTCGCTATTGTATCCGGTGCTTGCCGATCAAAGATCTCATTAGCCCACAACATAACAATCATTTCATCGTTACCAATGTTAGTAATATCATGTGTCCAGCCTGGTACCATTTCAACAATTTTATACTCATCTGCCGCAACCACCATTTCAAATTTCTCACCGCTGACTACATGTTCAAACTTAAAACGAGCCAGCCCTTTAATAACAAGGAATTTTTCATTCTTAGTATGATGGTAGTGGCCGCCGCGAGTAATCCCCGGAAGCGCGGTGAAAAAGGAGAATTGACCAGCATCGGGAGTTTTCAACACCTCACAAAAGACGCCGCGCGCATCACCGTAGAAAGGAATAGAATAGCTCAACTGTTCCGGTCGGAAGTAGCTCAGCCAGGTTGAATAAAGTGCCCTGACAAACCCTTGCCCAACCGCTTCAGTAATCAGTGTGTCACGACTCTGTCTGAATTTAAGCAACAGATCCGCAACCTCTCCGACGGTTGTCGAGTATTCTGGCGCCACATACTGCCAACCGCTCTCAACAGAGCCATCCAGCAGAGAGAGTAATGCCATACAAACATCATCAATATAGACTAACGTTACGGCGGCGCCAGGATCGTTAATGGTTATCGGAATGTCGTTAATGATGTTATGACAAAAAGTAGCCACAAAGGAGTTATAGTTTGGGCGGCACCACTTGCCGAATACATTCGGAAAACGGTACAGGTAAAATCTAGCTCCCGTAGCCCTGCCGTAGGCTTCAACGGCTTTCTCGGCCATTGCCTTGCTGACACCATAGGCATTTTCTTTCGTCGCCTGACTGGAAGAACTAAGCATCAGCGGAGTTTGCTTATGGTTTTCGCTCAAGATCTCAGTTATTTTCTGGGTCAGGCATGCATTACCGGAAGCAAATTCATTGTCATCTTTCGGGCGATTAACGCCCGCCAGATGATAAATAAAGTCTGCTGCCAACAAGCCAGCACGCAGTTCCTCTTCAGACGAATGGCGATCGATTTTAATAACATCATAATCGTCCTGCTCAGATAAGCGTACACACAGGTTTTTGCCAATAAAACCTTCCGCACCAGTGACAAGTATTTTCATATCAGGCATCCAGTTCGTAAGGTGTTCCAGAACGCAGTGCGCGAATAAATGGCAGCTTCAGAAGCAAGGTTTTCATCCCTTCAACATCGAGGCGCTGCGTATTGTGGGAGTTATAATCGACAACTTCAGAGATGCGTGTATCTCCCTGTTCGACGTATTTACCATAGTTCAGATCACGCAAATCCGGAGGTATGCGATAGTAATCGCCCATATCCACAGCGGCAATAATTTCTTCGCGACTAAGGAGCGCTTCATAGAGTTTCTCGCCGTGACGAGTCCCGATAACATTTACAGCATGCTCGGGCACATTAAGCAGCTCTTTTAATGCCACTGCCAGCGTTTCAATAGTGGCTGCAGGTGCTTTCTGCACAAAGATATCGCCGTTTGAGCCATGCTCAAACGCATACAGAACGAGATCTACAGCATCTTCCAACGTCATCATAAAACGAGTCATGTTGGGGTCGGTGATAGTCAGCGGTTTACCCTCTGTGATTAAATCAACGAACAAGGGAATAACCGAACCACGTGAGGCCATCACATTACCATAGCGGGTACCGCAAATAACTGTTTTACTGCTGTCAACATTCCGTGATTTAGCGACCATGATCTTTTCCATCATCGCTTTAGAGATACCCATAGCATTAATCGGATAAACAGCCTTGTCAGTACTTAAGCAGACAACGCGCTTAACACCATTGGCTATCGCCGCTTCAAGTACATTTTCTGTACCTAATACGTTTGTTTTCACCGCTTCAAGAGGATGAAATTCGCAAGAAGGGACCTGCTTAAATGCTGCCGCATGATAGATAAAGTCCACACCTCGTGCTGCATTCAGGATACTGGAATAATCACGAACATCGCCGATATAAAACTTTAACTTGGGGCTGTTGTACTTTTTGCGCATATCATCTTGTTTTTTCTCATCGCGCGAAAAAATACGAATCTCTTTAATATCCGTCGCCAGAAAACGATTCAATACAGCATTTCCGAAAGAACCTGTACCACCCGTAATCAGGAGAATTTTATCTTTAAACATCATCAATCCTTTCTATAAAATCTGTTTTTGCAAGGACGGTAAATAGATCTTGTCCTTCTGCTCCGTTGTTGGGTAATTGATCAATACAGCGCGATACTTACCCTTGAAAACAAACAGGCTACCAGCCGCAGCGCCCACAATGCCGCAGTGAGCAATCAGTTCACTGAGATGCTCGTGCGTACCCGCACCGCCTAAAAAAGTCGTGGGTACATGTAGAATAGACTTCACCTGCCCCGCAAACTCAAGATTATAGCCTTTCATGACACCATCATTATCAACGGAGTTAATAACAATTTCACCGGCGCCCGCTTTTTCCATCGCGATGGCTAGTTCCAACGGATCCTGCTTATGGTTTCGAGTGTTATTGATGCTGGTCAGCTCATAACCCTTAGAAAAAAATCCTTTTTTCTTTCGGACATCCAGTACTGCGACAACACTCTGGCGACCGATGGCCTGCGCCAATTCGGTAATTAATTGTGGGTTATCAATTGCCGCCGAGCTCAATGAAACTTTCTCAACACCCAAAGAGATAATCCGGGCGGCCTGCTCTGCCGTTTTGATCCCGCCACCATAGCACAAAGGCATACGGCACTCTGCTGCAAGTTTCTTGATCAGCGCATAGTCAGGCTCACGAGATGTAGCACTGGCATCAATATCCAGTACCATTAGCTCATCGGCCTCTTTCTCATTAAATATTTTTACCGCATTGATCGGATCGCCAACGTACTTTGGCGAAGTAAAACCGACGGTTTTGACCAGCCCCCCTTTATGGATCAGCAGGCAGGGAATAATGCGAGGTCTAAGCATGGTTACCAATCTCAGAAAAATTCTTTAACAACGTCAATCCGGAGGAGTGACTCTTTTCAGGATGACACTGGATACCAAAAATGTTCTCTCTGCCAACGATACAGTCAAACTCGAATCCATATTCAGCTGTCGCGATAACGTCGCTTTTGTCCGCGCAGTCAAAGTAATATGAGTGCAAAAAATAGAACTTCGACTCAGAGATGAAATTGCTCGTCAAGGCAGAATCTGTACGCTGTTTTACATCGTTCCAGCCCATATGCGGCATTGGAAGATGCCGGCTCTGCGGATTAGACATAAAGCTGCGAACCTGGCCTGGAATCCAGTTGAGTCCGGCCATTGTTCCCTCTTCACTCCCGCTGGCAAGCATTTGCATGCCAACGCAAATGCCGATAATGGGAATCTTATCAGCAAGCACTAATTGTTCGACGCTATCGCGTAAACCTGATTGATTAAACAGTGTCATCGCATGATCAAACGCACCGACGCCCGGCAGAATGAGATGGGTCACTCCCTGCAAAGCCTCCGGAGTCGAGACAGCCTCAGCAGGGATCCCTAATCGTTTAAAAACATTTAGAAAAGCCTGAATATTACCTACACCATAATCAATAAGCTTGATCACCGGAAGAACCTCTTTTCCATACCTAACTTACGTAAAATATTGGCTCCAAGACCAATGAGCCAACGTTTATTTTTATAATCTCGGTAGGTTTTCTTCGGCTGTTCGAATAGCTGCTGCAACTCTTCAACGGTGATACCTAACTTGTGAGCAACATATTCAAATTCCTGCTCTAGAAAATGCTCGCTCATCTCTGGCTGTGCCAGTCGCTCAAGCGCAGCCTCACGAGTCATCTGTCCAGTCAGAATAAGACTTGAGAAATGGGCTCGGCGCTTATGGAACCCAAAGCGTCGTGGGAGCCAGTAGTCTTCATAAAAACGTGTAAAGCGCGACTCATGATGTTTGTGCTGGAAACGTTGCCAACCGAATTTTTGCTCAAGCTCATCTTCCGCATCTTTTTTATTAAAAGGTACCAGATTAAGTGGATGGTGTACCTTCATCCCGAGTATTTTCTGGTAGTAAAGTTTGTACACCATGATATCAGTCAGCGGAAAGGTTTCTAACTTTCTGGTACCAAACTGGTTATGGATATCGTTAAACAGTAGTTTGTCGATACCCAAATACCCGCCCCACTCTTCAGGTTCACGGCAGCATTCTGTAGAAAAATTAGAGCCGGTAATAACATGCTTGACATTATGCTCATGCGCAAATTTGTACAACGCGGAGAAAAAGGCTGCATCCTGCACCAAATCCTGATCCGGGATCCCGGCTTTCAGGAATGAAAGCTGCAAATCTTTCATCTCTTCCCAGTTAACCACTTCGGTATAAAGTTCAAGACCTAATCCTTCGATCAGTTTTTCAATATTGCCCACCGCCTGATCGGTATTCCAGCCTGCATCGACATGAAATAGCAATGGTCTCAAGCCCATTTTCTCTTTCGCAACATAGGCAGCATAAGAACTGTCAAGCCCGCCAGAGAGACCAATAATGCAGTCAAAATCTTTATTTTCGCCTTCTTTTTTGATCGTATCAGCAAGAGCCATCAGGGCTGCATCATCGACTTTCCAGTTAGGCTTAATATTAGATTCATAATTATGGCAATAGTCACAGCAACCATCAGAATCGAAATGTATATTCGGATCTGACGTGTCCATTATGCAGTGGCTACAAATTTTATATTCAGTGGTAGTCATGATGCCTCAGAGACTCTCTAATTTTACAAATAAAAGAAACATAATCGAAAGAGTTAATTGCCTCATTCTCATGGATGAAAACTTTTACCCCAATCTCTTCATACATTAGAGCTAACGTAGAATGGTATGAGATTACATATTTGACACTTGGAAAAGTTTTTACATCATTAATAAAATGCCAACCAACACCGATTATCTTCCCCGAAGATTGCGCTTTAGGATGAGGTTTATAATACACCTCAAGGTTTTCCTCAGATAAAGAATTATAAATGGCAATATGTAAATTTTCATATAGAGGGTGACCAATAAATAGAATATCTCCTGTAAGACTAGCTGAGAGAGTAAACCTTGGCTTAATATAGTAAATACACACAGGTTTATTCTCTGGTGCTACAATGTTTTTAAGTATCAAAGATGCTTCAATATCATCATAAACAACCAGCTGTCTGACTGCTGTCAACTTGTTTGTCACATAATAGTGCTGATTGCTTTTGGCTGTAATCCCTTTAATTGAACCATGCTGTACAAACTGATAATTAATCGATTTTTTCTCGCAGAACTCATTTACCATTACGGCCCATCTATCAAAATGTGCAGTACATGTCAGCGTACCAACGTTTAACTTTTCTAAAGCCAGGCTGGTAAGTAGGCAATCAGGCATAGTGTACACCTGCAGTTTGCTTATAACTGCATATCTATAGAGTACATAAACGCAGACAAAAAAACTGAATAAGATATCTTTTAAAGAAACAATCGATTCAACATCGATGTATAGATCCTGCTCAGAAAAAACTCGTTCACATTCTTTTTTGTATTTAGGAGGGATCAGCCATACCAGTGGTGTGTGTTTTTTCGTCGCTTCCTTAATATATTCAGCTGTGTTATTTTCCAAAAAAACAACAACATTCTTCTTTTCAAGAGTATCATCTACAAACTTTCTGCCACATAATTTATTACACAAATACATCACATGCTTTGTCAGAAAATATAAAACCCCAGCACCTAAGAACCATACTATTACTAGAGTATAATATCCCAGTAGAAATGTAAGCTTCCTTTTTTCCCAGTAGACAATCCATCGTGAAACTCTAGGTATGTTAGGAAAAAAATTTGTTCCTCTGTATTCAACTGGTGTGAGGCACATATCGATATCTGATTCATTACAAATGCATTTTAGACATAAATCTATATATCGTTTCAACATCCTAATAACACTCACTTTCATTTTATGTGAATTTATATTTTCTTAACACAAAGAACATCACTACAATATAGGGATACATATAGAAATCAGTATGATTATAAATGCTACCGCGCAGATGTGAAATCATAAGCAACGTCATTAAAATTGCTGCAAACCATGCTCCCAAATGTTGCTTGGTATGCGCTGATGAATATATTCTTGCAAGAATAAAGAAGAAAAAGGCCAACACTGGAATCCCCAGATAAAAATAAAAGTTAAGGTACATATCGGTTTCAACAGGAAACTGAATGGTTGCTCTTATTTTCCACGCACTGGGATCATAGATCGAAGTCAACCACTGGCTCATATCATAAAATACAACGCCGTAATCATTTCCTAATGGGGTAAGAAATTTATTAAACGGCATAAAAAATGTTTCATTGAACCCTGGTGAAAATTCATTCAGGGATAACGCTAAATTATCAAGCGTATCGAAGTAATTCAACGTATAGGGAACTAGGTCGCGCCAAGTCATCCAGGATATATTCCGGAAATAGAGCCCAAGAAATAGCACTCCGAGAAGTACTATTCCCAACATCAAAGAGCCTTTGCTATAAAAACGTAAATCTTTTAACCATGGAAGCAGCGATGTAATCAATAAAAGCGCAATTTGAAATTTACTGCCATGCACTGGAGACGTCAGTAACAACCATAATATAAATAAATACAGGATTTTTTTTTGACGGGTGACGAATGCATAATAGCCGCAGAGTGCAGCTAATGCTAATGATGAAAAGTGACTACCAACAACATATAAACCTGAACCACTACGATTCAGAAACGCATCACCGGGAGAATGAATCCATTTATCTATTCCTCCGGAGTTTAGTACGATCAGCACAACAAATAAGGTCGATAGTGAAAAAAGAGCAGCTAGCGTTTTTTTGGATGGTATCAGAACATTTTCACCGCTAATAGTAGAAACTGAAAAGCGTTGGGGATTTTTATTATCGTAAAGAAATATTACGCCAATACCTAACCCTATCGAAACCAAAACAAATGAGTAAGCATAATATAAATCACTGTTAACATCAGCATAACGCTGAGCAAAAAGTGGTGCCAACAGGAACCATAAACCATAGTAAACATAAAGAATTGTGAGTGGTGATATTACATATTTAGGTGGAAATAATATAAGCAATATAATATAAAATACATAAAAAAATATAGCAGTTGATACTCCGGCAACATAAGCTGTAGCAATTGAAAGAATACCAAACATAGCAATGACTATTAAAATGACAAACCGATAAACCACACATCCTCCTGAGCGATATTTAACAGTACAAATAGTCACTGACACTTTAATTATCATATCAAAAACTTTTCACACACTTTTCACTCAAATTACTTTTCTTTTATTAAACAACGCTATGCTTTTCCACACGAGCAAAATAACAAAACTTAATAACATACCAATTGGTACCATATATAACGTCCCTGATATTATCGATACACCTATCGCTCCGACAAAAATAACCAATGCTACAATCTGACTTTTAATGATCACAGGATCATGTCGTAATGCATATAAACCGAGATGCGGAATAAGACTTAAGCAATATATAAATGTCGAAGTTATCAAAAGTATAAATAGGGAATACCACTTATCATAAAGTGGATTATCCAGCCAATGAAGTACAATCAGGCTTGAAAGCCAACAACAGACACACAGAAACACATTCATGGAAAACATTTTAAGTGCAAACCGTCTGAATGCAGTCCAGAATTCTTTATGTTTTTTTTCAGCAGCCAGTTTACTTAGTTCCGGGAAAGCAAAAGAAATAACAATCGTATCGAGAAATGATTGAATCGCCGATACCATACCCGCAAAAAATACATAAGCACCCAGCACATCCAAACCACCAATATCTTTAATAGCAAAGCGGTCAAAGGTGAAGATACCGCGCATTGCCAGCGATGCTGTCAGCATCGGCAACGATAGTTTCAATCCTTGCTTAATCCATTGCCAGCTGATTCCCTGTCCTTTATGCCCACGAGTAAACTGAACAATGTAAACACCGCCGACGATACACGCTACGGCTGAAGCCAGCAGCCATACAATTAAAACGGTATACACATTCCGCAGCGAAGGCATTAGAAGCATAATGCCAACGACAACCCAACACCATATTCCCTGGCGAAGGAACAGAACAATGCTTGCTAAAAAATGATTCTGCTCTGTAATTAATATCCGGTTAATCTCTTGCGATATACACTCGACTATCAGCAATGAGATAAACCAAAATTCAGTCCCCGCAGGTAAAATGCCTAAATGGTATAGAAGGTATAATAAGGGAAGAAACAAAATGTATACCGAAACCGTCAGGACGACCTGATTTTTCAGCATCCATCCCCACTGTTCTCGCGGATAAGCAATCATTTCACGGGTACTGTAAGTGTAAAACTCAAATCCAACGATAAACATCGCATAGCCTATCGCAGCACTCAGCAATCCATACAGGCCAACATCGCCTTCTGGAATCAACTTTGCAAGCATAATCACTAGTGCAAACTTACTGAACAGCGTGCTAGCTCGCAACAGGACAGAAAAATGATGAACGAATTTCTTATTTTTCATACAGAAAGGATATGCCAAATCATTACTTATAAAGAAAAACCGTCATCGACGACGATATTCTGTCCAGTGACATATTTAGCACGATCAGATAGCAAGAAGAGAATCGAACCGATAATCTCTGAGACAGGTAGCATACCTGCACCATTAGTATGTCTTTTATACGCCTCGCAGAACACCTCCGGTTGATTATCGAAAATCCCTCCAGGGCTAACCGAATTAATGCGAAAGCGGCTATCGCTAACGTAGGCGATAACATACTTGTTTAAATGGAGAAGTGCAGACTTGATAGCAGCATACTCCACAGGCATAGTCATCGGCGTATTTTCGTAGATTTCAAACTTCGGCGCATTGACTCCATATATGGAAGAGATATTAACAACCGAGAGTGATGTCTGATGCTTTCTGAACCAGTCCGCACATTGCTGAGTAAACAGAAATGAACTTCCTAAATGCAAAGCCAGATTTTCGTTAAAGCTTGACATAGTGACATCAAAAAAATGTGCACCATACTTCTTATTTCTGGGGTAGGTTGCATTTACCGCGCCATCAATATGCTCCAAGCCTGCAAAAAAATCTTTTACCGCGAGTTCATCTGTCACATCAAGAGAACGATAGTCAAGCGCGCTATTATTCTGAGAATTAACGCCCAAGCCTTCAAGCTTTGATTTGGTTTGCTCCAAGTTTGAATCGACGGCGATCACCGTAGCATTTTGTATAAGACATTCCAGCACTAAGCGAGAGCCAAGCAGACCACCTGCGCCCATAATCAATATTTTTTTATTATTTAACATATGACATCGCTATTAGTGAGAGTTAAGCAAGACTTCGGCCATATAAAAATCGTAGATATCATCAATATCAACAGCCCGCTCTTTAGGGACAACAATTGAGGTTACTTTTCCTGAAAACAAGCCATAGCTTTCATTAATAAACTGCGGAGAAGCGACATAGACGACTGTCGTGATATCAAATACCTCCGGGGCATCCTGTCGGCGAACCACATTTTCTGAAGGCTTGATGACCAACTCAGCTAAGCCTGTAGAGTCCATTTTAACCATATTAAAATAGGGACTTCTGCCCGAAGGTGTCACCGAAATACAGATGTCGGCAATGACCTCACTCCGCTTGCAAATCGCATCCTCAACATCTTTAACCGCCCGTAGCGGGCTGGTGGCGGGGAGGCTAACAAAATTGTCAAAATCTCCGTAGCGCTCATTCACCCACTTGATAGCATGTCGCCATGCCAACCACTCTGGGCTGGTGTCACCTGCTAGATCTTCAGGTCTATCGATAACGATAGCGCCAGCATCAAGCGCAGCCTGCTTAATATTTTTGTCGTCGGTAGAGACAAATACTTCAGAAATTAATGAGCACGCTTTTGCTGTTTCAATTGAGTAATGCAATAGCGGTTTGCCCGCCAGCGCCATAATATTCTTGCCCGGTAACCCCTTAGAACCACCACGAGCAAAGATGAAAGCAAAGTTTTTCATATTAGATAGCAACGCTTTTAATGTTCTCAATTAGTCCAATTGTAGCAACCGCATCATCCACAAGAATACATTGGTGTGGCCGTTCCGCGATGTACTGAGTAAAATCCCTAAGCATATCCAGATACATCCCATTTTTATCGTAGGCAGCGTCGCTGTATAGTATCTCAGTACCTTCAGCCGTATGTAGTAGCACTTGATTGAGTATCAAATCCCACTCAATTCGCCCTTTTGTCCCAATAAAATCGCAGTGTCGATGGACTTTACGCTGTAAAAAATCCAAATGAATATGGACAACGGCCTGCTGGTTTGTCATCGCAACGACATCGACAAGATCCTCAACCTCAATGTCCAGCGTGCCGGAATTGCGGATAATTGCATTATGTACCTGCAACTCTCCCAGCATCCATCTCGCATAATCGAATTCATGGCTGAGTTCCAGTAATGCCCCGCCACCCAAAAGCTTGCTTGCCGAGACGCTGTCTCTATAATCTTTTGTGGTCCGCCAGTCAGGTAAATACTGACCAATAGAAATACGGGCATTTAATAATTGGCCTGCAAGTTCTTCTGCCAAGGCCTGCTGTGTTACCCGAGCAGACGGCAGATAGCGCAGACAATAGCCAACGGCAAGAGGAGTTTTATACTTTCTGCTGGCCTCGAGCAAACATTGAGCATCTTCCAATGAACCAACGATCGGCTTTTCGATTAAGACCGGTATGTTCGCCGCGATAAAAGGGATCGCATGTTCAGCATGCTTGGTTGCCGGTGAAGCAATAATAGCCATATCAACAAGACCGATCAGTTGCTCAATCGAGTTGGCTATCTCATCACAGTCACTGACAGAACCTGTAATGTTTCTTCCTGAAGCTGAGAGGGCATAGACCTTCGCCTGTGGAAATAGAATCTTCAGATTTCGTCTATGCCTGGTGGCAATATTTCCAAGTCCGACAACCGCAATATTCTTCATGACTACAGCCCCAGTGAGAAAATATCCGCCTGAGCACGCTTGAAATCATCCATGCGGCCAATATCCAACCAATACTCATGTATTGGGAACATTAAAATATTGTTATTTTTTTGCATATGCTGTTCGAGCAGAGTTGGCATATCGATATGCTGGTTCTTGGCAACGCCCTTGAAAATGGTTGGAGAAATTACGTAGATCCCAGCATTGACAAAGAAATGATGAACTGGTTTCTCCTCCATGGATATAATTCTGCTACCGTCACCTTTAATCACGCCATATGGGATCTGGTAATCATATTCTCGGACGCACAGCGTGGCATCCGCTTTACTCTCGTTATGGAAGTTTATCAAGCATTCAAAATCGACATTTGTAAGAACATCACCGTTCATCATAATAAGCGGCAAATCAGCAGACAATGATTCAGGCAGCAGGCCCAAAGCCCCACCGGTACCTAGAGGCTTATCTTCATAGACATAGTGAATTCGGGCATTGAACGCCTCACCATCGCCAAAATAGTCACGAATAACGTCTGGCATGTAATGCGTTGAAATATAGAGATTCCTGAAGCCAGCTTTGACAAAGCTGCGAATAAGCGTTTCCAGTATCGGCTTATCACCTACTTTTAACATGGGTTTTGGGCAATTATCGGTTAACGGTCGCAATCGCGTACCAAAACCTCCTGCCATAATAAAAATGGGATTATCGTACTGTTTATTTTCATTAATAAGTTGAAGAGTCTTCAGACCGACAACCTTTCCATCCTTCACAACGGGAACCGCAGTGATCCCGGCGGCTGTCATAACTCTGTTTAATTCTTGGGTGGACATTTCACCACCAGCGACAACAGGCGACGTATTCATCACCTGCGAAGCATACGCCTGCAGATCAAGACTGTTCAGTAAACCTCTACGGATATCGCCGTCAGTGATTACGCCTAGCAAATGCTGTTCTTTATCCACAACTAAAGCAATTTTTAGCGCTTCATGGTTAATGACCTCCAGCGCTTTACGTATCGAACTGTCTGGCCCAATCAGCACATTCTGCCATTGATGCGTCATCTTTCACCTTCCATCTGTGACTATTTAATTACGGTTTTCACCGCATAGCATCTCTTCCCTGCCCCCAGAGAACTCACCAGTACCGCCCCTGCTGAAACAAAAGCACCATCATCAAGATGCACGCCAGGGATAATCGTAGCACCTGCGCCAATAAAGACATTATCGCTAGTTCGGACATCGCCGCACAGGGTTGCCCCTGGTGCGATAAAGTTATATGACCCAATATGGCAATCATGCTCAATGGTTGCGGCGGTGTTCACAACTGAATGGGAACCGATGACTGCACCAGGCTGAATAATTGCACGCGTCAGAATTTGCGCCCCTTTATGGATTACGGCAAAATCCGATACGATTGCATCTTCGGAAATAACCGTCGCGAAACGATAACCCTTACTAAGAAAGTGCTCATTAACTTTACGGCGCAATGAAGAACCTGGAGTTACTCCAACGCCATTGATTAGCTCAACATCCTCTGCTGCAAAACGCATAATCTCTTCATCGCCACGAAGGTGAGGAAGATCAGCCAGACTCACTCGCCCTGAGATATCAGCAGGACTGATAATCGCCAGAATATCCCGGTGCTGCTTTTTTAGAATGCCTACCAGTACGCTGGCATGTCCCCCACCACCAATAATAATGAGTGGCTTACTACTCAAGGATTAAATCCCCAGCGGCATAACTTTTGCTGGATGTTTTACCGAGTAATTCCCAATATTGATAGGGTGACATTCCTTTCCCTGGCCGTTTTATTGTTAAATTAGCGTCATCGAACGCTTCACCTTTAGCAATCACTTTCGCCGCAACCAGACTTTTACGTGCAATAGTTTTATTCTTCACCTCTGACACCGTGGGTGATTTGATGCTGCCGCCTAATGCAATATTAACCTGCCGCACAGCGCGTATCATCGCGTTCAGTTCACCAGGTTCTAGCGATGCTTTATGATCCGGACCGTCCATGTTCTTATCGAGCGTAAAGTGTTTTTCAATCACTACCGCGCCTCGGGCAACAGCAGCAATGGGAATGACAATCCCTTCACTATGATCAGAATAACCTACGGGTAAATCAAACGAGCTGCGCAGCGTATCCATTACACGCAGATTAATTTCATCTATCGGCGCAGGATATTCAGTCGTGCAATGCAGAATACTTACTTTTTCCTTTAATGCTTTTTGACCCGCATCTGAGGCATAAGCTTCCTCAAAAGCTTCACGACCAGGCGCAGCCTCTTTTGATGCTGTATAGCCAAAAGCAATAACGCCGAGTGCGCCTTCAATTTCTGCCAATGTTGCCATACCTGTTGATACGATGATATCGCAGCCTGTTCGCGCATGTTCAAGCACTAATGGCGCATTTGTCAATTCACCGGAGGGTAGCTTCAGACGCTTAATACCCAGATCGTTAACCAGAAAATTCAGGCTCTCTGAATCAAACGCGGTAGACAAAAATTCGATCCCGAGCTCTTCACAGTGTTTTACCAGTGCGTGATGAGTTTCCCATGAGAGCTCAAGCCTGCTGAGCATGGCCAACTGTGATTCTTGTTTTTTGGTGTTTGCCAGTTGGTACTCTGCCTGCTCTGCATCAGCAGTAACTAGGTTCTTCGCCTTAAAAGTCTGAAATTTAACAATATCCGCGCCGGCTTTATACGCCACATCCACCAGCTTAAATGCCAGCTTTTCATCGCCGTTATGGTTAACTCCGGCTTCAGCAATAATCAGCGTCATATCAGGTCACTCAATGTCATAAAATATCTTAGCAGGAACAAACTCGAGGGATTTAATCATCTTAATGATTCGTGCACTCGCGTTGCCCTGCCCGTATGGGTTGTAAATAACTTCCCCCTCAGTTTTGTACTCACGTGCCAGCGCCTTCTGAATAGTTTTTACTATTGTCTTACTCTCCGCTGGACAATTAAGCACGCTCTTTGCAGCCAGCCTCCCTTTCTGCCTCTCTCCAATATTGACCGTCGGCACGTCAAAAGCCGGAGCCTCAATAATACCGCTGGATGAGTTGCCAATAACAGCTGCAGCATGTTTAACTGCACTTAAATACCGAACCTGCCCCAGAGAGGGGATAGCCAGAACTCTTGAGGCATGTTGGCTGGCGTAGTTTTCCAGCATGGGAATAATCTTCCGCCCACCATCATCCGCATTCGGCCAAGTGAGAATGACCTGATGCTCAGGGAACGAATCCAATGCGTCGAGCAATGCCTGGAAACTGGCTTCAGGCGACTCATTTCCCAAGGTGACCGGATGATAGGTCACAACAACATATGGTTTTTGAAGGGGAAAGTTGAGTGATGATGCCAGTTCAAGAACCGTCATAAAGGTTCCGCGTCTTAGATGATCTAGCCCAATAGCACCCACGTTCTCCACCCTGCTAGGCGCTTCACCGAGTTGAATCACCCGTTGGCGATACTCTTCAGTTGAGGTGCCATGGAGGTAACTGAGTTTAGTTATGGCATGGCGAATCGCATCATCATAAGCCCCTTCGGTAATTTCCCCTCCGTGTAAATGCAAAACGGGAATACGTAGGATCATAGCCGTTTGCGCAGCGGCCAGCGCTTCGAAACGATCACCTAATAGCACCAATAAATCCGGTTTAAGTCGCGATAACGCATCCGCGAATCCCAGGACACCCAGCCCCATACTTTTTGCAGTGCCGACGGCGGTATCGGATGAAAGCAATATTTCTATTTTTTCATCAATGATAAAACCATCGTCGGCGATCTGCTGCCAGGTAAGTCCGAACTCGGGAGAGAGGTGCATACCGCTGACAAGAAGTTGCAATTTGAGCTGGCTATCGCTTTGTATATCTTTCAACAACCAGTACAGCAAGCCATATTCTGCTCGCGTGCCGGTAAATACAGCGACCTTTTTTATAGCCTGCGATATCATGACAAGAAGGCAGTCGGAGAGCTTGGTAGGTTAACCAGCCGGCTTTCAATATATTCTGAATGGCGTAAGTCATCCCGCATAGCCCCGCTGAACATTGGCAGGCGATGCATGAGTTTCCAGATAGGTCTGGCCATGACTTTAGCTGAATTCATATGTGACAGCAGCTCCTCTCTGGCTTCAGCCTCTTCACAAATGACAGCGTTTAGCCAATAGTTAGATTTACCATAGGCGGGCTCCTTAACAAACTGGAACTGCGACCCGGCAAAAAATGATTCGTAACTCATAGCGAGACGGCGTTTTTGCTCTAGGAACAGCTCAAGGCGCTCGATCTGCGCGCAACCCAACGCCGCATTTAAATTCGGCATACGGTAATTAAACCCTGGCTCATCATGGTAAAACTCATAAGGATGCGGAACCTTCGCCGTAGTAGTAACATGTTTTGCACGAACACCAGCCTCTGGAGTTTTACATAGCACCATACCACCACCACCAGTAGTGATAATCTTATTACCGTTAAAGCTCAACGCACCATACTCACCGAGTGTGCCTGTATGCTGATCTTTATACCAGGAGCCAAGGCTTTCGGCAGCATCTTCGATCAGCGCAATCTGCCATTTTTGAGAAACGGCAATCAGTTCGTCCAGTTCTACCGGATGACCAAAGGTGTGCATGGGGACGACTGCGCGGATTGACTGACGCGTAACTTTATGTACGCATCCACCTTCAACACGGTCTGCATGCTCCGTAAGCCAGGCATCCAGCGCCACCGGACACAACCCTAAACTGACAGGCGAAACATCCACAAAAACAGGCTCTGCGCCCAAATGAAATAGTGCATTACAGGTCGCTACGAAGGTCAGCGCCTGAGTAATTACCAGATCATTGCGCGTTACCCCTGCAAGGAACAAGGCAGCACTGAGCGCTGCAGTTCCGTTTACCGTTGCTACAGCACGCGGAGAACCGGTAAAAATTTCCACCTTACGTTCAAAGTCGTCAACAAACTTACCCACGCTTGAAACAAACGTACTTTTGATGGTATCGAGAACATAGGCTTGCTCATTGCCATCAAAAACTGGCGCATGGAGTGGAATAAACTCACTGGTTTTATATACGTCTCGGACAAATTCTACAATTGAATCCATTTTCATGCCGGCATGCCTTTATTACATTTTACTGTCCAGATACTTCCCAGTTTCTTTGTGACAAAAATCAGGAATCATCTCAAAAAACAATTTAACGATATCATTTTTGGTCCACTCAAGCGCAGTTGTCATGCGCATAATTTCTTTTTCGAAGTGTTCCAGTCGCGACGGATCATAATCAGGTTCATTTTGTATGATACCTAAATTATCAAAGCGCTCCATATCGAGGATTTCTTTCGAAGTATAAAACTCCTCAAAATCTTTTTCACCGGTCGTGTCGCTTGACGTAAACAGGCAAGGCCACTGTCCCTGTGCAGGAAGCGTTTTTGCAAGTTCACGGGCCTCATCTTCTGTTTGACACAGATATGGCTGATAACCACGCTGCCTGAGGTAACGTTCAGCAATATCAGCAAAAGTAATTAAGTGTAGGCTTTCGCTAAGCTTGGGAAAGAATATGTCACGGTTCTCACCAAATATACAGGACATCAGACACAGTTCACCCGACTCCTGGGGTGTGACGAAATAACGCTTGATATCATTAGGTGCAACAAGAGGCTGTTGTTTGCTCAGGCGCTGTTCGAAGCCATGTAGTAAGGAACCATCAGAAAAAGCAACATTAGCAAAGCGCGCGGTAGAGATATCTATTTTTTCACTATTCCGCATCAGAAACATTTCCATAATACGCTTTGATGCACCCATCATATTTACTGGGTTCGCTGCTTTATCAGTCGATACGCAAAAATATTTTTTCACACCTGTCTCGAACGATTGTTCAATAGTTTTATTAGTATTAAGGATATTAACTTCAATCATTCGCATCAGCGTAAAGGGATCTTTTTCGCTGCGCACATGCTTCAACGCGGATAAATTGAGCACATAATCATACTGACCATCAGCTTTAATAAAGGCATCATATTCTAGAGAGCCTATATCAAGTGCAAACGTCTGAAAGTCACCCAAAATATAACCAAACTGGCTGCGAATATCACGCACCAACTCGACCATATTATTTTCACTAATATCTATAACGTGTAATTTCTTGGGATTACGTTTGAAAATTTCTTTAGTGACAGCTTGGCCAATTGATCCGGCTCCACCTAATACTAAAAAACGTGATTCAGAAACGATGCTGGCCAACTCATTTTTATTTTTGGCAAGATCCTGAGTGAACAGTGTCTTGTTGCGACCAATAAGAGATAATATATTGTTCATGTCATGACTCTTCGTTTAAGTACGTCTAGATCTGAATCAGGTGAGATAAAGCACCGATAGCGTCACTATGTCGTTACTGAAAAGGCATACTGGTGCAACAAACACGCTACCGCCCCAGGCTCTACAGCTACCAGTGCACTGTTCAACGTTGCTAACCACCAGTATAGTTTTGGCGACAGCCTGATTATTGCTCCACCAGAGCATAAAATACCTAGAGGTATTGTCTGCTTAAACTGATGTTGAGACAAGTAAAAGATGAATAGACCCGGGTTTCGTAGACACTTTTTTGCCTCATAATGGAGGCCTAATGAAGGAGTGTTTATGTCAGTCAAAACGTTCACTGAAGAATTCAAAATTGAAGCTGTAAAACAGATTAACGAGCAGGGATACCCTGTTTCTGAGGTTGCGGCACGACTTGGTGTTTCCACCAATAGCCTTTACGCATGGATCAAGCGTTACCAAAAACCCGAACCACAGCGCAAGCAGGACGATGCCCTCCAGCACGAAGTAAAGCGCCTCAGGCAAGAACTTAAGCGGGTGACTGAAGAGCGAGATATTTTAAAAAAGGCCGCCGCGTACTTTGCAAGAACGTCAGGCTGAAGTACGCCTTCATTAAAAAAATGTCGACCTTTTATGCGGTACGCCGGTTGTGTCTGGTTCTTGGCCTCCATTACAGCGGTTATTACCAGTGGCTAAAACGGCCTCAATCTCTGCGCGCCAGGCAAGATGAGCGCCAAACAGGCCTCATTAAACAACTGTGGCTTGAAAGTGGTACGGTTTATGGTTATCGAAAAATCTGGCTCGACATGAAAGACTTGGGTGAGCGAGCTGGGCGTAACAGGATCGCGCGCCTAATGAGGCTTGCAGAGTTGGCTTCTCAAACCGGATATCGGAAACGCCGCTATTACGGCGGCGGAAAAACATCAGTTGCCAACCCTAATTACCTTGAACGCCAGTTCATTGTTCCTACCCCCAATACGCATTGGGTGAGTGACATGACCTATATCAGAACGCATGAGGGATGGTTGTATCTGGCCGTTGTTCTCGATCTTTTCTCGCGTCGGGTTATCGGCTGGAGTATGGGGGGGCGAATGACAGCAGAGCTGGTGATGGACGCCTTGTTGATGGCAGTGTGGCGACGTAAACCAACGGCAAAAGTACTAATCCATTCGGATCAGGGCTCGCAATATACGAGCGAAAGATGTCAGCATTTTATGACCGCTCACAATTTAAAAAGCAGCATGAGTCGCCGAGGTAATTGCCATGATAACGCGGTGGCTGAAAGCTTTTTTCAGTTGCTAAAACGAGAACGCATAAAGAAACGGATCTATAAAAATAGAGAAGAAGCGAAGGCGGATATCTTCGATTATGTAGAGATGTTTTATAATGCTAAACGGCGTCACAGTGCCTGTGAAGATCAACCACCTGCAGTTTATGAAAGTGCCTGGTTCATGAGGCACGCAACCGTCTAGGAAACTGGGGTCTATTCAAGAACCCGAGACGAAAACTTCGGCATTCCGGCGTCACTTTGAATGTGCCACCGGATGTTTTAACTGCCTCCCTCATCCTCTGAAAACCAATGGAAAGAGGCTACACAGATGTCTTAACTTTGCGATCCACTACAATTTCTTTATCCAGTTCAATAACACGTTCATTCAGTGCCTGCATATCTTCCCACAATGAAAAAAAATAAACGGTGCAGCGTAAAAGTTAAGTCATTTTCGCTGCCTCTTCAATAAACTCAGATAGCTGCTGGATCTCGACAGGAATAATGAGACCCTATTCAGCGCGCCGAGAGCGAGGCTGGTCAGCCAGCATGGTTCTCTACTCAACCATAGGTTGGCGGGTATTCCGCAGCATTTTGATATCCTGTTGTTCCGTGGTTTTGACCGAAACAAAGTGAATGCCCAAGCGGCATGCTGTTTTATCAATAGCTAAAGCATCGTTCTTCTGGCTTCAGATAAATGTTTTCACTTGCAGGGTGGGGATAAGCCTTATGCTATATTCCATAGAATTGAATGTTCGCCCCCCAGAAATAAGAGGTTTAACAGGCTTCCATCGCAATTAAAGTCCCCGGTTCAAACTGACAAAGCATACACAGCAATTTCTAACTCGATATTTTTCTGTTCAAGACAACGAAACCATCAACCATCCAGATACATACGTGAAAAACAGATTTGACAATATCGACCCCAACAACTCTGCTCTTGTTCATGTGATGTTACTCCTGGATTAATATAGTCAGTAAAATATAGTCACTGGCTACTTCAGAAAGACCCATCCATCACTTCACTATCGCTGGATCAAATAGCGGATTGTTGGCCCATCCTGCTGTATATCCAACACCTTATATCCATAGTTACGGGCATCTAGCGGAATATTATTTATCGACTGTGGGCAATCGCTGATGACTTCCAGTATTTCGCCGGGTCTAAGCTGTGGCATGGCTTCCAGCGTGGCGACGGCTGGATAGGGACAAGGTTCTCCGACCATATCCAACCGATAGTCTGGGATAATTGACGTAGTACTCATAGTGACTTCCTGGATAAGGCTGGAACTACAATTTTACGGTTGCGGAAAAAATATTTATCCCATCCCAGCACGGCGGCAAAAACCAGCCCGAGTAGCAGATAAGTAACCAGCAGACCACCGATTGGCCCAAATGTGGTTAACAGGTTGATTTTTTGGTAATCCGTTGCCAGTATCGGCGCAAAATCATCCCAGTAATAGGCCAACAAGGTAGCTCCAATAATATTACCTAACCCTACCCACCAATAATGCACTTGCCCTTCTACGGCACGATACATCCAACCGGTTTCACAGCCGCCCGCGAGCACAATACCAAAACCAAAAAATAAGCCGCCTATCACCGCATTCGGGCCAGCCCAAAGAATTTTCGGTGCTACGCCCAACTGAACATAACTGAAGATACCGATGGCACTGACGGCCATGCCGATGATGATAGCTTTCGCCATATGGGTGCGTCCGGTTATCCATAAATCACGAAATGCAGAGGTAAAACAAATCTGCGCCCATTCGATCAATAAACCAAATCCAATCCCAAATAGCATAGCGATACCAAGTTTAGGCGCGCGGAACAATTCTGTCAGCGCCCAACATAGTGCCAGGACAAAAACGCCCATTCCCAGACGGAAACGGCGCTTTGCTCTGTCAGGGTTTTGGGTTAACGGCGATGCCGTCGTCACTTTTTGTAATTTGACGGGAATACGAAACATTGGCAACAAAGTAAATTTGGCACCGAAATAAGAACCCACAGCCGTAGCCAAGGCAAAAAACCATGCATGTAGCGAGAATTGGGGAATACCAGTAAAGAAGGCCGCCAAATTACAGCCCATAGCCAAACGTGCACCGAAACCGGCAATAATCCCACCAACCAATGCCTGAACAATGCGTATACCGTGTTGGGGCTTACGCAGCTTAATATTATTGGCCCACAATGCTGCAGCAATACAACCAACAAACATGCCGATAACCATCATCCCATCCACCCGATCCAGCGGCGTACCTTCAAAACCAATGACCTTAAAATAGCCCCATTCCTGCGGATGAGCGCCAAACCACTGCATCACATGACCACCCCAACGGGTGAACTCACCGGTTACGGCCCAAAATGTGCCAGTCAGGCCAAAATAATAGGTTGATAGAGTCCCTGCTGCAATCACCGCAGGAAGCGGAGCCCAGAACCGCACTAGGTACTCGGATTTAAACGACTGCCAGGTCATGCTTTCTCCATATATATTGATCGTCACGCTGCAAAATGGTTATCACCGGTAGAATAAAAAGTTAAAAAAACCAACAATGATAAGACAATTTATACCAACACGGTAAGTAAGGGTTTTATTTTGCGTTCAAAAAGAGACTCATTCTGTGGGCATCGATGAAAATGGCGCACCAACAAGATAAACGGCTAAAAATTCAAGTTTATCTTGCTGGAAAATAATGTATAAAAAACCCGTTACTCGCGCTCTGGCAAATAACGGGTTCAGCCCAAACTATCGTCAGTTAGCCTTGGTTAACTGATATCTGTTTTTCCGCAAAAAACGACTTTTCGAATGCACGAGCCTTCTTATGATCGAATTGATGTTCCCACTTGGCAATGACTAATACGGCCAAAGCGTTACCGACGACATTTAATGCCGTACGTGCCATATCCAAAATACGATCGACACCGGCGATAAAGGCCAGGCCTTCTAATGGAATACCTACACTGCCTAAGGTCGCCAACAACACAACGAAAGAGACTCCCGGCACACCGGCAATACCTTTAGACGTCACCATCAGTGTCAGTACCAGAATAATCTCCTGACTAAGCGAGAGTTCAATACCATATAACTGAGCGATAAAGATGGCCGCAATGCTTTGATATAACGTAGAACCATCCAGATTAAAGGAATACCCCGTCGGCACCACAAAACTGGTAATCGACTTCGGCGCACCATAGGCTTCCATTTTCTCGATAATTCGCGGCAGCACGGTCTCAGAGCTGGCGGTGGAGTAAGCCAAGATCAACTCATCTTTCAGAATGCGGATTAATATCCAGATGCGTAGATTACAAGCTCTAGCCACCAAGCCCATCACGACCAAAGCAAAGAACAAAATCGCGGCATAAACCAGTATCACCAACTTGGCGAGCGGCAGCAAAGCAGCAAAGCCAAAGTTAGCTACAGTCACAGAGATCAACCCAAAGACACCGATAGGTGCATAACGCATGATCATATGCGTCACTTTAAACATGCTTTCAGAAATAGCTTTAAACACGTTAAGCAGTGGCTCTTTGGTTTCTTTCGGCAAGGAAGACAACCCAAGACCGAACAGCACAGAGAAGAAGATAATTGGCAACATATCGCCATTGGCCATTGAGGAAAACACGTTAGATGGTATTAACGAAAGAATCGTACCCACCAAACTGTGGCTGCCACTTTGCACTTGTGCTGTGGTTTTCTCATATTGAGATATGTCCACCGCAGTTAGCGTCGACATATCAATCCCCTGACCCGGCTGGAAAACATTAGCCAAGGTAATACCGACAATAATGGCAATAGTAGTAATAACTTCGAAATAAATAATGGTTTTAAGGCCAATACGCCCTAATTTCTTCGCATCTCCAACACCGGCAATACCAACAATTAGCGTGGAAATAACAATAGGAACTACAATCATTTTAATTAGACGAATGAATATATCACCAGCAGGGCTGAGAATATTACTCACTAACCAATCTCTTGATTCCACCTGATTGTGAAGAATGGCACCGACAAGAATACCTAATACCAACGCTATTAAGATTTGCCAAGCTAGACTGATTTTTACACTTTTCATACCCAAAAAAATCCCTCAAAACATTCCCAAAAGGACATGATGGACATGTGCTTTAAATGGAATAATTAATCATTAAATACGGGGCTATAGTTAATAAAATCCGTGGATCAACCTCCCGTCAGTCGTCCACCTTTAAATCAGTATCATTTCAAGCCATTCTTCTGCAAGCCTTGTTTACTGTGGATTAATCTGTACAACCTGATATATCTTTACGCTTAGCAATAACTATTACTCATAACTATTTGTTATTAAAATAATAATTTTAAGTCATAGTAAATAAGCACTTCGTTCTTGAGTATAAAAAATAAGCGACATTAATTCGCTGATAAAACCAGCTAGTTGTTGTATTTTTTATCTTATTTTGTACGTGCTTTGTTAAATTAGCAGTCTTTCGATTCTCTACCCATTTTAGATATTCTGCAACCAAAGCACCGATAATTCAGCCTAAAAATGATAAAAACAGCGATTACTAGACCTGATTTTAATTGCATAACTAGATCTCTTATTTCTCACCTCATTTTTATTCCTATAAGGTATATCTAGTGCTTTTAAATTCCATTAGGTAATAATAAGTAGCCAACGTTTCACATTAGATAATAAAGATTGGTTTTTAATTTAAATGAGCCATGATATTTATTTCTGACATGCTCTTAAATCAGTAAAAGTCACTAATATATATCATCACGCGGTAATGTTTTTTTGTGTTAATTAGGTTACTCATCTCAGTATTGCATCCTATCCAAACTAAAAAATCGGAAAAAACCTTTCCCTATTCAGATATTGATACACCACACAGCATGTTAAGTAAGTCCCTAAATAAACATCTTTTCTACGTGATCTGCCGCCCAAAAAAGAAACAAAACGGTGTCTCGCTCTATAATCAACCTTTGATTGACATATTATTAACAATCTAAAGGAGAATAAATATGAGCCAACTACATAAATATCCGATTCCCCCTGCAATTGCAGAAAATGCCCTGATAAATCCAGCCCAATACCATGATTTTTATCAACAATCCGTACAGAACCCTGATGCATTCTGGGGTGAGCAAGGCAAGATTATTGACTGGATAAAACCCTATAGTATTGTTAAAAATACTTCATTTGATCCTGGCCACGTCAGTATTCGCTGGTTTGAGGATGGCACTCTGAATTTATCTGCCAACTGTCTGGATCGACATTTAACTGAACGCGGTGAACAAACAGCAATCATTTGGGAAGGCGATGATCCAAGCCAATCCAAGCATGTCACTTACAAGCAACTGCATCACAACGTCTGCCAATTTGCCAATGTGCTCAAAAAACTTGGCGTTAAAAAAGGTGATGTTGTCGCCATCTATATGCCGATGGTGCCCGAAGCCGCTGTGGCCATGCTGGCCTGCGCACGTATCGGTGCTGTGCATTCTGTTATATTTGGTGGTTTCTCACCTGATGCCGTGGCCGGTCGTATCATTGACTCAAATGCCAAACTGGTGATCACCGCCGATGAAGGCATGCGTGCCGGCCGCGCTATTCCATTGAAAAAGAATGTTGATGACGCACTGAGAAACCCAGCGATAACCAGTATCAATAATGTGGTGGTATTCCAACGTACTGGGAAAACGGGTTACTGGCAGGAAGGCCGCGATCTGTGGTGGCACGACCTGATTGTCGGCGTTTCGGCAGATTGTCCAGCGGAAGAAATGAATGCCGAGGACCCATTATTTATACTTTATACATCAGGATCAACCGGTAAGCCCAAAGGTGTCGTTCATACTACCGGTGGCTATCTAGTGTATGCCGCTATGACGTTTAAATATGTATTCGACTACCATCCAGGCGACATTTATTGGTGTACCGCCGATGTCGGTTGGGTAACTGGCCACAGCTACCTACTTTATGGCCCCTTGGCTTGTGGCGCCATGACTTTAATGTTTGAAGGTGTACCCAATTACCCCGGCGTTAACCGTTTAGGTCAGGTTATCGATAAACATCAAGTCAATATTCTGTATACCGCGCCCACCGCGATTCGTGCATTGATGGCTGAAGGCGACAAAGCCATTGAGGGTACCAAACGCACATCTTTACGCATCATGGGTTCTGTTGGCGAACCCATTAACCCTGAAGCATGGGAATGGTATTACAACAAGATTGGTAATGGACAATGCCCGATTGTTGATACCTGGTGGCAAACCGAAACCGGTGGTTTCATGATCACCCCGCTACCTGGCGCAACCGAACTGAAAGCGGGTTCTGCTACACGCCCATTCTTCGGCGTACAGCCTGCCTTGGTTGATAATCTAGGAAATCCACAGGAAGGTGCAAGTGAGGGCAATCTGGTCATTACTGACTCATGGCCAGGTCAGGCTCGTACACTGTACGGCGATCACGACCGTTTCGAGCAAACCTACTTCTCTACCTTTAAAGGTATGTATTTTAGCGGTGATGGCGCCCGCCGTGATGAAGATGGTTACTACTGGATTACCGGTCGCGTTGATGACGTCCTCAATGTTTCTGGTCACCGTTTAGGTACCGCAGAAATAGAGTCTGCTCTGGTTTCTCATCCAAAAATTGCCGAAGCGGCTGTGGTAGGCGTACCCCACAATATTAAGGGCCAGGCAATTTATGCCTATATCACGTTGAATCATGGGGAAGAGCCGACGCCGGAACTTTATACCGAGGTACGTAACTGGGTACGTAAAGAAATTGGACCGATCGCCACACCCGATATTCTGCACTGGACTGACTCACTGCCAAAAACCCGCTCAGGAAAAATTATGCGCCGCATCCTACGCAAAATTGCTGCTGGCGATACCAGTAATTTAGGGGATACCTCAACGCTGGCGGATCCAAGTGTGGTTGAAAAATTACTGGAAGAAAAACAATCAATGCAAGCAACCTCGTAAATGACGCCGCCTGAGAGCGGCAACCCGATTCATGCCTTACAGGAGAACTCTGATGAATGACAACATTTATCAAGAGATTGAGAATAATCAGAAATTCAAAGAGTTGGTACGAAAGCGTGGCCGATTCGCCTGGCTACTGTCGGCCATCACCTTGGCACTCTATGTTAGCTTTATTTTTCTCATTGCTTTTGAACCTCAATGGCTAGGCACACCGCTTTATGCTGGCTCTAGCATTACCCGTGGCATTCCTGTCGGCGTAGGTCTGATTGTCATTTCTTTTGTTCTTACAGGTATTTATGTTGTCCGCGCTAACGGTGAGTTTGACCGCTTGACGGCAGAAATTCTTCGCGAGGTGAAGCAATGAAGACCCGTCATTGGTCCGTACTGGGTTTACTGACTCTGCCTGCGCTGTCTCAGGCAGAGGCAATCAGCGGTGAAGTTCAGCGTCAACCGCTAAATATTCAAGCTATTGTAATGTTCCTGCTATTTGTTGGTGCCACGCTATACATCACCTATTGGGCTTCTAAACGAACCCGCTCCCGACAAGACTATTATACTGCCGGAGGACGAATTACCGGCTTTCAAAATGGGTTGGCGATCGCTGGCGACTTTATGTCTGCGGCTTCGTTTCTGGGCATATCCGCGCTGGTTTATACTTCCGGATACGATGGCCTGATTTATTCTATCGGCTTTCTGATTGGTTGGCCGATTATCCTATTCCTGATTGCCGAACGTTTGCGTAATCTTGGCCGCTATACCTTTGCCGACGTTGCGTCGTACCGTTTACAACAACGCCCAATTCGCACGCTATCGGCCTGTGGTTCATTGGTGGTGGTTGCTTTATATTTGATTGCCCAAATGGTTGGGGCGGGTAAATTAATCGAACTACTATTCGGCCTGAACTATCATGTAGCCGTGGTGCTGGTTGGTATTCTGATGGTGTTATATGTGCTATTTGGTGGCATGTTGGCAACCACTTGGGTACAAATTATTAAAGCTGTATTACTACTGGCTGGTGCCACCTTTATGGCCGTTATGGTCATGAAATCCGTTGGTTTCAACTTCAATACCTTATTTAGCGAAGCCGTTAAAGTCCATCCCAAAGGCATTGCCATCATGAGTCCCGGAGGATTGGTTTCCGACCCAATATCTGCCTTATCTCTTGGTTTAGCTTTGATGTTTGGTACTGCTGGCCTGCCCCACATACTGATGCGTTTCTTCACCGTGAGTGATGCTAAAGAAGCCCGCAAAAGTGTGTTTTATGCCACCGGTTTTATTGGTTACTTTTATATCCTGACTTTTATTATCGGTTTCGGTGCCATTTTACTGGTTGGCCCTAATCCGTCCTTTAAAGATGCCGCGGGCGCATTGTTGGGCGGTACCAATATGGCCGCAATACATCTGGCCGATGCAGTCGGCGGTAACTTCTTCCTCGGCTTTATTTCCGCCGTCGCCTTTGCCACAATTCTTGCCGTGGTTGCTGGCCTGACGCTGGCCGGTGCTTCTGCCGTTTCTCATGACTTATATGCTAGCGTGATTAAAAATGGTAAGGCACGGGAGCGTGACGAATTACGCGTATCCAAGATTACTGTGGTTATATTAGGTTTCGTTGCTATAGGGCTAGGCATTCTGTTTGAGAATCAGAATATAGCTTTCATGGTCGGCTTGGCCTTCTCTATCGCCGCCAGCTGTAACTTCCCAATCATTTTCATTTCAATGTACTGGGATAAACTGACCACTCGAGGTGCATTAGTTGGTGGGTGGTTGGGGCTGATTACTGCGGTAGTTCTGATGATTTTGGGTCCAACTATCTGGGTAAAAATTCTTGGACATGCAAAACCAATTTATCCTTATGAATACCCTGCATTATTCTCGATGATTGTCGCCTTCGTCGGCACCTGGTTATTCTCCATTACCGATCATTCGGAAACAGGTAAAAAAGAACGGTTACTATTCAAAGCACAATTTATACGTTCACAAACGGGTCTTGGTGCATCACGAGGCGGCGACCATTAATCAACAAGTAAAGGCTCTTTCAGGCTGAGAAATTCCAAAAAAAAAGACAGGCATAGAGTTTCGTGATCTATTGATTATGATAATAAATACAATGAGATCACCTCTATGCCTGCTTGCTCATTATGCCAAATTTCGAGGCGTTTAACCCCGATTCATCTGTCTCGGCAAAATACTCTTCTTGGTACCATCGTAGCTTTAACCGCTCACACTGACCAGAATCGGACGCTATCTTCTACCGCCCCTGAAAACGCCAAAAGCCCCCGGCGCAAGCAGGGGGCTTCTTCATCTCTGTCCGGTATGTCTGTGCGCCCGGTGTATTTGACACCCTCACCGCATCTCGTTTTCCGCACATAGCAAAAACCCCACGCTTTTGGCATAGGGTTTCGGCTTGATTTGATGCCTGGCAGTGTCCTACTCTCGCATGGGGAGACCCCACACTACCATCGGCGCTACAACGTTTCACTTCTGAGTTCGGCATGGGTTCAGGTGGGTCCGTCGCGCTATGGCCGCCAGGCAAATTCTGTTTCAATCAACCCGCCATGCCTCTGCACAGCCAGTCAATCCAATCTGGATACTTCGCTGAAAATTATTCTCTCTCAAACACAAAACACCTTCGGTGTTGTAAGGTTAAGCCTCACGGATCATTAGTACTGGTTAGCTCAATGCATCGCTGCACTTACACACCCAGCCTATCAACGTCATAGTCTTTAACGTTCCTTCAGGGGGCTTAAAGCCCCAGGGAAGACTCATCTCGAGGCAAGTTTCGCGCTTAGATGCTTTCAGCGCTTATCTTTTCCGCATTTAGCTACCGGGCAATGCCATTGGCATGACAACCCGAACACCAGTGATGCGTCCACTCCGGTCCTCTCGTACTAGGAGCAGCCCCTCTCAATCTTCCAACGCCCACGGCAGATAGGGACCGAACTGTCTCACGACGTTCTAAACCCAGCTCGCGTACCACTTTAAATGGCGAACAGCCATACCCTTGGGACCTACTTCAGCCCCAGGATGTGATGAGCCGACATCGAGGTGCCAAACACCGCCGTCGATATGAACTCTTGGGCGGTATCAGCCTGTTATCCCCGGAGTACCTTTTATCCGTTGAGCGATGGCCCTTCCATTCAGAACCACCGGATCACTAAGACCTACTTTCGTACCTGCTCGAGCCGTCACTCTCGCAGTCAAGCTAGCTTATGCCTTTGCACTAACCTCACGATGTCCGACCGTGATTAGCTAACCTTCGTGCTCCTCCGTTACTCTTTGGGAGGAGACCGCCCCAGTCAAACTACCCACCAGACACTGTCCTCACCCCAGATTATGGGGCCGAGTTAGAACATCAAACATTAAAGGGTGGTATTTCAAGGTTGGCTCCACGTAGACTGGCGTCCACGCTTCGATGCCTCCCACCTATCCTACACATCAAGGCTCAATATTCAGTGTCAAGCTATAGTAAAGGTTCACGGGGTCTTTCCGTCTTGCCGCGGGTACACTGCATCTTCACAGCGAGTTCAATTTCATTGAGTCTCGGGTGGAGACAGCCTGGCCATCATTACGCCATTCG
>NZ_KN150747.1:33646-381208 GCF_000754815.1 Yersinia ruckeri ATCC 29473
TATTACGCTTTCCCGCTGAAGAGTCAAGGTTTTATTTGGTTTCTTTCGAAGTCAAACTCATCTGTTCTCTTCCTGACCCGGCGAAGTATGTTTCGTTGTTCCCGGTCAGTGGAGGCGCATTATAGGGAGTTCCTGACAGGCTGCAACCCCTAATTTCAAATAATTTTCCAACCGCGTTTTTTTTCATCAAAAAGTGCGGAAATGAGTCATTTTTCTACTACTTTTCAGTTAAACAGCCAATACCAGAGTGAAACTGTAGAGTAAAATAGATATATAAGATGTTAGCCAGGACAAATCACCATGCAATTTAATGCCCAACAACAAGCCGCTCAGCGCAACCTTTCCTATTTACTAGCTGAAAAGATCGGTCAACGTATCCTGGCAGGGGAATATATAGCCGGTGCCATACTACCAGGGGAGATAGAACTGGGTGAAGAGTTTGGTGTCAGCCGCACTGCGGTACGTGAAGCGGTAAAAATGTTAGCCGCGAAAGGGATGTTGTTACCACGACCACGGATTGGTACGCGTATTATGCCGCAATCCAACTGGAACTTTCTCGACCAAGAGTTACTGACCTGGTGGATGACACGCGAGAATTTCGATCAGGTGATGCAACACTTTATTCTAGTACGTACTGCGTTGGAACCACAGGCCTGTGCTTTGGCTGCGGTTAACGCTAACGCGGCACAAAAAAAACAGTTAACTATATTAATGGCTGAAATGCAGGCGCTGCATGATGAATTTGACCGTGAACGCTGGATTCAGGTTGATACCCAATTCCATCAGTTGATTTACGAAGCCAGCGGTAATCCGTTCCTGACGTCTTTTGCCAATTTGTTCAGTTCTGTCTATCACAGCTATTTCCGCGCCATTACTGGAGATGAAGTGATTAAGCTACAACATCATCAATCTATCGTTGATACCATTCTCGCCAGTGACCGAGAGGGTGCCTGTGCTGCATGCCAGATATTATTGCAGGACAAAGAATAACGGTATTTTTTATTGGTAATGGTTATCTATATATAGAAGAGACAATATTGATAGTGAGTTCCATCAGGCGATAGCATGATTAAATCGGCTCACAGCTCGGTGGTTCTGACTGATAAGGCTATCTATTAGGGTTTGTGGTGTGCTGGCACCATCAGCCATTAGTTTCACGCTGAGAGACCGAACCGCGATCCACCAATTCTGGTGTAAGGGTGAGAATCTGTGGCTCTTCGTGCAAGTTATTCAATCTATGAATCAATGTATCGATCGCCAATTCCCCCAGTTCATCTTTTGGTTGATGAATCGTGGTGAGCGGCGGCGTCATATAACGGGCTATCTCAATATCATCATAACCAATTACTGCCATATCTTGCGGAATGGATAGACCCACCTGATACAACGCCTGATAAACCCCCACCGCCATGGCATCATTGCTGGTAAAGACCGCTTCTGGCGGTTGTGGCAACGCCAGTAATTGTTTCATTGCAGCGAGACCACCAGCAAATTCGAAGTCACTGGCAATTTCATATCCTGACAGAATCGGCAATCCAGCACGCTTCATCGCTTGTCGATAACCTTCCAGACGTTCCCGCGCAGGGGTTTTATCCTGTGGACCCGCAATACACGCGATGCGTTTATAACCTTTAGCGATCAGGAAATCTGTAGCCATTTCCCCACCCAATAAAGAGTTATCCTGAATAGTGTCGTTCACACCCTCAAAAGGTGCCCAATCCATCATCACTATAGGTAAAAAAGGATAACAGCGTAGAACATCCTGTGATGGGCGGTGATTTTCGGTACACATCAACAACAAACCATCGACTCTTTTTTGTAGTAAGGTTTCCATGCTGCGGTTCATGCGGTCAATATCACCCTCGGTATTACACAAAATCAGGCTATAGCCACGCTCATAACAGCTGCGTTCCACGCCGCGAACCACTTCGGCATAGAATGGGTTACTACTGGCCGTTACCAACATTCCAATCGTGCGTGTTTGATTGAGCTTCAGGCTGCGCGCTAAGGCAGAAGGGGCATAGTTGAGTTGCTTGATGGCGGCAATCACTTTTTCGCGCACCGCATCGCTGACAAAACGATCTTTATTGATAACGTGAGAAACTGTCGAGGTAGAAACGCCCGCCAAGCGGGCGACATCTTTCATGGTGGCCAAAATTACCTCTGACTTTGTAAAAATGTATCAATTTCGGCCCGCCAGGGAATGGAGGGTTGAGCACCAGAACGTGTTACCGCAATGGCAGCGGCGGCATGAGCAAAACGTACCGCAGTGGCCATAGTCTGACCTTCCAATAGCGCGGTAAGTAACGCGCCATTGAATGTATCACCGGCAGCAATAGTATCAACCGCATCAACTTTAAAACCGGGCATTAACTTACCTTGACCTTGTTCGCTGAGCCAAACACCACGGCTGCCCAGTGTGATAATTACCGTCGTAATGCCTTTATCATGCAGAATCTTTGCCGCTCTGTCGGCATCGTTATCATTTTTGATATGAATACCGGTCAAACGCTCGGCTTCAGTTTCATTCGGCGTGATCATATCCACCAGTTGCAGCAACTCATCTGGCAGTTCGCGCGCGGGGGCTGGGTTTAGAATCACCTGGGTCTGATTTTCTCTGGCCAGTTTCGCTGCCGCGATAACTGTTTCCAGCGGTGATTCTAATTGCATCAGCAATGCCTGAGCATCAATGACCTTTTGCTGGTAGCGTTGTAAATAATCTGGCGTGACGGCAGCATTGGCTCCGGCGTTGATGCCAATGACGTTTTCACCTTCACCATTGACGAAAATTAACGCCACACCGGTAGTTTCACCGGCAATAGCTTCAACTGGGCCAGTATCGATTCGGTCTGTGGCTAATTGTTGACGAACCCGCTCGCCGATGTCGTCTTCACCCACACAGGCAATAAATGCGATATCCGCGCCACTGCGCCCGGCAGCCACCGCCTGATTAGCACCTTTCCCACCGAAAGCAACGTTATATTGCTTCCCGATCACCGTTTCACCCGGACGAGGGAACTGCTGAATATTCAGAATATGGTCAGCATTGATACTGCCAAGAACCACCAGCTTACCTGTTTCCATCACATCTATTCCTTTGTATTTGAAGTTGCAGGAGAATTAACAACGTTCACTCATCCGAATCCGTGACTTAAATCAGTTCATCGATGTGCTTGCCCATGTAATCAACCTACAACTCCAATACCGTGGGTTTATTAAATAACAACTAATGAGTCATTTTATTATTTAGTCACTAGCTTCAAATCAACAGGAATAATGGCCTGCACTTTCTGACCTTTCAGTACCTTATCCGCAGTTTGTACCCCGATAGCGCCAATTTGGTCAGGACGTTGAGCAATAGTCGCGCCCAGCTTGCCACCTTCAACCGCTTTAATACCATCATCGGTACCGTCAAATCCAACCACTAATACATCGGTTTTACCTGCGGTCTGCAATGCACGCAGAGCACCCAGCGCCATTTCATCATTCTGTGCGAACACCGCTTGTACCGTTGGATGTGCGGTCAGCAAGTTCTGCATCACGTTCAAACCTTTAGTGCGATCGAAGTCGGCCGGTTGGCTAGCCAACAGCTGGAATTTATGCTGTTCCATTGACTGTTTGAAGCCTTCGCCACGTTCACGAGCCGCAGAGGCTCCGGCAATACCTTCCAGTTGAATAACTTGGGCGTCATTACCCAGTTTTTTGGCAATAAAGTCACCGGCCATTTTGCCGCCAAAGCGGTTGTCGGATGCTACGTGGCTGACCACCTCACCTTTGGCTGCCAAACGATCCAGCGTAATCACCGGAATTTTTGCCTGATTGGCCATTTTGATGGCATTGCCTACCGCATCGGAGTCGGTCGGGTTGATCAATAGTAGTTTGGTGCCACGAACTGTCAGATCCTGCACATTGGCCAATTCTTTTGCTGGGTTGTTCTGTGAATCCAATACCACCAGGTTGTAGCCCAGTTTATCCGCTTCTTTCTGTGCTCCATCTTTCATAGAGACAAAAAATGGGTTATTCAGAGTGGAAACCACTAGCGCAATGGTGTCTTTTGCCAGCGCGTTAGCACTCACGGTGGCGCTCAGTGCAACAACAGAGATCAAGGTAGCCAGTTTTTTCATTTTCATGGTCGTAATTCCTGTAGGGAGAGAGGTTATTTGCTGCTTTTGTTATCTACCAATACCGCGAGCAGAATAACTACTGCTTTTACGATCATTTGGTAGTAGGAGGAGACACCCAATAAATTTAAACCGTTATTCAAAAAGCCGAGGATTAGAGCACCGATTAGCGTACCAACAATACGTCCTTTACCACCAGCCAGACTGGTTCCACCCAGAACAACCGCCGCTATGGCATCCAGTTCATAACCGGTACCTGCCGTCGGCTGAGCTGAGGATAGACGAGCAACTTCGATAATACCTGCCAGTGCTGCCAATAAGCCGCACAGGGAGTAAACGATAATTTTGACTTTATCAACGCTGATACCGGATAGACGAGTTGCAGCCTCATTGCCACCTAACGCATAGATATAGCGACCCAAACGAGTATGGTGCAGCATGTACCAAGCACTAACAAAAACGATAGCCATCAACCAAATTGGCGTTGGAATGCCAAGTGGGCGGCCAATACCGAACCAGCCAAAGGCATCGGCAACATCGGTAAAGCCAGTATTTACTGGGCTACCGTTGGTGTAGACCATAGTGACACCGCGCAACAGCAACATCATGACCAAGGTAGCAATAAAGGCCTGTACTTTGCCTTTCGCCACAATCACTCCAGTACAGGCACCAACGAAGGCTCCAGCGGCCAGAGCAGCACCCACGGCAACCAGTGCATTCATTTCCATCCCGACAAGAGATGCGGCCACCGCGCCGGTTAACGCTAGCAGGGAACCAACGGAAAGATCGATGCCAGAAGTCAGAATAACCAATGTCATCCCGACCGCCATAATGGCGTTGACCGAAGTTTGTTGCAAAATATTGAACAGATTATTCAGGGTGAAAAAATTCGGGCTAAGGGACGAAACCACAGCAATCAGCACCAGCAGCGCAATCAATGATTTTTGTTCTAATAGCCACTCTTTACTGAACCAGCGTTTGGTCTGGATAGTCTGGGAACTCATATCTGATTACTCCTGCTTTGCACCGTATTGCTTGCCGACAGCGGCTGCCATCAACACTTCCTGAGTGGCCTGTTCAATGGAGAACTCACCGCTTAAATGACCTTCATGCATCACCAGAATTCTATCGCTCATTCCCAGCACTTCCGGCATTTCCGAGGAAACCAGAATGATACTCAGACCTTCTTGCTTGAACTGGTTGATTAACTGATAGATCTCTTTTTTCGCTCCCACATCTACACCACGAGTGGGTTCATCCAAAATCAGGACTTTTGGCCGAGTCATTAATCCCCGGGCAATGGCTACTTTTTGCTGATTACCGCCGGATAGTAAGCCAATAGGCTGTTCCATCGACGGTGTTTTGATATTAAATAAACGAATAAAATCGGCGACAGCTTGTTGTTCATCGGCCTGTTTCAGCGAGCCACCACTACGGCTGAAATAGCGTAATGCGGTCAGCGACATATTTTCTTTCACCGACATGCCCAAGACCAGTCCATCCCGCTTACGGTCTTCCGAGATATAGACAATGCCATTAGCCAGGCCATCTTGCGGTGAGTGGGTTACCACTTCACGGCCATTGAGCATCACATAGCCAGATTGACGTGGTAGCGCGCCGTAGATGATTTTCATCAGTTCGGTTCGCCCCGCCCCCATCAATCCCGCAACACCAAGGATTTCCCCTGCACGCAGGCTAAAACTGACATCATGCACGCCGGGACCACAAAGCTGCTTCACCTGCAACCGCACGTCGCCCAGCGGTAGATTCAGCCGTGGGTACTGTTCTTCCAGTTTGCGACCCACCATCATTTCAATCAGCGTATCTTCCTGTAACTCACTCACCGGTTTTTCACCGATAAATTGGCCATCACGAAAGACAGTAACATCGTCGCAGATCTCAAAAATTTCTTTTAAACGGTGAGAGATATAAACAATACCGCGCCCCTCAGCCTTTAACTCTCTGATCACATTAAATAACGAGGCGGTTTCCGTGTCCGTCAGCGCATCCGTTGGTTCATCCATAATGATGACTTTGGATTCAAAGCTCAGTACCTTGGCGATTTCAACCATTTGCTGATCGCCAATGGAGAGTTCACCCACCAAACGGTGGCTACTGTAATTCAGGTTCAAACGGGCAAGCAGGCGATCCGCTTCGGCATACATCTTTTTCCAATCAATGCCGCCAAAACGGTTAACAAATTCTCGTCCCAGAAAGATATTCTCGGCGATGGTCAATTGCGGAATCAGATTTAATTCCTGATGAATAATCCCAATGCCCGCTTCCTGTGAAGCTTTGGGACCATTAAATACCACTTCCTGGCCGAGAAAATGCTGGCTGCCGGCATCTTTACTGTAGATGCCAGTCAGCACTTTCATCATGGTGGATTTCCCAGCACCGTTTTCGCCCACCAGCGCCATTACCCGTCCCGGATAGACACTGAGTGCGGCACCAGATAGTGCTTTAACGCCGGGAAAGGCTTTATCAATCCCTTTCAGTTGCAGCAAAGGTTGCATAAATGCCTCAGAAAGTTACGCCCGCGCACAAGATCACGTTAGCAAAGGGGGAACATTCCCCGCTACGGATCACGGCATGGCTATGTTTGGTTTGCTCTTTGAAGGCCTCATGGCTGACATAGTGCAAAGCAATGGAGTTTCCCTGGTGTTGTTCTAGTTGTTTAAGTTGTGTCAGCAACGCTTCATGGAGTTGCGGATTTTTATTAACCATCTCTTCCGCCAAAATAGCGCTCTCAACCTGCATTTCCTGCGTTACCACCGACAGCACCTGAAGAAAACCAGGTACACCCTGTGTTAGCGCTAAATCAATGCGAGAAGTACTGTCTGGAATCGGCAGCCCTGCATCCGCAATGACTATTTGGTCGGTATGTCCAAGTCTGGAGATAACCGCAGAAATATCAGAATTCAGTAATGCGCCTTTTTTCATTTTTTGCTCCAACAGCGAAACGTTTCGCTGACTAAGAGTTTAGAAAAACGGCAGGATAAGGCAAAACAATTCTGGCCAATTTGTGATCGCCATCGAAACGTTTCGCTAAAAATTTTTTGAGGGAAAAGCGAACCTGATAAATAACAGTGAGAAGGGAAATATGATAAATCGTGGGGTCGAGTCTGAGGCCGCCATATTGACGGCCTCAGACGATTAAATTTCTACCTGTGTTCCCAACTCGATCACCCGGTTTGGCGGGATTTCAAATTGATCCGGCGCTCGCAGAGCATTTCGGCTTAGTGCCATAAACAGCTTGCCACGCAAGAACAGATACCACGGTCGTTTGGATAGAATCAGCGACTCATGCGACATAAAGAAGGAGGTTTCCATCATCTGGCAAGGCAAACCTTCCAACCCGCAACGATGGAAGATTTCCTCCACGTTTGGTGTTTCCCGCCAACCGTAACTGGCCACGACCCGCCAGAAGGTCGGTGATAATTGCTCGATGGTGACACGTTTTACATTATGTACATAAGGCGCATCTTCAGTACGCATTGTCAGCAATACCACGCGTTCGTGCAGTACTTTGTTGTGCTTGAGGTTATGCAGCAAGGCGAACGGGATAACATTCATAGCCCGCGACATATACACCGCGGTACCCGACACCCGCACCGGCGGCGATTTCTCCAGAGAGGCAATCATCGCTTCCAGAGAGTTACCGTGCTCATGCATCCGCCGCAATAATCGGAAGCGCTCGCTTTTCCAGGTCGTCATGATAATGAACATCACCAGACCGAGACTCAGCGGCAACCAACCACCGGAGAACAGTTTTAAGGCATTCGAAGAAAACATAGGAATATCAATGATCAGTAATATCACCAATAAGAACGCCACAAAAAACCGATTCCAATGCCAGTTTTTCAACGCCACGGTACAGAATAGTATGCTAGTCAGCACCATGGTGCCGGTTACCGCAATACCGTAAGCCGCAGCCAGATTACTGGAACGCTCAAAACCAATAATAACCAGTACCACGGCGAGATACAGCGTCCAGTTAATCACTGGAATATAGATCTGACCGGACTCCATCTCAGAAGTATGAATAATACGCATCGGCGGCAGATAGCCTAAACGCACCGCCTGACGCGTCAGGGAGAATACGCCGGAAATAACGGCCTGCGAAGCAATGACCGTTGCCAGCGTCGCCAAAACCAATAACGGTATCAGCGCCCAGTCGGGTGCCAACAAGAAGAAGGGGTTTTTAATCGCTTCAGGGTTTTTGAGTAATAATGCACCCTGACCGAAGTAATTCAGCACTAAAGATGGCAATACCACGGTAAACCAAGCCAAACGGATAGGGAACTTACCAAAATGACCCATATCGGCATACAAGGCTTCCACGCCGGTTATCGCCAGTACCACTGCGCCCAGCGCGAAGAAAGAGACAGCCTTGTGTTCGGCAAAAAAGGCAAACGCCCACTTGGGATTCATTGCAGCCAAAACATCTGGGTTATCCATGATCCCACGCACACCCAGCAATGCCAGCGTCAGGAACCATACCAACATCACGGGAGCAAATAGTTTGCCGACACTGCCGGTACCATGTTTTTGAATAGCAAACAGCAGTGTTAAAACGGCAATAGAGCAGGGAACAATGTAGGGGTCGAGAGAAGGGGCGGCAATTTCCAGCCCTTCTATAGCCGACATCACCGAAATAGCCGGCGTAATGACCACTTCCCCATAGAAGAAACTGCCACCAATTAAACCGAGAATAACCAATATCGAGGTCGCACGGGAGGATGTATTCCTGCCAGCTAATGACATCAGGGTTAAAATTCCGCCTTCGCCCGCGTTATCTGCTCGCATAACGTAAGTAAGATACTTCAGCGAGACTATCAGGATTAACATCCAGAAAATCAAAGACAGAAAACCAAAAACCACGTCAGGACGGACATCAAAACCATAATGACCAGAAAAGCACTCTCTCAGTGTATAGAGAGGACTGGTACCAATATCACCGTAAACCACCCCGATTGCCGCCAGAGTTACCGTCGACAATGATCGTTTATGCTCTGTGCTCATAATTTGTTTCTTTTGCTAGAACATCCATAAGCTGATGTGTGCGTTTAAGAGCCAATAACCTCTATTCTAAGCCCTTGGCGCCCACCAAAAGGCGCACAGTATGCACGATTTACACTGATTGCCTACCCTTAAATCGGGCGGTAGAGAAAGAAAAAAAGGGTGCCATACCTATCATAGATAATAGAAAAATTTTACTAATCAACAAGCTATAACATTAAAAAAAAGATGGTTAATTCCCGTCGATCGGGTAAAAATCCATTCACGCATAGACCATTAGGATAATTATGACGCAATCAACACAATTGGCAGACAGAATATCCCGTTTGAGCAGCGCGCTGGAAACGGGTCTGTATGAAAGGCAAGAAGCCATTCGCTTATGCCTATTGGCAGCACTCAGCGGCGAAAGCGTCTTTTTACTTGGTCCACCGGGGATTGCTAAGAGTCTGATTGCTCGTCGCCTGAAATTTGCTTTTCGTCATGCACGCGCTTTTGAATATCTGATGACGCGTTTTTCTACTCCAGAGGAGGTGTTTGGCCCACTGTCTATTCAGGCATTAAAAGAAGAAGGGCGCTATCAACGTATGACCAGCGGCTACCTGCCTGAAGCTGAGATCGTGTTTCTGGATGAAATCTGGAAAGCAGGGCCAGCCATTCTGAATACCCTGCTAACGGCGATTAATGAACGACGTTTCCGTAATGGCGATAAGGAAGACAGTATTCCCATGCGCCTGTTGGTCACCGCCTCCAACGAATTACCCGAAGCCGACAGCAGCCTGGAAGCTCTTTATGACCGAATGCTGATTCGTTTGTGGCTTGATCGAGTGCAGGAGAAACAGAATTTTCGCTCACTGTTGCTAACCCGGCAAAATGAAAACCACAACCCTGTGGCGGAAAATCTCAGTATCAGTGATGAGGAATTCCACCAGTGGCAACCGCTGATTGATAAAATTATGCTGCCCGATCACTGTTTTGAGCTTATTTTCCAACTACGTCAACGCCTAAGTGCATTGGAACAAGCGCCTTACGTTTCAGATCGCCGTTGGAAGAAAGCCCTACGTCTCCTTCAGGCCTGCGCATTCTTTAGTGGCCGCGATACAATTACGCCGATCGATCTGATTTTACTGAAAGATTGTCTGTGGCATGACCTCAATTCTCTCAAGCTACTGCAACAACAGTTAGAACAACTGCTGTGTGAACAGGGTTATCAGCAGCAAAGCCTGATGATGCAGTTACAGCAGATTCAGGGGCAATGGTTGCAACATCAGCAACAACAAAATGACCGCCAAGCGCTGACATTGATAAAACAAAGCGGTCTATTTAGCCGCAAGGCACAATATACTCTGCCAGAAAATCTGACTGATAGCGCGTTGACCTTATTCTTGCAAAGGCCACTGAACTTGCATGATATTCAAGTCAATCATCTGCAAATCGAGCGGGATGCATTAATACAATGGCTGAATAAAGGCGGTGTACTACGCGCAAAACTGAATACCATTGGGTTTGCTCAAACGATAGAGGCCGAAATTGATGACCGCCAGCATCTGGTTATTCTTGATGTCAGCCGTCAGGGTGCGGTTCTCTCGCTGCCAGGTCAGTCTGCCAGCACGGTACCGGAAGCATTATTGACACAGATGAATGAGCTGGAAAGCCGTCTGGCGGAACAGCGTCGTCAGTTCAGCCAACATCAACCTTGCCTATTCACGCCTTCAGCGTGGCTAGCCAAAATTGAGGCTAGCTTATTGCAAGTCGCTGAACAGGTGAAACAGCAGCAACAAAAATTGCGTGGGCACTAGATCATGTTAAGCCTGGCAACGCTGGATATGCTGTTATCCATCAGTGAAGGCCAACTGATAGATGAACTGGTGATTGGCTTGTTGGCTGCACCTCAGTTGGCTATTTTCTTTGAAAAGTTTCCCCGAATGAAACGCGCCTTACTGAAAGATATTCCCAGTTGGAAATTAAAGCTGAAACAACGTATTCAGGAAGCTAATGTCCCGCCAGCATTAGCCAGCGAGTTCAGCTTATATCAACGCTGCCAACTGCAAGAAAGTACGGCTTTTTATCAGCAGATTTGGGCTATTGTCGAAAATCTGGAGAACATCCATTCCCCTTTTGCGACACAAGCCAGATCCATGTTGGAAGCCGCTGATCTCGCCAATAATCCCCCCAATGGCGACAGCCTGCAAACCCTGTTTTTGCAACGCTGGCGCGTAAGCCTGACGCTACAAACCATGACTGTTCACCACCAACTTTTGGAGCAGGAACGTGAGCAGTTACTTGCCGAACTACAGCAACGGCCAGCGCTAAGCGGTGCCCTCGAACCGATACTGGCAGATAACGATACGGCGGCGGGGCGACTGTGGGATATGAGCCAAAGCCAGTTACAGCGCGGGGATTACCAGCTATTACTGCAATACGGCGATTTTTTACAGCAACAATCCGAATTACAGAAACTGGCTGAAAAACTGGGTCGCAGCCGTTCAGCTAAAGCATTACCCACGCCCGATGCGCGCTTCGAGCCTTATTCTGTGATGGTAAGAATGCCGGATGCGGTTCCAGAAGAGGTCAGCGGTATTCACCAAAGTAACGATATTCTACGTCTGCTTCCTACCGAGTTAGTCATGCTGGGTATGAATGAATTGGAGTTTGAATTTTATCGCCGCTTACTGGAAAGGCGCTTGCTGACTTACCGTTTACAAGGTGATGCCTGGCAAGAACAGCGGTTACAAAGGCCGGTAAGCCTGAAAAATAGTGATGAACAGCCGCGTGGCCCATTTATTGTTTGCGTAGATACGTCCGGTTCGATGGGCGGGTTTAACGAGCAATGCGCCAAAGCTTTCTGCTTGGCATTACTGCGTATAGCTCTGGAAGACAACCGCCGTTGCTATATCATGCTATTCGCTACAGAAATTATTCACTACGAACTATCAGCATCTAGCGGTCTTGAACAGGCCATTCGTTTTCTCAGCCAACGTTTTCGCGGCGGAACCGATCTGGCCGCCTGCTTATCGGCAACACTCACTAAAATGGATGATCGGGAATGGTATGATGCGGATGCGGTGATCATCTCCGATTTTGTCGCCCAGCGCTTGCCAGAGGAACTGATCCGCAAAATCAAAATTCAACAACAAGCTCATCAACATCGATTCCATGCTGTTGCCATGTCGGCCTATGGCAAACCCGGCATTATGCGGATTTTCGACCATATCTGGCGTTTTGATACCGGATTAAAAAGCCGCTTAATGCGCCGCTGGAAGCGCTAACTCAATGATTAATCAGTTAAGTAGCCCCGCGCCCACGTTAATTGACAGCCCTAATATCGTCATATTAAAGATGAAAGATAAAACCGACTGAAACAACACAACGCGGCGAACATCCGGACTACCGATAGAAACATCAGCAGTTTGCGAAGCCACGCCGATCGTAAATGCAAAATAAAGAAAATCCCAGTATGTCGGTTTGGCTATCTGATCGGGGAAAATCAGCGGCAGTACTTTTTCTGGCGTCGGTTGGTTTAAATAAAAAAGAAACAACCCGACGATGATGTCGGGTTGCCTGATAAAACTATCGGGTAAAACACAGAATAATTACAGCAGACCTGCTACTTTTTCACTGATTTCCGGGCCCCAAACGCCACATTGAACTTGGCCAATATGTTGTTGTTGCAGCAATAACATCACCAACCGAGATTGTCCGATGCCGCCACCGATAGTTTGTGGCATTTCACCACGCAGCAGTGACTGGTGCCACTCCAATTTCAGACGGTCTTCATCCGCAGTCAGCGCCAGTTGGCGTTTCAGCGTTTCCGCATCCACACGAATACCCATGGAGGAAATCTCAAATGCATCTTCCAAAATCGGGTTCCAGACAATAATGTCACCGTTCAAACCAGCAAAACCTTCGGCGCTCGGCGACGTCCAGTCATCATAATCTGGTGCACGTACATCATGAGATTTCCCGTCGGCCAGCTTACCGCCAATACCGATCAGGAATACCGCCCCCAATTCTTTGGCAATCGCACGTTCACGGCCTTTAGCATCCAAATCAGGGAAACGGGTAAGCAGAGTTTCGCTATGTACAAAGTGAATTTTCTCCGGCAGGAACGGTTTGATACCAAACTCCGCACTCACTGCTGATTCTGTTTCTTTAATCGCCGTGTAGATCTTGTTAACGGTGAATTTCAAGTAAGCCAGGTTGCGTTCTCCGTCACCCATGACACGCTCCCAGTCCCACTGATCTACATACACTGAGTGGATCGCACTAAGACGATCTTCATCAGGGCGCAACGCTTTCATATGTGTGTATAAGCCTTGATCAGCACCGAAATCGAAACGCCCCAGTGTCTTACGTTTCCATTTAGCTAAAGAGTGCACCACTTCAAAAATGGCCTCAGGTAGCGTTTTCACTTTTACCTGTACCGCTTTTTCCGAACCAGACAAGTTATCCTGAGTACCATCACCAACGCGGCTAAGAATAGGTGCCTGCACTTCGATCAGACCCAGTTGCTGTTCCAACTGGCGAGAAAAGAAGGATTTTACGAAGCTGATTTGTTGCTGTTTCTGGATAAATTGTTTTTTCATGGTGATTTTCTCAATGCTTAATGTTCAGAATGCCGTATGGCTTGACATCGATTAAGCAACAGAACAGACCAATAATTCAATATACAATAAGTAATATTGCCTTTTCACTTTCAATCATTCATTTTTTACTAGTTAAAAATAAACAATCATTAAAAATAGGGGGTAAATATGAGCGAAATGTATCAAATCGATAATCTCGATCGCGGCATCTTGAATGCTTTAATGGAAAATGCACGCACACCTTACGCTGAATTGGCCAAAAACTTTGGCGTAAGTCCAGGAACTATCCATGTGCGGGTCGAGAAAATGAAGCAGGCTGGCATTATTACTGCCGCCTGTGTTCACGTTGATCCCAAACGGCTGGGATATGATGTGTGTTGTTTTATCGGCATTATTTTAAAAAGTGCCAAAGATTATCCCTCAGCACTAAAGAAACTGGAAAGTCTGGAGGAGGTCGTGGAAGCCTATTACACCACTGGGCACTACAGCGTCTTTATCAAAGTCATGTGTCGATCTATTGATGCGTTACAGCAAGTACTTATCAACAAGATCCAAACCATTGATGAGATCCAGTCGACAGAGACGCTAATCTCGTTGCAGAACCCCATTATGCGTACGATTGTTCCTTAATGAATAAATAAGTATACCCATATTGTCCACAGGTAGATCCCAGCTGATTCACAGAGTACAATAGCGTCTCTTTACTTTGGTTGGGTTGTTTATGGCTGATATTACCCTGATCAGTGGTAGCACATTGGGCAGCGCAGAATATGTTGCTGAACATTTGGCTGAGAAATTGGAAGAAGCCGGTTTCTCCACTGAGACATTGCATGGTCCGGAATTAGATGAACTCTCTCTGAAAGGCCTGTGGCTGGTGGTGACCTCGACTCATGGAGCCGGAGATCTGCCTGATAATCTACAACCTTTATTAGAGCAAATAGATCAGCAACAGCCCGATCTGTCTCTGGTTCGCTTTGGTGCCGTCGGTTTAGGCAGTTCTGAGTACGATACCTTTTGCGGTGCGATCCAAGCGCTTGATCAGCAATTGATCGCCAAAGGAGCGAAACGGATCGGTGAAATACTAGAGATCGACGTTACTCAACATGAGATTCCTGAAGATCCAGCGGAAGAATGGGTAAAAAGTTGGATTAATTTACTCTAATACGCTCAAAGATCACGCGATCAATTGTGGATAACTATGCTTAAAAGCAGGGTAAAACCGGTAGTTATCCATATAACAACCTTAGTACACATTATGAGCTGTGGATAACATGCCATTTAGATCCCAGCTTATACGCAATAGGATCACCGATCATTCACAGCAAACGATCCTCCTTAATCCCATGATCTTATTTGTGAATATTCACTTATCCACAGATGATCACGATCCTAATAGAAGATCTAATAAAGAGATCTTTAAATAAAAAGATCTTCTTTTAATTAAGGGCGATCCTAAGGCACTTGGTCGATCGTCTAAACTTGAGTAGAATCCCCCACCCTAGGGCAAACCAACGATCATTCGCATAACGGCGAGGTGCAGTACCATGTTTTATCCAGATCAATTTGACGTCATCATCATCGGTGGTGGTCATGCAGGCACAGAGGCTGCTATGGCAGCGGCACGCATGGGACGTCAGACCCTATTACTGACACACAATATCGATACCCTGGGGCAAATGTCTTGCAACCCAGCGATAGGGGGTATTGGTAAGGGACATCTGGTAAAAGAGATCGATGCTCTCGGTGGACTAATGGCCATCGCAACTGACCACGCAGGTATTCAGTTTAGGATACTAAACGCAAGCAAAGGTCCTGCCGTCAGAGCGACTCGGGCACAAGCGGATAGGGTACTTTACCGTCAAGCGGTACGTACTGCTCTGGAGAATCAGCCAAATCTGATGATCTTCCAACAACCTGTTGAAGATCTGATTGTGGAAAACGATCGTGTCGTGGGTGCAGTTACCCAGATGGGGCTTAAATTCCGCGCCAAAGCCGTTGTGCTGACCGTGGGTACCTTCCTGGATGGCAAGATTCATATCGGGTTGGAAAACTACAGTGGTGGCCGCGCAGGCGATCCTCCGTCCATCTCGCTTTCCCAGCGTTTACGTGAATTACCGCTTCGGGTTAATCGCCTGAAAACCGGTACACCACCGCGCATTGATGCGCGAACCATTGATTTTAGCCAATTGGCTCCACAGTTAGGTGATGATCCTGTACCAGTATTTTCGTTCCTCGGTAATGCATCACAACATCCTGAACAAATGGCTTGTCATATCACCTACACCAATGAAAAAACCCATGAGGTGATCCGTAATAACCTCGATCGTAGCCCAATGTATGCTGGGATCATTGAGGGGATCGGACCACGTTACTGCCCTTCCATTGAAGACAAAGTGATGCGTTTTGCCGATCGCAATGCGCATCAGATCTTCCTTGAACCTGAAGGGTTGACCAGCAACGAAATTTATCCAAACGGTATTTCCACCAGCTTGCCATTTGATGTCCAGATGCAAATCGTTCGTTCGATGAAAGGTATGGAAAATGCCCGCATCATTCGTCCTGGCTATGCTATCGAATACGATTTCTTCGATCCTCGTGACCTGAAACCAACCCTGGAAAGCAAATATATCCAGGGGCTGTTCTTTGCTGGACAAATCAACGGAACGACCGGATACGAAGAAGCTGCAGCTCAAGGGTTGCTTGCTGGCCTTAATGCTGGCCGCTTTGCCAACGACGACGAGGGTTGGTTCCCACGTCGCGATGAAGCTTACCTTGGCGTTTTGGTTGATGATTTAAGCACTCTAGGCACCAAAGAACCGTACCGAATGTTTACATCCCGAGCTGAATATCGCTTGATGCTGCGCGAAGATAACGCCGATTTACGACTGACCGAAATGGGGCGGAAATTAGGGCTGGTCGACGATGCTCGTTGGGCTCATTACAGCCTAAAAATTGAGCAGATCGAGAAAGAACGTCAACGCTTACGGGATATCATGGTGCATCCGAACTCTGAAAAAATTCAAGAGATCAATGCCTTACTTAAAGCACCTTTGTCGAAAGAAGCCAATGGTGAAGAATTACTACGTCGCCCTGAAATCGATTACCGCATGTTAACTGCATTGGATAAATTTGGCCCTGCATTGAGTGATCCCCAAGCTGCGGATCAGGTTGAAATCCAAGTGAAATACGAAGGTTACATTGCGCGTCAGCAGGAAGAAATCGAACGTCAGCTGCGTAATGAAAACACATTGTTGCCTACAGATTTGGATTACAGTCAAGTTTCCGGTTTGTCGAATGAAGTGACCGCTAAGCTAAACGATCACAAACCTAGCTCGATCGGGCAGGCATCTCGTATTTCAGGTGTCACGCCAGCGGCAATATCCATTTTGCTGGTTTGGTTGAAAAAACAGGGTCTACTTCGCCGCAGTGCCTGATGTTTTATCCGGTGTGCTGCGTTTGGTTCCCCGCTGACAGCCAACTGATAGTTGGCTGATTAACTATTCGATTATTTATCAACGCTGGTAGTACTATTTCTGTCCAGAGGACATTGTGGTGTTAAAAAAATTAGAATCCTTGCTAAAAATCGCGGGAATATCATTACCCGATAAGCAAAAACAACAACTTGTCGGCTATGTTGAACTGCTGCACAAATGGAACAAAGCCTACAATCTGACTTCCGTTCGTGATCCGGAACAAATGCTTATTCGCCATATTCTGGACAGTATCGTGGTTAACCCGCATTTGCAGGGGCAACGTTTTATCGATGTGGGGACGGGGCCAGGCTTACCGGGAATCCCTTTGGCGATCGTACGTCCTGATTCCCATTTCACCTTGTTGGACAGTCTTGGCAAACGGGTACGGTTTTTGCGCCAGGTACAACACGAGCTGGGATTGAATAATATCGAACCAGTTCAGAGCCGGGTGGAGGACTTTAGTGGTGAACCCGGTTTTGACGGCGTAATAAGCCGTGCATTTGCTTCGTTAGACGATATGCTGTCATGGTGTCATCATTTGCCAAGTCGGCCTGAAGGGCGCTTCTACGCACTGAAAGGTGTGTGTCCTGACGATGAGTTGGCCACCTTGCCAAAGGGTATCCAATTGGAGTCAGTTGTCCGATTACTGGTGCCTGAGTTGGATGGTGAACGACATTTGATTATTCTTAAGCCAAACTAACTTTGTTTTTTATCAAAAAAAGTCAATAAACTTAGCTCGTTTTAGATAATCTTCAAAGGCTCGGTTTTTGTCGCTAGTTTAAATGCAAAACGCATAATATTTAACCTGTCGTTCACAATGACCGCCAGCAGCACATGATAATAATTAATTGAAGGCAGATACATAGTAACTAATGTAATTAATTCTATTGTTATTATATCCGTATTTGTATTTAAGTTGTTGCAATATCATTATCGAAAATGTCAATAAAAGGTTTTCACCTGGTAGATAAGTTGTTTTAGAAAGGTTTTAATTTAATATTTTGATTTTTATATATTTTTAATCGCTCTTTTGGTTAAAGACACAGAAAAATATTCTGGTTATATAGAGAGAATATTGAGTTATGTGATGCACTGCACGATTTGTTGATTATTAGTGGAATCGTCTAACAATTAAATGAGATCTTTATTTCGAGGGATTTCTTGTGAAAAGAGTCCTAAAGAAGAAAATTTAAATAATTGTTCACCTTTTCGCTACTTATCGATTGAATTCGTTTGTGTGCCCCGTATAATTTGCTCGTTTTTTGCTGCTTGACTCTCTGGAGCAAAGGCAGTTTTATACGTCACTCAGAATACCCCCTCAGGGGTAGGGAGAGAACAAACGTCATGCCTGTATCCCTTTACAATGGGAAAATTGCGCGAAAGTTGCTGCTTTTGCAGTTAATGACTTTTGTTGTTCTCAGTGCCGCTTTCGGTTTAAAAGGCTTGGAATGGAGTGTTTCTGCACTCGCAGGGGGTTTGGCGGCTTGGTTGCCAAATACCATGTTTATGCTGTTTGCTTGCCACCATCAGGCAAAAACAGCCGCTCCGGGTCGTGTTGCTTGGACGTTTGCTATTGGCGAAGGATTAAAAGTTATCGTTACGATAACTTTACTGATTGTGGCTTTGGGGCTGTTTAAAGCGGCGTTTGTCCCACTCGGTTTAACCTACTTATCGGTGCTGATTGTGCAGATATTGGCACCGGTCGTAATTAGCGGTTACCGTACTTAAAACAGTTATCGTATTTAACTAAAAAAGGGTAAGAGGCATCATGTCTGCATCAGGAGAAATCTCTACTCCAAGGGACTATATAGGCCACCATCTGAATAACCTTCAGTTGGACCTGCGTACCTTCGAGTTGGTCAATCCCCACTCTACTGGCCCTGCATCGTTCTGGACGTTGAACATTGACTCATTGTTCTTCTCTGTCGTGCTGGGGTTAGCTTTTCTGCTTTTGTTCCGCAAAGTTGCTGCAGGTGCCACTAGTGGTGTTCCGGGTAAATTGCAGACTGCCGTTGAATTGATTATCGGTTTTGTCGACAGCAGCGTGAAGGATATGTATCACGGCAAGAGTAAAGTGATCGCTCCTCTGGCACTGACCGTGTTCGTCTGGGTTTTCCTGATGAACATGATGGACTTGCTGCCAATCGATTTGCTGCCTTACATCGGCGAACACGTCTTTGGGTTACCTGCATTGCGCGTGGTACCGACTGCGGACGTGAGCATTACCTTGTCTATGGCTTTGGGTGTCTTCATCCTGATCCTGTTCTACAGCATAAAAATGAAAGGTGTAGGCGGTTTCGTTAAAGAATTAACGATGCAGCCGTTCAATCACCCGGTATTCATTCCAGTCAACTTGATCCTGGAAGGTGTCAGCCTGCTGTCCAAACCGGTTTCACTCGGTCTACGACTGTTCGGCAACATGTATGCGGGTGAGTTGATCTTCATCCTGATTGCTGGCCTGCTGCCGTGGTGGTCTCAGTGGTTGTTAAGTGTGCCTTGGGCCATTTTCCATGTACTGATCATTACGTTGCAAGCCTTTATCTTCATGGTTCTGACGATTGTCTATCTCTCGATGGCGTCTGAAGAGCACTGATTTTCTTATAACACTACTGCGTTTAACTGAAATAACTGGAGACTGTCATGGAAAACCTGAATATGGATCTGCTGTACATGGCTGCCGCTATAATGATGGGTTTAGCGGCAATCGGTGCTGCGATCGGTATCGGCATCCTGGGTGGTAAATTTTTGGAAGGCGCTGCACGTCAGCCTGACCTGATTCCTCTGCTGCGTACACAGTTCTTTATCGTCATGGGCCTGGTTGACGCCATCCCAATGATCGCTGTTGGTCTGGGTCTGTACGTGATGTTTGCTGTCGCGTAAGTAGAGATTTTCTCTACTGTGAACTACACCAAACTATTAACTTTGAAAGAGGCATTGTGCTGTGAATCTTAACGCAACAATCCTCGGCCAGGCCATCGCGTTTGTCCTGTTTGTCATATTCTGTATGAAGTATGTATGGCCGCCAATTATGGCTGCCATTGAGAAGCGTCAAAAAGAAATTGCTGACGGTCTCTCTTCTGCTGAACGTGCCAAAAAAGATTTGGACTTAGCGCAAGCCAATGCGACCGACCAACTGAAGAAAGCGAAAGCAGAAGCTCAGGTGATCATCGAGCAAGCGTCTAAACGTAAAGCTCAGATCCTTGATGAGGCTAAAGCCGAAGCTGAACAGGAACGTAACAAAATCGTGGCGCAAGCGCAGGCAGAGATCGACGCCGAACGTAAGCGCGCTCGTGAAGAGTTGCGTAAGCAAGTCGCGATGTTGGCAATAGCTGGCGCCGAGAAGATCATCGAACGTTCCGTGGATGAAGCTGCTAACAGCGACATCGTTGATAAACTGGTCGCTGAACTGTAAGGAGGGAGGGGCTGATGTCTGAATTTGTAACTGTAGCTCGCCCCTACGCCAAAGCAGCTTTTGACTTTGCTGTTGAGCACCAGGCGGTTGAACGCTGGCAGGAAATGCTGGCGTTTACCGCTCAGGTAACGTGCAATGAACAGATTGCTGAATTGCTTTCCGGTGCTGTTGCGCCTGAAGCAATGTCGAAAACGTTCATCGCCGTTTGTGGTGATCAGCTCGATGTGCCCGCTCAGAACTTCATTCGAGTTATGGCGGAGAATAGCCGTTTACTGGTTCTTCCTGAGGTGTTACAGCAGTTTATTCAACTGCGTGCCTCATTGGAGGCTACCGTCGACGTTGAGGTGTTCTCAGCGAGAACACTGAACGACGAACAGCTGGCTAAAATTGCCGCTGCGATGGAAAAACGTCTGTCACGCAAAGTTAAGCTGAATTGCAAAATTGATAAGTCTGTAATGGCCGGCGTCGTAATACGTGCGGGCGATATGGTGATAGATGGCAGCGTTCGCGGTCGTCTTGAACGCCTGGCAGACGTCTTGCAGTCTTAAGGGGACTGGAGCATATGCAACTGAATTCCACCGAAATCAGCGAACTGATCAAGCAGCGCATTGCTCAGTTCAATGTGGTGAGCGAAGCTCACAATGAAGGTACTATTGTTTCCGTCAGTGACGGGATCATCCGCGTACACGGTTTGGCCGAAGTTATGCAGGGCGAGATGATCGCATTGCCAGGTAACCGTTATGCAATCGCACTGAACCTGGAGCGCGACTCTGTTGGTGCAGTCGTTATGGGTCCGTACGCCGATCTTGCCGAAGGCATGAAGGTTAAATGTACAGGCCGTATCCTGGAAGTTCCTGTCGGTCGTGGCCTGTTGGGGCGCGTCGTCAATACTCTGGGTGAACCTATTGATGGTAAAGGTCCGGTAGAAAACGACGGCTTCTCCGCTGTTGAAGCTATTGCACCGGGCGTTATTGAACGTCAATCCGTTGATGAACCCGTTCAAACGGGTTACAAATCCGTTGATGCCATGATTCCAATCGGTCGTGGTCAGCGTGAATTGATCATCGGTGACCGTCAAACCGGTAAAACTGCTCTGGCGATCGATGCGATCATCAACCAGCGCGATTCCGGCATTAAATGTGTGTATGTTGCTATCGGCCAGAAAGCCTCTACTGTTGCAAACGTAGTGCGTAAACTGGAAGAACATGGCGCTTTGGCTAACACCATTGTGGTGGTTGCTACCGCGTCAGAATCCGCAGCATTGCAATACCTGGCACCTTACTCCGGTTGTGCCATGGGTGAATATTTCCGTGATCGCGGTGAAGATGCGCTGATTATTTATGATGACCTGTCCAAACAGGCTGTTGCATATCGTCAAATCTCCTTGCTGCTTCGTCGTCCACCAGGCCGTGAAGCTTATCCTGGCGACGTATTCTACCTCCACTCCCGCTTGCTGGAACGTGCTGCGCGTGTCAACGCCGACTATGTTGAAGCATTTACCCAAGGTGAAGTGAAAGGTAAAACCGGTTCTTTGACCGCTCTGCCGATCATCGAAACGCAAGCAGGTGACGTTTCCGCGTTCGTTCCGACCAACGTAATTTCCATTACCGATGGTCAGATCTTCCTGGAATCCAGCCTGTTTAACGCCGGTATTCGTCCTGCGGTAAACCCAGGTATCTCCGTATCTCGTGTGGGTGGTGCAGCGCAGACCAAGATCATGAAAAAACTGTCCGGTGGTATCCGTACCGCTCTGGCACAGTATCGTGAACTTGCGGCGTTCTCCCAGTTCGCATCCGATCTGGATGATGCTACACGTAAGCAACTGAGCCACGGTCAGAAAGTGACTGAGCTTTTGAAACAGAAACAGTATGCGCCGATGTCTGTCGCACAACAGTCTCTGGTTCTGTTTGCTGCCGAACGTGGTTATCTGGGTGATATCGAGCTGGCGAAGGTGGGTAGCTTTGAAGCTGCGCTGTTAGCTTTTGCTGATCGCGAGCATGCTGAGCTTCTGCAACAAATCAACCAAACTGGCGCGTATAACGATGAGATCGAGGCCAAGCTGAAAGGCATCCTCGATACATTCAAGGCAACCCAGTCCTGGTAACGCTATGCGGCTCTGCTTTTCATTAGAGAAGCAGGCCGTCTGGCAATGAGGAGAAGCAGAAATGGCCGGCGCAAAAGAGATACGTTCCAAGATCGCCAGCGTGCAAAACACGCAAAAGATCACCAAAGCCATGGAGATGGTCGCCGCCTCCAAAATGCGTAAATCGCAGGAACGCATGGCGGCCAGCCGTCCTTATGCAGAAACGATGCGTAGTGTGATTGGTCACCTCGCGTTAGGTAATCTGGAATACAAACACCCGTACCTGGATGAGCGTGAAGTTAAACGCGTTGGGTATCTGGTGGTTTCTACAGACCGTGGTCTATGTGGTGGTTTGAACATTAACCTGTTCAAAAAACTGTTGGCTGAGATGAAAGTCTGGTCCGAAAAAGGTGTCGAGTGCGATCTCGCCCTGATCGGTTCCAAAGCGGCCTCTTTCTTCGGTTCCGTGGGCGGCAATATTGTTGCTCAAGTTACTGGCATGGGGGATAACCCTTCTCTGTCAGAACTGATCGGTCCGGTGAAAGTGATGCTGCAAGCCTACGATGAAGGCCGCTTGGACAAACTGTATGTAGTCAATAACAAGTTTATCAACACCATGTCTCAGGAACCACGGATCATGCAGCTGTTACCTCTTCCACCTGCGGAAGACGGCGAGCTGAAGCTGAAGAAAAAATCCTGGGATTACCTGTACGAACCTGATCCTAAAGCGTTGTTGGATACTCTCCTACGTCGCTATGTGGAATCACAGGTTTATCAGGGTGTCGTTGAAAACCTGGCTAGCGAACAGGCCGCGCGAATGGTAGCGATGAAAGCCGCCACCGATAACGGCGGTAGCCTGATCAAAGAGCTACAGTTGGTTTACAACAAGGCTCGTCAGGCCAGCATCACTCAGGAACTCACCGAGATCGTCGGGGGAGCCTCCGCGGTTTAACCAGGCTATTACCCTAACTAGTTCAGATTGCGGGAAAGCGGTAACTGAGCGAGCCTCTTGGCGCTTACTCGAGTAAGCAACGAGAGTGAGAGAAGACAGCCAACGCGTCAGCAATGTGAAATATGACGGGTAAATGTATTACGTAGAGGATTCAAGATGGCTACTGGAAAGATTATCCAGGTAATCGGCGCCGTAGTGGACGTCGAATTCCCCCAAGACGCTGTACCAAAAGTGTACAACGCCCTTGAGGTCGAAGGCACGGCTTCCAAGCTGGTGCTTGAAGTTCAGCAACAGCTAGGCGGTGGTGTTGTTCGTTGTATCGCAATGGGCTCTTCCGATGGTCTGAGCCGCGGGTTGAAAGTCACCAACCTGGAACACCCAATTGAAGTGCCAGTCGGTAAAGCGACCCTGGGCCGTATCATGAACGTATTGGGTGACCCAATCGACATGAAAGGTCCTATTGGTGAAGAAGAGCGTTGGGCAATCCACCGTGAAGCGCCTTCTTACGAAGAGCTTGCCAGCTCTCAGGATCTGCTGGAAACCGGTATCAAGGTAATGGATCTGATTTGTCCGTTTGCTAAAGGCGGTAAAGTTGGTCTGTTCGGTGGTGCGGGTGTAGGTAAAACAGTAAACATGATGGAGCTGATCCGTAACATTGCGATCGAGCACTCAGGTTATTCTGTATTTGCCGGCGTGGGTGAGCGTACTCGTGAGGGTAACGATTTCTACCACGAAATGACGGATTCCAACGTTCTGGATAAAGTATCGCTGGTTTACGGTCAGATGAATGAGCCACCGGGTAACCGTCTGCGTGTAGCACTGACTGGCCTGACCATGGCGGAAAAATTCCGTGATGAAGGTCGTGATGTACTGCTGTTCATCGATAACATCTATCGTTATACCTTAGCCGGTACAGAAGTTTCTGCACTGCTGGGTCGTATGCCATCGGCGGTAGGTTACCAGCCAACACTGGCAGAAGAGATGGGTGTGTTGCAGGAACGTATTACTTCCACCAAGACGGGTTCAATCACCTCCGTACAGGCCGTTTACGTACCTGCGGATGACTTGACTGACCCATCACCAGCAACCACCTTTGCTCACTTGGATGCTACCGTGGTATTGAGCCGTCAAATTGCCTCTTTGGGTATTTACCCAGCAGTTGACCCGCTTGACTCCACCAGCCGCCAGCTTGATCCATTGGTTGTTGGTCAGGAACATTACGATGTAGCGCGTGGCGTGCAGTCTATTCTGCAACGTTACCAGGAACTGAAAGATATCATCGCGATTCTGGGTATGGACGAGTTGTCAGAAGATGACAAACTGGTTGTATCCCGTGCGCGTAAAATCCAGCGCTTCCTGTCTCAACCGTTCTTCGTGGCAGAAGTCTTCACCGGTTCACCGGGCAAGTTTGTTTCGCTGAAAGATACCATCCGTGGTTTCAAAGGCATTATGAACGGCGACTATGACCACTTGCCGGAGCAGGCGTTCTACATGGTTGGTACCATTGAAGAAGCAGTGGAAAAAGCCAAGAAACTGTAACGCTGTTGACTGGAGGGTGACATGGCTGCAATGACTTACCACCTGGATGTTGTAAGCGCAGAGAAAAAGATGTTCTCTGGCGTAGTACAAAAAATTCAGGTGACGGGTAGTGAAGGTGAGCTGGGTATTTTCCCTGGTCACGCCCCACTGCTCACTGCCATTAAGCCTGGCATGATACGTATTGTTAAACAGTTCGGTGAGGAAGAGTTTATTTATCTTTCTGGCGGCATCCTCGAGGTGCAACCGAGTGTTGTAATCGTATTGGCTGACACTGCTATTCGCGGAACGGATTTGGATGAAGCTAAGGCGCTGGAATCTAAGCGTAAAGCTGAAGCCCACATCAACAATTCCCACGGTGATGTCGACTATGCTCAGGCATCCGCTGAACTGGCGAAGGCGATCGCGAAATTACGCGTAATCGAACTAACCCGTAAAGCGATGTAACTGTATAGAGTCAGATAGTTTATTGCTGTCTGACTTATAGAGTAATAAGGTGCCAGTTAGTGAAAGCTGACTGGCATTTTTCTTTTCTTCTTTTCTTCTTTTCCTTTCCCTCTGTCTCATTTAATTAATCGCGTTTATCTTGTTGTTCTATTAATAGTTAAACCATTGTTGATGATTTCGAGCTGTTTTAGCTCATTCGTTAATTAATAATTAGGGTTATTTTTGTCAATAAATCTGGCCTATAAACAGAGCCTGTAGATAATCAGATAAATCCGTGGCGTCACTAAGCCATTTTTTTATCGAGAGAGTTTCTTTCTGATTTGTCTTGTTTTTTATCGTAAAATAAGTGCTTTATTGCATGATAAAGTTAGTATTGATCAGTAAAAATAGCGTTAAAACGTCGTCGATTGCCGACACTTTTTTCTGCTTTTTTTGAGCTTATACATAAGTAATGCAATCCTTTAGCTATGCGGGTTTGCGGCATTTTTCGCTGAGAAATATGTAGTAATTTTATCGGTAAACGGTTTTACTTTCGTCCATTCAATGGGAGTTATCAGGTTGCTTATGTCTAACAGCACAATGAGTGTAGTTATCCTTGCCGCAGGTAAGGGAACTCGTATGTATTCCGACCTTCCTAAGGTATTGCACCCTTTGGCAGGTAAACCGATGGTTCAGCATGTTATTGATGCGGCAATGAAGCTGGGTTCCAGTAATGTGCATCTGGTTTACGGTCACGGTGGGGATTTACTGAAAAAGACGCTTAGTGATCCCGCATTAAACTGGGTATTGCAGGCAGAACAGTTGGGTACGGGTCATGCGATGCAGCAGGCTGCGCCTTATTTCTCTGACGATGAAGATATCTTGATGTTGTATGGCGATGTGCCGTTGATCTCCGTCGATACCTTGCAGCGTTTGTTGGCAGTTAAGCCTGAAGGCGGTATTGGATTGCTGACGGTGAAATTAGGCGATCCTACCGGTTATGGCCGTATCGTACGTGAGAATGGTGAAGTTGTGGGTATCGTTGAACATAAAGATGCCAGCGAATCTCAGCGCACCATTAACGAGGTCAACACCGGTATTCTGGTCGCTAATGGCCGCGATCTAAAACATTGGTTGTCCATGTTGGATAATAATAATGTGCAGGGTGAGTTCTATATTACCGATATTATCGCTCTGGCTCATGCTGCGGGTAAAAAAATAGAAACGGTGCATCCTTCTCGTCTCAGTGAAGTTGAAGGTGTGAATAACCGTATGCAGTTGGCGAGTCTGGAACGAGAATTTCAGTCAGAGCAAGCAGAGAAACTGTTGCTGGCTGGTGTCATGTTACTGGATCCAGCGCGTTTTGATCTGCGTGGTGAATTAACTCACGGCCGCGATATTACCATTGATACTAATGTCATTATCGAAGGTAAGGTCACTTTGGGTGATCGAGTTAGAGTTGGTAGTGGTTGTGTGCTGAAAAACTGTGTCATTGGCGATGATTGTGAAATAAGCCCGTACAGTGTGCTGGAAGATGCGCGTTTGGATGCAACTTGCACCGTAGGACCATTTGCTCGCTTGCGTCCCGGTGCCGAGTTGGCCGAAGGCGCTCACGTTGGCAACTTTGTCGAAATCAAAAAAGCACGCTTGGGCAAAGGTTCTAAAGCCGGTCATTTATCCTATCTGGGTGATGCCGAAATAGGTGCTGGGGTGAATATTGGTGCTGGAACAATAACCTGTAACTATGATGGTAAGAACAAGTTTAAAACCATCATTGGTGATGATGTTTTCGTTGGCTCCGATACTCAACTGGTTGCGCCCGTGACTATCGCCAAAGGAGCCACTATTGGTGCCGGCACTACGGTTACCCACAACGTGGCTGAGAATGAACTGGTATTAAGCCGTGTTAAACAGGTCAATATTCAGGGTTGGAAACGTCCGGCCAAAAAAATCTGATTGATATCCTTTCATGGTGTCATGCCATGAAAGGAATGTTTTGCTCGGTGTTTTTAGCTTTGAGTGGCTGAAAATATCAAGCAAAACATAATAATCCCCAAACTCTACAGGCTCGGGGAACCCGGAAAATCCGGAAAAATCAGGTCACTGGCATCGAATAGGTTCTTTTCAAAGAATCTAAAATAGGAATTAAACTGATGTGTGGAATTGTTGGCGCAGTAGCGCAACGTGATATTGCTGAGATTCTGATCGAAGGCTTGCGCCGTCTTGAGTACCGTGGCTATGACTCTGCCGGTCTATCCGTGGTAGATAGCAAAGGTAATATGACTCGTCTTCGTCGCGTGGGTAAAGTTCAGGCTTTGTCTGATGCGGCAGAAAAAACGGAGTTACACGGTGGCACTGGTATTGCTCATACCCGCTGGGCAACCCACGGCGAACCTTCCGAGTCGAATGCTCATCCGCATGTTTCTGAGTATATCTCCGTGGTTCATAACGGGATTATCGAAAACCACGAGCCATTGCGTGAGTTGCTGATTAGCCGTGGCTATAAGTTCAATTCAGAGACTGACACTGAAGTTATTGCTCATCTGGTGGATTGGGAACAACGGCAGGGCGGCTCTCTGTTGGAAGTTGTGAAGCGTGTCATTCCTCAGTTGCGTGGTGCTTACGGTACCGTCGTCATGGATAGCCGCGATCCAAGTACGCTGGTGGCCGCTCGTTCTGGTAGCCCGCTGGTTATCGGCTGTGGTGTAGGTGAAAACTTTATCGCTTCTGACCAACTGGCATTATTGCCAGTCACTCGCCGCTTTATCTACCTGGAAGAAGGTGATGTGGTTGAAGTTACGCGTCGTAGCGTAAAAATCTTCGATAAAAGTGGTGATGCTGTTGAACGTGCTGAAATTGAATCTCAGGTTCAATATGATGCTGGCGAAAAAGGCATTTATCGTCACTACATGCAGAAAGAAATCTATGAGCAGCCGATGGCGATTAAAAACACGCTGGAAGGCCGTTTAAACCACGGTTTGATCGATCTGTCAGAATTAGGCCCGAATGCTGATGAGCTGCTGGCTAACGTTCAACATATCCAAATCATCGCCTGCGGGACCTCTTACAACTCAGGAATGGTTTCTCGTTATTGGTTCGAAGCTTTGGCTGGCGTACCTTGCGATGTGGAAATTGCCTCTGAGTTTCGTTACCGCAAGTCTGCGGTGCGCCCAAACAGCCTGTTGATCACCTTATCTCAATCCGGTGAAACGGCGGATACGCTGGCAGCACTGCGTTTGTCTAAGGAACTGGGTTACTTGGGTTCTCTGGCTATCTGTAACGTAGCTGGCTCTTCTCTGGTACGCGAGTCTGATTTGGCGTTAATGACCAAAGCCGGGACTGAAATCGGCGTTGCCTCAACCAAAGCTTTTACCACCCAATTGACGGTATTGCTGATGCTGGTGGCTAAAGTTGGTCGCCTGAAAGGCAAGCCGGAAAGTTTAGAGCACGACGTGGTGCATGCATTGCAGGCGTTGCCTGCACGTATTGAACAAATGTTGTCTCTGGATAAAACTATTGAAGCACTGGCTGAAGGTTTCTCCGACAAACAGCATGCCTTATTCCTCGGTCGTGGCGATCAGTATCCGATCGCAATGGAAGGGGCGCTGAAACTGAAAGAAATCTCTTATATTCATGCGGAAGCTTATGCTGCTGGTGAATTGAAACACGGCCCGCTGGCGCTGATTGATGCTGATATGCCGGTCATTGTGGTTGCACCAAACAATGAATTGCTGGAAAAACTGAAATCCAACATCGAAGAAGTGCGTGCCCGTGGGGGGTTACTGTATGTTTTCGCTGATCAAAACGCTGGTTTTACCGACTGCGATGGGATGAAGATTATTCAGCTGCCACATGTAGAAGAGATTATTGCGCCTATTTTCTACACAGTGCCGCTACAACTGCTGTCTTACCACGTAGCCTTAATCAAAGGTACCGATGTGGATCAGCCACGTAACCTGGCAAAATCAGTTACGGTTGAATAGTTGATTTCAATTTATTCCTCTGCAGGTTAATCCTGCTGATATTGCGCTAAAAATAGTCCGTTATGAAAATAATGGGCTATTTTTTTAATGGTAGATTAGCTGAATAGTTGTTCATTTTGACGCTCAGGTACTGGTGTTGGTCGTTATATGACAAACTGATTACAGTGCGAAAAACCCTCGGCTGTACTGATGCATTTTAGCGGAGATCATGCTTATTGATCTTTTTTACTGATGATAAATCCTCTCTTTTTTGAATTGTCATAAAACCGTCATATTTAATACATTTTTCTGTCACTAAACTGTCCTATTTTCCCTCCTGCACCATACTTAATCTGATGAACACAATTTTGAGTTTGATTCCAATATCCCATTAGGAGGGATTATGAGACTGATGCGTACCACCGTAGCCAGCATTGTGGCAGCGACCTTATCTATGACAACTGTGTCCGCGTTCGCTGCTGCTAGCCTGACGGGTGCAGGTGCGACATTCCCCGCACCGGTGTATGCCAAGTGGGCAGATTCTTATCAGAAAGAAACAGGTAACAAGGTTAACTATCAGGGGATCGGTTCTTCGGGTGGCGTGAAGCAAATTATCGCCAATACCGTGGATTTCGGTGCCTCTGATGCGCCGTTGTCTGATGACAAGCTGGCGGCAGACGGTTTGTTCCAGTTCCCTACCGTGATTGGTGGTGTGGTGCTGGCAGTCAACTTGCCGGGCGTTAAATCGGGTGAACTGACCTTGGATGGTCAGACATTGGGAGATATCTATCTCGGTAATGTGAAAAAATGGAACGATCCCGCTATTGTTAAATTAAATCCAGGCGTAAAACTGCCGGATCAAAATATCGCGGTAGTGCGTCGTGCCGATGGTTCAGGTACTTCATTCGTATTCACCAGCTATCTGGCGAAAGTGAATGCACAGTGGAAAGAGAAGATCGGTGCCGGTTCTACGGTTAACTGGCCGACCGGTTTAGGCGGTAAAGGTAATGATGGTATCGCCGCTTTCGTTCAGCGTTTACCGGGTTCAATTGGTTATGTGGAATATGCTTATGCCAAACAGAACAACTTGGCTTACACCAAATTGATTTCTGCGGATGGCAAAGCGGTCAGCCCAACGGAAGAGAATTTCAGCGCCGCAGCGAAAGGCGTTGATTGGAGCAAGACCTTTGCACAGGATCTGACCAACCAGAAAGGTGAGGGCGCATGGCCAATTACTTCTACCACCTTTATTCTGGTACATAAGGCCCAGAAAAATGCAGAGAAAGGTGCTGAAGTGTTGAAGTTCTTCGACTGGGCTTATACCCACGGAGCGAAACAAGCCAGCGAACTGGATTATGCAACATTGCCAGCCGAAGTGGTTGAACAGGTTCGTGCCGCCTGGAAAACCAATGTAAAAGACAGTTCAGGCAAAGCATTGTTCTAAGTCAGTCAAATACGAATAAAGCAGTTAACAGATCGATATTGTTTTCATTAATTGTCCCTCCCATCAAGTGGGGAGGGACATAACACCCGGATGAGAAGAGAGTCTATGGCTGGTTATAAGCCGACTATCAAAGCACCGAGCAAGTACGGTGACATCATTTTTGGCGCACTGGTAAAACTGGCTGCGCTGATAACCCTATTCCTGCTGGGCGGGATCATCATTTCACTGATCGTTGCTTCCTGGCCAAGTATTGAAAAATTTGGTTTTGCCTTTCTGTGGACCAAAGAATGGGATGCACCCGCTGAGCAATTCGGCGCGCTGGTGCCTATTTACGGTACGGTGGTGACTTCACTAATTGCGTTGATTATTGCCGTTCCCGTCAGCTTTGGTATTGCATTATTTTTGACCGAGCTGGCACCAAACTGGCTGAAACGCCCGTTGGGCGTCGCTATCGAACTATTGGCAGCCATTCCAAGTATTGTTTACGGGATGTGGGGCTTGTTTGTCTTTGCGCCGCTCTTTGCCAAATATTTCCAGGAACCGGTCGGTAACGTACTTTCAGGTATTCCTATTGTTGGTGTGCTGTTCTCCGGCCCGGCGTTTGGTATTGGTATTCTGGCTGCCGGTGTGATTCTGGCGATCATGATTATTCCTTACATTGCGTCTGTTATGCGTGATGTGTTCGAACAAACGCCGGTAATGATGAAAGAGTCAGCCTACGGCATTGGCTGCACCACCTGGGAAGTGATTTGGCGGATTGTGCTACCTTTCACCAAAAATGGGGTGATCGGCGGCGTGATGCTGGGTCTGGGGCGCGCGCTGGGCGAAACCATGGCGGTGACCTTTATCATCGGTAATACCTACCAACTCGACAGTTTTTCGCTATTTATGCCAGGTAACAGTATCACTTCGGCGCTGGCCAATGAGTTTGCCGAAGCCGAATCTGGCTTGCATACCGCAGCGTTGATGGAGCTGGGGCTTATTTTGTTCGTTATCACCTTTATTGTTCTGGCGTTGTCGAAGTTGATGATTTTGCGTCTGGCTAAGAAAGAGGGGCGCTAATATGAACACCATAGATATGCAAACTAACCCAGCATTGCTGGAAACTCGTCGTAAAAAGCAGGCTTGGCGTCGTCAAAAGAACCGTCTGGCACTGGTTTTATCTCTGGCAACTATGGCCTTTGGTCTGTTTTGGCTGGTGTGGATTCTATTTTCCACCGTCACCAAAGGCGTTGACGGTATGTCTTTGGCGCTGTTTACCGAGATGACACCGCCACCGAATACTGCGGGTGGTGGGTTGGCTAACGCCATTGTCGGTAGTGGATTATTGATTCTGTGGGCCACTGTTATTGGTACGCCGCTGGGCATTATGGCTGGTGTTTATCTGGCTGAATACGGGCGTAAATCTTGGCTGGCGGAAGTCATCCGGTTTATCAATGATATTCTGCTATCCGCACCGTCTATTGTTGTCGGTCTGTTCGTTTACACCATTGTAGTGACGAGAATGGAGCATTTTTCTGGCTGGGCTGGGGTGATCGCTTTGGCGCTGTTACAGGTGCCGATTGTTATCCGCACCACGGAAAATATGCTGAAATTAGTACCAGACAGCCTGCGTGAAGCGGCTTATGCTCTGGGAACACCGAAATGGCGCATGATTTCTGCCATCACGCTCAAAGCATCCATTTCAGGCATCCTGACGGGGATCTTGCTGGCTATCGCCCGTATCGCCGGGGAGACAGCACCGTTGCTGTTCACTTCGCTCTCCAATCAGTTCTGGAGTACCGATATGAGCCAGCCGATTGCCAACTTGCCAGTCACTATCTTTAAATTTGCCATGAGTCCTTTTGCTGAATGGCAGCAGTTGGCCTGGGCCGGTGTATTGCTGATTACCCTGTGCGTTTTGTTATTGAATATTCTGGCGCGGGTTATCTTCGCGAAGAAAAAATACTGATTCGTCACCCAAATTCAAAAAAGCGTAGCTTAGGCTGCGTTGGCTAAAAGAGAGAAGTCTTGATGAGTATGGCTACTGAGACCACCAACAGCAAAATTCAGGTTCGCGATTTGAACTTCTATTACGGCAAATTCCATGCGTTGAAGAATATTTCGTTGGATATTGCTAAAAACCAGGTCACGGCTTTTATCGGTCCATCAGGCTGCGGTAAATCGACTCTGTTGCGTACCTTTAACAAGATGTATCAGTTGTATCCGGATCAGCGTGCAGAAGGGGATATTTTGCTGGATGGTGAAAATATTCTAACGGATAAACAAGATATTGCCTTGCTGCGTGCCAAAGTAGGGATGGTGTTCCAAAAGCCAACGCCGTTCCCAATGTCGATTTACGATAACATCGCTTTTGGCGTGAAACTGTTTGAAAATCTGTCACGTGTTGATATGGATGAGCGGGTGCAGTGGGCGCTGACTAAGGCGGCACTGTGGAATGAAACCAAAGATAAGCTGCACCAAAGTGGTTATAGCTTATCTGGTGGTCAGCAGCAGCGCTTGTGTATCGCTCGCGGCATTGCCATTCGTCCAGACGTGCTATTGCTGGATGAGCCTTGCTCTGCGTTGGATCCCATCTCTACCGGGCGTATCGAAGAGTTGATCAGTGAGTTGAAATCCGATTATACGGTAGTCATTGTGACCCACAATATGCAACAAGCGGCTCGTTGCTCAGACCATACAGCATTTATGTATCTGGGTGAGCTTATTGAATTTAGTGATACTGATACCCTGTTTACTGCACCGCAGATGAAGCAGACTGAAGACTATATCACCGGTCGTTATGGTTGATTGCCTGACTCACTAGGCTATTACACTGACCCTGTAGATTTGCCTGGCTGAAAGTCGGCTTTTGGTTTAGGCATCTGCAATAGGTCGCGTTCATTACGCCTATTGGGATAGGCTTATACGTACGGGAAGTATTATGGATAACCTGAATCTGAATAAACATATCTCTGGTCAGTTTAATGCTGAGTTAGAGCATATCCGTACCCAGGTGTTAACCATGGGTGGGATGGTCGAGCAGCAGTTGACCGATGCGATTACCGCAATGCATAACCAGGATGGTGAGTTGGCGAAGCGTGTCATTGAGGGTGATAAAAAGGTCAATATGATGGAAGTGGCGATTGATGAAGCCTGCGTGCGGATCATTGCCAAACGTCAGCCTACTGCCAGTGATTTACGCTTGGTTATGGCGATCATCAAGACAATTTCCGAGCTGGAGCGTATTGGCGATGTGGCGGATAAAATTTGCCGTACCGCATTGGAAAAATTTTCCCATCAGCATCAGCCGCTGTTAGTCAGCCTGGAATCTTTGGGTCGTCACACTGTACAGATGCTTCATGATGTACTAGATGCGTTTGCTCGGATGGATTTGGATGAAGCCATTCGTATTTATCGAGAAGATAAAAAAGTGGATCAGGAATATGAAGGGATCGTGCGTCAGTTAATGACGTATATGATGGAAGATTCTCGCACTATTCCTAGCGTATTAACTGCACTATTTTGCGCCCGTTCCATTGAGCGCATTGGTGATCGTTGCCAGAATATTTGTGAATTCATTTTTTACTTCGTTAAAGGGCAGGATTTCCGCCATTTGGGTGGCGATGCTCTGGAACAACTTCTTGCTGACAATAAAGACAGTCAAAAATAATTTCTAATGCCCGGTTTTTTTCCGGGCTTTTTCCCTCCGCTCTTCCCCCTGTTTTCCCGCCTGCCGCCTGATACAGCCTGAGTTTTTCGTATAGTTAAAATGGTTATAAACATAGTGTTTTATATTATTTCCTGACCTAAGTCCAAATTGGTAGCTTATGTTCAATGCGGCACATCAATTACTTAGGAGTTATCCATGAAACACCACGCTATAGCATTAACGCTGCTCGCCAGTTTAGTTACGCTTTCCGGCCAGGCACAGGCCGATAAACTGGATGATATTAAGCAGGCTGGTGTGGTGCGAATTGCCGTTTTTGATAGCAATCCCCCGTTTGGTTATATTGATGAGCAAAGTAAAAAACTAGTGGGCTACGATGTGGATGTGGCGAATGCAATCGCGAAAGATTTGGGCGTCAAATTGGAGCTGAAAGCAACTAATCCGGCAAACCGTATTCCGTTATTGGCATCGAAAAAAGTCGATTTAATTGCTGCTAACTTCACTATTACTGATGAACGCGCTAAACAAGTTAACTTTAGCCTGCCTTACTTTGCCACGGGTCAGAAATTTATTGCCCGCAAAGGGGTATTAACGACGCCAGAAGATATCGGCAAGCTGCGTATTGGTGCGGATAAAGGCACCGTCCAAGAGATTACTCTGCGGGATCGTTATCCAACGGCCAAAGTGATTTCTTATGATGATACGCCGCTGGCATTCACCGCGTTACGTAATGGTAACGTACAGGCTATCACCCAGGATGATGCCAAATTAGTCGGGCTGCTGGGCAATGTGCCAGCGGCGCAAAAAGCAGACTTTGAAATTTCTCCTTTCAGTATTACCAAAGAATACCAAGGCATAGGTATCCCTAAAGGTGAGGATCGCCTGACTGCAGCGGTAAACCAAACGTTGGAAAAACTGGAAAAAGACGGTGATGCGGTGAAGATTTATAACCATTGGTTTGGGCCGGAAACCAAATCTGCCCAACCTCGTGGTGACTTTACGTTTGCGCCTTTGGATCAACAACCTAAAGCCTGATTTTATGGGTAGTTAGGCGAGCTTAAACGGTTAAAACCCCTGCATTGCCAGCCAATGTGGGGGTGTTTGTTTGAAGGAGACGGAGAAACAAGATGGATTTTATTGCACAACTGAATGGACATAAGGCGATATGAACCTGCATCAATTCACCGACTGGTTGTTGGTTTCTCCCTATCTTGGTTGGCTTTGGGACGGATTTTTACTGACGCTGTGGATCTCCGTCTGCACGGTCGTCGCTGCAACTTTACTGGGTTTTTTCCTGGCGGCTGCACGCGAGAGTCATCTGAAATCATGGCAGTGGTCAGCTATCGCCTACAGCACGCTATTTCGTAATACTCCATTGTTAATTCAATTGTTTTTTTGGTATTTCGCCGCTGGTCAAATTTTACCCTCTGGCTGGATGGAGTGGCTGAATACGCCTCATGAATTGAGTCTGCCTGGATTTACCTTGTATTGGCCTTCTTTTGAGTTTCTGGCGGGTTTTATTGGTTTGACGCTCTATTCGACAGCTTTTATTGCGGAAGAGTTGCGTGCGGGAATTAGCGGTGTTGCCAAAGGGCAAAAATATGCCGCTCACGCTCTGGGATTAACGGGGTGGCAATCCATGCGCTATGTGGTTTTGCCTCAAGCGCTTAAAATAGCCATGCCGCCGTTATTGGGGCAATACATGAATATTATCAAGAACTCATCGTTAGCGATGGCGATCGGTGTCGCGGAACTTTCTTACGCTTCTCGTCAGGTAGAAACTGAAACTTTGCGCACTTTTCAGGCCTTTGGTGTTGCCACACTGTTGTATATCTCGGTGATTGCTTTAATCGAGGCGTGGGGTATGTGGCGTCAACAGCGGCTGGCAGCCAGAGGACATTAAGATGGATTTTACGATTATTACCGATAACTGGCGCTATTTGCTGTGGGGTACTTACCCGGAAGGGCCGCTAGGTGGCGCAGCATTAACCATACTGATCAGCCTGATGGCTGGTGTTGCATCTGCTATTCTGGGGGTTATTTTTGGTGTTGCTCTGGCAATGTCCCGTGGTGTCTGGGCCGGAATACTTGCGGCGGTATTAGGGTTCTTCCGGGCCATTCCGGTGATTATGCTGATTTTCTGGACTTATTTTTTATTGCCGATCGTTTTTGGCGTGGATATTCCGGAAATCACCACCGTAGTTTTCGCTTTGGCGCTGATTGCGGCTGCCTATCTGGCTCATGCGGTTAAAGCGGGAATTATGGCGGTCGGCGAAGGCCAGTGGCAGGCTGGTTTATCTCTGGGGTTCAATCGTTGGCAGGTTTTGGCTTATGTCGTATTGCCACAGGCGCTACGTATCATGGTGCCTTCGTTTATTAATCAATGGATTTCACTAATAAAGGATACATCGCTGGCATATATCGTTGGTGTGAATGAACTGACTTTTCTGGCGACTCAGGTCAATAACCGTAGCATGGTATACCCGATGGAGGTTTTCCTGTTTGTCGGCCTGATTTATTTTGTGCTTTGCCTGATGCTGGATGTGTTCGCCAACGCCATTAATCGTCGTTTCAATCCGAAAAAAAATCGTATTATTAGGCTGTCATGGTGCTGGTGGCGGAATAAATCGACGCTTCCCGCGAATAACCTACCATCGCCGTCAAACATGACACGCTCAATCTGAGGTATAAGGTTAATTCTCGTTATTTATGTACCCGTGATTCACTTTAATGTTGTACGCAAATAATGCGATGGTGAGTTTCACGGTTAGCGAGTTAATTGATGATAAATTCAATAAATACAGCGCTTTGAGTTTAATGACTGAAATTCAGACTTGATTGTCAGGCATGCAATAGCTGTGAAATAGAGACTATTTGGCACAAACATCTGCGAAAATGCGCTAAAAAAGAGTGTGATCCGGCTCAACATTGGTGCATTTTGTTATAGGATAGCTGCCGACTATTCACTCCTTTTGTGGAACTCTAATAATGAGTAAGCCAAACCTTGATGTTGAGCAGGGGATGCTCGAACGCGTATTCAAACTAAAACAGCACGGTACAACGGCGCGCACTGAGCTGATTGCCGGTATCACCACCTTCCTGACTATGGTCTATATCGTTTTTGTGAACCCACAGATTCTTGGGGTGGCGGGTATGGATGTGCAGGCTGTTTTCGTCACTACCTGTCTGATTGCTGCTTTCGGCAGTATCCTTATGGGATTATTGGCTAACTTGCCTGTCGCATTGGCACCGGCTATGGGACTGAACGCTTTCTTTGCCTTTGTGGTCGTGGGTGCGATGGGCATTTCATGGCAGGTGGCGATGGGCGCTATTTTCTGGGGCGCAATCGGTTTCCTTTTGTTAACGATTTTTCGTATTCGTTATTGGATGATTGCCAATATTCCATTGAGCCTGCGCGTCGGTATCACCAGTGGTATTGGCTTGTTTATTGCAATGATGGGGCTGAAAAATGCTGGCATTGTGGTTGCCAATCCGGACACTCTGGTCGCTGTCGGTAATCTGACCTCCCATAATGTTCTACTGGGTGCGCTAGGTTTCTTCATCATTGCGGTACTGGCTTCCCGTAACATTCATGCTGCAGTGCTGGTTTCTATCGTCGTGACTACGCTGATCGGCTGGGCATTGGGTGATGTTCAATACAATGGTATTTTCTCCATGCCACCGAGTGTGACGTCGGTCGTTGGGCAGGTGGATATTGCTGGTGCGTTGAATCTGGGTCTTGCTGGAGTGATTTTCTCCTTTATGCTGGTTAACCTGTTCGATTCATCTGGCACGCTGATTGGTGTTACCGATAAAGCCGGTCTGACCGATGATAAAGGCAAGTTTCCACGCATGAAACAGGCTCTGTACGTTGACAGTATCAGCTCGGTTGCTGGTGCTTTTGTTGGGACTTCGTCAGTAACGGCGTATATCGAAAGCTCCTCTGGTGTTGCCGTCGGTGGCCGTACCGGTTTAACCGCCGTTGTCGTCGGTATTTTATTCCTGCTGGTGATATTTATTTCTCCGCTGGCGGGCATGGTGCCTGCTTATGCGGCAGCTGGTGCGTTGATTTATGTCGGGGTTTTGATGACCTCCAGTCTGGCACGAGTCAAATGGGATGATTTGACCGAAGCGGTTCCGGCCTTTGTTACCGCCGCGATGATGCCATTTAGTTTCTCGATTACGGAAGGCATTGCGCTGGGCTTTATCGCCTATTGCGTGATGAAACTGGGTACAGGGCGCTGGCGTGAAATCAGCCCGTGCGTTGTGGTTGTGGCGCTGTTATTTGTATTGAAAATCGCGTTTGTCGATCACTGATAACGAATTGTTTGCCTAATGGTCATCACGGCCACCGCATCGACCTGATGTGGTGGCCGTTTTCCTTTCCAGGCCGCTTCTTGCACCTATAATGTGATTGGCAACAAAAAAGTCAATATTCCTACCTCTATAGCATAAAGAATCATCAAAAAATGCCGTTAATAGATCTGGACCTATCCAGCTCTCTTTTAGTGAGTGATATGACAATGATTAAGACCACTCAGGCCAGATTTACCTTATTAGTCAGCATCTTCTTTATCTTATTACTGATAATCACCTTTATGGTTATCCAGTCGTTTATCACACCACAACTCAAACGTTCTGAAAGTACGATTATCGGCAATAGTGTTGATCAAATTGCTACCGCGATTAGCACCCAAATGAATAAAGTAGAAGCACAATCACGCAGCATGACTCAGGCGGTTTCGTTAATGGACAGCAGCGCGATTGACTCATTGTTACCGGGATTAGTCGATCAATATGGCGATTCGAATGTATTTGGTGGAGGAATCTGGCCGTTACCTAATAAACGGCAAGAAGGGACGATCAAGTTCAGTACCTTTTATGCGCGCGATGCCAGTAATAAGCTGGCAGTCAATACCCATTGGAACTCACCGGAATCACAAAATTATTTCGAGCAACCTTGGTATAAAGAGGGCTTAAAAAGTGCCAAAGGTTTTTGTGCGTGGGCAAAGGCGTATCAGGATGACGCCAGTCCGCAGCCACGAACCAACTGCGCCATGGCTATTTATAAAGGCAATGAGGTTTACGGTGTTTCTACCATTGATGTCACGCTGGGTTTCTTTAATCAATTAGTCAGCCAGATGGAGCAAAAAATTCACGGTTCTATTTTAATCGTAGAATCTGATGGAAAAATTGTTGGCAGCAGTTTGTCATCTGAAGGATCGTCAGGGTTACAGAATCTGTCTGATATCAGTGCTTCCTCCCCTATGGCGGCAGAAACGCAACGATTGCTGGCTAATATTGCTAATCAGCCAGTAGCAGAACAGGAATATTATCGGGACGGTCAATCTCATACTTTATTTATACGACCAATAGCGAATAGCCCTTGGTATTTGGTGACCGATCTGCCAACCAGCTTATTAGTTAAACAGAGTAATAGCATTCTGTTCCATTTAGGCTTGGTGCAAATTCCGATCATGCTATTGCTGTTTCTATTCCTGATATTCTCAATTCGTATCTTTATGCGGCGTTTGGCGGTGTTAAAACAGAATATTACTGCTTTGTCGGCAGGTGGTGCGGATTTAACTCAACGGTTGCCAGCCAGCAGTAGCCCTGAATTTAATGCCATCAATCAGAGCTTTAATCAGTTCATTGATTATTTACAGCAGATGATGCGCCAGGTAGGCGAAAGTAGTCTGGCTATAGCATCAGCCTCACGACAGATAGCCAGCGGAAATCTAGACTTATCCGCTCGTACAGAGGATCAGGCCAGCGCTATTGAACAAACCGCAGCGTCAATGGATCAGCTAACCAGCACAGTGAAGCAGAATGCGGATAATGCCAGCCATGCCAATCAGTTAGCTATAGATTCATCAGCGGTCGCCGTAAAAGGTAGCACTGTGGTTGGACAGGTTATCAGTACCATGGGCTCGATTAATCATTCATCGAAAAAGATCGTTGATATTATCAGCGTCATTGACAGTATTGCCTTCCAGACCAATATTCTGGCCCTCAACGCCGCCGTTGAAGCGGCTCGAGCGGGTGAACAAGGGCGCGGTTTTGCGGTGGTAGCATCTGAAGTTCGCAGCTTGGCTCAGCGTTCGGCTACATCGGCCAGAGAGATCAAGAAGCTGATTGAAGATTCAGTTGCTGATATTGCGACCGGAACTGATCTGGTGGCCGATGCTGGCCATACCATGAATGATTTAATGAAAGGCGTATCAAATGTTGCTGAGCTAATGAATGAGATCATGTCTTCTAGTCAGGAGCAAAGCCTAGGTATTGAGCAAGTTAATATTGCAATAAATCAGTTAGATAATTCTACTCAGCAAAATGCGGCTCTGGTGGAACAAGTGGCAGCCGCTGCCCAAGCCATGCAGGAGCAAACCGTACAGTTAGAGGGTGTGATCAGCGGCTTTAAAATTTAGCCTGCTTGTTATGGGTAATTTGTTTTAAATCCCTTCTCTAAACAGAAGGGATTTTTTATTGCCGTTTAGTGAGGTAACACCTCGGTTTAAATATACCAAAAGCACGGAATATATATATGAATAAAACAGGTTACTTGAAATAATACTTATTATAGTTAAGTGTTAATTTAAAACTAACCGGCATTAATAACACAATAAATTTAAATTTAATAACATTAGAAAATGGATGATTTGGTGTAATATTTTGATTTTTTTGTAAGTTTAAGTTTACTTATTTATATAATCCACTGTAAATAAACTGATTTATTTATTATCGATTTAACTAATTTATGTAAATAGCTCGGTGTTTGATCTTGCCAACTAAATATCCTATAATTTTTCGCCTTATTGATATAGATGCAGCAATAAAATCAAGCAAGCGTGGCAAAGGAATGTGATTATTTAAATAAATTTTTTTCTATGAAAGATATTGAATGCATTAGTATTTGAAATTTAATTAATAGGTTAAGGAAGTATAGAATCAATCTCTATACGGGGTTTTTGCTACCATAATAAAATTATAGATATTCATTATATTATTTATATAACCATATAGATGTGTGTTTTTTATAAAGGTGTAGTAAATGAAAAAAAATTTTGCGTTATATTTATTTTCCTCGATATGTATTTTCTCAAGCAGTATTTCTTATGCGGTGGTTACACCAACAAGCGGCATGGTCGTATTTAAAGGTAAAGTTGTTGACTCGACTTGTACTGTTTCTAGTTCTGGCGCTGAAATTGTGATGGGAACTTATCTTAAAAATGAAATTAGTGGTAAAAATACGCTGGTTGGTGAAAAAAAACATTTCAAAATTAAACTTTCCAGTTGTCCGATCTTATCGGGTTCTGACGCAATAAAACTAGAATATCAGTTCACCGGTATACCTGATGATGAAGAGCCATCCTTAATTAAGTTAGACAGCGGTTCTACCGCTGAAGGTATTGGTCTTGCTTTATATGATGCATCAGGTGTCGATCGAGTAGACTTAAACAGTAATATTATACATGCTAGATCGGTAAATACCACGGATATGGAAATTCCACTACAGGCGGCATTCCATTCTAGCGGTAAAATAGCTAAATCAGGCTCTGCCAATGCTACAGCTAATTTTGTAATTAATTATAAATAAATAGTTAATCTTGGCTTTTATCATGAATAAAAGCCAAGAGATATTCTGGGTACTTTTTAAATAAGGTTTTATGATAGATGAGGTCAATATTTTATATTGTAATCATACTTTTTGGTATTGGATCTGCGAATGCTGATATCATTGTTGGTGGGACGAGAGTTATTTATAATGGAGAAAAAAAGGAAACATCCATATCAGTGATGAACGGGAGTGAAAGTCGGCCTTACTTAATCCAATCTTTTATTCACAGTCATATCAAAGGCGATAAACCCCCATTTATCGTGACACCACCATTATTTAGACTGGACGCAGAGAAAGAAAACACCCTACGTATTATGCGTACCGGCGGGAGTTTGCCTACCGATCGTGAATCAGTTTTTTATCTTAATGTGAAATCTATCCCTTCAGTTAATGACAATGAACAGAATACCTTAGTAATAGCGGTAAAAACGCGGATCAAATTATTTTACCGCCCTGAGGGTATAAAAGGTGATGCTGATGAAGCTTATAAATCCCTTACGTTCCGCCAAATTGGTAATCAACTCGAGGTTAAAAACCCGAGTAATTACTATGTCACTATTGGGCAATTAAAGGTCGCGGGCAAGGTGATTCCGGGTGTGGATATGATCGCACCACAAGAAATTATGCACTACCTTTTGCCTTCCAAAAACCCAGGGTGGGTCAGTTGGAATAGTATAAATAGCTATGGTGGAGTTAGCACGGAGATAACAAAGAATCTGCTTTAACAGGAAGACGCAAGATTAGCGGGAGGCTGAAATATATTATGTTAAATACAAGTCAAGGCGGTGAACAATCATTTCGATATGACTTCATTTTGGTATTAATTCCTTATCTACTGATACCCACATTGTTATCACCCTCTGTGTTCGCGCAGGACTATTTTCGGGTGTCAGCATTGGAATTAAATGATATTGAGCAATCGGTTATTGATTTAGGCGTATTTTCAACCACCGATGGACAATTACCAGGACAGTATCAGGTTGCTATTATTCTCAATAATCAAGAGAGAGATGTTAGACAGATTGATTTTATTCAGTTACCAAATAAAAAATTATCACCACAGTTGACTATTGATGATTTAAAACAGTTAGGTATAAATTTTTCGGTTTTTCCCGCATTAAAAACGTTATCGTCTGAAGATGTGATTAATGATATTGGAGAATATATACCACAGGCTTCAATAACATTCGATTTTTATCGTCAACGGCTGGAAATCAGCATTCCGCAGGCAGCATTAGATAATCAAGCTAGAGACTCGGTTGCCCATCATTTATGGCAACAAGGGCAATCAGCATTATTGATGAGCTATGATTTTAGTGGTTCTGATAATCATCATGATCATGAAAGAAATCAAAGTTATTTCTTAAATTTACGCAGTGGAATAAATATTGGTCCTTGGCGATTACGCAATCAATCGGTGTATAACTATGATGCTGGCCATAACAAGGATGGAAATAATTTTTCTACCCTAGGTAGTTATATCCAACGAGATATTCATCAGCTAAAAAGCCAGATGATGGTTGGTGAAACTTTTACTGCTGGCAATATATTTGAAAGTGTTCAGTTTACTGGGGCCTCTATTACGTCAGAGGGTTTAATGTTGCCCGGTAGTCAGCGTGGTTTTGCTCCGATTATTCGTGGTATTGCTCAAAGTAATGCGCGGGTTACTGTTCGTCAGAATAACTATATTATTCACGAAAGCTACGTGCCTCCTGGGCCATTTATTATTACAGATCTGTATGCTACATCTGGCTCAGGCGATTTAGATGTGACGATCAATGAAAAAAATGGCCAACAGCGTAAATTTGTCCAACCATTCTCATCGGTGCCGATAATGCAGCGGGCAGGACAATTAAGATATCAGCTGATATTTGGCCGTTATCGCCATGCAAGCACCGAAGTGTACAAGCCCTACTTTAGTGAAGCTGAATTTATTTATGGCCTTTCTAACCAGTTAAGTCTGTTATCTGGTATGCAGATTGCGGATAACTATAAATCATTAAACGGGGGAATAGGTCTTGGAATGGGGGCTTTTGGTGCATTCTCTCTGGATATGACGTTGGCAGAAACTCAGTTTCGTCATCACGGACATAAACAAGGGCAATCCTACCGCATCCAATATGCCAAAAGTATTGCGGCAACAGGGACTGCACTGACGCTGGCTGGATATCGCTATTCCACGTCAGGCTACTATTCGTTTAACGAGGCAAATGAATGGATAGGTAAAAAAGAAACCCGCCACGGCACAAATAAGCGTCATCGGTTGCAGTTATCCCTAAATCAAGGAATGGGGGATTTTGGGCGCTTATATTTATCTGCTTATCAGCAAGATTACTGGGGAGAACAGGGGGCAAGCCAATCATTATCTGCTGGTTACCATATTAGTTATGGCGGCATCGGTTATGGGCTGAATCTCGCTTATAGTAACAGCAAAGAATCCATTCGGCGCAAAGATAGGCAGGCATCTTTTAATGTTTCTATTCCGTTGGATAAATGGCTACCTGGTGGATGGGCGACTTACAGCATCAATAAAAATGACCATGGGCAGGGAAGTCAGCAATTTGCCATTAATGGTAGCGCTCTGAGCGGTGGCGTTTTGTCATACGGTATTACAGGGAGCCAGAATAATTATCAGGGCGGTTCGAGCGCTGGCGCTTCGTTAGGATATACCCATTCATCAGGTCGAATGAATATAGGCTACAGCAACAGTGATCATCGCCGCTCACTGAATTACGGATTATCTGGTGGCATGGTCGCCCATCACGACGGTATCACGTTCTCTCAACCGTTAGGTGAAACTGTGGTGCTGGTAAAAGCCGCCGGTACGGCAGATACAGAAATTGTGAATCACAGTGGAATAAAAACGGACTCTCGCGGCTATGCCGTTATTCCTTCAGTGGAACCTTATACTTATAACCGTATTGCTCTGCATACCGAAGCGCTGGCTGATAATGTAGATATTGACGATGCCGTGAAAAATGTTGTGCCAACGCGCGGGGCGGTCATTTCTGCCGATTTTCGCGTCCGTCACGGATACCGTGTATTGGCGACATTACGGTATCACGGTAAATCCGTGCCTTTCGGTGCCAAGGTGGCATTAACCAATAGCCATAGCAGCGGCATTGTTGGTGATAACGGCGAACTTTATCTGAGTGGTGTGTCAGAAAAGGCCACAATAAATGTGCAATGGGGTAAAGGAAAAGGGCAGCAATGCTATGTGAACACTGATTTATCCGCTTTTTCAAAAAAATCAGGCGTATTACAGATCGCAGAGAATTGTCACGATTAAAAGGATTTAAGTATGTTTTTGTTAGTCAAAGTTATCTTTAATAATAGAGATAAATACTATCTTATCGTTTTTATATTTCTTTTCTTCTATTCCTCATCGGTTTTTTCTGCTGTTCCCTATTGTGCAGCACATAATGTTGCTGTCTCCTTTGGCGATATTTCAGTACGTAATGATGTCAGCATTGGTGAGTCGTTTGGTGAGAAAGTAGTCGTAAAATCAAGGATAATGTGCCGGCACTGGCATGAAATGAGAATGTTTGTTGATTCGGTCGCGGGTGCTGAGTACGAGAATAGGGTTTTTAATACAACTATTCCTGGTGTTGGCATTCGATGGGAGACAGAGAACGAAAATAAAGTAAAACAATTAATGGCTTTGGGTGGTGTTCGTGGGTTAAGTACCAAGGTTACGTATAAGAATACGTTTTCTTTAATTAAAACCGGCGATCACGTTTCTGGGCAGTCGGGTAATATTCTAATTAATATGAAATATAAACAGTATGAGAATATCGGAGGAAGTTTATATTCATATAATATTAGCGCATTTAGTGTAAGGGAGGCCTCTTGTGAAGTTCTTACACCCAGAGTTAATGTACCGATGGGAACGATATTAAAAAGTCACTTTAGAGGTAAAAATAGTACCATCGGAGAACAAGTTTTTAATATTGCGGTGAAATGCAAAGGACCCGCTCAGGCAAGTATTACCTGGCAGGGTGGTGATACCAATGGGGTGATTAACGCTGATGCAACGTCAACGGCTAAGGGCGTGGATATCCAGCTCTGGGATGGCGACCATCCTTTGGAATTTTATAAAGAGATTACGTTGGGTCATATTGCAGGGGAAATCCGTTTGCCTTATACAGCAAAATATTATCAAACCAGTGACAGAGTCTCTGTTGGTAGTATTAATGCGACAGCGACTTTTACGATCAACTATAAGTGAATACGGTATAAGAAGCCGTGGGCAATGCTGGCGGCATATCTATCTTTACGATGTTGAAAGATGTTTTTGTTAACGGATTACTTTAAAATCATAGAGATAAATAGGTTTGTGAGCAATTACTAACATTCTTGTTTTTTTATGCTGTGTAGCGCCTCAAGTGAGGCGCTAATATGATGTAAAATATTACTTCCCGATACAGAAGCTAGAGAAAATTCGGCCTAACAAATCATCTGAACTGAATTCACCCGTAATTTCACTAAGCGATTGTTGAGCAAGGCGTAATTCCTCTGCCAACAATTCCCCAGCGTAGTTGCTGACCAGCTGTTCTTTACCTTGCACCAAATGCTGGGCTGCCATTTCCAGAGCCTGTAAATGACGGCGACGGGCCAGGAAGCCACCTTCAGTATTGCTGGTAAAGCCCATACTTTGCTTCAAATGGTCGCGTAGCAGATCGATTCCATCGCCAGTGCGAGCGGATAAACGAATAAGTGAGTAACCATTCACTTCCGTTAAACCTAGCGTCTCGTCTGTTACATCGGCTTTATTTCGTACCACGGTTATCGGCAATGTCGCCGGTAATCGAGCCATAAACTCTGGCCAGATGGCAGCCGGTTCGGTCGCATCAGTAGTGGTTCCGTCTACCATAAACAGCACTCTATCGGCTTGTTCGATCTCGTTCCATGCTCGCTCTATACCAATCCGCTCTACTTCATCGCTGGCTTCGCGTAAACCGGCGGTATCGATAATATGCAATGGCATGCCATCAATGTGAATGTGTTCCCGTAGTACATCGCGGGTAGTGCCGGCTATATCTGTCACAATTGCGGCTTCACGGCCAGCTAATGCATTGAGAAGGCTGGATTTACCTGCATTTGGTCGACCAGCGATAACGACTTTCATTCCTTCCCGCAGCAAACTACCCTGACGGGCTTCAGCCCGGACTTTCGCCAAATCGCTCATGACACCATTTAATTGGCCTTCGATCTTGCCATCAGACAGGAAATCAATTTCTTCATCGGGAAAATCAATCGCAGCCTCTACGTAGATTCGCAAGTGAGTAAGTGCTTCCACCAGTTGATGAATGCGGATAGAAAATGCGCCCTGTAATGAGTTGACCGCAGAACGGGCAGCCTGCTCAGAGCTGGCATCAATCAGATCGGCGATGGCCTCTGCCTGTGCTAAATCCAGCTTATCGTTGAGAAACGCCCGTTCGGAGAACTCTCCAGGGCGAGCAATGCGCAGGCCTGGCAGCGCCAGAATGCGTTTTAATAACAAATCCAGTATCACCGGGCCACCGTGGCCCTGTAATTCAAGTACGTCCTCGCCAGTAAAAGAATTCGGGCCAGGGAAGTAGAGAACGATACCCTGATCTAGCGTCGTGCCATCGGTATCACGGAAAGGTAAATAGTCGGCATAGCGTGGTTTGGGAAGTTTACCCAACACCGCTTGGGCAACGGCGGCCACGGCGCGACCTGAAACACGTAAAATGCCAACCCCACCGCGGCCTGGTGGGGTTGCTTGTGCGACGATAGTATCCGTTGCGCTCATGGTTATCTCTCTCTTTGGCGTGGCGTAAATCGAATTTCTACTAAAAAGAATAAGGCGGTCAATTGACCGCCTTAGGCTATTAATACAGATGATTACCGGTAAATATTATTTCTTTTTGTCACGGCTGTGTAAGCCACGTTTTTCCAAACCACGGTAAATCAACTGCTGCTGGAGGATGGTCACCAGGTTACTGACGATATAGTACAGCACCAGACCTGCTGGGAACCACAGGAAGAACACGGTGAAGATCACTGGCATAAAGGTCATGATCTTTTGCTGCATCGGGTCAGTCACGGTGGTTGGTGACATTTTCTGAATGAAGAACATGGTGATACCCATCAGAATCGGCAGAATGTAGTACGGGTCTTGTGCCGATAAATCATGGATCCACAGGATGAACGGCGCGTGGCGCAGCTCAACAGAACTCATCAACATGTAGTACAAGGCAAGGAAGATAGGCATCTGGATGACCAGCGGTAAGCAGCCGCCCAGAGGATTAACTTTCTCAGCTTTGTACAGCGCCATCATTTCCTGGCTCATACGTTGCTTATCGTCGCCGATTCGCTCACGCATTGCTGCCAGTTTAGGCTGCAACATGCGCATCTTCGCCATCGAGGTATACTGTGCCTTCGTCAGCGGGTACATGATACCACGCACGATAAAGGTGATTACGATGATGGAAAAGCCCCAGTTACCGACGAAACCGTGAATGAATTTCAACAGTTTGAACAGTGGCTGAGAGATAAACCATAGCCAGCCGTAGTCAACAGTCAGGTCAAGGTGCGGTGCGATAGCCGCCATTTTGTCCTGAATTTCCGGACCCACCCATAGGGTTGCGGCCAGTTGTTTCTGTTCACCCGGTTGCACCACAACCGGCGTACCTTTGAAGCCGATAGCCGCTAACCCATTGCCCAAATCGGCAGAGTAGAAGGTATTGGTTTCGTTGGCTTCTGGAATCCACGCAGTTGCAAAATACTGTTGCAGCATCGCGACCCAGCCACCTTTGGTGGTGATATTCAGCGGATTTTTTTCGATTTTATCGAAAGCATATTTCTGATAGTTATCTTCATCAGAAGAGTACGCCGCGCCGCGGTAAGTGTGCAGAGCAAAATTATTGCTGCCAGTATCACGATGTTTAGGCAGATTGATGCTTTGCTTCAACTGCCCAAATAACGTCAATTCTAACGGTGCAGCAGAGGCGTTCTTAACCTGGTAATCCACGCCAATCGCATAATCATTACGCTTAACAATGAATGTTTTCGTAAAGACTGAGCCATCTTTTGCGGTAAAGGTCAATGGGATACGCAGTTCGTCCTGACCATCAGCCAGTACAAAGCTGTTTTGCGCCGCTGCGAACAGTGGGCGTTCGCCGTTTGCCGGGTTATCCGGGCCGTTTTTGCCGGTCAGACCGCTTTGTGCCTGATAAACAAAGGCCGGGGTCGTTTCCAGCAGTTCGAATGTTTTGTCTGAACCCAGAGAATCCGGGTAAGCCAGCAGGTTAGCCTGCTCAATGTCACCGCCACGGGTATTAATGGTCAGAGACAGCACATCAGTTTTAACCGTGATCAATTGACCTTGACCACTGGCTGGCACAGCCTGGCTTGCAGTATCACCGGTTGCAGCATTCGAAGTCTGTTGCGTGGTCTGAGCTACGGTTTGTGGGTTGTTATCCACTTGCCATGCTTGCCAGATCATGAAAGACACGAACAGCAGCGCGATGAGGAGAAGATTGCGTTGCGAATCCATCGTTAGTGTTCTCTGTTATCGTCGGGTTTCGGCGGCACGGGATCATCGCCACCTGGGTTCAAAGGGTGGCATTTTAATACGCGTTTCAGCGTTAACCAACTGCCTTTTATCATGCCAAACCGGCGCAATGCCTCAATTCCGTAATGAGAGCACGTCGGATGGAAACGACAGCGCGGCCCCAACAGCGGACTGATAGCGAGCTGATAGCCCCTAATCAGGCCGATCAGGATGCGGGAGCCTGGCGACAGTGGCGGCGCCATAATTTTTCCAAAGCTTCCGTCAACGCACGGTTATCAAGGTCAGCCACACCTTTTTTAACCAACACCACAAAATCCATAGACGGCAACGTATGTTGATGCAAGCGGAAGCTCTCGCGTGTTAAGCGTTTGATCCGATTACGTTCATGAGCACGTTTGACATGTTTTTTGGCGACGGTAAGACCGATGCGGGGATGCCCCAGCTCGTTCAGGCGGCCGAGGATGGTGATTTGCGGCGTGCCAGCCCGTTGTGGCTGCTGGAAGACGAAAGTGAAATGACTGGGAGTTAACAAACGTAACTCCCTAGGGAAAGCGAGCTTAACCACTCAGTCGGTTAGCTTTATTACTTAGAAACAGTCAGACGAGTACGGCTTTTCGCACGACGGCGAGCCAGAACTAGACGACCATTTTTGGTGGCCATACGAGCACGGAAACCGTGGCTACGGTTGCGCTTCAATACGGACGGTTGGAAAGTGCGTTTCATAGCGATTTCTACCTAAACTTAAAATAATTACTGATTCAGTAAACGCGTTTGGCTGCTCGGAGTGAAGACCACCGACGCCTCAATCGCAACATATAAAGAAGCGGGATTGTAATAATTGTACAGTCCTGAGTCAATTCACATCGCGCAAGCCAGCGAAGAAGTTTTCTACACTGGGTGTTTACCAAGGAGCCTGCCCGTGTTTACCACTGAATTCCGTTTGGCTAAAAGCCATCAGAAACACAGGCATCACACGTAGGGCTGAGGATTATACGGACTCCTTGATAAATCGCAAGGATCGCATCAAGATCCTTTGATCAATAATAGCGTTCGTGATTGTGGGTAGGCTGTGGGTTATTTCAGGAGAATCTGAGTTTTTTCTTGATTATTCGTTGTGAACTTAACCAAAAGTAGCCAGGTAGGTTACACTTTTATGCTCAGGTCGCAGCCTGTGGATAAAAAGGATCTAATCTGTGAGGAAGGGGAGGATCTATTGCTCCATTTGCGCTATGATCCGCCATTCCGATCGCGATCTCTACTCTGGGATCGTGGGGGGATGTTAATCGTAAAAAAACAACCTAAAAATGGTTCGCATGTCACTGAGGCCTGCTACAGGCCAATTGGCGTGTGTCAAAAACGATGATTTACACAATATCCTGATTTCTTTCTTTTATTGATCTTGTTCGAGTGGAGTCCGCCGTGTCACTTTCGCTTTGGCAGCAGTGTCTTGCCCGATTGCAGGATGAGTTACCTGCCACAGAATTTAGTATGTGGATACGCCCCCTACAGGCGGAACTGAGTGACAATACTCTGGCGCTTTACGCACCTAATCGCTTTGTTTTGGACTGGGTCCGTGATAAGTACTTAAACAATATCAATGGTTTGCTCAATGATTTCTGTGGTACTAACGTACCCTTGCTGCGCTTTGAAGTTGGGAGCAAACCCGTGGTGCAAAGGATGAATCAACCGGTTACGGCAGCCAGCGTCAGTGCGCCTGTCGTTCCAGTGATTCGTAGTGCGCCGATGCGCCCTAGTTGGGACAGCTCACCGGTACAGCCGGAGCTTTCTTATCGTTCCAATGTTAATCCTAAACATACATTTGATAACTTTGTTGAAGGTAAATCCAACCAGCTGGCCCGTGCGGCAGCTCGTCAGGTCGCGGATAATCCGGGTGGAGCCTATAACCCGTTGTTCTTGTATGGCGGTACCGGTTTGGGTAAGACTCACCTGTTACATGCGGTGGGTAATGGTATTATGGCGCGTAAGGCCAATGCCAAAGTGGTTTATATGCACTCCGAGCGTTTTGTGCAGGATATGGTTAAGGCCTTGCAAAACAACGCAATTGAAGAATTTAAGCGTTACTATCGTTCAGTTGATGCGTTACTGATCGATGATATCCAATTCTTTGCCAATAAAGAGCGTTCACAAGAAGAGTTCTTCCATACTTTCAATGCGTTGCTTGAAGGTAATCAACAAATTATTTTGACGTCGGATCGCTATCCGAAAGAAATTAATGGGGTGGAAGATCGCTTAAAATCGCGCTTTGGCTGGGGTCTGACGGTGGCGATCGAGCCGCCTGAGCTGGAAACCCGCGTGGCGATTCTGATGAAAAAGGCCGATGAAAACGATATTCGTCTGCCTGGCGAAGTGGCGTTCTTTATTGCCAAACGTCTGCGTTCCAACGTTCGTGAGCTGGAAGGCGCGCTGAACCGCGTCATCGCTAATGCAAACTTTACCGGACGCGCGATTACCATTGATTTCGTGCGTGAAGCGCTACGAGATTTGTTAGCGTTGCAGGAAAAACTGGTCACTATTGATAACATTCAAAAGACAGTGGCCGAGTATTATAAAATCAAGGTCGCAGACCTGCTCTCCAAACGGCGTTCCCGTTCGGTGGCCCGCCCACGCCAAATGGCAATGGCATTGGCCAAAGAGCTAACCAACCACAGCCTGCCTGAAATCGGCGATGCGTTTGGTGGCCGCGACCATACCACGGTGTTGCACGCCTGCCGGAAAATCGAGCAGTTACGTGAAGAAAGTCACGACATCAAAGAAGATTTCTCTAACTTAATCAGAACATTATCCTCCTAGCGCTATGAAATTTATCATTGAACGTGAGCATCTGCTAAAACCCCTGCAACAGGTCAGTAGCCCGCTGGGTGGACGTCCAACGTTGCCGATACTGGGCAATCTGTTGCTGCAAGTGACTGAAGGCTCTTTACTGCTGACTGGCACCGATCTGGAAATGGAGATGGTGGCGCGCGTTACTTTGTCCCATCCTCATGAACAGGGTGCGACAACCGTGCCAGCACGGAAGTTTTTTGATATTTGGCGCGGTCTGCCGGAAGGGGCTGAAATTACCGTCGCGCTGGATGGCGATCGTCTGTTAGTGCGTTCTGGCCGCAGTCGCTTCTCGCTGTCGACTTTACCTGCTGCGGACTTCCCTAATCTGGATGATTGGCAGAGCGAAGTCGAATTTATGCTGCCACAGGCAACATTGAAGCGTCTGATTGAGTCTACTCAATTCTCTATGGCTCATCAGGATGTGCGTTATTACCTCAACGGGATGTTATTCGAAACCGAAGGTGAAGAGTTGCGCACCGTTGCGACCGATGGCCACCGCTTGGCGGTCTGTTCCATGCCAATTGGTCAATCCTTGCCCTCCCATTCGGTGATCGTACCGCGTAAAGGGGTGATGGAACTGGTACGTTTGCTGGATGGCGGTGACACCCCATTGCGCCTACAAATAGGTAGCAACAATATACGTGCTCACGTAGGTGATTTTATTTTCACCTCCAAGCTGGTTGATGGCCGTTTTCCTGATTATCGTCGGGTATTGCCGAAGAATCCGGATAAAACCCTGGAAGCCGGTTGCGATTTGCTGAAGCAGGCGTTTGCGCGCGCGGCTATTTTATCTAACGAGAAATTCCGCGGTGTTCGTCTGTATGTAAGTCACAATCAGCTCAAGATTACCGCCAATAATCCTGAGCAGGAAGAAGCCGAAGAAATCCTGGATGTCAGCTATGAAGGGACGGAGATGGAAATCGGTTTCAACGTTAGCTACGTGTTGGATGTGCTTAACACCTTGAAATGCGAAGATGTACGCTTGTTGCTGACGGATTCGGTTTCCAGCGTACAAATTGAAGATAGCGCCAGTCAGGCGGCCGCCTATGTCGTTATGCCAATGCGTCTTTGACTTATAGCGGGCTATTGACTTGCCAGCTTGAGATTGGGTCGTGCTCGCCATCCTCACGTACATTAAGTACGCTCCAGTGGCTGTGCGCTGTCCGCCTCCAATCTACCTGCGACAATGACGCCCTGAATCAGATGTCTATCTGAAGCAAGACGATAACGCCCTCGATGGTTCGATAATGAAGAAAGCAGCAGCATGGCATTGACGCGTTTACTGATAAAAGATTTCCGCAATATCGAATCGGCAGATCTGGCTCCGGCAGCAGGATTTAACTTCCTTGTCGGCCCTAATGGCAGTGGAAAAACCAGCGTTTTGGAGGCGGTTTATACCCTTGGTCACGGTAGGGCCTTTCGCAGTTTGCAGGCGGGAAGAGTGATACGGCACGATTGTCCCGAGTTTGTGTTACATGGCCGGGTTGATAGTGGTGAACGCGAGCTGTCGGTGGGATTGAGTAAAAGCCGCCAGGGTGACAGTAAAGTACGGATTGACGGCAGCGATGGCCATAAAGTGGCTGAACTGGCACAAATGTTGCCGATGCAGTTGATTACGCCAGAAGGTTTTACCTTATTGAACGGCGGGCCGAAATTTCGGCGCGCTTTTTTAGACTGGGGTTGCTTCCATAATGAACCCGGTTTTTTTACTGCCTGGAGTAATCTGAAAAGGTTACTTAAGCAGCGCAACGCCGCGCTGCGCCAGGTGAGTCGCTATGCGCAAATTCGACCTTGGGATCAGGAAATTATCCCGCTGGCCGAGCGTATTAGCGAATGGCGAGCGGCATACAGCGACGCTATTGCCGCAGATATTTCTGCGACATGCGCCCTGTTCCTGCCAGAGTTTGCCTTGAGTTTCTCTTTCCAGCGCGGCTGGGATAAAGAGAGCGACTACGGTGAGTTGCTGGAACGCCAGTTTGAGCGTGACAGAGCGCTAACCTATACCGCCGTCGGGCCACATAAAGCGGATTTTCGCATTCGGGCTGAGGGTACACCGGTAGAGGATTTGCTATCGCGCGGTCAGCTAAAACTGCTGATGTGCGCATTGCGGTTAGCGCAGGGTGAGTTTCTCACCCGACAGAGCGGGCGGCGTTGCCTGTATCTGCTTGACGATTTTGCTTCCGAATTAGACACCGGCCGACGTCGTTTATTGGCCGAACGTCTGAAAGCTACCCAGGCACAGGTTTTTGTCAGCGCGGTTAGTGCTGAGCAAGTGGCCGACATGGTTGGTGAAAAGGGCAAGATGTTCCGAGTGGAACATGGCAAAATAGAGGTTCAACCACAGGATTAAAAATGAGCGAGAAACGTTGATGTCGAATACTTATGACTCCTCAAGTATCAAGGTATTAAAAGGGCTGGATGCGGTTCGTAAGCGTCCGGGCATGTATATCGGTGATACTGATGATGGTACCGGTCTGCACCACATGGTATTCGAGGTTGTGGACAACGCTATCGACGAAGCCCTCGCTGGCCACTGTAAAGAAATTATCGTCACCATCCATTCGGATAACTCGGTTTCTGTACAGGATGATGGCCGTGGTATCCCAACCGGTATGCATGATGAGGAAGGGGTATCAGCCGCTGAGGTCATCATGACCGTGTTACATGCTGGCGGTAAATTTGACGATAACTCGTACAAAGTTTCTGGCGGCTTGCATGGCGTGGGTGTGTCAGTTGTTAACGCTCTGTCTGAAAAACTGGAGTTGGTGATTCGCCGTGAAGGTAAAGTTCACGAGCAGACTTACAAAATGGGTGTGCCGCAAGCACCACTAAAAATGGTGGGTGAAACCGATCAGACCGGGACTACGGTGCGTTTCTGGCCGAGCTTCCAGACCTTCACCAATAACACCGAATTTCAATACGAAATTCTGGCGAAACGCTTGCGTGAGCTGTCGTTCCTGAACTCCGGGGTTTCAATCAAACTGAAAGACAAACGTAACGACAAAGAAGACCACTTCCATTACGAAGGCGGTATCAAAGCGTTTGTTGAGTATCTGAACAAAAACAAAACCCCGATCCATCCGAAAGTGTTCTATTTCTCTACTATGAAAGATGACATCGGTGTGGAAGTGGCCTTGCAGTGGAATGATGGTTTCCAAGAAAATATTTACTGCTTTACCAACAACATTCCACAGCGCGATGGCGGTACCCATTTGGTTGGTTTCCGTACGGCGATGACGCGTACGCTGAACAGCTATATGGATAAAGAAGGCTACAGCAAGAAAGCCAAGATCAGTGCCACTGGGGACGATGCCCGTGAAGGCCTGATTGCCGTGGTATCGGTTAAAGTGCCGGATCCTAAATTCTCCTCACAGACTAAAGATAAGCTGGTTTCTTCCGAAGTGAAAACCGCGGTTGAAACGCTGATGAACGAGAAGTTGGTCGAGTATTTGCTGGAAAACCCAAGCGACGCCAAAATCGTGGTCGGCAAGATTATTGATGCGGCTCGCGCTCGTGAAGCTGCACGCAAAGCCCGTGAAATGACGCGTCGTAAAGGGGCATTGGATCTCGCCGGTCTGCCTGGCAAGTTGGCGGACTGTCAGGAACGCGATCCGGCATTATCTGAACTTTACCTAGTGGAAGGGGACTCGGCGGGCGGATCGGCAAAACAAGGCCGTAACCGTAAGAATCAGGCGATTCTACCGCTGAAAGGTAAGATTCTGAACGTTGAGAAAGCGCGTTTTGATAAGATGCTGTCTTCGCAGGAAGTGGCCACGCTGATTACTGCGCTGGGCTGCGGTATTGGCCGGGATGAATATAACCCGGACAAGTTGCGCTATCACAATATCATTATCATGACCGATGCCGATGTTGATGGTTCTCACATCCGTACGTTATTGTTGACGTTCTTCTACCGTCAGATGCCAGAAATTATCGAGCGCGGTCATGTGTTTATCGCTCAACCGCCGCTGTATAAAGTGAAAAAGGGTAAGCAAGAGCAATACATCAAAGATGATGATGCTATGGAACAATATCAAATGTCTCTGGCATTAGATGGTGCCGCCTTGCACATTAATCCTGAAGCACCAGCTCTTTCCGGTGAACGTCTGGAAGCACTGGTTGCTGAACATTACAGCGTGCAGAAAACCATCAAACGTATGGAGCGCCGCTATCCACGTGCTTTGCTGAATAATCTGATTTACCAGCCAACGCTGTTGGAAGACGATTTGGGCAACAAAGAGGTGGTTCAACAGTGGATTGACTCACTGGTTACCTTGCTGAATGAAAAAGAGCAGCACGGCAGCAGCTATAGCTCGATTGTGCGTGAAAACCGCGAACGCCAGATGTTTGAACCGATTCTGCGTATTCGCACCCACGGAGTTGATACCGATTACGATCTGGACTTCGATTTCATTCACGGTGGCGAATATCGTAAGATCTGTCTGTTGGGCGAGAAATTGCGTGGTTTGATCGAAGAAGGTGCTTTCGTTGAACGTGGTGAACGTCGTTTGGCAGTAGACAGCTTCGAAGGTGCTCTGGATTGGCTGGTTAAAGAATCACGTCGTGGCTTGGCAATTCAGCGCTATAAAGGTCTGGGTGAAATGAACCCAGAGCAGCTTTGGGAAACCACGATGGATCCAGAAAGCCGTCGTATGTTGCGTGTCATGGTGAAAGATGCGATTGCTGCGGACCAACTATTCACCACCCTAATGGGTGATGCGGTTGAGCCTCGTCGCGCCTTTATCGAAGAGAACGCTTTAAGAGCTGCAAATATCGATATCTGATTATTTGCGTGAAAAAAACCGGAGCAGGTGACTGTCTCCGGTTTTTTTATGTCTAAAAATACGGATCAATACAGTATTAGTGGGGCGTGGCTGCATGGGTATCAGCGGCTCGGAATACTAGGGGAAAAATAGTGCTCAAGACGTAACTCACTCTTTTTGTTATGGGTCATCGATTCAGTAAACCGTTACTGGTATTCACTCGCTGAATCGCGTTAGCATGATGTAAGACGATGTAAATATATGAGGATGTCATGGCTATTGAACTGATTGCGATTGATATGGACGGTACGTTACTCAATGGGCGCAACCAAATTACCCCCAGAGTGAAGCAGGCCATCAATGCGGCTCAGCAAAAAGGTGTTGTGGTCGTATTAGCGACGGGGCGCCCGTATATCGGTATCACAAAGTATTTGCGTGAGCTGGATATGGAGAACAGCAACGACTATTGCATCAGCAATAATGGTGCGTTAGTGCAAAAAGCGGCAACCGGTGAATGTGTGCTGCAAGAAACGTTACGCTTTGATGATTATCTGTATTTTGAAGCTTTGGCGCGGCAGCTCGGCGTCCATTTCCATGCTTTTGATTACAATACCTTGTATACCGCTAATAAAGACATCAGTAAGTACACGGTTCACGAAGTTTTACTCACGGGAATACCGTTGAAATACCGTAGTATCAGCGAAATGGATTCAGCAATGCGTTTCCCTAAAGTGATGATGATCGATGAGCCGGAACTGTTGGATCGTGCCATCGCGCAGATTCCCGCCGAGGCATTCGACAGTTATACCATTATGAAAAGCTCACCTTATTTTCTGGAAATTCTGAACAAGCGAGTTGATAAAGGTGCTGGCGTGAGAATGCTGGCTGAGCATTTGGGGATTACTCGGGAAAACGTCATGACTTTAGGCGATCAGGGCAATGATTACGCCATGATTGAATATGCTGGCCTCGGTGTTGCAATGGGCAATGCCATTCCTGAGCTGAAAGAAATCGCCCAGTACGTGACAGCGACCAATGAAGAAGATGGCGTCGCTGTCGCGATTGAGACATTTGTATTGAATTAAGCCGATATAGATTTAAAGCGTGCTGGCGGAGCCAGCGACTCTGTGAGGTTAATGACCCAGCGCTCGCAGCGGTGAAAACCGGCAGGATAAGCGCTACAGCGGGTTATTACCGGGAGCTGATATGGCCTATAAACAAGAAAAGCAGCTGACCTTTGATCCCCGAGGTCACCAGTTAACCAATATTAATGTCTGGACGTCTGACAGTCAGTGGTTGGTGTATGACGTGCGGCCAAGTGGTGCCTCGTTCACCGGTTTGACCATTGAGCGAGTAAATTGTCACAGCGGTGCCATTGAAGTGATTTATTTCGCCCAGCATGGTGCACATGTTGGCGTTGTAACCGTTAGCCCAGATCTGCCTGCCCGCTATGTTTTTATCCACGGTCCGGAACATCCAGATAGTCAGTGGCACTACGATTTTCATCACCGGCGCGGTGTGATTGTCAGTGAGCCGGATCGTGAACTGGCGATAACGCTGGATGCTATGGATATTACGCCTCCGTACACACCAGGTGCGTTACGCGGTGGGACACATGTGCATGTCTTCAGCCCCGATGGTCGCCGCCTAAGCTTTACCTATAATGATCATGTGCTGCATGAACGTGATCCTGCGCTGGATTTACGCAATGTTGGGGTTGCTGTGCCGCTACATGGTGTCAATCCACCGAAACATCATCCGCGCGAATATGATGGCAGCCATTTTTGTGTTCTGGTCAGCAGTACCACGCCGACACCGCAGCCAGGTAGTGACCAGATCAATCGTGCATATGAAGAAGCTTGGGTGGGTGATCAAGGATATGTGAAAGCGGATGGTTGCCGGCAGCGCTGGGCGCTGGCATTTATTGGCGATACTCTCTCTGCGGAAGGAAACAAGGTTTCGGAAGTATTTATCGTTGATTTGCCTGACCAGGATCGTGATTTTTCCCGTGAAGGCATCCTTCCATTGGCTGGCGATAGCCAGACGTTACCTGCGCCGCCGCTTGGCATACAGCAGCGGCGGCTGACTTATACCGATAAACGACGCTTTCCTGGCCTGGCAACTACGCCACGCCACTGGCTGCGATCCTCTCCAGATGGGCGCGCTATCGCTTGTTTGATGAGAGATGATGCCGGAGTCGTGCAGTTATGGTTGGTATCGCCACTCGGGGGCGAACCGCAACAACTGACGCAGGGTAGGCATGATATTCAATCGGCGTTTAGCTGGAGTCCGCAAGGTGACAAAATTGCGTTTGTCAGAGACAACAGTATTGCGTACTGCGAAGTGTCCAGCGGACGCATTCAACAGCTGACGGAGCCAACGGCAGAGCCGCCATCTGGCGATGCGGTTGTGTTTTCACCCGATGGGAAGCGAATTGCGTATATGCGTAACCTTGATGGTTGGACGCAGATATTTACGGTTGAAGCCGGTTAGTGATGATTAACCGGTAATCTCTGGATAATTACGGTGTGGTTTGCGTCTCGGCTGTGGCGGTGTCGTTACTCGCCGCCGTATTCTGCGCTTCTTCCTTACGGATGCGTTCACGCGGGGAGTCTGGTGCTTTATCTTCGTCAGAACGCAAATAATCGTAAGGTAGCAATAGCGTGTCCATCACGGCTGAAAGCGGTAAATCGACCGCCAGCATTGAGCGTAATGGCCAACCGGTATTATCGTCTTTGAGCATGTCTAGGTTAGCATGAGTACCGGAGTAGTAACCCTGGCTGCTGCTGGTGTGAGTCATAATGCTGGAGCAACCGCTGGTGAGCAGCAGCGTACAGCCGGTGACTATAGGAAGAACTGCGCTTCTCATCATCTTTTACCATCTCATTTGGCAGTATTTGGTTTGTCAGCCAGCGTAAAGTCGATCACTCAATTTATAGCATCTTATGGCAAGAATTAGAGAATAATTTACATATAGATGTGGTGTTGTTCTCAATTTAGTGTCGATGCCATAACGCACTTCATCTTGGTTCAAAAATTTTTTCCATTTTATCAGTTGAAAAAAAACAACCCGCCCCCACTTTATTATTAGGCCAAGAGAAAATATGCCGATTGGATATTCAGGCTAAAAGTCTGTCCATTAAGGAAGACTATTTTAATCCTTGCTAATAAATTTAGGAGGCAGTTTTTATGCGTAACTCAGATCTTGCTCCACTATATCGTTCTGCTATTGGTTTTGACCGTTTGTTTAATTTACTTGAATCTGGACAGAGTCAGAATAACGGCGGCTACCCACCATATAATGTCGAGCTGGTAGACGAAAATCGCTATCGTATTACTATCGCCGTTGCCGGTTTTTCTGAGCAAGAACTGGACATTGTTACCCAGGATAACTTGCTGATTATTCGTGGTTCTCATGGGGAAGAAACCACTGATCGCACGTATTTATACCAAGGGATCGCTGAGCGAAACTTTGAACGAAAATTCCAGTTGGCCGAACATATTAAAATTAAAGGTGCCAATTTAGAGAACGGCTTATTGTATATTGATCTGGAGCGTATCGTACCGGAAAGTATGAAGCCGCGTCGGATCGAAATTAAGTAATATAGTTTCCCCTATGCATTGAATATATTATTATTTAATATTTTGGCTTGCCGTAATAGGGAGCCAATCTGTCACGGGCTAATTTCGGCTGACCATTATTTATGATGCCGTTATTAATTGGCCGTGGCTGTCTATTATCTCGCTTCAAAGAAGGAGTTAACATTATGCGTAATTATGACTTATCACCTTTGCTTCGTCAGTGGATTGGTTTTGATAAATTGGCAAGCACCATGCAGGGTTCTTCCGACGCTCAGGGGTTCCCTCCATACAATATTGAAAAGAGCGATGACAATCACTATCGCATCTCTTTGGCGCTTGCTGGGTTCAAACAGAGTGAGCTGGATATCGAAGTGGAAGGGCCGCGACTGACGGTACGTGGAAAGCCAACACCGGTGGAAAAACCTGCGGAATATCTGCATCAGGGCTTGATTCGTAAAGAGTTCACCCTGACCTTCACTTTGGCAGAACACCTAAATGTCGATAATGCACAGTTTGAAAACGGCTTGCTGCATATCGATCTACTGCGTCAGGTACCTGAAGCGTTGCAGCCACAGCGGATCAGCATTGGCCGCCCGGCTGAAGAGCGACCAGCGTTGGATAATGCGGCCACTGAACAGCAGTAATTTGCCATGATTTGCACCGGTTTCGACACTCGGAGCCGGTGCCAATAACAAAAAAATCTAATCCCTCCAATAATTGTCTTTCGCGCCAGAAACATTCCTGTTCTCTGGCGCATTTTGTGGTGTATCCCACAGTCCCTTGATTGCCCTTCTGCCAGAATTCCTACTAATTGTAATAATTTAAGACCGTAGTCGGTCGACCGGATTTTAAACTTAGGCAAGGAAGTGATTTATGAGTGATATCGCCCTTACCGTCAGTATGTTGGCGCTGGTCGCCGTATTGGGGTTATGGATTGGTAATTGGAAGATATACGGCGTTGGGCTGGGAATTGGTGGAGTGCTATTTGGCGGAATTATCGTCGGCCATTTTGCTCAAACCTATCAGGTCAGTCTAAACGGCGATATGCTGCATTTTATTCAGGAATTTGGCCTGATTTTATTCGTTTATACCATTGGGATTCAGGTTGGCCCTGGTTTCTTCTCTTCTTTGCGTGTATCTGGTCTACGTTTGAATGCCTTTGCCATCCTGATGGTGGTGATGGGCTGTCTGGTCACGGCGGTTATCCATAAGCTTTTCAATGTTCCCCTGCCAATTATTCTCGGTATTTTCTCCGGTGCAGTGACCAATACTCCAGCGCTGGGGGCGGCTCAGCAGGTACTGACCGACCTCGGTTCTTCACCGCAATTGGTTGGGCAAATGGGTATGGGTTATGCCATGGCATATCCATTTGGTATCTGTGGCATTTTGTTGGTGATGTGGCTGATCCGTCTGGGTTTCAAGATTAATATTGATCGGGAAGCCAAAGATTTTGATAACCGTAGTGGACAGAATCGCGAGCTGCTGCAAACCATGAACGTGGCGGTACGTAATCCCAATCTGGATGGATTGGCAATGCAGGATATTCCTCTGCTAAACAGTGATGACGTGGTGTGCTCACGGTTAAAACGCGGTGAGTTATTAATGGTGCCGCTGCCAACAACCCTGATTGAATTGGGTGATTATCTGCATTTAGTCGGTCAGCGGGAATGTCTGGAAAAAGTGCGTTTGGTGTTGGGAGAAGAGGTGGATGTCTCGCTCTCGACGACCGGAACGGTCTTGCAGTCGGCCAGAGTGGTGGTGACCAATGAGGCGGTATTGGGGAAAAAAATCCGCGATATCAATTTAAAGCAAAAATATGATGTAGCGATCACCCGATTAAATCGCGCCGGGATCGAGTTGGTTGCCAGCAATAATGCCAGTCTTCAGTTTGGCGATATTCTTAATTTGGTCGGACGTCCAGAATCAATCGAAGCGGTCGCGGCCGTGGTCGGTAATGCCCAGCAAAAATTGCAACAGGTACAGATGTTGCCGGTTTTTATTGGCGTAGGCTTAGGCGTCTTGCTGGGTTCGATTCCGTTATTTGTGCCTGGCTTCCCGGCCGCATTACGTTTGGGGCTGGCGGGTGGCCCACTGGTCATCGCGCTAATTCTGGGACGTATTGGTAGTATCGGTAAGCTGTATTGGTTTATGCCACCCAGCGCCAACCTTGCGCTACGAGAATTGGGTATCGTGCTGTTCCTGTCGGTTGTCGGGCTGAAATCCGGCGGCGATTTTATCAATACGTTGGTCTACGGCGATGGGCTGGCATGGATTGGTTATGGCGCGATGATTACTGCCATTCCATTGTTAACCGTCGGTATTTTGGCTCGAATTCTGACCAAGATGAACTATCTGACCCTGTGTGGAATGTTGGCTGGTTCCATGACCGATCCCCCAGCGCTGGCTTTTGCCAACGGGCTGCATCCCACCAGTGGCGCAGCGGCACTTTCTTATGCGACTGTTTATCCGTTGGCCATGTTTCTGAGAATTATGTCGCCGCAAATATTGGCGGTGCTGTTCTGGACGCTGTAGTAGTGCGTGCTTAGCGTGCTAAAAATAAAAAAGGACAACGGGAGATCTGTTGTCCTTTTCTCGAGAATAAACCGGCTAATAACCGCGTATGGCTCAGCTTTTAGCGGGCTTCCTGATAAGCTCGTTCGACTTCTTCTGCCAGAATAACTACACCTTTTTCGATTTGATCCGGTTCAGGTACGTAATTCATACGCATACATTGGTGAGTATGCGGCCAGTCATGTTCCAGACCAGGGAAGAAATAATGGCCTGGCACCATTAATACACCGCGTTTCTTTAGGCGCTGATACAGTAGTTCAGTGCTGATTGGCAGATCTTTAAACCATAACCATAGGAAAATAGCGCCTTCTGGTTTATGGATCAAACAGCGCTCGGCGGGAAGATAGCGCCGTAGTATTTCAATAGTTTGCTGTACCCGCTGTGCGTAAAATGGCCGAATGACTTCGTTGGATAAGCGCAGCAAATCACCGCGTTCAATCATTTCTGCCGCGATTGCTGGACCGATACTGCCAGGAGACAGGCTAATAATGCCATTCATATTGGTGATCGCTGAAATGACTTTCTCATCGGCGATTACAATGCCACAGCGAGTTCCTGGCAAGCCCAGTTTTGACAGACTCATGCATAGGATAATATTGGAGTTCCACAGTGGCGTGGCGTCACTGAAGATAATGCCCGGAAAGGGAACGCCATAGGCATTATCTATCAATAATGGTACTTCGTGCTGCTGAGCTAAGGCATCCAGTCGGATGAGCTCTTCATCCGTAATGACGTTGCCTGTTGGATTAGTCGGTCTGGAGACAGAGATCAGCCCGATATCTTCGGTAATATTAAGGTGATCAAAATCAACGTGGTATTTAAATTGTCCTTCTGGCAGCAACTCAATATTGGGTTTGGTCGAGACGAACAGCCCTTCATCCAAACCGGCATCGGCGTAGCCTAAATACTCGGGAGCGAGTGGGAATAATACTCGACGTAGGGAGCCATCAGCGTGGCGACCAGCGAATAAATTGAATAAGTAGAAAAACGCGCTTTGGCTGCCATTTGTCAGTGCAATATTCTGTGGTTCGACCTGCCAACCTAACTCATCACTCAGCATTTTAGCCAGTGCATTCAGCAGTAGATTTTTGCCCTGAGGACCATCGTAGTTACACAGTGCTTCGGTGAGTTGTCCTTTATCCAGCATCTCCTGACATAGCTGCCGGAAGTAGGCATCCATTTCAGGGATTTGTGCCGGATTACCCCCGCCAAGCATGATGGCACCTGGGGTACGTAATCCTTCATTCAGGTCGTCCATCAACCGTGTAATGCCCGCGTAACGGGTAAATTTTTCGCCAAAAAGAGTGAACTTCATAAATGCTGACTAATTGTTATTTGGAGGTAAAGAAGCACCATACAGCCAGATAATTACCGGTGCAACGTATCGTCAATTCTGCCTACTACGTGAAAACACCAGCAATAGGCAGAATATCAGGATAATACTTGGTATTGTTGTGCTTTATCTCTAGTCCAGGCGACTAGGACTTTATCGCCCTTATATTATCGGCTAAAAACATAATAATCAGTGGGTTGCTGCTATCGCGGACGAGGCGATTTTTACAGCGGACTGAGGGTGATTTCGACCCGGCGGTTTTGTGCTTTGCCTGCGGTAGTGCTATTGGTAGCAACCGGGTTATCCGGGCCAGCACCGATGGTACGGATACGGTTAGCGGCTACGCCTTGAGTAATCAAAGCACTGCCGACCGTCTCGGCACGCTGCTGAGATAAGATCATGTTATGGGCGCGGGCACCAGTGCTATCGGTATAGCCAGTCACATTCACCGCTGTTTTTTCATACTCTTTCAATACCATGGCTACACCGGTCAGGGTATTGGCACCCGCTGGTTTTAAATTGCTGCTATTGGTATCGAAAGTCACATTATTTGGCATATTCAGCACGATATTGTCGCCCTGACGGGTGACACTAACGCCAGTGCCGCGCATTTTGTCTCGCAGCTTGGCTTCCTGCACATCCATATAATAACCGGCTCCGCCACCCAGCGCTGCACCTGCGGCAGCACCAATTAATGCGCCTTTGCCGCGATCTTTCTTGGATGAAGACAAAACACCGATACCGGCACCGAGTACTGCGCCGATACCGGCACCATAGCCGGACTTCCCTGCCTGAGATTCGCCGGTATACGGGTTAGTCGTACAGGCCGAAAGAGCCAGCGTAGTGCAGAGAACTGCGGCAAGGGAAAGCGTACGTTTTTGCATGTCATTTCCTTAAATGTCGTTCGGGCAGATTTTCTAAAGCTTGTATCCACCATCAGTAATGTGTGCAGTCATTCCCTGCAATTTTTTGGGGATGAAGGCTAAGGGCATCGTTATCCGGTAAAACGTCGTGGAATACTATTGAGAAAACTCTGATAGTGTCGCCAAACATAGACGTTTGGCTGGTTTATCAGCGAATAAGGCACGGCAATGTGCAGAGTTGAGGGGGGCCGAGTCATAGCCCCACGGTGATAATAAAAATTAATCAGGATCACAGGTCATTGCGAGGTGGGGCTGTTGGTAATATGTCGGGCAAGAAGTTGAATCCTAGACGCGTTTTGACTTTGGCCGAAGGTTTCGAGATGACTTCGGTGATGATATTGATAACACCATCGGCTCGCATTTGTTCAATTAATGCATTGACGGCTGCGGAGCCTGCTCGTCTTATGGTTCCTTCTCTATTTGGGGTCAACACATAAGCCGGATCCGTTACCGTTGCCATAATGCTGGCAAACCTGATTTCATTATTAGTTTCATCAATAAGATCAAAATAAATATTGGCAGCACTCACGCTGACTACCTGATGGTTTAATCTCACCACGGCAATACGGTTGGTCATACCGTAAACTTTCAGGACATTTCTGATTATTTGATTTGCTATCTGCCCGGCATAGCGATTTGCCTCTATCTCACTGGATAATATGTCATATTTATTACAGTCACTTTTTCTTTCATGATAAATGTCACCCCAATCCGCTATCGATTCGAGTAGGTTGTATCTTTGCTGCCGCGTCTCCGCAATAGTGCCTCGGATAATTTCAATATCGAATCTGTCTTCAGATGTGACCCATTCACCATGATGTAAAATAAGCGGAGAAAATTCCTGTGGAACATAGGTGGAGAGTGTTAATTGATAGGTGCCTAATGGGAAGCGCTGAGCTTGTAGTGGTGTACTGATATCATTGGCGCTATCACTGCCACTGCCACTGCCACTTGTATCACTTTCTTTATTGCTACAGCTCAAATCATTGCTGAATATGGCATAGGCACCAGCGGGTGGATTGAGCTCTACGTAGCGAGCATAGTTTTGTGTGGCATAAGAAAAAGCACTGGTCACGCTATCAATCACATCAGATCTTCCCTGTTGTTCTGCTACGTTATTGATAGTTTGAATTAAACGATGGCCGGAACCAGGATTTTGGAGAAAAGCGTCCATAGCATCGTTATCATTATCGAGGGATTGTCGATCCAGAATGCCATTTAGCGTCTGGATCAGATATTCCGTTGACCAGGTACGTAAATTGGTTCCGAACAACAGAGTAAAATCCTCTAGCACGGCAGAGATCCAGGTGGCGCAAGAATATCTTACTTGGCGTGGGTAACGTCCGCTGATGACGTTTTTAATGGGGGTTTGGCAATAACGTGCAGCGGCGGGAAGCGTTAGAGACTGGTTATGTAGGTGAGGATCAATATGAGTCAGTATCAGAGCATTTTTATCTACTACCGGCTCTGGCGATGGCGGATTGATGGGTTTTACCGGTTTGGCTTCTCCTGCCAATATAACCATTTTTGACTGATCCTCGCCGGAGAAAAATGTTTTGATTTTTGTCCATGCGGATTCAACCTGAGTACAGTGGCCTTGAGTAATGACGTTATAGAGTGCTAATGGGCCAGAGGTCAAACAACCCAATATCCCAGCGACACCGCGTTTATTTCTGATATGACCACTTTGTTGTGTGGCCATCAGAAGGTTTTCCATCCTCAACGACCCGTCAGGGCTACCATTATAAATGACAATATCCGGCAAAAAACCGGCTTCCGGTTGAACGACTCGGCCTAAATCAATAATTGGCGAAAGATAGCGTGGTTGGACGCCGATGCTTTCCATATAATTCAAAAATAACTTTTCATTTTGGAAGTGAAAAAGAAAAGAAAGGCGGGTGGTTTCTTTTTGTAACTCGAACTCAAGGGTATTTATTACTCCACGGCCTGAAATCATGACGGTACGTTGAGTGATGGTAATATCCGTATTCTGTTCAAGATTAAGGGTAAACTCACTGCGTTCTGACACGGAAAAGCTCAAAAGAGCCTGCTGAATAGGCGGTTTGGTTTCTGCGGTATTGATGGTGAAGACTTCACTCAACGGTATCACTTTTTTGCTTGGTATTTCGCAATGTATTGAGCATTCAAGGGGCTTGATTCCTAACATCACTGGCTCTTGCCACTGCTCTCCTGGCTGTGAGCCAAGTAATGTGATTTCTTCTGGCTGATTAAATGAAAAACTTTCGGTGGATAGTTTTTCATCATTATCTAGTGTGTAGGTAGGGCCAATTTCATCAATGTTATTTGAGACAGACAAATATTGAGAGAAAACAATTTCAGGTATCGAAATAAATAAAATTAGCAGTAAAATTTTATTTTTCCTCTTCATTTTACCTCCTTTTTACTAAACACTTTATTTTTTCTTGAAGTGTGTTTTTATCTTTTGTATGTATATGGCTATATGATGTTTATCTTGTTCGTTACAATATCTTTTTTTAATTAATGGATTTCATTTAACATGGCTGAAGTGAATTTATCGATGTGTTTATTGTGAAATTTAGAACGCATCATATTTATAATGAAAATCAGGTTTATTTTTATTCACTCACGGTGAAAAAATCATTATTTCCCTTCATTGCCACAAAAACATTGGTCTTCATGAGTTAATAGGCTAAATAAAAATACCTATGGAGCGACGCCACCTGAGTAATGGTAGCGTCTGAACTATTTTAATAAACCTTCATCATGAAGGATCCTGAAATTGGAATCCCAGTTTATTTTTGACAATCGCTGAGGGTTGCGAAATGACATTAGATTTAAGTGTTTTTTTCCCTTTTTCTTTCAGATAACGGGCTAGTTCTCTTACTGCCGCCGTTCCTGCACCTCGAACGCTACCCTCTTCATGTGGTTTTAACACATATTGTGGGTGAGTTATAGAAAGACTAAGATAGCTATCTTCGCCATTATCATCATTTCTTGATGCTAATACACTGATTATTTTTCCCTTCAGTTTAACCACTACAAATTGATGGTCGTCAGTGTTGTCATGCAAAAGATCAGATAACATATGGCTGGTAACTCTGGCGGCATAAATGGTTCTATCTTTATCAGTTAAAGGTGATCTTGTTTTATCTGATTCATATTTGATCTGACTATAGAATTTAAACCAGTCGGTAACAACTTCGGCTATTTCTTCGGTTAAATTGGTCTCGATATGCCGATCTCCTCCAGGAATCACGGTCACCTCAAAATACAAACCTTCAGGCCGAACCCATTGATTATTGTCTCTAATCAGTGGTGTCGGCGGTTCTTGAGGATGAATATAATTCTCTAAAGGTAAAATATAACTGCCGAGTGGTAGATTTTGCGCGGCGCGAGGAGAGGCCAATGTCTCCTGATTTGCATTATGTATAAAATAACGTACGTAATTTAATTGTGCATAATCGAAAGCGTCCTGCATCATTGCTATTAATGGTTCGATACCCAGAGTGGAAATTGCCTGTTGAACACCTTCAACTAACCGATTCTCCGCCTCCTGATCAGAACCGGCATAGCCTGTAGTCCCGTGTTCATTAATCTGTTGTATAACATGGACTAAATGTGTGGTGGTCCAATCCATAATATTTTCACCAAAAAGCAACGTAAAATCTGCCAGCAAACTAGATAATCTGGACCCACAACGAATACCGGTCTGCCGTGGATAACGGGCAGATAGAATCTCCTCAATTGAGGTTTTACAGGCTTTTGCTACTGCGGGGAGAGTGAGTGCCTGGTGATGTAAGTGCATATTAAGACTGGCTAATTGCAGTATCGATGGGGTGGGATTATCTGCTGGTAAGTTGGGTGGCTGCTCTGGTGCAGGTAATGGCGTTACCGAATCAGTCAAAACCCATGTTTTTCCTTTCCCATCTGCCCGAGAAAACTCGTTTATACCGACCAGTTCATCAAGTTGGTTGCAGTGTCCTTGAATCACATAATTAAAAATTGCCAGCAGAGGGATGCCGAAACAGCCAGCAATACCTAAAGCCCCCCGTTTATCACGATGAGGATGTTTATTAATGGCTATTATCGCTCTATTCAGTATTAACGGATTGCTATTCTGGAGGGTGGGGTCTTCCCCCTCTCCGGGTATTCCATTGATGATATATAAGTTTGCTAAATCATCAGGTGATAATTTGGTATTAATCCAGAATGGGACATTGAGTCGCTCTGTTCCTTTAGCTTCAACGTATTGAAATTGCAAACTGTGGTCATTGAATTTCAAAAGAATAGATAAGTTATCTGTATTGTTATTTAATCTCATATTTATAGGTTTTTGGATTCCTGTACCATAAAAAAACAAATCTCTACCAACAACGATAATCTGCGGTCTGTTAATTGACTGCACGCTGAATCGACTATTTTCATTAAAATCAAAATTCAGTAGTATAATATTATTGATGTCTTCTGTTTTTTGATGGTGATTATTTATTATATCTCTTAATTCTAATTTCTTCTCTTCAATAATAACGCAGTTTAGCGTGCAAAGAACCGATGGTTCAAAGGTCTTTATGGAACTGATTTGGCCTGCCATACCGATTTTATCCAACCCTGCCAAGTTAACAGATTCTGTAAAACTATAATGAGGCGCATTAAATTTATCATTTTTATAAATTGTTACCTGCATGCCGTCAGGTATTTTTATTGAAGATAATTTATCATTTAGATTTTGGTTTTCAGTATTATAAAGGTCTATCATTTCTGGTGGATTTAGGCAAAAATGCTCGCCTTGAAAATGGTCTTCAGTGTAGAAGCAGATGGGGGCGACTGTTTTTCCTTTGGATTGCAATGGCTCTTTTATATCTATCATCGATATAAAATCATGTGGTCTAGCTCCGCAGGAATAGATAGATGTTAAAATATAGAGTAATAATAATGATTTATTATTCATAATGACTCCATTAATTTTATGTTTTTGGAACTCTGGTTCGTTATTGTGGCTATTCATTAAAAAATAAATGCAAGACTGACTTTAATAAAGGCAGGGTTGATGATAGCAAACCCGTAGTGCGTTTGTTTATACGGTGATCGTTTATCTTATTAATTCACTATCCTATTTTTTGATAAGACAATTCACATGAGTTTTTAGAATATATCTATTTCCATATCTCTTTGTTAATTATTTTATATAACTGAGGTGAGGTGTTTTTGTTTGTATACAAAACACCTATTGGTTGATTAGTTATTAATAAGCACGTGGTTTGGTTGTGTGTTGTTTAATTTTATTAATCTAATTAGAGATTAATTCTGTCGCTAATTATTTTTTTCAGAATATTGGTCATACAGCCATTGCATGGTGAGAATAACGTTTTGCGTTTCTTCATTATAGGTACGTTCTGTAACCGTAAAACCTTGTTTACGATAGAAGTGATAAGCCCGCTGATTCTTCTGGTAGACCTCCAAGGTGAGGGCGGGATACTGTGCCTGCGCATGCTGCATCAATGCCTGACCAATATTCTGGCCAAAGTAATTTTGCCTGACAAACAGTGCTCCAATGAGTTGCTCATTAAGAATACTGATGAATCCGTAGATATCATCTTGTCCCTGATAGATCCAGCTAATGGCTTGCGGTAGATAGGTATCCCGAACCAATGCCGCACTTTCGTGCCAGTAGGTTTCTGGCACAAAAGGGTGTGCTGCAATAGTGCTGGGAAGCCACAATTTCATCAGTGCATCCTGATCTTCTGGCTGAGCTTGGCGAATCATTTATCAATGTTATCCGGGTGACGGAAGCAATTGCACATATGATCGTTTACCAGCCCGGTAGCCTGCATAAAGGCATAACAGATTGTCGATCCAATAAATTTAAACCCTTTTTTCTTCAGCGCCTTGGACATCGTGTCTGAGAGCGGCGTTGTGGCTGGCGCTTCGGCCAGACTCCACCAATGATTGACTTTCGGTGTGCCATCGACAAAGCGCCAGATAAATTCCGAAAAATCTTCGCCGTTTGCTTCCATAGCCAGATAGGCCTGAGCGTTGGTAATAATTGCCTGAATTTTACCCCGATGGCGGATTATGCCGCTATCCAACACCAATTTTTCTACCTCTTCCGATCCCATCTTTGCCACACGCACCGGATCAAAGTTATGGAAACATTTGCGATAGTTTTCACGTTTTTTCAGCACAGTTATCCACGAAAGACCAGCTTGTTGCCCTTCTAGGCAAAGCATTTCGAATAATGCCCGGCTGTCAGTACATGGAACTCCCCATTCATTATCGTGATAAGCAAGATAAAGCGGATCCGAAGTGACCCAACCACAGCGCTGTAAAGCCATATTTTTCTCTCTTAATGGTTTATCCAGGCTGAAGATGATCGCTGTTCAGGCAACGATAAGCAACCGACACATTTTTCATTTTGTTGAAAACTTGATCAAGATAGAAAATGATTAATAATTGATCTCTTGAAAGAGAATAAACTTTTTTTCTGCAATAATAAATAATTTAATGGTGAATAATATGCTTTTAAAGAGAAAAGTTCTGATGTTGCCTCTGGCTGGGTTACTCAGTTTGGGATTGCTTTTCGAGGTGACTCCTGCTGCAAAGGCTTCTTCATTCAGTCAATCGCCACTTTTATCGTGTTCCTGTGGTGACGAGTGCCATCGATGTCATGAGTTTTTGTCTCCGGTGGCGAAGAATAATCCAACAACAGTGTTTGCCATGCCAGGCCCCATTATCTGGAAGTGCTGGTTAGGTTGTCCATTACGTTGAATAAAATTCAGGAGGATAGCTCAACCAAAAATAAGGGTATTGCCTGAGTTATTTATATGATTATTTGGATTTTTTCCACCAGGGGAATCCTTTTTACTAGGTAGTATATATTTTTTGTACTAATCGATAATTATGCATTTATTAGTCATCTATATGTTTTTATTGGGTTATTTTCTTGACTGTTAGCCGTATCGGTCAATAATTATACAGCCATAAGCATGAAATACTGCTTTTGGTTCTCCTTTAAATACTTTATAGGATAATTAATATGATGAATAATATAAAACACTTCCGTAAGTCACTTATCACGGGTGCTGCTTTTGCTTTGCTGCTCAGTGCAGGGCAGGCAATGGCCACTGATGCGACCACGATGTTACCGACCACAGACGTAGTACCAGCGGATTCTTCTGCGCCAGCGGTTACCAGCTGCCTGAGTTCGACGAATATGCTGGATTTAACCTGCGTTCTTAATGCCATGATGCAGAGTATGACCCCCACTCCTCCGGTAACCACCGCAACTCCACCAACGGCATAGGATCAGGTCAGCATGTAAAATTTTGAGTGCTGACTGCACGAGGTTAACCGCTCAAAATTTTACCTAAATAAGGTCGCTGAACAGGCCTTGTCAGCAAACAAGATGAGGTAAGTTCAGCTTTATTTTACATATTCCGCCGTGGGCTATTCCTGCCACGGCGCGTGATTCACTGCCATTGTCTGGCTAATTAATCAACAAATTCACCTTCATTCGCTTATCTTGCCGGATTCTGGCTGTATATCTTACGGTCAACGGGTATACTGATTCATTCAATTTTATCCACTTGTATCGCGTGCGAATCCAACATGCAAAAGTTTGATACCAAGACCTTTCAGGGCCTGATCCTGACGTTACAGGACTATTGGGCGCGCCAAGGCTGCACCATTGTTCAACCACTGGACATGGAAGTCGGCGCGGGTACCTCTCACCCAATGACCTGCCTGCGGGCGCTTGGCCCAGAGCCAATCGCTGCTGCTTATGTACAGCCTTCCCGTCGTCCAACCGATGGTCGTTACGGCGAAAACCCTAACCGTCTGCAACATTATTACCAGTTCCAGGTCATTATTAAGCCTTCTCCAGATAATATTCAGGAGCTGTACTTAGGCTCGCTGAAAGAGCTGGGTTTGGATCCGACCATTCACGATATCCGCTTCGTTGAAGATAACTGGGAAAACCCGACATTGGGTGCCTGGGGGCTCGGCTGGGAAGTGTGGTTGAACGGTATGGAAGTAACCCAGTTTACCTACTTCCAGCAAGTCGGTGGTCTGGAGTGCAAACCGGTTACTGGCGAAATCACTTATGGCTTGGAGCGTCTGGCGATGTATATCCAGGGCGTAGACAGCGTATATGATTTGGTGTGGTGTGATGGTCCACTGGGTAAAACTACCTATGGCGATATTTATCATCAAAATGAAGTTGAGCAATCAACTTATAACTTTGAATACGCCGATGTTGATTTCCTGTTCTCCTGCTTCGAGCAGTATGAGAAAGAAGCCCAGTCACTTTTAGCGCTGGAAAATCCGTTGCCATTGCCCGCTTATGAGCGAATTTTGAAAGCAGGTCACACCTTTAACCTGCTGGACGCGCGTAAAGCCATCTCGGTGACCGAGCGTCAACGCTATATTCTGCGCATTCGTACGCTGACCAAAGCGGTCGCCGAGGCCTATTATGCCTCCCGCGAGGCATTGGGTTTCCCTATGTGCAAAAAGAATCAGAACTAAGAGGCTGTCATGACTCAACAGACTTTCCTGGTGGAAATCGGCACGGAAGAGTTGCCACCAAAGGCTCTTCGTTCCCTGGCGGAATCTTTTGCCGCTAATATTACCGCAGAGCTGGATAGCGCGAATTTATCTCATGGTGACGTGAGCTGGTTTGCTGCTCCTCGTCGTTTAGCGGTAAAAGTGGCCAATTTGAGCGCTGCTCAAGCTGACCGTGAAGTTGAAAAACGCGGCCCTGCCATTTCTCAGGCTTTTGACGCTGAAGGCAAGCCAACCAAGGCTGCTGAAGGTTGGGCGCGCGGTTGTGGTATCACCGTGGATCAGGCTGAACGTCTGGCTACGGATAAAGGCGAATGGTTGTTGTACCGTGCTCATATCATTGGCCAATCCGCGCAGCTATTATTAGCGGGTATGGTGAGTACGGCTCTCAGTAAGCTGCCGATTCCTAAATTGATGCGTTGGGGCGATAAAGAAACCCAATTTGTTCGTCCGGTTCATACTGTGACCATGCTGTTGGGTAGTGAACTGATCCCCGGCACCGTCTTAGGGATTCATTCTAATCGTGTGATTCGCGGCCATCGCTTTATGGGCGAAGCCGAATTCACTATCGATAGTGCCGAACAATACCCGCAAATTCTGCTGGAGCGCGGCAAAGTTATTGCTGACTATGAATTGCGTAAATCTATCATTAAACGTGATGCTGAGTTGGCGGCGCAGAAAATTGGCGGTGTTGCTGATCTGAGCGAAAGTTTACTGGAAGAAGTGGCTTCACTGGTCGAATGGCCGGTGGTACTGACGGCGAAGTTTGAAGAGAAGTTTCTCGCAGTTCCGGCGGAAGCGCTGGTTTACACCATGAAAGGGGATCAGAAGTACTTCCCGGTGTACGATGCTGCGGGCAACCTGATGCCTAACTTCATCTTTGTTGCCAACATTGAATCTAAAGATCCTCAACAGATTATTTCTGGTAACGAGAAGGTGGTTCGCCCACGTTTGGCTGATGCCGAATTCTTCTTTAAAACCGATCGCAAACAACGTCTGGAAGATAATTTACCGCGTCTGGAAACGGTGCTGTTCCAACAGCAATTGGGTACTCTGCGCGATAAAACTGATCGTATCCAAGCGCTGGCGGGTTGGGTTGCCGAGCAAATTGGTGCCGATGTCAATCACGCAACCCGCGCCGGTTTGCTGTCTAAATGCGACCTGATGACCAATATGGTGTTCGAATTTACCGACACCCAGGGCGTGATGGGAATGCACTATGCTCGTCATGATGGCGAAGCTGAAGATGTTGCCGTGGCGTTGAACGAGCAATACCAACCGCGCTTTGCCGGTGACAATTTGCCATCCAATCCAGTTGCCTGCGCATTGGCGATTGCCGATAAGATGGACACATTGGCGGGTATCTTTGGTATTGGTCAGCATCCGAAAGGCGATAAAGATCCGTTCGCATTACGCCGTGCATCACTGGGCGTATTACGCATTATCGTCGAGAAAAATCTGCCGTTGGATCTGCAAACCCTGACCGAAGAAGCCGTGCGCCTGTATGGCAGCAAGCTGACCAACGGCAAGGTTGTTGATGAAGTGGTCGAGTTTATGCTGGGTCGTTTCCGTGCTTGGTATCAGGAAGAAGGCCACAGCGTGGATACGATTCAGGCTGTTCTGGCTCGTCGTCCGACCAAACCGGCTGATTTTGATGCGCGGGTTAAAGCTGTCAGTCACTTCCGTACTCTGGATGCGGCTGCCGCTCTGGCTGCAGCGAATAAGCGAGTGTCGAATATTCTGGCGAAATCCACGGATACTTTAAATGATCGCGTCAATGCTGCCGTCCTGAAAGACTCTGCCGAGTTGCAATTGGCTACGCACCTGGTCGTGCTGCGTGACCAGCTGACACCGCTGTTTGCTGAAGGTCGGTATCAGGAAGCGTTGGTTGAACTGGCAACGCTGCGTGAAAACGTCGACGCCTTCTTCGATAACGTCATGGTGATGGCTGAAGACGATGCTGTGCGGATTAACCGACTGACATTATTGAGTAAATTACGTGAACTGTTCTTGCAAGTAGCAGATATTTCTCTGTTGCAGTAATCCAGTTTTCGGCCAAGGCAAAGGGGGATAAATTACCCCTTTGCACTATTCTTATTGATTCAGGGATGTGTAATAAGAACGGACACTTGTGAAAATAAACGTTTATTACAGGAGTAATTCCCTATGGCTTTTGCACTGAATACGCATCGGTATTCGCGTTGGTTAACGTCAATTTTGGCGCTGTTTATGGTGTTTCAGCTCACAGCATGTGGCGATAAAGAGCCAGAGCAACGCAAGGCTTTCATCGATTATCTGCAAAATACCGTGATGCGTAGTGGGATGAAACTGCCAACGCTGAGCGAAGATCAGAAACAGAAATTCGGCCCATATGCTAGTGATTATGCGATTTTGGTGACATTTTCGCAGCAGTTGAACCAATCTATCGATGCTGGGTTCACGCCTGCGATGACGCAGATTAACGAAATTCGGGTCGCGCAGGATTATCTGAGCAAACGTCCCGTATTGCAGCAGGCAGCGGGTACGCTCAATTTATTGACCCAACAGATTCAGACTGCCAAACATCAAGCTGATACCGCGCAGGCGGCATTGAAGCAGCCGGATGATCTGAAAGTGGTTTACAATCAGGTTTATGACAAGCGGGTAACGCAGCCTTCGGCGGTATTGATTCCTGCAATTCCAACCTTGGCTTCTTTTGTACAAGATTTGGTTCAGGTCGGCGATTTCCTGCAACAGCAAGGGACTCAGGTGACCTTCAATGACGGTGGTGTACAGTTTCCGACTCAGCAACAAGCGGTTCAGTACAATACTATGATGACCAATCTGGTCGCGAAATACCCGGCGATGGCTTCCGCGAAGAAAAGTGTTCAGGCTGCCATTCAGTAATCACTTCTTTTACTGTCAGGGCATCGTAATGATGGCCTGACAGACATCTCAAACCTCCTTTCGTAGTATGCCTATTCCCCCAGATTGTTAGAAAGAAAGTGATACCGTGATGGTATCGGTAAAGGCTCCAGCCGTTGGTGTGGTTTGTCCAGATAAGATCTGTGCCGAATAGGTATAGTTTTTGGTGACTAAATCTGAGTTGGTACTGGTAGGAGCGTTGCTCGACCAAGCTTGCCCTGCCGCCAGATTGCCCCAGCGAGGAAAGGTGTTATTCGCACCCTGATAAATATCATAAGCAATGATATTGCCAGTACCGGTGCCAGTGCCATTTCTCGCCATATAACGTACACCGCCGACGGAGTGCTGGCCGTTATCCAGACTGACGGTATAAGTACTGCCTTTGGTGCAGACGACGGCAATATTTCTATTACTGACAGAAGAAAAACTACTGAGTAGCGGTTGGGAGCCAAAGCTGACTGAATCAGCAGTAATGGTCGTGCAGTCATTGGAGACAACGATTGTGACGATTAAAGGTAGTATCGGTGATCCTGTGGTCTGCCCACCCAGCGCACAGGTCAATATTGTACAGATAGAGTAAGTAGTTTTAATGCCGAGCGTTGTTGTATAGGTGCCTGCGGCGACGTTTAAGGATGATGAAGGTAGAGTGAGCAAATAAATCGGCAGCGTGAAGTTTTTGTTCGATGTAGAGAGGTTAATCAGGCTGCTGCTATTAAAATTAATTCCTGCTCCACCGATCAGCATTGGTGTTGTGCAAGGATTGGTGTTTGTGGTGCATACGCTTATTGGGATTGAATCTGTACTCGCCGCCGAGGTTTGTAACACTGGCGTGGAGCCATTGAAATAGGTTGAACTGACTAATTGCAGTGAGATGGTGTCATTAGTCAATAATCCTAGCACTGAAACAGTACAGTTCACTGATACTGAACCTGACGTTGAAGATGCGGGAGGAGTTTTTAGTGCAAAAGAGGTGACCGAGCCAAAAGTTCCATTCACTTCAGCAGTAGTACAGGCAGCCTGGACACAGTGAGTTCCTCCCGCTAGCAAGGCAATAAATAAAACCGCAAGGCCTATCATTCTTTTCATTTAATTTACCTGTGCTGGGGTGAGTGGGCAAACTATCGGGCTGCTCATCGTGGCGGGTTGAGAGGTTGAAGCATCGAAAGGCACTGTGATCTGACACTTTCTGCCGTCTGGCGTCACGACGGTTAAATCATTACTGGCAGCCAGGTCTTCCAGATACACAATGCCATCCCAGCCGACGTAAGTTGTCGTTTGCTTATCTCGTTGGATCTGGCTGGAGAGCGGTAGCGGCTTGCCCTGTTGATTGACGAGCACAAAACTCAGCGAGTTGGATTTTTTGAAATCGAAGTTCAGCATATAGCCGCTATGACGTTGCACGGATAGCCTTTTTTCGGTGTTGCCTATCCTTATATCCGCCGGTAAATCGGTGGTATCAATTTCATATTTGGCCGGATAATAAGATGTGATTCTGGGTACTAAAAGATAGCCACTATTATCAGTCACGCCGATTAGCTGATTTTCATAACGCACTCGCACGTTGGAATAACCCTGAGTGCTCACCAATACAAAAGCATCACTGATACGGTTGGCAGCGAACAGTGATTTATCCATCAATACCAACGAACCGCTGAGATCTGCCCATTGGGTGTCATCACCCGTATTACCATAGGTGCCAATAGCTGATTCAAACTTGGCGTTGCGCCAATTCAAGCTCGCTTGCTGATAATGGCTTTGATCTGATTGTCTGGCATAGGCCAGATCCCAGCTTAGGCCTCCATCACTCGGCATACCTCGGTTATAATTGACCTGCTGGCGGGTTTGGCCGTCGAGGTTGCGTTGGCTGGAAATACTGGCACTCGACTGCGTACCGAAAGGAATCATCAGAGAAAGGGCACCTGACCAGCCGTTGGCCTCAATATCGCGGGTGGCGGAAAGATACAGGCTGCTACCAGAGAGCAAAGAGTGGCTCCAGGACAGACTAAATAAGCGTGTTTGTTCATCGTCTTGGCCGTGAACATCAATATAGGCCGCCCCTAAATTGCCGAAATCATTCAGCATCACGCTGGCAGAATATTGAGCGCTACGACGACTAAGGGAATAAGTTGCATGATTATTGCCATCGTGACTATCGTAACTGGCCAGATTACCAAAATCGGGACTTCTTTGGGTATGCTGCGTGCCGAGGCTGAAACGGCCATGATCATACTGATAGCCCCAGCTGATTTGATTACCGCTTTTTCCTCGCATATTGCTTTGGCTATAAGCGAGATTTATCACGCCGAAATGACCGGGTTTAAATATGCTACCTAAGCCACCCAATGCCAGTGATTCAGCACTTTCACCGTGGCTTTCCAGGGTTAGATAATCAGTTACGCCATAACGGTAAGAGCCACTGACGACCGGTGGGCCATAGTCAAAGCTGTTGATACCATAGCCACGGCGGATGACGCCAGTAGAGAATGCATAATCGGCCAAGCCAGGTTTAAGTAGGGTGCTGGAAACGTAGAATGGCAGTGATACTGAAACCTGTCGACCCAGCGCATCCGTGGTCACTACAGTAGCTTCGCCTGCACCGTTGATAAAGGGCACATTGGTCAGGGTGAAAGGACCTGGACGGGCATGTTCACTGCTGGTCATATTGCCGTTGATAAATAAATCCACCGAGGTCGGCACCACGGCTTGGCCGGAAAACTGTGGCAGCGGAAAGGTCACAATATCGGGTCGGATGGAGAAGTCGCGGGAAACACTCAGGCCACCTATGCGGATGCTATTGCTCCAGACCAGAGAATCCGTGATTAGATCGCCAGCCTGCCAGCGAATGGCATTGGCTTCGTCAAAATGAGAGAAAGTGGTGTCGTAACGCAGATAACCGCCATAATTATCGCTACTTTCGCCAGAAAGTGCCTGTTTCGCGATACCGGAGTTGGAAATGTATCCATAGTGGCCAAATAGTCGCTGTTCACTCCAGGCCGCTAACTGACTATTACGCTTATAGCGGGAGGCATAAATATCGTAATTGAATAAAGCGCCAGTGCTGCTGACGGCCTGAAACTTCGGGTTTCTCATCGCGCTGGAAAGCGCCTGATTAGGTAGCCAGTCAGTGGGGACATCAAGCAACAGGCGCTGTTTTTCGCTGTCATACAGAACGGTTATTTGGGGAGCAGCACTAACGTCGGTTCGTGGAAAAGTCAGGTGCTCGGCGGCAATACCTGTGCGCTGTAAATCTTTTCCCCCGATCAAATAATGCCCATGTTGGAATTCAACCGGTACCACCAGGCCGGTTGCATATTGATTAATAACAAGTTCCAACTGGTACTGAATCATCTGCTCGGTCGATAACGCCGTCGGTGGCGGTGGCGGTGGCAGGGCAGACAATAATTCTTCTGCCGGCGATTCAGCATGAAACCCAGAAAAAACTGTCGTAATGATCACCAGTCTCCAAAATGGAGAATTACGGCCGTTTTTCATCAAGGTACTGTCTGTTCGTCCCTATTAAATTATTTCATACCCAGTTTGACGTTCTTTTGATTATTGACTTGCATGGTCAGCGAGGTAGCCGAATTGACACTAACTGGCCAGCGTTGGATGGAATGAGCCAGTACATAACCTAATAAACCATCTGAGACTTTTTTGTTCAGGCCTCCTTGTTGAAGGCTCACGTCACTTAGGCGGGCATGAATTGCGCCGCGATTGGTCACTTCCAGCATTTTCCGACCTTGCTGATCGACCAACTGCCAGCTTAATTTGGGTTGTTGAGAATTTTTTTCGGCGGCCAGATTGTCGTAGGCCAATCCATCACCATAGACAAAGAGTGGAATGGAGTAGCGCATTTGGAAATTCACGCCGAGGCCTTCTTGTGCTTTGGCGGAAAGCGTCGGTGTGGGAATTTCATCAATTAAAATGCGATAGGCCTGCTCCTGACCGGCTGGCGGTTCGATTTGTTTAATCAAACGGATCAATTGTCTTTTCCCTGCCTCGATACGAACAATCGGAGGGCTGGCGATAGTACTATTTTGTTGGTCAACATAGCCTTCTTTACCTGCCAATTGCTGCCAGCCTAAAACGCGGATTTGCATTATGGCGGCTTGCTCACCTTTATTTTCCACCCATAGAGTTGAGGATTTTTGTGCGGCAGGAATAATTGGGTCAATGGGCCAAATCAGCACATTATTGGCCGCTGATGCAGAAATGGTGATAGCCGAAAAAAATAGTGAAATTAATAATTGATAACAGTCTGTTGTGTGTTTTTTTGGTTTTTTCATTGTATCTTTCACCATGATAAGGTCACTGTTAACGTATCGGTATAAACCCCTGAATAGTGACTTCCATTTAAGGTTAATAAACCATAAATGGGTAACATAATATTGGTGTTATCACTAAAATTGATGGCGATATTGCTATTGACAGGGATAGCCATATTATTTGTGGTGTTATAAAGGTTGTAAGGCACGAGATATGACAGCGTACTGTGTTTCATATTGCGAACTGTGGTGAAGTTGCTGCCACCATTAATACCCATATTGAGAGAAGTGCCCGGCGTACAGGCGATAATAATTGATGAATTTTGGCTATAAGCCCCGGTAATTTGAGCCGTAGAATTACCGGGAATAGTACCGAAATCAATTTGCCCAAATACGCCGGTATTGGTGCCACTAATTAAGCAACCGTTAGCAATAGTGGCCGCGACCTGAAAGGTTTGTGTGGGTAACGCATCGATTTGGGTAATAAATAAAAATAATAAAAAAGGCCAGTTGCGAATAAATAGCGAGATACCTAGTGGCTTATGCCCCATAGCCTCCGTACTCCCTGTTATTAGTAGGTGATTTGTACGTTGATAGTATCGCTGTAGCTATCTGGGTAAAGTGAGGCGGGGCCAGAGACTCCCGTAATATTACCAAAGAAGGTATACAGGCTACCGTAGGTAGAATCCCCGGTTGTTGTCGCGACCACCGTGGTGTTATTGGTGACGATAGTGCTGTAAGCACTGTCGGTATACAGTCCGTAAACTATTGTCTGGAGTGGGTTGCTCGCTCCGGTCAAATAGCGAGGGGTGCTGGGCGCGGTGCCATGAACCACTCCGTTTACAGGCAAAGAATTACTGCTAATAACAGTTAGCACGGGAGTTACGCCTGGAGAGCAGAGAACGCTAATAGCGCTGCCGTTTGATCCTGAAGTAACAGAAAGAGTAGCACTAGCACTAGTGAACGTGGTGGTGGGAAATGCACCAAAACTCAGCGTACCTAGCGCCAAGCCACTGGAATCCGTCGGATTACCATTGACCATACAGGCACTGGTTAATGTTAGCGTCGCTCCAATGGTTCCGGTCGTTGTTCCGGCTGCCAGTGCAGAATTAAGGAAAAGCAAAGGAATACCGAGAGAGCAGAGAAGATGGTTTTTTTTCATCACTTACCCTTAAATTAGAGGGTTGGTCTATTTTTATAAGAATAAAACTAGACGGTTTAATTAATGGTACTTTAGGATTAAACACTAGGTTAGCAGCGGGTAAACTTCAAGTTTGCCAAATGTAGATTAGTTAATTTATTCTGAAATAAAATTTTATTTTATAATTGAAATCAAATATAGGAATTATGTGGTTATGTAGGGAGTGTTCCAACTGATTAATATTGTTTAACTCTCCCATTCCTCTAGAAAAACCCCCATTTAACTGCTTTTCTGTTCATTTTTTTTCCGTCATTCCAGCGGCTGTTTTCGAGAATAGTTCATTTCTTTTATTTAAGTAAAAATAAATCGTGATGATGGTCACGTTTTTAAAACAAAGATCACGGCATTGAATGTGATGTGAATCACGTTTTGTCTGAATTAAGGTGAAATAATATGCAAATTATTAACAAACAAACAGAGAAAATGAGACTTGCGTCACGCATAACACCCCTACTAGTTGGTTTATCATGTGACATCTATCACAAAATTTCCTCGGATTACACCCTTATAAAAGCTCGTGCTAGAGTTTTATTTGTATACAGCAATTCGGCGGATTTCGCAGTGTCGCCTTAATAATTATCTCGCGCTCTTATTGTCAGCGCGTACCAATAGGGGTGTTTTTATGTTTTCACCAGACATCAAGGTTAAAGTGCAAAACTTTGGCCGATTCCTCAGTAATATGGTCATGCCGAATATCGGCGCATTTATCGCTTGGGGTATTATTACAGCGTTATTTATTCCAACTGGCTGGCTGCCAAATGAAACGTTAGCCAAGCTTGTTGGCCCGATGATTACTTATTTATTGCCATTGTTAATCGGTTATACCGGCGGACGTTTGGTTGGCGGCGAGCGCGGTGGTGTCGTCGGTGCCATTACGACCATGGGCGTGATTGTGGGTGCCGATATGCCAATGTTCCTCGGCGCAATGATCGTGGGGCCGTTGGGTGGCTGGGCCATTAAGCACTTTGACCGTTGGGTCGACGGTAAAATCAAAAGCGGCTTCGAGATGTTGGTCAACAACTTCTCTGCCGGTATTATCGGTATGCTGCTGGCGATTTTGGCCTTTATGGCCATCGGGCCATTGGTTGAAATTCTGTCCAAAGCGTTGGCTGCTGGCGTGCATGTGATGGTTAAAAATAACCTGTTGCCGCTAACCTCTATCTTCGTCGAACCGGCGAAAATTCTGTTCCTGAATAATGCCATCAACCACGGCATCTTCTCGCCATTGGGCATTCAACAGGCTACGGAAACCGGCAAGTCGATTTTCTTCTTGATCGAAGCCAACCCAGGCCCAGGTATGGGTGTACTGATGGCTTACATGTTCTTCGGTAAAGGCAATGCCAAGCAGTCTGCTGGCGGCGCGGCTATCATTCATTTCTTCGGTGGTATCCACGAAATCTACTTCCCTTATGTGCTGATGAATCCACGTCTGTTGCTGGCGGTGATTTTGGGCGGTATGACCGGCGTATTCACTCTGACTTTGCTGAATGGCGGTTTGGTTTCTCCTGCCTCACCGGGTTCAATTCTGGCCGTGCTGGCGATGACGCCTAAAGGTGCTTACCTGGCTAATATCTCCGCTGTTGCTGCTGCTTTTGCTGTTTCTTTTGTTGTTTCAGCCATTTTGCTGAAAAACACCAAAGTCAAAGATGAAGACGAGAGTCTGGAAGATGCTACTCGTCGTATGCAGAATCTGAAATCGCAATCCAAAGGCGTTCAGGCAGCGAATGCTGCTGCGGCCGCTGGTGACCTGACCACGGTGCGTAAAATCATTGTGGCCTGCGATGCGGGTATGGGGTCTAGCGCGATGGGAGCCGGTGTCTTGCGCAAAAAAGTGCAGGACGCGGGGCTGAAACATATCTCGGTGACTAACTGTGCCATCAATAACTTACCTGAAGACGTCGATCTGGTCATTACTCACAGAGATTTGACCGAGCGGGCCATGCGTCACGCGCCTCAGGCACAGCATATTTCATTGACTAACTTCCTTGATAGCCAACTGTACAGCAACCTGACGGCACGTTTGGTAGAGGCCAGCAACACGGCGGAAAGCGCGCCAATAGTGCAGAAAGTGATTGAAACCCTTGATGACAGTTTTGAAGCTTCAGAATCCAGTCTCTTCAAACTGAGCGCGGAGAATATCTTCCTAAATCAACATGCTAACAATAAGGAAGACGCAATTCGCTTCGCGGGTGAACAGTTGGTTAAAGGCGGATACGTCGAGCCAGAATATGTCGCTGCCATGTTGGAGCGAGAAAAACTGACCTCTACCTATCTGGGGGAATCTATTGCGGTACCTCACGGCACGATTGAAGCCAAAGACCGCGTGCTGCGAACCGGCGTGGTGTTCTGCCAGTATCCAGACGGTGTTCGCTTTGGTGATGAAGAAGATGAAGTGGCTCGTTTGGTGATCGGTATTGCGGCACGTAATAACGAACATATTCAAGTTATTACCAGCCTGACCAATGCGTTGGATGATGACTCCATCATCGCGCGTCTGAGTAACACAAAAAGTGTGCAGGAAGTTTTGGACCTGCTCTCCGGTAAGAAATCAGCCTGAGGGCGATGAGTGTTGTCGGGCTGCGTAGAGATTTACGCAGCCTGAACAGGGGTCGGAATTCTCCAATGACTCGCTTTTCCAACGACAAATTCAAAGGTAAAAAACGATGAAAGCATTACATTTTGGTGCAGGTAACATTGGTCGCGGTTTCATTGGCAAATTACTGGCTGATGCAGGAGCTGAAGTGATTTTCGCCGACGTCAATCAACCGTTACTGGATGAGTTGAACCGTCGCAAGTGTTATCAGGTTAATGTGGTCGGCGAGCAAGCGCGTACGGAAGAGGTTAATAACGTGAGTGCCGTGCATAGCGGCAGCGAGGACGTGGTCACGCTGATTGCTGATGTCGATATTATTACCACTGCGGTTGGGCCACAGGTGTTGGCCAGAATAGCCGATCGTGTAGCGCAAGGGTTGGTAGCTCGCCACCAGAAGGGAAATAATCAGCCACTGAATATTATCGCCTGTGAAAATATGGTGCGTGGTACCAGCCAGCTAAAACAGCATGTTTTCGCCGTGCTGCCGGACAATGAAAAAGGCTGGGTTGAAGATCACGTCGGGTTTGTCGATTCCGCCGTCGATCGTATTGTGCCGCCGTCAGCGGCAGGCAGCACCGACCTGTTGGCCGTGACGGTTGAAACCTTTAGCGAGTGGATTGTCGATCAAACGCAGTTTAAGGGTCAGCCACCGAAAATTGCCGGTATGGAACTGACTGATAACCTGATGGCTTTTGTTGAACGTAAACTATTTACGCTGAATACCGGTCATGCCGTTACCGCTTATCTTGGCCAGTTATCGGGCCACCAAACCATTCGCGACGCTATTCTCGATCCACAGGTACGCCAGGTTGTTAAAGGGGCGATGGAAGAAAGTGGGGCGGTGCTGATTAAGCGCTATGGCTTTGATCCACAGAAACATGCGGCTTATATCAACAAAATTTTATCTCGCTTCGAAAACCCATACTTGCATGATGATGTTGAGCGGGTGGGGCGTCAGCCGTTACGTAAACTCAGCGCAGGCGACCGACTGATCAAGCCGCTGCTAGGCACACTGGAATACCAGTTACCTCACGACAATTTGGTGAAAGGTATTGCCGCCGCGATGAGTTATCGTAGCCAGCAAGATCCTCAGGCGCAGGAATGGGTTGAATTACTCGACACCGTCGGTCCGAAAGTGGCATTGGCTCAAGTTTCTTCATTGCTGGTCAATAGCGAGGTTGTCGAACAGGTGGTGAATGTGTATAACGCCATGCAGGAAAACCTGATGCACTGAGTTTTCGGGGGCGCGGATATACCTACTTTTTTACTCTCCCGGCATGAGTCGGGAGCTGAATTCCGTGGCGGGTAGAATGGAAAGTGAATGCTGACAGAAGGGATATCACTTTCTGCTCGGGACATCGGCTTAACAACACGGTTTTTATCTCGAAATAGTGGCGTATAACCCAATAGATTTTACGTTGTGCAACGGCAGTGATGAGGCGAGCTATCGCCAACGCCGCAGTCACGTGAAAGATGCAGGGTAGGGATCCGCCAGACGGCTATTAACCAACCATTGCAGTAGAAAACTGATGATTGAGAAAGCACAGGCATTTGAAAATCGAGTTCTGGAGCAGCTTAACGCCGGTAGAACCGTTCGGAGTTTCTTGATTGCCGCCGTAGATTTGCTGGCTGAGGCGTTGAACGTTCTGGTGGTGCAGGTTTTCCGCAAGGACGACTATGCGGTGAAGTATGCCGTTGAGCCGCTATTGATTGTTGATGGGCCGTTGGGGGAGTTATCGGTACGCCTCAAGCTGGTTTATGCCCTTGGCGTGATTTCCCGTCAGGAATATGAAGATGCTGAACTACTGATGGCGTTACGTGAAGAAATGAATAACGACGGCACCGAATATCGTTTCACCGACGATGAGATGCTGGGGCCGTTTGGTGAATTACACTGTGTTACCGCGCTACCGCCAGTACCGACATTTCTTACGGCGGAAGAAGCTGAGCCGTCGCTGATTGCCATGCAGCACCAGCGTTATCAGCAGGTACTACGTTCTACTATGGTGCTGTCAATTACCGAATTTATCGCCAGAATCAGTACTAAGCAGGTTTCTAAACTGTCACCGGTCATACCGCACTGATAAGCTGACTACACTGCCACTCCCGGCTCGTCGATTAACCGCCAGAGCGCGGTAATCGATACTCACCCTGTCCTGCATATTAAACCGTCACCGTATCCGGCTAACCTTCAGTACATGCTGCTATTGTCAGGCTTTTTAGCTGGCTCGCTGCTATCCGTTTTAATAACCGTGATATTGAGGGAGGGGGGGCCGGCACGGCAGCATGTCAAATCAGTGGATTACCGGCAGGAATTGGATAGTTATCTGCGGAGTAGTGGGCTGCCGAAAGATCCACATCCTGATACACTATAGGTGATATCCTATCCCCAACTTTAGCGAATTTTCGTGCCCATCAGTGGCATGTACGGGCCAACATTATGAAAGAACAAGCAGAAATCAAACGTCTTAGCGATATGCTGGATGCATTGAACCATAAAGACACCACGGTGATTCAACAAGGCAATGTTGATTTAATCGCCCAGCATATGAAAGAAAAAGAGAAAATGGCGGCTGAAATTCAGCGCCTGAAAGAAGTTCGGGTAAAAAATCTGAGCGTTCAGGCACAAGAGTTGACCAAAATGCCATTTAGCCGAGCGATCACCAAGAAAGAACAAGCTGATATGGGCTCGTTGAAAAAAGTGGCTCGTGGCTTGATTGTGGTTCACCCAATGACTGCGCTGGGTCGTGAGATGGGTCTGAAAGAAGTCACCGGTTACGCGAAAAAAGCATTCTGATTTTTATCTGCGGTAAAACAGAAACCGGGTTGATGCTAGTGCCATCACCCGGTTTTTTCTTTTCTTTTGCAGAATATGTACAGATAAAGTGTTTAGGTTGATGCTCGGCCGAGCAGGCGGTGGTTGAAATTTTCTATTTCTCCGCCGGTCAATCGCATGACCATCGCTTTACTCCAGCTGGCAGAAAGCCCAGCGGCGCTCAGTAAGCGGCGATACTCCTCTTCATCAAATGGCATATGGAAAGAGATAGCGATAGCTTCTGCTACCGAGATTTCGCTGTTGCGCGTAATCAGCGTTAAAGGCTGCTCATCACTGACCTTGCCCGCGGATACCACGCGATAAAGCCAGCCACACAGGCCTGTTTGCTGCATTAATACCGAAAGATCCTCAATACCAAAATGGAAATTGAGTTTGTAGCAAGGTGAACGTGGTTGTGTGACCTGAATCAGCGCTTCTCCCCAACGGAAAATATCACCGATATAGACATTGTCCTCTGTTAGCCCTTCGGTCGAAATATTTTCTCCGAAACTTGGCGCGGTGAAACTCTCCGCCTGTTCTGGGAATTGCTGACGCCAATGTTCGTAATGCTCACGCGGATAATGACACAGCGCTCGGTCTGGGCCGCCATGAACGCGTTTTTCCGCCTGTTCATCGCCTGCTAGCCCTAACGGCGTCAACATCAGGCTACCGTCTATTTGACGTTTGCCAATGGCGCTGGGGGTGCTGCCCGAATATGACTCGATATTACCGATATAGACCTGTGGATAATCCATAAGCTTCTCTTGTCTGCTGCCAACGAAGAAGATTAATAATACCGACAATGAGCTGGGTGACAAATTACAAAATCAAATGAATGTTATAGCATTAATTAACGGTGATGAAGTAACGGGAGCGACTGGATATCGCTCCCGTTGTCGTTTGAGTATTAGAAGGTTTCCCAGTTATCTTGCTGATTCAATTTTACATTTTCCGCGGTCATACGCGGTGGCGTGGTTTTCGTCGTCGGAGTGGTTTTGGTCGATTCAGTGCTTTCCGACAAGCGGAATACCGCCACTGCCTGCGCTAACAAAATGGCTTGTTCTGCTAGTGAATCGGCTGCGGCAGCAGACTCTTCTACCAGCGCGGCGTTTTGCTGGGTAGTACTATCCATTTCGGAAATAGCCTGACTAACTTGGGTAATACCACGGCTTTGTTCATCGGATGCTGATGCGATTTCCGCCATGATATCGCGCACATGTGTGACTGACCGGACGATGTCTTCCATGGTTTGGCCGGCGTTTTGCACCAAAGAAGTCCCCTTATTCACCTGAGAAACTGACTCGCCGATCAACCCTTCAATTTCTTTAGCTGCCTGCGCGCTGCGCTGAGCCAGATTACGGACTTCACTGGCGACGACGGCAAATCCACGGCCTTGCTCTCCTGCGCGTGCCGCTTCGACTGCTGCATTTAGCGCCAGAATATTGGTCTGGAAAGCAATGCTGTTGATCACTGAAGTGATTTCGGAAATACGTTTAGAACTACTGGAAATATCCCCCATGGTGCGTACGACATCATTGACCAGTTTTCCGCCTTGTTCGGCGGTATCAGAAGCTTCAGTGGCCAGTTGATTGGCATGGTGGGCATTGTCAGCGTTCTGTTTCACCGTTGCATTCAATTGCTCCATACTGGCGGCGGTTTCTTCTACCGCCGCTGCCTGTTGTTCGGTGCGTGACGAGAGATCGGTATTTCCGGCGGCTATTTCTCCAGAGGCGTGAGAAACCTGGCTCACCCCGATGCGAATTTCATCGATCATCCCGCGTAGATTTTCATTCATACGAGCTACGGCATTCATTAACAGGCCTAGCTCATCGGTGCGGGATGACGTGGTCGCTGAGGTCAGATCGCCGGTGGCAATACGTTCAGCCATTGCCAGAGTCGTACGTAACGGAACGGTAATTTGACGAGTGATGCGCCATGCGATCAATAAACCAAGCAGCAGGGCGATAATGGCCGTCAGCGTCATTTGCATCTGTGCTTTGTCAATTTCGTCGTGAGTGCCTTGCAGTTCCTGCGCAAACAGGTTGGATATCAGCGAATTTAGCTCAATGGCTTTATTTTCCAAACGCTTACCAGCCGCCACTTCTTGCTCATAAGCCGGTAAATAGGCCAGAATATTCCCTTTGTAGGCTTTCAGGCTGTCGATTACCGGCAGCATCAGTTTTTGTTGCTCGGTGGACAGCACAGGCAAGAAAGCATTTGCGGCATTTTGTGCCACATCAATTGCGGTGATCATTGAGGCTTCAGCCTCTTTGTTTCGGTCTAGCAGTAACCCGCGAGCGTTGTAGCGTACGGCCATCAGCTTTTGATTCATTTCTGCCAATAAAATGCGGGAATTGGTATCTGCGCCTTCATTCAGAAAATTCTGTGCAAGCTGGTTCAGGTATTTCTGCGTTTCTGAAATATTCCAGCTTTTCCTCACGTTGTCTTTTTTTTCAACCGTGGCTAAAAAGTCTTTTTGATCTAGCTGGTAGGCTTTGATGACCTCGATAATACGGTTGATATTCTTTTGGTTTTCGGCATCCCAGTTCATGCTTTCATTTTGAGCCAAAAGCGTAAGAATGTTATTGATATGCTTGGCATTGGTGGTCATAAATTGCGGATTATAGGAACGCTCGTACAGCGCTCGATTGTACTTTGCCTGGTTCACTTCTTCGTTGATTTGATAGCTCAGATCAACCTTATAGGCACGATCTTCAATCGCGGAAAAATGGTACGCTCCGGTGCCTGCGATAATGCTCACCAACAGCAACATAATGAAAAAACTCAACCCCAGTTTTTTCCCGACGTTTACGTTTTCGAAGCTTCCAAATATATTACTTATTGCAGCCATACTATTCTCCGTTATGCGGTGTTTCTGAGATCAATCAGCGTAGGTCACTCCGAGAAGGGGCTAATTATTTGGGGAATGATTATTGCTGGCTTGTTTAGGGAGCAGTAAACGGCCGCTCTTGAGCGCGGATTACCGTCCCAAAAACGATGTGGGCAATAGATCTTCTTGTACAATCTATCGGCAACTAACGGTTAAACTTTAGCAATGAAGCCCATTGGTGGTGAGAGATAGGATGGGGTGATAAAGGGAGAAATTGGGCGAAAATCCGATATATTCCTGCTGATTTGCAGCAAATCGCGACATATCGCCAGAAAATCGCTTTCGGCGGATATAAAAATGCCAGCAAGTCACTTGCTGGCAGGGTCTTTAGCAGTAAGGCACGGTAAAACCGAGTCTATTCTGACTAATTTGGTTTATTTTTTTGCTTCAGCAAAACGTTTTGCCGCTTCGTTCCAGTTAACCACGTTCCAGAATGCTTTGATGTAGTCTGGGCGACGGTTTTGGAATTTCAGGTAGTAAGCATGTTCCCATACGTCGAGGCCAACGATTGGGAAGCCTGACGCGCCAGAAACCGCTTCACCCATCAGCGGGCTGTCTTGGTTGGCGGTAGAAACGACGGCCAGTTTGCCGCCATCTTGCAGTACCAACCATGCCCAGCCAGAACCGAAACGGGTCGCAGCCGCTTTTTCGAATTCTGCTTTGAAGCTTTCTACGCTGCCGAAATCGCGTTCGATAGCCGCTTTCAGATCGCCTTCCAGCGTGGTGTTCAGCGCCAGACCTTTCCAGAACAGGCTGTGGTTAGCATGGCCACCGGCGTTGTTACGCATAAAGGTGCGTTTATCAGCAGGAACTTTGCTCAGATCTTTGATGACTTCTTCAACGCTCAGGTTAGCCAACTCTGGATAAGCTTCTAACACGGTGTTCGCGTTGTTGATATAAGTCTGGTGATGTTTAGTGTGATGGATTTCCATCGTCTGCTGGTCAAAATGTGGTTCTAGTGCGTCGTAAGCATAAGGCAGGGATGGCAGTGAGTAACTCATATTCATCGTCTCCGTAGTGTAGAGCAGCGCAAAAAAGTGAGCGCCGCGTAAGCATTCGGATCATTATAGTTAAATAAATGATATTGAAAATGATTATCAATTCCATATTAATAGTAAGGCTTTACTCGGCAATTAAGCGTTGTGGATGGGTATACACCGTGGCTCTGCCTGGTTTGCTGAAACCGACTAGCGTGAGATTGCAGCGCTCAGCAACCTCGACGGCCAGCGTAGTGGCGGCGGAAACGGCAAACAGGATTTCGACGCCGCACATGGCGGATTTTTGCACCATTTCATAGCTGGCGCGGCTGGAGACTAAAACCGCACCCTGCTGCCACGGCTGTTTGGCACGTACTCCTAAAAGTTTATCTAGGGCGACATGACGGCCAACATCTTCGCAGCCACCTAATAATTCACCTTCTGGGCTGATCCAGGCGGCAGCGTGGGTACAACCGGTCAGTTGACCTACGGTTTGTACCTGTTTGAGCTGTCCTAGTGCATTATCAAGCTGGCTGACATCGAAACGTTGACTAAAGGGCAAGGGTGCTATCGGGCGGAAAATATCGGCCAGTTGTTCAATACCACACACGCCGCAGCCAGTACGACCCGCCATCGCTCTGCGCCGCTCTTTCAAACCAGCAAAGCGGCGGCTGGATAGCTCAATAGCCACTTCAATGCCGTTACAGGTTGGATGGACGTCGATGGCATAAATGTCCTGTGGGCTGCTGATAATCCCTTCCGATAAAGAAAAACCGAGAGCGAAGGCTGCCAGATCTTTCGGGGTTCCCATCATAACAACATGGGAGATTCCGTTATATACCAGTGCGATAGGAACTTCCTCCGCCAACCAATCGGGTTGAGTTGTGGTGAGATCCTGCCGTTGCCACAGTTCAAGTTGCCTGGCACCGCAAATATTGGTCGGCTTAGCTGTTCGTGCTGGTTTGATCTGGCTCACTGATGCGATCCCGAGTGTTATAACCCATAATGACAGTGTGGTAGTATTCCACGGTAAGGATAAGGCTGTGAACCTTATTCTCTACCGCTGTAAGGCGGTAGTCAGAGAACGATTTTAGCGCCGACCTATTTATTAGGGAAAGCGCCTGTTTAAAACACTGTGACAATCGTGAATTGAGGAGAGATCCATGCAGGTCAGCAGAAGGCAGTTCTTTAAGATCTGCGCTGGCGGTATGGCAGGAACCACGGCAGCGGCACTCGGCTTTGCGCCGGCAGTGGCGTTGGCGGAAACGCGACAGTATAAATTGCTGCGTGCCCGTGAAACTCGTAACACCTGCACATATTGCTCCGTTGGTTGTGGGCTATTGATGTATAGCCTTGGCGACGGTGCAAAAAACGCCAAAGAGAGTATTTTCCACATTGAGGGCGATCCGGATCACCCGGTTAACCGTGGCGCACTTTGTCCGAAAGGTGCAGGTCTGATTGATTTTATTCACAGCGAAAGTCGGCTTAAATACCCTGAATACCGCGCGCCAGGTTCTGATAAGTGGCAGCGAATCAGTTGGGATGATGCCTTTACCCGCATCGCCAAGCTGATGAAAGAAGACCGGGATGCGAATTTCATTAAGACCAACGACGCTGGCGTTACCGTCAACCGTTGGCTGAGCACCGGTATGCTGTGTGCCTCTGCATCCAGCAACGAAACGGGTTTTCTGACCCAAAAATTTAGTCGCGCTCTCGGCATGCTTGCCGTAGACAACCAAGCACGTGTCTGACACGGACCAACGGTAGCAAGTCTTGCTCCAACATTTGGTCGCGGTGCGATGACCAACCACTGGGTTGACATTAAGAACGCGAATTTGATTATCGTCATGGGCGGTAATGCGGCAGAAGCGCATCCGGTGGGATTCCGCTGGGCGATGGAAGCCAAGATCCACAACAATGCCAAGCTGATCGTGATAGATCCGCGCTTTACCCGTACTGCATCGGTGGCCGATTTCTATACGCCAATCCGCTCCGGTACCGATATTGCGTTCCTGTCCGGCGTATTGTTGTACCTGATCACTAACGAAAAAATTAACCGTGAATACGTCGAGGCCTACACCAACGCCAGCCTGCTGGTACGGGAAGACTTTGACTTCGAAGATGGTCTGTTCAGCGGTTATGACGCCGATCATCGCAAATACGATAAAACCAGCTGGAACTATCAGTTGGATGAAAACGGTTATGCGAAACGGGATACCACACTGCAAGATCCACGTTGCGTGTGGAATTTGCTGAAACAGCATATCAGTCGCTATACGCCGGAAGTGGTGAGCAATATTTGCGGTACGCCGCAGGCCGACTTTATCAAAGTCTGTGAATATATTGCCGAAACCAGTGCGGCGGATAAAACGGCCTCTTTCCTGTACGCATTGGGTTGGACCCAGCACACCGTCGGTGCGCAAAATATTCGTACCATGGCAATGATTCAGTTGCTGCTCGGTAATATGGGTATGGCTGGTGGTGGGGTTAATGCCTTACGTGGTCACTCCAATATTCAGGGATTGACCGATCTTGGTTTGTTGTCACAAAGCCTGCCGGGCTACATGACTCTGCCATCGGAAAAATATCCAGATCTGCCAACTTATCTCGCTGCCAATACGCCAAAAGCCCTGTTACCGGGTCAGGTGAACTACTGGAGCAACTACCCTAAATTCTTCGTCAGTATGATGAAGAGCTTCTACGGGGATAAAGCGCAGAAGGAAAATAGCTGGGGCTACGACTGGTTGCCGAAATGGGATAAAGGTTACGACGTACTACAGTATTTCGAAATGATGTCTCAAGGTAAGGTCAATGGCTATCTATGCCAAGGCTTTAACCCGGTCGCTTCCTTCCCGAATAAAAACAAAGTGATAGCCTCACTTTCCAAACTGAAGTTCTTGGTCACTATTGACCCATTGAATACGGAAACCGCGAACTTCTGGCAGAACCACGGCGAGTTTAACGACGTCGATCCGTCAAAAATTCAGACTGAAGTATTCCGCTTGCCGTCTACCTGCTTCGCTGAAGAAAACGGCTCTATCGTCAACTCTGGCCGCTGGTTGCAGTGGCACTGGAAAGGCGCTGATGCCCCAGGCGAGGCGATGAACGACGGTGGTATTCTGGCGGGTATTTTGCTGCGTATCCGTGAGATGTATCGCCGTGAAGGCGGTGCAGTGCCAGAACAGGTGCTTAATATGACCTGGGACTACCTGACACCGGAAAATCCTGAGCCGGAAGAAGTGGCGATGGAAAGCAACGGTCGCGCATTGGCAGATATTACCGATGCCGATGGCAAAGTACTGGTGAAGAAAGGCGAGTTGTTAAGTACCTTCGCTCATCTACGCGACGATGGAACCACTACCAGTGGTTGCTGGATTTTTGCCGGTAGCTGGACACCTGCGGGTAACCAAATGGCGCGCCGCGATAACGCAGATCCGTCTGGTTTGGGCAATACGCTGGGTTGGGCTTGGGCATGGCCGCTGAACCGCCGCATTTTGTACAACCGTGCATCGGCTGATCCACAGGGAAAACCTTGGGATCCGAAACGTCAATTGCTGGAATGGGACGGCACGAAATGGACTGGGATTGATGTTCCTGACTATAGCGCCGCCGCACCGGGTAGCGGCGTCGGGCCGTTTATCATGCAGCCAGAAGGAATGGGGCGTCTGTTTGCTATCGATAAGATGGCGGAAGGACCGTTCCCGGAACACTATGAGCCGTTTGAAACACCGCTAGGTACCAATCCACTGCATCCGAACGTGATCTCTAACCCGGCAGCTCGTGTATTTAAAGACGATTTAGCCAGCATGGGTTCCCATGAGCAATTCCCTTATGTCGGAACCACTTATCGTCTGACGGAACATTTCCACTACTGGACCAAACATGCGCTGTTAAATGCCATTGCCCAGCCAGAGCAGTTTATTGAAATAGGTGAAAAACTGGCCGAGAAGAAAGGCATTCAGCACGGAGATACGGTCAAAGTCAGCTCCAGTCGTGGTTATATCAAGGCCAAAGCAGTCGTGACCAAACGCATTCGCACTCTGAATGTTAACGGGCAGGAAGTGGATACCATCGGTATTCCAATTCACTGGGGTTATGAAGGGGTGGCGAAAAAAGGCTTTTTGGCCAATACCCTGACGCCGTTTGTTGGCGATGCCAATACGCAGACGCCAGAGTTCAAGGCGTTCCTGGTTAACGTGGAAAAGGTGTAACGGAGAACAACTATGTCACTGCAATCTCAAGACATTATCCGGCGCTCCGGTACTAATTCCCTGACGCCACCGCCGCAGGATCGTAATTATCAGGAAGAGGTGGCGAAGCTGATCGACGTCACTACCTGTATTGGCTGTAAAGCCTGCCAGGTTGCCTGCTCAGAGTGGAATGATATCCGCGATAAAGTCGGTAATAACGTCGGGGTGTACGATAATCCCGCTGATTTAACCGCCAAATCCTGGACGGTTATGCGCTTTTCTGAAGTGGAAGAGAACGGCAAACTGGAATGGCTGATCCGCAAAGACGGCTGTATGCACTGCGCCGATCCGGGCTGTCTAAAGGCATGTCCGGCGGAAGGGGCTATTATTCAGTATGCCAATGGCATCGTGGATTTCCAATCGGAACACTGCATAGGTTGCGGTTACTGCATTGCCGGTTGCCCGTTCGATATACCGCGCATGAACAAAGACGACAACCGGGTGTACAAATGTACCCTGTGCGTTGACCGCGTTAGCGTGGGCCAGGAACCCGCTTGTGTGAAAACCTGTCCGACCGGAGCAATTCACTTTGGTACTAAAGAGGCGATGAAGGAAGTTGCGGCGGGTCGTGTTGCCGAATTGAAAACTCGCGGTTTCGATAACGCCGGGTTATACGATCCGGCAGGCGTGGGTGGGACTCACGTGATGTACGTGTTGCACCATGCTGACAAACCGCAGCTTTATCACGGTTTGCCGGAAAACCCGAGTATCAGCCCGACGGTCACCTTCTGGAAAGGCATCTGGAAACCATTGGCTGCGGTCGGCTTTGCTGCCACCTTCGCCGCCAGTATTTTCCATTATGTCGGTGTTGGCCCTAATCGGGTGGAAGAAGAGGACGATGAAGAGGATAAAGAGGATAAATCGGTCTCTACCTCATCGGACTCATCGTCACCAACCCAGCCATCTTCCGAACAGCAAGATGGGGAGACGCGGAAATGAAGAAAGAAAAGCCGATCCAGCGCTATAGCGCACCGGAGCGAATCAACCATTGGATAGTGGCCTTCTGCTTTATGTTGGCGGCAATTAGTGGACTGGGATTTTTCTTCCCATCCTTTAACTGGTTGATGAATATCTTTGGTACGCCGCAACTGGCACGTATTCTCCACCCCTTCGCCGGGGTGGTTATGTTTGCCTCGTTTATGATCATGTTTCTCCGTTACTGGAAACACAACCTGATCAACCGCGAAGACATAGTTTGGGCGAAGAATATTCATAAAATTGCCATGAATGAGGAAGTGGGCGATACGGGACGCTATAATTTTGGTCAGAAATGCGTATTCTGGGCAGCAATGATAAGTCTGGTGCTGTTACTGGCCAGTGGTGTAGTTATCTGGCGGCCTTATTTCGCCGAGTATTTCCCGATTCCATTGATTCGCCTGGCATTGCTGGTGCACTCATTGGCTGCGGTCGGCCTGATCATTATTATCATGGTTCACATTTATGCGGCGCTATGGGTGAAAGGCACGATAACGGCGATGGTGGAGGGTTGGGTTCCTGCTGCATGGGCTAAAAAGCATCATCCACGTTGGTACCGGGAAGTCCGTCAGAAAAAACAGGAAGAGAAACCCTGAGATGAGTATTCGCATTGTCCCTAAAGATCAACTTAGTCAACAAAGCGAAAGAGCAACAACGGCGGGGACAATCCCGCCGTTACTTTTCGCCAATTTAAAAAGCTTGTATACCCGTCGCACCGAACGTTTACGGCAACTGGCGCTAGATAATCCGCTGTCTGATTATCTCGATTTTGCTGCCAAAATTACTGAGGCGCAGCAAAAAGCGTTGCATGATCATCCGCTTACATTAGATATGCATGCGGAGCTGGAACATTCGGCGGCCACGGGAAAACCGCCGTTGGATGCAAGCGTGTTTCCGCGTACCGAACATTGGCGGCTATTGCTGTCGGCACTGATCGCGGAGCTACGCCCTGACGCACCGGAACATATTTTGGCGGTGCTGGATAATCTGGAAAAATCCTCGGTACACGAGCTGGAGCTGTACGCCGATGCATTGTTGAATCGCGAATTTGGCAAAATTGGCAGCGAAAAATCGCCGTTTATCTGGGCGGCGCTATCGCTGTACTGGGCGCAAATGGCGAGCCAAATTCCAGGTAAGGCTCGTGCGGAATATGGTGAACATCGCCAGTTCTGCCCGGTTTGCGGCAGTATTCCGGTTTCCAGCGTAGTGCATATCGGTACGGTAAACGGTCTGCGTTATCTGCACTGCAATCTGTGCGAAAGTGAATGGCACGTGGTGCGGATAAAATGCAGTAACTGTGAACAAAGTCGGGATCTCAATTACTGGTCGCTGGACAGTGAACTGGCGGCAGTAAAAGCCGAAAGTTGTGGTGATTGCGGTACTTACCTGAAAATTCTATACCAGGAAAAAGATCCGCAGGTCGAGGCGGTGGCGGATGATTTAGCCTCCCTGATTCTGGATGCCAAAATGGAAGGGGAAGGTTTCGCTCGCAGTAGCGTGAATCCATTCCTGTTCCCTGGCGAGTAACCTCCCATTATCAGCCTGATTTGAGTGACTATGAGCGCAGAACCCCATCATCTTTACAGCCAGTTACCTGCCATAGATCGCCTGCTGCGGGAGCCAGAAATGGCTCCTTTGCTGGATGAATATGGTGCGGCATTACTCACCGAAACCTTGCGCAAAATGCAAATGCAGGCGCGCGAGATTATCCGCCAGACTCAGGCGCTGCCACACTGGCATAACCGCTGGATTAGCGAATTACGTCATTGTTTGAATCAGCGGCAACCTGCCTTAAAACCCGTTTTTAACCTGACTGGTACGGTATTACATACCAATCTGGGACGTGCGCCGCTGGCTGAATCAGCGGTGACAGCAGTCATGACGGCAATGCGCGGTGCAGTGACGCTGGAATATGACCTTGATGATGCCGGACGCGGGCATCGCGATCGCGCAGTGGCTGATTTGCTCTGCGAGCTGACGGGTGCAGAAGATGCCTGCATTGTGAATAACAACGCTGCCGCAGTATTACTGATGCTGGCAGCGGTGGCGGCAGGCAAAGAAGTGGTAGTTTCGCGGGGAGAACTGGTGGAGATCGGCGGCGCGTTCCGCATTCCTGATGTGATGCGTCAGGCTGGCTGCCAACTGGTTGAAGTCGGTACGACCAACCGCACACATCTGAAGGATTACCGTCAAGCGATCGGTGAAAATACCGGCTTGCTGATGAAGGTTCACACCAGCAACTACAGTATCCAGGGGTTTACTGCGGCGGTAGCCGAGGCACAGTTGGCAGCACTAGGGCAGGAGTTTTCGTTGCCAACGGCTACGGATCTGGGTAGCGGCTCATTAATCGATATGACTCAATACGGTTTACCCGCAGAACCGATGCCGCAGCAGCTCATTGCTGCTGGTGTTGATTTGGTGACATTCTCCGGTGACAAATTGCTGGGTGGGCCGCAGGCCGGGATTATACTGGGCAAAAAACACGTGATCGCCCAGCTCCAGCAACATCCGCTAAAACGTGCCCTACGGGTAGATAAAATGACCCTTGCGGCATTGGAGGCTACACTACGCCTTTACCAACAGCCGGATCGATTGACTGATTTATTACCATCCCTGAATTTACTGACTCGCCCACAACAGGCCATGCGTGACAGCGCCGAACGGTTATTACCGCGCCTGAGTGCTCATTACCCAGCCTTTGACCTTGCCAGCGAGGCCTGCTGGTCACAGATTGGCAGCGGTTCTCTGCCCGTGGATCGTTTACCCAGTTGGGGAATTACCTTTACGCCGAAAGACGGGCGCGGCAGCAGTTTACAAGTGTTGGCAAACCGTTGGCGGAGTTTGGCGCGACCGGTGATCGGTCATCTTCGGGATGGACGAATGTGGTTAGATTTACGCTGTTTAGATGACGAAGACGCATTGCTCAGGGAGCTAGTTTCATGATTATTGCCACCGCCGGTCACGTTGACCACGGTAAAACTACGTTATTACAGGCTATCACTGGTATTAATGCCGATCGCCTACCAGAAGAAAAGCAGCGTGGTATGACTATCGATCTGGGCTACGCCTATTGGCCGCAGCCGGATGGCAGTAGTCTCGGTTTTATTGATGTACCCGGCCATGAAAAGTTTCTGGCCAACATGCTGGCAGGAATGGGCGGGATTGATCACGCCCTGCTGGTTGTTGCCTGCGATGATGGTGTGATGGCACAAACCCATGAGCATCTGACCATTTTACGCCTCAGTGGCCGACCCAAATTGACCGTGGCGCTAACCAAGGCCGATCGAGCCGATGAACAGCAAATTGCACAGGTTCGCCAGCAGGTATTAGCTGAATTAGTACAACAAGGTTGGGTTGCTGAGCAAGTCAGTCTATTTGTGACCGCCGCCAATAGCGGCACTGGCATTGACGAACTACGTACTCACTTGGCACAACTCAATCGGCAACAGAGTGATGCTCAACGTATTCAGCGACGTTTTCGTCTGGCTATCGATCGGGCTTTCAGTTTGAAAGGCTCGGGATTGGTAGTGACTGGCACGGTGCTGGCAGGACAGGTCGCCGTGGGTGAGACGCTGTGGCTAACAGGTAGCGATTGTCCGGTACGGGTGCGCGGTATTCATGCGCAGAATCAGTCCGCCACTCAGGCGCAGGCTGGCCAGCGCATCGCGTTGAATATCACTGGTGATACCAGTAAACAGCAAATCTCTCGAGGTGACTGGCTATTGGCACAACGCCCGCCGGAGACACAGGATCGGGTGCTGGTGGAAGTGACGACAGATACGCCGATGCATCATTGGCAATCTCTGCATTTACACCAGGGAGCCAGCCACATTACGGGTCGTGTTTCCATGTTGAATGGCACTGAAACCCCGATGCTGGCCGAATTATTACTGGATACGCCGCTGTATCTGGCGGAAAACGATCGCTTTATTCTACGGGATATTGGGGCGAAACAAACCCTCGGTGGCGCGCGGGTCATCGCCCTTACCTCACCCAAAAGAGGGAAACGGCAACCCGCGTTTTTGGCATGGTTAACGGCGCTGGCTCAGGCGAGCAGCGACATTGAAATCTTTAATCTTCACCTGACTAAAGGGCCGTTATCGATTCAACAATTCGCCTGGGCGCGTCAGTTGAGTGATAAGCAGGTGAGTGAGTTGCTGGCGGACAGTCATCACCTGGTTGCCGGTGATAGCGTACTCTCCACCGAAATGGCTGAGAGCGTTAGCCAAAGTCTGCGACAGGTACTCAGCGGTTACCATCAGCAACATAGTGATCAGTTGGGGCTGGGTCGTGCGCGGCTTCGGCGTATGGCGCTACCCACGTTGGATGAGGGGTTGGTTTATCGGGTCATTGATGAGTTACTGGCTTGCGGACAACTGACTCACACCCGTGGCTGGTTGCATCTACCGGAGCACCGCTTGGCGTTTACGCCAGAAGAGGAAAAAGAGTGGCTGCGTGCGCGTGGGTACTTTGGCAGTGATCCGTGGTGGGTGCGCGATCTGGCGGTAGCGATTGAAATGGATGAAGAGCAGATGCGTGGATTATTACGCAAAGCGGCCAGGCTGGGACATATCACTGCGATTGTCGCGGATCGTTACTATCTAAATGACCTAATCTATCAATTTGCTGATCTGATTCGTACTTTGGATACCGAAAAAGGCAGCGCCAGCGCCGCCGACTTCCGCGATCATTTAGGCATTGGTCGTAAACTGGCGATTCAAATTCTGGAATTTTTCGATCGCAGCGGCTTCACTCGTCGTCTTGGCAATGATCATATTTTACGAGATCGCGGTATGTTCAGTTAACTGTTTGCCTGCGTTAGGTATATCCATAGCAAGACCGCGATGTGTCCTGCTTTTCGCATGTTGGCTTTTGATGCAATAAGGAAAAGTAAGGAAACGAAAGGGTTAAAGTACGTTCTGTCAGTTGAAAAAGTCGAAGGGCTGGTGTTCCATTATCTGGAGCCATTCTTTATCGATCATCTGAAAAAGGACGTTCATATGAAGTTATGCCTAACGCTGATGACTATCTTTCCTCTGCTTGCGATGGCCGATGCTAGCAGTAGAAACGGAAAGGTAGAAACCCAGCGGCCTGCCGATTTTTTAGATATAAAAAAATTTATTCCCGAAGTACAAACAGATATACGCTACTTTTCTGAGCATAACTTTGTGGGGCGGCGAATTGAGGGTTATCAAATGCCCGTTTGCTTACTTACCGAGGCTGCGGCTGTGGCTCTTAAATCGGTCGTAAAACAATTACTTCCTATGGGGTTGACGCTGAAAATTTATGATTGTTATCGTCCACAGACAGCAGTCAATGATTTTGCTCGCTGGGCCACTGATATCAATGATACAAAAATGCGTGCTGAATTTTATCCTACGGTTGAGAAAAGTCAGCTTTTCGAGCAGGGCTATATAGCTTATAACTCAGGCCATAGTCGCGGTAGTACGCTTGATTTAACCATTGTTCCTCTCGATAGCCATGAAGTTTCCTCCCTTACCCGCTGTTCTGTTCCTCAATCCTCGCATTATCCTGATAATAGTTTAGATTTTGGTACGGGGTTTGATTGTTTTAGCCCGGCATCTCACCCTGATTATCAAGGTATTTCCGCACAGGCTCGCGCTAACCGATTATTGCTACGACTGTTGATGACTCAGGCAGGATTTATACCTCTGGACACGGAATGGTGGCATTTTACCTTGGCTAACGAACCCTATCCGGATACCTATTTTGATTTTCCGGTTAGGTGATGTTATCGCTCAGTAGGCTGTAAAGCTGGGGTAGCAATGCGCTGGATCGCGGTGTGGCGACTCCAGCGCAGGAATAGATTATTCAACTACCACTACCGGCTGACGGCGAATGAAAATACTGACTAAAGCCAACCACAGCAACCCGCTGATCAAGTTGAACAAATTGAAAATACCGCTGTTGCCCCACAGATAGGCAACCTTAGCCAGTTCAATACCTAAGGTGAAAATAAACATGCTGATCATCCCCATCGCGGCTGAAACCGTGCCTTTGCTGATATCACTGGCAAACAGGGTTAAGCGCACCAGGCCGGCATTCGCTAAACCAATACCAAAGGCATACAGGCTTAAGCCTGCGGTCATCCACAGATAGGCGTGGGATGAATAAAGTGTGGAAACCGCTGCCAGCATTAATCCGACGAGCATTGGGCCTGCGCCGAGCTTAATCAGCTTGGGGATACTGGTTTTGCCGCTCAAACGTGCCAACGTCAAGTTACCAATAATCAGAGCACTAAAAATAGGAACCTGCAAAATACCGTAATCAAACGTCGAGAGTTTTTCACCACTGATCAAAATAACCGGTGATTGGGCGATCCAGGCTAGCAATGGTAGGCTGGCGAAGCCCAATGCCAGAGCACCACACAGAAAACGGCGATTAGCCAATACTTGCTTATAGTCGCGCCACATGGCTGAAAGCGACAGTTTCTCCCCTTTCAGTACTGCCGTTTCCGGCATCGCTTTCCATAAGCCTACAAAAGAAATTGCACCTAGCCCGGCAAACAGTACAAACATACTTTGCCAAGGGGCAACGTGAATCAGTGCGGCACCGGCCAATGGGCCGAGCAGAGGAGCAATCAGAGCCACATTGGCCATTAGAGCGGTGATTTTGATACATACCGCTTCTTCAAATGATTCCTGAATGGTGGCATAACCGACGGCACCGATAAAGCACAGGCCGATCCCTTGCAGGAAGCGCATGGCGATAAATTGCTCTATGGTATTGACCAACAAAATAGCCAAACAGGTAACGATAAAGAAAGCAACGCCAGCCAGCATGACCGGACGACGGCCACGGCGATCGGAAAGTGGCCCTAGCAGCCATTGCAGGAACATGCCTCCGGCCAAATAGGCCGTCATCGACGTCGGTACCCATTCAATACTGGCGTTGAAATCAGCCACGACCGCCAGCATACCCGGCTGGATCATATCGTTGGCAATATAGGCTGCGAATTCGAATAGTACTAAACACAGGGGAAACAGCAGCGCCCGGCGACCCAGGGGTTTCGCAGGTGATAACGTAGTTTGCATAGATTATATTACTAATAATAATGAAGAAAAGTTGAACTGCTCCAGAGGAACACTCTGTTGAGACGAGTCAGGGCGGCTATTTTGCCGCCAATATTGAGTAATGGCAACGATTTACATCCATATTAATAATTAATTAGCGTGGGCGTATATTTCGTTTTGGGGTATTGTGAGCGGCTTAAGCATGTAACTAATTATTAACTCTCCTGGCCCAAATACACGAGTGACAGAGAACCGGCATGACCAACAAGATCGGATGGATTGATAACTTGCGGGCGGTAGCTTGCATCATGGTGGTTATGATTCATGCCACGACTTACTCTCTCACCAGTGGATCATCAGTCGGTGAATTCAGTTGGGATATCGCCAATCTATTGAATTCGGCATCGCGGGTTGGTGTGCCGCTGTTTTTCATGATCTCAGGCTATTTGTTCTTTGGTGAAAAAAGTGCCGGTAAGAAACATTTTCTACGTATCGGTCTGTGTCTGGCTTTTTACAGTGCCATTGCCCTGATTTATATCTCTACCCTGACACCAATTGGTGGCTGGGTCTCATTGAAGCATATTCTGCAAAAGCCGGTGTTTTATCACTTGTGGTTTTTCTACGCCATTATTGTCGTATATCTGGTTTCACCCTTGGTGAATGTGAAGCCGGTTTCTGGCCGTTATCTGGCAGTTGTGATGCTACTACTGGCCATATTGGCCAATCCGAATACTAGTAAATTCGCGCTCGATGGCGTGCATTTGCTGCCCGTTAATTTGTATATCTATGGTGATACCTTCTATTACTTGCTGTATGCCATATTGGGTCGTGCAATCGGTATGTTGGAGACACGGGAGCGGAATATCAGTTGGGGTGCGGCGGTAATCTTTATCATCAGCGTCAGTTTGATTGTTATTTCGACGAAAAAACAAAGTATTATCAATGGTAACTTCGCAGATACCTTCTATATGTACTGTAGTCCGCTGGTCTTTATTGCCGCAGTATCGCTGCTGGTTTGGTTTAAAAACTGCCTCGCTCAACCGGTTGGCTGGTTAACCTGGCTTTCAGGTCACTCACTGGCTATTTACGGACTCCATGCGTTAATCATTCACTTTATCCGAACCCATCACTTTGATTTTACGGCTTTCCCGCTCCTGAATATTTTCTATGTTTTCGCCTTGGCACTGAGCGGTAGCATATTGTTATCCATGGCGTTACAGCGAATTGATAAGCGGCGTTTAGTCAGTTAAAACCGGTGATAGGTCAGAAAAGCGCGATCGAGCACCTAACTTACTGACTATCACGTTTTGGCCTATTAGTAATATCTCCTACTATTCGAAAATAGATTATTTATTTACTATGTGAATAGTACAGCTAGCACCAGACAGTAAACACGTTATAATCATCGCCTTATATTCATATCTTCTCTGGAAGATCATCGTCCCCGGTGGGGCGGCTGGACTTCAAATTCAGATGGGGCCGCCAGCGGTCCCTGGCAGGTTCGACTCCTGTGATCTTCCGCCAAAACTCTTCCGTATCACTCCCCAAAAGTCTTAAAAACCCAAGTAAAACCAATAGATAGAGTGTTTTGTTGTCCGTGGGCGTCCGAGCTTATCTCTCTAAATCCGTAACAATTGTGTATAGTAAAGGGTATAGAATTACCCTATACCTTTTTGAGCTATACACATGCCACTTTCAGATATCCAGATTCGCCGTGCTAAACCACAAGAAAAAGCCTATACCCTGAGTGACGGGCAAGGGCTATCACTCTTAATTGAACCTAACGGTAGTAAAGGGTGGCGCTTTCGCTATCGTTTTGCCGGTAAAGCCCGATTAATGTCATTAGGGACTTATGACTTGATATCCCTTGCTGAAGCTCGCTCTAAGCGAGGTTTTCGTTTTCAAATTGTTCCGGGCTGACACCGCCACAGGCACTGTGGCGACGCCACCGATTGTAATCACACTCGATATAATTAAAAACCGTCGTCCGCATTATTTCCCGACGGATAAAGCGTTCTCCATGGATACACTCCACTTTCAGCGAATGAAAGAAGCTTTCCGCGCACGCATTATCGTAGCAACAACCTTTTGCGCTCATGCTGCCGTGCAGGTTGTGCCGCTTCAGTAACGCCTGATAATCCGCTGAACAGTACTGGCTGCCACGGTCAGTATGAACAATAACGTTTTCCGGCCGTTTACGCCGCCAGAGCGCCATTTTCAGCGCATCGCAGGCAAGTTGGGCTGTCATACGTGCTGACATCGACCAGCCAATAACTGCACGAGACCACAGGTCAATCACCACCGCCAGATACAGCCAGCCCTCATCCGTGCGAAGATACGTGATATCGCCTGCCCACTTCTGGTTCGGGCCGCTGGCGATGAAGTCCTGCTTCAGCAGGTTTTCCGATACCGGCAGACCATGTTCACGGTAGTTGACCGGGCTGAACTTTCGGCTGGCTTTCGCCCGTAATCCCTGACGACACAGGCTGGCAGCGATGGTTTTAATGTTGTACTCCGGTAACTCATCAGCAAGGCGAGGCGCACCATAGCGCTGTTTTGCCTCAGCGAATGCATTGCGGACAGCCTCATCACAAACGAGCCGGAACTGCTGACGTGGAGTGATCTGGCAACGACGATTACGCCAGGCATACCAGCCGCTTCGGGCAACCTGAAGCACCCGGCACATCGCTTTGATGCTGAACTCTGCCTGATGTTTTTCGATGAAGACATACTTCATTTCAGGCGCTTCGCGAAGTATGTCGCGGCCTTTTGGAGAATGGCCAGTTCTTCATCCCGTTCAGCCAGTTGCCGCTTAAGGCGGGCGATTTCAACAGACATTTCCAGCCTCGCATATTCCATCAACGCGACTTTATGTGTGTCTTTATAGGGTCTGTAGTGGATCACAAAATCAGGGGATTAAGCTGGGATTATAAAACCAATAACCCCTGTTACTTCGCCATAAAAATTATCGTTAACAATCTGGTGAAGCATGACAAATGGGGCTACAGCCTGAATTGGGGCTGGCGGCGCGATCAGTTAGCCGATCTGGAACGTATGCTGTATTTGCTGGATGGTAAAACCATCCCTAATAACCGGCACGATATCTCCATTCGGTTCATGGATTTTGTTCGCGATAATCCACATCAACAGGTCTTCGAGGATGATCTCTTTAGCATTCGTTATTTTCAGAAAGGCAGCGGGCATATCACGTTCAAGCGTCTGGATCTGGTGGAGAGGATGAATGATATCGTGGCAAAACATTTTCCTGGATCGCTACCTGCTGCAAAATAAACGCTATACGCGTAATGAGCCTCGTCACTGATTTCTGGCATACTACGTTGATTACAGCGTTGTTAGTCAGATTAAAGCGGAGGCAGCATGGTAGATAAACACATAACTCAATCCCCGGCAGGCGAATTTGTTATGTTTGCCAGCAGTGACGGGAGAGTGCGTGTTGAATGCCGCTTTGAAAGCGATACGCTATGGCTCTCTCAGGCGATGATCTGTGAACTGTACGGAAAAGCTAAAGCTACCATCAGCGGGCATATAAAGAATATCTTTGAAGATGGTGAGCTTGAGGAGAATTCAGTTGTTCGGTTTTACCGAACAACTGCCAGTGATGGGAAAAATTATCAGGTTCAATATTTTAGCCTGCCCGTCATTCTCGCCGTTGGCTATCGTGTCCGCTCGCCACGAGGCACTCAATTCCGCCAGTGGGCCACCCAAATGCTCCAGGAATATCTGATCAAAGGTTTTGTGATGGACGACGAGCGGCTGAAAAATCCGCCTGTTGGTACATCGGCTGTACCTGATTACTTTGATGAGATGCTCGAACGCATCCGCGATATTCGGGCCAGCGAGCGGCGGGTTTATTTGCGGGTTCGGGAGATTTTTGCGTTAGCTGCCGACTATCAACCGTCGCTAAAAGAAACCACGCAGTTTTTTCAAACCATCCAGAACAAACTGCATTTTGCCTGTACCGGGCATACCGCTGCCGAACTGATCCATCAGCGTGCTGATGCCAACCAGCCCCATATGGGGTTGAGCAGCTATAAAGGCGAAGAAGTGCGTAAAAGCGATGTGACGGTGGCGAAAAATTATCTCAACCAAGATGAAGTCAGTGAACTTAACCGCGTGGTCAACATGTGGCTGGATTTTGCCGAAGATCAGGCTCGGCGTCGCCAGCAGGTGTTCCTGCGTGACTGGCAGGAAAAGCTGGATCAGTTCCTGCAATTTAATGACCGCGAGGTTCTACAGGGTGCTGGTACTGTCAGTAAGAAAATGGCAGATGAAAAAGCACAGGCTGAATACATCCAATTTGCTGAGCAGCAACGCCGCTTAAAAGAAGCTGAGGGGGAAAAGGATATTGCCGGTTTACTGCAGTGGAAAACCAGCAACAAGAAATAGCCTTCAATGCTCCCAGTTTCCACAAGCAAAATCATTTGGGGGCACAATAGGGGGCACCAACCAAAATCCAACACGATAAAATCAAATAAATTCAATAGCACTAGCTATCAAATACGACTCCTGTGATCTCCTTAACTCAACAAAATCCCCGTAATCACTGGATTAAATGCTCATTATTGTCGCTATCAAGTAAAAGTATTTGGGGGCATAAAGAAAAGCACCTTGCCTTCGGTGCCTATCTTGAGATTTCTCTCGTTCAAGCGCCTGAAAAACGTGATGTATTGAAGAAGGTATGACATTCGAAAATGTTATCTTTTTTAGTTATCACATCTTCGCATCGAAAAGCAGACATCTCACAAATCAATAAAGTATTTCAATTCATTCTAAAGTTAAATAACTCCTGATCAATTCAATAAATCATAATGATGGTGTTGGTGATTAGCATAATCAGTTTATGATATTATTATTAATTATTTTTATTTATTATATTTTATTAGTTTTCCGTATTGACTCTGTATGTAAGTAATTTTTTATCGAGTATTCACAGCGTTTTTTAATACAAAATTAGTACAATGACAGACATGATATCGCACTCATCGATAAATTCAGTCATGGGGTTGGTTAGAAGAAATCATATTAATTTGATAAGGAAATAATAAAGTGAAGTGTTCCCGGACATTATTAAGCTTAATGACTACAGCCGCATTATCTATTACAGCTGTAGCCGCTAATGCCGCAGACCCTGGTTGTGCGGGTGAAGAAATGCCGTTACTGGGCGGAGTTGTACTGACCTGCGCCACCGATCTTGGCATTAAGCCTAATCAAGGATTCGATATATCATCTGAAGTCAGTGCTGCTTTATCTGATGGTAAATCAATATTTTTCCCTGCCGGTAATTATCTTATTGGTAGCGATATTGTTTTGAAAGACAAAAATAGTTTGGTTGGTTCTGAATCTGGCGTGACAATATTCCGTGGTGTAAAGCCGAACAAATCAATATCTATTGGTAATGATACTTACGGCACTATAATCAATCAATTGACAATAAAAAACATTATTTTCGATAATGCCACGGTGAATTTTTACGGGAATAAAAGAAATATAGAAATTATCAATAACGCTTTTATTAATACCGTCTCTGAAGCACAACAACTTTCTGTTTCGCATAATGCTTTTACTATTCATGGTAATGTTTTTTTACGGGATAAAAACCACCCTGGCGTAGGCTTCTCTACCTACAGAAATAATAATGCGAAAATTGAAAATAATGTTGTTGGTGATATTTCAGACAAAAATTTACTATTAACTTTAAATTATTATGATATTGGAACTTTTAATGTCATTAATAAAATTAAAAAATCAGCAAAAAACAAAGAATTGACTGTTTTGGATGAGCAGGGATATTTTGTTGCGGGTTGGTATGCGACTGATGGGCTAAAGAATTCTGTTTTTCGTAATAATGTTATCTCCGGTAACACACTCGATTGTTTAGATGTTAGTGGTGAAACCGATAAAGCCAAGTGTAAGATGACCAGAGACCATGTTATCTATATAAAACAATATAATAACGTCGATGTTGTTAATAATTATTTTAGCGGCTGGCCACTTGATGCTGCAGGTAACATAAAATTCCGTAATGCATCACATCTTTATTTTGCTGGTAATTACTTAAACAAGACTGAATTCAACGCCAGGCCTTATGATAATAGCGAAACGCTGAAGATGGATAATACATTCATATTTAACAATGTCTTGCAAGAAACCGCTATCGGCTATTGGCAAAACTTTGAAGATACGGACGAAAAATATATAGATGCGAGAAATTTTGTTGTCTTCGATAATGTCTTCAGCGCTGAAGACCAGACTGCTAGCCGTATCAATACCTCTTGGCGTAGTACTCACGGTGAATTCTTAGAAGCGAATAATCGTTATACTGACCAGACACCAGTATTGGCTAACCATCTTTTTCAGTCTGTAGATATTACTACCGCTAAAGAACGTTTTCCTGCGAATAAATCAGCATTATTAGCGGTAAAACCGATTCCATTATGGAACAAGATCGGTAATATCGGTGGGCAGGATCTGCAAGAAAATCAGTTGGTCAGGTTAGATATTGAGGTTGAAGGCTATCCATCTCAATTCGTGGTTTATGAGCCTAATAGTTCAAGTGATTACTCCACCTACCGTTGGGCGGCAAAGTTAACCGCCTTGTTTAATGAAAAAATCAAAGGAGCCTGTGCCGGGATCCTGACCAGTAAAGTGACGACTGATAATAGCTGTAAATTTATGACGCCAATGGGGTCGAAATATTTAAATGATATTTATACAACTGAAGGTGGAGCAGCAACTTATACCATTAATATTATCAATAAGTATCTCGAGGTGGGTTATATTTCAGGTTCGAAAATCGAACTTGGTCAGTCAGTTAAGTTAGCGGTAACTTTCGAAGATGGAACACATAAGGAAGTGACTTATACTCCAGATCATGAGTACCGAACGGCAGCTCATCGCTGGACTGCCGAGTTGGCTCATAAGATTAATACCAGCATACCTGGTTTATGTGCTGGCCAATATACGGAGTCCAAAGGACAGAATAATGGGATTGCTCAATGCAAAAACGTGATACCCTCTAACTCATCATATTTAAATAAAATCTATACCGTTAACGGGCAATCGGCAAAAATAGACATCAGCATTGAGAGCTAATTGTTAGTTATAGCAGGTAAAAGATATTAACTTTAGATGTCCATTCGTAAAAAAGCGGCAATTTTATTTGCCGCTTTTTTTTTGATGAAGGCCTTCACCCTCTCTCTTCTAACGACGACAACACCGCTATTTATTGACGGAGAGCGTCTGAGTTATCTTTCTAAATAGTTATCATTTTAATTAATTGATGCTCTATCTTATGTAAACTCTATGTGAAATATATGTGAGTTTGCGCGCAAAAATAGACCAATTTTATGCTGCTTTTACTGGCAAAATCATGGCTAAAGTTCTTTATTAAAGCGATATATCAATATGTGAAAAAACATAATTATATGATTATAAACAGCTAATAATTACTTTTGGTGTTGTTTGCATTCAATAATCTGCCGTTATTACTTTGCTTGCTTGTACTTGTCTATACGAGTATATGTTAACAAACATCCAAAGCGAGCAGTGCCCCCAGGCACTCAGAAACACTGTTGAAGGAAATTGCCGTGACGACTGAAAACAGATTTCGTGATAGTGAGATTCGTGCCCCTCGCGGTACGCAGCTAAACACCAAAAGCTGGTTTACCGAAGCACCATTGCGCATGCTAATGAATAATCTTGATCCTGAGGTGGCTGAGAATCCTAAAGAATTGGTGGTTTATGGTGGTATTGGCCGAGCGGCTCGTAATTGGGAATGTTACGACAAAATTGTCGAAAGCCTGAAAGCATTGAATGACGATGAAACACTGTTGATTCAGTCCGGTAAACCTGTTGGTGTTTTCAAGACGCACAGCAATGCACCGCGTGTATTGATCGCCAACTCTAATCTGGTTCCTCACTGGGCAAACTGGGAGCATTTTAACGAGCTGGATGCCAAGGGGTTGGCGATGTATGGCCAGATGACGGCGGGCAGTTGGATTTATATTGGTAGTCAGGGCATCGTTCAGGGCACTTATGAAACCTTCGTTGAGGCTGGCCGCCAGCATTATAACGGTAGCTTGAAAGGGCGCTGGGTTCTTACTGCCGGTTTAGGCGGCATGGGGGGCGCGCAGCCGTTGGCAGCAACGCTGGCTGGAGCCTGTTCACTGAATATTGAATGTCAGCAGAGTCGTATCGATTTTCGTTTGAAAACCCGATATGTGGACGAACAGGCGAGCGATTTGGACGATGCCTTGGCACGTATCAAGAAATATACAGCTGCCGGTGAAGCGGTTTCCATCGCGCTGTGCGGCAATGCTGCTGAAATCCTACCGGAGCTCGTGCGCCGTGGCGTTCGCCCGGATATGGTCACCGACCAAACCAGTGCACATGACCCCCTGAATGGCTATTTACCGAAAGGCTGGGCTTGGGAGGAATACCGTCAGCGGGCGCAAAACGAACCGACGCTGGTCGTGAATGCGGCAAAAACATCGATGGCCGAGCATGTTGAGGCGATGTTGGCTTTCCAGAAAATGGGCATTCCTACTTTTGACTATGGTAATAATATTCGCCAAATGGCTCAGGATATGGGAGTCAGCAATGCTTTTGATTTCCCAGGTTTTGTGCCCGCCTATATTCGACCACTGTTTTGTCGTGGTATTGGCCCGTTCCGTTGGGCTGCGTTATCCGGAGATGCTGAGGATATTTATAAAACCGACGCTAAGGTTAAAGAGCTGATTCCGGATGATGAACATTTGCATCGCTGGTTGGATATGGCTCGCGAGCGCATCAGCTTCCAGGGGTTACCGGCACGGATATGTTGGGTGGGTTTAGGGCAGCGAGCTAAATTGGGCTTGGCATTCAATGAAATGGTTCGCAGCGGCGAGCTGTCGGCACCTATTGTTATTGGTCGTGATCATCTGGATTCCGGTTCCGTTGCCAGTCCGAACCGTGAAACCGAATCCATGCAAGACGGCTCGGACGCGGTTTCCGACTGGCCATTGCTGAATGCGTTACTCAATACCGCCAGCGGTGCGACCTGGGTTTCTTTGCATCATGGTGGCGGTGTTGGCATGGGCTTTTCGCAGCATTCCGGCATGGTTGTGGTGTGTGACGGTAGTGATGACGCCGCTGAACGTATCGCCAGAGTGCTTCATAACGATCCGGCCACTGGCGTCATGCGCCATGCCGATGCTGGATACGAAATTGCGATCAATTGCGCGCAACAACAGGGGCTGAATTTGCCCATGGTTGCCGCCACTCAAGGGAAGAAAGCATGAAAACTCTGACACTGCGTCCTGGCAAGTTGACTCTGGCCGATCTACGTCATATTTATCAGCATCCGGTACATATTACGCTGGATGAAGGAGCCTACGGACCGATTCAGAAAAGTGTGGATTGTGTCCGTGCCATATTGGCGGAGAAACGTACCGCTTATGGTATCAACACCGGTTTCGGTCTGTTGGCTTCGACCCGAATTGCCACGGAAGATTTAGAAAATCTGCAACGTTCAATCGTGCTTTCTCATGCGGCAGGTGTTGGTGAGGCTAATGATGACGCCATTGTGCGCCTGATTATGGTGCTCAAGGTAAATAGCCTGGCCCGCGGTTTTTCCGGTATTCGCCTGGAAGTGATTCAGGCATTGATTGCCATGGTGAATGCCGAAGTGTATCCCCATATCCCGTTAAAGGGTTCTGTTGGCGCTTCAGGTGATTTGGCACCGTTAGCCCATATGAGTTTGCTGCTGCTGGGTGAGGGTAAAGCCCGCCATCAAGGTGAGTGGTTATCGGCAACGGAGGCGCTGGCTAAAGCAGGTATTAAGCCATTGACGCTGGCAGCAAAAGAAGGGCTGGCATTACTGAATGGTACGCAGGTTTCTACGGCTTATGCCTTGCGCGGTCTGTTTGAAGCCGAAGATCTTTATGCAGCGGCGACGGTGTGTGGTGGACTCACGGTGGAAGCTGCTCTCGGTTCTCGCAGCCCGTTTGATGCCCGTATCCATGAAGTTCGTGGCCAGCGTGGGCAAATTGATGCGGCTGAGGCCTACCGCCATTTACTGGGCGTACATAGCCAACTATCTGATTCCCACAAAAACTGTGAAAAAGTCCAGGATCCGTATTCCCTGCGCTGTCAGCCACAAGTGATGGGCGCTTGCCTGACTCAAATACGCCATACTGCGGAGGTGCTGGCGGTTGAATCTAATGCTGTATCTGATAATCCGTTGGTTTTTGCCGAGCAGGGTGATGTGCTGTCGGGGGGGAATTTCCACGCCGAACCGGTGGCAATGGCTGCTGATAATCTGGCATTAGCGCTAGCGGAAATCGGTTCTCTGTCTGAACGTCGAATCTCACTGATGATGGATAAGCATATGTCTCAGCTACCGCCGTTTTTGGTGGATAACGGCGGTGTTAACTCTGGTTTTATGATTGCTCAGGTTACGGCAGCGGCGCTGACCAGCGAGAATAAAGGGCTGGCATTCCCATCAAGCGTCGACAGCATTCCTACATCCGCCAACCAAGAGGACCACGTTTCTATGGCACCGAGAGCCGGTAAACGTTTGTGGGAAATGGCAGAAAACGTACGTGGTATTTTGGCGGTAGAGTGGTTGGCTGCCTGCCAAGGGCTAGATCTACGCCATGGTCTGAAAACCACAGAAACACTGGAGTTTGCCCGTCATCTGCTCCGTGAGCGGGTGGCTTATTATGATAAAGATCGCTTCTTCGCCCCCGATATCGAAGCCGCTAGTCAACTGTTAGCGCAGCGCCATCTGAATACGCTGATGCCAGCAGGATTACTCCCAAGCCTTCCATAAAATAATAACAGACTATATGGGTGATTCCGTTGTGTGGCATCACCCTCTCTGACCCCCTGCCTGCAAGGGCTTATCTATTGCGAGAATGCACCATGAAAAATGATTCATCCACGCTGAAACGCGGTCTTAGCGCCCGGCATATCCGTTTTATGGCATTAGGTTCTGCCATTGGAACCGGCCTGTTTTATGGTTCGGCGGAAGCGATACGTTTGGCAGGCCCCGCAGTCTTGTTGGCTTATTTAATTGGCGGTGCCGCGGTGTTTATGGTGATGCGGGCGTTGGGTGAAATGGCTGTACACGAGCCGATTGCAGGTTCTTTTGGTCACTATGCCGGGTGCTATCTAGGACCATTGGCCGGTTTTTTGACTGGCTGGACATATACCTTCGAAATGATCATCGTAGCGCTGGCCGATGTAACGGCTTTCGGTATCTATATGGGGCTATGGTTCCCTGATGCACCACAATGGGTGTGGGTGCTCAGTATTATTTTCTTTATTGGTGCGCTGAATCTTTGCAGCGTGAAAGTATTTGGTGAAATGGAGTTTTGGCTCTCATTGCTGAAAGTGACTGCCATTATTGCCATGATCGCCGCAGGTTTGGGCATTATGATGTTTGGTTTCGGAGCCGGACATGAGAGTACCGGGCTAAGTAACCTATGGGCGCATCAGGGTTTTATGCCTAATGGTATCAGCGGCGTCATCGCATCATTTGCCGTGGTCATGTTTGCCTTTGGTGGGATCGAAATCATTGGTGTGACGGCCAGTGAAGCGAAAAATCCGGAGAAAGTGTTACCCAAGGCGATCAACACGGTTCCGGTACGTATTCTACTCTTTTATGTCCTGACATTATTGGTGCTGATGGCAATCTATCCGTGGAATAGCATCGGCCAAAATGGTAGCCCATTTGTTGAGATTTTCAGCAGTCTGGGAATTAGCTCGGCAGCCAATATTCTTAATTTAGTGGTTATCACCGCCGCGATTTCTGCGATTAATAGTGATATTTATGGTGCTGGACGCATGATGTACGGCATGGCTAAAGAAGGCCAAGCACCGAAATGCTTTAGCCGCCTGACACGCAATGGCGTGCCTTGGATGACCATCCTGGTGATGTCAGTTGCTTTGCTGTGCGGCGTAATACTGAATTATCTGATCCCCAAAAACGTCTTCCTGATTATTGCCTCTATTGCGACCTTTGCAACGGTGTGGGTATGGCTGATGATTTTGATTTCTCAGGTCGCTATGCGTCGTGCCATGAGCAAAGAGCAGGTGGCTCGTTTAACCTTCCCGGTACCTTTCTGGCCGGTGGCACCGATATTAGCCATTTTATTTATGGGCTTTATTATTGTGGTGTTAGGTTACTTCCCTGATACGCGGATTGCGATGTACGTTGGACTGGGTTGGATCATATTAATGACACTGGCTTGGTGGATTTGGGGTCGCAAAACGTTGGCTACCTCGTTTGAACTGGCAGAGCGTAGCGAGCCTTAAAAGCTTATCGCAATAGATATCCAGCAGGTGGTCAGCGCTACTGCCTGCTGGGTGTCTATGTAATATTATTATTTTTACCCCTTTCCACCCATTCCACCCATTCCACCCATTCCACCCATTCTCCCTTTGAATGCAACGAACGGCACTATTTAGATATATATCTCACTAAGGGTTATTTTTAACCGGTGTTGAAGCGTTAATCTGAGCGGCTAATTCGTGGGTTAGTACGGTTAACTCGGTGTTTTGACGGAGCAGTTCGAGCATTTGCTCCGCCATTGTTGCCGCCATCTTTTGTCGTTCTTCATTGGCGATGGCCAGTGCCTCACGGTGCTCAGCATCGGCTTCGGCGTGAGCTTTATCTCGTTCGGCCTGACGGGTTTGCGCCAACAGAATCAATGGTGCGGCGTAAGCAGCCTGTAAACTGAATGCCAGATTCAGCAGGATAAACGGATAGATATCAAATTGGGTAAAACCCATCACATTAACACTAATCCAAACGGCAACAATCAGGGTTTGCGCTCCTAAAAAAATCGGGGTGCCGAAGAATCGGGCAAAAGCTTCGGCTTTTAGCGCAAACCAGCCGTTACCAAACGGGCTGGCGAGATGTTCATGAGTGCGATGAAAGCGTAAATAATGACGTTTCGATGTGTCGCTTGATTCGGCTGTAGGCGAAGACTGAGGCTTATTCATATCATTTATCCATGCAGTTAATTATCCAGCTTCAGTTTGAAACTAAATTGCTAATCACTATAGTGGAATAAATGAGCCAATGTTTATGTCGATAAATAGGTTATTGTCGATTTATTAGACATGAAATTCTATTCTAGTCGAATGAAATCCGGTTAAGATAGTTGAACTACCGAATGGTGATAAACTCAATGTTATATTAATTCCTAGAACAAGCCAGGAGTGACGACGCATGCCTACCAGATCTATAACGCGGTGGATTAAACGAATTGTACTGGTAGTGGTAGTGATAGCCGTTACCCTGTTGGCGGTGCGTATTTATGATACTCAGCGCGGCCCCAAACTTGAGCTATGGCATACTTTTGTTCCACATGACATGCGTGCGGCAGAAATTGACAAGGCGAGCTGGGCTGATTACCTCAAGTCTGAGGATAATGTCTTTGCTGAGGTAAAAGCTAATGTTACCGATAAGCTGGAACCACGGGTTCAGGTACCACTTAATCGCTATTATTCTGAAAGCCCGATCTATTCACCGCATTTCGCCAATGATTGGAACCGTTCTTATATATTGAAACCGGATGGTACGCCGAAAGGCGCTGTGGTGTTATTGCACGGTTTGACCGATACCCCTTATAGCTTGAGGCATATTGCCGAAAATTATCGTCAACGGGGTTATGTGGCGGTAGGTATTCGTTTACCAGCTCATGGCTCGGTGCCTGCGGCATTAACGGATGTGGTATGGCAAGATTGGATGGCGGCGACCCGTTTAGCGGTGCGTGAAGCGACAACCTTGAGCGGGAAAGGGCTGCCTTTGCATATTGTTGGTTTCTCCAACGGTGGTGCGCTGGCGATGAAGTATGCGCTGGACTCTCTGGACGACACTCAACTGGTGAAACCTGAGCGTGTTATCCTGATTTCACCAATGATTGGCGTAACCAGTTTTGCGCGCTTTGCGGGTATTGCTGGCTGGCCTGCTGTTTTCCCTGCATTTGCCAAAGCCTCCTGGCTGGGTATTGTGCCGGAGTTTAATCCATTCAAATATAATTCCTTCCCGGTTAACGCTGCTCGTCAGTCGTATTTATTGACGGCAGCGCTACAACAGCAGATTTCCCGCGATGCCAGAGATAAAAAACTGGATGATTTACCGCCGATTCTGACCTTCCAATCTTTGATGGACTCTACCGTTAGTACGCGTGCAGTGGTGACGGCGTTATACAACCATCTACCTAAAAATGGTAGTGAAGTGGTGTTGTTTGATTTAAACCGTGCCGCCAGCTTCGGCCCGCTGCTACGGACTTCGTCTTATACTGCACTGGCTCGTTTATTACCGCCACCACCGCGTAACTACAGCGTGACCATCATTACCAACGTTTCGCCACAGAGCAATGATACTCTGGCTCTGACCACTCTGGCGGGTGAAACTAAAGAAACTACGCAGCCAACCGGGTTACCTTATCCACCGGATATTTTCTCATTGTCCCACGTGGCACTGCCTTTCCCGATGAGTGACTCACTGTATGGTCGTTATCCAGAACCACGCGATCAATACGGCATCAGTCTGGGTACTTTCGCTGCTCGGGGTGAGCGTTCCGTCTTGGTCGTTGGGTTGGATTCCTTGATGCGTATCTCATCAAATCCTTTCTACTCATATATGTTGCAGCGTATTGATGCAAAAATAGACGCGCCAGCAAAGTAAGCCTTTAACCGCCTCCTTTTCAGGAGGCTCAGATCGCTGACAAATCTCGATCCAGCGATCTCTGGTGGAGAAGACAAGCAAAAGAGTCAAGCGTCCGCGCCAAGGATGGCGCAGAACGAGCCGACAAGGAAGTATTCACGGCGTCTTGACGGTCGGCTGGTTTTCACCGCGGCGAGCACTTTGTCATTCACCTCAGCCTCCTTTTCAGGCGTTTTTTTTATGTAGAAATTTTAACTTGGCGCTTTTCTCCTCATTGTTACACCTCATTGCTTTTTTCTCTGACGATAAACTTGTCTTAGCGCATATTCGCTGAGCAGATAATCAGTAAGATGCATTGCCATAAAATTAATAGTGCGCTTATTTTTTATGGAGTGAACCAGCAGTGATGGTGGCTGTCTGATTGATTCAAGTTGTATATGGTTTATCCTGGGATCCGGTTGTTTATGGACAGAGTTAAGTCTTTATCACAACAAAGTATTTCTTTGTTGTTGGCGCTCTACATTGGTATTTTCCTGAATATCTCGGTGTTCTACCGTAGATTCGACTCTTTTTCCCATGGAATTGAAGGCATAAAGGTACTGGCCGCTGCGACAGAGATAGTGGCTACCATTCTGTTTACCTTCTTTGTGATGCGCCTGATTTCTATAGGTGGCCGGCTGTTTTACCGTATCGCGGCCAGTTTATTGGTGTTGATTTCGGTGGCAGCCAGTTATTACATGACATTCTTCAATGTGGTTATTGGCTATGGCATTATCGTCTCGGTCATGACCACCGATATCGATCTTTCTAAGGAATTGATCGGCCTGCATTTTATTATTTGGATGATGCTGGTCAGCGCATTACCGTTGTTGCTGATTTGGAAAAACTCACTGCGTTTAACGTTGCTGGAGCAATGTTGTACTCCGGGCCAACGCATTAAGCCGTTATTGTTGTTATTGGCCGTCGTGGCCTTAGTCTGGCTGCCATTACGCTATCTGGATAAAGCGCAAAAACTGGATGAACAGCTAAAAACGATTGATTTGCCCAGTTATGGTGGCGTGGTTGCGCATTCCTATCTGCCATCCAACTGGCTGGCTGCGTTGGGTTTATATGCTTATACCCAGTTTGATGAAAGTCAGGATGCCGCCAATTTGCTCGATCCGGCCAAAGAATTTACCTACGTTGCTCCAGCGGATATTGATCAGACTTATGTGGTGTTTATTATTGGCGAAACGACCCGCTGGGATCATATGGGCATTCTGGGCTATTCACGGGATACCACACCACGCCTGAGTAAAGAAAAGAATCTGGTGGCATTCAAAGGGACGTCTTGTGATACCTCAACCAAACTTTCACTGCGTTGCATGTTTGTGCGTGAAGGAGGGGCGTCGGATAACCCACAACGGACGCTTAAAGAGCAGAATATCTTTGCCGTGCTGAAGTCTTTAGGCTTCAGTTCGGAACTGTTCGCCATGCAAAGTGAAGTCTGGTTCTACAATAATGCTAATGCGGATAATTACTCATTCCGGGAAATTATTGCCTCTGAGAAACGTAATGACGGTAAACCGGTGGATGACATGCTATTGGTTGATGAATTGAAGGAATCTCTGGGCCGTTATCCTAATGGTAAGCATCTGGTGGTATTGCACACTAAAGGCTCCCATTATCTGTATTCTCAACGCTACCCTCGTAGTTATGCCCGTTATACGCCGGAATGCATGGGTATTGATGATTCCTGTACCCGAGAACAGCTGATTAATGCTTTTGATAACAGCGTGCTCTATACGGATAGCTTTATCGCTAATGTCATCGATCAGGTGCGAGATAAAAAAGCGATGGTGTTCTACGCAGCCGATCACGGTGAATCTATCGAAGCGAATGCTCATTTCCACGGTACACCTCGTGAAATGGCTCCCGCAGAGCAATTCCGGGTCCCTTTATTGGTTTGGGCTTCCGATAAATTTTTGGCCGAACCACAACACCAGAAAGCGTTTGAGCAATTACAGGTTCAGCAGCGATTGGGAGCAAAACATCGCCATCAGGAACTGTTTGACTCGGTTCTGGGTTGCCTGGGTTATACCTCACCCGACGGTGGAATTGTGCCCGAAAATAACTGGTGTCAGGTGCCGAAAAATAAAACGCATCAAATAAAATGATCTTATGCGCCAGATGGTTTTCTATCTGGCGCGAATCCGGTTTCCTCTCCGCAGTTTACTGCTGCTGTTGTATACTCCCACGCTTATTCCCCGTAACCAGAGACCTCCATGACTTATCGCGTGGCGTTTATTGACGATCATGACATTGTGCGTTCGGGTTTTGTGCAACTGTTATCCATGGAGGATGATATTCAGGTCGTTGGGGAATTTAGCTCGGCACAGCAGGCTCGCGCCGGTTTACCGGGGCTGAATCCACATATTTGTATTTGCGATATTTCCATGCCGGATCAGAGTGGATTGGATTTGCTTAAAGATATTCCCTCTGGAATCCGCGTTATCATGCTGTCGATGCATGATAGCCCAGCGCTGGTAGAAATGGCTCTCGAACGCGGCGCAAAAGGTTTTCTTTCCAAACGTTGCAAACCAGAGGATTTGATCACTGCGGTACGAACTGTGGGTTCGGGCGGTGTTTATTTGATGCCGGAAATCGCCCAACAACTGGTGCAGGTGGCTATTGATCCTCTAACTCGTCGCGAGCGGGAAGTGGCTATTTTACTCGCTCAAGGTATGGAGGTGCGTGAGATTGCTGAGTCTTTGAGCTTATCGCCGAAAACTGTTCATGTGCATCGAGCCAATCTTTTTGCCAAATTGGGTATCAGTAATAACGTGGAACTGGCGAAGCGGGTATTGAGTTTATGATGCAGCGCCTGATTACGCTGTTGGCATTATTTTTTATCTATTTTGCCGCGGCTTTTTGTTTGTGGGGAATTGGTACCTTGCTGGTTGAACAGCCATTGCAAGCATTGCTGCTGTTCCCCTTCGGTTTGCGTCTGGGCATTTTATTACAAAGTCCTCGAGGATACTGGCCGGGCGTTTTATTGGCCGATGCTCTGTTGATATGGTTGTTGGCCGATCAATTTGGCAGTCTGATATTTTTATGGACGGCGCTGCCGGTCTTATTGCTGACTACATTATTGGCGGTGTTTGCCTCGCCTTGGCTGCTACGTCATCAACAAAGCGACAGTGAATGGCAGTGGCCATTATTACAAGGCGCGGTGATTGCTGTGGCTGCGTTGATTCAGGCTGCGGTTTGGCAACTCTCTACCGGTCAGGGCGGAATGGCGTTGCTATTGGGATTCTCTGGCGGTTTTACCATTGCCCCGACGTGCCTGCTTCTGTGGCACTATTTGGCGCGGCAGATTTGGTTGCCTCTGGAACCTGGGTTGATTCACAAGCCGATTAACCTACGCCTACGCCATCTGGTTTGGTATTTGTTGCTGTTTGCATTGAGTATTTGGTTGCAACATCAAGTCAATGAGGCTGAGTTAAGGCGCTTTGCCCCTTTCTGCCTGGCGATCCCGATTGTATTTATGTCTTATCGTTATGGCTGGCAGGGAGCGCTGGTCGCCACTTTGCTCAATGGTGTGGCACTGATGGTAAACGAACCGGCTCAAATTGATTCACATCGGGATTTACTGTTGTCCCTGTTGGCGCAGAGTCTTACCGGTTTGCTGTTGGGGGCGGGTATTCAGCGACAGCGTGAGCTGAATCAGCAATTATCAGTGCGATTGAGTGAAAACCGTCGGCTGGCTCGGGATCTGGTGATTGCCGAGGAGCGAACTCGTCGAGAAGTTGCCAGAGAGCTACACGACGAGGTGGGACAAAGCATTACCGTCATTCGCACACAGGCCAGCATTATCAAACGCTTAACCGAACAGGTGCCGGTAGTGGCCAGCGCCGAAGTCATCGAGACACTGGCGCTGAGGGTTTATGACGGCGTCCATGATGTATTGAAACAGTTATGGCCCGCCGCGCTGAATAATTTACCGCTCTCTGCGGCGGTTGCTGCTTTGATGCGTGAATTGATTCCGCAGGATCAATCCGTGCTGGGAGTATTGCAATGGCAATTGAGCGATCAGTCTCTGGATGAAACGCTGAAAATTACGCTGTACCGTATTTGTCAGGAAGGCGTCACCAATGCTTATCGTCACGGCGCAGCCACGCGAATCGAGGTGAATGTGCAGCAGGTGAAACAGCAGGTACATTTGACGATTCGTGACAATGGTAAAGGTGTCAATCTTGAGCTATTTACGCCCGGCTATGGTCTACGCGGTATGCAGGAACGAGTGAGCGCATTGGGTGGAAGTTTTAAACTGGAGGGAAATAATGGCACTTGTTTGAGTGTGATCCTGCCCACAGTTCCTTCGTTAACTAAGCAAAACTAGGAAATATTCCCGATTCATGCAGGAAAGGTGCCCGTTTCTTTCTTACGCGCGCGCGCCATGATGACCACACTTTTATTAATGTCTGAGGTTCAACATGTGGTCTTTCTTTAAAAGCCGCGATAACGTACCGCTGGTAACGGATCAAAAAGAAATTGATACGGCCTATAAATATTGGCGTATTCAGTTAATGTGGACGATGTATATCGGCTATGCCGCTTTTTACTTCACCCGCAAAAGTTTTAACTTCATCATGCCAGCAATGCTTAGCGATTTGGGACTGACCATGTCTGACGTCGGCATTTTGGGCACTCTGTTTTATATCACCTACGGCTGCTCAAAATTTATTTCCGGAATGATCAGTGACCGTTCAAACCCACGTTTCTTTATGGGTATTGGCCTGATAATGACCGGGATAATTAATATCCTGTTTGGTATGAGTTCCTCTCTACTGGTGTTCGGCACCTTGTGGATTATCAACGCCTTCTTCCAAGGCTGGGGCTGGCCGCCATGTTCTAAAATTCTGACCAGCTGGTATTCTCGCTCCGAGCGCGGTGGTTGGTGGGCGATCTGGAATACTTCCCATAATTTTGGCGGTGCGTTGATTCCATTGTTGGTTGGCGGTATTTCACTGCACTTTAGCTGGCGTTACGGCATGATCATTCCCGGTATTATTGGTGTGGTGATTGGTTTGCTGATGTGCTGGCGTCTGCGTGATAAGCCAAGCACCATGGGGTTACCTAGCGTCGGGAGATGGCGTAACGATGCCATGGAACTGGTGCAGGAATCCGAAGGCTTGGGTCTGACGAATAAAGAAATCGTAAAACGTTATGTATTAACCAATAAATATATCTGGTTACTGGCGGTGTCTTATGTGTTGGTTTACATCGTGCGTACCGCGATAAACGACTGGGGTAATCTGTATCTGACGCAGGAAAAAGGCTACTCCCTGATGACGGCCAACTCTGCGATTTCACTGTTTGAAGTGGGTGGCTTTATCGGTTCTCTGGTGGCTGGTTGGGGGTCTGATAAGTGGTTCCGTGGCAACCGTGGTCCGATGAACCTCATTTTCGCCATCGGTATCTTCCTGTCCGTGGCGTCTCTGTGGATTATGCCGGGTGTCAGCTACGTATTACAGGCTGGCTGCTTCTTCGCCATCGGCTTCTTTATCTTTGGCCCACAAATGTTGATTGGTATGGCGGCGGCAGAATGCTCGCATAAAGATGCCGCAGGGGCTGCGACTGGCTTTGTGGGTCTGTTCGCTTATCTGGGTGCGGCATTGTCTGGCTACCCGATTGCTCGCATTATGGAAGTGTGGCATTGGAATGGCTTCTTCGTGGTCATTTCTATCGCGGCCTGTATGTCTGCATTGTTCTTATTGCCGTTTCTGCGCGCACAATCTCCGCGCTCGATCGAGGCAAGTGCCAGCGTCTGATAGCAGGCTGGTAAAGGGTTAATACTTCATTTTTTGGCCGATACGGTGGTTTTATCAACACTTAGTGTCCGGTTATTAAAAAGTGATTGACGACCCAGGAGCGTAGCAGTAAGATGCGCCCCGATTCGGCGAGTAGCGCAGCTTGGTAGCGCAACTGGTTTGGGACCAGTGGGTCGGAGGTTCGAATCCTCTCTCGCCGACCACATTTAAGAACCCTGGCTTTTTAGTCAGGGTTTTTTTCGATCATCTGCTTTATGGGTGAGAGTGACACCGACACTGGCTGCTTCTATCGTCGGAATGTTGAACCAGATTGACAAAACCCAACTCAAATTTCGTCAGATAATGCGTATATAGCAGCATTTCCTCCTGTTTCACTCACCAATCACAAAAAAAACTGGGCATATCTTCATCTTTCAGCAACAAAGTTTTTCTAATTGTCTTTGGGTGTTACCACTGGCATAGACATTTTACCCAGTGAATAACACTGAATAATTAGTAGTAGCATAATTTTTAATGCTAACTATGTTAATGAAAAGTTTTTTTTATGTTTGCTTGCTGTTTCTCATCCTCTGTATAAAACCCTATCAGCCGTATTGACGTTGCTGTTAACTGTTGCCAAATTGGTACCCTCAGGGGTAGTTAACGAGAGACGTTTTGGGGGTTAACCTCTTCAATCCGACCGTCTGAATAGGTTTCTATTCGGCTCCTCATTTTACCATTCCTGTGGCCATCGGGCCAAAACAGCACAGACCGCAGACTAAAAAATTATAGGGTCTGGTTGTACACACAACACACATCACACATCACCATAATGGAGCACAAGCGATGACGATTTCCTTGGGAAACGCAGGGATAGTAAAACTCGGTATTGGGCTAGTTGCGCTGGCGGTTTCTGCCGGTATTCAGGCAAAAACTTTGGTGTATTGCTCAGAGGGGTCTCCTGAAGGTTTTAACCCACAGTTGTTCACCTCTGGTACGACTTATGATGCCAGTTCTCGTGCCATCTATAACCGTTTGGTCGAATTCAAAATCGGGACGACCGAAATTCAACCGGCTCTGGCCGAGACGTGGGATGTCAGCGAAGACGGTAAAACTTATACTTTCCATCTGCGTAAAGATGTGAAGTGGCAGGACAGCAAAGATTTCAAACCTACCCGTACTTTCAATGCCGATGATGTGATCTACACCTTTATGCGGCAAAAAGATGAAAACCATCCTTATCATAAAGTTTCTGGCGGCAGCTATGAGTACTTCCAAGGGATGGGGATGGGAGATTTGATCAGTAAAGTCGAAAAAGTTGACGACCATACCGTCCGTTTCGTACTGACCCGCCCAGAATCGCCATTCCTCGCTGATTTGGGAATGGATTTCGCGTCTATCCTGTCGGCTGAATATGCCGATAACATGATGAAGGCAGGAACACCGGAAAAAGTCGATCTTAACCCGATCGGTACCGGTCCATTCCAGTTGCAGCAATACCAGAAAGATTCACGCATTCTGTATAAAGCCTTCGACGGTTATTGGGGTACTAAACCGAAAATCGATCGGTTGGTATTCTCTATTACACCTGATGCATCAGTACGTTATGCAAAAATGCAGAAAAACGAATGTCAGGTTATGCCGTACCCAAATCCGGCTGACATCGCTCGTATGAAAGAAGATAAATCGATCAACCTGATGGAGCAAGCTGGCCTGAACGTCGGTTATGTGTCCTTCAACGTTGAGAAAAAGCCGCTGGATAACGTTAAGGTTCGTCAGGCATTGACCATGGCGGTCAATAAAGATGCGATCATTGAAGCGGTTTATCAGGGTGCAGGCCAGCCAGCTAAGAACCTGATCCCACCAACAATGTGGGGCTATAACAATGAGATTAAAGATTACGCCTATGATCCGGTTAAAGCGAAAGAACTGCTGAAAGAAGCCGGTTTGCCAGACGGTTTCTCTATCGATTTGTGGGCAATGCCGGTTCAACGTCCGTATAACCCGAATGCCCGTCGTATGGCTGAGATGATTCAGTCTGATTGGGCTCAAGTGGGTGTAAAAGCCAAGATCGTGACTTACGAGTGGGGCGAGTATCTGAAGCGTGCCAAAGAAGGCGAGCACCAAACGGTGATGATGGGTTGGACTGGGGATAATGGGGATCCAGACAACTTCTTCGCCACATTGTTTAGCTGCGATGCGGCGAAACAAGGTTCTAACTACTCCAAATGGTGTTACAAGCCGTTTGAAGATGTTATCCAGCCAGCACGCGCTGAGTCGGATCAAGCTAAACGTGCCGCGTTGTACAAACAGGCTCAGGTCATTATGCACGACCAGGCTCCAGCTCTGATTGTTGCTCACTCCACCGTGTACGAACCTGTGCGCAAAGAAGTGAAAAACTACATTGTTGATCCGTTGGGCGGACATTACTTCCAGCAAGTGGATATCGTGAAATAAGCTGTCAACGCCGTTTATGGATGAGGGGGCTACGGTACCCTCATTGATCTGGTGTTCCAGATGTTCAAGACATCGTTATAGATGTGAGCCTTAAACCCATCCCTGTGAGTTGAGCCTGTGTGGGTGGCTTCAGGGGTCGGGTTTTTAATAAGCCTGACGGCCTATGAGCTGTCGGGCAATTTACACAGAGAGTTCGGGATATGTTTCAGTTCATACTCCGACGTTTGGGGTTAGTGATCCCAACGTTTATCGGCATAACATTGCTGACTTTTGCATTCGTCCACATGATCCCCGGTGATCCGGTGACCATCATGGCTGGGGAACGCGGTATCTCCGCAGAGCGTCATGCACAAATCATGGCGGAAATGGGGCTGGATAAGCCTCTCTATCAACAATATTTCCACTACGTCAACGGCGTATTGCATGGTGATTTAGGGATATCCCTCAAAAGTCGTATCTCCGTCTGGGAAGAATTCGTACCTCGCTTTAAGGCCACGTTGGAGCTGGGTCTATGTGCGATGTTATTTGCCATCAGCGTTGGGATTCCCGTTGGGGTATTGGCAGCGGTCAAACGAGGTTCGATTTTCGATCACACCGCCGTTGGGATTTCCCTGACCGGTTATTCAATGCCGATCTTCTGGTGGGGCATCATGTTGATTATGCTGGTTTCGGTACAGCTTAATCTGACGCCGGTTTCCGGGCGGGTCAGCGATACCATTTTCCTCGATGATAGCCATCCTTTGACCGGTTTTATGCTGCTCGATACTCTGATTTGGGGCGAAGAAGGCGACTTCAAAGATGCAGTAATGCACATGATTCTGCCCGCGATCGTGCTGGGCACTATTCCGTTAGCGGTTATTGTGCGCATGACCCGTTCTTCCATGCTGGAAGTGTTGGGCGAGGATTATATCCGCACTGCGCGCGCCAAAGGTTTAAGCCGAATGCGCGTGATTGTGGTGCATGCATTGCGTAATGCCTTACTGCCTGTGGTCACGGTGATCGGTTTGCAGGTGGGTACTCTGCTGGCGGGGGCAATTCTGACCGAAACCATTTTCTCCTGGCCTGGCCTGGGACGTTGGTTGATGGATGCGTTGCAACGCCGTGATTATCCGGTAGTGCAGGGCGGCGTATTGCTGGTCGCCATCATGATTATTGTTGTTAACCTGCTGGTAGACGTGCTCTACGGCGTGGTTAATCCGCGTATTCGTCATAAGAAATAAGGGGCGCAAAATGTCTCAAATTACCGAGTCAGCAGTAAAAAGTGCGCCGAAGCCAATGACTCCTATGCAGGAGTTTTGGCACTATTTCAAGCGCAATAAAGGGGCTGTCGTTGGCCTGTTCTATATCATTATCATGCTGGTGGTGGCGATTGGCGCGGGATGGTTAGCACCACACTTGCCAGCAGAACAATTTCGCGACGCATTGCTCAAACCACCCGTTTGGCAAGAAGGAGGTAGCTGGAAATTCCTTCTTGGTACTGATGACGTTGGCCGCGATGTGCTATCCCGCCTGATGTACGGTGCGCGTCTATCTCTGTTAGTCGGTTGCCTGGTGGTCACACTGTCGCTGGTCATGGGCGTGGTGCTCGGCCTGTTGGCTGGGTATTTTGGCGGGATAGTTGACGCCATTATCATGCGTATCGTCGATATCATGCTGGCATTGCCGAGTCTGTTGCTGGCATTGGTGTTGGTCGCCGTATTTGGGCCTTCCATTGTGAATGCCGCGTTGGCGCTGACGTTCGTGGCATTGCCACACTATGTCCGTCTGACGCGTGCTGCGGTATTGGTGGAAGTTAACCGCGATTATGTCACCGCCTCTCGCGTTGCGGGTGCCGGGGCATTGCGCCAGATGTTTATTAATATCCTGCCAAACTGTCTGGCGCCGCTAATCGTGCAGGCGTCTCTGGGTTTCTCTAATGCCATTCTGGATATGGCCGCTCTCGGCTTCCTTGGCATGGGTGCGCAACCACCCACGCCAGAGTGGGGCACCATGCTCTCCGATGTGTTGCAGTTTGCGCAGAGCGCTTGGTGGGTTGTGACCTTCCCCGGCGTGGCAATTCTGCTGACGGTTCTGGCATTTAACCTGATGGGGGACGGCCTGCGTGATGCTCTCGACCCCAAACTCAAGCAGTAGAGGAAGAGAGACATGGCACTTTTAAACGTAGATAAGCTGTCGGTGCATTTTGGTGATGAAAATGCGCCATTCAAAGCGGTAGACCGGATTAGCTATAGCATTGAGCAAGGTCAGGTCGTGGGTATTGTGGGTGAATCGGGTTCCGGTAAATCGGTTAGCTCGTTGGCTATCATGGGGTTGATCGATTACCCCGGTAAAGTCATGGCGGATAAACTGGAATTTAACGGACGTGATCTGACTAAAATTTCTGAAAAAGAGCGTCGGCAGTTAGTCGGTTCTGAAGTCGCGATGATTTTCCAAGATCCGATGACCAGCCTGAATCCTTGTTACACCGTGGGTTATCAGATTATGGAGGCGCTGAAAGTACATCAGGGCGGCAACCGCCGCACCCGGCACCAACGCGCAGTGGATTTGCTGATGCTGGTGGGCATTCCTGATCCGGCTTCCCGCTTGGATGTTTATCCTCACCAGCTCTCCGGCGGGATGAGTCAGCGGGTCATGATCGCCATGGCCATTGCTTGTCGCCCCAAATTACTGATTGCCGATGAACCGACCACTGCACTGGATGTGACGATTCAGGCCCAGATTATCGAACTGCTGTTGGAGTTACAGCAGCAGGAAAATATGGCTCTGCTATTGATTACCCACGATTTGGCTCTGGTGGCTGAAGCCGCTCATCATATTATTGTGATGTATGCCGGTCAGGTGGTTGAAACTGGGAAAGCGGCGGAAATTTTCCGCGCCCCGCGCCACCCCTACACTCAGGCATTACTGCGGGCATTACCGGAATTTGCGCAAGATAAAGCACGACTGGCGTCGCTGCCGGGTGTCGTGCCGGGTAAATATGATCGGCCGGATGGTTGTCTGCTCAATCCGCGCTGTCCTTATGCCAACCTTCGTTGTCGTAGCGAAGAACCAGAATTGCTCGGCCCGTCTGGACGTCAAGTTAAATGCCATACACCGCTGGATGATGCGGGGAGGCCGACCCTATGAGTCGCAATATTGAAATGAATAATGAGCCGCAACTCGCCAGACCGCTGTTACAAGCGATCGATCTAAAAAAATACTATCCAGTCAAGAAGGGACTGTTTGCACCGGAACGTCTGGTCAAAGCACTGGATGGCGTTTCGTTCACGCTGGAACGCGGTAAAACGTTGGCAGTGGTCGGAGAGTCTGGCTGTGGTAAATCAACCTTAGGCCGGCTGCTGACCATGATTGAAATACCAACCGGCGGCGAGCTGTATTATCAAGGGCAAGATTTGTTGAAGCCGGATGAAAGCGCAGAAAAACTGCGCCGACAGAAAATTCAGATCGTATTTCAAAATCCTTATGGCTCGTTAAATCCGCGTAAAAAAGTGGGCCAGATTCTGGAAGAGCCTTTGCAAATCAATACCACATTAAGTAGCAAGGAGCGGCGAGAGAAAACATTGGCGATGATGGCAAAAGTTGGTTTAAAAACCGAGCATTACGATCGCTATCCCCATATGTTTTCTGGTGGCCAGCGGCAGCGTATTGCCATCGCCAGAGGTTTGATGCTGAACCCAGACGTGGTGATTGCTGATGAACCGGTGTCTGCATTGGATGTATCTGTGCGGGCACAGGTATTGAATTTGATGATGGATTTGCAGCAGGAACTGGGACTGTCTTATGTCTTTATCTCCCACGATCTATCGGTGGTGGAACATATTGCTGATGAAGTGATGGTGATGTACCTCGGTCGCTGCGTTGAGAAAGGGAGCAAAGAGGCCATCTTTAACAATCCGCGTCATCCTTATACACAGGCGTTGTTGTCGGCGACACCGCGACTGAATCCAGATATGCGCCGTGAGCGGATTAAATTGACGGGCGAATTACCCAGCCCGATGAATCCGCCGCCGGGATGTGCATTTAACGCGCGTTGCCGCAGAGCCTTCAGCACCTGTAGGCAATTACAGCCGCAACTTAAACACTATGGTGATCAAATGGTAGCGTGTTTTGCTATTGATCAGGATGAATCCGAAGTCGGTAGTTAATGTAGTTAATATAGTTAATACCGATGATAAGAGCTAAAAAAGCACCGATGAGTTAATAATCGGTGCTTTTTTTATAACCCAAAGCAAATAATAAGCGAGTAAATTGTATATAGGTATCTCAGCAAGATCTTTCATATTTTTCTCTCGCTGAGATCTCACTTAGAACATCAGTTGAATATTTTTTCGATAATTTGAATATTATGCAGTTTGCATCGTTATTGACTGAATTTATCACGCCATTCTTTAATGAGATAATGCTCACATATTGAAAATATTTTGGCATCGCGATGAGATGGAAATAAACCGGTATTCATTCAATATAAAACAGGAACGTAATTATACGCTCCTGTTTATTGTAGATGATTCTCTTTTCGCTTTTATTGTGGGTAAGGCACCCAGTCTCCACCATTTAAGCGAATGTAGGTTTTTCCCTGATATTGCATAACCACGGCATTATCATTTTCAGATATAACGGCGGTCTCTGGTAAGCCTTTAATCAAAGTCTGCCAGTCAACGTCTGGAGCCGTAAATATCTTGCCGTCAACCACCCGGGAAACCAGCTCTGAAATAGCCAAATAGCTACTTGGCGCTTTGATGACGATCGGGCTGGCTGGATCCGCTGCTTTCATGCCAATCATCTTAATGCCTACTGGAATATGCGTAATGCCTGGGCTGGGTATGTCACGTAAGCCGGACATTTGCATCTTGTCACCAACCAATGCGGCACCGTGTTCAGGCACCACGACCACCATGACTTTACGGCCAGATTTCTCTAATTCCCCAAAGAAGGTATCGAGCTGATCAAACATAGTTTGCGCTCTGGTTTTGTAATCGGCGGTTTTATTGGTTCCGACAAAACGGTTGCCATCATGCAGTGGTACAAAATTCACGAAGGTTGCACTTCTCGCACCTTCCGTCCCTTCTTTCTGCTGTGCCAACCAACGATTCAATAGCTCCAGGTTGTTATAAACCGGCTCATTATCAAAGGAAACCAATTGGTTGCTGATATCTTTCTGTGACATCAGTGGCGCACGCATATTGGCATCTTCCCGCAGATTCTGTAGGTAATTACCGAAAACCCCTGAGTGATCCAGCATCAATTGGGATGTGAAGCCCAATTTTGCTAAGTTATCAAATAAATAGCATTGTTGTTCTGCGGATTGGTACAGATCATGGTGGGATTCCTGACCGCAGCTGGCGCGCAGTAAACGAATTGACGCCGGGCCACTGTAGGCGGTTGCCGAGTTGAAATTTCGGAACACCAAATCAAACTGATTCCACAGCGGATGCTTATCTAACTGAATGGCCTCTATATCTGACCATGATAGAGAACAGACATTAATAACCAGTAAATCAAAAGGTTGAGCGTCATTTGGTAATGTGGACGGGAACTGAGTGACGCGGTTTTTTTCCTGCGCGTAGAAATTGTTCAGGTACGCCGTTAGGTTTGCGCTGGTTGGCGGCGCGTCCACCGCAGGCTGCGCACTGGTGTGAGCGGTTGGAATATTGCTCTCGGTGGCAGTCGTGGTACTGGGTAGCAGGGATAACGCTGGCCCTGCGAGAGTTACCACGTTTAGCCAAATTATTGCCGCAATGATAAATACCGTGACGCGAATCCACTGGGAAATGAACAGATAGCCGACCAACATCACAAAGGCTGCACCGATCATGCGCCAGTTGATGAAGCGTTCAATCAATTCGATGATATAGCTGAAACTAAACCCAGCGACCTGTGAGCTTTGGCTCAGGATGCTGCTGAAACCCGGTAGCCAGGTATCGTGGAGGAACAGCGCCAAGCCGATGGGAATACCAATCCAATGGCGTAAGCGATGCAGCCGTTCAGCAGGAATAGGGAAAACCAGGTAAGCAACAAACACCAAGTTAGCAAATGGATGAAAATTAAGGTAGCCAAACCAGAGTAGAGCCAGTTTCAGTAGGAAATAGTAGTTCCAGCCGCCCAGACCGCGCCAATAACGCCATGGCGTCTGTGATTTTTGCGCATTCTTTTTCAGGTTCATGGTTATTTCTTAATAGGTGAAGAGGAGCCGTCACGCAACCAGATCCCTTCTGATTTCAGATAGCGTGCTGAGAGAAAAAGGTGTTGCTTCTTTGCCCACCAGGCGGGAAAACGACCACGTAAAAAATAACCAAGTGGGAAAAAAACGATAGCCGCCAATAACATAACCTGAAAAATCTCGCTGAGATTCATTAAGTATTCTCCTCGCGTTTACCTATATTCAACGTTATAGCCACTGGTTTTCGGCGCTCTGATGGTACAGAAGTCGGCCGATCTTTTTCCCGTTGATGAATTTTACTATCAATAAAGTTTTGCACATAATCTGGATTGTTCATCTGATTGACTTCAGAAATGATCTCACGATCTTCATACCACACGAGGCGGTTACTGAAGGTTTCATTTACCGGTAGACGGAAAATGTAATTCAGCGCCGTATCCAGATCATTTATTCGACAGGTCGACAGGAATACCACCAGACGATCGCTAGCAAATGTCACAATATCGCCAAAACGTCGTATATGGCACAGCGTCAGTGCCTGACGGGCGGATAGGCCGGGTACTGGGCGCAACGCAACCAGCACGCCTTTGCCATCTTCTGGTAATAAAGTATTGCCTGTTAAAGACAGCACGGACTGGCAGAATTGATCCAGCGGCAGATAACCTTTTAGCTGTAATGGACGAAGTGAGTCCAGTAAATTATTAATATCTTCAGGTACATGGCGAGAAAAACGCTGTCCTTGAATACCTTCTATCATGGTCAGAAAACGAGATAAAGGGGCGATGTGAGGTACGATCAGATTGACACCGCAGGCTAATAACAGGCGTTCATCGCTATAACGCAGACTGGAGTCCATTTCACGCACCACGATTTTCAGTGCATTCCCACGGTGCCGGCGCAAACTGTGAATCTGGCGGGCGAGTTTATCGATCTGATCGCTTTGAGTGAGGGAAAATATAATGGTCGCAGCATAGGTGGAAAAGGCTCGTTCGGATAATAAGAGATTATTTTCAAACAGTTGCCAGTTGGCAGAGAGCGGCGGAGCCCCTTCCAGAGTGGTGGCGGTAGCCAAATAGAGATATTCGTCGTTACGAGACTGCGCCAACGGTTGTTGCTCTTTCTCTTCGGTCATCTGCCAGCCTTCAGAGCCGGGCTGCAATTTAACCAATTGGTTGGCAGTCACGCTGCTGGCAGTACTCCACCAGGAAACCATATATTGCGCGTGATCGTGCTGCCATTGCAGGCTGGCAAGCCCTTGCAGTGCTTTATGCTGATTAACCAGTTGCGTTTTAAGTTTACTGACTCCGCTGCCGTGACTGAGAATCACTAATGTGGCTTGATGTTCTTCCAACCAGTGACTTAATTCCTGTACCCAGTGCTGAGTTTCTTCCGTAGTGAACGTTTGCCACAAGCTGGCATGCGCTAACAAAATAAAAAAACGCTGCTGTGGTCTTAATGATCGCATTAAGTCATTGGCAAAATTTTTAACGGCAGCTTTTTTTTCTGGCAGGGTAAATAAAGGCAGTTTTTCTGGCCCGAAACCGGCAAGGTCTGTCAGTAAATGTGTGGGTTTTTGACCGGAACAAATCAATGCCGAACGGGTATTTTTGGGCTGGTTTCTAATTATCTGTTGGCAGAATAGATTTGCGTCATTCTCGCGGTCTATATTGATCCAATAGAGCCCAGAGGCCTGCACAACGGCCAATTCATCCCAAATTTTACCAATACCTAATGAGAATGTTCTCGACATGGGTTTTTTGCTTCTAAATTGGGTTGAAGTTCTACAGGTCAATGCAAACGAAATGCTGAACATAATTATATCATTGCACCTGACATTAACCAACTTTGTACTAGGATATTAAGTTAAGACTTATCTTAATAGGCAAAGTATACTCTAATTATCAAAATACTTAATTACACTAGCCTATTTTTCAAGGGCCGTAGAATGAATACTCAAATAGATCGGTTCTATGTGAATTCATCCCCCGAAGTTCAGGATGATCTACTAGCATTAAGTCGAGCGTTTGCCTTACCAAAATTAAGCTATATCGATATTGTTCGTCAGGAACGTTTACAGCAGATGATGGCTCGATGGCCATTATTGGCCGAGCTGGCTCAGTTCACAGGGAGCAAATAGTTTATGCCAGTGATTGCAATGCAGGGTTTAAGAGGCGGTACAGGCGCGACATCCATCACCGTGGCTCTTGCCTGGGCATTACAACAGCTAGAAGAGTCGGTTCTGGTCATTGATTTTTCCCCTGATAATTTATTGCGTCTTCATTTCAACATGCCGTTTGAACAGTCTGGCGGCTGGGCGAGAGCCTCGTTAGATCACCACGACTGGCAGCAGCAGGCCATGCGTTATACGCCATTGCTGGACTTTCTGCCTTTTGGTCAACTCAATATGGCAGAACAGCGGCAGTTGCCAACGACGCTGTTGCAGCCTGAACACGACTGGCAGGAAAAAATAGCGACATTGAAAGCCACCGCCGAGCATCGCTGGATTCTGCTGGATGTTCCCGCTGGCGACAATATTCTGTCGCAACAAGCGCTGGCGCTGGCGGATAAAGTTATTGTGATGATTGCCGCCGATGCCGCTTGCCACGCCCGTTTACATCAACAGGCTCTGCCGGTAGATAGCCATTTTCTGCTTAATCAATTTTCGGCTACCAGCCGTTTGCAGCAAGATATGCACCAGTTGTGGCTGCAAAATTTACGCAACTTACTGCCGTTATTTATTCATCGCGATGAAGCAGTGACGGAAGCGTTGGCGGCTAAACAGCCATTAGGCGAGTACGCGTCGCAAAGTTTGGCTGCTGATGAAGTGAATACACTGGCTAACTGGTGCCTGATTCATTGTGCCGGGGGGAATGTATGAGCCTGTTAATGCGGGGACTGTTTATGCCCCCGGTATCGCAGGGATTACAGCGCCACTATAACCAATATTTGAATCAAGGATGTACCGTTCTCACTGCGTTCCTAAACACGCTGGCAGTGGCGTTGGGCTGGTTTTTTCTGCGCCTCGAATCTCCGAGTTGGCAGAATGTGATTCAACATCGCACTTACTGGTTCCCACATATCGCTGCGCGTCGCCCACGGTTGGCGGATGGTTTACGCTATTTACTGCAAGGCATTTGGCTATTGTTAGTCCGTCCTGATTCTGCGGATAGTGAAAAGCCGAAACCGGTTTCCAAGACGCCAGGTTGGTTACGCACCCAAAAGCAACGTTATCGGCAATGGCTTGATGTTTTGCCGGAGAATGTAAAAAAAAATCGGTTGGAGCAAGCAGTTGTTGCACGGCTTAGCCGATTACAAAAACGCACTCGCCGTATTCTTTTTATTACGCTGAGTATTATCGCTGGGATCTTGGCGCTGATTTGTATTTCCCAGCCTTTTGGGTTGATGGCGCAATTTATCTTTGTGTTACTGCTGTGGGCGATAGCTATGGTAGTACGGCGCATCCCAGGGCGTTTGCCGACGCTGATGTTGATTGTGCTATCGGTCACGATTTCCTGCCGTTACCTGTGGTGGCGCTATACCGAAACGCTGAACTGGGACGATCCCGTGAGTCTGGTCTGTGGTTTGCTGCTGTTATTGGCAGAAACCTACGCTTGGGTGGTGCTGGTTCTGGGTTACTTTCAGACTATTTGGCCGCTTAACCGCCAGCCAGTGCCTATGCCAGAAGATATTTCGACCTGGCCGACTGTCGATCTGATGGTGCCCACTTACAATGAAGATCTTAGCGTAGTAAAACCGACTATTTATGCAGCATTAGGTATAGATTGGCCGAAGGATAAGATTAATATCTATATTCTGGATGACGGTAATAGACCTGAATTTAAAGCCTTCGCCGAGCAAGTTGGGGTGAACTATATCGCTCGTACAACCCATGAACACGCGAAGGCCGGTAATGTTAATCACGCATTGAAACAAGCCAAGGGTGAGTTTGTGGCCATTTTCGACTGTGACCACGTACCGACCCGCTCTTTCCTGCAATTGACGGTGGGATGGTTCTTTAAAGACCTGAAATTGGGCATGTTGCAAACGCCACACCATTTCTTCTCTCCCGATCCTTTTGAACGTAACCTTGGGCGTTTTCGTCAAACGCCTAACGAAGGCACGTTGTTCTACGGCCTGGTACAGGATGGGAACGATATGTGGGACGCCACGTTCTTTTGTGGCTCTTGCGCGGTGTTGCGGCGCAGTGCTTTGGATGACGTGGGCGGGATTGCGGTTGAAACGGTTACCGAAGATGCTCATACCTCATTACGCCTACACCGCAAAGGTTATACCTCAGCGTATATCCGTATTCCGCAGGCGGCCGGATTGGCGACGGAAAGCTTATCGGCGCACATCGGCCAGCGTATTCGCTGGGCGCGGGGCATGGTACAGATTTTCCGTCTGGATAACCCCTTGCTTGGCAAGGGGCTGAAGTTTGTGCAGCGGTTATGTTACGCCAATGCCATGTTGCACTTTTTGGCCGGTATTCCGCGTTTAATCTTCCTGACGGCACCGTTGGCTTTCCTGCTTATGCATGCGTACATCATATTTGCTCCCGCGTTGGCAATTGCACTCTATGTATTGCCGCATATGATTCATGCCAGTTTGACCAACTCGCGTCTACAGGGAAAGTATCGTCATTCATTCTGGAGTGAGATCTATGAAACCGTGCTGGCGTGGTACATCGCCCGACCAACTACCGTAGCGCTGCTGAATCCGCGCAAAGGGAAATTCAACGTAACGGCCAAAGGCGGTTTGGTGGAAGAGCAGCACGTGGACTGGGTGATTACTCGCCCGTATATGGCGTTGGTATTACTGAATCTAGCGGGATTGATTGCCGGGTTATGGCGTTTGGGCAACGGGCCGACAAACGAAATTATGACGGTGGTGATCAGTCTGGTGTGGGTGATTTACAACATGACTATTCTCGGTGGCGCGGTGGCAGTAGCGGTTGAGGCCAAGCAGGTTCGTCAGTCTCACCGAGTGGAGATTGCGATGCCTGCGGCCATTGCTCGTAACGACGGTCACCTGTTTGCCTGTACCCTGCGCGACTATTCTGATGGTGGTGTGGGGATAGAAATGCGCGAGGAAGGATTACTACAGGATGGCGAAACGGCGACGCTGCTGCTTAAACGTGGCCAACAGGAATACACTTTTCCGTGCAGGGTAACTCGGGCGTTTGGCAAGAAAGTTGGCATGCAAATGGACGATCTGAGCGTGGCGCAGCATATCGACTTTATCCAGTGTACCTTTGCCCGCGCCGATACTTGGGCGCTGTGGCAGGACGGTTTTCCTGAAGATAAGCCGATTGAAAGTTTGCGTGATGTTTTGGCGCTGGGTTTCAGAGGCTATGTTCGTATGGCGAGTTACGCTCCGCCGTTGATTCGTAATGTTTTGGTTGGATTTACCTCTTTGCTTGCGTGGGTAGCGTCATTTGTTCCTCATGGCGTAGGACAGGGCCGGACTCTGCGGAGTCAGGATCAGACAGTGGCTCAACATTGATGATGATATGATGATTAGACAAATAACCTGGTTTACAGCATTGGCTCTGGGGCTAACAACACTGTCTCATGCCGAAACTACCCCAATCGGTACGGCGGTCGAACCGTTGGTATTGGCCTCTCCTGCGGCAGTCGACCCTTCGCTGGTAGCAACCGCGGTGAATCCTGTGACGTCGCAAGTCGCACCCGTGCGGGATGTGGTATACCCGTTTGCCAAATTGGCTCCGCCGCCGGGAAATTTCTCCTTGTTGAGCGTCAAACCGGAAGGTCAACTGGAATTCGGTGTGCGCAGTGACGAGGTAGTCACTCAGGCAACCTTGAATCTGGAGTTCACGCCGTCACCGTCGCTGACGCCAATTGAATCGCAGCTCAAAATCTACTTGAACGATGAACTGATGAATGTCATGGCGATTACCCGCGAGCAATTGGGCAAATCGAATCGAATCCAGCTATCCATCGATCCGCGTTACATTACCGACTTCAACCGCCTACGGCTGGTGTTTATCGGGCATTATCAGGGTATCTGCGAAAACCCGACACATCGATCCGCGTTACATTACCGACTTCAACCGCCTACGGCTGGTGTTTATCGGGCATTATCAGGGTATCTGCGAAAACCCGACAAACAGTGCGTTGTGGCTGAATATTGGCAAGGCTAGCTCGTTGGATCTGCGCTATCAGTCCTTGCCGCTGAAGAATGATTTATCTCATTTTCCTGAGCCATTCTTTGATACACGTGATAGCCAAGCGCTGACGCTGCCCATTGTTTTTGCCGCTGCTCCAAACGTGGAGCAGCAAAAAGCCGCCGCGATTCTAGCCTCGTGGTTTGGCCAGCAAGCACAATGGCGTGGTCAGCATTTCCCGGTAACCTTCAATCAGATTCCTGACCGCCATGGGGTAGTTTTTGCGACCAACGACAAGCGACCTGATTTCCTGAAAGATTATCCGGCAGTCAATGCGCCAACGGTGGAGATGATCAGCCACCCGGATGATCCTTATGTGAAGTTACTGCTGGTTCTGGGGCGAGATGATAAGGATTTGATTGTTGCGGCAACCGGTATTGCTCAGGGTAACATTCTGTTCCGTGGGCAAAATGTTACCGTAGACAAGGTTGAGCAATTGGCTCCTCGAGTCCCTTATGATGCGCCAAACTGGGTGCGTACCGAAAGGCCGATGACTTTTGCAGAGCTACAGCAATATCCTGAACAGCTACAGAGTAATGGGCAGTTGCCGCCACCTATTCTGCTTTCGATGAATTTGCCGCCAGACTTATTCTTGTTGCGCAGCGCTGGTATCGATATGCAGCTGAAATATCGTTATACCACACCTATCTTAAAAGACGGTTCACGCCTGAGTGTCAGTCTGAATGACCAGTTCTTTACTGATTATCCACTGGTGCCGAGCCGTAATGAAAACGCTAAAATTTTGCGTTTACCACTGATTCAGGGACTGCAAGACGATACCCGAGTGGTCACTATACCGGCGTTGAAATTAGGCATGTCCAACCAACTACGCTTTGATTTCGATTACAGCACCTTGATTGCCAGCAGCTCGGAAGGGCGTTGCGAAACCTTCACCACCTCGCCAAACCATGTGGTGATCGACGGCAACTCGACTATCGACTTCTCCGGCTATCGTCACTTTATGGAAATGCCGGATTTGCGCTCCTTTGCCAATGCGGGCTTCCCATTTAGCCGTTTGGCTGATTTATCCCAAACCTTGGTCTTGGTTCAGCCTAAACCGCAGCCCGCTCAGGTCACGGCATTATTGAATACGGTGGGAAATATTGGTGCGCAGGTAGGTTACCCGGCGATAGGTATTAGCATTACAGATGACTGGAGCAAGGCAAAAGATAAAGATGCCGATATTCTGATGATCGGCGCTATTCCGCCAGAACTACGGGATGATAAGAAAATCAACTTGCTGGTTGATGCCACCCAAAGCTGGGTGAAAATGCCGAACCGCCAGCCAGCGATCGCGGCGGCAACATCTGATCCGACGGATTTAGTCCCTGATAGTAAAACTACCATCAGTTCCGATGGTGCCATGTCGGCGATTATTGGTGTTCAATCGCCTTATCACGACCAGCGCAGCATCGTCGCGTTGTTGGCCGACAGTCCACACGGTTACGACTTGTTAAGCGACGCGTTACTGGATACCGGTAAACGTGCGGCGGTGTTTGGTTCCGTTGCCGTGATTCGTGATTCGGGCGTCAACAGCTTGCGGGTGGGCGATACTTATCAGGTGGGTCACCTACCTTGGTGGGAACGCATTTGGTTTGCCTTATCCACTCATCCCGTGATGCTGGCTGCGGTCGCGGTGTTGGTTGTCGTCTTGGCTGCCATGCTGTTGTGGCGCATTCTGCGGGCTGTCAGCCGCCGCCGTCTATCGCCGGAAGATAGGGATTAAGTTTTATGGTGGTGATGTTTAACCGACTGATATGCAGCCTGTTGCTGTTAGCCTGTAGTGGGGTAGCAGCAGAGAGAGAATGGCCAGCATGGCAGCAGTTCAAACAACACTATATCAGCCAAGGGGGACGGGTGATTGATGCCAGTTCCCCAAAAATGATTACGACCTCGGAAGGCCAGGGCTATGCATTATTTTTTGCGTTGGTAGCCAATGACCGCCCCACGTTTGATTTGTTGCTGGATTGGACGGAAAACAATCTGGCTGCGGGGGATTTAACCGCTCATTTACCGGCGTGGCTCTGGGGCAAGAAAAAGGATAATAGCTGGGGCGTGCTGGACACTAATCCCGCGTCCGATGCTGATTTATGGATCGCTTACGACCTGCTGGAAGCGGGGCGTCTGTGGAACAGTCGGCGCTACACGACTATCGGTACCCTGTTGTTACAGCGTATTGCCAAAGAGGAAGTCGTGAATATTCCAGGGTTGGGATTCATGCTGTTGCCGGGGAAAGTGGGGTTTGTGCATGGCAACAGCTGGCGCTTAAATCCCAGCTATCAGCCACCGCAACTACTGGCACGTTTTGCCAGTATGAATAAGGGACCGTGGAAGGCGATAAAATCGGTAAACCAGCGGCTATGGCTGGAAACAGCGCCGAAAGGGTTCTCACCGGATTGGGTGGTTTGGCATAAAAAAAAGGGTTGGCAAGCGGATAAGGTCATGCCCAATATCGGCAGTTATAACGCGATTCGGGTTTATCTATGGGCTGGCATGTTAGCCGACAACAGCCCACAGAAAGCGGCGTTAATCGAGCGTTTTCAGCCGATGATTGAGGTTACGCAACAACAGGGTCTTCCTCCGGAGAAAACCGATACTGCCAGTGGAAAAACCGTCGGTAATGGACCGGTGGGTTTTTCGGCAGCCTTATTGCCGTTGTTAAGTGCGGGTAAGGCGGCTCACGGTTCAGCAATTTTAACAAAACAGCTACAGCGAGTGGAACAATTCCCTCCTGGATCCGACGCTTATTACAGTTCTGTTTTGACGCTTTATGGTCAAGGATGGGCACAGAATCGTTATCGTTTTAATCAGCAGGGTGAGCTTTTACCCTCTTGGGGCAGTCAATGCGAAACTTCAAATTAAACTGGCTGAGTGTATTTCCTTTTAGTCTAGCGGCGCTATTGCCGCAGGCCAAAGGTGCGGAGGCCATTGCTCCTACCCAATTCCTTTTGGAACAGGTTCGTCTGGGGGAAGCGACCCATAAGGACGAACTGGTACGCCAATCCCTGTATCGCCTGAGTTTAATGGATCCTAATAATCCGGAGGTTGTGGCAGCCGGAGTTCGTCAGGCTCTCCGGCAAGGGAATATGGAGGAGGCGAAGAAACAGTTGGATAAACTGCAACAACTTGCCCCTGACTCTGATATTTATCGCCAGTCAAAAATGGCGTTGGCATTAACGCAGCCCGAAGTCATGCAAAAATTACAACAGGCGCGTTTACTGGCGACCGCCGGGCGTATTCAGGAAGCGAAAACCCAATATGATTTGCTGTTGAAAGGCGAACCGCCTACGTTGGATCTGGCGGTGGAGTACTGGCGACTGGTGGCGCGCTTGCCAGGGCAGGAACCCGCGGCAATGTCGCAGTTGCAACAGTTGGACCAAAAATTCCCCGGTAATATTCCACTGCGCATGGCGTTAGCCAGAATGCTGTTTAGCCAAAAACAGGATGCCCAAGCCTATAGCCTGCTACAGCAAATAGCCGCCGATCCGGCTGGCAAGGTGCAGGCCGCCAATTTGTGGATGGATAACATCAAAACGTTGCCGGTCAGCCCGCAGAGTGTTTCTCTATTAAATCGTTTTCTCGACGTTTTCAGTGACGGCGTGGAGGGAGATAACGCGCGAAAAGAACTGGCCCGACAGGAAAAAATGCTGGCGGATCCCAGCTACCAGGCACGTTTGGCCGGTTTATCCCAAGTTGATAGTGGCGGGAGCAATAGCGCTATTCCAGAGCTGAAACAGGCGCTATCTTCGTCACCGAATGACGCCGAAGTGCTAGGCGCGTTAGGGATGGCCTATGCGCGAGCTGGGGATCGACAAAAAGCGAACAGTTTATTTGAACAGGCCAAAAAAGCGGACACCAATGGGCTAAACAGCGATAAATGGACCAGTCTGATTAAAACTAACCGTTACTGGTTGCTGGTGAATGAGGGCGATAAGATACTGAAGGCGGGTAACTATGCTCAGGCTCAGCAAAAATATCAGCAAGCGCGGCAACTGGGCAGCAGCGACAGCTACGCAGTGCTGGGATTGGCGGACGTTGCAGTCGCTCGTCATGATGATAAAACCGCCGAGCCACTTTATCAGCAAGCATTACGTCTGGATCCGGGCAACAGCAGTGCGGTGCGTGGACTGGCGAATATTTATCAGCGCCAATCCCCTGAACGGGCGATAGCTTACCTCAATGGCTTGCCGCCGGGGCAACAGGCCAAAATGCGTGACACCCTGAACGGACTGAGGCTGGATGGGCTAAAACAGCAGGCGGAGAAATTGGCGGCGCAGCAGCATTGGCGTCAGGCGACGGAAACGTATCGCCAAGCGCAAAAGATGGCACCTGACGATGTTTGGCTAACTTACCGTCTGGCGCAGGCGCTATATCAGGATGGACACCCGCAAGACGCCGATACTGAGTTTAGTCAACTGGCGGCTCGCAAGCCCAATGATCCCGAACAAGTTTATGCTTACTCGCTCTATCTTTCCGGTACCGGACGCGATACGCCGGCCATCAATCATTTGGCAACCCTGCCGAAAGCGCAGTGGAGTGACAATATTCGCGAGTTGGACCAGCGGTTACAATTCGAACGGGTAGTGGAAAATGCGCGCCAGATCCGCAATCGTGGGGATGAAACTTCCGCTATTGCCTTGTTGCGCCAACAGCCAGCCGATTCCCGCATAGACTTGACGCTGGCTGACTGGGCATTAGAACGCGGTGATTATGATCAGGCACTGGCGGGTTATCGTGCCGTTCGCACCCGAGAGCCGAATAACCCTGATGCTCGTTTAGGGGAAATCGAGGTGCTGGTCGCTCAGGGCAATGTCAGCTCTGCTCGCGAACTGTTACACAGTGAATCGGTGGCACAACCGGATGCGACTCTCAATACTCAACGGCGGGTGGCGAATGCCTGGAGTGGTGTTGGCGAACCGCAAAAAGCGGCGGCTATCTTCCAGCAATTGAAACCGCTGGCGGAGAAAGAGGGACCTTCGCAGAGCAATGCCCTGCTGTTTCGTGACTCGGCACGCTTATCCCAACAGATGGGTGAACCCGCATTAGCGCAGGATGATTACAAGCGAGCGATGGTCAGCAGCGGTATCACAGCAACCCTACCAGCGGATAACGACAGTTACACCCGACTGACGCGTAATCAAGCGACAGATGACTGGCTGAAACGCGGTATCCGTTCTGATGCTGCCGATTTGTATCGCCAGCAGGATACACGCGTAACACTGGATCATGACTATGTCCGTTCCAGCGGTACCAAAGGTATTTCCGATCTTAAAGCCCACAACACTATGTTGCAGGTAGATACGCCGCTGTCTGACGGGCGGGCATTTTTCCGTGCGGATACCATCCAAATGGATGCCGGTACCTTTAATGCGAACGAACGCTATAAGGCCGGCACTTGTTATGACGTTGCCAACCCCTGCTTAACTAACCTGCACCAACGGGCAACTGGCACCAGTATTTCTGCCGGTTGGAAAAATGATAGCTGGGAAACGGATATCGGTACCACGCCGCTGGGCTTTGACGTCGTGGATGTGGTCGGTGGCCTCAGTTACAGCAGCGATTGGAACCATATTGGCTGGACGGCAACGGCATCTCGTCGTCCTATCTCCAGTTCGTTGCTGGCTTTTAGTGGCAGGGTCGATCCTAATACCAATGTGACCTGGGGGGGCGTACGAGCCAACGGCGTCAGTCTGGGAACCAGCTATGATCGTGGCGAAGCACATGGTGTCTGGAGTGATGTCAGTTATCATTATCTGACCGGAAAGAATGTGGCCGATAACCAGCGCCTGCGATTAATGACCGGCTACTACTATAAGCTGATTAATGAAGATAACCGCCGCGTTACCGTTGGCTTGAACGGCATGTGGTGGCACTATCAGAAAGATCTTAGCGGTTATACTCTGGGGCAAGGGGGCTATTACAGTCCGCAGCAATATCTGTCATTGGCGATACCAGTGAACTATCGCGAACGCACAGAAAATTGGTCATGGGAACTGGGTGGTTCGATTTCTATTTCTCATTCGGCAACTAGTGATCAACCGCGTTATCCTCTACAAGGGTTACTGAATTCGGCCAGCCAAACGGTGAGAGATCGTAATGCGGTGGAGTTGGGTGATAGTAGCAGTGGAGTGGGTTATACGCTGCGAGCGATCATTGAAAGACGGCTTAGTTCCCATTGGACATTAGGTGCTGGAGTCGATATTCAGCAGGCGAAAGATTATACCCCGAGCCACGCGCTGGTTTATTTGCGCTACTCAATGGCCGGTTGGCAAGGCGATCTGGATATGCCACCACAACCCTTGGTGCCCTACGCTGATTTTAAATAGCGGTAATGCGGGCTTTATCGGCAAATAAGCCGTTTTTCGGCAATTTTTACCCCATAAAGCCTATCTTCCCAATAGGCAAAGATAGAAACCCGCGATATCCTTGCCCCTCGGTTTAGCACCGCAAGGTAAAATCGACACTCGATCGAGTATACTCAGGCTAAGTTGGCGATGGTCTGGGTGGTCAGGTCGCTTTTTATCAGGCTTTATTGACGGAGAAAGAGTTTGCGGGTCAGGCATTCGTTAACGATAAAACAACTGGCGACAGTGTTCTGTGTAGCGCTGGTGACAATTTGTATTTTTATCGTCATTCAACTGTTCCACTCTGTGCAGCAACGCAAAGACGATTATGCCAAGCAGTTGGAGAGTATTGCGTATTCCGTTAAAAATCCTCTATCAGCGGCGGTGCTGAGTGTGGATCTCCCGGAGACCAAACGCGTCATAAATAGCCTGCTGCCTATTGGCATTTTAAGCCGGGCCAACGTGGTATTGCCCAATAACCTTCAGGTCTTGCATGCCAATTTCAAGCCGGAGCGACCGGTTCCTGATTGGGTGCGCCATGTGTTTCAACTCCCGGTACAAATCACGGTACCGCTCTATTCTTTAGAAAGCGTTCCCGCCAATCCCAAGCCCTTGGCCTATCTGGTACTTCAGGCTGATTCTTTCCGTATCTACCAGTTTATTATCAATACCTTATCGACCATGTTTTCAACTTACCTGTTGATGGTATTGATTCTCTCTGTTTCTATAACCTGGTGTATTAACCGACTTATTGTTCACCCTTTACGCGCGATGGCTCGTGAGCTGGATAATATTTCTCAGGAACAGGTATTGGGCCACCAGCTTACTATTCCAGCACGCCATTATGATGACGAAATAGGCATGCTGGCGCGTAATTACAATCGGAATCAGCAGTTACTCTCTAAAGTCTGCGCTGAGATGAATCGTATCAGTAACCATCATCCAGTAACCGAATTACCGAATCGCACGCTATTTTTATCCTTGCTGGAGCAACATATTGCATCCGGTGAGCGGGTGGAAAAATTCCACCTGCTGGTGGTGGGTATTGAAACACTGCACGAAGCCTACGGGGTGATGACCGAGTTACAAAATGAGCAACTGTTGCTGACGATTGTGCAGCGACTGGAGCAATGCATTGATAATCATTGCTTGCTCGGGCAGTTGAGTAAAACCGAATTTGCCGTATTGGCAAAAAAGATTTCACGACCTTTCCCTGCCCTGCAACTTGCTCGCCGTATTATGGCGCAAGTTACCGCACCGTTAACTTTCGAAAATATGCAGCTGCGCCCGCGTGCCAGTATCGGTATCGCCCAATATCTTAATCAGCAGGAAAGTGCCGAAGATGTTATGCGCAATGCCAGCTCTGCCATGATGACGGCTCAGCATCAGGGACGGCATCAGATATTGTATTTCGAACCGCATTTATCCGAAAAAACGCAGAAACGGCTAACTTACGAAAACGATATTCTTCAAGCTATTGAGAAACGTGACTTCACGCTGTATTTACAACCTCAGTGTGAGTTGAGTACCGGGACGGTGATGGGCGCCGAAGCCCTATTGCGCTGGAATCAGGCGGATGGAACCTATCTTTCTCCTGCGGATTTTCTGCCGCTGGTGGAAGAGAAAGGCGTTATGGTGCCATTAGGCAATTGGGTATTGGAAGAGTCTTGTCGGATTCTGGCTGATTGGCAACAGCAGGGGATTCATTTATCGCTGGCAGTGAATATCTCTGGCTTACAGGTGCAGGATGATGCCTTCTTACCACACCTAAAAACCATTATTAATCATTACGGTATTGATGGTCGTCATCTCGTTTTGGAAATTACTGAAACTGCCCATATTCCCGATCTTGACGAAGCGTTAGTGTTATTGCGCGAATTGCATGCATTGGGTGTGTCTGTTGTGTTGGATGATTTTGGTATGGGTTACGCCAGTCTACATTATCTCAATTGCCTGAAATGTTTGCCCATAGACATGATCAAGATTGACAAGAGTTTTGTAAAATCGTTACCTGACGACGATGTTATGGCGAGTATTATTGGCAGTATTTCCACGGTACTTGAATTACGCGTGATGGCTGAGGGGATTGAAAACCAAGCTCAGTTGAAATGGTTGCTAGATCATGGAGTCACCTATGGGCAGGGCTTCCTATTCTCTCGCCCGGTCGCGCGTGAAGAGTTTGAGGCACGCTTTCTGAAACGTTGACCGGTTTTTTCGGTCGAAAAGAAGTCACCTTCTTTCATTATTTCTCTCCGCTCTTTTTCTGGTTTTTTCCCTTGCTGGCCGTTTTGACAAGCCTGACCACAAATATTTAACCATATTGTTTGTCAGGTTACTTTTCCTTGAAGCGTTTCAGTTCTTAGTTTCGTGTTAATGAGACAATTTACGATAATAAATGACTGCCATATTGTTATGGGGGTGTTATTTTTCGCGCTAGCGCGGAATAGAAAAATGAAGCGTCCCTTTCATTTGCGGAGACCATAACGACAAATCGCCGTGCATTTCTCCAAAAGGACATTGATATGAAAACTAACATCTTTAAAAGTCTTTATTTTCAGGTGCTAACAGCAATTACGTTAGGCGTCTTGTTAGGCCATTTTTACCCAGATATTGGCGCTCAGATGAAACCTCTGGGCGATGGGTTTGTAAAACTTATTAAAATGATTATTGCACCAGTGATCTTTTGTACGGTTGTGACGGGTATTGCCGGCATGGAAAGTATGAAAGCGGTCGGACGAACAGGAGCGATCGCACTACTTTATTTTGAGGTTGTCAGTACCATTGCGTTACTGATCGGTCTGGTGATTGTCAACGTGGTGCAACCGGGAGCCGGGATGAATATCGATCCGGCTTCTCTGGATGCCAAAGCGGTTGCAATGTATGCGGATCAAGCCTCACAGCAAGGGATTATTCCATTCCTGCTGGATATTATTCCCGGTAGTGTGATCGGCGCATTTGCCAGCGGCAACATTCTGCAAGTCTTGCTGTTTGCTGTACTGTTTGGTTTCGCTCTGCATCGACTGGGCGAGAAAGGTCAATTAATCTTCAACGTTATCGAAAGCTTCTCCCGCGTTATTTTCGGTATCATTAATATGATCATGCGCCTCGCACCGCTGGGTGCTTTTGGTGCAATGGCCTTTACCATCGGTAAATATGGCGTCGGTACACTGTTGCAGTTGGGTCAGTTGATTGTTTGTTTCTATGCTACCTGCATTCTGTTTGTCGTGGTGGTTTTGGGATCTATTGCCCGCGCTAACGGCTTCAATATCTTCAAATTTATCCGTTATATAAAGGAAGAATTGTTGATTGTCCTGGGAACCTCCTCTTCAGAATCGGTGTTGCCACGGATGCTGGAAAAAATGGAGCGAGCCGGCTGTAAGAAATCGGTGGTAGGGCTGGTTATTCCAACCGGTTACTCATTCAATCTGGATGGTACCTCGATCTACCTGACAATGGCTGCGGTATTTATTGCCCAAGCGACTAATACTCATATGGATATCATGCACCAAATCACCTTGTTGGTGGTGTTGTTGCTGTCATCGAAAGGAGCCGCGGGTGTGACAGGTAGTGGTTTTATCGTCTTGGCAGCCACTATTTCTGCCGTCGGGCATTTACCTCTGGCCGGATTAGCACTGATTCTGGGTATCGACCGCTTCATGTCAGAAGCGCGTGCCCTGACAAATCTGGTGGGTAACGGCGTTGCCACCATTGTGGTGGCAAAATGGTGTAACCAGTTAGATAACGACCAATTGCAGGCGACATTGTCGAATAAGACTCAGGAGAATAAACCAGGAAGCCGGGTTTCTTCTTCCTGATACGTTCTGTAACCGTTCAGATAATTAATCAGCCACCGGTAGCTTGTCGTTACCGGTGGTTTCTGCATAATGAAACACTACCCATTATCATTTAAATCGCTTGGTGATGTTTGTTGAATATTATTTTTCGTCATGATGAGTGACATCGGCAAACACATGCGGTCTAACAGAATGGTACACTTCTGTTTTCCGCTCTCACCTGCTGTGATGAGTATGGTTTTTTATCCAATATAAATGCATTCCAATGATTTTCAGATAGTTGAACTGGTTTGGACATGTCATTTCTTTCAACATTGGATAGTTTTACATTTGGATAGTGATTAAGTAGGGGTTCACATGCAGGGCACCAGAATTCGTCTTATAGTTGGTGGGTTGCTGTTGGCGGCCGCCAGCAGTAATGTGCAGGCTGAAGCACTACAGCCCGATCCTGCCTGGCAACAGGGTAAATTGGATAATGGGTTTACATGGCAGCTGTTGGCAACGCCACAGCGCCCAAGCGACAGAGTAGAGCTACGTCTGGTCGTTAATACGGGTTCATTGTCCGAAAGCGCTCAGCAAGTCGGTTTTGCTCATTTGTTGCCGCGTTTGGCGTTAATCAGCAGTCAAAGTTTTACACCAGCCCAACTCCAGTCGCTGTGGCAACAGGGGGTTGATAGCGATCGCCCTTTACCTCCAGCCATTACTTCTTATGATTTCACGCTTTACAGTCTGAGCCTGCCGAACAATCGTCCCGATCTGATAAAAGAAGCGTTGGCTTGGTTATCTGATACGAGTGGTAAATTGGCGATCAGTGAGCAAACAGTTAATGCCGCGCTGAATCTTTCCAGCGATCCGATTGCCACCTTCCCGCAAAATGTGCAGGATGCCTGGTGGCGGTATCGTCTGAAAGGTTCCTCGCTGCTCGGTCACGATCCGGGCCAGCCTGTGACACCTCCGGTGGACGTCGCGAAGTTACAGCAGTTCTACCAGCAATGGTATACGCCAGATGCGATGACGCTGTATGTGGTTGGGAACGTTGATAGTCGTAATCTCGTGGCACAAATCAGTAAGAGTTTCTCTGCTTTGGAAGGGAAACGCCAGACTCCATCTTCTATTGCGACGTTGGCACCTTTGCCGTCGGAGCCGGTAAGTTTGATGAGTGAACAAGCCACGCAGGACACACTTTCATTGATGTGGGATAGCGCTTGGCATCCGATTCAAGACTCTCAGGCATTGAGCCGCTATTGGCGTAGCGATTTAGCCAGAGAAGCCCTGTTTTGGCATGTTCAGCAGGTACTGGAAAAAAGCGCACAAAAAAGTCTGAAGCTTGGGTTTGACTGCCGGGTACAATATCAGCGTGCTCAGTGTGCGATTCATTTGAATACGCCGACCGAGAATCTGATGGCAGGTACCACCTTTATTGCTACCGAATTGGCGAATCTACGTACCAATGGTTTAAGTCAGGCTGAGTTTGATGCTTTGATGGCGCAGAAAACCGACCAGCTGAGCAAGTTGTTTGCAACTTATGCCCGCACGGACACCGATGTATTGATGAGCCAGCGCTTGCGTTCTCAGCAAAGTGGTGTGGTTGATATTGCACCAGAGCAGTATCAGAAGCTGCGACAGACGTTCCTGTCCGGTCTGACATTGGTCGATTTGAATCGAGAGCTAAAACAGCAACTGTCTCAAGATACCACCCTGGTTCTGGTGCAGCCTAAAGGTGAGCCGGAAGTGAATGTGAAAGCGTTGCAGGAAAGTTATAACAGCATCATGGTACCGCACACCCCCGCGACAACGCCGGAAGAAGTGAAACCGGAAGTGCTACCTGAAAGCACTAGCGCACAGTAAATTGACTCAATCGGGGCCTTTGGGCCCCGATGAGTTTCCTACGTAAAACGATAAGCGTCATTATCTTATTAATTAGCGTGGTGGCATTACCGCCAATGGAATAATCGCTCCGCGATACTGGATAACCGTACTGGCGGTCAGATGACCCCGCACTGCGGCCTGTTGGGCGCTGCCTCCCGTTAAGCGAACAGCCAGATAGCCCGCGCTGAACGAATCTCCGGCGGCAGTGGTATCGACGATTTTTTCTTTTGGCAAGCGAACTGCCGGAATGACCTGCTGTTCCGCAGGCAACTGGCTCCCTGCTTCCCGATGCCAGACGATGCAGGCATCAGCACCACGCTTGATAATAATCTCATTCACGCCCAACGCCTGTGTACGATCGATCACTTGTTCAACGGACATCTTGCCCCATAGCATGTCTTCGTCATCCAGCGTCAGAAAGGCCATATCAGTGCAGGATAACATTGCGTGGTAGGCTTCCTGCGTTTCGGCCTGGCTTTGCCACAAGCGCGGACGGTAGTTGTTATCAAAAATAACTTTACCGCCTTTGGCTCGACAGGTTTGTAGCAATTTCAGTAGACGCTGGCGGCTTTCTGCATCAAGAATCGCGAGACTGATACCGCTAAGGTAAAGATAATCGAAGTCTGCCAGTTTCTGACAAATTTCGTCAACTTGTGGACTATTAAGCCAAAAACGGGCGGCAGCATCGTTGCGCCAGTAATAAAATGTGCGCTCGCCAGTCTCGTCGGTTTCAATGAAATAGAGGCCGGGTAGCTTGTTATCCATGCGCTGAATCAGGTCGGTTTGTACTTTTTCTTTCTGCCAGGCTGCTAGCATTTCATTGCTGAAATTGTCAGTGCCTAATGCAGTCACGTAATGAACGTTCAACGCCTGCTCATCAACCTGGCGGGCAATATAAACCGCCGTATTCAGAGTGTCACCGCCAAAACCTCGGCTAAGATCCGTCCCTTTTTGCGACAGTTCAATCATGCATTCGCCAATAACGGCAATATTTTTGCTGGTCATAGAAAGCGGCCTATTTCTAAACGATATTCAGTCATGGGTGAAATAGGGTTAGTCTCTCTGCTGCTTGGGTGGGAGTCAATAGAATTAAAATGCCGTTTTATATTTTTTATGACACAGGTCGGGAAACAGATAAGTTTCCCGCTATTTCATTAGTCATTAGGGGGCTTTTCGCAGTTCGGTGACGCATTTCCCGCCAATACCCCAGTTATCGGTATCGACCTCATCGATTACGACCACTGTTGTTGAAGGGTTTTTACCCAGAGTATCAACAAGCAGTTGAGTTACGCCGGCAATCAACTGTTTCTTTTGCTCAGCAGTGGCACCTTCACGGGTTATTTTTATGTTCACATAGGGCATGATTCTCTCCATTTATCTTATTGTTAGAGCGGCAAGACTCACTGTAGATGGCTTTATATCGCGATGCCAGCGTCCTGGGATGCTGCAGTTATTAATAATCTGCCACTCTTGCGTATAAAGTTCTGGTCGAACGAGTCGATAACATCTCCAGAAGGAAAAATGTTCTTATCAGAGAACGTCAGACTGCTGACAAACCGCGATCCTGCGATCTCTGGTGGGGAAGACCGGTAGAAGAGTCAAGCGTCCGCGCCAGGGATGGCGCGGAACGAGCCTACAAGGACGTATTCACGGCGTCTTGACGATCTGCCGGTTTTCACCGCAACGAGCACTTTGTCATTAACCTCACGTTCTTATCAGAGAACGTCTTTATGATGGTGGAAAAACTGATACAGCCACTGTCTGATACCCCGAGATATGGCGACAAAACTGATGCTAACTAACAAAATATCAGATTTACTTGCGCCATCCCTTGTCGCTCTGGATTGTAATAAGGGATTTAACTTCTGGCGGCAATGTCAGTGTAGGTATACTTTCCAACCGATTTATCGCACTTCAGGGACGTTACTGGCGATCGAACTATTGACGGCTGTTTATCACCCGTCTTCTCCGGAAACCCGACTTTCTCCCGAGGATTATTTCTCCGCTATTAGCATTCGAGCTCGCCTGAATGTCGTGTTGGAGCAGTTAGAGTTAGTCAGACAATGGCACGGGCTATTTACTCATCGATCGATGCTGGTCTCCATCAATATTGATGGGCAGGCACTGATGGCGATGCAAAATGACCCGGATGCGCGGCAACTGATCGAATCCATGCCTTATGTCAGATTTGAATTGGTTGAACATATGGATACGGCCTGTAATACACCCTTCTCGCAAATCGCTGAGGCGGATCGATTGTGGTTGGATGATTTTGGCTGCGGTGTGGCTAATTTTTCATCCTTTGTTAGCTGGCGTTACGAATACATCAAAATTGCTCGTGATCTCTTTATTCTGTTGCAGCAAAGTGAAATAGGGCAGCAGTTATTCTTCACATTGGTAACGCTGATGAGCCGCTACAGTAAAGGTGTTATCGTCGAAGGCGTGGAAACCGATAAGGAATGGGCGCTGGTGAAACGCTCTGATGCCTGTGCTGCACAGGGTTACTATCTTTCCCGACCCGCACATTTTGATATGTTACAGTCACTTCCTCTCTCATTCGCTGGGTAACAGGCGGGTACAGTTTCTCCCTTTTTGTTGATTGCCCATCATGCATGAGCGTTAGCTAACTCATTTTCATGATGAATGAAATGATCACGCTCTTTATTCGGGATATTCATTCTTATCCATCTGGCTATGACTCTTAGCGAGGAGGCCTCGGCAGTAGTATGCTACATGAGTGGTCCTGAATCTCCTCAATGGAGGCCAGATGCCGCTGCGGTAAATTTCGTTTGGTTGCCAATAGCAAAAACTCGCCATTGGGTAATGCGGTCATGGCCAGCCCGTATTTCCCCATGTTGGCTGCCGCGTCTTGTACGCCCGAAGCCAGTAACCGAAATGCTCCCTGTTCCGCTAACTCGTTGACACTGATTCGTCGAACTAAATAATTATGCCCCAATAATCCGTCTGGCAGAGGTTGCCACCTTGGGCGGAAAGCTTCGCTTTGAGCGATCAGCGCTTTTTTTACTGTCGGTGACAGACAGGAAATATGAATGTGCAGTTGGTTTTGGCTGCGACCAAATTCCGAGTTCACCGCCAGCGAGATATCCCGATCCTCAATGGGTGAACCATACTTATCAGCCATGTAATGTCTGGCTTGCCAGGCCTGCAAAAAATAGTTGGGTGTTTTTGGCTCCAGTAATTCAGGGCTTTCTATCCCGCTAATTTTTCGAATCGGCATCAGCAAATATTGCAATGGCCCATTGCGGTCTTTGTACACGACAAAACCGGCTGATATATCCACTTCTACGCAGGGTTGGGGGGAATGCGTTCGCTGTTGGTTTGGCACACATTGCTGGCTGACAATCTGCCATAAAGCATCGGAGTTTCCGATTTTTGATGGTAAAGCAAAAACAGCAATGGCGGCAAGTAGCGCCAAAAACCCCAAAGCAATCGTCTTGCGGCCAGTCAGAAATGCCATTAACAGATCCTTGATGAGTGATTAAGCTGCAGGCAGTATAATTTCAAATTCTGGCGGAGATCAACGGATTCATGTTTTGCTAAATCATTGACAAATAAAATATTTGTGGTGAGAATCAATCGGCGCTATGCGCGCGGAACAGGTGGGTTTTTATCATTTTTATATTTTGCCGTCGCGATCCAAGCGGCACAATATAGCGTCAAACGAGCGAAAAAATAGAAAAAGGCCATTAAACCGATGACCGAGCCGAAAGCCGCACCGGAGGGTGAGCTGGCAAGGCGGGGTAGCATCATGGTCATGACAAATTTAATGATTTCAAATCCGATAGCGGCAATTAATGTACCGCGTAGTAGAGCTTTCTTTGGTGGTTTATGGCGTGGCAGAATCCAGAATATCCACAGGAATAACAAATAGTTTGCTGAGATAGAAATAGACAGGGCAATGAGCGTCATCGCTGGTCTTAGCCATTCGATACCGCCTAATCCCAATGCATTAACGATCGCAGACTGAGCTGAGCCGGCAATTGAGGTCAGCGATAGTGTAATAATCAGCGCTAGCACCAAACCAGTCAGTGAAATGAAATCGCGGGTATAGCGAATATAGAACTTCTCCACATCTTGCGGATTACGCTCCCAAACATCCCTGGATTGCGCACGAATGGCTTCGCGTAAATTGCCCATCCAGCTCACGCCGGAATACAGTGCAATAACCAGACCGGTGAGTCCTACGGTGGTACGCTGCTGAATAGCGGTATTCACCGTATTTTTCAATGTGGCCGCCAAGCTGGGATCGCTAATACTATTGACAATTTTATTGATCAATTCTGCCAATAAATCGGGATTGGAGGCCAAAATAAAACCGACGGTAGCAAAAGAAACCATTAAAATTGGAATTAAAGATAAGAATGAAAAGTAGGTAATGGCGGCACCGAATTGGCTGCCTAAACGATCGTTAAATCGGTCGGTGGCGCGGATAATATGTGCCACGCTTGGGTAGGTTTTAATCCGATTGCCGATGCGGGCGAGAACAGAAATAGCTTCCTTTCCATTTTCAATTCCGGCACTTAGCAGTGCGGTCTTCGTTCGCTGCGTAGGTGGCTCTGCGCGGGATTGCTGCTGATTATCCTTAGATGAGTTCGGCATAATGTTCCTCAATGGCCTAAATTCATATTTTATGCAGATGATTATCCTAAAGAATATTCTACAAAGACGGCGATATTTGTTGATAATAACAGAGTCGTTGGTTATCACAACCGGCAGGCATAACAGGCCAATCTACTCACGTAGGCAGATAGGTTCCTTGATAAACGGCTTTATTGACTACCCTCATCTCAGGGTGGTGGTGTGATCCAATTATCCCAAACGGGTACGGGTTGTAGTGTTTCTACCAAAAAATCGATAAAAGAACGTACCTTGGGGTTGCTATAGCGGCTGGGGAAATAAAGGGCATATAAACCGTGAGTAGCGTGGGTAATTTCTCCGTCCAACGCTAGCGGTGTAATTTCCCCACGTTGAATGGCATCGCCAAGCAGGTAAGTGGGTAAATAGGCAATTCCTTGATGTTCCAATACGGCTTTCAGTAACACCAAGCTACTATTGGCCTGAATAGGCGAACGAAGTTTAAGTAAATGTACGCTACCCGCTTCATCGGTATCTTTTAATATCGGCGTCAAACCTGGATAGAGTAAACATTGGTGGTTTGTTAATTGTTGCACTGATGTCGGGATACCCATTTTTTTCAGATATTCCGGACTGGCACAATATGCCCAATGAATAGTTGATAGTTTTCTTAATGAATAATTATCGGGTGGCGTAGAGGCAACGCGGATAGCAATATCAAAATTGCTTTCATTTAAATTAACAAAGTTATCGTTTAGATCTATATATAAATCAACGTCTGGGTAACGAGTGCGATAGTTATTAACTAGAGTAATCAGATGGGAGTAGCCAAAGGCAATTGAACAGGTAAGGCGTAATTCTCCTTGAGGACGATTATAAAATCCCGCGGTAGTATTCAATGACTCATCAAAATCTAATAATAATTTCGTGGCTCGGTGGTAAAGATAAGTCCCGGCATCAGTCAGGGTCAGGCTGCGTGTGGTTCTTTTTAGCAGCATAGTGCCTAACTGTGATTCCAGATGGGATAGGCTTTTACTCACTGCAGACGGTGAGATATTGAGCTGCGTAGCCGCCTCAGACAGCCCACCGCATTCTATGATCTTCACTAATATCTCTAACTGCTTTAACGATGCAATATTACTCATTCTTTCCTTCAGGTCATTAGTGATTTTAGTAAATGGCATCAATGTTGTATTTCATTTGCCTACTACAAATGTAATCATTTATTACCAATAGCGATATGTTATTCGTATTAAGAATAAGAAATAAAAAAGGTGAGCTTAATCACAAATAAGATATTTGCTTACCGAATTGAAATGAAAAGGTGACTGAAGTCACATGAAATTTAAATATCACACCAAGGAAAATATTATGTGGAAACGTCTGGAACCCTACAAATCTTCTATTATTCTTTTGTTCGCGCTGACGCTCGGTGGAGTTATTGGTATTTATGCCCCTTCTCTGGCGCTTAAATTACAGCCTATCGGAAAGATATTTCTTAACTTGTTGTTTATGATTATCGTTCCACTTGTGAGCGTTAGTGTGATGTCGTCTATTGCCGGCATGACAGATTTGAAAAAACTTGGGCGGATAATGGGGTTGATTTTTGCTATCTCCATCATTATGGCGTTAATTCCGGCGGCAGCTATTGTCGGATTAGCGACCTTATTTGACCCCGCTCAGGGAGTTACCATCGAGTTAACGCAAGAGTTTAAAGCTGGCAACGGTGAAATGAACTTTGTGAATATGGTGACGACCAATGACTTCGTTGGTTTATTGTCCAAGTCCAACATTCTGGCATTGATTATTATGTCTGTCATTGCCGGTATCGCGATTGGTCAATCTGGTGAGCAAGGCAAACAAATTGCCGAATCATTGAACGGATTAAACACCGTTATTATGAAAATTGTCTCGATTATCATGAAAGCGGCACCATTAGGGCTAGGCAGTTATTTTGCTGCAACTATGGCGAGTCAGGATCCTCAATTATTGATGACCTTTGCCAGAGCCATCGGTTTATTCTTTATCGCCTCTCTACTTTATTACGTCTTTGGTTCGATTCTCTATTCCTGGATCGGCGGTGGGATGAAAGCGGTGCGTGCTTTCTGGCAACATGCCATTGAACCTTCCGCGACGGCATTAGGGACTTGCTCTTCATTAGGATCGCTACCGGTGACTATTCGGGCGGCCAAAGCTATGGGTATTAACCCTGAAATTGTCGATATCTCCTTACCGCTATTAGTGAATTTAAATAAAGGTGGCGTGGCGATGATTGCTGCGCTGAAGATTGTCTTTATCTTCTCGGTCCTGGGATTGGATTTCACGACGGAAACTTTCTTCCTGACCATGCTGATTTCCGTTCTATCCGCCATCATTGTTGGTGGTGTGCCGGGCGGTGCTTTCCTCGGCGAAATATTCATTGTCACGACGCTGGGTCTACCGGTTGAAACCATACCGATGCTGGTTGTTATTGGCACGATTACCGATGCGCCTGCGACTTTGATTAACGTCATCCATGACCTGAATGCAGCGCAAATCATTGAAAGATTTTCCGGTAAAAAACAGCCAGAACATCAGGTTGAACTGCCAACAGTGAATGAACCTACTTGCTAAAACACAACGATGCAGCGTGGCGGATAACCCGTAAGTCGCTGTGAAAATTTAAGTATTCCAGCACCAAAAAAGGAAAAAATAATGACGTCTAAAAAATTGGAAACAGCGTTAGTGACTGCCGGGCGCGCGAAAAAATTTACCCAAGGCTCAGTTAATACCATTATTCAACGAGCGTCGTCTCTGGTATTTGATTCGGTAAAAGCGAAAAAGTTTGCCACCGCCAATCGGGCAAAAGGTGAATTATTTTATGGCCGCCGTGGCACTTTGACCCATTTTTCGTTCCAGGATGCGATGGTGGAGCTGGAAGGTGGCGCGGGTTGCGCACTTTATCCCTGCGGTGCGGCGGCAGTAACCAATGCGATTCTTTCTTTTGTTGCTATGGGTGACCATGTTCTGATGACTGGCGCGGCTTATGAGCCGACGCAGGATTTCTGTAATAAGATTTTGTCAAAACTGGGCATCACGACCACTTATTATTCGCCATTAATTGGTGCGGGTATTACCGAATTAATTCAGCCGAATACCAAAGTCGTATTTTTAGAATCACCTAGCTCCATTACGATGGAAGTTCAGGATGTTCCGGCAATGGTGAAAGCGATTCGGGCGACGAACCCAGATATTGTGATCATGATTGATAATACTTGGGCGGCCGGGGTGTTATTCAACGCGCTGCAGTTTGGTATCGATATTTCTATTCAGGCCGGTACTAAATATATCGTTGGCCATTCTGATGCGATGTTGGGAACGGCGGTATCTAATGCCCGTTGTTGGGATCAACTGCGAGAGCATTCCTATCTGCTTGGGCAAATGGTGGATGCTGATACGGCCTACGTTGCCAGCCGAGGCCTGCGAACGTTGGGCGTTCGTCTAAAACAGCATCAATCCAGCAGTATTCAGATTGCCAAATGGTTGGCCGCCCGTCCTGAAGTTGCGCAGGTTAACCATCCGGCCTTACCGTCTTGTCCCGGTCATGAGTTCTATCTACGGGATTTTTCCGGTAGCTGCGGTTTGTTCTCCTTTGTATTGAAATCGCGTCTGACGGATGAACAAGTTGCTCATTATCTGGATAATTTTGAACATTTCAGCATGGCTTATTCATGGGGTGGATTTGAATCCCTGATTTTAGCTAATCAACCGGAAGAGTTAGATGAGATTCGCCCCGTCGGCGGGGTCGGTTTTGAGGGTACCTTAGTGCGGGTACATATTGGACTGGAAAATGTGGATGATCTGATTGCCGATCTGGAAGCCGGTTTTAATCGTTTGATTGGCTAATCAGTCGAACCGTCATTAACGGTTAAATTTTGTTTATGTATCAAACAGCCGGAAGAAATAACTTCCGGCTGTGATAGATCCCATTTCTACACGATGAGCATATTGTTCGTTGTTATCGCTACAAGTGGCATCCATTTCAACATGGCCATGTTTAGCCATCTTATGCAGCATCAGAATATCAGGCCTGAGTATGGACTGCATAAAACACAATTTTAATTACCGGTTATGCCCGTCAGCAATAAACAGCGGTAAACCCGTTGGGTATTTGCCGTGACTTTTCTCCGTTTTACCACGACTTCTTATCATTTTTCATTTCGATAGCAAAGAAAACTGAAGATTTTTTAACCAGACACTGTCACTTTGTCGCTGACCCACCTGTTTTTCTTTGTATCCCCACCTCATTAGTATTTTTCATTATATATCTAACAAAGCGTTTGATTTTATTGAAGCATTACAAGGAGTAAATGCATTAAGTAAACTACTGTGTCAGTCGTCTCGGCCTTTAATCGACGACTGGCGTCTATTTGTGACAGTATCTATTTTTATTTATTCGGATTTTTCTTGTTGTCATAGTGTAAATTCTGAATTGTCATTATTATTTACATGGGGTTATATATGGACATATTTACATGATTGTGACTGTAAGGGTTGTAGCTTGATTTATTTATTCAGTTCTTGTGAATATTTTTCATATGGATTTAAAAGTATATACAATGCAAAGTTTCCAAAAATGGATTTAGATAGAGATCTTATACTCATTAGTGATTTACGCTTTTTGCAAAGAGAAAAGTTTAGTGATGGCGATATTATTTTCATTAATTACGATGGTCATAATGAAGCATTACTATTGGCTTTAATGGATGTTAAATTACGAGTAAAAGAGATAAGTATTGTAATATTATATCACTTCAATAAGATGTACACATTTATTGAGGAGATGGTTTTTTTTTAATATTACAAAGTTCATTATAAGTAGCTTGAATTGCATTTGTAGTATTCATACTATAATAAATAGCTATTATCATTCAAATGAAGTGAGCGTTTTCATTTTTAAAAAGAGTAAGGTTATATTAAAAGTGGATACATCATTAAATGACAATGAAAAGAGGGTAATAACGTATATTTTACTGGGTCTTAATAACAAAAAGATATCAAAAAAACTAAATATTTCAAATAAAACAGTGAGTTACTATAGGTGCTCAATCTATAAGAAATTAAAAATAAATAATTTATCTTGTCTTTTTATCAGGTTTAATAGGCATTCTGAATTACTAATTGATTAGTGAGTTGATACCAAACACAATTTTTAATTATAACATCATTTTTAATTTGTTTTGACTGAATTGTAGGGTTTTACGATGACTTTATTTTAAACTACAATGCACAACCTCGGATATGTAATATTTTAGTATTATAGTTATCTACCAGTATTTATGAGAAGAAACATCAATAGTTGATGAAGTGATTTATTTTTTCGAATAAAAATGATGATTGCTATTGTTAAAATAATAAAATGGAATATTTAAAAAAATAAAGTTGAAAATGTCATTTCATTTTTATTATATGATTTAGCAAGGTTTGAAAATATATGAATGAAAATATCATCAGGTCTTTTTTTAAAACAAATCACCGGACTTCCCTATTTTTTTCAGCGAAAAATAAACTTCAGCGCCAATATTTTTGTTTGGCTATTTTTCTCTTCCAGGCTCTGTTCCTCATCAGTCCCTCGTTTTCATCTGAGCTTGCCAGTACCCAGAAGGAGCGTAAAGCAGACAAGACACACATGGTGACTAAGTCATATGTACTGGGTGAGGGAGAAACAGTAAGCAGTGTGGCAAAAAAACTGGGGCTAACGCTTGCACAACTGGAGCAGATAAACCAGTTTCGTACCTTTCCACAAGGATTTGAGCAAGTTAGTTCAGGTGAAGAGATTGATATTCCTGTGCCGATAATTGCGGAGCAGGGAGCCACAAAGGTTAGTGTGGTTACTCCCAATGAAGTAAATTGCCCCGTCGGCATTGAGAATAATCCTCAGACTAAGGAATATGTAAAGCGAGTCAGTGCCTTATTGGCTTCATCTGACCCCACTACAGTCGCAACGGATGTCGTTCGTTCGGAGGTTTCCAGTACAGCGAACAAAGAAATTCAGAAGTGGCTGGGGCAGTATGGAACGGCTCAAGTGCGGCTAAATGTGGATGATAAATTTTCACTAAGGGAAAGCTCACTGGATTGGTTGTTTTCGTTCTACGACTCATCATCCGCCATCATTTTCACACAACTGGGCATACGCAACAAAGATCACCGTAATACCGCTAATTTGGGGTTGGGGGGGCGTATCTCAATGGGAAACTGGATATTGGGAGCAAACACTTTTTATGATAACGATCTGACAGGTATCAATTCACGCTTAGGGTTTGGTGCAGAAGCTTGGACTGATTACCTACAATTGTCCGCAAACAGCTATATGCGTCTGAATAATTGGCATCAGTCGCGGGATTTTATTGATCACGATGAACGTCCTGCGAACGGGTTTGATATACGAACAAATGCCTGGTTACCGGTCTTACCTCAGTTAGGGGGAAAACTGATGTATGAACAGTATAGTGGTGATAGTGTGGCGCTGTTTGGTAAGGACAAGTTACAGAAGAATCCTTATGCAGTAACCGCGGGGATAACCTATACACCATTCCCGTTGTTGACGTTCGGTATCGATGAACGTAGAGGGAAAGCAGGTAAAAGTGATACTCAGTTTAATATTCAGCTCAGCTATCATCTAGGTGAGAGTTGGTTATCCCTGACTGACCCATCCGCAGTGGCGGGCACACGTCAGTTAGCAGAAGCACGTTATAACTTGGTTGATCGTAACAACAACATCGTATTGGAATACCAAAAGCAGGATATTTTAAATATTACTAGTACCGAACAATTAAGAGGGTATTCTGGCGATAATGGAATTATACTCACGAAAATTGTTAGTAAACATAATGTTGAACGTGTTGAGTGGATAAATATTTCCGCATTGTTAGCCGCAGGAGGCAATAGTGTTGAGTTACCGGGACGTAAATTAGCCATTACTTACCCCCCTTACCAGATAGATGGTAATAATACCTATCACGTTGATGTTGTAGCTTATGATTCCAGGGGGAACCGATCAAATATAAGCACAACGGCGATAACTGTTTTGCAAAAAGAAAATACTCCAAGTACGGTTAACGCAGTCATCAGTGAGTTAATTACCGTCACAAATAATGCTTGGGCAAACGGAGTTGCGACCAACAGTGTGAAAGCGACTGTTACCGATGAACAAGGCTCTCGCCTCATTGATCAAGTAGTCAATTTCAGTGCTGATAATGATGCAATAATCTCTGCAACAGGAACCACCGATAGCAACGGTGAAGTATTAATAACACTGACAAATAACACTGTCGGAGAGGCTATCGTAACAGCAAGTATCAACAATACTGAGTTGACTACACCCACTATCTTTTTACCCATTGATATCATAACCGGTATTAATGTTAACAATTACAGATTCGCAGCTAATGAGGGTTTTCCCTCTACTGGTTTTGTTGGCGCTTATTTTCAGTTTGAGATAAACACGACTACTACACTTAATTCGAATTATAATTGGACGAGTAGTCAGCCTGATTGGGTGGCGGTAGATAATAATGGGAGTGTGAAATTTTTAGCTGAGCCGAGTAATAAAAGTCCTGTAACTATTACAGCTACCAGTAAAAGTGGAAATGGTGTCGAACTCAGTTATACGTTTACCATTGATAATTGGTTTATACATAATGATAGTAATTATATGACTGGTTCTGCAGCAGATAAATGGTGTGCTAGTTATCCAGGCTATGAGGTACCGAGTTATCGTTTGATCACTAATGCATGGGAAAATAGCTCCGGTACTCGAGGTGTTGGTGCTTTTTGGCCAGAGTGGGGAAAAATCAGTTACTTTAATGTAAATTTTCCTGACGACCAGCACTGGGCCAAAGAATACAGTTCGAATGGGGAAAAACGATACACCGTCGGTCTGACGAGTGGATATCTTCAACCTATCGATTATCCACCGGGTAACAATACTATTCGCCATGTTACTTGTATAAAACAATTATAATATTTTAAAAAGTTGGCGCGGGAGCAGTAATAAGGGAATGAAGAATTGCGGCTTTATTTTGGTGGAAGAAATAATATGACCCGATTGGGAAATCAGAATTTTTAACAGACTATTTTTTAACTATATGATTCACAATAATAAATCGCGAGGCATTATGATGTACAACGGCCAACATAATCCAAAGGATCTCTTTGAGATTCTTCAGACGGCTGACAAACCTCGCTCCTGCGGCCTCTGGTGGTGAAAACAGGGTGAAAAGTCAAGCGTCCGCGTCAAGGATGGTGCGGCTCAAGCGGCAAGGACGTATTGACGGTGTCTTTACGATCTACCGATTTTTACCATTGCGACCACTTTTTTTAATCAACTCAGCCGGAAGAAATAACTTCCGGCTGTGATAGATCCGACTTTGCGATACCACCACCATATTATTTCATAACTTTCTGGTTTTATTAAATATTTACCAGAATATGACAAAATGTATGGGTGGTTTTCCTAAGTTAACCTCTCATGGTCACAAATTCTTCCGCAGCAGTAGGGTGGATTGCCACAGTATTATCGAAGTCTTTTTTGGTTGCCCCCATTTTCACGGCCACAGCGAAACCTTGCAGAATTTCGTCCATACCGAAACCAATCCCGTGAATACCGACGATCTTCTCCTCTACACCGACGCATACCAGTTTCATTCGGCACGGCTGACGGTGTTGGGTGACGGCGCTGTACATGGCGGTGAAGGCGGATTTGTAGACTTTCACCTGATCGTCACCAAATTGTTCGCGTGCCTGCGGTTCGGTCAAACCGATGGTGCCGATTGGCGGATGGCTAAATACTACCGTTGGGATATTGCTGTAATCCAGATGCTCATCCGGCTTATTGTTAAATAAGCGTTCGGATAGGCGGCGACCTGCGGCGACGGCAACCGGCGTCAGCTCGACTGCACCGGTATTATCACCGACGGCATAAAGACCTTTCACATTGGTATTCTGGAACTTATCGACGATGATATAGCCATTTTCATTGGTTTTTACACCACTGGCGGCCAGATTTAGGTTATCAGTTGCTGGTTCACGACCAATAGCCCAAATCAGATGATCAACGGTGACTTCGGTACCCTTTTCCAGTTGTAGGGTTAGGCTACCATCGGCATTTTTAATCACGGCTTTTGGCACGGATTCGGTATGCAGTGTTGGCCCTTCGGTGTTCATGACTTCCACCAGCGTTTCGACGATCAATGGATCGAAGCTGCGCAGCGGTGCGTGTTTACGTACAAACAGGTGGGTTTCTGTACCTAACCCGTTTAATACGCCAGCAATCTCAACGGCGATGTAACCCGCGCCGACAACGGCTACGCGTTTTGGCAGTTCATCCAGTGCAAAAAATCCGTCAGAATCGATGCCGTATTCCGCGCCGGGAATATTTGGGTGACTAGGGCGGCCACCGGTGGCGATCAGGATGTGATCCGCTGTGATCTTCTCGCCGTTGACTTCAACGGTATGGGCATCAATAAAGTGGGCAAAGCCTTTAATTACGTCAACTTTGTTATTGCCTAAACCACGCTCGTAGGACTGATGAATACGATCAATATAAGCGGTACGGTTGGCGATCAGGGTTTTCCAGTTGAAGTGGTTCACCGTGGTGTCAAAGCCATAGTCTGGGCCGTACATACGGATGGCTTCCGCGATTTGTGCCGCGTGCCACATGACTTTCTTTGGCACACAACCGACGTTTACGCAGGTTCCACCCAGATCTTTGGCTTCTATCAAGGCACATTTTTTACCGTACATGGCTGCCCGGTTGATTGATGCAATGCCGCCACTGCCACCGCCAATTGCCAGATAATCGTAATGTTTGGTCATCAGGGTCATTTCCATGAGTGTAGTTTTAAATAAGCTAAGAGTTTAACGCCTGATCCCACTTTGTCGCAAAGGTTGCATCAATGGTTGTGATAGGCATTGGAAGACGAAGGGAGTTTAGCGTTAAACGATGATGAAAAATGCACCGGCAACCTGAGAGTTAAGGGTTGAAGTTATATGATTGCCCTTGTGATGTCATACTGGCGGCAGCAGGGAATCGCTGCCGCTTTTACGTGCATTTATTCAGGTACAACCCATTTGACCAGAGTATGGCCGTGGCCAGATGGTACCAAGGCTTTATGCAGCCAAGGTAGTAGGTCGGTCATCTGTTTTTCCAGCTTCCACGGCGGGTTGATCACGATCATACCGGAAGCTGTCATGCCGTGCTGATCGCTGTCTGGGCGTACTGCCAGTTCGATTTGCAGAATGCGGCGGATGCCTGTGGCTTCCAGTTCTCGCAGCATACGTTTGATTTGTTGACGTAATACCACGGGATACCACAATGCATAAGTACCGGTCGCAAAGCGTTTGTAACCTTCCTGAATACCTTTTACCACGTCCTGATAATCGGTTTTCATCTCGTAGGGCGGATCCATCAGAATAAAACCGCGACGAGACTGCGGTGGCAACTGCGCTTTCAACTGTTGGTAGCCATCGGCACGCTGAACTTTAGCCCGCTCATCTTTAGCGAACTCTTTCCGCAGCATTGGGTAATCACTAGGATGCAGCTCGGTCAGGCTGATTTTGTCGTATTCGCGTAATAAATGACGCGCGATCAACGGTGAACCCGGATAATAACGCAGCTGTTCCCCATGATTTAACGCCTTGATGGCGCTCATATACGGAGCTAAATCAGCGGGTAAATCTTCCCGTTGCCAGATTTTAGCAATACCTTCCAGATACTCCCCAGTGCGTTCAGCATGTTCGCCGCTCAGCTGATAGCGACCAGCGCCTGCATGGGTATCCAGATAGAGGAAAGGTTTTTCTTTTTCTTTCAAAGACTCAATTATCAGGCTTTGAACAGTATGTTTGAGTACGTCGGCATGGTTGCCTGCGTGAAAACTGTGGCGATAACTTAACATTTGCGGCTTCTCCTGCGGCTTAGGCAGCATTATCTATCAAAGGGATTGATGTCGCCAGCCATTGATTTTCCGCACGATAGACCTCATGTTAATCTTTCATCCGCATTTATGGCCTGACGGTAGGAATAATATGAATAATTTACCGTCAGGACGACAACAAAAATCAGGACACCCTATGACAAATCCGCTATTGACTCCGTTCTCCCTGCCGCCGTTTTCGGCTATTCGCCCTGAAGATATCGTGCCTGCGGTGCAATCCGCGTTAGATGAATGTCGTCAATCGGTGGAGCGAGTTGTGGCTCAGGCAGGGCCTTTTACCTGGGATAATCTGTGCCAGCCGCTGGCTGAATCCGATAATCGCTTATCCCGTATTTGGTCGCCAGTAGGCCATCTGAATGCGGTAAAAAATAGCCCGGAATTGCGCACTGCCTATGAGCAGAGTCTGCCGCTACTGTCTGAATATGGCACTTGGGTTGGTCAGCATAAAGGTTTGTATCAGGCGTATGTCAGCCTAAAAGAAGGGCCGGGTTTTGCCGAATTAACACCGCCTCAGCGTAAAGCGGTGGACAATGCCCTGCGCGATTTCCAACTGTCCGGCATTGGTTTACCAGAGGAACAGCAGAAACGTTACGGTGAAATCGTGGCGCGATTGTCTGAACTGGGTTCGACCTACAGCAACAATGTGCTTGATGCCACTATGGGTTGGAACAAGCTGGTTACTGATGAAAAAGAGCTGGCTGGTTTGCCGGAAAGCGCGCTGGCTGCCGCCCGTGCGATGGCTGAGGCCAAAGAGCTGGATGGCTGGTTGCTGACATTGGATATGCCGAGTTATCTGCCAGTGATGACTTATGCCGATAATGCTTCCCTGCGGGAAGAAATGTATCGTGCTTTTGCCACTCGTGCTTCCGACCAAGGTCCAAATGCTGGCAAGTGGGATAACAGCGAGATCATGGCAGAAATTCTGACGCTGCGTCATGAATTGGCGCAATTACTGGGCTTTGCCAGCTATGCCGATCATTCGCTGGCGACCAAAATGGCGGAAGAGCCACAGCAGGTACTGAATTTCTTAACCGATCTGGCCAAGCGTGCGCGTCCGCAGGCGGAAGAAGAATTGGCTCAGTTACGCGCCTTTGCTGAAGAACACTTCGGTGTGAGCGAATTGGCGGCTTGGGATATTCCTTATTACTCCGAAAAACAAAAGCAGCATTTATTCTCCATCAGCGATGAACAACTGCGCCCTTATTTCCCAGAACAGCGGGTTGTAGAAGGCCTGTTTGAGGTGGTTAAGCGTATTTATGGTATTACCGCCAAAGAACGTCATGGTGTTGATAGCTGGCATCCGGATGTGCGTTTCTTTGATTTGTTTGATGCCAAAGGCGAACTGCGCGGGAGTTTCTATCTCGATCTGTATGCCCGCGAGCATAAACGCGGCGGTGCCTGGATGGGAGATTGCATCGACAGCCTACGTTTGGCTAATGGTGAGTTGCAAAAGCCGGTAGCCTATCTGGTCTGTAACTTTAACGGCCCGGTTGGTGATAAGCCGGCGCTGTTTACCCATAATGAAGTTACCACGCTGTTCCATGAATTTGGTCATGGCTTACATCATATGTTGACCCAAATCGATACTGCCGGTGTTGCGGGTATCAGCGGTGTGCCTTGGGATGCGGTCGAATTGCCAAGCCAGTTTATGGAAAACTGGTGCTGGGAACCGGAAGCGTTGGCGTTTATTTCCGGTCACTATCAAACCCATGAGCCTTTGCCGAAAGAAATGCTGGATAAGATGCTGGCGGCGAAAAATTATCAGGCGGCGCTATTTATTCTGCGTCAATTGGAATTCGGCCTGTTTGATTTCCGGATGCATTACGAATTCGATCCGGTTAAAGGCGCACAGATCCTGCCAACCTTGCAAGAAGTGAAAAAGCAGGTTGCCGTAGTACCAGCACCAAGCTGGGGCCGTTTCCCGCACGCGTTCAGCCATATTTTTGCTGGCGGTTATGCTGCAGGTTATTACAGCTATCTGTGGGCCGAAGTGCTGTCGGCGGATGCGTTCTCCCGCTTTGAAGAAGAAGGGATTTTCAACGCTGAGACAGGTCAGTCCTTCCTCGATAATATTTTATCCCGTGGCGGTTCAGAAGAGCCGATGATGCTGTTCAAACGCTTCCGTGGGCGCGAACCGCAGTTGGATGCTATGCTGCGCCACTATGGTATTAAAGGTTAAGTCTGAAGGGCATTATCCCGCGTGAGCATTCGTTTATTTTGTGAAGAAGGTGCCGATTCCGGCACCTTATCTATTCTGGCTGAGCGCTGGGGTTTGGTTTCTGACGAGCAGGCGACGATGGCACTGGTGTTAACACCGACACATCTGGAACTGCGCAAGTTGGATGAACCCAAACTCGGCGGGATTTTTGTCGATTTTGTTTCCGGTACTCTGGCTCATCGCCGCCGCTTTGGCGGCGGTCGGGGTGAAGCGGTCGCCAAAGCCGTGGGCATCAAAAAAGGTTATTTGCCGAATGTGGTCGATGCCACTGCGGGTTTGGGGCGCGATGCTTTTGTTCTGGCCGCGTTGGGGTGCAAAGTTCGCATGCTGGAGCGTAATCCGGTTGTCGCCGCACTGCTGGATGATGGTTTGCAGCGGGGTTATCAGGATCGAGAAATCGGTGGCTGGCTGCGGGAGCGCATGACATTACTGCATGCTTCAAGCCTAACGGCGTTGGTTGATATTGATCCGCGACCGGAGGTGGTTTATCTCGATCCCATGTATCCTCACCGACAAAAAAGTGCCTTGGTGAAGAAAGAAATGCGGGTGTTTCAGTCTTTGGTGGGTGCTGATGAAGATGCTGATGGCTTGCTGGCTCCAGCACGTGCGCTGGCAACTAAGCGAGTGGTCGTCAAACGTCCCGATTATGCGGAACCTTTAGCTGGTGTAGCTGCCCAAGCCGCGATTACCACTAAAAGTCACCGTTTCGATCTGTATTTACCTTAATCGCGACTTTCTCTAATAAACCCCGCTATTCCAGAGGAATAGCGTGAAATGATTAGAGAAAGTGTTCGCTGGGCTGAAAACCGGCAGATCGTCAAGATGCCGCGAATACGTCCTTGTCGGTGACATCCTTGGCGCGGGCGTTTTACTCTTCCCCCTACTTACCAACCAGAGAGTACAGGCTTGAGTTTGATCAGCAGTCTGGCTTAGAGCACGCCCTGCGCCAGCATCGCGTCGGCGACTTTGACGAAACCGGCAATATTGGCACCGTGCACGTACTGAGTTTGCGGCCCTTCTCCGCCATAATCGACGCAAGATTGATGGATATCCAGCATAATATGGCGTAAACGCACATCCACTTTCTCTGATTTCCAGCTCAAACGAGCCGCGTTTTGTGCCATTTCCAGCCCAGAGGTGGCAACACCACCAGCATTGGCCGCTTTACCCGGAGCAAACAGTACGCCAGCTTCAATAAAGGCATCAGTAGCCTGAATGGTTGTTGGCATATTTGCACCTTCCGCTATAGCTTTCACGCCGTTGGCAATAAGCTGACGGGCCGCAGGCAGATCCAATTCATTCTGTGTGGCACACGGCAATGCAATATCCACTGGCACGTTCCACGGTTGCTCACCAGCCAAATAGATTAGATTCCGCTCGCGAGCATAATCTTCTACGCGTCCATAACGCTGGTTTTTAATTTCGGATAAATGTGCCAGCTTCTCGGGGGTGAAACCGGCTTCATCAACCAATGTGCCGCCAGAATCGGAGACGGTAATTACACGAGCACCCAATTCCATCGCTTTTTCAATGGTGTATTGCGCAACGTTACCCGCGCCGGATACGGCCACTTTCATGCCTTCAAAACCCAAACCGTGACGTTTTAACATCGCGTCGGTGAAATACACCAAGCCGTAGCCAGTGGCTTCCGGGCGAATCAGGCTGCCGCCGAAAGACAAACCTTTGCCAGTGAAGACACAGCCGGTGTTGTTGGATAACTTTTTCATCATCCCGGCCATAAAGCCCACTTCTCGTCCACCGACACCAATATCACCGGCTGGCACATCAGTGTCTGGGCCAAGATGACGATACAGTTCAGTCATTAATGCTTGGCAGAAACGCATCACTTCAGCCTGACTTTTTCCTTTTGGATTGAAGTCTGAGCCGCCTTTACCGCCGCCCATTGGCAAGGTGGTCAGGGCATTTTTGAAAGTTTGTTCAAAACCAAGGAATTTCAGGATCGACAGATTGACTGACGGATGGAAGCGCATCCCACCCTTGTATGGCCCAATTGCGGAACTGAATTGTACTCGCCATGCGCGGTTTACCTGTACCTGGCCTTTGTCATCCACCCATGAAACGCGAAACTGAATAACGCGCTCAGGCTCAATCAGTCGTTCCAGCAAACCCTGTTCCCGATAGCGAGGATTCTGTTCCAAAAATGGCCATAAAGAGGTGAAAACTTCACGGACTGCTTGCAGGAATTCGGGTTGGTGAGTATCACGTTGTTGTAAAGATTCTAGAAACGATGACAAAGAGGTTAACGCATTCATTAATGATTCCTTTGTGCAGAATAGAGCTCCCCTAACGACTTCTTATTGGCATGAGTATGACGAAATAGTGAGGAGGTGATGTTGTGTCTTAATTGACTATATCACTGCTTTCTATCGATGTAACAAAGGTTTTCTGACTGAAATATAACGAAGTTATCGGGAGATACTTCAATGCTATTCGGAGTTATATATGTAAAACGCCTGCATAGGCAGGCGTTTTAAGTAAATACTAATTCAGTCCTAGTTTATTCGTCGTCTTCATCATCTTTCAATGGAACGATCAACATGTCGACGTGAACTGTATTGATTAGCTGGCGAGCTGAAGACATCAGCTTGCTCCAGAAGTCTTGGTGATGGCCGCACAGCACCAGATCGATATCGTATTTCTTGATAGCATCAACCAGAACCTGGCCCAGATCGCCGCTACCGCTGAGGGTTTCAGTGATTGGATAGCCTGCATTTTGGGACAATTCGGTCAGCGCATTATGTGTTTCTTCAGAAATACGCTTTTGCATATCGCCGAGATTGACATCAATGAGACCGGTATACAGGTCTGAATAGTTAACATCGACATGGATCAGGGAAACTTTGGCATTGTACGGTCTGGCCATAGAGACCGCTTTTTCAACCAACACCTTGCTTTCCGGAGAGAGGTCAACCGCAATAAGAATGTGTTTATAAGCCATAAGTAAACTCCTTCCATAATGCTAATTAATGGGTAAGCACTCATTCAGTCAACTGAACGGGCGCTAACGCTATGCTCGTATACTATCACTATGATCCATAAGTGAAGTGTTTACCGGATCACAATGACGAATTTAAATTTTTTGCCTTGGGTTAGTATGACTGTTTTACACCAATAGCCCTATTAATCCTATTGCCAAGCTGGTTATTGTCAACGTTTAGGCTGATTTTCTGGCCATTACACCGTTAAATATGGCGTTAATCATGCTGGCAATCCACAGAGGCAGAAGCACGGTTAGCAAGACAGCCCGTGATAATTTGACTCGTGGTATTTAGTTAAGCAAGTTTAACCTTTGAGAGTAATTCTGGACGTTTTAGGGTGGTATTGCAGCCATAAAGAGCAGATTCTGTAAAAAGAGATATTGGGGTGAACACGAGAATATCAGGCTACTGTTGATTTAATTTCCTACACTGGTAAATGGGTTGGCACAAATATTCAGCGATAGCGTCGGCCCATTTAAAAAAGTGATAGAGACGTGTTTAGATGTCTCGGGGGTATTTGTAATGGCTAGAGTGGGTGATTGTGCTGCGGCAGGGAGAGCCCTTCGCTAGCGCAAGATATCGCCATAGGGGGGATCATGATCAGTACCGTCGCGCTTTTCTGGGCTTTATGTGTGGTGTGTGTGGTGAATATGGCGCGTTACTACTCGTCCTTACGGGCGTTGTTAGTGGTTTTACGCGGTTGTGACCCATTACTGTATCAATATGTGGATGGTGGCGGCTTCTTTACCTCTCACGGCCAGCCAAGCAAACAGATTCGGTTGGTGCGTTATATTTACGCTCAGCGTTATACCGACCACCATGATCCGGAATTCATTCGCCGTTGTGAAAGGCTACGAGGTCAGTTTATTCTCACCAGTGCCCTATGTGGGTTGGTGGTTGTCAGCCTGATGGCGCTTGCTCTGTGGTACTGAAATATGCGCTTTCTTATGTTAGCCAACTAAAAAAGGCGACCCGATAAGGTCGCCTTTCTATTTGTAGTCACGTGAGTTCATTCAGCCAAGCTTAAATGAATTTTAACGCCACCCAATACAGAGAGCCAGAAAGAAGAATCGATACTGGCAGAGTAAGAATCCACGCCAACATGATACTTTTAATGGTTTTCCCTTGTACGCCACCGCCATCAACCAGCATGGTACCGGCTACAGCAGAGGAAAGAACTTGGGTCGTGGAAACGGGCATACCGGTGTAGCTGGCAATACCAATAGAAACCGCAGCGGTCATCTGGGCAGAAACCCCTTGCGCGTAGGTCATTCCTTTCTTGCCAATTTTCTCACCAATGGTGACTGCAACACGTTTCCAACCGACCATAGTACCCAGAGAGAGTGCCAGAGCAACGGCAACGATAATCCAGGTTGGTGCGTATTCCACGGTTTCCAGCAGGTCTTTGCGCAGGTCGTTAAGGAAACGACGGTCTGCGGAACTGGTTTCCGGCAATTTGGCAACGGTACCTGCAGTCTCAGCGACACACATCAGTAAACGACGCATATGACCGCGTTGATCTACATTCAGTTGCTCATAGCTTTGCAGGTTGGCCAACAGTGTCTGAGCATGGTCGATAGCGATCATGGCGCGAGAACTGTCACAATGAAATTGCGCTGGAGTCTCTGGCAACGTCTCTGGTGACGGAACCAATGGCTTCAATGCGATAGCATGAGGAAGTACTTCATTGTGCTGCTGATAATATTGTTGTAAATGGGTCACTGCATCCCGCGTACGGGCAATATCATAACCGGTGGCATTCATATTAACGATAAAGCCAGCCGGAGCGACGCCAATTAACACTAACATAATCAGACCAATCCCTTTCTGACCATCGTTAGCACCGTGAGAGAAACTCACGCCGATAGCCGATAGAATCAGTGCAGTACGAGTCCAGAATGGTGGCTTACGTTTGCCATCTTTCTTTTCACGTTCAGCAGGGGTTAGATGAATACGCGCTCGCTTCTTGGTTCCGCTCCAGTAACGACGCAGCAGGAACACCATCAAACCTGCAATAATCAAGCCCACTAATGGCGACAAGATCAACGACAGGAAGATTTGTATCATTTTCGGAATGTTCAGCGCATCCACTACGGATGTACTGGTCATCAGGGCATTGGTTAAGCCGATCCCGATAATGGCACCAATCAGCGTATGTGAACTGGAGGCAGGAATACCAAAATACCAAGTACCCAGATTCCAGATGATAGCAGCCAATAACATGGAGAAGACCATCGCCAACCCATGAGACGAACTGACATTCAACAAGAGATCTGTAGGTAACAGATGAACGATGGCATAGGCCACGCTCAAACCGCCCAGCATCACGCCAAGAAAGTTAAAGACCCCAGCCATAACGACAGCAATCTGCGAACGCATGGCGCGGGTGTAAATTACGGTAGCAACCGCATTGGCTGTGTCATGAAAACCATTAATGGCTTCATAAAACAGCACGAACAGTAAAGCAAGAACTAACATAAGGCCGGTATGGAAATCCAGGCCAGCGAAAAGATGTAGCATAAGCGTTACGCCAGTTTGTGGACATGAACGCGGCGCATTATCGGTGACAATGGGGGCTGGGTAAAAGGAAAATATGACCTTTTTTTGATATAGGCACCAATGAATGCATGATTAACATGAACATAAGCACGATATATCAGCATGTTACTTGGTTTTACGCATTCTAACATTTTCTTACTATAGCGATCTTTTGGCTAGAGCCTTACAATCTTCCGCCGCTGGTTATTCGGTTATTTGTAGTAAATAGTGCGGTAAAATTAACCAAATACCGAAATTTTGCAGCGATAATGATTTTACAGAGAGAGGCCGAGAGTGGAACAGTTTGATGTGGTGGTGGTGGGGGCGGGAGCCGCAGGGCTATTTTGTGCTGCTCAGGCAGGGCAATTAGGACGTCGGGTACTGCTGGTGGACAATGGCAAAAAGGCCGGACGTAAAATTCTGATGTCTGGCGGTGGGCGTTGCAATTTCACCAACCTCTATGTCGAACCGACCGCATATCTTTCGCAGAATCCCCATTTCTGTAAGTCAGCGCTGGCTCGTTATACCCAATGGGATTTCATTGATATAATGAATCGTTATGAAATTGCCTATCATGAAAAAACCCTCGGTCAGTTATTTTGCGATGATTCCGCGCAGCAGGTCGTCGAGTTACTGTTAAAAGAGTGCGAGCTGGGTCAGGTTACGATCCGCCTACGTAGCGAAATTCTGGCGGTTGAGAAAACCGATACAGGTTTCGAACTACAGCTTAATGAACAAAAAGTGAGTGCTTCCTCACTTGTTATCGCTTCTGGTGGTTTATCAATGCCGGGATTGGGAGCGACGCCATTGGGTTACAAAATCGCTGAGCAATTTGGTTTGAAAGTGTTGCCAACCCGCGCGGCTTTAGTCCCTTTTACCTTGCATAAGCCTTTGCTGGAGCATCTGCAAACTTTATCCGGCATATCGGTACCCACAGTGGTGACGGCAGAGAACGGTGTCAGTTTTCGCGAGAGTATCCTGTTTACCCACCGTGGGCTTTCCGGGCCGGCAATATTGCAACTTTCCAGCTATTGGCAGCCTGGCGAATATGTAAGCATTAACTTACTGCCTGATACCGATCTGGATAGCTTCCTAAATAATGAACGTCAGGCGCACCCAAATCAAAGTTTGAAAAATACGCTGGCTCAGTTATTACCGAAACGGTTGGTGGAATGCTTCCAATTGCTTGGGCAATTACCCGATGTCACCTTGAAGCAGTTAAATCCCCCACAGCAAGCCGCTTTGGTGCAGATGTTGCAGGCATGGCGTGTACAGCCTAACGGAACCGAAGGCTATCGTACGGCGGAAGTCACCATTGGCGGCGTCGATACTCAGGAACTGTCCTCCAAAACGATGGCGTCACATAAAGTGCCGGGGCTGTACTTTATCGGTGAAGTGGTGGATGTGACGGGCTGGTTAGGCGGCTATAACTTCCAGTGGGCGTGGAGTTCAGCCTGGGCTTGTGCGCAGGCGCTAGCAACTTTGTGCAGAGACAATAAAGTTTGTCCGTTAGCACTAAAGTTTGTCCCTTAGCTCATTTTTGGACAATAAAGTTTGTCCACTAAAGTTAAATAGGCTAAATTTTGTACAGGCCAGATGATTTTGGATACTGTATGGGACAAAGCAGAAAACTCGAAACTCTTGAAGACTATAAAAGGGCTTTAAAAGGGAAGTATGGAATTGGTGAAGGAGCTGACTACAAGCCGTGGCTCAGAGTTCAGGATGTAAAATCTCAAGGTATCCGCTCTCAAGTCTATGGCAGAAAAGTTCGCAGAGTACACCACCTGCTATCTTCTTTAGAAAGTGAGTTATTTTATCTGTCTGAATTTAGTGATGTTGTCATAGATATCCGAGAACAGTTCCCATTATTACCATTGAATTTATCGCATAAAATCGCCAAAACGATAGGTGTTAAACACCCTTCTCATCCCGTTACTAATGAATCAATTATAATTACTACCGATTTTCTACTTACTATTCAGTCCAGTAACGGTATTCAATACCAAGCCATATCAGTCAAACCAGAAAGCGAAACTAACAATCAGCGCTCACTCGAAAAAATCGATATTGAACGTATTTGGTGGGAACTGCTTGGTATTAATTTTAAATTATATATCGGCAACAAATTAACACGAGCACAAAGCCGAAACATTAGCTGGGCAACATCGCCATTTCGTGAACAGTTGGCGATTTTCTCTGATGTTCAAGTTGAGCAAGCATTGTATGTGTTAAGAGTTGGAAAAATTTTTATTCATGAAATCTGTGATTGTTTTATAAGTGAGAAAATTGTGTCGCATTTAGAAGCATTAACATTATTGCGATATCTTATTGCAGATAGGTTCATCGAGGTTGACTTATCCTTCAACATTGAAGAGGCTGGTATCCTAGACATTACCCAAGTGCTGTTAAATCAGAGAGGTGTGGGAAATGGAAATTGCTAAGAACTCTGTTTGGAGCTTCAAAGGCGCAGAAGATTTATCTGATGGGAAATATCGGGTCATTGAAATATTGGATGATATTGATTGTATTTTATTATTTTCACTAAATAGCACATCACCAACCGAAAGACCAAGAGCAACTCTTCTCTCTTATTTTATTCAGCAGGTTAAAAATAGACATGTTTCAACGGATACTTATCTTTTACCGATTTACTTACTCGTTGGAGAAGAGGAAATAACTGAGGCGCATAAAATTAGAAGAGATAAAAATTATGATTTAATTAATTATTTGATTTCCGATAAAAATTTTTTATTTGATTACGCGACTAAGGAAAGAGTTAACTATTTAACTGAACATGCATTAAAAAATAACACTAATAGTAAGATGATTGCTAGACTTCTTACTAGATACTGGCGTTATGGTCAGGAAAAAATGTCGATGCTTTCAGCGTTTTCTTTTAGTGGTGCAGCTGGGAAAATTCGCCAACTCAATAAAAAACCTCTGGGGGCACCTAAGACTTCTAGAACATTATCTGTAGAGAGGTCGGAAAAATATATATTAGGCAGTGCAGATAAAGATAAATTTAGTAAAGCATTAAAGAAATACTTTCTCAAAAAAAATGGTTTAACACTATCAAAAACATACAAGTCCATGCTTAGAGATTACTTTTCTGATGAAATTCGTTTAGCTGATGCCAAAGGATGTTCTCCGCATATTCCAACCCAAAAACAATTTAATTACTGGACAAAAAAGTTGTTTTCAAAGGATCAGATAATTCTGGCGAGAACGACAGAAAATGATTATTTGCGTAATAAAAGAGGAGTGCTAGGGAGTGTCACTCAAGCATCTATTTTCCCAGGGAGCTTTTACGAAATTGATGCTACCGTCGCTGATGTACATATCGTATCTGAATTTGGGGCACAATATCTTTTAGGCAGACCGACAATATACGTCATTGTAGATAGAGCAAGTCGCATGATCGTTGGGTTACATGTTTCTCTTTTTCATGCATCTTGGCGCGCAGCAAGACAAGCTCTTGCGAATTGTTTTTTACCAAAAAAAGATTATTGTCAGCAGTTTGGAATTGAAATTGATGAATCAGAATGGCCATGTGCTCATATTCCCCAGTCTTTAGTATGTGACAATGGAGAAATGATTGGTTTGAAGCCAAATCAAGTGGTTACTCCTATGACAGAACTAAAGTTCACGCCCCCTTACCGTCCCGATTGCAAAGGTGTTGTCGAAAAGCGTTTCGACATTTTAAATAAAGATGTTATTCATGACCTTCTTGGTTCGACAAGAGGTGGACAAATTGTTAGGGGGAGTAGAGATCCTAGGAAAGACTCAATATATACTTTAAGCCAATTAACTGTTCATCTGATTCAAGCTGTTTTAGAGCATAATCGCTCCATTATTAATGATCTTGCCCAAACAAGCTCATTGCTTATAGAAAATGACCTTTCGCCAACGCCAATAAATTATTGGAAAATCCATCTAATAAAACATAGACATGCACTTAAATCTTCCGATAAAAATGAGGTCATTTCTCGGCTGCTTCCACCTGCGGAAGTTAGCATGACTAGGAGTGGAATTCATTACAATGGCTTATATTACTTTTGTGAGCAGGTTGAACAATTAAACCTTGCTTCTATTGCCAGAACATCGGGGCGTTGGCGTTTACATGCACGAATTGATGAGAACACTACAGATTATATCTATGTCCGTCTGGATAAAAATAAAGATTTTACCAAGTGTACTCTTTTACCTCGCAGCAAAATGTTAGAGGGGAAGAGCATGGTGGAAGCTGAATTTCTTCAAGACTGGCTTGATGTTAAACGGGAATTAAGCCCTATAACAGTTACGTCGATCGATGATCATAAACGACGTAAAGAAATGAAAAAAGATGCCAAACGAGTTCGTCTGCTTTCATTACCCTCTATTAACGAAAGAGTAAGGGATATTCGGCAGCATCGTGCTGAGGAGATAATAGCTACGACTAATGCATTGAGTGAAGATAAGCTATCCTCAGGGGGAGCTGAAGATAAATCAGCCTATATTTGTGACTTTGTCAAAGTCCTGCCGAGAAGAAAAAAAGGGGGGACGGAATAATCATGAGGATTGTTAAGGCAAGCTATAACCAAGCCATTTTACCTGAGCATCAAGGAAATCCTTTGATCGAAGCGCTCCCCCCTAAAAAATCTTGGGAGGGTATGATGGATGCTTTCAGTAACTATCCAGAAATGGCAGAGGATATTAGAGACCATACTAATCCAATGGTGCGAGAGGAATATCTCACTCGATTGAAAGAACTTAGGCAACCACTGCCAATATATTACGATTGTTTTAGAGCGATAGAGAGGGCTTTAAAACAAGGGTATTCTGCGAAAAATCCTCTGACCCCTACGATGGCACAATATCTTCATTATCCAGTTAATGAACGTCCGCACATTGAGCCTAAAACGGGTTATTTTGTCCCAAAAGCGGAGACAATAACCCTTATAGGGGAAAGTGGAACTGGTAAAACTAGTATGCTTGAGCAAGTTTTGAACTATTTTCCTCAAGTAATAGAACATTCATCGTATAAAGGACTGCCAGTTCAACCAAGGAGGCAAGTCGTCTGGGTTAAAGTTGACTGCCCTAGTAATTCTAGTGTGCGAGACTTATGTGAAGAGCTGCTCACTCACTTAGATCTCGCTATGCAACGAGAAAAAACGAAGTCAGCGGGAACTATAGGCGGTTTAGTTAGGCAAATAGAGCAGCATATTAAATCCAGCTTTCTTGGCGTTTTAGTGATCGATGAAATGCAGCGTCTACGATTCAAGCGAACAGGGGGCGAAAACAATCTTCTCAGTTTTTTGCATAGTCTGATTAACAATCTTGGCGTCCCAATATTTTTTTGTGCTAATCCCCCATTTAATGAAACATTAGAAAAAACATTGAAAGCTGCTCGTAGAGCTGAGAGTGGAGGATATTTTACGATGAAGCTTTTGGAACGAAAGAGCGATTCTTGGGAAGCTTTTGTTCATGAATTATGGGATCTTCAATGGACAAGTTTTTTCAACGAATTAACCGATGAACTCAACGATAAAATCTACGATTTATCCGTGGGTAATCTAGATATGGCACATAGGATTTATCGTGAGGCGCAACGTTTAGTCATTGGCTCAGGTGACGAAAGAATTACTACTGCTACGTTGGAAATTGCCAGTATGTTAGCTTGTGGTCTATCATCCAAAACAGAAGAAATAAAACTAATAAAATCAGATCAATTCCTACCAAGAAGAGCTAAAGCCTCTACAATTAATATAGTTAAAAATAATGAAGAAAAGTTTAAAACCCATAGTGCTGGAGATATAACTAAGCCGCAACATCCTGAGTTTGCTAATCAGTTGAGGGAGATTGTTGGTTCGGTTGATATACTCAGTCGGATAAAAAATCCTGATTTATTTCAGCAGGCTGGAATATCGGATAACCCGATAGATTTTTTAAGGTTGCATGACATGATGTTGGATGATCCTCTTGTTAAACTATCAACCTATTGATATATATTTTTTTGTCTCTATAGCATCTTTTTTTTCTGAAACTATTTGATCCTATTACTATTTAATTGCAGATATAGGATAAAAATATAACAGGTAAAGTTGGTTTGATACTAGTACGAATCTATTATCAGAAGTGAGTTAATCGAATAGAACTGGAGGAATACATTGCAACTTCCACAGGCATTACCTGATGAGTCTCTATTTAGCCGCTTGTGCAGACATTTGGCAGTAAATGGAATTAATACTTCCCAATATTTAAATGTTCTGCTGGCAAACTCTCGTGTAACAATACATCCCTATCTGACTTCTGATTTGGGAAGGATTAGTGTTTTCTGCGACGAGTCAGCTGAGCAACTATCTATGAATCAGACGCTTATCTGCTTGTTTTCCTACTATCTACCTAATTATGCATCTATCATCAATGATCCTGCTTCCTCTGCCCATCGCTTGATCAGAGCTTGCCAACTAGCAGCCTACAGAAACACAGAAAATTTAGATATTAAGTATTGTTCAAAATGTGCTGAAAATGAAATGAAAAATTATGGTGTAACATATTGGCACTGCTCACACCAAATACCAGGCGTAGAAGCGTGCCATCAACATAAGATATGGCTAGAACATATAGGGCTACCTGGTAGAACTCATATTGCAGCTTGGTTGTTACCACCATCGCATGCAAATAGCAGTTGCTGTTGTACTCCATTAGCAACTCAATTTGCTCTGTATTCAGAGCATCTGCTTAGTTTGATCAGGACTGGAACATTGCCAGAGAAGTTAGATTATCGCACCAGAATGTTTAACAACAATTTTGTTACGATAAATGGGCGAATCCGTAGAAAACCTCTTGCAAGTAAATTATTCGAAATAGCACAACAACTGTTCCCTTCTATAAATCATCTGAAGCCTAAAGCCGCAGATGACTATGCATATTGGGCTTCAGCTTTTGCAGGGAAAATGAATCAGCATCCATTCAAATACTTGCTATTGGATTTTTGTCTTGAAATTCAAACTCAAGATAACCCAGTTTCTATTCCTCTAACATTAACTCAGAGAGATGTGACACTCGAACAACGTTGTTGTAACTTGTTATATCGGGGTATTTCTATGGAAAATGTAGGGTTGCAGATTGGTAAAAGTCGATGTTATGTGAAAACAGTAGCGCTCAAATATAATATCCCAGTCAAACTAAAGCCAAAAAAAATCACAGAAAACATTAAACTCCATGTGATTCAACTAGCTAGAAAAGGTTTTCATCGAAAAGAAATTGCACGTCGATTTAATATATCAAAAGGTAGCGTTGAGATAATCATTTCGACAACAAGTGGGCTTGTCGATTTTCGAAAAAAATGTAAATTTGAATCTAAGCGACGTTCCTATAAATGCCAAATAATTAGATTCATTCAAAATAATCCATATGCATGCAGGCAAGATATCAAAAGATATTGTAGCAATGCATTCTTCTGGTTATACCAGCGCTGCCCAGCGTGGCTTGAGTGCCATTTACCTGCTGTCAATAAGCCAAAATGTGTGATTCGTGTGGATTGGGCTATAAGGGATAAAATTCTATCGAAAGAAGTAGCTTTTATTATAGAGGAACAAGGAGGTACAATTACACGTACTCAACTTGATCGAATTCTTGGGGGACATGGCTGGTTAACAAAAAATAAAAAAAGACTACCATTAACGCTAGATATTTTTAGTCGTTTAACTAAGGAAATAGATAAAGTAAATATATTCTCGGAGTAATACCATAGATAAAATTTATGAGGTGTTTATTATTGTTAATACTATCTTTCCGGATGAATCATTAAGTGGGTTTGTATTTCGTATTTTGTATTGTTATGGAGCTTTGATAAATGAAAATGATTTGTTAGGTGTGGTTAATTCGGCTGGTAGTAAATGGGTTTTCTTTCCTAATATAAACCCAGGCCATCAATATATGTTTCAACCATATCCGCCATTAGATATGTATGATTCTTTTAACCGAAGATTAAAGCAGTCTTCATTAATTTATAAAACAAATCCAAAATCTGTCTTATCAATTTTTTCTAAAATCTTCTACAATAGACATGTCGATCATGATTTTTATAGAAAAAATAAAAAAATACCTGACATTGAAATAAAGTTTTGTGTGGATTGTTTTTACGAGAAAATAAAAGAAAATGGTATCTCTTGGTTTAAGAGTGATTGGGAAGAGCCACATAGTAGATGCCGTATTCATCATAGGACTCTTATCAAGACGTCTCATTTAATTTCTTGCTGCAAACGTGACCGGCTACAAAACATTCAAGCAGCACTAACAGGAGTATGTCCCTGTTGCTTAACAAACTGTTGGCCAAGTATAAATAATGAGACATATTTTGATTTGGGGTTACCTAGGGATAATGAAACTCTTGATTCTTTTATATCACCTTGCGCAATAGAAATATTTGTACATTGGATAGTCATTTTTAATAAAGGAAATGCTTTTAATCTTGATTTTAATGCAGCTCATTGGATTAATATAATTAGATACTCTTCAAATGGTAATCTAAAACCAAACATTGAAAGTCTAGAGCATATCCTAGCAAGTTTTAAATATTATATACCGGTAGCATATGATTACTTTATTAACCATTTTTTAGATGAATTAAAAATTTCATGTGAAGATTGTTTCCCTCACGAAATTAAGATTCCTTTTTTAGTTAGTAAAAATAGAAATTGCTATGAGTGTATTAATCAAAAAAAAACATGTCCACTTAGTCATTCTATAAAATTATTTAGTTTATCAAATAGTTTAGACGATATTGTTCTAGGGAGAAGAAATTTTTGTGATGCTAGATTTGTAAAGCCATTTAGCCAAGATGATATATTTTTTTATATTGATAGATAATGGATGTGACTTATATTATAGTTATATTATCTATTAACAGGCGGCTTAAATATATGTTGATTTTCATCGACACCGAGTATACAAACCCTTCAGTTCCAGAGTTAATCAGCATTGGTATGGTTTCCGAGGATGGTCAGTACCAATTTTATGCTGAGCTTGATGATTTTGACTCAACTCTTTGCAATAGATTCGTTACTGAAAATGTATTACCTCAACTAAATTTTACATATAAAATGTCAAGACAGGAGTTAACAAATAAATTGTACTCTTGGTTTTTAACCCTACCTCGTTCAATAACAATATGTGCTGATGATTTTCTTGATGTAAAATTATTAACGGATCTTTTTGTGGAACGACCTCTTAATTTAAATGCTGGCTGGTTTGATTTAAGACACCTTATTAATACAAGTATCTACCACGATGCTGTTTGCCATTATCATGATAAATATGGACCTTGGCATCATGCACTAAATGATGCCAAGGCTCATCGCATTGGATGGCTGGCTTGGATGGACAATAGGAAACGGAAATTTTTCTCAAAATAATGAAATTATTAAAAATAAGAAATTAATATTTTATGTATGTTATACAATGATCCACCCTAGATAAGGGACTTAAAAAATCTAGTTAACAATCCTGTGAGTTTTGATGAGAATATCCCTATGGTCTACAACTTTCAGTGCTGAAGCTAATATTTTCCTATCAGGTGTTAAAGCAAATTGTGAGCATTTTTTATATCACGTAAATTACCTCCTGTCGGTTTATCATTCCAGCCCTTACCATGTATTTCTCCTCTAATATTCTCAGCACCGAACTAATTCGCATAATGTATCGCTACGAGGATTTCCGCCTTCTCATCGGTGTGTAGTCTCTCCGGTCTTTAGTACCACAGCTAGAGATTACATCAATTACTAAACAACTTGGCACCAGAAGAATATTGGCTGATAAATAATCAGGGTGAGATATCAAAAATTATATGGAACTAAAGTCAGTATTTTTACAGTAATTCTGCTCAAACTGGCGAAGAGTATCAAGAAATTTCTGACGCGATATTTTTCAGCTCTAGGAACGGAGCCATCAATTATTCAGATACATACCTGAAAAACAGATTTGGCAATATCGATACCAGCAACTCTAATCTTGTTCATGTAATGTTACTCCCAGATTAATGCAGTCAGTAAAAGTATGGTACTGGCTACTTTAGAAGGGAACGTCCATCACATTACTATATTGTTTTATTAATCACATTGTGACTCATAAAGAATATTACAGGCTCACCGATTACTACCGGAGAACTCTAGAATGACAACAAATAGTTATGAGGTTGCTTTAAATGCAATGGCCACATTGATAAATACAGTGCCCTTGTTAGGGGGAAGCCATAGCCGTGAAGACTACGAGCAGGCTCTCGAGATGGTAGATCGACTAATCGGTACCGACGAGAAGAACCCGCTGATCGACCTGTTGGCTAAAAAATTGCTGATTATGAAAATACCGCCCCCGAATTTGAGGCATTTAACGCGCGTATAGCTGCATTACCGCAAGAGTTGGCGATACTACACTTGATAATGGATCAGCACGGGCTGAATCAAAGAAGTTTTAAAGAGGAGATCGGTGCCCGTTCTTTGGTCAGTATGATCCTGAAAGGAGAGCGTAAGCTGACTCTGGATCACATGAAAGCTCTTTCAAAGAGCTTTGGGCTACCAGTTTCTGCCTTTATTTATGATAACATATGACGTTTGGAAAAATAACATCGCTCTTTGGTGGTCAGAAACTGGCCACGTATACCTGCAATAACCCTGCCGTGCTCACAATAAGATTGTGTCGCATTAAGGTGGAGTCCGGTAACATGCCGTTTTTTCTGATGTTACCTGCTTATGTCTTTAATCCTAAAAGTTTTCAGTCGGCTGCATTACCCAGCTGATGTTATTGCTCAGTGTGTTAGCTGGTATCTCGCTTACTCTCTGAGTTTACGTAACTTGGAAGAGATGATTGCAGAGTGTGGAGTTATCGTTGACCACTCTACACTTTACCGATGGGTTATCCGTCAGTGCCGGTGTTGGATAAAGTATTTCGCTGGCATAAACGTTCTGTAGGGTGTTGATGGCGAATGGACGAAACCTACATCAAAGTTAAAGGGCCGTGGAAATATCTGTACCGTGCGGTCGATACTACGGGTCAAACCGTCAACTTCTTGCTGACAGCCAAACGGGACGCGGCAGCTGTATTACGCTTCTTTTACAAGGCCATTCGACACTACGATAAACCTGAGATAGTGACCATTGATAAAAGTGGTGCTAACACGGCAGCGCAGACCACACTTTCAACACTGACAAGCCAGAAGAAAACATGATCACTATCAGGCATGACAATCTATATGAATAATCGGGTTGGGCAAGATCACCGGAATATCGAACGACGGATACGGCTGATGCTGGGATTTAAATCATTTCGTCGGGCTTAGACGATATTGGCGAGCATTGACAGTTAGTGCATATGATACGTGAAGGGCAATATCAGCACCCACACGGGGAGGATTATCCCCCCGACAGAGCAATTTTATTTGTTGGCTGCCTAAAAGATCGGCAGCGCAACTTTTGCTGACTTGCCTACGCTAATGCGACAGAGCAATTTTTATTGAGCAACATACAAACTTTACCATTTAACATTTTGAAAATATGGGCTAATTGTTAACGAAAACTTGCGAATCTCCCTGTACATCAGCTAATGTATAAAACTGATATTTTATGTAATTTAATGGGGTTACCTATGGTATATCAGGATCCGTTGCCAAAACTTATCGTAAAAAAATCAACGCTATTAAACGAGAATCAGGGATTTGTAATCCCACTTTTGGAAGAAATTGAACCAGATGTTTTTAAACCTATAAGTAAGCAGGATTATCCAAGCGATATACTGATTACAAAGGGTTTTCCAAGTGTTGACGAACGTTTTGGAGTAACTGATTTATTCGTATTAGCTGCCCACTCTTACGATGAGACGAAAAGTATAAAGGATGGAAAATCACGATACTGGGCAATGGGCTCTGATGCAGAAAATCTTGCTCAGAATACGCTATTACCAGTATTAGAAATTAGTCTGCCGGATAAGCAAAATGGAATGTTGCCGCAGGATGTTATTCCGTTAAAACAACCATTTTTTATTCTTGATGGTACGGATTTATATGGCCCACTAACTAGTACTCAAAATGATGACAAACGTTATATAATTGAACCTCATGTCCACTCATTGCTAAGTTATGGAAAAGGTTTTTTAGGATGCTTCAAAGTTAGTGATTTAGAAAAAGCACTTGTTACAGTTATAGAAAACAATGTTGAAACATTATATGTATCGTCTTTCAAGACTATTTCAAAATATAAATCAAAAAGTATTGACTATCTTTCTGACGATCAATTAATTAAAGTTGTTAATGCTCAAGGTTTTGGCAAAAAAGCACAGCCTTTAGGAAAAAAAGAAGCCCAACGTCTCCAACAAATAATTGCTGAAAGTGAGAAAACCAATCAGATTTTTAAACAATATGAAAGAGTTGAACGATTAAAGAATTTACTAGATCGGTACTTGTCAGAGTCTGATATTGGTTATTCCTTGATAAAGGAATATTTAAACACGAATGCTGGAATGCGTTTTTTAGAAACGTATATCGAAGATAATAAGTCTTCACTCTTGCAAGAACATTTGGAAAAAGTAAGAGATGATGTTGAACAAGAGGAAAGTCGAATTCGTTCCAGCCTGAGTCGTCTTGAAGAGACATTAGTTAGTAAAGAAAATCAGCTACATGAATATGAACAAAAAGTTGAAAGTAAGAAGCGTGAAGTCGAAAATAAAATCGCTGAATTTGAAGCTGAAAAAGAAGATGCTATAAAGAAAAAATTAGAAGAAAAACAATTAAAACTTTCAACTGAAATTGACAAAGCTAAAGAGAATCTATCCCAAATAAATATAGATATAGAAAAAAGAGCAAATTTACTTAATATCGCTAATGAGGCTGTGCAATTAAATAAAAGAAAAGACTATCTTGAAGAACATAATATGCTTCTCAAGTCTACTGCTGATGGATATCAAGATGTCTTAAGAACTACAAACAATCAAGATCTTGCTAAAAAAATTGGTGAGATGGAAGCCATCAATAAAGTATTAAATGGTCAGTCCTATCTTGATACGACAATGTTTGATGCTAAGCCTGTTGTATTTACTAGTGATGAACCTGAGCGAGTCGAAGATCTGATTGATTGCTTATGCTCCAAATTTTCCGAGGATGGTGGTAGAGATTTCTCTCAAGAGGAAATGACCAATCTTATAGTTTCAATTAATCAATCTTTCCTTACAGTTCTTAGTGGCCCCCCTGGGACTGGGAAAACATCAACTGCTACGAGACTTGCTGAGTCCCTGCATCTAGGGAGCCCCGCAGGCGATAAGAATTTTTTGTTTGTGCCTGTCGGGCGCGGTTGGGTATCAAGCCGGGATATTCTAGGCTTTTATAACTCTCTGAAGGGTGTTTACCAAGAATCACGTACAGGGTTATATGGTTTTTTACAGCATAAGAGTAATGGTGCTCAAAAATTAATACTTCTAGATGAAGCAAATTTATCATCAATGGAACATTATTGGTCTGATTTTATAGGGCTATGTGATGCTGAATATTGCTCAAGGGCGATAGATACAGGAATACCAAAAGATGATCTAAGATTCATCAATATTGATAATTCCGTTAGGTTTATTGCAACTATAAATAATGATTCAACAACTGAACGATTATCTCCTAGGCTAATTGATAGGGCTCCTATAATAAACTTAGATATTTCTAATGATATGGCGCACAATTTTGCTGGAAAAAAATTGGAAGGGACAATAAGAATCGAGACTTTGAATAAACTATTATCCCCTCGAGAAGACATTGAATTATCAAAAGCAAATGACTTAATATTAAATCGTATTATTGAACATTTATCAAAAAGAGACTCAAAATTAGGGAATTCAGTTCATATTAGTAAACGAAAAGTTAATGCCATTACGAACTACTGTTCCGTTGTTAGCCCTATTTTAGATAATGAAATTGCGATGGATTTCTCGATTGAACAACATATATTACCTCATATAGAGGGTTATGGTCAGGGCTTCAAAAATCGGTTAGGAGAACTCTCGGATATTCTTGGACGTTCTTACCCTAGGTCATCCGCACAATTAGAACGAATTATTACTACTGGAAATGAGTTTACGAGCTCTTTCTCATACTTTTAAGTTCGGGATGCGAACATGCAACTTGATATTATAATACTTTCAGGTGATCGTAGTGGGTTAGTAATAAATTTGGGTGAGCTGAGTTCACACAGTTCCATTACTTCATGGGTAAAGGAAAATGAAGCATTAGAGTTGCGCTTAGAAGTTATAGGTTCGTATTCAGAAGCTGAAATAGTGTTATATGACCACCAGATAATAGCAACGGAAATCCTCGAAGATGAAGGGCGTACTGTTTTTGTTTGGAAGCCTAAACGTAGGTGGGGTGAACAGTATGAGTACTTATTCTTTAATTATTTTGGCATTGCAGAGTTTACGGTAAAACTTTTTAGCCATTCTTTCATTGATCCTGATTTCATCAACTTCCAACCTATAGAGGTACTTGCATCTAAAGCTAATGCTAAAAATGTAGAATATATGTTATCTTATTTGGCAAAATTAAATGATGATGAACTCCATTCTATTTTCCAAACTACAAAATATAACTCGGGCTTTAAGGATGGAGTAAACTCCCCTCGAAGTAATTTAGAACGATTGGAATATGCATTTCAACTTGTTTGTACTTTATTACCAGAAATTTTGAAAAAACCCATAACTAAACTTTTACCTATTCAGAAGATAATTAGCCCTAATGACTATAATGTTTTTGATGATTCATCATTAGGTTGGCTAATGTCAAACCTCTCTGTATTAGATGAGTGCGATGATATAAATCAATCTCATTTAATATATGGCACTAGAATGTATAGAGCATCTTCTCTTCAAGTATCTGAACTTGAGGAAAATACCGATGTTTATGAAAACTGGGTCGTTCATGGTTTCTTAGACCTTTTGATTGTTGAAATTTCCAATCAAATTTCCTCATACGATAATATTTTTCCTCAATCATCTAAATTATCAATCCCAAAACCAGATGGATACTCTTCATTTTTTGATCAAATTAACAAATTCAGAAAGAGTTTATTAAATGGTCAGATAACAAGATGTGAGAAGTTAGCTAGTTCAGCAACAAAGTTAAAATTTCATTTAGATAATTATCTTCCTGTTAGTCAAGTATTGAAACAAAGGCCTATCCTTACTCCAAAGGCGGCGGCAAATACAGCTTATCGTTCAATTTTTATTAATTTCATCAATTGGTTTGAAAAAAGCTCTCCTGATTGGTCAGTTTATGAAAATCTATTTGCGATAAAAAGTATTCCTATTTTATTTGAATCATACTCTTTTTATAGAGTAGCAGAGACGCTATCTGGTATTTTTGATGGTAAACAGAAAATAGGTAATTACTGGGAGGATAGTGTTGGAAATGAAATAACATTGTTCCGTGAGCCTATTTACTGGATGAATAAGAATCGGAATATAGCAGATTCGATTTTTATTAACACTGAAGGCCTTTCTTCCACGAAAACAGGTATTAGAAAGCGAGACTATTCACATAGATACGCTCATCGAAGTCCAGATATTGTTATTGAGATTAAATTACCCAATGGTTTTCGAAAGCTACTTATTTTAGATGCTAAATATACTAGCGCTAAATTGGCTGTAGATAAACACTTGCCTGAATGTACAATGAAATATGTTCATGGAATACACTTGAAAGGGAGTGGGGCAACGGTTGTTGATGCATTTACTATATTATATCCAGATGTGCAGGGTAATTTATATAGCTTTCATTCTTTTGAACATGATGTGTTTAGCGATAATCCAGTTACCCCATCATTGCAATGTGTTGGGCTGGAGTTAAGTGAGTCAGAACATCAAGATAATTTATTTAAAGTTATAAACGCTACTCTATTAAATGCACTACGTCATAGTTATAATAGTGAAGATATAAATAAATTAGAAAAAAAAGTAAATTAAAGATACTGAGTTCAGATAAAATATCTAGACCCACTGTTATTGGGAAATATTGAGTTAAAGCTTGGGAATAAGTAAAGAGCGTGAGGCATCCATGCTCTTATGACGCAATAGCTAATTTTGAATTGTATCGTTCTGTCTGATAAGTCCCCCTCTTACTGACATCAAAAAACGCAGGTAACAGAGTTTTGGGGCTCTGTCGCATTAGCGTAGGCAAGTCAGTAAAAGCTGCGCTGCTGATCTTTTAGCCAGCCAACAAATAAAATTGCTCCGACGGGGATAATCCTCCCCGTGTGGGTGCTGATATTGCCCCACACTTTTTCATGCTCTCCTTGACAGCTTAAGACATCAGGCATAGTATTTTGAAAGCACTGTGTTTATATACAGTTGTTTCTTTGTTTTATTTTTAATTATGTCGAAGAGGAAAATACGATGAGTGGTGGAGATGGTAAAGGCCATAACAGCGGAGCCCATAGTACAGGTGGAGTAAATGGTGGCCCGACTGGCCTTGGTGGAGGAGGAAGTCATGGAGGCGGAGTCGGTTCGGGTGAGGGGGCGTTTAAAGTGGCCTCACAGCGGTCAGAAGGCGGTTGGCTAAACAGCTATAACGCTGCAGGTCAGTTGATAGGTTCGACACGCCAATCAGGCAATGGCAGTGGTAATAGCGGTAACGGTGGCGGGTCTGCTAATAATGACGCGGAAAAGGCTAGACTGGCGGCCGAAGAGGCTAAACGTCAGGCCGAAGAGGCAGAGATAAAACGAAAAGCGGCGGAAGATGCGGCTAAGTGGGATGCGGCCCATCCCGTAGAAGTGGCAGAACGGCAGGTGAATGAAGCTCAGCAACGTATGGATCAGGCCCTGCAGGATAAATCATCCGCAGAACAGCGAGCCGCGAACCATGATGCTGTTGCTAATGGTCTCCAGAATGAAGTCTCACCACTGCTAAAAGAAGCTCAGGAGTTCAGGGATAAATTCGCGAATCTCGCTAAAGGGGGGGCATTAGACCCTTCAATCCCCGCGCTTTATCATATGGCGCTGACTATGAATGCGGAAGCATCGCGTAAGAAGCAAGCCGCTGATCAGAAGCAAGCAAGTGCTAACAGCGAGCGCGCGGCTGCGGTTCAGTCCCGAAACGAAGCCAATGCAGCGAGTCAGCGTTTAGAACAAATGCGGCAGGAGAAAATCAAAGCGGAAGCTCACCTGAATGCGGTTCGTCAAAAAGTAGCAGAGGATAAAAAAGCTCAAGAAGAAAATGACGCGGTGAAAGATGCGGTTAAATTTACTGCGGATTTTTATCAGACAGTGACAGAAAAGTATGGTGTTCAGTCGGCTAAAATAGCACAGGAATTGGCCGAGGCGGCTAAAGGAAAGCAGCTCCGTAGTGTTGATGAAGCATTAAAGGCTTTTGATAATTATAAGGATGTACTGAATAAAAAATTTAGCGTGAAAGACCGAGAGGCGATAGCGAAGGCGCTGGAATCGATTGACCGAGACCTGATGGCAAAGAATTTGGCCAAGTTCAGTAAGGCGTTTGGATTAGTAGGTAAGGCCATTGATGGAGTAGATGTTGTAAAAGAAATTAATAACGGTATGGAAACGGGAAATTGGAGACCTTTACTCGTTAAGCTAGAAACGTTGGCTGCTGGGAGAGGGGCAGCTTCGTTAGTTGCATTTACTTTTGGAGTCATGACTGCATCTCCATTAGGAATTTTAGGTTTTGGTTTGCTAATGGTCATTACCAGCACATTAATTAATGATGCGTTAATTGAAAAGATAAATAAATACGTGTTTGACTTATAATGTTTTAAAATTTAAGGCCCTATCGACTGATAGGGCTTTTTTTTATACTTAAAAAAATAATACATAAAACTCCAAGTGGAATAGAAAATATAAAGCAAAATATATAATAAATGGCGTAAAGCCCATTCTTACCTATATCTTCGCTAAAAATTCCTTTATGCCAAAATTCTTTTTTAGTATAAATAAGAGCTATTATTTCGATTAGTTTTTTTGAAAAAGGGTATAGTAATGTACTTATAATTAATATGGACCAAGCTAAAATTAAATTATTTTCTAGCCAAGTGTTACTTTGCCATAAAAAAACGCACAGAAAAAAAACACCCCAGCCGACATTATTTATATAGTATTTCTTATCCATGTAAATACCTCATTTTCATTTGTGTCTATTTGTCTTTCTATTCATTTTATATAAGAATAATTATCTTATCTATACAGAAACACAGATAACTTGCTAATTTTAAGTGTGCACTTTTAGATCTATTTTGTAAAGTCCGAAAAAATTTGGCAAATGAACTTCTTGAGATCCTTTTATTCTGAGCGTAATCTTCTGTCCAGAAACGAAAAAACCGCCTTTCGGCGGTTTCTCGCCGGATCCTTGAGCATCGAACTCTTGAATCCGGACGGTAACTGAGCTCTTCGCGGGAATTAGTCACCAAATCAGTTCTTGTAGTTTAGCCTCTAGAGGTAGACTTGGGGTTTGAAGTCCAGTGATGTTAAAAACCACTGCTAAGCAGTCTCATAAATCGACTCTGATACGATCCAGTCTCAAAATGACCAAAAATAGATATTTGGAACCACTTTTTCGCCCCTAATATGTAGTCTCATAAACCTAGATATTTCAGAATATTAGCTTCTTAACGTGTTTTTTCGCACCGTTGGCCCTCGAACCCCTAACTCAATACCCGCCAATATAGTTTGCGCCCGATGAAATGATTTAAATCCCAGCATCGGCCATATCCGTTGTTTGATATTCCGATGATCTTATCCAACCCGGCTATTCATATAGATTTTTCTGCCTGATAATGATGATGTTTTTGTAAGTATCCCCTCAAAACGGCCCATTCACTTTTAGAGATCTTCCGACATACTGATTATGTCCCCGAGGAGATCGCTATGTGTAAAATCCGATTCACCGAGCACCAGATCATCGCCGTTCTGAAGTCTGTCGAAGCCAGACGCACCGGTGCCGCGAGGCCGCTATTTCCGAAGCCAGCTATTACAATTGGAAGGCGAAATATGGCGGGATGGAAGCCGCTGATATCAAAAAGATCAAAGATCTTGAAGACGAAAATCGTCGTCTGAAGCAGATGTTTGCCGAACTGAGTTTGGAATGCCGGACTCTGAAAGACATCATCAAAAAAAAGCTTTAAAACCAGCGATAAAGCGTGAGCTTGTCAACTATTTGACCGCGCAGTTTACGATGAGCATACGCCAGGCATGCAGGGCGTTATCGCTCAGCAGGACGGTGTTTTGTTACCAACTGGATACGCGACGTGATGAACCGGTGAGCCAGGTGCTGACCGAGGCGGCCGAGCGCTATCCTCGTTACGGCTTTAAGAAGCTTTTTCAGGTAATTCGCAGGCAGGGGCACGTCTGGAACCACAAGCGTATACACCGGATTTACTGTCTGTTGAAACTGAATTTTTGTCGTAAGGGTAAACAACGCCTGCCGGTGCCCAATCCGGCTCCGCTGGCAACGCCGGAAGCACTTAACCAAAGTTGGTCCATCGATTTTATGCCCGACGCATTGACATGTGGTCGACGTTTTAGGACTTTCAACGTCGTGGATGATTTAACCAGCGAGGCGCTGGCTATCGACATTGACCTGAATATCCCTGCTCAGCGGGTCGTCCGGGTGCTGGACAGGATAGTAGCAAACCGTGGATATTCGCTGAAGATGCGGATGGATAATGGGCCGGAACTGATATCACTGACTTTGGCGCAATGGGCTGAAGAGCATGGTGTAGTGCTGGAATTTATCAAGCCAGGTAAGCCAACACAAAACGCGTTTATCGAACGATTTAACCGAACGTACCGGACAGAAATACTGGATTTTTATCTGTTCAGAACACTGAATGAAGTACGGGAAATCACGGAGCGCTGGCTGAATGAATACAACAGTGAGCGTCCCCATAAATCCCTGAATAACCTGACACCGGAAGAATACCGGCTAATGGCTGAGAAACCGGAAATCTCAAAAAGTGTGTGGAACTAAAGTTGGGATACTTACATTTTCTTCTGGCTTGCCGGTGTTGAGTGTGGTCGGCGCTGCCGTGTTGGCGCCATTGTCACTATCTCAGGTTAATCGTGGTGTCGAATTGCCTTGTGAAAGAAGCGTAATGCAGCTGCCGCGCCCTGTTTGGCGGTCAGTGAGAAGTCGACGTTTTGACCCGCAGTATCTGTAAGTACTGGATATCGGAATGCTGGAGGAGCCGCTTGTGAAGCCATTTTTACGATAATGGATAACAGTCAATTAGGGATATTCTTGTAAACAATAGGAAATAGCAATACTGCCAAAGTAAGAGATTTTTACTATCAAAATGAATAAGCCTAATATTAAACTAACAAGCGGACTTTAGTTTCAGGGGATAACTAAATGAGAATACTCAATAGTCTAGGGTGCTAACTCCAAGATCATTAGCCAATGGAATCAGCATCTTTCTGTCTAACGGCCAGTTATCTAACAGCTTATTTTTCTTGTATTTAAGCATCCAATAAATAAGTAAAATAGTGCTTTGTTTATAGAGAGCGCCATCAGTATATTTGGACTTAATAATTTCTGGGATAACTTTATTCTTTCTCACAAATATCTCAATCTTTCCAATTAATTCTGAATCTATTAAATCTTCAAATTCATCCAGAATAGTCAGAATTGATTTCTGAGTCTCGGCTTTTATTCCTGTAAAACTGTAATACAAAGCATCAAGTTTGGAAATGATACCTAGTTCTTCTATTGCACCTTGATTAAGCTCTTGACTTACCTGAGTAAAAAAATCATCAGTTGTTTCTATAAGGGCCATACACTTAGCAACAGTCCTGTGAACTTTTGGTTTTATCGCTGTTTTAGCCTTATAAATAGCATCATGAGTTAACTCAGCATGTGCATGCTGAAGTAACGTTCTAATTTGAACTTCGCAGGGGATATCAATTGGGATATCAACAGAATTAAAGGTTATTGCATGTTTAGGCCGCAAGACAAAATGAACTGATTGATAAGTAAATAATAACGGAGCATTTTCTTTGTCTATATTAAAATGTTTACAGGCATCGAATGACCAAAATTCAGACGATTTTATGATATCACATATAAGCTCAATATCTTCAATGACAAGTACTACAAACCGTGCACCTACTTTATCCTCAATCTCATTGTATGGGTCAGCGTAATGCTTACCAGCGCGATAAAATGCTTTGTCGATTAGTGACTTTTCATCTTTTAACCGATGTTTGGCAGGCAATTTGAGAAAGGTATCTAGATCCTTACCTCTCTCCTTTATAGAAGAAGTAATTTCTTGAACAATAAATTGGCCCCAAGATTTATAGACAGACTCTTCTTGGAGCCATTTTGCTTGAAATTCAGCTTCGGTCATTCCTGCGTCACTATTTTGTCCTTGATAATCACTTGTGTCCACTCCGCCGCCACCCCTGATTCATCTTTGTCTCCATCTATTGTTGTCATGGTTATCAACTCCTTGAAGGACTCTGACGGTGCGGAGATTTTAACATTCTTACTGAAGCTAACTTTTCTGAACTTCAGACTACCTGAAATGTGTTCAATATCTTTAGTAAAAGAAGCTGTCGGAATGCCAGCGTTTTCCATATATTCAGAAAAAGCATCCTGAACATCTGATTCAAAATATGTTGCACCAAAATCCGCAGTGCCAATAGAAGATGAGGTGTCTACCTTGAGATAAGTTGTTAGGGCATTAATATAATCACTCTTCTTGGATTCAGGTACATCTAGTTCGGCAATGAACTTCTTAGTTTCATCATAAAATTGTTTAGTAGTTCTCGCACTCGTTTGGGGATATCCGCAACCGAGGAAGTCAGCATAAAAATATTTAGCAGCAGCTTTTCCTCCTGTTTTACTTATCTGAGAATCAGATACCATCACAACCCATTTGTCATTTAAGTTGCTATAGGGTGAATCATAGACATCCTTTTCAAAAAAACCCGCTGTTTTATATAGCCTGGAGCTAGGTGTTAAGAGTACTTCTTCAACATACTTCAATGATATTTCACCCGTTTTGTCATCAACTTCTTTTTCATAGGCACTGTGTGTTTCTGCTTTGATAATTCCTAAGAAATTTTTGGCTGGATGACCTTGGGTACCAGTAAATACAACTACAATTCCACCCGGTATTGTTCTGATTTGCTGGGCATCTGAAAGTGATGTGGCAAAGTCGTAAGATGACACTGCGAAAGTATCATCAGCTTCCTCTACAGCTCTTTCAACAATCAGAGGAAGATCCTTAGCTTCTTTTTGATTGGTAATTTCCATTTGTACTGCCCGCGAGCTTGACCCCAGAGCCTCAATAACTCTTTGTTTGAAAGTTTCCATTGCCTCATAAGAAAAACGGGTAAAATCTCGGCTTTGCATTGGTTTTTTTTTCTGGCCTTCAGCGTCTCTTTGGTAGACCTGATGGATGATGATACGGTCAATATTTAAATTTAATAACTGCATCTCATTACCTTGTAATAATTTTTTATCCTGAATTCCAATAGGGAATAGATTAGGATAATTTAACCCTGTTTACTACATATACCATTGCCTTTTGATATGGGGTATAGATATTTTTCTACGTATATCTATGAGTGGGGGTGCTAGAAACAAAGCGAAATTGTATACGTTTCGTTAAACCAGTTGTGATTATTCATCAAGGTGGCCGTCAGCAACATAATGGCCACTACGTCTAATTTATGACTGAAAAATCGCAACCCGCAACCATGTTGGACACGGTGCTTTAAAGATTTTTGGTTCTGCCATGTGACTTTTCCAGCGTGTTAGCTCTGTTTATAAGAATATTGTATCAAATTACAGGAATCAATTTACCCAGTTAACAGACAAACTTTATTGTCTGATTTGCCCATAAGGGACAAACATTATTGTTCTTACACAAACTTGTGCAGAGACAATAAAGTTTGCCCGTAAGCAATAAAGTTTGCCCGTAAGCGCATTTTTATACAACAAAGTTTGCCCGCATGTTTTTCATAGACTAAATTTTAATCATGTGAAATGTTTGTGGAAACCTTATGGGAAAAGGACGAAAGCTTGAAACTCTCGGGGACTATCAGCGGGCACTAAAAGACAAATATGGGATTGGCGCTGGCGTTGAGTACAAACCTTGGTTAAGAGTTCAGGATGTAAAATCTCAAGGAGTCCGCTCTCAAGTTTTCGGCAGAAAGGTTCCGAGGGTGCACCATTTTCTATCCTCATTAGAAACACAATTCTTTTACTTGGCCGAATTTACTGATGATGTTATAGACATACGAGAGCAGTTTCCCCTTCTCCCACTGAATGTATCTCAAAAAATAGCTAAAACAATTGGTGTCGAACATCCAACTCACCCCAATACTGGCGAGCCAATAATTGTCACCACTGATTTTCTTCTCACTTTGCAAACTGTTCACGGCGAGAGATACCAAGCTGTTTCGGTCAAGCCTGAAAGCGAATTTAATAACCAGCGTTCGCTTTGACCTGCTCCCAGTTTCTATTCCTCTAACATTAATTCAGAGAGATGTGACGCTCGAACAACGTTGTTGTGATTTGTTATATCGGGGTATTTCTATGGAAAATGTTGGGTTGCATATTGGCAAAAGTAGATGTTATGTGAAAACAGTAGCGCTCAAGTATAATATCCCAGTCAAACTTAAGCCAAAAAAAATCACAGAAAACATTAAACTCCATGTGATTCAACTGGCTAGAAAAGGTTTTCATCGAAAAGAAATTGCACGTCGATTTAATATATCAAAAGGTAGCGTTGAGATAATCATTTCGACAACAAGTGGGCTTGTCGATTTTCGAAAAAAATGTAAATTTGAATCTAAGCGACGTTCCTATAAATGCCAAATAATTCGATTCATTCAAAATAATCCATATGCATGCAGGCAAGATATTAAAAGATCTTGTAGTAATGCATTCTTTTGGTTATATCAGCGCTGTCCATCGTGGCTTGAGTGCCATTTACCTGCTGCCAATAAGCCAAAATGTGTGATTCGTGTGGATTGGGCTATAAGGGATAAAATTCTATCGAAAGAAGTCGCTTTTATTATAGAGGAACAAGGAGGTACAATTACACGTACTCAACTTGATAGAATTCTTGGGGGGCATGGCTGGTTAACAAAAAATAAAAAAAGACTACCATTAACGCTAGATGTTTTTAGTCGTTTAACTAAGGAAATAGATAAAGTAAATATACTTTCGGAGTAATACTATAAATAAAACTTATGAGGGTGCTTATTATTGCTAATACTATTTTTCCGGATGAATCATTAAGTGGATTTGTATTTCGTATTTTGTATTGTTATGGAGCTTTGATAAATGAAAATGATTTGTTAGGTGTGGTTAATTCGGCAGGTAGTAAATGGATTTTCTTTCCTAATATAAAAACAGACTATCAATATATGTTTCAACCATATCCGCCATTGGATATGTATGATTCTTTTAACCGAAGATTAAAGCAGTCTTCATTAATTTATAAAACAAATCCAAAATCTGTCTTGTCAATTTTTTCTAAAATCTTCTACAATAGATATGTAGATCATGATTTTTATAGAAAAAATAAAAAAATACCTGACATTGAAATAAAATTTTGTGTAGATTGTTTTTACGAGCAAATAAAAGAAAATGGTATCTCTTGGTTTAAGAGTGATTGGGAAGAGCCACATAGTAGATGTCGTATTCATCATAAGAATCTTATCAAGACTTCTCATTTAATTTCTTGCTGTAAACGTGACCGGCTACAAAAAATTCAAGCAGCATTGACTGGAGTATGTCCATGTTGCTTAACAACCTGTTGGCCAAATATAAATAATGAGACATATTTTGATTTGGGGTTACCTAGGGATAATGAAACTCTTGATTCTTTTATATCACCTTGCGCAATAGAAATCTTTGTACATTGGATAGTCATTTTTAATAAAGGAAATGCTTTTAATCTTGATTTTAATGCAGCTCATTGGATTAATATAATTAGATACTCTTCAAATGGTAATCTAAAACCAAACATTGAAAGTCTAGAGCATATCCTAGCAAGTTTTAAATATTATATACCGGTAGCATATGATTACTTTATTAACCATTTTTTAGATGAATTAAAAATTTCATGTGAAGATTGTTTTCCACACGAAATTAAGATTCCTTTTTTAGTTAGTAAAAATAGAAATTGCTTTGAGTGTATTCATCACAAAAAAACATGTCCACTTAGTCATTCTATAAAATTATTTAGTTTATCAGATAATTCAGATGATATTGTTCTAGGGCGAAGGAATTTTTGTGATGCTAGATTTGTAAAGCCATTTAGCCAAGATAATATATTTTTTTATATTGATAGATAATGGATATAATTTATAATATAGTTATATTCTCTATTAACAGGTGGGTTAAATGTATGTTGATTTTCATCGACACCGAGTATACAAACCCTTCAGTTCCAGAGTTAATCAGCATTGGTATGGTTTCCGAGGATGGTCAGTACCAATTTTATGCTGAGCTTGATGATTTTGACTCAACTCTTTGCAATAGATTTGTTACTGAAAATGTATTACCTCAACTAAATTTTATATATAAAATGTCAAGGCAAGAGCTAACAAATAAATTGTACTCTTGGTTTTTAACCCTACCTCGTTCAATAACAATATGTGCTGATGATTCTCTTGATGTAAAATTATTAACGGATCTTTTTGCGGAACGACCTCTTAATTTAAATGCTGGTTGGTTTGATTTAAGACACCTTATTAATACAAGTATCTATCACGATGCTGTTTGCCATTATCATGATAAATATGGACCTTGGCATCATGCACTAAATGATGCCAAGGCTCATCGCATTGGATGGCTGGCTTGGATGGACAATAGGAAACGGAAATTTTTCTCAAAATAATGAAATTATTAAAGATAAGAAGTTAATATTGTATGTATGTTGTGCAATAATCTACCATAGATAGGGGACTTAAAATATCTAGTTAACAACCCTGTGAGTTTTGATGAGAATATCCCTATGGTCTACAACTTTCAGTGCTGAAATTAATATTTTCCCATCAGATGTTAAAGCAAATTGTGAGCATTTTTTTATATCACGTAAATTGCCTTCCGTCGGTTTATCATCCCAGCCCTTACCATGTTTTGCGCCTCTAATATTCTCAGCACCGAACTGATTCGCATAATGTATCGCTACGAGGATTTCCGCTTTCTCATGGGCGCAGAAAGACTGGATCTGATAGTCTCTAATTTCAAAAACTTTATCTATAGCAATAGCCTTACGCTGCTTTGTTGCTATAGAGCCTCCTTGACCAAAATGGCTACGCATTCTGTTTTCAAATCTTTTTGTTGAACCAACATACCAACTTCCCCCTTCAAGACGTAAGACATAAATATAGTATATCTCATCTTTTGCTATTGATTTTCCCATGCTTATAGTCCGAATATGTCATATTAAAAATGTTTATGTAGAATAATGTATAAGTACTTAGACTGCAATGATATTACTATTTTTCATTTTAATTCAATTAGATACAACCCTTGGCTTTTAGTAAAAATATTACCATTTATAGTTAAGTTTAAGGGTTTTTACCCAAAAATAATTTTTAGAGAAGCAGGTGAACTATCTAAAAACTGCCATTTTCATTGGCAATATGACCGAGAATTGCTATATTATCATTTAGAGTTAAATATTTTAAGGTCTATTATATGATGATAAATGCAAAGTTAGGGAAAAGAAAATATCTTGGTGGCGCGTCCTTCCTTATTCCAGTTGATATGAATTTTGAATTTATATTAACCTTAGAGGAAAAAGACTGTCCATCATTATCCAAAACGACTGATTTTCCAATGATATTAAAATTTAATGATTATGCAGATAATCAATCTGTATCATTTTCAACTATCGATGGCAAGATGGTTATGACATTACATAATTGGAATGGTGTGGCCACAACGCTAAATGAACCGTTTAAACTTATAAAAATAGAAACTAATGCCGATGTGGAAATGATGATGGCTAATAGTAGAGTTGGGACTACTAATCATTTATCATTACAGTTCTGGTTAAATACATATGAAGAATGAAACTCCACGATTTGAATTGCCTGAAGCTATTCCATTAGGTGGTTTATCAAAAAACACAACAACATACTTAATTCAAGTAACAGAGGATAAGCTGCTACGTATTTTAGATAAATATCGGGATAAAGCGATACGCTCTAAGTCTTGGGAGTTGCCTTGTGGGATTTTTTTTACTTTGATAATTACTATATTTACAGCTGATTTTAAAGATTTTCAGTATATAACTTCCAGCTCACTTAACTTGATATTCTCCATTTCAGCATTTATTTCACTTGTATTAACGGTTAAGAATTTTTGTGCTAATAAAAGCTTACCTTCAGTCGAGGATTTAGTTTCTGAAATAAAAGGGGAGAATAAATAAATTATTAATCTGATAATTATAACTGAAATATAATAATTTGATGATAACTTACTTAATTCATGTTTCTAGTAAGTTTTTGGGAGAGCACAATGGATATTTTAAAGGTACCTTTTGGTCTTGATACTTACGGGAATTTAGTTTCTGTTGACAATATAGTTAAAGGTCAATCATATTTCTGCCCTGCTTGTAGTACTCAGCTGGTGTATAAATCAGGAGAAATTCGTGCAAAGCATTTTTCTCATCCTGCTGAATCTGGCTGTAGTCCTGAGTCAATCTTGCACAAGACAGCTAAGAGGTTAATAAAAAATGTTATCATCAGTAACTCAAATGAAACTAATGAAATTGAATTAGTTAATTATTGTCGTAGTTGTGGCGACGAATATGTAGTTCGTTTAAAAAAAGGGTTTTTCTCAGGAGCGGAAGAAGAAGTATCAATACCTCCTTATATTTGTGATATTGTTGGATTTAAAAATAATGAAATGAGACTTGCTATAGAGATTTTTGTTACTAATGAAGTAAATAGTGAAAAGGCAAAAGGACTAAAGTTATTTTGGATTGAACTTGATGCCCAGTCTGTAATTAATAATCCTTACTATTGGCGGCCGAAAAAAAGTAGACTTAAAGATGGCTTCTGTGATAGCTGTAATATAGAAATAAAACATATTCAAACAGTCGCTGATCATTATAGTATTAATCGAGATTTATATTCTCCCATTTCAGATTCTCGAGTTTTTTACTATATTGCCGGTGTTGAGGTATGTTTTAAATGTAAAAATGAGATTCCGGTTTTCTGGTGGCCTGGCGTCCCATTTTCTTCTGATGAGCCTTTATTACCGAGACCGCATACTATTAAATTAATTTATTCTAAAAAATTTCATGGCTCTTATTGGGCCAATACATGCGCTTATTGTAATTCTACACAAGGGGATAATTATTTGTTCATTTTAAATGGGGCCATATTCGGAAAGTTTCCATTATGTTATGAAAATATTCCTAATAACAATAATATTGAAACTCAAACATCCAATTCTATATCTACTGTTATGAAACGATTGATAGATAAAAACATTGGCTGGCTTGATGATTAAGTTGTGTTAATAAATAAAATGTTAGTATATTTTTTTATACTTTAACCTAAATTTTATCTTATAATTATAGTACTGCATATTCTATTTTAATTAATAATAACCAGAGATGTTTATAGGCTCAGATAAGAAGAACTCTAAATGTGAATGATACGATTATGCGGGATAACTACAGTTTTACTTCATTCGCTTCTACCGCATAACGTCCATAACTTTGTTTCTGCTCTTCAGTCAAAAAAATCGATAGGCATTTAGCACTCCTTGCATAATTATGACGTTGGTCTATTTTTAATTATCTCAAATGTTATAAGTTTTAAGACTACCCAAAACGGCACTAAACATGAGTATAAACCATCCATCAGAAACTGACGGTACAAATTACTGAGCTTAAATGTGTAGGCGTCAGAGATGTCCGGATTTTTTCCGACATAATGTCGGGAGCCACATATGAACGTGAAGGCTTACAACGATTACTTGCCCGTGCAGAAAAGGATGACATCATTATTTGTACCAAAATGGACCGGCTTGGGCGCAATACCGCAGACATGATCTACATTGTTGGTGCTTGTTATAAAAAAGGTATAGCCCCATTCGTTTTCTGGAGAACGGGTTAAGTACTGAAGGAACAAAGGAGAAAATGGTGATTCAAATTTTGGCTGCCGTTGCAGAAGCAGAACGAGAACGTATACTGGAACGCACTAATGATGGCAGAATTGTAGCTATGGAATTAGGTGTCAAATTTGGGCGAAAACCACACTCTAAATCAGCATTTTTCTGGCAACTTATCAATCAAAACCAATCAGAAAAAATAGCACTAGAAAGAACTCGGGCTTCACGAGCAACGTATTTTCGGTTAAAGAAATTAGAAACAAAGCAGAAAACATCAGAAATAGAATATTAAATTAACCTTGATTGACAACTACCTATTTGAATAAAAGAATAGGTAATACAAAACGAATTATGATAGGGAATTAAAATCTATGGAAAAAATAAATATACTTAAAGAAATTCGCGAGCTAAAAAGTCAACTATCTTATGCTAAAAATATTGGCTTTTTTATGGGGGCCGGTACTTCCTGTGCTTTGGGCTTGCCAAACATAGCTCAATTAACTGTTCAAGTCGAAAAAGCATTAATAGAGCCATTATCAGATCTTTTTAATATTATTAAAACTGACTTATCGAAACCTGACGAGACGATTAGTATCGAAGATATTCTTAACCAGATAAGACGAATTCGTGAAATTACGGAAGAGAGAGCTGATAGGGCGTTTCTTGGCGTTACTGGCACGAATGCACGTGATCTGGATGTGGAAATTTGCAGAAATATTTATAATCTAATCACTGAGAAGGAAGCTAGCGCTGATCTGACTGCACCAAAGAAATTTTTCGCATGGTTAAATATGCAAAACAGAGATTTTTCAAAAGAAATTTTTACTACAAATTATGACCTGATAATAGAAAAATCTCTTGAAGCAATTCGCGCACCATATTTTGATGGTTTTGTTGGCTCTTATGAGCCTTTTTTTTGGCAAGAAAGTGTCGAAACACTTGTTCGTAGAAACGATCTAACTCAGAACTGGATTCGATTATGGAAGATACATGGTTCCCTTAGCTGGTTTTGGAAAAAAAGAGAAAATCTAAAATCTCATAAAGTTATACGCCTTGGGAAAATAGATAAAATTGAAGAAGAGAAAAATGAAATAGTCATTTATCCATCAAAAGAGAAATATGACTTATCTCGTAGGCAACCCTTTTTAGTTTACTTCGATCGACTTAAGAATTATTTATTAAGTGGTGAGCTTCTATTCATTTTCACCGGATATTCTTTTTTAGATCAGCAGGTAATCGCCCCATTTTTAACGGAGGCAATAAGTAGAATCAGGCCATACGCTGTATATGCTGCATCGGTGTGTAGCCATTCAACGCCATATTCGGACGTTCGTTATTATAAAACCATTGCCACTGAGTGGCATAGTTCTGCAATTCATCCAGTGATGTAAACAGGTACTGCCCCAGCAAGTCATAACGCACCGTCCGGTTATATCGCTCAATATAGGCATTCTGCTGAGGTTTGTCGGGCTGAATAAAACGAAGGGTTATATTCTGATGAACCGCCCATGACATCAGCATCTTGCCCGTATATTCCGGCCCGTTATCACACCGTATTGCTGTCGGTTTCCCTTTCCACTCAATGAGTTGTTCGAGCGTTCTGATTACCCGACTCGCGGGCAGGGAGAAATCCACCTCAATTGCCAGCGCTTCACGATTAAAGTCGTCAATAACATTCAGTAAACGGACTGAACGACCATCCGATAGCTGATCATGCATGAAGTCCATCGACCAGCATTCGTTTCTGTTTTCAGGCACTACCAGCGGTTCAGGTTTATCCCGTTTCAGTCGTTTCTTCGGCTTTATTCGCATGTTCAGCGACAACTCGCAGTAAATCCGGTATACCCTTTTGTGGTTGAACCGGAAGCCTTTGACATTACGCAGGTATAAAAAACACAGGCCAAATCCCCAGTTGCGCTGACTGTCAGTGATGCGGAGCAACCAGTCAGCAATGAGATCATTTTCTTCATTCAGATGAGGCTGATAGCGATAACAGCTTTCGCTGACAACAAACAACTGGCAGGCAAAACGCACACTGACGTTTCGGTTTCTGACCGCATCCTGTGCCATCTGCTTTCGACGCGATGGCGTCACCACTTTTTTGCCATGGCCTCCTGAATGATTTCGGCTTTGAGCCGTTCTTCAGCATACATTTTTTTGAGGCGACGGTTTTCGTCTTCCAGTTCTTTCAGACGGGTCATCATGGAGGCGTCCATACCGCCAAAACGAGAACGCCACTTATAGAAACTGGCATTGCTCATGCCATGCTCGCGGCACAGTTCGGTCACAGGTGTTCCGGCCTCGGCTTGCTTCAGGATGGACATGATCTGGCTGTCAGTAAAACGTGATTTTTTCATAGAGATCTCCCCGGTTCAGATTACGAGAAAATTCTACTTATAAATACACCGGTTTTTCGGGGGGATTACCAGCATATAAATGAAATTATTTTCAATTGTTTGAGGCAAAACAATAGGCTTAGTGTTGTTGTCTTTTTCTATGCAGATAGTGAAGTCAAAAAATTGCATTTACTCTCAGCTGGGTATCTAAATTTATCGGTATTCGGACCAACAACTGCGATTATAAACGGAACGTTAGGGAGTTGGGTTTTTGATCAATCTGAGCTAAAAAATAAAGAAAAAGGTGATGGTTTTTGGAATGCTGAGGAAGAAAGGTTCTTGCTGGGTGATTTTAATTATTTGGTTGAGTTCTTAGTTGGTAATTCTGGTCGAAGCAGCGAGATCGAGGTATCAATAAATGAAGAGTGACTCTACATATTTAGGCAAGGTTATTCGTGTTGACTCCAGTACTGTAGAGGTAGAGGTTTCATCAGAAATACCTTCCGCAGCTCCGATAATTAACGGTCGCCTGTATAAAATAGGCCAGATCGGCACATTTGTAAAAATGCCAATGGGAAATATTACTATCTACGCTATCGTTGCTGCGGTAAGTGACAGACCATTTGCAGAAAACAGTGATGACGAATATAGAATCAGCTCGAAATTCCTTTCAGTTCAGCTTATTGGTGAAAAAATAGGTGACAGTGAGTTTGAAAAAGGTGTGGGAACTTACCCTACAATAGGCGATGAGGTACACCTTGTAATTGAACACGATTTATTTGAAATTTATGGCGAAAAAGATGCCGGTTCCATTGAGGTTGGGAAACATTCTTCTTCTGAAAACTTAGGCGTTTATGTAGATACACATAATTTGATTCTACGCCATTGTGGAATTTTAGGCTCAACAGGAAGCGGGAAATCTAATACTACCGTAAGTATTTTGAAATCTATTTTACATGGCTATATTGGCTCAAGGATTATACTGGTAGATCCCCATGGGGAATATGCATCTGCATTTCCTGATGCCAAAGTACTTAGAATTAATGAAGTAGAATCCCCATTGGTAATACCATTTTGGCTTATGACATTTGAAGAGCTTGCCTATTTTCTTGTAGGTGCTGATTACCGTGATGAACAAAGAATAGAATATCGTTTACTGAGAGATCTTGTAACAAAACTTAAGAAAGAAAATCTAAATTTAAAATCTGGGATTGTTAATGAAAATCTTATTACAGCGGACTCACCCATTCCATTTAGTGCTAGGCGGCTATGGTATGAGATGAATTGGTTACTTAATGCATCATTTTCTTCTGCAAAGAAAGATGAACAAACTAGAGATACAGCAAATGAACTGGTTGCTGGGGATGCAGAAAAATTGACTCCGGCAACCTTTGAAGCATATGCAATGGGCAACATAGCCCCATATAAATCTCAACACGCAGAGTATTTTTCTTACGAAAAGAAATTACTTTCTCGACTCAGAGATACCCGATACGATTTTCTGTTCAATCCAGGTGATTACAAAACAGCAGATTCTAAAAAAGATTTGCATGATTTACTAACTGATTGGATCGGCTGTGAACAGCGATTAACAATACTAGATCTTAGCGGCGTACCATTTGAGGTGTTAGATATAACCATAGGCTTAATTACAAGATTTGTTTACGACAGCATGTTCTGGGGACGTAAAGAGTCATATACTGGTAAGCAAAGACCATTGCTCTTAGCATTCGAGGAAGCTCATACGTATCTAGGGAAAAATGATAAGAGTAATTATTCGAAAGCTGCTGTTGAAAAAATCTTTAAAGAGGGTAGAAAGTTTGGCGTAGGGGCGCTGGTAATTTCTCAACGCCCCTCAGAGCTGTCAGAGACTATACTTTCCCAAATTGGTACACTGATAGCTCTTAGGCTTACCAATTCAAGCGATCAATCTATAGTAAAATCATCAGCGCCTGATAATCTAAACAGTCTTATGGATCTTCTTGCATCTTTGCGTATAGGTGAAGCCGTTATCTCTGGTGAAGCTATAAAAATCCCATCACGAGTTCGGTTAAAATTGAACCACCCGAGACCAACCAGTGAAGATCCAAAATTAATTGAATGTTGGACAAAAATATTCCCTCAAGATGCAGATAATTATAAAGTCGTTGTAACTAAAATACGTGAGCAAAAAATATAATTAATGGAGAATAAAAATGGAACGAAGAAATGTCTCATCAAGCATGATTCGGAGTATTGGGTACGACGAGTCTATTTCTTTATTAGAGATTGAATTTAATAGTGGAGCGGTCTGGAACTACCATGATTTTCCGCTTGCGAGTTGGTATGAATTCGATGGAGCAGAATCACACGGTAAATTTTTTCGTAGCTCCATAAAGAATAATTATCGAGAGTCACAAGTAGGGTAACCTATGGGTGAACTGCCACCGAATCATATGGTATGACCAGTGGTAGTCACTATTTTATCTTATGCTGAATAGTAAAAATAACTATTAATCAATTGGTTATTTTATTTCCCTGTCATTTAGCGTAGGTTTTCGCCCCATTGGGCCTCAACCCCCCAATTCTACAGTTTCATTCTTTCAACTCTACTAATAACAGCCTATCGTGTGTAATTATTAGACAGTCTATTTCCATGGAGCCTTAGTTATGAGCTACGACTAAACCGGCATAAGCATGCCAACTATTCTGAAATTCACTTTATAGTGCTAGGTGGCTGAGATTGAAAGTTGTTCAGATATATCTTGTGGGTAGGGTCTTTATTCCATTGCTGTTGTAGTGGCTTTAGTGGGCAAACTTTATTGTCTGATTTTAACCTTACGGGCAAACTTTATTGTCGCTACACACAACTGTGCAGAGGCAATAAAATCAAGCCGTGTTGTCACAATGGCAGGAGATACAGCAGTTTCTATCCCGAAGAATAATCGCCATTTAATCAGTTTTAGCCACACTAATAGCGGTAAATGGCCTTGCTGAATAAAGCGAACTTTTGCCCGATTGTTGGACAAGTCATGGCGTCTGATTATGACGCCATGTTTACTGGCAGATATTAGGCTGCGGTAGCCAGTTTGGTGGCAAAACCAAGGAAAAGCAGGCCAACCAGTGAGTTGCCCAACTTGGCGAGACGTTTTTTCTCGCTCAGGAAGTGAGTTAATGCTGCGCCGGAGAAAATCAGCAATGACATATAGAAAAAGCTGATTAGTTCCAGAATCACCGCCAGTATCACAAAGGAGAGGCCGGTGTGAGCATAACTCTGGTCGATAAATTGCACAAAGAACGAAACATAAAACAGAATGGCCTTGGGATTAGTCAGGCTCAACGTTAGCGCTTTACGGAAAGTGTGTTGCGCTGCCTCGGTTGTTTCGCTCGCGCCTTTCTTCACCAGTGTGCTGTAGAGAATCTTAATCCCTAGATACAACAGGTAAATGGCCCCCAGCATCTTGACCAGCGTGAATAAAAACGGCGAAGAACGGATCAGTGACGCGATGCCGACATAAGCGAAAAATATCAGTATTGCATCGCCGATAAATACCGCAGATGCCGCTTTATAGCCTTCTTTGACGCCGCGGGTAATACCCGTTTTCAATACAAACAGGGTGTTTGGCCCCGGCACGATAATGATAAAAATGGCACCCAGGACGTAAGTCCAAAGATAGAGTACTCCATAACTCTCAAACACAACAACCTCATCATCAATTCACACTGTGAGTGACTATTTTGTCGGACGTTTAGTCCATTAAAAGCGAATGTATTCTACGCCTTTTCGTTCGCTTATGGCAGTCGAGTGTGATCCGTGTCATGTTTTTATTTCAGGAGAATATAAGGCAGCGATTGTGCGGAGATCGTCCACGATCGTGAGGCTAATGTAGCGGTGCATCCAAAAGCTATCGTCAACTTGGCCGCTATTTTTTATTTTGGCTCGATCACTCTGGCCATATAGGCAATATCCACATACTGACCATCGCGGAAGGCAAAGCGTTTACCGGTTCCCTCAGTTTCAAAACCAAATTTCTTATACAAGGCAATGGCTGCGGTATTAGCGATTTTTTTCGCCCAGATATCTTGGGTTGGAAGCGGGAGCTGAAGTGTATCGCGATAGACCTTCGGATGGGCATATAGCGGTTGTAGCGCCAAATAATCCGCAGGTTCTACCGAGCGTATATACACATTATTCATAAGGGCTATCCAGACGATTAATATTTGAATAACCTAACAAAATATCGATATATTCACTGTAGTCAATGATATTCGTGCTGATTAAAAATAATGCTTTACAGTTGAGAGTGATAATGATTATCATTGTCGTGCTTTCAGATGAGGCCACCAACTTTTAGGTGTTCACATGATGAAAGCACGACATTGCTCACATTGCTTCCAGTGTTTACTTAGCCAGCCGGGTGCTGGCTTTTTTTTTCTCTTCCCACACCACATTGTCTGCTTTATGGCTGTTTTTCTTCCTCGTCAGATCATTTTTTTTAGGTATTTTTCTTGGTCTAATTTTTTGAACAGAGAAGTGAGTTTTTTGCGCTTTCATATTTTCCTACGGCATCTAGACTAAAGAAAACGTTGAGGAGAATTGAATATGATTTATCTACGCAAAGCAGAAGAACGTGGTCACGCTAATCACGGCTGGTTAGATAGCTGGCATACCTTCTCATTCGCTGATTATTACGATGCCAATTTTATGGGATTTTCGGCACTGCGGGTGATTAACGAAGATGTTATCGATCCCGGCCAGGGTTTCGGTACCCATCCCCATAAAGATATGGAAATTTTAACCTATGTATTGTCTGGCACCGTGGAACATCAGGACAGCATGGGCAATAAAGAACAAATCCATGCGGGTGAGTTCCAGATAATGAGTGCCGGGACGGGTATACGTCATTCCGAATACAATGGCCGTGACGATCAGCCGCTGCACCTTTATCAAATCTGGATTATTCCAGAGACAAAGGGCTTAGCGCCGCGTTATGAACAGAAGATGTTCGATAAACCACAGGGGCGTCAGTGGGTGCTGTCGCCAGATGCTCGCGAAGGCTCGCTGAAAGTATTCCAGGACATGACGTTGTCGCGCTGGGCGCTGAAAAAAGAGGAACAGTCGATCTACCCGATTCAGGCGGAACGTCGTATCTGGATTCAGGTTGTGCGTGGAAAAGTGTCTATTAATGGTCATCATGCCAGTACCAGCGACGCATTCGCCATTTGGGATGAAACGGCGCTGTCGGTTCATGCCGATGAAGACAGTGAAATATTATTGTTTGATCTGCCGCCGGTGTAAAAGTGTGTTTGACCGAGTCATGTTGTCGGTGATTTTGACCTGAGTAGCCTATCAGGCTCATTTCTCGGCTAAAAAGGGTATGCGCATCGCGTTATACCCTTTTTTTTGTTAAAATCCCCGGCCAACCCTCTTGTGCCAGTTCATTGATAATGAAGAAAAAAAGGCCAGTGCTTCAAGATGTTGCCGATATGGTGGGCGTCACTAAAATGACGGTCAGCCGCTATTTGCGTAATCCGCAGCAGGTTTCCGCTGTTTTGCAGGGGAAAATTGCGCTGGCATTGGATGAACTGGGCTACATCCCCAATCGGGCTCCCGATATTTTGTCGAATGCCACCAGCATGGCAATCGGCGTGCTATTGCCTTCATTAACCAACCAAGTTTTCGCCGAGGTCTTACGTGGCATTGAGAGTGTAACCGATGCGCACGGTTATCAAACCATGTTGGCCCATTATGGTTACCAGAAAGCGTTGGAAGAACAGCGGCTGACTTCACTGCTCTCCTATAATATCGATGGTTTAATTCTTTCTGAACGGGATCATACTCCGCGGACTTTGCAGATGATTCAGATTGCTGGAATCCCGGTTATTGAGTTGATGGACTGCATCTCTCCCTGTATTGATTTAGCCGTTGGTTTTAATAATTTTGAAGCTGCCCGCCAGATGACGCAGCAGATCATTGCACGAGGTCACCGTCACGTCGTTTATTTTGGCGCGCGTCAGGATGAGCGGACGGTGATTAAGCAGCAAGGTTATGAGCAAGCAATGCGCGAATCCGGTTTAGAACCGGTGAGTGTCATGACCCGCCGTTCATCTTCCTACTCTGCCGGTGGTGAACTATTGCGTGAAGCGCAGATTAGCTATCCGCAGATTGACAGTATTTTTTGTACCAATGATGATTTGGCGATCGGCGCATTTTTTGAATGCCAGCGTCAGGGGCTGTCAATTCCGCAGGACATGGCGATTGCGGGTTTCCATGGTCACGATATCGGTCAGTCGATGGTTCCCCGTTTGGCCAGTGTACTGACACCGCGCGAAAGAATGGGGCAAATTGGGGCAGAACGGCTAATAGCCAAACTGCGTGGCGAGTCGGTTCACCCCAAAATGGTGGATGTCGGATTTACTATTCTACCCGGTGGTAGCATCTGAACGCTGGCCGCTTCTGTGTTAAAGAAATACCCCCAATCTTACGATAAAGGGGGATTTTAGACTGCTGACAAACCTCGCTCCTGCGATCTGCCGGTTTTCACCGCGGCGAGCACTTTGTCATTAACCTCATTTCTGTGTTGATCTTGGCGGGCAACGCTGGCGCTAAATTACCATTGCCAATAACAGGCAGCCGATCAGTCCACATAGCGAAATAATGGTTTCCAACACTGACCAGGATTTAACGGTTTCCATAATGGTCAGGTTGAAATACTCCTTGAACAACCAAAAGCCAGGATCGTTCACGTGAGAGAAAATCACGCTACCGGAACCGACGGCGATCACCATTAATTCAGGGCTGACACCGGTAGTGGCAATTAGCGGTGCCACAATACCGCCCGCAGTAATCGCCGCCACTGTGGCCGAGCCAAGCGCAATACGCAGCAAGGCGGCAATCGACCACGCCATCAGAATCGGTGAAACGCCACTACCATTCATTATCCCAGCAATATATTGTTCAATACCGCTATCGACCAACACCTGCTTGAAGGCACCGCCACCACCGATAACCAAGAGCATCATGGCGATAATCTTGATGGAATCCGTCACGGTCTCCATCACTGACTCCATTGAACGCCCACGGTTAAGACCAAAGGTGAAAATGGCAATTAACACGGCGATCAAGGTAGCGATAACCGGATCGCCGAAGAATTCAGCGAAAGCCAGCATCGGGTGGCCTTTCGGCAGAATCATTTCGGCCACCGCCCGCAGCGCCATCAGAATAACCGGCACCAATGCCGTGCTGACGCTAACGCCAAAACTTGGCATCTCTGCATCGGTAAAGGTTTTTGGGTTATACAAACCCTCAGGAACCGGTTTATCAATCCCTTTCAGGAACCGCGCATAAACCGGCCCCGCCAGAATGACGGTAGGAATGGCCAGCAAAGTCCCGTACAACAGCGTCTTGCCCATATCCGCATGGAAAATAGTCGCAATGGCCGTAGGACCAGGATGCGGCGGCAAAAAACCGTGAGTCACCGACAACGCAGCAGCCATCGGTACCCCAACATACAGCAAGGGAATGCGAGCAGAAGCCGCGATACTGAAGACCAGCGGGAGTAACAGCACGAAACCGACTTCATAAAAGAGAGCAAAACCCACAGTAAAACCGGTCAATAGCACCGCCCACTGAATATGTTTTTTGCCGAACTTATCGATCAACGTCGTAGCTATGCGTTGAGCGCCACCACAATCCGCCAACAGTTTGCCCAGCATGGCACCAAAGCCCATAATCAAAGCCAAACTACCCAGCGTACCCCCCACCCCAGCTTTAATAGACCCCACCACTTTATCGATCGGCATTCCCTGCATAATACCGACCGCCAGCGCGACCAATATCAGCGAAATAAAGCCGTTCAGTTTGAAGCGGATCATCAGTAACAGCAGCATGGCAACGCCAACCGCGACAATGACTAATGGCATAGCATTTCTCCAATATATTTATCGCTTTTAGTTATAATTTATATACCCTGCATCTTTCCCGCCGCAGCTGTGTTGGCTGCTTTTGCTCACCCCAGTCACTTAGTGGACTAAGCTCCTGGGAATTCGCGCCATTGCCGCCTTGCTGCAACGCGAAATCTATTGGGTATTGCCCTGCATCTTTCCCGCCGCAGCTGTGTTGGCTGCTTTTGCTCACCCCAGTCACTTAGTGGACTAAGCTCCTGGGGATCCGCGCCATTGCTGCCTTGCTGCAACGCGAAATCTATTGGGTATTGCCCTGCATCTTTCCCGCCGCAGCTGTGTTGGCTGCTTTTGCTCACCCCAGTCACTTAGTGGACTAAGCTCCTGGGGATCCGCGCCATTGCCGCCTTGCTGCAACGCGAAATTGGCTGGATATAGTGCTGATCCAGCACAGGCTACGGGACCCGCAGCATGGTTTTATTATTACGCTCAGACATGAGTGCAGGCTGGCGTGATGGCGCGATTGAGTACAAAAATTGATGTTCTTCCCTTTGTGATAACCGTCACATCTCCATTTGTTACCGGTATCATGATACCGGTAACATGATAAAATACGGAACCGTCGAACAGGGTAAATTCCCATTCTGAGATAGAGATCAAACTTATGGCAGGACAGAGCATCATTGTGATGGGCGTATCGGGCAGCGGTAAAACGACGGTTGGTGAAGCCGTTGCTCGTGAAATTCACGCCAAGTTTATTGACGGTGATGATTTGCATCCTCGGGCCAATATCCAAAAAATGGCCAGCGGGCATCCTCTGAATGATGAAGATCGCATGCCATGGCTGGAACGTTTGAATGACGTGGCCTTCAGTCTGAACCACAAAAATGAAACTGGGATTATTGTCTGTTCTGCGCTCAAGCGTCGTTACCGCGATCGTTTACGCGCAGGCAATGAAGAGATGGTTTTTCTGTATCTGAAAGGGAGTTTTGACGTGATCATGCAGCGTTTAAAAGCTCGTGCCGGCCATTTTATGCCGACAGAATTACTGAAAAGCCAGTTTGAAGCGCTGGAAGAACCACCGGTAGACGAGAAAGGTGTCATTTTCGTGGATATCGATGCCGATATTGATGAAGTGGTACGACGCTGCGTTGCAGCACTGGATAAAACGGAGTGAGTGTCGCACCAAGTGCCAATACTGACCCTTCAGACTGCTGACAAACCTCGATCCAGCGATCTGCCGGTTTCACCGCGGCGAGCACTTTGTTATTAACCTCAAGGGCCAATACCGGCCCTTTTGCATTATTTTTCGCTTTTTGGCTGAACAATCACGCCATGAGATAAGCTCTGACGCCGTCCAAAAACATCTGCGTAGAAAGCATCACCAAAATCAATCCCATTAGACGCTCTAACGCGCTAACACCTTTATCTCCCAACAACCGTAAGAACAAGCCTGACATTAGCAGGATCACCGCAGACAAACCCCAGGCAATCAGCAACGCCAGCACCAAATGGCTCATGCGGTTCGGGTATTGATGAGAAAGTAGCATCAGCGTAGCCAAAATTGATGGGCCAGCCATCAGTGGGATTGCCAGTGGCACCAGGAAAGGTTCCTCGCCAGCAGAAAGGCCGGTGGAGTTACCTTCATGGGATGGAAAAATCATCTTAATCGCGATCAGGAACAGGATGATACCGCCGGAAATAGACACAGTTTCGGTGCGCAAATTCAGAAACTCTAGAATCTTCTCCCCAGCAAAAAGGAAAATAAGCATTAATATTAAAGAGATAAGTAACTCTCTAATCAATACGACCCGTCGCCTTTTCGGTTCCAGGTGCTTGAGAACCGACATAAAGATAGGCAGGTTGCCTAAGGGATCCATAATCAAAAACAGCAACACGGTTGCTGCAATCATTTCTGTCATTGTGACCTCAACGAACAAAGAAACTCTGGTATATCAAACCAGATAAGCTCAGACATTAGGAGGATTACTGGGAATTCCTCCGGTATCGAATAAATTAACTTGCCACTTTTTACATATTTTGTAAGGTGGTATCAGGTCTTTCTTAGTTAGTCTGCCATGCCTTGCGGGCGTGCAGCGCCACAAGACAGGCATCCCTTAATCGGTTGTCACCTCTTCCAAGGCAGGACAGTAAACATGAAAAACGTTGGTTTTATCGGCTGGCGCGGTATGGTCGGCTCGGTGCTCATGCAGCGCATGATCGAAGAACGCGATTTTGACGGCATCCGCCCGGTCTTTTTCTCTACCTCCCAGCACGGCCAGGCAGCACCGAGCTTTAGTGGTCAGCAAGGTACTTTGCAAGACGCCTATGATATTGATGCGCTTAACGCGTTGGATATTATCATTAGTTGTCAGGGTGGCGATTATACCAACGAAATATATCCTAAGCTGCGTGAAAGCGGTTGGCAGGGATACTGGATCGATGCAGCTTCTTCTCTGCGTATGAAGGATGATGCCATTATTATCCTCGACCCAGTGAACAGCCAAGTGATTCAGCAGGGGCTGAATAACGGCATTAAAACTTTCGTCGGTGGTAACTGCACCGTTAGCCTGATGCTGATGTCGTTGGGCGGTCTGTTTGCCAATAATTTGGTCGAGTGGGCATCGGTGGCGACCTATCAGGCAGCGTCAGGCGGTGGCGCACGTCATATGCGTGAGTTACTGACCCAAATGGGCATGCTGCATGCCGGTGTCGCGAAAGAGCTACAAGATCCGGCCTCGGCGATTCTGGAAATCGAGCGCAAAGTTACGACCGCCACTCGCAGTGGCACCTTGCCGACCGATAATTTTGGCGTGCCATTGGCGGGTAGCTTGATTCCATGGATTGATAAAGCGTTGGATAACGGCCAAAGCCGTGAAGAGTGGAAAGGTCAGGCAGAAACTAACAAAATTCTGAACACGGGTAGCATCATTCCGGTGGATGGTTTGTGCGTACGCGTTGGTGCGCTACGCTGCCATAGCCAGGCGTTTACTCTGAAACTGAAAAAAGACATTCCGTTACCGGAAATTGAACAATTATTGGCAACGCATAATGATTGGGTTCGGGTGATTCCAAACGATCGTGAATTGACTATGCGAGAGCTGACACCTGCTGCCGTGACCGGTACGCTTAATACGCCGGTAGGGCGGTTGCGTAAGCTGAATATGGGGCCGGAATATCTGTCCGCCTTTACCGTTGGCGACCAGTTATTATGGGGTGCAGCAGAACCGCTGCGTCGGATGCTGCGCATTCTACTGAAATAGTGGCTGATGGCCTGGTGCCGTTCGCTCAGAATGATGAGAGGTTGTCGTGTAGCGGCAACCTGTTTTTATACGTTGAAATCAGTGTTCCTCCGCGGTATTAAATGGCACTTTAATCGTAATGCGGGTGAATTTCTCCGCCTCACAGTTAACGGTGACGCCGTATTGATCGCCGTAGCGCACTTTGATACGCCTATCGACCAAATTCATGCCTAAACCATCGCCCCCCAGTTTTGGCTGATACAAACCGGCATTGTCCTCGACATCCAGTGTCAAAATATCGTCCTGCAACTTCCCGCGCAGCGTGATTTGTCCATTGTTGAACATCTGTGAAATCCCGTGCTTGATGGCGTTTTCTACTATGGGTTGTAGAGAAAATGCAGGTAAACGAGCCTCCAGAACGTGATCCGGCAAGTGGATGTTCACGCTTAAACGATCGGCAAAACGGGCCTTTTCGATTTCCAGATAGGCATTTACATGCTCGATTTCATCACTGAGAGTGACAATATCGTGGCTGCGCTTCAGGTTTTTACGAAAGAAAGTGGAGAGAGAAAGCACCAGCTTCCGGGCATGATTTGGGTCACGGCGGATCACGACTGATAAGGTATTGAGGGCATTAAACAGAAAGTGAGGATTAACCTGTGCATGGAGCAGTTTGATTTCTGACTGCGCTAATAGTTGTTTTTGGTGCTCAAATTTGCCGGCCAGAATCTGTGCTGATAACAGGTGGGCAATACCTTCACCCAAGGTTCGGTTGATACTGGAAAATAGCTTGGTTTTCGGTTCATACAGCTTGATCGTGCCAATGACCCGATGTTCTTCACCCCGCAGTGGGATCACCAACGTCGAACCCAGTTTACACGTCGGTGAAATGGAACAGGTATAGGCCACCGCATTGCCGTCGGCATAAACTACCTGATTCATCTCAATGGCTCTATGAGTGTGGTTTGAGGTAATGGCAGAGCCGACAATGTGGTGATCTGATCCGGTACCGATAAAGGCCAGCAATTTCTCCCGGTCGGTAATGGCAACCGCGCCGACGCCCAGTTCTTCATAGAGAATGCGAGCGACCCGCATACTGTTTTGCTGATCAAAACCGTGGCGCAATAAACCCTCGGATCGGGCCGCAATCTGCAAAGCTTTGGCCGAGAACGCCGTGGTGTATTTTTCAAATATCGCCCGCCGGTCTAATAAGATACGCATAAACATAGCTGCACCAATGGTATTTGTGATCATCATTGGCAGGGCAATATTCTCTACCAATTCTAGCGCTTCGGAAAATGGGCGTGAAACTGCCAGAATGATCGCCATTTGCAAGACTTCGGCCGCCAGAGTGACGCCTGCAATCACCAGTGGTTGAAATAATAGATCCAGCCGATTTTTGCGGATCAAATAATTATGCAGAAAACCGCCAATCAATCCTTCGGCTACGGTGGACAGCATACAAGCGGTAGCAGTCATTCCTCCCATCGAATATCGATGCAACCCGCCGGTTAAGCCCACCAGAAATCCAACCGATGGCCCACCCAATACACCACCTAATACTGCACCAATAGCGCGAGTATTGGCGATTGAATCGTCAATATGCAGGCCGAAATAAGTCCCCATGATACAAAACATGGAAAAAGTGAGGTAACAAACCAACTTGTGTGGCAAGCGGATTGTTACCTGCATCAAAGGGATAAATAGCGGTGTTTTACTGAGTAGATATGCGATGACCAGATAAACGCACATTTGTTGTAGTAATGAAAAGATCAGTTCGACCTGGCTAACGCCCATGCTGGATTGCCTCCGTTATTCTTGAAGCTATTGTAACCAATCAATAGATAAGAAAACTTTAACCGGAACAATTAAATATAAAAAAATTGCAGACCGTGATATCTGCTGCTAATGCATGGATTTAGCCAAGAAGATGCCACAACCAGAAGCAAAATAACGGCATTACCATGATTTTCTCATGAATAAAATTATCATTGATAAGTAACCCTTTTTTTTACGAAGCTTTGACTATGCTTATAGTTTGGGGCGTGCGTTACACGCAGTGGATCGCGCTTGCGTATGTGGTTTCACCAACGCACATTTTGGAATTTTGGATGGAACAGGCCCCGCCTTTGATCTTGATCATTAATTATCCATTGAATGGACTGCATGATAGATAGGTTAATAAATTTAATTTATATGGAAATAATTGCTTATAAATCATGATATTAATAACGGGAATGATGATATGTCAGTACTTCCATCTCTAGATGTAATTGATCAGGTTATTTCTGGCAATTATTCTGATCCTTTCTCCATTCTTGGCATGCATAAAATTGCCGATTGTTTGCAAGTTCGAGCGCTGTTTCCAGATGCGCAAGAAGTATGGGTGATTGACGGAAAGACCAGTAAAAGAGTGACTCAACTGGATTGTCTTGATCCGCGTGGGTTCTTTGCTTCCACGATCCCCAGACGCAAAAATCCATTTTTTTATCAGTTAGAAGTAAAATGGTCGGGTAACACCCAAATTGTTGATGATGTGTATCGATTTGGACCATTACTACAAGATATAGATAGTTGGCTACTGGCTGAAGGTACCCACTTACGACCTTATGAACGTTTAGGGGCTCATCCAATGTCTCTGGATGGGGTTAATGGTGTAAGTTTTGCCGTTTGGGCACCTAATGCCAGGCGAGTGTCGGTTGTTGGTGAGTTTAACTTCTGGGATGGCCGACGACACCCGATGCGGCTGCGTAAAGAAAATGGTGTTTGGGAGTTGTTTTTACCCGCGGTTAGCATTGGACAGTTATATAAATACGAGATTATCGACAGTAATGGCAATATAAGGCTAAAAGCAGACCCTTATGCATTTGAAGCTCAGATGCGACCAGAAACTGCCTCACTAGTCAGCCCGTTACCCGATATTGTTGAAAACTCACCAGCCAGACAACGCGCTAATGCTCTGAATGCACCAATCTCCATTTATGAAGTTCATCTCGGTTCTTGGCGAAGACATACTGAAAACAATCATTGGTTGAGCTACGGCGAATTGGCCGAGCAGTTAGTGAATTACGTCAAATACATGGGTTTTACCCATATCGAATTACTTCCTATTAGTGAGCATCCATTCGACGGCAGTTGGGGCTATCAGCCTTTGGGAATGTATGCGCCTACTCGCCGTTTTGGTACGCCGCAGGATTTCAAACAATTTATCGAGAAAGCCCATCAGGCTGGACTCAACGTCATTCTGGACTGGGTGCCGGGGCACTTCCCCAGCGATGAATACGGTTTAGCACAATTCGATGGTACGGCGCTGTATGAATATGCCGACCCGCGCGAAGGCTACCATCAGGACTGGAATACCCTGATTTATAACTACGGCCGTAATGAAGTGCGTAATTATCTGGCAGGTAATGCTTTTTACTGGCTGGAACGTTTTGGTATTGATGGCCTGCGTATTGATGCCGTGGCCTCGATGATCTATCGGGATTACAGCCGGGCAGAAGGGGAGTGGGTACCCAATAAATACGGTGGTAGAGATAATCTGGAAGCCATCGAATTCCTGCGTTACACCAATCATACTCTTGGTGTTGAGCGGCCAGGTGCGGTGACATTGGCTGAAGAATCAACCGACTATCCTGGCGTGACCTTACCGCCAGAAATGAATGGTCTGGGCTTCAACTACAAATGGAATATGGGTTGGATGCACGACACGCTTAACTATATGCAGTGCGACCCTGTTCACCGCAAATACCACCACAATCTAATGACTTTCGGTATGTTGTACGCTTACACCGAAAACTTTGTGTTACCGATTTCCCATGATGAAGTTGTACACGGTAAACGCTCGATTCTGGATCGGATGCCCGGTGATGCTTGGCAGAAGTTTGCCAATCTACGTGCCTACTACGCCTTTATGTGGGCGCATCCCGGTAAGAAGTTGCTGTTTATGGGTTGCGAATTTGCCCAGGGGCGCGAATGGGATTTTAACCACAGTTTAGACTGGCATCTATTGGACGACGAAGAGGGTTGGCACTGTGGTGTTCAGCGTTTGGTGCGGGATCTTAACCACTGTTACCAACAAAATGCGCCGCTGTATGAATTGGATTATCAGCACGAAGGTTTTGAATGGCTGGTGGTTGATGACAGTGACAACTCGGTCTTTGCGTTTTTACGCCGCGATGCTGCCGGGAATGAACTGATTGCGATCAGTAACTTTACGCCAGTGCCGCGTTATGGCTATCGGATTGGTGTTCCTCATTCCGGTTGTTATCGGGAAATCTTGAATACAGATTCGATGCATTATTGCGGCAGTAATCAGGGGAATCACGGCGAAATACTCAGTCAGTACATTGGTAGCCATCACCACGCCCATTCATTGGAATTGACCTTGCCGCCGCTGGCAACCTTGTATCTACTGCGAGAGAGATGAAATGGCAACTCTACTTGCGGGATCGCCTACACCTTTGGGGGCTAATTTTGACGGTAGCGGCATAAATTTTGCCTTTTTTTCCGCTCATGCCGAAGGTGTGGAGCTGTGCCTGTTTGATGCTGAAGGGCTGGAAATCCGCATCCCGCTTCCTGTGCGCAGCGGCAATATCTGGCATGGTTATCTGCCCGCCGGTAAACCTGGGCAGCGTTACGGTTTCCGCGTTAGCGGACCGTTTGAGCCTCGACAGGGACATCGTTTTAACTCACATAAGTTATTGCTCGACCCCCGAGCCAGAGCGGTAGAGGGGCAGTTGTTAGACAGCCCGAGTCTGGCTGGTGGCCGCGATCAGCCGGATTTGCAGGACAGCGCAGCGGTAATGCCAAAATCAGTGGTCGTGCATGAAGAATATGATTGGCAGCACGATGCTCCTCCGGCAGTTCCTTGGGGAAATACGGTTATTTACGAAGCCCATGTTCGTGGACTGACCCAGTTGCATCCCGATATTCCGGCTGATCTGCGTGGTACTTACGGCGCGCTAGCTCATCCGGTGATGATTGATTACCTGAAAAAGTTGGGTATTACCGCACTGGAGCTGCTGCCAGTTCAGCACCATGTTGATGAACCTCGGCTGCAAAAAATGGGGTTGGAAAATTACTGGGGCTACAACGTCTTGGCAACTTATGCCATTGAACCGGCTTATGCCTCGCACCGCGTCGGTATTTCACCACTCACGGAATTCAGGGATGCGGTGAAGGCTCTGCATCGTGCTGGTATTGAAGTTATTCTGGATGTGGTGTTCAACCACACAGCCGAGCTGGATGTAGAAGGGCCAACCCTGTCTCTGCGTGGCATTGATAACGCCAGCTACTATTGGTTAAGCCCACAGGGTGACTATGAAAACCCAACCGGATGTGGCAATGCACTCAAGCTGGATCAGCCTGAAGTGGTTTGCTGGGTAATCGATTGTCTGCGTTATTGGGTTGAAAGCTGCCATGTGGATGGTTTTCGTTTTGATCTGGGAACAACTTTGGGGCGAACGCCGTCTTTCTCGCCAGAGGCTCCATTCTTCAACGCGTTAAGAGCCGATCCTATTCTAGCCCATTGCAAACTGATCGCAGAGCCTTGGGATATCGGCTGGGGCGGTTATCAGGTCGGTAATTTCCCCACTGGTTTTAGCGAATGGAATGACCGGTTCCGCGATGATATCCGTTGTTTCTGGTTGCGGGATGATCTTTCGTTGGGGCAGTTTGCCCGGCGCTTTGCCGGATCCAGCGATTTGTTTGAACGCCGTGAACGGCGGCCTTCAGCCAGCATTAATCAAATCACGGCCCACGATGGTTTTACCCTGCTCGACCTATTGTGCTTTGAGCAAAAGCATAATCAGGCCAACGGCGAGAATAATCGAGATGGTACCGCAAATAACCATAGCAACAATTTTGGCTGTGAAGGGTTAACGGCAGATGAAGAGGTTTGGCAGCGTCGCCGAGCCTGTCAGCGCGCCTTACTCAGTACATTACTGCTTTCGCAAGGAACGCCAATGCTGCTGGCTGGCGATGAACATGGACATAGTCAGCAAGGCAACAATAACGCTTATTGTCAAAATAATATCCTCACTTGGCTAGATTGGTCGCGAGCTGATAGCGCGCTGATAGCTTTTACCTCTGGGCTTATTCACCTGCGGCAAAAAATTCCTGCGTTAACCCAAGACCGTTGGTGGCAGGACAGTGATGGCAATGTGCAATGGCTGGATTATCGCGGGCAAGCCATCGACGCGGCCGCTTGGGAGCGGAGAGATCAAAAGTGGCTTCAAATTCGGCTATCTCAACGATGGCTGGTGGTGATCAATGCTACTGATCAGCCTTGCGAGATGACTTTACCTGCCGGGGAGTGGCAACTGGCTTTCCCCTTTGAGCCACAAAATATCACTCAGGCACAGCAGACATATCCATTGATCTGGCATAGCTCAGTATTTTCAGTGTTTGTGTTTGAACAGAAAATTTAAGGAACTTTCCATGGCTAAATTCGAAAATAGAGATCCGTTTATGTTGGCCAGACAATTGCCGATTAAATCTGTTGCGTTGATTCTGGCCGGTGGGCGCGGCTCGCGCTTAAAGGATCTGACCGCTACCCGGGCTAAACCGGCAGTACATTTTGGCGGCAAGTTTCGGATTATCGATTTTGCGTTATCCAACTGTCTAAATTCAGGCATTCGCCGTATTGGTGTGATTACTCAGTATCAATCCCATTCCTTGGTACAACATATTCAACGTGGCTGGTCCTTCCTGAACGAAGAGATGAATGAATTCGTTGATCTTTTGCCCGCCCAGCAACGTCTGAGTAATGAAGAATGGTACAAAGGTACCGCAGACGCGGTTTATCAGAATCTGGATATTATTCACCGTTACAACGCAGACTATATTGTCATTTTGGCGGGCGATCACATTTACAAAATGGATTACTCGCGCATGCTGATTGACCATGTCGAAAAAGGGGCTAAATGCAGCGTAGCTTGTATTCCGGTGCCGATTCAGGAAGCTTCTGAATTTGGCGTCATACAAGTCTCAGATGACTATCAGATCGTTTCTTTTATGGAGAAACCAGCCAATCCGCCAGCCATGCCAGGCAATCCAGAGATGGCGCTGGCCAGCATGGGAATCTATATTTTTAATGCTGATTATTTGTACAAATTATTACTGGAAGATATGAATACGCTGGGATCGAATCATGATTTCGGCAAGGATTTGATTCCTAAAATTACCGAGCGCGGAGAGGCATGGGCGCATCCATTTACCCTGTCATGCGTCACCTCCAACTCGGAATTACCACCTTACTGGCGTGATGTTGGGACACTGGATGCTTACTGGCGTGCCAATCTGGATTTGGCGTCGGTCACGCCTGAGTTGGATATGTATGACCGCAGTTGGCCGATTCGTACCCATATGGAGCCGCTTCCACCGGCAAAGTTTGTGCAGGATCGAGACGGTAGCCACGGCATGACCATGAATTCGCTGGTTTCTGGCTGTTGTATTGTGTCTGGTTCGGTGGTGGTGCATTCAGTTTTGTTCCCGCGTGTGCGGGTTAACTCATTTTGTCATATCGATTCGGCGGTGCTACTGCCCGATGTCCGTGTTGGGCGCTCCTGTCGCTTGCGGCGCTGTGTTATTGACCGCGCCTGCCAAATACCGGAAGGCATGGTGATTGGTGAGAACGCAGATGAAGACAGCTCGCGTTTTTATCGTTCGGAACATGGGATAGTCCTGGTAACGCGGGAGATGCTCGCCAAGCTATAACAACATCCTGGGTTGGCGTGAAAACGGCAGCCTCGATACAGTATGTTGTCTGTAACCCTATCGACAACTGATGAAATACAGGAGTGATAATGCGGGTTTTACATGTCTGTTCTGAGTTGTTCCCTTTATTGAAAACCGGGGGGCTCGCGGATGTTGTGGGGGCGTTACCTGCCGCCCAGATCGCCGGTGGTACTGATGTGCGGGTCATTTTACCGGCATTCCCTGATTTAATGCAGGGCATTCCTCATACCGAACTGGTCAAAGAACTCGATACCTTTGCTGGGCACGTGACATTACGTTACGGTATCTATAATGGGGTAGGTATTTATCTGATTGATGTGCCTGGTTTGTATGATCGCCCCGGCAGCCCGTATCACGACCAATCACTGAATGCCTATAGCGATAACCATCGCCGTTTTGCGTTGTTGGGCTGGATGGCCTGCGAACTGGCCTGCGGATTAGACAGCTATTGGCGACCGACTATGGTACATGCGCACGATTGGCATGCGGGTTTGACCTGCGCCTATCTGGCCGCTCGAGGTCGCCCTGCACGTTCGGTCTTTACCGTACATAATCTGGCTTATCAGGGGTTGTTCTCCGCCCATCATATGGCCGAGTTACAACTGCCACCGTCGTTCTTTAATATTTATGGCCTGGAGTTTTACGGTCAAATCTCATTCCTCAAAGCCGGATTGTTCTACGCCGACCATATCACTACCGTTAGCCCGACTTATGCCAAAGAAATCACCCAGCCTGCCTTTGGTTACGGTATGGAGGGTCTGCTACAACAGCGAGCACAGGAAGGGCGGTTGACCGGTGTACTAAATGGCGTTGATGAGAGTATCTGGGATCCGGCCACGGATAAATTACTGGCTGAGTGTTATGACAGCGAGAATTTGGGCGGCAAAGCCATTAATAAGGCACAGTTGCAAAAATCCATGGGATTAGAGGTGACGGATAAAAAACCGGTCTTTGCGGTAGTGAGTCGTTTAACCTCACAAAAAGGATTGGATCTGGTGCTACAGGTATTGCCTGAACTGCTCAGAGCTGGTGGACAGCTAGCGGTGCTTGGGTCTGGGGACGCAGTATTGCAGGATGCCTTTTTGGCTGCGTCGGCGGATTATCCCGATCAGGTTGGTGTACAAATTGGTTACCACGAGGCATTTTCGCACCGAATTATCGCTGGCGCGGATGTTATTTTAGTTCCGAGTCGGTTTGAACCTTGCGGTTTGACACAATTGTATGGCTTGAAATACGGTACCTTGCCATTGGTGCGCCACACTGGCGGCTTAGCGGATACCGTCGTGGATTGTGCTTTGGAAAATCTGGCCGATGGTAGCGCCTCGGGGTTTGTGTTTGATGAATGTGAAGCAACGGAGCTAGAAAGGGCGATTCGACGAGCCTTTGTTCTCTGGCTTCGACCAAAACATTGGCGGCATGTACAGCGTCATGCGATGGGGCTTGATTTTGGTTGGCAGGTAGCCGCAGCGGACTATCGGTCTCTTTATCAGCACTTGTTGTAACCACGAACTAGGGAAATATCGCTTATGACTACACCCTTCAGTTATACCTCGCCGATAGTCAGTGTGGATGCTCTAAAACATTCCATTGCTTATAAACTGATGTTTATCGTTGGTAAGGATCCCGGTATTGCGACCCGACATGATTGGCTGAATGCGACGCTGTTTGCGGTGCGTGATCGTATGGTGGAGCGTTGGCTTCGCTCGAATCGGGCGCAGCTTTCCCAAGATGTGCGTCAGGTTTATTACTTATCGATGGAGTTCTTGCTGGGGCGGACGTTATCTAATGCTCTGTTATCCATGGGTATTTATAATGATATTGAAGTAGCATTGGATGAAATGGGCATCGATCTGAGCGAATTGCTGGCGGAAGAAAGCGATCCGGGATTGGGCAACGGCGGTCTGGGACGTCTGGCCGCCTGCTTCCTTGATTCTTTGGCTACTCTGGCACTGCCGGGACGTGGTTACGGTATTCGCTATGAATACGGTATGTTTAGCCAGAAAATCGTGAATGGTCAACAGGCAGAATCTCCAGATAACTGGCTGGAATACGGCAATGCTTGGGAGTTTCCTCGCCACAATACTCGCTATAAAGTGCGATTTGGCGGCCGCGTTCAACAGGAGGGTGCCAAAATTCGTTGGCTGGAGACCGAGGAAATTCTGGCTTGCGCCTATGATCAGATTATCCCCGGATTTGATACTGACGCTACCAATACACTGCGGTTATGGTCAGCTCGAGCCAGTAATGAAATCAATTTGGGCAAATTCAATCAGGGTGACTACTTTGCTGCGGTAGAGGATAAGAACCACTCAGAAAACGTATCGCGCGTGTTGTATCCGGATGATTCCACCTATTCTGGTCGCGAATTGCGACTGCGACAGGAATACTTCCTGGTTTCCGCCACGGTGCAGGATATTCTGGCCCGTCACTGGGCATTGCATCATACCTTCGACAATCTGGCGGATAAAATTGCTATCCACCTTAATGACACCCACCCGGTATTGTCCATTCCCGAATTAATGCGTCTACTGATTGATGAGCATAAATTTACTTGGATAAAAGCCTGGGGAATGGTGGAAAAAATCTTCTCTTACACTAACCATACTTTAATGACCGAAGCGCTGGAAACCTGGCCGATTGATATGATTGGTCGAATTCTGCCGCGTCACCTGCAAATCATTTTCGATATCAATGACTACTTCTTGAAACAGGTACAAGAATTGTTCCCCAGCGACAATGAGTTGTTGTCCAGAGTTTCTATCATTGATGAAAGCCATGGGCGGCGGGTGCGTATGGCGTGGTTAGCCGTAGTCGTCAGTCATAAGGTGAATGGTGTTTCTGCCCTGCACTCCGAATTAATGGTGCAATCACTGTTTGCCGATTTTGCTCGTATTTTCCCCGATCGTTTCTGCAATAAAACCAACGGGGTCACGCCGCGTCGTTGGCTCGGGTTGGCGAACCGTCCGTTGGCGGCGGTATTGGATGACAGCATTGGTCATAACTGGCGAACCGACCTTAGCCAACTGAGTGATATCAAACCCAATATTGATTACCCGAGCTTCTTGCTGGCAATACAAAAAGCCAAGCTGGAGAACAAAAAACGGCTGGCTATTTATATCGCGAAAAACCTGAACATTGTGTTGAATCCGGAGGCATTGTTCGATGTGCAAATTAAACGTATTCATGAATATAAACGGCAACTGCTGAATGTATTACATGTGATCACGCGTTATAACCGTATTTTGCAGGATCCTGATGCCAATTGGGTCGGGCGAGTGGTAATTTTTGCCGGTAAAGCGGCATCGGCTTATTACAATGCCAAACAAATTATCCGCCTGATCAATGATGTGGCTAAAGTGATCAATAATGATGAACGTATCAATAACTTATTAAAAGTGGTCTTTATTCCTAACTATGGCGTGAGCCTGGCTCAGATCATTATTCCGGCAGCAGATCTTTCCGAGCAAATATCGCTGGCGGGAACCGAGGCTTCGGGGACCAGTAATATGAAATTTGCACTAAACGGTGCGCTCACCATTGGTACTCTGGATGGTGCCAATGTAGAAATTCGCGAGCATGTCGGGGAAGATAATATCTTTATCTTCGGTAATACCGCTGAGCAGGTAGAGGATTTGCGATCTAATGGCTATAACCCGCGTAAATACTATGATGAGGATCCCGAGCTTCATCAGGCGTTGACGCAAATGGCGACCGGCACTTTTAGTCCGGAAGAACCTAATCGTTATACTGGACTGTTTGATTCCCTGGTTAATTTGGGGGATCACTACCAATTATTGGCAGATTATCGCAGTTATATTGATACGCAGGATAAAGTGGATGAGTTATATCAGCAACCGGATGAATGGGCTCGTCGTACCGTGTTGAATATTGCCAATATGGGGTATTTCTCATCTGACAGAACCATTCAGGAATATGCCGATGATATTTGGCATATTAAGCCGATAAAACTGTAAGGTAATTTATTCTCTGTCCACTTAATAAACCCTTTCATTTGAAAGGGTTTATTGTTTGGTTTGTCGATGTTGAATATTGGCAGGTTTATCTGGCATATCACACCGTTTTTCTGATTTTCCCACCTCAGCAAACTGCCCCAGATTTGCCGATTTATCTGGTGCAGTTTGGCTGATATCAGGTTCAGGAAACCAGTGAGAGCGACTGAATTTTTTCTGCCTGTACAGCGGCTAGCCAAACAGCAACTCGTTGTTTTTGCACATCATCTAGTAACATGCCCAGTTTGGTACGACGCCAAATGGCATCATCTAGCTCAACAACCCATTCATGTTCGACCAAATAACGCAGCTCTGCTTCGTACAGGCCATGACCGAAATCTTCGCCCAAATCGCTGAGGCAGGTTGCATTGGCCAGAATGATTTCGCTATGGCTACCGTAAGTCCGGGTATAACGGCGAGCCACAGCTTCCGGCAACCAATTGTAACGATGGCGCAGTTTGACCGTATAAAGGTCGCGATCGCCGCCGATATCACCACCTGGCAATGAACCATTTTTGGTCCAGGCCGGGCCAACTTTTGGGTAATACTGCGTCAGTTTTTCCAGCGCATGTTCGGCCAGTTTGCGGTAGGTCGTTAGTTTGCCACCAAAGACGGACAGTAATGGTGCTTTACCCTGCTCGTCGGCGACATCCAGTGTGTAATCACGGGTGATGGCTTGCGGTGAGTCAGATTCATCATCACACAGTGGACGCACACCAGAATAGGTCCAGACGATATCGTCACGGCTCAGTTGCTGTTTAAAGTGATCGTTATACACTTTCAGCAGATAGCCGATTTCTTGATCGTCAATTTTCACCTCTTTTGGATCGCCTTGGTACTCCACATCGGTGGTACCAATAATGGAGTAATCATCAAGCCAAGGAATCACGAACACGATACGGTGGTCTTCGTTTTGCAGAATATAGGCTTGTGGCTGATGGTGTACTCGCGGTACGACGATATGGCTGCCTTTGATCAGGCGGATACCGTAAGGCGATTTCAATTTCAGACCATCGTCAAAGAACTGTTTCACCCACGGACCTGTGGCATTAACCAGACCTTTGGCGCGCCAGGTTAAGGTTTTACCGGTGTTGTTATCGGTCGCTTCAATCACCCACAGGCCGTTTTCACGCCATGCGCGGGTGACTTTGGTTCGCGTGCGCACTTCGCCGCCGCGTTCAACCACTTCCTGAGCATTCAAAACGACCAGACGGGCATCATCGACCCAGCAGTCGGAATATTCGAAACCGCGCACTAATTCTGGCTTCAGTACCGAGTCTGCGCCAAAACGTAGCCCTTTACTGGCTGGCAAGGTGGTACGTTTACCCAAATGGTCGTACAGGAACAAACCCGCCCGAATCATCCAGGCTGGGCGCAGATGGGGCTGATGCGGTAAACGGAAACGCATAGGGAAAGCGATATGCGGAGCCATTCTCAGCAACACTTCACGTTCGGCCAGTGCTTCACTCACCAGACGGAATTCGTAATGTTCCAGATAGCGCAGGCCACCGTGGATAAGTTTGGAACTGGCGGAAGACGTAGCACAGGCCAAGTCTTGCGCTTCCAGCAGCAATACTGACAGGCCACGTCCGGCAGCATCCGCAGCGATGCCGGCACCGTTAATGCCACCACCGATCACGATCAAGTCTTTGGTTTCCATGTAACCTTCCTCCAGATGTTCGAAACAGCGCTTTAATGTTCGTTTTCGCTCATGATTGTAATCAAAAACCAACAAACAAGCCAAGAGTTAACCAAAAAAAAACATTCATGCGTGATGGTGGTAACGTTTTTGTTGCTGAATCATTTTACAGATGTAACTCATTAGGCTGAAACAAGACGCATTTTTATTTTTAGTGTGATGGTTATGGTAAGGCAGATCGACGAAGCGATATTTATTGGTGATAAATAGTGTCGAAATAATAGAGGCGAGGGATGCGGTGAGCGGGGGCTTAATCCCCTTACACCGCAAAAATGCATGATGGCTATCGAAGGGTGTTGATCAGCACAATTCCAGTTGGACTCCGTGCTGCTCGATGATTTTCATCACGCTGGCTGGTGGTGGTTGATCGGTAAACAGGTAATTGATCAGATTCATATTACCCAGATTGACCATGGCATTACGGCCAAATTTGGAGTGGTCAGTTACCAGCATGACGCAGCGGGAGTTTTCAATAATGGCGCGTTTGGTACGTACTTCATGGTAGTCAAATTCTAGTAGAGAACCGTCCATATCGATGCCACTGATACCCAAAATGCCGTAATCAAGACGGAATTGGGAGATGAAATCCAACGTGGCCTCGCCGATGATTCCACCGTCACGAGTGCGGACTTCACCACCGGCCAGAATCAAACGAAAATCTTCTTTGGCGGTCAATAAAGTGGCTACGTTAAGATTATTGGTTACCACCCGTAGATTTTTATGGTTAAGCAAGGCATGTGCGACAGCTTCAGGTGTGGTTCCAATATCAATAAACAAGGTTGCACCGTCAGGAATCTGGCTGGCAACCCGTTGGGCGATACGGGCTTTTTCTTCCGACCACATAACCTTACGATCATTATAGGCTGCATTCACCGAGCTGGACGGTAACGCCGCTCCGCCGTGGTGGCGATGAATTTTGTTCTGATCGGCCAGATCATTCAGGTCGCGCCGAATGGTTTGTGGGCTAACGGCAAAGTGTTCTACCAACTCTTCGGTGCTGACGTAACCCTGCTGACGCACCAGTTCAATAATCGCATCATGTCGCTGCGTTTGCTTCACGATAATCCCCTAATTTGCCCAGTTATGGTGGACAGTTATTGTGTGGTTCGGGTGCTGTTACGCGTATCCCAAAATGCCATCAGTAAGCCGATTATCAGGCCAGAAACATGTGCTGCATTAGCGATCGATAGACCTAGAATATCGAAATACCCAGCGACAAGCCAAAGTACCGAGAAGGCCATCAGGCCGTTTGGCAGGGAAATGCCTCTTTCAGGTGCCCGTTGTCCAGTGAGCCAAACATAGCCCATTAACGCATAAACCACGCCAGACAAACCACCAAAGTTGGAACCGCTGAACAGGGATTGTCCCCAGCCACTGAACACGGCGGAAACAATGGTTAATACCACCAGTTTTCCCGTGCCAAGCCGCTTTTCCATTTGCCCCCCCAGATACCACCACCACATCAAATTAAACAAAATGTGCATCAGGGAAAAGTGCAGTAAACCATGGCTGACCCAGCGCCAAAATTCGAAATATTGACTGCTATTACGCGGCCATGCCAGCCAACTCATTACCGTATTATCGCCGACAATCTGCATCAGGATATAAACGGCAATACAAACGACCATCATGCTCAGGGTTAATGGGCCAGCCTGACTGCGTAAATTTTGTAGCAGCGAGACGGGTTGGTAAGGTATCTCGGTATGAAGATTACCAGATTGCCAGCTCGCGGCTTGATAGCGTGGATTGAGCGGATCCAATAAAAATTGTTCCAGTTCATGCTGAACCTGGGGGAGTTTTTCATCCTCGGCTAACCAGATTTCTGCATCTTGAGTGCCATGTCGGACGCTAAGTTCCACCTTTTGGGTAGCCATGTAGTCCACAAAGGCCTGCGCCAGACGTAGGTTAGAAATTACTATTACACGAATCATATTTATAGTTTACCGTCTAACGTTATGATCTATAAAACATCTCAGTAGTTATCGCCTTGACTGAGCCTGTTAGCAAGCTGATTCTCCCTTTTCGCTGTAGGGATGTCATCCGTTGTTTAAAAAAGCGTGTCGTAATTACGTTAAAAAAGCCGACGAATCGCGGTTTTCACCTGTGGTAGGGCAAGAGATCAGACAGAGGCCGGAAATGGCCTCTGCATAGGAAAAGAACGAAACTCAGGCTTTCTCGGTTGCGATATCTTGCGGGTAATGTTTGGCCCACGCTTCGAAACCGCCGTTAATACTGTAGACCGCGTCAAATCCTTGTTCCAGAAGATACTGGGCTGCGCCTCGGCTACTGTTACCGTGGTAGCACATGACCATCACCGGTTGATCAACATCGGTGTGCTGTATAAAAGCGGGTAAGCTACCATTGGTGAGATGGAATGCTCCCGGTGTGTGACCCGCTTCATAGCTTTGTGGATCGCGAATATCTACCAGAACAGTCTGGCCTTCTTTCCAGCGGGTATAGGCTTGCTCAATATCGATTACTTCAAATTGTTCCATGCTACTGACGCCCTTTTATTGGCTACTGATTGCGGTTATGCCGCTATTGTAATCAATTCTGCGCCGATTAAGACCAGTGCATTAGTGTGGATAAAGATTTTGGCGGCTAAATGCCGTATCCCATCATCTGTAACAGCCTCTGGGCTTGTTGCACGGCTTCTTGGCGATGCGCAACGCCGAGTTTCTGATACAAGTTGCGAATGTGTGTTTTGATGGTGGTTGCTGCCACATCCAGTTCACCGGCAATCTGATCGTTACTGTAACCGGAATAAATCAGCCCCAATACTTGCCACTCTCGCTGTGTTAACGGACTGGTTCTAATCAGCTCTGGTACCTGCGGATGGGTCAATAATTTATCGACAAAACATTCATCAAAATGCGCAAATTTATGACGATGATGCTGATTAATATCTTTGAGAATACGTTGAGCGCGGTGTTGCTCCAATTCAGGTAATGCATTCAACTGAATGAGCTGACGCAACTGTTGCGCCATCGCTTCCCCTTCGGTCACGAAGTGGCTGATAAAACCGGTACGGTTGGCCAGAGTCAGAGATTCGATCAAGGCTTTCTGCGCTTCGCCTTTGCGTCCGGTCTGCCAGTACAAAATATTACTGAGTAGCAAATTACGGTTGAGGTCGCTGGTCAGGCGCAAGCGGCGCGCATTTTCGTTTAATTCATCCAGCACCACTTCGGCCTCATCAAAATAGCCGAGCATAATTTGTACTCTGGCGATATTGCGCCATTGACCTTGCAGGAAATGATTATCGGCCATACCCGGTTTTTCGGCCTGACGTAGCCAGTTGGCTGCCGCCGCTTTATCGCCGGTCATCTGCCAGTAAATCACCCGTGGTTTATCCGCATTGGTCACCCAATCGCGGTGATATTGCGTGTCGTGAAGCAACGCTTCGCAGCTCTGGAGATACCGATGAGCATTATCCAGATCGCCACGCGCCAAGGAGCATTTTGACAGCATGGCCAGGCACTGTAATTGCTGCTGTGGCTGATAGTTAGCGAGGATCGCAATTCCCTGACGAGCGGCTTCTTCTGCTTCGTCCAGTCGTGACCAAGACCACAGAACCTGCGCGCGAATACGTAGTAAGAATTCATGCATTGGTAATTGTTCAAGGTGCTGCTCGCGTACCAGTTCGAAGGCTTTTTCCTGGGTTTCAAACGCGGCTTGCAGAAAACCTTGAGCAATCAGAATTTCACTTTGTTGCAGTAATGCCCAGAGCGCATAGTGATAAGCCTGATGACGGCGAGCCATTTGCTCGGTTTGTTGCATCATGGGTAATGCGCGCGCCAGCTCCCCTTTGCAGTGGTGAACTTCACCGGTGACGGACGTGGCAACAATCCGGCTGTAGTAGCTGGCCATCGGCAAATATTTCAGGGCGTCGGCCGCCAGCCTTTCCGCTTCATCAGGTTTACCAGCATTAATGGCAACTTGTGCTCGCAGGGCATCAAACTCGGCGCTGAGCGCAGCATCAATCGGAATTTTTCGTTCCTGCATGGCCGATTCAGCCTGACCCAGTAGGGTATTGACCTCGCTGTAGCGATGTTGGCTTTGTGCCAGCCACGCCTGTAACAACGCCAATTCGGGATGTTGCACTAACACCGAATAGGGGAGCGCGTTCAGGCATTGTTCCAGTAACGCCAATTCGCTGTGATTGAACAGCGACCAGGCATGTTGCAGTAAAATATCCCTCAGCATCCCGACATCGCCAGCGGCTAGAGCATGGTGAATGGCTTCCGCTGGATAGCCCAGCGCTAGCCAGCCTTCGGCAGCGGCATGGTGTAGATCCGGCAATTCCAGCGCCAGCTCCCATTGGCAACGTTGGCGTAGGAACGTGGCAAACAGCGGGTGGAAACAGAACCACTCGCCGGTATCATCCATGCGATGAATAAACAGGCCTTGCCGTTCCAACTCCTCTAATCGCTGCTGACCGTTATCTTCACCCGTCAGGCGTACAATCAGTGCGTCGTTCATTGAACGCAGCACCGAACAGCGCAGCAAGAATGCGCGGGCGTTGGTCTCCACCTGATCCAGAACTTCATCGACCAGATAATCGGACAGATGGCTGGCATTCAGCCCAGCCAGACGCTTGGCAGATTTTTGCGCCGATGAATTGGGTTGACGGGAAGATAGCGCAATAAGCTGTAACGCCGTTGCCCAGCCTTCTACCTCGTCACACAGGCGGCTGCTGTCGCTCTGATCTATAGGCTCAGGCAGGCGACAATCAAAGAATTGTTGTGCTTCCTGATGATTGAAAGCCAACTGCTGTATACCCAGTTCCAGCAATTGATCACGCACGCGTAGATTGGCAATGCCGAGAGGTGGCAAGGTGCGAGATAACATAATTAGCGTTAGGTTTTCCGGTTGATGGCGCAGGAAAAAACGCATGGCTTCATGAACGGCATCGTTGATGATCAGATGATAATCGTCAATCACCAGATACAGAGGGCCATCCCAGTCGGATAACTCGACAAACAATTGGGCAAATAGGGCTGAAAGGTTAGCATATTGATGCTTTTGGCTGAGAGCTTCACTCTTGCTGCAATGACCGCCAGTCGCCTGTTGTATTGCCGCGACTAAATAGGTTGCGAAACGTTCTGACTGATTATCGCTTTCATCCAGTGAATACCATCCAAGATTGGATTGACCAGACGCCCATTGCGCAACTAATGTCGTTTTTCCATATCCTGCCGGGCAGTTAACCAATGTCAGGCGATAGTTCGCTGCGCCAGAGAGTTTGACCAATAGGCGATCGCGAACAACGGTATTTTGCAGCCGTACCGGCCGGCTCAGTTTTGATGGGATCAGCATATTATTCCAGACTCAAATGGCGGCTACAGGCGTACGCATTCATAAGGATAATTATTTTAAGCCTCGTAATTAATCACCCCTGTTAAGGTCTGATAACGGCTATGTTATTGCAATAACGTTAGTGCTTCCTATGGTTGTAAGTTGCACCTGATCACATTTTTAGCTACGCCCTGCGACTCATCCCCAGCTAATCCTCTGGCAGGATGATGCTCTTGCCACTTCTCCTCGGCAGGATAAGGGTAAAATTACCCCACTCACAGGATAGAGACCTCCCTATGTCACAGCCCACGCTCAAAAAGGATGATTTTCTGGCAGCACTGACTCGTCAGTGGCAGCACTTTGGCCTTGGTTCAGCGCAACAGATGACTCAACACCAATGGTGGCAAGCGGTTAGTGCTGCATTGGCCGAGCAGTTGGCTGCTCAGCCGGCACCCACCAAGGTGAAAAAGGTACAGCGCCATGTGAATTACATTTCAATGGAGTTTTTGATTGGCCGCCTGACGGCGAATAACCTGATTAACCTCGGTTGGTATGAAACCGTAGAGACGCTGCTGGCTGAACAGCAGGTCAATTTGAGTGACTTGCTGGAGCAGGAAACCGATCCTGCATTAGGCAACGGTGGATTGGGACGTCTGGCTGCCTGTTTCCTTGATTCGATGGCCACGGTGGAGCAACCGGCTACCGGTTATGGCCTGAATTATCAATATGGGCTTTTCCGTCAGTCTTTTAGTGCCGGAAAGCAGCAGGAAGCACCGGATAACTGGCAGCGTGAAAGCTACCCGTGGTTCCGCCATAACGCGGCATTAGCTGTGGATGTCAGTTTCGGCGGCAAGCTGGAGAAACAGACGGATGGTCGCCAAATTTGGCGTCCGGACTTTACTCTGCGTGGCGAAGCCTGGGATCTTCCGGTGCTCGGGTTCCGCAATGGTGTAACCCAACCGCTGCGTTTATGGCAGGCAACCCATGTTCATCCATTCGATCTGACTCGCTTTAACGACGGTAAATTCCTGCTGGCCGAACAAAATGGCATTGAGGCAGAAAAACTGACCAAGGTGCTGTATCCCAACGATAATCATCAGGCCGGTAAGCGTCTGCGTCTGATGCAGCAATATTTCCAATGCGCTTGTTCTGTTGCCGATATTCTGCGTAAACACCATGTTGCTGGTCGCGCGCTGGCCGATTTGCCCGAATACGAAGTGATTCAGCTAAATGATACTCATCCGACGATCGCGATCCCTGAAATGCTGCGGGTGCTGTTGGATGAGCATCAATTGAGTTGGGATGCCGCCTGGGCGATTACCAGCAAAACTTTTGCCTACACCAACCATACTTTGATGCCGGAAGCTCTTGAATGCTGGGATGAAAGATTGGTTCGCAGCCTGCTGCCGCGCCATTTTGCCATTATCAAACAGATTAACGCGCAGTTTAAAAAACAGGTGGATAAACAGTGGCCAGGCGATAAAGCGCTGTGGAGCAAACTGGCGGTCCACCATGATAAACAAGTGCGGATGGCCAATCTATGTGTAGTCAGCGGCTTTGCCGTGAACGGCGTGGCGCAACTGCATTCAGATTTGGTGGTTAAAGATCTGTTCCCAGAATATTTTCAGCTGTGGCCAAATAAATTCCACAACGTCACTAACGGTATTACGCCACGCCGCTGGCTTAAACAATGTAACCCGGCGCTTTCCACGCTGATCGACGAAACGTTGAAAGTGGAGTGGGCTAACGATCTGGATGCGCTACAAGGGTTGGAGTCTTACGCCGCCGATCCGCAATTCTGCGCGCGTTATCAGCAAATTAAATATGACAACAAGGTCAAACTGGCCGAATACGTACATCGGACTATGGGTTTGACCTTAAACCCTGATGCAATATTTGATGTGCAAATCAAACGCTTGCATGAGTACAAACGTCAGCATCTGAATTTGTTACATATTCTTTCCCTATATCGTCAAATCCGCGATAACCCAGATCTGGATATTGCTCCACGAGTGTTCCTGTTTGGCGCTAAAGCGGCTCCGGGCTATTACTTGGCGAAAAATATTATTTATGCGATTAATCAGGTGGCCGAAAAGATCAATAACGATCCGATCGTGCGTGATCGACTGAAAGTGGTGTTTATTCCTGACTATAAAGTCTCCGTTGCCGAATTGATGATTCCGGCGGCAGACGTATCTGAGCAAATCTCTACCGCCGGGAAAGAAGCCTCTGGTACTGGCAACATGAAGCTGGCGCTAAATGGAGCACTGACCGTGGGTACGCTGGATGGAGCCAACGTTGAGATTGCTGAGCAGGTCGGCGAAGACAATATCTTTATTTTCGGTAATACCGTAGAGCAGGTGAAAGCAATTCTGGCGAAAGGTTATCAGCCACTGAAAGTGTTGAAGGCCAATGCCCATCTGAAAGGTATTTTGGATGAATTGGCCAGCGGTGCTTTCAGCAACGGCGATAAACATGCTTTCGATATGCTGCTGCACAGCCTGCGTGAAGGTGGCGATCCTTATTTGGTATTAGCTGATTTTGCATCATATTGTGAGGCGCAACAGCATATCGATTCCCTATACCGTGATAAAGATGAATGGACACGCCGCACCATTCTGAATACTGCCCGAGTGGGAATGTTTAGTTCAGATCGTTCAATTCGCGATTATCAACAGCGAATTTGGCAAGCCAAACGTTGAGGAGAGACTGCATGGATCGTAAATCGCTCGATCAAGCAGCGGCGCTGGCGGGGATAGCCGCCAGCTACATTAATGCACACGGTAAGCAGCAGGCTATCCCGGCGGAAACCAAGCAAAAATTACTGGAAGCTATGGGGCGAGATCCAGATACTGCGCGATTGCCAGTAAATGAAAAAACGCCGCTGCCAGTGGTAAAAGTGTTTACCTATGGCAATCCGATGACGTTGATGGTTGCCGGTGAAGGTGATTACCACTGGCTCTTGGAAACGGAAGAAGGAAAACCTTATCAAGGGCGCGTCGGTGCCCAGAAGACACTGACGCTGCCGGCATTTCTACCTCTTGGCTATCATTGTTTGACGCTAATACAAGGCACTCGGCAATGGTCATGTTCTGTCATCGTTGCGCCACAGCGTTGCTACGAACCCGATGCGCTGCTAACAGGAAAGAAACTGTGGGGTGCCTGTGTACAGCTGTATACATTGCGTTCGGATCGTAACTGGGGCATCGGTGATTTTGGCGATTTAGGCCAGATGATAGAACAGGTAGGCGAGCGCGGCGGTGCATTTATTGGTTTAAACCCGATTCATGCGCTCTATCCGGCTAACCCGAACAGCGTGAGTCCCTATAGCCCTTCATCTCGCCGCTGGTTGAATGTGATTTATATCGATGTGAATGGTGTTGAGGAGTTTCAGCGAAGCGAAGCTGCCCAATGCTGGTGGCAGTTACCGCAGACGCAAAGTACGCTGGCAGCGATACGTACCGCCGAATATGTTGACTATGCACAGGTAATAGCGCTGAAATTGGCTGGTTTACGCTTGGCTTTCCCGTTGTTTTTAGCCCGAGCGGCAACCGATGCACGTATGCAGGCATTTCGCCTGTTTGTCAGCCAAGGCGGTAAGAGTTTGCAGCAGCAGGCGGCTTTTGATGCATTGCATGCGTATTTAAGTCAGCAGGATGCCTCAATGTGGGGCTGGCCGGTATGGCCAGAAAAATATCGAGATGGACAGGGTCAAGGTGTCGCTGAGTTTTGTCAGCAACATAGCGATGACGTGACTTTCTATCTATGGCTGCAATGGCTGGCGGCAAGTCAGTTCGCCCATTGTTTCCACCAGAGTCGGCAGCAAGAGATGCCAATAGGTTTATATCGGGATCTGGCTGTGGGGGTCGCCGAGGGCGGCGCGGAAACCTGGTGCGATCGCGAGCTGTATTGCCTGAAAGCCTCGGTTGGCGCACCACCTGATATTCTTGGTCCGTTAGGCCAAAATTGGGGGCTGCCGCCGATGGATCCACATGTGATGGTCGCCCGTGCTTATCAGCCTTTTATCGATTTGCTGCGTGCTAATATGACCAGCTGTGGCGCATTGCGTATCGACCACGTTATGGCATTGCTGCGTTTGTGGTGGATACCTTACGGTGAAACTGCCGATCAGGGCGCTTATGTGAAGTACCCGGTTGATGACCTGATGGCTGTATTGGCGCTGGAAAGTCAGCGTCATCATTGCATGGTGATCGGCGAAGATTTGGGTACTGTGCCTGTTGAGATCGTCAGTAAACTGCGTGATAGCGGCGTCTATTCTTACAAAGTGCTCTACTTTGAACGGGACAGTGAAAATACTTTCCGCGCGCCGCAGTCTTATCCGGTACAGGCGATGGCGACTATCACCACTCATGATCTACCTACACTACGTGGCTACTGGCAAAGTGATGACCTAACCTTGGGCAATTCGCTGGGTTTGTATCCTGACCAGACTATCCTGAAACAGCTATATGTGGATCGGGAAAGAGCTAAACAAGGGTTGCTAGAAGGTTTGCATCATTATGGCTGTGTACCGAAAAAGGTGGGTCATAAAGCGGCGTTGCTGTCGATGAGTCCGGTGCTAAATCGCGGATTACAGCGCTATGTCGCTGACAGTGCCAGTGCGCTATTGGGGCTACAGCCGGAAGATTGGTTGGATATGGCAACGCCGGTTAATATTCCCGGAACCAGTGATGAATACCCGAATTGGCGGCGCAAGCTGAGTCAATCTCTTGAAGAAATGTTTGCCGATCAACGAATTAATCGCCTGTTGAAAGATTTGGACAAACGGCGGAAGAACGTCTCGGCAAGCTAGCTGGGTACGGTGGCTGCCGGAATCCGCTAAATACGCATAGCAAGAAAGCATAAAAAGGGGAGCCGATGGGTTATTGGCTCCCCGTTTGGTTTTCATCACATCTTAACGTTGGCGGCGTGAGTAATACATCGCACTTCGCATGAGATGCGGCGAAAACTGCAATCAGAATCAATAAATCAAAATAATAAATCAGTAGTAAGAATGCTCACCGCGCTGGTGTTCGGTTAAGTCTCTGACGCCTTTCAATTCCGGGAATTTCTGCAACAGTTCTTTTTCGATGCCTTCTTTCAGAGTGACATCAACCATTGAACATCCGTTACAACCACCGCCGAACTGTAAGATAGCCAGTGCGTCATCGGTGATTTCCATCAGCGTGACACGGCCACCGTGGCCGGCAAGCTGCGGATTAATTTGAGACTGCAACACGTATTCAACCCGTTCCATCAGCGGGGCGGAATCATCCACTTTACGCATTTTGGCATTAGGCGCTTTCAGGGTGAGTTGAGAGCCTAACTGGTCAGTAACGAAGTCGATTTCGGCATCTTGCAGATAAGGCACACTCAATTCATCAACATAAGCTGATAATTGCTCGAATTTCAGCTCAGTATCTGTTGCTTCAACTGCATCCGGTGGACAATAAGAAACACCGCATTCCGCCGTTGGGGTACCGGGGTTGATAACAAATACGCGGATTTGGGTGCCTTCTTCTTGATTTGCCAGCAATTTGGCAAAATGAGATTGTGCTGCATCTGTTATTTTGATCATGGCATTAGCTCAATAGTTGACTACTCTAGTCGGTTATAATACGCCCATTGACGTCGTGACTACAAGGTGCGGCAAATACACCATACCTGCAATGAACTGACCTTCTGCTCCATGAGTGTATGACTTATCTCACTCACCGTGCTGCCGGTTGTTATCACGTCATCCAATAACACCACATCCTGACCTCGGAAATCTTCGGTGAAGCGAAAAACACCCCGTAGGTTTTTTCTGCGTGCGCGTGCATTAAGTTGTTGCTGGGGAGGTGTTGCTACCAGACGTTGCAGGCTTCCGGGATGATAATCGCAACTTAGCCAACGGGCCAGCGATCTCGCCAGCAGGTCGCTTTGGTTGAATCCCCGTCGCCAGTTTCGCTGATGGTGTAAGGGAACGCTAATCAGCCGCTGCGGTTTACTGGCTGTTTCATCGGCATATTTTACGGCGCGCCAGCGTAAAAACAATAATCGAGCCAGCGCGGGGGCCAGCTGCGATATGCCGCCAAATTTCAGTTTTTTAATCAGAGTACTCAGCGGTGGCTGATAGGCGCTGACAAACAGCATTCGTTGCCATGGGGGGGAGTGCAGCAGACAGCGGCCGCAGGGCAAATCAGGTTGTGAGGATGGCAAGCCACAACAAAAGCAGCAGGGCGGCGGCATCGGTAGATGGCGTAAACAGAAGCAACAAATTCCATGATAAGCCAGATGTAATGGCTGTTGGCATAGCCAACACAGCCCGGTGATTGTTAGCATAGACATCTTCCTTGATGGTGAAGGCAACTGGATAATAACCTATGACAAAGCTTTACTGGCAGACCTGCGGCGAAGGCGATCGCGATCTTGTGCTACTGCACGGATGGGGACTGAATGCCGAGGTCTGGCGTTGCATGATTGAGCGGCTCGCGCCGCATTTTCGTCTCCACTTGGTTGATTTACCGGGCTATGGTCGCAGCCGAGGTTATGGTGCGATGTCACTGCATGATATGGCGGCGATGGTATTGGAGCAGGCTCCGCGAAAGGCTCTGTGGCTGGGCTGGTCAATGGGCGGGTTGGTCGCGAGTAAGATAGCGTTAGACCACCCAGAGCGTGTGAGTGGATTGATGACGGTTTCCTCTTCTCCCTGTTTTACTGCCCATGATGAATGGCCGGGGATACGTCCGGAAGTTCTTGCCGGTTTCCAGCAACAGCTTAATGAGGATTTCCAGCGCACCGTTGAGCGTTTTCTGGCATTACAAACATTGGGAACGGAAAGCGCCCGACAGGATGCTCGCCTGTTGAAATCGGTGGTATTGAATCACCAAATGCCCGAAGTGGATGTATTGACTGGTGGTTTGGAAATTTTGCGGACCGTGGATTTATGCCGTGCATTGGTCGATTGCTCGGTACCGTTTCTGCGCATTTATGGTTATCTGGATGGTTTGGTGCCGCGCAAAGTGGCCACGTTGCTGGATGCGTCTTTACCGCGTAGTCGGTCAGTAGTGATGAAAGGGGCTGCTCATGCACCGTTTATCTCTCATCCTGACGATTTCGCTGAACTCATTATTAATTTTTCCTGTGAGATAGCGCTGAATTCCTGATTCACTCTCGCCGTTGGGGGAGGGGGTATCCGCGTTATCCCCAACGGTAGCGAAATAAATGGGTCATTTAGTGGCTAAATGGTGAATCTACTCAATAATTATAAGGGTTAGATAGGGTGCTACAGAAGAACGGGCAGTTTATCGCATTGTTATCTCTGTAACCCTTCCTCTGGGATGACGCCCTGCTTGTGGGGGCATCAATGCAAATCAAATCTAACTCATATCGTTATTACTTTTCTCAATTTTTCGTATACGCACCCATAAATTTAATGCGAGGTATTATAATGAAATTATTGAAAAATTTATCAATTGCTCTGATTGTTGGTGGTTTGTCTTTTGGCGCTCTGGCGGCGAAAGAAATCACCAAAGAAGAAGCGAAAGATAAAGGTTATGAATTGATTGGCACTATTTCTTCTAATGGCGAAGCCACCTCTCCAATGGGTGTGAAACAGGATTTGTCGGCGAAGGCTGATGAAAAGGGCGGTAAGTACTACGTCATCATCGCGGAAAATGAAAAGAAAAAATTCGATGCTACGGCAGAAGTGTATAAATAAGTCATTTTAGATGACAGAAAGGTGATGTCATTGCTGACATCACCTCTTTTTTTAGCAAAATCTGCCGTAAGTTCTCGCCTATCAATGGGTTTTTAACTGATATACCACGGTATTGCATTTCGGGCCTTCTGGGCAGCTTTTACAACCGCCACTCAGGCATCCGCTATTATCCTGCTCAATCCGCTTCAGTTTTCCCATTGCTATCAACCGTTCCAGCATCGCTTCAATCAATGGCAGGGGCGCAGCCAACAACTGGCTTAATTGACTGGCTTCCATACGACCATTGAGTGCGATAGCGTCACGTAGTTGCATTAAGCTGGCCATGCACATGTCCCCGCAAATTAATGACAGTTACCGCTACTTTGGCAGCAACTGTTTGACGTGTTGTTCTGTAACCGGAAAGTCACCCGGCTACGAGCGCGACGCAGAGCAAACAGAATCAACCCGTTAAAGACCACGATCGCAGTGATGAATCCCAGACTTTGCTGTGGGTGGCTGCTAAAGGTCGCGGTCTGGTAAAACAGCGTTGCGAGGGAATAAGCCACGTTCAACCCCCATAAGATTGAGAAGGTCATCCAGCCACGGCTGGTTTCTCGCGCAATGGCACCCATCACCGAAACGCAGGGAACATATAACAGCACAAAAATCAGGTAGCTGTAGGCCGCAATACTGGAACCGAATTTAGCGCTCATCATACCCATGGAGCCTGCAGCCATTTCCCCATCGCCTTTACTGGCTTCAATGGGGTTGGATAACACGCTCAGGCTGAAAGTATCTTTCAATCCCTGCCAGGTTTCGTTTACCGCACCATTCAATTCATCCAGCAAATTAAAACCTTCTGCATCAAAAGGTTCATTCTTGATTTGTTCTGCGGTGTATAAAGTATTTAGCGTACCGACTACCACTTCTTTCGCCATTGCACCAGTGACCAATCCGACGGTTGCCTGCCAGTTATCGGCATGAACACCCATCGGTATCAGTAGCGGCGTCAGCACCTTACTGACGGAAGCCAGAGCGGAATCATTGATGCTATCAGCAGTTTGACCACTAAAGGTAAAACTGTTTAAGCCGCCGATCAGGATACTGGCGACTACGATGACTTTCCCTGCGCGCAGCACAAAGCCTTTTAGGCGTTGCCAAGTTTGCAGCAGCAGGCTTTTCAGATGTGGAACGTGGTAAATCGGTAACTCCATGACGAAAGGCGCAGCCTCACCGCGCATGATGGTGTGTTTGAGTACCAGTCCGGTGAGAATCGCTACCACAATACCGAGTAAATACAGCGAGAAAACGATACCTGCGCCGTCCTGACCGAAGAAAGCCGCAGCGAAAACGGCGAAGATGGCCAGCCGAGCTCCACAGGACATAAAGGGCGCCATCATCACGGTAATCAGGCGCTCGCGCTGAGCGTCCAGTGTGCGGGCACCCATAATGGAAGGCACATTACAGCCGAAGCCGACAATCAGTGGGACGAAAGACTTACCGGGTAGACCCAGTGATTGCATTAGTCGATCCATAACAAAGGCCGCGCGAGCCATATAACCGGAGTCTTCCAGAAAGGACAGAAACAGATACATCATGCCAATTTGTGGTACCAGCGGTAATACGGTGTTGATGCCGCCACCAATGCCTTGTGCCAGGAATAGTGTCAGCCAATCAGGGAAGTGCAGGGTGTAACCGACCCATTGCAAGCCCTGAATAAAAATAGCGGCAGAACCAATATCAAAGATGGGTTGTAGTGCGCCGCCAATATTGATGGCCAACACAAACATCAGGTACATCACGAATAAGAAAATGGGCACGCCCAGCCAGCGATTCAGAATAACGCTGTCCAGTATTTGAGTCAGCCGGTTGGGTTCAGCCTGTTGCGCATTACTGACGGCATCGCACAGCGTGGAGATACTTTGATAACGGGCGTCAGCGATCACCAGCTCAGGATCTTCATGTTGTTGGTCTTTTAGCTGTTGGCGGGATTCGGCCAGCAGTGCAGGCGAAACGCCAGAGCGAGCCAGGCTATAAATGTCACCTTCCAGCATTTGCAGCGCCAACCAGCGCCGTTGCTGCATTGGCAAGTTTTCCGGCATGGCGACAGTGAGTTTCTCCACTTCTTCTAGCAGAATGGGCGGGTAGTTGACCAAGGCGCTGTCGGTGTTGGGCTGATATTGATCGATACTGTTTTTTAGCTCGGTAATACCGGTAGCACGAGTTGATACCAATGGAATCACTGGGCAGCCGAGACGTTGAGCCAAGGCTGCAACATCAATGTTTATCCGCTGACTTTGCGCGATATCCAGCATATTTAGCGCAACAATGCAGGGAATGCCTAGCTCGAGTAGTTGCAGCGTTAAATAGAGGTTGCGTTCCAGGTTTGACGCATCGATAACGTTGATCAACAGGTCGGCTTCGCCGCTGAGAATGTAATGGCAGGCAATTTGTTCATCCAACGAGGTCTGTTCGGAAATGGTCGTCAGAGAATAGGTTCCGGGCAGGTCGACTAATGTCACCTGATGCTGTGCCGTGGAAAAATGGCCTTCTTTCCGTTCTACCGTCACCCCGGACCAATTACCTACCCGTTGACGAGCTCCGGTGAGTTGGTTAAATAGCGTGGTTTTACCTGCATTGGGGTTGCCAATTAAGCCGATTGTGAGTGCTTTCATGATCCAACGTGATATATGAGTAAATTGAAGTTAAGCCAGACAAGGTGAGAGACCCAACCAAGCAGCAGAAAATAAAAAAGAACCTGAAAATTAAGGCTGTAGGTCCAAAGTGAGAAAGTCTAAATCTTTTTTGCGTAATACCAAGCTGACCCGGCGAGTTTCAATCTGAATGGGATCGCCTAATGGTGCGACGCGCACAACATTAAATGATGAGCCAGGCAACATGCCAAGAGACAATAATTTCTGCCGGTAAGCCGGACTGATTTCAGGAGAAAAACCTAAAATCTTATAAGCACGTTGAGGAAGAAGATGCATATAACCCTCGTGATAATAAAAAAATGACATTATCGGCAACTGGATGACTCACTCAACACAACGCAGCATCATGGTGTAAATAACTCATTATCTGTCTGGGATACTGCGCTAACTTTTGAGTAATAGACTGTAGCGCCAAGCGAGAATAGATAAGATAATGATAGTGAGAACCGTTATCGTATTCAACTACAACTAAAGGCCTAATGGTAAATATTCATTACGACATTAGGAATATTATATTCAGAATAGAAATTTTCTTTGTTTTAGCACCAAAATTCGGCATTCGCAAATGAGAACGGTACGTTAAATCAGTTAAGAAATGGTATTTCTCTCACCAATCTAGATGAAAATAATTTTAATTTACAACATTCTTAATTCACCATGATTTGAATCAATAAATGTTGGAACTTATATTTTATTGGTTTCTCTGTTTTGTTTCTCAATCAATTTTTATGGTTACGTGTAGTGTCTGTACTATTTTGTGAAGTTCAGCACAGAATGGGTCAGAGAGGCATTTCAATGCCATGATTTATTACGCCAACTTAATGATGAATATAAATATTCGGCTGAATAGACCGAAAGATTTTCAAAGAAAAGATGGAATATGGTGAAACAGAAACATGGCGTGATGCAGAAAAAAAGCGCCGCTGATACAGCGGCGCAGCAGAACTAGCGTTTTTTACCTAAGGCAGCGGCCAAGGCATCACTCATAGCGCTGTTGCCTACCGAGGTCGTATTTGCCCGCCCTTTTGCTGACGATTTATCCCGAGCATCGGCGTTATGACGTCCAGCCTGACTCGGTACGTGACTCTTTTCGCTGCTGCCGCGGCGAGAATGGCTTTCCCCTGGCTGTTCATCCAGACGCATGGTCAGTGCGATACGTTTCCGCTGTAGATCCACTTCCATCACTTTGACTTTGACAATATCGCCCGCTTTCACCACTTTGTGCGGATCGTCGACAAATTTATCGGCCAGTGAGGAAATATGCACCAGACCATCCTGATGGACGCCGATATCGACAAAAGCACCAAAATTGGTCACGTTAGTCACTGAGCCTTCCAGAATCATGCCGACGGTGAGGTCGTTCATGGTTTCTACGCCTTCGGCGAAAGTCGCCGTTTTAAACTCAGGTCGTGGATCGCGCCCCGGTTTTTCCAGCTCTTTCAGAATATCGGTTACTGTTGGTACCCCAAAGCGCTCGGTGGTGAAATCCCGTGGTTGAAGATTACGTAGAACACTCGGGTTGCCCATCAAATCTTGTAATGCCTGTTCTGTCGCAGCCAGAATACGTTCGACCACCGGATAGGTTTCAGGATGCACCGTGGAGGCATCCAACGGATTATCGCCGTGGTTGATACGCAGGAAACCTGCGCATTGCTCAAAGGCTTTTGGCCCCAATCGGCTGACTTTCAAAAGTTGTTCCCGGTTGCGGAAACGACCATTTTCGTCACGCCAGTTAACGATATTTTGCGCCATCATGCGGGTTAAGCCGGCTACCCGTGTCAACAGGGGCACTGATGCGGTATTCAAGTCTACGCCGACGGCGTTTACGCAGTCTTCTACCACGGCATCCAGTTTTTTCGCCAGTTGGCTTTGGCTAACGTCGTGCTGATACTGGCCGACGCCGATGGATTTTGGATCGATTTTAACCAATTCAGCCAGCGGGTCTTGCAGACGGCGGGCGATGGAGACGGCACCACGAATGGAGACGTCCAGATCTGGGAATTCCAATGCTGCCAGTTCAGATGCTGAGTAAACTGAGGCCCCAGCTTCGCTGACAATCACTTTCTGCGCGGTTACCGCCGGATATTGCTGCTGCAACTCGGTAAAGAAGCGTTCGGTTTCCCGCGAGGCAGTACCGTTGCCAATAGCAACCAGTTCGACCTGATGTTTAAGACATAAAGCTGCTACAGTTGCCGCCGCTTTGGCTGTCTGCCCGGTATGTGGGTAAACCGTGTCGTAGGCCACCAGTTTGCCGGTAGAATCGACCACGGCAACTTTCACTCCGGTACGCAAACCCGGATCGAGGCCCATAGTTGCACGCATCCCGGCAGGAGCCGCCATCAGCAAATCCTGCATATTTCGCGCAAATACCTTAATGGCTTCCTCTTCCGCTCGCTCGCGTAGGGTGCTCATCAGTTCGGTTTCCAGATGCAACAATACCTTGATACGCCACGTCCAGTTAATTACCGCTTTGCGCCATGCATCTGCTGGGGCGTTATTCAGACGTAAATCCAGATGGTTGATAATGATCTGCTCACCCTGACTTTCGCGTGGCGGTTCGTCAAATTGAGGATCGGCATTCAGCGCCAGTTGCAGAATGCCTTCATTACGACCACGGAACATGGCCAGTGCACGGTGGGAAGGAACCTGAGCGATAGGTTCGTGGTGATCAAAGTAATCGCGGAATTTTGCCCCTTCCTGCTGTTTACCTTCCACTACTTTTGAAACCAAATGTGCATTCTTCCATAAGTAATGACGTACTTTGGCCAGCAGCGTGGCGTCTTCGGCGAAACGCTCCATCAGAATATAGCGTGCGCCATCTAACGCAGCTTTGGTGTCGGCTACGCCTTTATTGGCGTCAATATAGGCGGACGCAACGGACTCTGGCTCTTGTTGCGGATGACTCCATAGACTGTCAGCCAGCGGTTCCAGACCGGCTTCAATCGCGATCTGGCCACGAGTACGGCGTTTCGGTTTATAAGGCAGATACAGGTCTTCCAGCTCGGTTTTGCTCATGGTGCTGTTAATCGCACCAGCAAGTTGCTCGGTTAGCTTGCCTTGATCTTCGATAGATTTAAGAATGGTTTGGCGGCGGTCTTCCAATTCACGCAGATAACCCAGGCGGGTTTCCAACTGACGCAACTGGGTATCATCCAAGCCGCCGGTAACTTCCTTACGATACCGTGCAATAAAGGGCACGGTATTACCTTCATCAAGCAGGCGGATAGCGGAGATGACTTGCTCCGGCCGGGCCTGTAGTTCGCTTGCAATAATGCGGCTCAGTGGTTCATTCATAAGTCTGGTATCAAGTTGATAGATGAATAGGGAAATCAGAGAAGACAGTTATACGGATTGCGGCGAAGAAATGCCAGTGCGACGGTTATGCCAGCAAGCCAGAGAAAGTAGTCTCTTAACATTCCGCTTTGCAGTAATAAATTGAAGCCAGTCATACCTAAAGCACTGCCTAACGAATCGCCTAAGGTGGCGGACAGCGATACCAAACCAAAATAGGTAGCGAAACGACCTGGCTCGGCGAATGCGGCATTAACGGCGTTTGAACAGGGCATAAATATCATCAGTGCAAAGGCGAAAAGACAACCAGCAAGTAGGATTAAAACCATACTGTGGGCGTAGTAGATTAGCAGGAAGGACAGGGAAAAGATCACTAGGGCGACTTGATGGAAATACGCCTGAATATGTTGATTAATATAGGTGCTAACCCAGTGCTGAAGCATCATGACGGTGAGTGCTTCTACCATGTAGAACAGCGTTAGGTTGCTTTTTTCACCCAGTATTTCACGAATATAGAGTGGAATGGTAGAAAAGAGTTGGGCATATAACATCCACAACAGGCTATTGATCAACAGAAATCGGCAGTAATGTTGTTTCCTGAAAGCGGTCAAAAAATCAGTGATGACCGCTTTGTTTGTCGTCGCTGGCGGTGGTAATTGAGGCTCTGGCAGGAAAAGTCGGCAGAACAGTAGCAGTAGCAGATAAAAGCCCCCAATGATCCAATACAGTCCGCCGGGGAAATGTCGCATGATAGTAAAACCTATGGCCGGAGCGACAAGTGCCGAGCTATGCATTAGGACATAGATAAAGGAGTAATCAGCAGGGGCGTGAACCTCGTTCAATAAAGCCTGCTTTTGGCGAGCAATACAGGATTGGGTCAGCAGTACGACGGAAGAGATACCAATACCCGCAATGCATAGGCACCAAGGTGCCAGAATCCCTATCAGATTATCGGTCGCTGCCAGAAAAAAACCGGCGGCGGCGATACTCAAAGAAAATGTCAGGCTGGTACGTAGGCTAAGCCGATCAAACCAAGGCCCCAATATGACTTTTGCCAAGCGCGAAATAAACACGTAGCCAAAAATAATGGTGCCAACAGTGGCTACCGTCAGCTTGAGATAGCTATGAAGATAGATGGCGAGGGTTGTCATCAGCATGTAATAAGCCAATGACGAACCAGCAAAAATGATAGAGATTACCCGTAATGGCTGCGATTGTATCCATAGCAGCATTGAGTCAGACCTAAGCCAGCTGTCGAGAGCGATGACCTTCACCCAGCGGGTAAGTGAGATACAGATCCATCATGTGGCGTTGCCAGAGATGGAGCGCTTCGGCAAAGCGATAGGCCAACCGCAGAGCCTCTTCCACACAGGCGATGGACAAGGGAGGGCTGGTGGCGGCAAACTGACTCAATGAATTAAGATGATCATAATCCTCATCGGTTTCGGCGTGGGTGACCAACGGTTCTACCAGTTTATAATCCAATAAGTTCTGAGTAGCGATATTGAGGTAAAATTGGCGGGTTTCATTTACCCGCCGAGCTGTTTTCTCTAATACGGCTACACAGCTTTTGTAAACGAAACAATTCCGCTTGGCGGCCATTTGTAGTATTGCGCAAATCGCGCGAGTACAAGGCAGTGGCAGTAATTCTCCCTCCAGATTGGGTAATTGATGGGCATGACGAAAGCGTGTTGCACTCAGCTTGAACAGATAAGGGTGATCCCATTCTTCGGACAAGTGCGTGATGAATTTATCCGCCATTAACGTATTCGGGGTATGACTCAGTGCGGTTCCCAAGTGCTGAATCACACTATGGGTATGGTGATAGTTTTCTATTGCCCAAGCGTAAAGGGTATTCAGATCTGAAACTGTAGTGGGTGTCTCCATCCGTGACCAAAACGGGTCAAAATACAAAATATCTGCCCAATGATTAAGTTCGTTATTGATCACGTCGGCAGCATCGCTGGCATCAATGTAGTTTGCGCCGACAGGGAAAGGATAAAGCAGAATATTTTTATGCAGAAATGCCATAAAGTCTCTACTGAAATCGGCACTGCAACCGGCTTCGTTTAATGCTGATGCAGGATTTCGATGTGCAGATAGCTTTTCAACAAAAAATGCATTGATATCGTCATGAATGACCTCAACGACCTGCAATCTTGATGTGATACGCAATGTGCGCTCACGAGGATACTCAACCACAACCGAATTTTTTAGCCGCATAGTCTTCTCCAGTTCTAACTGAGATATGGCGCAGAATCTAGGCGCTGTGCAACCAATTCATTTGTCGTTGAGGGAAAGGGAATGCTTTCTCGACGTAGAACACCCGAACACCCCGATAGAATAAATGAAACTGATCGCCCAGTGAGGCCAGATTGATCAGACTGCTGTCGATATCGCGTTGCAAGCGGGCACCGATAATGTCGCTACAAGCTTTACCGTAGCTACCACTATGAGGATAACCATAGGCCTGAGTGGCCGGAATACTGGCGAAAGAAGTCCGGTTATCAAGCGCCTCCGACTGCCATATGGTGAGGGTGTTAATGACGTTTGGGTTATCAAGTAGCTCATTAAAAAACGCTGCGATAGAGTCGATAGATTCGGTATAACCCGGTGAACCAAATAAATCTATGGCATAAGCAAACGCCAAAGGATCCTTGGCCGCAATATTTTCCAATGTAAGCTGAAACATTAATGTGGAGGTTAATGGTTCCAACTCACTCAGCGGGACGTGGGTGAGCGCCTGACAGAGAGTATCCCAAGTCTTTTTCATTCGATGGGCGTGAAAAGCGTGCAGAATAAAAAGCTCTTGTAGCTGTTTATCCTCGGTTTCTGCGGCGCATCGAATCAGCGCCTTGTCTAATCCATACAGCACATGACACATCTCAACGGCGAGTTTGCAGCAGTGTGGCGTCAACCCGTAATACTCGCTCATGGCATTTCCTTTGAGCCAAGTGCGTAGCGAAAGAATAATGGCAGAAAACTGCTGATCCATCTCTTTGGCTTGAATAATATTCAAAGCATCAGCGGCAAAAGACAAATCCTGTGGAGTCATAAGAGGTAACGCTGGGGGTATTGCTGTGTTATCCATAAAGTAGCCTCTATCCCTAAATAGTTGAATTTATGTCGTTAGTGTCAAATAACCGTTCAGAATTAACTAAGGTGTTATGGGTAGCGAAACTTAATGATGGGTGATAGTGCTGATAAATATCGTCATGCCACATCTCAAACCAATTAGTGAGGCGATGACAACTGGTGAATATTTGAGTGACCGTTTGTGCCGGTAGCGTCGGATAATCTTCCAGCAGATGTTCGAAGATATCGATATGTTCAAACTCTTGATCCACCCGTAAATGGTGAATGAGCTGATCAGTAAATATCTGGGGAAGAGCCAGCTGTCGACCTGCGGTCTGATAGAAATCGGCCACCGAGTGCCCATTTTGGGTTGTGGCTTCCAGCAGTGCTTCGCAGGCGTTGTACACCAAGGTACCCATCTTGGCGACACTGTTCATAAAATAGGTAATATTGGTGGTGCTTGCCAAAGGAGGGCTATTATCCAGCTTGGACATGTCAATGCCAGTAGAGTGGCAGGCCGACATAAACAACCGGTAATGATCCCATTCTTCTCTGAGATGACGGAATTGGGTATTTTGCCCGGTTTTATCATTAGCGTATTCTATTGCTCGTGGCATATGCGACATAACGCTGCGCGTGTGATGCATATTTTCCTGTGCCCAACCGATAAGTAATGACGCAGGTTCTACGCCATCGTATAAACCTTGCCATACCGGTTGGTCATACATCCTATCCACCCATATGGGTAGCCAGCGGTTGAACTCCGTCAAAAACAGCGGCGTTGGAATGGATTGATAATCGGTTAGGCACCAGATGAAACCGGCTGATTCCAAAGACGTTAACGCTTTATTGATCGTGGTTATGTCGAGTAATAGCTCCTCGGCGATTTGTTGAGCGGTATGTTTCCCATCACAATAGTCAAGCAGACGCCTAAAGCTATCCCATTGTTCGATGTCTGCAATTGTGAGCAGAACCCCCGCTCTCGAAGCTGTATCTGTTGATACTACTGTGTTGGGCAGTAATAGCGGTTTGGTACCTTCCATGGCTTGAACTCCAGTATGTGAACGACAACATAAGCGAACCCCCCTAATACATTAGGGAGGTATTTGGCCGCTATTGGTCGGCAGCAGGACGAGGTTTATCTTTCTCTGGTAACTTGGTTTCTAGGATAATAATTTCCATTTTAAAACCCTCAGTGACATGTAATAAATCCATAGATAACATAATGTTAATTGATGACCTTCGGGCTGTTTTCTGCCCGCCTTAATCTTTATAACTCGGCGTATAAAAAGTCAACACAGTCAGTCTTAATGTGAAGTGGCGTTAGCACGAATTAGCCCAAAATAGGCGGTCAATCGAGTGGGGAATTCCTTGGTTTCTAAGGGAATACACTTATCGGCAGAAAGTTGCGTTATATTGGGTAGCTAAATCTACATGGCCAACCGATGTTGAGTGGATAAGAGAATGTCAAAAAGTAATTACATCACCCGCGAAGGCTGGCAGGCTCTGGACCTCGAACTAAAATACTTATGGCGAGAAGAGCGGCCACGGGTTACACAGGCGGTTTCTGAAGCGGCGGCGATGGGGGATCGTTCGGAAAATGCTGAATATATCTATGGTAAAAAGCGATTACGCGAAATTGATCGACGGGTACGTTTTTTATCCAAGCGTTTGGATGTATTGAAAATTGTTGATCCCGATCCGCGTCAAGAAGGCAAAGTCTATTTTGGCGCATGGGTTCGGGTCGAGAATGATCAGGGAGAGGAGCGTGTTTTTCGCTTGGTTGGTCCTGATGAATTTGATCCAGCGAAAAAATGGATCTCGATTGACTCGCCAGTAGCGCGTGCCTTGATTGGTAAACAGGTGGATGACGAAATTACGGTTCAGACGCCTAACGGTGAGGCAACTTACGAGATATTGGCGATTCGCTACCGACCATTTGACGAAAATTGTTGATTATTAGGTAGAACAATAAGCTTTGTAACAATTTCGACTAGAATATATACCATAAATTGCTGTCTGTTAGTGTGATATTTTCTAACAATATTAAGGTCGGGCAATACAGCCTTTGGGAGTAATAAAATGCAAGAGAATCACAAGATTCTGGTCGTCGATGATGACATGCGCCTACGAGCGCTTTTGGAACGCTATTTGACTGAGCAAGGTTTTCAAGTCCGCAGCGTTGCCAATGCTGAACAGATGGATCGCTTGCTAACCCGTGAATCATTTCACCTGATGGTGCTTGACCTGATGCTGCCGGGGGAAGATGGCTTGTCTATTTGCCGCCGTTTACGCAGCCAGAGTAACCCGATGCCAATCATCATGGTCACCGCGAAAGGCGAAGAAGTCGACCGTATTGTCGGGCTGGAAATTGGTGCTGATGACTATATTCCCAAGCCGTTCAACCCGCGCGAATTGCTGGCGCGTATTCGTGCCGTTTTACGCCGTCAGGCCAATGAACTGCCTGGCGCACCGTCACAGGAAGAGGCGATTATCGCATTCGGTAAATTCAAACTGAATTTGGGGACACGGGAAATGTTCCGTGAAGACGAGCCTATGCCATTGACCAGCGGTGAATTTGCTGTGTTGAAAGCGTTGGTAAGCCATCCGCGTGAACCGTTATCGCGCGATAAGCTAATGAATCTGGCCCGTGGCCGTGAGTACAGTGCAATGGAACGCTCGATTGACGTACAGATTTCTCGCCTGCGTCGTATGGTTGAAGAAGATCCTGCTCATCCACGTTATATTCAGACCGTTTGGGGTCTGGGCTACGTCTTTGTACCGGACGGCAGTAAAGCATGAGGCGATGGCGCTTTTCTCCACGTAGCTCGTTTGCCCGCACTCTGTTATTGATAGTGACTTTGCTGTTTGTCAGCCTGGTCACTACCTATTTAGTGGTGCTGAACTTTGCCATCTTGCCCAGTTTGCAGCAGTTCAACAAAGTCTTGGCTTACGAAGTCCGTATGCTGATGACGGATCGCCTGCAATTGGAAGATGGCACGCTATTGGAGGTTCCGCCGGCTTTTCGGCGTGAAATCTACCGCGAGTTGGGTATTTCGTTATATACCAACGCCGCGGCGGAGGAGAGTGGCCTGCGCTGGGCTCAGCATTACAAATTCCTCAGTGACCAAATGGCTCAACAACTTGGCGGACCAACGGATGTTCGTGTTGAAGTCAGTAAAAATTCACCGGTAGTATGGTTGAAAACGTGGTTATCGCCCGATATCTGGGTACGCGTTCCACTGACTGAAATCCATCAGGGCGACTTTTCACCGCTGTTCCGTTATACCTTGGCCATTATGCTGCTGGCAGTCGGCGGAGCCTGGCTGTTTATCCGCATCCAAAATCGACCTTTGGTTGAACTAGAGCATGCGGCGCTACAAGTGGGGAAAGGCAATATTCCGCCGCCACTCAGAGAATATGGCGCGTCGGAGGTGCGTTCGGTGACCCGGGCATTTAACCAGATGGCCTCTGGGGTCAAGCTACTGGCAGACGATCGTACTTTGTTAATGGCCGGAGTTAGCCACGACTTGCGCACCCCGCTGACCCGTATCCGTCTGGCAACCGAAATGATGGCGGAAGAAGACGGCTATCTTTCCGAATCGATTAATAAAGATATCGAAGAATGTAACGCCATTATCGAGCAATTTATTGATTACCTGCGTACTGGGCAGGAAATGCCTACTGAAATGAGTGAGTTGAACGCTATTCTCGGTGAAGTGATTGCAGCAGAAAGTGGTTACGAACGGGAAATTGAAACCGATTTATGTGACGAAGAAGTTTTGGTCGAGGTGCATCCATTATCGATCAAACGGGCACTGGCTAATATGGTGGTGAATGCCGCGCGCTATGGTAATGGTTGGATCAAAGTCAGTAGTGGTACCGAGTTGCAGCGAGCCTGGTTCCAGGTGGAAGATGACGGGCCAGGAATCAAACCAGAAGAGTTGAAACATTTGTTTCAGCCATTTGTTCGGGGAGATAGTGCACGTAGTACTAGCGGCACAGGGCTGGGGCTGGCTATCGTTCAGCGCATTATCGATGCCCACTCGGGGATGTTGGATATTGGTACCAGTGATAAAGGTGGGTTACGTATTCGTGCTTATCTGCCGTTATCGCTGGATGTCAAATCTTCAACTTTGGGAAAACACAGCTAACAGACGGTAGCGATGTGTTGGAGCATTCGACCACGTTGTTATTAACCGGAAAGGGCACGAATAGATTTCGTGCCCTTTTTGCATTAGCGTGACGAATCAGATTTTTGGACCGGCGCTAACCAATGCCGCCCCAGCTGGGGTATCGGTATATTTATCGAAGTTGGTTGCAAAGCGTTTCGCCAAATCTTCGGCTTTTTCTTGCCATTGCTCAATGCTGCCGTAAGTCTGACGCGGATCCAAAATATCTGGATTGACGCCTGGCAGAGCGGTGGGTACGGCCAGATTAAATATTGGTAAAGTAAATGTTTCTGTCTTATCGATATCACCATTTAGGATGGCATCAATAATAGCGCGAGTATCTTTAATCGAGATACGTTTGCCAGTGCCGTTCCAACCGGTATTCACCAGATAGGCCTGAGCACCAGCCGCTTGCATGCGTTTCACCAACACTTCCGCATACTGAGTCGGGTGCAGAGACAGGAATGCGGCACCGAAGCAGGCAGAGAAGGTCGGCGTTGGTTCGGTGACACCGCGTTCGGTTCCGGCCAGTTTTGCGGTGAAACCGGATAAGAAGTGATACTGAGTCTGGTCAGCGGTCAGTCGAGATACCGGCGGTAGAACACCGAATGCATCAGCGGTCAGGAAGATCACTTTGTTTGCATGACCGGCTTTGGAAACCGGCTTAACGATGTTTTCAATGTGGTAGATCGGGTAAGAAACTCGGGTGTTTTCCGTTTTGGATCCGTCGTTGAAATCAACAGTACCGTCAGCCAGCACCATCACATTTTCCAGCAAGGCATCCCGTTTAATCGCGTGGTAAATATCTGGCTCGGCTTCTGCAGATAATTTGATTGTCTTGGCGTAGCACCCGCCTTCAAAATTAAACACACCGTCATCGTCCCAGCCATGCTCATCATCACCGATCAACTTGCGTTTAGGGTCGGTCGATAGCGTCGTTTTACCGGTGCCGGACAGGCCGAAGAAGATCGCCACATCGCCTTTTTCCCCAACGTTCGCCGAGCAATGCATAGAGGCAATACCCTTCAACGGCAGCAGGTAGTTCATCATCGAGAACATCCCTTTCTTCATCTCACCGCCATACCAGGTACCGCCAATTAACTGCATACGTTCGGTTAGGTTGAAAGCCACGAAATTTTCGGAGTTTAGACCTTGCTGTTTCCAGTTCGGATTCGTGCACTTCGCACCATTCATGACAATAAAGTCAGGCTCGAAATGAGCCAGCTCTTCATCTGAAGGGCGAATAAACATGTTTTTAACAAAGTGTGCCTGCCAGGCAACTTCGGTGATAAAGCGAACCTTCAGACGAGTATCAGCGTTGGCTCCGCAGAAAGTGTCCACCACAAACAGGCGCTTATCGGACAATTGCTTTGTCACCAGTTCTTTCAAATGAGACCAGGTTTCCTGACTTAGCGGTTTGTTATCATTCTTGCCTTTCCCCTGATCGGCCCACCACACGGTATTTTGGGTGATAGCGTCACGCACAATATATTTATCTTTAGGGGAACGACCAGTAAAAATGCCCGTATCTACGGCAACAGCGCCCAAGTTGGTGACAGTGCCGCGCTCATAGCCTTCTAGTCCAGGCTTGGTTTCTTCCTGAAATAAAAGCTCATAACTTGGGTTGTAAACTATCTCGCTTACATTATGGATGCCATAACTGGCGAGCTCTTGCGGGGTGATTCCTTTAACACTCATGTCTAACTCCTGGGTCACTTATTATTATGCCAACGATTGTAAATCTTCATTTCCGATTAACAGCGATTGCTATCAAAGATTTTAATATATGAGCTACTTTTCGCTGGGTTATGAGAGATAGAACACGAATTATAGCAAGAGAGTGAAACAGCAGGAGAATCGGGCACAGAAGATGTGCCCGTAAAGGACAGAAAAATTAATGTATTTGAGTGTCAGCCGGGCTATTACCGCCCAGTAATCTGGAGATATCTACAGCGTCAAACAGATGATGGGTTCCGCAATACTCACAGTGCATATCAATTTTGCCATCCTGCTCCAGTAATTCCTGCACTTCTTCGGCAGGTAATGTGGCCAGCGCATCGGCACAGCGTTCGCGAGAACAAGTGCAGCGGAAGCTAACATTCTGCGGCTCGTAGAGTGTCACTTCTTCCTGATGGTACAGACGATATAGCACTTCATTTGCTGGCAGAGTAAACAACTCTTCGGCTTTGATGGTGGTGGTCAACTGCGCCAGATGATCGAATTCATCCTCATTACGCTCTTCAGCGGGTAGAACCTGCAATAACATGCCAGCGGCGGCTACCTTGCCGTCTACTTCACCGGTGCGGATAAACAGACGGGTTGGCAACTGTTCGGATTGCATGAAATAGCTTTCCAGACATTCGGCCAGAGTTTCGCCTTCCAGACCGACCACGCCCTGATAGCGTTCACCTTTGGTTGGGGTAATGGTAATCACCATATAACCGTTGCCAACCATTTGTTTTAATGAACTCTCGGCAGAGATCTCGCCATTGGTTCGCGCCACGCCACGCAGTTCCTGCTGATTATTGCCGTTAATAACCGCCAGCGTCAGTGGACCATCACCCTGTAACTGTACGGTAATATTGCCGTCAAATTTTAGTGTAGCAGTCAGTAAACTTGTCGCGACCAACATCTCACCCAGCAGTTTTTTTACCGGTGCAGGATAATCGTGGTTGGCAACAACCTGCTGATAAGTTTCATTAACGGTTACCAGCTCGCCGCGAACTGCATGATGGTTGAACAGATAGCGGTGTAATTGGTCGTGATTAGACATAGTTTTCTCTCTTAAAGGCCGCCGGTTATTCCGACTCGCCGTATTTAAATTTGATCAGATTACGGCGCTCTTTTTTATCTGGCCGTCGATCCGGATGTGGCATGGTCAGGGCATTCAGTTTACGAGCCTGAGCGACTTTTTCCCGGTTAGCCACACTCGCCTCGGTTTCTTCGTAAAGTGCCTGAGCTTCTGTTGCGCTACGGCGTTGGCCGTGAACGGCTAAGACTCGAACTGTACGTTCATCATTCCCTTGGCGTAAACGAATTTCTGCGTTCAGTTCAACCAGCTTGCTGGGTTTCCCTCGCTGGCCGTTATAGTGAACTTTACCGCCATCAATCATGTCCCGCGCGATGGCTCGGGTTTTGTAAAAACGTGCGGCCCACAGCCATTTATCCAAACGAATAGCCGTGTCAGATGCCAATTTTTCTTTCACAGAATCTCCTGTCCGTTAAGCTGCACCAGTACCGTTATGCCGAATAGCGGGTAACAACTTGCGATAATCACCGATCGCGGGATGGCTTTGGAAGGTTTTCTCCGCACAACTTGAATCCGGGTTTTTTACACCCAGGCAATAACGGATACCAAAGGCCTTTGCGGCATCCAAAATGGCCTCGCTGTCATCAACGAATAAGGTTCTGGCTGGGTTGAACCCGGTCTGCTGGGCAACGGCCTGCCACAAACGTTGATCTTCCTTTGGATAACCAAATGTATGGGTGGAAAGTAATAAATCAAGGTGCTGATCGAGGCCGGTATGTGCAATCTTGGTATGCAGACTATGAGGATGGGCATTGGTCAGTAAAATGGTTTTTCGTCCCGAGTCGCGTAATCCCTGGAGAAACGGCAGTGTATCTTCACGCAGGCTGGCGCGCGGACCGACTTGCGTCGTCATGGCATAAATATCCAGATCCAGCCTTTGGCTCCAATAATCAAAGCAATACCAATTCAGCGTGTGCTGTACCGCGTGATATTCATCATTAATGATCGCTTTGGCTTGCGCTAATGGAATGTTCCGACGCTGGCTGAGGGTTTCAGGCACCAGACGTAGCCAAAAATAGCTGTCAAATTCCAAATCCAGTAATGTACCGTCCATATCCAACAGTACGGTATCGACATCTTGCCAGTTAACATCCCAGGGCATAATCACTCCAATTGGCAGGCAGTCCAGCGATCGCCAGAGGACAGCCACAAAAATTTCGCTAAATAATATTTAGCCTAGCATAGCAAAATGACAACCTCTGCGTGTGGTTGATGCGGTACCGCCGCTTAGCGAAGGTAAGACGGAGGGGAGAGGGGGGTATCGAAACAGTGATCATAATAGCGCTGGATATCAACTAGGCGGGTTCGGTTTTTACGCATCCGCACGAGCACCAGATAACCATTGATGGCCAAACAGGCCATTAACGCGAACAGCAGTAACGTGGTGCCTAAATAGCGGCTCAGGGTGATCACATCCGGTTCGCTGTGCAGCGTGATATGTCGCGTACCGTTGGCATCAACGGTAATACTGGTGATAACGCCCTCGGCCTTGAATGGTGTATTCAATAATAATCCGGATAAACGTTGCAGCTCGCGCCATTGCTCTAATGCGGTGTAATCAAACAGCGGTATAGAAGGGATCGGATGACTCACCAACTGCTTGCCTTCATCACTACTAATCAAAAAGCCGCCGGGCGGTGGGCTATTTAACGCTTCCGTGGCCAGATGCGTTTCGCGATAAACAAAGGAAGACGTTGCTGTTTTCACCAGTCTTTCCAGCGCATCAGCACTGACCGGACGGAGCAGCACATTCATGCCTTGCAGTGCACCGGACTGCGCCCGCTTGGTCAGCGCAGCCCAGTTTTTGGCATTACCCAGATTGACCAGCGCATTTTTCAATCGGCCACAATCAGATTCGTTTCTACATAATTCATTGGTCTTCAAAACAATATCGGCAAAGTCATCCAACAAGGTCATGCCGGATTTCTCAATCGCGGTAGCTAACTTTGGGTTAACGTTAGCGTCATTGCTTTCCTGCGGATGCAACTGCTGATGAACGGTTTCCACCAGTGCCGCGGCTTTTTCAATGATTTCAGATTCGGGTTGTGGCAATGGCGATGCGGTATTCCAGTAAATACTGGAACAGTCAAATGGTGTAAAAGCAAGGTTATTCTGGCTCATGGTACTGGGCGGTACGTAACACATACCGGTACCTCTGGCTTTCAGCATATCCCCAATACGCAACGGCATTTTTTCCAGTGCCAGTACGCTGGTAACCTGTTGAGTTTGCGCGCCCTGAATCCATGCCATGCTGAGTTTAAGCGGTAGGCTAAGAGGAATATAGGTTAGCAGCAGTATTAAGATCGCCAGCGATCCCAACATCAAAGTCAGATTCTTTCCCCAGCGCTGCAAAGGAAAGTTCTTCATCTCATCATGCAGGGATAAATAACGTCCCTGACGAATAACCTGACGATTCAGATAGATATCAACGTTGGTTTTCTTACCGAGATCATGAGTGAAATAGGGTAGCCAATGTGCGGGATAAATCAGATCGATAATTCCGAGGGAAATGTTATTCATCTGACTTTGATTGGACTCGCCAAATAATCCCCAGCGCTTGGGTGTACCACTAAGGCAATGCACTTCTTTGAGATCGTTAGCTGAGAGTGGCCGAAATAAATGCCAACAGGCCCAGGATATCAGTGCGATAGCCACCAGAATCAGCCAAGGTAACACCACGGCAGGGCTAATCAGGCTAAGAAACAGCAGGAGTAAAGCCACACAGATTGTGGCAGCTTGCGTCAGGCCATTCGATCCGTAAAGCGCGTGTTCTTCTGGTGTTTCCTTACGAATATTCACCAGTTCAATGTGTTCGCTATCTTCCTTACGGATAGACGCGTTTTGCAGTGAAGAAGGGGCTACCTGCGGGAACGGTATCTCCAGCGTGTAGTCTTTGAGGGAATGACCGTTTAATGAGATGACCAGCGGGACGGTGTTGGTCTGGATAATCTCAACAAAATTATCCTGTGCGATAAAGGGTTTCCAGAACGGTGGCAAGTGAATCTCAACAGAATCAAGATAATAGCGCCATTTATTCGGTTCATCACTGGCGACACCGTAGCGGGTAATTGCACGGGTGACAGCATAGACATTATCACTGTCTGGAGTCAGCGCCAGTTCAGTAGATGCGTTAGTGTGGCCCTGAAGTGCTTTGGGATCGAAGCTGGGCAAGGTATTGGATGTGCTGCTCCCGGGCAGGTTAAGCAGGTAGTTCTCCACGGCAACGCGTTCTTCCGGTGCCAGGGTGCGATGCGTGGGTTTGATAAATGAAAGGGGAACTGAAGAAGCACTGCGGCACTTAAACCACCATAGCAGAGCAACAGCAACAAGGCTGGTAAAGAGTAAGGCCAATATTAATACTATTGTGCTCATCCCATCCCCATCCGAGTGCGACTTAACTCTATTAACTCTATGAAAGAATGCATATTATGCATAAAAACAGTACCAAGGCATACGGAAGAGTTATTTCGTGAATCTGCGCAACAGCGTCTAGGTCAGCGATATAATCAGATAAAAGTGCTCTTCAACGGCCTATTTGACATGAAAGATAACAGGGTAGATACAGGTGGAATATCAGCATATTCCTATTTTCATCTGCGTACTTTAACGCTTTTGGCATTAGGGTAGGGGGTTTTCTAATGGGATAAGCCTTGCTTACGCCCGTTATCATGTTAAAAACAGGTAAATTATATCCAACTGGCGTTGCGATAAAGGTTCCCATTAACGCACAATGTGATCAAGTTCTAAAAGAATCCCTGTGTATTAGACTTTAGCATTAGCGGGACAAGAATATATTGGCCTGAGGCACGTTACGGTAGGCTGGTAAGCCCTAATACTACGTCATATTAGCAGTGGGTTATTAATTCGGGGCTATCATGAAACACCTGCAAAAACCTAAAATTCTGAATATCGAAACGGTTGCCCGCTCTCGCTTGTTTAATGTTGAAGCGGTCAATCTGGAGTTTAGTAACGGTGTCCACCGGCTCTACGAGCGGATGCGACCTTCTCATCGTGAAGCGGTAATGATTGTGCCAGTGATTGGTGACAATTTATTGCTGATTCGAGAATATGCCGTAGGGATAGAATCCTATGAGTTGGGTTTTCCCAAAGGATTGATTGATCCCGGAGAAGATATGCTGGAGGCCGCTAACCGCGAGTTAATGGAAGAGGTAGGTTACGGTGCCAAGCGTTTTGATTATCTGACTAAATTGACAATGGCACCGTCTTATTTTTCCAGCAAAATGAATATTGTGGTAGCGCGGGATCTTTATCCACAAAGCCTGGAAGGAGATGAACCAGAGCCTTTGCCACAAGTACTGTGGCCGATAGCTAACATGATGGATTTGCTCAATGATCCGGATTTTAACGAGGCGCGGAATGTCAGCGCATTATTTTTGGCGCAGAGATTCTTAACCGCATAAAAAACGGGCCAATCGTTAGACTGGCCCGTTTCTGATGGCAGTGTCACCTTAGCACGGTATCGTCTTAGAACAATTCCTGACTTTGCCCATTATCGATTATCGTGGTGCCCACTTCATGTACTGCATGTTCCGTCGGCTGTGTGCCATCAATAAAGTACTCAGGGCGACTCCCTGCGCCACCGTCAGATAATTTGCCAGTACGTTTATCGATAACGACGGTAACAATGCCCGGCGGCGGTGTGGTTTTCTGTTCTGGAATGCCTTCAAGCGCGACTTTCATAAAGTCATCCCACGCGGGTTGAGCTGTTTTTGCGCCACCCTCGCCGCCAGTAATCTGATCTGCAATCGCACCAGAGCCTGAACTACGGCCAAGATTACGGCGATGGTCATCAAAACCGATCCATACTGATGTCACGGTATCCGGGCCGTAGCCAGAGAACCAGGCATCTTTCGAGCTATTGGTGGTACCGGTTTTACCGCCGATATCGTGACGTTTCAGGTCACGGCCAGCACGCCAGCCAGTCCCCATCCAACCCGGTTCGCCAAAGATATTGGTGTTCATCGCATCTTTAATCAGGAAAGCCAACGGCGTGCTAATCACATGCGGAGCATATTGCTGTTCACTGTCCTGCTGCACCTGAGAAGGAGAAACCTGCTCTAACTCTGGCATGGGAACATTACTGATATTGTTGCTCTGTGAGGTTGCAACATTTTCCACATTATCATCTGAAAGTGCTATTGAGCGCTGCGTATCACCGTAAATGACCGGTAGATTACAGTCATGACACACGATCTTCGGTTTGGCTTCGAACAGCACGTGATTCGCTTCATCGGTGATTTTGGTGATGAAATAAGGGTCGACCAGATAGCCACCGTTGGCCATCACAGCGTAGCCACGTACGACTTGCAGTGGAGTGAATGATGCTGAACCCAGCGCCAGCGACTCTGAATGTACAATATTCTGGGCTGGGAAGCCGAAGCGTTGTAGATATTCGGCAGCGTAATCTACGCCCATTGCTCGCATTGCTCGAACCATCACCACGTTCTTAGACTGCCCTAGACCCTGACGTAAACGGATTGGGCCATCATAAGTTGGCGGAGAGTTCTTTGGCCGCCAATCCGTACCGGCACCGGCGTCCCAACGGGTAATCGGCAAATCATTGAGAATCGTCGCCAATGTCAGGCCTTTATCCATCGCTGCGGTATACAGGAAGGGTTTAATATTCGAGCCAACCTGGCGTAATGCTTGAGTTGCGCGGTTAAATTTACTTTGGTTAAAGTCAAAACCCCCCACCAGCGCTTTGATCGCACCATTGTTCGGATCGATAGAGACAATCGCAGAGTTGACGTCAGGTACCTGCGCCAGCCACCAAGTATCATTAACCTGGCGAACCCAAATTTGCTGACCGGCTTGTACCACATCGGTGACGCGTTTGGGGGTTGGTCCCTGGGCGGTATCGGACTTAAACGCGCGCGCCCAGCGCATACCTGCCATTGGCAGCGTCACGCTACTACCGTTGGCCAGCATTGCGGTTGCCTGATCGGCATTCGCCAGTGTCACAACCGCCGGGAGTAATGGACCATAAGTCGGCAATGTTTTCAGCGAATTGATGATCTGCGCTTGTGTCCAGGCGCTTTCACCCACTTTCCACAACACGTTTGACGGGCCACGATAGCCGTGGCGCATATCATAGGCCAGCACGTTGGCGCGCAGGGCATCGACGGCGGCCAGCTGTAGCTTTTTGGTGATGGTGGTATAAACCTGATAGCCGTCGGTGTAAGCATTTTCACCGTAACGCTTTATCATCTCCTGCCGCACCATTTCTGCCAGATAAGGTGCCGAGAAAGCAATTTGCGGTGCGTGGTAGCTCGCTTCAATCGGTTCGCTGCGCGCCTGATCGTATTGAGACTGAGTAATATATTTCTCGTCCAACATCCGCGATAGCACAACATTTCGGCGCGATACGGCCCGATCGTGAGAATAAAGCGGGTTGAAAGTTGATGGTGCTTTAGGCAAACCGGCAATCATGGCAACTTCGCTCAGGGTCAGCTGATTGACTTCTTTACCGAAATAAAACTGAGCTGCGGCACCCACGCCATAAGCGCGGTATCCGAGATAAATCTTGTTCAGATAAAGCTCAAGGATTTCATCTTTGGTTAATAGCTGCTCAATACGCACGGCCAAAAAGGCTTCCTTGATCTTACGCATCAAGGTTCGTTCCGGGCTTAAAAAGAAGTTTCTCGCGAGCTGCTGGGTAATGGTACTTGCCCCTTGAGAGGCATGGCCAGAAACCAGAGCAATCGAAGCTGCCCGCAAAATACCCACAGGATCAACCCCATGGTGCTCATAGAAGCGGCTGTCTTCTGTCGCAATAAACGCATGCACCATTTCCGGTGGGATTTGCTGTAAGGACAGCGGAATTCGGCGTTTTTCGCCAAATTGGGCGATCAATTCGCCATCGGCACTATACACCAGCATAGGTGTCTGTAGTCGGACATCTTTCAGTGTGGCAACGTCGGGTAGCTGTGGCTCAATATATTTGTACAGGCCAAATATCGAGGCTGCTCCCAGTAAAATGCAACACACCGCAAGAATTAAAAAATACTTTACGAACTTCACCTGAGATTTCCCATTCAATGTCATTTGGGCAGTTTATAAACAACCGCGCCGTAGTATAAAGGCAGCCATGCAACATGGATACGTTCTTTTCTGCTCTCTCGATATGGAGGTCGATGAAGATGTACGCACAAATATGGCAGGTTGGGCTGGATATTCAAATGAGCAGCGTCCGGGCGTTAGCGGTGCTGCGGCGACGATATGGCTGGCAGCTGCGCTATTGGTGGCAACAACCATTGCCGGACGGTGTTTTACAAAATGGGAATTTACAACATTTAGAGGCGTTGAGCGAGTTGCTTTCGCATTTGCGCAAACAATTACCAAGACATATTTCTTTACGTATTACTCTTCCGATTCAGCGCATATTACAACAGAACTTCGCACTGCCGGATAAACGACTGAAAGAACCGGATCGTAGTCATTATATTTATAGTGCCGCGGCTCGCCAGTTCCCGCTTATTAGCCAGGTATTGGCTTTGGATTACCGCGAAAATAGCGCTGAGCAACAACCACAGTTGATCACTGCGGCACGTCAACAAGATATTGAGCGCTGGCAGGATTGTCTGCAACAGGCCGATTTTCAGCCCGAGGTGATCGATATTTCCCCCTGTGCACTGCGTTATATGGCGAATGCGGCTGGGTTGCAACCGCAGCATTTACTGGTACACGGTCTGGAAAAAGAGTGGCTTTGGACGACATCTGCGGACATGCCTTTTCGCTATGGCTTAATCCCCGCCCCAGTGGATCGCTGCACGTCTGAAATACTGGCTGAACTACACAGACTGAACCCTGCGGTGGACGCCAAACCTTACGGCGTCTATTACAGCGGTATGCTAGCCGGGCCATTACCCGCGAATACACGGGCTTGGTCGCCTTTTCTCGCGTTTAGGCAACGCCAGCCCCCTTTCCCTGTTTCACCGATGTCTTTTGCGCTTGCTGGGGGATTGGCAATTCGCCCGGTAGATGCTGATGTATCAGGTTAATTTTTTGCCGTGGCGGATGGCTCGCCTACAGGCACGGTATCGTTTCTGGCGTAATTTATTGATAGGGCAGATGGTCGCTATCGTGATGTTCGCAATATGTATTACCGGCTTCCTGCATACGGAACGGGTGCAACATCGGCATGAAGAAGAAACCCTTTTGGCACAGATTATGCAATTGGACACCATGGTGCAATCGACGAAGCGACTCCAGGCTGAGTTGCAACAGCGAAAAGATCATCATGATCGCCAACAGCAAATTTATCGGCGAACTCAGGACTATCTTACGTTGTTAAATTTGCTGGCATTATCGATGCCAGAAAATTGTTGGCTAACCCAATTGCTTCAGCAAAAACAGGTGTATCACTTCGATGCTTATTGCCGCGATTATGCCGCGATTAACCAACTTCATATCGAGCTTGCACAAATAAGAGACAAGGCTGATATCCAGATACATGGCATACAGCGTCAAGATAACAAGGAGAAGTTATTCACAATACAAGCACGATGGTGGCAGGAGGGAGAAACCGATGAATAATTTTCACCTGCGATTACAGGCCCACTCAGGGGCTGTACTTTATTTTTGGTTAAGTATTGTCAGTGTGGTCGTTTTTATCCTGTTGTATATCATGATGATTCGTCCCGAATGGCAAAAATGGACGGCAGTGAAAGAGAGTGTTTGGGCACTACAAAATAAGCAAGTACAGCACAAACTGATTTTGGCCAAATTACCGGCTCAGAACCGGCTTCGGCAACAGTTGGAACAATCGCATTTGCCACTTCGTACGCAAACAATGTTGAAGCGTCCATTGATTAGCCATATTGGAGAATGGGTTGTAAATAGTGGTGGACAGATTGTGAGTTTGCAGCGACAAGTTTCGGAAAATGAGGGTGTCATCAAAGCCAAGCAATGGCACGGAGTTTTACAAACGACTTTTCAAGGGTTGATTGAAATCCTTGGCAATATTGATGCCCTTTACCCTCCTGTCGGCGTCGAGAATCTGCAGGTCATGGCTGAAACAACGGGGTTGAAAATCACGTTAACGTTTTTGGAACCTGCTACCGAATATGACAATGAATAATTGGCGCGGAAAAATCCTGCTGCCCGTGTCGTTACTCGCTATCACAAAGGCTATCGGGCAGCCCAATCTTGAAATACGGCGTGATCCATTTCGGCCAGTGGCGGTGTCACCCTGTGAGAATAACGCCCATCATTTACTGAAAGGGTGGGTATTACTCGGTGTGGTGGGTGTCGAGGGGGCGTATCGTGGTTGGGTTTCAGGGCGTGATGGGCAATGGCTGCGCCTGGCGACAGATGAATATGTGCAAGCCGGTTGGCGAGTGGAGCGTATTGATTTGAAGCAATTGGATTTGTACTACGAAAACCCAGATGAATCTTGTGTGGAGGCTCCTCGTTCATTGTCTTGGTCTCTCCAAAAACGCTAAAGATTAAGGATAAAATATCTGCCTAAAAGGATGTTGGTTTATGAAATTCTCACCCCGATCGCACGGTATCGGTATCGTATTTTTACTGTTGTATTGTTCACTTTGTCGTAGCGAGCAGAGTGAGCCGCCAGTGTCGCTGGTATTTCAGAATGCGCCATTTTCTGTGGTTTTACAGTCACTTGCCGATTATAAAAATCTTAATCTGGTGGCCTCCGCTAATGTGGGCGGCAACCTAAGCCTTCGTTTGGTTGACGTTCCCTGGCAGCAGGCATTGGATACGGTGTTACGCATGGGTAACCTGACCGTTGAGCGAGAAGGAAATCTGTTGCTGGTGCTGACGGAACAAGAAGTCGCCACACGGTTTTTACATGATCAAGGACAAAGAGAGAAAAAGGCGAAACACCAAGTGTTGGATCGCCATTCACAGGTGCTGCTGCATGCAGAAGCGGAAGAGATAGCGGCCAATCTTAATGTCAATCACGGAGGGTTGCTTTCTCCCCAGGGCCGTGTTTTTGCGGATAAGCGAACCAACCGGTTATTGATCCGCGATACGGCGGAATCCATTGCAGCACTAAAAGCCTGGCTGAGTGAATTGGATTCTCCTTTGCAGCAGGTGCAGCTTGCCGCACATATTGTGACCATCAGCAGTGAAAGTTTGCATGAATTGGGGGTGCGCTGGGGCATTCCCGCACGTGATAGCGGTGGTTCAGCACTAAGAATCAATAACTTCAATGTTGGTCTGCCGATCCAGAATAGTGCGATTACTGCCGGTTTTAATATTGCCCGTATCAGTGGCCAGCTACTGGATCTGGAATTGAGCGCCCTAGAACAAGAAAATCAGGTGGAAATTATTGCCAGTCCACGTCTGACCACTTCACACCAGCAAACTGCCAGTATCAAACAAGGAACCGATATACCTTACAGCGTTAGCAGCGGTAAAAATGGCGGAACCACGGTTGAATTTAAAGAAGCAGTGCTGGGGATGGAGGTGACTCCACGCATCTTGGGCGCAGGGAAAATAACGCTCAAATTGAAAATCAGCCAGAATATGCCGGGTATGGCGATCAAACGTGGTGAAAATGAATCGCTGGCGATCGATAAGCAAGAAATAAAAACACAAATTACGGTTAATGATGGTGAGACAATTGTTCTTGGCGGTATTTTTCAGCAAAAAAATTCTCGGGGGGCAAATAAAGTGCCGGTTTTATCCGATATTCCATTGCTAGGCCACTTGTTCAAACAGACGGTTAACGCGAAAAGCAGGCGGGAGTTGGTTATTTTCATTACTCCTCGATTAATTAGTATTTGACGGTATTGGGCAGGTAAGGAGCAAAAAGAGTCTATTCTTGACGGTAATCTGCAACTTTTTGTGTGATTGGGGGCTTCTAAGTTTGACGCTGCGACGGATTTAGCTTACAAGGGTTACCGAATTGAGCTCCGAGGTTTTAAGTAACGTTGATACGCCGATAAAAACGTATGGTTTCCCTCCCACGACGTGTACAACGATTTATTCGGTTGCCAAACTACCAGAAGTGCTGAGATAATTTTTCGTCTGATCTCGCACTATCGCTCATGAGGTTTCAGTTTAGGTCCCGCCGCTGATTTGATTGGCGGGGCGGGTTATCATTAACGAATAGTCTTAGTAATACCAAAAACATGGCAGAGAAACGCAATATCTTTCTGGTTGGGCCTATGGGTGCCGGCAAAAGCACTATTGGTCGTCAGTTAGCTCAGCAACTCAATATGGAGTTTTTCGACTCTGATCAAGAAATTGAGCGACGTACCGGAGCTGACGTGGGCTGGGTATTCGACGTGGAAGGCGAAGAAGGTTTCCGCGATCGTGAAGAAAAAGTTATTAATGAACTAACGGAAAAACAGGGCATTGTTCTGGCGACCGGTGGAGGTTCTGTGAAGTCTAAGGAAACTCGTAACCGTTTGTCAGCCCGTGGCGTTGTGGTGTATTTGGAAACCACTATCGAGAAGCAGTTGGCTCGTACTCAGCGTGACAAAAAACGTCCGTTGTTACAGGTTGATGCGCCTCCACGTGAAGTGCTTGAAGCACTGGCAAAAGAACGTAACCCGTTGTACGAAGAAATTGCAGATGTCACCATCCGCACTGACGATCAAAGCGCGAAAGTTGTTGCTAACCAGATCATTAACATGCTGGAAAGCAATTGATTTTGGCATTCTACTTGTACCGCAAGGCATAAGTTACGTTACGTTAAGAAGGTCACTGAGCGCGACATGGAGAAGATTACTGTCACGTTAGGGGTGCGTAGTTACCCCATTACGATAGCCGCAGGATTGTTTAACGATCCGGCCTCTTTTAAACCGCTAAAGGCGGGTGACCAGGTAATGCTGGTGACTAACCAAACGCTGGCTCCTCTCTATCTGGATTCTATCCAGTCGGTGTTGGAGCAAAGTGGTATTCAAGTTGATCAGGTGATTTTGCCTGATGGTGAGCAGTATAAATCTCTGAGCGTTCTGGAGCAGGTATTTTCTGCCCTTCTGGAAAAACCGCACGGTCGTGATACTACACTTATCGCTTTAGGTGGTGGTGTAGTAGGCGACCTGACCGGTTTTGCCGCTGCTTGTTATCAGCGTGGCGTTCGTTTTATTCAGGTTCCGACTACACTTCTCTCTCAGGTAGATTCCTCTGTGGGTGGAAAAACGGCGGTTAACCATCCGCTGGGCAAGAACATGATCGGGGCATTTTACCAACCGGCCTCGGTAATTGTTGATCTTAATTGCCTAAAAACCCTGCCATCTCGTGAGCTTGCTTCTGGCCTGGCCGAAGTGATCAAATATGGCATCATTCTCGATTCCGATTTCTTTGTCTGGCTGGAAAACAACATTGATGCGTTGCTGGCGTTGGATATGGAAGCGCTGGGCTACTGCATTCGCCGTTGCTGCGAGCTAAAAGCCGCGGTGGTTGCTGCCGATGAGCGAGAAGAGAATGGGCTGCGTGCTCTACTCAATTTAGGTCATACTTATGGTCATGCCATTGAAGCCGAAATGGGTTACGGTGTCTGGCTGCACGGCGAAGCGGTTGCTGTAGGTATGGTTATGGCCGCAGAAACAGCCCATATTATCGGTCAGTTCTCTGCTGGTGATATTGAGCGGATAAAAAAACTGTTGCTACGTGCGGGCTTGCCGGTGAATGGTCCTGCGCAAATGACGCCGGAATCCTATTTGCCGCATATGATGCGTGATAAAAAGGTATTGGCGGGTGAACTCCGGTTGGTACTACCGACGGCGATTGGCAAATCCGAGGTTCGCGGTGGTATTTCCCATGAGATAGTCCTTGCCTCGATAACTCGTTGCCTGGCAGGGTAAATGGCATAAGTATTATGATGTTGTATGATATAAACATCATATTTCTTCGCAAAGGTCCGTCCTGGTCTCTTTGTTGTCAGTCAACTTAATCTGCCGAATCGTTGCTGAAGCAACGGTAGGCTTTTTGCCTCGAGTTGGAGGGTTTAGATGGATGAGTTAAAGCCGGAAGACGATCTGAAGCCTGATACAAGTGATCGCCGTCCTACACGCTCGCGCAAGGCCTCGAGCGGACCTAAAATTGCTGTTTCACGTCAACACATCATGATTGGCATTGGTATTTTGGTGTTGTTGCTGATTATTATTGCAATAGGCTCTGCGCTAAAAGCGCCGACACAGCATGAAGCTTCTCAGCAGAATCCTAATGTGGCTGCCAGAGATATCAATCTCGCTGATTCATCTTCACTGACCAGTGGCGCTCAAACAAACATGACAAACAGTACCAGTGATGGTCATGATGGTAGTGGCGTGAATAACTCTGGGCAACCACAAGCAATCAATGTTCCAGCCATTTCATCTACGCCGACCGAAGCGCCGCCGTTGGCAAATGGTAACGCAGCAACTCAGCGGGTTGATCTGCCAGGCAACATGTCTGATGCATTGTCTCAGCAACAAGGGCAAGTGGATTCGCTTTCTCAGGATCTGAACGGTGCAGTCTCAACGCTGCCTACGGCTCCGGCGACTGTTTCGTCTTCAACTGCGCTCAAAGCACCCGCAGTGCGTGAAAGTACCACCAAGCCAGCACAAAATCTTGCTAACGGAGCGAATAAACAAACCGCTACCGCGCATAAAAATGTGACAGCCGTGGGTAAGGCACCGTCTAAAAATACGTCTGTAGCCTCGAACAATAACGGCTCTTTGACGAGTGTGCCGGGTAGTCACTTTACTTTGCAGTTAAGCAGCGCGTCACGTTCTGATACTTTGAATGCCTATGCGAAACAGCAAAAATTAACCAACTATCAGGTTTATGAGACTAAACGTGATGGTAAGCCTTGGTATGTGTTGGTAAGTGGTAACTATGCTTCTTCTGCGGAAGCGAAGCGGGCGATTGGCAGCTTACCGGCGGATGTCCAAGCGAAGAAACCATGGGTTAAACCTGTACATCAAGTACAGAAAGACCTGAAAAAATAAATCATTCTTATCTGTGCGCTGATGTGCTGTTTGAAACAGAGTACAATCTGCGGCTCTGAATTATTAAGTAGCTAACTGACGGCATGAAGAAAAACCGCGCTTTTTTAAAATGGGCTGGTGGGAAATATCCGCTGGTTGATGACATTCGACGCCATCTGCCAGCGGGGGATTGCTTGATTGAGCCATTCGTCGGTGCGGGCTCGGTGTTTTTGAATACCGAGTATGAATCGTATATTCTGGCCGATATCAACAGCGACCTTATCAATCTGTATAACATTGTTAAGCTGCGTACTGATGACTTTGTGCGTGACGCTCGCGTTTTATTTACCCCTGAATACAACATGTCTGAACAGTTTTATCTGATTCGGCAAGAGTTCAACGCCAGCAAAGATGCTTACCGCCGTGCATTGTTGTTCCTCTACCTTAATCGCCATTGTTATAACGGCCTGTGTCGTTATAATTTGAGCGGTGAGTTCAATGTGCCTTTTGGCCGTTACAAGAAACCATATTTTCCAGAAGCTGAATTATATTGGTTTGCAGAAAAATCCCAAAAAGCGGTTTTTGTCTGTGAACATTACCAGGAAACCTTGCAGAAAGCGGCTAGTGGTTCCGTGGTGTATTGCGATCCGCCTTATGCTCCGCTTTCTGCAACAGCGAACTTCACGGCGTATCACACCAATAATTTTGGTGTTGCAGATCAACAAAATCTGGCTCGTCTGGCTTATCAACTGTCATCTGAAAGCCAGATTCCGGTACTGATCTCTAATCATGACACTGAATTGACGCGAAATTGGTATCATCAGGCGTCATTGCATGTGGTGAAGGCGCGCCGCACGATCAGCCGTAATATTCTTGGCCGTAACAAAGTAAACGAGCTTTTGGCGCTGTACAGCTGAGTGGGATATCCCACCGGGTAAGGATACAAACCCCGCGCTTCCCACAGCGAGAATACGCCTCGGGAAGCAGATGAAAAGTTTGGAGAAGCGGATGAAAAAGTTTTTGATTGCCCCGTCCATTCTGTCGGCAGATTTTGCCCGGTTAGGTGAAGATACCGCGAAGGTAATTGCTGCGGGCGCTGATGTGGTTCACTTCGATGTGATGGATAACCATTACGTCCCAAATCTTACCATGGGACCGATGGTATGCCAGGCGCTGCGCGATTATGGTATAACCGCACCGATTGACGTTCATCTGATGGTTAAACCCGTTGATCGCATCGTGCCGGATTTTGCCAAAGCGGGCGCGAGTTATATTTCGTTCCATCCTGAAGCCAGCGAACATGTTGATCGCACTCTGCAATTGATTAAAGACCACGGCTGTAAAGCTGGCCTGGTATTCAATCCAGCAACACCACTGAGCTATCTGGATTACGTGATGGACAAATTGGATGTGATCCTGTTGATGTCGGTAAACCCCGGTTTCGGTGGCCAGTCCTTCATTCCCGAAACCTTGAATAAATTGCGTCAGGTGCGTCAGCGCATTGATGAAAGTGGCTATGATATTCGCCTGGAAGTTGATGGTGGTGTCAAAGTGGATAATATCCGCGAAGTTGCTGCTGCCGGAGCTGATATGTTCGTAGCCGGTTCTGCCATTTTCGGCAAGCCGGACTATGCCGCAGTGATTGATGCGATGCGCAGCGAATTGGCGGCGGTTTATGGCTGAGTTTAATGCGATTCGTGGGTTGGCTTTCGATCTGGACGGTACCTTGGTGGACAGTGTTCCTGGGCTATCCAGCGCGATGGATATGGCATTAGAACATCAAAGATTACCAAGGGCTGGTCAGACGCGGGTTTCCACCTGGATTGGCAACGGAGCCGATGTTTTGGTTGAGCGAGCGCTGCGTTGGGCTGGCGTGGAGCCACAACCTGAGTTATGCCGCCAGACTCGCGAATTGTTTGATGGCTATTATGCGCAAACCGTAGAGCGCGGTAGCCAGCTTTTCCCTCAGGTTAAAGACACTCTGGCACAATTGGCTGCGGCAGGTTTGCCGATGGGGCTGATTACCAATAAACCCACGCCTTTTGTTGCTCCTTTACTGGCTTCTCTCGGTATTGCTGATTATTTCTCACTGGTTATTGGTGGAGATGATGTTATCGAGAAGAAACCCCACCCTGCGCCGTTGTATTTGATGCTGGGGAAAATGGGGCTACGCGCTAGCGAACTGCTATTTGTCGGTGATTCGCGTAATGACATTATGGCCGCACAGGCTGCCGGTTGCCCCTGTGTAGGTTTGACTTATGGATATAACTACGGTGAATCTATTGCCGAAAGTCATCCAGATTGCGTATTAACGCATTTTGCCGATCTGTTGCCCGCCATCGGGCTGCCATCTTTAAAAAATCAGGAAGTATGAAATGAGTAAACCCACTGAATTAAAGAAACCCATTGTATTTAGCGGCGCTCAGCCGTCCGGTGAATTGACCATTGGCAACTACATGGGTGCTCTGCGTCAGTGGGTACAGATGCAGGATGAGTATGATTGCATCTATTGCATCGTAGATCTGCATGCCATTACTGCTCGTCAAGACGCGGCTTTATTAAGAAAAAGGACGCTGGATACGTTGGCGTTGTATTTAGCTTGCGGCATTGATCCTGAGAAAAGCACCATTTTTGTCCAGTCTCATGTGCCCGAGCATACTCAACTGAGTTGGGCGTTGAACTGCTACACCTATTTTGGCGAATTGAGCCGTATGACTCAGTTTAAAGATAAGTCTATTCGTCATGCGGATAACATCAATGCTGGCTTGTTCGATTATCCGGTGCTGATGGCGGCGGACATTCTGCTTTATCAAACTAATCAGGTGCCAGTGGGTGAGGATCAGAAGCAGCATTTGGAACTGAGCCGCGATATCGCAGGCCGTTTCAATGCAATATACGGTGATATCTTCAAGATGCCAGAGCCATTTATTCCGAAAGCTGGCGCGCGGGTGATGTCTTTGCAGGATCCGACCAAAAAAATGTCCAAATCAGACGAAAATCGTAATAACGTGATCGAGCTGCTGGAAGATACGAAATCTGTGGTCAAAAAAATCAAGCGCGCTATGACCGATTCTGATGAACCGGCAGTGGTTCGTTACGATGTGAAAGAAAAGGCTGGTGTATCTAACCTGCTGGATATTCTTTCTGGTGTTACTGGTCAGTCGATTGCGGAACTGGAACAGCATTTTGAAGGTAAAATGTACGGTCACTTGAAAGGTGAAGTGGCTGATGCGGTTTCTGGCATGCTGAGCGAGTTGCAGGAGCGTTATCATCAGTTCCGTAATGATGAGGCTTATTTGCAATCTGTCATGCGTGACGGCGCGGCCAAGGCTCGTGTTCGCGCACAGGATACGTTAGCAAAAGTATATGAAGCTATTGGTTTCGTTGCTCATCCATAAAGCATAAATCAAAGCGCCGTTGGCACGGCCATTGCCAGCAAAACCAGGGACATGTATTGCGTCCCTGGTTTCAGACGGCGGATAAACCGCGATCCTGCGATCTGCCATTTTCACCACTACGACCATGTTTAACCTCCTTGTTTGATCTTATCCTGCTGCTTTCCTGCGTTGATAGTCAGAATTAGCCGACTTGTTCAGTCTGTTCCTGCTGAAAATGTTGGTTGGAATGTTCCACAGATGAAAACCAGTTCAGTTTTTCTCGTAGGCTGACCACGCTGCCGACAATAATCAGACTTGGACTGTTGACCTGTTGGGATAACAACGCCAATTGGTTGAGTTCACCACTCACGACTTTTTGTTGGCGCGAAGTCCCATTTTCGATCAAAGCGACTGGCGTGGTGGCATTCATTCCGTGGTGAATAAGCTGTCGTTGAATGTCGCCAGCCTGTGACAGACCCATATAAAACACGAGTGTTTGTTGTTCAGCCGCCAGATTGGCCCAATCGAGTTGGTTATCTGATTTGGCATGTCCGGTAATCAAACGTACGCTCTGGGCATGATCTCGATGCGTCAGGGGAATACCGCTGTAAGCGGAACAACCTGATGCGGCAGTAATACCCGGAACCACCGAGAAAGGAATACCGGTTCCGGCTAATGTTTCCAGTTCCTCGCCACCGCGACCAAAAATGAAGGGATCGCCGCCTTTTAGCCTGACAACCCGTTTACCAAGCTGCGCCTGATCTAGCAGAATCTGGTTGATTTGTTCCTGTGGTACGCAATGATGACCCGCTCGTTTGCCAACGAAAATTCGTTCAGCATCGCGGCGTACCAGATTCATCACCTCATCAGAAACCAAACGGTCATAGACCACGACATCGGCCTGCTGAATTTGCTGCAAACCTTTTAACGTTAACAGGCCGGCATCGCCAGGGCCTGCACCGACTAATACCACTTCCCCGCGATCCGTCAATGGTGCACTAAACAGCTGTTCAACCAATTGGTGGGATTGCGGTTGATCGTCATTAGCTAACGATTGTGCCAGACGATCATGAGATAGCAGTTTTTCCCAGAAGCGGCGGCGGGCGGTCATGGCGGAGAATTGCTGTTTAACCCGTTGACGCAGGCTACCTGCGAGCCGAGCCAATTGGCCTAGATGCTGTGGCAGCATGGCTTCAAGTTTTTCTCGCAGCAGTCGAGCCAAAACGGGCGCTTTGCCTCCAGATGAGATCGCAATCATGATCGGTGAGCGATCAATGATCGACGGCATAATAAAGCTGGCACGTTTTGCATCATCCACGACATTACAAAATATTCGTTGCTGATTGGCGCCTTGGTATACCCGTGCGTTGACTTCAACTTGATCAGTGGCGGCGATGACTAACCATTTCTCTGCCAATAATTCAGGCGCAAATTCTCCGCATACCAATGAAATCAGGCCTTGTTCCGCCCATAAATGGAACTGAGGTGAGAATTCGCAGGCATTGACGGTTAGCTGTGCGCCAGCATCCAGCAACAAGCGCGCTTTGCGCTCGGCAATATCACCACCGCCGACCAATAGGCAGGCTTTGTGTTGCAGTTGGCAGAAAATAGGTAAGTAATCCATCAACAATCCTTAATTCTATAGCAGACAGAACCAGCCCTGGTGCAGGGCTGGCGGCCATAATTATGATTTGGCAGTTTGCGGTTGAGTGGTTGATGCAACGACCGGACGCTGGTCTTTCGGTGTAGCGTACCAGTAGCCCAAGCCCATAAACACGGCACCGGACAAGGTGTTACCCAGCGTCACCCACAGCAGGTTATGGCCAATGCCACTCAGGGTATAAGCCTCGCTATGATGACCAAACCAAGATAGGGCAAATAGCGTCATATTCGCTACGGAGTGTTCGTAGCCGGAGGCGATAAAGGCCAGCAGGCACCACCAGATAGCGATAAACTTGGCCGCGCCTTCAACGCGAATTGCCATCCAGATTGCCAGACAAACCAACCAGTTACACAGCACGCCTTTAAAAAATAAAGTCATCGCTGGTGCCGTGGTTTTAGCCAGTGCAGCGCTGTGGATCAGGCTGGTATCGACCGGTAATAGGCTGCCACCCGCATAGTAATAAAGCAGAGCAACAAACACCGAACCAAGCAAATTACCTAACCATGTTTGGGGTAGCACGCTCCACATCTGGCTGGATTTGATCGTGCCAGCTTTGACACCTAGCGTCAGGAACATGGTGTGGCCGGTAAATAATTCGGAACCGGCAATGATAACCAGCGTCAATGCCAAACCAAAAGTCGCGCCCATGACCAAAGGACGCAATGCTGGATCGACCAGATTACCCAGTGTGAAAATCAGAATAATACCCAGCCCGACATAAGCACCGGCCATAGCAGAGCCAATCCAAAACCCTAGTGGACTGTCTTTCGCCAGTTTTACGATGCGGGCCGCATTAGCGGCACATTTGTTAAGAGTATCGGTGTACATATTTGATCCTAAATATAAAAATAATTTTGTTGGCTATTTTCCAGCCCGGCGGCACGATGCCGGGCTACCGTATTCGGGATGATTTAGCTTTTGACCTGAACCACGCCATCGCGCACACGTGCGTCAAAGTGACGAACAGAACGAGTCTCATCTTCCAGACATTCACCGTCATGCAGACGAAAATGTTGTTTTTTCAACGGGCTAGCAACCCATAGTTCACCCTGATGTTCGGCAATTAGCCCACGTGATAACACGCTGGCTTCAGCAAAGGGATCGATATTACTGATGGCAAAAACCTGTTCATCATCATAGGGGCGAAAAATGGCCACCTGTTGTTCCTCGACCAAAGCACAAACTCCGGTGCCAGGTAAAATCACCTCTAACGGACAGACCCTAATCCACTGGCTCATTAGTTAGCCTCCTGTTCAAGTATCCGTACCGGAATGCGCTCATCAGGGCGCGCTGGGCGATGTTGTTCTCGCTCGCTGACTACCTGAACACTCGGGTCACGTAATGGACTGTTAATAAAGTGGGCGAAACGAAGCTGTGCGGCAGGATTTTCGACGGTAGCTTTCCATTCGCAGATGACGATTTCACGCAGGCGGGCAATTTCGGCTTCAAGTTGGTCATTAATGCCCAGTTTGTCGTCGATAATCACGGCGCGCAGATAATTGATACCGCCTTCCAGGCTTTCCAGCCATACCGAGGTGCGCTGTAGTTTGTCGGCAGTGCGGATGTAAAACATCATGAAACGATCCAGATAGCGCATTAAGGTTGCTTCATCAAGATCGGCCGCTAGCAGATCGGCATGGCGAGGTTTCATTCCGCCGTTCCCACAGACATACAGGTTCCAGCCGTTCTCTGTGGCGATGATACCGACATCTTTGCCTTGGGCTTCGGCACATTCGCGGGTACAACCGGAAACACCGAACTTCATTTTGTGCGGCGTGCGGATGCCTTTATAGCGGTGTTCCAGTGAAACGCCGAAGCCGACACTGTCACCTACGCCAAAGCGGCACCAAGTACTGCCAACACAGGTTTTGGCCATACGCAGGGCTTTGGCATAAGCGTGGCCAGTTTCAAAGCCCGCTTCGATTAACTTCGCCCAAATGGCGGGTAAATCGTCTTTCTGTGCGCCGAACAAGCCGATACGTTGTGAACCAGTGATTTTGGTGTACAGATTATATTCCCGACCTATCTTGCCGATGGCAACCAGACCCTCTGGCGTAATTTCACCGCCAGCGGAGCGTGGAATAATTGAGTAGGTGCCGTCTTTCTGGATATTACCGAGGAAGTTGTCGTTGGTGTCCTGTAACGGCGTGAGTTGCGGTTGCAGGACATAATCATTCCAGCAGGATGCCAGCAACGAGCCGATCGTCGGTTTACAGACTTCACAACCGTAGCCTTTGCCGTATTTCGCCAGTAATTCGCCGAAGGATTTAATGCCGTCGACGCGTATCAGGTGGTACAACTCTTGGCGAGAATAGGCGAAGTGTTCACACAGATGATGGTTGACTTCAATCCCTTGCTTACTTAGCTCGGCATTCAATACTTGCGTGACAAGAGGAATACAGCCGCCACAGCCAGTTCCGGCTTTGGTGGCTGATTTGATGGCCGCCACGGTGTGACATCCATTATTGACAGCCTGAATAATGTCACCTTTGGTGACATCAAAGCAGGAACAAATTTGTGCCGTTTCGGGTAATGAATCCACACCGATTGCCGGTTTACTGCCAGCATGAGCCGGTAAAATCAGACTATCTGGATTTTCTGGCAGGGGAATATTATTCAGAGCCAGTTGCAACAAATTGCCGTAATCGCTGGTATCGCCGACCAACACGGCCCCGAGCAGGGTTTTATTGTCCTGACTGACCACCAAGCGTTTGTAAATCTCTTTCGTTTCATCGAGATAAACATAGCTGCGGGCACCTTCAGTGCGGCCATGAGCATCGCCGATACCGCCAACGTCAACGCCGAGCAGTTTCAGTTTGGCGCTCATATCCGCGCCCTGGAAGATATTTTCCCGTTCCAGTAAGTGGTCAACGGCGACCTGCGCCATTTTATAACCAGGCGCGACTAGGCCGAAAGTGCGCTCTTGCCATGAAGCACATTCGCCGATGGCATAAACGTCGGGATCGGAGGTTTGGCAGTAATCGTTAATGGCAATCCCGCCACGTCGTGCTGTCGCTAGGCCACATTGGTGTGCCAGTTTATCTTGTGGGCGAATACCGGTGGAGAAGACGATAAAGTCTACTTCTAACGAGGTACCGTCGGCGAATACCATAGTTTTACGGCTGTTTGGACCGGTATGGAGAATTTCCTGAGTATTTTTGCCAGTGTGAACCCGTACGCCCATACGTTCGATTTTCTGACGCAGTTGATCGCCACCCATAGGATCAAGCTGCTCGGCCATTAAGACCGGGGCGAACTCGATAACATGGGTTTCAACGCCCAAACTTTTTAGTGCGCCTGCGGCTTCCAGCCCCAGCAGACCACCACCAACGACAGCCCCGCGTTTACTGCGGCGGGTACAGGCTTCGATGGCATTCAGGTCTTCAATCGTACGGTAAACAAAGCAATCCTGACCTTCACTGCCTTTAATCGGTGGAATCCATGGATAGGAGCCGGTAGCCATGATCAGCTTATCGTAATACAGCGTTCTGCCGGTATTGGAGTGGATGACTTTCTCTTTACGGTTGATGGTGATAGCGCGTTCACCCACCAGTACTTTAATCCCGTGTTTCTCATAAAATCCTTCACGCACCAGAGAAAGTTCTTCGGCGGTATGATGAGAAAAATACGAAGAGAGATGTACCCGATCATAAGCGATGCGAGGCTCTTCACAGAATACAGTAATGTCGAATGCGTCTTTATCTGCTTTATCCAGTAAATCTTCAATAAAGCGGTGGCCGACCATGCCGTTGCCGATAACAGCAAGTTTGACTTTGCTCATTTTTGCCTCAATTTTTAGTTTTCTACGCTTACCTTAATCTCCCGGAGATCGGGCTTATTGATGTAAATCAATTTGCCGCCCATATACCTCTAAGGTGGTAGATTTATGATTTATAAGGTTTTTTATAAGTTGAGGATTTCATTCATCTTTAGCTGAATGGTGTCAGTTGTGTCATTTTTTCGCTCGTGGAATAAAAACGGTCGACCAAGGAAGAGTTCGGTAAGCTAAGAGCAAGGGTGTCTTTTCGAATAAAAGTTAGCGGGGCAAATAGGGGGCGTTATGGCTGGGCAACAAATACGGATTATTCACAATGTACGGCGGGTCGGATTCACCGGGTTATGGCTGTTCAGCGTGGCTGAGGGGAAAATTACGGCAATAGAGCCACAGCCGGCCAAGATACCGCAAGGTACCGATGTGTTGGATGGTGAAGGCGGATTAATTCTGCCAGCATTTATTGAGCCGCATATTCATCTGGATACGACACAAACTGCGGGGCAACCAGCGTGGAATCAATCAGGAACGCTGTTTGAAGGTATTGAGCGCTGGGCTGAGCGTAAGGCGTTGTTAACCTACGAGGACGTAAAACAGCGTGCCTGGCAGACGCTGAAATGGCAGATAGCCAATGGCATTCAATATGTTCGAACCCACGTGGATGTTTCCGATCCGAGCCTGACTGCGCTGAAAGCTATGCTGGAGGTGAAACAGGAAGTCAGTCCGTGGGTGGAAATGCAGATTGTGGCTTTCCCACAGGAAGGTATTTTGTCTTATCCCAATGGGGAAGCTTTGCTGGAAGAAGCGCTACGTTTGGGGGCTGATGTGGTCGGAGCCATTCCCCATTTCGAGTTTACGCGAGAATATGGCGTGGAATCTCTACATAAAACTTTCGCACTGGCGCAGAAATATCAGCGGCTGGTGGATGTGCATTGTGATGAAATTGATGATGAACAATCCCGTTTTATTGAAACCGTTGCCGCATTGGCTCACAAAGAAGGAATGGGCGGACGCGTTACGGCCAGCCATACCACCGCGATGCATTGTTATAATGGCGCCTATACTTCTCGCTTATTCCGCTTACTGAAACTCTCTGGTATTAACTTTGTTGCTAATCCGCTGGTAAATATTCACCTACAGGGTCGCTTTGATACTTATCCTAAGCGCCGGGGAATTACGCGGGTGAAAGAGATGCTGGAATCAGGAATTAATGTTTGCTTTGGTCATGATGACGTTTTCGATCCCTGGTATCCGTTGGGGACGGCCAATATGTTGCAAGTTCTGCATATGGGTCTACATATCTGCCAGTTAATGGGATATGACCAAATTAATGACGGATTGGATTTGATTACCGTTAATAGTGCTAAGACTTTAAATTTGAATGGATATGGTTTGGTTGTTGGGCATCAGGCCAACCTGATTATTCTGCCGGCGGAGAATGGTTTCGAAGTAGTAAGGCGACAGGTGCCGGTGCGTTATTCCGTGCGCGGTGGGCAAATTATCGCGCAGACCAAGCCTGCAGATAGCCGGATATATCTGGCTGATGAAGAGCGGATTGATTTTCGGCGTTAAAAATAAAATCGCCTTCCCGCCGTATTGGGGGAAGGCGATAATCACGACGTCAGTTAGCGAGTCACATGGCCGTGGCTGCGGTGTTTAGTAAAGAAGCCCAGAATCAGACACATCACGAACACCACCAGATACAAACCATTTGCTGTCGCCAGCGCGGCGTGAACGCCTTTTTCTGCCACGATAGGGCCGGTTACCACGAAGGTCAGCATGGTGCCCACGGTACCGCAGGTCAGAATAAAGTTAACCAGTTTCGGTGAGGAAACCTTGGTTTGTAGAGAGCCTAAGGTAATCAGCGTGGTGTAAATTGCGCTGGAAACAAAGCCCAAAGTCAGGATGTAGTAGCTCAGATACTGCGGATTATCTGATGTTACAAACAGGTACATTGCACCTGTAGCCAGCGCCGCCAGTACCGTAACGATATGTTGTAAATCAAAGAAGCGCAGAACACCGCTGAATACCCACATACCGATCATGTAAGAAATCCAGAAATTACTGACTAACTGGCCTGCTTGGCTAATGTCCATACCGAATGTTTTGGTCGCATATTCAGGAACCCACTGAATAAAGCCCAATTGGCCCAAGATGTAGCACAATGCGGCGATTGCCAGGAACAACACGCCAATGCCCCACTTTTCTTTAGTCACTGGCTTGCTATCCGTGCTGGCCTTGTGACCCAGCACTGGAAATTCGGAGCACAATGTCAGGACGAAAATGGCCAGATACAACAGACCAATACAGGCATAAACCCAGTACCACTCAACGCTACGGGCTAATAGCATCGCAGCGACAACCGGGAAGATCATACCAGCCATACTGAAGAAAGAATCGGTAAACAGCAGGCGTGAACCACGCTGACGACCTTCATACATATGCGTCACCAGGAAGGTCCCGATGGACATGGTAATACCGCTGACAACCCCGAGGATAAACATACTCGCGGAGAATACCATCAGGTTATGCCCGACCATCAAGCCGACTATGGCAATCAGCATCAGAATAAAACCGAAGATAAGCTGACGCTTCAACGGGATGATTTCCATCAACCAAGCGTTGAGGAAGATAGAGATCAAAATACCGGCGTTAAGAAAAGTAAAAGTATTACTCATGCTGGCAATAGGCAGATTGAAGTACTCTGCGATATTCCCCATTACCATCCCTGTGACGATAACTAACGCACCGGTGAGCGCGTAAGAAAAGTAGCTGATCCAGGTGAGCCGAATGCGATTGCTGTTGTTCATAGATAAGACCTGCGTGTCAGTAATAAGACGAATTAAGATCAAAACTGGCGTAGGGCTAAAACGGAACTAAACCTGTTTTCAGCACTAAGGCGGCGAATCCTAGCACAGGCATAGTCCATTTTTGTGACCTATATCTGAATTTTGGTGCAATCCATGAAAATTATTAATGAAAAATGGCGAGGTATCACAAATAAAATGCATTAATAACCGAACGGAAACCTTATTTTAAGTTAGCTTCCGTACTTATTATGGCTCGTTTCAGTACTATTTTTTGCGACGAGAAAACTCAGGGTTGGAATGCTCTGAGGCCATGATATTGAGATTTTTTCATCCAGATAAAGGGACTGCTCCGGTGAAAATAATAATAGCTTTAGGTTGTCAGTGCGGTTGATTCACCGGCGTTATCAAAGACAGCGATTATCTGCCTGGTTGGGTATGTTCGCGATATTAATGCTATTTATCGCACCAGTGATTTCCACCTCGCTGGAGAATGCGCGCGGGCCAGATCTATCCACATTGATAATGGATACTGGCACTGAAAGTATGCCGGTTGCACACACCCATGGTGATATCACCCATTCATCGGTGAAGTCATCAGTGAATCACGCCGGTAATCTGCCGATGATGAACCATGCGGCTTGTGACTATTGCCAGCTCTTGGTTCATCTCCCATTACTGAATACCGCAGAAAATGCCGATGTTCGCATCACTACGCGATTAGCCGTGGTGGTGGCTGTTTTATTTCTTTCCTCGCCAATAATGGCCAAAGATATTTATTCTGAATTACAGCCCCGCGCCCCCCCCCTGCGTTTTATTTCTGAAAACAAAAAAAGATAACCATAAATATGATGTGGATAAGTATCACATCGGACGGACTTATATCGTTCCAGGAATAACAATGTCTAACAAATATAACACCTGCAAAAAAACAAAACTGGCCTACGCGGTGGCTTCTGCTTGCTCTTTATTTGCTCTCGGTAGCCTGTATGTTTCTGCAGCTCATCACCAACAGGGTGATGCACCAACGAAACTGAATGATGCGGACGTTATCACCGTGACTGCACCCGCACATTCACCGCTCACACTAACGACCTCGCCTAAAACGCCACGTCAACCCGTACCTGCCAGCGATGGTGCTGATTATCTGAAAACCATTCCCGGTTTTTCCCAGATACGTAATGGTGGCACTAATGGTGATGTGGTTTTTCGTGGGATGTTTGGTTCACGACTGAAAATTCTGACTGATGGTGCAGAAATTCTCGGTACCTGTGGCTCCCGCATGGATGCGCCGACCTCCTACATTTCGCCGGAAACCTTTGATGTGCTGACGGTGGTAAAAGGCCCGCAGTCGGTATTGTGGGGATCAGGCGCATCCGCCGGAACCATTTTGTTCGAGCGTGAGCATCCACACTTTACCGAAACCGGTGTGGCTGGAAATGGCAGCCTGTTGGTTGGCTCCAATGGTCGCTGGGATAAGAATATTGATATCAGCTTGGGTGGTGAGCAGGGTTATGTCCGAGTGATGGGGAATCAATCTCAAGCGGGGGATTATAAAGACGGTAATGGCGCGCGTGTGCCATCAAAATGGAGTAAATGGAATACTGATGTCGCGGTAGGCTGGACGCCTAATACCGATACGTTACTGGAAGTGACTGCGGGGAAAGGCGACGGTGAAGCCCGCTATGCGACCCGTGGTATGGATGGTTCGCAGTTCAAGCGTGACAGCTTGGGTATGCGTTTTGAACAAAGCAATATCGGTGACGTTCTCGATAAGATCGAAGCCAAAATGTACTACAGCTATGTTAACCACATTATGGATAACAGCACGCTACGTACACCGCCACATATGGCAATGTCTGGTAATCCGGATCGCCGTACCATCGGCGCTCGTATGATGGGTACTTGGCTATGGCAAGATGTGAAAATGGAACTCGGTGGCGATTGGCAAACGGATACCCACCGGAAAAACAATAAAACTCACTGGAGTAAAAATGCCAGCTTTACCCACTACGGCCTATTCGGTGAGTTAGGCTGGGATTTGGATGAACAGAACAAACTGATTACCGGTGCGCGCCTCGATCACCACTCGGTGATCAACTACCGACGAGCGGATCAACCCGAACGCCTAGCCACGTTGCCTGCTGGCTTTATGCGTCTTGAGCACCATGTAGCGGACATGCCGCTGATGTTCTACGCAGGCGTCGGTCATACCGAGCGTTTCCCCGATTTCTGGGAGCTATTTTCTCCGACCTTCGGGCCTAACGGTACCACCAGCGCTTTTGATGGGGTAAAAAGTGAGAAAACTACTCAGTTGGATATCGGCGGGCAGTATAACGGCCAGCAATTCAGCGCTTGGGTTTCGGGTTATGCCGGACGAGTGAATGATTTCATCCTGTTTAAATATGATCCGAAGGATCTGCGTAAAAGTCAGGCTGATAATATCAACGCCACTATCATGGGCGGCGAAGCGGGTATCGCTTACGGGTTCAACGATAATTGGAAAACCGATGCCAGCCTGGCGTATGCCCGTGGGCAAAATACCAGCGATAACCGACCTCTACCGCAAATTTCGCCTCTTGAAGCCCGTTTAGGTCTGACTTACGAAAGTGGTGGCTGGAGCAGCACCGCTTTGTGGCGCTTGGTCAGTAGCCAACAACGAGTAGCGATCAATGAAGGTAATGTGGTTGGCAAGGACTTTGCCAGCAGCGCAGGGTTCGGTGTTTTATCCGCGAACGTGGCCTATAAATTCAATGAACAGGTCAAAGTCAGTTCGGGGATTGATAACCTACTCAACAAGGATTACAGCGAGCACCTTAATCTGGCTGGTAACAGTGGTTTCGGCTATTCGTCCAATACGCCGGTGAATGAGCCGGGCAGAACAATTTGGGCGAAATTAAACGTCACCTTCTGATTCTGGTCATTTACGTGCTAAACAGGGGCGTGGCAGGTTGAAATCTGCGACGCCTTATTTTCTTGGGGTGGTAATACGGATTCACGCATTATCACCGTTGGCACAAAGCTGACGGCTGGCGTTTGCGGATGGATCAGCAGGCGGGTGGCAAATTGTGCCATTTCGACGATAGGGAAATGCAGGCTGGTCAGTGCTGGTGAGACAAAAGGCGCGCGCTCGCCACTGTCGTAGCAAATCAGTGAAATATCTTGTGGCACCTGCAATCGATGTTTGTTGATAGCCAATAGTGCGCCAATCGCCATCTCTTCATTACAACAGTAAATCGCCGTGGGCCTTACAGATTGTCTGAGTATCTCATCTGCCCGCAGGTAACCACTTTCCAGATCATAAACGCCGCTCAGGCAAGCGACCGGTGTTAAATTCGCCCCAGCCATGGCATCAAGAAAACCTTGTAAACGTACCCGACGGGATGGCCGATCGGCAGTACCGCTGATGCAGGCAATACGCTGGTGGCCAGCATCAATCAGCACCTGAGTGGCAATTTGGCTGGCACGTCGGTGATCGAAAGCGACGCAGCGGTTTTCCAAACCGGGCACCAGCCTATCCAACAACACGAAGGAGCGATGACTCGCCGCCAACTGTCTGAGTCGTTCATCGCTGAGAAAACGTACGTGCAGAATCAATCCATCACAGCGTAAATTGAATAGCCGCTGGATGGCCTGCCATTCTTTATCGGCATTGTCACGCCCTTGGGTAACCAACAATTGCTTACCGTGCGATTCCGCTTCGGTTTGCACAAAATCCATCAGCGCACCGAAAAAACCGCCGCGATAAGAGGTAGTGACCAAACCGAGGGTATTACTGTGGCTGGAGGCCAATGCACGAGCCGCCGGATTGGGCGTATAACCCAAAACTGCCACCGCTTGCTCGACTTTCTCACGCGTTTGGGGTTTCACGTTAGTATCACCGTTGACCACGCGGGAAACCGTAGCACGGGATACCCCGGCTAATACCGCGACGTCTTCCAGTGTAACCATGTGTTGCTCCTATTTTCTGACAGTCAGCCGCCAGAGTATAAGCACGGCTGACGGAGTGGGTATAAGCACCAAAAATATCATTTAAATTGAGGTAGATAAGGTTTGTTGACCTCCAATACCTCGTTTAATAAGGGTTGAGCGATGCTGGCATTCGCGACCAGTGGATTGGTCACCAGAGCCAATAAGGCACTGTTACGATCGCCATGTACTGCTGCCTCAATAGTTAAGCGCTCATAGGCTTTTACCTGTTGAGTCAATCCATGCATGGATTCGGGCAATGTACCGAATGTCAGTGGATGGGCACCTTTCGCATCAACAATACAGTTAGTTTCTACCACAGCATCGTCCGGTAAACCGCGAATTGCCCCACGGTTTGCTGTATTCACTACTAATTGCGTACCGAGGTTATTATAAATCGCACGAATTAGCTCTAGGGCAACCTCTGAATAAAAGGAGCCGCCGCGAAAGCTCAGTTGCTCTGGTTTGGTATCCAGAGCAGGGTCGGCATACAGTTCAAACAGTTCTTTTTCGACCTGCATCACCTGTTCAGCGCGGGTGCCACGTTCTTTTGCCGCTTCCACCTCTTCGGCCAGCATGTCTTGAGTCTGATAGAAATAACGGTGATATGGGCAGGGAATCGCACCCATTGCGCGTAAGAACTCAGGAGGCCAAGGTGCTTCCTTGATATTGTTCATGGTGAGAGATGCGCCATCACACAGCATTTTTAGTACATCGGCGGTAACGTCTTTACCTCGCTGTAATACTTCATGTACCCAAACCATGTGATTCAGCCCGGCAAAGCGCAATTGAATATCTTCATAAGGCGTGTGCAGCAGGTTGGCGATCATGTGGTGCATACTGATTGGGACATTACACAGACCAATGATTTTGGCTTTGGTATAACGGGACACCGCTTCGGTTACGATACCGGCTGGATTGGTAAAGTTGATGATCCAGGCCTCGGGGGCTAAACGCTCTACCCGTCTGGCGATATCCAGCATCACGGGAATGGTACGTAGCGCTTTGGCAAAGCCGCCAACGCCAGTGGTTTCTTGGCCGATCAGATGGTATTTCAATCCCAAACGTTCATCGGCGGCACGGGCAGGTAACTGGCCGACGCGGAACTGGGTCAGCACAAATTGGGCATCGCGAATGGCGTCATCCAGTGAGAAATGCAGGCTAACCTTAACCTGTTCCAATCCGTGGCGTGCCAGCATGCGTTGAGTCAGGGCGGCGATAGTTTCAACTTTCTGCCGACCGGGTTCAACATCGACCAGAGCCAGTTCGGTGATGGGTAATTCATTGATACGCTGAATTAAACCGTCAACCAGTTCCGGGGTGTAACTACTACCGCCGCCAATAATAGCGATTTTAAATGGTTTCACTCTAGGTCTCCAAACGGCGTTGATGCCGGTAAATTTCGATCATCTCAGTGGCTAAGCTCAGGATCACCGTAGCGTTGATTAGGTGAGCCGGTACGTGAATGGTGATAAGGGGCATGAGCCGTTTTCCGCAGCCTTCGCCATGCCAATCAGCCGGGTTGAAATCTGACTTGCCTGTTTGGCAGAAGCCAATAATTTGGTCATATCCGGCCTAGCGGTGCCGGACGTGGCTTGGTGGCTGGTTCATTCGTGGCGACCATTCGTATTTATTCTTTGAATAGGCTGGTGGATATTCCTGCGATATCTAGCAGCGCAACGATTTACAGTAGTGCTTTCAACCCTGTTATCTGTCTATGGTGGATAAAATAAAAATGAGAGCGCTCTCATTTGCGTATAGAGTAACAATTAACCAAAATCAAAATGCGAGGGCGATCGCAAAAACAGGGAATGGGAGCAGAATGGGTTGGCAAGGCGTGATCTCACCTGCAAAACTATTGACTTAAATGGGACTAAATTGCGGTTTATTTCGGTTTTTAAGAGAAATGACTCGTTTTTTATCAGAGCGGTCTACTTTGTTAAGTAAATATTGGTAAATCGGTAGCGTTGAGGGGAGCAGCTCTTTAGAATCAAGGCGCTTTTCCGTTGTTTGTATCCAAGAGAAAGGAACCGTTAATGTTTAAACGTATTTTAGTGACCTTCGCTACGCTGATTTCCCTGACTGCTATGGCTCCAGCCGTTTATGCAGCCGCAGCCCCCCACGTATTGCTGACCACATCCGCAGGGAATATTGAATTAGCGCTCGACAACCAGAAGGCACCGGTTTCGACCCAGAATTTTATTAACTATGTTAACAATGGGTATTACAACAATACGGTTTTCCACCGTGTGATTCCAGGGTTCATGGTTCAGGGCGGCGGTTTTACCGCTGATTTGCAGCAAAAAGCGACTAATGCCTCAATCAAGAACGAAGCTGATAATGGCTTACGTAACCTGCGCGGGACTATCTCGATGGCGCGCACTGCGGATAAAGACAGTGCAACCAGCCAGTTTTTCCTCAATGTAGCAGATAATGCTTTCCTCGATCATGGTCAACGTGATTTCGGCTATGCCGTATTTGGTAAAGTCGTAAAAGGTATGGATGTGGTTGATAAAATATCTCAGGTGCAAACACAAAATATCGGGCCGTATCAAAACGTACCCGTTAAACCTATCACTATTTTGTCGGCAAAAGTTTTACCTTAATTGACGAACATCCGTCTTTGTAATAAGCAGAGACGGAATCTTCGACCGGCATTATTTTAATTTCCTCTCCGCTATCTGTATTTCCGAGTATGTTGTGTTATCGCGTCGCGGGTGGCTCCCTCATTTTTCTGGCACCTTTGATGTATATTAATCTGACTGGGGCTGGGGTAACGTTGGCAGGAATGGTATCCATATACCGTCCGCGAAATGGCCTGCGGGATGACATTGTGCAAATTGCAGCTAAAAGTATGGTGCGAGAGTAAGGGCGATAAATGCGCTACAGCATATTGATTTTTATCATCGTCGCGCACAAATACTGACGCAAACTCATCAATAAATAACTTGAAAATCAGTAAGATGGCAGGGTCATGATTTAGATTGGATTGAAAATGCTGTTACTGATAGATAACTACGATTCGTTTACCTACAACCTTTACCAATATTTCTGCGAACTTGGCGCAGAGGTACTGGTGAAACGTAACGATGAAATACAGATTGCCGACATCGAAAAACTGGCACCTTCGCATCTGGTGATTTCCCCCGGGCCTTGTACACCGAATGAGGCAGGTATCTCGCTGGCAGCCATTCGCCATTTCGCCGGTAAAATACCGATCCTTGGCGTTTGTCTGGGTCATCAGGCGCTGGGGCAGGCCTTCGGTGCCAGCGTGGTCAGAGCGCGTCAGGTTATGCACGGTAAAACCAGCGCTATCAGTCACAACAGCCAAGGTGTATTCCGTGGCTTAAATCAACCCCTCACCGTAACGCGTTACCACTCTCTGGTCATCGCCAAAGAAACACTTCCCGATTGCTTTGAACTCACGGCATGGAGCGAACATGATGGTGAAGTGGACGAAATCATGGGAATTCGCCACCGGTTCTTACCACTGGAAGGCGTCCAGTTTCATCCAGAAAGCATCCTCAGTGAGCAAGGTCATCAATTATTGGATAATTTCCTTAAAAATTAGCCTGTTGTGAATGTTTCCCCGTTAAAGGTGTTTTTTGTTTGCCATGATTTGATTTTTTATGCATATTTCATGATTATGTTTTCATTGTTGGCTGGCGAATTTCATGCCATTTATCGAGGTGGACAGCAGAATGATAGAAAAGTCAGTGGTAAATCGTAGTACATTTGACCGGGTGATTTTGCCTGTTTATGCGCCAGCTCAGTTCATTCCCGTAAAAGGAAAGGGAAGCCGAGTCTGGGATCAACAGGGCAATGAATACATCGATTTTGCCGGTGGTATTGCTGTAACCGCTTTGGGGCACTGTCACCCAGCGTTAGTCATGGCTTTACACCAGCAAGGTGAAATGTTGTGGCATACCAGCAATGTTTTCACCAACGAACCCGCACTACGTCTGGCCGAAAAACTGATTGCTGCTACCTTTGCCGACCGGGTCTTTTTCGCCAATTCTGGTGGCGAAGCCAATGAGGCCGCCTTCAAACTGGCTCGTCACTACGCGATTGAGCGTCATAGTCCGTACAAAACCAAAATCATTGCTTTTCATCATGCTTTCCATGGTCGTACGCTGTTTACTGTCTCTGTGGGTGGGCAGCCTAAATATTCCGATGGTTTTGGCCCGAAACCAGCAGATATCATCCATGTACCCTTTAATGATCTGGCGGCAGTCAAAGCGGTAATCGATGACCATACCTGTGCCGTTGTGCTGGAACCGATTCAGGGTGAAGGTGGCGTTACCGCCGCGACTCCAGAGTTCCTGCAAGGTCTGCGTGATTTATGCGATCAGCATCAAGCCTTGTTGGTATTCGACGAAGTACAGAGTGGGATGGGGCGTAGTGGTAAACTGTTCACCTATATGCATTATGGTGTTATCCCAGATATTCTGACCACGGCGAAAGCGTTGGGCGGCGGTTTCCCAATCAGCGCTATGTTGACGACGGAAGAGATTGCTTCGGTGATGACGGTCGGTACTCACGGAACCACCTATGGCGGTAATCCGCTAGCCTGTGCGGTTGCAGAAGCTGCGTTGGATGTGATTAACACCCCGAAGGTTCTTAATGGTATCGCGCAGCGTCACGAGCTGTTTGTCACGGCATTAACGGCTATGGGTCAGCAATACGATTTGTTCAGTGATATCCGTGGCATGGGATTATTGGTCGGTGCGGAGTTGAAACCACAGTTTCATGGTCAGGCACGCAATTTCCTGACGGCTGCCGCTGCCAACGGCCTGATGATTTTAAACGCTGGTCCAAATGTACTGCGTTTTGCACCTTCACTGGTGATTGAGCTGAAAGATATTGAGCAGGGTATGCAGCGTTTCGCGCAGGCAGTTGCCAGTATCTTGAACGTGGATTAATACGTATTGTCTGGCGGTATGTCAGGTCTAATCGGAAGATTGAAGGGAGGTGGTTCCTCCCTTTTTTAATCAGCTATCCCGCAATTTTCTGTTCAGCCAGATCCCATGATGTGGCCGTTGACGCCACGCCAGAGACGAGATGGTGTGCATGACACTTAAGTGAGACAGAATCCGCCGCAGGTGGCGCTCCATTTCGGTCATTGGCATATCAGGATGCAATTCTGGCGGTTGTAAGACGCTATTTTCACTACTGGGACCATCATATTCCAAGCGTTGCTGACAACTCTGCAAGGCAATTTCACAGCGTTGTAAATAATCCTCAGCCAACTTATCCGTCAGCATATAGTGATCGCGCGCTAGGATAGTCATCGCATTGATATGCTCGACAATAAACTGGCTATGGGTCACCCATAGGCGCATATCTGCCAGATAGCGTGAATTGAAGCCCGGCTCTTGCATCGCCTGATTGAGGGAGGTAAAAACGGCATTATGGGACTGATTTACCAACATTCGTTCTTTGGCTAATTCATCTGTATTGGGATTTTTCGTCAGTAATGACTGCAATAGCTTTTGATCGTTTTCCAACGCTTGATGAGCATTTTTGCGTAACAGACCACTCTGCCACTGCGGCCACAGCCAAATAGCGCTACCAAAGGCCAGAGCACAGCCGATCAGCGTATCGATCAGGCGGGGAACCAGAAAATTCAGGCCGTTCAGAGCCAATAATTGCAAGGTATACACAGCGGTAATTGTCAGCCCAATCACGGCCAACCCATAGTTTTTCCGCAGAACTAGATAAGCCGCCAGTGTGATAAATAGCATAATGATTAGCGTGATATTTTCTGGCAATTGTAAATGCAACAAGCCAGCGGCAATCACCAGCCCGACCACGGTACCCAAAGCTCTATGCTGAATTCTCACTCGCGTGGCGTTATAACCATTTTGCGTCACCAACATCACGGTCAGTAAAATCCAGTAAGGTTTTGGCAGGTTGAATACCATGCCCAAACTGCTGCCGATAGCCAGAGTGACGGCTAATCGACCGGCATTACGCAAAGCGACAGATTTAAATGAAAGATAGCTTCTTAACGCTGGCCAGAAAGGCAGTCGGTGCTGATCTGACATCAGCTCTCGTCGGTACAGCGGGCGTTGGTTACGCAATAAACGTGCAATGCGGCGAAAATGGTAGAAGCAAAATTGGCCAACGGGGTTATCAGGATATTGTCCGGCAATTTTCTCCAGAGCTGCCAGCTCTTTTGTCATGGTAAAACGCTGTAATTGATGACGGTGGTAGAGAATATTATCAGCTACCACGCGTAATCGGTGCGCAATAATCTGTGCATTACGACGGATAACCGCTTCGGCGTGGCTTTGCTCAACCAGTTTTTGGACTTCCTCCGGTTGGTGCAGACTTACGGTTATATGCTCCTGTAAATCCAGAGCCACCTGAAACATCATACGCAGGCGCTTTTGTTCCATTTTATGAGCGAGCGGCAACATATTAAGTTGTTGATATAGCTGATTGATCAGATCCATTACCGCTTGCTGGCGTTGCAACAATGGCGGTAACGCCGTTTCTGGATCGATATGTTGGGTTAATAGGCTATATTTAGCTTCTAAATAATCGGCCAGTTGCCGATATAGCTGACTAAGAGTTTCCCGCATCGGCTGCTCTTTCCACAGACGGAACCATAAACTGGTAAATAACCCATACCAAGCGGTGCCAATGATGAAAAGCAGTGGGGTATGCCAGATAGGAAATCGGCCAATCATGCTGAGTGTGAATATTGCCGCCACTAGTGCGGCTGGCAGTAAACGGGCATGAAGTGGACTTATTGCACCATTAATGCCGAGAATCAGGGTCAATCCAAACATAATCAGCGGCAGGGGAATGTGCCACAGCAGGCATTGCTGAATAAGAAAACTGCTGAGGGCAAATAGAGTGCCGCCAATCACCCAGCGTTTGGTGAAACGCTTGTGAGGGGTATCTAAACCGGCAATATTACAGCAGGCTGGTACCAGAGCGAAAAGCAGGCCCAGTTGCAGATCACCGAATAATAAGCCAATACTCACTGGTAAGCAGAGCACCAGCGTTTGCCGCAATGCATAATTAACTTCAGGGTGGTAAATCAGCCGCCGCCACATCAGTTCGATACCAGTAATTTGTCTTTTTGAAAAGAAAAAGCCGGTATTGTATTAAGGATACGATACCGGCTTTGGGAGGAGTTAACGGGTGCCGTAAACGACAATCGTTTTTCCGTGCGCAGAGATCAGGTTTTGATCTTCGAGCATTTTCAGTATGCGACCGACAGTTTCGCGGGAACAGCCAACAATCTGACCGATTTCCTGGCGAGTAATTTTAATCTGCATCCCATCTGGGTGTGTCATAGCATCAGGCTGTTTTGCCAGATTGAGCAGCGTTTGCGCGATACGTCCGGTAACATCGAGGAAGGCGAGGTTACCCACTTTTTCCGACGTAATTTGTAAGCGATTCGCCATCTGTGCAGACAGACGCATCAAGATATCTGGATTAACCTGAATCAGTTGGCGGAATTTCTTGTAAGAAATTTCAGCCACTTCACAGGCGGTTTTTGCACGAACCCAGGCACTACGCTCTTGGCCTTCTTCAAATAATCCAAGTTCACCGATGAAATCCCCCTGGTTTAAATAGGAGAGAATCATTTCTTTACCTTCTTCATCTTTAATCAGAACCGCAACGGAACCTTTCACGATGTAGTAAAGCGTTTCGGCTTTTTCACCCTGGTGAATCAGCGTACTCTTCGATGGATACTTATGGATATGGCAGTGAGACAGGAACCATTCGAGAGTAGGGTCTGTTTGTGGCTTGCCGAGAACCATTCGCTGTTATCCTCTGTTGTTATCGCTGCCTAACTTAACAGGGTTCAGAGTTCCCCGTACGGCGTGCTTATAAAATACACTTTCTCTTAGCATATTAATGTGCTCAATTGCTGAAAGGTATAGCCTTGATACATACTAGATAAAGATCCTTCATTGATTCTTGATCTTTAGCCTTTTTATTCTAAGAAAGATCTCTTTCGGCTTTGTTTGTAGCACAGGATGAAGCCAGTGTCTTGTGTTGTATCGCTTCAGCATGATAAGGGTCGGGTTACATTGCCACTTTATGAATGAAAGAGTAGTCTGATTCGGAAAAATCAACGGGGAGTGATGGGTATGCAGGCACGTGTAAAATGGGTTGAGGGTCTGACTTTTCTGGGCGAATCAGCTTCTGGCCATCAGGTTTTAATGGACGGTAACGCTGGCGATAAAGCGCCGAGTCCAATGGAAATGTTGCTGATGGCGGCGGGAGGATGCAGCGCTATCGATGTGGTTTCCATTTTACAGAAAGGGCGCAATAACGTACGCGACTGCGAAGTAAAATTAACTTCGGAACGCCGGGAAGAAGCTCCTCGTCTGTTTACTTTGATTAATCTGCACTTTATCGTTAGCGGTAAAGACCTTACAGAGAAAGTGGTGGAACGCGCCGTCGAGCTTTCTGCGGAGAAATACTGCTCTGTCTCACTGATGCTTGGCAAGGCGGCCACCATCACTCACAGTTTTGAAATTCGGACTCTGGCCTGTTGACATCCTCCCCGTCCTAAAGAATGGAGATTCCTACAGCGTTCAGACCGGAGCCTGAATCACCTCGGTGGGTGACTGCACCCTCCCTCCACAGGCAAGCACGGCATGCCCTGCCGCTAAAATGTTACGAGCACCATTGATATCGGCGTTCTCGGTATATCCGCACTCAAGGCACTCGAATCTACTTTGTGACAGGCGGTTCTCTTTCACTGTATGACCACAGCAGGCGCAACGCTGGCTGGTATATTGGAGGTATCGCCAGAACCTGACCACCGCGCCAGAGCTGCTTGTACTCAAGCTGGCGACGCATTTCATACCCCCCCTGATCCCGTATCGAGCGGTTCAAGCCTGATTTGGCTTTGACGTTTCGTCCGTGCTGCTCTGCCGTGCTTTTTGCCGATTTCGACATGTTACTGACCTTCAAGTCTTCAATGATGATCATCGCGTGGTTTTTGCTGATTTCACTGGTGACTTTATGAAGGTAGTCGCGGCGGATACTGGCAATATGCGAGTGCAGACGCTGAATTTTTACCTTCTGTTTCTGCCAGTTTGCGCTGAATTTCACTTTGCGGATTAACTGGTGCTGGAGTATTGCCAGCTTGCGCTGGCTTGTTTTGAAACTGTTGACGGGCGGGTATACCGTGCCATCTGAAAGCGTGGCGAGTTTTGTGACTCCGGCATCCAGTCCGACCATCGATTCTGCGTTGTGAACGGGGGGTAGCCACTTCGTATTCAGTCTGGATACTGGCGTACCATTTCCCACATGACTAACTGACAGTGACGTTTTTCACTTCACCCACTATTTTTTAAATAAATGCCCTGTTTTTCCAACTGGCGGATTGTTCGATAATCCCGGCGAAGTACATCTTTTGATGAGTGAACCAGATAAATGGTTCCAGGCTGACTGAATACATCTTGCGTGACGCCGATAGATTGACCATCATCGATATAAAATACCGCCTGCGAGAAGGACGCCAGTTTTTGCAGCTCAGTGACAAAATCCTGCTGATGGAAAATACCTTCATGGGTATTAATTAGGCAAACATTATAAGAATGGTTGAGCAATTGGTAAGGTGCAGGTGATTCCGTCAGAGCTAAAAAACGTTCAGGTTCGGTAATTGCCATGACTGTTGCACTTATCTGACCGAGTTGCGTAGTGCGAGCTGATATTTCCGGCCTTAGGATGCCATCGGTTCGTGCGGCGACTTCGACCAATTTGGGGCCTTGTGCCGTCAACATCACTTCCGCATGACTTGGGCCATTATGAATACCCAATGCAGCAATAGCCTGACGGGTATAATCCACCAGCGTCCAATAGTGTGTAAAAGATTCGTCCAGAATATCATCGATATCGTAGAGAATTCGGCCAGATTCAAGACGGACTTTAGTATAGCGAACCACTTCGGTAACCCGTGTTTTACCCTGAAGAGAAACCATATTTACCACGTATTCGACGCCGTCGAGATATTCCTGAATTAATACCTGTTTATTGACGATATTCAATTTACTGTGGCTGCCAAGAATTTGCGCAAAGGCTGCTTTAGCCTCGGTAAGGTTATGACAAATAAATACGCCATCAGAACCCGCACTGGCGAGCGGCTTCAATACTACAGGGAAGAGGTTGTGATGTTTAATCCACCATTCCGCGGCCATCCATTCTTGCGTTTTTAGCTGCTTGGCTGCGGCTAATCCAGCACTTGAAATGGCCTGAATCATGTCATATTTATTCCTACGAGCATGGCTATGGTTATAATCATTAGAAAATCCTAATGCAAAATGGCGATTTAATTCGTCACTAAGTAACACACCACTTTCTGCTCCAGCAATAATATAATGGGGCGAAAACATACTTATTTTCTGACAGGTTTCAGCATAATCTTGACATGTCAGAAAAGCAGAGTATATCGTATAGTCAAAGTTCTTGTAATAATATTCATGTATATCAGGATCAGATGAAACATGGAGTAAAACACATCCGTAATCATAAAGTTCTCTTGCCAAGAATTTACCTGACGAAAAACCATCAACAATGACGACTCTAATCATTTTTAACTCCTGGTTATTTAGCTGTCTTTAATTTAAAAATGGATAAGTAAAGTAATAGAATAAGAATAAAACTCAATGAAACTATGCTACTTATAGAAACAGATATCCGCTCATCAAGGTATTGCAATATCAAAGTAAAAATAGGTAAAGTCAGTAAGACTAATGAAACTCTTAGCGCCGTTAAATAAAATATTGTTTTTTGTATAAGATAGATAGGAAGAATATGGCCGATGAGAACCAGTATGATCAGTGGAATTATATAATTATCATTAACCAAAAATAGTTGTTTATCTGAGGAGAGATAAACAAATGATGCCAGCAATATTAATATATTCCGTACTGCAAGGATCTCGTAAGTTTGCCAGCCGCGTTGAAACATTATTTTAGATACGATGGTGTACAGAACGGTGCCGAGTGCACAAAGAATGACGCTAATAATCCCTACGATACGTTGAGTCGGCGAAGTGCTCGTTAGTCCGCTACTGCCAGTAAAGGAGTTGATCAACATAATGAATACGGCGATCAGCACTAAATATGAAACCACTTTTTCAGCTCGGGCCGCGGGAGTGTTATCTTTTAACCAATGGGAGAGGACGTAAGAGGACAGAACGATAGTCAATGCCGGTCCGCAGGCAACGGAAACTACGCCAACTACGGCAGGTTCAAGGTAGCGCAGAGAGTAGAATAGACCGCCCCAATTTAATAACACTGATATATTTACCATTAAAACTAACCAGGCATCTGACTGTATTTTTCCTATGAGTTCGGAAAGACCTTTACGCCACGAGATAATAAAGAAAACCGAGCTTGATGAAATAAAACAATAAAAAACCAGTGTCATTGTATTAAATGATTGCGTAATATAAGCAACATATACATCAAAAGCTGCGCTAATTAAACAGAATGTAACGCCGATAATTATACCGATATAATGTATTGGCACGAAGTTAACCTTTTATTCCTTTACGATGGTGACTTTATTTTTGTCAATGGATATCTTCAGCGTGCTGTTAACAGTTATACCTGTTTTTTCCAGTACGTGGTTTCTACCATTTTGCTGTACTTTCTCTACGGCACAAAAAATCCCAGTCACTTCGCCACCAAAATGGCGGATTGATTCCACCAGTGAAATAGCCGTTCCGCCAGTACTTAATGTATCGTCAATAATAGCAACCCGATCACCGTGACAAATGCCATTTAAATATAAAGAACCTTCGAAGTATTCGGATTGGAGGTTAACTTTGTGTGTTGTAATATCGTCTAAACTATAGGGGTACCAGCGTGCCATAGCCAAAGGTATACCGGTAAAGATTGAAATTGCAGTGGCCAGCGGAGCCCCTTTATCTTCTTCAGTTACGATTTTATCGATAGTGAGATCCATTGTCTTTATAATACGGTATGCCACTTCGATTAATAATTCTGGACGCAAGGCTGGAAGTTGATCAGTAAATTCGTTAACCGTTGTTAGATGCCTCCCTGAATAGACAATCTGAGCGTTATTATAGACTTCTTCAAGTAACATAGTGAATATCCTTATGCGCTTTAACTTAATTGTTACGGTAACTATTACTCCAATGGACTATTTATTCCGAATATTCTGGATAGATACCATCCCAGCGACTTTTGTATTTCCAGGCGCTATCGAAAAATAATGTTATGATTGTTTTATTTTCAACTTTTTCAACAAGTTTTTCACAGATAACTAGATTTGCTCCGCAGGTTGGGCCAATGTTCAGTTTTTCACTTTCGTTGTACTCCTTCATTTTTTTCCACGACTGATTTCCATTAACGGTAACCACTTCATCAATTAAGCCAATATCGGTATTTACCGATATGATTCCTGCGCCTAACCCCATAAGGTTATGATTACGATGTTTGAAATTTAGATGATTTTTCAGGGCATAGATAGGAGAGGAGTTTTCAACCTCAATAGCAATGGTTTTCAAACGTGGAAAATCAGATTTCAAAATGTGGCTGATGCCTGAGAAGGTGCCACCTGTCCCAATGCAACAGATAAAGTAATCTGGGATAATACGCTGTCTGTTTAGTTGTTCGCAAATTTCATGACCACATTGATACCAAGCCTCTTTATTCAGTAAAGACGTTGATTGATCGATGAAAAATGTATTTTCACGGTTCTTTTTAAGGAAGGAGTTGGCGCTGTCGATGGTTCCTGACAGAAATTTATCTTTTGCCGTCTCTACAATTGTCGCACCAAATCTTAATATTTGATCTTTTCGTTCCTGTGTCATTCCTTCCGGCATGAAAATTACAGTCTTATAACCTTTTCGCTGTGCTATCCATGCTAATGAGGCACCACCATTACCCGTTGAGCATTCAATCAGTGTCATTCCTTTTCTTATTTTCTTGGTTTTCTCTAACTCATTTATTATATGAATGAATGTTCTATCTTTATGACTTCCTGTTGGGTTTTGATACTCACATTTGGCAAATACTTGATTCCCATTCAAATTGAGTTTGTTTATTTTTATCAGTGGTGTATTTCCAATAACCGTGTTCTCCATTTATCGATTCCCTTTAATTGTTCGCAGTAGTGAGTAATGCGTGAAAGAGGCATGATAGAAGGAAAATTAACATTGTTTTATTTTAAATAAAAGAATTTAATTTATTGCTTTAATTAATTATATTTATTTATATTATTAATTATATTGGTAACTGTATCAGGTGGAGTGAACCAGAAGCTATTAATTAATAGCCTCTGAGTGTATTAAATTGGGTTGCATGAAGATATGTTATTTAATTATCCAATTTTCTTTCCTTCCAATAATTGCTGAACTAATGGAGCCATAATTAACTCCATTGCCAGACCCATTTTCCCACCGGGTACTACCAATGTATTGATATTAGAGATGAACGAGCCTTGTATCATTGCCAGCAGATAAGGAAAGTCGATTTGATCCAATCCGCGAAAGTGAATGACAACAAAACTTTCATCCAACGAAGGAATCGCTTTAGCGGCAAAAGGATTGGAGGTATCTACGGTAGGGACACGTTGAAAGTTAATATGGGTTCGGGAAAACTGAGGTGTAATATAATTGATGTAATCGTCCATTGAACGTACGACGGAATCCATCACGGCTTCACGAGAATGCCCCCGTTCGCCGGTGTCGCGCACCAGTTTCTGGATCCATTCCAAATTTACGATCGGGACGACGCCAACGAGTAGGTCGACATGTTTGGCCACGTTGTGATGCTCGGTAACAACTCCACCATGCAATCCTTCATAAAATAGGACATCGGTTGGTTCAGGCAACGCTTCCCAAGGCGTGAAGGTACCTGGAACTTGGTTGTATGGCACCGCTTCATCGTAAGTATGCAGATATTTGCGCGAACGACCTTTGCCGTGCTCACCGTATTCGATAACGCTTTTTTCCAGCAGGCCAAAATCATTGGCTTCAGGGCCGAAGTAACTGATATGACGACCTAAATCCCGTGCTTTACGAATCTCGGCGTCCATTTCTGGTCGGCTGTAACGATGAAAACTGTCACCTTCTATTTGCGCTGCTCGTATCTTTAGTTGTTGAAATATTTTACGAAAAGCCAGGCTGGTTGTGGTTGTACCTGCTCCGCTTGAACCTGTTACTGCAATAACCGGATATTTGGCTGACATAAGCGTTCTGCTCCGTAGAATTTCGATATTATTAGTATATTTTTCAATTAACTATCGATTTTTTTACTCTGTAAAAAAGAACGATGGTCATGGCCGGAGAAAAATGGCGGATAGCTATTTTTAGGGTAAAGAGGAAGTTTTGTCATCTTGTTTCACTGAGGAATCTCGCTGGATTCCTCAGTGAATGGGGGAATGCGCGGTGGTTTACTCTTGTTCTTCTGTACCAGCCCGAAACTGTGATTTAGGCATAATATTGATGGTTTCATGTAGTTCAGACCACACTAACACTGCCTCGCCATTCACCAGTTGGCGACGAACATCTGCAACTTTCTGCGCCAAAGTACGCTCTTGTTCGCCGTAGTCTGTGCCTTCGCGCAGTACAAAACTTTCCAACAGGTTTTCCAGTGTTTCGTTGTCTATGTGTTGCCAGGGGATAATCACTGCTGATACTCCAGATAAAGGGAAAGCCAGGTCGGAATACGTTGTTCCAGCCACATTTGTGGTTGTTTGATCGAGCCACCGACAAATCCAACGTGGCCGCCATGTTCAGTTAGCTGGTATTCAATATTTGCCGGTAATACCGCCGGATCGGGGATGACATCGGGCGTCATAAAGGGGTCGTCTTTGGCGTGGATAATCAGCAATGGGGTGCAGATTTGTGGCAATAGCGGCAAGGCGCTGCAACGTTGGTAATAGTCCAACGCATCGGTAAATCCATGCACTTTGGCCGTGATGACATCGTCAAAATCCCGTATGCGCCGCAGATTCTTCAATTGGGACAAATCCAGTGGCAAACTACCTGGATAACTCAATAGCTTGCGGGTTGCATTGAGTTTAAGTTGACCCAGTAAATAGCGCTGATAAATACGCGAAAGCCCTTGTTCCAAACGGTCGGCGCAGGGTTCCAGCATCAAAGGTGCAGATACCACTACCGCGGCGTCCAATAGGCTATTTTCGCCGTGCTGTGCCAGATAGCAGGCCAACATATTGCCTCCTAGCGAGACACCGATGGCAGCGGTTGGAACTCGACCATAATGATTCCGCAGCCATTGCAGGAAGAAACGGGCATCTTCTGTTTCGCCCGAATGATAAATTCTCGATTTACGATTCGGTTCCCCGCTACAGCCACGGAAATGCATTACAACGGCGAGCCATCCCTGCTCCTGACATGCATGAAGTAAACCGTGAGCATAGGGGCTGTAGAAATTGCCTTCCAATCCATGAAACAGCGCAACGCGAGGTTTATCCTGAGCAAAAGCCGGATTTTCACTCCAAGCGAGATCGACAAAATCCCCATCCGGCAGCTCCAGTCTTTGCCAGTAGGGTTGAAGGCGCACCCTACGGCGAACCAGACGCGGTAATAGGGTCTGCAAATGTGGGTTACTTGCCCCGACGAGGGGGCGAAAAATCTCATACATATAGTGAATATAAATCATGCAATTGCTCTTGTATGATCAATATCACACTGTTAGCTTCATTGATATATCGCATCTATTCCAAAGGTAAGAGGCACCCGCGTTATGGCGCTGAGTTTATTTCTTTCAATGTTGGGATTTCTTTGGGTTGCCGCAATCACGCCGGGTCCGAATAATATGTTGTTGACCGCATCTGGCGCGAACTTTGGATTTTCCCGATCCATTTGGTTGATGCTGGGAATTATGCTGGGCATGCAAAGTGTGCTGTTATTGGTGGCATTCGGCGTGGGTAGCCTGATTCTGATTTACCCTTCGCTACATTTTGCCTTAAAGGTATTGGGGAGCCTTTATTTACTGTGGTTGGCATGGAAAGTGGCCACTTCGGTATATCAACCATTGGAAACGGATATGGCACCTCCCAAGCCGATACGTTTATATCAGGGTTGGTTACTACAGTTTCTTAATCCAAAAGCCTGGTTGATGGCACTAGGCTCGGTGGCCAGCTTTAGTCTGGTTGGAGAGGCTTATAATCATTCCATCCTGATGATTAGCCTGGGGATGTTTTTGGTCAATCTGGTGTGCAGCACTATCTGGCTGGGATTTGGCAGCGTGATTGGACGCATGTTACGTAGCCGTCGTGCATGGTTCACTTTCAATATCTCGATGGGGATACTGACTGCGGCCTGCGTGCTGCTTATTTGGCATTAATCACGCGAATGGTTTTCTGCATCCTGAGGTACGAATCCAACCAAGTTATGCATCAGGCGACACTATTGGGTAACAGACCGGTTATCGGTCTGAGATTTCTGAAGATTAACCATCGATTAGCACGAGCGAGAATATTGCTAGATCATTATCGGCGTTAGCCGTTGAGCTCATTTGCCAATTTATGTACTGCGGTTTCTACGGCATCAACGCTAATATCTTCAACCCGTGACCCAGCATAAACCATGACATGGCGGACTAATGGATACCAGCGCAGGTATTTCTCTGGCCGTGCCTCAAATAATGCCACGACTGGAATATCGAGTGCTGCACTGAGATGGACAGGGGCACTATCAGCAGAAATAACCAGATCCAATTGACTCATTGCCGCCACTAAATCGGGTATTGATGGAGTGGCCAGCCAGCGAGCAGTAACCTCGCCAAGCTGTCGCTCGGTTGGATGGTCTGCTGGGTCATGAAATATTAACAGTTCCATTTGTGGCGATAACTTGGTCGCCAGCGCATGCCATTTATCCCAACTCCAGCGACGTTGTTCAGATTTATTAGAGATAAACAGGCCTACCCGCAGTTTGCTTTTTACACCTAAATCATGCTGCCATTTAGCTTGCAACTGTGGTTCTGGGTAAATATGAAGTCGCAGGCTACTGATATCTGGATAGCCCAGCTCTGGCAACAATGCAAAACCTGACAGCGCTTCATGGCGTACCGCTCGATTAGCAATATGGTCAGAATTGCGGTCATCAAATTCTGTTGCTTTGGTGTGCCAACGGCAGTCAGATACATTAAGTTGTTTGGCGAATTGGATACTATTTTTGTTCATGCCACCGTTAGGAATGACCAACATATCGAAACGCAGGCGGCGCAAGCGCCAGATCAGCGCCAAGCGGTCAAAAATAGCTGCCAGTTTACCCGGGCGCAGGTTCCGCTCGCACTGTTTACTGTAAACATAGGTATGTATCGCACTGATATCCGGATTGTTTTTTAGTGCTTCCTGATTATATTTATTAGCTAATACATGGATTTCGGCCGCTGGCCAGCGTTGTTTCATTGCATGAATTAATGCGGTGGTACATACCATATCACCAAGGAAATCAATCCGGATTACCAATATGCGATGCATTGCAACCTATTCCTGTAGATATACTGCTGCTCTGTTGAGGGAATAGATTTATCTATGACATAGCTTTAAGCAATATATTTATTGGATACATTTGGATTTTATCCCTGTTTCAAGGCTATTTTACGTCAATGATTATGCTGGTTCTCTTAACCGGATTATTGATGTTTTTGCCTTACACATAACCTAAAAAACAGGATACAGCGGATTGCTCGCCAGTATTCGCGCGGGGTTACCGCTCCCAACCATATTAGTCTCGGCAATTTCAGCGCAATAAATTGCTTGGCCAACTGAGTGCGTACTGGTGGGGAGGTTATTTTTTTGCGTAGTAAACCAAACAGGTGACCACTTTCTTGGTTGATATGACGTAGTAGTGCGCGCCGTAAACGCGCTGGAGCGGTGGTAGCCGTGTTGATTAACGCCGATAAAATAGCCAGATAGCTTTCCGCTCGACGTTGCAAAGTTTGCGGCGACGGGGTTTGGGTAATAGATTGCGGATTGGTGCGATAACCATAAAAAGGGGTCGCGCAGAACCCAATACGTTGTGCTGCCAGTGCCAAATATGTCGTCCACAAAATATCTTCATGTAGCATTTGTGGAATAAAGGCGAATTGATGAGTCACGATAAATTCACGTCGAATCAGCTGTAGCCAGGCATAATGAGGCCATTCTTGTTGCTCAACACAGTGAATAATCCAACTGGAGCCATCCAGTATCATCCCCCAGGTTTGTTTGTGCAGAAGTGGCGGGGATAGCGCGGGATTAGGGTCAGTAGTGAAGCTGTAGCCATTACCGATTAACATCTCCAGTTGTTGTGCCGTAGCCTGCGTTAACCAGGTTTTCAACGCTTCAGGAGCCAGCCAATCATCACAGTCGGCAAAAGCAATCCATTGACCGCTGGCATAGCGGATTCCCGTATTACGGGCAACGGACAAACCTTGATTGGACTGATGAATAACCTGAATGCGTGGGTCATTTAACGCGTGATTGGCTAGAATTTGCGCACTCTTATCACTGGAACCGTCATTGACTGCGATAATTTCAATAGATACGCCTGTCTGGCTACTCAACGAGTCGAGTAACGTAGACAGGTAAGCCTCACCGTTGAATACGGGAACGATAATACTGATATCAATTTTTCTCATGTCGTAATCATCCTAAAATTACGGCAATCGTCATGTTATTAAACCTTAAATACCTTAAAATTAGCGGGTCAGTGACTCTAATTGCTCTTGTGCATCCAGCCAGTGCATTTCAGTTTCCTCCAGCTTGGATTTCACTTGTATCTGTTGTTGCAAGCACTGTGTCAGATCGGCCTTACGGGAAATATCGTATAAGGCTGAGTCTGCCAGTTGCTGCTCCACGGCAGCCAGCTCTGCGCTGAGTTTATCCATCTGCTTTTCCAGTGTCATGATTTGCTTACGCAATGGCTGTGTCTGCGTGCGCAATTCAGCTTCACGACGTTTTTGATCTTTACGTTGTTGTGCGCTGTTGGCAGAGACTTCTTTCGCTGGATTATCTTGTTGACTTTGCTGACGTTGAGCATCAACCAGCCATTGTTGATAGTCCTCCAGATCGCCATCGAACTGCTCGACTTTTCCGTCGTGTACCAGATAGAGATCGTCAGTGGTTGAACGCAGTAAGTGGCGATCATGGGAAACCACCACCAGCGCGCCTTCAAAATCGATCAGCGCTTCAGTCAGTGCTTGGCGCATATCCAAATCCAGATGGTTGGTCGGTTCATCCAGCAGTAGCAAGTTTGGTCGTTGCCAGATAATCAGAGCCAGTACCAAACGTGCTTTTTCACCACCGGAGAAGCGTGCAGTCGGATCGGTAACCTGATCGCCCTGAAAACCGTAGCCCCCCAAATAATCACGCAGTTGCTGTTCTGATTCTTTCGGTGCCAGACGCGTCATATGCTGTAGCGGTGATTCATCTGCACGCAGAAATTCCAGTTGATGCTGGGCGAAGTAGCCCAGTTTGATGCCTTTGGATAAGCCAATTTCACCGCTTTGTGGCTCAAGTGTGCCGGCGAGTAACTTAATCAGTGTCGATTTCCCCGCGCCGTTGCGGCCTAACAGACCGATGCGGGAACCGGGCACCAGATTCAACTTGATGGATTGCAGAATGGTTTTATCACCATAACCCGCGCTGACCTTTTCCATGCGTAACAGCGGATCCGGCAGGCTTTCAGGTGTGCGGAAACTGAAACGGAACGGATTATCAACATGTGCGGGGGCGATCATCTCCATACGTTCCAACATCTTGATTCGGCTCTGTGCTTGTTTGGCCTTGGTCGCCTGGGCGCGGAACCGATCGATATAGTGTTGCAGATGAGCGACTTTTTCCTGCTGATTTTGATACATGGATTGTTGTTGCGCCAGTTTGGTCGCGCGCTGGCGTTCGAAGGATGAATAGTTTCCGGTGTATTCATTCAGCGATTGTTGTTCAATATGCAGAATTTTATCGATAATAGGATCAAGAAAATCCCGATCGTGAGAAATCAGAACCAGTGTGCCGGGATAGCTTTTCAGCCATTTCTCCAGCCAGATAACGGCATCCAAATCCAAATGGTTGGTCGGTTCGTCCAGTAGCAGCAAATCAGAGCGGCACACCAAAGCCTGCGCCAGATTCAGGCGCATACGCCAGCCGCCGGAGAAAGAGCGCACTGGTTGTTGTAGCTGCTCCTGTGAGAACCCCAGGCCGTTTAACAGACTGGCGGCGCGTGACTGAATAGTCCAAGCCTGGATAGCGTCCAGTTTCCCATGCACTGTAGCAATGGCGTGACCGTCATTTTTTTCATTGGCGATCTTTAATTCGGATTCTAACTGACGAAACTCACGATCACCGTCGATAACATACTCTATCGCCGGTATATCCAGTGCTGGAGTTTCCTGATTAACCCAAGCCAATGCCCAATTACTCGGAAAGGTTGCGTTGCCCCCATCGGCGCCCATTTCGCCTTTCAGTAACGCCAGCAGGGTTGATTTGCCACAGCCGTTTTTACCGACCAACCCGATTTTTTGCCCTGGGTTTACAGTCGCGGTGGCATTGTCCAGTAAGACGCGGGTACCGCGTCGAATTTGAAGCGAGGAGAAAACAATCATAGAGTGCCGTATGTTTAGAGTATGTTAAATTGTCATCATAATAAGGTATCCCTGGTATTTAAAGTCGCCGGGGATTGGCTACACTACTTATCCTCATGACTTGATTGAATAAGCTTGCCGGAGGTCGTTAGCTTGCCTCCTACCTGTAACGCCAATTACGTTGGGTACATTATGTTGGTTACAAACAGGGCGTCAAACGTCCTATTTTTAGTCTTTGCGACGCATGGTAACGGAAAACCCGCACCCTGACGACGCTTTGGAGGGGAATGATGTCACCGCCGCCGAAGGTTTTGCTGCTATATGCCCATCCGGAATCACAGGACTCAGTGGCAAACCGGGTTTTACTACAGCCGGTAAAACAGTTGGAGCATGTCACTGTGCACGATCTTTATGCACATTATCCGGATTTTTTTATTGATGTTCACCACGAGCAACAACTGCTGCGTGAGCACCAGGTTATTGTTTTTCAGCACCCACTTTATACTTATAGCTGCCCGGCATTACTGAAAGAATGGCTGGATCGTGTTTTGGCGCGCGGATTTGCCAATGGCGTTGGCGGTAATGCACTACGGGGCAAGTATTGGCGTTCGGTGATTACCACTGGCGAGCCGGAAGGGGCTTATCGGGTCGGCGGTTATAATCAGTATCCGATGGTTGATATTTTACGGCCGTTCGAATTGACGGCGTCCATGTGTCATATGCACTGGATTGAGCCAATGATTATTTATTGGGCGCGGCGGCAAAAACCGGAAGTGTTGAGCAGCCATGCTCAGGCCTATGCTGAGTGGCTATCATCACCTTTGCGATTGGGAGGGCAATAATTATGGAAGGTTCGCCGCTATTAACCGCAATTATACTGTTTTTGTTTGCCGCAGTGGTTGCGGTTCCCATTGCACAGCGGCTAGGAATGGGGGCGGTATTGGGATACCTGATTGCGGGTATTGCCATTGGCCCGTGGGGGCTCGGTTTTATTCGTGATGTGGATGAGATTCTCCATTTCTCTGAATTGGGCGTGGTTTTCCTGATGTTCATCATCGGCCTGGAATTGAATCCGGCCAAGCTTTGGCAGCTCAGACGCTCGATTTTTGGCGTTGGCGCAGGACAAGTGGCGATCACGGCAGCGGTATTGGGCGCGTTGCTCTACTTTACCCATTTTTCCTGGCAGGCCGCAGTGATCGGCGGTGTTGGTTTGGCGATGTCGTCCACCGCGATGGCGCTGCAATTGATGCGTGAAAAAGGGATGAACCGTAATGAAGGCGGTCAACTCGGTTTCTCCGTACTGCTATTTCAGGATATTGCCGTGATTCCCGCATTGGCGCTGATTCCCATTTTGGCGGGCGGCGGCGGTGCCAATGACTGGGCAAAAATTGGTCTGAAAGTCGCGGCATTTGCCGTGATGCTAATTGGTGGCCGCTATCTGCTGCGTCCGCTATTTCGCTATATCGTGGCGTCTGGAGTCAGGGAGGTCTTCACTGCCGCAGCGTTATTGGTGGTATTAGGATCGGCGTTGTTTATGGACGCGCTGGGTTTGTCGATGGCATTGGGCACTTTTATCGCCGGTATTCTGTTGGCTGAAAGCGAGTTTCAGCACGAATTGGAAATTGCGATCGAGCCATTCAAGGGATTATTGCTGGGGTTATTTTTCATTTCCGTCGGTATGGCGCTGAATATAGGTGTTATTTTTACGCATTTGCTGGAAGTGCTGCTTGGCGTTCTGGCGTTGGTTGCGATTAAAATGACGGTACTTTACGGCTTGGCGCGGGGATTCGGGCTACACCGTTCGGTGCGTCTTCAATTTGCCGGCGTACTCAGTCAGGGGGGGGAATTTGCCTTCGTACTCTTCTCGGCAGCCTTCAGCCAGCATGTGCTGACAGGAGACCAACTGGCGCTGCTGTTGGTTATTGTCACGCTGTCCATGATGACCACACCGCTGTTGATGCAGAGCATCGACCGTATTCTTTCCCGACGCTATAACGCACCCGATGAAAACGACGAAAAACCCTTTGTGGAAGACAATGATCCGCAGGTTATCGTGGTGGGATTTGGGCGCTTCGGTCAGGTTATCGGCCGATTACTGATGGCCAATAAAATGCGGATTACCGTGCTGGAGCGTGATGTCAGCGCCGTCGGTGTCATGCGCAAATATGGTTATAAGGTTTATTACGGCGATGCGACGGAATTGGAGCTGCTACGTGCTGCCGGCGCAGATAAAGCCAAAGCGATAGTGATTACCTGCAATGAGCCAGAAGACACCATGACTTTGGTGCATTTGTGTCAGCAACATTTCCCTAACCTGCATATTTTGGCTCGTGCCAGAGGCCGTGTGGAGGCGCATGAGTTATTGCAAAACGGAGTGAAAGATTTTAGCCGCGAAACCTTCTCCAGTGCGCTGGAGTTGGGGCGCAAAACACTATTGGAATTGGGGATGCATCCCCATCAGGCTTATCGGGCACAGCAACATTTCCGCCGGCTGGATATGCGAATGCTGCGCGAATTAGTGCCGCAGCATCATGGTGATGTGGCGCAGATTTCCAGAGTAAAAGAGGCCCGCCGCGAACTGGAAGATATTTTCCAACGGGAAATGCTGCATGAAAGCAGGCAGCTCGATGGTTGGGATGAATACGAGTAATACCGGAGAGACAATCATGTCCGTAACCCGTAAACGATTTATTGCTGGCGCGACCTGCCCGCAGTGTAAGGCCATGGATACGCTCGCTTTATGGCGGGAGGATCAGGTAGAAGTCGTGGAATGTGTGAAGTGTGGTCATCATCAGCGACAAACCGATCAGCAGGTCAATCAGCATGTCCGCCCGAAAGAGCAAGTTATCGGTATTTTTGATCCAAAGTAGCGTTATCTGCAGTGATTTTTTATGCTGAAGGGTACAGGGGGTCAGATTTCCGCTACAATCTGTGCCAATTTTTGTTCCAAGGGTAGGAGATGTCATGAAAGTAGCAAAAGACCTAGTGGTCAGCCTGGCTTACCAGGTACGTACAGAAGACGGTGTTTTAGTTGATGAGTCTCCGGTGAGTGCGCCGTTGGACTACCTGCACGGACACGGTTCCCTGATTTCCGGTTTGGAAAATGCATTGGAAGGCCATGAAGCGGGCGACCGTTTTGATGTGCGTGTAAGTGCTGATGACGGTTACGGCAGCTATGATGAAAATCTGGTTCAGCGTGTACCGAAAGATGTATTTATGGGCGTTGACGAACTGGAAGTCGGTATGCGTTTCTTGGCTGACACTGATCAGGGCCCAGTGCCGGTAGAAATTACGGCAGTGGAAGATGAGCACGTTGTGGTTGATGGTAACCATATGCTGGCTGGTCAGGATCTGAACTTCCACGTTGAAGTTGTAGCTATCCGTGAAGCGACGGCTGAAGAGCTGCAACACGGCCATGTACACGGCGAACATGACCACGAACATGGCGACGGTTGCTGCGGTGGTCATGGACATGATCACGACCACGACCACGACCATGATCACGGCAAACAAGGCGGTGGTTGCGGTAAAGGCGGTTGTGGCTGCCACTAAGGCATCACGCGTCAATAAAAAGCCAGCCGCAAGGCTGGCTTCTTTGCAATACCAACCTCAATAGTGAGGAGGCGGCGTTTCATCGGCCTGTGATGCCAACATTGATGGTTGAGAAGCCCGCAATTTATCCGTCAGCAAACGCAGATGTTCCCGCAGCTTGGTCATTTCCAACTGGTGCTCGGTCACAATCAGATTTAATTCTTCAATGGTCACTTCCTGAAACGCCAGGCGACTTTCCAGCATTTCAAGCCGTTGTTCGAACAGCGACGCTTCCATAATATTTCCTCTCGTTATCCCTAGTGACGATTCTATAATTCTTGCATGCATTGACGCATGTTTGAATGACAGACATATCCGAGATTCTACCCGTAAATGCCGCAAAATGCCTCGTACAGACGTGGACAACAAGAGAAAGGAAACTTATTGTGATAAAAAAAGTCGAAATATCACTGAATACTGTCAGTACAGAGATTGTTTTGTCTTCGCACAGACAGTTATAGTACTAAAACTTACACAATCGTTGCTTGGGGTAAGAAGCCCCGGGCCAATTGGAGAAATGGATGAAATCATTGTTTAAAGTAACCTTGCTGGCCACAACCATGGCACTGACCCTGAACGCAACTCAGGTTATGGCTGCTGACGCGGCAAAAACTCCTGAAGCGGCTGCAACGACTAACAGCAAGTTCAAAAATGACGACCAGCAATCCGCTTACGCGCTGGGTGCATCTTTGGGTCGTTATATGGACAACTCACTGAAAGAACAAGAAAAACTTGGAATAAAACTGGATAAAGACCAGCTAATCGCCGGTGTTCAAGACGCTTTCGCCAATAAAGCCAAGCTGACTGATGAAGAAATTGAAAAAACGCTGCAAAGTTTTGAATCTCGTGTAAAAGCTTCTGCTCAGACAAAAATGGAGCAGGATGCGAAAGAAAATTCAGATAAAGGCACCAAATACCGTGACACCTTTGCGAAAGAGAAAGGCGTGAAGAAAACCGCTAGCGGCCTGCTGTATAAAGTTGAGAAACCGGGTGCTGGTGATGTGCTGAAAGACAGCGATACCGTCGTGGTCAACTACAAAGGTACTTTGACTGACGGCACGGTATTTGATGATTCATACAAACGTGGTGAGCCACTGTCTTTCCGTCTGGATGGCGTTATTCCAGGTTGGACTGAAGGCCTGAAGCAAATCAATAAAGGTGGCAAGATCACGCTGGTGATTCCACCTGAACTGGCTTATGGCAAAAATGGCGTCCCAGGCATCCCAGCTAACTCTACTCTGGTATTTGATGTAGAGCTGTTGGATGTGAAAGCTGCACCTAAAGCTGATGTAGCTGCGGAAAAACCGGCTGCGGAAGTTGAAGCAAAAGCTAAAAAATAAGCCGGTAGCGCTTATCTGACCATTAAAAACCGCTGCGAATTATTTTCGCGGCGGTTTTTGTATCCAGCACCGCATTTCACCTATCTTATCGTTGATAACTTGACGCTCATGGGTTGTGGGCTTAACGTCAATACCACGCGCAAACGCAAGGATTTTATCTTGGCATATTTGCTAGACTAAAATTCAGGATATTGAGTTATGAGTCTGCCATTGCTATTGAGACAGGCTCTATATAGAGGATGTGTCTTCGATGTCTAATTCGCTTCTAAGTGGCGAAACCAGTGAACTGGATTTACTGGATGAACGTCCGTTTAGTCAGACGGACTATGAAATACTGAAATCATACGAGGCCGTCGTTGATGGTTTGGCCATGTTGATTGGTGGACACTGCGAAATCGTCCTGCATTCCTTGGAAGACCTAAAGTGTTCAGCGGTCAGAATTGCCAACGGAGAGCACACTGGCCGACAGATTGGTTCGCCAATCACCGACCTGGCGTTGCGCATGTTGCATGATATGGCTGGCGCTGATAGTAGCGTATCCCGTGCTTATTTTACTCGGGCAAAAAGCGGCGTCCTGATGAAGTCCGTGACCATCGCCATTCGGAATCGCAGTCAACGAGTCATAGGTCTGCTGTGCATCAATATGAACCTGGATGTGCCTTTCTCACAAATTATTCAGACATTTATGCCGCCGGAAACGCAGGAAGTGCCTTCCTCGGTCAACTTTGCCTCCTCGGTGGACGATCTGGTGGCTCAAACCCTGGAATTCACCATTGAAGAGGTGAATGCGGATCGTAATGTGTCGAATAATGCGAAAAACCGTCAAGTAGTACTCAATCTTTATGAAAAGGGTATTTTTGATATCAAGGATGCGATCAACCAGGTTGCCGAGCGCTTAAACATCTCTAAACATACAGTTTATCTCTATATCCGCCAATTCAAAAGCGGTGACCTGATAGGACATGAACGCTGATGCTGCGTTATTGTCTACTGGTTACCGGCCCGGCTTATGGAACTCAGCAAGCCACTAGTGCTTACCAATTTGCACAGGCTTTACTGGCGGCAGGGCACCAACTGGTGAGTGTCTTTTTCTATCGGGAAGGGGTGCTCAATGCCAATCAGCTCACCTCACCGGCCAGCGATGAGTTCGATCTGGTTCGGGCGTGGCAGCAGTTGGCAAAAACTGACAGCGTAGTGCTAAACGTATGCGTGGCAGCCGCGCTGCGACGAGGCGTCTGTGATGAGCATGAAGCCAACCAGCTTGGTCTGAGCCGCGCTAATCTACAACCCGGCTTCACCTTGAGTGGCTTGGGTTCATTGGCTGAAGCGGCGCTGACATGCGACCGTGTTGTACAATTTTAGGGATGAGAATGAAACGAATGGCTTTTGTTTTCACCCAAGGGCCACATGGTAATGCCAGTGGCCGTGAAGGACTGGATGCCTTACTTGCCACATCGGCACTCAGCGAAGATATCGGCGTTTTCTTTGTCTCGGACGGCGTATTCCAACTTTTGCCTCGGCAGCAACCGGAAAAGGTTCTCGCCAGAAACTATATTGCGACTTTTGGTGTCCTACCTTTGTATGACGTCGAAAAGTGCTATGTGTGTGAAACGGCGCTAAAACAACGTGGTCTGACCGAAGTCAGCGATTGGGTGTTGCAGGTTGAGAAATTATCGCCGGAAAAATTGCGTCTTCAATTGGCAACTTATGATGTTGTGCTGACATTTTGAGCGTATCAGGATACTAAACATGTTGTATACCGTCAGCCGTTCACCTTTTCAATGCGATTTATCTGCGCTGTTAAGATTAACCACTGTTGGGGATGACATCCTGTTTTTACAGGATGGCGTATTAGCGACGCTTAGGGGTAGTGATGTTCTTAACATCTTGTTAAATAACTCAGCTTCGCTGTTTGTGTTGGAAAACGATTTGGCGGCCCGCGGTCTTATTGGTCAAAATTCAGACAAAATTGCGGCAATCGGTTATAATGACTTCGTCGATTTAACCGCTAAACATCGTCAACACTTGGCATGGTAATACGACTAATGCTGTATATTTCTTGACACCTTAGGTAGTCAGCCATAAAATTCTGCGTCCTCGTACTCTGCCCTTAGTGCATACGAGGTGGATTTATCACGTGTTTACGAAGCAAAAACCAGGAGCTTTTTTAATAATGGCAACGATTAACCAGCTGGTTCGCAAGCCACGTAGCATGAAGGTTGCCAAGAGCAACGTTCCTGCACTGGAAGCCTGCCCGCAGAAACGTGGTGTATGTACCCGCGTATATACCACCACCCCGAAAAAACCTAACTCCGCACTGCGTAAAGTTTGCCGTGTGCGTTTGACTAACGGTTTTGAAGTCACCTCCTACATCGGTGGTGAAGGTCATAACCTACAGGAACACTCCGTGATCCTGATCCGTGGCGGTCGTGTTAAAGACTTGCCAGGTGTGCGTTACCACACCGTCCGCGGCGCGCTTGACTGTTCAGGTGTTAAAGACCGTAAGCAAGCTCGTTCCAAGTACGGCGTGAAGAAGCCAAAGGCTTAATGGTTCTCCGTTAAGTAAGGCCAAACATTTTCACTTTAATGTCAAAATAAACTCTTAGAGTTTTGGACAACCCTGAATTAACAACGGAGTATTTCCATGCCACGTCGTCGTGTTATTGGTCAACGTAAAATCTTGCCAGATCCTAAGTTCGGATCTGAGTTACTGGCCAAATTTGTAAACATCCTGATGGTAGACGGTAAAAAATCTACTGCAGAAGCAATTGTCTATACCGCGCTAGAAACCCTGGCTCAGCGCTCTGGTAAAGACTACCTGGAAGCGTTTGAAACCGCTCTTGATAACGTGCGCCCGACTGTAGAAGTCAAGTCTCGCCGCGTGGGTGGTTCAACCTACCAGGTACCAGTTGAAGTTCGTCCGGTTCGCCGTAATGCCTTGGCAATGCGTTGGATCGTTGATGCTGCTCGTAAACGCGGTGATAAATCCATGGCTTTGCGCTTGGCGAATGAACTGTCTGACGCAGCAGAGAACAAAGGTTCTGCTGTTAAGAAACGTGAAGACGTTCACCGCATGGCAGAAGCCAACAAGGCGTTCGCCCACTACCGCTGGTAATCACCACGCTGTAGTCATGCTAACCATGCGGGCGCTTCAATTGGCCAACCCGCATGGGTTAACTGAACTTGAACGCCCTAGGAATAGAGGAATCAAATGGCTCGTACAACACCCATTGAGCGCTATCGTAATATCGGTATCAGTGCTCACATCGACGCCGGTAAAACCACCACTACCGAACGTATTCTGTTCTACACCGGTGTAAACCATAAAATCGGTGAAGTTCATGACGGCGCTGCCACCATGGACTGGATGGAACAGGAGCAGGAACGTGGTATTACCATCACTTCTGCTGCGACCACGGCCTTCTGGTCTGGTATGGCTAAGCAGTTTGAGCCACACCGCGTCAACATCATTGACACCCCAGGACACGTTGACTTCACCATTGAAGTAGAACGTTCCATGCGTGTTCTTGATGGTGCTGTAATGGTTTACTGTGCTGTTGGTGGTGTTCAGCCGCAGTCTGAAACCGTATGGCGTCAGGCTAACAAATATAAAGTTCCACGCATTGCGTTCGTTAACAAAATGGACCGCATGGGTGCTAACTTCCTGAAAGTTGTTGGTCAGATTAAATCTCGTCTGGGCGCGAATCCAGTTCCATTGCAACTGGCAATCGGCGCGGAAGAGAAATTCACCGGTATTATTGACCTGGTGAAAATGAAAGCGATCAACTGGAATGAAGCTGATCAGGGCGTGACCTTCGAATATGAAGAGATCCCTGCAGACATGGTTGAACTGGCTGCTGAATGGCACCAGAACCTGGTTGAGTCTGCTGCTGAAGCTTCAGATGAGCTGATGGACAAATACCTGGGCGGCGAAGAGCTGACCGAGGCAGAAATCAAGAAAGCTCTGCGTCAACGCGTTCTGAACAACGAAATTATTCTGGTTACCTGTGGTTCTGCGTTTAAAAACAAAGGCGTACAGGCGATGCTGGATGCAGTTATCGAATACCTGCCAGCTCCAACTGATGTTGAAGCTATCAACGGTATTCTGGATGACGGTAAAGATACCCCGGCAGTTCGTCACTCAGCTGACAACGAGCCGTTCTCTGCACTGGCATTCAAAATTGCTACCGACCCGTTTGTGGGTAACCTGACCTTCTTCCGTGTGTACTCTGGTGTTGTAAACTCCGGCGACACCGTGTTGAACTCAGTGCGTTCACAACGTGAGCGTCTGGGCCGTATCGTACAGATGCACGCCAACAAACGTGAAGAGATCAAAGAAGTTCGTGCAGGCGACATCGCAGCTGCAATCGGTCTGAAAGACGTGACTACTGGTGACACTCTGTGTGATCCAGCTAATCCGATCATCTTGGAACGTATGGAGTTCCCAGAACCGGTTATTTCTGTAGCTGTTGAACCAAAAACCAAAGCCGACCAAGAAAAAATGGGTATGGCTCTGGGTCGTCTGGCAAAAGAAGATCCATCATTCCGCGTTTGGACTGATGAAGAATCTGGTCAGACTATCATCGCAGGTATGGGTGAGCTGCACTTGGATATCTTGGTTGACCGTATGCGCCGCGAATTTAACGTGGAAGCAAACGTCGGTAAACCTCAGGTTGCTTACCGTGAAACTATCCGCGATACCGTTAAGGACGTGGAAGGTAAGCACGCTAAACAGTCAGGCGGTCGTGGTCAGTATGGTCATGTTGTTATCGACATGTCTCCATTACCACCGGGTGGCGCAGGCTATGAATTCGTCAACGAAATCGTTGGTGGTTCTATTCCTAAAGAGTTCATCCCGGCCGTTGATAAAGGTATCCAGGAACAGCTGAAAGCTGGTCCACTGGCAGGTTATCCGGTTGTAGACGTTAAAGTTCGTCTGCATTACGGTTCTTACCATGACGTTGACTCCTCAGAATTGGCGTTTAAATTAGCCGGTTCTATTGCCTTTAAAGAAGGTTTCAAACGAGCTAAACCAGTTCTGCTTGAGCCAATCATGAAGGTTGAAGTCGAAACCCCAGAAGATTACATGGGTGACGTAATGGGCGACCTTAACCGTCGTCGCGGTATCATCGAAGGTATGGAAGATACTGCTACCGGTAAAACCGTTCGCGTCAAGGTTCCGTTGTCTGAAATGTTCGGTTATGCTACTGACCTGCGTTCTCAGACTCAGGGCCGTGCTTCTTACTCCATGGAATTCCTGGAGTATGCTGAAGCACCTAGTAACGTCGCTAAAGCCGTTATCGAAGCCCGTGGCAAATAAGCTTTCGGGTTTAAAACAATGATCCAGTGCTCTCTCATAAGTGGGAGAGCACAAGAGTAAGGAATATAGTCGTGTCTAAAGAAAAATTTGAACGTACCAAACCCCATGTAAACGTCGGTACTATCGGCCACGTTGACCATGGTAAAACTACCCTGACTGCAGCAATCACTTCCGTACTGGCTAAAACCTACGGCGGTAACGCTCGTGCATTCGACCAGATCGATAACGCTCCGGAAGAAAAAGCTCGTGGTATCACCATCAACACTTCTCACGTTGAATATGACACCCCGTCTCGCCATTACGCGCACGTTGACTGCCCAGGTCACGCCGACTACGTTAAAAACATGATCACCGGTGCTGCGCAGATGGATGGCGCGATCCTGGTTGTTGCTGCAACTGATGGCCCTATGCCACAGACTCGTGAGCACATCCTGTTGGGTCGCCAGGTTGGCGTTCCTTACATGATCGTATTCATGAACAAATGCGACATGGTTGACGATGAAGAGCTGCTGGAACTGGTAGAAATGGAAGTTCGTGAACTTCTTTCTGCTTACGATTTCCCAGGCGACGATATCCCAGTAGTTCGTGGTTCAGCGCTGAAAGCACTGGAAGGCGAAGCTGAGTGGGAAGCTAAAATCATCGAACTGGCTGGCTTCCTGGATTCTTATATCCCAGAACCAGAACGTGCTATCGATAAGCCATTCCTGCTGCCAATCGAAGACGTATTCTCTATCTCTGGCCGTGGTACTGTAGTTACTGGTCGTGTAGAGCGCGGTATCGTTAAAGTTGGTGAAGAAGTAGAGATCGTTGGTATCAAAGATACTGTTAAATCTACTTGTACTGGCGTTGAAATGTTCCGCAAATTGCTGGACGAAGGCCGTGCTGGTGAGAACGTTGGTGTTCTGCTGCGTGGTATTAAACGTGAAGATATCGAACGTGGTCAGGTTCTGGCTAAACCAGGTTCTATCAAACCACACACTACCTTTGATTCAGAAGTTTATATTCTGAGCAAAGACGAAGGCGGCCGTCATACTCCGTTCTTCAAAGGCTACCGTCCACAGTTCTACTTCCGTACAACTGACGTGACCGGTACCATCGAACTGCCAGAAGGCGTTGAGATGGTAATGCCAGGTGACAACATCAACATGAAAGTTACCTTGATCCACCCAATCGCGATGGACGACGGCCTGCGTTTCGCAATCCGTGAAGGCGGCCGTACTGTAGGCGCTGGTGTTGTTGCTAAAGTAATCGCTTAATTTCTTTACTGATTAAGTTAGAAGGGCGCTCAGGCGCCCTTTTTTTATATAAAAAGAAAATAATCTTAATTGAAATAAAAAGCATTCCTATTTACACTTATGGCATTGATTAAGAAGTGAGCCTTATATGTACGTATGCCTGTGTAACGGAGTGTCTGACAAAGTTATCCGCAATGCTGTTCGTCAGCACCATCCTCATACTTTGAAGCAATTACGCCAACTGGTTCCCATCGGTACTGACTGCGGAAAATGTATTCGACAAGCGAGAGAAATCTTGATTGAGGAGTGCGCGAATATTCCAGAAATGAATGACGTCGCTTAAAACATAACAGGGATAACATTCCCCACACTTTGCCATCTGGTACTACACTTTTAATACTGGAAGCGGGGAGGTTACCTATGAAAGGCGATAAAAAAATAATTTCTCATCTCAATAAGCTACTCGGAAATGAGTTGGTTGCTATCAATCAGTATTTTCTTCACGCCCGAATGTTCAAAAACTGGGGGCTGATGCGCCTTAATGATAAGGAGTATCACGAGTCCATCGATGAAATGAAGCATGCGGATCGCTATATTGAACGTATTCTATTTCTCGAAGGCATTCCTAACCTCCAGGATCTCGGCAAAATCAATATCGGTGAAGACGTTGAAGAAATGCTTAAATCAGATTTGGCATTAGAATTAAGCGGCGCGAAAGATTTACGTGAAGGTATCGCGTATGCGGATTCAATACATGACTATGTCAGCCGAGATCTGCTCAAGTCGGTTCTGACAGAAGAAGAAGAGCATATAGACTGGTTGGAAACCGAACTGAGTCTCATTGAACGCTTGGGCATACAAAATTATTCTCAGGCACAACTCGCGAAAGAATAGCACCATGCGTACCGCACGAATAAGTGAGTATCAAATTGGATACTCACTTATGGCTATAACAAAGTGTGAAAATCGGTAGATCGTCACGACGCTGTTAATACATCCTTGCAGGCGCGTTCCGCGCTATCCGCAGTGCCAATGCTAACTCTTCTACCCGTCCTCAACACCAGAATTGCGTCGTCGATACCCAAGCTGTTATGTGGAACGATACCTGCATCAGTCAACCTTCATTCCCGAGGTAGTTTGTTCGGGTTAATGTTTATCGGGTCCTGATTGACAAACTTTGTAAGTTCTCGCATAGATTTTCAACAGTAGCTTGCTTACTTCCCTAATTTACGTATAATGCGCGTGCCTACCTAATCTTGGTTGGTCAGATTGAATTTAGTCTGTCGGAAGTAGTTATTTAATACTTCTGAACAATACTCCCGATTTGGGGGTTATATGTTGAACGATTACACTCTCCCATCAATCGAAATGGGTGTGAGTAGTAATCATTTATGTTTATAAATAATTGGAGCTCTGGTCTCATGCAGAACCAAAGAATCCGTATCCGCCTGAAAGCGTTTGATCATCGTTTGATCGATCAATCAACTGCGGAAATCGTCGAGACTGCCAAGCGCACTGGTGCGCAAGTCACCGGTCCGATCCCGCTGCCGACCCGCAAAGAGCGCTTTACCGTTCTGGTTTCTCCGCACGTCAATAAAGATGCGCGCGATCAGTACGAAATTCGCACTCACAAGCGTCTGGTTGACATCGTTGAGCCAACCGAGAAAACCGTTGATGCTCTGATGCGTCTGGATCTGGCTGCCGGTGTAGACGTGCAGATCAGCCTGGGTTAATCAGGTCATTGAGCGATTGAGAGGTTGAAACAATGATTGGTTTAGTCGGTAAAAAAGTGGGCATGACTCGTATCTTCACTGAAGATGGCGTTTCAATCCCAGTAACTGTTATCGAAATTGAAGCGAACCGCGTAACTCAGGTCAAAAGCCTGGAGAACGACGGATACCGTGCCGTTCAAGTAACTACCGGTGCTAAAAAAGCTAACCGCGTTACCAAACCGGAAGCGGGTCACTTCGCTAAAGCTGGCGTAGAAGCTGGCCGTGGTCTGTGGGAATTCCGCCTTGCAGAAGGTCAAGAATTCACTGCTGGTCAAGAAATTAGCGTTGAAATTTTCGCTGACGTTAAGAAAGTCGATGTTACAGGTACATCTAAAGGTAAAGGTTTTGCCGGTACTGTTAAGCGCTGGAACTTCCGTACCCAAGATGCAACCCATGGTAACTCCTTGTCTCACCGCGTTCCGGGTTCTATCGGTCAGAACCAGACTCCGGGCAAAGTGTTTAAAGGCAAGAAAATGGCTGGCCACCTGGGTGACGAGCGTGTAACCGTTCAAAGCCTGGACGTAGTACGTGTTGACGCTGAGCGCAACCTGCTGCTGGTTAAGGGTGCTGTACCGGGCGCAACCGGTGGCAACCTGATCGTTAAACCAGCTGTGAAGGCGTAAGGGGATAGCAATGGAATTAGTATTGAAAGACGCGCAAGGCGCGCTGACTGTTTCCGAAACTACCTTCGGTCGTGATTTCAACGAAGCGCTGGTACATCAGGTTGTTGTTGCTTATGCAGCAGGTGCCCGTCAAGGTACTCGCGCTCAGAAGACCCGCGCTGAAGTGACTGGTTCCGGTAAAAAACCGTGGCGCCAGAAAGGTACCGGCCGTGCACGCGCAGGTTCTGTAAAGAGCCCGATTTGGCGTTCAGGTGGTGTGACCTTTGCTGCGAAGCCTCAGGACCACAGTCAGAAAGTAAACAAAAAGATGTACCGCGGCGCGCTGAAAAGCATCCTGTCCGAATTGGTACGTCAAGATCGTCTGATCATTGTCGAAAAGTTCTCTGTAGAAGCGCCTAAAACTAAGCTGCTGGCACAGAAACTGAAAGATATGGCTCTGGAAGATGTACTGATCATCACTGGCGAATTGGACGAGAACTTGTTCTTGGCTGCTCGTAACCTGTACAAGGTTGATGTCCGTGATGTAGCAGGTATTGACCCAGTTAGCCTGATCGCCTTCGACAAAGTGGTTATGACTGCTGATGCTGTGAAGCAAGTTGAGGAGATGCTGGCATGATTCGTGAAGAACGTCTGCTGAAAGTACTGCGCGCGCCGCATGTATCTGAAAAAGCGTCCGCTGCGATGGAAAAAAGTAACACCATCGTTCTCAAAGTTGCCCTCGACGCGACCAAAGCAGAAATTAAAGCTGCAGTGCAGAAACTGTTTGAAGTCGAAGTCGAAGACGTTAACACCTTGCTGGTTAAAGGCAAGAGTAAGCGTCACGGTCAGCGTGTTGGTCGTCGTAGCGACTGGAAAAAAGCTTACGTCACCCTGAAAGAAGGCCAGAATCTGGACTTCATCGGCGGCGCAGAGTAAGTCGGAGGAGTAAACAATGGCAATTGTTAAATGTAAACCTACATCTCCGGGTCGTCGCCACGTTGTTAAAGTGGTTAACCCTGAGCTGCACAAGGGTAAGCCTTATGCCCCGTTGCTTGAGAAATTAAGCAAAAGCGGTGGTCGTAACAACAATGGCCGTATCACCACCCGTCATATCGGTGGTGGCCACAAGCAGCATTATCGTCTGGTTGACTTCAAACGCAACAAAGATGGTATCCCTGCAGTGGTTGAGCGTCTGGAATACGATCCGAACCGTTCCGCGAATATCGCGCTGGTTCTGTACAAAGACGGCGAACGCCGTTATATCCTGGCGCCTAAAGGCCTGAAAGCTGGTGACCAGATCCAATCTGGTGTTGATGCTGCAATTAAAGCAGGTAATACCCTGCCTATGCGTAACATCCCAGTTGGTTCAACGGTTCACAACGTAGAAATGAAACCAGGTAAAGGCGGCCAGTTGGCGCGTTCTGCTGGTGCATACGTTCAGATCGTTGCTCGTGACGGTTCCTACGTTACTCTGCGTCTGCGCTCCGGCGAAATGCGCAAGGTTCTAGCTGATTGCCGCGCCACCTTAGGTGAAGTCGGTAATGCTGAACACATGCTGCGTGTGCTGGGTAAAGCAGGTGCAAGTCGTTGGCGTGGTATTCGCCCTACCGTTCGCGGTACTGCGATGAACCCGGTAGATCACCCACACGGTGGTGGTGAAGGTCGTAACTTTGGTAAGCACCCGGTAACCCCGTGGGGCGTTCAAACCAAAGGTAAGAAGACCCGTAGCAACAAGCGTACTGATAAGTTCATCGTACGTCGCCGTAGTAAAAAATAATTAGAGGATAAGCCATGCCACGTTCTCTCAAGAAAGGTCCCTTCATTGACCTGCACTTGCTGAAGAAGGTAGAGAAAGCGGTGGAAAGCGGAGACAAGAAGCCAATTCGGACTTGGTCCCGTCGTTCAACGGTCTTTCCAAATATGATCGGTTTGACCATCGCTGTCCATAATGGTCGTCAGCACGTTCCTGTTTTTGTTTCCGATGAAATGGTCGGTCACAAATTGGGTGAATTCGCGCCGACCCGTACTTATCGCGGCCATGCGGCCGATAAAAAGGCTAAAAAGCGCTAAGGTAGGAGGAAGAGATGGAAACTATCGCTAAACATCGCCACGCTCGTTCTTCTGCTCAGAAGGTTCGCTTGGTAGCGGACCTGATTCGCGGTAAGAAAGTGTCGCAAGCTCTGGAAACTCTGGCCTATACCAACAAGAAAGCTGCTGGTTTGGTTAAGAAAGTGCTGGAGTCTGCCATTGCTAACGCAGAACACAACGATGGCGCTGACATCGATGATCTGAAAGTCACGAAGATCTTCGTAGACGAAGGCCCAAGTATGAAGCGTATTATGCCTCGTGCAAAAGGTCGTGCAGATCGCATCCTGAAGCGCACCAGCCACATTACTGTGGTTGTGTCCGATCGCTGAGACTCTGGAGACTAGCAATGGGTCAGAAAGTACATCCTAACGGTATTCGCCTGGGTATTGTCAAACCTTGGAACTCTACTTGGTATGCGAATACCAAAGAATTCGCTGACAACCTGGACAGCGACTTTAAAGTTCGCCAATTCCTGACTAAGGAACTGGTGAAAGCTTCCGTTTCTCGCATCGTTATCGAGCGTCCAGCGAAGAGCATCCGTGTGACTATTCACACCGCTCGTCCTGGCATCGTTATCGGCAAGAAAGGTGAAGATGTCGAAAAACTGCGTAAGGTCGTAGCGGATATCGCTGGCGTTCCTGCGCAGATTAACATCGCCGAAGTCCGTAAACCGGAACTGGACGCAAAATTGGTTGCTGACAGCATCACTTCACAGCTGGAACGTCGCGTTATGTTCCGTCGTGCTATGAAGCGTGCTGTACAGAACGCAATGCGTCTTGGCGCTAAAGGTATCAAAGTTGAAGTAAGCGGCCGCCTTGGCGGTGCTGAAATCGCGCGTACCGAATGGTACCGTGAAGGTCGTGTTCCGTTGCATACTCTGCGTGCGGATATCGATTACAACACATCTGAAGCGCACACCACTTATGGTGTAATCGGCGTTAAGGTATGGATCTTCAAAGGTGAGATCTTGGGTGGTATGGCTGCTGTTGAACAACCGGAACCGGCTGCTCAACCTAAAAAGCAGCAGCGTAAAGGCCGCAAGTAAGGAGAATCGCTGATGTTACAACCAAAGCGTACAAAATTCCGTAAGATGCATAAAGGCCGTAACCGTGGTCTGGCGCAGGGTACGGATGTTAGCTTCGGTGAGTTCGGCCTGAAAGCTTGTGGCCGTTGCCGCCTGACGGCTCGTCAAATCGAAGCAGCCCGTCGTGCGATGACACGTGCAATTAAGCGTCAAGGTAAGGTCTGGATCCGTGTATTCCCGGACAAACCGATCACTGAGAAGCCGCTCGAAGTGCGTATGGGTAAAGGTAAGGGTAACGTGGAGTATTGGGTTGCCCTGATCCAGCCAGGAAAAATGTTGTTTGAAATGGCTGGTGTACCGGAAGAAACTGCACGCGAAGCATTTAAGCTCGCAGCAGCGAAACTGCCTGTAGGAACCACCTTTGTAACTAAGACGGTGATGTAATGAAAGCACAAGAGCTGCGTGAAAAAAGCGTTGAAGAGCTGAACACTGAGCTGCTCAACCTGCTGCGTGAGCAATTTAATTTGCGCATGCAGGCGGCTAGTGGCCAGCTGCAACAAACTCACCTGTCGAAACTAGTGCGTCGTAATATCGCACGTGTTAAGACTTTACTGACTGAAAAGGCGGGTGCGTAATGACTGACCAAACTCGTACTCTGCAAGGTCGCGTAGTTAGTGACAAAATGGAGAAATCCATGGTCGTTGCTATCGAACGTGTGGTGAAACACCCTATTTATGGGAAATTCATCCGTCGTACGACGAAATTGCATGTACATGACGAGAACAATGAATGTGGTATCGGTGACGTGGTAGAAATCCGCGAATGCCGTCCATTGTCAAAGACTAAGTCTTGGACGCTTGTTCGCGTTGTAGAGAAAGCGATTCTGTAATAGAGTAGCCAACTCGCATAGAATAAACGGCTCAGAAAGTGAGCCGTTTATTTTTTCTACCCATAATTTGGAACCGGTGTTATAATGCCGCGCCCTCATTAGTGGGGCTTTTAAACGACCTATTCTGGGTCCTAAAGTAGTAGTTGACATTAGCGGAGCACTAACATGATCCAAGAACAGACTATGCTGACCGTGGCCGACAACTCCGGTGCACGTCGCGTAATGTGTATCAAGGTTCTAGGTGGCTCGCACCGTCGCTACGCAGGCATCGGCGACATCATCAAAATCACCATTAAGGAAGCAATTCCTCGTGGCAAGGTGAAGAAAGGCGATGTGCTGAAGGCGGTAGTGGTGCGCACCAAGAAGGGTGTACGTCGCCCGGACGGTTCTGTCATTCGCTTCGATGGTAATTCTTGCGTTATTTTAAACAATAACAGCGAGCAGCCAATCGGCACGCGTATTTTTGGGCCGGTAACTCGTGAACTGCGTAATGAGAAGTTCATGAAAATTATCTCTCTGGCACCAGAAGTACTCTAAGGAGCGAACCATGGCAGCGAAAATCCGTCGTGATGACGAAGTTATCGTGCTAACCGGGAAAGACAAAGGTAAGCGCGGTAAAGTAAAGAATGTCCTGTCTGCTGGTAAGGTCATTGTTGAAGGTATCAACCTGGTTAAAAAACATCAGAAGCCGGTTCCGGCCCTGAACCAACCAGGCGGCATTGTTGAAAAAGAAGCTGCTATTCAGGTTTCCAACATTGCGCTGTTCAACGCGACAACCGGTAAGGCTGACCGTGTAGGCTTTAGATTCGAAGACGGCAAAAAAGTACGCTTCTTCAAATCTAATAGCGAAACTATCAAGTAATTTGGAGTAATACGATGGCGAAACTGCATGATTACTACAAAGACGAGGTGGTCAAACAACTGATGTCTCAGTTTGGCTACAACTCTGTCATGCAAGTCCCTCGGGTCGAGAAGATCACCCTGAACATGGGTGTTGGTGAAGCGATCGCTGACAAGAAACTGCTGGATAATGCAGCAGCTGACTTGACAGCAATCTCCGGTCAAAAACCGTTGATCACCAAAGCCCGCAAATCTGTTGCAGGCTTCAAAATCCGTCAGGGCTATCCGATCGGCTGTAAAGTAACCCTGCGTGGCGAACGCATGTGGGAATTTTTAGAGCGACTGATCTCCATTGCTGTTCCACGTATCCGTGACTTCCGTGGCTTGTCCGCTAAGTCATTCGATGGCCGTGGTAACTACAGCATGGGCGTGCGCGAGCAGATCATCTTCCCGGAAGTCGACTATGATAAAGTCGATCGCGTGCGTGGTTTGGATATTACCATTACCACTACTGCGAAATCCGATGATGAAGGCCGTGCATTGTTGGCTGCTTTTAACTTCCCATTCCGCAAGTAAGGTAGGGTTACTGATGGCTAAGCAATCAATGAAAGCACGCGAAGTCGTTCGCGTGAAACTAGCTGAAAAATACCGCGCTAAACGCGAGGAATTGAAAGCTATTATCTCTGGTGTGAACTCTTCCGACGAAGATCGTTGGGATGCTGTTCTGAAGCTGCAGTCTCTGCCGCGTGATTCCAGCCCGTCCCGTCAGCGTAATCGCTGCAACCAAACTGGTCGTCCGCATGGTTTCCTGCGGAAGTTCGGGTTGAGCCGCATTAAAGTCCGTGAAACCGCAATGCGCGGTGAAATCCCGGGCCTTAGAAAGGCTAGCTGGTAATTTCACCAATTGAATCACGGGAGTAAAGACAGATGAGCATGCAAGATCCGATCGCGGATATGCTGACCCGTATCCGTAACGGTCAAGCCGCGAACAAAGTTGCGGTCACCATGCCTTCCTCCAAGCTGAAAGTGGCAATTGCCAACGTGCTGAAGGAAGAAGGTTTTATTGAAGATTTTAAAATCGAAGGCGACACTAAGCCTGAACTGGTTTTAGTACTTAAGTACTTCCAGGGCAAGCCAGTGGTAGAAAGCATTCAACGTATCAGCCGTCCAGGTCTGCGCATCTATAAGAAAAAAGATGAGCTGCCAAAAGTTATGGCCGGTTTGGGTATCGCTGTTATTTCTACCTCTAAAGGTGTTATGACCGATCGTGCAGCTCGCCAAGCTGGTCTTGGTGGCGAGATTATCTGCTACGTAGCTTAATTCGGGAGGAAAGAATGTCTCGTGTTGCAAAAGCACCCGTCGTCATTCCTGCCGGCGTAGAGGTAAAACTCAACGGTCAGGTTATTTCGATAAAGGGTAAAAACGGCGAGCTGACTCGTACCATCCATAGCTCCGTTGAAGTTAAGCAAGTAGAAAATACACTGACTTTCGCTCCATGCGAAGGCGCTGTAGACGGTTGGGCCCAAGCGGGTACCACTCGTGCATTGCTGAATTCAATGGTTATTGGTGTTACCGACGGCTTCACTAAAAAGCTTCAACTGGTAGGCGTAGGTTACCGTGCCGCAGTTAAAGGCAATGTGGTGAATTTAGCCTTAGGCTTCTCTCATCCAGTTGACCATGAATTGCCGGCTGGCATCACTGCAGAGTGCCCGACCCAAACTGAAATCGTGCTGAAAGGCGCTGATAAGCAGGTGATTGGTCAGGTTGCGGCAGATTTACGTGCCTACCGTCGTCCTGAGCCTTATAAAGGCAAGGGTGTCCGTTACGCCGACGAAGTCGTGCGTACCAAAGAGGCTAAGAAGAAGTAAGGTAACACTATGGATAAGAAAGCAGCTCGTATCCGTCGTGCGACCCGCGCACGCCGCAAGCTCAAAGAACTGGGTGCGACTCGCCTGGTGGTACATCGTACCCCACGCCATATTTACGCGCAGGTTATCGCACCAAACGGTTCTGAAATTTTGGTAGCAGCTTCTACTGTAGAAAAAGCTATCAATGAGCAATTGAAGTACTCCGGCAACAAAGATGCCGCAGCAGCTGTAGGCAAAACTATTGCTGAGCGCGCATTGGAAAAAGGGATCACGAAAGTATCCTTTGACCGTTCCGGTTTCCAATATCATGGTCGAGTCCAGGCACTGGCAGATGCTGCCCGTGAAGCTGGCCTTCAGTTCTAAGGTAGAGGTGTAAGATGTCACACATCGAAAAACAAGCTGGCGAACTGCAGGAAAAGCTGATCGCGGTAAACCGCGTATCTAAAACCGTAAAAGGTGGCCGTATTTTCAGCTTTACCGCACTGACAGTAGTTGGTGATGGTAACGGTCGCGTTGGTTTTGGCTACGGCAAAGCACGCGAAGTTCCAGCAGCGATCCAAAAAGCGATGGAAAAAGCCCGTCGCGCTATGATTAATGTTGCTCTGGATAGCGGTACTCTGCAGCATCCTGTTAAAGGTGCTCACACGGGTTCTCGCGTATTCATGCAACCAGCTTCCGAAGGTACCGGTATCATCGCCGGTGGTGCAATGCGCGCCGTTCTGGAAGTTGCAGGGGTTCATAACGTATTGGCCAAAGCTTATGGTTCCACTAACCCGATCAACGTGGTTCGTGCAACTATTTTAGCTCTGGAAGATATGAAATCCCCAGAAATGGTCGCTGCCAAGCGTGGTAAGTCCGTCGAAGAAATTCTAGGGAAATAACCATGGCAAAGACTATTAAAGTAACTCAAACAAAAAGCAGCATCGGTCGTTTGCCAAAGCACAAGGCAACTCTACTCGGTTTAGGTCTGCGTCGTATTGGTCATACTGTAGAGCGTGAGGATACTCCTGCTGTGCGTGGTATGGTCAACTTGGTTTCCTACATGGTTAAAGTTGAGGAGTAACAGATGCGTTTAAATACTCTGTCTCCGGCTGATGGTGCCAAGCATGCGCCTAAGCGTGTAGGTCGTGGTATCGGTTCTGGCCTGGGTAAAACTGCCGGTCGTGGTCACAAAGGTCAGAACTCTCGTTCTGGCGGTGGCGTACGTCGTGGGTTTGAAGGTGGTCAGATGCCGTTATATCGTCGTCTGCCGAAATTCGGCTTCACCTCTCGCAAAGCGATGATCACGGCAGAAGTTCGTCTGTCTGAACTGGCTTTAGTGGAAGGCGACGTAATCGACCTGAACACGCTGAAAGCCGCTAACGTTGTTGGTACCCAGATTGAATTCGCGAAAGTTATGCTTTCTGGCGAAGTCACTCGTCCGGTAACTCTGCGTGGTCTGCGTGTCACCAAAGGCGCTCGTGCTGCTATCGAAGCTGCTGGCGGTAAAATTGAGGAATAAGTAGCAGATGGCTAAGCAACCAGGATTAGATTTTCAAAGTGCTAAAGGCGGATTAGGCGAACTGAAGCGCAGACTTTTGTTTGTTATCGGTGCGCTTATTGTTTTCCGTATCGGCTCTTTTATTCCGATTCCTGGTATCGATGCCACTGTGCTTGCCAAATTGCTCGAGCAGCAGAGAGGCACCATCATTGAAATGTTTAATATGTTCTCTGGTGGTGCTCTCAGTCGTGCTTCGATCTTTGCCCTGGGTATTATGCCGTATATTTCGGCGTCAATTATTATCCAGCTGTTAACGGTGGTTCATCCAGCGTTAGCTGAAATAAAGAAAGAAGGGGAGGCTGGCCGTCGTAAGATTAGTCAGTACACCCGTTATGGCACGCTGGTATTGGCTATATTTCAGTCGATCGGTATTGCTACCGGTCTACCGAATATGCCTGGGATGCAAGGTCTGGTATTAAATCCAGGCTTTGCCTTCTATTTTACCGCTGTTGTTAGCTTAGTCACTGGGACAATGTTCTTGATGTGGCTGGGTGAACAGATTACTGAACGCGGTATCGGTAACGGTATCTCAATCATAATCTTTGCTGGTATTGTCGCGGGGCTCCCGCCGGCAGTTGGTCATACCATCGAGCAAGCTCGGCAAGGCGACCTGCACTTCCTCCTGTTGCTGTTGGTTGCAGTATTAGTGTTTGCAGTAACCTTCTTCGTTGTTTTCATCGAACGTGGTCAACGTCGTATTGTCGTTAACTATGCGAAACGTCAACAAGGACGTCGTGTTTATGCAGCACAGAGCACACACTTACCGTTGAAAGTGAATATGGCTGGGGTTATCCCTGCGATCTTCGCTTCCAGCATAATTCTGTTCCCTGCCACGATTGCATCATGGTTTGGGGGCGGGACAGGTTGGAACTGGCTGACGACTATTTCGATGTATTTGCAGCCAGGACAGCCGCTTTATGTGTTACTCTATGCGTCTGCAATCATCTTCTTCTGTTTCTTCTACACGGCGTTGGTGTTTAACCCGCGTGAAACAGCAGATAACCTGAAGAAGTCCGGTGCATTCGTGCCAGGAATTCGTCCGGGAGAGCAAACGGCGAAGTACATCGATAAAGTAATGACACGTCTAACCTTAATTGGTGCGATGTATATTACTTTCATCTGCCTGATCCCGGAGTTCATGCGTGACGCGATGAAAGTACCATTTTACTTTGGTGGTACCTCACTACTAATCGTAGTTGTGGTCATCATGGACTTTATGGCTCAAGTGCAAACTCTAATGATGTCTAGTCAGTACGAGTCTGCATTGAAGAAAGCAAATCTGAAAGGCTATAATCGCTAATCAGAGATGTTTGAGAAGTTACGGAGAGTAAAAATGAAAGTTCGTGCTTCCGTCAAGAAATTATGTCGTAACTGCAAAATTGTTAAGCGTAACGGTGTCGTTCGCGTAATCTGCAGTGCCGAACCAAAGCATAAACAGCGTCAAGGCTGATTATCTTGCATATTTTTCTTGCAAAGTTGGGTTGAGCTGGCTAGATTAGCCAGCCAATCTTTTGTATGTGACAGCAATGCTATTTGAGTATCCTGAAAACGGGCTTTTCAGAATGGTATTGCCGTATAAAATAGTAGGAGTGCATAGTGGCCCGTATAGCAGGCATTAACATTCCTGATCAGAAACATACTGTTATCGCCTTAACAGCGATCTACGGTATCGGTAAGACCCGTTCACAGGCTATCTGTGTTGCTGCGGGTATTGCTGAAAATGTTAAGATCAGTGAGCTGTCTGAAGAGCAAATCGAGAAGCTGCGTGACGAAGTTGCCAAGTACGTTGTAGAAGGTGATCTGCGTCGTGAGGTGACCCTGAGCATCAAGCGTCTGATGGACCTTGGGACTTATCGTGGTTTGCGTCATCGTCGTGGTCTACCAGTTCGCGGTCAGCGTACTAAGACCAACGCACGTACCCGTAAGGGTCCGCGTAAACCGATCAAGAAATAATCGGGGTGATTGAATAATGGCAAAGGCACCTATTCGTGCACGCAAGCGTGTAAGAAAGACAGTCTCTGACGGTGTGGCTCATATCCATGCTTCTTTCAACAACACCATCGTTACCATTACTGATCGTCAGGGTAACGCTTTGGGTTGGGCAACAGCCGGTGGTTCCGGTTTCCGTGGTTCTCGTAAATCTACTCCGTTTGCAGCGCAAGTTGCAGCAGAGCGCTGCGCAGAAGCAGTGAAAGAATACGGTATTAAGAACCTGGAAGTTATGGTTAAAGGACCTGGTCCTGGTCGTGAGTCAACTATTCGCGCGTTAAACGCGGCTGGTTTCCGCATCACTAATATTACTGATGTGACTCCGATTCCTCATAACGGTTGTCGTCCGCCGAAAAAGCGCCGCGTATAACGTTGCTTTTAGGTTTGTTGGAGAGAGAAAATGGCAAGATATTTGGGTCCTAAGCTCAAGCTGAGCCGTCGTGAGGGCACAGACCTGTTCCTTAAGTCTGGCGTTCGCGCGATTGACACCAAGTGTAAGATTGAACAACCACCTGGCCAGCACGGTGCGCGTAAACCGCGTCTGTCTGACTACGGTGTGCAGTTACGTGAAAAACAAAAAGTTCGCCGTATCTATGGTGTTCTGGAGCGTCAATTCCGTAACTACTATAAAGAAGCCGCTCGTCTGAAAGGCAACACAGGTGCAAACCTGTTGCAATTGCTGGAAGGTCGTCTGGACAACGTAGTTTACCGTATGGGCTTTGGCGCAACTCGTGCTGAATCACGTCAGCTGGTTAGTCATAAAGCTATCATGGTAAATGGTCGCGTTGTTAACATCGCTTCTTATCAGGTATCTCCGAATGACGTAGTCAGCATCCGTGAGAAAGCTAAAAAGCAGTCTCGTGTGAAGGCAGCTTTGGAGCTGGCTGAGCAGCGTGAAAAGCCGACTTGGCTGGAAGTTGATGCTGTCAAGATGGAAGGTGTGTTCAAACGTATTCCTGAACGTACTGATCTGTCCGCGGACATTAACGAACACCTGATCGTCGAGCTTTACTCCAAGTAAAGCTTAGTACCAAAGAGAGGACACAATGCAGGGTTCTGTGACAGAGTTTCTAAAACCGCGCCTGGTAGATATCGAGCAAGTCAGTTCGACGCACGCCAAGGTGACCCTTGAGCCGTTAGAGCGTGGCTTTGGCCATACTCTCGGCAACGCACTGCGCCGTATTCTGCTTTCATCTATGCCGGGTTGCGCGGTGACCGAGGTTGAGATTGATGGTGTACTACATGAGTACAGCACCAAAGAAGGCGTACAGGAAGATATCCTGGAGATCCTGCTCAACCTGAAAGGGCTGGCGGTGAGAGTTCAAGGAAAAGATGAAGTTATTCTTACCCTGAATAAATCTGGCATTGGCCCTGTGACTGCAGCCGATATCACCCATGATGGTGATGTCGAAATCGTCAAGCCGCAACATGTGATCTGCCACCTGACCGATGAAAACGCATCTATTAGTATGCGTATCAAAGTTCAGCGCGGTCGTGGTTATGTGCCGGCGTCTGCCCGAATTCATTCGGAAGAAGATGAGCGCCCGATTGGTCGTCTGTTAGTAGATGCATGCTATAGCCCTGTAGAGCGTATTGCCTACAATGTTGAAGCAGCGCGTGTAGAACAGCGTACCGACCTGGACAAGCTAGTCATCGAGATGGAAACCAATGGCACGATCGATCCTGAAGAGGCGATCCGCCGTGCGGCAACTATCTTGGCTGAACAACTTGAAGCTTTCGTTGACCTACGTGATGTACGTCAGCCGGAAGTTAAAGAAGAGAAGCCAGAGTTCGATCCGATCTTGCTGCGCCCTGTTGACGATCTGGAATTGACTGTCCGCTCTGCTAACTGCCTTAAGGCAGAAGCTATCCACTACATCGGTGATCTGGTACAGCGTACCGAGGTTGAGTTGCTGAAAACGCCGAACCTGGGTAAAAAATCTCTTACTGAGATTAAAGACGTACTTGCTTCACGTGGTCTGTCACTAGGCATGCGCCTGGAAAACTGGCCGCCGGCAAGTATTGCTGACGAGTAACCGGATCACAGGTTAAGGTTTTACTGAGAAGGATAAGGTCATGCGCCATCGTAAGAGTGGTCGTCAACTGAACCGTAACAGCAGCCATCGCCAGGCTATGTTCCGTAACATGGCCGGCTCTTTGGTTCGTCATGAGATCATCAAGACGACCCTGCCGAAAGCGAAAGAGCTGCGTCGCGTTGTTGAGCCGCTGATTACTCTTGCCAAGACCGACAGCGTTGCTAATCGTCGTCTGGCATTCGCCCGTACTCGTGATAACGAGATCGTGGCAAAACTGTTTAACGAGCTAGGCCCGCGTTTTGCGAGCCGCGCCGGTGGTTACACTCGTATTCTTAAGTGTGGCTTCCGTGCAGGCGACAACGCCCCGATGGCTTACATCGAGCTGGTTGATCGTGCTGCGTCTGAAGCAGAAGTAGTTACAGAGTAATCTGTAAACGCGTAAAAAAACCGGGCTTGCCCGGTTTTTTTACGCCTATCAAACAGTAAAATTCCAACCCATTTTTGGTAATTTATCTCGCTGATTATCGACTCTCTGATGGATTAAGCTGTTGATACATAATGAGATGGAGTGACGTCTAACGTGTTGTTAGTTGATGAGCGAGCGGAACGACTTATAGTCATACATTAAAAAATGAGTTTAATGATTGGCCTGACTATACTGATTCCTTAGAGTTGGAGAATAATTCTCATATTTACTCTGATCTAAGAGCCAGTTATTGAAGGATATAACTTATTTTTCCCCCTAGTATTATTGTAGCTTTAGTAATACGCGGACTATAGCTAACTTGCTGATACGAATTAAATTTGTTGATGCAGGATTTTGAGCAGCAAAAAATTTAGGCAAGTATCTCGTGTTACTTTATTTTTGGCTCACGTAAACTGGGCTAAGTACGAATTTCACTGGGTTATTATCATCATTTAGTCGCTTAAAAATGATCTGGAGAATAAAAATGTTGAAGATTGGACAGTTAGCCAAGCTTGCTGATGTTACGCCAGATACTGTGAGATATTACGAAAAACAAGGGATGATGGAACACGGTGTACGTACCGAGGGTGGTTATCGACTATATACCGATCAAGATTTACAGCGCTTACGCTTTATTCGTTATGCAAAGCAATTAGGTTTTACTCTTGAGACGATCGCCGAATTGTTATCGATCCGGGTGGATCCAGAACATCATACTTGTCAGGAGTCAAAGTCTATCGTTGACTCACGGTTAAGTGAGGTAGACGGTAAACTCAAAGAGTTGCAAAAAATGCGCGAGTCTTTGAAAAGATTAAGCGATGCTTGCTGCGGTAGCCACCATACCAGCACTTATTGTTCGATATTAGAAGCGCTAGAGCAAGGTGCTACTGAAGACTCTACAAGAGGATGATTTTTTCATCAGGCTCTTTCATTGTTCGGAGGACAGCAGTATCATTCGGCTGTTTTTCAAACAATACTGATTGCAATGAGGATATACCATGACTACTTATCGTCATACCAAAGGCAAAATTAAAAATAATGCCATTGAAGCATTGTTACGTGATCCGTTATTCAGAGTTCGTATAGAGAAGAATAATAAAGGGAAAGGCAGTTACCAGCGGAAAGATAAACACGTTAAAGGCTGTAACTGGGAGGCCAGTGGTAAAAGATCAGCAGATTTATTACCACTGGCCTTCTGGTTTTAGATAATAAAAAAGCCATCTTATTGAACTGCATCCGATGGCTTTTTGCATAGCAAAATAGTGATTATTTAGTTTGTTGTTCTTTTAATAAGTCACGGATTTCAGCTAGCAATTTTTCTTCTGTTGTTGGTGCCGGTGGCACCGCAGGTTCTTCTGCTTTTTCACGACGCATTTTATTCATTAATTTAATTGCAGAGAAAATGGCTAATGCCACAATAACAAAATCAAAAATACTTTGAATAAATGATCCATAATTCATGACTATTGCGGGAATGGTGCCTTCAGCTTCACGTAGTACAACATGGAATTGTTTGAAGTCTACGCCACCCAATAATAACCCTAGTGGTGGCATAATGATATCAGCCACCAGTGAAGAAACTATTTTCCCAAAAGCTGCACCGATGATAACACCGACAGCCAAATCAACCACATTGCCACGCATGGCAAACTCACGAAATTCTTTCATAAAGCTCATAACAATACCCCTTAAAAATATATAACTAGCAAAAAGATCTTCTATCCCAATAATTATAGGAAGTTTTTATTTATTTCCCATAAGAATGGTTTTAATTTTTTTGTTCTTCATTGATGATCGTAAGATTAGCCAATTATAGGAAGAATGGACTTGGCTGGAACAATCTCTCCACATCAGGTACGAACTTCTTGTCAGTAATAAACATAATCACGTGATCGCTTTGTTGAATAACGGAATTTCTATTGGCAATAATGACTTCATCACCACGCACAATCGCACCGATCGTTGTGCCTGGCGGCAGCTTAATATCTTCTACCATACGGCCAACAACTTTTGATGTACTTTCATCCCCGTGAGCCACAGCTTCAATGGCTTCAGCCACACCTCGCCTCAAGGACGATACGCTGACGATATCTGCTTTACGAACATGGCCTAATAAAGCAGAAATTGTTGCCTGTTGAGGCGAGATGGCAATGTCAATAACGCTACCTTGAACCAGATCGACGTAAGCACTGCGTTGAATTAGTACCATGGCTTTTTTGGCTCCCATGCGTTTTGCTAGCATGGCCGACATAATATTAGCTTCATCATCATTGGTGATGGCAATAAATACGTCTACTTGTTCGATGTGTTCTTCAGCTAATAATTCCTGATCTGAAGCGTCACCATAGAATACGATAGTATCATGCAGCATTTCGGCTAATTCAGCGGCTCGCTGCTGGTCACGTTCAATTAATTTTACACTGTAATCTTTTTCTAATCTTAATGCTAAACCGGCGCCAACATTACCGCCGCCTACAATCATAATGCGTTTATAAGGTTTTTCCAGCCGCTGTAACTCGCTCATTACTGCGCGAATATGTTGCGAGGCGGCGACAAAAAACACTTCATCACCAGCTTCAATAATAGTAGATCCCTGTGGCCGGATAGGACGATCTTGTCGGAATATAGCCGCTACTCTCGTATCAATATGTGGCATATGTTCACGCAGTGACGACAATGCATTCCCAACTAGCGGGCCGCCATAATAAGCTTTAACCGCGGCAATACTGACTTTACCTTCGGCAAAATTAACGACCTGCAAGGCGCCAGGGTATTCGATCAATTTATAGATATAATCAATAACCAGTTGCTCTGGGGATATCAAATGATCGATTGGTACGGCTTCAGGCAAGAACAATTTTTCGGATTCACGGATATATTCCGGTGAACGAATTCGGGCAATTCGATTTGGCGTATTAAATAGCGAATAAGCGATCTGGCAGGCGATCATGTTGGTCTCGTCAGAGTTGGTCACTGCGACCAGCATATCCGCATCTTCAGCTCCCGCTTCTCTTAGTACCCGAGGATGTGAGCCGTGGCCTTGTACAACACGCAGATCAAACTTGTCTTGCAGTTGGCGAAGGCGAGTTGTATTGGTATCAACAACGGTAATATCGTTGTTTTCACCGACTAAATTTTCTGCCAGCGTTCCGCCAACCTGTCCCGCACCGAGAATTATTATTTTCATCGCGTTCTCTGTTTACCCTGAAGTCAGTCCAAAATATCCATCAATAACCACTACGCTGCTGCTTAATTAACCTTTAATAAGCTTAGCGTAAAAGAAACCATCGCCATCTTCCGGATGAGGCAGATTTTGCTTACCGGGTTGGGCTGGCGTGCCGGTTTCGACTAAACGAGCCTCTGGGTGACGTTGCAGGAAATTAGCAATCTGTTGCTGGTTTTCTTCTGGCAAAATAGAGCAGGTTGCATAAACCATCACGCCATCTTTTTTCAGTTTAGGCCAGATAGCTTCAAGAATTTCTGATTGTAGCTGCGCAAGTTCCGCAATATCGCTATCGCGACGTAGCCATTTGATATCAGGGTGACGGCGAATAACACCGGTTGCCGAGCAAGGTGCATCAAGAAGAATTCGGTCGAACAACTGATTGCCACACCATTTATCCGGAGCGCGGCCATCACCCACTGTTACAGTGGCGTGTAGCTGAAGACGCTGCAGGTTTTCTTTGACTCGACTTAAGCGTTGTTCATCAATATCTACGGCTAGCACATGAGATTTAGGCGCAGCCTCCAAAATATGTGTAGTTTTCCCACCAGGTGCTGCGCATAAGTCGAGGATCTGTTCTCCATTCTGCGGATCCAGCAGATCAACACAACCTTGCGCCGAGGCATCCTGAACCGTTACCCAACCTTGGGTAAATCCGGGAAGATCGTTCACCGCACAAGGTGTTATCAGACGAACTGCATCACTATATTCCGTGTGTGGTTCAGCCTCAATTCCGGCCTGTTTCATCAACTCAAGATAATCTGCACGTGAATGATGAAGACGGCTAACGCGTAGCCACATGGGGGGTTTTTGGTTATTGGCATCAATAATCTGTTGCCATTTATCTGGATAGGCCTTTTTAATTCGTGCCAGTAACCAGCTTGGGTGCAAATAGCGGCTCTCGTTATTAGCAGCACGTTCCAGCAGGTCAACCTGCTGTCGTTGGAATTGGCGTAATACGCCATTGACTAGCCCTTTGAGCTGTGGCCGTTTCAATGCAACTGTGCCTTCCACGGTTTCCGCCAATGCTGCGTGAGGTGGAATTCGGGTATAAAGCAATTGATAGAGACCGACCATGATCAGGTAATGGAAAACTCGCTGTTTACCCGTCATTGGACGCGCCATTAATTGCTGGATGCACCACTCAAGTTGTGGGAGAACGCGTAAAGTGCCAAAACACAACTCCTGCAGCAACGCACGGTCTTTATCGGAAATACTCTTTTGGAGACCAGGTAAAACTGTACTGAGGGATTGCCCTTTATCCAGTACCTGGCTAATTGCTTTGGCAGCGATGCTGCGGAGGTTATATGTGTTTTTCATAGCCAAAAAAGCTGACAAAAGTCAGCAAAATAAAGGGAAAGAATAGCCCGATAATGAAGTATCGAGCGATGAAGTTGTTGTTAAAACTTGTTCACTACGCCAGTTGATTACCGACGGTAAACCATTCACGTCGAGAGTTAAGTAAATCTGCGGCGGACATCGATTTTTTGCCAGCTGGCTGCAACTGAGTGATGTTGAGCATACCGTCAGCAGTTCCCACTTGAATACCTTGCTTATCGGCTTGCACGATAGTGCCAGGTTGCACATCTTCCACTGCGGGGAGAACTTGAGCCTGCCACACTTTTACCGGCTGTTCGTCGATAACAAAGTAGCTCACAGGCCACGGATTGAAAGCACGGATGCAGCGTTCTAACTGTTGCGCAGACAGCGACCAATCCAGCTTCGCTTCCTCTTTGCTTAATTTTTCTGCATAAGTCACTAATTGCTCGTCCTGAACCTCAGGCTTGGCTTGACCTACAGCCAATTGTTGCAGCGTTGTCAGCATGCCTTGCGGCCCGAGCTCGGCCAACTTGCTATACAGGCTGGCGCTGGTGTCCTCCGGCTGTATCTGGCAGGCAATTTTATGCAACATATCACCGGTATCTAAACCGACATCCATTTGCATGATAGTGATGCCGGTTTCTTTATCGCCAGCCCACAATGAACGTTGGATCGGTGCCGCACCACGCCAGCGTGGTAGCAGGGAGCCGTGAACATTAATACAACCCAGACGCGGCATTTCTAATACGGCTTTCGGTAAAATAAGACCGTAAGCGACGACGACCATAATATCGGCGTTAAGATCAGCAACCAGATGTTGGTTTTCTTCTGGCCGCAGAGACTTTGGCTGAAAAACCGGAATGTGGTGTTGTTCAGCTAAAATCTTTACCGGGCTGGGCGTCAGTTTATTCCCCCGGCCAGCCGGACGGTCTGGTTGAGTGAATACCCCAACGACTTGGTGCCTGGAAGCGGTTAGCGCATCAAGATGACGCGCTGCAAAATCGGGCGTTCCGGCAAAAATAACCCGTAAAGAATCTGACACGGTTGGTTTCCTGCGTAAAAAGGATTAGTTGGCGCGAGCGTTAAGTTTTGCCAGTTTATCCAGCTTTTGTCGGATGCGCTGACGCTTCAGTGGCGACAGGTAGTCCACAAACAGTTTGCCAATCAGATGATCCATTTCGTGCTGGATACAAATTGCCAACAGATCGTCAGCTTCCAGTTCGAAAGGTTTCCCGTCGCGATCTAATGCTCTGATCTTTATTTTCTCGGCACGGGGAACCAGAGCACGTTGCTCAGGGATAGAGAGGCAGCCTTCTTCAATACCGGTTTCACCACTTTTTTCCAGTAGTTCCGGGTTAATTAAGACTAAACGCTGGTCGCGGTTTTCGGAGACATCGATGACGATAATCTGCTGATGAATATCCACTTGCGTAGCGGCTAGCCCAATGCCTTCCTCTGCGTACATGGTGTCGAACATATCGTCCACGATGCGTTGGATTTCTGCATTGACTTCTTTTACTGGCGTAGCAACTTTGCGCAGCCGCTCATCTGGATAATGTAATACTTGTAATACTGACATAAATATCTAGATCTGTGTCCGAATGGTGAATGATATTCAGTCTCCATTCTAGACATTTTTAGCTTGGATTGACAGCATCGGCTACCATTTGAACAAATTGGTGTTGACACACAAAGCCGCCAGGGAGGGCGAATGTTAACAACCGAGTTGTGGTTACGTATCAGTAAGATTAGCGGGTTGGGCGCGGCTAAAAGTCTGGTCATTGGGCAATGTCTGCTTGCTGGCGGTGATTTTCATGTGGGAATGTTGCAACTTTCAGGGTTGAGCGAGCGGCAATGCCAACAATTTTTGACGGTCAACCCTCGCCACATCGCGGCGACGTTATCTTGGTTGGATCAACCTGAGCATCATTTGCTTATCTACGGTCAGCCCGGCTATCCGACACAGCTGATGGCAATTTCTTCCGCGCCACTCATGTTGTTTGTTAGCGGAGCAAAAGAAGCGCTAGCGATGCCTCAGATTGCCATGGTGGGGAGTCGTAACTTTAGTCACTATGGTGAACGGTGGGGGCGACTCTTCTCTACCGAGCTAGCCCAGTCTGGAGTGGTGATTACCAGCGGTCTGGCCATTGGAATCGATGGAATTTGCCATCAGGCTGCTTTACATGGCGGAGGCAGAACCATCGCGGTTCTGGGAAGTGGGCTTGCCAATATTTATCCAAAGCGACATGGGAGACTGGCGCAAGAGATTGTCGCCGAAGGCGGAGCGTTAGTTTCGGAGTTTTTATCCACGGCTTTACCTATCGCGACTCACTTCCCTCGACGTAACCGCATTATCAGCGGTTTAAGTGCGGGAGTGATTGTTGTTGAAGCGACGCGCAAAAGTGGTTCATTGATTACTGCTCGTTATGCTCTGGAGCAAGGGAGGGATATATTTGCATTGCCAGGCCCTTTGGGTAGCACGGGAAGCGAAGGTACACATTGGTTGATTCAGCAGGGTGCTTATCTGGTTTGTCATCCCAGAGAGGTTATCGAATATATCGGTGGCGCATTACAGTGGTTATCTTTGTCCGACGAAAACATTATTTCTTCGTCGGAGGCACAACTTGAATTGCCATTTTCCGATGTGTTGGCTAACGTAGAATATGAGGTGACACCCGTTGATGTCGTCGCCGAACGTGCCGGCCACTCTGTACCAGATATCGTGGTAAAACTGCTCGAACTAGAGTTGGCAGGGTGGATCGCAGCTGTACCCGGCGGCTATGTCCGAATAAGGAGGGCAGGCCATGTTCGACGTTCTGATGTATCTATTTGAAACTTACATGCATAACGAAGCAGAAATGCTCGCCGATCAGGACAAAATTACCGATGATCTCGCTGAGGCGGGCTTTTATCGTGAAGATATCTATAACGCCTTAAATTGGCTCGAAGCACTGGCAGATTTACAGGAAGGTGAAATTGCACCTTATCAATACACTGCCGATCCTTTCGCGCTACGTATTTATACCCCGGAAGAAAATGTACGTTTGGATACCCAATGCCGTGGTTTTATCTTATTTCTTGAGCAGATCAATGTACTAAAACTCAATACCCGTGAAATGGTGATTGATCGTATTATGGCGCTTGATTCCACGGAGTTTGATCTCGAAGATCTCAAATGGGTGGTACTGATGGTGTTATTTAATGTTCCTGAGTATGAAAATGCCTATCAGTTGATGGAAGATTTGCTCTTTGAAGTGAATGAGGGCTACCTGCACTAGGTGGTAGTATGAGAGCAGACAAATCTATTAGAGAAGGCATAATGACAAAAACTGTAACTGCGAAGGGTAATGGGTTATGCCCTGAATGTGGATCAGCATTAGTGATCCGCAGCGGTAGTCATGGCCCATTTCTTGGATGTTCCCATTATCCTACATGCCAATATATACGCCCGCTAAAAGCACAGACAGATGGTCATATCATTAAAGTTCTGGAAGGGCAGGAATGTCCAAAATGTCAGTCTACGTTAGTACTTAGGCAAGGGCGCTATGGCATGTTTATCGGCTGTAGCCAATATCCACAATGTAATCATACGGAAGTCATAGATAAACCGGATGAGACATCTATTGCGTGTCCGCAATGTGGCCAAGGTAAGTTATTGCAGAGAAAATCCCGCTTTGGGAAGGTTTTTTATGCCTGTAATCGCTATCCGGACTGCCAATTTTCACTTAATCAGCAACCTATAGCTGGAGAATGCGCTCATTGCCACTATCCGCTTCTGATGGAAAAGCGTACTGCTCAAGGCGTAAAGCGTTCTTGTGCTAGTAGATTATGCGGAAAACCAGTAACAACTGAGTAAGAACCCATGAGTAAAGAAGAAGTTTCCCGTTTCGAAGGTGTGCTGCAAGCTTTGCAGCAGGAAGAGATTATCGCCTATCCGACTGAGGCCGTTTTCGGGTTGGGCTGTGACCCAGATAGTGAGAAGGCAGTGAATGATTTGCTGGCATTAAAACAGCGGCCTTGGCAAAAAGGGCTGATTCTGATTGCCGCTAATTATGAGCAGCTTTTACCTTATATTAATGATGAAAAACTGGATGATACTCAGCGAGCTACGATATTTTCCAGTTGGCCAGGCCCGGTAACATGGGTTATCCCAGTGAGAAAAACGACCCCGCGTTGGCTTACGGGGCATTTTAACTCTTTAGCGGTACGAGTTAGTGATCATCCTCTGGTCCAGCAGCTTTGCACTTATTATGGTAAGCCGTTGGTGTCGACCAGTGCCAATCTGAGTGGATTGGAGCCTTGCCGTACTGAAGAAGACGTGAGAAAGCAGTTTGGTGCTGATTTCCCAGTATTGTCGGGGCTGGTAGGGGGGCGTTTAAATCCATCCGAAATTCGTGATGCCCTCACCGGTGAGCATTTTCGCCAAGGTTAAGGACATCAAGTGGAACAACCATTCGCAGTTTTTGGTAATCCGATTAGCCACAGTAAATCGCCGCGTATCCACGCCCTTTTTGCTGCTCAAACGGGAATCGCTCATCATTACGGAACGGTACTCGCTCCCCATGATGACTTTGAAGCAACGCTGGCGGCTTTTTTTGCTCAAGGGGCGAAAGGCGCAAATATCACCACGCCATTTAAAGAACAGGCTTATGCTATTTCTGCCGAGTTGACCGATCGTGCCGCGTTTGCTGGTGCCGTGAATACGCTAAAAATGCAACAGAATGGGCATTTGCTCGGAGATAACACCGATGGTATTGGCTTGCTAAGCGATCTAGAACGTTTGAATCTGATCAAACCGCAGGATCGTATCTTGCTGGTTGGTGCTGGTGGTGCCGCTAGGGGAGTGATATTACCGCTGCTTTTCTTCGGTTGCCAACTTGTTATTACTAACCGAACATTTAGCCGTGCGCAGCAGTTATCCGATGTTTTCCAACATCAGGGTGAAATCGAAGCCATTGAAATGGTGAATCTTGCCGCACAACAATTTGATTTAATCATCAATGCAACGGCGTCAGGCATTTATGGTGATGTTCCCACTCTTCCAGCTTCGCTGATTACTCAGAACTCTCGTTGCTACGATATGTTTTATCAACAGGGTTTAACGCCGTTCCTGGCTTGGGCGGCCACTCTTGGCGCGACGCAGTATGCGGATGGTTTAGGAATGCTGGTTGGGCAGGCTGCGCATGCGTTCCATCTTTGGCACGGAGTGATGCCTGATGTTGAGCCAGTATTGATAGTGTTAAAAAAAGAGTTGGGTAACTGATTGCGTCGGACATATATAGAGGGAGTTAATTATTCCCTCTATATAGATAGAAATAGAATCGATGAGAGCGAAAGGATTACTTTCCTTCAGCCAAATAGTTATCTTTCCAACGGACGTAATTGTTAGCTGAGTAAATCAGCCCTTCTCGTTCAGCAGGTGACAGTGGGCGAACTTGTTTCGCCGGACTTCCTATATAAAGATAGCCGCTCTCTAATCGTTTACCGGGCGCAATCAAACTACCTGCACCAATCATTACATCATCTTCTATCACTGCACCGTCCAGTAAAATCGACCCCATGCCGACTAATACACTATTTCCTATCGTGCAGCCATGAAGCATGGCTTTATGCCCGACGGTGACATCTTCGCCGATGATAAGAGGATTACCCGCCGGATTATATTCGGACTGATGAGTAACATGTAACACACAGCCATCCTGAATATTGGTACGCGCACCAATTTTCACTTGGTTTACATCACCCCGGATAGCAACCAAGGGCCATATACTGACATCATCGCCGAGCAAAACATTACCGATTACTACGCTGGATCTGTCGATCATAACCTTTTGACCAAGGATTGGTGTGTAATGAAGATAAGGACGAACAGAATCAGACATGGAAAGGCCTCGTAGTAGGAACGTATTTTATTGGCAATACTAGCTTTTGCTGGTGGAATTACAACCAAAATGCCAGTGAGTTCAACTTGAATACAGTCAAGATCGTGCAAGATCTACCCGTAAGGAGTGAAAATCACTCAAACAGTAGAAAAAGGTGAAAAAAGGGTTGTGCAAAAAATTCGACTCCCTATAATGCGCATCCATCGAGACGGCACACAACGAATCAAGTAGTTAAGTGACCGGCAAAGAGAACAGAGAAATTCAACGAAATAAGTAGTTGACTCTGAGTGAGGAAAGCGTAATATGCGCACCTCGAGTTACCCACCGAAAGGTTGCTAACTCACTGCTCTTTAACAATTTATCAGACAATCTGTGTGGGCACTCGCAAGACGATATCTAGCCTGTTTCGGCAGGCAGAAGAAATATCAAAGTCTTGAAGAGTGACCAAAGCAGTACACATTTGAACTTCGGTTCGAATGCATATTTGCAGAAAGTAATCTTTGAGCATCGCTACCCTCGGGTAGCAAATCAAACAAATCTTAAATTGAAGAGTTTGATCATGGCTCAGAT
>NZ_KN150747.1:381308-508898 GCF_000754815.1 Yersinia ruckeri ATCC 29473
AACTCTTCAATTTAAGATTTGTTTGATTTGCTACCCAAGGGTAGCGATGCTCAAAGATTACTTTCAGCAAATATGCATTCGAACCGAAGTTCAAATGTGTACTGCTTTGGTCACTCTTCAAGACTTTGATATTTCTTCTGCCTGCCGAAACAGGCTAGATATCGTCTTGCGAGTGCCCACACAGATTGTCTGATAAATTGTTAAAGAGCGTTCGTTACCTGTTCGCTTGCGGCGAATCTTACGGTAACGCGGGAGGTGCATATTACGCTTTCCCGCTGAAGAGTCAAGGTTTTATTTGGTTTCTTTCGAAGTCAAACTCATCTGTTCTCTTCCTGACCCGGCGAAGTGTGTTTCGTTGTTCCCGGTCAGTGGAGGCGCATTATAGGGAGTTCCTGACAGGCTGCAACCCCTAATTTCAAATAATTTTCCAACCGCGTTTTTTTTAGGCGAAAACCGATTAAATCGCTAGTTTTTTCAGCGTTGGGAAGCCATAGCCCTGTAGAACGGGCAATAAAGCATCAGTTCCTGCATCTAGAGTCAGGCAGTAAGCCACATTATCTTCTTGTGTAGAAATGACATTCTCTTGTGAAGAAATCAGCCAGGCAGTTCTACGGGCAATTGCAGCACCAGAATCCACCATTCGAGTGCCTTCTGGCAATACTTGCGCCAACTCCTCTGCTAATAGAGGGAAATGGGTGCAGCCTAGCACCACCGTATCCGGCGGCTCGCGCATACTTAGCCACGGGTTAAGGATTTTCTTTAGTACGGAGAGGGAGACTTCGCCACCATGCAACTTGGTTTCAGCCAGTTCTACCAGCTCGGATGAACCCAGCAGCTCAATTTTGCAATCAGTGGCAAAACGCGCGATCAAATCCAACGTATAAGAACGGTGAACTGTCGCTCGGGTTGCCAATAATCCAACCACGCCATTGCGGGTTAACCGGGCCGCCGGTTTGATTGCAGGCACCACTCCAACAACAGGGAAAGAGAAGCGCTCACGTAAAGCTGGGAGGGAAACGGTGCTGGCGGTATTACAGGCGATGACGACAATGGCAAGGGGATGTTGTTGCTGAACCGCAGTGACGATCTCTACTACACGCTCGACAATAAACTCTTCGGACTTCTCTCCATAAGGAAAGGCGACGTTATCGAAAGCATATATATAGTGAAGATCCGGCAGAAGCTGCCGAATCTCTTGGTACACAGACAACCCGCCGACGCCGGAATCAAAAATCAGCGCCGTCGGGCGAGGGGCAGTATTAGCCTTAGAAGTTATAGCTTCCAGTGAAGTAGTATTCGCGTCCTGGGGTTTGGTAGCCATAAACCGTCTCATAATCTTTATCAAACAGGTTGGCGATTCTACCACGAACCGTAAGATGAGAGGTGACTGGATATGACACGGCAAGATCCCATAGGCTCACACCACCAAGTTCTACCGTTTCTTCTGGATAAGTGCTGTAGTCTTTGTCATAACGCTGGCCAAGATACTGATAGGTTATAGACCAATCCAAATCAGCAACTTGCCAGTCCAACTGGTATTTGACCTGTTGTTTAGCACGACGAGTCAGAACTTCATTAGTTTCCGCATTGCGTGGATCCAGATATTCTAAAGTGACCTGGTGCGATAATGCGCCGGTATCGAAGGAACCTGTCCATTCAACGCCCTTAATGGTGGCTTTGCCCACATTGTAATAACGAGAGTTTGGGTAAACACCTCTGGTATTAATCAGTTGGTCAATATCATTACGATATGCCGATAAACGCCAATCCAGCAGGCCAGTTACTCCGGTAATCGCGCCTTCCCACTGTTTACTTTCTTCCGGTTTAAGATCCGGATTACCAAATCCTGCAGCATAAAGTTGCCCAAGATTGGGGGCTTTAAATGCCGTTCCATAGGAACCAATCAAACTGTAACCATCAATAAACTCCCAACCGGCACTACTTTGCCATGTGGTATGCCAGCCAAACTGCGAATTATCATCACCACGTATCGCACCTTCCAGAGTCACTGGCCCAACAAATTGCTGCACTGTGCCGTAAATCCCGGTATTACGCTGTTCATACCCCTCAGACAGGTAGTTCGTACCTGGCTCGGTGGTTTGCTTTTGCCAATCTACGCCGCCACCAATATTACCTAGCCCCAGCGCATAGGTATTCGCCCATTGTAGATTGTATTGGGAAATATCATCCAGCGTTGCTGATTTGTCATGACGCCCCAAATCAGGATTATAGTTGTAGTCTTTAGTATGGCTGTAACTACCGGTTAGCTTGGCAACATAATTGCCGCCATTAAATTGCAAGCCAGTATCATATGTGCGGCTAGAAAGCTGACGGGTATCAATGAGTGGTGAGCCAACACTGTAATAACCATCATAGTCACTACGGTTATCAAAACCATATGCCCGGGCAAAACCGGTGAACTCTTCATTAAATTTATGATTCAACCCAACCCATAACATTTTTCCCATATACCCATCACGGTCAGGCTGCTTTGCCGTACCGGTATTGCCATCGGCAACAATGTCGTAGCCTTTGCTGTAATTATAATTACCGGCTACGGTAATAGTCGTATTCTCACCTAATTTCTGCTGAGTTGACCCACCGTAGTTTTGATAGCCGTTTGAACCCATACCGGCGGTTAAGGTGCTACCTAGGGTTTCTCGTTCAGTAATAATGTTAATGACGCCACCAATCGCGTCGGAACCATAAACAGCCGAGCGCGGCCCACGGATATATTCCATGCGCTGCACCAGAGATACGGGGATTTGGCTAAGATCAGACGATCCACTAATTCCAGCCTGATTCAGACGTACACCATCAATAAGAATCAAAACGTGTCGAGATTCAGTCCCGCGAATCAATACCGAACTTAATTGCCCTGGCCCACCATTTTGAGCAATATCGACACCCGGTAGGCGGCGTAGAACATCATTAATGCTTTTGGCCTGCCAACGCTCGATATCATCACGAGTTACCACATCGGTAGAAGCCAATACGGTAGAGATCGGTTGTTTGAAACGGTTTGCTGTGACAACCATGTCATCATTACTGTCCGTGGTGGTGTTGTCTTGCGCCCAGCCAGAAAATGCCGTCAGGGAAAGAGCCGTGAGCAGCGTATATTTTTTAATTGTCATGAAAAAGCATCCAAACTTAATTGGCGGATGCCGCAGAACTATGGCCGGTAGCACGCGACGACCACAAATATTGCGACGTAATACCGGCAGGTTTTCGGGCTTGGGATGTATTGCGTCAACATCTACATTAAAGTGCACACCTTTAATAGATGAAGTAACACAATACCGGGCGATGACTTCCCATCCGTTATGGACAGTGTCTGTAGATAAACTATCGCCGTGACTTCCCCTTACCGCTGCGCGTCAGCTCTGGATTTACACCAGATTCCCTTTTCACTCTCAGTTCGAGGCCGGACGGCAATGCTACGATCAATGCAAATAGATATCTAGACTTCCGTTCATGTAACAAGGAATAAACACGACAAAACTGGACTTCATAATCACTTCCCCTACAATCCCGCAGGAATATCCTTTCTTTTACTGCCAGACGAGACGAAACATGACCCCCGACATCCTGCCTACTGAAAATTACGATCACCAATTGGCGGAAAAAATTGCCTCTCTCAAAGAGATGATGTCGCCGTTCAAGGCACCCGAACCGGAGGTTTTCCGCTCTCCGGCAGAACATTACCGCATGAGAGCCGAGTTTCGCGTTTGGCACGATGAAGACGACCTGTACCACATCATGTTTGATCAGCACACCAAACAACGGATTCGGGTGGAGCAATTCCCCGTTGCCAGCGTACTGATTAACCGTTTGATGAGCGCCCTAATGACCGCTATCCGAGCGCAGCCTATTTTGCGTCGCAAACTATTCCAGATTGACTATCTGTCAACGCGGAGCGGAAAAATCATTGCTTCTTTACTGTATCACCGTCAATTGGACGAAGAATGGCAGCAGCACGCGATTGCACTGCGTGATCAATTACGAACTGAAGGTTTTGATTTACAACTGATTGGCCGCGCCGCTAAAACCAAAATCATGTTAGATAATGATTATGTTGATGAAATTCTGCCTGTGGCCGGTCGCGATATGATTTATCGTCAGGTAGAAAATAGTTTCACCCAACCTAATGCGGCGGTGAACATTCATATGCTGGAATGGGCGCTTGATGTAACCAAAGACGCCAGCGGCGACCTGCTAGAGCTGTATTGCGGTAACGGAAACTTCTCTTTAGCACTGGCGCGAAATTTTGATCGGGTACTGGCTACTGAAATTGCCAAGCCTTCTGTTGCTGCGGCACAGTTTAATATTGCAGCCAATCACATTGATAACGTGCAGATTATCCGCATGTCGGCGGAAGAATTTACTCAAGCGATGCAGGGTGTCAGAGAATTTAACCGCCTGAAAGGCATCGACCTACAGAGTTACCATTGTGAAACTATTTTCGTCGATCCTCCGCGCAGCGGCCTGGATGATGAAACCATCAAGATGGTGCAGGGATACCCGCGTATTCTGTATATCTCCTGTAACCCGGAAACACTGAGCGCTAATCTGGAACAGTTGCAACATACTCATACAATCAGTCGATTGGCGCTATTTGACCAATTCCCTTATACCCACCACATGGAATGCGGCGTGTGGCTGGAGAAACGCGACTAATCGACCCAACAAAAAGGGCAACATCACGTTGCCCTTGCTTATTTCATTTGCCAACTGACCCAATGCTTACTGTGAGTTGTCGTCTCTCGCCGCAGCTTTGCGCGCTTTTAGTCTGAATAAAATCCAGAACACCAAAATCACGCACAAAATAGATGGCAGGAAATTTGAGCCAATTTGCGGATATTCAACCCGAACTATCGCGCTATATAGCAAAATACCCAGCAGGAAGCATGCCGATGCCAGCATTGGTAGCCCCCGAGGCATGACATAGTTCAGATAACGTTGGTGTAAACAGTAAATAGCCAATACCAGAGCCAATATGGGAAATAGAGAAAAAGAAACCAACGAGCTGAACAGCGCAGCAACAGAGCCGTTAACTGAAAATCCGGCAATCAATGCCAATATGAGAGTGCCATTTTCACGGCGAGGTTGTTCCATCATCATCCTTACCTTTATTCAACACGGGATACAGCAAGCTTTTCCTGTTCACGGCGATACCAATAATAAGCGCCTTTGGAAATCATCCGTAACTGCAAGACTAACCGCTCTTCTAACTGTCGCCGTTGTTCAATATCAACGTCCAGAACTTCCGCACCAGCACTGAATACAATTGTGACCATGGCCTCAGCCTGCGCTTCGGTAAAGCTGCGCGGCATATGATGTTCCAACTCCAGATAATCAGCGAGTTCGGCAATAAAGTGCTGAATTTCTCTGGCAACGGCGGCTCGGAATGCGGCCGATGTCCCGGAACGTTCCCGCAGTAGCAGGCGGAATGCATTCGGGTTGTTACCGATAAATTCCATAAATGTTGAGACAGAGGTGCGAATAACGCTGCCACCTTTGGCGATACGCTGGCGAGCTTGGCGCATCAGTTGGCGCAACATCAGACCACTTTCGTCCACCATGGTCAGCCCCAATTCATCAACATCGCGGAAATGGCGGTAAAATGAAGTTGGCGCGATTCCCGCCTCACGAGAAACCTCCCGCAGGCTCAGGCTGGCAAAACTCCGTTCTGCACTCAATTGACTGAACGCCGCTTCGATCAGGGAACGACGCGTTCGCTCTTTTTGTTGTGCTCTGACGCCCATAATCGTACCCAAAAGATATCCATTTTCTTTAGCTAAGCCATATAGTAAGCAATATACCAAACTTTATAGTAACAACGGCTATACAAACGCATCAACTTATCCGCGCACGTATGAATTTACAGTCTCAACGACCGCAAAAAACCTAATGATGATTGGGTTATTAATAGGATGATGTTAATATCTCGTTGTAATTTTGTATAATAATAGGTCTCTCCTACATGCAACAGCACTTCCATTTTGATGCCATTGTCATTGGCTCGGGTCCTGGCGGTGAAGGTGCCGCTATGGGGTTGGTTAAGCAAGGTGCTCGCGTCGCCGTGATTGAACGGTATGACAATGTGGGCGGCGGATGTACCCATTGGGGTACCATTCCTTCCAAAGCCCTGCGCCACGCCGTGAGCCGTATCATTGAATTTAACCAGAACCCTCTTTATAGCGACAACTCTCGGGTTATCAGCTCTTCATTTTCCGATATTTTACGTCATGCTGATCGGGTAATTAACCAGCAAACTCGTATGCGTCAAGGCTTCTATGATCGAAATCATTGCCAGATGTTCTCTGGAGATGCCAGCTTTATCGACGCCAATACCCTCAATGTTCGCTATGCTGATGGCACTTCAGACCAATTGACTGCCAATAATATCGTTATCGCGACCGGTTCCCGTCCTTATCGTCCTGAAAACGTCGATTTTACCCATGAACGTATCTACGACAGCGACACCATTCTGCAACTCAGCCATGAACCACAGCACGTTATAATTTATGGTGCTGGGGTCATTGGCTGTGAATATGCCTCGATCTTCCGGGGACTAAGCGTCAAAGTTGATCTGATCAATACTCGTGACCGCTTGTTGGCATTCCTCGATCAGGAAATGTCCGATGCACTTTCCTATCATTTTTGGAATAACGGCGTGGTTATTCGCCACAACGAAGAATTCGAGAAAATCGAAGGCACTACCGATGGCGTTATTGTACATCTAAAATCAGGGAAAAAAGTTAAAGCTGACTGCTTGCTATATGCCAACGGGCGAACCGGCAATACCAGCGGTTTGGGATTGGAAAATATCGGATTAGAAGCCGATAGCCGAGGCCTGCTGAAAGTTAACAGTATGTACCAGACCGCCTTGCCACACGTTTATGCCGTTGGTGACGTCATTGGTTATCCAAGCCTGGCTTCCGCCGCTTACGATCAGGGACGCATTGCAGCACAGGCGATGATTCAGGGGGAAGCACAGGTTCATTTGATTGATGATATTCCTACCGGGATTTACACCATTCCTGAGATCAGTTCTGTCGGTAAAACCGAACAGGAACTGACAGCGATGAAAGTGCCGTACGAAGTCGGTAGAGCGCAGTTCAAGCATCTGGCGCGAGCGCAGATCGTCGGTATGGATGTCGGTAGCCTGAAAATTCTATTCCACCGTGAAACCAAGCAGATACTGGGTATTCATTGCTTTGGTGAGCGAGCGGCCGAGATCATTCATATCGGCCAAGCGATTATGGAACAGAAAGGTGAAGGCAATACCATTGAGTATTTCGTGAATACCACCTTCAACTATCCGACAATGGCAGAAGCCTATCGCGTCGCAGCGCTCAATGGCTTAAACCGCCTGTTCTAACATTGGGTTCATACGCGCTTGCATGTGCTCGCGTATCGCCTCGGCAAGTTGCTCATAGCGGCTACGCAATGGGGAGCCGGGGCGGTAGACCAAAGCAATGGTGCGCTGAGGAACGGGCTTGTAGCACTCCAGATAACAAACTCCGTCGCGTACTTTTTCCGGCGGAACCGCCAATGATGGCAGCAAGGTGATACCGCTGCCAGCAGCCACCATATTACGCAGAGTTTCTAAACTGGTAGCACGGAAATGCGTGTCTTCATCGGCTCCGGCTTGAAAACAGAAGCCCATCGCCTGATCTCGCAGGCAGTGACCATCTTCCAGCATTAACAATTTTTCGCCTGCTAATTCATGCATTTGTACCCGTTCGCGATTAGCCCACGGATGATCGGTATAAACCGCCAGACTCATCGGTTCATCAAATAGCGGCACTTCAATAAAGGCTTCGGTTTCTTTGACCAGCGCCAGAATCGCACAATCCAGCTTTCCACTGTCCAACTGCGCCAACAGGTTCTGGGTTTGCGCTTCATGCAGATACATTTCCAGCTTTGGAAAAGCCTGGTGCAGCATCGGAATAATTTGTGGTAACAGATAAGGTCCTACGGTCGGTATCAAACCAATGTGCAGCGGTCCTGACATACTTTCGCCCTGCAAACTGGCCATTTCCTTCAGAACCTTCACTTCCCGCAACACTGTTCTGGCTTGATCCACCAGCAACAGACCTGCTTGAGTAAACAATACCTTACGGCTGGTGCGCTCCAATAGCATCACGCCTAGCTCATCTTCCAGTTTACGGATCTGGCCGCTTAATGTCGGCTGGCTGACATGGCAGGAATCCGCCGCCCGTCGAAAATGACGGAATTCGGCTAAAGCCACCAGATACTCGAGATCGCGAATGTTCATCTGCTCCTCACTTTATGATAGTAAATAACGATAGATAAGATAGCAATGAGTGATTAGAACTATCAAGAGATAAAATGAATAATGTAGCCCAAGAAAGAGAGACTCAATCAAAAAAAGAATTTAATTTTATAATTAAGGAGTTACACATGTTTACCCACCAAGAAGGTAAAAAAGTTCCACAGGTCACATTCCATACCCGCCAGGGCGATCAGTGGGTTGACGTAACGACTGATAAACTGTTCAAAGATAAAACCGTTATCGTCTTTTCACTGCCGGGAGCCTTTACCCCAACCTGTTCTTCCAGCCATTTACCACGCTATAACGAGTTATCCAGCGTGTTTAAACAGCATGGCGTAGATAGCATCCTGTGTGTTTCTGTTAATGACACCTTTGTCATGAATGCTTGGAAAGCCGATCAGCACGCCGAGAATATTACGTTCATTCCAGACGGTAACGGTGAATTCACCAAAGGCATGAATATGCTGGTTGAGAAAGCTGATCTTGGCTTTGGCCCTCGCTCATGGCGCTACTCCATGCTGGTTCGTAACGGTGTGGTAGAGAAAATGTTCGTTGAGCCAAATAAGCCGGGCGACCCGTTTGAAGTGTCTGATGCCGACACGATGCTGAAGTATTTAGCTCCCGAATACAAAGTACAGGAATCCGTGTCTATCTTCACCAAACCAGGTTGCCCATTCTGCGCCAAAGCCAAACAAATGCTACAAGATCGTGGCATGCAATACGAAGAAATCGTTCTGGGTAAAGATGCAACGACGGTAAGCCTGCGCGCGGTCAGTGGCCGTTCAACCGTACCACAGGTGTTTATCGGTGGTCGCCATATTGGTGGCAGCGACGATCTGGAAACCTATTTGTCAGCCTGATTACATCAATAAAAAAAGCAATCAACGTGAAGTATTTTGGTAGGCCTCGGCCTACCCTTTTTTTCTGTTAGGAGCGGATATGAAAACCTTAAACGTAGATGTCGCCGTTATTGGTGGCGGCACCGCCGGACTGGGCGCTTATCGTGCCGCCAAACTGTCCACCCCCAACGTGGTCATGATTGAAGGCGGAGAATATGGCACAACCTGCGCTCGCGTAGGCTGTATGCCTTCCAAATTACTGATTGCCGCTGCTGAAGCCGTCCATGCCATTGAGAAAGCACCGGGATTTGGCGTCTATCCGCAGGGAGAAACCGTGATTAACGGACGTGAAGTGATGGATCGCGTTAAACGCGAACGCGACCGTTTCGTCGGCTTCGTATTAGAAGGCGTTGATAGTATTCCGGCAGCAGATAAAACTCAGGGTTATGCCCGTTTTATTGATGACAACACCCTGCAAATTGATGACCACACACGCATTGTGGCGCAAAGAATTGTTATCGCAACTGGTTCGCGTCCAAGCTGGCCGACACCGTGGAATGAGTTGGGTGACCGCCTAATCGTAAACGACGATGTGTTTAACTGGGACGATTTACCCGAATCCGTTGCCGTATTCGGCCCTGGCGTCATCGGTCTTGAACTTGGCCAGGCGCTGCATCGTTTGGGGGTTAAGGTAAAAATGTTTGGTGTCGGCGGTGCCGTTGGTCCGTTAACTGACAGCGTGGTGCGAGAATATGCCGCCAAAACGCTGAGAGAAGAGTTCTATCTCGACCCTGATGTAAAAATCGATCTGATGCAGCGAGAAGGTAATAAAGTCTTTATTCGTTATCAGGGGCTGGATGAGAAACCACAAGAAATTATGGTGGATTACGTGCTGGCCGCCACTGGCCGCCGCCCAAATGTTGACAAGTTAGGCCTAGAAAACACCAATCTGGTGCTCGACGAACGTGGTGTACCCAAAGCCGACCGTTTAACCATGCAAACCAGCGCACCACATATCTTTATCGCCGGTGATGCCAGTAACCAACTGCCTTTACTGCATGAAGCAAGCGATCAGGCGCGAATTGCTGGCGTGAATGCTGGCAGCTTTCCTGAGGTAGTTCCGGGATTACGACGCAGCCCGATTTCCGTGGTATTTTCCGATCCACAAATCGCGATGATTGGTTCCACTTTCCGAGAACTAAGCCAGAAGTTCAGCGTCTGTGGCTGTTTCGATGTCGGTGAAGTTTCCTTTGAAAATCAGGGGCGCTCACGGGTTATGCTGCGTAACAAAGGCATACTGCGGGTTTACGGTGAGCAAGGAACCGGCCGCTTTCTCGGAGCCGAAATGATCGGGCCAGGTGCCGAGCATATTGCACATTTATTGGCATGGGCACATCAACAGCAAATGACGGTCGACCAAATGCTGGATATGCCGTTCTATCATCCGGTGATTGAAGAAGGCTTGCGTACCGCGTTGCGTGACCTGCAATCCAAACTAAAACTGGGTACCGACGAAACCGAACGCTGCCTGCGTTGTCCTGGCGAATAAGTTTCAATCTTTAGCAAAACCGGGTCCAAAGCCCGGTTTTGTTGTTTTCATGATCTGACAAAGCATTATTTTTTGCGTGACGCCTTCCTGAATAATGTTTCCTCCGTTGCCCTGCCGAGAAATTCTCCTCATTGTCCTCTTTACACAGAAAATGACATCACCGACTTGAAGTGATACCAATAACAGTACTACAATGGAGGCGCAATGAAAGGCATGGAAAGCCGGATTGCTCGTATCAAAGCTAACCCGTCGGGCGTAAAATTTATCGAATTAGCAAAAATCTGCACATTCTACTTCGGTCCACCCCGACATGATTCAGGCAGCCATCATATCTACAGTATGCCCTGGCAAGGTGACCCAAGGATTAACATCCAACGTAATAACAATGGAATGGCCAAGTTTTATCAGGTCAAACAGGTTGTCGCTGCGTTGGATAAGTTAGAGGAGATGAACCGTGATTAATATCGAACACTACACCTACCGAATTACCTGGTCAGAGGAAGATGCAGAGTTTATCGGGCTATGTGCCGAGTTCCCCAGTTTGTCATGGTTGGCACCGTCCAGAGTACAAGCCCTAGACGGCATAACGGCGCTGGTCGCCGATGTCTTGGCAGAAATGGGACGAGTCGGAGAAACACCCCCAGAGCCCCTGTCAGAAAAACAGTTCAGTGGAAAACTTGTTCTTCGTATGCCTCCCGACCAACATCGCCGTTTGGCAATCAGCGCAATTGAAGAAGGGATCAGCTTAAATCGTTATTTGTGCTCACGCCTGACCTGTTAATTAGCGAGCCAATTGATGTAGACGCCAGTAAAACAGCACCTTCGTGGGTCAATTAAATATCCAATGACTGGCTCTGCCTCAATCTGTCACTGCCTGCGGTTTTTTTTCTTCATATCAAAATCCAACGGTAATGTGATAACGAACTGCCCGGCGCTCAGTAATTCAGCCGGTGGTTTGGGTAACGGTTGAGCGCGTTTTAGCATCGCCAATGCTTCACTATCCAATAGAGGGCTACCGCTACTACCGGCTAACATCGCGGATAGTACCCGCCCTTCACTATCAATGGAAAACTTGATGATCGCCGTGCCTTTACGTTGTTTATTTCTAACTCCGGGCGGGTAACGCTTAAAATTGGCCAGATGACTTTGCAAAATAGCGATCCAGGTCGCCCGAGTTTGCGAATTATTTAATGAATGGCTATTAATCGGTGCCGCAACGCGCTGCTGTGTTCCAGACAGCGGTGAGCTATTACTCATTGATGCGGTTTGAATCTCCGTTTCTTGGTTTTCTTGCGGTTTTGCGGCCTCTCGCCAGCTGGCTTTAACGTTTTTCTGCGGTTTAATGACCTCTTTTGGCTTTTGCTTTGGTTTTTCTTTAACCACAAGCAAAAGCGCATCAGTCTGTGAGACCTCCGGCAAGGACTCAATAACCTCATTGAACAACTCTGGAGGAGACTCACTGGCAGCCACTGCCAGCTCCTGCTCAACCCCCAGCTGATATTGCTCAAGACTCGGCGTAAACGCTATCTCCGTAGACAGAGAAATCACTACTGAAGTCAGCGAATCCGTAGGCAAAGGGGGAATGGTACGCATAGCCAAAAACCATAGCGCACAGAAATGCAGAGCAAGAGATAATAACCAACTGAACGATAAAAACATGACAGAAGAATTACCGTCCATTGATACGCTACGATTATCCGCAGATAGATTCATCATATTCCTTTATTTTCAATCAATGACATAACTGCCATTGAGTAACCCGCCATTTATTCCTCGGCCAATGCAGCTTGCAGGCGATCTGTGAATGGCTTAAATAAATAGCTCAATAACGAACGTTCACCGGTGCGAACAAATACATCGACAGACATACCTGGCCGTATTTTTTCTATCTGGGTCTGCTGTACTGCATCGATATTTATCGACACGGTTAATGGATAATAAGGCTGTAAACTGTGTCGATTATCCAGCCTGTCCGCACCGACACGCAGAACCGTGCCTGCTAACCGTGGAGAATGGCTCTGGTTAAAGGCAGAAAAGATAAGATCCACGGGTAAACCAACGGCGACTTTATCAATCAGCTCAACGGGTAGTTGTGCCTCAATCAAAAGCGGTTCTCCATTGGGAACAATCTCCATTAGCTGCTGCCCTGAACCGACAACACCACCCACGGTATGCTGGGCAAGTGCGATAATCACACCACTGGCAGGAGCAGAAATTTGCATATTGGCCAGTTCATATTCTGCTACGGTGATATGTTGCCCCAGTTCTCGGCGATTTTGTTGCGCTTTGGCCAGCTGCTCATGAATATCTGCCTGATATTGTTCGTGCTGCTGTGCCAGCCGTTGTTCTGTTTCCTGAATGTGCCTGTGAGTTTCGGCGATATAGCTATTGTCTTGATCAACTTTAGCCAAAAACATAATGGCCTTGCTCTCCATCTCTAATTGCTGACTCGTCGCCACATAACCATTTTGTGCCAGTGCGCGAATGCCTTTCAGTTGCTGCTGAATCAAGTCAGACTGACGCTGATTATTCACACGCTGTATGTGTAAACCGGCAAGCCGCTCATGCAGACGGGCTATTTCTGTCGACAAACGAGTCAATTCGCCTTTCTGGACCTGATGCCGATGATGAAGAAGTTGCTGCTGTAGAGCCATTAGCTCTTCAATGATTGGCTGCCCACGCTGCTTTAATAGCGCCTCTGGGAAGGTAATCAGTGCCGAATTACTTTGTTCAGCAATCAACCGAGCCTCCAGAGATAGTAATGAAAAATACTGCTGTTGCAGGTTATCTCGCTGGCTACGTATCGCAGTATCGTCCAGCGAAATCAGCAATTGTCCCTTTTCGACCCACTCTCCCTCCGTCGTATGCAACTGGGTGATTCGTCCACCTTGTAATGACTGAACGATTTTGCGGTTTTCAGCCACGATAACTATTCCAGGCACTGCAACACCTTTATCTAATGGTGCGAAACTGGCCCAAGCGAAGAAACCGATAAACCCGGTTAATACCAGTAGCCCACCAATATAAAGATAGCGTTCGCTATTAGTTTGCAGTGACGGCCGACCGACTTCTGATAACATCATCTTTTGCCTTTTTCCGTGACTTGGGTTAGTCATTCTGCGATGAGTGACCTGCAGGGGCAACGCGGTAAACCACGGTATTACCCCAGACATTTTTCTTACCCACGTTCTGGATATGTGCTGTTGAAGCCACATTATCTTTAGCGTAAAGACCTGCCAGTACCACTTGAGTCCGATCAAACAACTCCTGTCGTCCATTTTTCAGTAATAGTAAAAAGTCACTGCCAGATAATAACTCTGGTTTATGGGTAATCATGACGATGGTGCAGCCTTGTTGCTTTAACTGGCTAATACTCGCCAAGAGCGCTTTTTCTCCTGCATCATCCAAGCTCGCGTTGGGTTCATCCAACACAATAAGCCGCGGCATACCGTACACTGCCCGCGCCAAAGCGATTCGTTGACACTGCCCACCAGATAATCCCTCACCACCATCACCCAACGGGGTGTTATAACCTTGGGGCAAATGCAGAATCAAATCATGCACATCGGCCATTTTGGCAGCAGCGACAACTTTGGCTGAGTCCACGCAACCAAAACGAGCAATGTTTTCGGCAACAGATCCGCGAAATAACTGCACATCTTGCGGCAAATAACCGATAAACGAGCCTAATAAGGACTTATCCCAGAGAGAGATATCGGCACCATCCAAGCGTATCGACCCACTAAAGGCCGACTTGCTGGCGACCAACAATCTAGCCAGTGTAGATTTACCGCTACCCGATGGCCCAAGAACACCAAGAATCTCACCGGGTTGCAGCGTAAAATCAATAGAGTGCAAAATAGGAATTGCAGTGCCTGGCCGACAAGCGAGCAACTGGGTAACGGTTAGCTGGCCAAGAGGAGCAGGCAATGCCATGCCCGCTTCAGAGGGTGTCTGATTTAGCAGTAAATCGGATAAACGCTGGTAAGCCAAACGGGCATGGCTCCAGTGCTTCCAGACGGCAATCAGCTGATCGATCGGCCCTAACACGCGCCCAATCAAAATTGACCCAGCAATCATCACGCCAGCCGTAATTTCACCCCGAATCACCAATAATGCCCCCAAGCCGAGCATCATTGACTGTAATGTTAAGCGGCTAAATTTAGCCAAGGCACTGATACGGCTACTTGTATCACTGGCGATATTTTGCTGATAAAGATAACGACAATGCTGCGCTAGCCAACGTTCTCGCAGGGCTTTCAACATCCCCATCGCCGCAATAGCATCGGCATTACGCAAGTTGGCGTTTGCTTGTTGTGTTGCTTGCAATGTGACCTCAGCCGCTTCTCTGAGGGGTTTCTTACATGCCCATTGATTAAACCAGGCCAGTAAAACCAAAATACCCGCGCCAGCGGTTGCCAATAAACCCAGCCATGGGTGCAGTAAATAAATCACCAATAGATAGAGCGGGAACCACGGAGCATCAAAAAAAGCAAACAGAGCATTACCGGTAGCAAACTGACGAATTACCGTTAAATCATTTAACGCTTGTGCTGCCTGGATTTTATTTCCCTGCAAAGTCGATTCAAATGCTGCGTTGAACACCCGTTGATTAAGCTGCATATCTGTCTTGGTACCCAAACGGATGACAACAGCGCTGCGCACCCATTCCAGTAAACCAATGAAAGCAAAAGCCCCCAAAACCAGGAGAGTGAGCATGAGTAAGGTCATGGTATTCGTTGAAGCTAATACACGTTCATAGACCTGCAACATATAAATTGCAGGCGTCAACATCAGTAGATTAATAATTGCGGTAAATATACCAATCCCCCAGAGACTGGGTTTATCATAGGTTAATAGCGTTAATATTGTTGGCGATGTCGATAATCGGGAAATGTTCGCAGATTGCATGGGCTCGTTTCCACACTGAAGATTATTGCCAAAGGAACAAGCCTTACTCGTTGCCACGCTTCGGCAGCGACCAGTAAAATCACCACCACACCCGGTGTTCCTATTGATGCAGTGGTGAACTTTCTATGCGGCTAAGGCCTTATTTTTTAATTGATGTTCTATCAGGCGACCAATAACATCTCGCTATTATCCGCGACACCGATGGTTTCAACTATTGGCATATCGCCCATCACGTCGCTGGAATCATACTGAGTGGCAATAGACAGGTCTTTGAAAGCGGTATCCACATCAATGCCTTTCGCTTTAAGTATTTCCAGCATCGGATCGGGATTTCCTCTCATTAAACCATGCGTTATCTTGTGCATATTACCCTGATGGTTTTGCTCCATAGTGAGTTCATCATCATAGCTACCAGTGATATGAAGCCCACTAAAACTCACTTCAGCCGGGGTCAAATACCAGCTGCCACTTTGGTCTTGATGCAGGCTCTCGCCAAACTGTATGCTATCCATCTGCCCATAGAAGGTGTGCTTAGGAAAGTATGAGTAATGCAGAGTACCGTCTATAATCATGGCAGAACTACTCCCATGCGAACTGCTAATGGAATATTGAGTGCCATTATATTGATCGTCACCACCGAAAAACTGACCACGATCTTTCACCGCAGCCTGATCAATATTGCCAAATGTCGTTGCCCATTTATTCATATAAGATGAAATAGTATAATCGGAAAATTCATTTTGATATTTGATTGTCACATTCATAAATAACATCCTTTTAGTTAATGAAAGATAACTTAGACATAATTACTTTCTTAATCATGTCTACCAACAGATAATTTACTTACCTGAAGACTTTAAAATTTGTATTCAAAGCCCCCCTGGATAGTGCGACCACGGCTGGCAGAAAATGAAAGAGAATCACCATAATTAACCAAATAAGCACGATTGTTGATGTTTTCTATAGAACCACGCAATGTAAAGTTATTTGTTAATTTATAGCTGGCATATAAATCAAATATTGTGTATTTCGGCCAGTCCGCAACATAGCTTGTACCTGGGTAGCCAGCACTATTAAGGACAGACAAATCTTGATACCCACGGTTATAACGGATCACGGTACCAAAATCTAACAGTTTATTTAATGCTCGTCCGCCGAGGGTTAAACTGCCACGATCACCGGGTAAATAAGCCGATGAACCGAATATCTCCCCATGACTACATACAACCCGGTGATCTTGCCAACGTTGTTCAACGGTATATATACCCTTAGCTCTTGAATATCCCACTGCTTGTACCCCTCCCAACCAGGCCGGCTTAGAACAACTATCATTATGACCCAGCATTCGGGTATAACTCAGATTGGTATAAAATAAACCGGCGTCATAACTTAGCTGATATTCGAATCCACGAAAGCGGCTCTTTAATAGATTATTACCAAAGGCGGCATAGGCAAAAGAACTGCGGCCCAGTTTGGGTAATTGTTTACCCAATTCAAGATTAATATAATTAGTCACTCGAGTATCAAAGTAAGCCATTTTAGCGGCAAATTTATCCCCGTTAACTAATAGGTCTGATTGCTGAATATTGAATCCCGCCTCCCAGGTTCGGGAGCGTTCGATTGCCAGTCTAGGATTGGGGAAAAACCGCCCTGAGCCGTGAGCGCTGCCCGTGGCCAAGGCTTCCGTAATACCCGGTGGCCGCCATGATTTACCGTAATTACCGAAAAATTCCAGCCATTGCACTCCGGGCTTAATCCCCATGGCTACCGTCGGTAAGAGTTGCTGTTCATGGCGATCAACATCCCACGTCATGATTAGCCGTTGACGAACGCAAGGGTCGATGGGGTTATAACCTAGTTTGTAATAATTCGCTGGTCGCTTGCAAGGATTATCAATGGTGTGGGGAAGGTGCCAGGTGGGTAGCCAAGTATGCCCTTGTAAATGGGACTTATCGAAACGCAGCCCACCATCCAGCCGCAACCAGTTGTCATAGTGATAATCGAGCTGGGTAAAGACGCTGGTCAGGCTACGCTTACCTTCCGGGGTCACACCGACCATTGAGTCTTTGGTTGAGTGGCCACTGGAACGGTCGCTAAACCAGTCAATACCGTATTTAAAGCTGAGTAAGTGGTTATCGGGTAAGTTTAGTAACTGAGTATTTTGCCACTGTAGACCACGGGTGGTTAAACGAGTACGGGTGAAGTATTTATCACAGCGTACCCAGTCAGAGCAAAGGGTATTGGTTCTATCATCAGTATCAACGTAATAGGCCTTCGCCATGATATCCAACCAAGATAGATGCCCCGGTTGCAACTGATAGTCTAGAGCTATATTTCTGGTCATAACATCACTTATGCTGCTGGTTCTCCAGCCGACTCCGCTCTTGTTAGGTGCGTTTTTTACGGAAACAAGGAAACCGCCGTTGGGGCTGTAGGCTTGAGTTTGCAGGTAACTGGCGACCAAACGTTGCTCGGCTGGCAGGTTCCAACCCACTTTCGCGAGCCGCGTATGCATTTTATAGCCGGAATTCAGCACCTGCATATGTTTCAGCTCTTCACCAACAGCGTTTTTTTTCCAGGACTTATACCCAAAACGTACCCCAGCCAGATCGCCAATATTGCCCGGCCAGTAATCACCAAAATTACGCTCGCTTGCGGCCAGCAGTAAATCACCGGTTTCATTACCGAGAGCCAGCACCCCACCGCCAATAAAGTAGGTTCCATTATCACCGGTCATGGCTCGCAGCCTGCCACCAATCTCTTTTCCCGGTTCAAGAAAATCTTCTGCATTAATGGTATTAAATGTTGTGATACCACCAATAACTCCGCCGCTGCCAATACCATTGGTCGACCCTTTTTCAATCACAACAGTGCTGAGAATTTCAGGATCAATAAACATCACGCCATTGCGCCCGCCATGACCACTTTTCGTAAAATTTTGCCGCATACCGTCAATATTCATATTGATGCGGCTAAAATCCTGAATACCACGAATATTGACCGACAGCGCGGGATCCTGTTGATCCACAGCGGAATACACACCAGAAGTTTGTTCTAATATATCAGCGGCATGTCTGGCAGGCCGGTTATCTAATTGTTCTTTAGTTATTTCACTAATCGATCGCGGCTCGTCATATATCCAATCACTAGAATGCTCGTTACTGCTCCCTTCTATTTTTATCGTTTCTAATTCAACATCATTTTTATTGCTTTTGGGATGTATGGGGTTATTAACAAATTGATTAGAGTAACCTTTAATACTAATCAATGAAAAAAGCCAAAAAAAAGTTATATTTATTAACCTCTTAAAGTTTATTCTCTTTACATAAATATTATTCATATTTTAACTTCATCCTTTAAAAATGATGCTGACAATTGATTGGGTTATTGCACAAAATCAATCATCAAAAATAAAGCGTAACGGCAACGCTTTATTTTTATTCCAACAAGTGAGAATGATAATCATAATCACTTAGTGGGGTAAACTCAACTTTTCACAGGATGAAATGAAGAATAATGAGTGAGAATAACGAATAATATGATTAATTCGGCCATAGGTGTAAAAGCTGAAATATTAGCTGATCGGATAATCCTAATTTATTACATTCAGGCAACACTGAAGTAGAGCTAATATCTAACTCATTATCTAGAAAGGGAATTCTTCATGATAAAGCGGATGGCAGAAATGCCACCCGCGACGCGGAGGGAATCAATTAAAACAGACGTGCTTTGGCCTCAGCAATGGCTAGTGCCACTTGTTCCGGTGATACGCCACCTTTCGCGACACGTTTATCCAGACAAGATTGCAGAGAAAGAATCGGGTATACATCATCGTTGATCATTGCACTGAATTTTTGCAGTTCGTGTAAAGATAAACCTTCCAGCGCCTTACCCTGACGAATAGCTTCCACGACGACCTCACCCACAATATGATGTGCTTCACGGAAAGGTACACCTTTGGCCACCAGATAATCGGCCAGTTCGGTTGCGTTGGCGTACCCCTGCTCGGCAGCCTCTTTACAACGTGGGCGCTTGACCTGAATACCTTCTAATACCAATTCTGCCATATGCAAGCAATCTAGCCAGGTATCCAGGGCATCGAATAGCCCTTCTTTATCTTCCTGCATGTCTTTGTTGTAAGCCAAAGGCAAGCCTTTTAGCGTCATCATCATACCGGTCAACGCGCCTTGAACACGGCCACATTTACCACGAATCAATTCCAATGCATCCGGATTTTTTTTCTGTGGCATCAGGGAGGAACCTGAAGTGACGCGGTCAGACAAATCAACAAAAGCAGCTTCACCACTGTTGAAGAAAATCAAATCTTCGGCAAAGCGGGAAAGATGAACCATGCCGATGCTGGCATTCGAAAGCAGTTCCAGCACATGATCACGGTCGGAAACACTATCCAGGCTATTACGGGTCGCAGAAGCAAAGCCCAACCAGCCGGCAAGCTGCTCACGATCGATAGCGTAGGCCGTTCCCGCCAATGCGCCACTGCCCAACGGACTGACGTCGAGGCGTTTTAAGCTATCCTGCAAACGACTTTCATCACGGGACAACATTTCGCTGTAAGCCAGACACCAATGGGCAAAAGTCACCGGTTGAGCACGCTGTAAATGGGTATAACCCGGCATCACAGCATCCTGATTCGCTTCCGCAGTGATCACCAACGCCTGCTGCAATTGGCGAACCGCTGTGAGCAACTCAGTCACCTGGAATTTGCACCATAGCTTCAAATCGGTGGCAACCTGATCGTTACGGCTGCGTCCGGTATGCAGTTTTTTACCCAAGTCACCGACTTTGGCAATCAACTGGGTTTCTACCCAGCTATGAATATCTTCTGCATCGCTGTTCAGAATGGCTTGTGGGTCGGTCTGAACCTCTGCCAGTAAGAGTGTCAGTGCATCTTCGAGTCGTAACTGCTCTTCTGCACTTAAAACCCCCACAGTAACCAGCGCTTTTGACCAGGCAACCGAGCCAATAATATCCTGTTCTGCCAGCCGGTAATCAAACCGCAGGGAATCATTAAATTGCTTAAACCGCTGATCTGCCGCCTGACTGAACCGTCCGCCCCACAATGCCATAATCTTGATTTCCTTCAACCGGATAAAACAATAATGATAATAAATCGAGCCAGATGGGCGCAGACTAAGCCGCACCCGACAAATCACAACATTACTTCTTTGCGTTCAACGCACGGATACGGGAAGACAGTGAGAACAGACGGATAAAGCCGCCCGCATGGCTATGATCGTAAACCTCATCTTCACCGAAAGTCGCAAACTCTTCGGAATACAGACTGTTAGGCGAAGTTTTCTGAATTGCCGTCACCTGACCTTTGTAGAGTTTCAACACCACTTCGCCGTTAACTTCCTGAGCCAACGATTCAGCCGCAGCTTGCAGTGACTGGCGTAATGGCGCGAACCAGCGACCATCGTAAACCACATAGGACATTTCCAGACCCAACTGCTCACGCCATTTGAAGCTATCGCGATCCAGAACCAATTGCTCAACACCACGCAGCGCAGCCATCATGATGGTGCCGCCTGGGGTTTCGTAGCAACCACGGGATTTAATGCCAACCAGACGGTTTTCAACGATATCAATACGACCAATCCCGTGTTTGGCACCCAGTGTGTTCAACGTATCCAGACACTGGAACGGACTCATGGTTTTGCCATTTACGGCAACCACTTTGCCTTTTTCAACGGTAACGGTAACCTGTTCAGCTTTGTCTGGCGCGTCTTCAGGAGCCACAGTCCAAACCCAGCAATCTTTGTTCGCCGCATTGGCTGGGCTTTCCAGCACGCCGCCTTCCGTGGAGATATGCCATGCATTCTCATCACGACTGTAGATTTTTTCCAATGAAGCCGTAGTCGGAATATCACGCTCTTTCAGGTAATCCAGCAATGCTTCACGGGAACGCAGATCCCACTCACGCCAAGGGGCGACCACTTTCAATTGTGGTGCCAACGCGGTGTAAGTGCTTTCGAAACGCACCTGATCATTACCTTTACCGGTTGCACCGTGCGCGACAGCATCAGCACCCAGCTTCAGCGCCAGTTCAACCTGTGCTTTAGCGATCAACGGACGCGCCATTGACGTTCCCAGCAGGTAAGTACCTTCGTACAATGCACCGGTTTGCAACACCGGATACACGTAATCTTTGATAAATTCTTCACGCAGGTCAGCCACGTAACAGGCTGAGGCACCAGTACGCAGCGCTTTTTGTTCAATCCCTTCCAGATCGGCACGTTCTTGCCCAATATCAGCCACAAACGCGATCACTTCGCAGTTATCGTAGTTTTCTTTCAGCCACGGAATGATCGCTGAAGTGTCTAAGCCGCCGGAGTAAGCCAGAACAATTTTGCTGATGCCTTTAGTTTGCATTTTAATTTCCTTGAATCTCAATTCGGATGAAACAATAGAAGAATCTGTAATGACTTGAATTAACAGTCTCAAGCCAGAATACGTGTACCGATAGGCACACCATTAAACAAAGCAGGAAGCTGGTCAGCATGACGCCAGCTGGCAATATCCACCGGGCGCCCTAGTGCACGAGCGGCATCCAACGCCGCGTTCACTTTCACTACCATACCATCAGTAATAATGCCCTGCGCAATCAGTTGCTCCGCTTTTTGCGCCGTCATTTCAGCAATACGCTGCCCTTTGCCATCCAGAATGCCGCTGACATCAGACAGCAGAATCAAGTCGGCTCCCAGCGTCGCCGCTAGCGCAGTTGCCGCCTGATCAGCGTTAACATTCATCAACACGCCATCGGCGGTAATACCAATGGAGCTGATGATTGGCATATAGTTGCCCGCCAACAGTGTTTGCACCAACGCCGGAGAACCTGGCTGTGCGCTACCGACATGCCCCAGCGCCACGTCCAGCGGCGTCACGCTGACAGTATTGCCATCGCCCAGACACAGGCCAACAGCATTAATCTGGTGTTTCACCGCCCAGGCCAGCAAGGTTTTATTGGCCGTCCCCGCCAGTGCGCCAGTGATGATGTCAATCTGGTCAGCAGGTGTAACACGTAGGCCATTTCTCTTGACGACTGGCAGCGCCAGTTTTTTCATCAAGTCGTCTACCAGACAACCACCACCATGCATAATAACCAGTGGACGCTGATGCTTTTCACGGTAGGTAACCAATGCAGTAAACAGACGTTCCAGCGCCTCTTCACTATCCAGTAGCACCCCACCTAGTTTAATGACTAACGGACTCATCATGATTTGCGCCTCAATTGCATCTTGGAAAAGTGGGGGGCAGCGAAAATATCTTTTATGGCAAATTTCGCAACCATCCCTGGTTAGAATAGAGCCTGAGTTTCCGCGAAACCAAAGCGGATATTCATGCACTGAACAGCTTGAGCTGCCGCGCCTTTCAGCAAGTTATCTTCGGTCGCAACGACGATTAAATGCTCGCCCTGCACTGAGAAGCCAATATCACAGAACGGCAGCCCTACGACGGACTTTAACGCGGGGATACCTTGCTGATACAAGCGCACCAAAGGTTTATCCTGATAGGCTTGGTGATAAGCCTCGGCGACATCCAGCTCCGTTACCCCCGTTTTCAGGCGACAGGTAATCGTCGCCAAAATACCGCGAGCAAAATTGCCCAGATGAGGAGTAAAAATCACTGGCGTACCCAAATGAGCAACGATTTCAGGCTGATGACGGTGAGTAAATAAACCATAAGGTTGCAAACTGACTTCACAAAAACTGTTGCCGATACTGGCCTTACGTCCTGCACCACTCACGCCGCTGACCGCGTTGATAACGGGCCATTGATCATCATTCAGCAATAGATTATCTACCAATGGCTTCAAAGCTAACTGGGAGGCGGTAGGATAACAGCCCGGCACCGCAATCAGTTGCGCCTGCTTAATCTTATCTGCCTGCCATTCCGCCAGACCATAAACCGCCTGTGCCAGCCATTCGAGGTGCTGATGTGCAAAACCGTAATAGGTTGTGTAGAAATCGGGATCCTGTACGCGAAAAGCCCCAGACAAATCAAAGACCACGCAACCCGCAGCTAAAAACTGCGGAGCCAGATCGTGACTGACCTCATGCGCCGTCGCCAGAAACAACACATCCACATTTTTTGCGGCCTGAGCCACATCAACCAACGGTTGTAACGGCAGATCGATGATGCCTTTAAACTGCGGGTGCAAATCAGAAAGCAATTTTCCTGCATCTGCACTTTGCGCTGAAACCGTTAAACCGGTTATGTTCATATGTGGGTGACGATTCAGATAAGCCGTAAGTTCCGCTCCGGCATAGCCGCTGGCACCAACAATCAGCGTATTCAACATGGATTCAGTTCACCTTCTGACTAACTGGTACATAAGTACGCAAAACAGGTTGTAGGGTTTTTCAGTTGATTTTGACTGTTTCCCTACGCGATTTAGCATTGACATTTTCGTAAATTCAAGGGCGTTTCTGGTTCCCTTACGCTCATGCTTGCTGTATTTTCATTCAAATAGTTATTCACTATAACTGCATGAATATTGATACTACCCTAACCAAAGGCTGTCAACAGTGAAGATGAAATTACCTCCATTTATTGAGCTGTACCGGGCGTTAATTGCAACGCCTTCCATTAGCGCAACCGATAGCGCCCTGGATCAAAGTAATGAAGCGTTAATCAACTTGCTGGCCGGATGGTTTAGCGATTTGGGTTTTCGCGTCGACATTCAGCCAGTTCCAGACTCCCGCCAGAAATTTAACCTGCTGGCCAGCATCGGCGAAGGCAGCGGTGGGCTATTGCTGGCGGGTCATACCGATACCGTGCCTTATGACGAAGGGCGCTGGACTCGCGATCCCTTCACCCTGAACGAACACGACAACAAGCTTTACGGTTTGGGTACGGCGGATATGAAAGGCTTTTTCGCCTTTATTTTGGATGCGGTGCGTGATATTGACGCCAGTAAACTGACTAAACCACTGTATATTCTGGCCACCGCCGACGAAGAAACCACCATGGCGGGAGCACGTTACTTCGCTGCCTCAAGCCCATTGCGGCCAGACTTTGCTATCATCGGTGAACCCACCTCACTGAAACCGGTGCGAGCTCATAAAGGCCACATTTCCAACGCGATTCGTATTGTCGGGCAATCGGGTCACTCCAGTAATCCAGCACTTGGCGTCAATGCTATTGATTTGATGCATGAATCTATCACTCACCTTATAGCGCTGCGCAATACATTGCAGACGCGTTACAACAATCCCGCATTCAATATTCCCTACCCAACCATGAATTTCGGCCACATTAACGGCGGTGATGCGGCAAACCGTATTTGCGCCTGTTGCGAATTACATATGGATATCCGCCCACTGCCGGGGCTGACATTGAATGATTTAAGCGAATTAATGCACGAGGCGCTGGAGCCGGTAAATCAGCGCTGGCCGGGCCGTTTGACCATTAATGAACTGCACCCACCGATTCCGGGTTATGAATGTCCAACCAACCATCATCTGGTGGCGGTAATTGAAAAACTGTTAGGTAGCCGCACCGAAGTGGTGAATTACTGCACCGAAGCCCCGTTTATCCAACAAATGTGCCCAACGCTGGTACTCGGTCCAGGATCGATCGATCAAGCTCACCAACCGGATGAATACCTTGATACCGCATTTATCGAACCGACGCGGACACTGATTGCCCAGCTCGTAGACCACTTTTGCCAACAGTGAGCCGACAAGAGTTTGCCGAACCGTCGGGTAATCAGATGGGCAGGCGGATTTATGCCCATCCTCGTGATAGCGAACATCGATCAAGATTGATGATTAGCCAGACTGATAACCTAAGACCGGTAATTAAATTTCAGAAATACCCCCAATTTTGATGTTTTTTTGCTAAAAATAGTGTCAATTGGGTTATTGGAATTGAACGTGGCGAGATTCGTAATCAATCTCAGCCTTTTGGGTGAAATTAATTTACAAAAAGAAATCATATACCAAAAAGTTTTCAACATGCAGCCAACACACTGGCAATTTGAAAGCTGGCGGGTATAGGGGTCAGGGGTCATATGAACGAACAATATTCCGCAATGCGAAGTAACGTCAGTATGCTCGGTACACTACTCGGAGAAACTATCAAGGAAGCGCTGGGCGAGCACATTCTTGACCGGGTAGAAACCATCCGTAAGTTATCTAAATCTTCGCGAGCCGGTAATGAAGCGCACCGTCAGGAGCTGCTGTCGACACTGCAAAATCTCTCTAACGATGAGTTATTGCCCGTGGCACGTGCGTTTAGTCAGTTCCTGAATCTGACCAATACCGCAGAACAGTACCACAGCATTTCGCCGCATGGCGAAGCGGCAAGTAACCCGGAAGCCTTGGCCCAACTGTTTAACCGCCTGAAAGATAAGAATCTGAGCAATAAAGATATGTGCAAAGCGGTGGATGAGCTCTCCATCGAACTGGTGCTGACTGCTCATCCTACCGAGATTACCCGCCGGACTTTGATCCACAAACTGGTTGAAGTGAATAGCTGCCTGAGCCAGTTGGATCATAATGACTTAGCCGATTACGAACGTAACAAAATCATGCGTCGTTTGCGGCAGTTAGTCGCTCAATCCTGGCATACCGACGAAATTCGCAAACTGCGTCCTTCGCCAATCGATGAAGCCAAATGGGGTTTTGCCGTAGTAGAAAACAGCCTATGGGAAGGGGTTCCAGCTTTTCTACGCGAATTCAACGAGCAGTTGGAAAACTCTCTCGATTACCGTCTACCGGTTGAAGCAGTGCCAATTCGCTTCACCTCATGGATGGGCGGTGACCGTGACGGCAACCCTAACGTCACTGCGGAAGTGACTCGCCATGTGTTGTTGTTAAGTCGCTGGAAAGCGACCGATCTGTTCCTACGGGATATTCAGGTGCTGGTATCCGAACTGTCCATGTCGGAATGTACCCCAGAATTACGCAAACTGGCTGGCGGCGAAGAAGTGCTGGAACCTTACCGCGAACTGATGAAGCGCATCCGTAGCCAGCTAATCAATACGCAGGTCTATCTGGAAGGTCGCCTGAAAGGCGAACGAGTGTTACCGCCAGATGACCTGCTGGTCAGCAATGATCAACTATGGGAACCGCTGTACGCCAGCTATCAATCCCTGAAAGCCTGTGGAATGGAAATTATCGCCAACGGCCAATTGTTGGATACCCTGCGCCGCGTGCGTTGCTTCGGTGTGCCGTTGGTGCGTATCGATGTTCGTCAGGAAAGTACCCGCCATACCGATGCAATTGCCGAACTGACCCGCTATTTGGGCTTGGGCGACTACGAAAACTGGTCTGAATCAGACAAACAAGCTTTCCTGATTCGCGAACTCAACTCCAAACGCCCGTTAGTACCATTAAAATGGCAACCCAGCGCCGAAACCGAGGAAGTGCTGGAAACCTGTCGGGTGATTGCCGAAGCGCCAGAAGGCTCAATTGCCGCTTACGTGATTTCGATGGCAAAAGTCCCTTCTGATGTGTTGGCGGTACACTTGTTACTGAAAGAGGCTGGCTGCCCGTTCACCTTGCCAGTCGCGCCACTGTTTGAAACCCTCGATGACCTGAATAACGCCGATGATGTCATGACGCAATTATTGAACATTGACTGGTATCGTGGCCTGATTCAAGGCAAACAGATGGTTATGATCGGTTATTCCGATTCGGCAAAAGATGCTGGTGTTATGGCGGCATCATGGGCGCAATATCGCGCACAAGATGCCTTAATCAAGACCTGTGAAAAAGCCGGTGTAGCTCTAACGCTGTTCCACGGTCGTGGCGGTTCCATTGGTCGCGGTGGTGCGCCAGCTCATGCGGCGTTACTTTCTCAGCCTCCGGGTAGCCTGAAAGGTGGCCTGCGTGTCACCGAACAAGGTGAGATGATTCGCTTTAAATTTGGTCTACCTGAAGTCACCATCAGCAGTCTGGCGCTGTATGCCGGTGCGATTCTGGAAGCCAATCTGTTGCCGCCACCAGAACCGAAGAAAGAGTGGATCGAAGTCATGGATCTGCTGTCTGAAGCCTCTTGCGATATGTATCGTGGTTACGTGCGTGAAAACCCTGACTTTGTGCCTTACTTCCGCGCAGCGACGCCGGAATTGGAACTGGGTAAATTGCCGTTGGGTTCACGCCCAGCCAAACGTCGTGCTAACGGTGGAGTGGAAAGTCTACGCGCTATTCCGTGGATCTTTGCCTGGACCCAAAACCGCCTGATGCTACCGGCTTGGCTGGGTGCTGGTGCCGGTTTGCAAAAAGCCATAGATGCGGGGAAACAGCAGGAATTGGCAACCATGTGCCGCGATTGGCCATTCTTCTCGACCCGAATTGGTATGTTGGAAATGGTGTTCGCCAAAGCCGATCTCTGGTTAGCCGAATATTATGACCAACGTCTGGTAGACAAAAAACTCTGGCCACTGGGCAAACAACTACGCGACCAATTAGCCGCCGATATTAAGCTGGTACTGGCTATTTCCAACGACGACCACCTGATGGCCGATCTGCCGTGGATTGCCGAGTCTATCGCCCTGCGTAACGTTTATACCGACCCGTTAAACGTTCTACAGGCTGAATTATTGCACCGCTCTCGTCAGCAGGAACATCCGGATGCTCGCGTTGAACAGGCATTGATGGTAACCATCGCCGGTGTGGCGGCAGGAATGCGTAATACCGGTTAGTTAGCCAGCAAAGTTAATGTCAATAAAAGACCAAACGGGCCGAGCGCCCGTTTGAGGTTAATAACAAAGTCCTCGCCGCAGTGAAAATAGGCAGACCGTCAAGTCGCAGTGAATACGTTCTTACCGGCTCGTTCCGCGCCATCCTTGGCGCGGACGCTTGGCTCTTCTACCGGCCTTCCCCACTAGAGATCGCAGGATCGAGGTTCGTGACTCGACTGAAACAGGCTAACTGCCCGTTTTTTAGCTAAACATACAGAGCCGAATATTCACTCAATAAGCATACATTCGGTTTATGGAAGATTTTTATAAATAATCCAGCCATTATTATTTCTTATAATATTTCATTTTTATTAGGAATCGATACGATGGCCATACAAGCCTCTGGCGCATTCGCCAGACAAAATATGTTGAGCAAATTAGATAGCTTCGCCAAGACATCTGAAACAAATGGTAAAGTCACCAAAAGCACAGCACAGAAGATGGCTTCTTTGTTCAAAGAAGTAAAAAATACAATCAATAGCTTGAATTCTAACGAAAAAAAACAGGCACTAACAAACTTGGGAAAAATGGCTACGACGCTTGAAGGCCAAAAATCAGACATGTTTGATAAAAAAATGGCTCCTATCAGCCAATTTATGACCGCAATCAAGGGGGCAGGTACGCGTGAGACAACATCAGCCTTGGATAAAGGATTTAACGCCTTATCGGGACACACCATTCACGCATCTAAATATCATCAATAATTGATTTATTGAGACACAGAACCCACTCTAATCGGCGGGTTCTGTGTCTTTTCGCTACGGCCTGACACCTAAAGTATGGCAAATGGCATAGCTCATTTCTGCCCGATTCAGCGTGTAGAAATGGAAATCCTTCACCCCTTCACGACTCAAGATTTTCACCATATCCATCGCAATAGAAGCGCCTAGCATTTTGCGCGTTTCCGGGTCATTATCCAATCCGTCAAAGACACTGGTCATCCAGTGGGGCACACGCACGTTAGTCAGGGTGGCAAAGCGCTGTAGCTGCTTAAAGTTAGACACCGGCAGAATACCCGGCACTATCTCGACATCAATTCCGGTCGCTACACAGCGATCACGGAAACGCAGATAACTTTCTACATCAAAGAAAAACTGAGTAATGGCGCGGTTAGCACCGGCATCAATCTTACGCTTCAGATTAATCAAATCCGCTTGGGCGCTTTTGGCCTCTGGATGAACTTCCGGATAAGCTGCAACCGAAATATCAAAATCACCCACGTTTTTCAGTAACGCGACCAAATCTGTTGCATACATTTCCGGCTTGCCACTGCCTTCAGGTAAATCACCACGCAATGCAACAATATGGCGAATACCGCTGCGCCAGTAATCCTGCGCGATTTCTCGAAGTTCACCCGGAGAAGCATCAATACAGGTCAAATGTGGCGCAGCATCCAGACCGGTGCGCTCTTTAATATCTTTAATAATACTGTGAGTACGATCGCGCTCACCGGAATTGGCACCGTAAGTGACCGAAAGGAACTTGGGTTTGAGGGTGCTCAAACGGTCAATCGAGCTCCACAAGGTGTCTTCCATTTCGCGGGTACGCGGCGGGAAAAACTCAAAAGAGACGTTAATCTGACCCTGCAATTCTGCCAGACTCTGATTCAGCGCTTCCCGCTGGTTTGCGTGAAAAAAGCTCATACCCTGTCTACCTCGTTACCCATCATTATCGACTTTGCGGTTCAATCTCTCCGCCCTTACCACTGCGAACGTCTATACGTTTAGACGTCTAAATAGAAAATGACTGATATTCGAGAAGGAGTCAATGCCTAAATCAGTGTAGACCGATGATTAATTTTCACTCAAGACACGCAGGAAATTCATCTTTAACCTAGAGGTTGCTGTCACTGTTTTAGAGTGTGGCTTTTTTCCATCAAGCAGCTCCGCGGCAAGAAGTTGAATGTATTTTCACAGCACATCTATAGCATTAACTTCATCGTTTTTTTGTATTTAAAAAACGCTATCCGTGTGATCGTTACACATCTAAATTCTCAGCAAAAACACTGATGGCCATAACGATGAAAAATAGAATATTAGTTAACTTTAGTCATACATCAATGCATTTATCCACTTCCAGGATTGGAAGGATGAATAATGCTACAGATAAGAAGGATGCTATCAAATTAGGATTTTCTGATAGACTAAAAAATATTTTCACCCATAAAGAAAATAAACTAGGAAAGCTCTATGACCATTTAAATTCCAATGGGTGTGAGAAAAGGCTGGTTATAAAAACGAATGGTGATATATGTGAAAAATATTATTTATTCCGGCAAGATAATTATATATTTTCAAAGCAACAACAGATGCAGAAAATACAAGCATTCTCTGAAAAAATAGCAGCAAAAAAAATTCAATTGGCATTTAGAGAACATTTAATAAAAAATAACCGAATAAAGTCATCTGAATTTGATGAGAATACCGATTTTATTGCAACAACATACAATGGAAACAAAAAAGACCTTGGTAGTTTTAAGCACGTGATCAGAAAAGACAAACGCTTTGTTGCTTTAGCTTCTAATAATAAAAATAAAAAATTTAGTATGGAGAATAAAATCGACGACCTCAAAGGAATCAAGAGCGTTAAATTTGGTTTAGCGGTTAATCACAACCTCATGATTGCACGTAATGCTGGAGAATCATTGCTAAACTGCATTGAGAAAAAACAAAATATTTTACCCAATCATTTTAATAATGCAGTCAATGACCTCAAAAAACTGCATAATAAACATACTTACCTGAGAGATATAAAGCCGGGCAACATGGCTTATGATGGAAAACAAATTAACTTTATTGACGTTGATGATCGGGTGATAATCACACACAATCCATATAAGAATGAATTAAAACACACTTTTCTTGGCGCAAAAGTTATTTATACGAAAAAATACATCACGAAAGAATTATTGTCACATATTTATAATAAAAATAAACTGGCAACTCAACCTGCTGTAGTTAAATATCTTAAAGCCGCCGATGAATATGCGTTTATCACATCAATGATTACTGCGACAACTCACTTAACCAATATTGGTAGCATACTCAACCCCACAGAGATTAACACAAAAAAGTATAACTCAACCGGAACAATAAATAGCGAAAACAGAAATATACTTGGCTCATGGCTCAATGAAAATGTGAAACCAAAATACCATGAATCTATTATCTCATTGTTAACAAATCCGGTTGACTATGCTAAAAAAGCACGGAAAACCTACTTATCCGATATGCTATTATTGTCAGGAAAATAAAGCCTCCTAATTTTTTGGTAATGACGCGAATGAGTAGAAAATATGTTTTTCAATAAAGGCTCCGATGATCTTTTGATGTCACTCAATCGAGAGCGCTAAAAGCAGATTTTTTTACGGGTCAGACGCGCTTTATGCGACTTCGTAGCATCAGATTGTTACGTTCAATAGGCTGAGTAATTTTTCCAGTTAGAGGGTTATCCTTCGGCATTTTCCGGTAATAACTGCCCCAGTTATCGCTGGGAAGTGCCAAGAGTTTTTAAAGTACGCATGACGCTAAACCAGAGTAGAATCACAACCGGGACCATAAACGTTTACGCCGCCACAAGTAAACATCAAAATTCAATATTATAAATAAAATTCAAAAAATTACATGTATCACCAGATGCGTTTAATTGGAGTCCCGTTACGAAACGGCGCACTTTTGATTATCAGTTCAACATTTCAGCTATCAGGTTTGGTGATATTCACCACCAAGTTTAAATTTTAAAGCGTTTTATTGTATTTAAGATACTGCATATATGTAAGGATAAAGTGGGTTCAATTGGCTATTTAACTTACTACCTAACAGGATAATCATGAAGATTAGTGACATAATTAAATTTTATGAAGACCTTTCCTTACAAACAAATATCAAAAAAAACTGTAATTCACTTACGAATAATAAAATAGATACCCGCACTCATCGACTTGAGGCTACTGGCATTAAAGTAATAAATACGCCAATAAAACTTAACGATGAAGCAAACGACAAAAATACCCTATCTGCTAATAAAATACGCTTTCACTTTAGAGTTCATTTAAAAAAACTGGACAACATGCGAAATAATGGAATTTATACTAACAACCGTTTTATAAAAACCACTTATAATGGAAATGATAAGAGCATTTGTGGCAGAGAGTACTATTTTCATGAAGAACATAGACCTGTATATAGGCCTAATGAAAAAACAAGTCACGGAGGAGAAGGCGGATTTAAAAAAATAACCCATAAAGATAGTCGTTTTATTGCTTTTGAACCTATTGATATAGCAGAAAGATTTCATACGGAAAATAATTTTAATGATATAAAAGAAATAGATAGCATTAAGGTAGGTCTCGCCGTGAGTACGAAATTAATCATTGCCCGCAATGCGGGAGTTGATATATTTAGCTATATAGAGAATGGCGACACCATTCCTTATAGTGCATTTAAAAATGCGCTAATGGATTTAAAAAAGCTACATTGTAAAAACGTTTACCTGCGAGATATAAAACCAGAAAATACAACTTATGATAATAAAAACGTTAACTTTATCGATGTTGAAGATAGAATTTCAGCCCATGTCGATTCGTATAATAATCGGATAAAATGGACCATAAGTGGCGAGCCGGTGATATACACCGAAAACTATATTACTTCAGAATTAAAAGAGAATATTTATAGTGAATATGATGTGCCATTAACGGGTAAAAATGTCATTAAGTATTTAAAATCTGCGGATGAATATGCATTCCTATTAACAACAATAGCGGCAACCACTGAAAACAGTAAGTTGAAAAGCATTATTCTCAATGACGATGAAAATCAGTATCAAGATAGAACAACCGGTAAAATGAGAGTTGAAAATAAAAATGAGTTTAATCAGTGGATTAATGAAAAAATCAAGGTGGAACATAGAGGAACCGCACGATTATTACTAACCAACCCAAAACTTCATGCTGAATTAAAAGGTGATATTTATTTATCTGACATGTTTTTACTTCCTAAGAAATAAAACCTATTTTAAGAAAAAAGATCATTATTGATGCCAAATGATATCTCTCTGGCATCAATAATGATAACAACGGCCTAAAGCAGTTGGGATAGTCGATTCAAATCCGACTGGATAGCGCCAGCGGTGACATCTCGCCCCGCTCCTGGACCACGAATTACCAATGGATTATCACGATACCAGCGGCTTTCGATAGCAAACACGTTATCGCACGGCAGCAACGAAGCCAACGGATGTTCAGGGCGCACCGCTTCAACGCCAACCCGCGCTTTCCCATTAGCATCGAAACGCGCCACGTAGCGCAATACCAGCCCCATTTCATTGGCGGCCTCAAGGCGCTGTATCATTTGCTGATTCAACGCTTCGCCATTCTCAAAGAATTGATCGACAGAGCCAGTTTCCGCCCCAGCTGGTACCAGTGACTCAACCCGAACCTGATTCGGCTCAATGTCATAACCTGCTTCACGCGCCAAAATCACCAACTTGCGCATCACATCCTGACCGGATAGATCTACCCGTGGATCGGGTTCCGTCAAGCCTTGCTGCCACGCCTGATCCACCAAATCGGTGAACGGCACCGTGCCGTCGAACTGCAAGAATAGCCAAGACAAGGTTCCGGAGAAAATCCCGCTGATAGCCAAAATACTGTCGCCGCTGTCGCGTAGATCCCGCACCGTATGGTTAACTGGCAGCCCAGCACCGACCGTTGCGTTATACAGCCAGTGGCGACCGGTTTTGGCGAAAGCATCGCGAATTTGCCGGTAGGTATGACTATTGGCTGCTCCAGCCAGTTTATTCGCGCTAATCACATGGAAACCATAGCTGGCAAAATCCAGATACTGCTCTGCCAGTGATTGGCTAGCTGTCACATCCAACACCACTAAATCATCGAAAGGATGGGCGCGCATCCACAGGAAAAGAGATTCTTCATCCTGTTCTTTGGCTTCATCATCATAAAAAGCCAATGTACGGCTGGGATCCAGTCCGTCGTAACTGAGCAGGCTACGGCGGCTATCCACCACACCTGCCAGCACAAATTCAAATCCGCTGCGGGCCGAAATATTTCTCTGCTCGCGGGCAAACAGTTCCAGCCAGCGAGCACCGATATTACCTTTACCAAACAGCATCAAGCCAATGCGTTTTTCTGCTCGGAACAGGGTCTTATGCAATCCCTGAATCAAATGCTCCGTCGGGCCTAAACGCAGTACCGCAACCAGACTGATTCCATCCTCCGCCTGCCAGATAAACTCGACCGGCTGATCTTTAAGCTGCTGATAAAAACGGTGACTGTGCAACGGATTCTTGCACACCCCAGCGCCCACCATTGCCACCAGCGCCAGACCTTCACGCAGAGATAATTTACCTGGCAAAGTCGCGTCTTCCAATACCCGCAGCGCGCTGTTCACTACCTCAGAGGTATAGCAAAGCTGTAGTAAGTTACGATCGGGGTGAATACCGGTTGCCAGCGGCTTGATCTGCGCGCGTTTGAGCAGCAAATCAATTTCTTTTTGTGCCACAGAGAAATCATGATGGCTGGCGATCTGTAACTCGATCAGGCAAACATCATCGTGGCTGGTCACTATTTTCGCACCCATACCCGATGCCAATACACGCTCAATGCGGGTCGAACCCTGCTCCGGCTGATAACTACAACGCAGCTGTAAATCAATATCGCTGCCAGAAACCGGTTGTAAAGTACGGGTATGTAATACCGGTGCCGCGAGTCGCGCCAGTTCGCTGGCTTCATCCAATCGCAGCAATGGCAGTAGACAGGCATCTTTGACTTTACGTGGATCGGCGCTATAAACCCCAGCGACGTCACTCCAGATGGTTACGCGCTCAACACCCGCCAAAGCACCAACCTGAGTCGCTGAGTAATCGCTGCCGTTCCGCCCGAGTAACACGGTTTCTCCGGCATCGTTACACGAAATAAAACCAGTCACGACTAAACGTTGGTGAGGATGCTGCGCCAACAGTTGTTGCAGTAGCGGGTAAGAACGACCCTCATCAATCTGAGGTTGCGCCGCCCGTTCCGCACGTAAGAAACTGCGCGCATCCAGCCAGTTGGCATCCATATCCAGCTTTTTCAGTACCGCAGCCATTAAACGCGCCGACCAAATCTCGCCGTGTCCAACCACCTCGGCATAAATAGCGTCGTCAACCTTGTTATCCAGCAACGCAGCCAGACGTTCCAAATCTTGAATAAAGGCCGTAATCAACGATTCGGCCATTTCAGGCGGTAGTAATCCGCTAATCAGTTCATGCTGATAACGCCGCAGCGCCTGTTGTACCTGGTGGGCGGACAGACGGTCGCTTTGGCTTAATTTTAACCAACTAATTAATTGGTTCGTGGTGCTGCCTGCGGCAGAAACCACCATCAGATCACCCGGTTTACTGTAATTGGCCATAATCTCGGCCACACGCAGGTAACACTTCACGTCCGCAAGGCTACTACCACCAAATTTATGCAGTTGACGACCATTTACCGCCCCTGCTACCGCTATTGCATTCATGCTTACCTCGCTGCTGCCGACCGAAAAGCATTTTCCAGATCGGCAATCAAATCTTCGCTGTCTTCAATACCCACGGAAATGCGTAGCAAACTGTCAGTAATACCTGCCGCAGTCCTTGCTGCCGCCGCCATACCTGCGTGTGTCATGGTTGCAGCATGAGAAATCAGGCTTTCAACGCCGCCCAGAGACTCCGCCAATGTGAACAATTCCAGGGCAGAAAGGAAGCGACGTAATACTTGCTCATCTCCATCCAGTTCAAAACTAAGCATTGCGCCGAAGCCGGACTGCTGGCGGCTGGCAATTTCGTGGCCGGGATGCTGTGGCAGTGAAGGATGATACAGCTTTTTCACCAAAGGCTGCTGCTGTAAATAGCGAACAATGTCATTCGCATTGCGCTGCTGTTGAGCCATTCGCGGTGAAAGTGTCCGTAACCCTCGCAACAGTAAATAGCTATCAAACGCCGCACCGGTTACGCCAATATTGTTAGCCCACCAAGCCAGCTCCACGGCTAACGCTGGATCTTTGGCGATAACCGCCCCCGCAACAACATCCGAATGGCCATTGAGGTATTTGGTACACGAGTGCACCACCAGATCGGCACCCAAGGCTAGCGGTTGTTGTAGCACCGGACTGAGGAAAGTATTATCCACCACGACCAGCGCGCCAACCTGGTGAGCCGCCTGACAGATCGCCGCGATATCGACCACCCGCAACAATGGATTACTCGGGCTTTCGATCAGAACCAGCTTGGGATTTTCCGCCAGCGCCCGATTTAATGCCGCTTCATCGCCTTGATCGACAAACAGTACGCGATAAGCTCCCCGTTGGCTCAGGCTATCAAACAACCGATAGCTGCCACCGTAACAATCGTGAGGTGCCACCAGTAAATCTCCCGGCTGCAATAGTGTCGTACAAACCAAATGAATCGCAGACATACCGGAACTAGTCATCACCGCACCCGCTCCCCCTTCCAGTTCAGCCAATGCGCGCTGCACGACATCCCGCGTTGGGTTACCCCGTCGAGAATAATCATGAGCCCGTGGCTGATTAAAATCGGTAAAATTATAGGTACTGGAGAGATGGATAGGCGGAACAACGCAGCCATATTGCTCGTCATCATTCAACCCGCTGCGAACTGCTATTGTTGCCTGTTTGCGTGTCATATTGGTTTCTGCCTGCCGGGACGTTGAAAATATGAATTCAGAGTAAACGCACAACGAATAGACGTCAATACATCTGGACATCTAAACTTCTTAGCGTATAGATTGAGCTAAAGATTAATACCCGCTAAAATTATAGCGATTTAAATGATCACAGTGCAGCCTGGAAGACTTCGGCACTGAGCAGACCGATTTTGCCGCATCGAGAGAAAGGCAGAGGAGGTGAATTGCACCTTTTTAGTGATTCTGGTTGGGTAAAACCGACAATTATTTAGTGAGAACATTGAAGATCGGGCATAATTGGCCGATTTTCAAAATTTTGTATTTTTCCGACAAATTTAAGGTATCCCATGGCTGAGTGGAACGGCGAGTATGTCAGCCCTTACGCTGAACACGGCAAGAAGAGCGAACAAGTCAAAAAAATTACGGTATCCATTCCTCTGAAGGTATTAAAAATCCTCACCGATGAGCGGACCCGTCGCCAGGTGAATAACCTGCGCCATGCGACCAACAGTGAATTGTTGTGCGAAGCATTTCTGCATGCCTTTACCGGGCAACCGTTGCCAAACGATGAAGATCTGCGTAAAGAACGCAGTGATGAAATTCCTGAGGCAGCGAAAATGATTATGCGCGAACTGGGCGTTGACCCCGATACTTGGGAATATTGATTCTTCAGGCATCCCCCGCATTAGCCGATAAAGTGCCAGACCAAAGTCTATCGATAACGTCTCCCAGCAGTTTTTGGGTGGCGTTATTCCATTCAGGATTATGATTTCACTGTAATGGTAATCCAGGAGTCTGAAACGGTGGTTTCGAATGGGGGAGATGGATTCTTGCAGGCTTTATCGCATAAATAGTCGCGATACAGACATGAAAAAAGGTGCCAAAGGCACCTTTTTCGTCTGACGGGCAGAAAATTACTTCTTGGCACCCGGCACGCTGAAACGCTTGTTGAAGCGGTCAACACGGCCACCGGTAGCAACATCACGCTGCTTGCCAGTGTAGAACGGATGGCATTCACCACACACGTCCAGATTCAGGTCATGACCAACAGTAGAGTTGATCTTGATAACGTTACCGCAAGAGCAAGATGCAGTAACCAATTCGTATTTAGGGTGGATACCTTTTTTCATGGGAAACCTCTAATTAAGGCCGTGTCGCTATCCAGCCCTGTTCCGCCAGACACCACACGTAGTTGATAATAAGATTTGATATCGGATTATATCAAAGGCGGCGAATCATACAGAATTTAAGCAGCCCTCGCAATCGAATCCGCACATTGTGATACACAGGGTGTAAACTGTTCAATCTTTTTTTATCCAGGATGGTGTCATGTCCGTTGTTCAAGTTGCATTACCGGTTCCCCTTGCCCGCTCATTCGACTATCGCTTGGGCAATGACATGATCAGCCCGGTAATCGGCGGACGCGTCAGTGTCACTTTCGGCAAGCGAAAAGCAATAGCTATCGTGGTCGGCTTGAGTGAAACCAGTGACCTGCCACTCGAACAGCTAAAAACTATCGATCAGGTTCTGGATAATGAAAGTTTATTCCCGCCAAGCCTATGGCGCATTTTGCGCTGGGCGGCAGAGTATTATCACTATCCTATTGGCGAAGTGCTATTTCACGCCTTACCCATTTTATTACGGCAGGGGAAACCGGCACAGTCAGCGCCGTTGTGGCAATGGTTTACTACTGAACAGGGTCGGGCAACGCCACCGGAAAGTCTCAAACGAGCGCCTAAACAACAGCAGGCACTGGCTGCCCTGCTGCAAAAACCGGTTTACCGCCATCAGGTTAATGAGTTGGCACTGGCGGAAAGTGCCTTGCAGGCTTTACGCACCAAAGGGCTGATTGACCTGCGGGCACAAGAGCAAGCCACCACCGATTGGCGCACTCATTTTGAGGTGCTGGGTGACCGGCTACGCCTCAATACCGAACAGGCTACTGCCGTCGGAGCCATTCGCAGCGAAGATGACCAGTTCGCTGCCTGGCTACTGGCTGGCGTGACCGGTTCAGGTAAAACTGAAGTTTATCTCAGCGTGCTGGAAAATATTCTGGCACAGGGACGCCAAGCGCTGATTCTGGTACCGGAAATTGGCCTGACACCGCAAACTATTGCCCGTTTCCGCGAGCGCTTTAATGCGCCAGTAGAAGTGCTGCATTCTGGTTTGAACGATAGCGAGCGCCTTTCGGTTTGGCTACGAGCGCGCAACGGTGAAGCCGCTATTGTTATCGGCACACGTTCAGCGCTATTTACACCATTTTCACGCCTGGGCGTAATCATTATTGATGAAGAACATGACAGTTCGTATAAGCAGCAGGATGGTTGGCGTTATCACGCCAGGGATTTGGCCGTATTCCGCGCCAGAGAAGAGAATATCCCGATCGTAATGGGAACCGCCACACAGGCACTGGAAACGTTGCATAACGTACAATTGGGTAAATATCGCCAGTTAACCCTTTCCAAACGCGCCGGTAATGCCAAACCAGCGGCGCAACATCTGCTGGATTTAAAAGGGCTACCGCTGAAAGTGGGTCTATCTCAACCGCTGTTACAACGGATGAAAGATCACTTGAAAGCGGATAATCAGGTGATCTTGTTTCTTAACCGCCGTGGTTATGCGCCTGCGCTGCTGTGCCATGAATGCGGCTGGATCGCTGAATGCCAGCGCTGTGACCATTACTACACTTTGCACCAGAACCAGCGCCAGCTCCGTTGCCACCATTGTGATAGCCAACGTCCCGTGCCGCATCAATGCCCACAATGCGGCTCCACTCATATAGTTTCCGTTGGGGTTGGCACCGAGCAGTTGGAAAATGAGTTGGCACCGCTGTTTCCCGAAACTCCGATAACACGCATCGATCGTGATACTACCAGCCGCAAAGGTTCACTGGAACAAGCGCTGGCAGACGTTCATCAGGGCGGCGCACGTATCCTGATTGGCACCCAGATGTTAGCCAAAGGACACCATTTCCCCGATGTAACACTGGTGGCTCTGCTGGATGTAGACGGCGCGCTGTTCTCTGCCGACTTCCGTTCCGCCGAACGCTTTGCTCAACTGTATACGCAGGTTTCAGGGCGCGCCGGGAGAGCTGGCAAAAAAGGCGAGGTGATTTTACAAACTCATCATCCCGAGCACCCTTTACTGCAAATTTTGCTGCAACAGGGCTACGATGCCTTTGCCAAACTGGCGTTGACCGAGCGTCAGAGCGTATTTTTACCGCCTTATACCAGTCATATCATTGTGCGCAGTGAAGACCATGATAACCGGCAATCGGCTCTGTTCCTGCAACAACTGCGCAATCTGCTGGAAGCCAGCCCACTCAAAGACGAGTCTCTCTGGATTATGGGGCCAGTACCGGCGTTACAAGCCAAACGTGGCGGTCGCTTCCGTTGGCAATTATTGTTACAGCACCCTTCCCGGCAATTATTGCAAAAACTGATTAAAACCAGCCAACCATTGATTAATACACTCCCTCAAGCACGAAAAGTGAAGTGGACACTGGATGTCGATCCAATAGACAACTAGCACTTATCTTGATAATTATTTTGTTTTAATGTGATGACAAGGCAAACGTTTACGGTGTGATCTGCGAGCCATATCGAAAAAAACTACTTAGGTCACATTTTTCATGCAAATTAGGTAACAAATTGACCTCACTATCTGTATAGAATGATGTAAGGCATTAGTTTTACCGGTTCACACTGCCAGAAATGAATGTCACCGCATCGTTCGGAATATCTGTTTAACCTGCGATAAGCCATTAATTTACCGTGTTATTGGTAGTCAACCATCTCAAAGAGTTGGTGCTGGCTCGTAGCCAGAGCAAGGAGAAAAGCGTTGGAGCATAAGAAAGAATTCAGTATGGCGACCATGAAAGACGTCGCTGAAATGGCAGGCGTTTCAACAGCAACGGTATCCCGGGCTTTAATGAATCCGGAGAAAGTCTCCGCCCTGACGCGACACAAAGTGGAACAAGCCGTTTTGGCCGTTGGCTATTCTCCCCATGCCCTTTCCCGCAACATCAAACGTAATGAGTCTCGGACTATTCTGGTTATTGTGCCGGATATCAGTGATCCCTTCTTTGCCGATATTATTCAGGGCATAGAACAAACCGCCGCCCAACAAGGCTATCTCGTGCTGATTGGCGATTGCGCCCAGCAAACTCAGCAGGAACGGACATTCGTCAATTTAATCATTACCAAGCAAATTGACGGAATGCTGTTACTTGGCTCCAACCTGCCTTTTGATGCCAGCAAAGAAGAACAACGCAATCTTCCGCCAATGGTGATGGCCAATGAATTCGCGCCAGAGCTGGAGCTGCCGACAGTTCATATCGATAACCTGACCGCCGCCTTTGAAGCAGTGCATTATTTGCATCAACTTGGCCATACACGCATTGCGACCATTGCCGGGCCGGAGACGATGCCACTCAGCCATTATCGCTTACAGGGCTATGTGCAAGCGCTGAATCGCAATGGTCTTGCCATTGATAAAGAATATATTCTGCGCGGTGATTTCGGCTACGAAGCGGGAGCCGAGGCCTTCGCTCAATTGATGTCCCTGCCCAAACCACCAACCGCGATTTTCTGTCATAACGACGTCATGGCTATTGGCGCAATCTGGCAGGCGAAAAAAATGGGATTACAGATTCCCGAAGATGTTTCACTGGTTGGTTTTGACGATCTCAAGCTGTCACAATATTGCGACCCACCGCTGACGACAGTCGCTCAACCTCGTTATCAAATTGGTGAGCAAGCCATGTTACTATTGCTCGAGCAGCTACAGGGAAATAACGTCCAAAGCGGCTCCCGACTGTTAGACAGCGAATTAATTATTCGAAACAGTACCTGTAAGCCTAAAAGCTAGTCAAATATTATAGGGTTAAGTAACATGACGGACTTACTCCATCATCAAAATGCAGCGAAACAATAGTGGCACAACGAGATTATGTAAGCCGAGGACGCTCAGGAGCGCGGCGCAAGAGCACAGCCAAAAAGAAAAGTAGTGCTCCAAGAATATCAAAAACTCTGGTGGCGCTTGCTGGCGCTCTATTGGTGGTATTTATTGGCGGCCTCTATTTCATCACCCACAACAAGCCGGGTGAGCTTCCGTTATTACCTGCGGCTCATGACCCACGTACGGGTAATGGGTTACCGCCCAAGCCTGAAGAGCGTTGGCGGTATATCAAAGAATTGGAGAATCGTCAGATTGGTGTTACGACACCAACGGAGCCATCTGCCGGTGGTGGCGTGGATGCCAAAACTCAACTGACTAATGAGCAGCGTCAATTGTTGGAGCAAATGCAGGCCGATATGCGCCAGCAGCCAACCCAGCTGTCGGAAGTGCCTTATAACGATGCCTCGCAGGTTCCACGTTCTCAGGTCACTATCAAGCCGCCAGTGAGCAACATACCGCCTCCGGTGCAGCAGCAGCCAGTGACTCAACCGCGCCAGGTCACAGCTCCGGTTATCACGCCACCAGCACAACCGCAGCGGATGCTGCCAGCGACACCGGCTCCGATGACTCAGGCAGTAACACCGCCGAAACCGGAAAAAGAGAAAGAGAAAGAGAAAGAAAAGACGCAGCGCTGGATGTTGCAGTGTGGCTCCTTCAAGGCAATAGATCAGGCCGAGTCTGTTCGTGCCCAGCTGGCATTTGAAGGTATTGAAAGCCGGATTACCACCAGTGGTGGTTGGAATCGCGTCGTTCTGGGGCCATACAGCGCCCGTCCCGCCGCAGATAAAATGCAGCAACGATTGAAAAGTACAGGCGTGTCGGGTTGTATTCCCCTATCTATAGGGGGTTGAAAAGTATTAATCCTCCCCCATTTATAACTTCAATATGCCCCGTCTTGTGTTGAACAACACAAGACGGGGACTCATTCCGTCTGCAACGAGGGTTCGCTCGTGACAACAATTGTAAGTGTACGCCGAAATGGCCATGTAGTAATTGGTGGTGATGGTCAGGTCACTCTGGGCAATACCGTGATGAAGGGGAACGCAAAAAAAGTTCGCCGCTTATATAACAACAAGGTTATTGCAGGTTTTGCCGGCGGCACCGCTGACGCTTTCACTTTATTTGAACTCTTTGAGCGCAAGCTGGAAATGCATCAAGGTCATTTGACCAAGGCCGCCGTTGAGTTAGCCAAAGATTGGCGCACCGATCGTATGCTACGCAAACTTGAAGCACTGTTGGCGGTTGCCGATGAAACCGCCTCGCTGATCATCACCGGTAATGGTGACGTGGTGCAGCCGGAAGATGACTTGATCGCCATTGGGTCTGGTGGGCCATATGCCCAATCGGCGGCGCGCGCACTACTGGAAAACACCGAACTAGGTGCTCGGGATATCGTTGAGAAATCACTGAGCATTGCGGGGGATATTTGTATCTATACCAACCGCTTCCAAACTATTGAAGAATTAACATACAAAGCGTAAGGATAGAATATATGTCTGAGATGACCCCACGCGAAATCGTCAGTGAGCTTGATAGCTACATCATTGGCCAGAATAAAGCCAAGCGCGCAGTGGCCATTGCCCTGCGTAACCGTTGGCGTCGTATGCAGCTTAACGAAGAGCTGCGTCACGAAGTCACACCGAAAAACATTTTGATGATCGGCCCGACCGGCGTTGGTAAAACCGAAATCGCCCGTCGCCTGGCAAAATTGGCCAACGCACCGTTTATCAAGGTAGAAGCCACCAAATTCACTGAAGTTGGCTATGTTGGTAAGGAAGTGGATTCTATCATCCGCGATCTGACCGACGCTGCCGTGAAAATGGTTCGTCATCAGTCTATTGAGAACAACCGCTATCGCGCCGAAGAGTTGGCAGAAGAGCGCATTCTGGATGTGCTGATTCCACCAGCCAAAAACAACTGGGGCCAACCTGACGAATCTCAGGAGCCTTCAGCTACCCGTCAAGCATTCCGCAAAAAACTGCGGGAAGGCCAGTTGGACGATAAAGAAATCGAAATCGATCTGGCTGCCGCGCCGATGGGCGTTGAAATCATGGCTCCTCCAGGTATGGAAGAGATGACCAACCAGTTGCAATCTATGTTCCAGAATATTGCTGGCCAGAAACAAAAACCACGTAAAATCAAAATCAAAGAAGCTTTCAAGCTATTGATTGAAGAAGAAGCGGCAAAACTGGTTAATCCTGAAGAGCTGAAACAGCAGGCTATTGATGCTGTAGAACAACACGGTATCGTGTTTATCGATGAGATCGATAAAATCTGTAAGCGTGGAGAAACTTCTGGCCCTGATGTTTCTCGTGAAGGCGTACAGCGTGATTTACTGCCACTGGTTGAAGGCTGTACCGTTTCGACCAAACACGGCATGGTGAAAACCGATCACATTCTGTTTATTGCTTCCGGTGCTTTCCAGGTTTCCAGCCCGTCGGATCTGATTCCGGAACTTCAAGGGCGCTTGCCAATTCGCGTAGAGTTGCAGGCTCTCACCACCGAAGATTTCGAGCGGATCCTGACCGAACCAAGTGCATCGTTGTCCGAGCAGTACAAAGCCCTGATGGCAACGGAAGGGGTGACTATCGATTTCACCGCCGAAGGTATTCGCCGCATTGCCGAAGCAGCATGGCAGGTGAATGAGCGTACCGAAAACATCGGTGCCCGCCGTCTGCACACCGTTCTGGAGCGTTTGATGGAAGATATTTCATTCGATGCCAGCGAAAGTAACGGCCAATCCATCACTATTGATGCGAAATACGTCGGGGATCACCTGGATGAGCTCGTAGCAGATGAAGATCTGAGTCGATTTATCCTATAATTCGTTTCATCACCGTCCGCTATGATCAATAAAAGTAGGAGGCATCTCGCCTCCCACTTTTTGTCGCCAGCAGACTTCGACTCTCACAGACTGAAGCGAATTATGAGCTCATCAACCCCTATCAGCCAAACTCAAGCCTGGCTGGAAAGCCTGCGACCACGGACATTACCGCTCGCTTTTGCCTCAATTATCACCGGTTCCGCTCTGGCCTATTGGCTCGACAGTTTTAAACCGGCTGTGGCATTGCTGGCATTAGTGACCGCCGGTATGCTGCAAATTTTATCCAATCTGGCCAATGACTATGGCGATGCGGTCAAAGGCAGCGACACCGAAGATCGCATCGGCCCATTGCGCGGCATGCAAAAAGGCATGATAACCCGCGAACAAATGAAGCATGCCCTGATTCTCACTGTCGTTCTCACGGTCATCTCCGGCATTGCACTGATTGCCGTAGCCTGTGAAAAGCCCAGTGATATCATCGGATTTCTGGTACTTGGCCTGCTAGCAATCATCGCCGCCATTACCTATACCATCGGCAGCAAGCCTTATGGCTATATGGGATTGGGGGATATTTCAGTTTTGATGTTCTTCGGCTGGCTAAGCGTGGCAGGAACCTACTATCTACAAGCTGGTCATTTCGACAGCGTGGTGATGTTACCCGCTACCGCCTGCGGATTACTGGCAACCGCCGTATTAAATATCAATAATTTGCGCGATATCGAAAATGACGCCGCGAACGGAAAGAATACGCTGGCAGTGCGTTTAGGCTCAGTGTGCGCCCGCTATTATCACGCCATTTTAATTATCGCCGCCATTGCCTGCCTAGCCTTGTTCAACCTGTTATATCTACGCAACTGGACTGGTTGGATCTTTATCTTGGCGATTCCTTTACTGGTCAAACATGCAGTCTTCGTTCTGAGTGAACCTTCTGCCGCAGGTATGCGCCCAATGCTGGTGCATATGGTCAAAGCCGCCCTGCTCACTAATATTCTGTTTGCCGTTGGTTTAGTCTTGAGTTAGCACCACACTTTATTCGCCAATCCGTACCCAAATTCTGCGGATTGGCGAAATTTGACAATTGATGATTTTGCCAACAGTCGATAGAAAGGGATATACTGACGATCCCAGCCGCAACCAGACATTAATCCTATGAAATATGATACTTCCGAACTCAGTGACATCTACCATGAAGATATCAATGTGGTAGAACCTCTGTTCTCCAATTTTGGCGGACGTACATCGTTTGGCGGTCAGATCACGACCGTAAAATGCTTCGAAGACAATGGGTTACTTTTTGATCTTCTCGAGGAAAATGGTCGCGGGCGCGTGCTGGTTGTTGACGGTGGCGGTTCAGTACGCCGAGCACTGGTCAATGCTGAACTGGCCAGCTTGGCCGCAGCGAATGAATGGGAAGGCATTGTGGTTTACGGTGCCGTCCGTCAGGTTGACGATCTCGCCGAGCTGGATATCGGAATTCAGGCAATGGCCGCAATTCCGGTCGGTGCCGCCAGTGAAGGTATTGGTGAGAGTGATATTCGGGTGAATTTTGGTGGTGTTACCTTCTTCTCCGGCGATCATCTGTACGCTGATAACACCGGCATTATCCTGTCAGAAGAGCCGTTGGATATCGAATAGCATCACCTTTAATAATACCGCGCGAACCACGTAGAAAGGGCGATATTGATATCGCCCTTTTGCTATGACATCAGTCAATCGCTCGCGCAATGGATGCTGAGATAGTCCTCAGACTTCTTCCATTTTACCCAGCAATGCGCGCAGGCGATCCTGCCACACGTGCTGTTCTTGCTTCAGCTGTTCGTTTTCACGCACTAATGCCTCACGACCACCAGCTGCATCCTGAACCTCTTGGGACAGGGCGTTGTTCTTCTCTTTCAGCTCTTCAATTTCCATCTGTAGCAAAGTGATGGTATCAATCGCCTGCTGAACTTTACCTTCCAACTTCTCAAATACTTCAAATGACATTCTTTAGTCCCCTCATAATCCCAAGGCGTACATCTATTGGTAGCAGCCGCAGTTTTAAAGATGCAACCACTGCAAATATCCATCGCGCTATCTATTTGTCTAACTCGCGTAACAAGCGCTGTTGTTTAACGCGCCTCCGTAAACAGCGACGCAGCTTGATTAAAACGATTGTATGTAGCCAGTCTCCGCCTGTCTAGCAACATACCAGTACAAACCGCAGTCTCTCGCAATTTACCTGTAGCGACTATCAGCAAATGCTGAAAATAAACCAACCACTGAAATGGCGTGATTACATAGTTGCAACAAAAAAAGAAGAAAGCACTGGTCTGATCACACTTTCCAAGAGCCCTAACATCCACGTATAACGCGAATTCGCTCATTTTTATGACAGGGTACACAAATTTTAATTTCGCTATTTCTCGTTTGTGCTCGTTAACGATAAATTCACATACCCCCAAAGATAAATTTTGGGAAAAAAACAATAAATACCCTATAACTCTCTGTCTGTAGGATAACATTATGAGCCAAACATCGAGTCCGACCCTCAAAGGCCAATGCATTGCCGAGTTTCTCGGTACTGCTTTATTGATATTTTTTGGCGTTGGCTGTGTTGCTGCATTGAAATTAGCTGGCGCAAGTTTTGGCCAATGGGAAATCAGTATTATCTGGGGCCTGGGTGTCGCCATGGCCATCTACCTGACTGCGGCTATCTCAGGCGCACATCTTAACCCCGCCGTTACTATCGCTTTATGGCTGTTTGCCTGTTTCGACCGCAAGAAAGTCTTACCCTATATCGTGGCACAGGTTGCTGGCGCATTTTGCGCAGCGGCTTTGGTTTACGGCTTGTATTACGGCTTGTTCGTCGATTTTGAACAAACCCATCAAATCGTTCGCGGCAGCACAGAAAGCCTGAATCTGGCCGGTATCTTCTCTACTTATCCGAACCCTCACATTACCGTATTCCAGGCTTTCCTGGTTGAAACCGTTATTACCGCTATTCTGATGTGTCTGATTCTGGCACTGACTGACGACGGCAACGGCATTCCGCGTGGCCCACTGGCTCCTCTGCTGATTGGTATTCTGATCGCAGTTATCGGTGCATCAATGGGTCCATTGACCGGTTTTGCACTCAACCCGGCTCGTGATTTTGGTCCAAAACTATTTGCTTACCTCGCTGGTTGGGGCGATATCGCCTTTACCGGTGGACGTGAAATCCCTTACTTCCTGGTACCCGTTTTCGGTCCTATCGTTGGTGCGTTACTGGGTGCCTTTGGCTACCGCGCATTAATTGGCCGCCATTTGCCATGTGATATCTGCGTTGTAGAAGACGAAGCCACCACTAGCACCACCGAACGTAAAGCGTAATCCAGACACTGGAATAAACGGTAACTAAAGCAGGCTTATTATTATGACAACAGAAAATAATACTGAAAAAAAATACATTGTTGCTCTCGACCAAGGAACAACCAGCTCCAGAGCGGTAGTACTGGATCATGACGCCAATATCGTGAGCGTTTCTCAACGTGAGTTCACCCAAATTTACCCGAAAGCTGGCTGGGTTGAACACGACCCGATGGAAATCTGGGCCACCCAAAGTTCAACTCTGGTAGAAGTGCTGGCAAAAGCGGATATCAACTCCGATCAAATTGCCGGTATCGGCATTACTAACCAGCGTGAAACCACCATCGTGTGGGAAAAAGAAACCGGTAAGCCGATTTACAATGCCATTGTCTGGCAGTGTCGCCGTACCGCAGATATTTGTGAAAAATTGAAGAAAGACGGATTGGAAGAATATATCCGCCACAACACTGGCCTGGTTGTTGACCCTTACTTCTCAGGCACTAAGGTCAAATGGATTCTTGACCACGTTGAAGGTGCGCGTGAGCGAGCCAAGCGTGGCGAGCTGCTATTCGGGACAGTGGACACATGGTTGGTATGGAAGATGACCCAGGGACGGGTACACGTCACTGATTTCACCAATGCATCCCGTACTATGATGTTCAATATCCACACCCTGGATTGGGACGATCGTATGCTGGAAGCGCTGGATGTTCCACGCGCCATGCTGCCGAGTGTCCGTTCATCGTCAGAAGTTTATGGGCAAACCAACATCGGTGGTAAGGGCGGCACACGTATTCCTATCGCCGGTATCGCTGGTGACCAGCAGGCCGCGTTGTATGGCCAACTGTGCGTCCAACCGGGTATGGCGAAGAATACCTACGGCACCGGCTGTTTCCTGCTGATGAATACCGGCAAAGAAGCCGTACGCTCCAATCATGGCCTGTTGACGACCATTGCCTGCGGCCCACGCGGTGAAGTGAACTACGCGTTGGAAGGTGCTGTATTTATCGGTGGTGCGTCCATTCAATGGCTGCGTGACGAATTAAAACTGATTAGCGATGCTGCTGACTCAGAATACTTCGCCACCAAAGTCAAAGACAGCAACGGTGTCTATGTGGTTCCTGCCTTTACTGGCTTAGGCGCACCATACTGGGATCCGTATGCCCGTGGTGCCATTTTTGGTCTGACTCGTGGAGCCAATAGCAATCACATCATCCGCGCTACGCTGGAATCGATTGCCTATCAAACCCGCGACGTACTGGATGCCATGCAGGCTGATGCCAATACCCGCTTACAAGCCTTACGTGTTGATGGTGGCGCAGTAGCCAATAACTTCCTGATGCAGTTCCAGGCAGATATTTTAGGCACCCGCGTCGAGCGCCCAGCAGTACGTGAAAGCACCGCATTGGGTGCCGCTTTCTTGGCTGGTCTGGCGATCGGTTTCTGGAACGACTTGGATGAAGTGAAAAGCAAAGCGACCATTGAGCGGGAATTCCGCCCAAGCATTGAAACCACCGAACGTCATGTTCGTTACAGCGGTTGGAAAAAAGCCGTGGCTCGTGCCCAAGCTTGGGAAGAACACGACTAATATCATCTCAATATCACGCGCTGCCGCTCCCCCTGGCAGCGCGCTTTTATCCTTTCTTTCCAGCCACCATTCCTCAATGTGATAGAATTCCGGCCTATATCCGTTTTCCCTTTCGCAATTAACAGGTCGACCCATGAAACGTGAATTAGCCATCGAATTCTCCCGCGTAACCGAAGCCGCAGCACTCGCTGGCTACAAATGGTTAGGCCGAGGTGACAAAAATGCCGCTGACGGTGCCGCAGTGCAGGCCATGCGCATCATGCTTAACAAGGTCAATATTGATGGTCAAATCGTCATTGGCGAAGGGGAGATTGATGAAGCACCAATGCTGTATATCGGTGAACAGGTGGGCACCAAAGAAGGTGATGCCGTCGATATTGCGGTCGATCCTATTGAAGGCACCCGCATGACGGCAATGGGACAATCCAATGCGCTAGCAGTGCTGGCGGTCGGTGATAAAGGTACCTTCCTGCATGCTCCTGATATGTATATGGAAAAGCTGGTGGTAGGCCCTGGAGCAAAAGGCGCTATCGACCTTAATCTTCCGTTGGCTGAGAATCTGAATAACATTGCCCGCAAACTGGATAAACCGCTATCCGAACTGACTGTCATCACGCTGGCTAAACCGCGCCATGACGGTGTCATTGCTCAAATGCAGCAAATGGGAGTGAAAGTTTTTGCCATTCCCGATGGCGATGTTGCCGCCTCGATTCTCACCTGTATGCCCGAGAGTGAAGTGGACGTCATGTACTGCATCGGCGGCGCACCGGAAGGCGTTATCTCCGCTGCAGTCATTCGCGCACTGGACGGCGATATGCAAGGCCGACTGTTACCTCGTCATGAAGTCAAAGGTGACAGTGAAGAAAATCGCATCTTAGGTGAAAAAGAGCTGGAACGTTGCCTGAAAATGGGAATTGAAGCACGCAAGGTGCTGCATCTAGACGATATGGCGCGTAACGATAACGTGATTTTCTCAGCAACGGGTATTACCAAAGGTGATTTACTGGAAGGTATTTATCGTAAAGGGAATATGGCGACCACTGAAACGCTGCTGATTCGCGGGAAATCCCGCACTATACGCCGCATTCGCTCAACGCATTTCCTCGATCGCAAAGACGCTGCGTTACACGAATTTCTGCTGTAATTGATCGATATTGTGGGTGCTCTGGTTGCGCACCCACAATTATACTCACTCACCTCACCGAGCGTTAAACCCTATTCTCTTGCTGCTGCATTCGAGCCGATAACGGCCACCAGCACAATAAAATCAACAACGCCATTGCAAACATCAGCAATCCAAGACTGAATTGTCCAGTTTGCGGCAACATCGCCGACAGCCAGGTTGTCAAACCTGAACCGATATTCTGCAAGCCGCCGACCAACGCGCCTGCGGCACCCGCCAAATAGGGGAAAGGCTCCATTGCGCCAGTAGTAGCCAATGGGAACAACATCCCAGCACCAAAAAAGAACAAAGCGGCTGGTACAATCAGCGTCCAAATATTCATGATGCCAAACCACCCGGGAATCCACATCATCAACCCAGCCACCAGACAGCTAATCACCGAATGCCACATCAGATTGTGGAAGCTACGTTCGTCACGCCCCGCGTACCATGCGCCAAAGAATGCCGCGGGTATCGGCAAGATAAACAAAATACTGACGGTCATGCCGTTCAATCCCAACACCCCACCCATCAATACGCCAGAACTGGCTTCGAACACCGCAATCCCCGCTAGCGCCCCAATCAACATCACCAGATAACAACTAAATGCCCGATCCGACAATAAAGTGCGGAAACTGGCCAGCATTCGGGGTTTTTCGGCCTGCTGAGGTCGGGTCTCAGGCAACCAGCGGAACATGCAGAAAGCCACGCCACAGCACAATATCAAAAGAAATGCGTAACAAGCACGCCAGCCAAACCAACTGGCAAGTACGCCGCCAATAACCGGAGCCAGAAGCGGGCTGACCAGAATCCCCATATTCAACATACTATTGGCATAACGCAGCAGGGTACCGGCGTACAAATCCCGTGGCATGGTTCGCGCCATAACACCGGCAACGCCAGTTCCCATACCTTGTACAGCACTGGCAGCAACCAGCATCACCAGACTATTGGACAGAAAAGCCCCCAATGCACCGAGCATAAATATTGTCATGCCGGCCAGAATGACCGGTCGACGACCAATGCGGTCCGACAGTGGGCCATAAATCAGTTGTGATGCACCGTAGGTCAATAAATAGGCCGCCATCACTCGCTGCACCGCACCGGGACGCACAGCGAGGTCTTTAGCAATATCAGCAATGACCGGGACATAAATAGTCTGAGCCATCTGGCCGACAGCAACCAAGATGATTAACATCAGTAGCAGGTGGAAATTTTCTATTTTTCTCATTATCTTAAATAATCGATTGGCTTGTAATACGTGCATTTCTAGCCAGCGATACTGGCAACTAGCAGCACACCTTATTTATTTCGCATAAGCTAACAAATCCACGGCATATAGCTAATCAGAGCAAGATATTGCCTGCCAATCATTTGGCAGCCTAAACTACCAGTTATGTAAATCAAACTGTACATTATTAACTACATATTAAGACAATGGCTTATCTATCATGCTGATAACATTTAATCGATAATGCATTTCCGCAAAATCCCATAAAATACCCTTATCGCTATTTACATCATGCACACATCAGAATAACGGGAGTTGTAAGCTATGGCTGAATGGGTCAGTGGTAAAATCACACAGGTACAACATTGGACTGATGCCTTATTCAGCCTGCGTCTAGATGCTCCGGTAGATAGTTTTACCGCCGGTCAGTTCGCCAAACTGGCTCTGGATGTCGATGGTGAACGAGTGCAACGCGCCTATTCCTATGTCAATGCCCCCAGCGATGGCACTCTTGAGTTTTATCTGGTTAACGTCCCGGAGGGAAAGCTCAGCCCCCGCTTACAACAGTTACCCGTTGGGGCCGAAATTATGGTGACCAAACAAGCGGCTGGCTTTTTCGTTCTGGATGAGATTCCTGATTGCGATACCTTATGGATGCTGGCGACCGGTACTGCTATTGGCCCCTATTTATCTATCTTGCAGGAAGGCCGTAATCTGGCGCGTTTTAAACATCTGGTATTGGTACATGCGGCTCGTTTCTCCCGCGATCTCAGCTATTTGCCGCTGATGCAGCAATTGGAACAACGATACAATGGCAAGCTACGAATTCAGACTGTCGTCAGCCGCGAAGAAGCGCCGGGATCCTTGACTGGTCGCGTTCCGGCACTGATTGAAAATGGCTTGTTAGAAGCTGCGGTTGGCTTGAAAATTGATGGCGAGCGGGATCACGTCATGCTGTGTGGTAATCCGCAGATGGTTCGTGATACCCAACAAACTCTAAAAGATCAGCGGCAAATGAAGAAACATCTGCGCCGTAAACCGGGCCATATTACCAGCGAGCATTACTGGTAAATATTCTGTCACCGCTGGATACCAGCGTAAAAAAGGGCGTGGCCTGCGCCCTATTCTTATTTTTTCACAAGATTATTTCGCTTTGTCAGCCCAAAATATTACCTGATCGGGTTCCGAGCCAAAGCGGTTATCGCCTTCCGTCCCTAGAAATGCACCGCAATCAATTAGCATCATTACAATAATCAACGTAGGAATAAAACGTCCCACACCCCATTGCCAAAGGGGTGCCAGCATTTGCCAGTTACCGGCCATAAGCATCCAGGCTAACACCATCAACAAAGCCCACCAACCGGCTTTATTACGATCGTGCAGACGCTTCACCACAACCGCAGCTGTCGGCCACAGCAGAAACACAATGGCAAATGCGGCAGTTTGCATCGGCAACCAGTTTTGTCCCGCTAGTGTAAAAATTATCGACATCGCCAATAGCCATAGGCCGATCCAAATCCAGAAATCACGACGCCCAATACGGCCTTTAAACGAAAAACACCATTGCTGAATGGTCATAGGGATTCATTCCATTTCATCGAAATTATTGCGGCAAAGTGTACCCTAACGTCGAGGTTAACGAATAATCTTTGCGGGGATTTTTGACAAGCACTACCGATTACCGTTTTAATTCTCTATACACTCCCTAAACTACGGCGTAAGTCATGAGAAATACCATAACCGCTGTACTCGCCATATTATTGCTAATGGCCACGGTTAGCCGCACAGCTCATGCTGGCTCGACGGATGCGAGCGGTGCTCCAACACCCAATAACCAACTGACGGCACCCTACCTACTTTCCGGTGCACCCAGTTTTGATTTAACGCTGGTTAAATTTCGCGAAAGCTATAACCAGGACAATCCGACGTTGCCAATCAATGAGTTCCGAGCCATCAACAGCAAAGATGAAGGCAGCAATCTCACCCGTGCAGCCAGCAAGATAAATGAAAATCTTTATGCATCAACAGCATTAGAGAAAGGCACGGGGAAAATCAAAACCTTGCAGATAACCTATCTGCCGATTAAAGGTGATGAAGAAAAGGTCGCCAGAATCATTGCCGTAGCCTATATGGCAGCATTGATGCGCCAATTTGACACCACACTATCATTGCAGCAAAGCCTCGATAATGTGCTCAAGTTATTGAACAAAGGGAAAGGCTCCCATTTTTATACTCAGTCTGTCGGTGCAATTCGCTATGTTGTGGCAGATAACGGTGAAAAAGGGCTAACTTTCGCCGTTGAACCGATTAAGCTTTCACTTTCTGAACCTTGATCTCAAGCGTAATTAATGACGAAAAGCAAAGCCATTACCGATAATCATCTCTATACTGTTGGGCAGGTAAACTGCCGCTCTGGCAGTCATTATTATTGACCCTCGCGTTCCCTAGTTGGAGGAAGAAACATGCGACATCCATTAGTTATGGGTAACTGGAAGCTGAACGGTAGTACTCACATGGTTAACGAACTGATCGCTGGCCTGCGTAAAGAACTGAGCAATGTTGACGGTTGTGGCATTGCCATTGCTCCGCCGACAATCTATCTGGATCAGGCCAAACATCTTCTATCTGGTAGCCGTATTGCTCTGGGTGCTCAAAACGTCGATGTGAATCTTTCCGGCGCATTCACCGGTGAAACTTCCGCAGAAATGCTGAAAGATATCGGTGCTCAATACATCATTATCGGTCACTCCGAGCGTCGTACTTATCACCACGAAAGTGATGAGTTCATCGCGAAGAAATTTGGCATGTTGAAACAAGCAGGCTTGATTCCCGTACTTTGCATTGGTGAATCTGATGCAGAAAATGAAGCCGGCCAGACTGAAGCCGTTTGCGCTAAACAGCTGGATGCCGTACTGAACACACTGGGCGCGCAAGCATTCGAAGGCGCAGTTGTCGCTTACGAACCTATCTGGGCTATTGGTACAGGTAAATCAGCAACTCCAGCACAGGCTCAGGCCGTTCACAAATTTATTCGTGGTCATATCGCTAAGCACGATGCTGCCATCGCTGAACAAGTCATTATTCAGTACGGCGGTTCTGTTAACGATAAAAATGCTGCGGAACTGTTTACACAGCCAGATATTGATGGCGCATTGGTTGGCGGCGCGTCACTGAAAGCCGATGCTTTTGCCGTTATCGTGAAAGCAGCTGCAAAAGCGAAAAAAGCGTAACTAACGTTTCATACGTAACACGCAAAAACCCCGGCAACGGGGTTTTTTATGGCCTAAATAGCAACATGATCAGCGTTTGTTGATTTGGTCAAATACGCCACCCGTAGAAAAATGTTTCTGCTGTGCTTTAGTCCAACCACCAAAAACTTCATCAATGGTAAATAATTTCAGTTTAGGGAATTCATTGGCGAATTTGGCGGCTACCGCAGTATCACGTGGGCGATAGAAGTTCTTCGCCGCGATAGTCTGACCGACGGGTGAATACAGATATTTTAGATAGGCATCGGCCACTTCTCGGGTACCACGTTTATCGACTACTTTATCGACCACTGACACCGTAGGCTCAGCCAGAATAGACACACTTGGCGTGATAATATCAAACTGATCCTTCCCCAATTCATTCACCGCCAACAAAGCTTCATTCTCCCAAGCTATCAGTACATCTCCAATCCCACGCTCTACAAATGTGTTGGTTGCGCCACGCGCACCAGAGTCCAGCACCTCCACATTTTTATACAGGTTTTTGACGAAATCCTGTGCCTTCACCTGATCATTATTATTGTGCTCTAAGGCATAACCCCAGGCAGCCAGATAATTCCAGCGTGCACCACCTGACGTCTTGGGATTCGGCGTAATGACGGAAATACCCGGTTTTACCAAATCTGACCAATCGTGAATCTGCTTGGGATTACCTTTACGCACTAAAAATACAATGGTTGAAGTATAAGGAGCGGAATTATCGGGCAGACGCTTGATCCAGTGTTTATCAATACGACCACGTTCGGCAATAGCATCTACGTCATAAGCCAACGCCAGCGTCACAACATCAGCCTCAATACCGTTAATTACTGAGGTTGCCTGCTTTCCTGAACCGCCGTGCGACTGGCGTACCGTCACTTTGTCACCAGTTTGCTGTTGCCAGTGCTGACTAAATGCCTGATTGTATTCCTGGTAGAATTCCCGCGTTGGGTCATAAGATACATTCAGCAATTGAATATCTTTCGCCAGGACGCCCGATGTCACCAGCATTAATGTCAGACCTATACCCCATTTACGCATTGATCGCTCCCCAGAATTTATATAATCAACCTCAATAGGTTGGATACGATAAAGCCTGCCAGAAACTGAGCCTGCGATTAAAGAATAAAAAACGCGCTATTATATCTTTCTGAAATATACCCACCCTAAAATGCAAAAAGCCCCCGGAAATGTGAACGGAGGCTTTTTCAGGCAAGAAGTGGACGTTAGAACAGTTTTTTCGCTGTATCGTACCAATCTTCTTTAAACTTACTTTTCTTATTCTGCGGGTCAATACACACCGAGATAAAGTCGTGAACCATTTTTTCGTTTTGGATACCGACACAAATCCCGCCCTGTGCCCAAATTACCGAATCATCAGTGCACAATTCAACAGCATAGGCACCCATACGGGAAGCCAAAATTCGGTCATAAGCGACGGGTGCTCCACCACGTTGGATATGACCTAACACCGTACCACGGGTTTCACGGCCAGTTTCTTTCTCGATATATCTAGCCAGTTCATCAATATCATCAAGCTTCTCAGTGATAGCGACAATGGCGTGTTTTTTGCCTTTCGCAATACCGGCCTTGATTTCAGCGACTAAATCATCACGCTTGAACTCGACTTCGGGAATAGCGATAAACTCACAGCCACCGGCAATCGCCGCAGCCAGAGTCAAGTCACCACAATAACGACCCATCACTTCAACGATAGAGATACGTTGATGGGAAGAAGAAGTATCACGTAAACGGTCAATCGCTTCTACAACCGTATCCAGAGCGGTAAAGAAACCAATGGTATAGTCGGTTCCGGCAACATCGTTATCGATTGTGCCTGGTAAACCGACACAACGGATGCCCGCTTCGAGCGTCAGCAGGTTTGCACCGGCATAAGAACCATCACCACCAATAACGACCAATGCATCAATATTATTAGCTTTCAGGTTATTGATCGCAATGGCTCGCTTTTGCGGATCACGGAATTCAGGAAAACGCGCAGAACCAAGGAAAGTACCACCACGGTTAATCATATCGGACACACTATAGCGGTCCAACTTCTTCATACGGTTTTCATACAAGCCCAGGAAGCCATCTTCAATACCAAAAACCTCCAACCCCGCCGATAAAGCGGCACGAACCACACCACGAATAGCGGCGTTCATACCCGGCGCATCACCGCCGCTTGTTAGTACTCCGATTTTCTTGACCATGACTACCTCTGAACTTGTATATGCGATTTTTTAAGAACTCTTTATTAGCCGATTATGCCATGAGTCTGATACTCGTACATAAAAGCAACGCTACGACCATAATATTGGATACTATAGCAAAAATTCGATGCTGAATTGATTCAAGTCACACGAAGTTACGGTAAATTTTTCAGCCTTTCTGTAACATCATTTCATCAGACGGTGTGAAATTACATTTCCCAATGCGCATGACGCGCTTTCGGTACCACTGAACAAGGATCCTGATGGATTAACACATCAGCCCCTGGAAAACGGTGCAGTAAAGCACGTTCAACTTCTTCCGCCAGAATATGCGCTTGCATTAATGGCAGCCGATCTTCCATCTCGAGATGAAGCTGAATAAACCGCGTCGGCCCGGATTGGCGGGTTCGCAGGTCATGAGCACCAATCACCCCAGGCCATGACGTCACAATATCAATAATGTCCTGTCGTTCTTCGTCAGGCAGAGCGCGATCAAGCAAAGACTGCACCGCCTCATAGCCCATACGCAATGCGCTGTATAAAATATACACGCCAATACCTAATGCAAACAGCGCATCAGCGCGATGGAAACCATACCAACTTAAAGCTAATGCAATAAGAATAGCACCATTCATCATCAGATCTGATTGATAATGCAGCATGTCGGCGCGTATCGCCTGGCTTTGGGTTTTACGCACCACCCAGCGTTGAAATGTGACTAATATCAGCGTACTGAATAATGCCACTAACGTGACACTGATACCTATACTAGGATCTTGTAATGGTTCAGGCGAGGCCAGATGCTGGAAGCCGGTTAAAAATAGGAATAATGCAGAGCCGGAAATAAACATACTTTGTGCCAATGCGGCCAAAGACTCGGCTTTACCGTGGCCAAAAGTATGTTCTTCATCTGCTGGTTGCAGGGAATAACGCACGACAAAGAGATTTGTCAGAGAAGCGGCCAGATCGACCAAAGAATCGACCAATGCAGCTAATACGCTGACAGAGCCAGTATGCCACCAAGCAAAAATTTTAATCAGCAGTAAAGTTGACGCTAAAACGGTAGCAGACAAAGCCGCGGCTTTAACCAACCGTGCGTATTGCGGGTCCATAATCCGTTCCGATATAGAAACAAAGGGTTGTTAGTATAACGGATACAGATAAAAAAAAAGCCCTCCATCATGGAGGGCGAAAAGACAGGGATGGTGTCTATGGCAAGGAAAACAGGGTATTACTGGGGTCGTACTTTACTTCTGGGCAGAAGCAGGTTGCGGTGTTACAGGAGCTTGCTGCATTTGGCTCATACGCTGCGTATGCAACTGGTTCAATTTGGTTTTTTGCTCAGGAGTCAGCAAGTTGTACATTTGGTTGCGCACTTTGGCCATTTCGACCTGGCGATCAACCTGCAATTTGGACATTTTTTCAGCCTGAGCCCGGACAGCAGCTTCATCAAATTTGTCGGTAGCAACCAGTTTGTGCATTGCATCCCGGTCAGCAAAATCTATTGCTGAACGGGTATCACGATGCTGACGCATTAGGTCACGCATTTGTTGTCGTTGCTGCTCAGTCAAGTTTAAACCGTCAAACATGTTATGGTGGCCGCGGCCGCCTTTCATCATTTTGCCGTTGCTGTCGCCGTCGTGACACCAGTTGCCTCCAGTTGCAACAGTATCAACGGCAAATGCGGCATTAGAGCCGAAGGCCAACATTGACGCGATAACTAACGTTGTTACTTTACGCATGATTAACTCCTGGGTTCACTGTGCTATGCGATTCGATGTTAAGCAGTGTATCGGTCTGGCTGAAAACTAGCGTCAGTGCATGTAAAACTGAGGTCAGGGGATGTAAATCTAGGTAAAGTCATGGAATCGCGGCAATTGTTAACGTATTTTGCGTGACAGAGGTGAAATAACTATGCATAAAATTCTACTGGTTGATGACGATCGCGAATTAACTTCGCTATTGAAAGAATTACTTGAAATGGAAGGTTTTAATATTGTTGTTGCCTATGATGGTGAACAAGCGCTCAACCTACTCGACAACTCTATAGATCTGCTGTTGCTAGACATTATGATGCCGCGGAAAAACGGTATCGAAACCCTGAAAGAACTGCGTCAACATCACCAAACACCGGTGATTATGCTAACGGCCAGAGGCAGCGAGTTGGATCGCGTGCTAGGCCTGGAACTGGGTGCTGACGACTATTTGGCCAAACCCTTTAATGACCGAGAGTTAGTGGCACGTATCCGAGCAATTTTACGTCGTTCCAACTGGAACGAACAGCAGCAAAATGTTGACCAAGGCGCCCCTACGCTGGAGGTTGACTGCCTACAACTGAATCCGGGGCGGCAAGAAGCCAGTTTTGAAGGTCAGGTACTGGATTTGACTGGCACCGAATTTACACTGCTTTATCTGTTAGCTCAGCATCTTGGGCAGGTCGTTTCGCGAGAACATTTAAGCCAAGAAGTTCTGGGGAAGCGTCTAACGCCATTTGACCGCGCCATTGATATGCATATTTCCAACCTGCGCCGTAAGTTGCCAGAGCGTCGGGACGGGCTATCGTGGTTCAAAACTTTACGCGGCCGCGGATACCTGATGGTATCGGAAACATGATTAACAGTTTAACGACGCGAATTTTCGCTATTTTTTGGTTCACCCTCGCTCTGGTGCTTATGCTGGTGCTAATGGTGCCTAAGCTTGATTCGCGTCAACTGACGCCGCTATTGGATAATGAACAGCGTCAGGGAGTCATGCTAGAGCAGCATATTGAGGCTGAACTGGCTCGTGACCCTGCCAATGATTTAATGTGGTGGCGACGTTTGTATCGCGCCATTGAGAAATGGGCTCCTCCTGGCCAACATTTGGTTCTGGTTACCAGTGAAGGCCGGGTGATTGGTGCTGAGCGCCACGAAATGCAGATCGTGCGCAATTTTATCGGTCAGTCGGACAACGCCGATCAACCAAAAAAGAAAAAGTATGGCCGAGCCGAAATGGTTGGCCCGTTTTCTATTCGTGATGGCGATGATAACTATCAGTTGTATTTGATTCGTCCGGCGAGCAGCCCACAGTCCGACTTTATCAACCTGATGTTTGACCGCCCACTGCTAATGCTGATAGCCACGATGTTGATCAGTGCCCCACTACTGCTGTGGCTGGCCTGGAGCCTGGCTAAACCTGCACGTAAATTGAAAAATGCTGCTGACGATGTGGCTCGAGGAAATCTTAAACAACATCCTGAGCTGGAATCTGGTCCACAGGAATTTCTGGCCACCGGTGCCAGTTTTAACCAGATGATCAGCGCACTGGAAAGGATGGTTGCAGCCCAGCAACGGCTGATTTCCGATATTTCCCATGAGTTACGCACTCCGCTTACACGACTGCAATTGGCAACGGCTCTGATGCGCCGCCGTCATGGCGAAGGAAAAGAGTTGGAACGCATTGAAATGGAGGCTCATCGGTTAGACAGTATGATCAATGACCTGCTGGTGCTTTCTCGTAGTCAGCATAAAAACGAACTGCTACGCGAGCCGATTAAAGCAAACGAACTTTGGTCTGACGTACTGGAAAATGCACAGTTCGAAGCGGAACAGGTAGATAAAACGCTAGAAATCACCTCGCCACCAGGCCAGTGGACGTTGTTTGGTAATCCGGCAGCGCTGGACAGTGCGCTGGAAAATATCGTCCGTAATGCGCTGCGCTATTCTCATCATCATATTGCGGTCGCTTTCAGTGCAGATAACCAAGGCATTACCATTACTGTTGATGACGATGGCCCAGGCGTTAGCCCAGAAGATCGTGAGCAGATTTTCCGGCCTTTTTATCGTACAGACGAGGCTCGGGATCGTGAGTCAGGCGGTACCGGCTTGGGCTTGGCTATTGTTGAAACGGCGGTTAGCCAGCATCGTGGCTGGGTTCGCGCAGAAGATAGTCCACTCGGTGGGTTACGATTGACGATCTGGTTGCCTCTGCATCCGTTGAAAGCATAATCCATTGGCAAACGGTTGAGATCTGCTCGGTCTATTTATTCTTCGCAGTAGTTAAATACGGTTAACTACGCGGATGTCCACTGCACCAACCCTGAGTTTCTGGTATTCTGCGCCCCTCTTTACTGGGGGGCATATGCTGAATATTGTTTTATTTGAACCCGAAATCCCACCGAATACCGGTAATATCATCCGCCTGTGTGCCAATACGGGCTGTCAGCTCCATCTGATCGAACCGCTGGGTTTTACCTGGGATGACAAACGGCTGCGCCGTGCGGGTCTTGATTACCATGAATTTGCCAGCATCAAGCGCCACCATGACTATCAAGCATTTCTAGATAGCGAAAAGCCTGACCGCCTGTTTGCGCTGACGACTAAAGGTACTCCGGCTCACAGTGCAGTTAATTATCAGGATAACGATTTCTTGCTATTTGGCCCTGAAACTCGTGGTTTACCCGCCAGCATTTTGGAAGCGTTGCCTGCACAGCAAAAAATCAGGATTCCGATGCAACCGAATAGTCGAAGCATGAACCTGTCAAATGCAGTTTCTGTCGTGGTATACGAGGCGTGGCGTCAACTGGGTTATAACGGTGCATTAGTGAAAGAGTAAGAAATGAGTCAGAAAGGGGCACCCGTGGCCCCGTTCGGCCTATTTCAGGAATTAAATACCATCGCCATATTCAAAACCCTGGTTTACACCGTTGAAGTGCTGATCCATGTCCAGAGAAGGCTTGTCACTTTCCGGCCTGCCAACGATACGAGCAGGGACACCGGCTGCCGTAGTATGTGGTGGCACCGCTTGTAGCACCACTGAACCCGCCCCAATCTTGGCACCGCGCCCCACTTCAATATTGCCAAGGATCTTCGCACCCGCTCCGATCATCACACCTTCACGAATTTTCGGATGACGGTCGCCACTGGTTTTACCGGTGCCGCCCAAAGTGACAGATTGCAGGATGGATACGTCATTCTCAACCACCGCTGTTTCACCGATGACTATGCCAGTAGCGTGGTCCAGCATGATACCGCAGCCAATGGTTGCCGCAGGGTGAATATCAACACCAAATGCTACAGACACCTGATTTTGCAGATAAATCGCCAAAGCCTTACGTCCTTGCATCCATAGCCAATGGCCGATTCGGTAAGCTTGTAATGCGTGAAAGCCTTTAAGATACAGGAGTGGCGTGGAATGTTTGTCGACTGCGGGGTCTCGTAAACGAACAGCCAGAATATCGCGCGCGGCGGAAACGATCATATGGGGATCGCTACGATAGGCGTCTTCTACCACTTCACGAATAGCAATAGCCGGCATTATAGGATTAGCTAACTTATTCGCCAGAATGTAACTGAGGGCGCTGCCTAAATTTTCATGCTTTAATAATGTTGCATGAAAAAAGCTGGCCAGCATGGGTTCGCAATCAGCCAGCGCTCGTGCTTCCGATTTGATGCTGCTCCAGACCTGTTCTAATTCTTCTGACGACATGCCTTGCTTCTCCCTATGACATAAACAAGCCACCCCAAGGGAACCTCAAGGTGACTTAGTACGCATTAATCCTATGGGTTAAATGCCGCTTTTTTCGTCTTTTTTGGTGCGACCGAGTAAGGTCAACGCCGCTTCGCGAGCATTTTTATGGCAGTACAACACCTGATAAATTTGCTCGGTAATCGGCATTTCAACACCATACCGCTGCGCCAGCGCCAATACCTCTTTAGTATTTCGATAGCCTTCGACAACCTGCCCAATCTTATCCTGCGCTTCCTGGACACCTAATCCCTGACCCAGCATAATGCCAAATCTGCGATTGCGGGATTGGTTATCGGTGCAGGTTAGTACCAAATCACCTAGCCCCGCCATGCCCATAAAAGTAGAAGGATCGGCTCCCAAAGCGGAACCCAACCGGCTCATTTCGGCTAAACCACGGGTAATCAGCGCCGTGCGCGCGTTAGCACCAAAACCAATACCATCAGACATACCAGCACCGATGGCAATGACATTTTTCACCGCACCGCCGAGCTGCACACCGATAAAATCAGGGTTACTGTAGACTCGGAAGCTTTTGCCACAATGAAGCAATTCCTGCAAATCTTCGCTGAACTGCGTATCCGTTGAAGCCAAAGCGATAGCTGTTGGCATCCCCGCAGCCAGTTCTTTAGCGAAAGTTGGACCGGAAACTACCGCCAGAGGAATAGTATCTCCGAGGATTTCACGCGCGACATCCTGCAACAAACGCCCGGTTTCGGCTTCCAGACCTTTGGTGGCCCACACAATGCGCGCATCACTACGCAAATGTGGTTTCAGTTGGCGCAAAACGTTACCGAAAACGTGGCTAGGTACCACGACCAAAATGTTACGACTGGCCGCCAGCGCAAGCGCCAGATCAGTTTCCAGCAATAATGAGTCGGGGAATGGTACATCTGGCAAGAAAGCCTGGTTACAGCGAGCATCCTGCAACGCCTGAATATGTTTGGGCTCATGGCCCCATAACACAACAGAGTGACCATTACGCGCTAACGTGATAGCCAATGCGGTGCCGTAAGATCCGGCACCGATAACAGTCATTGAAGCATCGGTGGTATTCATCAGGCATCCTGACGTTGTTCAGCACCTTCGCCTTCAGTTTGCTGTTGCAGATAGTTCATGAACAGGGCATCAAAGTTGACCGGTGCCAGGTTCAGTTGTGGGAAAGTACCACGAGAAACCAGGCTGGTGATGCATTCGCGAGCATACGGGAACAAAATGTTCGGGCAGTATGCACCCAGACAATGCGCCAGTTGGGTACCATCGATACCAGCAATGGAGAAGATACCGCCCTGCTGAACTTCACACAGGAATGCTGTTTCTTCGCCCAAAGAGGCCGTTACGGTCACTCGCAGTACTACTTCGTACACATCGTCAGCCAGCTGGCTTGAAGCAGTATCAAGATCAAGTTTAACTTCTGGCTGCCAATCCTGCTGGAAAACCTGCGGGGCATTAGGCGCTTCAAAGGAGATATCCTTGGTATAAATACGTTGGATTTGGAAAGCCATCTCTGTGTTGTTTTGTTCTGACATGTGTATAGGTACCCTTAGTTAGACATCCTTATTAAATAGCACTACCGCCACAGGGAATTCCCTCCGACGAGTTAAAGCAGCGGGTCAAGCCCACCGCGCGCATCCAGCGCATGTAGATCATCGCAGCCGCCAATGTGCTGCCCATCAATAAATACCTGAGGCACAGTAGTACGTCCACTGCGTGCGATCATTTCTTCACGCTTGACCATATCACCATCAATAGCGATTTCCTGGAACGCGGCCTCTTTACTGTTTAGCAGCGCTTTTGCACGAATGCAAAATGGGCAAGTCGCTTTGGTATATATCTCGATTTTCGCCATTGATAAGCCCTCAGTTATATTTACTTTTCTATCGATAAAGCGAAGGTTTTGTTGCTTATCGCAAACTTACTTACCGCGCGCCAAGGGCAGATTCTCACCACTCCAGCCCAAGATACCCTCTTTCAGAGTCAATACGCGCTCAAAACCCGCTTTATTCAGGTTTTCCGCTGACGCGCGAGACGCGGTACCATTGGCACAAACGACGATAATAGGCTGTGCTTTATGTTTCTCCAATTCACCCAGGCTGCCGTTTTTGATTTCAGTCGGCGTCAGGTTAATGGAGCTGGCGATATGACCTTTACGGTAATCTTCGCGTGAACGGGTATCAACAACAACGGCATCTTCTTTGTTAATCAAACGCGTGGCTTCACCACGAGTAATTTCTTTAACTTTAGACAGGCTGCTTCTAAAAGTGATAACAATAACGGCTGCCAATAAGGCCACCCAAGCCAGACTCAGAACCGGATGCTGGCTAATGAATTGCATGATTTCTTGCAACATGGGGGGAAAACTCCCGTAAGTTAAGGGACAATATTCAAGGTCACAGAGTATACCTGCGCGTTGCAGCAAATACAGCCAGTATGCAAACGCTATTGTAGAAACTGAGAGCGATCGCGGAAAGTTTTCGTCATTTGACCACCAAAATTCACGCGCAGCCTACGCCAACCTTGATCTCTCTGGGCTATTTTTAACCAATTTTGTAGTAAAATTACGGAAATAACGAGTGTAAATAGCCATGAAAAATGCAGACAGCTACTTCTTGGCTATTAACACTTGGACTTATAAGAAAAGAGGTTAAGCAATGTCGAGCAAGAAAAAACCACTGGTTCTCACCATCCTGGATGGTTACGGCCATCGTGAAGAGCAGCAAGATAACGCCATTCTGAATGCCAAAACACCGGTAATGGACAACCTGTGGCAACAGAACCCCCACACGCTTATTGCCGCTTCTGGTTTGGACGTCGGCCTACCTGATGGACAGATGGGCAACTCCGAAGTCGGTCATGTCAATCTGGGCGCGGGTCGCATTGTTTACCAAGATCTGACCCGTCTAGATAAAGAAATCAAAGAAGGTGACTTCTTCGTCAACCCTACGCTGACTGGTGCTGTTGATAAAGCGGTCAAAGCAGGCAAAGCGGTACATATTATGGGTCTGCTTTCCGCCGGTGGCGTCCACAGCCATGAAGACCATATTCTGGCAATGGTCGAACTTGCCGCACAACGCGGAGCCGAGAAAATTTACCTGCACGCCTTCCTTGATGGCCGTGATACACCACCACGTAGCGCTGAATCTTCCCTGAAGAAATTCAGTGATAAATTCGTCGAATTAGGCAAAGGTCGCATCGCATCCATTATTGGTCGCTACTACGCGATGGATCGTGATAATCGCTGGGATCGCGTTCAATTGGCCTACGATTTACTCACTCAAGCCAAAGGCGAGTTTAGCGCTGCGGATGCCATGACTGGCCTGGCCGAAGCCTATGCCCGTAACGAGAATGACGAATTCGTGAGACCAACGGTCATTCAAGCTGCTGGCGAGCCTGATGCAGCAATGAACGATGGCGACGCGCTGATCTTCATGAATTTCCGTGCAGACCGTGCCCGCCAGATCACTCGAACCTTCATCAATCCTGACTTTGACGGTTTTAAGCGTGAAAAAGTAGTTAACTTCGGCGATTTTATCATGTTGACCGAATATGCTGCCGATATTCAGGCCGCCTGTGCTTATCCACCAGCATCACTGACAAATACTCTCGGTGAATGGTTAATGAAGCACCATAAAACCCAACTACGTATCTCTGAAACTGAAAAATATGCCCACGTGACCTTCTTCTATAACGGCGGCGTAGAAGACCCGTTCACCGGCGAAGACCGCATTTTGGTGAACTCACCTAAGGTTGCTACGTATGACCTGCAACCGGAAATGAGTTCCGCCGAACTGACAGAAAAACTGGTCGAGGCGATTAATAGCGGTAAATACGACGTCATCATCTGCAACTATCCAAATGGCGATATGGTTGGCCATACCGGTGACTACGATGCCGCAGTCAAAGCCATCGAAACGCTGGATAGCTGCATGGCACAGGTTGTTGAAGCCGTTAAATCCGCAGAGGGTCAATTGCTGATTACCGCAGACCACGGTAACGCTGAACAAATGCGCGACCCGGCTACGGGCCAAGCTCACACCGCCCATACCAGCCTACCAGTTCCGTTGATCTACGTGGGGAATAAACCCGTGAAAGCCGCAACGGGCGGTAAGCTTTCTGACATCGCACCAACCATGTTGTCACTGATTGAAATGGAAATCCCACAAGAGATGACTGGTAAGCCGCTGTTCATCGTGGAATAATCCTTTCATATGATGGATAAGGCGTTATTTGCACGATCAATAGTGACGGACAACGCAACCAACGGCAGCAGTAAAACCTCAACGAACCTGCTGCCAATCCGGTTTACGCGTCGTCCTTTAGCTGCACTTTACGCCAGCGTTTTATGCGCTGGCGTATTGCTGTTTCCGTTATCCAGCCTAGCGGCAGAGGTACCCGTCACCGTCAAAACTGCCGATAGCAAGACCCAACTAAAAACCATTCAGCAAGATATTGCCGAGAAAGAGAAAAGCGTTCAGCAGCAAAAACAGCAGCGCAGTGCACTACTCGATCAGTTGAAGCAACAAGAAAATACTATCGCGCAAGCCAGTCGTAGTCTGCGTGACACCCAAAATACCCTGGCGGAATTGGGCAAAGATATTACGCATCTCACCACCTCGATTGAAAAGCTGCAAAGTCAGCAGTCAGTTCAACAAAAAATTCTCGCTAAACAGTTAGATGCCGCCTTTAAACAGGGCCAGCACAGCGGTTTGCAATTAATTTTAAGCGGTGAGGAAGCTCAGCGTAGCGAACGTATTTTGGCCTATTTCAGCTACCTGAATGAAGCCCGTCTGAAGTCGATTAACGAGTTAAAACAGACTCGTAGCGATCTCGCGGTACAAAAGAAAAGTTTGGTTGAAAAGCAGCAACAGCAAAAATCCTTGTTGAATGAGCAACAAACCCAGCAACAAAAACTGGAACAGGCTCGTTCAGCGCGTAAGAAAACCCTGACTTCGCTGGAAACCTCGCTGGAAAAAGACCAGCAGGGGCTGGCAGAGTTAAAACTGAATGAAACACGCCTACGCGATCAAATCGCCAAAGCAGAGCGTGAAGCTAAAGCCCGTGCCGAGCGTGAAGCAAAAGAAGCTGCGCGCGTGCGTGAACAGATTAAACTGAAAGAGCAGCAGGCGAAGAAAACCGGCTCCAGCTACAAGCCGAGCGAAAGTGAGCGCTCCCTGATGGCTCGAACCGGTGGGCTGGGTCGTCCTGGCGGACAAGCCGTTTGGCCGGTGCGCGGCAATGTTACCCATCGCTTTGGTGAGGCGTTGCAGGGAGAACTCCGCTGGAAAGGTATGGTGATCTCTGCGCCGGAAGGCAGCGAAGTGAAAGCGATTGCCGATGGCCGTGTGTTACTGGCGGACTGGTTACAAGGTTATGGTTTGGTGGTGGTTATCGAGCACGGTAAAGGCGATATGAGCCTGTACGGCTATAACCAAAGCGCGCTAGTCAATGTTGGCGCACAGGTTCGGGCTGGTCAGCCGATAGCGCTGGTCGGCACCAGTGGCGGTCAGGGTGAACCTTCGTTGTATTTCGAGATCCGTCGTCAAGGACAGGCCGTCAACCCACAACCCTGGTTAGGAAGATAGGGAACAGCATTAGGGAAAAAGTATTGCACTATTTTAAAGCACGCTCACTGATTATGCTCGGCACACTGCTGATGGTTTTTACCGCCCAAGCTGGCAAGTTATCCATCGTTATTGATGACTTCGGTTATCGCCCGCAGAACGAAAACCAGATTCTACAGATGCCACTGCCAATTTCGGTTGCCATCCTACCTTATGCTCCCCACGCCAAAGAAATGGCGATCAAAGCTCACAGCCAAGGGCGTGAGGTTCTTATCCATCTACCAATGGCACCGTTAAGCAGACAGCCATTAGAGCGCGATACCCTACAACCGTCGATGAGTAGCGAAGAAATTCAGCGTATTATTCGTCAGGCGGTGAGTAATGTCCCTTATGCAGTTGGCATGAATAATCATATGGGCAGCGCGATGACGTCCAGTTTGCCCGGCATGCAAAAAGTCATGCAGGCGCTGGAGCATTACTCGCTCTATTTTCTCGACAGCGTCACCATCGGCAATACTCAAGCAAGTAAAGCGGCGGAAGGCACCGGCGTTAAGGTGATTAAACGCAAAGTTTTTCTGGATGATGTCCAAAATGATGTGGCTATCCGCCAACAGTTTAACCGAGCGATTCAACTGGCTCGCAAAAATGGTTCAGCGATCGCTATTGGTCACCCTCACCCCTCCACCATTCGAGTATTGCAGCAAATGCTGCGGCAATTACCGCCAGATATTGTGCTGGTTCGGCCAAGTGCATTACTCAATGAGCCAGTGCCGTATCATTCTGGTGGAACCATACCGGCCAAACCAATGAAACCGCGAGATCCGTTTAAAGACAGCCGGATAAAAACCATCAAACAATGCATGATGAAAGCCGGACATGTACCGGAGAAAATCTATGCAGGGAAGATGTTAAGTATTTTGACCGACAGCCTGATGAGCAGCCCGACAGCGGCCTTTGTACGGCAGCGTTGGCAATTTTGGTTTAGCAAAGCAGCACCGGTAACCCCGACCCACCAAAAAAAAGCTGAGTAAAAAAATGCCGGGTGATTATTCCCCGGCATTGGCTCACTAACGGTGTTTACCTATCCGCTGAAATTAATCCCAGCTCAACACCACTTTCCCGGAGAGCCCCGAACGCATAGCGTCAAAACCCTGTTGGAACTCATCAATGGGGAATCGATGAGTAATAATTGGCGTTAGATCCAAACCTGATTGAATCAAGGCCGCCATCTTGTACCAGGTTTCGAACATTTCGCGACCATAGATACCTTTGATAAACAGCCCCTTGAATATCACCTGATTCCAATCAATAGACATATCCGATGGCGGTATACCCAGCATCGCAATACGACCACCGTGATTCATGGCGCTTAACAGCGTACGGAACGCTGGCGGTGCGCCTGACATTTCCAGACCCACATCAAAACCTTCGGTCATACCTAACTCAGTCATAACATCAGTAAGATTTTCTTTACTGACATTTACCGCGCGGGTGACGCCCATCTTACGTGCCAGGTCGAGACGATACTCATTCACATCAGTGATGACAACATGGCGTGCGCCAACGTGTTTGCATACCGCTGCAGCCATAATACCAATTGGGCCTGCGCCGGAAACCAGCACATCTTCGCCCACCAAATCAAAGGAAAGTGCAGTGTGAACCGCATTACCAAATGGGTCGAAAATAGCGGCTAACTCATCAGGAATATTGTCCGGGATTTTGAACGCATTGAAGGCTGGAATCACCAGATACTCAGCGAAAGAGCCAGGACGATTAACACCTACACCAATGGTGTTGCGGCACAGATGAGTGCGGCCACCACGGCAATTACGACAATGACCGCAGGTAATATGGCCTTCGCCAGACACCCGATCACCAATGGAGAAACCTTTAACTTCTTGGCCAATTGCCACGATTTTACCGACGTATTCGTGACCGACAACCATAGGTACCGGGATAGTCTTCTGTGACCATTCATCCCAGTTATAGATATGTACATCAGTACCGCAAATGGCCGTCTTGCTGATTTTGATCATGATGTCATTGTGGCCCAGCTCTGGCTGAGGCACATCGGTCATCCAGATGCCTTCTTCTGCTTTCAACTTCGATAGTGCTTTCATTGAAATTCCTTACGCGATGACGCCCAATTTTTTACCAATGCGCACAAATGCTGCTATGGCACGTTCAACCTGCTCTGTCGTGTGGTCGGCGGACATTTGGGTACGAATTCGTGCCTGACCTTTTGGCACTACCGGATAGAAGAAACCGGTGACATAAATCCCTTCTTTTTGCAGCTCGGTGGCAAATTGCTGTGCCAGAGTCGCATCACCCAGCATCACCGGGATAATGGCGTGATCGGCACCTGCCAGAGTAAAACCGGCAGCTGACATTTTTTCACGGAATAATTTGGCGTTTGACCACAAGCGATCGCGTAATGCACCACCATTTTCCAGTAATGACAAGACTTCAATAGAGGCAGCAACAATTGCTGGTGCTAATGAGTTAGAGAACAGATAAGGGCGTGAACGCTGACGTAGCCACTCAACCACTTCCTTGCGCCCTGCGGTATAGCCACCCGATGCGCCACCCAAGGCTTTACCCAGCGTTCCGGTAATAATATCAACACGCCCCATGACGTCGCAGTATTCATGTGTTCCACGGCCATTTTCGCCGACAAAACCAACGGCATGAGAGTCATCAACCATCACCAGTGCCTGATATTGATCGGCTAAATCGCACACGCCTTTCAGGTTGGCAATCACACCGTCCATTGAGAACACACCATCAGTAGCGATCATGATATGGCGTGCGCCATCGGCTTTAGCCTGCTTCAACTGGCTTTCCAGCTCTGCCATATTATTGTTGGCATAACGATAACGCCGAGCTTTACACAAACGCACGCCATCAATGATTGACGCATGGTTTAACGCATCGGAAATAATAGCGTCTTCTGGCCCCAACAGTGTTTCAAATAAACCGCCATTGGCATCGAAACAAGAAGAATAAAGAATGGAATCCTCCATTCCCAGGAAATCAGCCAGCTTCTTCTCCAGGTGCTTATGACTGTCTTGCGTGCCGCAGATAAAGCGTACGGAAGCCATACCAAAACCATGTGTATCCATCCCTTTTTTCGCGGCGGTAATCAGCGCGGGATGGTTGGCTAGCCCCAAATAGTTATTAGCGCAGAAATTGATTACGTGACTGCCATCAGCCACAGCAATATCGGCTTGCTGGGCGGAAGTGATAATTCGCTCTTCTTTATACAAACCTTCAGCGCGGGTAGTAGCCAGTTGTTGTTCTAGTTGTTGATAAAAAGACGCGGGCATTCGGTTATCTCCAGATTTGGCAATTTCGCACCACATTTTACTGAGTTACTGGCTAACTGACGAGGAAGCTTGTTAGAGAATGTAAAAAATGCAGCATATATCACGGGGAACTGTCCTAAAGCCGCTGACAAAATGGGTGATTAACCCCCTTCTGGCTGTGCGCTTACGTATGAAATGTTATGATGGCACCCAATAATGTGTAGGGCATGGTGCTCAACCAAGAAGATTAATAAGGGTGAACCTGATGATTATCGTCACTGGCGGCGCCGGTTTTATTGGCAGCAATATCGTTAAGGCACTGAATGATATAGGATATAAAGATATCCTAGTGGTGGATAACCTGAAAGATGGTACCAAGTTCGTCAATCTGGTCGATCTGGATATTGCCGATTACATGGATAAAGAGGATTTCGTCGCCAGTATTGTTGCCGGTGATGATATGGGCGATATCGATGCTATCTTCCATGAAGGCGCTTGCTCCTCCACCACCGAGTGGGATGGCAAGTACATGATGGATAACAACTATCAGTACTCCAAAGACATCTTGCACTTCTGTCTGGATCGTCGTATTCCGTTCCTGTATGCCTCTTCGGCAGCCACCTACGGTGGTCGTACCGATAACTTTATTGAAGACCGCCAGTACGAACAGCCGCTAAATGTTTATGGTTACTCCAAATTCCTGTTCGATCAATATGTGCGTGAAATCCTGCCGCAGGCTGACTCGCAGATTTGTGGCTTCCGTTACTTCAACGTATACGGGCCGCGTGAAGGCCATAAAGGCAGCATGGCTAGCGTCGCTTTCCACCTGAACAATCAAATCAATGCCGGCGAAAATCCTAAACTGTTCTCCGGCAGTGAAAACTTTAAACGCGACTTCATCTATGTTGGCGACGTGGCGGCACTCAATCTTTGGTTCTGGCAAAATGGCGTTTCCGGTATATTCAACTGTGGAACCGGTCGTGCCGAATCTTTCCAGGCTGTCGCTGATGCCGTGGTGGAATACCACAACAGCGGCCCTGTGGAATACATCCCATTCCCGGAAAAATTAAAAGGTCGTTACCAGGCATTCACTCAAGCCGATCTCACCAACCTACGCGCAGCCGGTTATGACAAACCGTTTAAAACCGTCGCAGAAGGTGTGAAAGAGTATCTGGCCTGGTTAAATCGCCCGATTTAGGTTATTCGCTGCAAGGAATTGATAACGGTATGAAAATACTGGTCATCGGCCCTTCTTGGGTTGGCGATATGATGATGTCGCAAAGTTTATACCGCACCCTGAAGGCCGAATATCCGGCAGCAGAGATCGATGTGATGGCACCCGCGTGGTGCCGTCCACTTCTGGCAAGAATGCCCGAGGTGCGCCGCGCTATTCCTATGCCATTGGGCCATGGGGTATTTAATCTGGAAGGTCGCCGCCGTTTGGGCGTTGCATTGCGCGAAGAGGGTTATGATCGCGCTTATGTATTACCTAACTCGTTTAAATCTGCGTTAATACCCTATTTTTCAGGCATTCCCCAACGCACTGGCTGGCGTGGTGAAATGCGCTATTTCCTGCTTAACGACATGCGTATTCTTGATAAACAAGCCTTTCCACTGATGGTGCAACGCTATGCCGCTCTGGCTTATGATAAATCACGCATCCAGTCAGCCAACGATTTACCACAACCGATTCTTTGGCCACAATTGCAAGTACAGGAAGAAGAAATAGCCGAAACCACCGCCACCTTCAACCTAAGCGATAATCGACCAATCATCGGTTTTTGTCCTGGGGCAGAATTTGGCCCAGCCAAACGTTGGCCACATTACCATTATGCCGCTCTGGCACAGAAATTGATTGATGATGGCTATCAAATTAGCCTATTTGGCTCTGAAAAAGACCATAAGGCTGGAGAAGATATTCGTCAGGCACTCAATGAACACAGCCGTGATTTCTGCCTGAATCTGGCAGGGCAAACGACACTGGATCAAGCCGTGATACTGATTGCCGCCTGTAGCGCCGTAGTCAGTAACGATTCTGGCCTGATGCACGTAGCTGCGGCATTGAATAAACCGCTTGTGGCTCTATACGGCCCAAGCAGCCCAGATTTCACGCCACCGCTGTCAGATAAAGCCACCGTTATTCGGTTGATTACTGGCTACCATAAAGTTCGTAAAGGTGGTGCCGATCAAGGTTATCACCAAAGCCTGATCGACATTCAGCCGGGACAGGTTATGGAAGCACTGCAACGCCTGCTCGCCAACCTGGCAAACACTACGGTTAATGAGGCTCACTGATGCACGTTCTGATCATCAAAACCTCATCAATGGGCGATGTTTTGCATACTTTACCCGCCCTTACCGATGCCATGACCGCCATTCCCGGTATTCGCTTCGATTGGGTAGTAGAGGAAGGTTTTACCCAAATTCCTAGCTGGCATCCCGCGGTGGATCATATCATTCCAGTGGCTATTCGCCGCTGGCGAAAAAACTGGTTTGGCAGCGATACCCGGCAGGAACGCTGTGATTTCAAACGGGTCGTGCAAGAACGCAACTATGATTTGGTGATCGATGCTCAAGGTCTGATAAAAAGTGCGGCTTTAATTACCCGCATTGCCAAGGGCACTCGACATGGCCCTGATTGTAAAAGCGCTCGTGAACCGTTCGCCAGTTGGTTTTATAATTGTCGCCATGAGATTGATAAACAACTGCATGCGGTAGAACGCACCCGTCTGCTTTTTGCCAAAAGTTTGGGCTATGCCAAACCGGAAACTGTTGGTGATTATGCCATCGCCCAACGCTTTCTTAGCCATCGCCCAGTAGATACTGGGGAATATCTGGTATTCCTGCATGCGACAACCCGTGACAGCAAACACTGGCCAGAAAGTCACTGGCATCAACTGATTGAGCAGGTTCAGCCTACTGGACTGAAAATAAAGCTGCCTTGGGGAGCCGAACATGAGTATCAGCGGGCGTTGCGGCTAGCCGACAATTTCCCTCATGTAGAAGTGCTACCGAAACTCAGTTTACAGCAGGTTGCCGAGGTGCTCGCTGGCGCTAAAGGCGTGGTTTCTGTCGATACAGGGTTAAGCCATCTGACGGCTGCGCTGGCGCAGCCCAATATCACGTTATTTGGCCCGACCGATCCCGGATTGATTGGTGGTTACGGCCAGAATCAGGTGTCGATAATCTCTGAGTCGAAATGCATGGATAGCATTACCGCTCAGGCCGTGATGACCGAGTTGGAAAAAACCGTATTCTGAACGATGCCTTTCCCCTCTGCGCAGCAGCCTTTGTTGCGCAGCTCAAATCTTTTATTCAGACTTAAACATTTTTTATTAATGTGATGAGTAATATTTCAGTCAAGAACAAGTCCATGAAAAATATTAGTAACTGCCGTTAGTTTTAATCGTGATAATTAATATCGATACTAATTTAAATCCTACTTTAAAAATGACGCTTCGGTTATTCCCCTCACCACAGCAATATCCTTTACCTGAATTAACGAGAACGCTTTAGTAAGAAATACCCACTGTTACAAGGTCAACGAGGCCGCCAAGCTATATACGATTATATCTTGTTGTTAAGTCAGTATTTCTAAATAAACCGATTAAAATCTCCCACATTGATTTCTTTTTTATCACTGCTGATTTTTTCTGGTTAAGCGTAATAAATCCTATTCTCACCAAAAGATGGCTATAGAATAAATAACTCAAAAAACAAGTCGGATTATTCGGCATTTCACTACTGAATTGATGGGCTAACCGAATAAATCGGCGATATTGGCCACCAGATACCGTTAAACCGGAAGAGAGCCTTTCTTCAGCGGTTATGGTATTATTCCTAGTAACTCATATAAATGAATTTGATAGAATGTTGCTGCGTTTATATCAGGTACTCCTCTACCTAATCCAACCTCTGATTTGGCTGCGATTGTTACTACGCAGCCGTAAAGCCCCCGCTTATCGCAAGCGTTGGGGAGAACGTTATGGTTTTTGTGCTGGTAAAGTTGTGGCTGGCGGCATCATGCTGCATTCCGTTTCAGTCGGCGAGACTCTGGCCGCAATTCCTCTGGTCAGGGCGTTGCGCCATCGCTACCCTTCACTACCTATCACCGTCACCACCATGACACCGACGGGTTCTGAGCGGGTACAGTCCGCTTTTGGCAAAGACGTTCATCACGTTTACCTGCCTTATGACTTGCCGGGTTCGGTAAATCGCTTCCTTAATCAAGTTAATCCCAAGCTGGTTATTATTATGGAAACCGAGCTATGGCCAAACCTGATTAATGCGCTGCACCATCGCAAAATTCCATTGGTTATCGCCAATGCGCGTCTTTCTGCCCGATCGGCTACCGGCTACAAAAAAATTGGTGGCTTTATCCGTAATATATTGCGTCGTATCACGCTAATTGCCGCGCAAAATCAGGAGGATGGCGAACGCTTTATCGAATTGGGCTTGAAGCGATCGCAACTCACGATTACCGGTAGCTTGAAATTTGATATCTCAGTCACGCCAGAACTGGCTGCTCGGGCCATTACGCTCCGCCGCCAATGGGCAGCTCACCGTCCAGTATGGATTGCAACCAGCACCCATGATGGTGAAGAAGCTATTCTACTGGAAGCACATCGTCAGTTGTTATTGCAATACCCAACGCTGTTACTGATTCTGGTTCCACGTCATCCTGAACGCTTCCCTAAAGCCATCGAGCTTACCCAGAAAGCAGGTTTCAGCTATACCTTGCGCAGTGCCAGTGAAATTCCATCCAGCACTACACAGGTAGTGATCGGTGACACCATGGGTGAACTGATGCTGCTCTATGGCATTGCCGATATGGCTTTTGTCGGTGGTAGCCTAGTTGAGCGTGGTGGACATAATCCATTGGAAGCGGCTGCCCATGCAATTCCCGTGATGATGGGGCCGCATACGTTTAATTTTAAAGATATTTGCGCCAAGCTTGAGCAGGCTGAAGGCCTGATTACCGTGACTGACGTGGCATCATTGGTGAAAGAGATCTGCATATTATTAACTGACGAAGATTGCCGCCTGTATTATGGTCGTCATGCCGTCGAAGTTCTGCACGAGAACCAAGGGGCATTACAGCGATTATTACACTTGCTGGAGCCTTATTTACCGCCACGGAGCCACTAAATGAGTGCAAGAAAACGCCTGTCAGTCGTGATGATTACCAAGAACGAGGCATCACTGCTGCCAGACTGCCTTGACTCCGTTTCCTGGGCAGATGAAATTATCATTTTAGATTCCGGCAGTGAAGATAGCACTCTCGACTTAGCGCGTCAATATGGCGCACAAGTATACAGTAATCATCAATGGCAAGGCTTTGGCAAACAGCGCCAACTCGCCCAGCAATACGCCACCGGCGATTACATTTTGATGATCGATGCCGATGAACGTGTGACGCCGCAGCTCAAAACCTCTATCGAAACAGTACTCATTGAGGCGGATGATAATACGGTTTACAGTTGCGCCAGACGTAATCTGTTTCTAGGCCGTTTTATGCGCCATAGTGGTTGGTATCCAGATCGCGTTACTCGTTTGTATGCTCATCATCTATATCAATACAATGACAATCTGGTACATGAATCGCTAAATACTGGCGTGGCAAAAATCATCCCGCTAAAAGGAGATTTGCTGCATTTAACATGTCGTGATTTCTTTGCTTTCCAACGTAAACAACTCAGTTATGCCGAAGCTTGGGCGACCCAACGCCACCAGCAAGGTAAGAGTTGCAGCTATTTCTCTATTCTTAGCCATACTCTCGGCGCTTTTTGTAAAACCTGGCTGTTTCGCGCCGGATTCCTGGATGGTAAACAAGGGTTATTGCTGGCGGTAGTGAATGCCCAATATACTTTTAATAAATACGCTGCCCTGTGGGCACTCAACCAGAAATGACACCCAAGCGAGATGCCATGATGACCAAAGCCATTTACCCAGGAACCTTTGATCCAATGACCAACGGTCATTTGGATCTCGTCACACGGGCATCCGCTATGTTTGGCCATGTTATTTTGGCCATTGCTGATAGCGCACATAAAAAACCGATGTTTACGCTGGATGAGCGCGTCACACTGGCCAGTGAAGTCACGGCACATTTGGACAATGTGGAAGTTATCGGTTTCAGCGAATTGATGGCGAGCTTTGCTCAGCAGCACCAGGCCAACATTTTAGTACGGGGCTTACGCTCGGTATCGGATTTTGAATATGAATGGCAGTTGGCAAATATGAACCGCCATTTGATGCCTACACTGGAAAGCGTATTTTTGCTGCCATCAGAAAAGTGGTCATTTATTTCTTCATCTCTAGTAAAAGAAGTGGCGCGCCACGGCGGTGATATTACTCCGTTCCTTCCCGCGCCAATCACCAAAGCATTGCTGGATAAACTCTAAATTCAGTGCTGGCAGTTGCGGCAGAAAAATGTGCTGCGCTGCCCGTGTCTTGCACTTTCGATCAGATGACCACAACGTCTGCAAGGCTCACCTGCCCGGCCATAGACCTGTAACTCCTGCGCAAAATAGCCTGGTTTGCCGTCTGACTGTAAAAAGTCACGCAGTGTCGTTCCACCTTGTTCGATAGAACGTTGCAATACCCTCTTTATGGTCGTCACCAGCAATTCAGCCTCAGGCTCGGTGAGCGATCCCGCAGGTCGTTCTGGTGATATTCCGGCAACAAACAGCGATTCACTGGCGTAAATATTACCCACCCCAACCACAACTTTATTATCCATTAGCCAAGGCTTAATCAGGGTGCGCTTGTTACGGGATAGACTAAACAGATAGGATGCGCTAAACGCTTCACTCAGCGGCTCAGGGCCAAGATGTGCCAAAACACTACTGGTTGTCAGGTCTGAAGCCCATAGCCAAGCTCCAAATCGACGTGGATCGGTATAACGCAATATCTTTCCGTTACTGAGTACCAAGTCCACATGGTCATGTTTCTCTGCCTCGGTTTCCTCTGGAAGAATACGTAAACTCCCGGACATTCCCAAGTGGATGATAATCCAACCTCTCGGCAATTCTAGTAGTAAATACTTGGCGCGACGCTGCACACTGAGTACCAGTTGGTCGCTCAGTGCCAGGATTTCATCGGAAACAGGCCAGCGCAGGCGAGCATTTCTGACGATGGCATATTGAATATTGTGGCCGACCAAATAGGGTTCAATCCCACGCCGACTGGTTTCAACTTCTGGTAATTCAGGCATTTAACCTCCAAACCAACGCAGTTTATTGCCCTTTATATAACAAAAAACCCGGCCGAGGCCGGGTTTTTAATAATCCACTAAAATTATTTAATTTTAGCTTCTTTATAGATCACGTGTTGACGGACAACTGGATCGAATTTCTTCAGTTCCAATTTTTCCGGCTTAGTACGCTTGTTCTTCGTGGTGGTATAGAAGTGACCAGTACCAGCAGAAGAAACCAGCTTGATCTTCTCGCGAACACCTTTAGCCATGATTCAGTTCCTTAATACTTCTCACCGCGGGCACGAAGTTCGGCCAAGACCGTTTCGATACCCTTCTTATCAATAACACGCATACCTTTAGCAGATACACGCAGAGTTACAAAGCGCTTCTCGCCCTCAACCCAAAAACGGTGAGAGTGCAGGTTCGGCAGAAAACGGCGTTTGGTCGCGTTCATTGCGTGGGAACGGTTGTTACCGCTCACCGGGCGCTTGCCAGTAACTTGGCAGACTCGGGACATGTCTATTCTCCAAAAATCAAATCAGCTCGAGCTTCGTATAGGGTATGGCCGCCTCGTCAGGCTTTAGAGCCCATCTCAGCAAATTCACTGAGAAGACTCAATGTCATCAGGTCAGAAACCCCTGTCACCAGGCATAAACCTGCTGAGATAGGCTCTTCACGCCAAACCCAAGATTCTCAAAGGTGGCGTAGTATACGCTCTGAAGCGTAAGTGCTCAAGTCCCGAACAGCTAAAGATCCCGAAAGGATCGAGAAAATATCTCTAAATCCAGCCTCGTTCAGCAAAAGAGACACATTCGCCACGGCCAACCACCAAATGATCGAGCACCCGAATATCTAATAATGAGCAGGCTTTTACCACCTGCGCAGTGATCAAACGGTCGGCTTGGCTCGGTTCAGCCTTCCCCGACGGGTGATTATGCGCCAGAATCAACGCAACAGCATTAATCTTTAGCGCTTCACGCACAATTTCCCGCGGATGGACCTCTACGCTGGTGATGGTACCAGTAAACATCTCCTCATGGCGAATAACACGATGCTGGTTATCTAAAAACATCACTAAAAAAACTTCACGTTCACGTTCAGACAGCACATTTTGTAAATATTTTTGTGTCATCCTCGGGTTCAACATCGCATTCTCTTTCACCATGTGGTTAGAAAAGCAACGACTAGCCAGTTCAGATATCGCCTGAATTTGACTGTATTTAGATTTTCCCATCCCTTTTTGGGCACAAAGGGTCTGATAATCCGCCGACATCAACCGATAAAGAGAACCAAATTCAGCGATAAGATGCTCAGCCATTGCCATTACATGAAGGCCCGGCATCCCGGTTCGCAAAAATATCGCCAACAATTCCGTATCACTGAGTGCCTCAGCACCGTGTTTCAACAATTTCTCTCTGGGGGCAACCCCATTTAGCCATGGTTCCATCCTCAAGCTCCCTTCGTCCCTGTGCCGAAATAATCATGGCATGACCGCGATTTCTGCACGACCATTCCAAATAAACCTTGCGCGACAGCACGCAAATTTTAGATTGATCTGCCTCCAGCATCGTCCCCTATAGCAAAACTGCTCACGGGTTATGCTAAAATATCGCCTCTTTCGGCTTTAATTCGGACAATCATGATGACGGGACTTTCCGGCAAACATATTGTGCTCGGTATCAGTGGTGGCATAGCTGCCTATAAATGCCCCGAGCTGGTACGCCGCTTACGCGATAAAGGTGCAGATGTTCGGGTCGTAATGACAACAGCAGCCAAAGCTTTTATTACTCCGCTAACTTTGCAGGCCGTTTCAGGATTTCCCGTTGCTGACGATTTACTCGATCCGGCTGCTGAAGCTGCGATGGGTCATATCGAACTGGGTAAATGGGCAGATTTGGTCATTATGGCACCGGCAACAGCGGATTTATTGGCTCGAGTGACTGCCGGTATGGCTAATGACCTGCTGACGACGCTTTGCCTGGCAACAGCAGCCCCCATTGCCGCAGTACCGGCCATGAATCAGCAAATGTATCGCGCCAGCGCTACCCAGGCCAATCTGCAAACGCTGGCCAGCCGTGGTGTGCTGGTATGGGGGCCGGACAGTGGTAGCCAAGCTTGTGGTGACGTAGGCCCTGGGCGTATGCTGGATCCGTTGGAAATCGCTGCCTTGGCGGAGCGTCATTTTTCTGTAAAACAAGACTTGCAACATCTCCATATCATGGTCACCGCAGGCCCAACGCGCGAAGCTCTGGATCCGGTGCGTTTTATCAGTAATCACAGTTCGGGCAAGATGGGCTTTGCCATCGCTCAAGCTGCCGCGCAGCGCGGTGCTCACATGACATTGGTGGCCGGTCCCGTCAATCTACCAACGCCGCCAGGCGTACATCGTATTGACGTCATCAGCGCTCTTGAAATGCAGGATGCAGTCCAACAAGCTGCTCCCCACCAACATATTTTCATTTCCTGTGCTGCCGTTGCCGATTATCGAGCGGAACAGGTTGCCGATGAAAAAATAAAAAAACAGGGTGATGAAATCACACTGAAAATGGTGAAGAATCCAGATATTGTTGCCGGTGTCGCCGCCATGACTAAAAAACGTCCATTCGTCGTCGGGTTTGCTGCCGAAACCCAGAATGTGGAAGAATACGCGCGACAAAAACTGGTGCGGAAAAATCTGGACCTGATTTGTGCCAACGATGTATCACTTGCAGAACATGGTTTTAATAGTGATACCAATGCATTACACCTTTTTTGGCCAAACGGTGAGAAGCGCTTGCCTCACAGCGATAAATCCCTGCTTGGTCAGCGTTTAATAGACGAGATTGTCAGCCGTTATGATGAAAAAAATCGACGTTAAAATTCTGGACCCACGTATTGGCAGCGAATTTCCATTGCCAACTTATGCCACCCCAGGCTCCGCAGGCCTGGATTTACGAGCCTGTTTGGATAGCGCGGTAGACCTCGCTCCAGGTCAAACCACATTGTTACCAACCGGTTTAGCTATCCATATCGGTGATCCCGGTCTGGCCGCCGTTATTTTACCTCGCTCTGGTTTAGGTCATAAACACGGTGTGGTACTCGGTAATCTGGTTGGTTTGATTGACTCTGATTATCAAGGACAACTGATGGTTTCCGTATGGAACCGTGGGCAGCAGTCTTTCACTATCGAACCAGGTGAACGTATTGCCCAGATGGTATTTGTACCGGTAGTACAAGCCGAGTTCAATCTGGTCGAAGATTTTGACCTCAGTGAACGTGGTGCCGGTGGTTTTGGTCATTCTGGTCGCCAATAATCGACCCTAAACCTCAATACCGTAAAAAAACTATCACATAAGCCGCTTGGGCCTTGTATCCAGAGCGGCCGGTGTTCAGGTTTTTGTTAATTAAGTCATTTTTAGCAAGGGTCTAATCGGACATGGCAGAGAAAGAAAATACGAAAAGGAATCGGCGCGAGGAAATATTGCAGGCTTTGGCGCAAATGCTGGAATCCAGCGATGGAAGTCAGCGGATTACTACCGCTAAACTGGCCGCCAACGTCGGTGTTTCTGAGGCTGCGTTATATCGACATTTCCCAAGCAAAACAAAAATGTTCGATAGCCTGATCGAGTTTATTGAAGATAGTCTGATGTCCCGCATTAATCTAATCCTGCAAGACGAGAAAGAAACCTTTAATCGTCTTCGGCTTATTCTATTGCTGGTTCTTGGATTCGCCGAGCGGAATCCAGGTCTGACCCGCATCATGACTGGACATGCATTAATGTTTGAGCAGGATCGCCTACAGGGCCGCATTAATCAGCTATTTGAACGTATTGAAGCGCAACTACGCCAAGTATTGCGAGAAAGAAAACTGCGGGAAGGTCAAGGTTTTATGCATGATGAAACCCTCCTAGCGACGCAACTGCTCGCTTTCTGTGAAGGGATGCTGTCGCGCTTCGTCCGTTCCGAATTCCGCTATTTGCCAACGCAAGAGTTTGATGCGCGCTGGCCTCTGGTCATGGCGCAACTACAATAAGTCACCGGCCAAAAATGCAAAAAGGGCCGTTAGGCCCTTTGAGGTTAATGACAAAGTGCTCGCTGCGGTGAAAACCGGCAGATCGTCAAGACGCCGTGAATACGTCCTTGTCGGCTCGTTCCGCGCCATCCCTGGCGCGGACGTTTGACTCTTCTACCGGTCTTCCCCACCAGAGATCGCAGGACCGCGGTTTGTCAGCAGTCTGAAAGTGCCGTTAGGCTCTTTCGTATTTATCAGTATATGACGTTTTAGATGCCGTATTGCTCACGATAAGTGCGCACCGCAGCAAGATGATCGGCCATTGCCGGTTTTTCTTCCAGATAGGTAATTAAGTCATTCAGCGTAACAATTGAAATCACTTTGCAGTGATAATCCCGTTCCACCTCTTGAATTGCTGAAATCTCGCCACGTCCGCGTTCCTGACGGTCCAGCGAAATCATTACCCCCGCCAGAGAGGCTCCCTGCGCACCAATGATCTCCATTGACTCACGAATCGCCGTACCTGCCGTAATAACGTCGTCAACCAACATCACCCGACCTTGCAGTGGACTACCGACCAAACTGCCACCTTCGCCGTGATCTTTGGCTTCTTTACGATTAAAGCAGTAAGGTACGTCGCGCTGATGATGCTCAGCCAAAGCTACAGCAGTGGTCGTTGCAATAGGAATACCTTTATATGCCGGGCCAAATAGCAGATCAAACTCCACACCACAATCCATCAAGGCTGCAGCATAAAAACGCCCCAGTAACGCCAGATCCAGCCCGGTGTTAAACAGTCCTGCATTAAAGAAGTAAGGACTTATTCTCCCAGATTTCAGGGTAAATTCGCCAAACTTCAAAACCTGTTTGTTAAGCGCAAACTCGATAAAATCGCGCTGATAGGCTTTCATTGGTGTATCTCCTTTCCAGATAAGTGACTGCAGTGGTCAGCTACCCATCTATCCTCGATAGGATGCTCTCAGGTAACCGGGCATAAAAAAGGCGACTATTTCGTCGCCCTAATAAAATTATTGTTCCAACACCGCTCTCTGTGCCTGGAAGATAGACTCTATTCCTCCCCGGGCCAAAGCCAACAGAGCCAGCAATTCTTCATGACTGAACGGCTCGCCTTCTGCGGTGCCCTGCACCTCAATCATGCGGCCATCTTCCATCATTACCACGTTCATATCGGTTTCTGCTGCGGAATCTTCCACATACTCCAGATCGCACATGGCTTTGCCTTTAACGATACCAACAGAAACAGCGGCAACCAGTCCTTTCATCGGGTTGGATTTCAATTTACCGTTAGCGACCAGCTTGTTCAGCGCATCGGCCAATGCTACACAAGCACCTGAAATTGATGCAGTACGTGTGCCGCCATCTGCCTGAATCACATCGCAGTCCAAAGTAATGGTGAATTCGCCCAATTTTTTCAGATCGACGGCTGCGCGTAAGGAACGAGCAATCAGACGCTGGATTTCCAGAGTACGTCCTCCTTGCTTACCTTTTGCGGCCTCACGAGGATTACGGCTGTGGGTTGCTCGGGGCAACATACCGTACTCAGCGGTAATCCAGCCCTGCCCCTGGCCCTTCAGAAAACGTGGCACGCCTTCTTCAACGGTGGCGGTGCACAACACTTTGGTATCGCCAAACTCTACCAACACGGAACCTTCAGCGTGCTTCGTGTAATTGCGGGTCAGGGTTAATGGGCGTACTTGTTCTAGTGCTCGGCCTGCTGGGCGCATGGGAATTCTCCGGCGTTAAATCGATATTGGTCGCGCATTATACGGCCTTAGCGATGTAATGCCTATCCTGCCTGATGCTGCGAGGCTATAATCCCTACATCTTTTCTTTGAAACGGGTACGCAACGATGATCCGCAGCATGACCGCCTACGCCCGGCGTGATATTAAGGGTGAATGGGGCAGCGCAGCCTGGGAGCTGCGTTCCGTGAACCAACGTTATTTAGAAACTTATATTCGTCTACCGGAACAGTTCCGCAGCTTGGAACCGGTTATCCGTGAGCGAATTCGATCCCGTCTGACTCGAGGCAAAATTGAATGTCATTTGCGCTTCGAGCCGGATCCTACAGCACAAAGTTCACTGATCTTGAACGAAAAGCTAGCTAAACAGCTAGTTGAAGCGGCGAACTGGGTCAAAATGCAAAGTGATGAGGGTGAAGTTAATCCTCTCGATGTTTTACGCTGGCCAGGCGTGATGTGTGCAGAAGAACAAGATTTGGATGCGATCAGCACTGAACTGATGCAGGCGTTGGATATCGCTCTTGATGACTTTATTGTTGCACGTGAAACTGAAGGCGCAGCATTGAAAACGTTAATCGAACAGCGTTTGGATGGTGTCAGTGCAGAAGTGGTAAAAGTACGCGCCCATATGCCAAATATCCTGCAATGGCAGCGTGAACGGCTATTAAGCAAGTTAGAAGAAGCACAAGTTCAACTGGAGAATACCCGGTTAGAGCAAGAATTAGTGCTGATGGCGCAGCGAGTAGACGTGGCAGAAGAGTTAGATCGTCTCGAAGCTCACGTGAAAGAAACACATAATATTCTGAAGAAGAAAGAAGCTGTTGGTCGTCGCCTGGATTTTATGATGCAAGAATTCAACCGTGAATCGAACACGTTAGCATCAAAATCCATTAACGCCGAAGTCACCAACTCCGCGATCGAACTGAAAGTGCTGATCGAGCAAATGCGCGAACAGATTCAGAATATCGAGTAGGGTTTCACTGCATTTCAATAAATAAAAAACCCGCAGTAATAGAACGCGGGTTTTTTATTTTTGAGTGCTGGAGAGTTACTCGCTGGTTACGCGTAAGCTCCAATTAAATACACTGTAGTTAAATACATATCGTACAGCCACATAGAAGATAATCAGCGTGGCAACAGCCGCTTCGAATGTTGCCAGACAATGGAGCTGATAACTGTAATCCCTCGCCAACTCGTATTGACCCACCAAATTGGCCAATTTATATAATGCCGTTGCCCCAATAGCCATCGGGAAGGTAAAAGCAGCATAACCGGGGCTAAAGGGTAGTTTTAATAACCGGAAAAAGGCCATATAAATTACCGCGGTCATTAATATTGCAATACCAAATAGCAAAGCACAAACCAATAACGACGGGTTTGGTACAACAGTTAAATAACCTGCCAGACTCAAGCTTGCAGGCGCAGCCATAATTGCGATTGTCGGTTTAGCCGCATCAGGAACTTCACGGCAGAACATAAAACGATAAATCATCATTGGTAACATACAGGCATAGCTCAACATGCCAATCATCAGCAGAATATAAGCTATACCCATGAATGCCTGATTAGGCACTGCAACGCTGGCTACAATAATTCCGACAGGTGGAACAAACCAACTCGGTACCATATGGTGCATTTCAATTTCTTGTAGCCGATGGTAAATAAAGGCCGCCAAGAAAATCAGATGTATAATGACCGCTAACGACCACAATATCTCGCCAGAAAGTACGCTAAAGTTACCTAGCGCCTTAGATACAACCATACAACCCATTGTAAATGTAGGAACAACACTCCCTACCACCGGGTGCTTTAAATCAGATAATAATGTTCCGAAATGAAGAACGAATTTGCTGGCAACAGCAAACAACAGTACCGCCGCGATCAGCGCACCGATATTCTGCCCCATTCCGTGTAAAGGTAGTGTATTTTCCAAACACCAGCCGATACTTGAGATACCTAATGCTAAACCAGCGATTGGTGTCGGTAATCCTCTAATTTTTCTATGTATTATTCTCAGCATTTTACCGCTCCGCCATAATCAGCATAAATTAACAGAGCAAATATAGATATTTATCCTTGTTCAGGATATCCTTTTTTTATTGACTTACCGTTTAGAGAAACTAAACAAATGGATATCACATTGAAGCAGTTGAAGGTTTTTCTGGCGGTCGCCCAAAGTAATAATTTAACCGCAGCGGCAGCTCAACTTTTCATGACCAAAGGCGCGGTGTCACAAACATTGTCCGAACTTGAAAAGCGTCTCGGTCAGCCACTTTTTGACCGTCATCATGCCCGTATTTTTATTAATCATGACGGGGAGAAGTTGATACCGGTTGCAGACGAATTGTTATCACGAATGAATGAAATCAGCGCTCTTTTTAGTCATTCGGCACAAGAGCCGACATTATTATTGGGGTGTAGTAAAACGATCGGCAGTTATATCTTACCCGGTTTATTAGGCGAGTTTAAAAACACCCATCAATGGTTACCCAAAATCACCATCGAAAATACCAATGATATCATCAAAAAACTCCTTAACTTTGATGTTGATTTGGCGATTATTGAAGGCGCAATTAATGATAATGATATTTCATTCACACCTTGGTTAACTGATGAAATGGTCATAATTGCAGCAAAAAATCACCCCCTCGCTTTGGAAAAAAAGGTTCCGTTTTCCGTATTAAGTCAGCAATCCTGGATCTTGCGAGAACAAGGCTCAGGTAGCAGAAGCTATTTCGAAAATAATCTGGCACCACTATTAACTAGCAAAAATGTTATTTTAGCGCTGGATACTTTCGACTCTATTTTATTCTCTGTTCAGCAAAATCTGGGCATCACCTACGCTTCGAGACTCATCATCCAAAATCCTTTCTTCCAACCCTACTTCTCTATCATTAAAACCGAGAAACGTTTCTTCCGCTCAATCAGTCTCTGTCACCACCGGCAAAAATATCTCTCTGCTGGAGCTAGGTTATGGATCGATTTTCTCAATCAGGCAGGGCAAACGTTGGAGTCAGCACGAAATAGTGAGATAGAGGTTTGATGATGAACTTTATCTTTCATGCCTATCCCATCCATGCAATCTGTGTCAGGCTACAAATTTAAGACATAAGGGCAATTCGCACATTTACGGCTATTATCTAATGTCAGGCAGAGTAAAAAATTAGAGCGACAATTTATTGCCTGGAGTCCAATCGCCCTGCACCACTATTAATTATTACGGCAGGGGATCACTACGACAGGATATGTCTTGGCTGAATGTATCTTTTAGTACGGTTTGCTGTACCCAAGATACATATGAACTTTTTCGGGGTATCTCTCATGTTCGAAGATCAAGACACATCGATCCTGAACACATATTTTGGCACCCATAGTCCATTTTGGCGTTTAGCTTTTGATAGCCAAGCTCTGGAACTCTCTGCCGTCAAAGGCATTACCAACATTGCCGTACCCCTTGAATCACTTCAAACAGCTAAAGTCCGCGCTCTCACTGCGATTACTTCCAGCCTAGAGTTACATATCACTATTTATGGCAACCCGGTTCATTTACATCTAGTTGGACGCAAAATTAATGACAAAGAATGGGGAGGAACAGCCTCCGCGTATTCCGATACTGAGGCTGTAGCTCGCGATCTCGTTATGGGGCTTTCTTTTGCTGAACAGGTAGTATCAGAAGCCAATTCAGTTATTGTTATTCTTGATAAAAATGGATCAGTACAGCGATTTAACCGTTTGAGTGAGGAATATACTGGTAAAAAAGAGCAGGACGTTATCGGTAAAAATGTTTTTGAATTATTCATGACACAAAAAGAAGGTGCATCATCTCGAAAAAACATTGAAGGATTTTTTAAAAGAGGTGCTTCTTACGAGGTTGAACGCTGGGTCAATACGATGAAAGGAAAACGACTATTTCTTTTCCGCAACAAATTTGTCCATAGTGGTAGCGGCAAAAATGAGTTGTTTTTAATTTGTTCTGGTACAGATATTACTAAAGAACGACGCGCCCAAGAGCGACTACGAGTTTTAGCTAATACCGATATGATTACTGGCTTACCAAACCGCCACGCCATCCATGAACGCATCAATAGCGCCATTCAAACCCGCGGAGAAAGCTCAGTCGGAATTATCTATCTCGATCTGGATAACTTTAAAAAAGTTAACGACCATTATGGTCATATGTTTGGCGATCGCTTACTCAAAGATGTCTCACTCTCAATATTAAGCTGCCTGAAAGAGAACGAAATGTTAGCTCGCTTGGGCGGTGACGAGTTTATCGTTTTGATCGAAAACACCTCTATTATCGAATTAGAAGAAACAGCTCAACGCATTCTTGACCAAATGAGAGCACCATTCCGCATCGGTTTAATTGAAGTTTACACCGGTTGTTCCATCGGTATTGCGCTATGTCCACAACACGGTGAAACATTAGAGAATATCATTCGCAGCGCGGATACTGCGATGTATACAGCCAAAGAGCTAGGCAAGCGAACCTATTCCATATTTTCTCAAGAAATGAATAAAAAAGTTTCGGAATACATGTGGCTTGATACGAATTTACGTAAGGGACTGGAACAACATCAGTTAATCGTGTTCTACCAACCCAAAATATCGACCCGAACCGGAGAAGTCGTGAGTGTTGAAGCATTGGTTCGCTGGAGTACTACAGAACGCGGATTAATACCGCCAATAGAGTTTATCTCATATGCGGAAGAGTCAGGATTAATTGCACCTTTAGGCCAATGGGTATTACAAACAGCGATGCAACAAGCTGTCGACTGGCAAAAGAAAGGCATCAAATTAAGGATTGCGGTAAATATCTCAGCTCGCCAGTTGGTTGATGAAGAGATTATCACTGCTTTTATAAAATCACTGGAATCCTGTGGCATACAGTCAAGCCCTATAGATGTTGAATTAACCGAAAGCTGTCTGATTGAAGACGAAAATGCGGCAATTAATATTATCAAACAGCTGAAAGCGCTGGGTGCAGAAGTCCACCTTGATGACTTTGGCACTGGCTATTCCTCGCTTTCACAGTTAGCCCGAATTCCTATTGATGCCATTAAGTTGGATCAAAGCTTTGTCCGTGGAATAGACAAAAACAAGGTCGCGCAATCATTGGTACGAGCCATAACTGTTGTTGCTGAAACACTCCAGATGCGGGTAATTGCTGAAGGAGTGGAAACGGCAGCAGAAGAGGAATTTCTGAACTCACTTGGTGTCGATGAGAAACAAGGTTTTCTCTATGCCAAGCCAATGCCCGCAGAAGAACTGGAGCATTGGCTGAGCAAATACACTCCTCATCTTCCTAATGACTTAGAGGATAAAACCTGACCTATATTGCTTTTGGCATCGTCGATGTATGCCGATTCTGTAGCATGACCAAACGCTCTATATATGCCAGATCCTTTGCTTCAATAGAGAATACTGAATCAACCCAATCCTCTGTAATATCCATAAGTTCCGAACGCGTTAGTTGCAAAACGCGCTGACGAACCCGAATCATGGCTCTCATCCCATTCAGTTTTGGCCGAATGGTGTCAATAAATGTACGGGTTGCGAGATAGGCATCCCCAGGCTGAAATAGCTTATCTACCAGACCGCGACTTTCATACCACTCAGCGATATGTGACTCCCCACTCCATATAAGCTGCTCTGCAACTCGCATACCAGCTTTTCTTGCCACTAACGAGTACCCTCCCATACCGGGGAATAGATTAAAGGCAATTTCGGGAAATCCCATTCTGGCTGTTGTTTGCGCAAGCACGAAGTGATGTGCTAAAGCAGCCTCAAAACCGCCCCCTAAAGCACTACCTTCAATCATGGCGATTGATATTGCACCCGTATCAAATCCTCGGGAAGCAGCGTGAACGCAATCGACACAGGCTCGAGCATAGGCCATCAGCGCTTCCCGTTTGCGATTTCTAATCATTTGAGCAAAGAAACTCAAATCCCCCCCAACATTAAACATATGAGGGACGACAGAACCAGTCACCCAAAAATCAATAGGTAATTTCGACTCTTTGGCAGCTTGCGCTAACGTCATAATGTTTTCAATCAGTTCAAGGTTAAAACACGGACGTGGATTCGCACGCAGCAACATCCATAAGGTATTGCGATCCTCTTCATAATAAACAGAAACCTGGGACAGGTGGCCCGCTTCGGTGAAAGGACGACAACTTGGGAGGTTCATCATTTTCATATATTCCATCCAATGAGTGAGTTAGACATGAGTGAAGCCATTGCTGGCTTATTCAGCTTGCTGCCGAAACGAAACGGCTCAAATAAAGCAAGCCAATAAATAGTGAGTCACTGGATGGAAAAAGGGAGGGATATAAAAGATATTTCGTTATATAAAAGACATTCTTTTGGATAGGCGAAGAGCGTTAAAAAGAAAAAAAGATAAAAACTCTATAACTAATAAAATACACATTTTTTACGCATCACAAAAACCGTGAATCAGATGAAAGTAACTACTTGGTTTGTTTATACGTTAGTCAACTTAATGTGGTGAGTATGAGTATAAAGATTAATTTATCGTGAAAATGAATAGTCATTATGGATAGAATATGAGCATTACCTTTTCTTGACGTTAATCGGACTCTTTATGCTACAAGTACTACATTTTATTTTGGCACTCGCAGTCATTGCTGTGTTGGCATTAGCTGTTAGCAACGATAGAAAAAAAATCCGCTTACGCTATATTGTTCAGTTATTAGCCATCGAAATTGGCTTAGCTTACTTCTTGCTACACTCTGATATTGGACTCCGCGTTATTAAATCCTTTTCTGGATTTTTTGACACACTGATGAAATTTGCAGCAATCGGAACCAGTTTTGTTTTTGGTAACATGAATGATCAAGGATTAGCTTTTATTTTCCTCAATGTTTTATGCCCTATCGTTTTTGTCTCGGCATTGATCGGTATTTTACAGCATTTTCGCGTTTTGCCCGGTGTGATCCGCGTCATCGGCACCCTGCTTTCAAAGATTAACGGCATGGGGAAACTCGAGTCTTTCAATGCTGTAAGCACCCTGATTCTTGGCCAATCAGAGAACTTCATTGTCTATAAAGGCGTCATTGCCGATATCTCCAAGCGTCAGATGTATACTCTGGCGGCAACCGCCATGTCGACAGTTTCAATGTCAATAGTCGGCGCATATATGACAATGCTGGAACCCAAATTTGTCGTGGCCGCATTGATACTTAATATGTTCAGCACATTTATTGTGCTCTCTCTGATAAATCCTTACCCGACAGCGGATGAACCTGAATTAACACTCGATAAGTTGCATGAAGATCAAAGCTTCTTTGAAATGTTAGGCGAATATATTCTGGCCGGTTTCAAAATTGCCATTATTATCGCCGCGATGTTAATTGGGTTTATTGCTTTAATTGCAGCTATTAATGCTTTATTTAGCAGTATATTCGGTGTTAGTTTCCAACAAATACTGGGTTATGCTTTTTATCCGTTAGCCTGGTTAATTGGCATCCCTTCTCAAGATGCATTGCATGCGGGTAGTATTATGGCAACTAAATTAGTTTCAAACGAGTTCGTTGCCATGATAGAACTGAAAAAGATAACAGCTGAACTTTCATCTCGCGGGTTGGGCATTCTATCCGTATTTTTAGTCTCATTTGCCAATTTTGCCTCTATCGGCATTATTGCTGGTGCAATTAAAGGGTTAAATGAACAACAAGGAAACATCGTTTCCCGTTTCGGATTAAAATTGGTTTATGGTTCTACACTAGTGAGCTTACTTTCGGCCGCCATTGCCGGTTTAATGCTTTAGGTGGAAGTTAGGCTCTTGGATCACGCCAAGAGCCTAACTTCTTAAACTAAAAACCAACGCAAACAGGGTGATCTATACGCATCACTGATTCTTGTGCAAACTGTGTCTTATACTTTCCCTGTAGCGTACCAATTGCCTGCTCACTTTCTTGAGTATTGGTATGGATCAACATCAGAGCCTCACTCTTTTCTTTCGCCACTAACCCGTTATGGCCTAACCATTGCCCTTGGGCATCAAAAACTGTTAGCCCATCCTTAAATCTTGGCGTGACCTCATTATCAACAAATGATTGCCACTCCTTCGCTGTAATTACCGGGCCATTCGGTCGATTGAGGCCAAAATAAAGGGTGGTTTGCGTCATTGGATCACCCTGCTGGCAAGCCCGTGAAACTATTTTCACAGTTGCTGAATTTGCTACTGACACAGGGCGTTCGACGCATCCACTTAAAAACAATCCTGATGCAATAATGACAAAGCCCAGTGTAATACGACGATATGAATTAATGCTGCGGATAAACATAAGAAACTCTCATTAATATAGAACAGGGTTAGTCTGAAACTAGCATCTGGCTATGTTTACTTACAATAACGGTAAAGCATTACGCCATTACGCCATTACGCCATTACGCCATTACGCCATTACGCCATTACGCCATTACGCCATTACGCCATTACGCCATTACGCCATTACGCCATTACGCCATTACGCCATTACGCCATTACGCCATTACGCCATAAAAAATGGTAAATTATCTAATTAACTAGTCAAACAAAAAAAACACCAATAGCTACAGTGTATAGCGTCATACCATAAATCATGATTAGAAAAACTAATCCAAAATACGCTAAGTTAGAAAATCTCAGTCGCGCCAGAACAAGACGCCCAGTACTCTGCATCCTTTGTCTCTTATCTTTGCGTAAAAATTATGTTGCTTAGCGTTCTCTATATTATTGGTATCACAGCAGAAGCCATGACCGGAGCTTTAGCTGCTGGCCGCCGCCAAATGGATATGTTTGGTGTCATTATCATTGCATCTGCCACAGCCATTGGCGGTGGTTCAGTGCGAGATATGCTACTGGGCCACTATCCGCTAGGCTGGGTTAAACATCCTGAATATATTGTCATTGTTGCCATTGCTGCCATTGTGACAACCTGGGTAGCACCTCTAATGAAACATCTGCGCCATCTTTTTCTAGTGCTCGATGCTATTGGATTAATTGTTTTCTCAATTATCGGTGCACAAATCGCACTAGATATGGGACATAGCTCTATTATTGCGGCAATTGCGGCAGTCATCACTGGCGTGTTTGGTGGTGTTCTTCGCGATATGCTTTGTAACTGCATTCCTCTGGTATTTCAAAAAGAAATCTATGCCGGAGTATCTTTTGCAGCCGCCTGGATTTACATCGCCCTACAGTACACTCCTTTATCACATAATTGGATCGTGAGTATTACTCTGGTTATCGGGTTAAGCGCCCGACTTCTGGCTCTGCGCTACCGTTTAGGATTACCTGTATTCAAATATGAACATCAGGACCATTGATGCTATACAAACAATAGCTGACAAGAAATGGCTACTCAGACAACTTGAATCCCTGTACCTGATGATAAGCCAGCCTCTCAGCTAGCTGTAACATCTCTGGGTGAGTAGTGAATTCGGTAATCTGTTTCAATCGACCAGCACCGATATTCGCCATAGTTAGCCATTCTCCCCTAGGCTGTTGTTGTAAAGCCGCCCAAGTTTTCGGTACACGCGGGTTTATTGCCGCCTTCGGGAATCCTAAAGCCGCTAGCCAACTGATGAAAGGGCGTGTTTTCGCCTTTTGAAACTGTAGATATATTTTATTCGCCTTTACTTCACCAATTCCGGGGACTGTTGCAATAATTTCCGGGGTTAACTCTAGCCATGAAGCAAGATCTCCCATCAGACCATGAGCTGTCAATGCCTGCCATATACCCGAACTAATCCCCAACATATCAAGCCCCGAGCGCCCACTAAGCCATGTTAAACGAGCAATGAATTGCGTTTCACAGAGTGTAGACTCACGACGAAAACAGCTAAAAGTGTGAAACTGATCCATGTCAGGTGTCGATATTTCATCTCGCTTATCCACCCGCCATGCCACCTTGTCCAAACGAGGAATGCCCTGCCCAGCTAATGAAACGATAACTTGATCTCCGGGTAGTACATTCCACCGCTTCCAACGTGCCACAGTCCCCAGATTGACTCCTTTAACCCATTTATCGTCCAGCTTTATCGGACTAAGGTGCAAAACTGCACTTATCTTTCCCGTTCGACCAATAGTGAAATTAACGGATTTAACCTGTGCCATCTGCTGAAACGGCGGATATTTCCAGGCAATGGACCAATATCCCGGCTGTGATTGCCAATAGTGACCTGCCGGTTCTTCTTCCTGCCGAATAACAATGCCGTCCGTCACGAAAGGCAATGGAGATTGGAACCAGATTTTCCGCCAATGAACGGCATCGGTAAACGAGGTGATTGGTACACTGAATTCTTCAGACAGAGTAAAACCCATTCGATGTAGCGTTCTGAGTTTTTCCACCATTGAGGCGGGCCCATCTGGCCAGGCCCAAATGAATACGCCGATTTGCGATAATAAACTCGAAGGTGATTTTCGCATTAATGCACCCGCGACCGAAGCGCGGGCATTAATGCCACCAGAATCTTTCTGACGATGATCATGTACTCGCAGAAATAGCTCACCGTGCAAAACCAACAGCGGGGGCGCAGGGGAAATCAATGAAGGAATAGCAGAGATATATTGTGCCTTATCAGTCCAATCTTGCCCTCTGACTCCATCGCCTCGGCTAATAACCTGCGTCAGATGCCCCTGGAGATAAGTTAGTGTAACAGCGACACCATCTACCTTAGGCTGAACCCAAAGATTTTTGCGCGCTAAAATCCATTCGGATGCAGCAAGGTTTCCGGTCAGTTTTTTCAGCCCTGTATGAGCGACCGGATGCGTAACTTTATCGCTAACCCCGGCCAGAGCCGTAATGTGTGAATTAACCGCTGGCTCCAATGCTTTTACACATGACTTCCAATGACTAAGACGTTGGTGTAATTGATCATAAATATCGTCATCAATAAGACTATTTCCTTGCTGATGGTAAGCTTTATCCCACTGTCCAAACTGCTCCTCCATCTTGGCTATTTCGGTGACTAATTCATGCTCCGACCATTCTGGACATTCTGATGCAGTAGCAGCCTGACAGATCACCCAACCTAGCATCACCGCAATAAATCTCATCATCTTCATGTTATTACCTCTACCGTCCTTGGTGAACAACAGTAAAACCGCTGTACGCGTATGATTGAATCACCTAAAAGTGAAAATGCGGCGCAGCTCTATAAATACTTTTTACGTTGCTGCAACGAGCTGAAATTGCTGAATCCCTTACGCAAAATAAGTAATTTGGGCTGTTTAAACACAAAACCTTGTAGTGAAATGTGTTGTAACGCTGCATGACGTGGTTCGCCCGTGTATACTGTGCGAGGATTCACACTTCTGCTTTTTATAAATCAACCCTAATCAACTGAAACGTCATCATGGTTCAAGGCACGCTATATATTGTTTCCGCGCCCAGTGGGGCAGGAAAATCAAGCCTGATTCAGGCTTTACTGAAAACACAACCGCTGTACGACACGCAGGTTTCTATTTCACATACCACGCGTGCAAAACGTCCCGGTGAAAATCATGGTGAGCATTATTTTTTTGTTTCTGAACAAGATTTTTGCCAGATGATTGAGGATGATGCCTTCCTTGAGCATGCCAAAGTATTCGAAAATTACTATGGCACCTCACGTGCGGCTATTGAGCAAATTCTATCGACCGGCGTTGACGTCTTTTTGGATATTGACTGGCAAGGTGCCCAACAAATCCGTAGAAAGATGCCAAACGCTCGCAGTATTTTTATTCTGCCACCTTCGAAAGAAGAGTTGGACCGCCGTTTACGTGGCCGCGGGCAGGATAGTGAAGAAGTCATTGCCAAACGTATGGCACAAGCTGTCGCTGAAATGGGTCACTATGCAGAATACGATTATTTAATCGTAAATGATGATTTCAATCTGGCATTGTCCGATCTGAAAACCATTATTCGTGCAGAGCGACTGCGGTTAGACCGCCAAAAACAGCGGCATGACGCTTTAATCAGCAAATTATTGGCAGACTGAACAGAGTTTCAGTATCATGCCCAGTCATTTCGTCACCTGTGGAGTAGCAGAATTATGGCACGCGTAACTGTTCAAGACGCTGTAGAGAAAATTGGTAACCGTTTTGACCTGGTGTTGGTCGCTGCTCGTCGGGCACGTCAAATCCAGTCAGGCGGTAAAGATGCACTGGTTCCCGAAGAAAACGATAAAGTCACCGTTATCGCACTGCGCGAAATCGAAGAAGGCTTAATCACTAATCAGATCCTTGATGTCCGTGAGCGCCAAGAGCAGCAAGAGCAAGAAGCCGCAGAAATTCAAGCGGTTACTGCTATTGCCGAAGGTCGTCGTTAATTTAGTCACTAGACTGTGAGTCTGCCTTGTACCTGTTTGAAAGCCTGAATCTGCTGATTCAACGTTACCTGCCCGAGGAGCAGATTAAGCGCCTCAAACAGGCATATCTTGTTGCACGTGATGCTCACGAGGGTCAGACACGTTCCAGCGGTGAGCCTTATATTACTCACCCAGTGGCCGTTGCCTGTATTCTGGCAGAGATGCGGCTCGACTATGAAACCCTGATGGCGGCGTTATTACATGACGTCATTGAAGATACACCTGCTACTTATCAGGATATGGAGCAGTTATTTGGGAAAAGCGTAGCCGAGTTGGTCGAGGGTGTATCCAAACTCGACAAATTAACCTTCCGCGACAAGAAAGAGGCTCAGGCGGAGAACTTCCGCAAAATGATCATGGCGATGGTGCAGGATATCCGCGTCATTTTGATCAAACTGGCTGACCGCACACATAATATGCGTACTCTAGGCTCTTTACGCCCGGATAAACGCCGCCGTATCGCTCGTGAAACCCTCGAAATCTATAGCCCACTAGCCCATCGACTGGGTATTCATCATTTGAAAACCGAGCTTGAAGAGCTGGGTTTCGAGGCGCTTTATCCCAATCGTTATCGTGTAATCAAAGAAGTGGTGAAAGCCGCACGCGGTAACCGCAAGGAAATGATTCAAAAAATTCTGGCAGAGATTGAGGGAAGATTAACTGAAGCGGGAATTCCTTGTCGAGTCAGTGGCCGTGAAAAACACCTCTACTCGATCTATTGCAAGATGAACCTCAAAGAGCAACGTTTTCACTCTATTATGGATATCTACGCCTTCCGCGTTATCGTGAAGGAAGTGGATACCTGTTACCGGGTTCTTGGTCAGGCACATAGCTTGTACAAACCTCGCCCTGGCCGAGTCAAAGACTATATTGCCATTCCTAAAGCTAACGGCTATCAGTCATTGCATACCTCACTGATCGGCCCTCATGGTGTTCCTGTCGAGGTACAAATTCGTACTGAAGATATGGATCAGATGGCTGAAATGGGCGTCGCCGCACACTGGGCCTATAAGGAACAGGGCGAATCGGGTACAACAGCTCAAATCCGTGCCCAGCGCTGGATGCAAAGCCTGTTGGAATTGCAGCAAAGCGCAGGCAGCTCGTTTGAATTTATCGAAAGTGTTAAATCTGATCTGTTCCCCGATGAAATCTATGTTTTCACGCCGGAAGGGCGAATTGTCGAGTTACCTGCTGGAGCGACACCAGTTGATTTCGCCTATGCGGTGCATACCGATATCGGCCATGCCTGCGTTGGTGCTCGAGTTGATCGCCAGCCTTATCCGCTATCACAATCGCTCAGTAGCGGTCAGACTGTAGAAATTATTACTGCTCCGGGCGCTCGTCCAAATGCTGCTTGGCTCAACTTTGTCGTCAGCTCAAAAGCCAGGGCGAAAATTCGCCAATTGCTGAAAAATCTGAAGCGTGACGAATCCGTCAGCCTAGGTCGCCGTTTGCTAAATCATGCATTGGGCAACGGGCGTAAGCTGAATGATATTCCTCAAGAAAATATCCAACATGAACTGGATCGCATGAAGCTGGCATCTGTAGACGATTTGCTGGCTGAAATTGGCTTGGGTAACGCGATGAGCGTCGTTGTCGCCAAGAACTTACTCGGCGACCCAGCCAATATTGCCGCTTCAGGTACCCGAAAATTGCCGATTAAAGGCGCTGATGGCGTACTGATTACTTTTGCCAAATGCTGCCGACCTATTCCTGGCGACCCCATTATCGCCCATATTAGCCCAGGAAAAGGGCTGGTGATTCACCACGAATCATGTCGGAACATCCGCGGCTATCAAAAAGAACCTGAGAAGTTTATGGCGGTTGAATGGGACAAAGAAACCGAGCAAGAGTTTATTGCCGAAATCAAAGTCGATATGTTCAATCAGCAAGGTGCTTTAGCCAACCTCACGGCTGCAATTAATGCTGCTGAATCAAATATTCAAAGCATGAATACTGAGGAAAAGGATGGTCGGGTATACAGCGCGTTTATCCGCCTGACAACTCGGGATCGTATCCATCTGGCTAATATTATGCGTAAAATTCGTATCATGCCGGATGTAGTCAAAGTCAGCCGTAACCGCAATTAACGCCTATGAATCTCCAACGCTATGTGCGTATTTGTGAAATGCTTGCCACCAGGCAGCCAGATTTAACCGTCTGTCTGGAGCAAGTACACAAACCCCATAATGTTTCCGCTGTAATACGCACCGCCGATGCTGTCGGCATCCATCAGATCCACGCGATTTGGCCGACTACCGAAATGTATACACTGTTGTCAGCAGCGGCAGGTAGTAATAGCTGGGTTCAGGTCAAAACACATCCTGATATTGGCGATGCTGTTCAGCATTTCAAATCACAAGGAATGCAGATTCTGGCAACCCATCTCTCTGATAAAGCTGTTGATTTTAGAGAGATTGACTACACTCGCCCAACCTGTATTCTGATGGGGCAAGAGAAAACCGGCATTTCAAAACAAGCACTGGCGTTGGCCGACCAGGACATCATTATTCCGATGATCGGTATGGTGCAATCTCTGAATGTCTCCGTTGCCTCTGCGCTGATTTTGTATGAAGCTCAACGGCAACGACAAAATGCCGGGATGTATCATCGTGCTAGCAGCATGCTGACAAAAGATGAACAACAGCGACTGCTGTTTGAAGGAGGCTATCCGGTATTGGCTCAGGTTGCCAAACGCAAAGGGCTTCCCCCTCCCCATATTGATGAACAAGGCCAGGTTATTGCTGATCCGCAGTGGTGGTCTGCCATGCAAGCAACGGAGTCGTAAATGAAAGGCCGCCTGCTCGATGCCGTTCCCCTGAGTACACTCTCTGGCGTTGGCGCAAGTCAGGCGGGGAAGCTGGCCAAAATGGGTTTGGAGACCATTCAGGACCTCCTGCTTCATCTTCCTCTCCGTTACGAAGACCGCACTCGTCTTTACCGAATTAATGACCTGCTTCCCGGTATTTTTGCCACAGTAAAAGGCGAGGTGTTGCGTTCGGATATCAGTTTTGGTCGCCGACGGATGCTGACATGCCAGATCAGCGATGGCAGCGGCATTCTGACCCTACGATTCTTCAATTTTAACGCTGCGATGAAAAATAGTCTGTCACCGGGCAAGCACGTTATCGCCTATGGAGAAACCAAATGTGGCAACCACGGACCCGAAATTATTCATCCAGAATATCGCGTACATGGTGAGAATATCGGCGTTGAGTTACAAGAGTCACTCACTCCAGTTTATCCAACCACTGAGGGCATTCGGCAGGCCACGCTGAGGAAGTTAATCGATCAGGCACTGGTTCTGCTCGACACCAGTGCCATTACTGAATTACTACCAACAGAACTTAGCCGCACGTTGATTAGTTTGCCAGATGCCATCCGCACGTTGCATCGCCCACCAGCCGATATCCAGCTAGCCGATTTGGAACTGGGCAAACATCCTGCACAACGTCGGTTAATATTAGAAGAATTACTGGCTCATAACCTCAGTATGTTGGCAGTTCGCGCAGGCGCACAAAGTTATAAGGCATTGCCATTATTGGCAGAAGAACAACTCAAACCGCGTTTCCTCGCTAATCTTCCGTTTGCACCAACCTCTGCGCAAAAACGCGTGGTAGCCGAGATTGAGCGAGATCTGACCAACAAATTCCCGATGATGCGCTTAATTCAGGGCGATGTTGGATCTGGAAAAACCGTGGTTGCCGCTCTGGCCGCCTTACGGGCTATCGCACATGGTAAGCAGGTTGCCTTAATGGCGCCCACCGAGCTGTTAGCGGAGCAACATGCCAACACCTTCCGCCAGTGGTTTGAGCCTTTAGGGCTGGAAGTCGGCTGGTTGGCTGGCAAGCAGAAAGGAAAAGCCCGCATAGCGCAACAGGAAGCGATAGCCAGCGGCAAAGTCTCAATGGTAGTGGGCACCCACGCCATCTTCCAGGATCAGGTTCAATTCTCCGGTCTGGCGTTGGTCATTATTGATGAACAACATCGCTTTGGCGTCCATCAACGCCTGGCGTTATGGGAGAAGGGAGAAGAACAAGGCTTCCATCCTCATCAATTGATTATGACCGCAACGCCGATCCCGCGGACTTTAGCCATGACGGCTTATGCCGATTTAGACACATCCGTTATTGATGAGCTTCCTCCTGGCCGAACGCCAGTGACTACCGTCGCGATCCCTGATTCCAGACGCAATGAGATTATTATCCGAGTCAAAAACGCCTGCTTAGAAGAAGGCCGTCAGGCGTACTGGGTCTGTACCTTAATTGAAGAGTCTGAACTATTGGAAGCTCAGGCGGCGGAAGCAACGTGTGAAGAGCTTAAAATAGCGCTACCAGAAGTCCGGGTTGGGTTGGTACATGGGCGAATGAAAGCCGCTGAAAAACAATCTGTTATGCAGTCTTTCAAACAAGGAGAGTTACAACTTCTGGTGGCTACCACGGTCATTGAAGTTGGAGTAGATGTGCCGAATGCCAGCTTGATGATTATTGATAATCCAGAACGTCTCGGTCTGGCTCAATTACATCAGTTACGTGGCCGAGTCGGTCGTGGTGCCGTCGCATCTCACTGTGTACTGTTGTATAAAACGCCACTTAGTAAAACCGCTCAAATGCGTTTGCAGGTGCTGCGAGACAGCAATGACGGATTTGTGATTGCACAAAAAGATTTAGAGATACGTGGCCCCGGGGAGTTATTGGGCACACGGCAAACGGGTAATGCCGAGTTTAAAGTCGCAGATTTACTCAGGGATCAGGCTATGTTGCCAGAGGTGCAACGCATTGCCCGTCATCTACAACAGCAGTATCCCGACCACGCCAACGCATTGATTGAACGTTGGCTACCAGAACGATCTCGCTACACCAACGCTTAAAAAACGATAGGGAAAGCCTAGACTGGCTTTCCCTTAACCGATTGATGTTAACCTGCGACTGTCGGGAATATCGGCAACAACAGGTAAAGTTTAATAACAATGGCGTTCACGATATCAATAAAGAATGCACCAACCATTGGCACCACCAGGAAAGCCAAGTGGGATGGGCCGAAACGATCGGTAATCGCCTGCATGTTGGCTATCGCCGTCGGAGTCGCTCCTAAACCAAAGCCACAATGACCCGCAGCCAATACTGCCGCATCATAGTTTTTACCCATCACCCGGTAAGTGACGAAAATCGCATACAGTGCCATCGCCAGCGCCTGAACCACCAGAATAACCAGCATCGGCAAGGCCAGAGAAGCCAGTTCCCACAGTTTGAGACTCATCAGCGCCATCGCCAAGAACAGCGACAGACTCACGTTACCCAATACCGAAACCGCCCGGTCGAATACCTTGTAAAAACCAACCATTGCCAGGCCATTGCTTAATATTACGCCAATAAATAGCACGCAGACAAAGGTTGGTAATTCAAACATCGTACCTTGCAGCAAAGCTGAAAGATGATGACCGGCCATCAGGCAGATAGCGATCATTGCAATGGTTTCAACCATCACCAAAGGCGTAATCAAGCGGCCAGTAGAAGGTTTTTCAAACGCAGACGGTAATTCACTGTCTTCCGGTTTACCCTCTGGCGTTGAAGAATGCTTAACCAGATAACGTGCCACTGGCCCACCAATTAACCCCCCCAAAACTAAACCGAATGTAGCGCAGGCCATCGCAACTTCTGTTGCATTTTCAAAACCATAACGCTCAATAAACAGTTTACTCCAGGCCGCACCCGTGCCATGACCACCTGAAAGGGTAATGGAACCCGCCAGCAGACCCATCAACGGATCCAGCCCCATCAGTTTCGCCAATGCGATACCGATGGCATTTTGCATTAACAGCAAACCCACAACGGCGAAGACAAAAATGCTTAACGCTTTTCCGCCCGCCCGCAGGCTGGACAGGTTGGCGTTCAAACCAATAGTCGCAAAGAACGTCAGCATGAGTGGATCTTTCAGCGACATATCAAAGCTGATTTCCCAGCCGAGGGTTTTCTGCATCAGCAACATCAGCAAAGCCACCAGCAAACCACCAGCGACCGGCTCGGGAATAGTATATTTAGTTAGAAAGGGTACCGATTGTACGAGTTTTCGCCCTAGTAACAGAACCAATGTGGCCGCGACGAGCGTGCCATAGGTATCAAGATGAAACATACTGGTACTCCATGTAATAAATATTTAATAAAAATATGACGTTAGCGGAATCCTTAAAAAACGCCAAAGCAGGTTAGGGGGGATTAGAAAAAAAAATGCCGCGAATTACAAGTTTAACGACATAAAAATGAGAGAGAACAACAAATGTACGTTTTATAAAATTTGATGCGCAACCGATTGCTTTTATGAGGTGGATCATTAAAATGCCCTCTTTGCCGATTCTGGAATGCCAACCCATGACCACGCAATCCACCGAGCTCAGTACCCCACAACAAACGTCAATAGCTCAGGGTTCTACTACTGCCACACCTAGCGAGCTGATTTACCGATTGGAAGATCGCCCGCCATTACCGCAAACTCTATTTGCCGCTTGCCAGCATTTATTAGCGATGTTCGTTGCGGTTATCACTCCCGCATTACTGATATGTCAGGCTTTGGGCTTACCTGCACAAGACACTCAGCGCATTATTAGTATGTCACTATTTGCATCGGGGCTGGCCTCTATTCTGCAAATTAAAACCTGGGGGCCGGTCGGTTCCGGTCTGCTCTCGATTCAGGGAACCAGTTTCAATTTTGTTTCCCCGCTGATTATGGGTGGGCTGGCCTTAAAAAATGGCGGTGCCGATATCCCGACCATGATGGCGGCACTTTTCGGTACATTGATGGTGGCATCATGCACCGAGATTTTTCTGTCTCGCGTACTGCATATGGCCCGCCGCATCATTACACCGCTGGTATCAGGCATTGTGGTGATGATTATCGGGTTATCATTGATTCAGGTTGGGCTGACATCTATTGGCGGAGGTTATGGGGCGATGAGCGATCATACCTTTGGCGCGCCGAAGAACTTACTGCTCGCCGGTGCGGTATTAGTGGTTATTATTTTACTTAATCGCCAACGTAACCCTTATTTACGCGTAGCTTCTTTGGTTATCGCTATGGCTGTAGGCTATTTGTTGGCATGGGCAATGGATATGTTGCCCGCCAGCCAACCCGTTTCCAACACAGCGCTAATCACCATCCCAACCCCGTTCTATTACGGTTTATCCTTTGACTGGAATCTGCTGATCCCGCTAATGCTGATCTTTATGGTGACATCGCTGGAAACGATTGGCGATATTACCGCCACCTCCGATGTCTCTGAGCAGCCTGTCAGTGGGCCGCTGTATATGAAACGTTTGAAAGGCGGTGTGTTGGCTAATGGTTTGAACTCCATGGTATCGGCCATTTTCAATACATTCCCCAACTCCTGCTTCGGTCAAAACAACGGAGTCATTCAGTTAACCGGTGTTGCCAGCCGTTATGTTGGCTTTGTGGTCGCTCTCATGCTGATACTGTTGGGCCTATTCCCTGCGGTTGCCGGTTTTGTGCAACATATTCCTGAGCCGGTTCTGGGCGGAGCAACCATTGTCATGTTCGGGACGATTGCCGCATCTGGAGTGCGAATTGTCTCCCGTGAGACCTTGAATCGCCGGGCGATCATGATTATGGCACTGTCATTGGCCGTCGGTATGGGTGTCGCACAACAACCGTTAATTCTGCAATTCGCCCCTGACTGGATCAAAACGTTACTGTCTTCAGGCATTGCTGCGGGCGGGATTACCGCCATCGTGTTGAACCTGGTTTTTCCGCAAGAAAAATAACAACACGCTTCTGGTATCAACACTCAATGGCTGGCGCTTTCTTGGCTCCAGCCTTTTTTATCTTCGATTAAGGGATTATCTATTGAGGTAAGTGGGGAATTGCGGCATAAACAAAGTACCTTTATGCTGACAAACCGAGATTTACCAGATGAAAATTATCGGAAAAGTGCTGCTCACATGGGTACTGCTAGTCGTGTTGTCTATAGTGATTATCTATATAACACTACAGACCGCTTGGGGCGCTAAAAACCTGGGGAGTTGGGTCAGCGATAATAGCCAGTACCACCTTTCACTGGGTAAAATTGACCACGATTGGTCGCAACCAGGACAGATTACTTTTCGTGATGTGACCCTTTCACGCCCCAATAAGCCAGTATTCCTTAATGCTGGCCAAGTAGTTTTTGGCTTGAGTTGGCATCAACTCACTGAACCGCGGCATTTCCGCAGCCTGTTACTGCAAGACGGCAATCTTACTCTCGATCATTCTGCACCGATATTCCCTATTCAGGCCGATGCCTTACGACTGGCCAACATGACATTAAATTCCACCACTGACGGCTGGGTGATTCAAGGTAAAGAAATCAATGGCGGTATTGTCCCTTGGCAACCGCAGGTCGGCGATAGTTTGGGCGAGAAGAATCAGTTCCAGCTCAGTGCCACCGAATTATCCGTTAACGAAATACCTTTCCAACATATATTCATCAAGGGAGAAAAAAACCGTAAAGCGCTCGCACTGATAGATTTTGGTGCCAATATCGCGCAAGGTGAACTGACTGGTAATGCCAGCCGTTCAGAGGAAGGTCGTTGGCAAGTCGAACATTTGCGACTGAGTAATCTCCGCCTGCAAACCAGTAAAACACTGGATGACATCTGGCAAAGCTATACTCGGCTACCACCCATTTCGGTAAAACGGGTTGATCTTATTGATGCCCGTATTGAAGGAAAGAATTGGGCGCTGAATGATTTGGATATGACGCTGAAGAGTGTTGCTTTTGAAAATGGGAATTGGCAAAGCCATGATGGTGAACTGGAATTAAATGCCAGCGATATTATTAATGGCGATATCCACCTGATCGATCCGATTCTTACTCTGGCACTTTCTGATGTCGGCGTCACAATCAATCAGTTTTCTACCCGCTGGCAGAACGGGCTATTAAGAAGCAGCGGTAGCTGGACTCGGTCTAATCACCGCTTACAACTCAATGAGCTGGCCGCTGTTGCTCTCGAATATACCCTACCGGAAAATTGGCAGCAGCTTTGGCAGCAAAAGCTACCGGATTGGTTATCCGAGGTGCTGGTCACCAAGTTATCCGCCAGTCGAAATTTACTGATCGATATAAATCCAGATTTCCCTTTTCAAATCACGGCATTGGACGGTTTTGGCAATAATCTGCTACTGGTGAAAAATCATCAATGGGGAGTGTGGGCGGGTACATTGACGTTAAATGCCGCCAATGCCACATTCAACCGCAATGATGTGCGCCGTCCCTCTCTGGCTCTGTCCGCCAACGATCAAAATATTACTTTTAGCGATCTGAGCGCCTTTTCTTCCGATGGTTTGCTGGAAGCCAAGGCCGAAATAGGACAATCAGCAGAGCATACGTTCTCGCTGACGCTGACGGGCCGTTCCGTCGAGGTGAATCTGTTACATCATTGGGGATGGCCAACATTACCCTTTGAAGGGAAAGGAAACCTGAGTTTGCAGTTAAACGGTAATCTGGCGCAGAGCCACGCCTTTAAAAGCTCACTGAGTGGCATGTTAAAGGCGACAGGGAGCAATGGTCAGCGGATTAATCAGCTGATGCAAGGTGGAGAAGTCAGTGACGTCACGAGCCACTGAGGCGCTCTCTGCAACATAGGATCTGTCTCAGAGAGAATGAGACTAGCCCATTCGGTTGCGATAAGCGTTGTTGTCGCAGAGGCAGACCATGCTGTCGCAACCGAATTGGCAAGCAGATATCGGCTGATTAGCCCGCTTCTGGATCGTCAGCCGTCACGGGTAATACCATATAAGTACCAGAGAAAACTGCGCCAACGCTCTCATCACCAAACAGATTCACTTCCAGCTGCACCCGCGCTCTTCGTCCTCGTGCGAGACGATCCAGATCGCCACTGACCGAGCCAAGATCGGCTATCGCTCGCGGTCGTCCTGTAACCGGCGCACTGTAGCGAATATGAGCATCCGCCAGGATAATGGTGCCACCAAGCTGCCGTTCACGTAGCAAAAGCCAAATCAATCCCCATCCAGTCAAGGTTGCCAGAGAAAACAAGCTGCCAGCAAATAACGTATGATGTGGATTCTGGTTGCCCGCTTCCGGCATGGTGGTGACAAAGCGCTGCCCAGTGTACTGGCTAATACGCACCCCCATTTTTTCACTCAGCGGAATATGATCGTACCAAGCCTGCTGTAACTGACCACACCAATCAGGGCGATGCAGAATATCATCCATAGTCGCCACCGGTTTTATCATCAGAAAGTGGCGCACCGGCGTAGTTTGCGGTGCCGTAATCTCCCCCTGGCTGAGATAGCCCAGCTTGGCAAAAAAATCCACAGCATCTTCACGAGCGCTACACACCACCCGTTTCACACCTTCCTGACGGGCAACAGACTCCAGCGTCATTGCCACCAGCGTACCCAGACCTTTGTCTTGTACTGCAGGATCCACCGCCAGAAAACGTATGGCAGCCTCATTATCAGCATTGATATATAAACGTCCGACGGCAACTGGCTTGCCGTTCTCATCCACCACCATTTGGTGATGAGCCATCGCATCGTAAGCATCTTTTTCAGACCCGACTGGTTGATGCAATGGCTTGCGTAACATTTCCCAACGGAATTGATAGTAATCCTTTAGCTCTTGTTCTGTTATCGGTACGCGTAGGTGATACATAGAAGCTATCTCTCTTAGAAATTCATCAATAAAATCTATTCCGCTACCCTCAGTGATAACAGAGCCTGATATTTTCACCCTAAACCTGCAACCAGAATGTCACTGGACCATCGTTCACCAGGCTGACTTTCATCTCCGCAGCAAATTGTCCCGTTTCAGTTTTTACACCACGCTCGCGACACTGAGCAACAAAATACTGATAGAGCCTATTGGCTTCTTCGGGAATGGCACCGCGAGAAAAGCCAGGCCTCATGCCCTTTTGAGTATCAGCAACCAGCGTAAATTGGGAAACAACCAGTAAACTACCGCCTACCTGTTGGACATTCAGATTCATTTTGTCACTTTCGTCACTGAAAATCCGATACCCTAATACCCGGTCACATAAGCGCTGAGCCTTTTGTTCGTTGTCACCCTGCTCTACCCCCAGCAATACCAACAGTCCTGCATCAATCGCGCCAACTGTGACACCCTCAACATCCACACTGGCGCTTTGCGCCCGTTGAATTAAAGCAATCATAACAACCTACATCTCCTGATTTTGCGTTTCCGCGTTTTTTTCCTGCCGTCGTAAAAACCGATGTTCGCCCAAGGTTACCGTAATTTCTGCACCCAATAATACGATGCACCAACTCCAGTAAACCCATAAGAATAGAATGGGTATTACTGCCAGCACACCATAAATTAACTGGTAGGAAGGAAATAGCGTGATATAGAGTGCAAATCCTTTCTTTCCCAACTCAAACAGAATCGCCGCAACCAATGCGCCAACAAGTGCATCTTTCACCGGCACCTGGACCGTCGGCACCACACTGTAAAGCAGCCAGAAAGAAATCCACGACAGCAGTAGCGGGAAAATACGCAATACCTGCTCGATCAGGCGATTCATCCCTGTGGCGGCCAACCAGTTAAGCGACAATAGATATGAACTGATCGCCATACTCGCACCGACTAAAATCGGCCCCAGCGTTAACACCATCCAATACACGGCGAAGGAAAACACCATAGAACGCTTATTTTTACTACGCCAAATGGTGTTAAGCACACTATCTACAGAATAAATCAACAACAGGGCGGTAACGATCAGGCCGCAGGTGCCCACCGTCGTCATTCGGCTAGAGTTGGCAATAAATTGCTCGATATAATTTTGAATAACATGACCCGTGGACGGCATGAAATTAGCAAAAACAAAGCTCTTCAGCTGAATACTGATTTCCGTAAATATAGGGAATGCGGCAAAAAGTGCAAAAATAACGGTGACTAACGGCACTAGCGAAAGTAGTGATACATAGGCCAAATGCCCAGCCAACATAGTCAAACCATCTTGATCAATCCGCCGGCATAACATTCGCCCGAAGGATACACAGGGTTTTAACGGCGACGGTAAATGGAAACGCAGAAATCCTGCCATATTTGCCTCATGGTCAAAGTCATGGAATGACGGAGCAGTCAAATACCGAGGAAAGGGTTAACATTAAGGTGTTAACCCGTGATCTCATTAGGAAAAATAGGCTGGAATAACGGTTTTGTCAGTTACATGTACCACATTAATACCTAACGCTGCTGCCGCTTCAATGTTGGCGGCTACATCATCAAAGAAAACCGCCCGCTCAGGTGGGAAATTTTCATGATTTAAAACATGATGATAAATCTCAGCATCTGGTTTACGCATCCCCAAATCCTGCGATAAATACATCTGATCGACCGCCGCGGCGACTTCTGGGTAATGTTGAGGCCAGTAATTGCAATGCAGCCGATTAGTATTGGAGAGCACCACCACCCGATGACCTTCCTCCCGCAATTTATTCATGACAGCGATCACTTCAGGGCGTAAGCCGACAAAAATGGCTTGCCAGCCGAGAGCAAATTGCTCAAAACTCAAGGATAGCCCCATTTCATCACTGAACTGGCGTGCGAATTCCTCATCGCTGACTTCACCCCGCTCATGCTGCTGAAATATTTCTCCCATGGAAAAACGTTCAGTCAAAGTCGCCAGCGGAATACTGCTCAGATTGCTCCAGACACCCAATACGCGTTTGAAGTCGATATCAACAATCACATTCCCTAGATCAAAGATATACAGCATAGCGCTCTCCCAAAATTGAAGGTGAGTTCACTGTAACGATAAAAAGGAATGCTGAATAGACAGATGAGAAAAAAGGAAAGAATAGAAGAGGAAGAACCGAAAGAAGAAAAAAAGAACTCAGGGCGAGAATATCGCCCTAAGTGTCTGTTATAGCTTAAAAAGGATTAACCTTCTTTGCTACCACGGCCAGCACGCTTACGATCGTTTTCCGTCAGGTGACGCTTACGGATACGGATAGATTGCGGGGTTACTTCAACCAGTTCGTCGTCATCGATGAACTCCAACGCCTGCTCCAGGGTTTTCTTGAGGAAAGGAACCAGAGTGGTTGCTTCATCAGTACCAGATGCACGCATGTTGGTCAGTTGCTTACCTGTCAGGCAGTTTACAGTCAGATCGTTAGAACGTGAGTGAATACCGATAATCTGGCCTTCATACACTTCAGTACCGTGACCGATAAACAGCTTGCCGCGATCCTGTAGTTTGTACAGTGCGAACGCAACAGCTTTACCCTGACCGTTAGAAACCAGCACGCCGTTCTGACGTTGGCCGATTTCACCCGGACGCACATCATCGTAATGACTGAATGTGGAGTACAGCAGGCCAGTACCAGAGGTCATGGTCATGAATTCGGTACGGAAACCGATCAGGCCACGGCTAGGGATGGAGTAATCCAAACGGATACGCCCCTTGCCATCTGGAACCATATCTTTAACGTCGCCTTTGCGCTCACCCATGGCTTGCATTACTGCGCCCTGGTGTTGCTCTTCAATATCCAGCGTTACGTTTTCAAACGGCTCTTGCATGCGGCCATCAATCATACGGTTGATAACTTTAGGACGAGATACCGCCAGTTCGAAACCTTCGCGACGCATATTCTCGATCAGAACCGACAGGTGAAGTTCACCACGGCCTGAAACGCGGAATGCATCAGCATCTTCAGTTTCTTCAACACGCAATGCCACGTTGTGGATCAACTCTTTGTTCAGACGGTCAAGAATCTGACGTGAAGTCACATACTTACCTTCTTTACCACAGAATGGAGAGGTGTTGACGCAGAAGTACATAGTTACGGTTGGTTCATCAACAGACAGTGCTGGCAATGCTTCAACAGCATTCACATCACAAATGGTATCAGAGATGTTCAACTCGCCCAGACCGGTGATCGCAACGATATCGCCAGCTTCAGCCACGGTTGCTTCAATACGCTCCAGACCCATGTGAGTCAGAACCTTACCTACTTTACCGTTACGGGTTTTGCCTTCACTATCGATGATAGTAACTTGTTGGTTCGGCTTAACTTTACCGCGTTTGATACGGCCAATACCGATAACACCAACATAGTTGCTGTAGTCCAGCTGAGAGATTTGCATCTGGAATGGTGCTTCCAGCTCAACTTTTGGCGCAGCTACATGATCAATAATCGCTTGATACAGCGGGGTCATGTCTTCAGCCATGTCATTGTGGTCTTCACCAGCAATACCCAACAATGCAGATGCATAGATGATTGGGAAGTCCAGTTGTTCGTCAGTCGCATCCAGATTTACGAACAGATCGAAGACCTGATCAACAACCCAGTCAGGACGCGCGCCCGGACGGTCAACCTTGTTGATAACCACGATTGGTTTCAGACCGTTAGCAAAGGCTTTCTTGGTCACGAAACGAGTCTGCGGCATCGGGCCATCCATTGCGTCGACGACCAGCAGCACAGAGTCAACCATAGACATAACACGCTCAACCTCGCCGCCGAAATCGGCGTGTCCAGGGGTATCCACGATGTTGATGCGGTAGTCTTTCCAATTAATGGCAGTATTTTTTGCGAGGATGGTTATCCCACGCTCTTTCTCCAAATCGTTGGAGTCCATTACACGTTCAGTTGCTTCTGCACGCTCACCGAACGTACCAGATTGTTGTAGCAACTTATCAACCAGGGTAGTTTTCCCATGGTCAACGTGCGCAATAATGGCGATGTTACGCAGATTCTCGATCACAGCTTTTTTGCCTCAGGCATTTTAGAAATAGCGCGCTATTGTACACGTATTAAGCGAGGGACTAAACAAGATCACAACCATATCTTATAAACAACCTGACATAGGTCAGATTGTGATCTCTTTCACGGTGCGAAAATGGCCTCACAGCCTAGTTTTGCACCAATACAGTGCCCAGTAACGCAAAGGAAGCACCAAAATAGTGCAAAATAACTATCCTGGTGCATACTGAATATCAACAAACCCCCATGATATGGCATAAATGGGTGCTTTGAAAAGTTGGCACAGTTTTCGCAATACTCTTTTTAAGCTAAAAAAGTCTTGTTATAGACAAAAATGGCAGCTACACCATAACCTCAGTACACCACGGTAATCGTTCCACGACGACGACTACGACAAATCCGGGAGAGATAAGTATGTCCGCTGAACATGTTTTGACGATGCTGCATGAGCACCAAGTGAAATTTGTTGATTTACGTTTCACTGATACCAAAGGGAAAGAACAACACGTCACCATTCCCGCTCATCAAGTCAACGCTGACTTCTTTGAAGAAGGCAAAATGTTTGATGGCTCCTCGATTGGTGGCTGGAAAGGCATTAACGAATCCGACATGGTATTGATGCCAGATGCCAGCACTGCAGTGATGGATCCATTCTTCGCAGATTCTACCCTGATTATCCGTTGTGACATTCTGGAACCCGGCACCATGCAGGGTTATGACCGTGACCCACGTTCTATCTCCAAACGTGCAGAAGACTTCCTGAAATCTTCAGGTATCGCAGATACCGTGCTGTTCGGACCAGAACCTGAATTCTTCTTGTTTGACGATATTCGCTTTGGCAGCAGCATCCGTGGCTCCCACGTTGCTATCGATGATATCGAAGGCGCATGGAACTCCAGCACCAAATACGAAGGTGGTAACAAAGGCCATCGTCCCGCAGTAAAAGGCGGTTACTTCCCGGTTCCCCCAGTTGATTCCGCGCAAGATCTGCGTTCTGCCATGTGTTTAACCATGGAAGATATGGGTCTGGTTGTTGAAGCACATCACCACGAAGTCGCCACTGCTGGTCAGAACGAAGTGGCTACCCGCTTCAATACCATGACCAAGAAAGCGGATGAAATCCAAATCTACAAATATGTCGTGCACAACGTAGCGCATGCCTATGGTAAGACAGCGACTTTCATGCCAAAACCTATGTTTGGTGATAACGGCTCAGGCATGCATTGCCATATGTCGTTGTCCAAAAACGGTACTAACCTGTTTGCGGGCGATAAATACGGTGGCCTGTCTGAAATAGCACTGTTCTACATCGGCGGTATCATCAAGCACGCTAAGGCAATTAACGCCTTGGCAAACCCGACGACCAACTCCTACAAACGTTTGGTTCCAGGTTACGAAGCACCAGTAATGCTGGCTTATTCAGCCCGTAACCGTTCTGCTTCTATCCGTATCCCAGTCGTTGCCAGCCCGAAAGCCCGCCGTATTGAAGCACGCTTCCCAGATCCTGCGGCTAACCCATACCTGTGCTTCGCAGCACTGCTGATGGCGGGTCTGGATGGTGTCATTAACAAAATCCATCCTGGTGATGCAATGGACAAAAACCTGTACGACCTGCCACCGGAAGAAGAAGCTGAAATTCCAAAAGTTGCAGGCTCTCTGGACGAAGCGCTGGCAGCACTGAGCGAAGATCGTGAATTCCTGACTCGTGGTGGTGTATTCACTGACGACGCTATCGATGCTTACATCGAACTGCGTAAAGAAGAAATGGATCGCGTGCGCATGACTCCACATCCAGTTGAGTTCGAACTGTATTACAGCGTTTAGTTTTAATATTTATACCCAATAGATTTCAAGGCGTAGGAAGGCGGTGAACGAGAGTAGCCAACACATCTACAATTTGAAAGCTGACGGGTTGTTGCCGTGGAAACTTTTGGCCCATCTTACGATGGGCTTTTTTCTCCACTGAGCCTTATTTTCACAGTAACCTGACAACAGCGATTACGTTGGATTTTCAGGATAAATGCACTTAATCAGTGCTGGAGTCTGCTTTATGGCAACAGGCACGCTGCCCGATGCTGGGCAGATCCTCAACTCTCTCATTAACAGCATCCTGCTGTTGGATGATGATCTGGCCATTCACTACGCCAATCCCGCCGCCCAACAACTGTTGGCGCAAAGCTCTCGTAAACTTTTTGGTACACCGTTGCCGGATTTATTAGGCTATTTTTCCCTCAATATTCCATTAATGCGGGAAAGTTTAATCTCTGGTCAGGGTTTTACCGATAACGAAGTGACTTTGGTGGTTGATGGGCGAGCACATATTTTATCGCTGACGGCACAGGCGTTATCCGAAGGATTTATTCTGTTTGAATTAGCAGCAATGGATAACCAACGTCGGCTCAGCCAGGAGCAACTACAGCACGCTCAGCAGGTTGCTGCTCGTGATCTGGTTCGCGGGCTGGCTCATGAGATTAAAAATCCCCTTGGCGGATTACGCGGAGCCGCGCAGCTTCTGGCTAAAGCTCTGCCCGACCCTTCACTACTCGAATACACCAAAGTGATTATTGAACAGGCCGATAGGTTACGTAATCTTGTGGATCGGTTGTTAGGGCCGCAACGCCCTGGCCAGCATATCAATCAGAGTATTCATCAGGTTGCTGAGCGAGTTTGCCAGTTGGTTTCGTTGGAAAAACCGGATAACGTCACACTGATTCGCGACTATGATCCTAGCTTGCCTGAGCTGGCGCATGATCCTGATCAAATTGAACAGGTGCTACTTAACATTACCCGTAATGCCTTGCAGGCATTGGGCGAAAGCGGTGGCACAATCACACTCCGCACCCGGACAGCCTTTCAACTCACGCTACACGGTGTTCGCTACCGTCTGGCTGCACGGATTGATATTGAAGATAACGGCCCCGGTATACCCGCCCAACTACAAGATACATTGTTCTACCCAATGGTCAGTGGTCGCGAGGGCGGAACCGGCCTTGGCCTATCCATAGCGCGCAGTCTTATCGATCAACATTCGGGTAAAATTGAATTTAACAGTTGGCCGGGACACACCGAATTTTCTGTCTACCTGCCTATTCGCCAGTGAGGTTTCTATGCAACGAGGGATAGTCTGGGTCGTCGATGACGATAGCTCCATCCGCTGGGTGCTCGAACGTGCGTTAACTGGGGCGGATCTGAACTGTGTCAGTTTTGACAACGGTAATGCCGTTCTGGACGCATTAACCACGCAAACACCAGACGTGTTGTTATCGGATATTCGCATGCCTGGCATGGATGGTTTGGCTCTGCTAAAACAGATAAAGCAACGCCACCCGATGCTCCCGGTCATCATAATGACCGCTCATTCAGATTTGGACGCTGCCGTCAGTGCCTATCAACAAGGGGCGTTTGATTATCTGCCAAAACCCTTCGATATTGACGAAGCGGTAGCGCTGGTAGAACGAGCCATCAGCCATTATCAGGAACAGCAACAACCACCACGTAGCCAGCCTTCTAGCGGGTCGACTGCTGATATTATCGGTGAAGCACCAGCAATGCAGGATGTTTTCCGTATTATCGGACGCCTTTCCCGCTCATCGATCAGCGTGCTGATTAACGGTGAATCCGGTACCGGTAAAGAATTGGTGGCCCACGCTCTTCATCGCCATAGCCCACGAGAAAAGGCTCCGTTTATCGCGCTGAATATGGCGGCAATCCCAAAGGATTTGATTGAATCCGAGCTTTTTGGTCATGAAAAAGGGGCTTTTACCGGAGCCAGTCAGGGGCGTCAGGGGCGATTTGAACAAGCCGATGGCGGAACCTTATTCCTCGATGAAATCGGCGATATGCCAATGGATGTGCAAACCCGATTGCTACGCGTGCTGGCCGATGGCCAGTTTTATCGGGTTGGAGGTTACGCGCCGGTCAAAGTCGATGTCCGGATCATCGCGGCAACTCACCAGAATCTGGAACTGCGCGTCCAGGAAGGCAAATTCCGCGATGACCTGTTTCATCGCTTAAACGTTATTCGGGTGCATTTGCCACCCTTACGGGAACGCCGGGAGGATATTCCTCGCCTGGCCCGTTACTTTTTACAGGTTGCAGCTAAAGAGCTCGGCGTGGAGGCCAAAAACCTTCATCCTGAAACTGAGATTGCATTAACTCGCCTGCCGTGGCCTGGGAACGTCCGACAGTTGGAAAATACCTGTCGCTGGCTAACGGTCATGGCGGCCGGACAAGAAGTGCTAATTCAAGATTTACCGAGCGAGCTGTTTGAAACTACCACTCCCGATGTGACCAGTCAGGCGTTGTCGGACAGTTGGGCAACACTGTTAGCTCAGTGGGCGGAGAAAGCCTTGCGTTCAGGACATCAGGATTTGTTATCAGAAGCACAGCCAGAAATGGAGCGCACATTACTCACCACCGCGTTGCGACATACTCAGGGGCATAAGCAGGAAGCCGCTCGCTTACTGGGTTGGGGGCGAAACACCCTGACCCGGAAGCTGAAAGAATTGGGCATGGAATAATCATCTGGCGTTGACACCCTCCTCGCCATCAAGTGCGAGGAGGATAGTGATCAGATAACTCGAGAAAACTGTTGTTTGCGCACTTGTTTCCGTAGATAGATATCAAAGCACATACAGATATTACGAATCAGCAAGCGACCACGAGGCGTAACCCGAATTCCCTTCTCATCCCGCTCCACCAGTCCATCGTGTTCAAATGGCGCAAGCAATGCCAAATCCTCGGTAAAATAATCTGCAAAAAGAATGCCATATTGCTGCTCTATCGCCGCGTAATTTAGCTGAAAATGACAAATCAGCGTTTTAATCACGTCTCGACGGATACAATCATCTTCGGTCATTACCAGCCCTCGCCACAGCGCATTCCCTTGTTTTTCGACACAGGCATAGTAAGTTTTCAGATCTTTTTCATTTTGCGCATAACTGTCACCCAACATACTGATAGCCGATACGCCAAGCCCCAACAGATCGCTTTCCCCTTGAGTGGTATATCCTTGGAAGTTACGATGCAGCGTACCTTCCCGCTGGGCTACCGCCAGTTCATCATCAGGGCGAGCAAAGTGATCCATACCAATAAATTGGTAACCGGAGTCGGTCAGGAAACTAATGCTATGTTGCAGAATATCCAAACGTTGCTCTGGGCTGGGTAAATCTTCATCTTTGATTTTTCGCTGTGCGGCGAATAAAGCGGGCAAATGGGCGTAGTTAAACACACTAAGCCGATCAGGATTCAGCTCCACGACTCGTTTCAACGTGAAGGCAAAGCTTTCTGGCGTCTGTTTGGGTAAACCATAGATTAAATCGATATTGGTCGAATTGAATCCCAAAGCTTTAGCGCGGGCGATAAGTGCAAAGATGAAATCTTCATCTTGCTCACGGTTCACCAAACGCTGCACTTCTTTATTGAAATCCTGCACTCCCATGCTCAGTCGGTTAAAACCTTCAGCACGCAAGTGGTCAATAACATCCAGTTCTATTTCGCGAGGGTCGACTTCGATAGATTGTTCCGCACCGGGCAGAAAATCAAAATTTTCCCGTAGCAGATTCATCAACTGGGTTATTTGCGTTTTATTCAAGTAGGTTGGCGTACCGCCACCCCAGTGCATCTGGCTAACCTGACGACCTTTGAATAAAGTGGCTTGCTGACGAATTTCCTTTTCCAGCACCGCCAGATATTCATCAGCCTTATGCTGCTGACGAGTAACCAGTTTATTGCAGCCGCAAAAGTAGCAAAGTTTATGGCAAAACGGGATGTGAACGTACAGCGAAAGCGGTCGTTCGGGATAACGTCCTGCCGCCAACTTAAAAGCCGCGTCATTGTAGGCTTCACTAAACTCAAGAGCCGTGGGATACGAAGTATAGCGAGGACCTGAATAGTTATATTTTTGAATTAGAGCCAGATCCCAAACAATAGCGTGCTCAGACATGTTTATTCCTTCCGATATTTTCGTCTACCGGGCCGGTTAAAGGGCGACTGTTTACGTTGTCTGGTCGCGGAAGCGCTGCGCAAGCGGGATTTCCGTTGCGACAGCCGCCATAGTTTACCCAATAACCACAACAGATAACATGTAAGGAGTAAGGTTATTGTCGGGATGACCCAATTCATGACTTAGAAATCGTCTTTAGAACTTCCACGCTTCAATAGCTGTAAAATATCTTCCTGCTTTTCTTCCGGTTTCTCGCCATCTTCGTCATCGCCAAGCTCAATACCCAATTGCTCCATCAATGCATCGATACGATCCAGCGTCAGATCGACATAAGCTTGGTCTTCTTTACCCAAGACTTCATCATTATCCAGACGATCCAGTAATGCATCCAGGCGCTCATCATTTTCCAGCTTAGCCAGCTCTTCTTCCGGCGTCAGGCGTGGTTTAACGACAGGTTTGGTCATTAGCTTGGCTTTTACTTTACTCTCAACCACCAGCGGCACAGGCACTTTGCTGCCAATGCGTGGATCTTTTTCCTGAGCCGATGTTTGACCTTTCTTATTGTTGGATTCCACATTGGTTCTCGCTCCTGAGCGATGACCACTGTGTCTTTTCTGGCGTTTACGTTCGCGGGCTTCAATATCAAGCTCTACACGGGTCTTTTTATTACGCTTCGGTGTTGCTGTTTTGGCGCGCGGTGCTTTCGTTGGTTGCTTCATAACCTTTACTCTTAAATGGGTAGATAAATCTGGGATTGGATTTAGTATAGGATTGCGGCGGAATCTAGCAGAAAGCAGGCAAAGAAAAAAGGCGGCAGGTTAACCTGTCGCCTTTTTTCGCACCTTCTGCGGAAGGATATCCTTACAGCGCACTCCATGCACTCGTACAACATCCCTATTTATCCCTTACCTAAACTGCGTTCCATGCTGATTCGATCCCTGAAACCACTGCTCCAACTCACTTTCCTTTGCATCGCTCTGTTCAGGTATTAATGTATTCTTTTTTTTATCCGGCTCAAAAGCCACTATCCTGACTCGTCCGTGCGTCATCATCCATTTATCTTTACTGTTCCATCACGATTCCCTGATATAACAACCCATCCCGCGTTGTTTATCCTATCCGTGTCAGTACACTCCGATACGAGTAATAAACTTTACTAGCCGATTTTTTTTACTCAATAGACCAGCACCAATACAGTTGACTCAATGCGGATCAAAATTATAATACATTGTTTTTAAATCAAGTTTTCTTAACGGTTATTAAAAAATAAGACATCGCTGTAATAATTTATGGGCAATCACTTACAAAACAGCAAGTTCAGCCAGCCAGATTGAGATACTGAGAGTAAAACGAGATAAACCCCCCGCTTTCCCGCCGATGTAGTTATAATCCCCTCATGTTAGCTATCTCTTACGGAGACGAAAAATTTTGACCATTAAAAACTATAACTATCATATGACCCATTTCGTCATCAGTGCTCCGGATATTCGCCACCTTCCGCGCGATGAAGGCATTGAAGTCGCGTTTGCTGGCCGTTCAAATGCGGGTAAATCCAGCGCGCTCAACACGCTGACTAATCAGAAAAGTTTGGCTCGTACCAGTAAAACGCCAGGACGTACGCAGTTGATCAACCTGTTTGAAGTCACCGATGGCATCCGTCTGGTTGATTTACCGGGTTATGGCTACGCCGAAGTGCCAGAAGAAATGAAGCTGAAATGGCAACGTGCGCTGGGTGAATACCTGCAAAAACGTAACTGTCTAAAAGGGTTAGTCGTGTTGATGGATATTCGCCATCCACTGAAAGATTTGGATCAGCAGATGATTACCTGGGCAGTTGCCGTAGGAACGCCAGTCATGCTGCTACTGACAAAGGCCGATAAACTGGCCTCCGGTGCGCGCAAAGCGCAGTTGAATATGGTTCGGGAAGCCATTATTCCGTTTATGGGCGATATTCAGGTCGAAACGTTCTCTTCGCTGAAAAAGATTGGTGTCGATAAGCTACGAGAAAAACTGGATACCTGGTTCAGTGAAATTCCACCGGAAGTGATGGATGATCTGAATGATGAGGAAGGCGAGTAAAATTTCTCGCATTTATTAGCAGGCACTTTTCTATGGGCGATAACATCAGGTTATCGTCCAGTATCTTTACTTCTATCGTTTATCCCATACAAACGAATTCGCCAATCAAAAAATCCCATCACATATTGGCAAAAATAGCCCTATAGCGGTATAGCGCCCATAAAAAACGCCCCAGTCAATAAATGACTGGGGCGGCTAAATATTCAGCCAAATCCGATTACGTGAAGTAAAAGGTCTGAAAGATAGAACATCTTACCTCTGTACCCTACGTCTGTAACTCTACATCATTTTTTCACAGGGCAAAAGAAATTTTTGTTGTATAGTTACACAAATTGGCTCGATTCAGCTTCAATACAAACCGAATAATCAGCACCAAATGTAGCTAAATTACATAAAATACTTTAATTATCGCCACTTAGTGAGCCTGATCCCAATTTTTTCCCACACCGACTTCAACTTTCAGCGGCACATCCAACTGCATACTTTGTTCCATCAGATCGCAAATCGTCTGTGTCGCAGATTCCACAACACTTTCATGTACTTCAAACACCAATTCATCGTGTACCTGCATGATCACCCGAACCAAAGGTTCAGCCTGTTGCTGTAACCAAGCGTCAACGGCAATCATTGCCCGTTTGATAATATCGGCAGCGGTACCCTGCATAGGTGCGTTAATCGCTTCACGCTCCGCAGCTTTGCGTCGGTTGGCGTTACGAGAGTGAATATCTGGCAAATAGAGTCGACGACCATCCAGAGTCGTAACATAGCCTTGATCTGCCGCTTGCTTGCGCGTCCGCTCCATATATTCCAAGACGCCCGGATAACGCTCGAAATAAAGATCCATATAACGTTGGGCTTCGCCACGAGGAATATTCAACTGACGAGCCAGACCAAAAGCACTCATGCCATAAATCAGGCCGAAGTTAATCGCTTTGGCGCTGCGACGCTGCTCGGTCGTGACATTCTCTAACGGCAAACCAAAGACTTCCGCAGCCGTTGCACGGTGAATGTCTTTACCCTCGGCAAAAGCGGCTAGCAACCCTTTATCTTGCGATAAATGCGCCATAATACGCAGCTCAATTTGAGAGTAATCGGCAGCAAGAATGCAGTAACCCGCCGGAGCAATAAATGCCTGACGAATACGACGCCCTTCCTCATTTCTGACCGGAATGTTTTGTAGGTTAGGATCACGGGATGACAATCTACCCGTAGCCGTTACTGCCTGATGGTATGAAGTATGCACCCGCCCGGAAATCGGATTAATCATCAAAGGCAATTTATCGGTATAGGTGCTTTTTAGCTTGGCCAGTCCACGATACTCAAGAAGCACTTTCGGCAATGGATAATCCAACGCCAGTTCAGCCAAGACTTCTTCATTCGTTGACGCTGCGCCACCAGGCGTTTTTTTCAGGATTGGCAGTTTCTGTTTTTCATACAGAATCGCCTGTAGCTGTTTAGGAGAGGCCAGATTAAACGGTTCTTCCGCCAATTCATGGGCTTGTTTTTCCAACTCGGTCAAACGTATCGTCAGCTCTTGCGAGTGGGTCGCCAGAATAGATTGGTCAATTAGAACGCCGGTGCGTTCAATTCGAGAAAGAATGGGCAGTAACGGCATTTCAATCTGCTGGAATACCCGCAACAAGTCTTCGCTTTCCTGGAGTTTTGGCCACATCGCCAAATGTAACTGCAACGTAACATCGGCATCTTCCGCCGCATAAGGCGATGCCTGCTCCAAAGCAATTTGGTTAAAGGTTAACTGATTCTTACCTTTTCCTGCAATCTCTTCAAAAGTAATGGTTTTATGATTGAGGTAGCGCTCAGAGAGACTGTCCATATCATGACGGCCAGCAACACTGTTTAGTACGTAGGATTCCAGCATAGTATCAAAGGCAATGCCACGCAGTTCTATACCATAACGAGCTAATAGGCTCTTATCGAACTTCAGGTTCTGCCCGACTTTAAGAGCCTGTTCATCTTCTAGCAACGGTTTGAGCGTGGTCAATACCCAACTTCTATCAAGCTGTGCAGGTGCATCAAGATAATCATGCGCTACCGGCAAATAAGCGGCTTCCCCAGGCGCAACAGCAAATGATAAGCCGATAAGATTGGCACTTAATGTATCCAAGCCATCGGTTTCAGTATCAAAAGCAAACACCTCGGCCTGTTTCAGACGTTCTATCCAGATTAAAAATGTCTCTTCATCCAGAATGGTTTGATAGTTCTCTTGCGAGAGTAAAGCGGTCACTTCTGCGGTAGGTGTCGCAACCACAATATCAGAAGCCTTATTATCACTCTTACCGGTGCCCGTTGGACGAGCTTTATTGCCTTCGAGCCATTTACCACCTTCTAAATCAACTAGCCAGCGCTTAAATTCATAACGAGCAAACAGCGTATGCAGTTGATCGATATCAGGTGTAGACACGATCAATTCGCCACAACTCACCTCTAGCTCAACGTCAGTCTTGATCGTCGCCAACTGATAAGAGAGGTAGGCGACATCCTTATTCTGTTCCAGCTTGGCAGACAGGGTTTTCGCACCACGGAAGGTCAGCGAAGCGATCTTATCCAGATTGCTGTACAACGTATCCAAGCCGCCCAAGCCTTGCAGCAGTGCCTGCGCTGTTTTTTCTCCCACGCCGGGAACGCCGGGAATGTTATCGGATGAATCCCCCATCAAAGCCAGAAAATCGATAATCAACTCAGGTGGAACACCAAACTTCTCTCGCACTTCCTCTGGACCAAGAATAGTGTTATTCATCGTATTTATCAGAGTGATATTTGGCGTCACTAACTGCGCCATATCTTTATCACCAGTACTGATCAATACGGAGTAACCCGCTTTTTCGGCCTCCTGCGCCAAAGTACCAATGACGTCATCAGCCTCGACGCCAGATACAGCTAGCAACGGTAAACCCATGGCTTTCACCATTTGATGCAGTGGTTCTATCTGTGCACGCAGATCATCAGGCATCGGTGGGCGATGGGATTTATATTCAGCAAAGAGTTCGTCGCGGAAGGTTTTTCCTTTGGCATCAAAGACAACTGCAACATGGCTTGGATGATACTGTAACAACAGGCTGCGAAGCATATTCAACACACCGTACATCGCTCCGGTCGGCTCTCCACTGGCGTTAGTCAGCGGCGGGAAAGCATGGTAAGCGCGGTAGAGGTAGGAGGAACCATCAACCAATATCAAGGGGTTTTCTGCGATTTGAGCCATAAGGTATCTTCATCTTTAATTTGCTGAGTCTGGTGCTAAGAATGCCATAGCTGGCTGCAAGAGACGAATCTTAGCAGCGACTCTGTTACAAAAGGCTGACGAGATCACCCTGAGATCGTACCGATCCTATCTGTGGATAACTTTGTGCGTAAAATAGTAATGAGTTGATCTGCTAATGGATTAAAACGTTAACAGAGCCACTAAAAACCATAAAAATCATAACATTAAAAAATGAACAATCTACGCTTATTGTCATAATTTCTTTATCGTAATTGTGGATATTACTTAACTAAAGCGTTAATTTCAGCGAAATAACATCCTGAAAAATTTTCGATATAAAATATTAATTAGGTTATTTTTTAAATCGAAAAATATTTTTATCATCATACCTATTCTAGTGACTAACATGGAGATACAAGTAAGAGAAAGGTAATAACATGCTACTAATCAAAAAGTAAAAAATGCACAAAAATAATGATGATATTTAATGTATTAGCCATTATGTCCATAGCTTTTGCTTTATTCTTAATAACCACCCAACCGCTATTGCAGGTTAATATTTATTATACAAATATGTTCCTACTAACAGATGAGTAAGTAATTTATCCGTAAAAAAACCGGCCGAAGCCGGTTTATTATCACTGCGGTATTGTTATTTCTGCGATAGCAAAAAATTAACGACATCAGCATATTGTTTAGCATAGCTTTCTTGTGAAGAGGTATCAATACCATCATTTTTTATCATGTATTTACCGTTCACAAACATGGCAGGAACACCACGCAACTCCAGATCCTGTGCCGCTTTTTGCTGCTGAGCAACCATTGCCTTCACTGCAAAGCTGTTTAATGCTGCATCATAATCTTCACCTTTAACGCCAGCTTTGATAAAGATATTGCGAATATCAGCTGGTGTTTGGACAAGCTGGGTTTTCTGCACAGCTTCAAACATCGGTAAAGTAATCTTATCTTCTACACCCAAAGCCATAGCAACTGCCCAAGCCTGAGATAACTCTTTACCCAGTGGCCCTAAAAACTCTACGTGATAACGAGTCATTTTAGTGCCTGCTGGCAGTGATTTCTTAACTGTTTCAGGAACCTTATAAATCTCTTCAAACTGGTAGCAATGTGGGCAGTAGAAAGAGAAAAACTCCAAAACCTGCGGCTCGCCTGTGACTGGTTTATTTAACGTCTGATATTGAGAACCATCAGAAAATTGCGCAGCTGAGGCACTGAATGCCATCACCATACCTACTAATGCAAACCATACTTTATTCATACAATAAAAATCTCCATTATCTATCAATACATTGGCATAAGCTGTAGTGGAGGAGCCTGCAACAGCTTGGTCTGTTCTGTAAATACTGAAGTCTGTTGTAACCAAAAATCAGACTCAGCCATCCACGGAAAACTTTTAGGAAATGCCGGGTCTTGCCAACGTCTGGCAACCCAGGCTAAATAATAAACCATTCGCATGGCTCGTAAGGGTTCAATCAGACTTAGTTCCCGCGAATCAAAATCAGCGAATTCACTATAGGCTTCAAGCAGTATATCCAACTGAATAAGCTGCTCGCTGCGTTCCCCGTGTAATAACATCCATAGATCCTGAACTGCCGGACCGTTTCTGGCATCATCCAAGTCCACAAATAAGGGGCCGTCACGCCAGAGTATATTGCCAGGGTGGCAATCGCCATGTAGACGAATAGGCTGCCAATCATTTTTCCAGAACTGCTTAATCGTACTGATAAGCAGATCGGTGGCCATCAGGAACTTATCTTTTTGCTTTGCCGGAACCAGGCCACAACCAGCTAATAATTGACGTGGTTCCATTAGATATTCTTCAAGACCCATCGTTGGACGAGCAACAAAAAGGCTCTCACTACCAACCCGATGGATACGACCCAGAAAACGGCCAACCCACTCCAATTGATCCAGGTTATCTATTTCGTACTGACGCCCGCCCACACTTGGGAATACGACAAAGAAAAAGCCGCTGTGGATATGTAAAGTCCGGCCATTAAACGGCAATGGCGCAACAGCGGGTATTTCTGCTTCAGCCAAATCGAGAGAAAAGTGGTGTTCCTCCTCAATCTGGGCTGCGTTCCAGCGTTCAGGGCGATAAAACTTAACGACATAGCGTTTCCGGTCTTCATCCATAAATTGATAAACCCGGTTTTCATAGCTATTTAGCGCCGTTAACCCCGAATCCACCCGTAACCCAATACCTTCAAGAGCATCCATGATCAGATCGGGGGACAGAGACTGAAAATTAAAAGCAGAGTTGTTCATAACAACATTATTTGGCATCAGTTAGTGGCAGTAATCCGTTGAGAGTAGTAAATAATATCATTAGAAAAATAACGTCGACGCTAAGTTCCATTACTGATCTTTAATGATGCCACGAGCCCGTAACAACGCAGTTTTGAAATCTTCTTCGTAATCTTTTTTCAAGCCAGGAATAGTTTCTGTCGCTTCTGAACCGCGCATTTTCAAATGATAAATAAGAATATCGTCAGTCAAATCAGAAAACTCACCTTTAAAACCAGCCTCAGTAGACAGCTTTTGTAAAAACTGAATCAGGTTTAGATCCGGTTCTTGCTGCCAAGCTGGGTGTAAAAGCTCAATCAGTTCATTAACGCGATGACATTTCATAGCAAAAAGATCCCATTTAAAAATATGATGACAAAGTAACAGGGTTGACCTGGTAGTTAAAGAGAAGGGACTGTCAATAAAGGTAAATCCTTACCCCACAACAAGATTAGCGATACAATCCCTTAATAAACCTTAGTGTAATAAGGACATTCCATGCAGCCCAAAATCACTGGTATTATCCTCGCAGGAGGACGAGCAACCCGTATGGGTGGCCAAGATAAAGGATTGATCAACCTTGGCGGAAAAGCACTTTTTCAACGAGTGGCCAATAAGTTAGCCCCTCAGGTTGATAGTTTACTCATTAACGCTAATCGCAATCAATCCTGCTATGAACAGAGTGGTATTCCTGTATTCAAGGATGTTACAAATGATTTTTCCGGTCCTTTAGCTGGAATGTTAGCAGGATTATTAACCGCTAATACCGAGTGGGTTGTTTTTGCCCCTTGTGATGTTCCAGATATTCCTACCGATATGGTAAACCACCTATGGTTAGGAAAAAAAAATGCTTTATCTGCTTATGTCAATGACGGCGAGCGAGCTCATCCGACTCTCGCGTTAATGCACAAAAGTCTGGCTGCACAACTTTCGGATTATCTGGCGAGTGGGGAACGAAAGCTGATGTTTTTTTTAAATCAGATTAATGCTCAGGCGGTAATTTTTAATGTAGCGCCACATAAATTCGCTAATTTAAATACCCTCGAAGATTGTGCGTTATGGGAAAAAAACAATAGAGAACACCATGATTAAACCGATTCCCCCCTTATTGGGCATTGCCGCTTACAGCGGTACGGGTAAAACAACTTTACTAAAACAGCTCATTCCACTATTGAGGCAACGTGGAGTTCGTGTCGGTTTAATAAAGCATACACACCATAATATGGACGTTGATACACCGGGTAAGGATAGCTACGAACTGCGTAAAGCAGGCGCAGACCAGACATTAGTTGCCAGTGATTGTCGTTGGGCATTAATGACTGAAACACCAGAGATATCAGTACTGGACCTAAATTATCTAGCCAGTAGATTAGATGCAGATTCTATTGATTTGATTCTGGTTGAAGGCTTCAAACATGAGCCAATAAATAAGATTGCTTTATACCGAGCAGCAATAGGGAAACCTTTCGCTGACTTTATTGATAATTATGTGATTGCAGTGGCAAGTGATGAAAGCGTCTCAACAGATCTTCCACAGTTGAATATCAACCAAGTGGATAAAATTGCTGATTTTATAAGTACTTGGTTAGAAAATCAGAAATAGAAATTTGACCGTATACAGCACGGGCGTCAAATAGATTATACAGTTACTGCCCTAATATCTACTTACGGCCAAACCGGCCAGCAATGCGCCCTGAGTGAGGCAAAAGGGCGGTCTTTCGCTCCGTGCATCTTGCCTTGCCCCTGAAAACGCCAAAAGCCCCCGGCGCAAGCAGGGGGCTTCTTCATCTCTGTCCGGTATGTCTGTGCGCCCGGTGTATTTGACACCCTCACCGCATCTCGCTTTCCGCACATAGCAAAAACCCCACGCTTTTGGCATGGGGTTTCGGCTTGATTTGATGCCTGGCAGTGTCCTACTCTCGCATGGGGAGACCCCACACTACCATCGGCGCTACAACGTTTCACTTCTGAGTTCGGCATGGGTTCAGGTGGGTCCGTCGCGCTATGGCCGCCAGGCAAATTCTGTTTCAATCAACCCGCCATGCATCTCTGCACAACCAGTCAATCCAATCTGGATACTTCGCTG
>NZ_KN150747.1:508998-649299 GCF_000754815.1 Yersinia ruckeri ATCC 29473
AGCGAAGTATCCAGATTGGATTGACTGGTTGTGCAGAGATGCATGGCGGGTTGATTGAAACAGAATTTGCCTGGCGGCCATAGCGCGACGGACCCACCTGAACCCATGCCGAACTCAGAAGTGAAACGTTGTAGCGCCGATGGTAGTGTGGGGTCTCCCCATGCGAGAGTAGGACACTGCCAGGCATCAAACACAAGTGATCAGAGTGAGATCTGGTGACTAAACAGCAGGGAAGTGCTGACCCTAACGGGATTATATACGGAAGTATAAGTAAAAGAATCGGTGGAGCGGTAGTTCAGTTGGTTAGAATACCTGCCTGTCACGCAGGGGGTCGCGGGTTCGAGCCCCGTCCGTTCCGCCACTTATCTAAATTATGCCTGCTTATCTTAGCAGGCATAATGTTAAGCGTTATTTAGGGGCGTAGCTCAGTTGGTAGAGCACCGGTCTCCAAAACCGGGTGTCGCGAGTTCGAGTCTCTCCGCCCCTGCCATATAAATGACCCTTCGCGAAAGCGAGGGGTTTTTTTATTTGCGTGACGCAAAGATATACTCTCTTATCCCCTATCTCATTTATAAATAAAACTCACCCGTTATACGTATAAAAAAACCTCTAATAGTTTATCTTCTGTACTGCCGATTGATCATTTATTGATAGCTAACGTTGCTAATCTGTACTTTTTCGGCGTTTTTATGTACAGAACCATTTTTATTCTATTATGTGATACTGATTATTCTTACTTCTAAGAATTGAACTAAAACTCATTAATCTACTAGTTATTTGATCTCGAAATTCCCCAGACTTAAGTATGCCTGCATACTGAATCCTTTCATTATTGATTATCATTGGCGATTATTTTATGAAATCCAATAGCAGGGGTGATGAGGTTATCGGGCAATTTAGGCGGTCAAAGAAGCGGGTTTTAAATTGGGTTTGCAGATAAAGTCGTTTCTATTGATAGGTGCTTAACATCTGTAAAGAGATGATCCACAGTGAAGCGAATATAATAGTTAAATCGATATCTAATATGGCTGTTCCTACTGTTGATGGGCTAATTATGCGGAAAAAAGGTGGTATTCAACCATCAAAATTTATTCAAATAAAGTTCCGCTTACTACAGTCAGGTAAGAGTGTTAAGTGAAAAAGACTTAGGGTTACTGATGCTAAGGTGCGGTTGATGTGAGCTGTAATGCAGATGAAGTCTTGTCGGAAGCCTTTCCATGTAAGGAGGGCGCTTATTTTCTTCCAACACGGCTGAGAGGCGTTTTGCCACGGCGTTGCCAGCCGAACTCCAGAAGAAAGGCATACATCTTATTAGTGGCCTTGACGCGATCTCATATCAGTGAATCGGTAATCGCCCCATTTTTAACGGAGGTAATAAGTAGAATCAGGCCATACGCTGTATATGCTGCATCGGTGTGTAGCCATTCAACGCCATATTCGGACGTTCGTTATTATAAAACCATTGCCACTGAGTGGCATAGTTCTGCAATTCATCCAGTGATGTAAACAGGTACTGCCCCAGCAAGTCATAACGCACCGTCCGGTTATATCGCTCAATATAGGCATTCTGCTGAGGTTTGTCGGGCTGAATAAAACGAAGGGTTATATTCTGATGAACCGCCCATGACATCAGCATCTTGCCCGTATATTCCGGCCCGTTATCACACCGTATTGCTGTCGGTTTCCCTTTCCACTCAATGAGTTGTTCGAGCGTTCTGATTACCCGACTCGCGGGCAGGGAGAAATCCACCTCAATTGCCAGCGCTTCACGATTAAAGTCGTCAATAACATTCAGTAAACGGACTGAACGACCATCCGATAGCTGATCATGCATGAAGTCCATCGACCAGCATTCGTTTCTGTTTTCAGGCACTACCAGCGGTTCAGGTTTATCCCGTTTCAGTCGTTTCTTCGGCTTTATTCGCATGTTCAGCGACAACTCGCAGTAAATCCGGTATACCCTTTTGTGGTTGAACCGGAAGCCTTTGACATTACGCAGGTATAAAAAACACAGGCCAAATCCCCAGTTGCGCTGACTGTCAGTGATGCGGAGCAACCAGTCAGCAATGAGATCATTTTCTTCATTCAGATGAGGCTGATAGCGATAACAGCTTTCGCTGACAACAAACAACTGGCAGGCAAAACGCACACTGACGTTTCGGTTTCTGACCGCATCCTGTGCCATCTGCTTTCGACGCGATGGCGTCACCACTTTTTTGCCATGGCCTCCTGAATGATTTCGGCTTTGAGCCGTTCTTCAGCATACATTTTTTTGAGGCGACGGTTTTCGTCTTCCAGTTCTTTCAGACGGGTCATCATGGAGGCGTCCATACCGCCAAAACGAGAACGCCACTTATAGAAACTGGCATTGCTCATGCCATGCTCGCGGCACAGTTCGGTCACAGGTGTTCCGGCCTCGGCTTGCTTCAGGATGGACATGATCTGGCTGTCAGTAAAACGTGATTTTTTCATAGAGATCTCCCCAGTTCAGATTACGAGAAAATTCTACTTATAAATACACCGGTTTTTCGGGGGGATTGCCAATCTCTGACCCGGTGTCGAGCAGACATTGTCTGCTGGTCGCCTGTTCGGCGGTCATAAAGCGCATAGAGGGATGGGAGGCTGCTTCGCAGATAGCTTCAGCATCAACAAAATCGTTCTGGTTACTTTTGACAAACGGCCGGACAAATTGTGACGTGATCAATTTCACCTAGTGGCCCAACAGAGATACGGTTCGTGCCATATAATACGCACTCGCACAGAACTCCATTACCAAGGCACAGATCGGGTAGGTTGCAAGAAAAGTGGTGAGTTGAATGCGGGAAAAACTCCTTATGCAGAAGATCTTACGTAGAAGAGCATGGACTTGCTGACCCTGCTAATGAATGTGAAAGGAATGTTTACCCAGGTCAATACCAATAAGCGTGGCGTTTTGCATGATGTAACCCTCAAGAGAATTACACCCTACCAGCGTACTGCTCACAAGGTGGGGTGACCATCTCATTACGGGCAATGACACAATGTTAATTATAAGCTTGTGGTTGGCATGTAATTTGGCGAATTGATCCAGATTTATATCACGTTTGATAATTAGCTAAGTTTGCCCATAGTGGGCAAAGACGGTCATTGGCATCTTGTTATTTAGCGCTATCGTCACGCCAAAAGGCGTTAAGCGCATTTTATATGATTTACCTATAGTCAGCTAAGTCTGTCTCGATTAACTCCTTGTCGTGTCTTAGGTAGCGTAATTTATTGGGGTTTTCAATAACTGGCGGATTAATATTTGCTGATCGCTGTTTTGTAACCATACGGCGTACATTGGGCGAATAATTGGCGGAATGTCCAAATTTGGTTTGAGCTGTGGATAGTCTTTTTGCCAGTGTTCCGGTAAGAAAGCACAGGCGTTGGTGGTGTCCAGTAATTGGCGGGTGAGATGAGCTGAGGTTGTCGTTAGCACGGGCATTTGTTCACTGTCTAATAGTTTATTTTCCTGTTGATGAAAATCTGCACCCCATTCCAGTTTGATATAGGGTATTTCATCATTCGCGTCGTGCTGACCAGATGAAAATAGTTTCAATGAAAAATTGCCGAGTAGTTGGCTGGCTAGTTCGTCCATTTTTGGTGGCTCTGTAGTAATTAGCAGATCCAACTGTCGTTCATGTAACTGCTTAACTAACGATTGGCGCAGCGCTATACGAGCTTCAAGCCTGAGCCCTTCTCGCTGCGTGTAAAGCAACTGGAGCCACGGAGTAAGGTAAGCTTCCCACAGGGATGCTGTAGCTCCAATAGATAGCTCGGTGTGCTGTAGAGAATGAACCACTTCTTTTTTGGCTTGTTGCCAGGTATTCATCAGTGTTTCGGCATAAGGAACCAAGCGCTCGCCGGCTGGTGTCAGACGAATATTATTGCGGTGGCGAGTGAATAAATTCGCACCTAATTGATTTTCCAACTGGCGAATACGAAAACTCACTGCTGACTGTGTTAAGTACAAAGATTCCGCTGCGCGGCCAAAGTGGCGAGTTCTACTGACCTCCAAAAAGGTTTTCAGCAATTCGGTATCCAAACCTATCTCCAATTTTTTTTGTCGTTAAGATTTAAATGTTTTGTTTTACACAATGTCAAGCCTATCTAATACTCCGCGCCATAAACAGCACGACCATGACAGAACTAGGAGCGTGTCAGATGACGGATAGCTTCATCACGACTAATCGATTTTTTGATAACAAACACTATCCTCGCGGTTTTTCGCGCCACGGTGATTTCACCATTAAAGAGGCGCAATTACTAGAGCGGCACGGCTATGCCTTCAATGAGCTTGATTTAGGCAAACGTGAGCCAGCAAATGAAGAAGAGCAACTGTTCGTTGCCGTTTGCCGTGGCGAACGTGACCCAGTCAGTGATGCTGAGAAAGTATGGTCCAAATATATTACCCGTATCCGGCGTCCAAAGCGTTTCCATACGCTATCTGGCGGGAAGCCACAGGCTGATGCGACAGAAGACTATGTCGACAGCGATGATTAATGAAAATGGGGCGTGAGCCCCATTTTCATATCAGAGCTTTATGTAGTTGTAATAATAATCTATCCATACAACGGTAACTCAAAGCCTCTGATATGTGTGGTTTTTGGATATGATCTTGTTGGGCGAGATCGGCCAGTGTACGCGCCACCTTTAAAATACGGTGCCAGGCGCGTACCGATAAGCCAAGTTTAAGTAAAACCTGTTCAAGAAATAGTGCTTCTTGTGGAGATACAGCACAAAATTTGGCTACATCTTTACTGGTTAGGTGGGCATTGATCTTACCTGCTCGACTCAGTTGCCTTTCTCTTGCCAGCAATACCCGTTGCCTGACTGTTTTGCTATTTTCCCCGCTATTTTTCTGTTCCCGTAGCAGCCCTTTGGGTAGTAAAGGCACTTCAATAGATAGGTCGAATCTGTCGAGAAACGGCCCCGAAAGTTTGGCTAGATAGCGTAAAATTTGCTGTGGCTGAGCACGATTGTGTACCCCCTGATAGTGACCGCTCGGGCTTGGATTCATGGCTGCAATCAGCTGTATCTTAGCGGGAAAACAGACCTTGGCTGTCGCTCGCGAAATAATGATTTCTCCTGACTCCAGCGGCTCACGTAATGAGTCCAGCACCTTACGTTCGAATTCAGTCAGTTCATCCAGAAATAGTACGCCATTGTGTGCCAAAGATATTTCTCCGGGGCGTGGTATCGACCCACCGCCGATAAGTGCTGCCATAGAAGCGCTATGGTGAGGAGAGCGAAACGGTCTTTTTCGCCAGTGGATAGGGATGTGATTCCCTTGTAGCAAACTGGTAATTGATGCCGTTTCCAAGGCTTCTTCATTGCTTAATGGTGGCAATAAACCATTTAAACGGCTAGCCAGCATGGTTTTACCCGTGCCTGGAGGGCCGAGCAGTAGCAGGTTATGTCCACCTGCAGCTGCCACTTCCAACGCACGCTTTGCTTGTTGTTGTCCGATGATGTCTTGCAGGTCGAGCGAGTTGTCCTCATCGGATGGTTCGCTGGCTGGTATTCCGGGGGAGAGCGAGTTTTCTCCTCGCAAGAATCCGCAGACTGCCAGCAAGTGTTCTGCGACTAGGCTATTTCCTGCGGTTATCAAACCCACTTCTGTGGCATTCGCATAGGGGAGTATCATCTGGCGAGATTCACCTGCACTGGCTAATGCCGCTGAAATCGCACCGCTAACGCTGCGTAAAGCGCCTGACAAGGCCAGCTCACCCAAGAATTCATATTGGTGTAATGTATCTGTGGGGATCTGCTCAGAGGCTGCCAGTATGGCCAGAGCAATGGGTAAGTCATAACGACCACCCTCTTTGGGTAAATCTGCCGGAGCCAGACTGATCGTAATTCGTCTGGCCGGAAAGGTAAAACCGCTGTTTAACAACGCACTACGCACCCGATCTCGTGCTTCTTTCACCGTGGTTTCAGGCAAGCCGACGAGAGTCAACCCCGGTAAGCCGTTGCTGATATGTACCTCAATGGTTACTGGCGGAGCTTGCACGCCAATGGTTGCTCGGGTATGGATGACGGCCAGTGACATAATGCTTTTCCTCCTTCGTGATATCGGCATATTGCCTGATGGAGGTATTTCGTCACTGTCGACATTTTTAGCTTGCGAGAGAACGCGAAAACTATCGACACAATGCGTGAGGAAGACATCAATTCTGCGGAGTCATACGCAGAATATGGAACAAGGTTGAGTGTGAAATGGCTAGACAATCAAATATTTCACCTGTGGATTTGGAAAAAAGAGGTTATGCCGACAGCATTCCCCCCACATTAGATGAAAAAGTAAATACGTCACTTACGGATTGATAATTAACATTATTGTTGTAATTGTAGCCTTAGTTCACATCATTATTTTTTAAAAAAACATTGTCACAATGATAATGACTGTGATAACTCTGTAGGTATTCGTTCGACAATAGACATGTGAACAACCAATTATGAAAGCTCTGGTCCAAGTGATTAACCTAGTCCTAATTAGCGTGGTGGTGATTATTATCCCACCGTGCGGGGCTGCACTTGGACGAAGAAAGGCATAGAAATCAAGCCTTAATCTCAAGAAAACCCCCGCACCGAAAGGTCCGGGGGTTTTTTATTGGCCGTTAATCAGACGCGGGGAACATAAAATGCACAACAGAATAAAATCCTGTGTGGCTCGCAAAAGTTCAGGGAGATAACTATGAATGGTGCTCAGTGGGTGGTTCAAGCACTACGTGCGCAAGGGGTTGAGACGGTATTCGGCTACCCAGGTGGGGCAATTATGCCAGTCTATGATGCCTTGTATGACGGCGGTGTTGAACATCTACTGTGCCGCCATGAGCAAGGAGCCGCGATGGCAGCGATTGGTTATGCCCGAGCAACGGGAAAAATCGGGGTATGTATCGCCACATCTGGCCCTGGAGCCACCAATTTAATCACGGGTTTAGCCGATGCTCTGCTGGATTCTGTTCCGCTGATTGCCATCACTGGCCAAGTTGGCTCAGCGTTAATCGGTACCGATGCTTTTCAGGAGATCGACGTCTTGGGTCTGTCTTTGGCCTGTACCAAACACAGTTTTTTAGTGGAGTCGTTAGACGCTCTGCCAGGCATTATGGCCGAAGCTTTTGCCATTGCCAGTAGTGGTCGCCCTGGCCCGGTTTTAATCGATATTCCTAAGGATATTCAATTGGCCGTTGGCGAGTTGCCTCCCCATTTAATGCCAGTTGAAGAGCACTTTCTGGACTCCAGAGTCGAACGTCAGCAGGCTTACGAGCTGTTAAGCGCCGCCAGTAAGCCGATTCTGTATGTCGGTGGTGGCGTTGGCATGGCTCAGGCGGTGCCAGTTTTGCGCGCCTTTATCGCTGAAACGGATATTCCAGCCGTTGCCACCCTGAAAGGCCTGGGTGCGCCAGATACCCATCATCCTTGTTATTTAGGTATGTTGGGAATGCATGGCACCAAAGCGGCTAATCTGGCGGTACAGGAATGCGATTTATTGATTGTCGTCGGTGCCCGTTTCGACGATCGGGTAACCGGAAAACTGAACGCATTTGCTCCGAAAGCCAAAGTTATTCATATGGATATTGATCCGGTCGAATTAGGTAAATTGCGTCAGGCTCAGGTGGCGTTACAGGGCGATTTGAAAACCTTGCTGCCTGCGTTGCAGCAGCCGTTGTCGATTCAGCCGTGGCGCGAGCAAGTGATGGCATTGAAGCAGCAACACTGCTGGCGCTACGACCATCCAGGTCAGGCAATTTATGCGCCGTTATTACTGAAACAGATTTCCGACCGTAAAGACCCTGAAACTGTGGTGACCACCGATGTGGGGCAGCACCAAATGTGGACCGCCCAGCATATGTCTTTCACTCGCCCGGAGAATTTTATTACCTCCAGCGGTTTGGGGACTATGGGGTTTGGTATTCCGGCCGCGGTGGGTGCTCAGATGGCTCGGCGAGATGACATGGTGATCTGCGTGTCCGGTGACGGCTCTTTTATGATGAATGTTCAAGAGTTGGGGACGATAAAACGCAAACAATTACCGTTGAAAATCGTTTTATTGGATAACCAGCGCTTGGGTATGGTTCGCCAGTGGCAGCAGTTGTTTTTTGATGGTCGCTACAGTGAAACCAATTTATCCGATAACCCCGATTTTATCATGTTGGCCAGCGCTTTTGATATTCCCGGCCAACGAATCACCCGCAAAGACCAAGTCGATGCCGCACTGGACGCGTTGTTTAACAGCACCGGGCCGTATCTGCTTCAGGTTTCTATCGACGAACTCGAGAATGTCTGGCCGCTCGTTCCGCCAGGCGCAGGTAACGAAACCATGCTGGAGAAAATATCATGATGCAACATCAACTCTCGATCCAAGCCCGCTTCCGTCCTGAAATGCTAGAGCGAGTATTGCGCGTCGTGCGTCACCGTGGTTTTCAGGTTTGTGCTATGAATATGTCACCGATGCTGAATGCCGATAAGATAAATATTGAATTGACCGTTGCCAGCCTACGCTCCGTAGACTTACTGTCTTCGCAGCTGAACAAGTTGATGGATGTTGCCTGCGTAGAGGTTCAGCAGCCTACCACATTACAAATCCGCGCCTGAAGCGCTAGAAGGAACGTACAGAATGACTAAGAAAGCTGACTATATTTGGTTTAACGGCGAGATGGTTCCGTGGGCTGACGCTAAAGTTCACGTCATGTCTCACGCGTTGCATTACGGAACATCCGTTTTTGAAGGGGTTCGTTGCTACGAAACCAAACATAAAGGCCCAGTCGTATTCCGTCATCGTGAACATATGCAACGTTTACGCGATTCCGCCAAGATTTATCGTATGCCGGTATCCCAATCGGTCGATGAATTGATGGAAGCTTGTCGCCAGACATTGCGTGAAAATAAGCTGACCAGCGCTTATATCCGCCCGTTAGTGTTTATTGGTGATGTGGGCATGGGCGTGAATCCGCCGGATGGCTATAAAACGGACGTCATTATTGCCGCTTTCCCGTGGGGAGCTTATCTGGGTGAAGAAGCGCTGGCGCAGGGGATTGATGCGATGGTTTCCTCTTGGAATCGTGTCGCAGCCAATACCATCCCAACTGCCGCTAAAGCCGGTGGTAACTATTTGTCTTCCTTGTTGGTGGGTAGCGAAGCGCGTCGTCACGGCTATCAGGAAGGGATTGCTCTGGATATCCACGGCTTCTTGTCCGAAGGCGCGGGCGAAAACCTGTTTGAAGTGAAAGATGGCGTGTTGTACACCCCACCGTTCACATCATCGGCTCTGCCAGGTATTACCCGCGATGCCATTATTAAGCTGGCAAAAGATATGGGTCTGGAAGTGCGTGAGCAAGTATTGTCCCGCGAATCGCTGTATCTGGCAGACGAAGTCTTTATGTCTGGCACGGCAGCAGAAATCACTCCAGTACGTAGCGTTGATGGTATTCAGGTTGGTATAGGTAAACGCGGACCTATAACTGAGCGGATTCAACAGGCGTTCTTTGGTCTGTTTACCGGCGAAACCGAAGATAAATACGGTTGGCTGGATCCAATAAATCCACAATAAAAATAAATAAGACCGACAGGTTCAGCAGGTAGTTCGTTCGCTATCTGCCATACAAAATACACTGGAGTGAAGAGATAATGCCTAAGTACCGTTCCCATACCACTACTCATGGCCGCAATATGGCGGGTGCCCGTGCTCTGTGGCGTGCCACGGGTATGACCGATGATGACTTCGGCAAGCCGATTATTGCGGTGGTTAACTCATTTACCCAGTTTGTACCCGGTCACGTTCATTTGCGCGACTTAGGCAAACTGGTGGCAGAGCAAATCGAAGCATCTGGTGGGGTTGCCAAAGAATTTAACACCATTGCTGTGGATGACGGGATCGCCATGGGACACGGCGGCATGCTCTATTCTTTGCCTTCGCGGGAACTGATTGCCGATTCGGTGGAATACATGGTCAATGCACACTGTGCCGATGCCATGGTGTGCATTTCGAACTGCGACAAGATCACTCCGGGCATGCTGATGGCGTCCCTGCGTTTAAATATCCCGGTAATCTTTGTTTCTGGTGGCCCGATGGAGGCCGGAAAAACCAAGCTGTCAGACAAAATCATCAAGCTGGATTTGATCGATGCAATGATCCAGGGCGCGAACCCGCATGTCAGTGATGAAGAGAGCGCGCAGATCGAACGCTCCGCCTGCCCGACCTGTGGTTCCTGCTCCGGTATGTTTACCGCCAACTCGATGAATTGTCTGAATGAAGCGCTGGGTCTGGCATTGCCGGGTAACGGTTCATTACTGGCGACTCACGCCGATCGTAAACAATTATTCCTTGATGCTGGCAAGCATATCGTTGAGCTGACCAAACGTTATTATGAACAAGAGGATGTGAGCGCCTTGCCGCGCAATATCGCCAATAAGGCCGCGTTTGAAAATGCCATGACACTGGATATCGCCATGGGTGGTTCTACTAACACGGTTCTGCATCTGTTGGCTGCGGCGCAGGAAGGAGATATCGATTTCAGCATGACAGATATTGACCGCCTGTCGCGCAAAGTGCCACATCTGTGCAAAGTGGCACCCAGTACACAAAAATACCATATGGAAGATGTTCACCGTGCTGGTGGTGTCGTAGGGATTTTAGGTGAGTTGGACCGCGCTGGATTACTGAATCGCGAAGTGCGTAACGTATTGGGGCTTAGCCTACCGGAAACCTTAAACGCTTACGATGTCATGCTTACCGATGATGAAAGCGTGAAAAGTATGTATGCCGCGGGCCCGGCGGGAATCCGAACCACCAAAGCTTTCTCGCAGGATTGCCGTTATCCATCATTGGATACTGACCGTCAGGATGGCTGTATTCGTACCCGTGAATATGCTTACAGTCAGGATGGTGGCTTAGCGGTGCTGTACGGCAACGTAGCCGAGAACGGCTGTATCGTTAAAACGGCGGGTGTGGATAAAGAAAGCCTGACTTTCCGCGGTCCGGCCAAAGTCTATGAAAGCCAGGATGATGCGGTTGACGCGATTTTGGGCGGTAAAGTGATTGCTGGTGACGTCGTGGTGATCCGCTACGAAGGACCAAAAGGTGGGCCGGGTATGCAAGAAATGTTGTATCCAACCACTTACCTCAAATCCATGGGGCTGGGGAAAAGTTGTGCCTTGATCACCGATGGACGCTTCTCAGGTGGTACTTCGGGTTTGTCTATCGGCCACGTTTCGCCAGAAGCGGCCAGCGGCGGTGTGATTGGCCTGGTGCGCGATGGCGATATGATTGATATCGATATCCCGCAGCGGAGTATGGCGCTAGATGTGTCTGATGCTGAACTGGCGGCTCGCCGTGAAGCTGAATTGTCTCGTGGTAATGCGGCGTGGACACCGACTTCTCGCGAACGTCAGGTTTCCTACGCACTGCGCGCTTATGCCTCACTGGCGACCAGTGCTGACAAAGGTGCGGTACGCGACAAAAGCAAGCTGGGAGGCTAACCGTTATGGCAGAATCTCAAGTGTTACCTGATGCGCCCAGCGGCGCAGAATATTTAAGGGCGGTGCTGCGCGCCCCAGTGTATGAAGTCACGCAAGTTACGCCCTTACAGAAAATGGAAAAAATATCGTCCCGTTTGGGCAATACCATTTTGGTTAAGCGAGAAGATCGCCATCCAGTGCACAGCTTTAAGCTACGTGGTGCCTACGCGATGCTGGCGGGCTTGAATGAAGCGCAGAAAGCCTGTGGTGTCGTGACGGCTTCGGCCGGTAATCATGCGCAAGGTGTAGCTCTTTCCGCTAGCAAGTTGGGTATTAAATCACTGATTGTGATGCCGGTGGCTACCGCAGATATTAAAGTGGATGCGGTGCGTAATTTTGGTGGGGAGATACTGCTATTTGGTGCCAATTTTGATGAAGCCAAAGCCAAAGCGATAGAGATTGCCCAACAGCAGGGCTACACCTTTGTGCCGCCATTTGATCACCCGGCCGTCATTGCCGGACAAGGGACATTGGCGATGGAGCTGTTGCAGCAGGATGCTCATCTTGATCGGATCTTTGTTCCAGTTGGCGGTGGTGGCTTGGCTGCTGGCGTAGCGGTACTTATCAAACAGTTAATGCCGCAGATTAAAGTTATTGGTGTCGAAGCCGAAGACTCAGCCTGCCTGAAAGCAGCGTTAGAAGCAGGAAAACCGGTAGATTTGGATCGTGTCGGGCTGTTTGCTGAAGGCGTTGCGGTAAAGCGTATTGGCGATGAAACTTTTCGTTTGTGCCAGGAATATCTAGATGATGTGATTACCGTCGACAGCGATGCTATTTGCGCTGCGGTTAAAGATATTTTCGAAGATGTGCGTGCGATTGCCGAGCCTGCTGGTGCGCTGGCATTAGCGGGGCTGAAAAAATATGTTCAGCAGCATAATATTCAGGGTGAACGTCTGGCTCATGTGCTTTCGGGTGCCAACGTAAACTTCCATGGTTTACGTTATGTTTCCGAGCGCTGCGAACTGGGTGAACAACGAGAAGCGCTGTTGGCCGTGACTATTCCCGAGCAAAAGGGCAGTTTCCTGCGTTTCTGCCAGTTATTGGGTGGCCGGGCAGTGACCGAGTTCAATTATCGCTATGCGGATGCGGATAACGCCTGCATTTTTGTCGGTGTTCGGTTGACTCGCGGTTATGTCGAGCGAAGTGAAATTATCAGCCAACTGCAAACTGATGGTTATCAGGTAGTGGATTTATCTGATGATGAAATGGCTAAACTGCATGTACGCTATATGGTGGGTGGGCGTCCCTCCAAACCATTGCGGGAACGTCTGTATAGCTTTGAATTCCCCGAGTCACCGGGTGCGTTGCTAAAATTCCTTCATACGTTGGGAACACACTGGAATATTTCCCTGTTTCACTATCGTAGTCATGGTACAGATTTTGGGCGGGTACTGGCGGGTTTCGAGCTATCGGAAACCGAGCCTGAATTTGAACAACATCTGACGGCGTTGGGTTATATCTGCCATGATGAAACCAGTAACCCAGCATTCAGATTCTTTTTAGCCGGTTAGTTTTTCCAATGTCTATTATCGGGAGGCTAATCGCCTCCCTTATTTTTTGTGACTCTAGCATTTTAATATTCACGCCTTATTTATCCTTAATGAATAAGACTGGTTAACCATGCTCTTTATCCTTATTTACTATTAATTTCTGCTACTTTTTTCGATTTTTATTGGTTCTATATTAGTCTAGAGACTGAGCTAAGAGTGGATGCACTAAAATACTTCCCTCATAAACTCACTCTTAACTTAATTCAATTTTCATCAACATATTTTTGGAATTGAATGCTATCTGGAGATAGCTATATGTTACATCCTGTATTACGTACGACACCTATTGCTTTAAGCTTATTATTATCTTTAGGTTTCTCTTCTACGTTATCTGCTGCCATTTCAGATGTTCCGATCAATATGTCAGTTCAGCATGCTGAAATGGCGAAAAATAATATCGCTGAAGCATCACGACAAATTCGTGTAGTTCAGAATGGTTCTCCGGTCTCTCTTAATGAACAGCACCGCCGCCATATGTTTACCCATCCGACGCAATCCAGCGGTTTCTGGGCGAATAAAGGCGATAGTCTGCGCATTGATTACCAGCATCAGGGTGAAGAGATTGATGTTTTGCCGGAGCTCTGGATTGTGCCCGTCACTAAAGGGGATGAAACGAAGTTTGATCACCAAGTGGTTAAACTGCAACCCGGTATCAATGAAATTGAGGTGGAGAATACAGGGCCGATTTATTTTACCGCCACTAACCAGCCAGGTAGCAGTGAGATAACGGTTAATCTGCTGGAGGGCGGCAAGCCTATGCCTCGTTTTATCTTGGGCGAAAATACCGCTGAAGATTGGCAAGCGCAGCTAGTGAAATTTGGCGATGCACCTTTCGCCGAACTGGTGGGCAAGCGCATGATTCTTACCATGCCGATTGATGATATGCGGCAGCAGGCAACCGATCCTGAAGGTGTATTGACACTGTGGGATCGGATTGTTGAACTGGCCGAAGAACAGTTCGGGCTAGGGAATGATAGATCCTTCCCACATCGCACAACCCCGTTCCAGTACCAGTTCGTTAGTAAACCTGATAACACGGCGGGTTATATGTCAGCCTCGGATTATTGGCTGGGCTCCAATGCTTCGGGTATTGCGGAAGTGATTAATACCCAGAAACTACAAAATAATGGCTGGGGGCCGTGGCATGAGTTGGGACATCACTATCAAATGCCAGCTTGGACCTTTGATAATGATGTAGAAACAACGGTTAACCTGACGTCCTTGTATGTCCAGCGGGCGCTGAATGGTACTTCGCGTTTGGAAGTCGATTCACGTTGGGATGCGATAAACGAATTTTTGAATAAGAAAGGCCATGTATATGAAGATGGCGATGTATTTGTTCGTTTAGGTATGTTCTGGCAGTTGGATTTGGCCTTTGGTCAGGATTTTTACCAACGTCTTGGAGATCGTTATCGAACGCTGCCTCCTGCCGAGTGGCCAAAAGATAATGAACAGAAAAAACAACTCTTTATTCAGGAAACCAGCCGAGTTTCAGGATTTAACCTGAGCCAATTCTTCCAGGCATGGGGAATGAAACCGAGCAAGGAAACCCGCGAGCAATTACGAACCATGAACTTACAGGTTCTGGAAGTGCCAATTTGGCGGAATAAAGATAGCCACATCTTATTCTCTTACCCACTGTCACAACAAAATATCACCGGTAATGTGCAATTGCCGGAAACGGTCAATGCGGGTGAAGTCTTCACCGTTTCAGTTGATGTAACAAACCGACCAGCATCAGTACTGACTTATCAATGGGATATTCCGGCTGGTGTTGAGATTATTGCGGATAACGGCAAAGAAATAACGTTACGCGCTCCACGTAATGCTTTACAAAATGCCATGCTGTCAGTCCCTGTCACCGTCAGTGATAATAATATGGCGATGAGACTGGCCAGTTCCATTCAATTAAAAACGGCTGGGAAAAATGTCTCGGCGCGTGAAGCTTATACTGAGATAGTCAAACAACGTTATCAAATGGAGACGGATTTTAACCTTTGGGATCGGGATTCACTGAGGGGCGCTCCAGGATCGTATTATCTTTACGACAACCCGCACGCAAAGACGCGGGATTATTTCCGCCTAATAAATTCATCTTATTGGTATTTCCCGAGTAATCAAGCCAGTAATAAAAGTTGGGAATATCTTGAGAGCTACGATGGTAGCCAATATTTAAGCAATGAATTTGTTGATCAGGCTAAACCGATAAAGCTGGAGGAAAAGCCAGCGCAGTGCAACGTAGTAGCATGGAGCCGTACTTCTTATGTTGGCGGGAGTAAAGTCAGCAAAGATGGCAATGTTTATGTCAGCAAGTGGTGGGCGGGTGCGGAAGCTATACCGGGTGATGAGCTAGTCACCGATACCACTGGCAATGGCACGGATTGGGGCAAAGTTTGGGAAGACCAGGGTGAGTGTGACACTGTGGTTCGAGATGAACTGGCGATGGATATCCAGTCAAAACCAACCACCGAGCCACAGACTGTCGCTGCGCAGCAGTGTAGTGCGCCATCCTGGCAGCAACAGAGCTATAACGGCCAAGTTACGGTCAGCAAAGAGGGTCGTATTTATACCAGCAAATGGTGGGTTGCCGCCGATGCCGTTCCGGGTGACTTATCCGTAACGGACAAAACGGGAGACGGTACTGGCTGGGGTCTGGTTTGGGAGGACAAAGGCGCTTGTTAAACTGAGTTGGCAAAGTATTAATTCGTTAAAGGCAGGGGAAACTCTGCCTTTTCTGTTTTTAGTGCTGTGTTATAAAACCCGCCAAAAGGCTTGAATCAATGGCTCGTTTAATCGTTTTTTCTGTACACAAACGCCTAACTCGAAAGGCTCGACCAGTGAAATATTATCGAGTAGAGAAATTCGGCTGCGTACCGGTTCTGGGCTATTTTCCACTACCACTTCTGGAATCAATGCGATACCGCAGCCGAGAGCGACCATTGATACAATCGCTTCATGACCGGACACCGTCGCGTAAATCATCGGATTGGTAATCCGGTGACGGCGGAACCACAAATCAATTCGTTTTCGTGATGGGCCGTGTTCTGGCAGGATAAAGGGAATATTGGCCCAATCAGGATGGGCTTCGGCCACTTGCGAACGTACGGTACAGGAGAGTGCTGGAGCAATTAAAACCAATGGAATTTCACCGATTTGTGTGAATTCTACCGTATTCGGCAGGACTTCAGGGCGGCCAGCGATACCCAAGTCGGCTTCATTGGATTGCACTTTATCCACAGCATCAGCGGCGTCGCCAGTTGTTAGTTTTATCTCCACCAATGGGTGCTCAGCGCGGAAACGATCCAGTATTGGCGGCAAATGGCTATAAGCCGCCGTTACCGAGCAAAATAACCGAAGTTCGCCGTTGAGAGATGGCCCATGCTGGCCTAACGCGTGGCGTAATTGCTGATATTGCAATAAAGTTTGTTGAGCGAATGCTTTTAACTGAGTGCCCGCATCGGTGAGCTGCACTGTGCGGTTATCCCGTAAAAATAGCGGCTGCCCAATGGTTTCTTCCAGCCGCTGAATTTGGCGGGAGAGGGTAGACGGACTGACGTGCATAGCTTTAGCCGAGCGGCCAAAATGGCAGCTTTCCGCCAGATGCAAAAACAATTTCAGATCGCGTAAATCCATAATGACAGTTCTCGTGATTAACGAAATAGGCATATTGCAAAATCTGCAACGACACCTTGTAAATATATCAATTTCAGCAACGGATTTCCTGACATATAGTGAATTCAAGAGAATCCCTCACATAGATTGGGGGAGGTGAAAATAACGCAACACAACATCGAACGGAGTACCACCATGGCTAACTATTTCAACACATTGAACCTGCGTCAGCAGTTGGCGCAATTGGGCAAATGTCGCTTTATGGGGCGTGAAGAATTTGCTGATGAAGCGAGTTACCTGAAAGGCAAGAAAGTGGTGATCGTGGGTTGTGGTGCTCAAGGCTTGAACCAGGGGCTGAACATGCGTGACTCAGGTCTGGACGTGGCCTATGCCCTGCGTAAAGAAGCAATCGCCGAGAAGCGTGCTTCATGGCATCAAGCAACCGAGAACGGTTTTAAAGTCGGTACTTATGAAGAACTGATTCCTCAGGCTGATTTAGTGGTTAACCTGACACCCGACAAGCAGCATTCTGCCGTCGTACGGGCGGTACAGCCGTTAATGAAAGACGGTGCAGCACTGGGCTATTCCCACGGCTTTAATATCGTGGAAGTGGGTGAGCAAGTCCGTAAAGATATCACCGTCGTGATGGTTGCGCCTAAATGCCCAGGTACCGAAGTCCGTGAAGAATACAAACGTGGGTTTGGCGTACCAACGCTGATCGCCGTTCACCCGGAAAACGACCCGAAAGGGGAAGGCATGGCGATCGCTAAAGCTTGGGCCGCAGCCACTGGTGGTCATCGCGCTGGGGTTTTGGCATCGTCTTTCGTGGCGGAAGTAAAATCTGACCTAATGGGTGAGCAAACTATTCTGTGTGGCATGTTACAGGCGGGATCATTGTTGTGCTTCGATAAATTGGTCGCCGAAGGTACCGATAAAGCCTACGCGGAAAAATTGATTCAGTTCGGCTGGGAAACCATCACCGAAGCCCTGAAGCAGGGCGGGATCACCTTAATGATGGATCGCCTGTCCAATCCGGCAAAATTGCGGGCTTATGCATTGTCCGAACAACTGAAAGACATCATGGCTCCGTTGTTCCAAAAGCACATGGATGACATTATTTCTGGCGCATTCTCCAGCGGTATGATGGCAGACTGGGCAGAAGATGACGTGAAACTGTTGAATTGGCGCGAAGAAACGGGCAAAAGCGCTTTTGAGAATGCCCCGCAATATGAAGGAAAAATCTCTGAGCAAGAGTATTTCGACCACGGCGTACTGATGATTGCGATGGTAAAAGCAGGTGTCGAATTGGCGTTTGAAACTATGGTAGATTCAGGCATCATCGAAGAGTCAGCCTACTACGAATCACTGCACGAGCTGCCATTGATTGCCAACACCATCGCCCGTAAACGTCTGTATGAAATGAACGTGGTGATCTCCGATACCGCAGAATACGGCAACTACCTGTTTGCTAACGCTGCTGTCCCATTGTTGAAAGCCAAGTTTATGGATTCACTGCAAGCCGGAGACTTGGGCAAAAGTGTCGCTGGTAGCGCAGTCGATAACGCGCAATTGCGTGACGTGAATGAAGCTATCCGCAATCATCCAATCGAAGCTGTGGGCCATAAGTTGCGTGGATATATGAAGGATATGAAGCGAATTGCAGTTGCCGGCTAATTAAGCCGCTAGCCGCCCATTTTGACATTGGGTCGTGCAGACTGATCGACTGAATAAAAAAACCGGCGCGAATAGCCGGTTTTTCATTGTCTGCTCTGCGCGAAGCAAAATCAGCTGCGGTACAGCACCTTAATGATGTGATAACCAAATTGGGTTTTTACTGGGCCGTATGGTTGTAGCAATTCGCAGCTGAAAACCGCTTTATCAAATGCTGGCACCATATCGCCTTTATTGAATTCACCCAGATCGCCGCCGTTACGTTTGGACGGGCAGTTAGAGTGTTTCTTCGCTAACTCTTGGAAATTAGCACCGTTATTCAGTTGTGCCAGAATATCATTTGCCTGTTTTTCATCATCAACCAGGATGTGTAACGCAGAGGCTTTATTTGCCATAGTACTTATCACCGCAATGTAATTTAAATGAAGATCGCCATTAATCGGCCACCAGTGTAGCGTATTTTGCCGATGATTGAAGCTGTTGGCTCTTCTGAAGTTAGCAGAGGGAAATAACCGGCATTTTTTTTCACCCGGTGCTTTCTGCTACAATCCCCATCCCCGTTCCCCCAAAGAGTAACCGAGTGTCATGCGATTAAATCCCAGTCAACAACAAGCCGTCGAATTTGTCACTGGACCCTGCCTGGTACTGGCCGGAGCGGGATCGGGTAAAACCCGCGTGATCACCAATAAGATTGCCCACCTGATTCGCCAGTGTGGCTACAAACCGAGCCACATTGCGGCGGTGACCTTTACCAATAAGGCTGCTCGTGAAATGAAAGAGCGCGTGGCGCAAACGTTGGGGCGTAAAGAGGCACGGGGCTTGATGATTTCCACATTCCATACTTTGGGGCTGGAAATCATTAAAAAGGAATATAAAGCGCTAGGGATGAAATCCAACTTTTCGCTGTTTGATGCGCAGGATCAAATGGGGCTGCTCAAGGATCTTACCCAAAAGTGGTTGGAAGAGGATAAAACTCAGCTGCAACAGTTGATCTCTACGATCTCTAATTGGAAAAACGATCTAATGAGTCCGGCTGCCGCTGCGGCGCAGGCACGTTCGGAGCGAGATAAGGTGTTCGCACATTGCTACGCCATGTATGACGACCACTTAAAAGCCTGCAACGTATTGGATTTTGACGATTTAATTTCTCTGCCTACATTATTGCTACAGAATAATGAAGAAGTACGGGAGCGTTGGCAGAACAAACTGCGCTACCTGCTGGTGGATGAGTATCAGGATACCAATACCAGCCAATATCAAATGGTTAAGCTGTTGGTCGGCCATCGAGCGCGATTTACCGTGGTGGGTGATGACGACCAGTCTATTTACTCTTGGCGCGGTGCGCGGCCACAAAATCTGGTGCTGCTGAATGAAGATTTCCCGCAGTTGCAAGTGATCAAGCTGGAGCAGAACTATCGCTCATCAGGCCGAATACTGAAAGCGGCCAACATACTCATTGCCAATAACCCCCACGTTTTTGAAAAACGGCTGTTTTCTGAATTGGGCTACGGTGATGCGCTGAAAGTCATCACGGCCAATAACGAAGATCATGAAGCTGAAAGAGTGGTGGGGGAGCTAATTGCTCATCACTTTATCAAGAAAACCCAGTATGGCGATTACGCTATTCTTTACCGTGGTAATCACCAGTCGCGTTTATTCGAAAAACTGTTGATGCAAAACCGTATTCCGTACCGTATTTCCGGTGGCGATTCTTTCTTCTCGCGGCCTGAGATTAAAGATTTACTGGCTTATCTGCGGGTCTTAACCAATCAGGATGATGACAGTGCATTTTTGCGCATCGTTAATACGCCGAAACGAGAGATTGGCCCGGCCACCATTCAGAAGCTGGGAGAATGGGCTAACCAACGGAATAAGAGCTTATTCCGCGCCAGTTTTGATTTGGGATTAAGCCAGTATTTAACCGGGCGTGGTCTGGAATCCTTACAGCGTTTTACTCATTGGCTCGATGGTATTATTCGGTTGGTGGAACGTGAGCCGATCGCCGCTGTACGGGATTTACTGCATGGCATGGAATATGAAAGCTGGTTATTTGAAACCTCGCCCAGCCCGAAAGCGGCAGAGATGCGGATGAAAAACGTCAACCTGCTATTTAGCTGGATGACAGAAATGCTGGAGGGCTCAGAACTGAATGATCCAATGAGTCTAACGCAAGTGGTCACGCGTTTTACCCTACGGGATATGATGGAGCGTGGGGAAAATGATGAGGATCTTGATCAGGTGCAGTTGATGACATTGCATGCTTCAAAAGGCTTGGAGTTCCCTTATGTCTTTTTGGTCGGCATGGAGGAAGGTTTATTGCCCCATCAAAGCAGTATTGATGAAGATAACGTGGACGAAGAACGCCGCTTGGCTTACGTTGGCATCACTCGTGCTCAGCGGGAGCTATTTTTTACCCACTGCAAGGAACGTCGTCAATATGGTGAATTGCTGCGGCCTGAACCCAGCCGTTTTCTGATGGAATTGCCGCAAGATGATTTGGATTGGGAATCTGAGCGCAAAGTCATTACACCAGAAGAACGGATGCAAAAAGGCCAGAGTCATCTGGCCAGCATTCGTGCTCAACTGGAAAAAGCCAAAAAGTAACCGGCAGAAGAAGCTGATTGCGAGGGCGTGGAAGACGATCACATATCGTGCAATCATCGATTTTCATGCCAGAAAAAGCGTGTTGATTCGTGGGAAATTAACAGAGAAAAGAAGAAGGGCGGCACTGTCACCGCCCAAGAGGCTAGCGGAACTCTTCCAGCGATAAAGACCATTGGACGTAGCTTTGCCAGTGGCTTTCCTGTAACAGCGATTCCGCGCGATAAGGGTGCTGTTGCAACCAGTCTGGCGGTAATAGAACCGAAAGTGTATCGCCGTTGGCGCGCAGCCTGACTGCAGGCAACGTATCATCCCGGCGGCGGCTGGAGAATATAATCGCCAGACGCAGTAAACGGCATAAACGTTGTGCCATCACGACGGGTAACGCGTTCTGCTGGTTGAGCAGAGATAAATCAAGGGAGCCACTTTGGTTCTGCAACAGAGCCGAAAGCAGCAACTTTTGCGCCGGTGTAAAACCAGGCAAATCAAGATGACGTATCAGGTAGGCTGCATGTTGCGGAGCGAGCTTGAAATCAACGCTAAGACCAATTTCGTGAATCAAACAGGCATTTTGCAATAATTCCCTACACCGACTATCCAATTGCCAGTCTTTCTCGACTTGTAGCGAGAAGTTTTCTGCCAGATGACTGACGCGCTGAGCTTGCTCAATATCCAATGCATAGCGGCGCTGTAAGTTGCGAACCGTGCGGTTGCGGATATCGTGCTCAATAGGTAAATGCAGCATGCCGTACACCAGACCTTCGCGTAGTGCGCCGCCGGATAGCGTCATGCTTTCAATATTCAACTCTTGGAAAATAGCGATTAAAATCGATAAACCGCTCGGGAATACTAATGCTCTTTCCAGCGTCAGACCTGCAATTTCAAGCTCTTCCAACTTGCCACAGCGAATCGCTCGCTGTTTCAGTTGTTGCAGCTTAGGTAGAGTGATCAGCTCGTCCATTCCCTGGGCGACCATAATTTCCTGCAAAGCCTGTACCGTGCCAGATGCGCCGACGCAAACTTGCCAGCCGTGTTCACGAAAACGCGCCGCTATCGGCTCGATCATCTCACGTGCGGCCTGTTCGGCTTGGGCAAAGTTTTCCTGCGCCAGATTACGATCACTAAAATAGCGCTCCAGCCAAGTCACACAGCCCATTGGCAGGCTAATAAGTACGGCTGCCTGTGCGCCAGAACCGGTAACCAGCTCGGTACTGCCACCGCCAATATCGACAACCAGACGTTTTTCCGGCCCGCCGGTGGTGTGAGCGACACCATGATAAATCAGCCGCGCCTCTTCCTCACCACTGATCACCTGAATCGGACAGCCGAGAATTTCAATGGCTGTTTGCAGGAATTCGTCAGCGTTGGATGCCAGCCGCAAAGTGGCTGTAGCGACCACACGGATTTGATCCCGTGGAATATCCTGCAATCGCTCAGAAAACAGCTTCAAACATTGCCAGCCGCGTTCCATTGCCTCTTGCGACAGATGGTTATTGGTATCCAAACCTGCGGCCAGCCGCACTTTACGTTTGATGCGGGCCAATGTCTGGATACTGCCAGCCACCTCACGTACCACCAACATATGAAAACTGTTGGAGCCAAGATCGATGGCAGCATAAAGTGAGGTGGAACTTAGCATCGTGTTATCAGCCTGGTCGTTTACGATTGTTATTCCGCGGCGCGCCACTGCGGCGAGGAGCAGAATTACGGCGAGGACCATTGCCAGTGCGGGTACGCACCAGACGTTTTGGTGCCGGTAAATCAGTTAATAGCGCATCGCTATTGTATTTGCTCACTGGAATACTGTGACCGGTATAGGTCTCGATTGCCGGTAAGTTTAACGCATATTCTTCACAAGCCAAGCTGATGGAATGACCGCTTTCGCCAGCACGACCAGTACGACCGATACGGTGAACGTAGTCTTCACAGTCATCAGGGAGATCATAGTTGAATACATGGGTGACTAACGGGATATGCAAGCCACGAGCCGCGACATCGGTTGCAACCAGAATATCCAAATCACCTTTAGTGAAATCTTCCAGGATACGTAGGCGTTTTTTCTGTGCCACATCGCCAGTCAGTAAACCAACGCGGTGTCCATCGGCTGCCAGATGGCCCCAGATCTCTTCACAGCGATGTTTGGTATTGGCAAAGATAATGCAGCGGTCTGGCCATTCTTCTTCAATCAGCGTCTGCAACAGGCGCATTTTTTCTTCATTTGAAGGGTAGAACAGTTCTTCTTTAATACGGTGGCCGGTTTTTTGCAGCGGCTCGACTTCCACGTACTCGGCGTTATTCATTTGTTCGAACGCCAGTTCACGTACGCGGTATGACAACGTAGCGGAAAATAGCATATTCAGACGTTTTTCTACCACAGGCATGCGGCGGAACAACCAGCGGATATCTTTGATAAAGCCCAAATCGTACATACGATCGGCTTCATCAAGTACCACCACCTGAATAGCACCCAGATTAATGTAGTTTTGCTTTGCGTAATCGATCAAACGACCGGTAGTACCAATCAAGACATCGACGCCACTTTCCAGCACTTTGAGCTGTTTATCGTAACCGTCACCGCCGTAGGCCAGACCCAGTTTTAAACCGGTAATCTGGGATAACGCTTCTGCATCAGAGTGAATCTGTACTGCCAATTCTCGCGTCGGTGCCATAATTAAAGCGCGAGGTTGGTTGGTCTGACGACCCTCTTCAGCTGGGTGGGAAAGCAAATAATGAAAAGTAGACGCTAAGAATGCGAGCGTCTTTCCGGTACCGGTTTGCGCCTGACCTGCTACATCTCTCCCGGATAGGGTGAGTGGTAATGCCAGCGCCTGGATAGGCGTGCAATACTGAAACCCTTTATTTTCAAGGGCTTCTACAACTAGCGGGTGCAGGGCGAAGTCGGAAAACTTCTGTTCAGTCAAGTGTGTTTTGCTCATAGTGTGGTAGAATATCAGCTAACTATTGCTTTACGAAAGCGTATCCGGTGAAATAAAGTCAACCTAATGTTGGTTAATGCTACATCAACTAGGTAGACACAATCCTTTGGAGTAGAACATGAGCGATAAAATTATTCATCTGAGTGACGATAGCTTCGACACTGACGTGCTGAAAGCCGATGGCCTGACTCTGGTCGATTTCTGGGCTGAATGGTGTGGTCCGTGCAAGATGATCGCTCCGATTTTAGATGAAATTGCTGACGAATATGAAGGCAAACTGACCATCGCGAAATTGAACATCGATGAGAACCCGGGCACAGCACCGAAATATGGTATACGTGGTATCCCGACGTTGTTACTGTTTAAAGACGGTGCGGTCGCGGCAACCAAAGTGGGTGCCCTGTCCAAAAGCCAGTTGAAGGCGTTCCTGGACGAAAATCTGTAGTCGTTATTAGCGTCAAAAGCGGTGTGTCCAGCGGTGGGTGTGATTTCTCACACTGACCGCTAGACGCCTGCAAAGAAGCGTGTTAAGTTTATTCCACTGCGTATAGAACATACCTGTGAGTTGAATCTAGGTTTGTAGCATCTAAAAAATTCTGTAGCACCTAAATAGTTTGAATCTGAAGTTTTACTCTATGTCGAAACATTTGTGTTGAGAATATATATGAACTCAATCGGTTTTTTGACAGTCTAACGGTTTTACAAAATCAGTCTAAGGTACCTTCAATCTAACGCCGTCGTTGAGTGCGATTTTTGCGCAAGCTATTACTCGCGCAGCACCCTGGCCGAAATTGAACGTCCATTAAACAGGCACGTATAACGCTGCCATACCATTCACGACTAAAGTTCGAGACATACCCCGAGTTTAAGAACCCACCATTATGAATCTTACCGAATTAAAGAATACGCCGGTTTCTGACCTGATTACACTTGGCGAAAATATGGGGCTGGAAAACCTGGCCCGGTTGCGTAAGCAAGACATCATCTTCTCTATTCTTAAGCAACACGCTAAAAGTGGAGAAGATATCTTCGGTGACGGTGTATTGGAGATATTGCAGGATGGATTTGGTTTCCTCCGTTCAGCAGACAGCTCCTACCTCGCCGGTCCCGACGACATCTATGTATCTCCAAGCCAAATTCGCCGTTTCAACCTCCGCACTGGTGACACCATTTCCGGTAAGATTCGTCCGCCGAAAGAAGGTGAGCGTTATTTTGCACTGTTAAAAGTTAACGAAGTTAACTACGACAAACCGGAAAATGCCCGTAACAAGATTCTATTTGAAAACTTGACTCCGTTACATGCGAACTCTCGTTTGCGTATGGAACGCGGTAATGGTTCAACGGAAGATTTGACGGCGCGCGTACTGGATCTGGCTTCGCCAATTGGTCGCGGACAACGTGGTTTGATCGTCGCACCGCCAAAAGCGGGTAAGACCATGCTGCTGCAGAATATCGCAACCAGCATTGCCTACAATCACCCCGATTGCGTATTGATGGTGTTGCTGATCGATGAACGTCCGGAAGAAGTGACTGAGATGCAACGTCTGGTTAAAGGTGAAGTCATTGCTTCAACCTTTGATGAGCCAGCTTCTCGCCACGTTCAGGTCGCCGAAATGGTCATTGAGAAAGCGAAGCGTCTGGTTGAGCATAAAAAAGACGTTATCATCCTGTTGGACTCCATTACACGTCTGGCTCGTGCCTATAACACCGTCGTTCCGGCCTCAGGTAAGGTTCTGACCGGTGGTGTGGACGCGAATGCCCTGCATCGTCCTAAGCGTTTCTTCGGTGCAGCACGTAATGTGGAAGAAGGCGGAAGCCTGACCATCATCGCTACCGCGCTGGTTGATACCGGTTCGAAGATGGATGAAGTGATTTACGAAGAGTTTAAAGGTACGGGTAACATGGAATTGCATCTGGCACGTAAAATTGCTGAGAAACGTGTATTCCCTGCTATCGATTATAACCGTTCAGGTACCCGTAAAGAAGAGTTGCTCACCACGACCGAAGAATTACAAAAAATGTGGATCTTGCGCAAAATTATCCACCCAATGGGTGAGATTGATGCGATGGAATTCCTCATTAATAAACTGGCCATGACTAAGACGAACGACGAATTCTTTGATATGATGAGACGCTCGTAATTTAAATAAAACGAACAAAACGCCACGCTCAGTCGTGGCGTTTTTCACGTTTGGAATATACGATAAATACGCTTTTTAATATGATCAGTAGTCCAGCACTGTTACGGCGATGGTTTTTTCGTCTATTTTCCTCGGTCATTAGAGAATAGAACGAAAATAGTGTTGTAAAAACAATACGGACTGTCACCCTAATAGGAAATGACTGAAAGGTTGCGCTGCATTGTGGAGTAAATCTTGCCACATGCTAAGCTGCCCCATCTTTTGCAGAGAGCTGTTAAACGTGAAATTACTCACCATGAGTACAGAGATTCTAATCGTCCTCCTGTTTTCTTTGGCTTTTTTATTTATTGCTCGCAAAGTGGCAAAGAGAATTGGTCTTGTCGATAAGCCTAACTACCGTAAGCGTCATCAAGGGCTGATTCCTTTGGTCGGCGGCATTTCGGTTTATGCGGGTATCTGTTTTGCCTTCCTGATTACCAGCCAGCAAATTCCCTTTGGTTCACTGTATCTGGCCTGCGCCGGTTTATTGGTATTTATTGGTGCTCTGGATGATCGTTTCGATATCAGCGTAAAAATCCGCGCCTTTGTTCAGGCTTTGGTCGGTGTGGCGATGATGCTATTTGCTGGCCTTTATCTACGCAGCCTAGGACATGTTTTTGGCCCGTGGGAAATGGTGCTTGGCCCATTTGGTTACGTGGTGACGCTATTTGCTGTGTGGGCGGCTATCAATGCCTTCAATATGGTGGACGGTATTGATGGATTGCTTGGTGGATTATCCTGTGTGTCATTTGGCGCTATGGGTATTCTACTTTACCAATCTGGTCATATGGCATTGGCATTTTGGTGCTTTGCAATGATCGCAGCGATTACGCCCTATATCTTGCTTAACCTTGGCTTGCTGGGGCGTCGTTATAAAGTCTTTATGGGCGATGCCGGTAGCACACTGATTGGTTTCACCGCCATTTGGATATTGTTGCAGACCACTCAGGGTAAAACCCACCCAATCAATCCGGTTACCGCGCTGTGGATTATTGCGATTCCACTGATGGACATGATTGCCATTATGTATCGCCGTTTGCGTAAAGGTATGAGCCCGTTCTCGCCCGATCGCCAACATATCCACCACCTGATCATGCGCGCTGGCTTCACTTCCCGCCAGGCGTTCGTCTTAATTACTCTGGCAGCAATAATACTGGCTGCTATCGGCGTCATTGGCGAACGATTAGTCTTTATCCCCGAATGGGTAATGTTGGCACTATTCTTGCTTGCATTCTTCCTGTATGGCTACTGCATCAAACGAGCCTGGCGAGTGGCACGTTTCATCAAGCGTACGAAGCGCCGGATGCGGCGGGCTAATAATAAGCATGTATCTTAATCAGAGGCTTTTGGGCAGTGATGAAACCAGAAAAAACGTCTACCAACAATGAACTGGCTGTCGATAACGAGTTAGATATCCGTGGCCTTTGCTGCACGCTGTGGCGGGGTAAAGCTTGGATTATCAGTATGGCGGTTTTGTTTGCCGTTATTGCCCTAAGCGTTTCTTACCTCGTGAAGCAGCAGTGGAGTGCGACTGCGATTACTGATAAGCCAACGGTTAATAATTTAGGTGGATATTATTCACAACAGCAGTTTTTGCGTAACCTGGACTCTCGGTTAATGGCAGGAGCCGCGACTGAGCAACTCGGCATTTCTGATGAAGCTTATAACGAATTCATTATTCAATTAGCAGCTTATGACACTCGTCGTGACTTCTGGCTGAAGAGTGACTATTACAAGCAACGTCAGGAAGGGGATGCGAAGGCTGATGCAGCTTTGCTCGATGAGCTGGTCAACAATATTCAATTCACACTGCACGATGATAAAAAGGTGCTGAATGATAGTGTGAAGTTGACTGCAGAAACGGCTAGTGACGCCAATAAATTGTTGCGTGAATATGTTGATTTCGCCAGCCAACGTGCTGCCGATCATCTGAATGATGAAATCCAAGGTGCTTGGGCTGCACGGACACAATCCATGAAAGCACAGGTTAAGCGGCAAGAAGCCGTCGCGCAGGCGGTGTATAATCGTGAACTGAATGCCGTCAAACAAGCACTTAAGGTCGCAGAAAAACAGGGAATCAGCCGTAACCAAACCGATACGCCTGTAGAACAACTACCCGACTCTAAAATGTTTCTGCTCGGCAAACCTATGCTTCAGGCACGTTTAGAAACGCTGGAAGCATCAGGCCCGAGCTTTGACATCGATTACGATCAAAACCGCGCTATGCTGGCAACATTGAACGTAGGACCGACTTTGGAAGAAACGTTCCAGACTTACCGTTACCTGCGTACCCCGGAAGATCCGGTGACTCGCGATAGTCCACGTCGTGCTTTCCTGATGATTATGTGGGGAGCGATTGGTGCATTAGTTGGCGCTGGCGTGGCGTTAACCCGTCGTCCCAGTGTGAAGCACTAAATTGCTAATGGGCGCATAAGCGCCCAACTTGCAGGCTTTGTCTGCGGTTAACTGACCTAAAAGAGATTCACTGTGAAAGTGTTGACTGTTTTTGGCACCCGTCCTGAAGCCATTAAAATGGCTCCTCTGGTGCATGCCTTGGCTCAGGATGAAGCCTTTGAATCAAAAGTCTGTGTGACTGCTCAACACCGAGAGATGTTGGATCAGGTTCTAAGATTATTTGAAATCGAACCCGATTATGATTTGAACATCATGAAACCGGGACAGGGATTGACCGAGATAACCTGCCGTATTTTGGAAGGGTTAAAGCCTGTCCTTGCAGAGTTTAAACCCGATGTCGTTTTAGTCCACGGTGACACCACCACGACATTGGCTACCAGTTTGGCGGCGTTCTATCAACGGATTCCGGTTGGCCATGTTGAGGCCGGTCTACGCACCGGCGATCTTTATTCTCCGTGGCCGGAAGAAGCCAACCGCAAGATTACAGGCCATCTCGCGACCTATCATTTTGCACCGACGGAAAACTCGCGTCAGAATTTGTTGCGGGAATTATTACCCGACAATCGTATTTTTGTTACCGGTAATACGGTTATTGATGCGCTGTTCTGGGTCCGCGATCGGGTATTAAGCGATGAGAGACTGCGTAAGGATCTTGATGCCCGCTATCCTTTCCTCGATCCAAACAAGAAGATGATTTTGGTTACTGGTCATCGCCGTGAGAGTTTTGGTGGTGGATTTGAGCGTATCTGTAGTGCGCTGGCTGAAATCGCTCGTAATCACCCAGATGTACAGGTGGTTTATCCGGTACACCTCAACCCGAACGTCAGTGAACCCGTTAATCGTATTTTGCGCGGTGTAGATAATATCATCCTGATTGATCCGCAAGACTATCTGCCATTTGTCTACCTGATGAACCATGCTTATATGATTCTGACGGATTCCGGCGGTATTCAGGAAGAGGCACCATCACTGGGTAAACCGGTGCTGGTCATGCGCAATACCACCGAGCGTCCGGAGGCGGTAGATTCCGGTACCGTACTGCTGGTGGGCACTGATGTGGACAAAATTGTTGATGCTGTGACCCATTTGTTGGTAGATGAAAATGCCTATCACCAAATGAGCCGTGCACATAATCCCTACGGTGACGGGCATGCCTGTCAACGCATCCTAGAAGCTTTAAAGAATCATCAGGTGACGCTATGAGTTTTGAAACTATTTCTGTTATCGGTCTTGGATATATTGGCTTACCTACTGCAGCGGCTTTTGCTTCGCGTAAGAAAAAGGTTATCGGCGTGGATGTTAATGCCCACGCGGTTGAGACCATTAATCGCGGTGCGATTCATATCGTCGAGCCGGATTTGGATAAAGTTGTCAAAATCGCCGTCGAAGGTGGCTATTTGCAGGCAGTGACCAAACCTTTGGCTGCGGATGCTTTCCTGATTGCCGTGCCAACACCGTTTAAAGGCGATCACGAACCAGATATGGTTTTTGTCGAATCAGCCGCAAAATCTATTGCGCCAGTACTGAAAAAAGGCGATTTGGTGATTCTGGAGTCCACCTCTCCAGTTGGCGCTACCGAGCAGATGGCTGAGTGGCTGGCCGAGTTCCGCCCCGACCTGAGTTTCCCGCAGCAGGCGGGCGAAGAGGCTGATATCAATATCGCTTATTGCCCTGAGCGTGTATTGCCGGGTCAGGTGATGGTTGAGCTGATTCAAAATGACCGCGTTATTGGTGGCATGACGCCAAAATGTTCTGCGCGCGCTAGCGAGCTATATAAAATCTTCCTGGAAGGTGAGTGTGTCGTGACTAATGCACGCACTGCCGAAATGTGCAAATTGACAGAAAACAGTTTCCGCGATGTCAACATCGCTTTTGCTAATGAACTGTCACTGATTTGTGCTGATCAGGGTATTAATGTGTGGGAACTGATTCGCTTGGCCAATCGTCATCCGCGCGTCAACATTCTGCAACCAGGCCCTGGTGTTGGTGGCCACTGCATTGCTGTTGACCCGTGGTTTATTGTTTCGCAGAATCCACAGCAGGCTCGCCTTATTCATACCGCTCGTCTGGTCAATGACGGCAAACCGCTTTGGGTTGTCGATCGTGTGAAAGCCGCTGTAGCGGATTGCCTGGCCAGCAGCGATAAACGTGCTTCAGACGTAAAAATTGCCTGTTTTGGTCTGGCATTTAAACCTAACATTGACGATCTGCGTGAAAGCCCAGCGGTAGAAATTGCTCATCTGATTGCCGAATGGCATGCCGGTGAAACGCTGGTTGTTGAGCCAAATGTTGAGCACCTGCCAAAATCATTGGCAGGGCACGTCAGCTTGAAAGATACCGCTGAAGCCTTGCAACAGGCTGATGTCTTGGTGATGCTGGTGGATCACCGTCAGTTCAAAGCGATCAAGCCAGAAGATGTGAAGCAGAACTGGATTGTTGATACCAAAGGAGTATGGCGTTGAGACGTATTCTGGTCACAGGCGGTGCCGGTTTTATCGGCTCCGCAGTGGTGAGACATATTATCAATGCCACTGCCGATAGCGTTGTAGTGGTAGATAAGCTCACCTATGCTGGTAATCTGGAGTCTTTGGCCACAGTTGCCGATAATGAGCGCTATGACTTTGAGCAGGTCGATATCTGTGATCGTGCCGAACTGGACCGGGTATTTGCACATTACCAGCCGGATGCAGTGATGCATTTGGCTGCGGAAAGTCATGTGGATCGCTCTATTGATGGCCCCGCCGCTTTTATCGAAACCAACGTGGTCGGTACTTACACGTTGCTGGAAGCTGCCCGCCACTATTGGCAGGCCTTGGCCGCTGAGCAAAAACGGGCTTTCCGCTTTCACCATATCTCGACCGATGAGGTGTATGGTGATCTGCACGGTACTGATGATCTCTTTACCGAAACGACGCCGTATGCGCCAAGTAGCCCGTATTCGGCGTCCAAAGCGTCCAGCGATCATTTGGTCAGAGCCTGGCAGCGAACTTACGGTTTACCCACACTGATAACCAATTGTTCCAATAACTACGGCCCTTATCATTTTCCTGAAAAACTCATTCCGCTGGTGATTTTAAATGCGCTGGCCGGTAAACCTTTGCCAGTTTATGGCACTGGCGCGCAGGTACGCGACTGGTTGTATGTGGAAGACCACGCTCGTGCGCTGTATCAAGTCGTCACCGAAGGTGTGGTGGGCGAAACCTACAATATTGGCGGTCATAATGAGCGAAAAAATATTGAAGTTGTGGAAACCATTTGCACCTTATTGGATGAGTTAGTGCCTCAAAAGCCTGCTGGGCTGGCACACTACAGCGAACTGATCACTTATGTGAAGGATCGTCCGGGTCATGATATGCGTTATGCTATTGATGCTGGGAAAATTGAACGGGAGCTGGGCTGGCACCCACAGGAAACCTTTGAAAGCGGTATTCGTAAAACCGTTAACTGGTATCTGAGTCATACATCTTGGTGGCAGCGTGTTCAGAATGGTTCCTATGCTGGCGAGCGTTTGGGTCTGAGCGATTAATTTTCGCCAACACGTCTAAAAAATCACTGCAAGACCATCGAACGCGCTGCTTCAGTTTTGAACAGCGCGTTGTTGCAGGTCATATCAGGAGTTTCTATGAAAGGCATAGTTCTGGCGGGCGGTTCCGGTACCCGTTTACATCCCATCACTCGTGGCGTATCCAAACAACTGCTTCCCGTTTACGACAAACCGATGATTTATTATCCGCTGTCAGTGCTGATGCTGGCGGGAATTCGCGATATTTTGATTATCTCCACTCCAGAAGATTTGCCTTCTTTCCAGCGCCTGCTGGGCAACGGTAGCGAATTTGGCATCAATTTGAGTTACGCCGCACAGCCTAAACCAGAGGGTTTGGCGCAGGCATTTCTGATTGGTGAAGAGTTCATTAACGGTGAGCCATGCTGTCTGGTGCTGGGTGATAATATCTACTTTGGTCAAGGATTTAGCCCGAAACTGAAAACTGTGGTTGCCCGTCAACAAGGAGCAACGGTCTTTGGTTACCAGGTTATGGATCCAGAGCGTTTTGGCGTCGTGGAATTCGATGATAATTTCCGCGCGCTCTCCATCGAAGAAAAACCGGCTAAGCCTAAATCCAATTGGGCAGTGACTGGGCTGTATTTCTACGACAATCAAGTAGTTGATTTTGCCAAGCAAGTTAAACCTTCGTCCCGTGGCGAACTGGAAATTACGACCATTAATCAGATGTATCTGGAGCGTGGTGAATTAACGGTTGAGCTATTGGGACGCGGTTTTGCCTGGCTGGATACCGGCACTCATGACAGTCTGATTGAAGCCAGTACCTTTGTGCAGACCGTAGAAAAGCGTCAGGGCTTTAAGATTGCCTGTCTGGAAGAGATTTCCTGGCGTAATGGTTGGCTGGATGATGAGGGTGTAAAACGCGCGGCAACCGCGTTGGCCAAAACCGGCTATGGCAAGTATTTACTGGATTTATTGCATGCGCGTCCACGCCAGTATTGAGCCGCTGATCTGGGAGAGCGAGTTCTTCCAGAAACACAGCGCTAAACTGAATTTTTCTGATTCGGCTCCGTTGTTGCAGGTGGCTGAATTGGATACCTATGATCTGGTTCAGGCAAAAATTCCGGCACCGCGTCTGGACTGGGCTGATGCCCTAGCCCCTCTGGGGTTTCGTTTGGTTGAAAGTGAAGTTGACCTTTCCCTGCGTATTGGCACGGAAACTGCTTTAACCGAACGGCTGGACGAAAAAATGGCGTCCAGGGTACAAGTCGCCACCGAAGAGGCCATTCCGGCTTTACGTCGCGTAGCGGCCAGTGCTTTTGCTCTGAGTCGTTTTCGAGCGCCTTGGTACGCACCGCAGGACAGCGGGCGTTTCTACGCGCTGTGGGTTGAGAAAGCCGTGCTGGGGACTTTCGATCACCAATGTTTGTTGGTCACCGACAGTCACGGTCAGCCCAGCGGTTTTGTCACTCTGCGTGATTTGCAGGATGGCTCAGCGCGTATAGGTTTGCTGGCGGCGTATCCGGGGACGGCTGGGCAAGGTGTGGGTACAAAACTTATGTCGGCGGCAAAGCAGTGGTGTCAGCATCGAGGGTTACAGCGGCTCCATGTCGCGACTCAGATGAGTAATATTGCTGCTTTACGCCTCTATATTCGCAGTGGTGCCTCGGTTGAGAGCACCGCGTATTGGTTATGCAGGGGACGAAATGATTCCATTTAACGCACCACCGGTAGTTGGCACCGAATTGGGTTACATGCAGGATGCAATGAATAGCGGGAAATTATGTGGTGATGGTGGTTTTACTCATCGTTGCCAGCAGTGGATGGAGCAGCATTTTAACTGTCCTAAAGTACTGTTGACGCCTTCTTGTACTGCCTCGCTGGAAATGGCCGCTTTGCTGCTGAATATTAAACCTGGCGATGAAGTGATTATGCCAAGTTTTACGTTCGTCTCCACTGCTAACGCTTTTGTGCTACGTGGCGCAAAAATGGTGTTTGTCGATCTTCATCCAGAGACCATGAATATCGATGAAACCAAGATTGAAGCGGCGATCACCGATAAAACCAAAGTGATTGTACCGGTTCACTATGCTGGCGTAGCCTGCGAAATGGACACCATCATGGCGTTGGCTAAAAAATATAACCTGTTTGTGGTGGAAGATGCCGCTCAGGGTGTGATGTCGACTTACAAAGGCAAAGCCTTGGGCACTATTGGTCATATCGGCTGCTTTAGCTTCCATGAAACCAAAAACTACACGGCGGGTGGTGAAGGTGGCGCAACGCTGATTAACGATCCCTCGTTGATTGATCGTGCGGAAATCATCCGTGAAAAAGGCACCAACCGCAGCCAGTTCTTCCGAGGACAGGTGGATAAATATACCTGGCGTGATATTGGCTCCAGCTATCTGATGGCCGATTTGCAGGCTGCCTATCTTTGGGGGCAGTTAGAAGCGGCAGAGCAGATTAATCAACGTCGTTTGGCATTATGGCAAAATTACTATCAGGCATTGAAACCGCTCGCCGATGCTGGGCGTATCGATCTGCCGGTGATCACCGCCGACGTTAAACAGAACGCACATATGTTTTATATCAAACTGCGTGATATTGAAGAGCGCTCCGCTTTTATCAGTTATATGAAAGACGCTGAAATCATGACGGTGTTCCATTATATCCCTCTGCACACCTGCCCTGCAGGTGAAGAGTTTGGTCGTTTTAACGGTGAAGATTGCTTTACGACCAAGGAGAGTGAGCGCTTGGTTCGTTTGCCAATTTTCTACAATTTAACCGATGTTAATCAGCGTACTGTCATTAATACCATTCTGAGTTTCTTTGCCTGATATGTCACTGGCAAAAGCATCCATTTGGACCGCAGGCTCTACGCTGATTAAAATCGGCGTAGGGCTGTTGGTGGTTAAACTGTTGGCGGTCACTTTTGGCCCTAGCGGCGTTGGGCAGGCCGGAAACTTCCGCCAGTTAATTACGGTGTTAGGTGTTCTTTCTGGTGCTGGAATTTTTAACGGTGTGACCAAGTATGTCGCGGAGTACCATCAGCAACCGGAGCGGTTACGTGCGATTTTGGGGACTTCATCCACAATCGTGCTGGGTTTCTCAACCCTATTGGCATTACTGTTTTTATTTGCCGCCAAGCCGGTTAGCGTGGCATTGTTTGGTCGTACTGACTATGACAATGTGGTGCGTGCGGTTGCCTTTATTCAAATGGGCATCGCCTACGCCAACCTGTTTTTAGCTATTTTGAAAGGCTATCGCGATGCTATGGGTAACGCGCTGGCAATCATCGGTGGCAGCCTGATTGGTGTCGTGGCTTATTACATTTGTTTCCGCTTGGGCGGTTATGCTGGAGCCTTGACAGGGCTGGCCTTGGTGCCCGCGTTGGTTGTCGTGCCGGCCGTTGTTATACTGGTCAGGCGCAAGACAATCCCTCTCACCTATCTTAAACTGAGTTGGGATAAAGCATTAGCCAGTCATCTGGGTAAATTTACCATCATGGCGCTGATTACTTCGGTAACGCTGCCGGTCGCCTATGTGATGATGCGTAATTTACTGGCTAAACAGTATGGTTGGGATGCGGTAGGTATTTGGCAAGGTGTCAGCAGTATTTCGGATGCCTATCTACAATTTATTACGGCATCATTTACCGTTTATTTACTGCCGACCTTATCGCGCTTGAAGGACAAAGGGGATATCTCTCGCGAGATTGTGCGTTCGCTAAAATTTGTGCTTCCGGCCGTTGCCGTAGCCAGCATGATGGTTTGGTTACTACGTGATTTTGCGATTTGGTTATTATTTTCCCAACAGTTTATCGCGATGCGTGATCTGTTTGCTTGGCAGTTGGTGGGTGATGTTCTCAAAGTGGGTGCTTACGTCTTCGGTTATTTAATTATCGCCAAAGCCTCATTGCGTTTCTATATTCTGGCGGAAGTCAGTCAGTTTTTGTTATTAACCGGTTTTGCACACTGGCTGATACCGCTGCATGGTTCTCTTGGCGCAGCACAAGCATATATGGCGACTTACATCGTTTATTTCACTCTGTGTAGCTGCGTATTTATCCTTTATCGTAGATCTTCGTTACCTAAGAAAACATGAAAACCCTGATTCACGTATTGGGATCTGATATCCCGCATCATAATCAAACGGTACTGCGCTTCTTCAATGATGTGCTGGCTCCACGTTTGCCGGCAGAGCAAGCCCGACATTTTATGGTCGCGGCGAAAGACAGTGCGCCATTTACTGCATTTGATGCCTTATCGATTGAAACGTTAGCGAATAAAAAAACGCTGGCCGAGGCTGTTATTGCTCGCGCACAGGCTGACCGCAATACTCGATTTTTCTGGCATGGGCAATTCAACGCTACATTATGGTTGGCACTGCTGAGCGGAAAAATCAAACCGTATCAGGTTTTCTGGCATGTATGGGGCGCGGATTTGTATGAAGATGCCAAAAGCTGGAAGTTTCGTCTGTTCTACGTATTGCGCCGTTTGGCACAAGGCCGGGTTGGGCATGTGTTCGCCACCCGTGGTGATTTGATTCACTACCAACATCGCCATCCGCGGGTTCCCGCATCGTTACTCTACTTTCCGACACGGATGGATCCTTCGTTAACCGATATGCAGGTTGAAAAAACATTGGCTGGACCGATGACGATTTTAGTGGGTAACTCCGGCGATACCACCAATCGGCATATTGAGGCGCTGAAATCCATTCATCAGCAGTTTGGTTCTGATGTTCGGGTCATACTGCCAATGGGATATCCAGCCAATAACCATGTCTATATTGAACAAGTTCGCCGCGCTGGACTGGCATTATTCACGCAAGAAAATCTGCGCATTCTTACCGAACAGATCGCGTTTGACGATTATCTGAATATTTTGCGCGAATGCGATCTGGGCTATTTTATATTTAATCGCCAGCAAGGTATCGGCACCTTATGTTTGTTAACTCAGTTTGGCGTGCCTTTCGTACTCAGCCGACAGAATCCATTCTGGCAGGATTTGGCTGAACAGCATATTCCCGTGCTGTTTTATGGCGACACACTGGATGAGGCACTGATTCGTGAGGCGCAGCGGCAACTGGCCGGTCTGGACAAACAATCCATCGCGTTCTTTAATCCAAATTATATCGATGGTTGGCAACAGGCATTAACGCTGGCGGTGGGAGAACAGTTATGACGTTGGGACAATTTGGTGGCTTGTTGAGCGTCTATTTGATAGCGGTAATTTTTATCCTAACGCTGACTTATCAGGAGTTCAGGCGGGTTCGCTTCAACTTCAATGTGTTGTTTTCCATGCTCTATCTGCTGACATTTTATTTTGGTTTCCCACTGACCTGTATATTGGTGTTCCAATTTGATGTGGCGGTGGTATCGACGGATTATCTGTTGTACGCCATGCTATCGGCGACGGCGTTTTATGCTATTTACTATGTCAGCTATAAAACCCGCTTACGCAAGCCTAGAACTCAACCTAGACCGCCGATCTTTACCATGAACCGGGTTGAAACCAATCTAACCTGGATATTACTGGCGTTGGTGGCTATTGGCACGGTGGGCATTTTCTTCCTGCAAAACGGTTTCCTGCTATTTAAATTAAATTCTTACAGCCAGATATTTTCCAGCGATGTCTCCGGCGTGGCCTTGAAGCGTTTCTTCTATTTCTTTATTCCGGCGATGCTGGTGGTGTATTTCCTGAAACAAGATATGCGTGCGTGGCTGTTTTTTCTTGCCAGCACAGTGGCCTTTGGCATTCTGACCTATGTGATTGTCGGCGGTACGCGAGCCAACATTATTATCGCTTTTTCCCTGTTTCTGTTTATCGGCATCGTTCGTGGCTGGATTACGTTATGGATGTTGGTTGCCGCCGGGGTCTTCGGTATTGTCGGTATGTTCTGGCTGGCATTGAAACGTTATAGCCTGGATGTGAGTGGTGCCGAAGCATTTTATACCTTCCTCTATCTGACGCGTGACACCTTCTCGCCGTGGGAAAATCTGGGGCTGCTACTGCAAAATTACGACAAAATCGATTTCCAGGGGCTGGCACCGATTATTCGCGATTTCTATGTATTTATCCCAAGCTGGCTGTGGCCGGGACGACCGGATCTGGTGCTGAATACAGCGAACTACTTCACATGGGATGTGCTGGATAACCACTCTGGTCTGGCAATCTCCCCGACGTTGATCGGTTCTCTGGTGGTGATGGGTGGGGTGTTATTTATCCCGATCGGAGCCATTATCGTTGGGTTAATCATCAAGTGGTTTGATTGGTTGTATGAACAGGGTAAAGCGGAAACTAACCGTTATAAGGCTGCGATCCTGCAAAGTTTTTGCTTCGGTGCAATATTCAATATCATCGTATTGGCACGAGAAGGACTCGATTCCTTTGTTTCGCGGGTCGTCTTCTTCTGTATCATCTTTGGTGCTTGTTTGGTTGTCGCAAAATTGCTGTATTGGTTATTTGACGTCAGCGGTTTGATCAGACAACGTCTTAGGCGCAGCTATGCTGGATCTCGTCACCTGGCTCCAGACTCGGCGAGTCAACTCTAAGGTTTAAGTGTAGAAATGGAACAGAAAACAGAAATTCCTAAATATAACCTGCGCGGCTTCGATCTCTGGGGATTCCGCGATATGGCTCAGGTGCTTGATTATCTTCTGGGGAACGGGCAGGTCAAAACTGGCACCTTGGTCGCGATGAACGCAGAGAAGTTGCTCAAGGCTGAAGATGATGCCGCTTTTCGTGACCAACTGAACCATGCTGAATACCTTTACGCCGATGGTATTAGTATGGTTCGGGCGATTCGCCGTAAATATGCTGGGGCTGAAGTCTCACGGGTCGCCGGAGCCGATTTGTGGGAAGCGCTGATGCAGCGCGCCGGTCAATTGGGCACGCCAGTCTTTTTGGTCGGCGGTAAAACGGAGATTCTGAGCGAAACTGAAGAGAAATTACGCGCACAGTGGAATGTGAATATCGTCGGTTCTCAGGATGGTTATTTCACGCCTGAGCAACGGGAAGCGCTGTTTGCACGCATCGCGGCCAGTGGCGCGGCTATTGTGACCGTAGCCATGGGGTCGCCACGGCAGGAAATCTTTATGCGCGATTGTCGCCAGTTGCATCCTGATGCTCTTTATATGGGCGTAGGGGGTACCTATGACGTCTTTACCGGCCATGTGAAACGTGCGCCAAAGGTATGGCAGAATTTGGGACTGGAGTGGTTATACCGCCTGCTGTCGCAGCCTAGCCGTATTCGTCGGCAGTTAAAATTACTCAAGTTTGTTGGCTATTACTACAGCGGTCGCCTGTAGTTTGCCAGATTTGCAGGGTTGAATGACTCGGCCCTGCAAATATCCCGCCCACAGCCATTTCCCCGTAACAACCCATCGTTTCTTATTTCTTTTTGGAATATCAATTTATTTTTATATTCCATAAGGTTTTAATTTGCAGTTTGCTTATCTGATTCAGATACGAAAGGATACTGGCCGGTTATTATTCGTGGCGATTGCGACTCATTTTGTCGCAAATTTCGAGGCCATATTTTTAACCCGATAAAGGCAGATATGCAGTTTCTAAGCTTTTCAGTTTGAGCTCAGTCGCTTTTTTCTTTTCCTGACAATTATAACAACCGGGTTATCCGGTGGATTGAACACAACACAATACAACCCAGTCTACAGAGGATTTATGGCAGACAACGAAGTAAAAAAAAGGATTACACCGTGGGCTGGAAGCCCGGCATATCGAACTGATAGCGCTAGGTGGCACCATTGGCGTCGGGTTGTTTATGGGCGCTGCCAGCACACTGAAATGGGCAGGGCCATCAGTGTTACTGGCATACATTATCGCTGGGTTATTTGTCTTTTTCATTATGCGCGCTATGGGTGAAATGCTCTATCTGGAACCGGTAGCCGGCTCTTTTGCCGTTTATGCCCACAAGTACCTCAGCCCTTACTTTGGCTATCTGACGGCCTGGGGCTATTGGTTTATGTGGATAGCGGTTGGTATCTCGGAAATCACCGCGATTGGTCTTTACGTCAGTTTCTGGTTTCCAGATTTACCTCAATGGATACCTGCTATCGCGGGAGTTCTGATCGTGGCGTTGGCGAATCTGGCGGCGGTACGATTATATGGTGAGATGGAGTTCTGGTTTGCGATGATCAAAGTTACCACCATCATAGTAATGATCGTGGTAGGGATTGGCGTAATTTTCTTTGGTTTCGGCAACCAAGGGCAGGCGATTGGTTTTGATAACCTGACGCAACATGGCGGCTTCTTTGCTGGCGGCTGGAAAGGGTTCCTGTTTGCGCTGTGTATCGTCGTCGCGTCCTATCAGGGCGTAGAGCTGGTGGGGATTACCGCAGGTGAAGCCAAGAACCCGCAGGTCACCCTGAAACGCGCGATTAATAATATTCTTTGGCGGATTCTGATTTTCTACGTGGGTGCTATTTTTGTCATTGTGACTATTTTCCCATGGAATGAAATTGGTTCTACTGGCAGCCCCTTTGTTTTGACTTTCGCCAAGATAGGGATTACAGCGGCTGCGGGGATTATCAACTTTGTGGTACTGACCGCCGCCTTGTCCGGTTGTAACAGCGGCATGTATAGCGGTGGGCGCATGCTGTATGCCTTGGCACAGAATCGTCAGTTACCCGCGATTCTGACTAAAGTCTCAGCTAGCGGCGTACCGGTGTACTGTATTGCGGTTACCATTTTGTGTCTGTTGGTTGGTTCAAGCCTGAATTATATTATTCCTAACCCGCAGCAGGTGTTTGTGTATGTCTACAGCGCCAGCGTATTACCGGGGATGGTGCCGTGGTTTGTGGTATTGGTTAGCCAGTTGCGTTTTCGGCAGGTACATAAAGAAGCGATAAAACAGCACCCGTTTAAGTCGATTATGTTCCCCTATGTGAATTACCTGACTATCGCTTTCTTGATTTGTGTCTTGGTTGGCATGGGAATTAACCCAGATACGCGTCTCTCTCTGCTTGTGGGGGTGATTTTTTTGGCATTAGTCTCACTGTGTTATTTTGTGTTGGGAATGCATAAAAGACACTAGATAATAGAAAACGACGATAAAACCAGCAATGAAGAGCGGGTGAGGTGACTAAATCGCTGACTTTTGCGGCAGAGAGAGCAAAGTGTAATCAAACGCACTATTTCTTCTAAAAAAGCACTAGACAGTGAGGCTGTAAAACCGTAGTATCCTCACCCGCAACGGCGCTAAGCGCCCGTAGCTCAGCTGGATAGAGCGCTGCCCTCCGGAGGCAGAGGTCTCAGGTTCGAATCCTGTCGGGCGCACCATTAATTTTGTGTGCAAGAGCTGCGGTAGTAAGATTGCCGCGTACGACGTTTGTAAAGTAGTAAGAAGTTATGGTGGCTATAGCTCAGTTGGTAGAGCCCTGGATTGTGATTCCAGTTGTCGTGGGTTCGAGCCCCATTAGCCACCCCAAATTTTGTGGAACATGCGATGGTGGCGGAATTGGTAGACGCGCTAGCTTCAGGTGTTAGTGTCCTTACGGACGTGAGGGTTCAAGTCCCTCCCTTCGCACCACACAAACTATGTAGATTTTATTAATATTTACATAGACATAAGTCGAAAGACTATGTAGAGTAAGCAGCAAGAAATCGGCGAGTAGCGCAGCTTGGTAGCGCAACTGGTTTGGGACCAGTGGGTCGGAGGTTCGAATCCTCTCTCGCCGACCACATTTCGAAGAAAACCTCGCATTGCGGGGTTTTTTTTCGTCTTTAATTTGCCATCCTATCATTTTCTCTCTCAATATCTGTGCCAAAGCCAAAGCCAAAGCCAAAGCCAAAGCCAAAGCCAAAGCCAAAGCCAAAGCCAAAGCCAAAGCCAAAGCCAAAGCTAAAGCCAGTCGAAATAGCATTCTATAATTCAATGAATTCAAGCTGGCAGCCAGCAGTGACTTATCGGTGTTGGGTTTTCGCGACAACATCTATCGGCAATGTCTCATATTGGAGACATATAATATTATGATAAATAAGAACAAAAAATAGAATTGGTTTTTCCGTCGTTTTGTAGCGACAGATCAAATCCCAATAGGCTGTAATCCAGAGCCTGATGGCGAGAAAATGGGGTTGGATATGTTAAAAAATAAAAAAGTTAAAATACAAATAGTTAAGCGAATCTATTGTGGTTTTTTATCTCTTGATTGAGGTGAGGATAAAAGTTGGCACGAGAAGTGCAATATCTATCTTGTAGATGCTCATCCCACTTCTTATGACAGCTTAGTCTTCATAAACCCAGGGATGATGCAGAGCCAATTTTAGGGTGCCTATTGTCCATGTAAACGATGTTGAGCGGTAACCAATCCTCCTTTCATCACATACCGGGCGTAACGTTGAGTGAGGCACCAATCTGCTGACTGTAGACCTGATATTTTATGACACTTGCTTAATCGGCAAGTGTTTTTTTTTGCCATTAGGAAAGTTTGTCGATGGGCAGAAAAAAGAAAAGCTCCCGCAGGAGCCTATCTCAAGCATAGAAAGTGACTTACTCGCCGTTTTGTTTCAGGGTCAGCATTAGCCCTTCGCGGCGTACTTGGGCTGCATCTTCCGGGCGATGTAGCTTGTCATAAGCATCGGCCAGCCAGGCGTAATCGTATCCATCTGGTCGCTGTTGCAGCGCGGCACGGAAGGCTTCGCTGGCTTGCTCCCACTCGCCGTGCTTCAGCATCAGTTGCCCCAGCGTGCTGTTGAGCAAAGGCGTAGCGCCATGTTGCTTGATTTGCTGACGCAGCGCTTTTTCCAATGGTTCGGGATTGCCGGATTTAAGACGCGGGATCAACAAGATCAGTCTTTCATCGTATTGACGCTTCAATCCATCCAGAATCACTTGTTGTGCCACTTGGTGATCGTCACATTCAATCAGATGATCCGCCAGAGCCACTTGTAGCGCCACATTATGGCGGACTTTGCGGTTCTGATCGTGCCACCAGCGTTTCAATCCATCGCTGCCTTCTTCAGCCATGCATTGATTCATAATGCCAATATAAGCCCGCTGCTGTAGCGCGCTGATTTCGCTTTCAGTGTGCAACTGTACTTTTTGCATGGCGGGGAGAATGTCCAGCAAGGAGCTGAAAGCGCCAGTACCTAGATAAGCCTGCTCGGCCAGACGCAACACTTCCGGATGACGCGGTGCTTGTTCCAGCAACCGATCAACACCGTGGCGGGCGGCATGAATCTGCCCCTGTGCCAGTTGGATACGTACCCGAGTGATATCTACCGGTAACTGGTCGGTATCAGCGACTTCAGCTGCTCGCTCCAGATATTGATTCGTCCGGAACTCATCGCCACGTTGCTGTGCCGCTTCGGCTGCCAATAGGTAGTTAACCATTGGCTGTTCCGCGTGATCGGCATTGCGGGTCAGTAATTGTTCAACCTGCTTGAAATCCCCTTCCGCCAGTTTGATCAGAGCCGCTTTGGTCTGCTTACGGGCGCGGCTACGTTTGCGACCAATAAACCAACCACGGGTACGAGCCCCAGTGCGGAACATCCGACGTAGCACGGATTCGATGGCAAACAGTACGAAGAGCAACGCGATCAACATGATGCTCAGTTTGGTGATGCTGGTTTCGATATTGTAGTCATCGGTCTGTATCAGTACATAACCTTGATGACCCGCCAGCATCGGGCCGAGAATAATCCCGGCGATCAACAACAGGAAGAGCAGTAAGACTCGAATCATACTTATTCCTCCGGATTAGCGGCTGGCGTTTGTGCCAATAGGTTACGGACACGGGTTTGCATCAGTTTTTCCAATAATGGCTGACTTTTGAGTTGGTCCGGTACATCCATGGAAATCGACTGCTGACTGAGGCTTTCCAGCTCATCAAGGAACGCCTTGGTACTTGGATCGTTAACGTCGAAATAAGCTCGTACCCAGGTCGAAATAGTTTCCAGTGACTGTTTGTAAACTTCATCCTGGTGGCGCGGAACCGCTTGTGCGGCCACTAACAGGCGGGATCGAATATTTTCCCGTAGATAAATGTCCTGGTTCGGAGCCAACAGAGGTTCGGCGCTGCTATCGCGGCGACGGATAGTCACGAAGTCGGTCAGGAAACTGTGCCAGCTTTTAGATAAATTCTGCTTCCAGTCGGAAAGGGAGCCGGAGAGTTCGGTGCTGTCTTCATCCATCGGCGCGTCGTCAGTAACGTTATCCGCCATACGTAGGTTATCAACTTGATTAGAAAGCAGATTCAGTTTGAGAATGATGCCGTCAAAATCAATCTGGCTAACGGCAGACAGCGTACCAATATCTTCAGTAATGGCACGACGGACTTCAATTAAACTCGGGTCATTCATATCGGCCAGGCTGGCATCAGCGCTTTTCAACAAGGTCGCGGCGCTGGTGACATCCTGGTCGCTCCACAGTTTGCGGCCTGCCATTTTCACCAGAAAATCGGCCTGAGCCAATAGCCAGGCTTTGGCATCACTGCCAGAAATCGTGGCAACTTTCCCTTGTAACTCATCGAGTTGACGAGCCAGTGAGGCTTGCTGACGATCGGCTGCATCTAGCGCTTTCCCCTGCTGCTGCAAGCGTGTCTCAAGCTGTTGTTGTTCTTGTGACTGGCTTTGCTTTAATGCCGCGAGTTGCTCTTGCAATGCCTGATTAGCTGCTTGTAATTGCTGGTTTTGTTGATGGCTCTGATAATAAAGACCGCCACTCAAGAGAATCGCGATTGCAATGGCCAGGGTACCCAGAATGGGTCCAGTGCCTTTGTTTTTCGGCGTCTCGGCCACTGGCTGTTGGGGCCTCTCAACCGCTGTGGTTGTTTCGTCCACGGGGGCGGATGGGGTAGTGTGTTCCGTCATATTGGGCATCCCATAGTCAGGTTTATTGTAGCGCGCGGATCAGCGCGTCATTATCGGCATTCTCAGCGACCCGAATGTCGCTCCAACCTAATTGGCTGGCAAGGGTCGCCAAACGATCACTCACCACTATCAGGCGGCAGCGCAGCAGCCAGGAAGAACGATAGTAATCAGGAATTAAAGTATAGAGCTGTTGTAACATTTCACCGCTGGTCACCACCAACATATCGACGCCAGACCGTTGCCAATGCGCACTTTGTTCACTGCCTTCGTAATAAATAGGGCTACGCTGATAACATTCGCAAAATGTCACTTCAGCGCCACGCGCAGCCAGACTTTCGCCGAGCAGTTCCCGCCCACCGTTGCCTCGCAGTAACAGCACTTTTTTTCCACGTAAATCCTGTAAATCAGGTAGCAAAAGCAGCATCTCACTGGTTTCGCCCGCCGGTGGGAAAGTGACTTTCAGGTGGCTAACCGTATGCAGCGCCAATGCTGTTGAGCGACCTATTGCATAATAAGATAGCTCAGCGGGCCAGAACAGTTTATTTCTGTTTAACAGCGGGTTGGCATAACGAATGGCATTTTGTGACAGCGCAAAAACCAAATCACCGGCCTGCATTTCCGCCAGTATGGCCGGTAAGCGAGGCAAGTCACGACCCGGTGAAAAATCAATCAGGGGCGCATGATAGGCAACCCGGCCCATAGCGCGCAGGCGGCTGACTAATTGCTCACCGGCTGGAGAAGGGCGGGTTACCAGAATGGTCATAGTGGCGGATTATCCTGATAAACCAACGCCAGAATCGCTTTGGCACCGCGAGATAGCAGTTCATCGGCCAGTTCAATGCCCATTTGTTCGGCATGGGTGGCCGGGCCGCGGCGCTCACCGCAAATCATCTGACTACCGTCCGGTGCGCCGACCAATGCGCGCAGCCAGAGGGTGTCATCTTCCAATATGGCGTAGCTACCGATCGGAACCTGACAACCGCCTTCTAGACGAGTATTCATTGCTCGCTCGGCGCAGACCCGCAGTTCGGTCGGGCGATGATTCAGTGGTGCCAGCAATGCGCGCGTCAGGTTGTCATCCAGACGACATTCAATACCAACGGCACCCTGGCCGACCGCTGGGAGGGATTCTTCCGGACTCATGGCATAGCGGATTCGATCTTTCAATCCGAGGCGATTTAAACCGGCAACGGCCAGAATAATGGCATCGTAGTCACCTTGATCCAATTTGGATAAACGGGTACCTACGTTGCCACGTAAATCTTTGACTATCAGGTCCGGACGGCGTTGGCGCAACTGACACTGACGACGCAGGCTGGAGGTGCCGACAATACTGCCAGCCGGGAGGTCATCCATACGCTGGTAATTATTGGAGACAAAAGCATCTCGTGGATCATCACGTTCACAAATCGTGACCAATCCGAGACCTTGTGGGAAGGCGATGGGAACGTCTTTCATCGAATGAACGGCGATATCTGCACGATCTTCCAGTAATGCCAATTCCAATTCTTTTACAAATAGACCTTTGCCGCCCACTTTGGCCAGTGGTGTATCGAGGATGATATCTCCGCGAGTGACCATCGGCACCAACTCAACTTTCAGCCCAGAATGACAGGTTTGCAGGAGTTGTTGCACATAATGCGCCTGCCACATTGCCAGTGGGCTTTGTCGCGTGGCAATTCGAATAATTTTGTCTGACATGGTCATTACCGTTTTTATATTTAGCTCACCATCCTAACACTGAGAAGGGAAAGCTGTCAGTGCAGAAACCACAAGGATCAGGCGGATAACCGCACCCGAAAGACGCTATGGTAACAAATGAGCCAGCGAATAAGGGGAAAGGGATTCACATTAGAATAGGGAAGATAGCTTTACTTTCTTTACGGTCAATCGGCAAGGTGTTAGATTGATCACGTTTCCAGCAATAATTCGTTAAATATTCTTCTAAACTAAAGACGAATCTGGAGCACGGGTTTTTTTCTAGGCACTGGAACAATCAGGCGAGACGTCTTGTACCTCTACATCGAGACACTGAAACAGCGACTGGATGCGATCAACCAATTACGAGTCGATCGCGCCTTGGCGGCCATGGGGCCAGCCTTCCAAAAGGTCTACAGTCAGCTGCCAACCTTATTACATTATCATCACCCACTGATGCCAGGTTACCTTGATGGTAACGTTCCCCATGGCGTCTGTCTCTTCACGCCTAATGAAAAACAACAACAGTATCTCACTGAAGTTGAAGCAAAATGGGGCGAACCTCTGCAATTGATACGGGAAGGTGAACTGCCGATTACTGGCGTTTACACCATGGGCAGTACTTCCTCTATCGGGCAAAGTTGTACCTCGGATTTGGATATTTGGGTCTGCCATCAGGCGTGGCTGGACACGGAAGAGCGTAACCAGCTCCAGAAAAAATGTAGCCTGTTGGAGAAATGGGCAGCATCTATGGGTGTTGAGGTGAGTTTCTTCCTGATCGATGAAAATCGTTTTCGTCACAATGCCAGCGGCAGTCTGGGCGGCGAGGATTGTGGTTCTACTCAGCACATTCTGTTACTGGACGAGTTTTATCGCAGTGCCGTTCGTCTGGCGGGTAAACGTATTCTGTGGAATATGGTGCCAATAGAAGAAGAGGGTAATTATGATGACTATGTATTGTCCCTCTACGCTCAGGGCGCACTGACGCCGAACGAATGGCTGGATCTCGGCGGCCTGAGTACGCTATCGGCTGAAGAGTATTTTGGTGCCAGCCTTTGGCAACTGTATAAAAGTATTGATTCCCCCTATAAAGCGGTGTTGAAAACGCTGTTGCTGGAGGCTTATTCGTGGGAATACCCGAATTCGCAACTGCTGGCGATGGAGATCAAACAACGCTTACATCACGGTGAGATTGTTTCGTTCGGTCTGGATGCTTATTGCATGATGTTGGATCGCGTCACCCGCTATCTCACCCAGATTGAAGACAGCACCCGTCTGGATTTAGTGCGCCGTTGCTTCTATCTCAAAGTTTGCGAGAAGCTATCCAAAACGCCAGCCAGTAGTGGTTGGCGACGTGAAGTCCTCAGCCAACTCGTCAGCGAATGGGGTTGGAGTGAAGAACGTCTGGAAGTGCTGGATAATCGAGCCAACTGGAAAATTGGTCGAGTGCGTGAAGCCCACAACGAACTGTTGGATGCGATGATGCAGAGTTATCGTAATCTGATCCGCTTCGCGCGCCGTAATAACCTGAGTGTTAGTGCTAGCCCGCAGGATATCGGGGTGTTAACCCGTAAACTGTATGCGGCATTTGAAGCGCTACCAGGCAAAGTGACGCTGGTAAATCCGCAAATTTCACCCGATTTATCGGAAGAGCACTTGACCTTTATCCATGTCCCCGCTGGTCGTGCGAATCGCCCTGGCTGGTACTTGTATAATCAGGCTCCGTCGATGGATGCGATTGTCAGTCACCAGCCGCTGGAATATAACCGTTACCTGAATAAATTGGTGGCTTGGGCCTACTTCAACGGGTTATTGACGTCGAAAACCCATCTACATATTAAAAGTGCCAATCTGTGTGACACCACCAAGCTGCAAGAACTGGTGACGGATGTATCTCATCACTTCCCGTTGCGCTTGTCTGCACCTACGCCAAAAGCCTTGTATAGCCCGTGTGAAATTCGCCATCTGGCAATTATTGTTAATCTGGAAAACGACCCGACGGCTGCATTCCGCAACCAGATAGTGCATTTTGATTTCCGCAAACTGGATGTTTTCAGCTTTGGCGAACAGCAGCAATGTCTGGTTGGCAGTATCGATTTGTTGTACCGCAACTCGTGGAATGAAGTGCGAACCCTGCATTTCAGTGGTGAGCAGTCGGTATTGGAAGCATTGAAAACGATTTTGGGCAAAATGCATCAGGATGCGGCACCGCCGGAATCGGTGGACGTATTCTGCTATAGCCAGCATTTACGTGGTTTGATCCGTACCCGTATTCAGCAATTGGTTTCTGAGTGCATTGAACTGCGACTCTCCAGTACTCGTCAGGAACCAGGCCGTTTTAAAGCAGTACGGGTGGCGGGGCAAACCTGGGGGTTATTCTTCGAGCGCTTGAGTGTCTCAGTGCAGAAGTTGGAGAATGCCGTGGAATTCTACGGTGCTATCTCCAATAACAAGCTGCATGGGTTATCGATTCAGGTGGAAGCCGATCAGGTGCATTTGCCGCCGGTAGTGGACGGTTTTGCCAGCGAAGGAATTATTCAGTTCTTCTTCGAAGGCACCAGCGATGGGAAAGGTTTCAATATCTATATCCTTGATGAAACCAATCGGGTTGAGGTGTATCACCATTGCGAAGGCAGTAAAGAAGAGTTGGTGCGTGATGTCAGCCGTTTCTATTCATCGTCTCACGACCGCTTTACCTATGGATCCAGTTTTATCAACTTCAACTTGCCGCAGTTTTACCAGATTGTGCAGTTGGATGGACGCACGCAGGTGATTCCGTTCCGTAGCACCACGCTATCTCAAATTTGTGCCAATCCGCCAGAGAAAGAAATTGCTGCGCCAGCACAACAGTTCCAACTGCATTAAGATTTTTATCAAAATGAGGGACACGTTGTTTTGTGTCCTTCTGCGTAGTGGGTCATTGACTAACCGAAGCTAACGTCTTCACCGGCTTGGGTTGTCGCAGCTTCTGACAACAGCGTGTAGAACGTTTTACCGCTACGATCGCAATGCCAATCATTTTCCCGATAGTTAAAGTGGTAACCGCCAGTTTTGGTTGCCAGCCAAATCTGATGAAACGGTTCCTGACGATTAATCACAATCTTGCTGCCATTTTCGAAAGTCAGGGTCATAACGCCGCCGTTGGTTTCACAGTCGATATCGCTATCGCCGGTAAAACTGTCCAGTATTGCTTCAATATTTAACATCAATTGATCGGCTAATTGGTGGAACTCACTATCGTTCATATTCAATTCCTATTGCTTTTCATGATCCACCTGCGATTATAGAGACCTTGGACGCATGAATTACAGGCATTAATGCAATGAAAAGAGAACTATGCTGGCCGCTGGTCGCCATGATGTTGTTTGGGCTATCCGGCTGTGGCTTAAAAGGGCCACTTTATTTTCCTCCGTCGGAAAAATCCAAAACAGAAACTGTACAACCTGATTCAGGTAAAGTGCAGAAAAACCAACAAGATAATTCTGGTTCGCAACAGACTCAGTCTATTGCTGGCCCGCAGTGATTCAGATTCATTCCGTTGTTTGACGTCAGCCTCCAGTTTGAGGAGGCCAGACGGGTAGCACGATAAATCACGTTATCGCGTCCAGATTTAGCCAGTAGTAGTCAGTGGAGCATGATATGCAGTTCTCCAAAATGCACGGTCTTGGCAATGATTTTATGGTTGTCGATGCTGTCACACAGAATGTTTATTTCTCGCCGGAGCTTATCCGTCGACTGGCAGACCGGCACACTGGCGTGGGTTTTGATCAGATGCTGGTAGTTGAACCACCCTATGATCCGGAGTTGGATTTCCACTACCGTATTTTTAATGCCGATGGCAGCGAAGTTTCCCAATGTGGCAATGGTGCCCGCTGCTTTGCCCGCTTTGTACGAATTAAGGGGCTGACCAATAAGCGAGATATTCGGGTCAGCACACAGACTGGGCGTATGGTACTGAGCGTAACGGATGATGAGATGGTGAGCGTCAATATGGGCGAACCCAACTTTGAGCCGCAGGCCATTCCATTTAAAGCGATAAAAGCGGAAAAGACCTATATCTTACGCGCCGCTGAGCACACAGTGCTGTGCGGTGTAGTTTCGATGGGCAATCCCCACTGTGTTTTGCAGGTGGATGATGTTTCGGCCGCTAACGTTGAGTTGCTGGGGCCAGAATTAGAAAATCATGAACGTTTTCCCGAGCGTGCCAATATTGGTTTTATGCAGGTAGTGAGCCGACAACACATCCGTTTGCGGGTCTACGAACGTGGTGCGGGGGAAACCCAGGCCTGCGGTAGTGGTGCCTGTGCGGCCGTCGCGGTCGGTATTCAACAAGCGCTGTTGGACGAAGATGTTCATGTAGAGTTGCCGGGTGGTAGCCTGGATATCAGTTGGAAAGGACTCGGCCAACCGTTGTATATGACCGGGCCTGCAACCCACGTCTACGATGGTTTTATTCATTTATAATGGGTGTTGAAGAATGAAGAGTTATGAGGAACAGGCGCTGGCTGGCATTGAGTTAGACGACGCCGCTGTCATGCAGTATTTGTTGCAAAATCCTGACTTCTTTATCCGTAACTCCCGTCTGGTTGAGCAGATGCAAATTCCCCATCCGGTTCGGGGCAGTGTGTCTCTGGTGGAATGGCAACTGGCTCGTCAGCGTAATCAGATCCATCAATTGGAAGAAGAGATTACTCTGTTGATGGAGCAGGCCGGACTCAATGAATTGTTGTTTAACCGGCTCTTACAGCTGCAAACTCATCTGGCTGGAGCCGATAGTCTGCAAGAGATGCTCAATCGCCTGCAACGGTGGGCGCGAGAGTTTGGCTTAGCCGGTGCCAATATACGTTTGTTCAGCGACCGCTGGCATATTGGCGCGCCTTCGGACTTCACCCATTTAGGCTTATCGCGTAATACTTTTGAGCCTATGCGTATTCAGCGGCTAGGTAACGAACGCCATTATCTCGGTAGCCTGAACGGAGCCGAGTTATTACTGCTTTTACCACAGGCCAGACAGATTGGTTCGGTGGCGATGTCTTTGATCGGCGAGCAAGGCGATCTGGGGGTGCTGATGTTTAGCAGCCGAGATAATCAGCACTATCAGCGCGGCATGGGCACGGTAATGTTGGATCAATTGGCACTGATGTTACCTGCCTTGTTGGCGCGTTGGATTGAACCGGTATGACAAACCAACCCGCGGCACTTTCTCATGCCGTTGAGGCTTTTCTGCGTTATCTGAAAGTCGAGCGCCAGCTTAGTCCGTTGACCATCACCAGCTATTCCCGTCAGTTACAGGCGTTGATGGAACTGGCGGGGCAAATGGAACTGAGTCACTGGGAAAATCTGGATGCGGCGCAGGTAAGGTCGTTGGTTTCTCGCAGCAAACGCGCCGGTTTGCAGTCTGCAAGCCTTGCATTGCGTCTCTCTGCTCTACGCAGTTTTCTGGATTGGCTGGTGAGCCAAGGCGTTTTGCACGCCAATCCGGCCAAAGGTGTCAGTACGCCGAGAACGGGGCGACATTTACCTAAGAATATCGATGTAGACGAAGTCAGCCGCCTGCTGGATATCGATCTTAACGATCCTCTGGCGGTGCGGGATCGAGCCATGCTGGAAGTGATGTACGGCGCGGGTTTACGTCTGGCTGAATTGGTGGGAATGGACGGCAAACACGTAGATTTGGCCAGCGGCGAAATCTGGGTGATGGGAAAAGGTAGCAAAGAGCGCAAAGTGCCGATGGGGGCGACCGCAGTCACTTGGCTTCAGCACTGGTTGGCGCTGCGGGATTTGTTTGCGCCTAGCGATGACGCTATTTTTCTGGCCAATACGGGAAAACGCATTTCTGCTCGCAACGTACAAAAACGTTTCGCTGAGTGGGGCATAAAACAAGGGGTTAGCAGCCATATCCATCCCCATAAATTGCGTCACTCTTTTGCCACCCATATGCTGGAGTCCAGCGGCGATCTGCGTGCGGTGCAGGAATTGCTGGGCCACGCCAATCTGACCACCACACAAATCTACACCCACCTCGACTTTCAACATTTGGCAACGGTGTATGATGCGGCTCATCCGCGAGCCAAACGAGGCAAATCCTGATGCATTTTTACCGACCACTTAATTCTATCGCCGCCATTACCTTCGATCTGGATGACACTTTGTATGATAATCGTCCGGTAATTAGCCGAACTGAGCAGGAATCGGTGGCGTTTCTTCAGCAATACCATCCTAATTTACGTCATCTGGTGGCCGCAGACTTTCAGCGTTTGCGCGCTGAATTGTTGTCCAGTGATCCTGATATTTATCATGATGTGACCCAATGGCGTTGGCAGGCGTTGAAGCTGGGGCTGACACGCCAAGGTCTTGGCGAGAGTGAAGCCAGCAACGGTGCTGATGCCGCGATGGAAAACTTTGCCCTGTGGCGCAGCCGTATTTATGTGCCCCCGGCCACACACGATACGCTAGCCGCGCTATCTGAACGTTTTCCTCTGGTGGCTATCACCAATGGGAATGCCGATCCTGCCGCTTGTGGTTTAAGCCGTTATTTTCAGTTTGTGCTGCGTTCTGGCCCCGCTGGTCGTGCCAAGCCTTATCGTGATATGTACCAAAAAGCGGCGAATAAGCTGGATCTGCCACTGGAAAATATTTTGCATGTGGGTGACGATCTGACCACCGACGTGGCCGGTTCGTTGCGCTGTGGTATGCAAGCCTGCTGGATCAACGATCGGCAGAAAAATATTATGGCGGTTAATGACAGCCGTTTACTGCCGCATATTGAAATTTCGCAGTTGGCATCCCTGACAGCATTGTTATAATCCTTCAATTACTCTGTATAAATTCACAGTGGAATACTGACGGTCGTCCGGTCACTCCGGCGACCCGGTGGTTTTCCCTTACCCGATAAACGGTGCCTATGGACGTTTCTGATCTGCTCGACAGCCTGAATGAAAAACAACGCGAAGCCGTGGCCGCTCCACGCAGCAACCTGTTGGTACTGGCCGGTGCGGGCAGTGGTAAAACCCGGGTGCTGGTGCATCGTATTGCCTGGCTGCTCTCTGTGGAAAATGCTTCGCCGTATTCCATTATTGCTGTGACTTTTACCAATAAGGCGGCGGCAGAAATGCGCCATCGGATTGAGCATCTGATTGGTACCAGCCAAGGCGGTATGTGGATCGGAACCTTCCACGGTTTGGCACACCGTTTGCTGCGCGCTCATCATTTGGATGCCAATCTGCCGCAGGATTTTCAAATCCTCGACAGCGACGACCAGCACCGCTTACTGAAACGTATTGTTAAGGCACTGAATCTTGATGAGAAACAGTGGCCACCGCGTCAGGCGATGTGGTACATCAACGGTAAAAAAGACGAAGGCCTGCGGCCTCAACACATTGAAAGTTATGGTAACCCGGTTGAGGCGACCTGGCTGCGTATTTATCAGGCCTATCAAGAGGCCTGCGATCGTGCCGGTTTGGTGGATTTTGCCGAGTTATTGCTGCGCGCCCATGAGCTTTGGCTGAATAAACCGCATATTTTGAACCACTATCGTGAACGCTTTACCAACATTCTGGTTGATGAGTTCCAAGATACCAACAGCATCCAGTACGCGTGGATTCGCCTGCTGGCGGGTGAACGTTCCAATGTGATGATCGTGGGCGATGATGATCAGTCAATCTATGGCTGGCGTGGTGCGCAGGTTGAGAATATTCAACGCTTCCTGAAGGATTTTCCCGGTGCGGAAACCATCCGTCTGGAGCAGAACTATCGTTCGACCAGTACCATCCTGAAAGCCGCCAATACCCTGATTGCCAACAATGATGGCCGGATGGGGAAAAATTTGTGGACTGAAGGTGCTGAAGGTGAGCCGATCTCGATTTATTGTGCGTTTAACGAGCTGGATGAAGCGCGCTTTGTGGTTAACCGGATTAAAGCCTGGCAGGATCACGGTGGGGCACTCAATGATTGCGCCATTTTGTACCGCAGTAACGCCCAATCCCGCGTGTTGGAAGAGGCTTTGCTGCAAACTTCAATGCCGTATCGTATTTATGGTGGTCAACGCTTCTTCGAACGGCAGGAGATCAAAGACTCTCTGGCTTATCTGCGCTTGATTTCGAACCGCAATGACGATGCGGCTTTTGAGCGGGTAGTGAATACGCCGACCCGCGGCATTGGCGATCGGACATTGGATGTGGTGCGCCACACTGCACGGGATCGTCAGTTTACCTTGTGGCAGGCGACTCGCGAGTTATTGCAAAGCCAAGTACTGGCGGGGCGTGCGGCTTCTGCCTTACAGCGTTTTGTTGAACTGGTGGATTCACTGGCTCACGAAACCGCTGATATGCCATTACATGTGCAAACCGATCGGGTCATTCGTGATTCCGGGCTGTGGATCATGTATGAACAGGAAAAAGGCGAAAAAGGCCAGGCTCGTATTGAGAACCTTGAGGAATTGGTCAACGCGACGCGTCAGTACAGCTATCAGGATGAAGATGAAGACTTGATGCCATTGCAGGCGTTCTTGTCTCACGCAGCGCTGGAGGCTGGCGAGGGCCAGGCTGATGCCTATCAGGATGCGGTGCAATTGATGACGTTGCACTCGGCCAAAGGGTTGGAATTCCCACAGGTATTTATTGTCGGTATGGAAGAGGGTATGTTTCCGAGCCAGATGTCGCTGGATGAAGGTGGACGTTTGGAGGAAGAGCGCCGTCTGGCTTATGTCGGCTTAACTCGCGCAATGCAAAAATTGACTCTCTGCTATGCAGAAAGTCGCCGTTTGTACGGTAAAGAAGTGAATCATCGTCCTTCTCGTTTTATCGGCGAATTGCCGCAGGAATGTATTGAAGAGGTGAGACTACGCGCTAGCGTGACGCGTGCGGTCAATCATCGCCGGATGGGAACACCAATGAATGAGAACGATAGCGGCTTCTCGTTGGGGCAGCGGGTTCGTCATCCTAAATTCGGTGAAGGTACGGTGGTGAATCTGGAAGGCAGTGGTGAGCATAGCCGCTTACAGGTTGCCTTTCCCGGTGAAGGGATCAAGTGGCTGGTGGCGGCCTATGCGCGGCTCGAAGCTGTGTAAATCTGAGTGCGGCAACATGAGAATGCTGCCGCATATTACCCGTTAGCTGCGTCTTTCTCCGCCTGAGCCAAAATAGCTTTGCCCATCCACTGTGTCACATCCTGAATAGCATCATCTTCCAGATGCCAGATATCTTTTAGTACCATAAACACTTCAGAACCATAAATGAGCGAGAGAGCATGAATCACCCGCTGTAAGGCTTCTGGCGATAATTTCCCTTCCATCGGTTCCATGGCCAATTTCAATAGTCGTTTGCGGTTACCTCGCACCAGTTTCTCGGTACTGTCTGAATGGCAACGGGCGTCAGCCCATTGTTGCAGGGAAAGATGCAACGCTGCTCGCAGTACAGCTTCGTGTTGTAACATTCGTGGATAAGCGAATGAGAGCAACTCAGCCACGCGCTGTCCGGCATCCGGTTGGGTTGGTTGCCATGCCAATATTGGCCCAAGACTTTCAGTGACCAGCGCGGAAACCAGTGCGCTTTGTGTCGGGAAATAGCGATAAGCCGTTGCCCGTGAAACTTTGGCTTCATTGGCGACTTCGGTGATTGATGGGAAGGCTCCGCACTCATACATGCTCATTGCGGTATCGATCAGTAGCCGCTGAGTTCTAGCTCTGATGGTGGTCAACGATGGAGTAGATCGCTCGGGCTGGGCTGGAATATTCACGGTCGCTCCATAAGAACAGGTCAATTGACTTCACTATACCAAATCACTCGCATAAAACCCTATGCATGAGTTTTATACCTGGGCTGTTTTTGGGACGGTAGTCTCATCTTGCGCTATTACACTTTGCTAAAATGATACTACTGTCTCATTATGGCTTAATCTTAACCAGATTGATTGATTTCTCGACCGCCAGGGATTAATAATTTCCAATAAAAACAATAAATTATTAGCCAGTACCTTACAGAAGGATGATGTGATGTCTCGTTATATTTATATCGCGACCACGGCAGACACCAAAGGCGAGGAGCTGATGTATGTCAGCGATCTGATTAAAGCTGTTGGTCTGAAAACCGTAACGGTTGATTTATCGACTCAATCAGAACACCGGAATAGCCACACCGATATCAGTGCCGCCACTGTCGCCAGTTATCATCCTGATGGTCGTCAGGCGGTGTTCTGCGGCGATCGCGGCATGGCGATTAGTGCGATGGCGTTGGCTTTCGAGCGCTTTATGGCTCAATGCGATGATGTTGCTGCCTTATTGGGATTGGGCGGTTCCGGTGGTACTGCGCTGATTACTCCGGCGATGCAAAATCTACCGATTGGGGTGCCGAAATTAATGGTTTCTACCATGGCATCCGGTGATGTATCGGCATATATCGGGGCAAGTGATATCTCCATGATGTATTCCGTTACTGATATTGCGGGTTTGAATCGTATTTCCCGTCGAGTGCTGAGTAATGCTGCCCATCAGATTGCGGGTGCCGCGTATTTTGCAAAAGAGCAGGTTACGGACAATGGCAAACCAGCGGTGGGCTTGACAATGTTTGGTGTCACAACACCCTGCATTCAGGCGGTGAGCGCACAATTAGCCGATGAATATGATTGTCTGGTGTTCCACGCGACTGGCAGTGGTGGTAAAGCAATGGAGAAACTGGCGGCAAGCGGGTTGCTTGCGGGTGTACTGGATCTGACCACCACGGAAGTCTGCGATTTATTATTTGACGGAGTCTTAGCCTGCGGGCCAGAAAGACTCGATGCCATCGCTGAAACTCGTATTCCTTATATCGGCTCCTGCGGTGCGCTGGATATGGTGAATTTCGGTAGTCCTGCCAGCATACCGGCCAAATACGCCGATCGGTTGTTCTATAAGCACAATGCTCAGGTCACGCTGATGCGTACCACCGAGCTGGAAAATATTCAAATGGCGCGTTGGATCGGTGAGAAATTAAACCGTTGCCAGGGGGAAGTCCGTTTTCTGATTCCTGCTGGTGGTTTTTCCGCACTGGACGCGCCGGGTCAACCGTTCTGGGATGAAAACGCCTCAGGTGCCTTTATTCGCGCACTGGAAGAAACGGTGATTCAAACCGACAGGCGGCGTCTGGTTCATTACCCATTCAATATTAATGATCCGCGTTTTGCTCAGGCTGCCGCCGAGACTTTTAACGAGATAATGAAAATATCTGCGGAGAAGTAATATGCCAGGATTTCAACGTCATGAAATTTTGAATAAATTCAGAGAGATGATTGCCCGCCGTGAGCCAATTATTGGCGGCGGAGCCGGTACAGGCTTGTCAGCGAAGTGTGAAGAGGCTGGTGGTATCGATTTGATCGTTATCTACAACTCTGGCCGTTATCGCATGGCTGGTCGTGGCTCTTTAGCCGGATTATTGGCCTACGGCAATGCCAACGAAATTGTTGTCGATATGGCCAAAGAAGTTCTGCCTGTGGTTAAAAAAACGCCAGTTTTGGCGGGAGTAAATGGTACTGATCCGTTCTGCCAGTTTGACTATTTTCTGAGCCATTTGAAGCAATTGGGTTTTTCGGGGGTACAGAACTTCCCAACAGTAGGATTAATTGACGGTAACTTCCGTGCCAATCTCGAAGAAACCGGCATGGGATACCAGCTGGAAGTGGATATGATTCGTCTGGCTCATCAGAAAGATTTGCTCACTACACCTTATGTTTTCAGTGCAGCAGATGCTATCGCCATGACTGAGGCCGGTGCGGATATTATCGTGCCGCATATGGGGTTAACCACCGGCGGCAACATCGGTGCCGATACCGCGCTCAAACTGGCCGATTGTGTTCCACTGATTAATGAATGGGCCAAGGCGGCAAAAGGTGTGCGTGAAGATGTGATTGTGCTTTGTCATGGCGGGCCGATCTCTACGCCGGAAGATGCACAATACATTATGGATAACTGCCCACAATGTGATGGTTTCTACGGTGCCAGTTCTATGGAGCGCCTACCGACAGAAGTGGCATTAACCGATACCACGCGGAAATTTAAAAGTATTCAACGTTGATATTATTCGCCAATACCAAAGGGAAAGCCTGTTTGCGAATAAAACCCGTGAGTGGTTAGGTGCAGCAGGGTAGTCAAACCGGAGTCTTTTGGGACTCCGGTTTTTTTACGTGGTTTATCTCAGATAGCGTTGGCCAGCCGATGCAGAGGCATACCATTCCACCAGATTAGCGACGGTAGAATCGCCTTCAGCCGGTGACCAACTGGCGAAGTCTTCCGCAATTATCGGCTGATAAGGGCCGTGTTTGACTTCGAAAATCACCGCGTTTTCTTCCATTGACCTCACCGCATGCCAAGTATTGGCTGGAATTTCCAAGATAGCGACTTCCTTACCCAATAATACCCGCTCAATGACTTCTCCCTGATCGTTAAACAGCAGGACGACAAAATGGCCGGACAACGCTGTCAACAGCTCCCAAGTGTGTGGGTGGCGGTGTGGGCGAACGTAAGTGAGCGGCTCCATGGCAATGGCCAGGCGCTGAATAGCGTCGTCCAGCTCTGGATGAAAATTATGATTGGAGCGCAGGCGGCTAACCTGTCGTGCGCGTTCGCTCATTTGTACCAGCATCGGTTGGGTAATCTGTTTCATTCACAATGATTCCTGTTGGAGGATAAGCGTAATATAGCGAAAGTGTTGGGTTGATATAACGGGATAGAACAGTCGCCAACCGGTGGTTTACCTGCGGTTTATGCTGGCCATAATCTGTGTCAGTTAAATAGACAAATTCAGTGTCTGGATTAACTGTTCCATAGCGGTTGACAGTCTTTTTCTTCTCAGCGTAACATGCGCGCACTATTCTTTATGAGGACATTCGCCTTGGACACACCCAGTAGATACTGGCTCAATAACCCGTACATCGGGTGCAACTTCTAAGGCTATCCTCTTATGCTGATAGCCTTAGTGGTTGTCAGTGACCTCGTTTGATTGTCGCTGTGAGTCAGGTCTCCTTATGGTCTGAAACTTGCTGGTGTAACGACATCCCCTTGTTTCTGTGCTTCAATGCGTAATCCCTATCCATTACCCCAAGGGAGTTATGGCACATGCTGAGCGCATTTAAATTAGACAACAATCGCTTATGCCGTCTGGAACTGGATGAATCTGACGATCTGAAATCTTCTTTGTGGGTCGATCTGGTTGAGCCGGAAGAGGGTGAACGTGAGCGCGTCCAATGTGAATTGGGGCAAAGTCTGGCAACCCGCCCGGAACTGGACGATATCGAGGCTTCAGCCCGTTTTTTCGAAGACGAAGACGGTTTGCATATTCACTCATTCTTCTATTTCGAAGATGCCGAAGATCACGCAGGAAACTCCACCGTGGCATTCACCATCCGTGATGGCCGCCTGTACACGTTGCGTGAGCGTGAGCTGCCTGCTTTCCGCCTATATCGTATGCGTGCACGCAATCAGACCTTGGTTGATGGCAACGCCTACGAGCTGCTGTTGGATTTGTTCGAAACCAAGATCGAGCAGTTGGCTGATGAAATAGAAAATATTTACAGCGACTTGGAGGCATTAAGCCGCGTGATTATGGAGGGCCAGCAAGGGGATGAATACGATGCTGCGCTGTCTACGCTGGCGGAACAGGAAGATATCGGTTGGAAGGTTCGGCTATGCCTGATGGATACCCAGCGCGCGTTGAACTTCCTGGTGCGCAAAGCCAGATTGCCGACGGGTCAGTTGGAGCAGGCGCGGGAAGTACTGCGCGATATCGAATCTTTGCTGCCGCACAATGAATCGTTGTTCCAGAAAGTCAACTTCCTGATGCAGGCCGCGATGGGTTTTATCAACATCGAGCAGAACCGTATTATCAAAATATTCTCGGTGGTTTCTGTGGTCTTCCTGCCGCCAACGCTAGTCGCATCCAGCTACGGTATGAACTTTGAGTTTATGCCCGAGTTACGCTGGTCATTCGGTTATCCTGGTGCCATTGGCCTGATGATTGTGGCCGGTTTGGCACCTTATCTGTATTTCAAACGCAAAAACTGGTTGTAAGCCGGCGAGTTAATCATGCCCGACACCGATCGACGGGCATGATATTTCAGGACAGTGACTAACGTAATTTGCGTTGTGTGTACAGTGCATCCAGCGTAAATAGCAGCAAGGCTGCCCAGATAAATCCAAATGTCACCATCTTGTCACTGCTGACGGTCTCGCCATAGAAGCTGACAGCAAGAATAAACATCAACGTTGGGCCGAGGTATTGGAAAAAACCCAGTGTCGAGAGCCGCAAGCGGCTGGCCGCGGCGGTAAACAGTAACAATGGAATGGTGGTGATCACACCAGCGGCAGCCAGCAACAGATTGAGCGACCAGGCATTCACGCTCAGATGGCTGGTTGGACTGTCGGCAATGAAAAACAGGTACACGGCGGCCACAGGGAGTAGCCACAGGGTTTCGACCAACATGCCCGTCTGCGCATCAATTCCCATCTTTTTCCGCAATAAGCCGTATAACGCAAAGCTAATGGCCAGCCCAAGCCCAATCATTGGCAATGAACCAAATTGCCACAGCTGGATCAGTACGCCCCCAAAGGCCAGCGCTACCGCAACCCATTGCATCCGACGAAAACGCTCGCCGAGGAATAGCATACCGAATAGCACATTGACCAATGGGTTAATAAAGTAACCCAGACTGGCTTCCAACATATGGTGGTGATTTACCGCCCAGATAAACAGCAACCAATTACTGGCAATGAGTAACGCGGTCACGGCCAGTAATAGCAGACGTTTCCGATTCTTACAGGCTTGCCGTACCTGCGGCCAATTTTGGCTTAGCGTGAGCAGAATCAGCATAAAAAAGAATGACCAGATAATCCGATGAGTCAGAATTTCATCTGCTGGGACTTGCTGGATTAATTTGAAATAGGCCGGAGCAAGACCCCAAATAAAGTAGGCCGCCAGTGCAAATAAAATGCCCTGGCGTGTTTGTTGCTTATCCATGAAATGACTCGGTACAGAAAAGAGAGACAGTGAGTGTACTGAAGTTAGCGTGCCGAAGCACCTCTGAGCGGCTCACCGTCGCAAGGTCATGAATTATCCCACCAGATAAGTCGCGGTGGCGCTGGCAATATGTACAGATTTTTCATTATGCAATTCAACACGGGCAACCGCGACTTTATTCCCACTGCGCAGAATACTGCTACTGGCAGTAAAATGTTCCCCTCGGCCAGGACGTAAATAATCGACGCGTAAATCGATAGTACCCATTTTGGCCAAACGAACTTGCAGCTCCTCTAAAACCAGCGGCTCATCACGAATCAGGCTGTTACCGACACAGACCAGACCCGCAGCCACATCTAGCACTGACGCGATCACACCACCATGCAAGATACGTTGTGCAATGTTACCGACCAATTTATCTTGGTTACTGAAGGTGACTTCAGCATAATCCTGTTCAAAACGATGCAATTCAAGACCTAGCTCACGATTAAATGGCATGTGGTAAACAAAAACCTCGCCCACCATGCAGCGAGCCTCTTCAAGGGTTAATATAGTTCCTGACATGTGGCACGATTCTCATTTTGTCGCCACTGTAATACAGTGGCTGTTAATCAAATGTTTATTTTATGCTTATGTTTTGTTGCGCGCCAGTGGCTCAGTGATAAAACTAAACAACGCTAAACCAAGCTATTGTTTGTGTGTAGAATGAGCTGCTTTTCATAAAAAATACGAATAATCCATTCGATAATGGGAGTAATGATGGGAATCTTTTGGCGAATATTAGTGGCTTTGTTATTGGTGCCAACATTGGCACAGGCAGAAGAGGCGTTAGTAGAAAAGACTCATAATGCACCGGTGGTTCGCGGCAGTATTATTTCCGCCATGTTGCAGGATCATGATAACCCTTTCCTACTGTACCCGTATGAAACCAATTATCTGCTTTATACGTATACCAGTGATATCAACAAACAGGCCATCAGCTCCTATGACTGGGCAAATAATGCCAATAAAGATGAAATCAAATTTCAATTGAGTCTGGCATTCCCTATTTGGCGAGGTATCGCTGGGGAAAACTCCTTGCTGGGTGCGTCCTATACGCAACGTTCATGGTGGCAGGCATCTAACAGCGATGAATCTGCACCTTTCCGCGAGACAAACTACGAACCTCAAATCTTTTTGGCTTGGGCGACCGATTATGACTTTGCTGGCTGGACCTTACGGGAAATTGAGTTTGGTCTGAATCACCAGTCAAACGGTAAGGCTGACCCGACGTCGCGTAGCTGGAATCGTGGCTATGCACGTGTGATGGCGCATCGTGGAGATTGGGAAGTGGATCTGAAACCTTGGTTCCGCTTCTCGGAAAGTGATGCAAAAGATGATAATCCTGATATCACTAAATATATGGGTCACTATCGCTTAAAAGTGGGTTATGCCTGGGGAGACAGCGTGTTCAGCGTAGAAGGCCGGTATAACTGGAACTCCGGTTACGGTGGTGCTGAAATGGGCTGGAGCTACCCAATTACCAAGCATGTCCGTTTCTATACTCAAGTATTTAGCGGCTATGGTGAGTCAATGATTGACTATAACTTTAGGCAAACCCGCGTTGGTATGGGTATCATGTTGAACGACGTCATGTAGCGCCGTTTGGCGTGAGTTCAGAATCATACACAGGCCGGTTAACCGGCCTGTTCAGATCCAAGAGTTGGGGAAACGAGTGTCTACCGCGGCAGTGATAAACAAGGAGCAACTGGCAGCGCAAGTCTTGCGAGAGACTTTTGGCTATCAACAATTCCGACCAGGACAACAAGAAATCATTAACGCGACGCTCGCCGGGCAGGACTGCCTGGTGGTCATGCCGACGGGCGGCGGTAAGTCCTTGTGTTATCAGATTCCTGCGTTGGTGATGGACGGTTTGACGCTGGTGGTTTCCCCGCTGATTTCGTTAATGAAAGATCAGGTTGATCAACTCCTGGCTTACGGTGTAGCGGCAGGCTGCCTTAACTCGTCGCAAACCCGTGAGCAGCAGTTAGCCGTGATGGACGGCTGCCGTAACGGCCAGATTAAGTTGCTTTACATCGCCCCGGAACGTTTGGTGATGGAAAACTTTCTTGAGCAGCTCGAGCATTGGCGTCCGGCCTTGCTGGCTGTTGATGAAGCGCACTGTATTTCTCAATGGGGGCATGATTTCCGTCCAGAATATCGCGCGCTCGGCCAGCTTAAACGTCGTTTCCCTGCGTTACCGGTTATTGCATTAACCGCCACGGCGGATGAAGCGACGCGTGGTGACATTGTTCGTCTGTTAGACTTGAACCAACCGCTGATTCAGGTCAGCAGCTTTGATCGCCCCAATATCCGTTATACCTTGGTCGAGAAGTTCAAACCTTTGGACCAACTGTGGCGTTTTGTGCAGGATCAACGGGGAAAAAGCGGCATTATTTACTGTAATAGCCGCGCCAAAGTTGAAGACACCACGGCGCGATTGCAAAGTCGTGGGTTGAGTGTGGCGGCATACCACGCCGGGCTGGACAATGAACGGCGTGCGCAGGTGCAGGAAGCTTTCCAGCGTGATGACCTACAGGTGGTGGTCGCCACTGTGGCCTTTGGTATGGGTATCAACAAGCCTAACGTCCGTTTTGTGGTGCATTTCGACATTCCGCGCACCATTGAATCCTACTATCAGGAAACCGGTCGTGCTGGGCGTGATGGCCTACCTGCTGAGGCGATACTGCTTTACGATCCGGCGGATATGGCATGGTTACGCCGTTGTCTGGAAGATAAACCCGTTGGCGCACAACAAGATGTGGAACGGCACAAGCTGAATGCGATGGGCGCTTTCGCTGAAGCGCAAACCTGCCGCCGCTTGGTGCTGCTTAACTATTTTGGCGAAGGTCAACAGCAAGCTTGCGGCAACTGTGACATCTGTCTGGATCCACCACAACGCTACGATGGATTGGGTGATGCGCAAAAGGCACTATCCTGCGTGTATCGGGTTGGGCAACGCTTTGGCTTGGGGTATATCGTGGAGGTGCTACGGGGAGCCAATAATCAGCGTATCCGCGAAATGGGTCATGATAAGCTGTCTGTCTACGGTATTGGCCGCGAGCAAACTCACGAACACTGGGTTAGCGTACTGCGCCAACTGATACATCTGGGTCTGTTGAGCCAAAATATTGCCCAATTTTCGGCGTTACAGTTGACTGAAGCAGCCAGGCCGGTTTTACGGGCAGAAATTTCTCTTCAACTGGCGGTGCCGCGCATTCAAAGCCTGAAACCTCGCAGCAGTGCCAATCAGAAATCCTACGGCGGCAACTACGACCGTAAACTGTTTGCCAAGTTACGCAAACTACGTAAATCCATCGCAGATGAAGAAAATATTCCACCTTATGTCGTGTTCAACGATGCAACCTTGTTGGAAATGGCTGAGCAGATGCCGATCAAAGCCAACGAGTTGTTGAGTGTCAATGGTGTGGGCCAGCGTAAGCTGGAACGCTTTGGTGCGCCATTTATGGCGGTGATTCGCGACCACCTGGATAACGGCGAGTAACGATACATTTCCTATTCGGCGCAAGCATAAATGGCGGTCTGGTTGGGCTGCCATGCGCGTGATAGAGTGGTTCCTCTTCTTTATTTCCTGTCGGAATACCTTCATGTTAATACTGTTTCTTACCGTGGCACTGGTTCACCTTATTGCCTTGATGAGCCCAGGCCCTGACTTCTTTTTTGTATCACAAACCGCCGCCAGTCGTTCCCGTCGTGAGGCGATGAAAGGCGTGGTAGGCATCTCGCTGGGTATCGTGGTATGGGCGGCTATCGCACTCATGGGGCTGCATCTGATTTTGCAAAAAATGGCGTGGTTGCATCAGATAATTATGGTTGGTGGTGGGCTTTATCTGTGCTGGATGGGCTGGCAATTGCTGAAATCGGCACGAGCCAAAGGGCATTTGGCCGAAGGGCAGGTGGAAATGGCGCTACCGCTGCGTGGTCACACCTTCTTACGCGGTTTTCTGACTAACTTATCTAACCCTAAAGCTGTGATTTATTTCGGCAGCGTCTTCTCATTGTTTGTTGGAGAGGATGTTAGCGCAGGTGCGCGTTGGGGGCTGTTTCTCTTAATCGTCGTAGAAACCTTTACTTGGTTCAGTATTGTGGCCTGCGTTTTCGCCTTACCGCTTATGCGTCGAGGTTATCAGCGATTATCCAAGTGGATCGATGGGCTGGCAGGCGTGCTATTTGTCAGTTTTGGGTTGCATCTTATTTTCTCAAGATAAACCTCAACTCGCCTTGTCGCCATCAATGCTCGGCAATTGACGCGGCATCTCCGGTGGCGAATGGTGGTATTCATGGTGTTAATAGCATCGAAATTCGGTGAAAACGGCAGATAAAAATTGTTAGTGGATGGGTTAACCTCCGGTCTAAGGTTATGGCAAAACTCCCTGAATGGTTAAATTTGTGGCACAATGCGCTATTGCTTTTTAGATGTGCCACGACGCGAAAAAACCTAAGGACACCGGTTTAAGGATGCAATTAACAACCCTATGCCGCTAGAAACGAACATTGAAAACGGGTTAACCCGGGAAGCGCAATTTTCTGCGTTTGTTAACGGGCCACTGCTGGATTTCTGGCAGCAGCGGGAAGAGGCCGAATTTTCTGGTGTCGATAATATCCCTATCCGTTATGTTCGTTTTCGTTCCCCTCATCACACCAAGGTGGTGATGTTGGTCACTGGGCGCATCGAAAGTTACGTAAAATACCCTGAAGTGGCCTACGATCTTTTCCAGCAAGGTTATGACGTTATGGTGCTGGATCACCGTGGTCAGGGGCGCTCCGGACGTATGCTGCCAGACCCTCATCGCGGTCACGTGGTGAATTTTGACGATTATGTTGAAGATTTTTCCCAGTGGATCAGCATAGAACTCAGCAATAGCCATTACCTCAAGCGCTACGCGCTAGCGCATTCGATGGGTGGTGCAATACTGCTGCGTTATCTGATGCGTGACCCGACGGCTTTTGATGCTGTAGCGCTATGTGCGCCGATGCTGGGTATTCATCTTCCTATGCCGAAATGGTTGGCGCATCGGATTGTTAACTGGACTGAGAGCCACAAAAAATTTCGTGATTACTACGCCATTGGCACCGGTCAGTGGCGGCCGCTGCCGTTTATCGTCAATATGCTGACCCACAGCCGCGAACGTTATCGTCGCTGTTTGCGCCACTATGCTGATACGCCAGAAATTCGGGTGGGTGGCCCGACTTATCACTGGGTACGGGAAAGTCTGAACGCCAGTGAACAGATTATTGCCGAGGCAGATAAAATCACCACCCCAGTCTTATTATTGCAGGCCAGTGAGGACCGGGTAGTTTCCAACCCGGCTCAGGACGCTTTTTGTCAGGCAATGGCTCAGGCCGGCCACCCCTGTGATGGGGGCGCTCCCCGAGTGATTAAAGGAGCACGCCATGAGATCCTGTTCGAGCGGGACACGCTGCGTGTCGAGGCGCTAAGCGCCATATTGCGTTTTTTTGCGCAACATCATCAACCGCGCGTCCCTGCTGACGCTAATTCCACCAGAGGTTAGAACACCGCCATGTATCATGTTGTTGCTTCCGATTTAGACGGCACTCTGCTGTCACCTGACCATATTCTCACGCCTTACGCCAAAGAAACGTTAAAACTGCTGACCGAACGCGACGTACATTTTGTGTTCGCCACTGGACGCCACCATATTGATGTCTCACAGATTCGCGACAGTCTGGAGATCAGCGCATTTATGATTACCTCTAACGGTGCACGGGTGCATAACTCTGCTGGAGAGCTGATCTTCAGCCATAACCTTGATAGCGATATTGCTCGTGATCTTTACAATATTGAGCACAACAATCCGGATATCCTGACTAACGTCTATTTGGGCGATGAATGGTATATGAACCGTGAAAACCCAGAACAGAAAGAGTTCTTCCGCGAATCCGTATTTAATTACCAGCTGTTTGAACCAGCGCTGCTGCCAACCGATGGTGTGTGCAAAGTGTATTTCACCTGCGAAGACCACGATAAGCTATTGGTTCTCGAAGAAGCAATTAACGCGCGCTGGGGCGATCGGGTCAACGTGAGTTTCTCTTTCCCAACTTGTCTGGAAGTGATGGGGGGTGGCGTATCCAAAGGTCATGCCCTGGAGCAAGTCTCTAAAATTATTGGTTATTCACTGAAGGAATGTATTGCTTTCGGTGATGGCATGAATGATCTGGAAATGCTGTCAATGGCAGGTAAAGGCTGCATTATGCGTGATGCACATCAGCGTCTGAAAGATATCTTGCCGAATTTGGAAGTGATTGGCTCCAATGCCGACGATGCGGTACCGCATTACTTGCGCAAAATGTTTTTGGCTGAATAAAGGTTAACAGGGCGATAGTGTTATCGCCCTGAGGTTAATGACAAAGTGCTCGTTGCGGTGAAAACCGGCAGATCGTCAAGACGCCGTGAATACGTCCTTGTAGGCTCGTTCCGCGCCATCCCTGGCGCGGACGCTTGACTCTTCTACCGGTCTTCCCCACCAGAGATCGCAGGATCGCGGTTTGTCAGCAGTCTGAGGGCGATAGTGTTATCGCCCTGTTGTTACCACTGTCAATCAGCGGCAGTGTGTTCGAGTCGTGGCGTCATCGCCATAGTCGATCTCAACCTTACTTATGCTGCCCCTGTTTTTGCAGGAACTGTACGCCTTTATCCGGGAAATCGGTAAATACGCCATCAACTTTTGCCTGATTGTAAATGATGTCATAAAGCTGATTAACATCAGTAGCATATTTCGGTAATGCGTCAGCGCGGATAGTGTATGGATGCACCATCATATTGCTGGCGTGCGCGTCTTTAACCATATTGGTGAAGATAATTTTATTCGGTGTAGATTCGGCGGCCACCAACATATGGTAGTCTGGGCCAATGCCATCGGCATATTGTGCCACTTGCTTCATCGCTCCCGGTTTGAACATCCAGTCATAGCTATAGTTTACCCATTTACCGTTTGGTTGCTGTTCGTAGGTCTCGTTCCAATCGGTATAAGCCACTAACTGGATCAGCTTCAGATCCATGCCTTTCTGTGGTTCCAGCTCATTTTTAATTCTTTTTAATTCATTGGCATCAAAGCATTGCAGGTAAACTTTATCGGCTTTACCGGTGTAGCCATACTCTTTCAGCACGTCCAGCACTTTAGAGGAAATGTCTTTTCCTTCCTGACGATGGAACCACGGAGCTTTGATTTCCGGATAGATGCCGATATTTTTACCGGTTGAATGATTTAGCCCCTGAATAAACTCAATTTCTTCCTGGAAGGTATGAACACGAAAGTCAGATTTCCCCATAGGAAAACGGCCTGGATAACTTTGTACTTTTTTGCCGTCTTTAATATCAAAACCTTCGGTGAACTTCAGGGATTTGATTTCCGGCAGCGTAAAATCAATGGCGTAGTAGCGTCCATCTTTTCGTGCGCGGTCAGGGAAACGCTCCGCAACATCGGTGACGCGATCCAGATAATGGTCGTGTAATACCACCAGTTCATTATCTTTAGTCATCACCAGATCTTGTTCAAGATAATCGGCTCCCTGCGCATAGGCCATGGCTTTGGCTGGCAAGGTATGCTCAGGCAGATAACCGCTGGCACCGCGATGAGCGATAACAATTTTTTCTGCGGCCTGAGTAACACCGGCCATTGAGGATGCCAGAATAATGCCAGCGACCAAGGCTTTAACGTGAGTTTGCATGGTTTACCTACTCCATTTTTTGGTTTTAGGGTACAAAAAAGGCCGTGTCGCCAAATATAACGGCACGGCCTGAAACACAGAGACTGGCTACCGAACCTTAATTAGCGCGGTTTTTTGCCATTTCTTCGTGATGTTTTTTCTCGCTGAACATAACGACGATCAATAACAGAACCGCCAGAATGCTACCGCCAATCATCACCATAAAGCCGCCATCCCAACCGAAGTAGTCAACGGTATAACCGACGATGGCACTGGCGGCGACCGAACCGCCCAGATAACCGAACAGTCCGGTAAAGCCCGCCGCCGTCCCTGCCGCTTTCTTCGGCGCCAATTCCAGCGCATGTAAGCCAATCAGCATGACCGGTCCATAAATCAGGAAGCCGATAGTGATCATACAGGCCATATCAATGCCAGGATTACCGACTGGGTTCAGCCAGTAAATGATAGTGGCGATGGTGACCAGCGTCATAAAGAACACGCCAGTGGCCCCACGGTTACCTTTGAATACTTTGTCTGACATCCAGCCGCACAGCAGCGTACCTGGGATACCAGCGTATTCGTACAGGAAGTAGGCCCAAGAGGATTTATCCAGCGCGAAGTGCTTTACTTCTTTCAGATAAGTGGGTGACCAGTCCAGAATGCCGTAACGCAACAGATAAACGAATACGTTGGCAATAGCGATATACCACAGCAATTTATTCGGCAGAATGTACTGCATGAAGATCTGTTTAGCCGTCAGCTCTTCTTCTGCTTCTTGGCTGTAATCGTCTGGATAGTCGTTTTTATATTCTTCAATCGGCGGCAGGCCGCAGGATTGAGGCGTATCACGCATCAGACCGAACACAATCAGTGCAACCAGAATGGCACCGAAGGCAGGCATATATAACGCGGCTTTCCAGTCGTTAAACCAGGCCATCCCCAACAGGAACAGTAATGGTGGTAAACCACCGCCGACATTATGAGCACAGTTCCATACCGAAACGATGCTGCCTCGCTCTTTCTTCGACCACCAGTGCACCATAGTACGGCCACACGGTGGCCAGCCCATTCCTTGGAACCAACCGCACAGGAACAACAGTACAAACATGACAGCAATGCTGGAGGTTGCCCAAGGTACGAAGCCCATAAACAGCATCACGGCAGCGGCCAAAATCAAACCGGCGGAGAGGAATACTCGCGGGTTTGACCGGTCAGAAACCGAGCCCATGATAAATTTGGAAAACCCATAGGCAATTGAAATGCCAGATAAAGCAAAGCCAAGATCGCCGCGTGAGAAACCTTGGTCGATCAAATACGGCATGGCGAGAGTAAAGTTTTTACGCACCAGATAGTAGGCGGCGTAACCGAAGAAAATCCCCATAAAGATTTGCCAGCGTAGGCGGCGATAAGTCGGATCTATCCGATCTTCTGACAGCCGGGCTTGGTGAGCCGTAGGCTTAAATATACTCAACATGAGTGCCTCCAATGGCATTAATCATTTGTTCGATCTCAGCCTGACCTGGTGTCTGGACCGACGGCAGAATTGCTAACCTTCTATCGTTTATGTTCTATAACGAGCGCAATGCTAGATAAAAACGAACGACTTATCTGTGAGGGATGGCGCAATTGTTACAGTTTTATGTTAACGGAACGGATTTTGAGCGATTAGTTAACGATTTGAAATAAAAAGTGAGTCTTGCTGTGTGACTTTGATCACAATCATGGTTTTTATCCATCATTTGGTTTTCGTTTTTGGTTCGTTTTTGTTCCTTATCAAACAATCCGTTTACGGATTGTGTCTCAATAGGCGTAAATTTAGCCGCTAGGCGGTTGTCTATTAAAGTGGGGTCTTTCATGACGAACAGTTCTCCTTACAGCGAAACGGATGTCATCATCATTGGTGGGGGGGCAACTGGCGCGGGTATCGCCCGAGACTGTGCCCGCCGTGGATTAGGTTGTATTTTGCTGGAGCGGCACGATATCGCGACGGGAGCCACCGGCAGAAATCATGGGTTGCTGCACAGCGGTGCTCGTTATGCAGTGACGGATAGCGAATCAGCCAAAGAATGTATTGAAGAAAATCGGATTCTCAAGCGCATTGCTCGTCACTGTATTGAACCCACAAATGGCCTGTTTATCACCTTGCCAGAAGATTCTCTCGAGTATCAGCAACAGTTTATTGCCAGTTGTCAGCTGGCAGGTATTGATGCAGAAGCGATTGATCCCGCATTGGCGCTGCGAATGGAACCAGCAGCCAACCCAGCGATGATCGGAGCGGTTAAAGTGCCGGATGGCACGGTAGATCCTTTTCGCCTGACCGCTGCGAATATGCTGGATGCCCGTGAACATGGTGCTCAGGTTTTGACCTATCACGAAGTGATCGGTCTTATTCGTCAGGGCGATCGTGTGAGCGGTGTGCGTGTATTCGACCATAAAAATCAGCATCAGTATGATATTCATGCACAAATTGTGGTTAATGCGGCTGGGATTTGGGGGCAGCATATCGCGGAATATGCCGATTTGCGGGTCAGAATGTTCCCCGCTAAAGGGGCGTTACTGATTTTAGGTCATCGTATCAATAACATGGTCATTAACCGCTGCCGAAAACCGGCTGATGCAGATATTTTGGTACCGGGCGATACGATCTCCCTGATTGGCACGACCTCCACCCATATTGATTATGACCAAATCGACAATATGCTGGTCACGCCGCAAGAGGTGGACATTCTGATTCGTGAAGGTTCGAAGTTGTCACCTAAGCTGGCGGCCACCCGCATCCTGCGAGCCTATGCTGGTGTGCGCCCACTGGTGGCTAGCGATGATGACCCGAGCGGACGTAATGTCAGTCGCGGTATTGTGCTGCTAGACCACGCCAGCCGCGATGGTTTGGAAGGTTTTATTACCATCACCGGCGGCAAGTTAATGACTTATCGCCTGATGGCGGAATGGGCAACGGATAAAGTGTGTGAGAAATTGGGGCACACCGCCAGTTGTACTACGGCGCAAGAACCGTTACCTGGTTCTCGCCAGTCAGCAGAACAAACGCTGCGCAAGGTCATTTCCCTACCGGCAAGTATTCGCGGTTCTGCGGTGTATCGTCATGGCGACAGAGCAACCCAATTATTAGCAGGCAATCGGCTGGATAACAGTCTGGTGTGCGAATGTGAAGCCGTAACTGCGGGTGAAGTACGTTATGCCATTGAATCTCTTACGGTAAATAACTTACTAGATTTACGTCGTCGCACCCGCGTCGGCATGGGTACTTGTCAGGGTGAGTTATGTGCCTGTCGTGCCGCTGGTCTACTTAACCGTTTCAACGTGACTACACCGCAACAATCTCGTGAGCAGTTGACACAATTTCTCAATGAACGTTGGAAAGGCGTACGACCAATAGCCTGGGGTGATGCACTGCGGGAAAGTGAATTTACCAGTTGGATCTATCAGGGATTGTGTGGTCTGGATCGGGCCTCTGCCACGCATTCAGCTCAGGAGAAAAAGGATGAAATTTGACGCAATTATTATCGGCGGCGGGCTGGCAGGATTGACCTGTGGCATTCGTCTGGCAGAGCAGGGAAAATATTGCGCCATTGTGAGCGCTGGGCAAAGTGCGTTGCATTTCTCATCCGGTTCACTGGATCTACTGGCACAGTTACCGAATGGTGATGAAGTTCGTCAACCGCTTTTGGCACTGGATGCATTGGCGCAACAGGCACCTGAACATCCTTATAGCATAATGGGGGCAATGGCGGTAGCGTCGCTGGCCAGTGAAGCTCAGGCGTTGCTGAGTCGCTGTCATTTATCGTTTGTTGGTAGCGCGGCAGAAAACCATATGCGTATTACGCCGCTGGGAACCCGTCGACCAACCTGGTTAAGCCCGGCAGAAATTCCGGTCACTACGCTGGATGCTAACCTAAGTTACCAACAGATTGCGGTCATCGGTATTGAAGGCTTCCTCGATTTTCAGCCACAAATGGTGGCAGACGCGCTGCAAACTCAGGGAGTGGCTGCGACGTCAAGCTATATGCATCTACCGGCATTAGATCGACTGCGTGATAATCCGAGTGAATTTCGTGCAGTGAATATTGCTCGGGTACTGGATCTGGCTGAAAGCCTGGAGCCTCTGGCTGAGGAGCTGTGCCGCTTATCCCATCAGGCACAAATGATCTTGTTACCCGCCTGTATTGGTCTAGACAATCCAGAACAACTGGAAGCCTTGTGTTTAGCGGTCGGCAAACCGGTGATGTTATTGCCGACGTTGCCGCCATCTCTGCTGGGCATGCGTTTACATCAGGCTTTGCGCCAACGTTTTCAGCAACTTGGCGGCTTGGTGATGCCTGGCGATGCGGTATTACGCGCTGAGTTGGACGGCAACCGCGTGGCTGGCTTATATAGTCGTAATCACGGCGATATCCCACTAAGAGCGCCTCATATTGTTCTGGCGAGCGGCAGCTTTTTCAGCAACGGGCTGGTAGCCAGTTTTGATCAGGTCTATGAGCCGATTCTGGGGCTGGATATGTTATCACTGCCAAATCGTGCGGACTGGAGTCGTAGCGATATGTTTGATGCACAGCCGTACCTGCAATTCGGCGTAAAAACGGACGATCAATTGCGTGCATTACGCGGCGGTAAGCCGCTGGAAAATCTGTATGCCATTGGTGCAGTACTGGGTGGCTATGATCCATTACAGCAAGGATGCGGCGCGGGCGTATCTCTGACCAGCGCGCTGTTTGCTGCCCACCAAATTGCCGAAATCACGGAGGTGAAACCATGAGTTTACCGCGGGATAACAGTTTTGAAAGCTGCATTAAATGCACGATATGCACGACTTATTGCCCGGTGGCTAAGGTTAACCCGTTATATCCGGGGCCTAAACAGGCGGGGCCGGACGGAGAGCGTCTGCGACTCAAAGATCCGATGTTGTATGACGAAGCACTGAAATACTGTACTAACTGTAAACGTTGCGAGGTAGCTTGTCCGTCCGACGTAAAAATTGGTGACATTATTCAGCGCGCCAAAGCCAGTTATGGTAGCGATAAACCCAAACTGCGCGATGCGATTTTAAGCCACACCGACCTGATGGGCTCACTATCAACGCCGTTTGCACCAGTAATTAATGCTATCACTGGATTAAAACCGGTACGTAACTTGCTGGATAAAGCACTGAAAATTGACCATCGGCGTGAACTGCCCAAGTATTCTTTCGGGACTTTCCGGCGCTGGTATCGCCAGCAGGCGGCCAAACAGCAGCAATATGCCGAGCAGGTGGCGTTTTTCCACGGTTGTTTTGTTAACTATAACCATCCGCAGCTCGGGAAGGATTTAATCCGCGTGTTCAACGCGATGAACATCGGTGTGCAATTACTGAAACGAGAAAAATGTTGCGGTGTCCCGTTGATTGCCAACGGTTTTATCGAACAGGCCAAAAAACAGGCCAAAGTTAACCTTGAGTCACTGACTGACGCGGTGATCGGGCGGGATATTCCTGTCGTCGCGACCTCTTCCAGCTGTACCTTTACCCTGCGGGATGAATACCCTCATTTATTGGATGTGGATACGACGCCCGTACGGGATCGTGTCGAGCTGGCTACGCGTTATATTTACCGATTATTGGATCAAGGGCGGGAATTACCGCTGAAACATTTGCCATTGCGTATTGCCTACCATACGCCGTGCCATATGGAAAAAATGGGCTGGACGGCGTATACACTGGCCTTGTTGCAGCGCATTCCCGGTGTTGAATTGGTGACGTTGGATTCTCAGTGCTGCGGTATTGCTGGCACCTATGGATTTAAGTCCGAAAACTACGCCACATCTCAGGGAATCGGGGCATCACTTTTCCGCCAGATCGAGGAAAGTGGCGTGGATTTGGTGATTACTGACTGTGAAACCTGTAAGTGGCAGATAGAAATGTCCACCAGTAAACCATGCGAGCATCCGATAACGTTGTTGGCTCGGGCATTGGCATAGCATATTCAGAGCGCGGTGATCCGCGCTCTCTTAACGCTTAACCGGTTTATTTCAGTTTTAGGCTGCTGATAATGGATTCGGCTTCGGTCTGTGCCTGCTGCTGGTTTTCTGCTGGCAGCGTAATTTGCAGCGTCATGCTATTGTTACCCACATTGCCCATCACCACGGATGAATACGCTTTCTGACCGCCACTAGTGATAATGCTATCCAATTGCTGCAACGGTTTTGCGTCAATTTCGATAGATTTATTGGTGACGATTTGCAAATTGGCATCGCGGGTTTTCTGTTGTTCGATCAGACGCTGAGCCAGCACGTCCAATTTTTCGGTGTTCTTATCATTTAAAATAATCACTACCGCTTTTTCACCATTATTAGTCGCATAAACGTGCTTATTGCTGGCAGGATTGCTGATTTTATCGCTTTGATCGGAAAACTCGGCGGGCAGAACCAGAGCAATATTACCGTCCAACAGACTCAGTGGTTGGCCGACGTTATTGTCGTTTTTGACATCACAGGCGCTCAGCCCGCTAACCAGCAAACCAACGGCGAAGAGTTTGGTCATTTTGTTCATGGGAATTCCTTCTGGATGAAAGTTTTTAAGCCTTAACTCAATAGTTGTATCGCACCTTATTCAGCAGGTAAATGCAACAGATTGTTCGGTAAAGAAATGTCTAAAGGCCAAATTTAAGAGAATTCTATGCATGACAGGGGGCCATGCGCAAGGCCGGCCACCCTTACGAGTTAACCCCGATAGTTAGCCAATTTGTGCTAATGGTCGTGCTGCTGTTTGGCGAGCAAAATACTTCAGCAATACATTCAGCATTACGCCGTAGGCGGGCAGGAAGAAAAACAGACAAATCAGTAGCTTGAATGTGTAATCCACTAAGGCAATTTCTACCCAGTTCGCGGCCATAAAAGCGTCGCTGCTTTTGTAGAAAGCGATAAAGAAGAACGCCATGGTGTCACTAATATTACCGAAGAACATGGCCGCAGTAGGAGCCACCCACCAGGCGCTGCGTTGACGCAAACGGTTAAACACCTGAACATCCAAAATCTGCCCTAAAACGTAGGCCATAAAACTGGCTACGGCGATACGGGCAACCATCACATTAAAACTGGTGAGTGCAGGGAACCCTTGCCAGCTACCTTGAAAGAACAGGGCCGAAACCAGATAGGAAATCAGCAGCGCTGGTAACATTACCGACAAAATAATCCGGCGAGCCAAAGGCGCACCAAAAATTCGCACGGTAAGATCGGTAGCTAAAAAGATGAAGGGAAAGGTGAAAGCTCCCCAGGTGGTGTGAAAGCCAAAAATAGCAATTGGTAATTGCACCAGATAATTACTGGATGTGATGATGACAATATGGAATAGCGAAAGCCATACCAAAGCGGTCATCCGCTGTTGGGGCGTAAACGAAAACATGATGTGACCTTTTTGGTTATTGGGGTGAGGGAACCCAGACTGAATCTGCCCGAATTTTTGCGGTGCGGCGGCATAATACGTGTTTGCGCAACGAATGCAACGGTTAATTTTAGCGCAAACGTTAGCGTAGCTTGCACCAGGAAATGGGCGGAGTAAACTAGCTGGCTTTTATCGGGATGTTCCCGGCGAGATTGATTTTTGTACTATGACTAACGAGAGAAACCCGATGACCGACCCCTTTTCCCATCCCGATAAAACCCTGGATACGCTTGGCCTACGCTGCCCAGAGCCGGTAATGATGGTGCGAAAAACGGTACGCCATATGGAACAGGGACAGACGTTGCTGATCATCGCTGACGATCCGGCTACCACACGCGACATTCCGGGTTTTTGCCGCTTTATGGATCATGAACTGGTGGCACAACAGATCGAAGCTACGCCTTATCGATATCTGATTCGTAAAGGTATACAGGGTTAGTCACTGACTATTTACGTAGACGAAAACAACGGCTCATTGTTGGGCCGTTCAGGCCGCTGACAAACCTCGACCCAGTGATCTTTGGTTGAGAAGACAGGCAAACGAGTCAAGCGTCCGCGCCAGGGATGGCGCGGAACGAGCCGACAAGGAGGTATTCACGGCGTCTTGATGATCTGCCTGTTTGCGCCGCTACGAGCAGGTTATCATTGATGGATGTGGCTTAAAGATCGCGTTTCCTCAATAATCTCAAGGCATTGGCGGTCACTAGTGCCGTTGCACCCGAATCCGCCAGCACCGCCAGCCATAATCCGGTGAGTCCCAGCAGCGTTGTCACCAGGAAGATGCCTTTCAATCCCAGAGCAATAGCAATGTTTTGCCGAATATTGGCTCGTGCTGCACGGGAAAGAACGATGATCTCAGCCAGTCCGGTCAGGCGATTATGCGTCAATGCAGCATCGGCGGTTTCCAATGCCACATCGGTACCGCTGCCCATGGCAACGCCAATGCTGGCGGCTTTCATGGCGGGTGCATCGTTAATACCATCACCAACCATGACTGTAGGCTGTTGTTGGTTCAAGGCGGTTACCGCCTCGACTTTGTCTGCTGGTAGTAAACCTGCGCGGTAGTCGATACCCAATTCATAGGCAATTGCTGCGGCTGCTCTTGGATTATCACCGGTTAGCATCACGCCTTGAATACCAATTTTTTTCAATGCGTTAATGGCTGCTTTTGCATCACTGCGCAAGGTATCACGCAATGCCAATAACCCAATGAATCGATCATTTTCCAGTACCGCGATAGCCGTTTTCCCGCTGCTTTCTAGCTGATCCAGTTGTGTTTGCCAGTGGCTATCTAAGGTCTGTGCCGCCAGTTTTCCGGGTGAACTGACCAGAATCTTCAGGCCATCAACGACACCTTCAACACCAATCCCAGCTAATGCACGGCGTTCATTGGCCAGCGGTAAATCAGGCGAATCTTGCGTGGCTCGCTGCAAAATGGCTGTCGCCAGCGGATGATGAGAACCGGCTTCAACGGCGGCGGCCAGCGCGATCAAACGGCGTTCAGTCATGCCATCCACCGGCAGTACATCAGTGACTTGCGGTTTTCCTTCGGTCAAAGTACCTGTTTTATCGAAGGCAACAGTTTGAATCAGACCTAACTGCTCCAATGCCGCACCACCTTTGATTAGCGCCCCACGACGGGTAGCTGCCGCCAGCGCTGAGGTAATGGCCGCCGGAGTTGAAATCACCAATGCACAAGGGCAGCCGATGAGTAACAGTGTTAAACCACGGTAAATCCAGATATCCCACGACTGTGCATAGAATATCGGCGGTATCAGAATGACCAATACCGACAGCAGCATAATCAGTGGCGTATAAATACGGCTGAAGCGGTCAATAAAGCGTTCGATCGGAGCGCGACGTTCTTCTGCCCGTTCAATCAATTGCAGAATCCGATCGATGGCGTTGTTGCCGGGTTCAGATACCACCTGCATTTGTGCCGCCCGATCGACGGACAAACTACCTGCCGCCACTTTTTCCCCTTGTTGGCGTTCAACGGGGATCGATTCGCCGGTCAATGCACTTTCATCGAAACTGGCGAACGCTGTAACCAACTTTGCATCGGCGGGTAAGCGTGCACCCGGTGCGATTTCGATAACGTCACCTGGGCGCAGGCTGGCAACCGGCACCCGACGCCGTTGCCCTTCGGTTAGTAACAGCGCCTCTTCTGGCACCAGCGCCATTAGTGCCGAAACGCCTCGACGTGCGCGGCCGGCAGCATAAGACTCCAGTAACTCACCCAGCATAAACAGCAGCAGCACCATCGCTGCTTCCGCCGTTGCACCGATAAACAGTGCACCAATGGCGGCGACGCTCATCAGCGTCTCTATGGCGAAAGGCGTTCCGGAGCGGGTGAGTTTCCACGCTTTGCTGACGATCGGTACCAACCCGACCAAAGTAGTAATAATAAAGGCGATACGACCCATTTCAGGGCTGAATAATGATGCTACCCAACTGAGTACCATCAAGGTGGTTAGGATAATAAGTGGAAAATATTCGCGAAATTTTTGCTCGGCAGCGGGGGATTGTTGCCCCGAAGCACCCACCGTATTCACCAAACTGAAACCTGCTCTGGTGACGGCATCTTGTACCTGCTGGCGGATATCGCTTTTAGCATCGACAACCAGTTTTTCCGTCGCAAATAGCACTTTGACCTGTTCCACGCCACTTAGATTGCCAACGGCAGTTTCAACTTTGCGTGCGCAGCTTGGGCAATCCATACCTTTAATCTGCCAGCTGTAGCGCTGGTGGTCGGCGGCCAGCGGCGCAGTATTCAGACTATCGTCAGCGCTATTGCTACAGCACGTTTTTTGAGCTGTGTGAGCATGTTTTTCCGACTCATGGCGATGAGTGGAATTTTGCTGTTTATGGTCGTGATGTGAATGCATAGAGTCCCCGAAACGGATAATTCATCGTTAATGATAGGACTTTACACCTTGGAGTTGACTCCAGAGTCAATAGAAGAATAAGAATTATTACTAAATAGCGATGAATTAATCGGTAGTGGAAATAGTAGAAGGTTTATGGCGGACAAAATAAAAAGCGACACCCCACTAGCGTGGGGCGTAGGGGTTACAAGTAAAGGGAGCGGACAATCAGGAAGTGACCGACGAAGTAACAGCCTGCAACCAAGGCATCAGCGGCCCGGAAAGAGAAACGATAGCGACTAAGCAGCCAGACGATATTGGCCAAAAGTAGCAGCGAGGTACCGATGAGTAACGAAAACCCCAAATCGGTGCTACGGGCAAAATATTGTTCGCCAGCGACCCACACCATAAACAGCGTCATGGCCATATAGGTTACTATCGGCCAGCGCATTTCTTCCAACCGCGTCCACAGGATTGCCAGCAGCAATGCGCCAATAATGATCAGCACTAACGGCAATGGCCAGAAAATACTGATCGACATCTGGGTCGCAAAACTGATGGTATACAGCAGGTGGCAAAGGAAAAAAGCCCCGATGGCATAAAGTAAGCGCTCACTGGGTAGCAACAACAATGCATCGGCTACCATGGTCGCTAACAGACCGAGGACAATCAGATAACCCGCCGGCCCAAGAACCGGAGCCTGCCAAGCGAGTAGCACCAGCAGTAATAATGTAACAGGTTTGAATAGCCAGCGTTGCCAGCGTGGCCCACGGTAGGTGGCATCAACGAATAACCAACCAGAAAAAAATACAGCAAGGAATGGCCAGCTCATTTTCTATCCTTTTCAGCGTTAGGTGTTTGTAAAAATGCCTGTTTTATTGCGACAACTTTACACCCAGTTTCTCTTTTAAGTGTAGGGGATAGCAAGGTGGAACAACAACGTCTATTCTGCCGTCAGCCTATTTTATCTGCCGACTGGTGCAGGTGGATGCTCAGCATTGAGTGAGATAGTGAGAATGATATTCTCAATAAGCATTAACCTATAATAATGGGTCTTTTTATAAATATGATTCACAGGTGTGAAAATAGATAACTTTTTGATTGTATTTGCAATATGTTTATCGTTGGGTCTTGGATGGAACAGAGGGAATAGTGCAACTTGGTAAACCATTCGCGCCAATCTGGCGTGCTTTATTGCCAGACGTAATCACGTCAAGGGTACGGATGCGTCTTTAGTGGCTTCATGGTATGTTAACCACCGATACTCTCCCTCTGAGACTGACGTGATAAATGGATATCAATAGGTAACGCAATGGCGAATGATCAAACGCTTTACCGTATTCAGTTCATGAACAACGGTAAAAATTATCAGCTCTATGTCCGCGAGATAATGCCAAGCTCGCTATTTGGTTTTATTGAAATCGCTGGTTTTGTTTTTGATAGCCAATCGGCTGTGTTGGTCGATCCTTCAACAGAAAAACTGAAAACCGAGTTCTCCGGCGTAAACCGCAGTTATATTCCACTTCACGCAATCATTCGCATTGATGCGGTGACGGAAAAAGGCAACGCGCGTATCTCTGAATTGGGCGCGAATGTGATGAGTTTCCCTTACTTACCCGGAAATAAACCCTGAGCGGATGCAATTATCCATGAGTAAACCACCGTTAATTTTTATTGTGGTCGTTGCGCTGATTGTGATTTTAGCCACGCGTCAGTATTGGCAAAAACGGCGTCAGGATGCGGAAAACGATAAGTTGCCAGTGCGGAGCCTTCAGGTCGAAGTCAGTAACAAACGTGAGATATTGTCGCCGAATCGCCGTTCCCGCCAGCGGGAGGAAATTGTGGCGGAAGATAAAGATTATGAAGTGTCTTTCCGCCCGTTATTAAGTGGTAGTGAACTTAACATTAGATTGGCGCGGGAAGAATATCAGCGTATTAACCCAGGTACGCAAGGCACCTTGCAATTACAAGGTACCCGATATATTGATTTCACACCGAGTCAACATTCTAATAGCCCGAAAAAAGACTGATGCTTATTTCTTGGGCATCGGTGGCTGTTTTTTCTGCCATGCCAATAATTCAAATATGCCAAACACAAAAATCCTGACTTGCTGCCAGCCGCTGATCGGCTGATCTTTTGGCTGGGTCGATTTTAGCAATATCAGCTGCAATCCATGCATCAGTACCATAAAAATCATCGCAACATTCACAAAGTATTTCAGTGGACTAGGGAATGGCTGAATCAAATTCAGAACTAAAAAAGCCCATACGCCGAGCATCAATAAACGACCAAGATTAATCAACATCTTGTTGCTCCTGTACCGCATTTTCCGCAGCATAATGACGAATATATAAACGATAGGCGACCTGACCGGCCACTTTCTCACGATGTAATTGCCAGCTTGATGGTACGTCTGTGGCGGCGCTCTCGGCTTCGGCTTCTACATAAATCCAGGCCTCATCAGCCAGCCAGCCTTGTCGCTCCAGCAAATTGACCGTTTCCGCCAGCAACCCTTTACGGAAGGGGGGATCGAGAAAAACCAAATCAAAGGGTTTACCTGCTTGCGCCAGCCAGTTTAGGGCATTGGTATTCACTACTTGTGCATTATCGGCATTCAACAGTGCCAGATTGCGGCTAAGCTGATGGGCAACATGGCGCTCGTATTCCAGCAACACGGTTTCGCCTGCATAACGAGAGAGGGCTTCTAGCCCCAGCGCACCACTGCCGGCAAAGCAATCCAGACAACGTGCGCCCTGAATCATCGGAGCTAGCCAGTTAAACAGGGTTTCTCGCACGCGATCGGTTGTGGGACGCAAACCCGGGCTGTCGGGAACGGGTAATTTCCGGCCACGCCATTTGCCACCGATAATTCGAATCTGCCCGAAGGATTGTTGCTGTGGTTTTTTTGCCATAACTCGCTTGCTTGAAATGTGGCCATTTTGGCGGCACTGAACAGAAGATATAGCCGCTATTCTACCGATGTGTGCTGCGAGGGGAAACGTTAATACTTTGTTGATTGAATTCACAACGGAAAGCAGCATCGTGTGCGTGTTGCTGTTCGGGGGAAAGTGATAGACTGCGAGTTATTATCTTATTTATGTAAGCCATGATTTAACCGCGAGGAGTGTAGTCGCAAATGGCAAAAGAAAAAAAACGTGGATTTTTTTCCTGGCTGGGTCTTGGCCGTCAGAGTGAAGAACAGAAGAAAGAAGAGTCGGTCGCTGAGCCGGTTGTTGATGAACAACCAACTGTAGCGGCGGAAGTCGCACCTGTTGCCGCTCAGGAACCCGTGCAGTTGGCGGAAACCTCAACACCTGACACTGTGGTGCCAGGCGAGTGGGATAGCGAAGTTAACGCCGAAGTGGCGGCTGAAATTGCACCAGTTGTTGATATCGCGCCATTGCTTGATGAAACACCGTTTGAACCTGAGCTTGCTGCCATTCAGTCTGTCGCTGAAACAGTGGAACCCAAAGTCATTGAGCCAGCTAGCGCTGTGGTGACAGAACAAGTGCAATCCGTTGAGCTCTTGGCCGAAGAAGTGGTGCGGGCTATCGAGCCGGTCATGGACGAAACTGTTGTTGAAATGGCCACCGAACAGGTGCAACCGCAGGTTTCTGAACCTGAATCAGCCCTGATTGAAGCAGAGATCGTCATTCCTGCGGAAACAGTGCCAGAAGTTGAGGTTATTCAGCCGGAGCCAGCAGTTGAGGTTGTTGCTCTTGCTGAACCGATCGAAGACGCTGGGCTTGAAGAGCACGAGGCGGTGATTGCGCCAGTTGCGCAGGAACAAGAACGCCCGACCAAAGAAGGTTTTTTTGCGCGGTTAAAACGCAGCTTGCTCAAAACCAAACAAAACCTGGGTTCCGGTTTTATGGGCTTGTTCAGCGGCAAGAAAATTGATGACGATTTATTCGAAGAACTGGAAGAACAACTGCTGATCGCCGATGTGGGTGTGGAAACCACGCGTAAGATTATTGCCTCACTGACCGAGCATGCTAGCCGTAAGCAATTGAAAGATGCCGAAGCTCTGTATGGAAAACTGAAGGAGGAGATGTCTGAGATTCTGGCTAAAGTCGATAAACCTCTGGATGTGAGTGGCAAAAAACCGTACGTCATCCTGATGGTTGGAGTGAATGGCGTCGGCAAAACGACCACTATTGGTAAGTTGGCGCGTCAGTTCCAGGCGGAAGGTAAGTCGGTCATGTTGGCGGCTGGGGATACGTTCCGCGCCGCAGCGGTAGAGCAGTTACAGGTGTGGGGCGAGCGCAACAAGATTGCAGTGGTGGCGCAGCATACCGGTGCCGACTCGGCTTCTGTTATTTTCGATGCGATTCAGGCGGCTAAAGCCCGCGGTATTGATGTGTTGCTGGCAGATACCGCAGGACGTTTGCAGAATAAAGCCCACCTGATGGAAGAGCTGAAGAAGATTGTCCGGGTAATGAAAAAGCTGGACGGCGATGCCCCTCATGAGGTTATGCTGACGTTAGATGCCAGCACCGGACAAAATGCGGTCAGCCAGGCCAAACTGTTTAATGAAACCGTCGGCCTGACGGGGATCACCCTGACCAAGCTGGATGGTACCGCCAAAGGTGGGGTCATCTTCGCGATTGCTGATCAGTTTGGTATTCCTATCCGGTATATTGGTGTTGGCGAAGGTATTGAAGATTTACGGCCATTTAAGGCTGACGATTTTATTGAGGCTCTTTTTGCCCGAGAGGATTAATACGGATGATTCGCTTTGAACAGGTCAGTAAAGCTTATCTGGGCGGCCGACAGGCGCTGCAAGGGGTAGATTTTCACCTGCGCCCGGCGGAAATGGCGTTCTTGACCGGCCACTCTGGCGCCGGGAAAAGTACGCTACTCAAGCTGATTTGTGGCATTGAACGGCCCAGTGCCGGCCACATTTGGTTTGGTGGGCACGATATCAGCAGGCTAAAGAATCGTGAGGTTCCCTTTTTGCGTCGTCAGATCGGGATGATCTTCCAGGATCACCATTTGCTGCTGGATCGAACCGTTTATGACAATGTGGCAATGCCATTGATTATCGCTGGTGCCAGCACTGAAGATATCCGTCGCCGGGTCTCTGCGGCGCTGGATAAAGTCGGTTTACTGGATAAGGCTAAGAACTTGCCGATCCAGCTTTCTGGCGGTGAACAGCAGCGGGTGGGGATTGCCCGCGCAGTGGTGAACAAGCCAGCGGTGTTATTGGCGGATGAACCTACCGGTAACCTCGATGAAGCCTTGTCTGAAGGTATTTTGCGCCTGTTTGAAGAATTCAACCGCGTGGGTGTCACTGTCTTGATGGCGACGCACGATACCTCGCTGATTGCCCGGCGACGTTACCCGATTCTAACGCTGAGTCAGGGCAGAATGTCAGGAGCGCGTCATGGCGAATAATGCAAAGAAAGCGAAAACCAAAGCGCTGAAAGGCGGCTGGCGTGAGCAGTGGCGCTATTCTTGGGTCAATGCTTTGGCGGATATGATGCGTCAACCACTCGCCACATTATTGACCGTGATGGTGATAGCCATCTCGCTGACGTTGCCGAGTGTCTGTTATATTGTGTGGAAAAACGTCAGTACGGCAGCCGAACAATGGTATCCAACGCCGCAGTTGACGGTGTATCTGGATAAATCCCTTGATGATAACGCAGCAGAAAATGTGGTGACCACATTGAAAGCGGAAGCGGGCGTGGAGAAAGTGAACTATCTATCGCGGGAAGAAGCGATGGGCGAGTTCCGCAATTGGTCCGGTTTTGGCGGTGCGCTGGACATGTTGGAAGAAAATCCGCTGCCGGCGGTGGCCATTATCACACCGCAAATGAGTTTCCAGCGTTCAGATACCCTCAACACCCTGCGCGATCGGGTGACCAAAGTTGAAGGTGTGGCCGAAGTTCGCATGGATGACAGCTGGTTTGCCCGTTTGGCGGCGTTGACCGGCCTGGTTGGACAGGTCGCAGCGATGATTGGCGTGCTGATGGTTGTTGCCGTGTTCCTGGTTATTGGTAACAGCGTGCGGCTCAGTATTTTCAGCCGACGAGATACCATCAACGTCATGAAACTGATCGGCGCCACCGATGGCTTTATCCTGCGTCCGTTCCTTAACGGTGGCGCGATGCTCGGTTTTGCTGGCGCGGTGTTGTCTCTGGTTCTGTCGGAAGCATTGGTGTGGAAATTGGGTTCGGTGGTGGCTCAGGTTGCGACCGTCTTCGGTGCCAGTTTTACTCTGCATGGTTTGAGTTGGGATGAAGCGCTGCTGTTAGTGCTGATTTCCGCGATGATTGGTTGGATTGCAGCTTGGCTGGCAACGGTGCAACATTTACGCCGATTTACACCGCAATAAGTAATCTTTGCTATACTCTTCCTCTGTCTGCTGCGGATAATGCAGGGGAAGAGTCACCTCATGTACTGTCTGCTGTATCCGCGAATTTCCGCATAATTCCGCTGGTAAGATCCTTGGTTTATCGGCTAGGATCGACAACTAAAACTTCTGGTTCACGTTGAACTTTTATGGTGAAAGCCAGTCGAAAAACACAGTGAAATGATTAAGGTGTTCAGCGCTTGAATCTGGTTATCCGGATGCTAAAATATCCGCGCTGAAAGCCAATGCACGATCTGCACATGCTATGAGAGGGTTTAAATGACCAAAGAAATGCAAACTTTAGCCTTAGTACCGCAAGGTAGTCTGGAAGCCTATATTCGGGCTGCCAATGCCTATCCTATGCTGACAGCAGAGGAAGAGCGGGAGCTGGCTGAACGGCTGCATTACCAGGGCGATCTGGGGGCAGCTAAAAAGCTAATCCTGTCTCACCTGCGCTTTGTTGCTCATGTTGCCCGTAACTATTCTGGATACGGTCTGCCGCAGGCTGATCTGATTCAGGAAGGTAATATTGGCTTGATGAAAGCGGTTCGTCGGTTCAACCCGGAAGTCGGGGTTCGTCTGGTGTCCTTCGCAGTGCACTGGATCAAAGCAGAAATTCATGAGTATGTTTTGCGTAACTGGCGCATTGTTAAAGTCGCGACCACTAAGGCACAACGTAAGTTATTCTTTAACCTGCGCAAAACCAAACAGCGTTTAGGTTGGTTCAATCAGGAAGAAGTTGAGTTGGTTGCCAAAGAGTTGGGTGTGACCAGCAAAGACGTTCGTGAAATGGAGTCTCGTATGTCCGCCCAGGACATGACGTTTGACCCCACCCCGGATGATGACGTACGTGATGGCCAATCTATGGCTCCGGTTCTGTATCTTCAGGATAAAACCTCTGATTTTGCCGATGGCATTGAAGAGGACAACTGGGAAAGCCACGCGGCAGATAAATTGTCTTATGCGTTGGAAGGCCTGGATGAACGTAGCCAGCATATTATTCGTGCCCGTTGGCTGGATGACGACAACAAAACGACATTGCAGGAGCTGGCCGATCAATACGGTGTTTCTGCGGAGCGTGTTCGTCAGCTTGAAAAGAATGCCATGAAGAAACTGCGTATAGCAATCGAAGCGTAAGAGCGATAAAGCGTAAACACCAGAAAGGGCGATAATAAGATATCGCCCTTTTGTTTTTTTCGATTTTCACCCACGGCTCACTTCCTTAACATCCATTCTGTTTTTTTGTTACGCTTGGCTAAAGCGGTTACCCAATCTGTTTTTTGAAGCATGTATCGGTAAAGATTGCAGGATTCACGTAGAGTGAGTGACGAATAACTTTCCCCACATTTCTGTGTTATGCGAGCAGTAAACCAATGCGCCAGAATCATCTCGAAGAATCTACCGCTCGGCAAATTGTCCAGCGAGCCATGAGCATTATTCAGCATTCAGTTAACGTAATGAATGAACAGGGCATTATTATTGCCTCCGGTGATCCGCTGCGGGTGAATCAACGCCACGAAGGCGCAGTGTTAGCCCTGATGGAAAATCGGGTGGTAGAAATTGATTCAGCAACGGCTGCCAGGTTAAAAGGTGTGAAACCTGGCATCAATCTGCCGATTATCTTCCACCAGCAACTGGTGGGTGTGATTGGTATTTCTGGGGAGCCAGCAGAAGTTCGGGCTTATGCTGAGCTGGTACGGATGGCTGCGGAACTGATTCTGGAGCATGCGGCATTACTGGAACAGAGCCAATGGGAAAAGCGTTATCGCGAAGAACTGGTCAGCCAATTGTTGGCTGAACATCAGCAAACGACTTCTATCGGCTCAATGGCTGCTTATTTGGGGCTAAATTTGTCGTTGCCACGTATTGCCCTGATTATCAAGTTGGATCAGCAGGATCATGAATCTTTGCGTCAATTGATTGAAGTTTTAGATGCAACAGGATGGGATCATCTGGTCAGTATGATGGGATTCAATCAATTAGTGATGCTGAAACCTTTGGTTGCAGACAGGCTTTCCCGGCCGATAAATAAGCAGTTACAACCTTTTATCTCCAACCTCCAGGCTCGGTTTGATGTGCGGGTGTTTGTTGGTGGTGTTTTCCCCGGCATCGAAGGTATTCGGCGTTCGTATTTAACCGCCCGCGCAGCACAGGCAATGACGGAGCGCCTAGGGCTACGTCATAAGACGCTGTATTACAGCGACTATTCTTTGCCCGCTTTATTGGGCGAGTTTGCCGGTAGTTGGCAAGCTGAAGAACTGGGCACCAGTTGGCTACAACTTTGCGCATCCGACAGTAAAGGGGTGCTGCGACAGACACTTCAGCATTATTTTGATCAGAACTGTGATCTGTCTCAATCAGCGAAACAGCTACATATCCATGTGAATACCCTACGCTATCGTCTGCAAAAGATAGAGGAGATTACTGGAATGAAAATCAATGAGTTACCTTCTATATTACGGCTGTATATTGGCATGAAGATTTATAGCTGATTTGTCGATTACTACAATTATCCCGTACTTTACCCCCTGATTTTTTGGTTGATCCTCCCAAGCCTTTCGTTGAATAAGCTTACATAATGCTCGCTCCTTACCCTACAAATAACAATGATACCCAATCGATTTTGAGGCCATCTGATATCAGATCTCCTTGAAAATTAATGGGATAGAAAACCTCCAGGGAGCAGATCATGACAACGATTTCAGCCTTAGGCGCATTGGTGGCACTTATTGTCTCCATCGTGCTGATATTACGCAAAGTTCCTCCTGTTTACGGCATGATGGCCGGTGCGCTTGCTGGTGGTCTGGTGGGGGGGGCTGATTTAATTCAAACCGTCAGTTTGATGATCAGCGGCGCGCAGGGGATTACGAATGCAGTTCTACGTATTCTGGCGGCTGGTGTATTGGCCGGTGTGTTAATTGAATCCGGTGCTGCCAATACGATTGCCGAAACTATCGTACGTAAGGTCGGTGAGAAGCGAGCCTTGCTGGCGTTGGCTGTGGCTACCATGTTATTAACCGCCGTTGGGGTATTTGTTGATGTGGCGGTGATTACTGTGGCGCCGATTGCTCTGGCAATCGCTCATCGGGCAGATATTTCTAAAATGGCCATTTTGCTGGCGATGATTGGTGGCGGTAAAGCGGGAAACGTGATGTCGCCAAACCCCAATACTATTGCTGCCGCCGATAGCTTCCATGTGCCACTGACCTCATTAATGGCTGCCGGTATTATCCCTGGTCTGTTCGGTTTGGTAATGGCTTATTATTTAGCCAGACATCTAAAACACAAGGGTAGTAAGGTTAGCGCCGACGAACTTATCGTGCATGAAACTAGTCAGCTTCCTTCTTTTATCACCGCTATTTCTGCGCCTTTAGTCGCTATCGCCTTACTGGCACTACGGCCAATCGCCGGTATCACTATTGATCCATTACTGGCGCTACCGTTGGGTGGATTGGTTGGTGCGGTGGTGATGGGGCGCTGGCGTCAATCGAATCGTTATATGATTTCCGGTTTGAGCCGCATGGCACCAGTAGCCATTATGTTATTGGGAACCGGCACCTTGGCGGGGATTATTGCTAACTCGGGTTTAAAAGACGTACTGATTGATGGACTGACTGCCTCCGGTATGCCTGCGTATTTGTTGGCACCGATCTCTGGGGCGTTGATGTCGATGGCGACGGCCTCTACAACGGCAGGTACCGCTGTGGCTTCTGCGGTGTTTAGCTCCACGTTACTGGATCTGGGCGTGACTGCGCTAGCGGGTGCCGCGATGGTGCATGCTGGAGCAACCGTGCTGGATCATATGCCGCATGGTAGTTTCTTCCACGCCACCGGAGGTAGCGTCAATATGCAGGTACACGAGCGCTTAAAACTGTTGCCTTACGAAACACTGGTGGGCTTTACCATCGCACTGGTATCAACATTGATGTTCGGTGTGTTTAATCTGGCGGGCTAATTGAGGTATTCCATGAAAATTGTCATAGCGCCCGATTCATTCAAAGAAAGTCTGACCGCCATGCAGGTTGCAGACGCTATTGAACTAGGATTTCGCGAAATCTATCCACATGCGGATTATATCAAACTACCGATGGCCGATGGTGGTGAAGGTACCGTTGAGTCGATGGTCGCGGCCACCGGCGGTGAGATTATTCAGGTTGCGGTTCGTGGGCCACTTAATCAATCGGTCAATGCGTTCTATGGTCGATTAGGTGATGGTGTGACTGCGGTTATCGAAATGGCAGCGGCCTCTGGCTTACATCTGGTTCCGCAGGAACAGCGCAACCCGCTGCACACCACCAGTTATGGCACCGGCCAACTGATTTTATCAGCGCTGGAGAACGGTGCGCGTAAAATTATCTTGGGTATCGGCGGTAGTGCCACTAACGATGGCGGTGCCGGCATGATGCAAGCGCTGGGCGTGAAGTTTTTCGACGCACAGGGAATGGAGCTGGCTGGCGGCGGCGCGGCATTAAGCCGCTTGCATCACATTGATTTATCAGCGTTGGATTCACGTCTGGCGCAGAGCGAAATCATTGTGGCTTGTGACGTAGATAATCCGCTATGTGGTATCAAGGGCGCTTCTGCTGTTTTCGGGCCACAAAAAGGCGCTACGCCAGAGATGGTCAGCATTCTGGATAGCGCTTTACACCATTATGGTGAGCAAATCGGGATGTTGACCGGACGGGCAGTGATCGACGTTGCTGGCGCTGGAGCCGCGGGCGGTATGGGCGCCGCATTGTTCGGTCTGCTTAATGCGCAACTGAAACCGGGCATTGAAATAGTCATTAATGCGTTAGGTTTGGCAGAAGCCGTAGTTGGAGCCGATCTGGTGATAACCGGCGAAGGGCGTATTGATAGTCAGACCATTCATGGGAAAACGCCGATTGGCGTCGCGCGGACGGCCAAACGGTTGGGTATTCCAACCATAGCGCTAGCCGGTGGCATGACGAAAGATTATCAGGTAGTCCATCAATACGGTTTAGACGCGGTATTCTCCGTGGTAAACCGGATTGTTACTTTGCCCGAAGCGTTAGCCGAAGCGCAGGAAAATCTGCGCATAACGGCTCGTAATGTTGCCGCAGTCTGGCAGCTGGCTAGCGCCTCTAACGCTGCCAACCTTGTGCGCCAGAACTAAAACCACAGGCACACATAAATTGATCCATTTCAGAGTGTCCAACACCAGGGACCTCGCTATAACTCAACTGCCAGTGCTGGATGGCTGGCAGTTGATGCAGCATCTCTTCTATCAGATACAAGCCCACGCCACGACGGCGGGTGACAGCTCGCACCTGTAAATCCTGTAATTCAGCCTGTTCATCCTGCACTCTGACTTTCACTGCACCCAACAATCGTTCATTAAACCGAGCAGCAAACAGCGGTTGGCCAGCATCTATCCAGCCTTGCCAGTCGCTGGCCTGCTGATTTGGCCAGATTTTTGCCAGATCGATAAGATCTTGATGCGAGAGATCGGTTAAACGCTCAATGGTCAATTTCATCGGGGATATTCCGAATAAAAATAAGAGGGATAGTGTACTGGATCTCGGGTGATGGACGTGTGTAAGTTTTTCGGTACGCGAACGGCGGAAAATGTTTTTTGCGCTGCGCATTTTCCGAGTTAAAAATTAGTAAACAGAATCATAACCAGCACAAGCCACTACCTATTGTGTATAAACCATGCAGTTTGCGCCTTATTTTATCTCGTTTGTGCCGCTTGTTTCTGCTTGTCTGAGTTGATTTGCAGCATAAAACTCCTGTTTAATAGTATGAAAAATAAAGTCTTATTAGAAAATGTTGCCATATAAAAGACTAAATCATTATTACGTATAGATAAAAGCTAAAGGTAATGATGAATTGGCGGGCAAATACAACAGTAGGTTCACAACGACAGATGGGGATTGCGCGGATGAAATTAACCAAAAGTAAAGTGTTGCTGGCAGGTTGTATGGCAATGGCGATGAGCCATTCAGTATTGGCGAAAGACATTAAAGTGGCGATTGTCGGGGCGATGTCTGGCCCGGTAGCACAGTACGGTGATATGGAATTCACTGGCGCGCGCCAGGCGATTGCCGATATTAATGCCAAAGGCGGTATTAATGGCGATAAGTTAGTCGCGGTAGAATATGACGACGCCTGTGACCCGAAACAAGCGGTCGCGGTGGCGAACAAAGTGATCAATGATGGAATTCGCTATGTCATCGGTCACCTCTGCTCTTCCTCAACCCAGCCTGCTTCAGATATTTATGAAGATGAAGGCGTGATCATGATTACCCCAGCAGCCACCAATGCCGATCTGACGACGCGTGGCTACAAAATGGTACTGCGAACCACCGGGCTGGATTCTGATCAGGGACCAACAGCCGCCAAATACATCGTTGAAACTATTAAACCTAAACGTATAGCTGTGGTGCATGATAAGCAGCAATACGGCGAAGGTCTGGCTCGTTCGGTTCGTGATAGCCTGAAAAAACAAGGCGCGGATGTGGTGTTGTTTGAAGGTGTGACCGCAGGGGATAAAGACTTCTCTACGCTGGTGGCTCGTTTGAAGAAAGAGAACGTCGATTTTGTTTATTTCGGCGGCTACTACCCGGAAATGGGGCAAATTTTACGTCAGGCTAAACAAGCTAACCTGACAACCCGCTTTATGGGGCCGGAAGGTGTGGGTAACTCTTCGTTGTCTAACATCGCCGGTGCAGCTTCCGAAGGTATGCTGGTGACCTTGCCAAAACGTTACGATCAAGTGCCAACCAACCAGCCAATCGTCGATGCGCTGAAAGCCAAGAAGCTAGACCCAACTGGGCCATTCGTCTGGACAACCTATGCCGCGCTGCAATCGCTGACCACTGCCATGGAACGTAGCGGTAGCCAAGAACCAGCTGATCTGGTGAAAGCGTTGAAAACCGGTAAACCGGTTGAAACCGTGATGGGGCCGTTGAGTTGGGATGAAAAAGGCGACCTGAAAGGTTTCGAGTTCGGTGTTTTTGAATGGCATGCCGACGGTTCATCAAGCGCCGTCAAATAACCACCTGACTAAATCAATAGGCAGTTAAGATTGCCGTGATTGGGCAATCAGGCCCCTTTACCCGCAATGTATCCCCCAGATTTTGGGGGATGTTTCCATATCCAGTAAACGATGATGGAGCGGGTGGGAAGGGCGGCCAGGCAAGAGAATTCAAGGGTTAGAGTATGTCAGAGCAGTTTCTCTATTTTTTGCAGCAAATGTTCAACGGTGTCACTTTGGGCAGCACCTATGCGCTGATCGCCATCGGTTATACCATGGTGTACGGCATTATCGGCATGATCAACTTTGCCCACGGTGAAGTCTATATGATCGGTAGCTACGTTTCTTTTATCGTCATTGCCGCTTTGATGATGATAGGGATCGATGCCAGTTGGCTGCTGATCGGCTCGGCTTTTGTGGTGGCGATAGTGATCGCCAGCGCCTACGGCTGGAGTATCGAGCGGGTGGCCTACAAACCGGTTCGCAGTTCTAAGCGTCTTATCGCATTGATCTCGGCGATCGGAATGTCGATCTTCCTGCAAAACTACGTCAGTCTGACCCAGGGTTCGCGAGATTTGGCTCTGCCTAGCCTGGTTACCGGGCAGTGGACACTGGCTGAAAGTAACGGTTTTGCCGCCACCATTAGCACCATGCAGCTCACTATTTGGATTGTGACGTTCCTGGCGATGTTAGCGCTGACGTTGTTTATCCGCTATTCCCGCATGGGACGTGCGTGCCGGGCTTGCGCGGAAGATTTGAAAATGGCCAGCCTGCTGGGTATTAACACCGATAGAGTTATCTCGCTGACCTTCGTGATCGGTGCGGTAATGGCTGCTGTTGCCGGCGTGCTGTTGGGGCAGTTTTATGGGGTTATTAACCCGTATATTGGTTTTATGGCTGGGATGAAAGCCTTTACTGCTGCGGTATTAGGCGGTATTGGCAGTATTCCTGGTGCGATGATTGGTGGATTGATTCTGGGGGTTGCCGAAGCGCTGACCTCTGCTTATTTAAGTACAGAATATAAAGATGCAGTGTCATTTGCACTGCTGATTGCGGTGCTGTTAGTCATGCCAACCGGGATTCTGGGTCGCCCGGAGGTAGAAAAAGTATGAAGCAGCTCAATGTGTTCAATGCGATTATTTCTACTCTGGTCATGCTGGTGCTGGCCTCGTTTCTGATGGGGTTGCAATTGGCTCTGGACGGAACGCGGCTGGTGGTTCATGGCGCTGGCGAAGTGCGTTGGTTCTGGATTGGTATCGGCTGTGCTGCCGTATTCTTCTTCCAACTTTTTCGACCGTTGATGCAGCAGGGACTCAAGAAAGTGACGGGTCCAAGCTGGGTATTACCGAGCTTTGATGGCACGACGCCAAAACAGAAACTCTTGGCAGCCTTAATGATTATTGCTGCGATTGCCTGGCCGTTTTTGGTGTCCCGTGGCACGGTGGATATTGCCACTCTTACACTGATCTACATTATGCTCGGCTTGGGTCTGAATGTGGTGGTGGGACTGTCTGGCTTGCTGGTATTGGGCTACGGTGGTTTCTATGCCATTGGCGCCTATACCTATGCCTTGCTGAACCATTATTACGGTCTGGGTTTTTGGGAAAGTCTGCCGCTGGCTGGTTTAGTCGCCGCACTGTTCGGCTTCTTGCTCGGGTTCCCGGTGCTACGGTTGCGTGGCGATTATTTGGCTATTGTGACGTTGGGATTCGGCGAAATAGTAAGAATCCTACTGCTGAACAATACTGAAATCACTGGAGGCCCGAATGGTATTGGCCAGATTCCGAAACCGACTCTATTTGGTTTGGAGTTTAGCCGCAACGCTAAAGACGGGGGCTGGGATACCTTCCATAATTTCTTCGGACTAAATTACGATCCCAGCGATCGGATTATTTTCCTGTATCTGGTGGCTTTACTGCTGGTCATTTTGACACTCTTCGTGATTAATCGGTTATTACGTATGCCATTAGGGCGTGCGTGGGAAGCACTGAGGGAAGATGAAATTGCCTGCCGTTCTTTGGGTCTTAGCCCGACTCGAATCAAACTCACGGCATTTACCATCAGTGCGGCTTTTGCCGGTTTTGCCGGAACGTTGTTTGCCGCTCGTCAGGGTTTTGTCAGCCCGGAATCCTTCACCTTTGTCGAGTCGGCCTTTGTACTCGCCATTGTGGTATTGGGCGGTATGGGATCACAATTTGCGGTGATTCTGGCGGCTATTTTGTTGGTGGTATCGCGGGAGTTAATGCGTGATTTAAATGCCTACAGCATGTTGTTATTGGGCGCATTAATGGTGTTGATGATGATTTGGCGTCCGCAGGGTTTACTGCCAATGAAACGGCCACAGTTAAAATTGAAAGTGGCTGATGTGAAACAGAAACCGGGGGAGCAGGCATGAGTGCGCAACCTTTGTTAGTTGTCGAAGGGCTATCGATGCGCTTTGGTGGACTACTGGCGGTAAACAACGTCGGTTTGACCCTGAATCAAGGGGAAATTGTTTCGCTGATTGGCCCCAACGGTGCGGGTAAAACCACCATATTTAATTGCCTGACCGGTTTCTATCGTCCCACTGGCGGCACCATTAAACTGCGCGATCGTCATTTGGAGGGTTTGCCCGGTCAGGCCATTGCCCGAATGGGCGTGATCCGGACTTTCCAGCATGTACGGTTATTCCGTGAAATGACGGTGATTGAAAATCTGTTGGTTGCGCAACATCAGCATTTAAAAAGTGGTGTGTTCGCCGGATTATTGAAAACCCCCGCTTTTCGTCGGGCAGAGGCGGATGCGCTGGATCGTGCTGCCGTTTGGCTCGAACGTGTAGGTTTATTGGACTTAGCCAATCGACAGGCTGGGAATTTGGCCTATGGGCAGCAGCGACGTTTAGAAATCGCCCGTTGTATGGTGACGCGTCCAGCATTACTGATGTTGGATGAGCCGGCTGCGGGTTTAAACCCGAAAGAAACGGATGAGCTGAATCAACTGATTATGGAATTACGCAATCAGCATCAGGTTTCTGTATTGTTAATTGAGCACGATATGAAACTGGTTATGGGCATTTCTGACCGTATTTATGTGGTGAATCAGGGAACGCCATTGGCACAGGGTATTCCAGCAGAAATTCGTAATAATCCGGATGTTATCCGGGCCTATTTGGGTGAATAAAGGTGGGCGAGGCTTAATATGTTGTCATTGAATCAGGTTTCAGCCCACTACGGCAAAATTCAGGCATTGCATCAGGTTAGTTTACATATTCAGCAAGGGGAAATTGTCACGCTGATTGGTGCCAATGGCGCGGGTAAAACTACGCTATTAGGAACATTATGTGGTGAACCGCGGGCGACGGAAGGCAGTATTCATTTTCTCGATCAGGAGATTACGGACTGGCAAACGGCGCGAATTATGCGTGAGGCAATTGCTATTGTACCTGAAGGGCGTCGGGTATTTTCCCGTATGACGGTAGAAGAGAATCTGGCAATGGGGGGATTCTTTGCTGACCGCGAACAATATCAGCAACGCATTGCACGGGTTTATGATTTATTTCCCCGTTTGCATGAGCGGCGTATTCAACGTTCCGGCACCATGTCCGGTGGTGAGCAACAAATGTTGGCTATTGGTCGGGCGTTAATGAGTCAGCCAAAATTATTGCTACTGGATGAGCCATCGCTAGGATTAGCGCCGATTATTATTTTGCAGATTTTCGACACTATCCAGCAATTGCGTGAGGAGGGCATGACAATTTTCCTGGTTGAGCAAAATGCCAACCAAGCGTTAAAACTGGCTGACCGTGGTTATGTGCTGGAGAATGGTCGAATTGTTTTAGAAGATACCGGTGCTGCATTGTTGGCGAATGAAGCCGTGCGCTCAGCCTATTTAGGCGGTTAATCAGCCTGATGTGAATGAAGCCGTGGTTGTAGGAGCGGAGGCTATCAGCGGCCTGAGGCTCAGGTATAACCTGAGCCTCAGACAATGAAATAAGTCCATTAGTCTTATTTTATAACGCAGTTTCTTGGTCATGAGAGCGGCGTAAGAGTAAATGATAAGGTATCCGAATAAAGATCCTGATCGGTACTTTCTGTCGGATACAGGAGGATATTGGGCCACCAACATATTTTTTCTGAGCTATGGGCAATATTCTTCGTCAGGTTTATCTCCTGGGCTTTCCCCGGCAAGATAAAACTCTCACCGTTAGGACGATTCAGCCTTACCGAATAATGAATCAAGTGCTTGGGGTCTGAGCCGGTTAGGCGGAAATAATCGTTTGGTGGTTTGGTATTATTACCTGTGGCTGAAATGGCATAGCGTGGAAGGTCTTGATCCAGCCCTAAACCTAATGGTCGGTAGTTCAGGCAAAGCTGATTTTGCAGCGGCGCCATAATTTCGGCCTGAAATCCGGCTTTTTTTGCTGCTATCAGCTCGTCCAAATCAACCGTTTTTAGTCGCCAAACGGCAGAGTCTAATCGAAATTTTGGATCAACCTTTAACGGCACTGGTGCAGATCGATTCATTGGGATATAGGATTCGCAGGAATTACCCTGTGGCCCAAAGGAAATACCTTTGATATCGACAAAAAAATATTTTTCATCATCAGTTATTAACCGTCGGCCGGCGCTGGCTCCGATCGCCAGTTTTTTTAAAGCGGAGGTCCTTATTTCAAAGGACACGTGATAGCTGGCATTAATCTCAGAGTCGCGATTAATCGTGAAGTGGATCCCTGAATCATTTTCCAAAAGTTTAGGTTGTTGGTTATTTATCCGAAGATTCAAAATATCCCTGTCAGTGATAGTCATATCTTTATTTTCGCCGGCATCATAAAAATAGAGCGATAGCACAACGCCATTGGATACGGAAAAAACTACGTCCTCTTCGGTGTCTCTTTTATCTCTGAATGGATTACCTAACACGAAATTAAACGTTACCTGAACAAATTGATCATCGTCGGTCAGAGCCATCTTGCAATCGGAATACCGATTGAGCATAGGTATCGATATCCCCTCCAGCTTTGCGTCTGCACGCCCGGTAAATAATCCACTTATTCCTAAAGCACAAAATAAGCTGGCAGACAGGTAATTCATTTTATTTTTCATCACTCCTCCCTAACTGAGGCGTTCTGTCCCAGGTTCATGCTTCGGCTTCAAAGAGCAACGTCAACACGCCGTGGTAAAGGCCTATGGTATTGTTGCCGGTTGGGGCTTTAGCTGAAATATCAAGTTTATAGTCTTGAGAGTACCAACCACTCCCAGAGTGTTTATGGTTGAATAACAATGGGTTATGGCTTAATTTGGCTGTATTTGCCCGATTTTCTCCCACCTTATGTAAACGTACGGTTGCCGCAGAGAACTGGCGACTACCCGGTCTGTTTCCGTCAGATTGATGGCGTAAAATTAGCGGTTGTGCTAACCGAACTCTGAAACCTTTTGCTCTTTTGACTTTTACTGTGACGGGTGCTTGTGCTCGATAAATATCCTGCTGATGCAGATCATGTTTTAACGTTAGGGATGTCAGCGAGCCACCACCGGTTTTTTCAACAATTATTTTCGATTTTTCAGTGACCTGGACGCTAACGTCTATAGTGCCAATCTCAATGGATTCTGAAGCGATAACGGGGAGGGAGAGTAAGGGAAGTATCAAGGCCGCAATCATATGGTGGATATTCATAATGCCTCCTATTCTCTGAAACTGCGTTGGCATGATAGGTTGACGGGGGCACCCTCTACGTTTCCGGTGATTTTGTGTACGCCAAGCTGCCGTTGCTGGTTGGGGTAAAGATTAAAGTCGTCGATAACCTGTAGATTCCTCCAGCTTAAACGGATATTTCCCTTGTTATACAGTAATATACCTTCTATTTCACAGGAGTGATGCCACTGTGGGGCAGGTTTTTTTGGCAAATGTCTGACTAAGCCCATATAGGCAATTTGGACACCAATCACCGCTCCTTTTTCACCACTGGCTGTTAGATTTCGCTGCGGCATCACACTGAGCCGATAAACTTGTTCCTGCTCCGGAGCCCCTCGTGCTTTTAAAGCGATCCTGCTTCGTTGATTGACTCCAAGGGCTAATTTCATTGGTGCAGCGAATAACAATGGTTGAACGGTTATTCCCAACGGTGTCAGCGATTCTTGATCTGGCGGTACGCCGGGGTTGTTCAAACGGTATAACGCAATGGCAACGTACTCGGTCTGCTCTCCGGTATTGATTATCTCAACGTAAGATTCCGAGTTATCAATAACAGCGATATGAGGCCGCATATCGATAGCGCTTATAGCTTGAAACGGGAGTGCCAAGCATGCCAGCGCCATTCCGCTATGGACAATGAAGGTCAAAGGGTACGCCATCGGCTTCTCCTGACAGTTGTTTTACCGGTACGATATAAGGTGTGCCGGGGTAAATACTTTTACTTTTTTCTGTCTCTTTCTGTTTTTGTTTTTTGGACCACAGATTCAAGCGGGTAAATTGGCTGCGTACATTGCCGGTTGCCGTCAGTTGGATGCCTTCGGCAACGCATTGATGGCTCCAGCTTTTTCTTTGCATTTTCTTTTCAGGAACGTGATGGATCAGTACGCCATAGGCGATACTAAGAATCATCGGGGCGCTGATCGTTTGCTCCGGTTTTGCTGATAGGCTGGCGGGTTTAAGATCTAATACCGGGTTGATATACAAGCGATAGAGTGTTTCCTGTTGTGGCATCTGGAGTGGGATCAGATTGATCTCCCGCTCTTGGTTGGGAGCCAGAGTGATGCGCGTAGGATTGAAGATCATTTCCGGCCTTTTGATTTCACCGATAGGGGTTTTTATCTCCGCGATTTCGCCGGGATTCTCGATCCGAACCAGTGTGACATCCAGATAAAGCGGCGTATCACCACTGTTATAAGCCCTGACGGTTCGGTTTTTTTGCAGGCCTTCTATTGTCGTTCGGGTCGGGTCAGCCACGAGATTGGCATAACTATTCTCACTGACAAAAAAAAGCAGTTGTAGGCAGAGTAACGGGAGCGTGTATCGGGACATCATCATTTTCCTTATCAAAGAAGCTGACCATTATTTAGGGTGGCAAAGGTAGTCGTGGTTATGTTGCTGACGTAAATCGCATAGGTAGAGCATGGTTTTATCCTGCACGTTGACGTGCTTCATCGCTTTGTCTGAAATAATGGAAAACAGGCCGTTGGGATAAACGGTTTCGCCAGTTTCCAGAATGGTGCCGGAAACCGGTTGGTTTTGAGCATCGATGAAAAAGCCGTTGTACAGCAGCGTTAATTGAATATCAGCCTGTGCGGCAAAGACTTGGCCAGGATGAGCATGCATAAAGTTAACCGGCAGGTTGATGTGCATATCCATATCGTTGCGACGAGTCTGAACCTCGGCAAATGTCTGTTTAGCGTAGCGTGGAACCGGTATTGCAGTGGTGGTTCCACCTACGACCGGATAGCCTTCAACGCTAAAACTATAAGGGGTGCCAACGTCAGGTGTTTTGACCAGCATTGCGGTGCCGGTATAGCCATTTGGCCCGAAGGCAATACCTTGTGTATTGGCCGCCACCATGCCGTCATAATGCAGCCCGCCGTAGATTGTTTGATTGCTGGCTCCTATTTCCGCAGACAAATTGCCTCGTGAACCTTGACGGGAAACGAGGCTACTGAGGTTATAATTTTGCCTATTAACGGTGCCGCTGAGGCCCAACGCGGTGTTACCGTAATCATCTGTTTGGTTATGTTGATAGTTGATGCCGCTGGCAATGTGTTTATCGGTATAAATGCTGGTTAGCTGAGTATTATGCTTTTTGAATGTTAGGGTGGCGTTTAAAAACAGGCCATAGTCATTTTTTCGATCGTTACGTTGGTCTTTACGCACGCCGATTGAAAAATTTACTCCATATTGAGGCTGTTGCCAGCGCCAGTTACCGTGCAACCGATGCTGAGCGGCGTTATTTGCATGGTGCAAATGGTAGCTGAGCGTAGTCGTACCAAATCGGCGACCATAAGAGAATGTGCTGCTGTTATTGCCCGTCGGGGTATAGAAAGAAACATTGGGGTTTTGATAGCGCGAAACTGACCAAAATCCGAAAGTCGGATTGCTTCCACTGAGGCGTAGGTAACCGCCGCTACCTTTTTCACCGGAGATGACGCCGAGTGAAGGTGAGATATTAAGGCGTCCAAAAGTGAGTGGCCGTGAAATATTGCCTTCGGCCGCCCAATGATGCGCATTATCTGCGAGTAAGCTAACGTTAGAATTGAACCAGGGGGTAATCATGCTACGGCCAAATTGCATCAGATAGGCATCGGTTATCTTTTTTTTCTTTCTGGCGCGTAGAGATTCACCAACGGTAATAAACCAGCCTTTATTACCGTGGAAACTTATATTAGCAATTTGCAGACTTTCTCTGCTGACTTCTCGGCCGGTACGGTCAATCAAGCGTATGTCAGCATTATAATACCCGCTGGGTAATTGGGCGTAATCGATTTCATTACGGCCAAGCTGGGCAGGGAAACGACGGATAAACTGACCATCGCGATAAATATCAAAATCCCCGTTTTGCGTGGCATATAGCACTAACGTCTCCGCCGAAGACGTTTCTGACGATATGTGATGTTGACTACCCAGCGAGACAAAATGATCGAGCGCTGGGGAGATTAGGGTCTGCACCCTTGCGGCACTGTTATCTAAATAGTTTCTGTGTCCCGCGCGTAAATAAACAGAGGAAAAGTTCTTCTGTATATACCAGTTCTGGCCAATACCCTTTTTGGTGTCTCCATTGCGTAGCAGTCGTTGTACATGACTGGTATTATTATAGAACCAACCAAGATAGCCGTAGGACTGAAAAGGAAGGCCAATATAGCCTTGTCCATTGACTGATATTGCCAAGTAGTTATTATTTGCTGCGCGTAAATCTACGGATTGATTATGAACCAACCCAAAGGTTGTTATGGGTAGTACGTTACTCAACTTAGGATCTTTAATGATAAGAGTCTGATTTATTTTATCCAGCGTTACTGAATGCCCGTTGAGGAAGTAGTCACAGCCTGACTTACATTCATCATAAGGTAATTTCTCGAGTAATTTTTCTAATAAAACTATTTTTTCTATTACTATACCATTGTGTAGAAGTGACTCTTTATCGAAATCCAACCTCTTGAGACTGTGTGAATAAAATAGTGGAAAAGGAAGATATTCACCATTTAATACAACCAATATTCTTCTTGATGTATCTTCCTCTACAGCAGTAAAACCAGCAGGGACAAGGTGGTTAATGATGATTTCTCCATTGGAATAGAATGGGGTTATTATCATTAAAGAATAGAATGTAATTTTCCATTTTGAAACGTGATTAGTTGTAATTGCCATTGGATTCCATTCCATTATTCATGATGGCGATTTTTACGACTCTATTTATGACTAAAAGACGGAGTTTTCACCCCGTCTAATTCACTCTTTATGGGTTGTTAAATCTGGTCTTCTTGGTCACCTACTTCTTCTAATGGGTCAGCATCAGGTAGATGGATGACCGCTGATGTGCTGGACTCCAGCATTAAAGGAATGACACCAGTATAAATCTCTCCAGCGACAGCATTTGCGGGTGCCCGGGCTGTTACCCGGAAATCGACATTGGATCTGCCATTCCCCTCCACAGCAAACGTTTGTGCATTATCGTTACCAATCCCGATATCTCTACCACTAATACTAAGATTAATATTCTCAAATGCTTTTTGACGATCATCCGTCATCAGTGTTGGCAGACCTGAGATATAAATCACGAATTCATCATGGGATGAATTTGAAGAATTTAGCCGTACCTCCCTTTCTCCTGCATAGTCATTTTGGTCTAAGGATCTTAAATCGTGAACCAGCGTTATAGCACCCAATCTGGAACCATTTGCTTCGCTGATTGAAATATTTTCTGTTATTTCAGCCGTTATATCTACATCCTGATGTAATGCGGCATGGAGTGGAGAGCTTGCCAAGATGGCTATTGCCAAGGTCGATATTGCTAATTTTTTCATTTTTATATCCTTATGTTTAGTTAACAGATTTCCGTATTTATAACGGTCGGTCACAATTTTGATAAGCTGTAGTTTTTTTAAAATAAATAACGTTATCTTTGTGCGTAGAAAACACTAACATGGTTAATAATCGATGCTCAAGATTATCTTTTATTTATTTGCCTTATTCTTTTTTTTGTTTTTTTTATTCAGAATTGTTATTTATGATGTTTGTCGCATGGGTTGGGCTTATTTGATTTCTGAGTGGCCATGTTTTTATTAATATAATAACAATCTCCATTTATTCATTGATTCATAGTCTATTTGTCATATCGCGGAAATGGCGCAAAAGTATATTTTGGCGCAATATATTTTTTTTGTCACATCCGTGTCATAAAAAAAGTATTTTTTTGTAATCAATCAATGTCATGTTTGTTTTCGAACAAAAAACTGATTTATTTCGCTCACGGTTATCTTTTATTCCATCTGTTCATTAACTGCGTGAGCTACACCAATTGATTCAGGGACCAGACATGTTCTATCAGACGCTTCGTAACACAACGCTGTGTGCCGCGCTTACTTTGGTATTTAGTGCTCATGCACTCGCGACCACTGAAATTCCTTTTTGGCATTCAATGGAAGGAGAGTTAGGCAAAGAAGTCGACTCTCTGGCCCAGCGTTTTAATCAGACTCACCCAGATTATAAAATCGTTCCGGTCTATAAAGGTAATTACGAACAGAACCTGGCTGCGGGTATTGCGGCATTCCGCTCTGGTAAAGCACCGGCTATTTTGCAGGTTTATGAAGTCGGCACCGCCACGATGATGGCCAGCAAAGCCATTAAGCCGGTGTTTGAAGTTTTTAAGGACGCTGGGATTAATTTTGATGAGTCAATCTTCGTGCCTACGGTTGCGGGCTATTACACCGACGCTAAAACTGGCCATTTATTATCTCAACCATTTAACAGCTCCACACCGGTACTTTATTACAACAAAGACGCTTTCAGGAAAGCGGGTCTGAATCCCGAACAGCCGCCAAAAACTTGGCAGGAACTGGCAGAAGATACTGCCAGGTTACGCACTGCGGGTATGACTTGTGGCTACGCCAGCGGCTGGCAAGGATGGATTCAGATTGAAAACTTCAGCGCCTGGCATGGCCAACCGATAGCCAGTAAAAATAATGGCTTTGATGGAATGGATGCGGTACTCGAATTCAACAAACCTTTACAGGTCAAGCATATCCAATTGCTGGCTGATATGAATAAAAAAGGGGATTTCTCTTACTTTGGTCGTAAAGACGAATCTACTGCCAAGTTCTATAACGGCGATTGTGCTATCACTACGGCTTCTTCTGGTTCACTGGCCGACATTCGACACTATGCCAAATTCAACTATGGCGTGGGCATGATGCCTTATGATGCGGATGCTAAAAACGTGCCGCAGAACGCCATCATCGGCGGAGCCAGTTTGTGGGTAATGGAGGGTAAGACTCCCGATACCTATAAGGGTGTGGCCGAGTTCCTACAGTTCCTGACTCAGCCAGAGATTGCCGCCGAATGGCATCAGAAAACCGGGTATCTGCCCATCACCACTGCGGCTTACGAATTGACTAAACAGCAAGGCTTCTACGATAAGAATCCGGGTGCCGATGTTGCTACTCGTCAGATGCTGAATAAACCGCCATTGCCTTATACCAAGGGTCTGCGCTTGGGCAATATGCCGCAAATCCGTACTGTAGTTGATGAGGAATTGGAAGGCGTGTGGACCGGTAAGAAAACGCCGCAGGAAGCATTGGACAATGCTGTTAAACGAGGTGATGTGCTGTTACGTCGTTTCGAGCAAGCCAATAAATAATCCAGTGCCCCGCTGATGTGGGGAAGATCGCGCTCTCTTGTATTGATGATAGCAATGAGGGAGCGCGATTTAATGCTTCAATATATCAATGAGCTAAATTCTTTATGAGTGCTTCCCGCCCCGGTTTTTCCTGTAGCTGGTTACCCTATTTACTGGTTCTGCCACAGTTATTGATCACCGCAGTCTTCTTTCTTTGGCCTGCGGGTGAAGCGTTATGGTACTCGGTGCAGTCCCTTGATCCTTTTGGTCTTTCCAGTGAGTTCGTTGGTCTGAGCAACTTTACCCAGCTTTTTCAAGACGAATATTATCTAGCCTCTTTCTATACCACGTTGATTTTCAGTGGCTTGGTTGCGGGTATCGGCCTGATTGTTTCGTTGTTTTTTGCAGCCATGGTGGATTATGTCCTGCGTGGCAGCCGTATTTATCAAACCCTACTGATTTTGCCTTATGCTGTTGCGCCCGCAGTGGCGGCAGTGCTGTGGATTTTCCTGTTCAGTCCTGGTCTTGGATTGATTACTCATTTCCTCGGAATATTGGGCTATAACTGGAATCACGCACAAAATAGCGGCCAGGCGATGTTCTTAGTGGTATTGGCATCGGTTTGGAAGCAAATTAGCTATAACTTTCTATTTTTCCTCGCTGCATTACAGTCAATTCCTCGTTCATTGGTTGAAGCGGCCGCTATTGATGGCGCAGGGCCGGTACGACGCTTTTTTAATATTGCGGTACCGCTGATTTCACCCGTGAGCTTTTTCCTGTTGGTCGTCAATCTGGTTTATGCCTTTTTCGATACATTTCCAGTCATCGACGCGGCAACGGGCGGCGGCCCGATGCAGTCCACCACCACTCTGATTTACAAAATCTATCGCGAAGGATTCGCTGGTTTGGATCTTTCCAGTTCTGCCGCCCAATCGGTGGTGTTAATGCTGCTAGTGATTGGCCTCACCGTCATTCAGTTCCGTTTTGTCGAACGTAAGGTACGTTACCAATGATTGAGAATCGCCGAGGGCTGGATATTTTCTGCCATGTGATGCTGATTATCGGCGTATTGCTGATTCTTTTTCCGCTGTATGTCGCTTTTGTCGCCGCTTCGTTGGACGACAAGCAGGTATTTCAGGTGCCGATGACTCTGATTCCCGGCACGCAGCTATGGCATAACATCAGCCAAATCTGGTATGGCGGAGTGGGGAGCAGCAGCGCGCCTTTTGGTTTGATGCTATTCAATAGTTTTGTGATGGCTTTTGCGATTACGGTAGGGAAAATCACGGTATCGATACTCTCTGCCTACGCCATTGTTTATTTCCGCTTTCCCCTGCGAAACCTGTTTTTCTGGCTGATTTTTCTTACGCTGATGTTGCCGGTTGAAGTGCGTATTTTCCCGACAGTTCAGGTTATTGCCAACCTGAATATGCTGGATAGCTACACCGGGCTGACATTACCATTGATGGCCTCCGCTACAGCGACTTTCCTGTTCAGGCAATTCTTTATGACTTTGCCTGATGAACTGTTGGAAGCGGCGCGGATTGACGGAGCCGGTGCCATGCGCTTCTTTTGGGATATTGTATTGCCACTGTCTAAAACCAATTTGGCAGCGCTATTTGTTATTACCTTTATCTATGGTTGGAACCAATATTTGTGGCCAATATTAATCACCAGTGATGCCTCAATGGGCACTGCGGTGGCGGGTATCCGAAGCATGATTTCCAGCTCGGGTGCTCCTACCCAGTGGAATCAGGTGATGGCGGCAATGATCCTGACATTAATTCCACCGGTTGTGGTGGTTCTTCTGATGCAGCGCTGGTTTGTGCGCGGTCTGGTAGACAGTGAGAAGTAATCTGATATGGCATGTTTAAAGCTTCAGGCAGTAAGTAAATCCTATGACGGCATTACGCCGGTGATTAAAACTATCGATCTGGATGTCGCCGATGGTGAATTTATCGTGATGGTCGGCCCGTCAGGCTGTGGAAAATCAACGTTGCTCCGGATGGTAGCGGGTTTAGAATGTACCACCAGCGGCGATATTTATATTGATAACCAACGGGTGACTGATCTGGAACCCAAAGATCGCGGTATTGCGATGGTATTCCAGAATTACGCGCTGTATCCCCATATGAGTGTTTACGACAATATGGCCTATAGCTTGAAAATACGGGGATTTGGCAAAGAACAGATTCGTCAGCGTGTGGATGAAGCTGCGCGTATTTTAGAGTTACAGCCGCTGCTCAAACGTAAACCGCGAGAACTGTCCGGAGGCCAACGCCAGCGTGTAGCGATGGGACGCGCTATTGTGCGTGAACCTGCGGTATTCCTGTTTGATGAGCCATTATCAAATCTGGATGCCAAGCTGCGGGTGCAGATGCGCCTTGAATTGCAACAGTTGCATCGTCGCCTAAAAACCACCAGTTTGTACGTCACTCACGATCAGGTTGAAGCCATGACATTGGCAGAGCGGGTAATTGTGATGAATAAAGGTGTGGCAGAACAAATCGGTACGCCAAGTGAAGTGTATAAGCGCCCTGCCACATTGTTCGTAGCCAGTTTTATTGGCTCACCGGCGATGAATTTACTGTCGGGTAGTATCAGTCAGGATGGCAAACAATTTTTGTCTGGAGAGAGTGCGCCAATCTTGCTTGAACAGCCAAGACCTGCCTGGGCAGGGCGATTGTTGACCTTGGGTATTCGACCAGAGCATATTGAACTGACTACTTTGGCCCAAGGCGGGATCCCCTTAAACCTGCTGACACTAGAGCTACTGGGTGCAGATAATCTGGCTCATGGTCAATGGAATGGGCAGGGCGTTATTGCTCGGTTATCCCATGAGCATATGCCCGCAGTGGGTAGCACGTTATATTTGAAACTGCCGGCTCAGGCACTGCACTTTTTTGATACTCAAAGCGGACTACGAATGGAATGATGAATATAGATTGGCCTTATCCTACGATTGTTGCCCACCGTGGTGGTGGCTCCTTGGCTCCGGAAAATACCTTGGCAGCGATTGACGTTGGCGCTCGCCACGGCCATAAGATGGTCGAGTTTGATGCGAAATTGTCGCAGGATGGACAGATTTTTCTGTTGCATGACGACACACTGGAACGCACCAGTAACGGTTGGGGCATTGCGGGGGAATTACCGTGGGACAAACTGGTGCAGCTAGACGCTGGCGATTGGTATAGCTCGGCATTTCAGGGCGAGCGCTTGCCGTTATTGTCGGCGGTAGCGGCACGTTGCGCAGAATACGGTATGGCGGCCAATATCGAGATTAAACCGACGACGGGCGTAGAAATGCATACGGGACGCGCTATTGCGCTGGCGGCTCGTTTGCTGTGGCAGGGATGCAAAATACCGCCGTTGCTTTCTTCTTTCTCGGTCACGGCACTGGCGGCGGCACAGGATGCAGCACCGGAATTACCCCGTGGGCTATTGCTGGATGAATGGGATGAGCGCTGGTTGGAACTGACTCAGTTTCTGGGCTGTGTTTCTTTGCATATTAATTATAAAGAACTGACTGCTGAACGAGTGGCGCGACTGAAAGCTGCTGGGCTACGTATTCTGGTCTACACGGTAAACCATCCAGCGCAAGCCAGAGAATTGTTAAATTGGGGTGTGGATTGTATTTGTACCGACCGTATAGATTTGATTGGTGTGGATTTTGCCAACGGCTGAGCTACCTGATGACGGTTTGTTGCCGGTTAGCTCAGTCATTATTTTGACGCTAACTGTCTTCGAATATTACGATAAGGTTACGGGTTTAATCGGTACCATTTTGGGTACGGCGGGTGAGGCGCGATGAAATAGATCGATGGCTGGCGCGATCGGTATGACCGGTTTCACCTGTAATAGCGGTTGTTGCTCCTGAGTATATTGTTGTAAGCGCCGTTGCTCCTGCTGCTGATTAATGAGCAGCCGTTGTTGCTGGCGCATCTCGCTTTGCTGATTAATCACCCGTTGCTGTTGTTCCAAAGGTGTAGATATGAGGCTATTTTGTGCCAGCGTCGCGACGGGCAGCAGCAAATAACCCAACAGATAATGAATTTTTTTCATCTTAATTTCCCGCTTGCTACTGCGATAACCCATGAAAATCGCCCGTTCGAACTAAAATCACTCAGATGTAAACCATGTTGACGATAAATTCAGCATCCGCTTCCGATACAATTGTTTTTTATTACTTCAATGAGCTTAACCTATCGTGTTGTTACTGGTTATTACTACCATCTTGTGGGCATTTTCTTTCAGCCTGATCGGCGAGTATCTAGCAGGCCAGGTAGATAGCTGGTTCTCTGTGCTCATGCGGATCGGTCTGGCTGCCGTAGTATTCCTGCCATTTCTCCGCTGGAAGAACATTCAGAGACGGGTTATTGCACTGTATATGATTGTCGGCGCGATCCAGTTGGGTATCATGTACCTGTTTATCTTCCGCGCATATTTATATCTCAGTGTCCCGGAATTCTTATTGTTTACCGTGATGACGCCTCTGTATGTCACCTTGATTTATGATTTGCTCCGCCGTCAGCGTTTACGCTGGGGCTACGCTCTCAGTGCATTACTTGCCGTGGTGGGCGCCGCTATCATTCGCTATGACCAGCTAAGCGAACATTTCTGGTTGGGATTGGCGTTAGTACAGGCAGCGAATATCTGTTTTGCCATTGGACAGGTCGGTTATAAACGCTTGATGGAAGTGCATCCGATCCCGCAGCACACAGCTTTTTCCTGGTTTTACCTTGGGGCTTTGCTGGTGGCAGCGGTGGCTTGGTTTGCTTTCGGTAATCCCAATAAGCTCCCAACCACAGAATTGCAATGGGGCGTATTGATTTGGCTCGGGGTCGGCGCATCTGCGCTGGGTTATTTTATGTGGAACTATGGTGCCACGCAGGTTGATGCTGGCACCCTCGGTATTATGAATAATATTCACGTTCCAGCCGGCTTACTGGTTAACTTGGCAATCTGGCAGGAAAAACCTCACTGGCTGAGTTTTATCATTGGCGGGACGGTGATAATGGCCTCGTTATGGGTACACCGGCGTTGGGTCGCTCCGCATTCTTTACAAAGGGTAGGTGATCGCAAGCGTGCTGACGAGCCGAACGAATAAAGGCTTCCGTTACCGGCTGGCGCTGCTCCCCATTGCGGACTGCGGCGTACAGTCGGCTCCATAACCCTTCTCCCAAGGCTGTTGTTACCACTAAACCCTGACGTTCGAAGCTTTCCACCACCCAGTGCGGCAAAGCCGCTATTCCCATCCGCGCCGATACCATCTGAATCAATAACAAGGTGTTATCCACACTTTTCAGTGAAGGACTGACGCCAGCAGGCTGTAGGAAATGACGCCAAATATCCAGCCGCTGACGCTGAACCGGATAAATCATGAGCGTTTCATCGGCTAAATCTTCGGGTTCTATCCGTGCCTTTCCGGCCAATGGATGGTCTGGAGCCAGCACCAAGCGCACTTCAAAATCAAACATCGGCGAGTAATGCAGACCGCTACGCGGCAAAATATCGGAGGTCAATACTAAATCTAGCTCGCCTTGTTGGAGTGCGGGTTGTGGGTCAAAAGTCACGCCGGATTTGAAATCCATGGTGACCTGTGGCCAATGCTGGTGGAAATTGTCCAGAGCAGGCGTAAGCCACTGAATACAGCTATGACATTCAATCGCAATTCGCAATGCCGTTTGGTGCGGTTCACTACAGGTTTGCAGCGCTTGTTTGATTTGCGGTAATACTTGTTCAGCTAACTGCAAAAGAATCTCTCCCTGAGTGGTGAAACGCAGCGGCTGGCTTTTACGCACAAACAAACGGAACCCCAGACGTTGCTCCAGATCGCTGAATTGATGTGATAAAGCCGATTGGGTTTGGTGGAGTTGCGTTGCTGCCGCCGCCAGCGATCCAGTATTACGCAAGGCTTGCAGGGTGCGTAAATGTTTCAGTTCGATCATGAGAGTCCTTCACAGTGACAGTGAAAAAATTGCGCTTGTGGTTAATACAGTACCTGCTGATTATGGATGTGTAAACATCTGGATGGCTAAATGGGAAATACAACGATGACAATTTTAAATCACACACTGGGTTTTCCGCGCGTTGGTCTGAAACGTGAACTGAAAAAAGCACAAGAAAGCTACTGGGCAGGCAACATCACGCAGGAAGCATTGCTCAATGTGGGTCGTGAATTGCGCGCTCGTCATTGGCAACAGCAGCAGCAGGCGGGCGTCGATTTAGTCCCGGTCGGTGACTTTGCCTGGTATGACCATGTATTGACCACAAGTTTGTTGCTGGGCAACGTACCTGCTCGTCATCAAAACGACGATGGCAGCATCGATCTGGATACCTTATTCCGTATCGGCCGTGGCCGCGCACCAACCGGTAAGCCGGCCGCCGCCGCTGAAATGACCAAATGGTTTAATACCAACTATCACTATATGGTGCCAGAGTTCCAGCAGGGACAGGCGTTCAAATTGAGCTGGACACAACTCCTGGACGAAGTGGACGAAGCGCTGGCATTAGGCCACAAAATCAAACCGGTACTGCTTGGCCCGATAACTTACCTGTGGCTGGGTAAAGTCAAAGGTGAGCAATTTGATCGCCTGTCACTGCTAAAAGACATCTTGCCGGTTTATCAGCAAGTGCTGGCTGAGCTGGCAAAACGTGGCATTGAATGGGTACAAATTGATGAACCAGCGTTGGTGTTGGAACTGCCTCAAGCGTGGCTAGATGCTTATCAACCCGCTTATCAGGCACTACAAGGGCAGTCTAAGCTGCTACTGACTACCTATTTTGATAGCATTGGCCACAATCTGGATATTATTCGCACTTTACCGGTACAGGGTCTGCACGTGGATGTGGTTGCCGGTAAAGATGATATTGCTGAACTGAATCAGACATTGCCAAAAAACTGGCTGCTTTCATTGGGTGTAATTAATGGCCGTAACGTATGGCGTGCCGATTTGAGTACATGGTTTGAACGTCTACAACCGCTGGTAGCAAGCCGCCCGCTGTGGATTGGAACCTCTTGTTCACTGTTGCATAGCCCGATTGATCTCAGCGAAGAAACCCGGCTGGATCATGAAGTCAAAAGCTGGTTTGCCTTTGCTCTGCAAAAATGTGCGGAACTGTCATTGCTGACAAAAGCGCTGAATGCACCAGATGCCGTGAAACTGGCAGAACTGGCTGCCTACAGCGCGCCGATCCGCGCTCGACGGTCATCTAGCCGAGTTCATAACCCTCAGGTAGAACAACGTTTGGCTGCGATCACGCCAAAAGATAGCGAGCGCCAGCACCGCTACCAACAGCGTGCCGAAGCGCAACGTCAGCGCTTTAATCTACCGGCCTGGCCGACCACGACGATCGGTTCATTCCCGCAAACAACAGAGATTCGCGGTTTGCGTCTGGATTTCAAACAGGGTCGTCTGGACGGTAAAAATTACCGCACCGGCATCAGCGAACATATCAAACAGGCGATTGCCGAGCAGGAGCGACTAGGGCTGGATGTTCTGGTTCACGGTGAAGCCGAACGCAATGATATGGTGGAGTATTTTGGCGAGCATCTGGACGGTTTCGTATTTACCCAAAACGGTTGGGTGCAAAGCTACGGTTCCCGCTGTGTAAAACCGCCAGTGATTATCGGCGACATTAGCCGCCCGGAAGCCATTACCGTCGAGTGGGCTAAATATGCCCAGTCGCTGACGGACAAGCCGGTCAAGGGCATGTTGACCGGGCCGGTAACCATCTTGTGTTGGTCATTCCCACGGGAAGACGTCAGCCGAGAAACCATTGCAAAACAAATTGCCTTGGCACTGCGTGATGAAGTGGAAGATTTGGAAAAAGCTGGGATTGGAATCATTCAAATTGATGAACCGGCGCTGCGTGAAGGTTTACCGTTACGTCGTACTGAATGGCAGGAATATCTGAATTGGGCGGTAGATGCATTTAAGCTGAATGCTGCTGTGGCGCAAGATGATACCCAGATTCATACTCACATGTGTTATTGCGAGTTTAACGACATCATGGATTCTATTGCTGCGTTGGATGCTGATGTTATTACTATAGAAACTTCCCGTTCAGATATGGAACTACTTGAGTCATTTAAAGATTTTGATTACCCGAATGAAATTGGGCCCGGCGTTTACGATATTCACTCGCCGAATGTGCCAAGTGTCGAATGGATTGAAGCCTTGCTGCGCAAAGCGGCACAGCGAATCCCGGCGGAACGCCTGTGGGTTAACCCGGATTGCGGTCTGAAAACCCGTGGCTGGCCAGAAACCCGTCAGTCACTTGCTAACATGGTGCTGGCCGCTCAACGTCTGCGTGAAGAACAGATTTAATTCGTTATCGTGATCTTAGGAGCACGGAAACGCCCTCAGACTGCTGACAAACCTCGATCCTGCGACCTCAGGTGGGGCAGACCGGCAGAAGAGTCAAGCGTCCGTGCTAGGGATGGCGCGGAACGAGCCTACAAGGAGGTATTCACGGCGTTCAACGCGGCGAGCACTTTGTCATTAAACCTCAGGGCGCGTAAGCGCCCTTTTTCACGCTGATGACCTGACGGTGGAAGGCGTATTTTACGGTGCTTTACGAGGGCTGATATCATAGCGATTAAACCAGCCAATCATACGCTGCCAGGCATCCAAAGCGGCTTCCTGATGATAGTTCGGACGATAATCCGCATTAAACGCATGTCCTGCTTCGGGATACACAATCAGTTCAGCCTCGGCATTGGCGGCGCGCAATGCGTGGCGCATCGTTTCCACTTGCTCCTGAGATATTCCGCTATCCTGACCACCGTACAAACCAAGCACCGGCGCAGAAAGATTCACTGCAATATCAACTGGATGCTTAGGACAGTTCAGGCTTTTATCTCCGGCCAGCTTTCCATACCATGCTACTGCGGCTTTCAACTGCGGATTATGTGCCGCGTAAAGCCATGCGATACGGCCTCCCCAGCAAAAACCGGTGATAGCTAATTTGCTGATGTCTCCATCGTGGCGCGAAGCCCAGTTAACCGTATGATCCAAATCCACCAACACTTGTCTATCTGAAACTTTGCCGACCAATTGGCCAATGAGTTCGCTGATATCATGGTATTCACTGGCATTACCTTGACGAAAATAGAGATCAGGAGCGATAGCCAAATATCCTTCTTTGGCCAAGCGACGACAAATATCTCTGATGTGTTCATGCACACCAAAGATTTCATGCACTACAATCACCACCGGGTAAGGGCCATGATGTTGTGCGGGTTTGGCGATGTAGGCTGGCAACAGCTCTCCTTGTGAGGGAATAGTTGTATCACTTGCATGAATGTCTTGTGAGTCAGTATGAATCACTGAGGAGGCCAAAAAATCGACGGCTGGGGTGAACTGGCTGGCAGTTTGCCTGAGTGTCATGTCTTGATCGGTTTTCATTATGCTCTCCCTGAAGTTAGCGAATGAGATGGCTGGCCTTAACTATAGGTAATATTGCACATTAATGGACAGGCGCAGGTGCAGTAAGCCGTCGATTTTGTGACGAATGAGAGAGAGGGTAGCTTGGCGGCCTGATATTGCCGTTGTTTCTTTTACTCTGATGCCATGGCACTTTTTTTTGGCTCATTTAGGGATAGAAAATAACGTTTATTGGATTATTTTGTGATTAAGGTCACGATATTAATGTATTTGTTGTTTCTATTTCTTTTATCAAGGTGATAGTCGTCACGAAATTATTTGGCGATTTTAAGTAAAGTAGTTCTTTGTTCCTCCCAACCACATTTCTCATGAAAGAGGAGTCTCATATGTCTAAATCCGATGTTTTCCACCTTGGCCTGACTAAGGACGATCTGAAAGGGGCCACTTTGGCCATCGTTCCTGGCGATCCGCAGCGCGTTGAGAAAATCGCTCGACTCATGGATAACCCGGTACATTTGGCTTCTCATCGTGAATTTACTACTTGGCGTGCCGAATTGGATGGCAAGCCAGTGATCGTTTGTTCAACCGGTATTGGTGGACCCTCAACGTCTATTGCCGTTGAGGAACTCGCTCAACTGGGGGTGCGTACTTTCCTGCGTATCGGCACTACGGGGGCGATCCAGCCGCACATTAACGTGGGTGACGTATTAGTGACTACCGGTGCAGTACGTTTAGATGGTGCGAGCCTGCACTTTGCTCCGCTTGAATTCCCTGCGGTAGCCGATTTTGCCTGTACGACTGCGCTGGTTGAGGCCGCTAAATCCGTTGGTGCAACCACCCATATCGGGGTTACTGCCTCGTCAGATACTTTCTATCCTGGGCAGGAACGCTACGATACTTTCTCCGGTCGCGTAGTGAGTCGTTTCCGTGGTTCGATGGAAGAGTGGCAATCTATGGGAGTCATGAACTATGAGATGGAGTCAGCCACCTTGCTGACCATGTGCGCCAGTCAGGGCTTACGTGCCGGTATGGTTGCCGGTGTCATTGTCAACCGTACGCAGCAAGAAATTCCTAATGCAGAAACCATGCAGAAAACGGAAAGTCATGCAGTAAAAATTGTGGTAGAAGCGGCTCGTCGCCTGCTGTAATTCCTGTGACGGGCTGCTTCATGTAGCCCGTTCATTCTTTCCTTCCGTCTATAATCTGGTAAGGTCATATCTCTTATAATGGACGATAAAATAAGAGGATAGTATGACAACTGCCTTTGCACAGCATCCTTCTCTGCTCCCACTCGACGGCGGTATTAACTTTCGTGATATCGGTGGCAATCTCGCGGCTGATGGCCGGAAAATCAAACAGGGATTACTGTTTCGCTCTGGTTCTCTGGATCGTTTGAGTGAGAGAGACTGCCAGTTTCTCAGCAGTTGCGCAGTGAGCCACATTCTTGATTATCGGGATGTAGATGAAGTGCGTAATAAGCCAGATATTCTGTGGCAAGGAGTCCAATATCATCATTTTCCAGCGAACCCACTCAGTACCGAAGTGAATGCCAATTTGGAAAAACTGACCAATGAGACACTGTCTGGGTTTGATGCCCGCGCATTTATGTTAGAGCTGTATCGCCGCTTACCTTTTAATAATTCGGCTTACAGGCAGTTGGTAGATTTACTGCAAAATTCTAACGGTGGCAGCATTGTGCAGCACTGCGCGGTGGGTAAAGATCGGACGGGTATCGGTTCGGCATTAGTATTGTTTGCTCTAGGAGCAGATGAAGATACGGTTCTGGAAGATTATTTATTGACTGATACCACTTTGTCGCCTTTTCGCCAACTGATGCTGAACGAATTAGCGAAAAAACTGAATGACCAAGCTTTAAGTCAGTTTGCTTATGTTCTATCAGCCAAAGAGGAGTTTCTCCAGACCGCATTGAACAGCATTAATGCGCGTTATGGCAATCGGGAAAGCTGGTTGCAACAGGAGTTTGGTTTGGGCCGTGCCGAGTGTAAAAGATTGCAATCATACTTCCTTGAATAAGCGATAGCTCGCTGTATTTTTGTGATGTATATCATGTTGTTGACGGTGAATTCCCCGTCAGCTTTTTCTTCAGGTCTCTTTATTGCCTCTCGACATCCACCACTCAATCGCCTTTTTTTACCGCTTAATCATGCTGGCTACCGCTCAATCAGATCCCCTGCACTCCTTTTATAACCCAGGCGTATGTTAGCACCTGATAAATTCCCTGGAGAGAATGATCATGCAACATGCGATTACCTTTGTTATCGCCTCCGCGTGTGTCCTGACGATTTGCTACCGTTTATACGGTATCTTTTTCGTTCGTAAGGTGCTGCGAGTCGATGATACTGAAGTAACACCTTCCCACACCTTTGAAGATGGTAAAGATTACGTCCCAACTAAAAAATGGGTTAACTTTGGTAGCCATTTTGCGGCTATTGCAGCCGCGGGTCCTTTGGTTGGCCCAGTATTAGCAGCTCAGTATGGTTATTTACCTGGTTTTCTGTGGTTGCTTATCGGCTGCGTGATTGGTGGCGCAGTTCACGACACGGTCGTGTTATTTGCCTCAATGAAACATCAGGGCAAATCTCTTTCTGAGGTTGCTAAATCAGAATTGGGTCCCATTGCTGGCTGGTGTACCGGTCTGGCCATGTTGTTTATCATCACCATCACGATGGCAGGTTTATCGATGGTTGTGGTGCACGCTTTGGAACGTAACCCTTGGGGCACGTTCGCCGTCTTTATGACCATCCCAATCGCCATCTGCGTTGGTTTATGGGAGCGCATGACCGGCAGTATGAAAGGTGCTTCCTATGTTGGTATCGCCGCCATCATGGTTTGCGTTTTTGTCGGGCCTTATATTGAAGGCACTTGGTTGGGTGAATGGCTGATGTTGAAAGCGGATACTGTCAGTATCATTCTGCCAATGTACGCTTTCTTTGCGACCGCTTTACCTGTGTGGATGCTACTGACTCCCCGCGGTTACTTATCCAGTTTTATGAAGATCGGTGTATTCGGTGCATTGGTTATCGGCGTTGTTTTCATTAACCCAGAAATCCAGTTCCCGGCAGTCACGCAATTTATTCACGGTGGTGGCCCCGTGTTGGCTGGCCCGGTTTGGCCCTTTATTTCTATCACTATTGCTTGCGGTGCAATCTCCGGTTTTCACGCGTTTATTGGCTCAGGTACGACGCCAAAACAGATCGATAAATGGAGCGATATTTTACCGGTAGGTTTCGGTGCCATGTTGGCTGAATGTATGGTTGGCGTAATGGCATTGATCGCTGCAACGGCTTTACATCCTGCGGACTACTTTGCTATTAACTCCTCTGCTGAAGCATGGGGTGCACTAGGCATGGAAGTTGTGAATCTGCCAACGCTTAGCCAGGAAATTGGTCTGGACTTGTATGGACGTACTGGCGGTGCTGTTACTTTGGCTGTGGGTATGACAGATATTTTCATTCGTGTGCCTTGGTTCAGTAGTATGGCTGCTTATTTCTTCCAATTCGTTGTGATGTTCGAAGCGGTATTTATCCTGACTGCTGTTGACTCTGGTACTCGTGTGGCACGCTATTTGCTGCAAGACTTCCTTGGTGATATATGGGCACCACTGAAGCGTACCGATTGGTTGCCTGGCACTTTAGTTTGCAGCGTTATAGCCTGTGCGCTGTGGGGTTACTTGTTGAACTCTGGCGATATCAACTCCGTTTGGGCTTTGTTCGGTGTATCCAATCAGCTAATGGCATCCGTTGGCCTGATTATCGGTGCAACCATTATCCTGCGCCTGGCTACCAAACGTGTTTATATGCTGACTTGTGTTATCCCATTGGCTTATCTGTTTGTCACCGTAAACTACGCAGGTTATTGGATGATCAAGCACGTATATTTCAATTCGGCAGCCAAAGGTTACAACCTGTTTAATGGCATCATCTCGATCATCATGATGACGTTGGGCGTAATTATTCTGATTGCCGCACTCAAGAAATGGCGTGAGTTGTGGAAACGTCGTTCGGCAGAAATGGCGGCGCAACCTGTTACTGCAACGGCCTGAAATCTGTAATACTGTGCATTAACCTTAATTTAAACGGCCGGCATTCACCGGCCGTTTGTTTTTTGTTGAGTTAGAGTCAACTTGGATTGGTTATGCTGTTGGCTCGTAACATCATCAATAACAGGAAAATGCATGTGACCCTTAATGATCTCATTACTTACATAACGGATTTTGTTCGCGAACATGAAATCTGGGCGATACCTATCGTTTTTGTCCTCGCTTTTGGTGAATCACTGGCGTTTTTGTCACTGCTGTTTCCCGCGACCGTTATTCTGTTGGGGCTAGGGGCGCTGATCGGTGAAAGTGGTATTCCATTCTGGCCAATCTGGGCCGCGGCTGCCTCGGGGGCATTCTTTGGCGACTGGCTTTCTTATTGGATCGGTTTTCACTATCAGGATCGTGTAGCAACATTATGGCCGCTTTCACGTAATCCCCAACTGCTGGTCCGTGGTCATGCTTTTTTCGAACGTTGGGGTATTTTTGGTGCCTTTATCGGTCGTTTCTTTGGCCCATTGCGGGCTATTGTTCCTTTGGTTGCTGGTATTTGTGCTATGCCTCAACGTTACTTCCAGCTCGTCAATATCACTTCAGCCCTGATTTGGGCATTCGGTATCTTGGCTCCTGGTGCTTTTGGAATTAAATGGCTCTCTCATTGGATAGGGTAGCTCCGATTGTCGGTTGCTGTTGGGATGTCTTGTTTTATCCGATTTAGTGGTGAAGGAATACAACGTTTCGAAGGGTTTTATTATTTTGCGCGCGGCCTCGCATCACCAGATGTAAGACAAAAACCCTCTGGACATCCATACAGTATCGTCTTACCTTGACGGGCAGAGGGTTAATGTGGCGGAGGAGCCGTGGATACCAGTTTATTTTTGGGTTTGAGTGCCTGTCTGGTTGGAGGATTGATTGGGTGGCTAATTGCCAGCCTGCGCTTTCAGCAGATCAATACGCAGCGTGAAACGACGCTGCGCCTTTTGGAGCAATCCTTGGCGCAGGCGCAGCAAGAGCTGTCCGCTCAACACCAAATTCAGTTGCGTAATGAGCAAACGCTTCAGGAGAATGCATTGGAGCTGCGTAATCTGCATAGCCAACTGGCTGCAGCCAATGAAAAATTACAGCAGCTTGGTCATTGGCGAAATGAATGCGAACAGCTAAATCAGGAGTTGCGCGCCCAGCGTGAAGTGAATAGCGCGCAGGAAGCTGAATTACGCGAAGTCACCATTCGTCTTGAAGAGACGCGTCTGGCGGCGGAAGAAAAGCAGCGTTTGCTGATGAATAGTGAGCAACGACTCACCACTCAGTTTGAAAATCTGGCTAACCGCATCTTTGATCAAACGGGGAGGCGGACAGATGAACAAAATAAGCAAAGTCTGGATAAGCTGCTGTTGCCACTACGTGAGCAGCTAGAAGGTTTTCGCCGTCAGGTTCAAGATAGCTTTGGTCAGGAAGCCCGTGAACGGCACACGCTGACACACGAAATTCGTAGTCTCCAGCAACTAAACGCACAAATGGCACGTGAAGCACTCAACTTGACTAAAGCATTAAAAGGCGACAACAAAACTCAGGGTAACTGGGGTGAAGTTGTTCTCAGTAAAGTACTGGAAGCCTCCGGACTGCGAGAAGGGTATGAATACCAGACGCAAATCAGTGTGAGCCTCGATAATAATAGCCGCATGCAGCCTGATGTTATTGTTCGTCTTCCTCAGGGCAAGGATGTGGTCATTGACGCCAAAATGTCATTGGTAGCTTACGAGCGTTATTTTAACAGTGAAGATGATGCCGAGAGGACGATAGCCATTAATGAGCATCTGGCCTCAGTTCGAAATCACATCAAATTGCTGGGTAGAAAAGACTATCAGCAGTTACCTGGCTTACGTACTTTGGACTATGTATTGATGTTTATCCCAGTAGAACCCGCATTTTTGGTCGCCATTGATAAACAACCGGAATTAATAAACGAAGCACTACAGCACAATATTATGTTGGTCAGCCCAACGACGCTGTTAGTCGCGTTACGCACGATTACCAACTTATGGCGCTATGAGCACCAAAGCCAAAATGCCCAGCTTATCGCTGAACGTGCGGGTCGGTTATACGACAAATTGCGTTTATTTGTAGATGACATGGAATCGATCGGACAAAGCTTGGATAAAGCGCATATAAGTTATCGCCAGGCAATGAACAAACTGGCTCAAGGCCGTGGTAACCTGATAGGACAGGTTGAAGGTTTCCGTGCTTTGGGTGTTGAAGTTAAAAAGCCCATTAGTCCGTCATTAGTGGCGCGCGCTAGCGCAGAACACAATCCTGAAGGTGATGTGGCACGCGTAAATGATGAGGTGGAATTGTCGCAGCAAGATGGTCCTGCCTCATTGAAATATCAGAATTAGCTGTATGCCGCTCAATATCACTGCGTTGAAAAACAGCGGCAATCCCATTGGTTCAACGTTAGGCGAAGTGGGGCTTTCCCCCCAGTTCTGGTACACTCCCCCGAAAGATTGACTGAAAAGCAGGCAGAGAAAATGGTAGATCAGGTTAAGGAAACCACTCATTTCGGTTTTCGCACCATAGCCAAAGAAGAAAAAGAAGGCATGGTGGCAGAAGTTTTTCATTCCGTAGCAGCGAAATACGATTTGATGAATGATCTGATGTCATTCGGTATTCATCGTATCTGGAAGCGTTTTACCATTGATTGCAGCGGTGTCCGCCGTGGGCAGCGAGTATTGGATCTGGCTGGTGGTACGGGCGATCTGACGGCCAAATTTTCCCGACTAGTCGGCGATCAAGGTCAGGTTGTCCTGGCTGATATCAATGAATCCATGCTACGAATGGGGCGCGAAAAACTTCGTGACAGCGGTATTCTCGGTAATGTCAGCTATGTGCAGGCTAATGCTGAGGCTTTGCCTTTCCCCGATAACTATTTTGATTGCATCACCATTTCTTTTGGTCTGAGAAACGTTACCGAAAAAGAGAAAGCATTACGCTCCATGTTCCGGGTACTGAAACCGGGTGGACGCCTTCTAGTACTTGAATTCTCTAAACCTTTGCTTGAGCCATTGAGTAAAGTTTACGATGCCTATTCATTTCATATCTTACCAAAAATCGGTGGTATGGTTGTCAATGATGCAGATAGTTATCGCTATCTTACCGAATCCATTCGCATGCATCCTGACCAGGAAACATTGAAAGATATGATGATTGATGCTGGTTTCGAGAATGTGACTTATACAAACTTGACCGGTGGTATTGTTGCATTACATCGTGGGTTCAAATTCTGAGATGAATTCGCCTATCTTGTTGAAACCAATGCTGTTAACGCCTTTGATTACCGCAGCGCTAGAAACCTTGCTAAATAGCCTTTTGTTCCGCGATCGGAGCTTGAAAGCCGCACGTTCGCGCCTGTTTGGCAAAGTGTTACGCGTTGAGCTACATGAGCTTAATCAGCCATTGTTACTGGTATTCAGTGATAACCAGGTTGACGTTCTGGGCGAGTGGGAAGGGAGTGCTGACTGTACGGTGAAAACAAGGTTCTCGGCGCTATCTAAGCTGCGGGATCGGCAACAGTTATCTCCACTGATGCGCAATGGTGAATTGGTCGTTGACGGCGATATCCAGGTGGTTCAACAACTTGTAACTCTATTGGATCTTGCCGAGTGGGAGCCTGCTGAATGGGTGGCTCCTTATCTGGGTGATATTGCCGCAGAAACAATAGGGCTGGCGTTACGCAAAGGTGGTCGCTTTTGGGGTAACCATTTGCAACAACAACAGGAATATTTGGCTGAAGCATTAACTGAAGAGTGGAAGTTGGCACCCGCTCCATTGGAGGTGATATGGTTCAACGAAGAGGTTGATGCTATCGCCCGTGATGTGGACGCACTTATAAACCGGTTAGTCAAAATGGAGACAAAGCGATGACGCCAGGAGAGCTTCGGCGGCTGTATTTGATTATTCGGGTATTTTTGAGTTACGGACTGGATGAATTAATCCCGAAAATTCGTTTGACGCTCCCACTACGCATTGGTCGCTATTTGTTTTTCTGGATACCTAACCGTCATAAAGACAAGCCGTTGGGTGAACGTCTGCGTCTGGCCTTGCAGGAACTAGGACCCGTCTGGATAAAGTTCGGGCAGATGATGTCTACTCGCCGCGATCTGTTCCCCCTTGTCATTGCTGATCAACTCGCTTTATTACAAGATCGCGTCGCCCCTTTTGATGGCGCATTAGCGCGTAAGCACATTGAACTAGCCATGGGCGGGCCGCTGGAAACCTGGTTTGATGATTTTGATCAGGAAGCTTTGGCATCCGCTTCAATTGCTCAGGTACATACAGCTCGGCTGAAAGAAAACGGTCAGGAAGTGGTACTAAAGGTGATTCGCCCGGATATAAGACCCATAATTAAAGCTGACGTACGATTAATGTATCGCCTAGCCGGTTGGGTCCCTAAATTATTACCTGACGGTCGTCGGCTTCGCCCAAGAGAAGTGGTTCGCGAATACGAAAAAACGCTGTTGGATGAGCTGAATTTGCTGCGTGAGGCTGCTAATGCTATCCAGCTACGCCGCAATTTTGAAAATAGCCCAATGTTATATGTTCCTGAGATACTTTCAGATTACTGCCGCGAAAGCGTGTTAGTGATGGAACGTATTTATGGTATTCCAGTATCTGATATTGTTGCATTGGAAAGCCAGGGTACCAATATGAAGTTGCTGGCTGAACGTGGGGTACAGGTTTTCTTCACGCAGGTATTCCGCGACAGTTTTTTCCATGCAGATATGCACCCAGGCAATATTTTTGTCAGCTATGAACATCCTAATGACCCGCTCTATATTGGTATTGACTGTGGTATCGTTGGTTCACTGAATAAAGCAGACAAACGCTACCTGGCGGAGAACTTCATCGCTTTCTTCAATCGGGATTACCGTCGGGTAGCGGAATTACATGTAGATTCAGGTTGGGTTCCCCGCGATACCAATGTGGAAGATTTTGAATTTGCTATTCGTACCGTTTGCGAACCGATTTTTGAAAAGCCACTGGCCGAAATATCATTCGGGCATGTATTGCTGAATTTATTTAACACTGCTCGCCGTTTCAATATGGAAGTGCAGCCACAGTTGGTTTTATTGCAAAAAACGTTGCTGTACGTTGAAGGATTGGGTCGTCAGCTTTATCCACAACTTGATCTTTGGACTACGGCCAAGCCATTTTTAGAAAGCTGGTTGCGAGATCAGGTTGGAATACCGGCGGTTATTCGGGCACTGAAGGAAAAAGCGCCATTTTGGGCTGAAAAATTTCCCGAACTCCCTGAGCTGGTTTATGACAGTTTGCAGCAGCATAAATTGTTGCAGCAAAGCGTGGATAAGCTAACGACACAAATGCAGGGGCAGCAGCAACGGCAGGGGCAATCACGGTATTTATTCGGCGTGGGCGCTACACTATTAGTCAGCGGTACGATCTTTCAGTTGGCGGGTTCAACCGAGATTTCAGTCGGGTTGGTCGTTGTAGGTGCGTTAGCCTGGATTATCGGATGGCGACGTACCAGCTTATAGTTGCCAGGAATGTAGGTTGTTTAAAGATTGCGTAAGACGTAGTAAGTTAGATCAGTATCCAGAGAGAAAGTATGTCGTATAATGCGGCCATCTTTGGAGTAACCCCTGTTAATAAAGGTGATTGAAATGGGTGGTATCAGTATTTGGCAGTTATTAATCATTGCCGTGATCGTTGTTCTGCTGTTTGGCACCAATAAACTGCGGACGTTAGGTTCAGATTTAGGCGCATCCATCAAAGGCTTCAAAAAAGCGATTGGTGATGAAACTTCTACACCTACAAATGTTGAAAAGAACAGTAATGACGCTGATTTTACAACGAAAACGATTACCGATAAGCAGCCGGAAGTAAAAGCTGAAGAGTCCAAGAGTCAAAATAAAGAGCAGGTGTAAGCCGTGTTTGACATCGGATTTAGTGAACTGCTACTGGTGATGGTGATAGGCTTGGTTGTTCTTGGCCCTGAACGGTTACCTGTAGCAGTAAGAACTGTTGCTGGCTGGATTCGGGCGTTGCGCTCACTAGCTGCCACGGTTCAAAACGAGCTGTCTCAGGAACTCAAATTGCAAGAGCTTCAGGATAGTCTGAAGAAGGTGGAACAGGCCGGTTTGCAAAATTTAACGCCTGAGCTCAAGGCTTCAATGGATGAGTTAAAAGAAGCGGCTGAATCACTGAAGCGTTCTTATCATCCAGATTCGATCTCGGATATGCCTCATACCATCCACAATCCGCTGGCTACCGATCCGGAAGCTATGCACGATGTGGCAGCTCATGCTGAATCTGCAATGGTAACGTCGACGCCGGTTAAGGCGTTAGATACGGATACCGTCGAGACGTCTCATGCTGCGGAATCGGCACCTGCAGTGGTTTCCGGCGTTTCTGATGTCAAAGTAACCCTGGCGTGTACACCGAATTCTGCGCCGGTATCCCATGCAGATCCTGTTTCTAGTCAATCTAGTCTTACTCAACCAGGCGGCGATCGGTAAACATGGCTGTTGATGATACCCAACCTCTTATTAGTCATCTGATAGAACTGCGCAAGCGGCTGTTGAATTGCATCATTACCGTTTTGGTGGTTTTTTTTGCATTGGTTTATTTTTCCAATGACATTTATCAATTAGTATCAGCTCCGCTTATCAAGCAGTTACCTCAGGGTGCCAGCATGATTGCAACCGATGTGGCATCGCCGTTTTTTACGCCGATTAAGTTGACCATGATGGTTTCGGTGTTTGTTTCAGCACCGATGATTCTCTATCAGGTGTGGGCTTTTATCGCTCCGGCGTTGTATAAACACGAACGCCGTATGATGGCACCACTGCTGGTTTCAAGTAGTCTATTATTTTATTTAGGTATGGCATTCGCGTACTTCATTGTCTTCCCGCTAGCTTTTGGTTTTTTTGCCAAAACAGCACCTGAAGGCGTAATGATTGCTACTGATATTAGCAACTATCTCAGTTTTGTCATGGCACTGTTTATGGCTTTTGGCATATCGTTTGAGGTGCCAATAGCGATTATTTTGCTATGTTGGAGCGGCGTCACCAGCCCGGCTGAGCTAAAGAAAAAACGGCCCTATGTATTGGTTGGGGCGTTTGTGGTGGGGATGCTATTAACGCCACCAGATGTCTTCTCACAAACTTTGCTGGCGATTCCTATGTATCTGTTGTTTGAGGTTGGTGTGTTCTTTGCCCGTTTTTATGTTGGCAAACAACGTCGCCCGATGACGGAAGAAGACAGTGACGATGTGGAAGAGCATTCCAAAGAACTTTAAATACGCCAGTTTCCTTTAAGCCGCCCTTTTCGGGCGGCTGCTGTTTTGGAATACTTATGTTTGATATTGGTGTTAATCTGACCAGTTCACAGTTTGCTAAAGACCGCCATCAGGTGGTTGAGAGAGCAAAAAATGCCGGGGTGACCGGTTTATTAATCACCGGAACTAACGCGGAAGAAAGCCACGCTGCCGCATTATTGGCAGCAGATTATTCGGGCTATTGTTGGTCAACGGCAGGTGTACACCCTCACCATGCAAGTCGCTGGAATGATCGGGTTGCGCAGCAGATTCGCGAGCAGGCTGCCGCACCGGTTACGGTTGCCATCGGTGAATGTGGTCTGGATTTTAATCGCAATTTTTCTACACCTTTTGAGCAGGAAACCGCTTTTACTGCACAGCTTGCTCTTGCCGCCGAGCTGTCTCTTCCGGTTTTTTTACATTGCCGCGATGCCCATGAGCGTTTTGTCAGCCTGCTATCTCCATGGCTGGAAAAGATACCTGCGGCTGTAGTGCACTGTTTCACCGGCACCACTGATGAACTGGATGCTTGCATATCGCTAGGTTTGTCTGTGGGAATTACCGGCTGGGTATGCGATGAACGTCGTGGTCTTGAACTGCGGGCGTTGCTGCCACGTATTCCCGCCGATCGTCTGCTATTAGAAACTGATGCCCCCTATTTATTGCCCCGGGATCTACATCCTAAACCTGCATCTCGTCGCAATGAACCCTGTTTTCTGCCTCACATCGTCCGGCAGGTTGCCACTTGGCGAGAAGAAGAACCTGAATGGCTAGGACAGAAAACTGCTGAAAACGCTCGCCGGGTTTTCCGGTTGGTTTGAGTTAGGAGAAAAATATGAGCTATGCATTTCCGGGTACATTCCCAGGTCGCCGTATGCGTCGTGTACGTCGCCACGACTTTAGTCGCCGTCTGACTGCCGAGAATCAGTTGACGGTTAACGATCTGATTTATCCGGTATTTGTCATGGAAGGAGTGAATCGACAGGAAGCCGTTCCTTCCATGCCTGGGGTTTCGCGGATGACGATCGATCTGTTGCTGAAAGAAGCAGAGGCTATTGCGAAACTGGGTGTTCCCGTCATTTCTCTCTTCCCGGTAATCGAGTCGAGTTTCAAATCATTACATGCTGAAGAAGCCTATAATTCGGATGGTTTGGTACAACGTACCGTGCGTGCGCTGAAAGATGCCATACCGGAGTTGGGTATTTTGACGGATGTTGCGCTTGATCCCTATACCACTCATGGCCAAGATGGCGTGATTGATGATGATGGCTATGTTATTAATGATATAACCAAGGATATCTTGGTTCGTCAGGCATTGTCACATGCGGAAGCCGGGGCTGAAATAGTCGCCCCAAGCGATATGATGGATGGTCGTATTGGGGCCATTCGTGAACGTTTAGAAGCTCAGGGGCTGATTAATACCCAAATCATGGCGTATTCCGCCAAGTATGCCTCTTGTTACTATGGTCCATTCCGTGATGCTATTGGTTCCAGCAGTAATCTGAAAGGGGGTAATAAAAAAACTTACCAAATGGATCCGGCAAACAGTGACGAAGCGTTACAGGAAATTGCGCAGGATCTTCAGGAAGGTGCTGATATGGTGATGGTGAAGCCGGGGATGCCGTATCTTGACGTTGTGCGTCGCGTCAAAGACACCTTTGGTGTGCCAACTTTCGCCTACCAAGTCTCGGGGGAGTATGCAATGCATATGGCCGCCATTCAAAATGGCTGGTTACAAGAGAAGCCAGCGGTTATGGAGTCATTGTTATGCTTTAAACGGGCTGGTGCGGATGGCGTACTGACTTATTTCGCCCGGCAAGTGGCTCAGTGGCTCCATGATGATAAAATGCAACGCTAGTTGCTGATACCTAATGAGGCAAGTGTTGCATCGTACTTGCCTTGCTAAATAGCTTTATATTTTATCGAACTGGCTGTTACTCAAGCTCTGATTAATCGGTTTATTGAGGATATTTAACAGCAGCATTGAACGAGCCTCTCCGTCGGGTTCGTTATAAATAGCCTCTAATCCGGCGAAAACGCCCTCTTTAATCCTGACAATATCACCGGGAACGGGGACTGCTGGATCAATAATAACCTTTTGAGAACAGCTAATTAATTCATTGATTATATTTTCAGATACAATTGTCGGCCCAGCGCCGAAACGCACGAAGTGACTGACGCCTCGGGTCGCGCTGATCGTTGTGGTATGAATACATTCAGGATCGAATTTTACAAACAGATAGTTTGGAAATAGATGCACATCGGACGTCTGACGCTTGCCCCGAACAATTCTCTCCATCATGGCTGTCGGCGTAAAGCTGACAACTTGCTGCCGCTCTAAATGCTCTTTGGCACGTAAGAGTTGCCCGCGCTTGCAATATAATAAATACCAAGATTCCATGATTTCATATGCCTTAGGACTGAAACATCAGCATATCAAAAGAGATGGCTAAGATATAGATACTGGAAATGCTATTAGATATAGGTTAGTTACAGTCAATGAAATAGCTTTGATATAGATTCCCTATCAGTGTTACAGCACCAATAGCGCAAAATCAGATAGAGAAGGACAACCTATTAATTATCTAGGCGGTTACTTAAAGCGGTTAAGTAAGAACCTATCAGGTATATGTATTGATAAGGGCTTTAATGATTTGCTAAATAACATAATACATATCAAATGAGACAATTTCCTAATGTATAACTCATGAATGGTCGCCGTTGCCCAGTGCTGCCAGGATAGAAATATTAGGAGATAACTGATGCGAAAAGTAAGTCCTTCCTTGTTCTCATGCCTTATTACCTTTAGCTGTTTGCCAAACGTTGCTGCTGCAACTGCGGCCAAAATTACACCTGAGCAGATGGTCGACGCTCTGAATGATGTCTTCGGTGTACACCGTCAACAACGGGCATCCCATGCCAAAGGTTTTTGTTTTTCGGGGAAATTTATTGCGACCGGCAAAGGAGCGGAACTTTCGCAGGCAGAGTTATTGATTAAGGGGGCACAGGCTGATGTTGTCGGTCGTTTTTCAATCGGCGGAGGGAATCCTGAGGCTGCCGATAACGCGAAAAATTTGCGCGGATTAGCGTTTGAGTTGGTTAATGCAAAGCAATCTCGCTGGCAATTCGTGATGATCTCGTCGCCTTTCTTTTTTGCTCGAACACCACAAGAATTTATTGAATTCTTAAAGGTTAGAGTGCCAGATCCAAAAACAGGGAAACCCAACCCGGATCGCCTAAGTGCGTTTAATCAATCTTATCCGCATACTCTGCGTCAGGCCCAGTACATTGCATCACAGCCAGTACCCGCCAGCTACGGTTCTATTCCCTATTGGGGCGGTAGTACGTTTATCACTTATAAAGGCCAAGAGCAGCATGCCGTTCGTTGGCGCATGGAACCGGTGAAAGGGCCGCAGGGGTTAAGTGATGAACAAGCGAAAGCACAGTTACCGAATTTTTTGCAGGAAGAATTGCACCAACGTCTTACCAAGGGACCGGTAGAATATGATCTCTACGCCACCATTGCACAAAAGGGCGATAACTTGATTGATCCGACGCAGTCTTGGCCAGCAGATCGGCGTGATGTTAATATGGGGCGGTTATTTATCGAGCAAGTTACGGATCAGCAATGTGATAAAAAAGTCTTTATTCCAACGGTGTTGCCACCAGGTATTGGTGTCAGCAACGATCCTACATTGGCCATTCGCACGGAAGCTTACCTGATTTCGGCCAGCCGCCGTGAGTGACAACATAATGTTTGAGTACGGACATGGCTTGCTCGCTAGCGAGCCATAACGTCTAAAATAATGGTATTTGCGGGGAGCTATGCGACATTTGTCGCTAACAACGTTTTCATTTTTAACAAAAAGACAGCAACTGCTATAAAGACAGCCTATAATGGCGCATCATATAGCCGCCGAAATGATCAGCATGAAATACCGTGACTTACGTGACTTCCTCTCGTTGCTGGAACAGAGGGGGGAGCTTAAACGCATAACCCAGCCGATTGATCCCTATCTGGAAATGACAGAAATCGCCGATCGTACCTTACGTGCCGGTGGCCCCGCCTTATTGTTCGAAAATCCTAAAGGTTATGACATGCCGGTACTGTGTAATCTGTTTGGCACGGCCAAACGGGTTGCGATGGGAATGGGGCAAGAAGATGTTAGCGCACTGCGGGATGTCGGTAAGTTACTGGCTTTTCTGAAAGAGCCCGATCCTCCAAAGGGTTTTCGCGATTTATTCGATAAATTGCCCAAGTTCAAGCAAGTACTGAATATGCCAACCAAACGCCTGAGTTCGGCACCTTGCCAAGAGCAAATCTGGCAGGGTGATGATGTCGATCTCAGCCGTATTCCAGTGATGCATTGCTGGCCTGAAGACGCAGCACCTTTAGTTTCCTGGGGGCTGACGATTACTCGTGGGCCGCATAAAGAACGGCAAAATCTGGGTATTTATCGTCAACAGGTGTTAGGTAAAAATCAGCTGATTATGCGCTGGTTATCCCACCGTGGTGGCGCGCTGGATTATCAGGAATGGTGTGAGACACATCCTGGCGAACGTTTTCCGGTTTCGGTTGCACTGGGTGCCGACCCTGCGACGATTCTGGCTGCGGTGACGCCAGTGCCTGATACTTTGTCTGAATATGCTTTTGCCGGTTTACTGCGTGGGCATAAAACCGAAGTGGTTAAATGTATTTCTAACGATCTTGAAGTCCCTGCCAGTGCAGAAATCGTTTTGGAAGGATATATTGAGCAGGGTCATATGGCACCAGAAGGTCCTTATGGTGATCATACCGGTTACTACAACGAAATAGACAGCTTCCCGGTGTTTACCGTGACGCATATTACTCAGCGCAAAGATGCAATTTATCACTCAACCTATACCGGTCGTCCACCTGATGAGCCTGCCGTTATGGGTGTGGCGTTGAATGAAGTTTTTGTTCCGATTTTGCAAAAGCAATTCCCGGAAATTGTCGATTTTTATTTACCACCAGAAGGTTGCTCTTATCGTCTGGCCGTTGTCACGATTAAAAAACAGTACGCGGGTCACGCTAAACGCGTAATGATGGGTGTCTGGTCATTTTTACGACAGTTTATGTACACCAAATTTGTTATTGTTTGTGATGATGATATTAATGCCAGAGATTGGAATGATGTGATCTGGGCAATCACCACCCGGATGGATCCGGCGCGGGATACGGTATTAATAGAGAATACGCCAATTGACTATTTGGATTTTGCCTCGCCGGTTTCCGGTCTTGGTTCAAAAATGGGGCTGGATGCCACTAACAAATGGCCAGCAGAAACACCTCGTGAGTGGGGGCGTCCAATCAAGATGGATGAACAGGTTCGCACTCGTGTAGATGCTATCTGGGATGAGCTTGCCATATTCAGTGACAAAGAGCCTGAGCGCTGATTGCGTGATCTTTGTCCTCAGTTTTGCATTTGATGACCCGACAGAGGGAACGCATGACGACATTGAGCTGTAAAGTAACCTCCGTAGAGGCCATTACCGATACGGTATACCGGGTACAATTAGTACCAGAATCGGCGTTTTCTTTCCGCGCTGGTCAGTATCTGATGGTGGTGATGGATGAGCGTGATAAACGCCCATTCTCAATGGCTTCTACGCCATTGGAAACGGATTATATCGAGTTGCATATTGGTGCTTCAGAGCTAAATCTGTATGCAATGGCCGTGATGGATCGCATTTTGAAAGAAAAAACGCTGGATGTGGATATTCCTCACGGCGAAGCTTGGTTTAGAGAGGGCAGCTCTCGACCCTTGATTCTCATTGCGGGCGGCACTGGTTTCTCTTATGCCCGTTCGGTTCTACTGGCGGCATTAGCTGAACAGCCAAACCGCGAAGTCTCAATCTATTGGGGTGGACGTGAATCCAAGCACCTCTATGATTTGATTGAACTGGAAGCACTAACGATTAAGTATCCGCAACTGAAGGTCATTCCAGTTGTGGAGCAGCCTGAAGACGAATGGCGTGGCAGAACCGGCACCGTGTTAAGCGCAGTATTGCAAGACTACGGTTCGTTGGCTGAACAGGATATTTATATTGCTGGTCGGTTTGAAATGGCAAAAATTGCCCGAGAGCGTTTTTGTGCTGAACGTAATGCAGAGGAAACGCATATCTATGGCGATGCCTTCGCCTTTATTTGATAGCGTTGTTGTCGTGTCACTGTGCCTTGGTCCGCCGGTGGAGAAAAAAAGCCCGCCCCTGACAGGCGGGAAAAACGGCAACTAAACTCCAGGTACAACAGCGGTATGGACCCGTTTTGATGGGTCCGATAGTTTGTTTCAATCAAATACGTTCAATAACGGTCGCAATTCCCTGGCCTAAACCAATACACATGGTTGCCAGCCCGAACTGTACATCGCGGCGCTCCATTAGGTTCAACAAGGTTGTTGAAATCCGCGAGCCTGAGCATCCCAATGGATGTCCCAATGCGATAGCCCCACCGTTCAAGTTCACTTTGTCATCGATACTTTCCGCTAGACCCAAGCCTTTCACACAGGACAGCGCCTGTGCCGCGAAGGCTTCATTCAGTTCAAACAAATCAATATCCTGAATGCTTAAACCTGCACGTTTCAACGCCAATTGGCTAGCTGGCACCGGGCCGTAACCCATAATGGACGGATCGCAACCGACTACGGCCATGGAACGAATCCGCGCACGCGGTTTTAAGCCCAAAGATTTTGCACGGGACTCACTCATAATCAGCATGGAAGAAGCACCATCGGATAACGCCGAGGAAGAACCCGCCGTCACGGTACCATTCACCGGATCGAATGCGGGTCGTAATGCAGCCAACCCTTCCAGACTGGTTTCCGGACGGATGACTTCGTCGTAATCAAAGTTTTTTAAAACGCCATCAGCGTCATGACCATAAGTTGGAATGATTTCGTTGGTAAATGCGCCGCTATGCGTCGCTTCAGCGGCTCGCTGATGCGAGCGAAGGGCGAATGCATCCTGTTGCTCCCGGCTGATATGATGAATTTTTGCCAGCATTTCTGCGGTCAAACCCATCATGCCCGCTGCTTTTGCCACTGAACGACCCATCCCAGGATGGAAATCAACGCCATGATTCATTGGAACATGCCCCATATGTTCCACACCACCAATCAGGCAGATTTGTGCATCACCCACCATAATCGCGCGCGCACCGTCATGGAGTGCCTGCATCGACGAGCCACACAAGCGGTTAACAGTCACTGCGGCCACGTTGTGAGGGATTTCTGCCAGTAAAGAAGCATTACGGGCGATATTGAAGCCTTGCTCTAAAGTTTGCTGTACGCATCCCCAATAAATATCGTCGATTTCACCGGCATTCAGCGCTGCATTACGGTTTATTACCGCACGCATCAAATGAGCCGAAAGATCTTCGGCACGGACATTACGGAACGCACCGCCCTTAGAGCGACCCATCGGAGTACGGATGGCATCAATAATAACTACGTTTTCCATTTTTTCAGACCTCATGCCGGTTGGTCAGTGGAGATATCTGGCAGCGTCGCCGCTACGGGATAATAGGTTTCGTTATGTTCGGCTTTAGCTCTTAACCCTGCCGGAACATGGTAAAGTGCGCCAAGTTCAGCGTAGCGTTGTGCCATTTCCACATATTTAGTGGTACCCAACGTATCCAAATAACGGAACACGCCGCCGTGGAATGGAGGGAAACCGAGTCCATACACCAACGCCATATCACCTTCAGCCGGGCTGGCAATAATGCCTTCTTCCAGACAACGCACCACTTCGTTGATCATCGGGATCATTGCGCGTGCGATAATTTCTTCATCACCGAGTGACTTGCGCGGCTGACTAACCGTGGTGAGCAGTGCATCGGTAGTTTCATCGTTCTCTTTACGCGGCTTGCCTTTGGCATCTGGTGTATAGCGATAGAAACCCAGACCGTTTTTCTGACCATAACGCTGGTTTTCAAACAGTACATCGATAGCATCACGATAATCTTTGGCCATACGCTCAGGGAAACCGAGAGCCATTACCGCCTGAGCGTGATGTGCGGTATCAATACCTACCACATCCAGCAGATAGGCTGGACCCATTGGCCAACCAAATTGTTTCTCCATCACTTTATCAATCTGACGGAAATCCACGCCATCGCGAACCAACATGCCAAAACCGTATAAATATGGGAATAACACGCGGTTAACGAAGAATCCTGGGCAGTCATTGACCACAATCGGGGTTTTGCCCATTTGAGTGGCGTAGGCCACGACGGTAGCGATAGTTTTGTCCGAAGTTTTTTCACCGCGAATAATTTCTACCAATGGCATCCGGTGTACCGGATTGAAGAAATGCATACCGCAGAAGTTTTCCGGGCGTTTAAGCGATTTGGCTAATTCATTAATCGGTATGGTCGAAGTATTCGACGCGAGAACTGTCTCAGCGCTGATAAGTGTTTCTACTTCGCTCAATACGGCAGCTTTAACCTTTGGATTTTCTACAACCGCCTCAACGATAATTTGGGCTTGTTCGATACCGGCGTAGTTCAGCGTTGGGTGGATAGTGGCAAGCGTTTTTGCCATCTTTAAACTATCCAGTTTGCCGCGTTCCAGTTGTTTATTCAGTAGCTTGGCAGCCTCGTTCATCCCCAGATCCAGCGATTTTTCGCTGATATCTTTCATCATCACCGGAACACCTTTCAGCGCGGATTGATAGGCAATACCGCCACCCATAATTCCAGCACCCAGCACGGCCGCCTGTGTTGGCGCACTAATGCCTTTCGTCATTCTTTTCGCCTGACCTTTGACGAACTGGTCATTGAGGAAAATACTGACCAGAGCACGAGCAACACTTGAACCGGCTAATGGAACAAAACTGTCAGTTTCCAGTTTTAACGCGCCTTCACGACCCAGTTTGGCGGCAGCTTCAATGGTTTTTACTGCGGTAATCGGCGCTGGATAATGTTTACCAGCCACTTTCATGACCATGCCCTTGGCAATGGTAAAACACATGGCGGCTTCGGTGGCATTCAGCTTCAACGGTTCCAGTTTCGGACGACGTGCGGCTTGCCAGTCCAGCTTGCCTGCAATTGCCTGATTCAACATGTTTAATGCCGCAGGAATAAGTTTTTCCTGAACAATAATGGCATCAACCAAGCCAATTTTTAACGCGTCAGCGGCACTGACATCTTTGCCCGCAGCAATAATTTCTAGAGCGCTATCGGCTCCTAACAGGCGCGGCAAGCGAACTGAACCGCCAAAGCCAGGCATGATGCCAAGTTTGGTTTCAGGTAAGCCGATACGGGTTTCTGGCGATGCAATACGGAAGTCGGTTGCTAACACGCACTCACAGCCACCGCCCAGCGCATAGCCGGTAATAGCAGAAAGGGTTGGAACCGGTAAGTCTTCCAGTCGGTTAAATACGCTATTTGCGAAACCCAGCCACTGATGCAATTTTTCTGGCGGGGCATTAAACAGAGACAAAAATTCAGTGATATCCGCACCAACAATAAAGGCTGCTTTAGTTGAGCGTAATAGCAACCCTTTGAGTTCATTTTGTTTTTCAAGCACGCTTAGGGCTTCCCCTAAACTGGCCACGGTTTTGGTATCTAATTTGTTTACTGAGCCGGGGGCATCGAATACCAACTCGGCAATACCGTTTTCAAGCCAGTGCAACTTTAGTGTTTCGCTTTGGTAGAGCATATCTATCTCCTGAATAAGCGCATGTGATCTGGTATGACCAGATATTCAGGAAGTGTGGTTTTTTTGTTAAAAAAATGCAAACAAGAGATTGTTTTTTTGCAGTGACGATCACAGGGATTTGATGAATGCATTGATATATATACTATTTATTGTTTTTCTATATATAGGCTCATTATTTCATTGATGGCTACATTTGAACGATATCCTGCTGTCATTGGTAATAAATTGACGAGAGCCACATAAAATCCCCGCCCGCTAATCCGCCTTTCAATGATATCTTTTAAGGAGTTAGCGGAGTTATTTCACGGTTGAGGGTAGATAAAACACCGCCTCGATGACTGTGATAAGATAAAAAACCTGAAGTTCTATTGGCAAAGGGTACTTTGATGGAAACGCTGGCTTCTTTATATAACGAACATTTATCCACACTACAACAACGCACACGTGAAGTATTAGAGCGCAATAAGCTTGATGCCTTACTGATTCACTCTGGAGAGCTACAGCGCATTTTCCTTGATGATCGGGATTATCCGTTTAAGGTCAATGCGCAGTTCAAAGCGTGGGTGCCTGTCACCGAAGTGCCAAATTGTTGGTTATGGGTTGATGGCGTCAATAAGCCAAAACTCTGGTTCTACTCACCGGTGGATTATTGGCACTGTGTTGAACCTTTGCCAGACAGCTTTTGGACCCCATCCGTCGAAGTACTCCCGTTAACCAAAGCCGCGGATATTGCGGGGTTGCTGCCACAGCAGCGTCAGCGTGTGGCTTACATTGGCTACGCGCAAGAACGCGCCCTTGCCTTGGGCATCTCAGCTGAAAATATCAATCCGCAGCCGGTGCTGGATTATCTTCATTACCATCGTTCGTATAAAACGGACTATGAGCTGGCCTGTATGCGTGAAGCGCAAAAGACCGCAGTGGTCGGTCATCGCGCCGCTTACGAGGCTTTTCAGTCTGGAATGAGCGAATTTGATATCAATCTCGCTTACCTGATGGCGACTGGCCACCGTGATACTGATGTACCTTACGATAATATTGTTGCTCTCAATGAGCATGCCGCAGTATTGCATTACACTACATTGCAATATCAGCCACCGGCTGAAATGCGTAGTTTCCTGCTGGATGCTGGCGCTGAATACAATGGTTATGCCGCAGATTTGACCCGCACTTATGCCGCTAATAGCAAAAGCGACTTTGCGACACTTATCAGTGACCTGAATGCGGAACAACTGGCACTGATTGCGACCATCAAAAGCGGCGTGCGTTACACCGATTATCATCTGCAAATGCACCAACGCCTGGCTAAACTGCTGCGTAGCCACAAATTAGTGGAAGGTATTAGCGAAGAGTCTATGGTAGAGAAGGGGCTGACCTGCCCATTCCTGCCACACGGTCTGGGGCATCCGCTGGGGCTGCAAGTTCATGATACTGCTGGTTTTATGCAAGATGATACTGGGGCTCATCTGGCCGCACCGTCGCAGTATCCCTATCTACGTTGCACCCGTATTCTAGAACCTCGTATGGTGTTGACTATTGAGCCGGGTCTTTACTTTATTGATTCTCTATTGGCACCGTGGCGTATTGGCGAATTCAGTAAACATTTCAATTGGGATCGGATTGATGCACTGAAGCCTTACGGGGGTATTCGTATCGAAGACAATATCGTTATCCATGAAACACGGGTTGAAAATATGACGCGTGATCTGAATCTGGCCTGATGCAGCCTTATCTCATACCAGCGGCTTCTGTCAGTGTTAATGAAGAAATAAAGAAAAGCCGCTTTATCACGCTACTGGCGCATACTCGTGGTGTGAATGAGGCTAAGGCGTTCATCCAGCAGGTCAAAAGTGAACACCCAACGGCCCGGCATCATTGCTGGGCCTTTGTCGCAGGTGCGCCAACGGATTCCCAACAATTGGGTTTCTCTGATGACGGTGAGCCGTCCGGCACGGCTGGAAAACCTATACTGGCACAGTTATTGGGTAGTCATATTGGTGAAATTACGGCGGTTGTTGTGCGCTATTACGGCGGTATCAAATTGGGTACTGGTGGACTGGTCAAAGCCTACGGAAGTGGCGTACAGCAGGCGTTAAAACAGACAGAAGTAAAATATAAAGTGCCGCAGCTAGAATATACTCTGTTGTGTGATTATGCCCAATTGGTCATGGTGGAATCGCTATTACAGCAGGTCGACGGCCAGATTTTGCAAGGTGAATACGGTGTGCAAGTCAGCCTCCGTCTCTCTCTGCCAGCGACTCTGGCTTGTCAGATTGGGGATAAATTACGTGATCTCAGCCGTGGTTCGTTGCAATTGACGCTCATTTCGCAATAATCCCCATCCAAGTGAATTGCTAAGGAACGTGCCGGAATGCATTTTCGTGCCATAACTCGTATTGTTGGTCTACTCGTCATCTTATTCTCTGGAACTATGTTTATCCCCGGAGTGGTGGCTTTGATCTATCGTGATGGTGCCGGTCGTGCCTTCAGTCAAACCTTCTTTGTTGCCTTGGCCATTGGCTTATTTCTCTGGCTACCCAACCGAAAACAGAAGCACGAACTGAAGCCGCGCGAAGGTTTTCTGATCGTCGTATTATTCTGGACGGTATTGGGCAGTGTTGGGGCTTTACCGTTCCTCTTTTCTGAGCGGCCCAATCTTTCTGTCACTGATGCCTTCTTTGAGTCCTTTTCCGGTTTAACGACCACGGGAGCAACGACCCTGGTGGGGCTGGACTCTTTACCGAAAGCGATATTGTTCTACCGACAAATGCTGCAATGGCTAGGCGGGATGGGGATCATCGTACTGGCCGTGGCTATCCTGCCGATTTTAGGCGTTGGGGGAATGCAGCTGTATCGGGCTGAAATGCCTGGTCCGTTGAAAGATAACAAGATGCGACCACGTATTGCAGAAACGGCCAAAACTCTGTGGCTTATCTATGTGTTACTGACAATCGCCTGCGCACTCTCTTTATGGGGAGCCGGGATGTCGGTGTTTGATGCTATCTCCCACAGTTTCTCTACTATAGCGATAGGTGGTTTCTCCACTCATGATGCCAGTATCGGTTACTTTAACAGCCCGACGATTAACACCATTATCGGCATTTTCTTGCTGATTTCGGGGTGTAACTTTGGTCTGCACTTTGCCGTACTCAGTGGCCGCAGCCTAAAAGTATATTGGCGCGATCCTGAATTTCGCATGTTTATCTTTGTGCAACTGACACTCGTGGTGGTGTGTACTTTGGTGCTATGGCATCACAATGTATACAAATCGAGTCTGGAAACGTTAAATCAGGCGTTCTTCCAAGTGGTATCAATGGCAACAACGGCGGGATTTACCACGGATAGTATTGCCAAATGGCCATTATTCCTGCCAATCCTTCTACTCTGTTCAGCCTTCATTGGTGGGTGTGCCGGTTCAACAGGAGGCGGTCTGAAGGTTATCCGTATCCTACTGCTGTACCTGCAGGGTTCGCGGGAGTTAAAACGTCTGGTTCACCCGAATGCGGTTTACACCATTAAACTCGGCCGACGTGCGTTACCGGAAAGGATACTTGAAGCAGTATGGGGATTCTTCTCCGCTTACGCGTTAGTGTTCATCATTAGCATGCTGGCGATTATCGCTACCGGTGTGGATGAGTTTTCAGCCTTTGCTGCTGTTACGGCAACGCTGAATAATCTTGGGCCGGGTTTAGGCGTTGTCGCTGATAACTTCACATCAATGAATCCGGCGGCGAAATGGATACTGGTAATAACTATGCTATTCGGTCGGCTGGAAGTGTTCACCTTGCTGGTGCTGTTTACGCCGACATTCTGGCGCGAGTAACTCTGAATTAAGGATGTTGTTATGAAGGTATTGATACTCTACTCAAGCTGCGATGGGCAAACTCAAGCGATCTCTTCTTATATAGCTAATGAGTTAGCGGTGCTGGCAACCTGTGATGTACAAGATCTTGCTTCAGTAGGGCAGGTCGATCTTGGTCAGTATCAACAAGTACTCATTGGCGCGTCTATTCGTTACGGGCATTTTAATAAGGTACTGGCAAAATTCACTAGCCAACATCTTGAACAGCTAAACGCTATGCCTAGTGCATTCTTTGCTGTGAACCTAACGGCACGTAAGCCAGAGAAGCGCACTCCAGAAACGAATGCCTATGTACGCAAGTTCCTGGCTAACTCACCTTGGCAACCAAAACTCTGTGGTGTATTCGCGGGCGCGCTGCGTTACCCACGTTATCGCTGGCTAGATCGCATCATGATTCAACTTATTATGCGTATGACAGGTGGCGAAACCGATACAAGTAAAGAAGTGGAATACACCGATTGGCAGCAAGTTAGCGCTTTTGCTCGTGAGTTCTCGCAAATACAGTACAAAAAATAGTAAATTTGTTGATTCTTACTGCAATTCGTTGAAAAAAAGCGCGGTTGGAAAATTATTTGAAATTAGGGGTTGCAGCCTGTCAGGAACTCCCTATAATGCGCCTCCACTGACCGGGAACAACGAAACACACTTCGCCGGGTCAGGAAGAGAACAGATGAGTTTGACTTCGAAAGAAACCAAATAAAACCTTGACTCTTCAGCGGGAAAGCGTAATGTGCACCTCCCGCGTTACCGTAAGATTCGCCGCAAGCGAACAGGTAACGAACGCTCTTTAACAATTTATCAGACAATCTGTGTGGGCACTCGCAAGACGATATCTAGCCTGTTTCGGCAGGCAGAAGAAATATCAAAGTCTTGAAGAGTGACCAAAGCAGTACACATTTGAACTTCGGTTCGAATGCATATTTGCAGAAAGTAATCTTTGAGCATCGCTACCCTCGGGTAGCAAATCAAACAAATCTTAAATTGAAGAGTTTGATCATGGCTCAGATTGAACGCTGGCGGCAGGCCTAACACATGCAAGTCGAGCGGCAGCGGAAAGTAGCTTGCTACTTTGCCGGCGAGCGGCGGACGGGTGAGTAATGTCTGGGGATCTGCCTGATGGAGGGGGATAACTACTGGAAACGGTAGCTAATACCGCATAACCTCGCAAGAGCAAAGTGGGGGACCTTCGGGCCTCACGCCATCGGATGAACCCAGATGGGATTAGCTAGTAGGTGGGGTAATGGCTCACCTAGGCGACGATCCCTAGCTGGTCTGAGAGGATGACCAGCCAC
>NZ_KN150747.1:649399-650454 GCF_000754815.1 Yersinia ruckeri ATCC 29473
AGTCATCATGGCCCTTACGAGTAGGGCTACACACGTGCTACAATGGCAGATACAAAGTGAAGCGAACTCGCGAGAGCAAGCGGACCACATAAAGTCTGTCGTAGTCCGGATTGGAGTCTGCAACTCGACTCCATGAAGTCGGAATCGCTAGTAATCGTAGATCAGAATGCTACGGTGAATACGTTCCCGGGCCTTGTACACACCGCCCGTCACACCATGGGAGTGGGTTGCAAAAGAAGTAGGTAGCTTAACCTTCGGGAGGGCGCTTACCACTTTGTGATTCATGACTGGGGTGAAGTCGTAACAAGGTAACCGTAGGGGAACCTGCGGTTGGATCACCTCCTTACCTAAAGATACGCATTGCGTAGTGTCCACACAGATTGTCTGATAATAGTAATGAGCAAGAGCACCTGTTGATGTCGTGAGTTTCGACTCATGATGATGCAAAAAACGATTGGATTTTCGGATTTGGTCGGTATTTTTGTGTCCCCATCGTCTAGAGGCCTAGGACACCGCCCTTTCACGGCGGTAACAGGGGTTCGAATCCCCTTGGGGACGCCATCCGATAATGAGTGAAAGACATTATCACCTGAATATCTTAAAGATGACTTTAACAAGTCGTGTTTAAGATATTGCTCTTTAACAATCTGGAACAAGCTGAAAATTGAAACGATACAGCTGAAACTTGTCTCTCCGTAGCAGTACTGAGATAAGGAGTACCCTGTATCAGAGTCTCTCAAATAATTGCAATGCGATGTGTTTATCCTTTGTTGCAGTGTGAGTGAGAAGATACTCGGCGAAGCGTACAGCGCACGGCAACCGAAGTGAACTTGAGGTTCATGAGGATGGCGCGTACTGCACAATAACGCAGAGTGTGTTCACCATCACACCAGTAAAGAAAAGACACCTTCGGGTTGTGAGGTTAAGCGACTAAGCGTACACGGTGGATGCCTAGGCAGTCAGAGGCGATGAAGGGCGTGCTAATCTGCGAAAAGCGTCGGTAAGCTGATATGAAGCGTAATAACCGACGATACCCGAATGGGGAAACCCAGTGC
>NZ_KN150747.1:650554-683554 GCF_000754815.1 Yersinia ruckeri ATCC 29473
TTTTCAGGGGCAAGGCAAGATGCACGGAGCGAAAGACCGCCCTTTTGCCTCACTCAGGGCGCATTGCTGGCCGGTTTTATCGGAATCAATGACTCATTTTTTACATTTTTCCGTGTCAATATGTTGTCAGATAGGGAACCCACCGAATTCACACTCCACCGTTGCTTGGCTTGTTTAGCGAGCGATAGTACCGGTTTGTTTCTGTCCAAGTATTGATCCTGAGTGGAATCGACCTGTTTTTGACCGTGGGTATGACAATAAAGAATGCTGACTAACAAGTATGGAGTGCTTATTGACACTAATTATGCTTAAAATTATAGGGATAGGGGCATTATCGCGGAATGTCAATAAATAGGGGGATTCATTTTTTTACTAAAATCTGTGTTAGAACCAAAACATTTCAAACCTGTGTATAACGATCGGTTAGACTATTCAAAGTTTAGTTAGGATGAGTATTTAAAGCCATGTCTATCCCTGCCACGCCCCTGAAAGATCTGAATACTTTTGCACTATCTGCATATGCAACTCATGTAGTGAGCGCTGACTCAATTTCTGAGCTTATTATTGCCTGGAATCAGGCAAAAGTGTCAAATCAGCCCGTTTTATTACTCGGTGAAGGTAGTAATGTACTGTTTATTGAGAATTTTTCCGGTACCGTTCTTCTTAATCGCATTAAAGGCATCCAATGTAGAGAAGATGATTCAGCGTGGTATCTACATGTTGGTGCGGGCGAAAACTGGCATCAGTTAGTGTGCTATTCTCTGCAACATAAAATGGCCGGATTAGAGAATCTTGCACTGATTCCAGGCTGCGTTGGTTCAGCACCGATCCAAAATATTGGCGCATATGGTGTTGAGCTGCAAAAGGTTTGTGAATATGTTGATTTACTGGATCTTAATAGCGGAAAAGTCTGTCGTATTCTAGCGGAGGATTGCGCATTTGGTTACCGAGATAGCACTTTCAAACATAGTTATGCCGAAGGATTTGCCATTGTCGCTGTAGGTATCAAGCTGAATAAAGCATGGCAGCCTACTCTAGGCTACGGTGATCTCACTTGCCTCGATCCATTGACTGTAACGGCCAATGAAATTTTTGATGCGGTATGTGCAATGCGTCGTAGCAAATTGCCGGATCCAAGTGTGACAGGTAATGCGGGGAGCTTCTTCAAAAATCCGATCGTTAGTGCTGATAAGGCTGCTGAAATACTTAAAAAGTATCCTAATGCACCACATTACCTTCAACCGGATAGTTCTGTAAAACTCGCTGCGGGCTGGCTGATCGACCAATGCGCTCTTAAAGGCCACCGAATTGGTGGTGCGGCTGTTCATCAACATCAGGCGCTGGTATTAATCAATCTGGACGATGCATCAAGTCAGGATATTGTTGATCTTGCTAGCTATGTACGTCAGAAGGTTGCGTTGAAATTTTCTGTCTGGCTTGAGCCTGAGGTTCGCTTTATTGCATCTATGGGTGAAGTTAACGCGGTGGAGAGTCTATCGTGAGAGATATTACAGTTCCACTTCGCTTGATTGCTCTATTGGCTGATGGTTCATTTCACTCAGGCCAACAGTTAGGTGAAACTTTGGGTATGAGTCGTGCCGCGATCAATAAGCATGTGCAAACACTCAGAGAATGGGGTTTAGATGTGTTTACTGTCCCTGGCAAGGGTTATAGCTTCCCGGCACCAATTCAGTTGCTTGATGCGGATGTGATCGCCGGCTATTTGCCTGAAGGCCAAGTCACAGTATTGCCAGTCATAGATTCGACTAATCAGTATCTTTTAGACCGTATCAGCGAGCTTCAATCTGGTGATGCCTGCGTTGCAGAATATCAGCAGGCGGGAAGAGGACGCCGTGGGAGGCCGTGGGTTTCTCCATTTGGTGCAAACCTTTATCTCTCGATGTTCTGGCGTTTGGATCAGGGGCCGGCAGCAGCTATGGGACTAAGTCTGGTGGTTGGAATAGTAATGACCGAAGTATTAAGAAAACTCGGTGCGGCAGAAGTTAAAGTCAAATGGCCAAACGACTTATATTTAAATGATAAAAAGTTAGCCGGAATATTAGTTGAGTTAACGGGGAAGACCGGTGATGCAGCTCAATTGGTTATTGGTGCTGGCATTAATCTTACTATGCGTGAATCCCTGAACAACGTAATTAATCAAGACTGGATTAATCTTCAGGAAGCAGGTGTATCCATTGATCGCAATAAATTAACAGCAGAGCTACTGAGTGAATTACGTAGCGCTATTATTAAATTTGAGAGCGAAGGCCTAAGTGTCTTTATATCAAGATGGCGAGAGTTGGATAATTATCTGGATCGTCCAGTGAAGTTGATTATTGGCAATCAGGAAATATTTGGTATAGCCAGAGGGATTGACCAACAGGGTGCATTATTACTCGAACAGAATGGAATTTTGAACTCTTATATCGGTGGGGAAATATCTCTTCGTGGTATTAAATGATATTTAATAAATAAATCGGGAGACGATATCTCCCGATAGTTTATTTTCTCAATCGTACATTCTCTACTGCATGATTCGCACTTTTTGTCATTATTAAACTGGCACGTTCACGTGTCGGTAATATATTCTGCTTTAAATTCAATCCATTGATCTCTTTCCATAGATTAGTTGCAATCTTGACTGCTTCGATTTCAGGCAATTTAGCATAATTATGGAAATATGAGTTAGGATTAGAAAATGCGCCCTGACGGAATTTAAGAAAGCGATTTATATACCAATTTTGTAGCAACTCTTCTGGAGCATCGACATATATCGAAAAATCCACGAAGTCTGAAACGAATACATGGTGAGGATCGTGAGGATAATCCATTCCACTTTGTAGCACATTCAAGCCTTCTAAAATAAGAATGTCTGGTTGCTTGATGGTCTTATTCCCATCAGGCACCACATCGTAGATTAGATGTGAATATAGTGGGGCGGTAACTTCGCTGGCACCGGATTTTACTTCCGAAACAAATTTCACCAAATTGTGCATATCGTAAGACTGTGGAAAGCCTTTTTTATTCATCAGTCCACGCTCGTTCAATACCTTATTAGGGTGAAGAAAGCCGTCGGTAGTAATCAGTTCGACGCTACGATGCTCCGGCCAACGGCTTAGTAAAGCTTGTAGCAGGCGTGCTGTGGTACTTTTGCCAACCGCGACACTACCCGCAATACCAATAATATAAGGTATGCGTTGTCCGTTAGTTCCAAGGAATTGTTCAAGCACGGCCTGACGACGTAAATTAGAACTGATATAGAAATTGAGAAGTCGTGACAACGGCAGATAGATCTGCGCAACCTCATCCAGTGAAAGGTCTTCATTAATCCCTTTAAGATTAACGATTTCCTCTTCTGTCAGTGTCAACGGCACCGAGTCACGTAAGGCCGCCCACTGTGCACGATCAAATTGTAGGTAAGGCGTCGCTAAAGATTGTTCTCTTTTTATCATAAGCCAAATTCTGCCTGTAAACGCAGGTTGGGAAAGGCGCTGGACGCCAACTCCAGATAAGAATCAAACTGCATATTATAGGTAGCTTGGTTTTTGGCGTAGAGTTTTTTATATATGTTGAGCGATTTCTTTGATGTATGTAGGTATTCCGATCAATTAGGAGCATTTATGGCATACAGCATATTTCGTCGCCTGAGCCTGTATTACTACTGGCTGATGAGTGCATTATGTAATTGGTTTACCACGAATATGCATGACCCCTTGATTCAAATCAGGGCATTTGATGGACTTGAAAAGAGCAATAGAAGTGACCGTTGATGAATGAAATCCATCATTACTCCGTTAGTTGAATGAATAATCCGAGGGTGACAATTTATGGTGTAATGGATAATATTTGAACGGATGTCGCTTGGAAATGCGTCGAGTCACGCAAAATTGTTTATTTTATGAGCGATAGCGCAAGTTAAGTGATTTTTTTGTTGCATCGAGCGTCTGCTCTACCTAGAATGCGCTGCACTTGATGCCGGCATAGCTCAGTTGGTAGAGCAACTGACTTGTAATCAGTAGGTCCCGAGTTCGACTCTTGGTGCCGGCACCATTCAAGTACTTACAATTAGGTGGGGTTCCCGAGCGGCCAAAGGGAGCAGACTGTAAATCTGCCGTCATCGACTTCGAAGGTTCGAATCCTTCCCCCACCACCATATTCAGGCTTATATGTCAGGAGCTTCAGAAAACTGAGACTACCTCGACAAATAAGAGAAAGGTGAAAACCTTTCAAGAGTGAAGAGGCCACGCCCTTCCTTTTAGATTCTGCAGATAAGTTAGGTAGCCGAGTTCCAGGATGCGGGCATCGTATAATGGCTATTACCTCAGCCTTCCAAGCTGATGATGTGGGTTCGATTCCCACTGCCCGCTCCAAGATGTGCTGATATAGCTCAGTTGGTAGAGCGCACCCTTGGTAAGGGTGAGGTCGGCAGTTCGAATCTGCCTATCAGCACCACTTCCTCTTTTCTCGCTCCCTTGATCTTCTTTCTGCGTAATGGATTCAGCAAGCATTTGCTTGGTTGATGTGGTGAAACCACCTTCCGTGTCTTAGAGGGACAATCGATGTCTAAAGAAAAGTTTGAACGTACAAAACCGCACGTAAACGTGGGTACTATCGGCCACGTTGACCACGGTAAAACTACCCTGACTGCTGCAATCACCAGCGTACTGGCTAAAACTTACGGCGGTAGCGCCCGTGCATTTGACCAGATCGATAACGCGCCAGAAGAAAAAGCGCGTGGCATCACTATCAATACTTCTCACGTTGAATACGACACTCCATCTCGCCATTATGCGCACGTTGACTGCCCAGGCCATGCTGACTATGTGAAAAACATGATCACTGGTGCTGCACAGATGGACGGTGCGATCTTGGTTGTTGCTGCCACTGATGGTCCAATGCCGCAGACTCGTGAGCACATCTTGCTGGGTCGCCAGGTGGGTGTTCCTTACATTCTTGTCTTCCTGAATAAATGTGACATGGTAGATGACGAAGAACTGTTGGAACTGGTAGAAATGGAAGTTCGTGAACTTCTGTCGCAATACGATTTCCCTGGTGATGACACCCCGGTTATTCGCGGTTCTGCGCTGAAAGCGTTAGAAGGTGAGCCAGAGTGGGAAGCCAAAATTCTTGAACTGGCAGATGCCCTGGATAGTTATATTCCTCAGCCTGAACGTGCTATCGATAAGCCATTCCTGTTGCCAATCGAAGACGTGTTCTCTATCTCTGGTCGCGGTACTGTTGTTACTGGCCGTGTGGAACGCGGTATCGTTAAAGTGGGCGAAGAAGTTGAGATCGTTGGTATCAAACCAACGGTTAAAACAACCTGTACTGGTGTTGAAATGTTCCGCAAATTGCTGGATGAGGGGCGCGCGGGTGAGAACGTAGGTGTTCTACTGCGTGGTACCAAGCGTGACGAAATCGAACGCGGTCAGGTTTTGGCTAAACCAGGTTCTATCAAACCACATACCAAATTTGAATCAGAAGTTTATATTCTGAGCAAAGATGAAGGCGGCCGTCACACCCCGTTCTTCAAAGGCTACCGTCCACAGTTCTACTTCCGTACAACTGACGTGACCGGTACCATCGAACTACCAGAAGGTATTGAGATGGTTATGCCTGGCGACAATATCAAATTGGTTGTGAATCTGATTGCACCAATTGCCATGGATGATGGTCTGCGCTTTGCAATCCGTGAAGGTGGCCGTACTGTGGGTGCCGGCGTTGTTGCTAAAGTTATTGAATAAGATTTGACGCGACATGCGGTAAAAGGGCATCATTTGATGCCCTTTTTCTACGTTGTGACACCAGAACCTATCTCATCAATGGTTTTAGATTCATAATTATTGGTGAGATGGGCTCTGTCAGTACGGCGGATAGTGCTGAATGGTGCCGGAAAGCTAGAGCATCTTTCGGTTTGGTTTGCTTCGCTATGCGAGGCAAAGTTGTTTGTTCTGAATCATAGTGACAGGTTGGTTTATGAGTGCGAATACCGAGGCTCAAGGGAGCGGGAGCGGCCTGGAAGCGGCTAAATGGCTGGTAGTTGCTGTATTATTGATTGCAGCGATTGTTGGCAATTATTATTACCGAGATTTCAGTCTTCCACTGCGCGCGCTGGCAGTTGTTGTAATTATTGCTGTTGCTGGCGCTGTTGCGCTGATGACAGTTAAAGGCAAAGCCACAGTAGCGTTTGCTCGCGAAGCTCGCACGGAAGTGCGAAAAGTGATTTGGCCTACTCGCCAGGAAACGCTACACACCACGTTGATCGTTGCCGCGGTTACTGCCGTGATGTCACTGATTTTGTGGGGACTGGATGGTATCCTGGTTCGCTTAGTATCGTTTATTACTGGCCTGAGGTTCTAAGATGTCTGAAGCACCCAAAAAACGTTGGTACGTCGTTCAGGCGTTTTCCGGTTTTGAAGGTCGCGTAGCACAATCGCTGCGTGAGCATATCAAATTACAGGACATGGAAGAGCTGTTCGGCGAAGTCATGGTTCCGACGGAAGAAGTCGTTGAAATTCGTGGTGGCTTGCGCCGCAAGAGCGAACGTAAGTTCTTCCCTGGTTATGTTCTGGTCCAGATGGTCATGAATGACGCAAGCTGGCATCTGGTACGTAGCGTACCGCGTGTGATGGGCTTTATCGGCGGAACTTCCGATCGCCCTGCACCGATTAGTGATAAAGAAGTTGATGCGATTATGAATCGTCTTCAGCAAGTGGGTGATAAGCCACGTCCTAAAACGCTGTTCGAACCGGGAGAACTGGTACGTGTTAGCGATGGTCCGTTCGCCGACTTTAACGGTGTTGTTGAAGAAGTTGATTACGAAAAGAGCCGCTTGAAAGTGTCTGTTTCCATCTTTGGCCGTGCAACACCGGTCGAGTTGGACTTCAGCCAAGTCGAGAAAGGCTGATTCATTTTTCGCCACCGGTTGAAATTTGAGTCTTGTATCAGGTGCGGAATTAAAATATAATTTCGCGCCTTTTGTTTTTAGATGTCTTGCTCGGCTTCTGGCGGTGCGAGGCAAAACACGGGGAGCCTCATCTGAGGCGATACTACCCAAATCGAGGAAATCGTAAATGGCTAAGAAAGTACAAGCCTATGTCAAGCTGCAAGTAGCGGCTGGTATGGCGAACCCAAGTCCACCAGTTGGCCCAGCACTGGGTCAGCAGGGTGTTAACATCATGGAATTCTGTAAAGCGTTCAATGCTAAGACTGAAAGCATTGAAAAAGGCCTGCCGATCCCTGTTGTTATTACTGTTTATTCTGATCGCTCTTTCACTTTCGTTACTAAAACCCCGCCAGCTGCAGTTCTGCTGAAAAAAGCGGCAGGGATTAAGTCTGGTTCCGGCAAGCCGAACAAAGACAAAGTAGGTAAAGTGACCGTTGCTCAGGTTCGTGAAATCGCAGAAACCAAAGCTGCGGACATGACTGGTGCTGACGTAGACGCTATGATGCGTTCTATCGAAGGTACTGCTCGTTCCATGGGCCTGGTAGTGGAGGGTTAATAAATGGCTAAGCTGACCAAGCGCATGCGCGTGATCCGTGACAAAGTTGATGTGACTAAGCAATACGATATCAACGAAGCTGTTGCCCTGCTGAAAGAGCTGGCTACTGCTAAATTCGTAGAAAGCGTGGACGTTGCCGTTAACCTCGGTATCGACGCACGTAAATCTGACCAAAACGTCCGTGGCGCAACTGTATTGCCACACGGTACTGGCCGTTCTGTTCGTGTAGCTGTATTTGCTCAAGGCGCTAACGCCGAAGCAGCAAAAGAAGCTGGCGCTGAACTGGTTGGTATGGACGATCTGGCTGACCTGATCAAGAAAGGCGAAATGAACTTCGACGTAGTTATTGCTTCTCCAGATGCAATGCGCGTTGTGGGTCAATTGGGCCAGATCTTGGGTCCACGTGGCCTGATGCCAAACCCGAAAGTGGGTACTGTTACTCCTAACGTTGCTGAAGCAGTTAAGAATGCTAAAGCAGGTCAGGTTCGTTATCGCAACGATAAAAACGGTATTATCCACACTACCATCGGTAAAGTTGATTTCGACTCTGAGAAGCTGAAAGAAAACCTGGAATCCCTGGTAGTTGCGCTGAAGAAGGCTAAGCCTGCTACAGCGAAAGGCGTTTACATCAAGAAAATCAGCCTGTCCACAACCATGGGTGCTGGCGTTTCTATTGATCAAAGCGGCCTGACTGCAGTAGTGAGCTAATCACTAATTGCTTTTATCGCTTTACGTGGGCGTCAGGTTTGTCTAGAATCTTACGCCCATGGTTCTATTGACTACGGTTTAACCGTACCATGTGAACGACAGAATTTTTCGGTTGGAGCTTGGCCTATCCAAGCCTCCGTCCAAGACCGCAGGTGTTCTGCAAAGAACTTAATTTCCTGCGTAGACGGTGACAGAGCCTAAAGAAATTTTTTCTTTTTTATAAAAAATTGTCTTTTCTGGATTCTGCTCACCGTGTTTCAACGCCCGTGAGTGACATTTTTGTCGTGAATTGGGTGATGTGAGTTCCGGGGAATTATTCCCCGGTTAATCCAGGAGCAAGAACTAATGGCACTAAATCTTCAAGGCAAGCAAGCGATTGTTGCTGAAGTTAAAGAAGTAGCCAAAGGTGCGCTGTCTGCGGTTGTTGCGGATTCTCGTGGCGTAACCGTTGATAAAATGACTGAACTGCGTAAAGCAGGTCGTGAAGCTGGCGTTCACATGCAAGTTGTTCGTAACACCTTGCTGTCACGCGCAGTTGAAGGTACTCCATTCGAGTGCCTGAAAGACACGTTTGTTGGTCCAACCTTGATTGCATTTTCTAGTGAACACCCGGGCGCAGCTGCTCGTCTGTTCAAAGATTTCGCGAAAGCGAATGCAAAATTCGAGGTTAAAGCAGCAGCCTTTGAAGGCGAGTTAATCCCTGCGGCTCAAATCGACCGCTTGGCAACTCTGCCGACCTACGAAGAAGCAATCGCATGTCTGATGGGAACCATAAAAGAAGCCGCTGCTGGCAAATTGGTTCGCACTTTGGCTGCGCTGCGTGATCAGAAAGAAGCTGAAGCGGCTTAATCGCCCTCTGTTTTTCCGACACTGCTTTTTAACGTATAATCTATTTCTGAATTTTAGGAACACTTGTTATGTCAATCACTAAAGACCAAATTATCGAAGGCGTTGCAGCTCTGTCTGTAATGGAAATCGTTGAACTGATCTCCGCTATGGAAGAAAAATTCGGCGTTTCAGCTGCTGCTGTTGCTGCAGGTCCTGCTGCTGCTGCTGAAGCTGTAGAAGAGAAAACTGAATTCGACGTTATCCTGTCTGCATTCGGCGACAACAAAGTTGCAGTAATCAAAGCTGTTCGCGGCGCAACTGGCCTGGGCTTGAAAGAAGCTAAAGACCTGGTTGAGTCTGCACCAGCAGCTCTGAAAGAAGGCGTAAGCAAAGATGACGCTGAAGCACTGAAAAAAGCTCTTGAAGAAGCCGGTGCTTCTGTTGAGATCAAGTAAGTATAGCTTTCAGTTTGCAGCCTAACTTTATAGGCTGATGGCTGGTGACTTTTAGTCACCAGCCTTTTTGCGCTGTAGGGCGTCAGTGGAGTTTCACACTGTTTAGATACTGACTAACCCCAATATTTCTTTCTATCGACGACTTAATATACTGCGTTCTCAGCTACGACCCACTCGGGTAGCTCGGTAGTCAAGGTAACGCGATGAAATGGTTTAAGAGTGATAGAAAAAGGTATTACGGAAAGTGTTTCGACTTTCCGATCGAGAAAATAGTGTTGAATGACCTGTCCTTTAGGGCGGACAGAGTGGGTCACTGATCAGCGAGCTGAGGAACCCTATGGTTTACTCCTATACCGAGAAAAAACGTATTCGTAAGGATTTTGGTAAACGTCCACAAGTTTTGGATATACCTTATCTCCTTTCTATCCAACTTGACTCGTTCCAGAAATTTATCGAGCAAGATCCTGAAGGACAGCACGGCCTAGAAGCGGCATTCCGTTCTGTTTTTCCTATCCAGAGCTACAGTGGCAATTCGGAGCTGCAATACGTTAGCTACCGTCTTGGTGAGCCAGTGTTTGACGTCAAAGAGTGCCAGATCCGTGGTGTGACGTATTCAGCACCGCTGCGCGTTAAGCTGCGTCTGGTTATCTATGAGCGGGAAGCTCCTGAAGGTACGGTTAAAGACATCAAGGAACAAGAAGTCTACATGGGTGAAATTCCACTCATGACCGAGAATGGTACCTTTGTGATTAACGGTACTGAGAGGGTTATCGTATCTCAGCTGCACCGTAGTCCTGGCGTATTCTTTGACAGTGATAAAGGTAAGACCCATTCATCGGGTAAAGTGCTGTATAACGCACGAATTATTCCTTATCGCGGTTCATGGTTGGATTTCGAGTTTGACCCGAAAGACAATCTTTTTGTACGTATTGACCGTCGCCGTAAATTACCTGCGACCATCATTTTACGTGCATTAAGCTTTACCACTGCCCAGATCCTCGATCTGTTCTTTGATAAAGTTGTATTTGAAATTCGTGACAACAAGCTGCAGATGGAACTGATTCCAGAGCGTCTGCGCGGTGAAACGGCTTCCTTTGATATCGAAGCAAATGGCAAAGTTTACGTCGAGAAAGCGCGTCGTATTACTGCTCGTCATATCCGTCAGCTTGAAAAAGATGGCGTGGATAGCATCGAAGTCCCGGTTGAATACATTGCCGGTAAAGTTGTTGCTAAAGACTACATCGATGAGAACACCGGTGAATTGATCTGTGCAGCCAACATGGAGCTGTCACTGGATCTGTTGGCCAAGCTGAGCCAGGCTGGTCACAAACGCATTGAAACTCTGTTCACCAATGACCTGGATCACGGGGCTTATATCTCCGAGACCCTGCGCGTTGACCCAACCAGCGATCGCTTGAGCGCTCTGGTTGAGATCTATCGCATGATGCGTCCTGGTGAGCCACCAACTCGCGAAGCAGCTGAAAATCTGTTTGAGAACCTGTTCTTCTCTGAAGACCGCTACGATTTGTCTGCGGTTGGCCGGATGAAGTTCAACCGTTCACTGCTGCGTGACGAGATCGAAGGTTCCGGTATCCTGAGCAAAGAAGACATCACAGAAGTGATGAAGAAGCTCATCGATATCCGTAACGGTAAAGGCGAAGTGGATGATATCGACCACTTAGGCAACCGTCGTATTCGTTCCGTTGGTGAAATGGCTGAAAACCAGTTCCGTGTTGGTCTGGTTCGCGTTGAGCGTGCAGTGAAAGAGCGTTTGTCTCTGGGCGACCTCGACACGTTGATGCCTCAGGACATGATCAACGCTAAGCCAATTTCGGCTGCGGTGAAAGAGTTCTTCGGTTCCAGCCAGTTGTCCCAATTTATGGACCAGAACAACCCGTTGTCTGAAATTACGCATAAACGTCGTATTTCTGCATTGGGCCCGGGCGGTTTGACCCGTGAACGTGCTGGCTTTGAAGTTCGAGATGTTCATCCGACTCACTATGGTCGTGTATGTCCAATCGAAACGCCAGAAGGTCCAAACATCGGTCTGATCAACTCCTTGTCCGTGTACGCACAGACCAATGAGTATGGTTTCCTGGAAACTCCTTATCGTCGCGTGCGTGACGGTTTGGTGACTGATGAAATCAACTATCTGTCTGCTATTGAAGAAGGCAACTTCGTTATCGCTCAGGCGAACTCCAACCTGGACGAAGACGGCCGCTTCATCGAAGACTTGGTCACTTGTCGTAGCAAAGGTGAATCAAGCCTGTTTAGCCGCGATCAAGTTGACTATATGGACGTTTCCACTCAACAGGTGGTGTCCGTTGGTGCTTCTCTGATTCCGTTCCTGGAACACGATGATGCCAACCGCGCCTTGATGGGTGCGAACATGCAACGTCAAGCGGTTCCTACTCTGCGTGCTGATAAGCCGCTGGTGGGTACTGGTATGGAACGTGCAGTAGCGGTTGACTCTGGGGTAACCTCTGTAGCCAAGCGTGGCGGTACTGTTCAGTACGTAGATGCATCCCGTATCGTGATTAAAGTTAACGAAGACGAGATGTACCCAGGCGAAGCCGGTATTGATATCTATAACCTGACCAAGTACACCCGTTCTAACCAGAACACCTGTATCAATCAGATGCCGTGTGTAAATCTGGGTGAGCCAATCGAGCGCGGCGACGTGCTGGCAGATGGCCCATCAACCGATCTGGGTGAACTGGCGTTGGGTCAGAACATGCGCGTAGCCTTCATGCCTTGGAATGGTTACAACTTCGAAGATTCCATCTTGGTCTCCGAGCGTGTGGTTCAGGAAGATCGCTTTACAACTATCCACATTCAAGAATTGGCCTGTGTGTCGCGTGACACCAAGCTGGGGCCTGAAGAGATCACTGCCGACATCCCGAACGTGGGTGAAGCTGCGCTCTCCAAACTGGATGAATCCGGTATCGTGTATATCGGTGCTGAAGTGACTGGCGGTGACATTCTGGTTGGTAAAGTAACACCGAAAGGTGAAACCCAACTGACACCAGAAGAGAAACTGTTACGTGCGATCTTCGGTGAGAAAGCGTCTGATGTTAAAGACTCTTCTCTGCGTGTACCAAACGGCGTTTCCGGTACGATTATCGATGTGCAGGTCTTTACTCGCGATGGCGTAGAAAAAGACAAACGTGCGTTGGAAATCGAAGAAATGCAGCTGAAGCAGGCTAAGAAAGACCTGACTGAAGAATTGCAGATTCTGGAAGCTGGCCTGTTTGCACGTATCCACGCTGTGCTGGTTTCTGGTGGCATCGAAGCTGACAAGCTGAGCAAGCTGCCACGTGACCGCTGGTTGGAACTGGGTCTGACCGACGAAGACAAGCAAAACCAACTGGAACAGTTGGCCGAGCAGTACGACGAAATGAAATCCGAATTCGAGAAGAAGATGGATGCCAAACGTCGTAAGATCACCCAAGGCGATGATTTGGCACCAGGCGTGCTGAAAATCGTTAAAGTGTATCTGGCGGTTAAACGTCAGATTCAACCGGGTGACAAGATGGCGGGTCGTCACGGTAACAAAGGTGTTATCTCCAAGATCAACCCGATCGAAGATATGCCTTACGATGAAAACGGTACGCCGGTAGACATCGTTCTGAACCCGCTGGGCGTACCATCGCGTATGAACATCGGTCAGATTCTGGAAACCCATTTGGGGATGGCAGCGAAAGGTATTGGCGAGAAAATCAACGCCATGCTGAAAAAGCAGGAAGAAGTTGCCAAACTGCGTGAGTTCATCCAGAAAGCCTACGATCTGGGCGACAACGTTTGTCAGAAAGTTGATCTGAGCACCTTCACTGATGACGAAGTACTGCGTCTGGCTGAGAACCTGAAAAAAGGGATGCCAATCGCAACACCAGTCTTCGATGGCGCGACAGAAAAAGAAATCAAGGAACTGTTACAGCTCGGTGGCCTGCCAACTTCTGGTCAGATTACCTTGTTTGACGGCCGTACCGGTGAGCAGTTCGAGCGCCAGGTTACTGTCGGCTACATGTACATGCTGAAACTGAACCACTTGGTTGATGATAAAATGCATGCGCGTTCTACCGGTTCTTACAGCTTGGTTACTCAGCAGCCGCTGGGTGGTAAAGCTCAGTTCGGTGGTCAGCGCTTCGGTGAGATGGAAGTGTGGGCGTTGGAAGCTTATGGTGCCGCGTACACCTTGCAGGAAATGCTTACCGTCAAGTCCGACGATGTAAACGGCCGTACCAAGATGTATAAAAACATCGTGGATGGCGATCACCGTATGGAACCAGGCATGCCGGAGTCCTTCAACGTATTGTTGAAAGAAATCCGCTCGCTGGGCATCAATATCGAGCTGGAAGAAGAGTAAATCTTCTCCAGACGGCAGGCTCTCACAGCCGGGAGTCTGCTGGTGGTACGCACTGGTCACAGGGGCGCTCAAACTTAGGTTTGGGCGCCTATCAGGTCTAACTCCGACAGGAGCCAATCCGTGAAAGACTTATTAAAGTTTCTGAAAGCGCAAACTAAGACCGAAGAGTTTGACGCGATCAAAATTGCTCTGGCCTCGCCAGACATGATCCGTTCTTGGTCGTTCGGCGAAGTGAAAAAGCCGGAAACCATTAACTACCGTACGTTCAAACCAGAACGTGACGGTCTTTTCTGCGCCCGTATCTTTGGCCCAGTAAAAGATTACGAATGTTTGTGTGGTAAATACAAGCGTTTAAAACACCGTGGCGTCATTTGTGAGAAATGCGGCGTTGAAGTGACTCAGACTAAAGTGCGCCGTGAGCGTATGGGTCACATTGAGCTGGCTTCTCCAACTGCACATATCTGGTTCCTGAAATCCTTGCCTTCGCGCATCGGTTTGTTGCTGGATATGCCACTGCGTGACATCGAACGTGTTCTGTACTTCGAATCCTATGTGGTTATCGAAGGCGGCATGACCAACCTAGAACGTCGCCAGATTCTGACTGAAGAGCAGTATCTGGATGCGTTGGAAGAGTTTGGTGATGAATTCGACGCGAAAATGGGCGCAGAAGCGATCCAGGCCTTGTTGAAAAACATGGATCTGGAAGCGGAATGCGAGATCCTGCGTGAAGAATTGAACGAAACGAATTCTGAAACCAAGCGTAAGAAGCTGACCAAGCGTATCAAGCTGCTGGAAGCGTTCGTACAGTCTGGCAACAAGCCAGAGTGGATGATCCTGACCGTGCTGCCGGTATTGCCGCCAGATCTGCGTCCATTGGTTCCTTTGGATGGTGGCCGCTTTGCGACTTCCGATCTGAACGATTTGTATCGTCGCGTGATCAACCGTAATAACCGTCTGAAACGCCTGCTGGATCTGGCTGCTCCTGACATCATTGTGCGCAACGAAAAGCGTATGCTGCAAGAAGCAGTAGATGCATTGCTGGATAACGGCCGTCGCGGTCGTGCAATTACCGGCTCGAACAAGCGTCCGCTGAAATCTCTAGCAGACATGATCAAAGGTAAGCAAGGTCGTTTCCGTCAGAACTTGCTGGGTAAACGTGTTGACTACTCAGGCCGTTCGGTGATCACCGTAGGTCCATACCTGCGTCTGCATCAGTGTGGTTTGCCGAAGAAAATGGCTCTTGAGCTGTTCAAACCGTTCATCTACGGCAAGCTGGAATTGCGTGGTCTTGCTACCACCATTAAAGCTGCCAAGAAGATGGTTGAGCGTGAAGAAGCGGTCGTTTGGGATATCCTGGATGAAGTCATCCGCGAACACCCAGTATTGCTGAACCGTGCACCAACCCTTCACCGTTTGGGTATCCAGGCGTTTGAACCGGTTCTGATCGAAGGTAAAGCCATCCAGCTACATCCGCTGGTTTGTGCGGCATATAACGCCGACTTCGATGGTGACCAGATGGCTGTTCACGTACCGCTGACGCTGGAAGCCCAGTTGGAAGCGCGTGCGTTGATGATGTCAACCAACAACATCCTGTCACCTGCGAACGGCGAGCCAATCATCGTTCCTTCTCAGGACGTTGTATTGGGTCTGTACTATATGACCCGTGACTGTGTTAACGCCAAAGGCGAAGGCATGGTGCTGAGTGGGCCGAAAGAAGCTGAACGTGTTTACCGTTCTGGCCATGCATCACTGCATGCGCGAGTCAAAGTCCGTATTTCTGAAGAAATTCGTACTGCGGAAGGCGACAGCGTTTCCCAAACCAGCATCATCGATACGACGGTAGGTCGTGCTATTTTGTGGATGATTGTTCCACAAGGCCTGCCTTACTCTATCGTTAACCAGCCGCTGGGCAAGAAAGCCATTTCCAAGATGCTGAACACCTGTTACCGCATCCTGGGCTTGAAACCAACGGTTATCTTTGCTGACCAGATCATGTACACCGGTTTTGCTTACGCAGCACGCTCAGGCGCCTCTGTAGGTATCGATGACATGGTTATCCCAGAAGCGAAAGCAGGGATCATCGAAGAAGCTGAAACTGAAGTTGCCGAGATCCAGGAACAGTTCCAATCCGGTCTGGTAACAGCAGGCGAACGTTATAACAAAGTGATCGATATCTGGGCCGCGGCTAACGAACGTGTTGCCAAGGCGATGATGGACAACTTATCCGTTGAAGACGTCGTCAACAGTAAAGGTGAAGTGGAGCAACAAGTTTCCTTCAACAGCATCTTTATGATGGCCGACTCCGGTGCGCGTGGTTCTGCAGCACAGATTCGTCAGCTGGCAGGTATGCGTGGCCTGATGGCCAAGCCAGATGGCTCGATCATTGAAACGCCAATCACCGCGAACTTCCGTGAAGGTTTGAACGTACTTCAGTACTTCATCTCAACCCATGGTGCGCGTAAAGGTTTGGCGGATACCGCATTGAAAACTGCGAACTCCGGTTACCTGACCCGTCGTTTGGTTGATGTGGCGCAGGATCTGGTTGTAACCGAAGACGATTGTGGTACCCATAACGGTATCGTGATGACGCCGGTTATCGAAGGTGGTGATGTTAAAGAGCCACTGCGCGATCGCGTTCTGGGTCGTGTGACTGCGGAAGAAGTTATCAAGCCGGGTACGGCTGATATTCTGGTTCCGCGTAACACCCTGTTGGACGAAAAATGGTGTGATCTGTTAGAAGAAAACTCCGTCGACAGCGTTAAAGTTCGTTCAGTAGTAAGCTGTGAAACTGATTTTGGTGTGTGTGCAAACTGCTATGGTCGTGACCTGGCGCGTGGCCACATCATCAACAAAGGTGAAGCGGTTGGTGTTATTGCAGCACAGTCCATCGGTGAGCCGGGTACCCAGCTTACGATGCGTACGTTCCACATCGGTGGTGCGGCATCTCGTGCGGCAGCAGAATCCAGTATTCAGGTTAAGAACAAAGGTACGCTGAAACTGAGCAACGCCAAGTTCGTTATGAATGCAGCTAGCAAGCTGGTTATTACTTCTCGTAATACCGAGCTGAAGCTGATCGACGAATTCGGTCGGACTAAAGAAAGCTACAAAGTACCTTACGGTGCCGTAATGGGTAAAGGCGATGGTGCAGAAGTTCAGGGCGGCGAAACCGTTGCTAACTGGGATCCGCATATCATGCCAGTTGTGACCGAAGTGAGCGGCTTCATCCGCTTCGCGGACATGGTTGACGGCCAGACCATTACTCGCCAGACCGACGAACTGACTGGTTTGTCTTCTCTGGTGGTACTGGACAGTGCAGAGCGTACCGGTAGCGGTAAAGACCTGCGTCCAGCACTGAAAATCGTTGATGCCAAAGGTGACGACGTATTGATTCCAGGTACAGATATGCCTGCTCAATACTTCCTGCCAGGTAAAGCGATTGTTCAGTTGGAAGACGGCATTCAGATCGGTGCGGGTGATACCTTGGCTCGTATTCCGCAAGAATCAAGCGGTACCAAGGATATTACCGGTGGTTTGCCACGTGTTGCTGACTTGTTCGAAGCACGTCGTCCGAAAGAACCGGCTATCCTGGCTGAAATCAGCGGGATCATCTCGTTCGGTAAAGAGACTAAAGGCAAGCGTCGTCTGGTGATCTCACCGTTGGATGGTAGCGATGCATACGAAGAGATGATTCCTAAGTGGCGTCAGCTTAACGTGTTCGAAGGTGAAGTTGTAGAACGCGGTGACGTGGTTTCCGATGGCCCAGAATCTCCACACGACATTCTGCGTCTGCGTGGCGTTCACGCGGTTACCCGTTACATCACCAACGAAGTGCAGGAAGTTTACCGTCTGCAAGGCGTTAAGATTAACGATAAACACATCGAAGTTATCGTTCGTCAGATGCTGCGTAAAGGTACCATCGTTGATGCAGGTGGCACCGACTTCCTGGAAGGCGAGCAGGCAGAAATGTCTCGCGTTAAAATCGCTAACCGTAAGTTGGCAGCTGAAGGAAAAATCGAGGCCACATTCACCCGTGACCTGCTGGGTATCACCAAGGCATCCTTGGCGACCGAGTCCTTCATCTCTGCGGCTTCGTTCCAGGAAACCACGCGCGTTCTTACCGAAGCGGCAGTTGCCGGTAAACGTGATGAACTGCGTGGCCTGAAAGAGAACGTTATCGTGGGCCGCCTGATTCCAGCCGGTACCGGTTACGCTTATCATCAGGATCGCATGCGTCGTAAAGCTCTGGGTGACACCCCAGTGACTCCGCAAGTTAGCGCGGACGAAGCAACGGCTAACCTGGCTGAATTGCTTAACGCTGGCTTTGGTAACAGCAAAGACTAATCTCTTTGTTGGTCACCAACCTGCAAACCGCTCCTTTGGGAGCGGTTTTTTTTTGTCTGAATTCTTAAAGAGAGCTGCGGCCTAAGTAACCATCCCAGTCTTTCCAGACCGGTTGCAAACCGGCTTGAATGAGTGCCTGTGCCACCTGCTGCGGTGAACGGTTGTCGTGAGGTGCAAACTGTTCTAACTCAGGGTGATGGTCGGCATAACCGCCTGGCTGGGTTTTTGAACCCGCACTGACGCTGTTGATCGCCAACGGAATAACGTGATCGCGAAAGAACGGTGACTCCCTGGTGGAGAGTGACAGTTCTACATCAGGAGCAAACAGGCGAAAAGCACAGATTAGTTGCACTAATTGAGATTCGCTCATCAGTGATGCGGGTTCAATTCCGCCAGCACAGGGACGCAAACGTGGAAAGGAGATGGAATAGCGGGTTTGCCAGTAAGTTTGTTGCAGGTAAAATAAATGCTCGGCCAACATATAGCAATCGGTGCGCCAATTATTGGATAAACCGATTAATGCGCCTAAACCGATTTTGTCGATCCCGGCGCGTCCCAGACGATCTGGTGTGGCCAACCGCCAATGAAAATCCTGCTTTTGCCCACGTAAATGATGCTGGTGGTAAGTCGTAGTATGATAAGTCTCCTGATAAACCATTACCGCATCTAATCCCAGCACTTTCAGTTCGGCATATTCCTCCTCTGACAACGGTTGTACCTCCATCATCAGCGAACTGAAGCGGCTGCGAATCAAAGGAATATGCTGTCTGAAATAGTCCATACCCACTTTAGTTTGGTGTTCACCCGTGACTAGCAGCAAATGTTCAAACCCTAACGCTTTGATTGCATCACATTCACGAATAATCTCTGCTTCATCCAGCGTTTTACGCTTAATCCGGTTACTCATGGAGAAACCGCAATAGGTACAATCGTTGGCGCACAGGTTGGAGAGATACAGCGGCACATAGAAACCTATGGTATTCCCGAAACGTTGGCGAGTAAGTTGTTGAGCTTTCTGCGCCATAGGTTCCAGAAACGGCAACGCTGCTGGCGAAATCAATGCCATTAAATCTTGTCGATCTGGCTTGCTACTATTTAATGCCCGCTCTACATCGCGGGCGGTTTTGCTGTTGATTCGCAGTGAAATATCATCCCAATCCAACTGCTGCCAGCGATAGCTAAAGTCTTCAGCCATGATGTCGGTCCTCACTTTGGCTGAGAAAACCGGTCAATGGACTGGTTGCGCAGGCCTGCTGTTGACGTGGGCCTAAACCAGCCTGACGCGCGAGTACCCCGGCTTCTACCGCCAGTCGGAACGCCTGTGCCATTTGCACCGGAGAGCGAGCTACGGCAATTGCCGTATTCACCAATACGGCATCGGCACCCAGCTCCATTGCTTCCAGTGCATGGCTGGGAGCACCAATACCCGCGTCGATCACCACCGGTACTTTGGACTGATCAATAATAATTTGCAGGAAATCACGAGTGAGTAGCCCCAGGTTTGAACCAATCGGCGAGGCTAATGGCATCACTGCGGCACAGCCAACTTCTTCCAGACGCTTGCATAATACTGGATCGGCTCCGCAGTACGGCAATACCACGAAGCCGTCTTTGACCAGTATTTCCGCTGCTTTTAAGGTTTCTATCGGATCCGGTAGCAGGTATTTCACATCTGGATGGATCTCCAGCTTTATCCAATGAGTACCTAATGCTTCGCGAGCCAGTCGAGCGGCAAAACACGCTTCTTCAGCCGTTTTTGCTCCGGAAGTATTGGGCAACAAACGAATGCCGAGCTGTTGCAACGGTGCCAGAATAGCGTCGTTGCCTGTTTTCAGGTCAACTCGTTTCATCGCCATCGTCACCAGTTGTGAACCGGAGGCTTGCAACGCATCCAACATCAACGCGGGCGTGGCGAATTTTCCCGTTCCGGTAAATAACCGCGAGGTAAAAGTGGTATCAGCAATTTTTAACATATCAGCCTCCGGCAATTGCTTGAAACAGCAAAACGTCATCCCCGTCCTGCAATATATGGGTGTCCCAGTTATTGCGGGGAATGATGGTTTGATTGATCGCCAGTGCGCTCCCTGGCTGGTTGTAATCCAGTTGAGTGAGCAACTGATTCACCGTCAGTGCATCTTCCAGCTCGATCGATTCGTCATTGAGTAAGATTTTCACGCATTTCCTCCGCAAGCCGTACAATGGCTGGCTTTGCTGAGTTGTAGCGTGCTCCAGCTTTGCTGCTTGCCATCGAAAAGGCGTAATTTGCCACTGAGTGCCGAGGGCAGCCCTGCCAGCATTTTGATCGCCTCCAATGCTTGCAAGGTTCCAATCACCCCAACTACGGGGCCCAATACACCGGCGGTACGGCAGTTTCTCTGTGGTGTCTCTTTACTGGGATACAAGCAGGCGTAGCAGCCGTGGGTGTAAGGCGGTTCGATAATTAGCAACTGGCCGCTAAAGCCGACAGCGCTACCGCTGATCAATGGCTTGCCTGCCTGCACACAGGCGGCATTCACCTGATGGCGGGTTTCCATGTTATCGCAGCAATCAAGTACCAAATCAGCCGCTGCGACAGCATCGGTTAAGGCGCTGCCCATCAGCCGTTGATCAAGGGTGATCGCCTCTATCTGTGGATTCAGACCTTGTAAATGACGCTGAGCCAATTTGGCCTTGCTTTGGCCAATATCCGCCGTGCGATAGAGCACCTGCCGCTGTAAGTTGCTTATTTCTACGTTATCATCATCCGCCAGCCATAATTTTCCTACGCCAGCAGCGGCGAGATAGAGTGCCGCTGGCGAGCCAAGGCCACCCAGCCCGACAATCAGTACGCTGGCTTGTTTGAGTTTTTGTTGCCCCACAGGGCCGATGTCTTCCAATAGCAACTGGCGGCTATAGCGCAGAAAGTCTTGGTCACTCAACGCGTTATCATGCATAAGTTGATTCCTTACCTTCTACCAGCCGTAATAACTGCCCAGTCGCGTACTGCCAGTCGGCAGCTTGTGTGATGGCGCTAACCACGGCAATACTACCGACTCCGCTGGCAATGACTTGCGGCACTCGTTCCAGATTGATGCCTCCGATCGCGACCGTTGGGTAATCAGGCGTGTTGATCACTTGACGGGTTAACGCTTCCACCCCTTGCGGAGCTGAAGGCATCTGTTTGGTTTGCGTAGGAAAAATATGCCCCAACGCGATATAGGACGGTTGCAGATTTCGTGCGAGGGCCAGTTCGTACTCATTATGGGTAGAAATGCCAAGGCGCAAACCGGCACGCTGAATGGCAGGCAAGTCGGCAATCTCCAGATCTTCCTGACCCAAGTGAACGCCGTAAGCACCCTGTTGAATGGCTAACTGCCAATAATCATTGATAAATAAACGTGCCTGATAACTTGTCGCCAAACTAATGGCAGCAGCAATAGTATCTTCAACCTGTACGTCGTTGGCGTCTTTGATACGTAATTGCAAGGTGGTGACACCAGCATCCAGCAAACGGGCGATCCAGAGTAGAGAATCGACTACCGGATACAGACCCAAGCGATGTTCGGTGCTAGCGAAAGGTGCATCAGGCTTGTTCATCATCGATCTCCACCTGACGAATGTTGGCGCTGTGGTACAACTCGCTGCCGCGAGAGCGGAATTCCTCAGATATCTGTTTCATGCCTGATTGCTGACTTTGGATCGAGGTTTGGATCTGAATGGGTTGAGCCGAGGTTTCCAGTGCCGCCGCATTTTCCTGCGCTGCCGCATAGTCGCGTACTTCCTGCGAGATCTTCATTGAACAGAATTTTGGCCCACACATTGAACAGAAATGGGCAACCTTACCGGATTCCTGTGGCAAGGTTTCATCGTGGTAAGCACGGGCGGTTTCGGGATCGAGCGCTAAATTGAACTGATCTTCCCAGCGGAATTCAAAACGCGCTTTGGACATAGCATTGTCGCGGATCTGCGCGCCAGGGTGTCCTTTAGCCAGATCCGCCGCGTGAGCCGCGATTTTGTAGGTAATAAGCCCCTGTTTGACATCTTCTTTATTAGGCAGACCCAGATGCTCTTTCGGCGTCACGTAGCACAGCATGGCGCAACCAAACCAGCCAATCATCGCCGCGCCAATGCCGGAAGTGAAATGATCGTAACCCGGAGCGATATCTGTAGTTAACGGTCCTAAGGTGTAAAATGGCGCTTCGTGGCAGTGTTCCAGTTCTTCGGTCATGTTACGGCGGATCATCTGCATGGGCACATGTCCTGGGCCTTCGATCATCACCTGCACATCATATTCCCAGGCAATTTTGGTCAATTCCCCCAAAGTATGCAGTTCGGCGAATTGGGCTTCATCATTGGCATCTTGAATAGAACCAGGGCGTAGGCCGTCACCCAGCGATAATGAAACGTCGTAGGCGGCACAAATCTGGCAGATTTCGCGGAAATGCTGATACAGGAAGTTCTCCTGATGGTGGGACAAACACCATTTGGCCATAATCGAACCACCGCGTGAGACTATGCCAGTCAGGCGCTTGGCGGTCATTGGCACATAGCGCAGTAATACACCGGCATGGATAGTGAAATAGTCTACGCCTTGCTCCGCCTGTTCTAATAAAGTGTCGCGGAACATTTCCCAGGTCAGATTTTCTGCCACACCGTTCACTTTTTCCAATGCCTGATAGATCGGTACAGTACCAATTGGCACCGGGCTGTTACGTAAAATCCACTCGCGGGTTTCGTGAATATAACGACCAGTAGATAAATCCATTACGGTATCTGCGCCCCAACGGATCGACCACACCAACTTCTCCACTTCTTCTTCAATGGAAGATGTCACTGCGGAATTACCGATATTGGCATTGACTTTTACCAGGAAGTTACGGCCAATAATCATCGGTTCAGATTCGGGGTGGTTAATGTTCGCGGGGATAATTGCGCGGCCAGCGGCCACTTCTTGGCGAACAAACTCCGATGTAATATTTTCCGGCAGATTGGCACCAAAGGCTTGTCCTGGATGCTGGTGGCGTAACACCGCACCACGAATTCTTTCACGGCCCATATTTTCGCGAATGGCAATAAATTCCATTTCCGGAGTGACAATACCCGCTCTGGCGTAGTGCAACTGGGTCACACATTTACCGGCAATGGCTTTTTTCGGGCGCGGTAACTGTTCAAAACGTAAATGATCTAACCCTTCGTCGGCCAAACGTTGTTGGGTAAAACCGGAGCTGACGCCAACCAAGGCTGCAGTATCCTGACGATCGGCGATCCAGTTATCGCGCAGTTTCGGTAACCCGGCGTGAACGTCTAATGTAGCCAGAGGATCGCCATAAGGACCGGAAGTGTCATACACCGGGATCGCTTCGTTATCCTCATAGCGAGGATCGTCTTTGCCACCGCCGATCAAGGTTGGGCTGAGCAGGATCTCGCGCATCGGTACCTGAAGGTCGGATCGTGATCCTTGCAGATAGATCCGTCGGGAATTTGGGAAGCTGACACCTTGCAGCGTGTCAATAAACTGCTGAGCATCTTCGCGCTGTTCTTTACGTGAAATAGCTTTACGTGGACGGGCAGTGGGCTTGGCGGTATCAGCCAAAGAGGACGAGTGAGTATTATTAGACATAGCAAATTCCTACCAGTGTGGTTTATAGGGAAAATTGCTTGTCTGGAGCTTGGCGGGAGTAATGATGTTAGCCAGATGCGACGATACTCATCCTTTGGAAGGTGAAAACCGTGCTATAGCGATAAATTACTCTTGTTCCCTTCGCGGGTACTAACCCGATCAGGTTCCGCGGATCCCGAATTAACGGTCTCAGCCTGCGCGTTGCTTTATAAAAAAGCGCGCGCTAGGCACTCCGACAAGAGACCGTAGTATATACCCTTCTTACTGGAAGTTGCAGGGGGATGGGTGACGTTTATTTACTCGCAGACTTATCAATGTCAGTTTATCGAGTGTTATTCACCGCTATCTACCTGCAACTCCATCATCTTTGGGAATAGGGCGTTGAATTAAAATGACCAGATTGAATTAACTGGCGCGGCCATCTGCCGCGGTTGGATTCGCCGCTTCCCAAGACTCAGCCGCCAATTGGAGTAGTTGGTCTTCCAGTGTAAAGCGGGCATCCAATGCTTCGCCAATATCAGATAACGCTTGATGAAATTCCAAACAACTATCCTGATCGACCTCATTGTCTGTATAACGATCGTGGAAAGCCATGATAGTTTGTGTATTGTTGTTTAATGCGGGATAAAACTGGGTAGTTAAAGCCATCTTTGGACTGGTAGCGCCTTCTACCTGCTTGATTATTCTTTCATAAATATGAAAATGGCCAGAAGAGAGATAATCCACCAAATTATGGCAGAAGTTGTCCAAGGCTTTTTGATTCAGCGGGGTATGCTTTTCTTTTGGCGGTTTAATGCCGATCACGGTGCAATATGAGACTAACAGTGCTTTGCGAGCATGTAGCCATTGATCAATTAATTCATGACTGCCACCAACACGCTGAGTCAAGCTTTCAAGGCTGTTTAGCATGAACGACTCCATGAGTAAAAATACGTAAATGTGGGTTACAAAAATGTAACAAACCAAATTCTAGATTGCCAGTGAAGTCGAGGTTGTGCAACAACGATATGGAACTACAACTAACAGGTGAGGAACATGGCTGGTGGGTTATCAGTCATGAGAACAAATTGTGGCTACCAAAAGGTGAATTACCTTACGGTAGCGCAGCACTTTGGTCGCTACAGGGAGCGACGGCTAGACAGATTGGCGAATGGCAAGGCCAGGCTGTTTGGCTGATTCGCCAACTCATGAGCAGTGAGATGGGATCAGTACGGCAATTATTGGACATTGATCGCGGTTTGTTTCAACTGGCAGGGCGAGGTGTTCAGTTGGCGGAATTTTATCGTTCCCACCGGTTCTGTGGCTATTGCGGTCATCAAATGCATGCCAGCCGCACTGAATGGGCTTGCCTGTGTAATCATTGCCGTGAACGCTATTATCCACAAATTGCGCCCTGTGTGATCGTGGCCATTCGGCGTGGTGATGAAATTTTACTGGCTCAGCATGTTCGTCATCGTGGCGGTATTCATACGGTGCTGGCCGGTTTTGTCGAAGTGGGCGAAACCTTGGAACAGGCTGCGGCTCGCGAAGTCATGGAAGAAAGTAATATCAGCATTAAGAACATGCGCTACGTCACCTCTCAGCCTTGGCCGTTCCCACATTCTTTAATGATGGCGTTTATGGCGGAATATGACAGCGGCGAACTGCGTCACGATCCGAAAGAATTACTCAACGCTAATTGGTACCGTTACGATCAACTGCCATTATTACCTCCGCCGGGCACCGTGGCACGTCGGTTGATTGAAGATACGGTGGTGCGGTGTCGCACCGAACAGGACAGCTAAATCTGGCATGCTACAATAGCGGCAGATAATTAAGGGAGCCCCACATGAATGAGTTGAAGAACGATCGTTATCTGCGCGCCTTACTTCGTCAGCCCGTAGATGTCACTCCGGTATGGATGATGCGTCAGGCAGGACGTTATTTGCCAGAGTACAAGGCAACCCGCGCGCAAGCGGGTGATTTTATGGCGTTGTGTAAAAACGCCGAGTTGGCCTGTGAAGTGACTCTCCAGCCTTTGCGACGTTATCCGTTAGACGCGGCGATTTTGTTCTCCGACATTCTGACCATTCCTGATGCTATGGGCCTGGGGCTTTACTTTGAAACGGGCGAAGGCCCGCGTTTCCAGTCACCGATTACGTGTCGTGCCGACGTAGAAAAACTGCCCATTCCTGATCCTGAGCATGAGCTGGGTTATGTCATGAATGCGGTGCGGACTATTCGTCGTGAACTGAAAGGGCAGGTACCGTTAATTGGTTTCTCCGGTAGCCCGTGGACGCTGGCGACTTATATGGTCGAAGGCGGCAGTAGCAAAGCGTTTACCAAATTGAAGAAAATGATGTATGCCGAGCCAGCAACCTTGCATTTGTTACTGGATAAACTGGCAGACAGCGTCATTTTGTATCTGAATGCGCAGATCAAAGCTGGCGCGCAGTCGGTGATGGTGTTTGATACCTGGGGCGGTGTGTTGACTGGCCGTGATTATCTTGAGTTCTCGCTACAGTACATGCATAAGATTGTCGCCGGTTTGATTCGTGAAAATGATGGACGTCGTGTGCCCGTGACCCTGTTTACCAAAGGTGGTAGGCAGTGGTTGGAAGCGATGGCCGCTACCGGATGTGATGCTCTAGGGCTGGATTGGACGATGGATATCGCGGAAGCTCGTCACCGTGTAGGGGATAAAGTTGCGCTACAGGGCAACATGGATCCGTCAGTATTGTATGCACCCGCAGAGCGAATCCAGCAGGAGGTCGGTACTATTCTGGCAGGTTTCGGCCATGGCGAAGGTCATGTATTCAATCTGGGTCATGGCATTCATCAAGATGTCCCACCGGAGCACGCTGGCGTGTTCGTTGAAGCGGTACACCGTTTGTCCCGCCAATACCACGTATAAACGGAGGAAAGATGGTTGATACTCTGGCTTTGCGTGAAGAACAACGACAACGAGCCACCGAGATCATCCTCCATGATGATGCCGATTTCGCGCCACCGGTATTGATTGCCGGTGCCGATGTTGGCTTCGAACAGCAAGGTGCCGTGACGCGCGCGGCAATTGCCATCCTACATTATCCTTCCTTAGAATTAGTGGAATACCAGATAGCCCAGGTTGCCACGACGCTACCTTATATTCCGGGCTTACTCTCATTTCGCGAATATCCGGCTTTGCTGGCTGCTTGGGCGCAGTTACGCCAGCGGCCTGATTTGCTACTGGTGGATGGGCAGGGTATCGCACATCCCCGTCGTTTGGGGGTTGCCAGTCATTTTGGCCTATTAGTTGATGTGCCTACCATTGGCGTGGCTAAAAGTCGGTTATGCGGCCAATTTTCACCTTTGGCAACGGCTGCCGGTGCTTTGCAGCCGTTGGTTGATGCTAGCGCGCAACTAGGTTGGGTTTGGCGTAGTAAAGCCCGCTGTAATCCGCTGTTTATCTCCCCTGGGCATCGGATCGGCATGGAAAGTGCGCTAGCCTGGGTGCAGAAATGCATGGCCGGTTATCGGTTACCCGAACCAACGCGTTGGGCGGATGCTATTGCCTCCGATAGACCGGCGTTACAACGCTGGTTAGCGAGAAACACCTCACATACAGCGAATATTCCGCGTTAACTTATTCCGATAACTCACTGCTGTTAATCCGTTCACATCTTCGGTTGTCGATATTTTGTTCGAAAACGGGACTTTCCCTACAAGAAAAGACAGATTAATCTGGATTGTGAACTATTTAGCGTATTAACAGATTGATAATTGATAGTTTCTCGTAATACTTTATCCGCTAGCCCAGTGAGCCGTTGGTACTGGGCCGATTATCAGCCTCTAGCCGTGAATCTCCGGGGAGAACGAGATTTCTGACGTTATCTCAATTGTCGCTAAATGAGGCGGCTTTCTCTCATAGGTATATGATTTAATTTCGGGTACACTGCCGCGCAGATAATGAGGAATGAGATCTAAACATGTTACGTAACCCTATCCATTTACGTCTCGAAAAGCTGGAAAGTTGGCAACATATGACCTTCATGGCCTGCTTATGCGAGCGTATGTATCCGAATTACCAGAAATTTTGCCTGGAAACCGAATTTGGCGATCCGGCGGTTTATCGACGTATTCTGGATTTGATCTGGGAAACGCTGGTGGTGAAAGACGCTAAAGTGAACTTCGATAGCCAATTGGAAAAGTTGGAAGAAGCGATTCCTTCCGCCGATGATTACACCATTTACGGCGTGTATCCGGCTATTGATGCCTGCATTGCTCTGGGTGAAGCCATTCATTCGCGTTTAAGCGGTGAAACATTGGAACATGCCATTGCTATCAGTGAGGCATCAATTCGTACTGTAGCTATGCTGGAAATGACTCAGGCTGGCAAAGAAATGACCGATGAAGAACTGAAGGTTCTGCCGGCCGTTGAAGAAGAATGGGACATCCAATGGGAGATTTTCCGTCTGTTGGCCGACTGTGAAGAACGCGATTTGGATCTGATCAAAGGATTAAGATCTGACCTGCGGGAAGCCGCTGTGAGTAACATTGGCATAAATTTAACGCAATAAGGCAAGAAAACGTGATTTAACGCCTGATTTGTCGTGCCTTAAGGCTTCACATCTGCCCCCTGTCTGTTCTACATTTGGGGGGCGAAAAAAAGTGGCTATCGGTGCGTGTATGCAGGAGAGTGCTGTCAATCGGCATATCCGTCGCACTCGATGCTTTGCAAACGATAAACACACTGTAAGGATAACTTATGAATAAGACTCAACTGATTGAAGTAATCGCGGACAAGGCGGATCTTTCCAAAACTCAAGCTAAGGCTGCTTTGGAATCCACACTGGCTGCAATTACCGAGTCTCTGAAAGACGGTGAGCAAGTACAATTGGTTGGTTTCGGTACTTTCAAAGTGAATCATCGTAACGAACGCACTGGCCGCAATCCGCAAACCGGTAAAGAAATCAAAATTGCTGCTGCTAACGTTCCGGCGTTCGTTTCTGGCAAAGCACTGAAAGATTCTGTTAAATAATAACAGCATGTCAGTGAGAATAATAAACGAGGGGGTGGCAAAGCCCCTTTTGTTTATGCGCCGGGTGCTGATGACCTTGGGTCTAGTCATAGGTGTCAGCGCCTGTAGCGGACGTTCCGATGCTCCCCAATTCAGTGCTAGCGGCTATATTGCAGATAGTGCGGTGGTGCGAATCTGGCGTCATGACGATTCCCAGCAACATCCTCAGGTCATCATGACCGTCTACAGTCCCTATCGTGGGGATGTCACCCGAGTGACCTTCTACGAATATCAGAACGGTATTCTGCGCCAGATTCGGCAAAGTGATATTGGTAAAGAGGCTCAAAGCCTACAATTACGCTTTAGCGAACAGGGTGTTGTCAGCTTTATGCAGCGTCAACTGGCATCGAGTCGTGAGTTACTGACCGCAGATGAAATCACTTTTCAGCAGTTTGAAGCCAAGCGTATTCTGGAGTTGAGCACGGCTCTACGTGCCGGGAATGTCAATTTGATGCAAGGGCGTTTCCAGAATGGCGTGTTAACTGGCTGCAACGGTGTCATTCAGCGGCCTCAATTTGAAGATTATGCGCAGACATGGTTGAACCAACGTGCTAAAAATACCAAAGGTCCATTAGGCATCGCCTGGTTGAATGCGCCAGAAGGGCAAGCATTATTACTGGTAGCTAACGAAGACTTTTGTCGCTGGGAGCCAACGGCAGACAGTTTGTAGTATTGTTCGTTAATAAAAAGCTGTTCACTAATATAATAAAGAAGAGGGCGCAAACGCGACACCCTCTGCCATTCTGACTAAAACCTTACTTGTTACTTATTTAGCTCGGGCAATCGCCCGATAGCCAATATCTTTCCGACAGAAACCACCTTCCCAATGAATATCTGCGGCTAACTGGTAAGCACGTTGCTGTGCATCTGCAACGTCAGCCCCCAGTGCGGTTACGCATAAGACACGGCCACCGCTAGTCACAACATGATTACCATCTAGACGGGTTCCGGCATGGAATACTTTCGCGTCCGCGACTTCCTGCTGTGGCAGACCATGAATAATATCGCCTTGACGATAATCTGCCGGGTAACCGCCCGCTGCCAGTACCACACCCAGTGAAGGTCGTTCATCCCAGTCCGAGGTTTTCTCATTCAACTTGCCTTGGGCACCCGCTAGGCAAAGTCCAACCAGATCAGAACGCATCCGCAGCATGATTGGCTGTGTTTCCGGGTCGCCAAAGCGGCAATTAAATTCAATCACTTTTGGTTGCCCGTCAGAAGAAATCATCAAGCCCGCATAGAGGAAACCAGTATAAATATTTCCTTCAGCAGCCATGCCACGTACGGTGGGCCAGATAATCTGATCCATAACCCGCTGGTGAACTTTATCGGTCACTACCGGTGCTGGAGAATAGGCTCCCATACCGCCAGTATTTGGGCCTGTATCGCCATCACCAACGCGTTTATGATCCTGGCTGGTGGCCATGGGCAGAACGTTTTCACCATCTACCATCACAATAAAGCTGGCTTCTTCACCGTCGAGAAACTCCTCCACTACGATACGATGGCCAGCATCACCAAATGCGTTGCCAGCCAGCATGTCGTGAACTGCGGTCTCTGCTTCTTGCAATGTCATCGCAACAATCACGCCTTTACCGGCGGCCAGTCCATCAGCCTTGATCACAATCGGCGCACCAATCTTGCGCACATAGGCTAAAGCTGGTTCAATCTCAGTGAAATTCTGATAAAACGCAGTCGGAATATTGTGGCGTGCCAGGAAATCTTTCGTGAAGGCTTTGGAACCTTCCAACTGTGCCGCAGCCTGCGTTGGGCCAAAAATAGTGAGGCCCGCGTTCCGGAAAGCATCCACTACGCCAATAACCAGCGGCGCTTCTGGGCCAACAATCGTCAGACCAATATCGTGGCTCTGGGCAAAGGCCAGCAAACTAGGAATATCTGTAGCGGCGATATCCACATTTTCTAACGTTGGCTCTAGCGCTGTACCAGCGTTACCCGGTGCGACATAAATTTTATCCGCTAAAGGCGACTGTGCTGCTTTCCAACCCAGAGCATGTTCGCGACCGCCGTTGCCAATAATCAAAATATTCATCAGGATGACTCCGTTAAGCGGTTAAATTAATGACGGAAATGACGCATCTCAGTAAAGATCATCGCGATGTTGTGCTCATCAGCGGCAGCAATCACTTCGTCATCGCGAATCGAACCTCCCGGCTGGATTACGCAAGTGATACCGACGGCTGCGGCGGCATCAATACCATCGCGGAACGGGAAGAAGGCATCGGAAGCCATCGCCGAGCCTGCAACCTGCAAACCTTCATCGGCGGCTTTGATACCGGCAATTTTGGCAGAGTACACGCGGCTCATCTGGCCAGCCCCTATACCAATAGTCACATTATCGCGGGCATAAACAATTGCATTGGATTTAACGAATTTCGCCACTTTCCAGCAGAACAGTGCATCCGCGAGTTCCTGAGCCGTTGGTTGACGCTGAGATACCACGCGAAGATCCGCCTCAGTCACCATGCCTAAATCACGATCCTGTACCAACAGGCCACCATTGACACGTTTGAAATCCAGGCCCGCGGAGCGAGCTTGCCACTGACCACAAGTGAGTACGCGGACGTTTTGTTTGGCGGCTAACAGTGCCAGAGCATCAGGGCTAACGCTTGGCGCAATAATCACTTCGACAAATTGGCGACTGATAATGGCTTGCGCCGTTTCGGCATCTAGTTCTCGGTTAAAGGCAATAATACCGCCGAAAGCGGAAGTTGGATCGGTTTTATAAGCGTTGTTGTAGGCAGCCAAAATGGAATCACCGATAGCGACGCCACAAGGATTGGCGTGTTTGACGATGACACAGGCTGGCTCACTGAATTCTTTCACACATTCCAGTGCCGCATCGGTATCGGCGATATTGTTATAAGACAGCGCTTTGCCCTGTAATTGTTGCGCAGTGGCAACGGAGGCCTCTTTAACCTCTTCTTCTATATAGAAGGCAGCTTGTTGGTGGCTGTTCTCACCGTAACGCATATCTTGTTTCTTTATATAGTTAAGATTCAGGGTGCGTGGGAAGCGGCCAGCAGGTTGTTCGGTTTCGCCGTGATAGGCTGGAACCATAGTACCGAAATAGTTGGCAATCATGCCGTCATAGGCCGCCGTGTGCTCGAATGCCTTGATAGCGAGATTAAAACGGGTCGGATAAGTCAATGAACCGTCATTGTTATCCAGCTCAGTGATGATTTCCGCATAATCGCTGCTCTTGACCACGATCGCGACGTCTTTATGGTTCTTGGCCGCAGAGCGCACCATGGTCGGACCGCCGATATCGATATTCTCAACGGCATCTTCCAGTGAACAATCGGGACGAGCTACGGTTTGGGCAAAAGGATAGAGATTCACAACGACCATATCGATCGGCTGAATATCATGTTGGGACATGATGCCATCGTCCTGACCACGACGACCGAGGATACCGCCATGAATTTTTGGATGCAGAGTTTTAACGCGTCCATCCATCATTTCCGGAAAACCGGTGTAATCGGAAACTTCGGTGACCGGTAAACCGGCATCGGCCAGCAGGCGTGCGGTGCCGCCGGTGGAAAGTAACTCGATGCCACGCTGAGAAAGCGCTTCGGCGAATTCAATGATACCTGCTTTATCAGACACACTAAGCAGAGCACGGCGGATTGGACGGCGTTGTTGCATGGTTTTATCCCTTGGCTTGGAATCGCAGTTTTTCATTGGCTATATATAGAGCGTTACGTGAATCTCTACCTTGAACTTCTATCTATATAGAGGAACAGATTCAGATAACGTCCCAAAAGGGGATTCTTGGGTAATGATTTGCTTCTTTGATACCCCAGTTAGCGGATTGACATGGCTAATTTCAGCCTCGTTTGTACTTTTTAGCTAAAAATCGATTTGCAGAGACAGCATTAGGTGAATGCCGAACCATAATTTCGACGCGGGGAATTGTAGCGAAAACGATTGCGCGATGCTCGTCAATTTTCAGCCCAGATTGATTCTGTGGATAAGTTTGTGCACAACAAGGTATAAAGTGGGGTTTTGCTGTGGAATGCAGCAAACGATCATTTTAATTGAAATTAGCAGTTGCGGCCTGCGCGGAACTCCCTATAATGCGCATCCATCGAGACGGCACACAACGAATCAAGTAGTTAAGTGACCGGCAAAGAGAACAGAGA
>NZ_KN150747.1:683654-899807 GCF_000754815.1 Yersinia ruckeri ATCC 29473
GTTGTCATGCCAATGGCATTGCCCGGTAGCTAAATGCGGAAAAGATAAGCGCTGAAAGCATCTAAGCGCGAAACTTGCCTCGAGATGAGTCTTCCCTGGGGCTTTAAGCCCCCTGAAGGAACGTTAAAGACTATGACGTTGATAGGCTGGGTGTGTAAGTGCAGCGATGCATTGAGCTAACCAGTACTAATGATCCGTGAGGCTTAACCTTACAACACCGAAGGTGTTTTGTGTTTGAGAGAATATGATTTTCAGCGAAGTATCCAGATTGGATTGACTGGTTGTGCAGAGATGCATGGCGGGTTGATTGAAACAGAATTTGCCTGGCGGCCATAGCGCGACGGACCCACCTGAACCCATGCCGAACTCAGAAGTGAAACGTTGTAGCGCCGATGGTAGTGTGGGGTCTCCCCATGCGAGAGTAGGACACTGCCAGGCATCAAATTTAGTTGTGCTGATATGGCTCAGTTGGTAGAGCGCACCCTTGGTAAGGGTGAGGTCCCCAGTTCGACTCTGGGTATCAGCACCAGTAATATGGGTTTAAGTTCGGCAATTAGAAAAGAATTTACCTGGCGGCAATAGCGCGGTGGTCCCACCTGACCCCATGCCGAACTCAGAAGTGAAACGCCGTAGCGCCGATGGTAGTGTGGGGTCTCCCCATGCGAGAGTAGGACACTGCCAGGTATCAAACAAACAAAAAAGGCTACCCTAACGGGTAGCCTTTTTTGTGTCTGAAATTTATGAAAAGAAGCGTAAGTATTACTTCAGTACCGCTTGGTAGAACCTGAAGTTCCTGAGTGACACAGGCAATGCATGTTATCCCGCCTCTTACAATTAAATGCTGTATCGCTTTTCTTATCCCATCCCCCAAAATCTCTGCACTTTACGTATTGTATACGTTGTTATTGTGTAGGATTCCCCACGTTACAATGCCATGTTTTTACGCTTTTCCAGCGCCATCATAGGATGATTTATTACCTTTATAACCAGAATATCATTAATTAAACTAATGGTACTCTATTGAGTTTATTTCAATAGTTATCATTTGTTAGTGATTTTTCTAATTATCCAAAAAAGACATGACTATCTATTATTACAATACTTTTCAGGTTGTTAGCAGCATGGAAGTGATGATGACTGCTATATCAGATAATCCTCTTATGCATCACTAATCTTTTTAACATTGGCTTAATAGCTAACTACTCTTTATGATTTCTATTTTTATCCACTATTATATTAGAATGATTTAACAATGATGAATGCGTGCCGAGGCTGATATTTTGGCAAAGAATTACGGTGATTAGCCTTATCCCACAATGAAACATTTTCAGGTTACCGTTGATTACTCGACTTTTGTTTTAGAAATCGCTATCTTTGGGTGTCTAGAGGTCTAAACGTATAAACGGATATAGTTGAGGATGTAGGCATGCCAATTCGAGTTCCTGATGAACTACCCGCGGTGAGTTTATTGCGTAATGAGAATGTTTTTGTGATGACCTCATCAAGAGCGAAAACTCAGGAAATTCGACCGTTAAAAGTATTGGTCTTGAATTTAATGCCGAAGAAGATTGAAACGGAAAACCAGTTTTTACGTTTACTGTCGAATTCACCCCTACAAGTGGATATTCAATTGCTACGGGTTGATAGCCGCGAATCAAAAAATACGCCGACCGAGCACCTGAATAACTTCTACTGTAATTTTGAAGATATTAAAGATCAAAATTTTGATGGTCTTATTGTTACCGGAGCACCATTAGGGCTAGTTGATTTCTGCGATGTAGCTTATTGGCCACAGATTGAGCGTATTATTACCTGGGCTAAGAATCATGTTACATCGACGCTATTTGTTTGTTGGGCAGTGCAAGCGGCCTTGAATGTTCTGTATCGGATTCCAAAACTGACGCGGGAAGTGAAGTTATCAGGGGTTTACCCACATCGAACGCTGGAGCCGCTCGCCTTGCTAACCCGGGGCTTTGATGAAAACTTCTTTGCCCCCCATTCTCGCTATGCTGACTTTCCCGTTGAAATTTTGCAGCAGTATACCGATTTGGACATTCTCGCCTCTTCCGACGAAGCGGGAGCTTATTTGTTTGCCAGCAAGGATAAGCGTGTTGCCTTCGTTACCGGTCATCCCGAATATGATTTTGATACACTAGCAGGAGAGTATGTGCGGGATCTTGCCGCTGGTCTAGAGCCTACGGTACCACTTAATTACTTCCCGAAAGATGATCCGACACAGCGACCAATTGCATCGTGGCGAAGCCACGGGCATTTGTTATTTGCCAATTGGCTGAATTACTACGTCTACCAAATTACACCATTCGATTTACGTCAAATGAATCCAACGCTCGACTAATTTCTTTTCTATATTGGTGGCTGAATCGAGGCCGCCATTCACTTTAGCTTCTCCCTCCCCATAAAACCTTCATTTCAAACTGGTCTAATCTCTATATAAAACAATGAGTTATTTTGTCATTTTTAGTCTAATGGAATACCTTTCCTACCTGAGTACATTTGTTATTTTAGTTAATGATTTGATAAATAAAGATTAATAAAATATTTTAAATAAAAATGGAAATCGTTTTTGATTTTCGTGATTTATTGATTATTCTTAAATCTGTTGGAGTGAAAACTGACCAAAAAATGCCACCTCCAATGACTCGTGAGATGCATGTTCTGGCAAGGTAACGCTGCTTGTGCATTGTTGTATAGATTGTCAGATAGGGAAGAGGAAAGGGTAATGACACAACAGTTAGTAGGCACGGAGTTAGTTTTCACGCAGCGTTTCACCGTTGCGGAACGCCAGATATTAACCGTTCAGGCCATTGAGTTCTTAACTGAACTGGTGGCGGAATTTGCCGAGCGTCGTCGTCAACTCCTTGCCGCGCGTGAAACCTGGCAATATGCCATTGATGCTGGTGAGTTACCGGACTTTATTTCAGAAACAGCTTCCATTCGTAGTGGAAGCTGGAAAATAAAAGGCATTCCTGCTGATTTACAGGATCGCCGGGTGGAAATTACCGGTCCGGTTGAGCGCAAGATGGTGATCAACGCATTGAATGCTAATGTGAAAGTCTTTATGGCAGATTTTGAAGACTCTCTGGCTCCAAGCTGGGATAAAGTCATTGAAGGCCAAATCAATCTACATGATGCAGTAAACGGCACGATTTCTTATACCAATGAGTCCGGTAAGATTTACCAACTAAAGCCTAACCCGGCAATCTTGATTGCCCGAGTACGTGGTCTGCATTTACCTGAAAAACATGTTACTTATCAGGGTGAAGCTATCCCAGGTGGCTTATTTGATTTCGCCCTCTACTTCTTGCATAACTATCAACAATTGTTGGCTAATGGCAGTGCACCCTATTTCTATTTACCAAAAATGCAGTCCTATCAGGAAGCTGAGTGGTGGAGCGATGTATTCAGCTTTACCGAACAGCGCTTTGGGCTGCCACAGGGTACGATTAAAGCCACGGTATTAATCGAAACCTTACCTGCCGTTTTCCAGATGGATGAAATTCTCTATCATTTGCGCCATCACATTGTCGGTCTTAATTGTGGTCGTTGGGATTATATCTTTAGCTATATCAAGACATTAAAAAATCATAGTGACCGGGTATTGCCAGATCGTCAATCGGTTACCATGACCAAGCCTTTCCTCAGTGCCTATTCGCGCTTACTGATTAAAACCTGCCATAAACGCGGTGCGCTGGCTATGGGGGGCATGGCGGCATTTATCCCGAATAAAGACCCAGTAATAAATGCACAGGTTCTGGATAAAGTGCGTGCAGATAAAGAGTTAGAAGCCACTAACGGCCATGATGGCACCTGGGTTGCTCACCCTGGTTTGGCCGATACGGTTATGGATGTGTTTAACCGCGTATTGGGCGATCGTCCAAATCAGTTAGATATTAGCCGCGTGCAGGATAAACCGATTACCGCCGCTGAATTACTTGAGCCGTGTTCCGGTGAAAGAACCGAGCAGGGTATGCGTGCCAACATTCGTGTTGCCGTGCAATATATTGAGGCGTGGATCTCCGGTAATGGTTGTGTACCTATCTATGGTTTGATGGAAGATGCGGCGACGGCAGAGATTTCCCGTACTTCTATCTGGCAATGGATTCATCATCAAAAAAACCTCAGTGATGGGCAGACCGTCACCAAAGAATTGTTCCGCAGTATGTTGAGTGAAGAAATGCAGGTTGTTAAACAAGAGCTTGGTTCCGATCGCTTTGATTCTGGCCGCTTTAAAGAGGCGGCCCAGTTGATGGAGCGTATAACAACACAAGACGAACTAATCGACTTCCTGACTCTGCCTGGCTACGCACTGCTGGCATAACCCTACAAATTAATAATAAAGGACAGAACAATGACGACCTCTCGTACTCAACAAATCGAACAATTAGAACAAGAATGGAAATCGGCTCGCTGGGAAGGTATTACCCGTCCCTACAGCGCTGAAGAGGTAATTAAGCTGCGTGGTTCGATCAATCCGGAATGTACGCTAGCTCAGCACGGTGCGCAAAAACTGTGGAAATTGCTGCATGGTAACGCCCGCAAAGGCTATATCAACTGCCTGGGGGCGTTAACCGGTGGTCAGGCGTTACAACAGGCTAAAGCCGGCGTAGAAGCGATTTACTTGTCCGGTTGGCAGGTTGCAGCGGATGCCAACACTGCATCCAGCATGTATCCCGACCAATCTTTATATCCGGTGGATTCGGTTCCTGCGGTAGTTAAACGTATTAACAACAGTTTCCGCCGTGCAGATCAAATTCAGTGGTCGAACAATATTGAAGCGGGCAGCAAAGGTTATACCGACTATTTCCTGCCGATCGTTGCGGATGCGGAAGCGGGATTTGGTGGTGTACTGAATGCATTTGAATTGATGAAAGCCATGATTGAAGCGGGTGCGGCTGGCGTTCACTTTGAAGACCAACTGGCGGCAGTGAAGAAATGTGGTCATATGGGCGGCAAAGTATTGGTACCAACTCAGGAAGCAATTCAGAAACTGGTTGCAGCCCGTTTGGCGGCTGACGTGCTGGGCGTTCCGACCTTGCTGATCGCTCGTACCGATGCCGATGCGGCAGATCTGCTGACCTCTGATTGTGATCCTTACGATAGCCAATTTATCAGTGGTGAGCGCACTGCCGAAGGTTTCTTCCGCACTCACGCGGGTATTGAACAAGCCATCAGCCGCGGCTTGGCCTATGCCCCTTATGCTGATCTGGTGTGGTGCGAAACCTCTACGCCGGATCTGGATCTGGCTAAACGTTTCGCTGATGCGATCCACGCTAAATTCCCAGGTAAATTGTTGGCATATAACTGCTCGCCATCGTTTAACTGGAAAAAGAATCTGAGCGATAAGCAGATTGCCAGTTTCCAGCAAGACTTGGCTGATATGGGGTACAAATACCAGTTTATTACGCTGGCGGGTATTCATAGTATGTGGTTCAACATGTTCGATCTGGCTCATGCTTATGCGCAGGGTGAAGGGATGAAACACTATGTTGAGAAAGTGCAGCAGCCTGAATTCGCTTCGGTCGATCGTGGCTATACTTTTGCATCTCATCAGCAGGAAGTGGGTACCGGTTACTTCGATAAAGTGACTAATATCATTCAGGGCGGCGAATCCTCCGTCACGGCACTGACCGGCTCTACGGAAGAGCAACAGTTCTAGTCCTTCTGCTGCATTCTTGAGAGAGTTGACCGGAGCCTGCTAATGCAGGCTCTGTTTCGTGTGATGGGAGATGATCATGGCAATAGCATTAGAGCAGTTAATCGCCCAGACCATTTTACAGGGATTTGATGCGCAATATGGCCGATTTCTGGAAGTGACAGCCGGCGCACAACAGCGTTTTGAACGAGCCGATTGGCCTGCTATCCAGCAAGCGATGAAAAAGCGAATCCATCTGTATGATCATCACGTCGGTTTGGTGGTAGAGCAGTTAAAACGTATCACCGGCAGCGGAAGTTTTGACGCGGAATTTCTGGCTCAGGTAAAGGCTATCTATACCGAGTTGCTACCTGATTATCCTCGTTTTGAAATTGCTGAGAGTTTCTTTAACTCAGTTTACTGCCGTTTGTTCAAACATCGTGATTTAACCCAGGACAAACTCTTTGTTTTCAGTTCACAACCGGAACAGCGCTTTCGCGATATTCCTCGACCATTGGCTCGAGATTTCTCTGCACAACAGGGTTTAGCCGTGATGTTGCAGGCCATATTGAATGATTTGCCATTGCGTTTGCCGTGGGAAGATCTTGCCAGAGATATTGAATATATCATTGCTGCCTTACAGCAAAACTTCAGTCCACAACAATTGGCTACGAGCCATTTTCACATCGCCAATGAACTGTTTTATCGCAATAAAGCCGCTTGGCTAGTAGGAAAGTTACGATTACATGATGGCGTACATCCGTTCCTGTTACCTATCCATCATAATGAATCTGGCGCTCTATTCATTGATACCTGTTTAACCAGTAAAGCCGAAGCCAGCATTGTGTTTGGTTTTGCTCGATCCTATTTTATGGTTTATGTCCCACAGCCTGCGGCCATGGTGGAATGGCTACGGGAAATCCTGCCAGGTAAATCCACGGCTGAGTTGTATATGGCGATAGGCTGCCAGAAGCATGGTAAAACCGAAAGTTACCGTGAATATCTCACTTATGTTCATCAATCTGATGAGCAGTTTATTATCGCGCCAGGCGTGAAAGGCATGGTGATGCTGGTATTCACTTTGCCGTCGTTTGATCGGGTATTTAAAGTCATAAAAGACCAGTTTGCACCACAAAAAGAAGTCAGTCAGGCGCGGGTACTGGAATGCTATCAATTGGTTAAAGAACATGACCGGGTAGGACGTATGGCGGATACCCAAGAATTTGAAAATTTTGTAATTGATAAGCAGCGCATCAGCCCAGAATTATTAGCCGAACTCGAACGGGAAGTGCCAGGAAAAATTGAATATCTTGGCGATCAAATTATCATTAAACACCTGTATATGGAGCGGCGGATGATTCCACTCAATCTATATATGGAACTAGCCAATGAGCAACAATTATGGGATGCGATTGAAGAATATGGCAATGCGATCAAGCAATTAGCCGCCGCTAATATTTTCCCTGGCGACATGCTGTTTAAAAATTTTGGCGTGACGCGCCATGGACGGGTGGTATTTTACGATTACGATGAAATTTGCTATATGACTGAGGTAAATTTCCGCGATATTCCCCCTCCGCGCTACCCAGAAGATGAGATGGCCAGTGAGCCCTGGTACAGCGTTTCTCCCAATGATGTCTTCCCAGAAGAATTTCGCCATTTCCTTTGCAGCGATCCCAAAGTTCGAGCCTGTTTTGAAGAAATGCACGGCGATTTATTCCATGCGGATTATTGGCGCGGTTTGCAGCAACGTATTCGGGATGGGCATGTGGAGGATGTTTTTGCCTATCGGCGGAAACAACGATTCTCCCAACGGGTTTTAAATTAACGGCTACTGCGCGTCGTCACTCTGAGATTGCGCAGTGCTCGGCCTCCTCGTGTACTGCGTGTACACTCCGGGGCTCTCCGCGCTGGGCGCGGAAACCCCTTCTGCTGCCGATCTTCAAACCAGCAGGTCTTTAATGACGATTTCCCCCGCCGTAAGACTGAGTGATTTCTTTGGCTGCATGAATGACTAGCGCGCCCAGTTCCGTCACGCGATCGTCGGTAATGCGTGATATCGGGCCGGAGATAGAGATAGCCGCAAAAGCCTCATGGTGTTCGTCAAATAAGCAGGCGGCGACGCAGCGCAAACCCAAAGCATGTTCTTCATCATCGAAGGAATAACCCTGTTTACGAATCAGCGCCAGATTCTCTTTCAAACTGGCTGGATTGGTACGGGTATGTTGGGTGTAGGCGTGCAGGCCTTTTTTATGCAGCAACTGCACCAGTTGCTCATCAGGCAGGGTGGAGAGAAAAGCTTTACCGGCACCGGAGGCGTGCATCGGCAGTTTACCGCCAATCGGGGCTGACATTCGCATCAATGCGGTACATTGTACCTGATCGATAATGATCGCCTGATAATCACTGTGATCCAATACGGCCAGATTGACGGTTTCTCCAGATTCATCCATTAAGCGTCGTAGTATTGGATGTACCATGGCTAATAGATTACGGCTTTGCAGAAAACTGCTGCCGACAATGAATGCCTGGGCACCCATTGACCATAATCCCAAATCCCCCACTTGGCGGACAAAACCCTGTTGTTGCATGGTCGTCAATAAGCGATGAGTGGTGGAATTGGGCAAACCCGCCTGTTGTGCCAAGTCGGTAAGAGCAACCTGACCTTGAGATTCGGAAATATATTCCAGTAATTTAAGTCCGCGCGTCAATGACTGAACCTGACCCGTGGTTGCCGTTGTTGCTGCACCGGCAGCCTTTGTTTTCTTTCCCCGTTTGATGGGCGTCGGTATTGTCATAAATCAGCTCCATGTGAATATAATGGAATTCATTTTCGTTTTATGATTATGCATGCTAATAGGCAAAAACGCTCATCCGATGTGTAAGGACTTCTACCTGAAAAAGTCTCAACTTCCCACTGACTCATTAGCGATATAACTTGTGCTAGGATGGTTTGCTGGCTTTTGCAGCAATACCTATAGGTTGGACAGCCCTGAAATACTGGCTGGGACGATATTTGGCAGGGCATTCAGGCGAAGAGGCGACAGTGACAAATAGAGTAGAAAAGCTGCACCAGCAACTGGCAGAACGCATTTTAGTCTTGGACGGCGGAATGGGCACCATGATCCAGAGTTACCGTCTGGAAGAAGCGGATTATCGGGGCGCACGTTTTGCCGATTGGCCGAGTGATCTGAAAGGGAACAATGATTTATTGGTGTTATCCAAGCCGGAAGTCATTACTGCCATTCACAATGCTTATCTTGAAGCCGGCGCTGATATCCTCGAAACCAATACCTTCAACTCTACCACCATTGCCATGGCGGATTATCAGATGGAGTCGCTGTCGGCAGAAATTAACTACGAGGCTGCCCGTTTAGCCAGACTCTGTGCTGATGAATGGACGGCTCGCACGCCGGATAAACCGCGATATGTAGCCGGTGTCCTCGGCCCAACCAACCGAACTGCCTCTATCTCACCGAAGGTTAACGATCCGGCTTTCCGTAACGTGAGTTTTGATCAATTGGTTGAGGCTTATCGCGAGTCAACCCGCGCGTTGGTGGAGGGCGGCGTTGATATCATTATGATCGAAACAGTATTCGATACCTTAAATGCCAAAGCGGCCACTTTTGCGGTTGAATCTGAATTTGAAGCTTTGGGTGTGATGTTGCCAGTCATGGTTTCCGGCACCATTACGGATGCTTCTGGCCGCACATTATCTGGCCAAACGACGGAAGCTTTTTATCACTCCCTACGCCATGTGAAGCCGCTTTCTTTTGGCCTGAACTGTGCTTTAGGGCCAGATGAATTACGTCAATATATCGCTGAGTTATCGCGTATCTCTGAATGTTATGTCAGTGCCCACCCGAATGCCGGTTTGCCGAATGCCTTTGGTGAATATGATTTGGAGGCCAAAGAGATGGCCGAGCAGATTGGCGAGTGGGCACGGGCGGGGTTTTTAAATATTGTCGGTGGTTGTTGTGGCACCACACCGCGCCATATTGCTGCGATGGTCAAAGCCGTTGCTGGCGTACCACCGCGCCCATTGCCGAAAATTCCCGTCGCCTGTCGTCTGGCTGGGCTGGAACCGCTGACCATTGATGCCAGCACTTTGTTTGTCAACGTGGGTGAGCGAACCAATGTCACAGGTTCTGCTCGTTTCAAGCGTTTGATTAAAGAAGAAAAATATGATGAAGCGCTAGATGTAGCGCGCCAGCAGGTTGAAAGCGGCGCACAAATTATCGACATCAATATGGACGAAGGCATGCTGGATGCGGAAGCGGCGATGGTCCGTTTTCTCAATCTGATTGCTGGCGAACCGGATATTGCTCGTGTGCCGATCATGATCGACTCATCAAAGTGGGATGTGATCGAGAAAGGACTGAAATGTATTCAGGGCAAAGGCATTGTGAACTCAATTTCGATGAAAGAGGGTGAAGCGGCCTTTATCCACCACGCCAGGTTGGTGCGTCGTTACGGTGCGGCTATGGTCGTGATGGCATTTGATGAGGCTGGACAGGCGGATACGCGGGCGCGCAAGATCGAAATTTGTCGTCGGGCATACAAAATTCTGACCGAAACCGTCGGTTTCCCTCCAGAAGATATTATTTTCGATCCTAATATTTTCGCCGTTGCCACCGGGATAGAAGAGCACAATAACTACGCGGTTGATTTCATTGAAGCCTGCGCGGATATCAAAGCCGAGCTGCCACATGCCATGATTTCTGGCGGCGTTTCCAATGTGTCTTTCTCATTCCGAGGTAATGATCCAGTACGCGAAGCTATTCATGCCGTATTCCTGTATTACGCTATCCGCAACGGAATGGATATGGGGATTGTGAATGCCGGACAGTTAGCCATTTATGATGATTTATCGGATGAACTGAGAGACGCGGTTGAAGATGTCGTTCTTAACCGCCGCGATGACAGCACCGAGCGTTTGCTGGATTTGGCGGAGAAATATCGCGGCAGCAAAAGTGATGAAGTGGCGGTACTGCAAGCAGAGTGGCGTGGATGGCCGGTGGCAAAAAGGCTGGAATATTCGCTGGTGAAAGGCATTACCGAATTTATCGAGCTGGATACGGAAGAAGCTAGACAGGAAGCGACTAGACCGATAGAGGTGATTGAAGGCCCATTAATGGCTGGCATGAATGTGGTCGGAGATCTATTTGGTGAAGGCAAAATGTTTCTGCCGCAGGTAGTGAAGTCTGCCCGAGTGATGAAACAAGCGGTGGCTTATCTGGAACCTTATATTGAGGCCAGCAAGCAGAGAGGCACCACTGCCGGTAAAATCCTGCTGGCTACGGTCAAAGGCGATGTGCATGACATCGGCAAAAATATTGTGGGTGTTGTATTACAGTGTAATAACTACGAAATTATCGATCTGGGTGTGATGGTACCGACAGAGAAAATTCTGCGCACGGCGCGGGAAGAAAATGTCGATATTATCGGGTTGTCTGGCCTGATTACGCCCTCGTTGGATGAAATGGTGAACGTGGCGAAAGAGATGGAACGTCAAGGTTTTACGCTTCCTTTATTGATCGGGGGAGCCACCACCTCTAAAGCCCATACTGCGGTTAAAATTGAGCAAAATTACAGCGGTTCTACAACTTATGTTTCTAACGCTTCTCGCAGCGTTGGGGTCGTGTCGGCACTGTTGTCCGACACGCAGCGAGATGAGTTTATTGCCAAAACGCGGAAAGAATATGAAACAGTGCGTATCCAACATGCGCGCAAAAAACCGCGTACACCCCCGGTTAGCTTACAAGCTGCACGGGATAACCACACGGCCATTGAGTGGGAAAATTACACTCCACCAGTGGCGCACAAACTAGGAATACAGGCGGTGGAAGCCAGTATTGAAACCCTGCGCAACTACATTGATTGGACGCCATTCTTTATGACCTGGTCGCTGGCGGGCAAGTATCCACGCATTCTGGAAGATGAGATCGTCGGTGAAGAGGCCAGGCGTCTGTTTGCCGATGCTAATCAGATGCTGGATAAGTTGTCAGCGGAGGATTTACTGCATCCCAAAGGTGTCGTCGGCTTGTTCCCTGCAAATCGTGTTGGGGATGATATCGAGATTTATCGTGATGAGCGGCGCGATGAAGTGCTGGTGGTCAGCCACCATTTACGCCAGCAAACCGAAAAAACTGACTACCCAAATTATTGCCTGGCAGATTATGTCGCGCCGAAATCCAGCGGTAAAGTCGACTATCTTGGTGCTTTTGCCGTTACCGGTGGTCTGGAAGAAGATGCGCTGGCTGATGCCTATGATGCTCAACATGATGATTACAATAAAATCATGATTAAAGCGTTATCCGATCGTTTAGCTGAAGCTTTTGCGGAATATCTGCATGAGCGAGTGCGTAAAGTGTATTGGGGCTTTGCACCGAATGAGAATCTGAGTAATGAAGAGTTAGTGCGCGAGAACTATCAAGGGATTCGTCCCGCGCCAGGGTATCCGGCTTGCCCAGAACACACGGAGAAAGGCCAGATTTGGCAGTTGTTGGATGTGGAAACGCACACGGGCATGAAGCTGACTGAATCTTACGCCATGTGGCCAGGGGCATCAGTATCGGGTTGGTATTTCAGTCATCCGGACAGTAAATACTTTGCCGTTGCACAGATTCAGCGAGATCAGGTGGAGGATTATGCTGCGCGGAAAGGGATGCCGCTGGGCGAGGTTGAGCGCTGGCTAGCGCCGAATTTGGGTTACGACGCTGATTAAGCTGAATGATTAAAGCACCTGTCGCCGCTGGCTTGGGCGGCAGACTGTTTTGCATCACCGCGTTGGAGAATAGGGTGGTTCTCATCCACATATCAAATAATTAAAGTCGATTTATTAGAGAATAGGCTTACACAAATTCGCTACTCTATTTTAAGACCATAAAACAGGGAGTAGCATTATGAGAGTCAGTATATTCAAGGCATTTAATTTAACGCCTCTCGCGAAGTCAGAAAAAACGTCGGCGACTAAATTATCCGGTAGCCGTATGGGAGAAAAGCTGGCTTCGGTACGCAATAGCAATACTGGAATGGGACGAGCTGCAGGGTTGCATATGAAGGCAAACTTGAACAATCAGAAACACGTTCGATTTGCAGATACGCCAACATTAGCTAAATCGCTGGCTTCTGCACCTAAAGCGCAGGTACCAGCATCGCCAGAGAAAATGGTGAAGTTTGGCGAGTTGAGATTCAATCCAGCTAAGGCTCTGTCTCAATTAAAGATGGCTGAAACACCAATGCAGAAAGCCATCGCTTCTCGTCTAATGAATGCCTTGAAAGCCCAAGGGTAAGTCAGGAGTTGTTCAGTTAATCTGTATTAAAACTATTTACAGGGTCAAAAAACCGGCACTTCCATCAGGCAGTGCCTACTTTCACGAGTTTTATAGTGAAACGATGTCTATAAATCACATGTTTCACCTTACCCTATTCATGCGCTAACACCATCCAGTGATACAGAATCAACTTTGATAACCATCTGTCCTTGGGTATAACGAGTCTTAACTTTTATCTGCTGCTGTTTATCCAACCAACCGACAGAACTCTCCTGTAAAGATAATATGCCGGGGACATTAATGAGGATCTGATATTTTATTTTCCAGGAATGTCCTTCATATATCATAAACGCTGACCCCGTTATATTCTCAATTAATGTTCCCTGTTCATTCTCATGGTAACCATAATGACGGTATTCCATTGCCCCAATCATTCCTTGACCGTGTTCAGACTCATTTAGATTATTATACTCAGCGTCTTCTTTCCCTCCCTGTACATGCCTGACACGGATGATATCGTCACTCAATTTATCTGCGACAAGTGAACATCCGCTAAATCCAGGTGTAAATACCAATTCAGGTTGGCCTTTTTGAGGATGAGAAGGAATATCTACATAGCCTCCCTGAGGCGCCCAATATGCCAGTATTGCACCTGAATTTTTCTGATAATCTGAGGTTTGTGTATCAACAATGCGCAATGCATGGATAGCTTTATTGTCAGATATCGATACACGGATAGCGTTGAATGCGAGTATATCTCCCTCTTGACTTGAGTTGTTTAAAACCTTTTTCGTAGCAGTATCCATCACTACTTTTGCAGGATTGATAAGATCCGTAAGTAAAGGTGTAAGAGACAGTTCTGTATGGTTTAAAACATCTTGAAGTCTTACTGGTGTAGCCTTTAAATCAGCAGTAACAAAATTGAATATAAGGGGCATTAGCTGCGAATTAGGTCTATTTCTGTTTATTCCTGTACTCAACTTAGGTTTATTAAGGCTATCTTTAATTATTGGAGTCTGTGGATGAGAACTGAGGCTATTATTATCCAATAAAGCAGTGGTTACTTTATTTTTCTTAAACTGTTTTATTTTTTCATCATCGGTTAATTTACATACCGCAAGCGGTGTTGAAAGAGATGCTGAGGATCTCATATCATATATTTCGATTGGAGTTTTTGTATCAAATTCATCTTCACCTTCGGTTTTTTTAAGATATGAGTCTTGATTTTGAATTTGAGATATATCATGCCTGACGGAGTTGAATTTCTTCATTTTTAGCATTACATGTGATCCTTTTGGTTCGGCCGATAATATGCTACAAAGCAGAAGTGGGACTTATTCAGGGCATAGTTAGACAGCTAAAAAATAAAATTTTTCTCGGCTTGGCTGGTCACCCACGCTCTTACTGTCATTCTTCTATATGGCGATAAGTGAGCGGATAGGCCAGCCGCCATCAATATGAGAACTTGAATAAAGTGGCGATCCCTAAAACCAAGCACCATTTAATTTTCACTCGTTATTATTGGTTGGCAGTATAATATCACTCTATATTTTTGACGGACTCCCAATCAATGGGGTTAACTTCAGCAAGTATGTTACTGCTCTCTAGATAATACAAAGCTATTTAATGATATGATCACATCTTCTAATATGTTGTTTCTAACATAAATAAATGTCTTTTTTTTTACTGCCATCTCGCTACTGAATATATTTTTAATATCTTTACCCCATGAACAAGAATCAATAGATGCTGCTATTCCTCGAGAGACCATGTCTTTTCTAACTTTTATATTATCAATGATAATTCCATTCTCTTTATATCCAATTTCTTGGAGGTTATTTAGGATGGAATGATAGAAAGTACTCCCATAAAAACGATGATCTTGGGCTAAAAATACATTAGAGAGATTAATGTTTTTATTGTTTGAAAACCAAATCCTCATCGATTCTTCAAGTGTGAATTCAGTAATGTTGTCATCATGTTTTTTTTTCGTTGTAGACACATGAATATCACTCCCTAAAAGGCGTTCTTTCTCATTTTTTATATTTACAAATGTTATATTGTCTTTTAATAGATGGAGTGATAGATCCGTTACTATATCTGAATCAGGAGAGTTTGATGTCAGTGATATGACTTTTGTCTTATAGGTTTTGTAGGTTTTTTTGACTTTCACATTATGCAGTTCTCTATAAATTGGAAATAAGGTGTTGTATAGCTCCTGACCTTCTCTAGTCATCAAGAGCCTTCCATTTAAATTTTCAAATAGTTTACATTCAGCCCATTCTTCTATTTCCTTCAACATTTTAAAAACGGGTGGGACTGTAAGATAAAGACGCTCCGCAGCTTTTTTGTAGCTTTTTTCTTCTGCCATGGCTATGAAAAGATTTAGTTGTTTAGATAAAAACAAGATGCCCGCCCCTTATGAGAGTATATAAATAACACCTAAGTGGTAATGATTCCAATGAGTAGAACATATGTTTTTTAATAAAATTCCCAATCACTTTTTCATGCGACTTCAATCGAGCGTGAGAAGCAGATTGTTTTTCAGGCCAGAGGCGCTTAATACGGGTTCTTAACGCCAGGTTGTTACGCTCAATACGCTGAGTGAATGTTTTGCTGATCCGATGGTTATCCTTTGGCATTGCTTTGGCATCACGATTCTAGCCATTACTAGTCATCATTCCGATATTAAAAGGGGTGAGTAAAACATGCAGAGGTATTCACGGCAGCGAAATCTGTTATAGCCTTTATGGCTCTGACCATGGAAGTAAACCTGTAACGGTAAATCTGAACAGATTGACAACGGGGGCAATGAACATGAATGCAGGCCATGAGATAACCTCAAAAGTGAGCATTATACATCAAGTTCAACCAATTGGAGGCGTTACCCTGTTTTCTGTTTCGTGAATAATATTTAATTCCGATTGAGATATAAAAAACCGGTATTCTGTCGCTTGATTGTAGCTTTTCTTTTCTTCCATATAAGTGAGTTTATTCAATGACCTAGATGAAAACCCTTACTCAGTTCTAGTGGTGATGAAATAAGATAATGGGAAATGTCTCAATTTAACATGGCGCTTTGTTTCTCTTTTTTTAAATGTCATTGGTGTTGATTTTTTTCATCAGATATCTTTTGACTTTCTCTAGGGTAATCCATGTTTTATTTTTAGTGTGAACATTTTCATTTCATATTTTATAACGTCAATTATATAAAATAAAGTGCTAAAAATTAGCAAATGCAATAGTTAGTGATTATATTTAGTGATGTTTCCTTTTATTTTTAATTACATTTCAGATTACATTCGGATATTCACTTTAGTGGGGAAGTGTCACTGAGCTGATTCGAGGAGGTGAAGCCGAAAGGCATATTTCCTGAAGTGATCTGAGTTATTTTATGGCTATCATTATCTTATTGACATGAGAGACTTCTGGCGTAAGCCAAGGGCGGTAGCGTGCTTCTTTACTGGGAAATACCCAATCAGTTATTTCACTTTTCACGCAAGTAACGGTATTTATGTTATTTGCACTTATCATTAATATTAAAGAAGAGGTTAATATGTCTACAAGTGCATCTCAAATTGCGGTTGAATATCCCATTCCTACTTATCGATTTATTGTATCGATTGGTGATGAGCAAATTCCATTTAATAGTGTTTCAGGGTTGGATATAACCTATGACACGATCGAATATCGAGACGGTATCGGCAATTGGTTTAAAATGCCCGGGCAACGTCAGTTGATTAATATTACCTTGCGAAAAGGTGTTTTCCCTGGGAAGACAGAATTGTTTGATTGGATCAGTTCAATCCAACTTAACCAAGTAGAAAAAAAGGATATTACTATCAGCTTGACTAATGATTCGGGTACCGAATTGCTGATGACTTGGTGTGTTGCTAATGCATTCCCTACCTCGTTGAGTTCTCCTTCATTCGATGCCACCAGTAATGATATTGCCGTTCAGGAAATGACATTGGCAGCTGATCGGGTAACGATTCAAGCTATTTAATCTGCTAATAATCATTGAATCTCACAAAGGAATTATTATGACTATTAATACCAGTTACCCAGGTGTGTATATCGAAGAGCTGAACAGCCTTGCTTTGTCTGTTTCAAATAGTGCCACTGCCGTGCCAGTTTTTGCTGTGGGAGCGGAAAAAGGAATTGTCAGAGATGAGAAGGAGATTATCCGAATCAATTCATGGATGGATTATCTTAACTTAGAGGGCAAGTTTAATAATACAGATACATTAGCTATTTCGTTACGCGCTTATTTCACCAATGGCGGTGGATACTGTTATCTGATTAATACCGATAAACTGGAAGCCTTGGTCCCCACGCTGGATGATGTCACCTTATTGGTGGCGGCAGGTGAAAATATCCAAACGGCGGTGGATACCTTATGCACACCAGGCCGCGGGTTATTTGCCATTCTTGATGGCCCGAAAACTCTGTTAACACGGGATGACGTCGAGGCGGCTCAGGATAAATATACCTCCACACCATTTGCTGCGGTGTATTACCCGTGGCTAACTGCGGACTGGGCTGATGCGGATATTCCACCCAGCGCCGTTATGGCGGGTGTGTATGCTTCCGTGGATTTGTCTCGAGGGGTGTGGAAAGCGCCCGCCAATGTCACCTTGAAAGGGGGATTGGAACCAAAGTTTTTGGTTACCGATGAATTACAAGGTGCTTATAACTCAGGCCGCGCGTTCAACATGATCCGCAGTTTCAGTAACACGGGTACCACCGTTTGGGGAGCAAGAACCCTGGAAGATCACGATAATTGGCGTTATATCCCGGTTCGGCGTTTGTTTAATACCGCAGAGCGGGATATTAAGCGGGCGATGAGTTTTGCCGTATTTGAGCCGAATAGCCAGCCTACCTGGGAGCGAGTAAGAGCCGCGATCAGTAATTATCTTTATGCCCTGTGGCGTCAAGGCGGTTTGGCCGGGAATAGTGAAAAAGAAGCTTATTTTGTACAAATTGGCCAAGGTATCACTATGACTCCTGAGCAAATCAACCAAGGGAAGATGATTATTAAAGTGGGGCTAGCGGCGGTTCGGCCAGCAGAATTTATCATCCTTCAGTTCACCCAAGATGTTGAACAGCGTTAACTCACTGATTACGAGGTATCACTATGCCCGCGATTCTACAAGCGCCAGGTGTTTATATTGACGAAGATGCGTCGTTGGCCTTTTCAGTCAATAATAGCCCTACGGCAGTCCCCGTCTTTATTGGTGAGTTTACGCCGCTATTAGCAAACTCTGTTCCTGCCTGTACCCGTATTAATAATTGGCTTGAGTTTACCTCGTCTTTCTCTCTGGCTCCGGCAACGCAGGTTGTAATTCGTTCGACTAAACTTGATGAACTTCCCGTTATTGAGGATAAAGGAGAGGTCGAGCTTAAATCGAAAACTAAAGCGAAGAACAAAGTTGCTACTGCCGAGACTCCGGCGTGGAGCCACAGTATTGAACGCATCAAATTATCTCCTGCTGTTGAAGCGTTACAGCTCTATTTCCAAAATGGCGGTGGGGCTTGTTATCTCTATCCTATCAACGATGTTAGCGACCGAAATACGCTGGCGGCTATTCCCGATATTATTGAGCAAAAAGGGGACATTACATTAATCGTTTGTCCAGAAATTGACCTCGATTATAAAAACGCCGTTTACGATGCAGTGATCCCGCTATTAACTCAGAAGGTGGGTTATTTCCTGATCGCGGACAGCAATGAGGGGGAGCCAGTGGCGAATGTTGGCCATCTCTCTCAGGCTGCCGTTTATTATCCACCATTGGAAACCAATCTCAGAAGCTCAGCATCAGTAATTGATGATGAGAATATTTTTATCAGCGGCTATGAGGATGAGGCAGGCGAGAGCCGGTTTGCGACACTGGCAGAGCTGCGGAGTGAAAACTCAACACTGGCTGAGACCATCGACCATCAGCTGTTAGAAGTACAGCAACGCAGGGTCATAATCCCACCCAGCCCGGTTATCGCTGGGGCTTATTGCCGCACAGATAGCAGCCGAGGGGTCTGGAAAGCGCCAGCCAATGTGGTACTCACCGGTATTGGACGTTTGCTTGATAATGTTGATAACCAGCGTCAGGGGACGATGAATGCCAACGGCGTGAATATCATTCGTTCCTTTAGCGATCGGGGTTTTGTGGTCTGGGGCGCGCGTACTGCAGCAGGCGGCTCAGATGATATTAACTGGCGCTATATTCCCGTTCGTCGTCTGTTCAATTCTGCTGAGCGGGATATTCGCCAAGCATTGCGAGCTGCGTTATTCGAAACCAATAATCAACCGACTTGGATGCGAGCCAAATCTGCCGTTGATAATTATCTTTACGCACTTTGGCAGCGTGGTGCTTTGCTGGGAACTCGTCCAGAAGAGGCTTATTTTGTCCAGATTGGGCAGGGTATCACTATGTCGGAGGATGACATTAAACAGGGCAAAATGATCATGATGATCGGTTTGGCTGCTGTACGACCGGCTGAATTTATTATTCTGCAATTTACGCAGGATGTCGCTCAATAACCTCCATAACAACAATATCGGGCATCACAGTGTCAGGGTGCCTGTCTCACTTTTTATGGAGGAACTTATGATGGAGAGAATACCACCGGGTGTCACACTGTCAGACAGGATTGTATCCGGCAATCAGGGCGTAATCGCCACGGCCATTCCCGTATTTATTGGCTACACCAAACCGGTTAGGGAACAACAATATGAAGCCGCGGCCATTCGTGTCGATAGCTTGGCAGATTATTCCCGGACATTTGGTAGCGAAGGCATCATGGCCTTTGCTGTCAGGCACTATTTTGATAATGGCGGAGAGCAAGCTTTTATTCTGTCTCTGACAGAGAAGATGCCAGCCGACAGAATAACAGGGTTTGATGTGGCCGAATATTTCTCGGCGCTGCAAAGCTCTGATGTTAGCTCCGCGATTGCCAGCGAACCGTTGATTACGTTGATTTTGGCTCCGGATATGGCACGTCTTAATGATAGTCCTATTACGGGCAGTACCACCCTTGCAAATTTGTGGTCAAGCGGTTGGGCAATACTGCTGCAACTCAGTCAAATCAAACCCAATCTCTTTGTGCTACTGGATGCGCCGGATGACGTTTTTCTTGCCTCGCAGTGCATGCAGACATTGTCGTCAGACTACCGTCAATGGGGCGCAGCCTACTGGCCTAGAGTGGAAACCACCTATCGGGATACCTCGGTAATGGAAGGCGAAGCCCCACGGGTGGTGCTGTCGCCTACGGCGGCTATTGCCGCGGTAATACAGCGTACGGATAAGCGTATTGGGGTATGGAAAGCGCCAGCCAATGTGGCATTGGCTCAGGTAATTCGTCCGGTTGTTTCCCATTTGCAGGGCGATACGTTGTTTAACACCAGTGGCACGTCTCTCAATTTAGTCCGCAGTTTTCCCGGAAAAGGGACCCGTATATGGGGGTGTCGTACGCTGGAAAATAGTGCCAGCTCGTCGTGGCGTTATTTACAAACTCGTCGTCTGGTTTCTTATGTTTCCGCTAATTTGGCTCAGCTCATTCGCCTGTATACCTTTGAGCCGAACAATGAACTGACGTGGATGAAGTGCAAAGGGCAAAGCTATAACTGGCTTCGGCAACTGTGGTTGCAGGGAGGGCTTTATGGTGCACAGGAAGATGAGGCGTTTAATGTCTTGTTGGGGTTAAACGAGACGATGACTGAGGATGACGTTCGTGCAGGGAAAATGATCGTAAAAATAGAGTTAGCCATATTATTTCCGGCTGAATTTATTGAGGTCAGTTTGGTATTTGATACCCGCACGGGTGCACTTTTGTCTTAAAAAGGAAAGAGCCTGATGAGCGATTATTACACACCGGTGGTATCCCACCGTTTTATGGCCAGTTTCGTTTTTAACGGCATTCCCAATCCTTTGGATATTCGTTTTCAGCGTATATCAGGCCTTAGCCGGGAACTCCAGGTTACCCAATACAGTGAAGGCGGAGAAAATGCCCGCAACAGTTTTTTAACTGAAAAAATCCAGCATGGCACTCTTAGGCTTGAACGCGGCGTGATGACAGTATCACCGCTAACCATGATGTTTGATCGGGTTTTACGTGGCGACAAAGTTGTTTATGCCGATGTGGTGATTATGTTACTGAACGAGAATTTATTGCCACTATCCAGTTGGACATTGAGTAATGCACTGCCGGTAAGCTGGCAAACCAGTGATTTTGACGCCAGCAGTAACGCCATATTGGTTAACACCCTTGAATTACGCTATCAGGATATGCGTTGGTTGGGAGTTAAACTATGACATTAGAAATCAGAGAGTTAGTTATTCAGGCTCGTGTTGTTCCTGCCGTGTCTCCGAGTTCGGTGGAACCCCAAAACCGTTCGTTGATACAGGAAAGTCTGGATAACGCGGCTTGGGTTGAAATGATTAAGCGTGAGGTACTCGCGGCACTGCGCGATGCGGAGGGGGGGCGTCCATGAGTCTGCTTGAACGAGGTTTGGCCAAACTGACTATTGATGCTTATAAAGATCGGGAAGGAAAAATTCGGGCAGGGAATAGCCTACAGGCCATGTACAACCCGGCCACGTTGCATTTGGATTATCAGACTGACTATTTGCAATCTCAGGCCATTAATAACGAGAAACAGAGCAGCACTTATGTACAGGCGAAACCCGCAGGGCTATCGCTGGAACTGACATTTGATGCAACGATGCCGGGTAATACCCTCCCGATAGAAACCCAACTGATGCAGCTTAAACAGCTGTGCTCAGTAGATGCGACTAGCAAAGAGACCCGTTTTCTACACATTAAATGGGGGAAAATGCGCTGGGAGAATCGCGGCTATTTTGCCGGGCGAACCAAAGGGCTTTCGGTGAGTTATACCCTGTTTGATCGGGATGCAACACCATTACGCGCACAGGTTGTTTTGACGTTGGTCGCGGATGACAGTTTGGTATTGCAAGAAACCGAACAAAACCTGAAGTCACCGGCAAAAGTGGCATTACGCGTACAGGATGGGGTTTCGTTGGCGCTGATGGCGGTCAGCACGGCATCAACCCTGTCAGGTGGTGTTGATTATCTGACGCTGGCTTGGCAAAACGGTTTGGATAATCTCAATGGTTTTGTGCCGGGAGAAATTTTACAGGCAACCAGGGAGAATGATTCATGAGTCATCAGCTCAAAATTACCGCCGATGGTAAAGCGCTGTCCCTGCTGACAGCCGTTGATGTGGATACTTATCATCAGGTTAACAGTGTAGCCTCTGCAACCATCAAACTCAGCGTATTGGATCGGCCGTTATCCTCTTTCAGTCAGCCAGATATACAGGGGGAGCTGGCTCACTGCCAAGTCGGAAAAACATTAAAGTTAGAGCTGAATGCAGGTAACCGAAAATCGGTACTGTTTAACGGGGTGATAACTCGACAAACGTTGCGTATCAGAAATAAACAATTACTGCTTACGTTGGTTATTAAACACCCGCTACAACGGATGGTTGATACCCAACACTCGCAGTTATTTAGTCATAAAAGTGAGAAAACAATCTTAAGTGCGCTGTTAAATCAGGCGCGAGTTGAGGCCAGTTTTGGGCGTATAGCCGCATTGGATCAAAAACATGAACAAATGGTGCAATTTCGCTGTTCGGATTGGTACTTTTTGTTGTGTCGCCTCTCGGCAACCGGGGTATGGCTACTGCCGTCTCCTGAGGGTGCCCGCTTGGTACAAGCCGGAATCCAGAGTGCGACTAAAATTCATATCCTAAAAAGCCGGGGAGATGAGAACCAAGATATTGTGGTGAAAGACGCTTACTGGCAGTTTGACAATCAACGTAATCCGGCCTCACTAGAGGTCAGTAGTTGGGACATCAGTAAGCAACAATCGCAATCGGGTGGCCGCTATGGCAGCAGTGCTACGGGTAAGGGGGCGTTTTCCCTCGATCATTTAGCTTCGCTGAATAAAGAGAGTTGGGATATTCGTTACAGCAGTCCACTCACCACCCAGGAAAGTGGCTATTTGGCACAAGGATTATTGCTCAATCAACGTATTGCCGGGGTGAGGGGGGAGTTTTTGCTGAAAGGCGGTACGATTTATCAGTTAGGTGATGGCGTGCAACTGGTGGGGTTTGGTTCTCAAATCGATGGCACGGCAACGATTACCGGCATTCGACAGCGTTTTAACCGGCAAATTGATTGGGAAACCACCCTGGAAATAGGCTTACAGCCAGAACATCTTCCTTTAGTGCCGGAAGCGTCAGAGCTGCATATTGCTACTGTCGCGAAATATCAGCAGGATAGTGCGGCGCTCAACCGTATTCCCATTATTCTATCGACCTTAAATCGGCCAAATGAAATCTTATGGGCCAGATTGGGGAAACCTTACGCCAGCAGTGAAAGTGGTTTTTGTTTTTATCCTGAACAAGGTGATGAAGTTATTGTTGGCTTTTTTGAAAATGACCCGCGTTATCCGGTTATTTTAGGGGCGATGCATAACCCAAAAAATAAAGCGCCTTTTGAACCGACCCAAGACAATAGAGAGAAAACGCTGATTGTTAAAACCGGGAATATACAGCAACAACTGCTTATTAATAGCAAGGATAAAACCATCACAATAAATGCAGGGGGGAACCTAATGACCCTGCAACAAAATAAAGACATCTCACTGGTGGTAGAAAAAGAGTTTACGTTAAAAGCACAATCCATTCAGGCCACGGCAGATAAGTCATTGGCAATATCCGGGAAAAGTAGCGTGGAAATTAAAGGTGCTAAAATTAATCTTACCCAATAAAGGTGATAAATGGAAAACCAAATACTGACACAACTCTATGGCCGAGGCTGGGCATTTCCCCCGTTATTCTCTCTGGATGAGGGCGTGGTGATGGCTGAAGGGGCAGAAGATGTTCGGCAAAGTTTGCAGATCCTCTTTAGCACCGAGCCAGGAGAGCGGTTGATGCGTGAAGATTATGGCTGTGGATTGAATGATTTTATGTTTGAAAATATCCGTAATGAACTGATCGCTGAGATAGAAACCCGGATCCAGGACAGCGTGTTACGTTATGAACCCAGAGCGGATATGACGGATATTCAAGTCAGCCAGGCTCCGAATAGGAGCAATACTCTGCAAGTCCGGGTCGTCTACCGTCTGCGAGGCAGTGAAATTAACCAACAAATTCAAGGGGCACTTGCCCTAGGTGAGGGGAACAGTGCGGAGATCGGATGAGCGATGCAATAGTGATAGACGGTGATTTGCTACAGTTTGACGTGCAGTTTGGCCATCGTACGGTAACGGTTTCTGTTCCAGGGAAAATGAGCGGCGCAGGTCATGCGCAAGTCAACGGCAAGAAAGTCTGTATCTTGGGTGATGAAAAGAAAGTAAAAGTTTCAGCGAGTTACATCACGGCGAACCACATTATTTTGGGTGATGGGGAGATTACCATCAGCGCACTGGATCGCAGCCAGCAGGCTTTGCAATGCACTAGCGGGGCGACATTAATTATCAAAGGTAAAAAGTTTACCGCGACGTTTACGCCGGGAAAGGTGGCTACTGCACCAGGTAGCCCTCCCCCTCCTCCAGATGTACCGACTCCTTCATCAGGAACCGGCAGTTTTATTACCCAACAAAGTTTTGCCACAGTGAATTAAGTTAACCATCTAATACGGCAATACAAATGGAGTGAATAATTATTTATTCGCTGAGGGTTCTCTGTGCTCGAAAAACACAGGTGATATTATGGAATTGATCGAGTTAAATAATAAATTGTCAGATTTAGTGCCTGACTCTGATTTCAAATTAGATAACCGAAGTGGTTTAACACTGCTTGAGTTTATTAAAAAATACACACAAAAAATCCCTTTTAATAATGAGAGTGACTTTTGGGATGCCTTTTTCTTTATGTTGGACAATAATCCTGAAGAATTAGCGAAATTTTATCTGGCAGAAAATGTAGCCGATGGAACACTCCCTCCTCATCAAGCTCTTATATTGGCTGTTTTGCAGATATTGGAAACGCCCAGAACATTATTGAATTCGTTGCCAGCTGTTCACCGAAATCTTTATTACCGGGATTTATTAGGTTTATCTTCCCGACCAGCAAATCCCGATCAGGTGGCACTGTCTATTGCACTGAATCCCACAGTGAGCACGCAATTATTAGCTAAAGGTACTTTATTTGAAGCCGGTCAGGATGCACAGGGCGCTCCACTGCACTACCGACTGGATGCCAGCTTATTGGTCAACCGCGGATATATCAGCGATCTGCGTTGGTTATGGAAAAAAGAATCTCAGGGATGGGTTACTGCCGCCCCTTTGGATGTACAAAATCAGATCAATCTCCCCACGACGGGGGTTCACTTATTCAGTGAGACGCCGAGCGATCGATCCGTAGCTGGTGGCTTACTTATCGTGGCGGCACGGCTAGTGATGGAGGAGGGAGAGAGACGGATTACGCTGACTTTTGCCGAGAATATTGAGGTGGCTAGATTCGCCTCAATACAAATTAGCAGCGGCGATCGCTGGTTGGCTTTAACGCCAGTAGTACCAGCGTCTAAAACGGTCACACTCATGCTTTCCGCGCGGGAGCCGGCCATTAGTGCGCCAGACAATCTTGACGATCTCATTTTTGAACAGCCGGTACTGCGCTTGCAAGCAGCAAAAGACCAGCAACTGCCGAGGGTCACAGCCGTTCAGGTTGAGCAACTTCAGACAATTGACGCGGATAGCCAACGTGATGTGCACACGATGGTTGCGGTGAATGCCCCCTTCGATTCCTATTATTTGACCCCCTTTGGTTACAGTCGGAATGATGAGTGGATGCAGGAAACAGGATCCTCGCTTTATTTAGGTTTCTCTGATGTCGCTCCCGGTCAGACATTATCATTGTATTGGAAGTTGAAAACTCCGATTCAACCTAGCGTGGCCTGGTTTTATCTGAATCAGGAGAATCAGTGGGCTGCTCTGGACGCTTGGGTGAATGATGAAACTCAAAGCCTGTATCAGGATGGTCTCTGGCGTCTGGTGTTGCCAACTGACGCGGCTGATCAGGCCAGTCAAATGCCGAGCGGACGCCATTGGTTAAAAGGCGTGGTTAGCGTACCCGAACAGGCCGACGTTTGGCGAAGTTATCCCCGGTTACAAGGCGTTATTGATAATGCGATGACGGCAACGTTAATTAATGCAGAAACCCTAAGCGATAACCATTTTTTACAAGCATTACCCGCCGAGACTATCCAGCGGTCAGTCGAGCCTATTCCCGTGTTATCAACGATTACCCAACCCTGGGCATCATGGAATGGTCGCATGGCTGAATCGGATGGTGAATTCTTTGAACGTGAGGCGCAGCGTCTCTCACACCGTAATCGGGCGCTGACCTGGGGCAATATGGTTACGTTGTTGAAACAGCGGTACCTCAGTATTTTCGATGTGAAATATCCGGGCAATGATGAATTAACCCGTGTGCCGGCCCCTGAGACGCAACAACTGACGGTGATCCCTGTAACCCATTATAACGACGGCGATGACCCTCTACGTCCATTGCTCAATCCAGCTCGTTTGGCGGAAATGGCCAACTGGTTGGAACAACGAGACTCGCTCTGGGCGTCAATTACCGTGGCTAACCCGACCTATATTGATGTGCATATCAATTATCAGCTGATTTTCAAATCAGGTGTTAACCCGGATTTCGGCTATCAACAGCTCCAACAAAGCCTGAGTGAGGTATATATGCCCTGGAGTGGCGATGAGCAACGGGTGGTCATGATGAACAATAACATTGGCTATTTTCAGTTGTTGGCAACCATTCAACAACACCCGTTGGTTGAACGGGTCACTAGCCTGACATTGCGTCGGGAAGGTGCCAATACGGCTATCGACGACATGGCTTCGGTGGATGCAAATAATAACGAAGTGCTGATTCTGGTCTGGGAAAATGATGATTTGGTACAACGCCGGGGGAGCAAAATATGAGTAATCCAGACACATTATTTCTCCTCGTAAAAGAGGATATCCATTTCGATAGATTGCTAAATCAGGCTCATCAGGTGGTGGAGGATCAGGCCGGAAAGTTATGGACAGATACCGCAGAGCACGACCCGGGGATGACAATTCTCGAAGGGATCTGTTACGGCGCTTCAGATTTAGCCTATCGCCATACATTACCGTTGCAAGATCTCCTGACTCCTGCATTATCTGAGCCGCAAAAGGGGATTTTCCCCCGTGAATTTGGCCCACACCGGGCGCTGACCTGTGGCCCAATCACCGCTGATGATTACCGAAAGGCGTTGCTGGATTTACACAGTAATGATTGGCCAGTAGAAAACGCCGGTCATGAGGGCGATTTTTTATTCCGCAATGTGCAATTGGTACGTGAACCGGAAGCTGAGCGGTATGCCTATTGGTATGACTCAGAGAAAAGAGAATACAGTTTTGTAGAGACAGACAAAGCAAAAAAATTAACTCTGCGAGGGAATTACTGGCTCTATCTGGAGCCGACCCGACACACTCAGCTTGATACTGCGGCGGCGCAAGAACAACTCAGCGCATTCTTGATGGAAAACCGAAATATCGGTGAAGCAGTCAGCCAGATAAACTGGCTGGAACCGGTTGATTTTCCTCTATTACTGGATATTGAACTGGGTGACGATACGCAAAATATCGCCAGCATATTTGCCAACGTCTATAGTGCGGTTGAACAGTTTATGATGCCCAGAGCGTTGCGTTACAGCACGGGAACGCTACAACAACGGGGCATGAGTCATGACGATATTTTCGACGGACCGCAGTTGAAATACGGCTGGATACCGGAACTGGCACCCAATCGGGACTATACCCAAGGTGTAACGCTCAACCTGAGCCGGCTAGTCAATGTTCTGTTGGGCATTGACGGCATCAAAAATATTACCCGCATGGTATTAGGGGAGAGTTACGATAAAAATAAAATTACCCCGATCGCGGATGATACTTGGTCATGGAGAATAGCCGCCGGATGCTATCCACGGCTGTGGGGAGCGGATCCGATCCATTTATTGGCACAGCAAGACGGCCCGCTTCGGGTGATTGCCAAAGGGGGGATCAGCGTCTCTGTCAGTGAAAAGGACATTATTAAGCGTCTTCCTCCGGTTGAAATGATCCAGAATGCGCCGGTTATCTTACATTACGGACAACACCGTGATGTGGGCAGTTACCATCCGGTTAGCGATACCTTGCCCCCGTGCTATCAATTACAGCAGTCATTGCAGACATTGTCTGAACCAGACCGCTTACGGGTATTGGCGTTGCATCAGTTTATGTTGCCCTTTGAGCAACTATTAGCCAACGGTTGCCAGCAACTGGCGATGCTGCCGCAGTTACTGGCTTTTCAACGTGAGGGTATCCGGGTATGGGGAGCGCAGTGGCCGTTTAAATCAGGTTCTGTAAACGATGAGGCCCATAAAGATTATGCCGCAGAGCTGAAAGAGTGGCAGGAAGAAATAGCACAAGATACCGAGCAAGAACTGAATATCATCAATTACCTGTTGGGATATTTTGCTACGCAACGGGCACCACGCACCTTTACTACCAACGCCAGTGAATTTCTTGCGGTACAACAAGGCTATTTGTCACAGCAAACGGTATTAACCTACCATCGCGATAATATTCGTATCGATCAGGTTTCCTCATTACAAAAACGCATTGCAGCTCGGATGGGATTGGGGAAAGAATTATTTAAGCCGCAGCCTGATTTAAGTCAACTGCCTTTCTACCTTATCGAACACCGCGCATTGTTACCGATCAAACCTAACGCCGATTTTGATACTGAGCAAACACCAGACTCGGTACAGATTCAGGATGATGAAAATAAGCAGCCCCATCTGGTGATAAACCAAAGCGGTATTGGCAATAAATTAACGCCAGGCCAGGTGGTCAATTTAACGCTGTATGAGGGCCAGGCCGGTGAGAACAAGTTTATTTTACGTGGTCAAATGATCGCCAAAATAGAAGCTGACAGCATTTGGTTGAATATGAGCAACAGCGTGCAGTTGGCACATAATATAGACCGAGTGATGGCTGCGGCAGCTATCGGCAAGTTACATTGGCAAAATAGCCTGGTGTGGCTGGAAGATATGAGTTACCGCTTGGCCTACGCCAGCGATCAAACTAAGGACGGCGAACAACTGCCTGCGAATCAACGGCGGTTGACCCGAACCGACCAGACACCATTCCCAGCTCTGATTAAGTTAGGAACGGAAATAACATTGGCTGCCAATATTGGTTTGGTCAGCAATGTCAGTTATACCCAAGAAACCACTCAGACACTTTATGCCAAGGTTGTTAGTTTTGATCGTATCCAAGGTACCCTGATTATCGAGCGTTTGGATGTATCGACCCTGGCTTTCCCATCTCCTGAAGATGACTGGCGCTACAATTGGCACTTTTCCGGTGATGAATATGAGCGTACTGACCGTTTCTCATTCGTTATTAGCGTGGTGATCAACAGTGCGTTAATTTCTATGCCTGGTGTTGACCCCTATAAATTGGAGGAGTGGGTTAAAGATACGGTTCTCTCGGAATTCCCTGCGCATATTTCCATGATCATTCATTGGATGGACAATCGCCAATTTTCAAATTTCGGTAGAACCTATCAGCGCTGGCAAAATAATGGAGCGCCATTAGGTGATGCTGCTTATTCTATTTTAGAAACTTTGACGTTGGGTAAATTACCATCAGGATTTATCGGTATTGGCACAATGCGAATCGCCACGCCAGCTCAGCGTACCGAAGTTATCGGCAGCAATGAAACTGAATGGAATACAGACAAGATAATTCAGAACGAATTATTCTATGTTCCGAAAGAAAGCTAAAAATAATCTAGTCATCTAATTAATTTTTATTCATTCTATTTGTGGAACTCATCATGAAAGAGACTCATCGTTTAATTATTGGCAATGAAAAACAAATGTTAACGGGTCTGGCGGTAGTCGGGCCTGAAACGAATAGTTTAAAAGAAAGATTTAAGGAAGGCAGTATTCCGCTGCAAACGGATTTTGAAAAGCTAATTGATATTGCAGACGTTGGGCGTAAAGCCGCAGGGTTAGCTCCAGGGCAAACTGGCCCGGGGAATGGTTTTCAACTTGACAGCGTAGAGCGCTTGTCTGTAAAGGTTGACAGCAACAGTGGATTATCAGTAACTAGTTCGGGGGTAAAGGTTATACCCAAAAACAGTGGTGGAGTAGTCGTAGATTCTACCGGTATCTCGGTGAAGCCAGGTAGAGGAATGGAAGTCACATCTGATGGCGTGCGTATAACAAATGAGTTTGCTTTCCAGAAAGGTATGATTCTGATGTTTGCCGGAACAGCGGCTGAAATGCCACCTGGATGGGCATTATGTGATGGAAGTAATGGTAGACCAAATTTGATAGACCGCTTTATTTTAGGCTCTACGTTCACTCACTCAAAATATTCTAATACTGCACAACTAGCAGGTTCAGGTAACACAAAAACCTATAACAAGCAGAGCACATCATTTACGGTTACAGGTACAGTTAATATAGCAGAGACTATATTAACTCTGGGGCAAATACCTAGGCATAATCATAATGATGGTGTGCGTTATACTTATAAGGCGGGTAATTATGACATAATGAATATTAATCAGTATGGTTCTGTAAGTGTAGGCACTGGTTCCAGTAGTAACAAATTTGCTAGACTAGAAAATTTTTCAGACAGTGAGTCTGTTCATTTAACCCAATCTTCTACAGTTGGTGATGGAGGAGGCCATAAGCATACTGCTACGATGAGCACTAATGGACATCAGCATTCCACGGATGTTATTCCGCCTTACTACACGTTGGCCTTTATTATCAAGTTATAGTTTGTTGATTAATTGGAATGAATCTTGACTGAGAGCGCTAAGGATAGTGCTCATCTACTAATTCTTCAATGGCTATTTTCTCAAAGGTTTATATGGAAAATCCTGACCTAGGTGATGGGAGCTTTATTGGGCGAGTCACAATCGTTATTGAAATATCAGATTGTGATGGAAATAGAGTAATAGAGAAGTGCTCATCTGTGTTTCATAAAAGAATAGACGAAATCATATCAAAAAAAATACAGGAATTAATATTTAGCCTGAATGAAAATTTATCCATCGACCGTCTTGCTGTGGATATAGGCATGATTGAGTATGAACTATTTGAAGTCCAGATGGCGGACAAATTAACTCTAGCATTGGAAAAAGCATTGTCGGTTTATTATCAGGCAATACCAAAATTTTCCTTGGGTGAAACGGGCACCTACCCCAGGTGCCAATCAGAACGTCAACTAATAGAAAATGGCTTATTGGCTCAGTCTTTGCCTCAAATGTCAGCGGCATTAGTGGAGAATAGAATATCCGTCCCATCAGCCCCATCGGTGGTAGATATCGCCGCTGAAACAACAGCTACTGGCGAGCTATCACTGATAGCCACCGTCGAACATTATTTACAGCAAGGAGATTGGCCAACGCCATCAAATCAGATCCTACCTTTAAATAGCCAAGAATCACCATTGATTACGCAGGATCTCTGGTTACAGGTTCAGCGCCAACCTCAACAGTGGCTACCGATGCTGGCAAAGCACGGCTTACAGCCGCTAGGGCTGCGGCGTTTGTCGGTGATTCTTCCGCAGTCGGCACAAAAGGCGCTATACCGCTTACTGATTGAAGATAACGCTATAGTGGCGCAACTCAACCATACATCAACGGTTACGCCTGAGCAGTTAACTACAGCGGCGGAGCACTATTTAAAAAAACAAAGTGTAGTGGCAAAAGATAGCCTAGAAATTACACCAACTCAGCCAAAATGGTTGCCACAGAAAGCACCATCAGGAGCATCAGATTTAACCCATGGGGTAGATAAAGATAAAGAAGCCTCGAACTCTAGCCTTGCCACGACGCTTAAGAAAAATAAGCCAGAAGCATGCTTAGGAACAAAAACTACAGCTCAATCTATGGGAGTGAATATAACACCCATATCAGGACAGACTTTGGCTGTCAGTAATGCGGGGGGGGTGATTTTTTGGCCGCTGTTATCAACGTTTTTTAGCGTTTTTGGTTTGCTGGAAAAACAGGTGTTTATTAATCAGCAAGCACAGGTAGACGCCGTATGTTTACTTGACTGGCTTATCTGGGGAGATGACGAGATATCTGACGGACGGCTGACGTTAACTAAACTCTTATGCGGATTACCGATTCATTTTGATGCGGGATGGTGCACTCCGGCCACCGAGCAAAAAATATTGATCGGCGAATGGTTGGAAAGAGTCCGAGAGCAACTTCCTGCCTGGAAAAGAATGGGACCAGAAGATATTCGTACGCTTTTTCTACAACGATCTGGCGAAATACTTTGGTTAGAGACTGGGGTGACCATTCATGTTAACCCGGAAATTTATGACGCACTCATTAATGACTGGCCGTGGCCAATGAATATGGCCTGTTTTAACTGGCTACAGCAACCATTAACCATTCGCTGGTTATAACCTTTCAATGAATATTCCATAATGAGTCAAAATATGAGTTTATCTTCAGTATTACAGTCAAGAGACAGTCAGTATAGCGGAGATCAATTATCGCTGTTATTCGCTGAGTTGGAGCGAATTGATCTGCTTCTACAGCATTATTATTATCGTTTCAAGGGAACAGCTAACGATCTGGCCGATGAATTCTTATTAAGTCAGTCAGAGGTATTGGCACGGATCAATCAGCCTATTGGTCGGCCTCATTGGGCGAAGGGCGAAGTGACAATAAAACAAGCTCAAGACACTTTATTTCCAGAGGTAGCAGAAGGCCTCATTGAACTGGTTAGTCGTTTTGAATTAACTGATTTTGAGCGAGATACTCTATTGCTGGGTTTATTACCCTATTTTGATAGCCGCTATTATGGTTTATTTTCTTTACTTCAAGGCGGGAAACAAAGCCAGTTACCCAGTTTTTCATTGGCATTAACGTTATTTTGCCATTCAGAAAGGGAAAAATGGGCGCAGCAAGCCAGTTTTTTACATCGTGCCCCCTTGATCAGTTGTCAGCTATTATCGGTTGATAATAATCAAAAGAATCTGGCGTGGAGCCAGACAACATTTATTGCTGATAGCGGTGTTTACCATTTTTTATTGGGGCACCACTACCTTTCACCACTATTAGCCCAATGTGCTCAATGGCTCATGCTACCAACGCTACCCAACTATCCGAAAAGTTTAAAGCAGGCATTGGAGCCATTATTAACTGAAGATATTGAACCTCGACCTGTGGTGTTATTACAAGGTGCTATGAGTAGCGCCAGAGCGCATACGGTTGCTCATGTTTTTGCTTCAAAAAAACGGCAAACGTTGGTTGTCGATATGGGTAAATTTGTCGAAAACGATGACAATATAATATTAATTCAATTAAAATACATTCTACGAGAAACGCGTATGCGCGGCGCGTGTAGTGTATTCCGGAACCTACACTTACTAAAGGAGCGAAATTTATCATTTCTCGACTCCCTATCAGAGTTATTAGCTCAACCAGGAATAAGAGTTGTTTGCTTGGTAGATCCATACTCACCGTTACTATGGTTTAAAAAAACGGCTACATTGCAAATAGAGATGCCGATTTTTACTCATGAGGAAAAAGTATTATTATTAATCGATAGCTTACCTGAACGCCGTTCAGAAAATATTGATCCGATAAGCTTGAGCCAGCGCTATACCTTTAATGCAGAAAGTCTGCCATTGATTATGCAAGAAGCTGAACTTTATCAACGACAGCGAGATTATTCAGATATATTACAACAATGTGATATTCGTAAAGCGTTTAATTTACGTACCCAACAGAACTTTGGCTCACTGGCTCAAAGAATTACGCCGAAGCGAAACATACAGGATCTTTTAGTCTCCGATAATATCACACAGCAACTACAAGAGATTATCACCGCAATAAAATACCGGGGAAAAGTCCTCGCGAGTGGTTTTAAAGATAAAATTGGTTACGGTACAGGGATTAGTGCTTTATTCTACGGTGACTCAGGAACGGGGAAAACAATGGCGGCGGAAGTACTTGCTAATACCATTGGGGTAGATCTTATTAAAGTAGACCTTTCGACAGTGATCAATAAGTATGTCGGTGAAACGGAGAAAAACCTCTCGCGTATCTTTGATTTGGCAGAGTTAGATGCCGGTATTTTATTTTTTGATGAAGCCGATGCATTATTTGGTAAGCGCAGCGAAACGAAAGATGCACATGACCGGCATGCTAATATTGAAGTGTCATATTTGTTACAGCGTTTGGAAAGCTATCCTGGGCTGGTTATTTTATCTACCAATAATCGAAGTCATTTAGATAGTGCTTTTAATCGTCGCTTTACCTTTATTACACGATTCACTTATCCCGATGAAGCAGTGCGCCATGAGATGTGGCGGAAAATATGGCCAAAGAATATTAATGTTTCATCGGATATTGATTTTAATCAGTTAGCCAAGAAAGCGAATATCACAGGAGCTAATATCAGGAATATTGCTCTATTAGCCTCTTTCTTTGCCGGAGAAAATGAGAATCAAGAAGTTACTTATACTCATATTGAAACTGCACTGACTCGAGAATTAGCCAAAACGGGGCGACTAACGCTTTAGGTTCTCTTTCTAGATATGCTGAGAGTAATAGATAAATACATTGTCAATATTGAGTGAACAAAATCTAACCAAGAGATTCTTATATGTTAAAAACTCAAACAGTAGTCGAAGTCAATAAAGCGATGAATGCGATTCTACGAGAATATGTTAATAATAATGTAGCCATTCGCTTTGATTTACCTGATGTCGATGCCACGCAGGCGGATGCTGCTATTAGCGTATTTCTTTATGACATCCATGAGGACCTACAATTACGGACCGCTGAGTCTCGGGCATTTAGTGCTTCGGCCGGTAGATTATTACCCGGCTGGGTCAATATTCAATGCAACTATCTGATTACTTACTGGGAACCGACTGGGCCGGCCAACGATGCCAGTAATCCGGATAGCCAGCCGGATAACCAGGCAATACAGGTGATGTCTCAGGTGTTGGATGCCTTGATTAATAACCGACAACTGACCGATATTCCTGGAGCTTACACACAGGTTATTCCTCCGAAAGAAAACCTAAATAGTTTAGGTAATTTTTGGCAGTCTCTGGGTAATCGTCCACGTCTTTCTCTTCATTATTCTGTTACGGTACCTATTAGTTTGAGCAACAAAGAAGAGAAGGCCACACCAATTACATCACTGTCGGCAGATATCGAGCAAACGGTGTCGATCCCTCCGCAGGTTATTAATGATGCATTACGGGAGCGACTGATTGCGGCCATCGGTGGTGGTACTGATGCCAGGCTCGCCGTCACTCACGTTAATCTGAAGACTATTCCGGTAGCCAATACGACAAGTGATGTGTTTAAAATGGCCGTTTCTCTATCGGTTTCGGGTATTACGCGGGAAGAATATATTCCCAAAATCGGCGTAGTATTGGATGCCTGGGTAAGTGGTGAAACAGCAGTGGTCACTCATGATGGCTATGATATTTATATTAGGGTAGTTGAAAAGTCAGCGCTTTCTGGAATTTAGCCCCCACTCTTATATTGATACCACTCTATCCCTATCAGATTAAATTTAATGCAGAGCGGTAAAAATAGTTTAAATTATTTTTACTCACGTATTTATTTGTGTTGATAAACTTTGAATTTAATAGCCCGATACTGAAAAGTAACTTATCCCGACGGAATTAATATAATAATTCATTATATCTTATAGGAAGGCTAGGTAAAGTTATCATTATTAAAATAATCAGTCTGCTCGCCGTAATTATCCTTACCCCTTGATAAGCCATTTCAGAACGTATTTTAACTAATCATATCATGAGGACATTGTTATGCCTTACTTTAATAAATCGAAGAAAAATGAAATAAGGCCAGAAAAAAGTAAGGAAGAAGTTGGGGGGGTATTATTCGATGATAGCGCGATCCACGAAAATATCGATCATAACATGGAACCTCAGACCGGTGATTCAGTAGCCACTTTCCCAGATAATTCCGATGAAGTGGTTGGGGGCGATCTGGCCGCCCTGCGGGCTCGCCTACAAGCCACTATTGGTGATTACCTGCCAGAGTTTTACGAGTTTCAACAGACGGGTCGCAATATCCTATATCCCAAACCGGTCGACATCAAAGCATTACAAGCGCGGCTCAACTCAATGCCGATAACGGCATGGATACAACCGTTACAGCAACAATTGGAACAAGCTGGCAACGCTTTTCTGGATCGGTTCAGACTGTTCCGGAAAGAGAAGGACTGGCATAACAACGCCCTGGAATTTGTCAAATTTCGGTTGGCGGTGAAAGAAACGGGCTGGGATGAGCAGCAAACCCGAGATTATAACGAAGCACTTAAGCATGCCAACCGCCTGAGTGGTTATCTTTCAGGAACGCTGGATCTCATTCAACACCTCAATGACAATCCGGAGCGGCAGACATCGTGGGAGGCCGTGAGGAAAACAAGCTACGATATGCTCCTCAATGAACTTCTCCCGGTAGATGCGGAGAATAATGGCAACCAATATACCGCTAAAATTCGTGGAAATTTGACTAAAAATCATCCTGACAACATAAAATTTAATACCATCGTGAACTCAGTCACCCGGGATGAAAGGATGGCCAGTGAAGCACTGAGTGCGGAGACGAAGGGGCTGTCGGCGAGATTATTGAGTGGTATTGCGCTAACCAGAAATTCTGCGGAAAAGATAGATAAAAAAAGTGAAACCAGTGGGATTACCCGCGACATTGTTGCGCTCTGTCAGGTCTTGCAGGGTGTTATCAAAACCATTAAGCGTAGAGGGGAATATATTCAGCCTCTGACAGACTGGCAGCCTAGTGAGCACAAATTACCTGGGCAGAAGGAAGAATTAACTAAAGCAGAAACTGTAAAAAGAGAATTGGTGAAATCGCGGAAAGTGATGATGCAGAAGGTGCAAGGAGCCAAGACCATTTTGGGGGTGTTGTCTGATAAGACAAACAAAAATAGACACCGTATTACGCAGACACTCCCTTACTCCGCTAACCCTGATACAAATACCGTCAGCCGTAAAACAAACGAAGCTGTTTTTCGGGCAGGGATAATGCTGCTTGATAAAATTCAGCAAACCACATCCGGTATTCATAAAGCCAGTCTGGCTTCCCGTCCATTACAACATGCAGTAACACAGTACAGTGCGCTGGAGCAGATGTCATCTGGTATGCCCTCCAACAGAATACTGGATGCGAAGCTACGTAGCGAGTCCGGCAGATGGCAAGAAAAAGCAGAAAAATCAAAAAAGCAACTGCAACATATACTCAGGGAAATAACGGCGCTGGCAGAAGAACACTTGAAGCATAAATTTATGTCAGCATTGAGAGATGAATTAAAACGTGCCCCTGAGACTCTGGCATCAAATAACATAATCAGTAATTTTGATACACGGGCAAAAATAGTTGTTGAGGGTTTAGCTAGCATTGAAATAGGTATGAATCAGTCTGTGGTACGCCTTGCCGGGCATGGTGAAGCTGGAAGGAAAGATCTGGACGAACAAGTAGTGGCATGGTTGCAGCGTCTGGAACGCATAAAAGGTGAGTTAAAAACCGATATTACACAGGCAACAGGGCAGTCGATCAACAATTTTTCCCGCCAAGGTATGTTGGCCAGACGAATGGGAGAATGGAACGAAGCGGAGAAGCAACGCTATCTGGCGGCGCTTTCTACAGAAGATCGGGCGGTAGCCGAAATGCAATATAACACATTGTTTTTTGAGGTGATCCAGCACTACCTTCCCTTATTATCCAAAGAGACTGATCCACAGGGCGAGAGGCTGCTTCAACGATTGCGCCTCGAAGTGAGCAATGCGGCTGAAGGCACCACTGTCTACCCTGCAACTATGGCCGAAATCCTTGCCGGGATGAAAAGCACCGAGCAGGCAATAAGAGACTGGTCAGGAAGAAAACTGCTCAGGGTGGTCTTTCTAGCCGCCTGTTTGGAGGGGGTAAAGTTGATGCCGAAACTGGCTGCACTGCCGCTACGGGTAGCGATTAAATTTGTTATCACGGGGGCGAAAGTGGCGTGGGCTACCCACAAAGGACAGCAGGGGATACGCGGTGGTGAGGGTGATGTAGATGATGAGATAGGGGAATATGCAAAGCGAAGTTTCAAAACTGCGAGCGTCAAAGTGGTGCTCTCACTTCCCCCAGGGCTGGCAACGATGCTGGGGGTTGCCTCGATTGCACTGGACGTTTACGAGGGAGGACTAAAAGGTGCGGGGGGAAAGATAGCAAAAAATATTGTGGGGGACGCTCCCTGGCGTGCGCTGAATCAAGGCAGCAAAATAGCGGCCGAAGCTTATACTACTGCATCGATGAATGCCGCGCTGAAAGAAGGGGGAGCCAATCCGGTGAGCCACTCATCGACATTGCAGCAACAAATGGATGCCAAGCCGTTCTTTGATAATAGTGACCAGGATGCCGATCAACCTCGAGTCAGACGTAAGCGGGAAATGACGGATGAAATTATGCTGTCAGATGGAAGTAGCAGGAGTGAAGCCAAAGCGCTCCCAGATGAGAATGAACTGGATACCGATCAATCTAAAAGCAGACCTGAGAGCGCGCTAGCCGTCGAGACTCTACAGTCAGAACATTTTGATTTTGATCGTGGCATACGTTATCAAGACTTCTCCGATGAACAGAAAAAACAAACCTATTTACATGGCATTAAATTCGTATTGCTTCAAATAGAAAATGATGGACATTTTGCACAAAATATTAGAAATAATGCCTATCTTGCCAGGATTGGTGCCAAGCTTGCCGTTCCTGTTGATATATATAGATACAAGCTTAATAACACCTTTCTTCTTCCTGATGAGATAGATTCAAAATCTGGTGTTCTTATTCGTTTGGATTCGGAAATACCTTATTACTATGTCAGTGAAGGAAAAGATCTTTTAGAAAATATCGCATGGGCTATGCCTTACAATGCTGCTAATCGTGGTCCTTTGAAATTTAGTCTCGACCCAGGGGAAGTGACTAGTAGTCACAGTGGAGTTGATATACTTAATAATATAAGATCTGAGAGGTTCAAGTTTGAAACATACTTTAATTATAATGCTCCAGAGGCGATGAGTATTGAAAGTCTTTCTGCACAACTAGCTAATACTATCGAGGCCGATTATAAATTTAAGAACACGAGCCCAACAAACAAAATATTAATTTCCAGAGCGATTGTAGGTGCTCACATTCCTGACCCTGGAGTCAGGGCAACCCAAGGAGAATATCATATTGAATTCGACTCTGATGAATTGGCCCCAGCAAAGTATTTGAGATCATTCGCAAGACCATTTTCTACCTTGAGTGGGGAAATGCAGTTAATATCCAGCTCCATTAAGGGGGAAACGATACAAGAAACAGAGCTACATGTACATCAGGCTGAATATATAGGAAGCTGGGTTGACGCCACTGCAGGGGCAATCATATCGTTTACGCCGGAAGGGTGGTTTCTCAATACTGCGCAATCAGCAGCGGAGATTACTGCTGATTTGACCGAGGGTAAAGATCCTGACCCATTAGCGGTTGCTGGTTTGCTTGTAGGGATCATTCCTGGAGGTAAAATTGCAGCTAAAGTAGGAAAGTTCACTCGTATTGGCGGTAAGACTGTTAAATACGGCTTGATACTTGGAAATAAATCGGTCGATCTGGCTATCGTGGGGAAAAGCATTAAGACAGCCGTAGACACTGGTGAGCCACTCGCCATTTATCAGGCGTTTCTGGCCAGTGGCATGAGTGTTAAGAATTCTTATGACATAGCAAAAAATATGTCCTCAGAGCTAAAAATTAGCAAGAAAATAGAAGAAAGTGCTCGACTGAGAAAACTTAAAGCACTCCAAAAAAATACTTATAAATATTCTATGAATTCGAAAATGCCAGTACGCAAATTTAGAGTTGGACAGACAGACCTGCTCGGAAAAATACATAAAGGGGAAATTAAGATATCCAGGAATAACGGAACGACTTGGGAGAAGGGAAATCAACTCCACTTGTTAGCGTACAGGCTACAAAATGCCGGAGGGGGACGTCTGCTTCCGGATGTATTTAGAGATAAAATAGTTATTGGGGAGTACAGTTTTAAACGTGTTAAATATAATCAAAAAAAATTAAATGAAATGATGCGTATCGCTAAGATGTATACCCCAACATCAAATAGCACAGAGAGAATAGCAAAACTTCAACAAAATTATAAGACTGGAAAGGAAATGAGTCATGCACCTCAGTATGACACATATAATGATTTATCTCTTGGTGAAAAACTTGATTTATTTATTAACTCCAATACTGATGCGACAACTAGAGGGGTTTTAGCAGGAAAGATAAATGAATCCATTACGAATATCAATTTATATGAAACAGCTAAGGGAGTTGATGCCTGGAAAACGTCAGCAAATAAAGCAACGGATGTTGTTCTTGCCCCGCAAAATATTTTCTTAAAAGGGAGGGCTGGCGAGTGTCTGCCGGAGTCCATATTAATGGGTTGGGCTTTACAGAGTGGGCAAGATACAAAATTAGCGAAAAAATTAATGAATATTCATTCATCATCGAATATTGCAGCCAATCCTTTATATAAATCACTCGTTGAATTGCATTCAGATGGCAATGCGTCTAGATTTGGCGAGTCAGTGATATCTGATATTAATATGAAAATGTTAAGTGGTGCTGAGTCAAAACTGTTCCCAACGGAAAACTCTTCCGTTAGAGTTGATATTCCTGAACATACTATGTTGATATCGAAAGTGAATAAGGATGGTAAAATAAAATATGTATTCTATGATCCTAATTATGGCATGGCTTATTTTAATAAATATAAAGAAATGATTTCGTTTTTTAAGAAAAAGATCAAGGGGTATGATACTCCAAAGCGATCGACTAGTTTCCGTCAGTTAGATTACTCACATCTTTCCGATATTAAAATAAAAGGAAAAAACTTGAATGAAATTATAGATGGTGAAATCCCACAAATTTTCAGGCAAGAGGATGTGAATTTAGAGGGTATCACACCTCAAGATGGTATTTATAGGATGCTTGGAACTCATCAACAAGAAAATAATACATATATAAAATCTCAAAATAACATTTATCAAGTTGAGTGGGATCAAACGACGAATACGTGGAGAGTGTTTGACTCTGCAAATACCAATCGGTCCAGGATAACTGTACCAATAAAAAGAGATACCGATGGGGAATGGTTCAAGTATACAGAGACTGGTCTTAAGGGCGGAGGGCTTTTTGATGAGATAAAAAATAACTGGCTTCAGCGTAAAAGATTTAAAAATTTACAAGACTTTAACGATATCGTAGATTTTGAAGAAAATAAATGGCCTTCTGAGCCAATAAATAAAGATATTCATATGATATGGGTTGGAACACGAAATATATCTGAGAAAAATATTGGTTTATCTCTCGAAACAGCGCGAAAGAACTCTGATTATAACACGACAATTATTTATGACAGTGGGATCGCAGGGTATGAAAGCGCTAAGGATTTTATGACTGAAAAATTTAAAGATAGTAAGGTTACGCTTGTTGATTTCAGAAAGAAAAGCTACTTTCATCAACTGCAACAAGAGCCATCTTTTCCTTATTATGAACAAGCTATTCGAGATAAAAAATATGCGCAAGCCAGCGATATTTTAAGATTATTGGTTTTAAAATATGAAGGCGGTATATATAAAGATATTGATGATGTACAAGTGAAGGCATTTGGCTCTTTAGCCTTTCCGAAGGGGATTGGTGTTATGAGGGAGTATGCACCAGAGGCGGGTAAAACCACGGCTTTTCCTAATACACCAATAGCGGCGACAAAAAACAACCCAGTGGTTAATAAAACATTAGAACTTGCTGTAGAAAATTATCATCGTGGAGAGACAAACGTATTGAAGTTAGCAGGGCCAGATGTTTTTACTGAGTCTCTATATCAAGAGATACCAGGAATGCGTCCTCAGGTTTTAGGCGCACAATTAGATCAGTTCGAATTAGCAAAACGGCAAGCGCTAGGAATGCGTCTCGAAAAACCAAAAGGCTTTGCGGATGAAAAACTGACATTGCAAGAAAAAGCGAAAATTAGACAGCCTTATGAAGCGATACGTGGACTTTCTGGATATGTTGACAATGGTGCAGATCACTCTTGGGTCACTGATATGCCCGGTAACAGCACTCAAAGCTCAGGCCTGAGCTAATACAGCTAATTCCCTTTGGCATATAAGGATAAAATCTGGCTGTCCATCTGCGTGATACGCGTCTGGTTTTTCTTTATCAACTGGGGTTCAAAGGAGCCTTCGCGGTCCCGTGGGGTATTCAACTCGATCTCGCCATCATCCGTGAACAGAGTCTTAGACGAATAACCGTTACAGGTATTTGAGCCTGTTTTAGGGGCATTTTTTTCATGACCGAGGTGATCGGTAAGCTCAACATTCAAGGCGGTTTCGACAGTGAGTTTAGTCAGCATACGAGAAAATGCAGTGAGGTCAGCTTCGGTTTTAATTCCTTTAGCCAGTTCAGCGGCCAGTGCCTTGAGTTTCTTTTCGTCCATAATTTGCCTGTCTCCGTTGTTAGGAATAACATACCAAAAACAGGCAATTACACAATTTTAATTACAGGTTCTGATTTTGTGATCCACTACACGTCCCCGACGAGTGGGGCCGTGGCGTGGGTCGGTCTTCTTTCATGGCGCGTTTCTGTACCACCGTAACGATACAGACCATTGCGCACCGTCCGCACTGCTGCGCAATCCAGTCCCTTTGATGAGTTACCCACACTGTCGCATTCAAAACCGAACCATCCCCATTATGATGGGCCTACTGTTCGTCCTCAAAGCCCCACGCATCCCTGAGCCCTTCAATAAACCCTGTGTTTACTGCCGCTGGAAACTTGCCCGGCCGCCAAAGAGAAAGAAAGTGGCTGGCTTCATCACTGAGATGGACAAAACCCGCGCCTCAAAGGCGCGGGTAACCCAAAAACCAATAAAACCCCAAGTAACACTAACAACCCCAAGGTTAAAGCCTAAAAACTAAAGGTTAAAGACCCTGCCGACACACAACATAGAGATCGCCGCTGTCGTAGTTGCTGCCGACGTCGCCATTGTACAGGCTGACGCCGTAATAGTAGCCGATGCCATCGGCCTCAGACGTCCAGTGGTAGCCGCTGTCGAAACCGGAACCACTGTAGTTGCCCATAACACCCCACTCCGACCACAGCGAACCTACAGCTCGGGTATCACCTCCCATAGTCAACTCTCCTCTGGTGGGTTGCGATAGGCTCTGGTTCGTGCACCAAGTAGAGGCATTAGCCCAGTTCATAACGGTCGAGCCATTATTGATAAACCAGCTTCCCACCGTGAAGATATAGGTTAACGGGGTTCCTCCCCCCGTTGGCGTCGCCGTAATTGTGACCGGCGATGCATTTCCCTGTGAGGTAAAACTCACCTTGCCGCTGCTGTCCACTGGTGCCCAGGAAGACGCGCTGCTACTCCAGGTGTAATCACTCGCCGCACCGGTTACCGTCAGGCTAAACTCCGCCCCGGTAAAGCCGGTACTCGGGAACCCGTTGTTTGTAGCAAAAGTGGTGCCATTGACAGAAACCCCGGTAAACGCAGGCACCGCCACAACGGTGGTGCTCACTGTTTGGCTGCTGCCGTTGACCGTCGCCGTGACCACACTGTGACCTGCCGCCGTGTTGGTCAGGGTCGCCGTGGCGATACCGTCCGCGCCGGTAGTGCCAATAACCGTGGTCACTGTCGCCCCGTTAGTGGCCGTAAAGCTCATGCTCTGACCTGCCACCGGGTTGCTGTGCGCATCAGTGACCCGCGCCTGTACGCCATTGGTCGCCGTGCCGTTCGCCACCGCGTTATCACTGGTCACCGTCAGGTTGGCTGCCGTCAACGTGGCTGTCGAGTCGTCCGCCACAACGGTGGTGCTCACTGTTTGGCTGCTGCCGTTGACCGTCGCCGTGACCACACTGTGACCTGCCGCCGTGTTGGTCAGGGTCGCCGTGGCGATACCGTCCGCGCCGGTAGTGCCAATAACCGTGGTCACTGTCGCCCCGTTAGTGGCCGTAAAGCTCACGCTCTGACCTGCCACCGGGTTGCTGTGCGCATCCGTGACCCGCGCCTGTACGCCATTGGTCGCCGTGCCGTTCGCCACCGCGTTATCACTGGTCACCGTCAGGTTGGCTGCCGTCAACGCGGCTGTCGAGTCGTCCGCCACAACGGTGGTGCTCACTGTTTGGCTGCTGCCGTTGACCGTCGCCGTGACCACACTGTGACCTGCCGCCGTGTTGGTCAGGGTCGCCGTGGCGATACCGTCCGCGCCGGTAGTGCCAATAACCGTGGTCACTGTCGCCCCGTTAGTGGCCGTAAAGCTCATGCTCTGACCTGCCACCGGGTTGCTGTGCGCATCCGTGACCCGCGCCTGTACGCCATTGGTCGCCGTGCCGTTCGCCACCGCGTTATCACTGGTCACCGTCAGGTTGGCTGCCGTCAACGTGGCTGTCGAGTCGTCCGCCACAACGGTGGTGCTCACTGTTTGGCTGCTGCCGTTGACCGTCGCCGTGACCACACTGTGACCTGCCGCCGTGTTGGTCAGGGTCGCCGTGGCGATACCGTCCGCGCCGGTAGTGCCAATAACCGTGGTCACTGTCGCCCCGTTAGTGGCCCTAAAGCTCACGCTCTGACCTGCCACCGGGTTGCTGTGCGCATCCGTGACCCGCGCCTGTACGCCATTGGTCGCCGTGCCGTTCGCCACCGCGTTATCACTGGTCACCGTCAGGTTGGCTGCCGTCAACGCGGCTGTCGAGTCGTCCGCCACAACGGTGGTGCTCACTGTTTGGCTGCTGCCGTTGACCTTCGCCGTGACCACACTGTGACCTGCCGCCGTGTTGGTCAGGGTCGCCGTGGCGATACCGTCCGCGCCGGTAGTGCCAATAACCGTGGTCACTGTCGCCCCGTTAGTGGCCGTAAAGCTCACGCTCTGACCTGCCACCGGGTTGCTGTGCGCATCAGTGACCCGCGCCTGTACGCCATTGGTCGCCGTGCCGTTCGCCACCGCGTTATCACTGGTCACCGTCAGGTTGGCTGCCGTCAACGCGGCTGTCGAGTCGTCCGCCACAACGGTGGTGCTCACTGTTTGGCTGCTGCCGTTGACCGTCGCCGTGACCACACTGTGACCTGCCGCCGTGTTGGTCAGGGTCGCCGTGGCGATACCGTCCGCGCCGGTAGTGCCAATAACCGTGGTCACTGTCGCCCCGTTAGTGGCCGTAAAGCTCACGCTCTGACCTGCCACCGGGTTGCTGTGCGCATCAGTGACCCGCGCCTGTACGCCATTGGTCGCCGTGCCGTTCGCCACCGCGTTATCACTGGTCACCGTCAGGTTGGCTGCCGTCAACGTGGCTTTTCCCTGTATCACCACTATCTGCATCGTTGCCCGAGGCGATGCATTGCCCTGCCGGTCATACGCCACCGCACTCAGCGTATGGGTATTACTGCTCCGCGTCGCCTGATAAGGTGGCAAGGTGACAGAGACTGTCTGTGGCGAGACCTGCACCAGGTTTCCTCCCGCCGCCATCAGAGCCGCACTGTCCCACTCTATCCGCTCAAGACCGTATTTCGACGTCACCTGCGCATTGACCGTCGCACTGGACGAGGACTCTCCCGTCACCTGCTCTGGCAACGTCAGCCCTATCAGGTCCTGCTTCTGATAATCCAACACTATATTGTTGTTACGCTCCACCAGGTCATAACGACTCCCAGCCAGTGTCCGGCTTGCTGCCACCCCTGACGGGTCGATATGGGATTGCCAGGACTCACCCAGCCGGTAGTTGAACTGAACATTGATACGGCTGTCATTGTGACTGCCGTTACCAGCACGATGTTCTGCTCCTACCGTGAACAATGGGACCGGGGTGTAATTTATTCCCGCCGTAATCACATGTGGGTTTTTCTGGCGGTCGTCTTTACCAAACAGGGCCACTTCATCACCCTGGTATTGTTCATACATCAACTTACCGCCCAGTTGGGGGTAAGCCGGTAAATACGCCTTAGCCCGCACATCATAACCGTTGGCCGGACGCTCGTTGTAATCGGCAAAATCCCGCGACTGATGCCAGTCCGTGGTCCCAAAATAACTGTTGGCCGATAATTTCAGATAGTCAGTCCAGGCCTCAGCACCCACCCCCACGCGCCGATTCTTGCCGGTCACGTCATTATCGAAGAAGGTGTTCATGCCGTACATCCAGTCTCCCTGGAAGGTACGCACCCCCGCCCCGATATTGAGGGTATTACGGCTGTCTTTATTCCGCGCCCCCAGTTGGGTAAATAATATCGACGATTGATTGTCATAAAGGGGCACCAGGACATCAACCGCACTGCCATCAAGATGGAAGTCCTCATTGACGTTCAACTGAACGTGCGCCGTCCCGAACTGGCTCAACCATTGCTGGGCCGAGCTGTTGAATTCATTATTGACCGCAGAGCGGGCCAGTTGCGCGGCGGATTTGGCCGCATCACCAGAGGCTAATGCGGCTGCCCCGGTTTGGGCATACCCGGCCAGGGCGTGGTCAGGCGAAGTATCACGGTCCGTGTTTGTTTTATCGTTATCGACCGAGAACGGTGACATCCTGCGGGGCACCTCAAGTTCATCACCCACCGTCAGGGACACAAAGGGTTTGGAGAAGGTGCGGTAGACATTGATTTTTTTCAGTTCATCGACAGAAATACCGTATTTTCTCGCCACGGTATCCACATTTTCGCCGACCCCGAGCACATAGGGCTCCGTCGTCGGTATGCTGGCGTTGGACGTCAGGGATGTCGGTGCTGCGGCCATAACGGGGGTAAAGGATAAACTTAACGGAAATAACAGCTGGAACAGAATATTGCCCCAGGCAATGATTTTCACCCTGCGGGAAGCAGGGTGTCGGGTAAAGGAGGTAGACATAAAAACCCCGGTATTAAGAAAGACGAAAAATGTTCAACGTAAAAAAACATCAAGAAGGACAAAGAGCCTGTCCATAATTCTGTGTGATTGCCAACACATTAAAGGTGATCGTTCAGGCGGTCACCGAACTCGATAATAAAACGGCTCATGGCCAACCGGCAGTTCTGGATCGGCATATTCCATTTTTTCGACGCCGCCTGGATTGCCAGATAAATCACTTTTCGCACTGACTCGTCTGTCGGGAACACTTTGCGTTTCTTAATCGCCTGTCGGATCACGCTGTTCAGCGATTCTATCGCGTTGGTCGTGTAGATCGCCTTGCGGATATCAGCAGGATAACCGAAGAACGTGTTGAGGTTTTCCCAGTGTGTACGCCAGCTTTTGCTGATTTGCGGGTATTTTTCATCCCAGACATTCGCGAACTTGTCCAACGCCACCAGTGCCGCTTCTTCTGTCGGAGCCTGGTACACTTCTTTCAACCCGCTAGTGACCCCTTTGTAGTCTTTCCACGACACGTATTTCAGGCTGTTGCGTACCATGTGGATAATGCACAGTTGGATGTGGGTTTGCGGATAGACACTGTTGATCGCATCAGGGAAGCCCTTCAGGCCGTCTACACAGGCAATCAGGATATCTTGAAGACCCCGGTTTTTCAGTTCAGTCAATATGCCCAACCAGAACTTGGCCCCTTCATTTTCTGCCAGCCACATACCCAACAGTTCTTTCTGACCCTCGGTGTTGATGCCCAAGGCAAGGAACACGGCTTTGTTGATTACGCTACCATTATGACGAACTTTAACCACGATACAGTCAAGATAAACAATGGGATACAGTGAATCTAGTGGCCGGTTTTGCCACTCGGTGACCTGCTCTTTAACCGCATCGGTGACTTTGGATATTAGCGTGGGTGACACGTCTGCATCGTACATTTCCTTGAATGTGGCAACGATATCCCTTGTGGTCATCCCTTTGGCATATAAGGATAAAATCTGGCTGTCCATCTGCGTGATACGCGTCTGGTTTTTCTTTATCAACTGGGGTTCAAAGGAGCCTTCGCGGTCCCGTGGGGTATTCAACTCGATCTCGCCATCATCCGTGAACAGAGTCTTAGACGAATAACCGTTACAGGTATTTGAGCCTGTTTTAGGGGCATTTTTTTCATGACCGAGGTGATCGGTAAGCTTAGCATTCAAGGCGGTTTCGACAGTGAGTTTAGTCAGCATACGAGAAAATGCAGTGAGGTCAGCTTCGGTTTTAATTCCTTTAGCCAGTTCGGCGGCCAGTGCCTTGAGTTTCTTTTCGTCCATAATTTGCCTGTCTCCGTTGTTAGGAATAACATACCAAAAACAGGCAATTACACAATTTTAATTACAGGCTCAATTTTAATTACAGGCTCAATTTTAATTACAGGCTCAAAAAAACCGGCACTTCCATCAGGCAGCGCCGGTTTTGTTTTTCAAGATGTCAGTGAGTTGCCGATGCTATTCGGTCACTTCTTTACCTTCTTCAATCCCGCCTTTTACATCACTATTTTCAGATTTAACTTTTACCTGAATGAGTGGCGTGTTGCCAGCTACAGCATCTTTGGCTCCGCCAGTCAGCAGGCCTGAAACGGTTGGGGTGAGGTTAACACCACCACTGACCTGAGAATTGCGCGTTTTGATTTGCTGTAATTCCAGGTTGTTTGTTTCCAGACTTACTTTAGCTTGTTCACTGATCAGTTTACCGCCGTTCAGCAGCGTATTTCCTTTCACTTTCAGTGTGACACCCTCTTTACCACTGATAGCTGAGGTTTCCCCAATCGCATCATTGTTAACCGAGGTAACGTTAGCCTTAAAGTGACCATCAAGACCGACTTCTTCTGATGGGCCAACCACTTTGTTTTTCGTTTTATTACCCAACCAACGCGCGCCTTTATCCCAGGTTGCACTGTCAGTTTTTTCTTCTGTCAGTTTTTCCGGCAATGTCACCTTGTCGTTGGCTTTGTCAAAGTGAACGGCATTGGTGGTGTCTTGCTTGGGATCGTTTTTGTGAGCGAATTGGTTGTATTTATCCTCAACCTTGTCAAAAACTTTATTGGCTTTGCTTTCCAGAGTATTTTTGATTTTTTCTTTGCCTACTGGGCTGGCGTTGGACGCTTGGGTAAGCAGATTCTCTTGTTTCTTGTTGGTGTGACTCAGGTTCGCGTCCACATTAACCTTCAGACCTGTTTCCACATCTTTACGGCTCTCTACGCGCAGATCGCCACCGATGTCGCCAGTCACTTTATCTGCGGTTATTCCGGCACCGGCCAGCGTCGTGTCTTTCCCGCTGTTCAGTGTCAGATTACCGGTGTTGATTTTGGTATTTTGCTGCTTAGTCGCATCTTGTTTCTCGACTCCAATATTAAGGCCGGCGCTAACGGCATGAGAATCTTCACCTGAATTGCTGTCGACTACGCCTTTATCATCCTTATTATAAGATTGAGAAATGCCCACGTTGCCTTTCAGACCAAGATTCCAGTTGTTTTTCTTCTCATCGTTTTGCACCGACTCCAATACTACGCCACCTTTTTTGGCATCCAGAATAGTATCTTTGCTGCTAGTTTCAGTGCCTTGCAGGTGGATGGCCTGTTTGTCTTCGCTACCGGACTCAATTTTCAGGGTACCATTGCTGCTAATTCTTCCACCCTGATGAGTGGTCGCAGACTCATGCACTTTATCGAAATTAGCGTCTCCGCCAAGGTTGAAGCCACCGCTGCTGTTGGTTTTAGAGTCGGTATTGTTGGTACCGATATTGATATTACCGGACAGCTTGGTGTTGTCTTTGCTGCGAGAGGATTCCGCTGCCTGCACATCTACCTTGCCTGCCGCTTTCAGCGAGACATCACCAGTTGGTTGTTCTTTGCTGCCAATCTGGCTGCCTTTTAGCGCCAGATCGCGGCCTGAATCCAGCTCTACGCCTTGTTGACCTGTCAGTTGGCTCACTTTGGCATCGGAAGTGCTGCTGCTACCATTGTCGATGCTACCACCCAAACCACCGCCGAAGCTTTTGCTGTCTGCCGTGATGCCACCTTTAGCTGAAAGCTTAACGTTAAAGCCGTTGTGGTTTTCGCTGTTGGTGTCGGCTGCCTGGTTGAATTGAATATCTCCGCCAGCTTTAACGCTGACTTTACCGGCACCAGCATCCAGTGAGGTGCCCTGATAGCTGGCGTTGTCCTTCACTTTGATGCTGATACCATCGGCTGCGGTCATGTTGCCAGTGACTGCGGTGTTGGCGGTTTTTTCACTGCGGGTAGTTCCCCCTTCGCCTTTCGCATCAACCGTGACATCGCTACCTGTTGTGGTATAAACACGAGCGCCTGCGCTGCCTTTGGTTTCACGGCTATGGATTTCTTCTTGATTAACCGCCGTCTCGCTGTGATGACTTTGAGCATCGATATTTACGCTGCCTTTGGTCGCGTTATACTGGGTACCCTGGTCTTTAACCTCGCCTTTGGTTGTCGTATCAATGCTGCCAGCCTGTAGCGAAGTCACGACTGCAGTTGTGGTATTTTTTTGGGTATCACTGCTGCTGCCTTTGGCACCAATATCAATGCCGAGGTTTGGCGTGCCAATCGCGCCCAAATCATTTGCGGCACCAAGAACATCCAGATTACCGATTTTGTTGACCGCTTTTTCAATTGGACGAGTGATACCGCTGTAATCGACGTTGGCACCGATATCGACACCGACTTTCAAGGTTTCAGTTTGACTGTTTTCGCTATTTTTAGCCGTGAGATTATTGACGTTGGCTGCATCTTGTTTCAGTTTGCCATCAACTTGATGCTGGGTACCCTGATTAGTCAGTGAGCCTTTGGCTTCAATGGAAAGATTGCCTGCTACCTGCGAGCTGGATACCACCGCTTTGCTGCTGTCGCTGTGGGTTGTGCTGCTTTCATGACTGACTTCATAGCCATTACCCGCTTTATCTATACCGCCGGTATAGTAAAAGCCCCCACCAGTTTTGGTGCTGTTTTTCTCGCTGACGGTTTTATCTTCCGCTGCCAGGAAGGCTACATTGTCGCCTTTAACCACTGCGTCGCCGTTGGTAGTCTCCAGTTTTGAGCCGGTGAAGGTGACGTCTTTAGCCGCGTTGATATCTACACTGCCACCGCTTAATTTGGCTCCAGTGTTTTCATTACGGCTGGTTTTTTCGCTGTCGCTGGTGTGTTCAATACGCAGGCCAGCTCGATACTGTTTGTCGCTTTCTTCTTTGGCATAGGCATTAATGTTTAGTGCGCTGTTTTGTTCATCAATTTTTTGCTGTTCTTTCGACGCCGTCACGTTGAGATTACCAGCGGTCTGGATGGTTAATTTACCTTGGCTAGTCACTTGGCTACCGACTACGTTCACATCTTTTGCGCTACGTAATGTCAGGTCGGTATCAGACTTCAGCTCACTTTGAGTCGAGGACTGTTTAACGTTATCGTGCTTTTGTGAACCGCTGGTGATATTGAATACCGTACCTGTACGGCTGTTGACCTTATCGGTAGAGGTGCTCACCGCATTGTCGATCAATAAGCCGCCCATCTTAGTGTCGACATAGCCACCATTTACGGCTTTCACTTTACTGCCAGTGATAGAGACACCCTGTTGGCCAGAAAGAAACAATTCATTGCCTGCCGTCAGTTCTGAAGAATGGCTGACTTCATTCAGACGACCATTGTCCTGATTTTCACCGCCGCCAATTCCTCCCCAAGAGGTTTTATCGTTTTTGATTGTGTGGGTGTTAGCCGTTTTTTGTACATCCACCGAGATTTTATTACCGGCAGTTACGTCGAGATTTTTACCAGCATGAACCTGTGCGCCACGGGCTGTAACATCATGTCCTGCGGACAGTTTTAAATTATCACCAGCAGTTAATTGGGTTCTGGCCAAGTTTTCTTCTTGGGTGCTGTTATGCCAGTTTCCGGTCAAAAGCTTGGCAGTGTCATTTTTATGATAGCCAGTTTCAGCGCTGTGGTTTTGTGTGGTGGAACCCGATAGATGAATATTCCCTTTGGCATCCAGAGACAGTTCTTTACCTGCATTAAGGCTGGCATTTTGCAGGGAAATATCCCCTTTGCTGGCGTTAAGGGCAATGTTGTCTTTCACATTGATGGTGGTCGCAACCTGTTGGCGCTGCGACTTTTCGGTCGTGACATTACGGATCCATGCTCCGCTGTTCCGGTTGTCAGTATGTGCTTGAGTCTGATCGAGTTGTTGTCCGTCCAGCACGATCGAACCGCCATTCAATCTGACATTATTCGCGTTGATATCTGTTGCCGTCAGATGATTACTGTCGCTGGCTTCCAACGAAATATTTTTACCTTTCAGCGTGGTACGATCCAGTTTTTGGCTGGTGCTGCGATTATTAACGTATTTACCACTCCACCAACCGTCGTAGTTATCGTTCTCGCTCTGATTGGTCGAGCTGTTGGTTACTTGGCCTTCGGCCCGGATATTTTTGCCGGATAGGGAAATATCGTCACCGGTGAGTCGGGCTGCCTGTAATCCCAGATTACCTTTGGCATTGACGGTCACTTCCTTTGAACCATCCAGTTGACCGGTGATATTCACGCCACTGCCTTCTGCGGTACTGATCAGACGAATACGACCCGCCTGCATACTGCCGAGATAGTAGCTGTCTAACGCGCCCGCTTTTTGGGTGTTGCGGGTCTCAAGAATGGCACCTTTAACTGAGAGTTTATTTTCACCGCTCAGGGCATAAATCTGTTCTGGTGATGAAATATGGCCTTTGCTGTTAATCCGTGGCGCGATTAAATCCAATGCGTTATTAGCCGTTAAACCACGGCTGCCGACCGTCAGTGCGTTGGTATTATTAAACGTTTGGAAACCATTAAGGTTACCTTGTTCAACCAATGGATTTCCTACCACCAGCGATGAGCGGTTGGTGTTGATAAAACCACAGCCATCGCAGGTAATACCATTCGGGTTTGCCAACACATAGTCAGCTGCCATGCCGAAAATTTCCTGTTGACCCAATAACCGTGAGGCGTTGAGGCTGATCACTTCATTCAGAATCACTTTTGCCGCTGCACCGCCTAAATTCGGGTTGGCACCGAGTTGACCTGCCAGTTGAGAAGTTCCATTAATAAGGGAGTTATTTAGCACGGCACCGGGAGTATCGACGTTAAATCTATCGTATTGGTTGTGGGATAAACCTGATGCTGAAGGTGTCACAATATTGACCACAGCAGCGCCGTTGGCGGCGTTGCTGATGCCTGGTTGGTGAGCGGAATCACCCGCCCCGACGATGTCTGCGGTATAAGCGCTGCCCTGTGAGGCAAGAATGATTGCCAATGAGGCTGCCAGTTTTCCTGCTGGTGAGAGTTTGAATATTTTATTTTTCATCCATGTATCTCCTAGATGTTCCCATTTTGATAACGTTAACAACGGCTGTGTGGGTTAATGACGCAACAGTCAAAAGATGTATGAGAAGTGAGCCAGAACCTGGATCGGATCGAGCGGCGTCTGGTGTTCGGAAAGCAGCCAGCCTCGACTGGCTTCAACATCAATCAATACTTGCTTATGGTGGAAGGTCACGCCGGTGCTGAGGCCTGCGCTGCTCTGCCAGCCTTTCTGGCTATGACGAGCCTGCACCCGGCCGGTATCCGCACCCAGACGTGGAGTCATAGTGCTGTTACCGATTGGCATAGTGCGCGATAAAGTATTCTGCAAATACCAGCCGTTATCGCCGGAAAGCGTGCTGCGGCTGAAACCACGCACCGCGCTGCGGTCAGTCAGACTGAGCCATTCCACGCCTGGTAACGGATCATTACTGTGTTGGCCAAAAAAGACATGGCTGAGCTGGTAAGGGTTATCGAACAGTTTGAAACGCTGACTTAAACTGGCAACGACTTTGGCTTTGGTAAATTCGGCATTCGGATAGCCGCTGGATTTCAGGTTATGAGTGCGGTCTGCGCCAAACCAGGTTAACCCTTGCTCTACGCTGGCATTGAGGTTAAGTAAACCGTGGGGAAGAATCTGCATATGGTTCGCACCCAGCTCCAGCACGGTGAGTGTGGGGCTGCTGATACGTAGTTTGGACGACTCAAAATAGTTATTAACATTTTTATAGGTTAATTGGGCAGTCAAGCTGTTAATTTGATCCTGATCGCGATAAAACACATAATCGGTACGTAAGCCATATTGTTTAGTATTACCATCCAGTTTGACGGTATTAATCGCCAAACGCTGATGGTTTAAATATTCTGAAAAGCTGGCAAAACTGCTGAATGTCCATGAGCCGTAAGGCACAGAATACAGCATGGTATAGGCGCGGCTGTAATGCTGCTGTGGATCTTTAAGTGTGCTGCTGATATTCAAACTGACAAAGTCAGATAAACCAAACGGGCTATCTAAACTGGCCGTTGTTTTGGCTAGCCATTCTCCCGTACTCTTCTGACCATAATTATCCAGATTAGCGGCTAATAACCATGATTTGGTATGGATACTATTCAGTTGGATAATTGAGCCACCAGATTTTTCTCCGGGTAGAATATCTAGCTTGGTAGTATTGGATTGCAATCGATTGGCTTGATCTAATCCTTGATCAAGTTGCGATAAATTAAGCGGTTTACCTTCCAGTCCAGGAAATAATAGATCGCTATTAACCCAGTGATCTCCACCGGTTATTTTCTCGATAATACCCTCAGTAATATTTATGCCTAACTCACCATCTTGATTCGGCGGGATAAATTGTACCCGAGCCGTAATGTAGCCTTTCTTGACGTACAACTGAGTCAGTTCATTGGTCAGGCGATTGATGTCGTTACTGCTGATACAGCTATCGGGTAATGCGGTGAGCGATTCCAGATCGCTATTTTTTAACAGCGTAACGCCGCGAAGATAAACGCCGCTAACGGGTAGACATTGGGCTGATACTGGCAATGCCATATGCTGTGCGGAGACCTGTGTATTCAGCAGTTGTTGTTTTTTGAGCTGCTGATAACGACGTTCTTCCATTAATGCTTGAACGGTGCGAGAACTGTCTTGTAATGCCCGGCGAGATTCACTCATTGGTGAAAAACTACCCATATTAGGTAACGTCTCTCCCTGGGAATAGGCACTCAATAGCAACAAAAATGCAGCATATTTTTTTATCATGATATTCCGTTATTAGAAGCAGCCTTACCGGATCAAGGCAAAGATAGGGCTTCTGTCCTTTTTTAAAACGTAGGAACAAAATCGTCTCACCGCAGAATAGGGTTAACTGGACAATAAATTGCGGTACGTCAAAAGTATCTATATTACTTGAGCTAAATGGTGTTTATTTATGAAAAAAGAAAGTGTTTTAGTAATAATTTCAGGGTGGTTTACAGAACAGTTAACTTAGGATGATTATTCTAAGTATTGTTTAAACATAAAATGACTGTCAGTGAGTATCTTTTAATGGCTTCTTATTAAAGGGTAATTTAACTTAATATTAATCCTATTGTGATACCTAAGAAGATTCCTAATACGATTTTCTTTAAGCGGATAATAGGCTAAACGGGAATAACTAACAACCCATGCCAGGGGGAATGTGAAATTTCGTAGAAGGGAGTGAAAGGAAGTGACGTTGGCTATGGTATTGCGTTCGGCATGGCGTCTGAATCTGAGTAGATACCCACGCGTTTCCCAAGATGAAAAAGCGCCGGAAGGTAACCCTCCGGCTGACTGTTATTTATTCAAACAAATTGTGGTGTAGCGTTTTGACCACTTGCTCGGCATCATCGCCTGGAACCAGGAAACATAAATTGTGACTGCTGGCTCCGTAGCAAATCATGCGGATATTGAATGGGTCCAATACGCCGAACACTTCTTTGCCCACGCCGTAGGCTTGAGACAGTTGGTTACCGATAATCGCTACCAGTGCCAGATTTTCCTCCACTTCCACCCGACATAACGAGGATAACTCGGTTAATAACGAAGTGGTCAGCAGGCTGTCGCCGGTAGAAGTCGAACCCGTGGTATCCAATGTCAACGCGACACTGACTTCAGAGGTGGTGATCAAATCAACCGAAATATTGTGGCGGGCCAGAATATTGAACACTTCCGCCAGAAAACCACGAGCATGTAGCATATTTAGACTATGCAGCGTGACCAGCGTTTGTTTACGGCGTAAGGCCAGCGCACGGAAGAGCGGTGGGTTTTCGGTTGTGTTGCAGACCAGTGTTCCACCTGCCGCCGGATCTTTACTGGAACCGACAAATACCGGGATATCGCTGCGTACTGCCGGTAATAACGTGGCAGGGTGTAGCACTTTTGCGCCAAAAGTTGCCATTTCGGCAGCTTCTTCGAAAGCAATTTTATCAATGCGTTGTGCCGCAGGAACGATGCGTGGATCGGTAGTATAGATACCCGGAACATCAGTCCAGATATCAACCCGATCCAAGCTCAGGGCTTCTCCTAGCAGTGCCGCTGTATAATCGCTGCCGCCGCGGCCAAGTGTGGTGGTGCGACCTTTCGATTCACTGCCAATAAAACCTTGGGTGACCACGATGGCTTGGATCAAACGCGGTGCCAACTGGTTTTTAGCCAACTCTGCCAGCGCAACGGTATCGGGTTCGGCTCGACCAAAGCGGTCATTGGTTCGCATCACTTTGCGCACATCAAACCATTCTACAGCAGCGCCACGCTGGCGCAGGATTTCGACAAACAACCGCGTGGACATCATTTCGCCATGGCTGACCAGCTCATCGGTCAACGCGGCAGAAGTGGCCAGACTAGCGGCTTCTGACAGTATGGTCAGGTTTCCCAGTAGACGGTCAATTTCATCGCGGATGGCTGCGGTATCGGTGATCATAGCCAGGATCTCGTACTGAACGCGGCGAATTTCGTCGAGATGGGCAATGCGTGTTTCAGCTTCACAGCCTTCGGCAAGGGCGATCAGCAGATTAGTGATACCGGCAGAAGCAGAAAGGATAACCAGGCGAACTTCCGGATTGGATAGAACGACGTCGGCACTGTGGCTCATGGCGGTATAATCGGCAACACTGGTTCCACCGAATTTTGCGACGACAGTAGCCTGTTGGGGGGTTGCATAAATCATCTAAAAAAACCTCGTGTCAGGATGCCATCGTAGGTGGTCATCAAAATCCATAAGCCTTGGCACAAGGGAAGAGCGGGAGACAGGGAGCACAAGCGTAAGAATACGCTAGGGTACACCCAGAAGCGCTCCACCTTGCTAATCGCTCAATGTGAGCGGTATCGGGTGACAACCCAGGAGATTCAGCCCCTGTAGTCGACGTGGTGATAGCCGAAGTCATCACGTCTCGGCGTCGCTCCCCCTTGAATGCCCTCAGCGGATAACGGCTCCTCCGACATTTTACCTGGGCGACGCACCTCTTCTGGCTTACGCGCTGCGTAAGTAGGCGTCTAGGAATAACGGGTTCTCGGGCGGCTGTCAACGGTGGCACAATGAAGTTTTTTCATCTCTATTGAGAGCGAAGTAACGATGGTGGCGGATTCTGCGGTCAGGGTGAGAGATAGCATTGAGATTATCTATAAAATACATTCGTTCCCAACGATATGACTAATGGTTAACAAGGAATTTTTTTATTCTGCCACCCATTTTTTTCTCCATAAGCACCAGAAAAGGGCAAGTCAACGTGCTGTGGGTGCCCATACATTCTGCATCCACACAAAAGGATTGACGGAAATCCCAGTGCTAAAAAAGTGAAAGAGTACGATTCAGATCAAGAGATAATGCCTATCGCAAGAAAAGAGATCTCAATCACAGGCTAACAGGATACAATTAACGCATTCGTTTCATTATCCTTAAGCCTAGAAGAGCGCCGCTATGAAAAATGTAAATCCTAGTCAAACCGCTGCCTGGAAAGCGTTAGAACAACACTTTGAACAGATGAAAGAGGTGCAAATCCGCGATCTGTTTGCCAAGGACAAGCAGCGTTTTGAGAAATTCTCAGCAACTTTCGATGACCAAATGCTGGTGGATTTCTCAAAAAACCGCATTACCACTGAAACCATGGAAAAATTGCAGGCGCTGGCGAAAGAAACTGATCTGGCTGGTGCGATTAACTCAATGTTTTCCGGTGAAAAAATTAACCGAACCGAAGATCGCGCAGTATTGCACGTTGCTTTGCGTAACCGCAGTAACACCCCCATTCTGGTTGATGGTAAAGATGTCATGCCAGAAGTGAATGCGGTGCTGGCCAAGATGAAACAGTTCTGCGATCGCGTGATTGGCGGTGAGTGGAAAGGGTATACAGGCAAAGCTATTACCGATGTTGTGAACATTGGTATTGGTGGCTCAGATCTCGGCCCTTACATGGTGACGGAAGCACTGCGTCCGTACAAAAATCATCTGAATATGCATTTTGTTTCCAACGTTGACGGCACTCATATGGCCGAGGCGCTGAAACCGCTAAACCCGGAAACCACGTTGTTCCTGGTGGCGTCTAAGACCTTTACCACTCAAGAAACCATGACCAACGCCCACAGCGCCCGTGACTGGTTCCTGGCGACGGCGCAGGATGAAGCGCACGTGGCGAAACATTTCGCTGCACTGTCCACCAATAGTAAAGCCGTTGGCGAGTTTGGTATTGATACTGCGAATATGTTCGAGTTCTGGGATTGGGTCGGTGGACGTTATTCCCTGTGGTCGGCTATTGGCCTGTCGATCGCGCTGTCTGTCGGTTTCGATAACTTTGAGCAACTGCTGAGCGGCGCACATGCGATGGATCGCCACTTTGCCGAAACGCCAGCAGAGAAAAACCTGCCGGTTCTACTGGCGCTGATTGGTATCTGGTATAACAATTTCTTTGGCGCTGAAACTGAAGCTATTCTGCCATACGACCAATATATGCATCGTTTCCCAGCTTACTTCCAGCAGGGCAACATGGAATCCAACGGTAAATATGTTGATCGCAATGGTCATCCGGTTGACTATCAGACTGGCCCGATTATTTGGGGTGAGCCGGGCACCAATGGTCAGCATGCGTTCTATCAGCTGATTCATCAGGGGACGAAACTGGTTCCTTGTGATTTCATCGCGCCAGCAATTAGCCACAATCCATTGAGTGACCACCACGCCAAATTACTGTCTAACTTCTTTGCGCAAACAGAGGCTCTGGCCTTCGGTAAATCACTGGCTGAAGTGGAAGCTGAGTTCGCGGCGGCAGGTAAAACGGCTGAACAAGTGGCTCACGTAGCACCGTTTAAAGTATTTGAAGGCAATCGTCCAACTAACTCCATCTTGCTACGTGAAATTACACCGTTCAGCCTGGGGATGTTAATTGCTCTGTATGAGCATAAAATATTTACCCAGGGAGCCATTCTGAATATCTTCACCTTTGACCAATGGGGTGTCGAGTTGGGTAAACAACTGGCAAACCGTATCTTGCCAGAACTGGCTGATGACGCGGCAGTGACCAGTCATGACAGTTCTACCAATGCGTTGATTAATCGGTTCAAAAACTGGCGTTAAGTCAGGGGAGTTTGCACTCTCTGAATCATGATTATAATTGGCCTCTTACTGGTGTAAGGGGCCTTTTTTCGGTCTGAAAGTAGAAATTTCGTGATGACTTCAGGCTGTTTTTCCTTGTTTTGTGGGAGTCTCTATGGCTAAAAATTCGCGCTCGCAATGGATAGCAAAAAATCTACAACGATTATTAAATGTGGGCTTAATTGCTCTGGCTGCTATTCTGGTGGTCTTTCTGGTTAAAGAAACCTTTCATTTGGGGCAGGTTTTGTTTACCAATAATCAGGAAACCTCTTCCTACAAATTGATTGAAGGGATTGTGATTTACTTCCTTTACTTTGAGTTTATCGCCCTGATAGTGAAGTATTTCGAATCGGGTTATCACTTCCCGCTGCGCTATTTTATCTATATTGGTATTACCGCGATTATTCGACTGATTATTGTCGATCACGAAAATCCGATTGATACGCTGATTTATTCCGCTTCTATCCTACTGCTGGTGGTGACGTTATATCTGGCAAATACCGAACGTTTGAAACGCGAATAAAATAAAAAAGGCGGCCATAAAGGCCGCCGTAAAGACACATTACCAAGAGGCAAGACGAACAAAGTAAGCAGTGGCATGCTTTGTAACCTACAGGTGCAGTCCTCCGACACAGACATCTGCACCTGCAAAACGATTCCTGTTAACCTTTCACTCCACCGGCAGTCAAGCCGCCGACCAACCAGCGTTGTGCCAGCAGAAATACCGCGGTGATAGGAATGGCAGACAAAACGGCCGCCGCCGCGAAGTCGCCCCACAGGTAATTCTGTGGGTTGAGATATTGCTGCATTCCTACCGCCAGAGTGTAGCTATTGACATCCCGTAGCAGCAAGGAGGCTACCGGTACCTCGGTAATAGCCGCAATGAACGACAGGATAAACACCACCGCCAGAATGGGCACTGACAACGGCAGCAGTACCAAGCGGAAGGCTTGCCACGGCGTGGCTCCATCCAGTGCGGCGGCTTCTTCCAGTGAGTTATCGATGGTTTCGAAATAACCCTTGATGGTCCAAACGTGCAGGGCAATCCCACCCATATAGGCAAAGATGACACCACCATGGGTATTCAGGCCGATAAACGGCATGTATTGACCAAGGCGATCAAACAGGGCGTACAAGGCGACCAATGACAATACTGCCGGGAACATCTGGAAAATCAGCATGCTTTTCAGCAAGGTGCTTTTCCCTTTAAAGCGCATACGGGCAAAGGCGTAGGCGCAGGTAGTAGACAGGGAAACAATACCGATGGCGGTGATGACCGCGATTTTGATCGAGTTCCACAACCACAGCATGACCGGGAACGGCGGTGGTGTCACGCTGCCATCCGCGTGAGTCACGCTCATGCCGAGCGCCAGTTTCCAGTGCTCCCACGAGATCTGATCCGGAATCAGGCTACCCGTTGCAAAGTTGCCAGGCCGCAGTGAAATGGCAATCACCATCAGCAGCGGGAACATAATCAGCGCGATAAAGCACAGCATCAAGAAATGCGTGAGTAATAGACGCAAACGTTGGGATTTAGGTTTAACCATAGCCATCTGCCTCTCCTCCTTAGTCAAAATTCATTTTGCTGGCTTTCAAATTGAGGATTGCCAGGGCACCCACCAAGATGAAAATCAGCGTAGCAATCGCTGCTGCGAGGCCAAAGTCTTGTCCACCGCCGCCTTCAAAAGCAATGCGATAGGTATAGTTGACCAGTAAGTCGGTATATCCCGCAGGGGTGGTTGTGCCGATCATATCCGGCCCGCCGTTGGTTAATAACTGGATCAGTACGAAGTTGTTAAAGTTAAAGGCAAAGCTGGCAATCATCAGCGGTATTAACGGCTTAATCAGCAACGGGAAAGTGATCAGGAAGAAATTCTGGAAAGTGCCCGCGCCATCCATTGCCGATGCTTCATACAAATCGTCGGGAATCGCCTTCAGTAGTCCCATGCACAAGATCATCATGTAGGGATAACCCAACCAGGTATTGACGATTAAAATCATACTCTTGGCCGTCAGAGGATCGTTGAACCACTCCGGTTTGATACCAAAGATGTGATTTAACATCAGGTTGATTTCGCCAAAGCTTTGGTTGAATAATCCTTTGAAAATCAGGATAGAAATAAATGATGGCACCGCATAGGGCAGGATCAACATGACGCGGTAAATGGCTTTGCCTTTTAGCGCTTCCCATTGCACGACACAGGCCAGAACCATGCCTACGGCAACAGTAAAGGTTACGCTCAATACCGAGAAAATAATGGTCCAGATAAAGATGGAAATAAACGGCTTTTGAATGCCTTCATCGTGCAGTACTCGCAGGAAATTTTTCCAGCCAATGGTGACGGTAAAACCGGGGCTGAGTTTCTCGTTTTCCCACTGTCCATCAGCATTGACCGCCTGATAAAAACCGACATCGACATTGGGTCGATATTTAACGCCGGTCTGTTGATTAGTCAGTTCTTTGCCATCGGCGGCTAACAGATACAACGGGCTGGTACCGGCGAATTGGCGCAGTGAACTCATCCGCAGTTCACCGCCGTCTGGCAGTACGGCAACCAGTTGATTCAGCGCCTGTCGATTTTGGGTTATAACCCGCAGGGTTGCGCGTTCTGTCGAAATGTCAGCGCTGGCGGGTTCGAGCTTGATTTTTTGTCCTGCCAGCATATCAAAGCTGAAAGGCTCGGAAATAAGCGGTTGTGGGCTATCTGGCGCAGTGAGCTGTAAACGCCATTTATCACCATCAGGATAGAGACCGAAAGTGTAGGTTTTACCGGTCTGAAATTGGCGATCCATCAGGACTGACTGGGCGCGTTCAAATGTTAGCTGGTTAGTGCTGCTGTAGTTGGTAAAAGCAATGGCGATGGTGCAAATCAGCGGGAACAGGACAAACAGTCCCATACCGGCCACACCGGGATAAACGTAGCGCCAGGCGTAAGCACGGCGGTTGGCAAACACGTACAGCCCAAGACTAACCAGAATCAGCGTCACTATGGCAAAAAGGTATTCGCCTCGAGAATACATTAATACGATGAGATAACAGGTAAGCAGACTGAGTAGGCCGATCGCCAGCCATTTCAACGCTTCACTTTGCCACCAGGCGACTTTCTTTTTGCGTCCATAACTCTCGGTTTGGGATAACTGCATAACGGGTCCCTTTTGTGACTATTTTGGCTATTCTGTGGCAGCTACAGTACTGCAATCTGACGTGACTATTGGGTTGAGGGCACGGAATACCGTGCCCTTTCAACAGGCAGAACCGTTACTTGGTAATACGGGTTGCGGCATCGTTTAATGCCGCTTCCACGGTTTGGCGACCATTAATAGCGTTCAATACCGCACTACGAGTGGCATACCAGAATGCCGCCATTTGCGGGATATTTGGCATGATTTCGCCTTTGGTGGCGTTAGCCATGGTTGCGGCGATCTTCGGATCTTTCGCCAACTGCTCCTGGAAGGATTTCAGCGCCACGGCACCCAGCGGCTTGTCTTTATTCACGTCAGCCAAGCCTTGGTCGGTCAGCAGATAGTTTTCAAGGAATTCAGTGGCTAGCTCTTTATTTGGGCTGGCGGCATTGATACCGGCGCTTAATACGCCAACGAAAGGCTTGGATGGCTGGCCATTGAGGGTGGGTAGCAGCGTGACGCCGTAGTTGATTTTGCTCTTGTCGATATTTGACCAGGCCCACGGGCCGTTAATGGTCATCGCGGTCTGGCCTTTATTGAAAGCGGCTTCGGCGATGGAGTAATCCGTATCGGCGTTGATATGTTTGTTTTTCACCAGATCGACAATAAATTGCAGACCGGCTTTCGCCCCAGCGTTGTTGACGCCGACGTCTTTCACGTTATAAATGCCGTTTTCAACTTTAAAGGCATAACCGCCATCGGCAGCGATAACTGGCCAAGTAAAGTAGGGTTCTTGCAGGTTCCACATAATGGCGCTTTTGCCTTTGGCTCGTAGTTTTTTGTCCAGAGCCGGAATTTCTTCCCAGGTTTTTGGCGCGTCTTTGATAATGTCTTTGTTATAGATAAGCGACAAGGCTTCAACGGCGATTGGATAAGCAATCAACTTACCGTTGAAACGCACAGCATCCCAAGTGAACGGGAACAATTTGTCCTGGAACGCTTTAGATGGATGGATCTCGGCCAGTAAGCCGGATTGTGCATAGCCGCCGAAGCGATCATGAGCCCAGAAGATAATGTCAGGGCCATCGCCTGTTGCCGCAACTTGCGGGAATTTTTCTTCCAGTTTATCGGGGTGCTCAATGGTCACTTTAATACCGGTGTCTTTCTCGAATTTTTTTCCCACTTCGGCTAGGCCGTTATAGCCTTTATCACCATTGATCCAGATAACCAGTTTACCTTCTTCAATTTTGGCAAAAGCGGAGGAGGAGAGTACCAACGTTGTCAGCGCGGAAAGCGCTAAGACTCGAGCGGTCTTACCAACGCCGGACTTCATGAAACTGTGAGTCATAATCCAATCCTTTTATCCAATTTTGTGGGTATCGACTTTCGTGTGAATCAATAGCCGCTTAACGGGTAGCCGTGAATCACAATGTGAGGTGGCAGCGGCAGCGTAGTCATCATGTCGGTGCGCTGCAATTTCTGACGCTGCCATATTGGGTCACAATTGGACATAGTCTCATCCTCCCCCCCTCTACGCCCCCGAGCGGGTTATTGTGACTGGGTTAACACTGCGGCCTATTCTGTGGGGTTAGGCACAAAAATACTGGTCGAAATTTGTAAGCAGGATCACGAATTTGTCTTTCGGCTGGAACTTTCACTGGCACGGGTACCTCTCTCATCCTCCCATCTCCTCCCCCATAAAAAACATTGTTACGGATGATTACCAAACGGTGACACTCCCGCACTATCAGCAACATCAATTTTAACTCCAGTTTGCAGGGCCAGAATTATGTTGCCAGCGCGAGCCATTTCTTATCCACCGTGTTATCGGCTTCAACCGATCAGTTTCCGTGACGGAAACGGCGATGGTATGGGGAATAGCAGTATTGAAGCGCTGATTAATTTGCAGCCGTATACTCAGACGGCGACGCCGTCCGAGGCAACCTTGCTATTGGCTTGGCGGCACGGCGCGCAGAGAGAAAGTCATCAGAGTGCTGGGAGTCATCAATGGGTTATACCGGGTTTTGCTTCCGCCATTTTTCTTCAATCTGGTTCACATGAAAAAGCTGTTTGCGCAAGCAAAGGAGTGATGCATGGCTAACGTAACGCTAAAGGGCGTTGATAAGGCCTTTGGTGAGGTCGTGATTTCCAAAGACGTCAATTTGGAAATTGAAGACGGTGAGTTTGTGGTATTTGTCGGCCCATCAGGCTGCGGAAAATCAACGCTACTACGCATGATTGCAGGCCTTGAGGATATTACCGCGGGTGAGTTGCTGATCGGTGGGAAACGGATGAATGAAGTGCCGCCAGCCGAGCGTGGTATCGGCATGGTATTCCAATCCTATGCACTGTATCCCCATCTATCAGTGGCTGAAAATATGTCTTTCGGTCTGAAACTGGCTGGTGCCAAGAAAGCCGAAATCAATCAACGGGTCAATCAGGTGGCGGAAGTGCTGCAACTGGCTCACTTACTCGACCGTCGGCCAAAAGCGCTTTCCGGTGGGCAGCGTCAGCGGGTGGCCATTGGTCGTACGCTGGTGGCAGAACCGGATGTGTTCTTGCTGGATGAGCCGTTATCCAACCTGGATGCTGCCCTGCGGGTGCAGATGCGTATCGAAATTTCCCGCCTACACAAGCGCTTGCAACGCACCATGATTTACGTCACCCACGATCAGGTTGAAGCCATGACGCTGGCCGACAAAATTGTGGTGCTGGATGCCGGTAACGTGGCGCAAGTGGGCAAACCGCTGGAGCTTTATCACTACCCCGCCAACCGTTTTGTCGCCGGTTTTATCGGCTCGCCAAAAATGAATTTCTTACCGGTGAAGGTCACGTCGGTCGAACCTCGTCAGGTGCAAATCGAGCTGCCAAATCGTCAATTGGTCTGGCTACCGGTCGAAGGCGATCGCGTACAGGTCGGAGCCAACATGTCGTTGGGTATTCGGCCAGAGCATCTACTGCCGAGCAGCGAATCGGAAGTCACGCTGGAAGGCCCGATTCAGGTAGTCGAGCAATTGGGCAATGAAACACAGATTCATATCCAAATCCCTGCAATACGTCAGAACCTGGTTTACCGCCAGAACGACGTGGTGCTGGTAGAAGAAGGTGCAACATTCGCTATCGGTCTGCCGCCTTATCGCTGCCATTTGTTCCGTGAAGATGGAACCGCGTGTAAAAGGCTGCACCGAGAGCCTGGCGTTGACTGACTGTGAATGTAAAGCACGCACGCCGTTAGGCAAATAAAACAGGAGATTTTCTGATGACTACTCTGCGCAAGTTACCGATAGCACTGGCTGTTGCCGCTGGTGTCCTTTCAACCCAGGTTATGGCCGTAGATTTCCACGGTTATGCGCGCTCCGGTATCGGTTGGACTGGGAGCGGCGGTGAACAACAATGTTTCAAGGCGACGGGTGCTCAAAGTAAGTACCGTCTGGGTAACGAATGTGAAACCTATGCGGAAATTAAATTAGGCCAGGAGCTGTGGAAAGAAGGGGATAAAAGCTTCTATTTCGACACCAACGTAGCCTATTCCGTATCACAGCGTGATGATTGGGAATCGACCAATCCCGCTTTCCGCGAAGCTAACGTGCAGGGTAAAAATTTGATCGAATGGTTGCCTGGTTCCACCATGTGGGCCGGTAAACGTTTCTATCAACGTCATGATGTTCATATGATCGACTTCTACTACTGGGATATCTCTGGCCCGGGTGCCGGTCTGGAAAATATCGATCTGGGCTTCGGTAAGTTGTCTTTGGCTGCCACTCGTAACTCCGAAGCCGGTGGCTCCAGCGCCTGGATCGACAATCAGCGTAAAGATGCTGAGAAAACTATTAATGATGTATTCGACGTGCGTTTAGCCGGACTGGAAACTAACCCAGGTGGTACGCTTGAATTTGGTGTGGACTACGGTCGTGCCAATACGGCAGAAGGTTACGCATTGGCACAAGATGCCACCAAAGATGGTGTCTTGCTGACGGCGGAACATACTCAAAGTATGTTCGGCGGTTTCAATAAATTCGTGGTTCAGTATGCCACCGACTCAATGACTTCATGGAACAGTGGCCACTCACAGGGTTCTCTGGTGAATAACAACGGCAGTATGCTGCGTATTATTGACCACGGAGCCATTAATCTGGCCGAAAAATGGGACATGATGTATGTAGCCCTATATCAGGATACCAACTGGGATAATAAAAACGGTACCACTTGGTACAGTGTGGGTGTACGTCCAATGTACAAATGGACGCCTATCATGAGTACCTTACTGGAAGCAGGCTACGATAACGTGAAATCCCAACGTACTGGCGACCGTAATGGCCAATACAAACTGACTCTGGCTCAACAGTGGCAGGCCGGGGACAGCATCTGGTCTCGTCCTGCTATCCGTGTCTTCGCAACTTATGCCAACTGGGATGAGAAGTGGGGCTACGACAACGTCAAAGGCAGCTCAGATCTCGGTCTGGCGCAGAACGGCAGCATCGGAACGGATAGCCGTGGTAAAAACAATGAAGTGACCTTTGGCGCGCAATTCGAAGCCTGGTGGTAACAGCAGTGACACAGCCGTCCTTCGGGACGGCTGTTTTGTTTTGATGAAGTGGGCTGCGGCTCACTTCATACAAATATAAAGCGATATTTGGGTTAACTTTGCCGACCTTGCCTGTGCTGAGTTAGCCCTGACGCTCAATGTATGAGGGTATAACAATGAAAAAGAATCTGTTGTCATTCTGCTTGTCGCTGGCCTTGGGGTTAACTGCACCGCTGGTCGTGCAGGCCGCCTCAACGATTTCTCCCGCCAACGTTTCGGTTGCACCGAGCATTAACCCATCAGCATTACAAAGCTTACCGTGGCAACCACTGGTGCCTCCCGCCACTCAGGACATTAAACTGACCAGTGCCAGCCCACATATTTCTCAAGGCGAGATAGAAGGTGCCGTCGCGGCCTTTACTCTGCCTGCCGATCGCGGCTCAATGGAAATCACCCTCAGTAGCCAAGTTATCAATAATCAACTTTATTCCCCAAGCGTGTTGGTATTGGACGAGCAAATGCGTCCGGCGGCTTACTATCCGTCCAGTTATTTTACCTATGAAAAAGCGGGTATCATGAGTTTCGACCGCCTTGAAGGGGTGCTGAAACTGACGCCAGCGCTGGGTCAAAAACAGATCTATCTGCTGGTCTACACCACTAAACAAGATCTGACAAAAACCACCCAATTGATCGACCCGGCAAAAGCCTATGCTCAGGGGGTGGGTAACGCTGTACCAAATATTCCCGATCCGATCGCGCGGCATTCACCGACTGGTATGCTGAAAATCAAAGCTACCGCAGAGCAAAGTATGGGTAACATTATGATTGGTTTCACCCAGCCAGCCGCGCCAGCACCGGTCATCGTCGGTAATACCCAAGCTGTCAACACCGCGCCAGCACCCACCAACAAACCGGTAGAACCGATGCTCAATGACACTGAAAGCTATTTCAATCAGGCGATTAAAGAAGCAATAAACGCCGGTGATGTAGATAAGGCACTAAAACTGCTAAATGAAGCAGAGAAACTGGGCTCTACCTCAGCCCGTAAAACTTTTATTGGTAGTGTAAAAGGCAAGGGCTAGATACCCAGCGCTGCCGAATATGGCTGGATGATTGGTGCGCCGTGGCGCACCTTTTTTCATTGTGATCAAGGAATGGTATCTGCGCTTTGTTATTCTGGACTTACGCCGCGCGCGCTATTGTCATGTACACTCCGTTGTCTGCCCAGACTGACTTTGCGCGATACCTTATTAGAGCGGATAGCCCCCAGTTTTTTTGATTTTTCATGGAATAATCTCTGCTAAATTAAATTAATTTCTCTTATCTATTCCACTGATGTGACACAGTTAACTCGCAATTGTGGTTATGAGCATCAGATGCGACCTGACGTGTCACCAAAGGTGAATTCTGCGCTACAATAGCGGCTTATTTACCAATTACGGGGAGACAAAATGTATTCCCGCCGGGAGCGAGCCGAATGTCAGACGGCGAGGCATCAATTCTAAAACCTATTCAATGGCGTTCTATTGAGCAGCCGGGTCTCCACGCAGACGTCGCCGAGTGGCTGATGGAACTGGGCTCGATGACCCGTCGTTTTGAGCAGCATTGCCAGCGAGTACATATCGAACCCCAGCAGGAACGTTTTATTACTCGCGATGAGTTGGGCGAAGAGGCTGAGCACCTGCCGGTCAGTGAGCGCTATTGGCTACGTGAGGTTATTCTGTGTGGTGATGGACAACCTTGGCTACTGGGGCGGACGGTGGTGCCTGAAGAAACACTTTCGGGCGCCGATCGGGCACTGGTTGATTTGGGTACCGTCCCTTTGGGGCGCTATTTATTCAGTGGCGATGCTTTGACACGGGACTATATTCAAACCGGTTTGCAGGGAAAACTGTGGGCGCGCCGCTCACTGTTACGCTTGTCGGGAAAACCGTTACTACTGACTGAGGTTTTTTTGCCAGCATCACCGTTATATCAGTGACCTCTGGTTTGATGTTGGCTGGATAGTTGGGAGACAAATAAATTGAAGGGAAGTATTTCTCAAAGTAAATGGCATGCTTATTGCCGTTTGATGCGAATTGATAAACCCATTGGTTCGCTGCTGTTGCTGTGGCCAACATTGTGGGCATTATGGCTGGCAGGGCGCGGTATTCCTGATATCAAAATATTGATTGTTTTTGTGTTGGGCGTTTTTATGATGCGAGCAGCAGGCTGTGTGATAAATGATTTTGCTGACCGTAAGATTGATGGTCATGTAAAACGCACCGCTTCGCGTCCATTACCTAGCGGAATCATCAGTGAGAAAGAAAGCAAAATTTTATTTGCCGTATTGGTACTGATTTCTTTCGGTCTGGTTTTAACGTTAAACAGTATGACGATTTGGTTGTCATTAGCAGGGTTGGCGCTGGCTTGGGTTTATCCGTTTATGAAGCGTGTAACCCATTTGCCACAGGTGGTATTAGGTGCGGCGTTTGGCTGGTCAATTCCAATGGGTTTTGCCGCCGTTAGCGAAAGTCTGCCTGTAGTGTGCTGGTTATTGTTGCTGGCCAATATTTGCTGGACGGTCGCTTACGATACGTTATATGCCATGGTTGATCGGGATGACGATTTGCGTATTGGTGTAAAATCGACGGCGATTCTGTTTGGCCAATATGACCGGCTAATCGTTGGATTGTTGCAACTGGCTACGTTGGTATTGATGGCGGTTATAGGCTATCTGATGCATCTTGGTGGCGCATTTTATTGGTCAGTTTTACTGGCTGGTGCGTTGTTTATTCACCAGCAGAAAATGATCGCCAAACGCCAGCGTGAGCCATGTTTCCAGGCATTCCTGAATAATAACTATGTGGGTTTGGTTTTATTCCTGGGGATATTACTGAGCTACTGGTAATCAAATATCGCGGTGATAAATTTGCCAGCGATCAATAAAAAAGGCCAGAATCTGGCCTTTTTTGTCGCTATGCTCTGGTCATTATACCGGTTGATCCGGTGCCGGTAATTGATGACTGGTTTCGGCAGGCATGCTGACACTTTCAATCGTTAGCTTGACCTCTGGTGTCATCAGGTTACTGAGCATATTGTAAACTTCCAGTGTATGTTCCTGAACCGCATCGCCAATATCGTTGATATAACCTTCTTCCCGCAGCGTGGCAACCAGCGTTGAGAATACTGCCTTATCGAAGAACTCCGGTGCGTTAATACCATGCAAGACCGACAAACGCTGCGCCATGATTCGGCTTTCTTTCTCAAGAGCCCCCCGATTGATACTGGGGTTCGCACTTAGCAGAGACAAAGTAATCGCATAGCGTTGTAGGGTTTCACGTACACCGGCGGCTAGCAACTGTAATGGGCGAATACGTGCCGGGTTCAGCACCAGCTCAGTACCTTTATCGCAAATCAGCTGCTGGCGAGCCAATTCGTTAATCAGCGTATCCAGCGTTGCCCCAAGTTCTTCCTTGGTATAATGCAGGAATAGCTCGGCTTTAAGCATAGGATAAATCATACCAACCTGGCGTAGCAGTTCGGGACGGCTAATACGGCGGTGGTACATCACCATGCTGGCAATCAACGATGGCAGGATCAATAAGTGCTGAATATTGTTGCGGTAATAAGTCATCAGCACTGCCTGCTCACGAGGTAGGATAATGATATCGCCGATATTGTCTTTTTCTACCTCGAACTTATTCATTTTCAACGCGTGATTCAGCAACTCTTCCGGCGTTTTATCCGGAACCGTGACATCCTTGGCATAAGGCACATTGCGCAACAGTTGCAGATAGCAATCGAGTTGCTCCAATAGTTGCTCACGGGTCAGTGAACGCTGACGGGAAGCCAGCAACGCGGTAGAACATAAGTTCATGGCGTTGGCTGCCGCAGCATTATTGATGCGAACCATGATCTTGCCCGCGAGATCGTTTACCGCTGGCGTCAGCCAGCTTGGGCGCTGGGCTTCAATCGGGTCGATAGCATCGCGCCATTCCGGCACATTGCTGTTGAGATAAGTCGTCAATGGTAAAGGTTCGCCAAAGTTGACGTAGCCCTGACCAAGGTTACGCAGCTTACGCAGCCCACGCAGCATCTGCATCAGGCTTTCTTTTTCTTTGGTCGCTCCACGTAATTCCTTGGCGTAAGTCCCTACCTCCATGACGTGTTCATAACCGATATAGATCGGCACCAGCGTAATAGGGCGAGAGCCGCCGCGTAACATCGCTTGAATCGTCATCGACAAAGTACCGGTTTTCGGCTCTAACAGACGACCGGTACGAGAGCGACCACCTTCCACAAAATACTCGACGGAATAGCCGCGGGTGAATAGTTCACCGAGGTATTCGCGGAATACAGTAGAATAAAGCTTATTGCCCTTGAAGGTCCGACGGATAAAGAATGCGCCCAAGCGGCGGAAAATCGGCCCGGCAGGCCAGAAATTCAGGTTAATACCGGCGGCAATATGCGGCGGCACCAAACCTTGGTGATACAGGACGTAAGACAGCAACAAATAGTCCATGTGACTGCGATGGCAAGGCACATAAACGATTTCGTGGCCATCTTGCGCCAATTTGCGCACCCGCTCGGCATTATGAACATTGATACCCTGATATAAGCGGTTCCACGTCCAGCTCAATACCCGATCGGACAAACGCACGGCTTCATAAGAAAAGTTGGCCGCAATTTCTTCCATCAGATTGATAGCGTTTTGTTGGGCTTTCTCATGAGAAATTTTCTTGGTGCGAGCTTCATCGGCTACGGCTTTCTCAATGGCTTTCGAGGACAGCAGCTTTTTAAATAGTTCCTGACGCACCGGCAGACTTGGGCCAACTGCGGCAAGACGCTGGCGGGAGAAGTGCATGCGTGCCACTCTCGCCAACTTATGGGCGATGGTTTTATCCGTACCGTGTTCGCTGGCCATCCGGCGTAATGAAACCGTCGTGGAGAAACGCACGAAGCTATCGCGACCCAGCCACAGAACGGCAAAAAATTTCTGTATGCCATTAAGTACGCGCAGGTGCGGTGTACCATGGCCTTCACGACCGGGAGAACGACCAAACATCACGGATACCGGCAGCATCTGAATATCCAAATCAGGATTATTACTATGCAGATCCAGATAGTCGTGGAATAACTTTACTGACTCCTGCTTTGGAGCGTAATAGCGAAACACCCGCGGGCCATTATCAATAAAGACATGGCTTGGCAGTTGTACGCCGTCAATCTCCAAGGGAACCAATGGATCCGGCAGATCTTGCGCCAGACACTGCGCTCGCATTGTCAGCAAATCAGCCTTAGAGTTATAAGGTAAAACATACAGAATAGGACGTGAAGGATCCAAACCCAGTTCAGTCACGGGATCTGCAGGAATTACCTTGCTTTTTACCAACAATTTAAGTGGTAAATTCAGTAACTTATAATATATTTTACGCCAACCTGACATAACAACGTGAAGCCTCTTGTTAGCAATTCGTCGCAAGGATACCAGAAACTCGTTTTGAGATCTGTGGTGATCAGACTGATGAAAGCAGTGAAACTATGATCAATCTAATAAAAAGGTATATAACTCATGTCTAATCAATCAACTGGACTAACCCGGATCTATAAAGCGGCGGGTTACTCTGCGAAAGGTTTGGCCGCAGCATGGAAAAATGAAGCGGCTTTCCGCCAGGAAACCGTAGCGGCACTTATTGCTATTATACTGGCCTTCTGGCTGGATGTGGGAGCGATAGAGCGTATTTTATTGATCGGTTCCGTCGTGTTGGTGGTGATTGTCGAAGTGATCAACAGCGCAATTGAGGCGGTGGTAGACCGTATTGGCAGCGAATGGCACGAATTATCCGGTCGAGCAAAAGATATGGGCTCCGCAGCGGTTCTACTCACGCTTCTCCTGGCTGCGTTTGTCTGGGGTTCAGTGCTGTGGCAGCACTGGAATTTGGCATAGTTCAGGGAAAGAGCAAATAGTGGTGAAGAATAATACAGCCATTAATCCCTGTTTTTATTCACTCTTTGGTTCCCAAGAGCAGTTTGGCTGTATATACTCACAGCTAAACTGTATAAACAAACAGGGGGCGGAATGAAAGCACTTACTACCAGACAGCAACAGGTCTATGACTTGGTTCGCGATCACATTTCGCAAACCGGCATGCCACCGACACGTGCCGAGATCGCACAGCGTTTGGGGTTCCGCTCTCCTAATGCTGCGGAAGAGCATCTGAAAGCTCTGGCACGCAAAGGGGTTATCGAAATTATTTCCGGTGCATCACGCGGTATTCGTCTGTTAATGGAAGACGAAGAAGGACTGCCGTTGATTGGTCGGGTTGCCGCAGGTGAGCCTTTGCTGGCACAGCAACATATTGAAGGGCATTACAAAGTCGATCCGTCACTGTTCAAGCCAAATGCAGATTTTTTGTTACGGGTTAACGGTATGTCCATGAGAGACATCGGGATTCTGGATGGCGATCTATTAGCCGTACACAAAACTCAGGATGTACGAAACGGCCAGGTTGTTGTGGCACGCATTGACGATGAAGTTACGGTTAAGAGATTGAAGAAACAGGGTAATATTGTTCAGTTATTGCCTGAAAATAGTGAGTTTCAGCCGATTGTTGTCGATTTGCGTGAGCAAAGTTTCACCATTGAAGGTTTGGCTGTTGGCGTCATTCGTAACGGTGACTGGATTTAACCCTTGCCGCATCGCACTTGTCTGGTGATTTGTATCGGATTGCCCCAAGATGGCAGTACCGACCACTACGGCCTTATCGCTTCATTTCTGTCAGTACAAAAGAAACCAGCATAGATACCACACGGCTCCTTACCGGTGCTGCGTGGTATACGCATCAATATGCGGGAAAAATTAAATATTGGTGTGAAATGGGTCTACACACGGTGTTTTTTGCTTAAACCTTACCATTATCTTACCAATCAAGTTATCTGCCGGCTGCTATCGCTGCCAAATTCTTACTCAATATCTCACGCCGTGAGACTGAGTTTTTCAGCCACTATTTTCTTTTAGAAACTACACTGTGGTCATGATCGCAATGTTCATGGTTTTCGCAGGCTTCAACTTCTCCACATATCGCGCACAGACCATGAGCTTCCACGACGCTGTGACGCAGCGCAAAACCCGATTGTTCTGCCAATAATTCCAAGGCTTCTTCAATTCCTACTGTTGTTTTTTCCGTTACCAGACCACAGGAATCGCAGATAAACAGTGCGGAAGTATGTAGCGGCTCTTCAAAATGATGGCAGAGTACATAACTGTTAGCCGACTCAACTTTATGGATAAATCCCTGTTCCAGAAGAAAATCTAACGCACGGTAGACGGTCGGAGGCTTGGCTTGCGGCTCGGAAACCCGCAATAGATCGAGCAAATCATAGGCGCTGATGGCACCCGGTTGCTGCGCCATTAGACGCAAAACCTCTAACCGTTGCGGAGTCAGCCGAACATTTCGTTGTTTGCACAGGTTCTCGGCCTGAACAAGCAGCTTTTCTTGGTTGATTGCATTCATGGTCATCGTCCCACAACATTATAATTTGCGTGATTTTACCATATCTCGGAGCGATCACCGAGATAGGCCGTGAGTGACCTCCGTCGCGGTCACATTTCCAGTTCCCGCCAAATGGTCAGTCATTAGCTATTGCGGTTGAATGCGGCTTCTGGGTTCTATGGTATAATCGCGGCTTCAGCCCTCTGATGATTGGCTACGCAACCAAAGCAGCGGGAAATTGACCTATTAATAACCGATGAAACTCACCGCACATGCACGAAAATCAGACTGTATCCAACGCCGAAACGGGTAAGCCAAATTTCCCCCTTCAACGCTTCTCCGTCGCGCCGATGCTCGATTGGACGGATCGCCATTGTCGCTACTTCCACCGTTTGTTGACTAAAGAAGCGTTGCTTTATACCGAAATGGTCACTACGGGGGCGATTATCCACGGTAAAGCTGATTATCTGGCTTACAGTGAGCAGGATCATCCGGTGGCGCTGCAACTGGGGGGCAGCGATCCTCAGGCATTGGCGCATTGTGCCAAACTGGCAGAACAGCGTGGCTACAACGAAATCAATCTGAATGTGGGTTGTCCTTCCGATCGGGTACAAAATGGTCGCTTTGGTGCTTGTTTGATGGGGGAGGCGGATTTAGTTGCTGACTGTGTTAAAGCGATGCGTGATGTGGTTTCCATTCCTGTAACGGTGAAAACCCGGATTGGCATTGACGATCAAGATAGCTACGAATTCTTGTGTGAGTTTGTACAAAAGGTCGCTGAACAAGGTGGCTGCGATATGTTTACCATCCATGCCCGCAAAGCCTGGTTATCTGGTCTCAGCCCAAAAGAAAACCGCGAAGTGCCTCCGCTGGATTATCCACGGGTTTATCAGCTAAAACGTGACTTCCCAGCGCTGACAATGGCTATTAACGGCGGCGTCAAAACGTTGGAAGAAGCTAAAGAACACTTGAAATACCTTGATGGCGTGATGATGGGCCGTGAGGCATATCAGAACCCGAGCATTTTGACTCAGGTGGATCGTGAGCTGTTTGACCCACAAGCGGTGGTAACGGATAGCGTAGCGGCCATTGAAGCACTTTATCCTTACATTGAACAAGAGCTGTCCCGTGGTGCCTATTTAGGCCATATCACCCGCCATATTTTAGGTATATTCCAGGGAATTCCCGGTGCGCGTCAATGGCGTCGTTATTTAAGTGAAAATGCTCATAAACCGGGAGCCGGGGTTTCAGTGGTTGAAAAAGCGTTATCATTGGTGAAATCGCCTCAGTATAATTCACTATAAGTTAGTCAAAGTCACCAGGCCCGTGATGTGATTTAACGGGCTAAAAATCATATTTCCCATTTAATTCAAATGATTAATTATTATCTATAACTTGGCACGCTTCTTGTAATATCCAAGCATCATTCCTCAGTATTCTGGGTAATAACAAATTTTGGGAGCCAACCATGTTAGAGATTTTATTTGTTATCGGTTTTTTTATCATGTTAATGGTAACCGGTATTTCCTTGCTGGGGATTCTGGGAGCCTTGCTGGTCGCGGTTGCTTTTATGATGGTCGGTGGGTTATTTGTGATGATGATTAAATTGTTGCCTTGGCTGATTTTAGCCATTGTTGTGGTATGGATTTGGCGTTCAATGCAAAAACCGACTATTCGACGTTATTAAAAAATACACGTATTTTTATTGTGATTGAAAAAGAAACAAATAATATAAATAACAAAGTGTTATAGATGCATTCTATTTGGGTAATAACAGGTTATTGATGCAATAAAAGATAAACAAGGAAAATGTTTTGCGGTTGAGATCACAGCCTGAAACATTAGTCTGAATATTTGATGGGAAGAGATATTTTTTACCTGAGTGGGCTGTTAGGATGCTGTTGAATTGATATCACTGCTTTCATCTCCGGTGGGAATAAAAATAGTGGCATAAGCCGCACACCTTTCCGACGGAATATCCTGCTGTACCCCTACACTGTTGTAGTCAAAGCGTTATAAAAATGGGTTCCTGAAACGGAACCCATTTTTATTGGCGTCAGCGTAAAGCGTTATCAGCTGCCGGGGATGAATAAACTGGAGCCGGTTGTTTTTCGACTTTCCAGAGTCTGGTGTGCTCGTTTGGCTTCACTAAGAGGAAACTGCTGGGCGGCAGACACATCGACATTAATGGCGCCGCTGGCGATAAGTGAGAATAATTCGCTGCTGGCTTGTTCCAGCTCTTGCCGGTTGCTCACATACCAATTTAGCGATGGGCGAGTGACATAAAGCCCGCCTTTTTGATTAAGAATGCCTAAATCCACGCCGGTAACTGGCCCAGAAGCATTGCCAAAACTGACTAATAATCCGCGTTTTTTCAGACAACTCAATGAATCATTCCAAGTACTTTTTCCGACAGAATCATACACAACGTTCACTTTTTCACCTTGAGTCAATGCTGCAACCCGTTGGGTAATATCTTCTTTGTTGTAATTGATCGTCGCCCATGCGCCAGCGGCTTTGGCTAGCGTCGCTTTTTCATCTGAACCAACAGTACCGATTAATTTTGCACCCAGTGCTTTTGCCCATTGGCAGGCAATCAGCCCTACACCACCGGCTGCGGCGTGGAATAAAAAGATTTCGCCTGGCTTGATTTCATAGGTTTGGCGCAGCAGATAATGCACGGTTAGCCCTTTCAGAAAAGAGGCGGCTCCTTGCTGAAAAGAGATGTTATCCGGTAGCAGGGCTATTTTTTCGGCTGGCACATTGTGAATTTCACTGTATGCACCGAGGGCCGATTGGGCGTAAACCACGCGGTCCCCGACCTTCAATGAAGTGACGGCAGAACCCACTTTCTTGATCACACCAGCACCCTCGGTTCCTAGGCCGCTAGGCAACTGAGTGGGTGGATAGAGGCCGCTGCGAATGTAGGTATCAATATAGTTGATGCCGATGGCCTTATTTTCCACCTGCACTTCATTTTCTTCCGGATCATTTGGTGAAAAATCAACGTATTGCAAAACATCTGGGCTACCGGTTGTGGCAAATTGGATGCGCTTGGCCATGTGAAATCCTCATGATAGAAGTCATTTCACCCTACAGGGTTCGTGCTGGCGTATCCACTTTTAAAGCTTGGGATTAATCCGGGTACGCGACAGCTAATTCAACGGGTATATAATTACTCCCTGCCTATCATCGCGTATACTGGGTCGCTATATTTTCTATTTCGCAACTAGGTAAAGAACACTCTTCATGGCAGGAAAAAAACCAACCAACAATATGACAGTGCCACGAGACCGCCAGATGGAAGGGCTGAAACTCCCGCCTCATTCGCTGGAGGCAGAGCAGTCCGTGTTGGGCGGTTTGATGCTGGATAACGAACGCTGGGACAACGTTTCCGAACGTGTAACCAGTAACGATTTCTTCAGCCGCCCTCATCGTCGGATCTTTACTGAAATGCAGCGCTTGTTGGAAATGAGCAAGCCGATCGACTTGATCACGCTGTCTGAATCGCTGGAGCAGAAAGGAGATCTGGAGTCGGTAGGCGGCTTTGCCTATCTGGCCGAACTGTCAAAAAATACGCCAAGTGCGGCCAATATCGGTGCTTATGCCGATATTGTTCGTGAGCGGGCGGTTGTCCGAGAAATGATCTCAGTCGCTAACGAAATCGCCGACGCCGGTTATGATCCTCAGGGGCGTACCAGTGAAGATCTGCTGGATCTGGCGGAGTCTAAGGTTTTCCAAATTGCAGAAAACCGCGTCAATAAAGACGAAGGGCCAAAAAGTATCGATCGGATTCTGGAAGATACCGTTGCTCGTATAGAACAGCTCTATCAAAGTCCACATGATGGTGTGACTGGTGTGTCTACCGGCTATCAGGATCTGGATAAGAAAACGGCTGGTTTGCAGAAGTCGGATTTGATCATCGTGGCGGCGCGTCCGTCGATGGGTAAAACCACTTTTGCTATGAACCTGTGCGAAAACGCCGCGATGATGCAGGATAAACCGGTACTGATTTTCAGCCTTGAAATGCCCGGCAACCAGATCATGATGCGTATGTTGGCATCCCTTTCTCGCGTCGATCAGACTCGCATTCGTACTGGTCAGTTGGACGATGAGGATTGGGCGCGCATTTCCAGCACCATGGGTATTCTGCTGGAAAAACGCAATATGTATATTGATGATTCCTCCGGTCTGACACCGACAGAAGTCCGTTCCCGTGCGCGACGTATTTACCGTGAAAATGGCGGACTGAGTCTGATCATGATCGATTACCTGCAATTGATGCGGGTACCGGCGTTATCCGACAACCGAACGCTGGAGATTGCCGAAATTTCTCGCTCGCTCAAGGCGTTGGCGAAAGAATTACAGGTACCCGTCGTTGCATTGTCCCAGCTTAACCGAAGCCTAGAGCAGCGCGCGGATAAACGACCGGTTAACTCCGACTTACGTGAGTCAGGCTCGATTGAGCAGGATGCCGACTTGATCATGTTTATTTATCGCGATGAGGTTTATCACGAGAACAGCGACATGAAGGGCATTGCAGAAATCATTTTGGGTAAACAGCGTAATGGCCCTATCGGCTCGGTACGTCTGACTTTCAACGGTCAATGGTCGCGCTTTGATAACTATGCTGGCCCGCAATACGACGACGAATAGCAAGATATTATTAACTAAGGACGAGAAATGAAAGCGGCAACCGCAGTAATCGACCGCCGCGCTCTGCGACATAATTTGCAACAGGTTCGGCGTCTTGCGCCACAAAGCCGCCTGATTGCTGTTGTGAAAGCAAACGCTTATGGCCACGGGCTGTTAGAAACAGCGCATACATTACAAGATGCTGATTGCTATGGTGTCGCCCGTATCGGAGAAGCGTTGATGCTTCGCTCCGGTGGAATAGTCAAACCTATCCTGTTACTGGAGGGGTTCTTTTCTGCCGAAGATTTACCGGTGCTAGTGGTCAATCATATTGAAACAGCGGTACACAGTATTGAGCAATTGGAAGCCTTGGAACAGGCCGATTTGCCGTATCCGATTAATGTTTGGATGAAACTCGATACAGGTATGCATCGTCTGGGTGTGCGTCCAGATGAGGCCGAGGCTTTTTATCAGCGCCTGAGCGCCTGCCATAATGTGGTGCAACCGATTAATATCATGAGCCATTTTAGTCAGGCTGATGAGCCGGAAGTCTCTGCTACCAGGCAGCAGATTGAATGTTTTGATACCTTTGTGGCGGATAAACCAGGTAAGCAGTCGATCGCTGCATCCGGTGGTATCTTGCTATGGCCCGACTCTCATCGTGATTGGGTGCGTCCGGGCATTGTGCTGTATGGCGTTTCTCCTATTGAACAAAAGAACGGTGCTGATTTTGGTCTACAACCGGGGATGACGCTGAAGTCCAGCTTGATTGCGGTACGAAAACATAAAGCCGGTGAGCCAGTGGGTTACGGTGGCACCTGGGTTAGCCAGCGTGATACCCGCTTGGGCGTGGTGGCAATGGGTTATGGTGATGGTTACCCACGCAGTGCGCCATCAGGCACGCCGGTATGGTTGAATGGCCGCGAAGTTCCGATTGTTGGCCGAGTTTCCATGGACATGATTTCTGTCGATCTGGGACCTGATTCTAGTGATAGGGTGGGTGACGAGGTCGAACTGTGGGGCGCTGATTTGCCGGTAGAAAAAGTGGCTATCGCGACGGGTATTAGCGCTTATGAATTGATTACTAAGCTAACTCCCCGCGTATCAATGGAATATATCGGCGAATAATAACTCTCGACTTACATCCATTATATTAATGAAGGGCGCGGCACAATATGATGTCGCGCTTTTTTATTGCCCCGCCTCTTGTGGGTATCCTACATTCTTTTTATTTTCATAATCGTGCGAGATTGGGAATAAAGGATTTATATAAAATCAATAAAAACAAAGAGTAAAGCATTTCCTCTGTTTCGGTAAATCCCTGTGCGAATGGGTAGCCGGAAAGGTCGGGTTAATGCTATTTTGATAGAACCTAACCAAGGAGAGTCATGCCGTGTTCCAGAATGTTGATGCCTATGCCGGAGATCCCATCCTTTCGCTGATGGAAAGTTTTAAAGCGGATACCAGAAAGCGTAAGGTTAACCTGAGCATTGGGCTGTATTACGATGCGCAGGGTGTGATCCCGCAAATGCGCGCTGTCGCCGCAGCGGAAACTCAAATGAATGCTCAGGTGCAAGCGGCGTCAGTTTATTTGCCGATGGAGGGTTTGCAGGCATATCGTTCAGCGGTTCAGCAATTGTTGTTTGGCCAAAATCACGCCATGCTAGAGCAACAGCGAATTGCTACCATTCAAACTGTCGGCGGCTCTGGCGCACTGAAAGTGGGGGCTGACTTCCTGCATTATTATTTCCCGGATTCTCAAGTGTGGGTCAGTGATCCAACCTGGGAAAACCATATTGCGATTTTCAGCGGTGCGGGTTTTAAGGTGAATACTTATCCGTACTTCGATAACAAGAAACTGGGTGTTAATTTCAGCGAAATGCTGGCGACGTTGCAGCAGCTACCGGCAAAAAGCATTGTGTTGTTACATCCGTGTTGCCATAACCCGACCGGATCGGATCTGACTAACGATCAGTGGGATCAGATTATTTGGACTGCTAAAGATCGTGAGTTGATCCCCTTCCTTGATATCGCCTATCAGGGATTTGGTGCTGGTCTGAATGAGGATGCTTATGCTATTCGTCAAATGGCGGCGGCAGGATTACCATGTTTGGTCAGTAATTCGTTTTCTAAAATTTTCTCGCTATATGGCGAGCGAGTTGGCGGTTTATCCGTGGTGTGTGAGAGTGAAGAGGCTGCTGATCGCGTTTTGGGGCAGTTGAAAGCGACAGTACGTCGTAATTATTCCAGCCCACCAAACTTTGGTGCTCAGGTGGTAGCCAAGGTGTTGAATGATGACGAGCTTGGCGCGATCTGGCGTGAAGAAGTCGAGCAAATGCGTACTCGAATCCTGGCGATGCGCACCAGCTTGGTCGCCGCGCTGAAAGTGGCACTGCCAGAGCGTAATTTTGACTATTTGCTGACTCAACGTGGCATGTTCAGCTATACCGGATTCAGTGCCGAGCAAGTGGATCGTCTACGAGAAGAATTCGGTGTTTACCTGATTGCCAGTGGACGTATGTGTATGGCGGGTGTTAATCACCAAAATGTTCAGCAGGTTGCCGAGGCGTTTGCCGCGGTGCAGTAAAGCGATTTACTGTTAAAACGCATCAGGGGCGATAGCAATATCGCTCCTTTTTTATTGATATTTATTATGATTAATTGGCATCTATAATGTGCAGCTTGTAGCAGTATGATTAAAGAATATACTCATTAGAGGCATCATCAATCATGTCAGGACTCTCTATCGTTCACAGTAAATCCTAGAGCATTACTGCATGATTAGAAGGCCAGAACGCGTAATTGAGCGATTTCTGGCGACTATTCCGAGGAAGTTGGTCTTTGGGATAGTCGGTTTTATGGCCGAATGTAGCCAGATGACAGGAGATAAGCGAATGAATAATTCGGCATTACTCGAATACTGTATGTCTAAACCAGGGGCTGAGCAAAGCGACCACGAAGAGTGGCAGGCTAATCAAATCAAGGTCGGTGATGTGATGTTTGCTATGGTGAGTGAAGTGCAGGGACGTCCGGCTATTTCATTGAAAAGCAGCCCGGAATTGGCCGAGCAACTGCGCGATAAACATCCGGAAATCGTGGCGAGTGACCACTTGAATAAAGCGCACTGGAACACGGTGTTTCTGGATGGTACGTTACCGAACTCTCAATTTTATGCGTTGATCGATCGTTCTTATCAATTGGTTTTGCAGGGGCTATCGGAGCAGATTCGCCAAGAACTGCGAGCATGATCGTGGATGTGAAATAAATTGGAGGCGATGTATTATCGCCCCCAATAACCTATGACTTGCGCGCCAGCAGCGGTTTTAGAAATCGCGCTGTGTGGGACGCCGCGCACTCGGCGACGGTTTCTGGCGTGCCTGATACCAAAATCTCGCCACCGCCACTACCGCCTTCTGGGCCGAGATCGACAATCCAGTCCGCGGTTTTAATTACGTCCAGATTATGCTCAATCACGACAATGGTGTTGCCCTGATCCCGTAACTGATGGAGTACCGCCAACAATTGCTGAATATCGGCAAAATGCAGACCGGTTGTGGGTTCATCCAGAATATACAGTGTTTGACCGGTGCCACGTTTGGACAGCTCGCGAGACAGTTTCACTCGCTGGGCTTCACCGCCAGACAGCGTTGTCGCGGATTGACCGAGACAAATATAGGATAAGCCCACGTCAATCAACGTTTGCAGTTTCCGCGCCAATGCTGGCACCGCATCGAAGAACTCACGTGCTTCTTCAATCGTCATTTCCAGTACTTCGTGAATATTTTTGCCTTTGTATTTCACTTCCAGCGTTTCACGGTTATAGCGTTTGCCTTTGCACTGATCACAAGGGACGTAAATATCTGGCAGGAAATGCATTTCTACCTTGATTACGCCGTCGCCTTGACATGCTTCGCAACGCCCGCCTTTAACGTTAAAGCTGAATCGGCCTGGATTGTATCCGCGGGTGCGTGATTCTGGCACGCCAGCAAATAACTCACGGACTGGCGTAAAAATACCGGTATAGGTCGCTGGGTTAGAACGCGGCGTACGTCCAATCGGGCTCTGGTCTATATCGATGACTTTATCGAAATGTTCCAGTCCCTGAATATCACGGTACGCTGCGGGTTCCGTAATGGTGGCACCATTCAGTTGACGCTGAGCAATGGAATATAAAGTGTCATTAATCAGCGTTGATTTACCCGAACCGGACACGCCGGTAATACAGGTAAATAAACCAATCGGTAATGTTAGTGTGACATCTTTCAGATTGTTGCCTGTTGCGCCGATCAGTTTTAGCACTTTATTCGGATCACCAGGCACCCGTTGGGCAGGAATCGCAATTTCCCGTTTCCCGCTGAGGAACTGGCCGGTCAGTGAGTCAGGTGCGGCCATAATGTCATCGACTGTCCCTTCGGCAACTACGTGTCCACCGTGAACGCCAGCTCCGGGGCCGATATCAATGACATGGTCTGCCGCCCGAATAGCATCTTCATCATGCTCAACCACAATCACGGTATTACCCAGATTACGCAGGTGAATCAGGGTTTCCAACAAACGCTCGTTATCCCGCTGATGTAAACCGATTGAGGGTTCATCCAAGACATACATCACACCGACCAGACCGGCACCAATCTGGCTGGCCAGACGAATACGCTGGGCTTCGCCGCCGGAAAGTGTATCCGCGGAGCGCGATAGAGAAAGGTAATTCAGGCCTACGTTGACTAAAAACTTCAGGCGGTCGCCGATTTCTTTCAGCACTTTTTCTGCTATTTGGGCGCGTTGGCCGCTCAGTTTCATATTCTGGAAGAAGGTCAGAGCGTGGCCGATGCTCAACTCGGAAATTTCCGGCAGCGTAGTATTTTCCACAAATACATAACGGGCTTCTTTGCGCAGGCGTGTCCCGTGGCAGGAGGTGCAGGAACGGTTGCTGATAAATTTCGCCAGCTCTTCACGTACGGCACTGGATTCTGTTTCTTTATAACGCCGTTCCATATTGTGTAGTACGCCTTCAAACGGATGACGGCGTACCGTGGTGTCACCACGGTCATTGATATATTTAAATTCGATGGTCTCTTTACCTGAGCCGTATAAAACCGCTTTTTGCGTTTCGCTACCCAGGGTATTGAACGGTGCTTCGATATCGAATTTATAGTGTTCAGCCAATGAACGTAGCATCTGGAAATAATAGAAATTACGGCGATCCCAGCCGCGGATGGCACCGCCAGCTAGTGACAACTCGGGGTTTTGCAGCACCCGATCCGGATCGAAGAATTGCTGTACACCCAGCCCATCACAGGTCGGGCAGGCACCGGCTGGGTTGTTAAAGGAGAACAGGCGTGGTTCCAGTTCGCTCATACTGTAGCCGCAAATTGGACAGGCAAAATTGGCGGAGAACAGCAACTCTTCAGCTTTTGGGTCGTCCATATCAGCGACCACGGCGGTACCACCGGATAACTCCAGCGCGGTTTCAAAAGATTCAGCCAGGCGCTGCGCCAGATCCTCCCGCACTTTAAAGCGATCCACGACGACTTCAATGGTGTGCTTCTTTTGTAGCTCCAGTTTGGGCGGATCGGAGAGATCGCAGACTTCACCGTCAATGCGAGCACGGATATAACCCTGAGTCGCCAGGTTTTCCAGCGTTTTGGTATGTTCGCCTTTACGATCTTGTACCACCGGTGCCAACAGCATCAAGCGGCGACCTTCCGGCTGAGCCATCACGTTATCAACCATCTGGCTGACGGTCTGTGCTGCCAGAGGGACATCGTGATCGGGACAGCGAGGTTCCCCAACGCGGGCAAACAGCAGACGTAGATAATCGTGAATTTCGGTAATGGTGCCGACGGTAGAACGCGGGTTATGGGAGGTTGATTTTTGCTCAATAGAAATCGCTGGAGACAGACCTTCGATATGGTCAACGTCCGGTTTTTCCATTAACGATAGAAATTGGCGTGCATAGGCGGAAAGAGACTCAACATAACGGCGCTGGCCCTCGGCATATAAAGTATCAAAAGCCAGTGAAGATTTACCAGAGCCGGACAGGCCGGTGACAACAATCAGTTTGTCGCGCGGGATAATCAGGTTGATATTCTTGAGATTATGGGTGCGAGCGCCCCGAACTTCGATATTATCCATGCAAATATTTCCCGGATTAAACTGAGCCTCTCACCGTGTCTTCATGACGTTGCCCACTATAAAAAGGACACTTTGCAACGCCAAAAAAGGGACACAGCCAGTACGAAACGGATAATTATGACACAAAAAAACCTGAATGGATATCCAGTGTCTGAGTGCAATCAAGGCCGTTATTGCGATAAATATGCAATGTATTTCGCAGTTATGATCAGTTGTGCCGTTTGGCGGTTAGCGTGTTAAACTTACTCGTTTATACTGTACAAAATTTATTTCATCAGGAGAGTTCACATGGCCAGCAGAGGCGTAAACAAAGTGATTTTGGTCGGGAATTTGGGCCAAGACCCGGAAGTCCGCTACATGCCGAACGGTGGGGCAGTTGCCAACATCACATTGGCCACTTCCGAAAGCTGGCGTGATAAGCAAACCGGCGAGCAGAAAGAAAAAACCGAATGGCACCGCGTAGTGTTGTTCGGCAAGCTGGCAGAAGTCGCGGGTGAATATCTGCGTAAAGGTTCTCAGGTTTATATCGAAGGCGCACTGCAAACCCGGAAATGGCAGGATCAAAGTGGCCAGGAACGTTACACCACCGAAGTGGTTGTTAACGTGGGTGGTACCATGCAAATGCTGGGTGGTCGTCAAGGCGGCGGTGCTCCAGCGGGTGGTACACCAGCGGGTTCCAATGATGGTGCGCAAGGCGGTTGGGGTCAGCCTCAGCAACCTCAGGGTAGCAATCAGTTCAGCGGTGGCCAGACTTCACGTCCAGCACAGCCTGCACCCGCGCCACAGCAGCAAGGCGGCAATGAGCCACCAATGGACTTCGACGACGACATTCCGTTCTGATCCGCATCATTTAACAATAGAAATCAATCAAACCCAGTGTAATAGCTGGGTTTTTTACATTCAGCACTTATCATAAATTTATTGCGGCTATTTTTTTATATTACCTATTCAGACGCACAATCATGACTTCTACTAAGCCAGTAGGGAAATGTGGGAGAATATTGCTTGAACGGCTGTCGGTATATTCTCTGGATAAAGCGTTATTGATGATTCGACTATAATCAATTTTCTACCGTTGTAATTCGCACTGTTACTGACTCTCTGGAGCCTGACTATGGTCATTGTTCACCATCTGAATAACTCACGCTCTCAACGCATTTTATGGTTGTTGGAAGAGCTACAAGTTCCCTATGACCTAAAATGCTATCAGCGTGATAGTGGCAATCTGTTGGCTCCACCAGAGCTAAAAAAAATACATCCGTTGGGAAAGGCTCCGGTTATCACCGATGGGGATCTGACCCTGGCGGAGTCTGGAGCCATCATTGAGTATTTGCAGGAAACCTATGATGCACAGGGTGAATTCAAGCCGACAGACCATTATTCTCGTCAACAATATCGTTATTGGATGCATTATGCTGAAGGTTCGCTAATGCCATTATTAGTGATGAAACTGATTTTTAGTCGTTTAGGTTATTCGCCAATGCCATGGGTATTGCGGCCAGTGGCTGGAGCCATTGGTAAAGGTGTGCAGAAAACCTATCTGGATAAGCAAATTACCACGCATCTTGATTATCTTGAGCTGCATTTGAGTAAGAATACATGGTTTGCTGGCAGCGATTTCAGCGCAGCAGATGTGCAAATGAGCTTCCCGATCGAAGCGGTCAATGCTGGAAAAGGGCTAATGCCGTATCCAAAGTTGAAAGATTTTCTTGCCCGCAGTCATAGTCGTCCGGCTTATCAGCGGGCGGTGGAAAGGGGCGGTAAATTTGAACTGATCCGTTAAAGCATCGCAATAAAATCCTTCTCCGACGGCTATATCATTTTTCCGCCGAGGGTTATTGGCGACGGAAAAGTTATTTTTTCCGTCATTCGTCCCCTTTCTCTGTTCCTCCCATTTTTCCTATATCACATCAATAACCCCTTTTTAGTAACCAAAAAGTTGCGGTATCGAGATGATATCACGCGCACATTTCCGCGAAGAATGATTTATTGTCATAAAATGCATTAAATATCGTCATTTGGTGTTGATTAGTCACTATGGAAGGCTAGATAATCGTTTGCCTTGAATAAATTTCACTTTTTGATCGGTTATGCGCGCGGCCAGCTAATCGTTTGCTTTTCTTCCCGTCGGAACGTTAATGGGAAATGGGCGCGACGGATGCTCAGTAATGAAAACGGTTTAAGCGGATCGTGCGCAGGCTATTTGATGACACACAGGGGACATAACCATGTCTAGCACCAATTCTCACGCGAACGATGCGGTTAAGCCGAAGGGCGCGCTTGATGCATTTTTTAAACTGAGTGAACGCGGCAGTAATGTACGTCAGGAAGTTCTGGCCGGGTTGACAACCTTTTTAGCCATGGTTTATTCGGTTATTGTGGTGCCGAGCATGTTAGGCAAAGCCGGTTTTCCTCCAACAGCAGTATTTGTTGCAACCTGTTTGGTCGCTGGTCTGGGTTCATTACTGATGGGCTTGTGGGCTAATTTGCCGATGGCGATTGGCTGTGCTATTTCCTTGACGGCTTTTACCGCATTCAGTCTGGTTTTAGGTCAACACATCAGTATTCCCGTAGCATTAGGCGCGGTATTCCTGATGGGTGTGCTGTTTACCATTATTTCTGTCACCGGTATCCGCTCATGGATTTTACGTAACCTACCAATGGGCGTAGCTCACGGCACTGGTATTGGTATCGGTTTGTTCCTACTGCTGATCGCTGCCAACGGTGTCGGTCTGGTTATCAAAAACCCACTGGAAGGTCTACCCGTCGCACTGGGTGCTTTTACCTCTTTTCCTGTCATCATGACATTGCTGGGTCTGGCGGTGATCTTCGGTCTGGAAAAACTGCGAGTACCGGGTGGTATTCTGCTGGTGATTATTGCTATCTCGGTTATTGGCCTCATTTTTGACCCGGCGGTGACCTATCAAGGTTTGTTTGCTATGCCGAGCTTGGCTGATGCCAATGGCAACTCACTGATTTTCAGTTTGGATATTATGGGGGCCTTACAGCCAGTGGTGTTGCCAAGCGTATTGGCTTTGGTGATGACGGCGGTATTTGATGCTACGGGTACTATTCGTGCTGTCGCTGGGCAGGCTAATCTGCTGGATAAAGACGGCCAGATTATCAGTGGCGGCAAAGCCCTGACGACTGACTCTGTCAGCAGCATTTTTGCCGGTTTGGTCGGTGCTGCACCCGCCGCCGTGTACATCGAATCGGCAGCGGGTACGGCAGCAGGCGGTAAAACCGGTCTGACCGCAACGGTAGTCGGCATTCTGTTCCTGCTGATTCTTTTCCTGTCCCCACTGTCTTATCTGGTTCCTGCCTATGCAACGGCTCCTGCGCTGATGTATGTCGGTTTATTGATGCTGAGCAATGTGTCAAAACTGGATTTCAACGATTTCGTTGATGCGATGTCCGGTTTACTTTGTGCTGTATTTATCGTGCTGACCTGCAATATCGTGACCGGTATTATGCTGGGCTTTAGCTCTCTGGTTATTGGCCGTATCTTCTCCGGTGAATGGCGTAAGCTGAACGTCGGCACTGTGATGATTGCGTTGGCATTAGTCGCCTTTTATGCCGGTGGGTGGGCGATCTGATTTAGTATGATAATCACTAGGCTAAGGAGGGGAGTTCGCCTCTCCTTAGCCTTATTATCATCCTGATGACCCGTTGTTTATGCTTTTCCTGCTATCAGTAACAGGTTTTTTCCCTGCGCGGAAAAAAGTGATCTACTATCACCTGGCAGGCCCCACTCTGAATGTGTGGGTGAGTTTAGAAGCTAAGTCGCGTTAGTCTAAGGAAAGCATGGAAATCTTTTTTACAATCCTCATCCTGATTCTGGTGGTGTCACTCTCAGGTGTAGTCACCCGGATGTTACCGTTTCAAATCCCTCTTCCTCTCATGCAGATTGTCTGTGGTGCTTTGCTTGCCTGGCCTCACTTTGGTTTGCATGTCAATTTTGATCCCGAGTTGTTTTTAGTGTTGTTTATTCCACCTTTGCTGTTTGCCGATGGTTGGAAAACCCCCACGCGAGAGTTTATCCATCATGGTCGCGAGATCTTTGGTCTGGCGTTGGCGCTGGTGCTGGTGACGATCATCGGAGTTGGCTACCTGATTTACTGGATGGTACCGGGAATCCCACTGGTAGCCGCATTCGCGCTGGCAGCGGTATTATCGCCAACCGATGCTGTAGCATTATCCGGCATTGTAGGGAAAGGGCGAATTCCGAAATCGATTATGGGTGTGCTGGAAGGCGAGGCGCTGATGAATGATGCGTCCGGTCTGGTTGCGTTGAAGTTTGCCATCGCTGTTGCCATGGGAACCATGGTATTTACCGTCTCTGGTGCAACATTAGAATTCCTGAAAGTGGCCATTGGCGGTTTGCTTGCCGGTGTGGCAGTGACTTGGCTATACAGTAAATCCTTGCGTCTGATGAGCCGTTGGAGCGGTGATGACCCGGCGACACAAATCGTTTTTCTGCTGTTGCTGCCGTTTGCTTCTTATCTGATCGCCGAACATATTGGTGTCTCTGGTATTTTGGCAGCGGTCGCCGCAGGGATGACCATTAGCCAATCTGGCGTGATCCGCAACGCGCCTCTGGCGATGCGGTTACGCGCTGATAGCGTTTGGTCGATGCTGGAGTTTGTCTTTAACGGCATGGTGTTTATCATGCTGGGCCTGCAATTGCCGAGTATTCTGGAAACCTCTATCGTACAGGCCGAGCTGGATCCAACTATCCAGACCTGGTACCTGTTTGCTGATGTTGTCATCATTTATGTCGCCTTACTGATGCTACGTTTTAGCTGGTTGTGGCTGATGAAACGCATCAGTAAACGCGTAATGAAAAAGCGGCCATTATTGTTTAGCACTTACACCACGCGCGAGCTGTGGGTTGCTTCCTTCGCCGGTGTGCGTGGGGCGATTACGCTGGCCGGTGTGTTATCGATTCCTTTATTACTCAGCGATGGCAGCGCTTTCCCATCCCGTTACCAACTGATATTTATTGCCACCGGAGTCATCCTATTCTCGTTAATGATGGGGGTTATCGCATTGCCGTTACTGCTGCGTGGCGTGGTAGTCGGTGATAATAGTGCTAGCCGTGAGGAAATTCGTTTTGCCAAGGCTGCAATGGCGGAAGTGGCAATTGTCAGCTTGAACAAGATGGAAGAGCGTTTGGCGGTCAGTGCGGAAGAGAATATTGATACTGATTTGCTGAAAGAAGTGAGTTCACGGGTGATTGGTACCCTACGACGGCGAACCGGTAGTAAAGATGAGATCGAAAATACTTTGCAGACCGAAAATCTGGAGCGTCGTTTCCGCTTAACGGCATTACGAGCCGAACGTGGTGAACTTTATCATTTGCGGGCAACGCAGAAGATAAGCAATGAAACCCTGCAAAAACTGTTGCACGATTTAGATTTGCTGGAAGCCCTATTGATCGAGAAAGAAGGCTGATAACCGGTTAGACGGGCGGAGCTATCGGGCTCCGCCTACTTATTCCCGTGAATGGAGCTGGTCGTTATTTCTCAGTAACGAGCCGTTTGGCCAAAATTCTCTGCAACGGGCAATCCACGCCTGAGCGCTGTGCGACAGATAACTTCCCTGACGCCAAATTAACCCCAATTGCCAAGGCATTAGCGGCTCCAGCGGTAGCCAGAGTAATGTGTTTTTGTCCAATTGCTGACAAATTGGCTCTGGCAAAATCGCGATGCCAATATTGGCTTGAACCATCGCCGCCAAAAAATCCCATTGTCCGCTACGTACCGCGATATTGGGGGAAAATCCGTGAGCGGTAAAAGCATCCATTAATTGACGATACAGAGCAAAATCCTCGTTATAAATCAGGATCGACTGGTCGGCTAATTCGGGAATACTGATAGTTGTGCGGTTGAGCCAAAAAATTGTGCGCGGTACCACGACACATAAGGGATGGTTGAACAGCGGTAGTGACGTCAGCGGTAAATCGACATCGGTAGGTAGAGCCGTCAGCGCCAAGTCCAGTTCACCAGATAAAACCGCCTGCTGAACGGTTAACCCGCCAAATTCGGCAATTCTAAGTTCCACTCCGGGATAACTCTGGCGAAACTCACCGATTAACGCCGCCATTTGCGTGCCGACCATCGGTGGAATCCCTAATCGCAAGCGGCCTTTTTTCAGTGAGCCAATGTCCTCCAGTTCGGCTTCCAATTGTTGGAACTGATCCAAAATCACCACACCGCGCTGATAAACCGCTTGGCCGCTATCGGTTAAATGCAGGCGACGGCCTTCGCGAATCAGCAAACTGCACTCCAGTTCATCTTCCAGATTGCGTAGCATTTTACTGATGGTCGGTTGGGTGACGAACAATTTCTCCGCCGCACGGGTAAAGCTTTGCTGACGTACGACTTCGACAAAATAGCGTAGGGTACGGATATCCATAAGTTTTCCCGCGAGTTAGCTGTTGGCGGTATGCACCACGAGCAAAAGTATGCCAACTTGGCATGATAAGCATAATTTTAATTCATTTCCGGCAAGTTTTCCGTGCCTCTATACTGCATGCTGTAAAATCTTTCCCATTGGGGTTCAGTGATGTTATTGGCGTTACGTAGTTTTTCGCCGGCCTTCCTTCAACGTATGCAAGTACCGGTTCAGGTAGTGCTATACGTTGGACTGTTTGTTATTTCCGAACAATTAGTGCGTGTATTCCATTTGCCGTTACCAGCGAATATCGTGGGGATGCTGCTGCTTTTGGCGTTGTTTGTCTTACGAATTATGCCAATGGGTTGGGTAAAAGCTGGCTCTCGTTGGTTATTGGCTGAAATGCTGCTGTTTTTTGTTCCTGCCGTCGTCGCCGTGGTGAATTATGCGCAATTACTGCTGGTAGATGGCTGGAAAATCTTTGCTGTTATTGCCGTGAGTACGACACTGACGCTGGCGGCGACAGCTTTGGTCGTCGATCGCGTATATCGTTTTGAAATCTGGCTACAGCGGCGCAAATCAGCTCATCATGAATAATTTTATTATCAGTATCCTTTGCTTTTTGCTGACACTGGGATTGTATTTTGCCAACAAAATACTTTATCGCCGCTGTCGCTCACTGTTATTGATGCCGCTGGTGCTGACACCGATGGTGCTGGTGTTACTGTTGGTGATGACGCCTATTTCTTATCAGGATTATATTGGTGAAACTCACTGGTTGCTGTGGTTATTAGGTCCTGCAACTATCGCTTTTGCCGTACCGGTATATGAGAATTTATCGATTATTCGTCGTCACTGGCTGTCTCTCAGCGCGGGTGTGATTACTGCTATTACTGTGGCAGTGGCAAGCTCAGTAGGGTTGGCAAAATTACTTACCTTATCGGAGGAAGTGCAGCGCAGTTTGGCGGTGCGCTCAATCACTACACCCTTTGCTCTGGAAGCTGCAAGGCAGTTGGGCGGACAGCCGGATCTGGTGGCGCTATTTGTGGTGATTACCGGCGTATTCGGTATGGCTGTCGGCGATTTACTGTTTCTACGGTTGTCGGTTCGTAGTGGTCTGGCCAAAGGTGCCGGGCTGGGTGCATCGTCTCATGGCGCGGGTACGGCAAAAGCTTATGAAATGGGGCCGCAAGAAGGTGTGGTCGCCAGTTTGGTGATGATGTTAGCGGGAATCATTACCGTAATTGGCGCACCACTGATAGGATATTTATTATGGTAAGCGATAGGATGAGCCGCCTAAACCCACATAGGCCAGTCTAGAAGAGGCCAGAACAGAGTAGGCGAGGATAGATTTATGCAGGACATTATTGACGGTTTTCTGAAGTTTCAACGGGAAGTGTTCCCGCAGCGCTCCGAGCTTTTCAAACGGTTAGCCGATACTCAACATCCCGGTGCACTGTTTGTGACCTGTTCTGATAGCCGGGTGGTTCCCGAATTGCTCACTCAGCGCGAACCGGGTGAGCTGTTTGTGATTCGTAACGCTGGTAATATCGTACCTTCATACGGCCCAGAGCCGGGCGGGGTTTCTGCCACGGTAGAATATGCGGTCGCGGTACTTGGGGTAACGGACGTGGTGATTTGTGGGCATTCGAATTGTGGTGCCATGAGTGCCATTGCCGAGTGTCAATGTTTGGATCATTTACCTGCGGTAGCCGCTTGGTTACGGCATGCGGATTCGGCCAAGTTGGTCAATGCCGCTCTCCCTCATGCGTCACCGAAGGATCGATTGAATTCGCTGGTTCGTGAGAATGTCATCGCGCAACTCGCCAATATTAAAACCCATCCGTCAGTTGCTTTGGCCTGTGCTCAGGGACGTTTGCGTTTACACGGTTGGGTCTATGATATCGAAACCGGTTCTATTGATGTGCTGGATGAACTCACCCGTACATTTTCGCCTTTGTCGGCCTATTCCGTGGTGAGTAAGCCCACCGAGTAAATACGGCAATGTGCCATTCTCAGATATTAAAAAATCGGTATCGCCGGTTTCAGGCTGTTTACACATCTTGAACTTGTGATTTCTGGTGGGGAAAACCGGTAGAAGAGTCAAGCGTCCGCGCCAGAGATAGCGCGGACAAGCCGACAAGGATGTATTAACGGCGTCTTGATGGTCTGCCGGTTTTCACCGTTGCGCGCACTGGGTTATTAATCTCAACCCGGTTATAGCCGGGTCTTTTGCCTTGATCCCAGTAAGATTAATACAGCGATGGCTCGCCCGGCGGACGGGTTTTAAAACGGCGATGTAGCCATAGATATTGCTCTGGAGCACGCATGATCTCTTTCTCCAGCACCTTATTCATATAGGCGGCAGCGGCTAACTCGTCGTCGATCGGGTAATCTTCCAGCGCAGGCTGGATCAGCAGGTTATAACCGCTGCCATCTTGTTTGCGTAATAATACCAACGGCAATAGCGCCGGTTTTGCCAAGCGTGCCAGCATAAATGTTCCGCTGGTGGTTGCTGCCTGATTAACGGCAAAGAAGGGGGCAAACACACTGCCACGCGGGCCGTAATCCTGATCTGGGGCAAACCAAACCGCTTCACCTTTCTTCAGCGCCTGCACCATACCGCGCAGATCTTTACGATCCAGCATCGCTTTATTGGAGCGCATACGTCCCCAGGTTTGTACAAACTGCATCGCTTTGTTGTTGTGCGGACGGTACATCGCCATCATGGGCTGGCATTGCCCCATCACGCGGCCACCTAGCTCGAGAGACATAAAGTGTACGCCAATAACCAGCACGCCACGGCCACCTTCCTGCGCCTTGTGCAGGTTATCTAACCCGGATACGGTAAACCAGCGCTTGATGCGGGAATCAGGCCAGAACCAGGCCATACCGGTTTCCATCAGCCCCATGCCGAGAGATTCAAAGTTACCCACGATGGTGCGTTCTAGCGTCTGTTTATCCATTTCAGGAAAGCACAATTGCAAATTGCGGCGGGCGATGGAAACCCGGCGTTTCAGAAAACGCATGGATGTGCGTCCCAGCCATACGCCAAGTTTTTGCAATAATGGATAGGGAAGTTGAACCAGCAGGAAAAGAACACCGAGGCCAAACCAGGTCAGCCAATAGCGAGGATGTAGCAGCGAAAGCTGGAATTTTTGGTTTTTTATCATGTTAACTCATTATTATGCGTTAGGCGCGAATGTGTAGCGCATAAGGACTTAACTCGATAGCGGTACAATATCGCAAGACAGCGATCATCGTTTTTACTCAACTGATAACTGACATAAATTTTACATTAAAAGCGGATATCGCGCGGTGTTTAGATTTCTATCGAAGGCAGTTGGCAGGCGTGACGCGGCTCTTGGCGCGAGTATATCATATATGCCATGAACGAAATAAACAGATTAGCCAAGAGTGGCCTGCTCCCGGTGGTTAGTGCACCCTGATGTTGGCAATATCCTCATATCGTTGATGAGACATGGCCAGCATTGCTACGTATGTATTTTTTGGGCTGGATAGGGGGGAATGTCTATCTAACAGTCTTCCTAGGCACTTTATTAAACAAACTGGGTTGTCTTTAATCATAGTGGTGGTTTATTAATCTAAATCAATAAGGGTTTTTATTGATGGCTAAATACTCTCCTTTTCAAAAGGAGATATGAAAAAATGATCTTGGCTAAGAAATGGTTATTACCTGTTTTGGCATTAGTTTTATTTTCAGTCCCCACCTTCGCCAAAGTCGCTAATTTATCTGATGATCAGGTAAAACAGATGATTATCGACGAGTCGATAGAATCATATCCTGGTCGTTGTCCATGTCCTTTTAACTCGGCTAAAAATGGAAGTCGTTGTGGGCAACGTAGTGCGTGGAGCCGACCCGGTGGTTATTCGCCTATTTGCTACAAAAAAGAAGTGACGCAGGCAATGGTTGCCGAATGGCGTAAATCTAACCCAGTTTAAGGCATACACTTTTTAGTCGATAAATGGTAAGTCAGGCCGTGTAATGCGGCTTTTTGATTACAGATATATGGAATGGGTAGCGCACATTAACCACGAATAAGTCGATCGCAATGGCGGTCTTTGTTAGCCGGTATCAGGCTTCGTCGGCGATTTCGTCGGATAACTCATAATAAAAAAGGCGTTCTCCGTGTGGAGTACGCCTTTTTAAACAACACCATAACTGACTAGTATCAGTTCATGCCGTATTTTTTCAATTTCTTACGTAGCGTACCGCGGTTGATACCCATCATCAGGGCAGCACGGGTTTGGTTGCCACGGGTGTATTGCATCACCATGTCCAACAATGGCTGTTCAACTTCAGCCAGTACCAACTCATACAGGTCACTTACATCTTGACCATTCAGTTGAGCAAAATAGTTCTTCAGTGCTTGTTTAACCGAATCACGCAAAGGCTTTTGAGTCACCTGATCTTGTGAGTTTACGGTTGCAACGGTCAGTACGTCAGAATTTACGCGTTGTTCGAACATAGTTCTGTCAGCTCTTTTTTCTGTTTACGCAAGATTTTCGAAATATGCCTCCAACGCCTCCAGCTGTTCGCTGGCATCCTCAATGGCGTTGAATGTGCGCCGAAACTGGTCGTTTGGGGCGTGCTCCTGTAGATACCAGGATACGTGCTTACGTGCTATACGAAATCCCTTGCCTGGACCATAAAAGTCGTGCAATTCCCGTATATGCCCGTTTAACAAACGCTGCACTTCGCCAAGTGGCATCGGTGGCAGCAGTTCCCCTGTGTCCAGATAATGCTGGATTTCCCGGAAGATCCAGGGTCTCCCCTGAGCGGCACGGCCTATCATCAGGGCGTCAGCCCCAGTGTAATCAAGTACCGCTCTGGCTTTATGCGGGTCAGTTATGTCGCCATTCGCGATAATCGGAATGGAAACATGCTGCTTAACTGCCCGAATGCTGTCGTACTCCGCTTCACCATTAAACAGGCAAGCACGGGTTCGGCCATGAATTGTCAGGGCTTGTATACCACAACTTTCGGCCAATTGGGCAATCTCTATACAGTTACGGTGTTCCGGAGCCCAACCAGTCCGAATTTTCAGCGTGACAGGCACATCTACCGCATTAACCACTGCGGAGAGGATCTGTTTAACCAGATCGGGATACTGCAATAATGCAGATCCTGCCAGCTTACGGTTCACTTTCTTGGCCGGGCACCCCATGTTGATGTCTATGATTTGAGCACCGCCCGCCACATTAATTCTGGCGGCCGCAGCCATATCATCTGGATCGCAACCGGCGATCTGCACGGTACGAATACCGGGCTCATCGCTATGGACCATGCGTAGACGCGACTTATCCGTCCGCCACACCTCCGGATTGGAGGAGAGCATTTCGGATACAGCCATCCCAGCCCCCATCGCATGACATAAGGCTCTGAAGGGTCGGTCTGTAATACCGGCCATCGGGGCGGCAATCAGGCAATTTTTAAGCTGGAAGTGTCCAATGTGCATAGACAAAGAATGACCATACTGTGTCCGCAAGGGCGCGTATATTACGCATTTTTACGTTCAGATGAAAGGCCAAACTTTGAGCAGTGGGCTTGAAAATAGTAATAAGTAGCGCGCTAATTTTCCACTTAAAGATAATTATTTATTTTTTACAATGACTTAGTTAATTATGGTCATTTAGTGCTCTACAATATTTTCTGATAAACATCACAATTATTGACTGGAAAACTAATCGAATACGGATCGATAGTGCTGATTTTCTATGCAAATTCACAAAAAAGCATAGCAATACCCCTAAAAACCTTATGAGAAGGAACGTATTTTGGTGAAAAAAATAAAGGGCAGGATTAACGGTAATAAGCCGATGTTGGGGCTGGAGAACGCTCTCAGAGCGGTCAGAGCGAAAATAGGTAGTCAGTTATGGAATAGGGTGAATAACCCCGCCAGCGGCTTGTTGATGCTGTCGGCGGGGAGAAGCAAGGTAGGATTATTTTCTCACGCCAGTAATGCGGCACCATTCTTCTTTTTCAGCGACCGGATCCAGCGCAAATTTATCTTCATAAGCTTGAGCCACGTTGGCAGCCTGCGTGGCTAGTACGCCGGAAAGTCCGAGATGACCACCGACTTTCGGCAGAACGCTAATCAGCGGTGCCAATTCACGCAGTGGGCCTGCCAGAATATTGGCGACAACCACGTCGGCAGACAGGTCAGCCGGTTGGTCTTTGGACAGATACAGCTCTAGGCGCTCTGAAACGCCGTTACGCTGTGCGTTATCGCGGCTTGCCTGAATGGCCTGCGGATCGATATCGATGCCGATAGCGCGGCTGGCACCCAGTTTCAGGGCCGCAATAGCCAAAATGCCGGAACCACAGCCGAAATCGATGATGGTTTTCCCTTCCAAATCCAGCCCATCCAGCCATTGCAGGCACAGTGAGGTGGTTGGGTGAGTACCGGTACCGAAGGCCAGACCCGGATCCAGCATGACGTTAACGGCGGTTGGATCGGGAACATCGCGCCAGCTTGGGCAAATCCACAAACGCTCGCCGAAACGCATTGGGTGGAAGTTATCCATCCACTCGCGTTCCCAATCCTTGTCTTCCAGTTGCTCAATCTTGTGGACGAAGCCCTTGCCCAACTGTGGGTTGTATTCCAGCATGGCGATGACTTCTGCCATATCAGTTTCCGCGTCATACAGGCCGATCACGTCGGTATCGCCCCACAGACGTGTTTCGCCCGGCAGCGGTTCAAATACTGGATTGTCGTGGGTATCCTGGAAGGTCACGGAAACGGCACCGCTCTCGACCAATACATCCCCAAGGGACTCGGCCTGATTACCGGAGGTATTTAATTTTAATTGGATCCAAGGCATAACTTTTCTCTTCCAAAACCGATCGTCCACTTGCGTTTTCGGATCGGTTTTTATCAATAGGGTTTTGGTCAATAATACTCGTAAATAGCGAATTATTCAGCGCCGACAGTGATGGGGTGTCGTGACCGCGCTCGGTCGCCAAACTGATTACCGATATAAAATGCCAGCAAGTTAAGCGCAAGAGACGGCACGATCGGGTGCAATCCGCCGATCTTTATGTCGAAGCTGGCCAGTAGCGTATAGCATACCGCACCGACAATCATTGAGCTAAGGGCTCCGTGCGCATTGGCACGCTCCCAATACAGTCCCAAGACTAATGGCCAGAGGAAAACCGCTTCCAGACCGCCAAAAGCCAACAGATTCAGCCAGATAATCATTTCAGGTGGACGCCATGCGGCCAAAAGCAGCAGCAGGCCGAGAACCAACGTCGATAGGCTGGAAATACGCGCCAGTTTTCGTTCATTTTTGATCTGTTCAGGTCGGAAATTCAGATACAAGTCTTTGACGATCGTCGCAGAAGACTGTAGCAACTGGGCATTAATGGTAGACATAATCGCTGCCATCGGCGCAGCCAAGAAGATCCCAGCGGCAAAAGGCGGTAACACGGTGATCATTAACGTCGGAATCACCTGATCGGGCACCTTGAGATCCGGCAGGATAGCTCGGCCCAATGCGCCAGCCAAATGCATGCCAAGCATCAGAATAGCGACCACAATGGTGCCCAGAATGATGCCTCGATGCACGGCTTTACTGTCACGATAAGAAATGCAACGCACTGCGGTATGTGGCAGGCCAATTACGCCAAAACACACCAGAATCCAGAAAGAAGCCATAAATGGTAAATCGAGAATCCCGTCGCCACCCTGTGGGGAAACTAATGCAGGATCAATGTGTTGCAGCGTATCTACCGCTTTGTGTAAACCACCGGCGGCGTGGACTACGGCGATCAGCAACAAAATGGTGCCAACCAGCATGACCAGTCCTTGCAAAGCATCGTTCAGTACGCTGGCACGGAAGCCACCAAATGCGGTATACAGCGCGATACTGACACCAAATATCAGCAGGCCGGTATCATAAGGGACGCCAGCTGCCGTTTCCAATAAACGTGCGCCACCGATGAATTGCACCGTCATGGCACCCACAAAGGCCACCAGCAGACTGAGGCTTGCCAGCCATACCAATAGGCGGCTTTGGTAGCGGGCATACAGCATGTCATTCAAGGTGACGGCATTATAGCGTCGAGCCAAAATCGCAAATTTTTTCCCCAGTACGCCCAACGATAACCAGACTGCCGGGAGCTGAATCATGGCCAACAATACCCAGCCAAGTCCGTATTTGTAGGCGGCACCAGGCCCACCAATAAATGAACTGGCACTGATATAGGTAGCGGTCAGGGTCATTGCCAGAACAAATCCACCCATCGAACGGTTGCCGATAAAGTATTCGTTTAGGAAATTGCCGGTTCGTCGCCGAGTATAAGCGTAAATGGAAAGGCCAAAGACCAATACCAGATAGGCGACTAATGGCAGGACGACATCAGTTTGCATCACTGTCCTCCAGCGGGATATCGCGGAATATAAAGCGAACCATCAGCCAGCACAGCACAATAAATAGCAGTGGCAGAGCCAGACAGGCCATTTCGAACCAGGCGGGAAGCCCAGTGATACCCGGCGTATCGCCAGGAAAATAAGCGCACAACAACCAGCCAGCCAGATAGGCTAGCGTCAGGCCAAAGGCCCAGCGAGCTTCTTTGTGGGCTTGAACAAATCTCGTGTCCATTCATTCTCCCGTTAATCTTGACGGTTCTGAGTTTAACAAGGGTAGGGGATTTTACGGCAAGTACAGCGTTTGACTAGCCCTGTTGCCCGTAAAATAAAAAAGGCCGGTATTAACCGGCCTTAACATGAGGCGAAATAAAATCAGGTTTCCTGCAACCCGAGTTTTTTCTCCAGATAGTGGATATTAGTCCCACCGTGCTGGAAGTTTTCGTCATTCATAATACGTTGTTGCAATTCAACGTTGGTTTTGATGCCATCGATGATCAGTTCAGCCAACGCATTTTTCATGCGGGAAATCGCCACATCACGGTTTTCGCCGTAAGTGATCAATTTGCCGATCATGGAGTCATAGTACGGAGGTACGGTGTAGCCTGCGTAGATATGGGATTCCCAGCGAACACCGAAACCGCCTGGCGCATGGAAGCGGGTAATTTTACCCGGACTTGGCAGGAAGGTATTCGGATCTTCGGCATTGATGCGGCATTCGATCGCATGACCATGCACCTTCACTTCATCCTGTTTGATGGAGAGCGGCTGGCCAGCAGCAATGCGCAGTTGTTCTTTGATCAGATCCACGCCGGTGATCATTTCTGTTACCGGGTGCTCAACCTGAATACGGGTATTCATTTCAATGAAATAGAACTCGCCGTTTTCGTACAGGAACTCGAAAGTACCCGCACCGCGATAGCCGATCTCCATGCAGGCTTTGGCACAGCGCTCGCCGATATAACGGCGCATGTCGCTGGTGATGCCTGGTGCAGGTGCTTCTTCAACCACTTTTTGGTGACGACGCTGCATTGAGCAGTCACGTTCAGCCAGATAAATGGCGTTACCCTGACCGTCAGCCAAAATCTGAATTTCGATATGGCGGGGGTTCTCAAGGTATTTTTCCATGTAAACCATGTCGTTATTGAAAGCCGCTTTGGCTTCCGCACGGGTCATGTTAATGGATTCTTCCAGATCTTTGTCATGACGCACAACGCGCATGCCACGACCACCACCGCCACCGGACGCTTTGATGATCACCGGATAACCGATGCGTTTGGCGAAGGCTTTATTTTGCGTAGTGTCGTCGTCCAGCGGGCCGTCAGAGCCCGGAACACAAGGTACACCGGCTTTCTTCATGGCGTTGATTGCGGAAACCTTGTCACCCATCAGGCGAATGGTTTCGGCACGAGGACCAATAAAGATAAAGCCTGAACGCTCTACCTGTTCGGCAAAGTCTGCGTTCTCGGACAGGAAACCATAACCAGGGTGAATAGCCACCGCGCCGGTGATTTCCGCTGCCGAAATAATTGCAGGGATGTTCAGATAACTTTTGGCTGAAGCTGCCGGACCGATACATACGGTTTCGTCAGCCAACAGGACATGTTTCAGATCACGATCCGCAGAGGAGTGAACGGCTACGGTTTTGATGCCCAGCTCTTTACAAGCTCGCAGAATACGTAACGCAATCTCACCGCGGTTAGCGATAACGATTTTATCAAGCATGGAACGCCTCGTTATTCGATGACGACAAGAGGCTCGTCGAATTCAACCGGTTGACCGTTCTCAACCAGAATGGCTTTGATGGTACCGGATTTATCTGCCTCGATTTGGTTCATCATTTTCATCGCTTCAACGATGCAAAGGGTATCACCAGCAGACACTTTCTGACCTACTTCGATGAAAGCTTTAGCATCAGGGCTCGGGGTGCGGTAGAAAGTACCGACCATTGGGGAGCGCACGATGTGACCCGTGATAGCGGCTGGTGCCGCGACTTCGGCAACGGGTGCTGGTGCAACGGCGGTTGCCAGAGCTGGCTGCTGTGGAGCGGCAAAAGCATACGGCTGTTGCATCATCGGGTAGTTTGGTGCAGCTGTAGCACGACTGATACGTACTGACTCTTCACCTTCCGAGATTTCCAATTCGGAAATACCAGATTCTTCTACCAGTTCGATCAGTTTCTTGATTTTACGAATATCCATGAGTGTGATTCCGTACTCTTTTGCGTTGCAATTAATTGGATTTTGACAAGCGGTTAACCGCTGCCTGTAAAGCAAAGTTATAGCCGTCTGCGCCGAGTCCGCAGATCACGCCAACCGCAATATCGGAGAGATATGAATGGTGGCGGAAAGGTTCCCGGGCATGCACATTAGACAGATGGATCTCGATAAACGGGATCTGTACGCCTAACAACGCATCACGCAAAGCCACACTGGTGTGTGTGAACGCTGCGGGGTTAATCAGGATAAAATCGCTGTTCCCCCGCGCCTGATGAATTTTGTCTATCAGCGCATGTTCTGCATTGGATTGCAGATGGGATAATGCGACACCCAAGCCCTGAGCCTGTGTCTCCAGCCCGCTGACAATCTCTGCCAGTGTGGTGTAACCGTATTTTTCCGGTTCACGTGTGCCAAGCAGATTCAGATTCGGACCATTCAGAAGCAAAATGTGAAACTTATCCGCCATTGTGCTGGTATCTCCGGCAATTAGTTCATCATCGTCAAAAATAACCCGATGTCACCGATTTGTCACCTTTTTACGATGAAATTACCATCACGATTAGATCTAAGGTGGAGCATTATAATGATATCGTAGCAATTAGCAGCTAAATACTGGTCTTATCAGCGAAGATATTCAATAAGAATGATGACTAATGATGTTAAGTCTAATGGATTATATGGGATAGAACACAGATAAGTCCGACCTTTTAGCGACACCATTGGCGAAATTTTTTATAACGCAGTGCTAACAATATAACGGCTGCGATGGCATAAATTATCGGCAGTGGTGACAAGGTTTTGACCGACCAAAGATAATGAATCGGCGCAAGGATGGCGATAAGATAAACAAGATTATGCAATTTTTGCCAGTTGGCTCCCATTTTCCGCTGTGCCCACTGGGTGGATGTTACTGCCAATGCTAACAGTAGCAACCAACTGATGATACCGAGCGTTAAATAAGGTCGAGTGACCAGTTCCAGCCCCAGTAAGCCGAGATTGGACAGCCCCAGCTCCAGTACCGAGTAGCTCACCAGATGCAGCGTTCCCCAAGCAAAACACGCTAGTCCAAGCAGGCGGCGACAGCGAATCAGTAGCGGTTGCTTAGCATAACGCGCCAGTGGTGTGACAAGCAGCGTTGCCAGCAACAGTTTCAGTGTCATCCGTCCAGTAAAATGTTGAATATCTTTGGCCGGATCGGCACTAAACCAGCCCTGATTTACCGATAAAATCAGCCAGAAAAAGGGCAATAAAGCGGCTAGCCAGATTGCTACTTTTAGCCACTTAATCTGTTTCACACTCAAACGCATCAGAAATTCTCCCGCAAATCCATTCCGCGATAAAGGGACGCGACTTGATCGGCATAGCCGTTAAACAGCAGCGTCGGCTGGCGTTTAACATCCAGAATCCCCCCCGAGCCAATGAAGCGCTCTGTCGCCTGTGACCAACGCGGGTGATTAACATTCGGGTTTACATTGGCATAGAAACCGTATTCGTTCGGCGCACTTAAATTCCAGGTAGTGGGCGGTTGCTCGCGAGTTAAGCGGATATGGACAATGGATTTTATCCCTTTAAAACCGTATTTCCACGGCGTGATAAGGCGCAGTGGCGCACCGTTTTGCGGTGGTAGAGTTTTGCCATAAACGCCCAGCGTCATAAAAGCCAGTGGGTGCATCGCTTCATCCAAACGTAATCCTTCAACATAAGGGTATTTCAAACCACCGCCCGTAAAGCGATCCTTCTGCCCCGGCATTTGATCGGGATCGTACAATGTCTGGAATGCGGCGAAACGCGCATTACTGGTGGGTTCAACCAGTTTCAGTAGTTTCCCCAGCTCAAAGCCAATCCAGGGGACGACCATTGACCAAGCTTCCACACAGCGCATGCGATAAATGCGTTCTTCTAGCGGGAAACGTTTGATCAAATCGTCAATATTCAAGGTCATAGGCTTGGCAACTTCACCGTCAATACGAATCTGCCAGTCTGCCGTTTTCAGAGCACCTGCATTGGCCGCAGGATCGGCCTTATCCAGACCGAACTCATAGAAATTGTTGTAACCAATAACTTTCTCCTCCGGCGTCAACGGCAGATCCGGACGATAGTCGCTCGGTTTGGTAAAGATTAAAGGTTTGCCTTCCGGTGCCTTTGGTTGATCTTTACCTTTAAACCAACTGAGTAGATCGGCTTTGGCTGAAGTGGGTAATGCCAGACTGGCAGCGGTAATGCCCAGCGCCTTTAACACGTTACGACGTTGATAAAAGACGCTTTCTGGGGTGACGTCGGATTCGGTTAATTTATGTTTTTTACTCATGGAATACTCCGTCGGGTAGTGGACGTCATACTGACCGTAATAGAGTAAATCATGGTCGGACACGATGATAAATGCGAGGGGTTAGACGAAAATATGAAATTTCCGAGGTAGGGCGAACGAAATATCCGCCCTAAGCAAGAGTGCTATGTTAACGCACTAATCGCGAACTTTGACCAGCGTGCGGCCCGTCACTTGATTATTGATTAATTCGGCGGCGACAGCTGCTGCCTGCTCCAGCGTAATTTCTCGTCCAGCCTGTTGGTAAAAGCTTTCCGGCAAAATGTCCAGTAGGCGCTGCCAGGCAATACGACGGCGATCTTGTGGCGTCATGACGGAGTCAATACCTTGTAAACGCACATTGCGCAGGATAAAAGGCATCACGGTGGTGGGTAGCGTATAACCCCCGGCCAAACCACAGGCAGCAACCGTGCCGTTGTAATTCATTTGTGCGAGGATTTTTGCTAATAAAGTATCGCCGACGGTATCAATTGCACCGGCCCAGAGCTGTTTCTCCAACGGACGGGAAGCGTCGCTGAAATCACTGCGTGGCAGGATGCGTTTTGCACCTAATGCCATCAGATAATCGTAATTGGTTTCCCGACCACTGATCGCGGCAACTTGATAACCGAGCGCGGCAAGTAGCGCGATTGCCGTGCTACCCACGCCACCACTGGCACCGGTGACGACAATTTCACCACTTTCCGGCGTGATACCGCTATCTTCCAGCGCCATCACACATAACATGGCCGTAAACCCCGCAGTGCCGATAATCATTGCCTTGCGCGCCTCCAAACCAGCAGGTAGCGGCACCAGCCAGTCGCCACTGACGCGAGCCTGCTCTGCCAAGCCACCCCAATGATTTTCGCCTACTCCCCAGCCGGTTAATAACACGGATTGACCAATATGAAAGCGAGGATCTTCGCTACAGTGAACCGTTCCCGCAAAATCGATGCCTGGTACCATCGGGAACTGGCGGATAATTTTACCTTTGCCGGTAATCGCCAGCGCGTCCTTGTAATTCAGACTGGACCAACTGATATCAACCGTGACTTCACCATCAGGCAGTTGTGTCGACGATATCTGTTTGACGTTGGCCTGAGTTTTCCCATCGTGCTGTTCAAGTAGCAATGCGCGCATTGAGGCTCCTTAATAAAGTGCCGTTAAAAATCATCGGTAGAAATGAGTATTAATCAGGTTGGGTGAATATAGCGCTAACATCAAGTGAAGAGACTGACCAGGAACAAATTTGGTCTTGATGCTGGTATCAATGACTATGCTTTATTTTGGGATAAGGATCTTACAACGGCTGGGAAATGCGTAAATATTGTATTTTTGTCGTATCAGGCATTAAAAAAGCAGCGGTTGTAGTCGATTTTGTCATATAGTACCGGCCCCAAAGGAATGAGGAAGATTTTCCATTTAACTGCGGTAGGCAAGGCTGAGGGATGCGATTTACAACCAAACTTTCTGCGTTTATGGCGTTACTGGTCGTACTGGCCATGTGTCTAATGTTGCTAGGGAGCACGTTTAGTTTTTTCTACTTATGTCAGAAAAAAATGGAGCATCGCCTTCAGACTATTGTGACGGCCTACGACCAATCCTTACTCACTGAACCACCGGAAGTCCCGCGAGCCTGGCTGCCGTTGATGATGAGGGCTATTGGCGTTATTGAAATCAGTGTAGAAAATGCCCACCACCAATTTTATCATCTGGCACTTCCTCCGACTTACACTTCCTGGGATAACAATAGCAGTTACCGCGAACTTTCCATCCCTCTATTGCAGCAGCCCGGCGGCGTAATGCGCCTGACTTATATTGATCCACTAACCAGCTACACCCGCTCGATGTATGCCGCAGTTATTTTGTCTCTGGCGGTGGGGGTTATTGCCATCATTATGTTTCTGAGTTTTCGCTGGCTGCGGGAACAAACGGCCGGAGAGGAGCAACTCGAACAGCGAGCGCGGAGAATTCTCCAAGGCGAGCGTGAGAATGTGATGCGCAGTGAAAATCACGAGTGGCCACCCTATGCCAGCCATGCTCTTGATCACTTATTGATAGATCTGGCTGAGATGCGCGAAGAACGCAGCCAATTGGACACACTGATTCGTTCTTATGCCGCACAAGACGCAAAAACCGGCCTGAATAACGCTTTGTTTTTTGATAATCAGCTGACGACACAGTTGGAGGAGCCGGGTGCTCATGGCGTGGTGATGATGGTACGGCTGCCTGACTTCGATGCTTTGAATGAGCAGTATGGGGAAACTCAGGTACAGGAATTGATGCACTCGATGGTCAATTTACTTTCGACCTTTGTTGACCGCTATCTATCCGCGTTATTGGCGCACTACACCAACAGCGATTTTGCCATTTTGCTGCCGCATAAAACCCTGAAAGAGGCCGATGTGATGGCGGCGCAGTTGGTTCATCTGGCTGGAGCCATGCCAGTACTGCCAATCATAGATCGTGATGCATTACTCAATATTGGCATTGTGGCTTACCGTCATGGGCAAACGGCGGAGCAAATTATGGATAATGCTGGACAAGCCACGAAAAATGCGGCGTTGTATGGCGGCAATAGTTGGTATGTGTATGACCATCAGGTACCGGAGAAAGGTCGCGGTAGCGTTAAGTGGCGGACGCTACTTGAACAAACGCTGGTTAATGGCGGCCCGCGCCTTTACCAAAAACCGGTTATTACCTGCGACGGAAAGATTCATCACCGTGAAATTATCAGCCGGATATTTGATGGTGAACAGGAGTTGATTGCGGCGGAATTTACGCCTCTGGTGCGCTTACTGGGATTGTCTGAGCGCTATGATCGGCAAAAAATCAGTCGGATAATTCCTTTATTAGCGTTATGGCCAAACGAAACCCTGGCATTTTCCGTTAGCGTTGATTCATTATTACAACGACCTTTCCAGCGTTGGTTGCGGGATACAATATTACAGTGCCGAAAAAGTTATCGTCAGCGCATTATCTTTGAGCTGGCAGAGGCTGACGTATGTCACCATATTGATCGGCTGCGACCTGTTATCCGTTTGTTACTCGGATTAGGTTGTCGATTGATGGTTTCTCAGGCGGGATTGACGGTGGTCAGCACGACTTATATCAAGACCCTGCGAGTTGAAATGATCAAATTGCACCCAGGATTGGTTAGAGGTATTGATACACGCTTTGAAAATCAGCTATTTGTGAAAAGTCTTACTGGTGCCTGTGCCGGTACGAATGTTAAAGTTTTTGCTGCGGAAGTGGTCACCAGGGAAGAATGGGAAACGTTGCGACAGAAAGGGGTTTATGGTGGACAGGGTCACTTTTTTGCTGCGCCGACGTTTTTAAACCTCGAGCAGAAAAAATATTCGTAACCAAGCCATGTTTAGCCTGATCGTTGAGCAAAAATTAACGTAGAATGTCCCAGCCATTTCCGCAGACCGTTGGTAGGTACTCACTTTCGACGGTAATCAGGTCAAATGTTAGATTTTATGTGCTGTGTTACGCCGTTCGATGCATCGACTGAAGGGGATTTTTAGTCTTTTTTCAAGGGCTTCAGGTCATATATCGTTTTCAGCGAAACTTGATATGGATAACGTAGCCACTTTTTCACCGAAGTAGGACGTTTTTGCGCCTTGTCGCTGCTTCGTGTGGTTGGTAAAGTAGGCGGATTTTATTTTCCGCCCCCAGCTTGCAGGATTATCCTTTCGTTATGTTTAAGAAATTTCGTGGCATGTTTTCCAACGACTTGTCCATCGACTTGGGTACCGCCAATACCCTGATTTATGTAAAAGGACAAGGCATCGTACTGAATGAACCCTCGGTGGTTGCTATTCGCCAGGATCGTGCCGGTTCCCCCAAAAGTGTTGCAGCTGTGGGTCATGATGCCAAACAGATGCTGGGGCGTACCCCTGGTAATATCGCCGCGATCCGTCCGATGAAAGACGGCGTTATCGCCGATTTCTTCGTGACTGAGAAAATGCTTCAGCACTTTATCAAGCAGGTTCATAGCAACAGCTTTATGCGCCCAAGTCCGCGTGTATTGGTGTGTGTGCCAGTCGGTGCTACTCAGGTTGAACGTCGTGCAATTCGCGAATCCGCTCAGGGTGCTGGTGCTCGTGAAGTCTTCCTGATTGAAGAGCCGATGGCCGCTGCAATTGGTGCGGGTCTGCCTGTTTCCGAAGCAACGGGTTCTATGGTTGTGGATATCGGTGGCGGAACCACGGAAGTGGCGGTGATCTCACTGAATGGTGTGGTTTACTCTTCTTCTGTTCGCATTGGTGGTGACCGCTTTGATGAAGCGATCATTAATTATGTGCGTCGTAACTATGGTTCATTGATCGGTGAAGCAACGGCTGAACGTATCAAACACAGCATTGGCTCGGCTTATCCGGGTGATGAAGTGTTGGAAATCGAAGTTCGTGGACGTAATCTGGCTGAAGGTGTGCCACGGGGCTTTACTCTGAACTCCAATGAAATTCTGGAAGCTTTGCAGGAGCCACTGACCGGTATCGTTAGCGCGGTGATGGTTGCCCTGGAACAGTGTCCACCAGAATTGGCCTCCGATATCTCCGAACGCGGCATGGTGTTAACCGGCGGCGGCGCATTGCTGCGTAATCTGGATCGTTTGTTGATGGAAGAAACAGGCATTCCGGTTGTGGTTGCAGAAGATCCGCTGACCTGTGTAGCTCGCGGTGGTGGTAAAGCGTTGGAAATGATCGACATGCATGGCGGCGATTTGTTCAGCGAAGAATAATAGTCAGCCACAAAAGGAGGGCTGGATCAGATGAAAGTATTGCCTCATCAGATTTAGTGCCTCCTTTTTGTTGTCGAGGAATACGCATAATTTATGAAGCCGATTTTTAGCCGGGGTCCATCCCTGCAACTACGACTTTTCTTTGCCGTTCTTGCAGCCATAGCGCTGGTTATAGCCGATAGCCGGCTTGGTACGTTTGTTAAAATTCGTACCTATATGGACACCGCAGTCAGCCCTTTCTATTTTCTGGCCAATGGGCCACGTAAAGTTTTAGACGGTATTTCTGAAACCCTTGCTACACGCCAACAGCTTGAGCTGGAAAATCGCGCGTTACGTCAGGAACTGCTGCTTAAAAATACGGATTTGCAATTGCTTGGCCAGTTTAAGCAGGAAAACTCGCGTTTACGCGAACTGCTGGGTTCTCCGCTGCGCCAGGACGAACAAAAAATGGTGACGCAGGTCATATCTAGCGGCACCGATCCTTATAGCGATCAAGTTGTGATCGATAAAGGCACCGACAATGGCGTATACGAAGGCCAGCCGGTAATCAGTGATAAAGGCGTAGTCGGACAAGTGGTTGCAGTCAGCAAATTTACCAGCCGTGTATTGCTGATATGCGATGCGTCCCATGCTTTGCCGATCCAGGTTTTGCGCAATGATATCCGGGTGATTGCTGCCGGTAGCGGCTGTACAGATGACTTATTGCTCGAACATTTGCCAAGCAATACCGACATTCGTGTTGGTGATGTATTGGTCACGTCAGGTTTGGGTGGTCGATTCCCGGAAGGTTATCCGGTTGCGGTGGTTTCTTCGGTCAAAGTTGATAATCAGCGCGCCTATACCGTTATTCAGGCTCGGCCAATGGCGGAATTACAGCGTCTACGTTATCTGCTGTTGTTGTGGGGAGCGGATCGCAATGGTGTTTTGCCGTTGCCACCGAATGAAGTGCAACGAGTTGCTAATGAGCGTCTGATGCAGATGATGCCTCAGGTATTGCCGAGTGCCAGTGATATGGTCGGGCCGCCAGCGCCAGCTAATCTGACTCCAGCAGTGATACCTGCGCCAGCACCGCAAGCCGGAGTAACACCATGAATCGCTATAGTAGTCATGGGCGCTGGGTTATCTGGCTATCATTTCTGATTGCGATGGTGCTGCAAGTGATGCCGTGGCCGAAAGAGATCTATATGTTCCGCCCGTCATGGGTGACCTTGATACTGATCTACTGGGTGATGGCGTTACCTCATCGGGTCAATGTGGGCAGCGGTTTTATTCTCGGTCTGATTCTGGATCTGATTTTAGGTTCTACCCTCGGCGTGCGTGCGTTGGCATTAAGTCTCATTGCTTACCTTGTGGCCTTTAAATTCCAGTTGTTCCGCAATATGGCGCTGTGGCAGCAGGCATTAATTGTCATGCTGTTATCGCTGACCATGGACGTGGTGGTGTTCTGGTCAGAATTTTTAGTCATTAATGTCTCGTTCCGGCCTGAAGTTTTCTGGGGAAGTTTTGTCAACGGTATTTTGTGGCCGTGGCTATTCCTATTAATGCGTAAAATTCGCCGTAAGTTCGCAGTGCAATAAGGATTTTTTCAATGACAGCCCTTTATCTGGCCTCTGGCTCCCCTCGTCGGCGTGAATTACTTGCGTTACTCGATCTACCGTTTGAAATTTTACGGACGAATGTCGAGGAGCAGCGTAATCAGGGAGAAGCTGTGGAGGCCTACGTTCGGCGTTTGGCGGAAGATAAGGCACGGGCTGGTGTAGCGGTTGCCGGTCGGGATTTACCGGTGCTAGGTGCCGATACCATTGTGGTGCTTAACGGAGAGGTTTTGGAAAAACCGCAGGATGAAGCACATGCAGCACAAATGCTGAGTGCATTATCCGGACGGCAGCATCAGGTGATGACAGCGGTTGCATTCGCAGACAAACAGAACCTGTTATGCACTATGGTTGTGACAGATGTGACATTCCGCGTGTTATCCCAACAAGAAATCAGTGACTATATTGCTACCGGTGAACCGATGGACAAAGCGGGCGCTTACGGTATTCAGGGCAAGGGGGGGTGTTTCGTCAGGACGATTAACGGAAGTTATCATGCCGTAGTCGGTCTGCCGTTGGTAGAAACCCATGAACTACTGAGTCATTTTTTCGCGCTACGTGATGTGAGAGGAATACATGACAGCTGAATTACTGGTCAATATAACACCGTCTGAAACGCGGGTTGCCTACATCGACGGTGGCATCCTGCAAGAGATTCACATCGAGCGTGAAGCCAAAAGAGGTATTGTCGGCAATATTTATAAAGGACGCGTTAGCCGGGTATTGCCGGGAATGCAGGCGGCTTTTGTCGATATTGGTCTGGATAAGGCGGCCTTTCTTCACGCCTCCGATATTATGCCCCACACCGAATGTGTCGCCGGGGACGAACAAAAGAATTTCAATGTTCGTGATATAGCCGAACTGGTGCGCCAGGGGCAGGATCTTATGGTTCAGGTGGTTAAAGATCCGCTGGGTACCAAGGGTGCCCGTTTGACCACCGATATCACGCTACCTTCCCGCTATCTGGTGCTGATGCCCGGAGCTGCGCATGTTGGCGTATCTCAGCGAATTGAAAGCGAAGCGGAACGTGAGCGGTTAAAAAATACCGTGGCGAGCTATTGCGATGAGCAGGGTGGTTTCATTATCCGTACTGCTGCGGAAGGGATTGGCGCAGAAGAATTATCGGCAGACGCTGCTTTTCTTAAGCGTCTGTGGGCTAAAGTACAGTTGCGTAAAAAACGCGATAAAACCAAGTGTAAACTGTACGGTGAAATGGCGTTGGCGCAGCGTATTTTGCGCGATTTTGCCGGAGCTGCACTGGATCGCATCCGCGTTGACTCCCGCCTGACTTATGAACAGTTGGTCGAGTTCACCAAAGAATATATTCCGGAAATGACCAATAAGCTGGAGCACTACTCTGGCAAGCAGCCTATTTTCGATCTGTATGACGTAGAAAACGAAATTCAGCGCTCACTGGAGCGCAAGGTTGAATTGAAATCAGGTGGCTATCTGATTATCGATCAAACCGAAGCCATGACTACCATCGACATCAACACCGGCGCATTTGTCGGCCATCGCAATCTTGATGAAACCATTTTCAATACTAATATTGAAGCGACTCAGGCTATTGCTCGCCAATTGCGTATGCGTAACCTCGGCGGCATTATAATTATCGACTTTATTGATATGAGTAATGAAGAGCATCGACGCCGTGTATTACACTCTCTAGAGCAGGCACTCAGTAAAGATCGGGTAAAAACCAGTATTAACGGTTTCTCTCAACTAGGATTAGTCGAGATGACCCGTAAGCGTACTCGTGAAAGTATCGAGCATGTGCTCTGTAACGATTGCCCTACTTGCCATGGTCGCGGCACAGTAAAGTCAGTAGAAACAGTATGTTATGAGATTCTACGTGAAATTGTGCGGGTTCACCATGCTTATGACTCTGACCGATTCCTGGTCTATGCCTCCCCATCCGTGGGTGAAGCCTTAAAAAGCGAGGAATCTCATGCGCTGGCTGAAGTGGAAATCTTTGTCGGCAAACAGGTCAAAGTTCAAATCGAGCCGCTCTACAGCCAAGAGCAGTTTGACGTGGTGATGATGTAATACGTTTCCGCTGCGCTCAGTGTGGCGGGAATCAAGGAGAGATGAGTGAGGCGACTGCCCAGGATTTTGTTAGCGACAGGCGCCACAATGATTGTTGTGGTGGCATTGTTGGTGAGTGGGCTTCGCTTAATGCTGCCTCAACTCAATAATTATCGTCCGCAACTACAGGCTAAAATTCAGGCCATCAGCGGCATTCCGCTGGAAATTGGTTTTATTCAGGGAAGTTGGGAAACCTTCGGCCCGACGCTGGAAGTGCGGGATATTCACGCTCAACTGCCGGATGCCAAATGGCAAGTGCAGCGGATTACCTTGGCATTGGATATCTGGCAATCGTTGTTGCATGGGCGCTGGCAACTGCGCGATATGACTTTCTATCAGTTACAACTGGATTGGGATCGTCCTCTAATTCGACCAAGTGATGACAGCAGTCACTTTGAGTCCAGCCGATTCACCGATATCTTTCTACGTCAGCTCGATCATTTCGATCTGCGTAGCAGCCGCATTTCTTTCCTGACGCCTTCTGGTTCCCGCGCTGAGCTGGAAATTCCCCAATTAACCTGGCTGAACTCGCGTAATCGTCACCGTGCCGAAGGGCAAATCAGTTTATCGACCATCAATGGACAGCACGGTGTGGTGCAGGTTCGGGTAGATTTGCAGGACGATCAGGGTATTCTGAATAACGGTACGGTCTATATGCAGGCCGATAATATTGACGTGAAGCCTTGGATCAGCCAGTGGGTACATAACAATACCGGTTTGGACAGCGCCGAATTCAGTTTAGCTGCCTGGCTCACTATTAAAAGTGGCGATATTTATCGCGGTAATCTACTACTCAAACAGGGGCAGGCCGCCTGGACTCACGCGAACCAGCCACATCAATTAGCCGTTGATCATCTGGTAGTTGATGTGCATCGACAGGGCAATGGCTGGCAAATTGACGCGCCGCAGCTAAACCTGACGACCGACGGTGAGCCTTGGCCTAAGGGCATGTTATCGGCATTGTGGTTACCAGAAAACAACCTACTTCTCGGGCCGGATCAATCGGAAGAATTACGTATTCGTGCCACTGATATCCAGTTGGAGCGTATTGGCCCATTATTGCCGACCATCTCGCTGTTCACGCCGAATTTATTGGCGCGCTGGGGCGATTTGAACCCGCATGGCCGCTTAAATACGTTGGCGTTGGATATTCCTCTTAAACAGCCGAAATTGACCCGCTTCCAGGCTAAATGGCAGGACGTTGGCTGGCAGCATTGGCAACTGCTACCGGGAGTGAATAATTTTGCTGGCGCACTGAGTGGCTCTGTTGAACAGGGGCGTTTGACGCTAAATCTGAATAACAGCACGCTGCCTTATGGCGATATGTTTGGTGCGCCGTTGGAAGTTAGCCGCGCACAAGGTGCTATTGATTGGCGTATCAACGATCAAGGCTGGGAATTGTGGAGCGATACGCTGGATGTCAAAGCCAAATCTTTGTGGGCTAACGGCAGTTTCCGTTATCAACAGCCGGATAAAGGGCAACCGTGGCTGAATATTCTGGCCGGTATTCGGCTGTATGACGCTGCTGATGCCTGGCGTTACTTCCCGCAACCGCTGATGGGGGAAGCTTTGGTTAAGTACCTGACTGAGGCGATTCAGGGCGGAACAGTGGATAACGCTACGTTGGTGTACAACGGCAATCCGCATCATTTCCCTTATACCCATAACGAAGGACAGTTCCAGGTATTTGTTCCATTGCGTGATGCGACTTTCCTATTCCAGCCAGACTGGCCTGCTCTGGAGCACTTGGCTATTGATCTGAACTTCCTCAATGAGGGGCTGTGGATGAATGCGCCTCGGGCGATGTTGGGCAATGTTACCGGCACTCATATCAGCGCCAATATTCCTGATTATTTAAAAGAGCGGCTATTTGTTGATGCACAGGTGGCTGGCAGCGGCGCGGATGTGCATCGCTATTTTATGGACACGCCACTGTATGACACGGTCGGTAGTGCGCTGGATGAGTTGCAGGTAGGCGGGGGAGTAAGTGGGCGCTTACATCTGGATATCCCTTTGGTTGAAGGCAATATTACCCATGCTACCGGTGAAGTGACGCTGAATAACAACAGTCTGTTGATCAAGCCGCTGCAAAGTCAGTTGGAAAACGTCAGCGGTAAGTTCCGCTTTAGCGATGGTAATCTGGTCAGTGATCTCCTGTCGGCAAGTTGGTTTGGTCAGCCGTTATCGGTGAACTTCACAACTGAAGAGCAAAAAGACAATTTTCTGGTCGGTGTTAACCTGCGTGGTGACTGGGCTCCAGCCCGTTTCTCTATGATTCCGGCCGATATCACTAAATTGCTGGCGGGTAATTTTGATTGGCAAGGTAAGGTTGCGGTGCAGTTGCCGAAAAATGGCATGCCAAATTATCAGGTCGATGTGAATGCTGAGTTAAAAGAAGTAAGTAGTCACTTACCTCCGCCATTAGACACTCAAAGTGGTCAATCTTTGCCGGTCAGCATTCGAGCGACAGGAGATCTGGATGGTTTTACGCTCTCAGGTTCTGCGGCTGGCATGAATCATTTCAATAGCCAATGGTTGTTGAAAGACCAGAAAGTAGAACTGAGTAAAGCGATCTGGCAAACCGCCAGCAAAAAAATTCCGGCATTACCGGCGCAGAACGGGCTGATTGTCAGTTTACCGCGTCTTGATGGCGAACGTTGGCTGGCACTAGTCGGCCCGGCTTTGGCTTCTGTTTCACCGCTGGCTTCGTCATCCGGTTTGGGTAAAAAGGCCGTTAGCTCGACCTCATTCACTTTACCGGAACGTATTGAACTGCAAACGCCAGAGCTGCTGTTTGCCGGGCAAGCCTGGCATGATCTGACATTAAAGATTGAACCACAATTGCGCAGTACCGATGTGAGCGCCAAAGGACGCGAAGTGGACGGTAAGCTGCGAATCGCCAACAACGCTGCCTGGCGTGCTGATATTAACTACCTTTACTACAACCCGCAGTGGACGGTGCAGGATGCGGATCAACCGCTGGCAAAGGCCGCGTTACAAGATTCTCCCCTTGCTAATGATATCTCCTTCCGCGATTGGCCGGCATTGCAGCTTCGCTGCCAGGATTGTTGGGTATTGGGACAAAATATCGGCAAGGTCACGGCGGATATTGCCCACAGTGGCGATATTCTGAGCCTGACCAATGGCTTGATTGAAGTTAGCGGGGCGCGCATGGCGGTTAACGGTACATGGCGGAAAAACGGTGATGACAATACAACGTCGCTGACGGCAAAAGTATCCGGCAGCAAGATTGATCGCACTTTGTCATTCTTTGGCATTATTACTCCGCTGAAAGATGCCTCTTTTGACGCTAACGCCGCACTGACATGGCAAGGCGTGCCGTGGCAACCGCAGATTCAAACGTTGACTGGCACGTTGGGGGCTAAATTTAGTCAAGGCGCGATGGTCAATCTGGGCGGTGGGCGTGCTGGGCAACTATTGCGGTTGGTCAGCTTTGATGCGCTGCTACGCAAGCTACAATTGGATTTCAGCGATACCTTTAGTCGTGATTTTGCCTTTGATTCTATTCGCGGTACGGCGAAAGTCATATCGGGTGTGATTCATACTGATGATTTATTGATTGATGGTCTGGCAGCAGATATTGCCATGAATGGCCATATCGATTTGGTGAAGCGTCAGATTGATATGGAAGCGGTGATTACGCCAGATATCTCTGCCACCGTCGGGGTGGCAGCCGCATTTGTCATTAACCCGGTTATCGGGGCGGCGGTCTTTGCGGCAACCAAAGTGCTTGGGCCGTTGTGGAGTAAAATATCGCTGATTCGCTATCAGATAACCGGTAGTCTGGATCAGCCGGAAATCCATGAGGTGTTACGCCAGCTAAAGGAGAATAAGGCACCATGAAAAATGCCAATGTTGCACTTTTACAGCTTTGTAGCGGTGAGCAAACCCGGTCTAACCTGGCTCAAATAGAGCAACAGATTAAGCAGTTGAATTCAGGCATTAAATTGGTGATGACACCAGAAAATGCGTTGTTATTTTCCAATCCGGATGCCTATCGTAAACAGGCCGAACGTCACAACGATGGCCCGTTACAGCAGTCCATCCGTGACATGGCGCGTCGTTACGGCATCTGGTTGTTGGTCGGCTCGATGCCGATGATCAGCCGTGAATCACCCGATCGAATCACCACCAGCAGCCTGTTGTTTGATGATAAAGGCGAATTACAGGCTCGCTACGATAAAATCCATATGTTTGACGTGGATATAAACGATAGCCACGGCCATTACCGCGAATCTGATACCTACCAACCGGGAGAGCATCTGACCGTAGTGGATACACCGGTTGGGCGGTTGGGCATGACTCTCTGTTACGACTTGCGCTTCCCTGGTTTATTCCAGGCGTTACGCGCTCAAGGCGCTGAAATTATTTCTGTTCCGGCAGCATTTACCCGAGTCACCGGTGAAGCCCACTGGGAAGTGTTGCTGCGGGCGCGAGCCATTGAGAACCAGTGTATGATACTGGCCCCGGCACAAGTCGGTAGCCACGGTCTGACTCGTCGTACCTGGGGCCATTCAATGGCCGTTGATGCCTGGGGCAAAATCTTGGGCGAGAATCCAGATAACGTATCGGCTCTGAAAGTGAGGGTCGATATCAATGGCCTGCAAAAAATACGTAAGCAGATGCCGGTGATGCAGCATAATCGCTTCCAGCCAAGTCTGGTGCCGCCATTCAATGAAGTTTCATCCAATAAAGAGTGAAAAAAATATGAGCCTCACGTTTGTCAGTGAGCAGTTACTCGCTGCTAACAAATTGACCCAACAGGACCTTTTCTCGGTACTGGGTCAGTTGGCTGAACGCCGTCTTGATTATGCGGATCTGTATTTTCAGTCCAGCTATCACGAGGCATGGGTATTGGAAGACAGCATCATTAAAGATGGTTCTTACAATATCGATCAAGGTGTCGGTGTCCGGGCGGTTAGCGGTGAAAAAACCGGCTTTGCCTATGCAGATCAAATCACTCTGAATGCTTTGCAGCAGAGTGCGCAGGCCGCTCGCAGCATTGTGCGCGAGACTGGCAATGGCAGAGTCCATACGCTGGGTGAAGTATCCCATCGCTCGCTGTATCCGTTGCTCGACCCATTACAAAGCTTGCCGCGAGAAGAAAAAATTGCGCTGTTGCATCGGGTCGATAAAGTGGCCAGAGCGGCAGATGCGCGGGTACAGGAAGTTAGCGCCAGCCTAACGGGTGTTTACGAACTGATCTTGGTCGCGGCAACCGACGGTACATTAGCTGCGGACGTGCGTCCGTTGGTACGACTATCGGTTAGTGTATTAGTGGAGGACAATGGCAAGCGTGAGCGTGGTGCCAGCGGCGGCGGTGGCCGTTTTGGCTATGACTATTTCCTTGAGCAGGTTGGTGGTGATGTGCGTGCCGATGCGTATGCCAAAGAAGCTGTGCGTATGGCGTTGGTGAATCTGTTTGCCGTTGCCGCACCAGCAGGTGCCATGCCTGTGGTTCTCGGTGCCGGTTGGCCGGGCGTATTGTTGCACGAAGCGGTAGGCCACGGTCTGGAAGGCGATTTTAACCGTCGTGGTAGCTCGGTATTCAGTGGTCAAATGGGTCAGTTGGTGGCTTCTGAGCTGTGTACTGTGGTGGATGACGGTACGATTCAGGGGCGTAGAGGTTCACTGGCTATTGATGACGAAGGCGTGCCGGGGCAATACAACGTATTGATCGAAAATGGTATTCTGAAAGGCTATATGCAAGATAAGCTCAATGCTCGTCTAATGGGGGTTGCGCCAACGGGTAATGGTCGCCGTGAGTCTTATGCACATCTGCCGATGCCACGGATGACCAACACTTATATGCTGGCGGGGAAATCGACGCCGGAAGACATTATCGCCAGCGTGGAATACGGCCTATATGCACCAAACTTTGGCGGTGGTCAGGTGGATATCACCTCCGGTAAATTCGTATTTTCTACTTCAGAAGCTTATCTGATCGAGAACGGTCGCATTACCAATGCGGTGAAAGGAGCCACTCTGATTGGTTCGGGTATTGAAGCGATGCAGCAAATCTCAATGGTAGGCAACGACCTGGCACTGGATAAAGGTGTCGGCGTCTGCGGCAAAGAAGGGCAAAGCCTGCCTGTGGGGGTGGGTCAACCTACTTTGAAATTGGATAATCTGACGGTGGGTGGCACGGCTTAACCGTTACTGGCCTTCCCCATCGGTGGGAAGGCCATTGTCATTAGCGGTAACCCTGATATATTTCGGCCATCCTTTTGAAGTATTCCGTCAAATAATCAATGCACACCTGCACTTTCAACGGCATTTTATCCTTTTCTGTATACAGGGCATAAACTGGCCGAGGCTCTGAATGATAGTGACTAAACAACACCTCTATATCGCCACACTTAATTTCATTAATCACCCACATTAACGGTGCGTAAGCAATGCCAGCACCGGCTTTAAGCCAGTGGATCATGGTTTGTGCATCATTGGTGACAAAGCGGCCCCGCGGCGAAATTTGGGTTGAAATACCTTCAGGCGCGGTTAATTCGAAGCTGCTATCGGCTCGCAGGCTGTACTCCAACCAAGAAAAATTGACCATATCTGAGGGTTTCTCCGGTGTGCCGTGTTGCGCCAGATAGCTTTTTGCTGCACAGACCACCATCGGCATTGAGCCGAGTCGACGACAGAACAGCCCGGAATCTTGCAGGGTACCAACGCGAATAACCACATCCAGGCCATCGGCGATCAGATCCGGTGCGGGAATACCGGTGACCAGATTGACCGATAACCCCGGATAGGCTTTCAGCATCTCGGCAGTCATGGTCGCTAATACGTTTTGCGCCATGGTGGAGGAGCAGCCAATGCGTAATGTGCCAGTTGGCGTATTATTAAAGGCATAGAGTTGTTCATGAACCTCCTGTACCTCCTGCAACATACGACGACAACCCTGATAATAAATCCGGCCAGCCTCGGTCAGACCAATGCTACGCGTGCTGCGGTTCAATAGCTTGACCTGTAACTCATTCTCCAGTTTGGATACCGTCTGGCTGATTGAGGAAACGCTAATACCGAGCTGCCGTGCAGCTGCGGTAAAAGATCCGCACGCGACCACTTTGGCAAATACTGACATTCGTTTTAATCGTTCCATTGTTCACTCTGGATGAATTGTTAACTTTGGCTTAAAAGTGATTTAGATCACGGATTGTAGATCAGTTGATAATAAGCAGGCTAATATAAGCGTCGGGATCCATAAACCTTTGGTGTTCATCTGCTCCGCCTCAGTCACTCTCACACCATCTACAGACAAGCTTAGCCCTTCAGGCACCTGATGAGGTTTCAGGTTGATGTCGCGATCTCGTGGGTGAGACTTTTCACCAGAGGGCAAGAATCCAGCGGGAGGGTCAACCAACCGATCCCCTAAAACGATAAGGAAAATAGAATGAGTTTGCTTCCGGTGATGGTAATTTTTGGCCTGTCTTTTCCGCCGGTTTTTCTTGAACTGCTGATTTCTTTGGTTTTATTTTTTATTGTGCGTCGTCTGCTGCAACCGACGGGCATTTATGAATTTGTTTGGCATCCGGCGTTATTTAATACGGCGTTGTACTGTTGCCTATTTTATTTAACTTCCCGTTTATTTTCCTAAGGTTACCGTGAGTACATTTCTGACAAAAATAATTCGAATCGGTATCACTCTGATGGTGGTACTGCTGGCTATTATAGCCATTTTTAAAGTCTGGGTATTTTATACCGAATCACCGTGGACCCGTGACGCCAAATTTACCGCTGACGTAGTGGCTATTGCACCGGATGTCAGTGGCTTGATCACCGAAGTGCCGGTGGTTGATAACCAATTGGTACAAAAAGGTCAGGTGCTGTTTGTGATTGACCGACCGCGCTATGAACAGGCGCTGGCGGGTGCGGAAGCTGATGTGGCGTATTACCAAACGCTGACAACGGAGAAACAGCGGGAATCGGGTCGACGGTTGCGCTTGGGCGTACAGGCGTTATCTCAGGAAGAAATTGAGCAGTCTACCAATGTGCTACAAACCGTCAGGCACCAATTGGCAAAAGCGATTGCTGCCCGCGAGTTGGCGAAGCTGGATCTACAAAGAACCACGGTTCGTGCCCCTGCGCAAGGTTGGGTGACCAACCTGAATATTCATACCGGTGAGTTTATTAATCGTGGCTCAACGGTTGTGGCATTGGTGAAGAAAAACACTTTCTATATCCTCGCCTATCTGGAAGAAACCAAACTTGAAGGCGTAGGTCAAGGCGATCGCGTCGAGATCACACCGCTCGGTAGCAACCGCATTTTGCATGGGACTGTGGACAGCATATCCGCAGGTGTGACCAACAACAGTAGCCGCGCTGATAGCAAAGGGTTAGCCACCATCGACAATAATCTGGAATGGGTGCGTCTAGCACAGCGAGTACCGGTAAAAGTGCGTTTGGATGCAGAAGAACAACAGCATCCCTATCCGGCGGGTACAACCGCGACTGTGGTGATTACTGGGCCGAAGGATCGCCAACCTAGCCATGCTTCTGCACTGATCCAACTCATGCATCGCCTGCGTGAGTTTGGTTAAGGGAAATGATGTTCACTAGCCAGAGATTTATCCGCTACCGTTTTGCGTTCAAGCTGAGTTTTGCCATTATTGCGGCACTGTTCCTCGGTTTCCATTTTCAGTTGGAAACGCCGCGTTGGTCAGTGATGACAGCAGCCATTGTGGCCGCGGGTCCAGCTTTTGCCGCTGGTGGTGAGCCTTTTTCTGGAGCGATTCGCCGTCGGGGCTGGTTACGGATTATCGGGACATTTATCGGTTGTATTGGTGGCCTGATTATCATTGTGCTGACCATAAGAGCGCCGGTATTAACGCTGATGTTGTGTTGTATTTGGGCTGGTGTTTGCACCTGGATTTCTTCTCTGGTTAAAGTCGAAAACTCTTACGCATTCGGTCTGGCGGGCTACACCGCCTTGATTATCATTGTCACTATCGGTAAAGCCCCATTGTTGACGCCGCAGTTTGCAGTCGAACGCTGTAGTGAGATCGTACTGGGGATCGTCTGCGCGGTGATGGCGGATCTGTTTTTTTCACCTCGATCGATTAAACAGGACATCGATCGTCTGGTAGATAAACTGCTGGTGGATCAATATCACCTGCTTCAATTATGTGTTTGTTCGGCAGAAAAAGAAGAAATCGATCGTGCCTGGAATGATTTGGTGAAAAACACCACGGCTCTGAAAGGGATGCGCAGCTATCTGATGATGGAATCGTCTCACTGGCAGCGTTGCGATCGCCGCTTGCAGGCATTACACGTCCAATCGTTAGCCATGATTACTCAAGCTTGCGAAACCTATCTGCTTCAGATTAACCAGCCTGATTTGCTAACGGATGAGCTAAAGACGTTGCTCAGTGTACCGGGCAATCGCTGCGGCGATATTCACCGACAGATGAAAATTTTGCGCCAACACCTCGGTGGTAGCCACAGTAGTGCCATACCGCTGACCATCAGCAGTTGGGTGGGTGCTGCAACCCACTATTTATTATTGCTGAAAGGCATCCATACCAATGGCAGCATCAATAGTGTTGAAGAACCGCTGCTAATCACGCAACCAGAGGTAAAAAACACTTCTGCTGAAGGGCACCATGCGATGATCAATGGCCTGCGTACCGGTATTGCTACGGCTATCGGCGGTTTGTTCTGGCTGTGGACTGGCTGGACATCTGGTGCGAGCTGTATGGTGATGATTGCGGTGGTGACATCGCTGGCTATGCGTACGCCAAATCCACGCATGGTGGCAATAGATTTCCTGATTGGCATGTTAATGGCGTTACCGATTGGCGCGCTGTATTTTATGTTTATCCTGCCATCGACACAGCAGAGTCTACTGCTGCTTTGTATCAGTTTGGGTTTACTGGCCTTTATTATCGGAGTGGAAGTGCAAAAACGGCGGCTTGGCTCGTTGGGTACGCTAGCCGGAACCATCAATATTCTGGTATTGAGTAATCCAATGGAATTTAATGTTAGCCAGTTCCTGGATAGTGCTCTTGGCCAGATCGTTGGTTGTTTCGTTTCCTTGATCGTCTTGCTACTGATTCGGGATAACGCTAAGGCGCGAACGGGGCGGACATTATTAAATCGCTTTGTTTACCGTGCTGTTGCTGCTCTGACCCCCAATAAAGCCCAGCTCAGTGATAATCATTTGCCCGCGTTATATCAACAACTCAATCAACTGTTAATGATGTTCCCCGGCGATCTCGCCAAATACCGTCTGGCTTTATTATTAATCATTGCTCACCAGCGCTTAAATAGTGCCAATATTCCGGTTAATGACGAATTGAGCGCTTTTCATAAACAGATTCGTTATACGGCGGATCGAGTGATTACTGCGAAAAATGAGCAAAAACGGCGTGGCTACTTTTTCCTCCTACTACAACAGCTCAATGAATATCAACAGAAATTGATTGATTATCAAGCTCCTGCCAATGTGACCCAACCCGTCCAACATCTGGCTGATGTGTTGCATAAATATCAGCATGCGCTTATTCACTAACCTAATAAGGGGAGTGCGCCTGTTTTCCTAGTGCTATCAAGGGCTATACTCAACCTAAAACTTATTCTGCCCATTAAAATGGCATAGGCGTTAATCTTCCCTCGCGTTTGGGGAGCAGATGCCGATACAGGAGGCCTGAAAATGTCGTCACAAACCTATCTGGATCACCCGCTACAGCAACACGAACTGTTTAAAACTGGCTATTTTGTCGGAGGAAAATGGTATCAGGCGGCGGAAACATTTGATGTAGTTAACCCGGCTACCGGTGAAATGGTTGCTCAGGTGGCAAAAGCGGGTAAACGTGAAACGGAAGCGGCGATTAAAGCGGCTCATGACGCTTTTCCAGCTTGGCGAAAAACACCCGCTAAACAGCGTGCTGAAATCTTGCAACGTTGGTATCAACTGATGGTAGAGAATCGTGATTATCTGGCGGCATTGATGGTTGCGGAACAAGGTAAGCCATTGAAAGAAGCTCTAGGCGAGGTGGAATATGCTGCCAGCTTCATTCAATGGTTTAGCGAACAGGCCAAACGAGCCAACGGCGAGATTATTCCACCGACTAAAGCAGGCTCGCGGATATTTGCCACCCGCGAACCCGTGGGCGTAGTGGCGGCGATTACACCGTGGAATTTCCCGCTGGCGATGTTGACCCGTAAACTTGGCCCCGCGCTGGCAGCAGGCTGTACCGGCTTGATTAAACCCGCCAATAACACACCGCTTTCAGCGTTTGCCTTACTGGCTCTGGCTGAAAAAGCTGGGGTTCCGGCCGGGGTGTTAAACGGTGTAGCCGGTGATACTCAGGCGATCAGTGATGCCATTATGGTCAGCCCTGAGGTGCGCAAAATTTCCTTCACCGGCTCCACCGAGGTGGGCAAGACATTGATGCGTAACGCCGCTGAAACGGTGAAAAAAATCTCAATGGAGTTAGGCGGGAATGCGCCTTATATCGTCTTTGATGATGCCGATCTGGATACGGCGATTCAAGGTGCCATGGCGTGTAAATTCCGCAATGCGGGGCAGGTTTGCGTATGTGTTAACCGTTTTTATATTCAGGATGGCATTTACGAAGAATTTGTCACCCGTTTGGCGACGGAAGTCAAAAAACTGAAAGTGGGTAACGGCATGGATGATGGCGTCAATCTTGGGCCACTGATCAATTCTGCCGGTGTGAAGAAGGTAGAGGAGCAAGTTAAAGATGCGCTGGCGAAAGGCGGACGTTTGTTGGCCGGTGGTGAACGTCATGCACTGGGTGGGAACTTCTTCCAGCCAACGGTGATTGCTGATGCGACTGAAGAGATGAAAGTGGCTGATGAAGAAACCTTCGGGCCATTAGCTGCCTGTTTTCGTTTTACCAGTGAAGAGGAAGTGATTGAGCGCGCCAATAATACGCCATTCGGCCTGGCGGCTTACTTCTACACCCAAAATCTGAAACGGGTATTTCGCGTCTCGGAAGCATTGGAAAGCGGCATGATTGGTGTTAACGAAAGCTCGGTTTCTACCGAGTTGGCACCTTTTGGTGGTGTAAAAGAGTCGGGGTTGGGACGAGAAGGCTCCGTGCTGGGGTTAGAGGAGTTTATGCAAGTCAAAACCCTGCATTTAGGTAATCTGTAAGCCGCACAATAGGTTGGCGCTAATGAGCGTCAGCCGACGCTTTAACCTAATCAATGGGTGAGAAAACCATGAATAAACGTTTGCTGGGTATTCTGGCGGTAGCGCTGGTATTCATTGTTGCGGCCATTCAAGGGAATGAGCGGGGAAGCACGCCGAACAACGAGCGAGTAGCGACTAAAACAAACCAGCATACTGGCCAAAGTGATGCGGATAGCCATAATCAGGCTAGTTCTATTGATCAACTGACGCAACATGATAAAGTTTCAAAATACATTAAACAGAATAATGAGCTACCGGATTTCTACATCACAAAAAAGCAGGCTCGTGAGCAAGGCTGGAACCCAAAAGACGGTAATTTGTGTCAGGTATTACCGGGGAAAGCCATTGGTGGCGATCGTTTCTCAAACCGGGAAGGGATATTACCTAAAGCGGATAAGCGGATTTGGCGTGAGGCAGATGTCAATTATCAATGTGGCCACCGCGGCACAGATCGACTGCTCTATTCCAATGATGGCCTGATCTACCTGACTCGGGATCACTATAAGCATTTCGTTCGAATGGAGTGAAAAATGGTGAAAGTGACCTTTGATTTTGACCATATACCGGATCTTCCCGCGTTTTATCATGTATTTTCGCAGAAATTTGCCCTGAGTGAAGAATTCGGCGCCAATCTGGATGCGCTATGGGATACGGTCACTGGCGGCATCGGTTTACCGGTGGAAATTGAGTTTATTCATCTCAATCACCGCCGGAAACGGCGCTTTGGTGCGATTATTCTGCTATTTGAAGAAGCGGAGGAAGAGCTGTCCGGCAGTTTACGCTTTAACATCGGCTAGTCGGGTACCGGGGCCTGTAACAAGCTCCCGGCCCCGTCCGATCATGACTGCTTCTCGGCAAGATCACGCAGGTACTGGAAGATTTGACGGAATGCTTTCGGTGGCTTATTGGCAGCCTTTTCTTTCTGGGCATTACGAACCAGGCTGCGCAGTTGCTGACGATCAGCATCGGGATACAGTTCCAGTACGGTAGGTACGACGTTATCACCTTCGGCAACCAGACGATCGCGCAATACTTCCAGCTTATGGAACAGCGAAATCTGCTGATTATGGCGATTTTTCAGCTTATCCAGCGCGGTTTGGATCGGCTCGATGTCACGGGCACGCAGCATTTTACCAATCAACTGAATCTGGCGGCGACGGCCTTCTTTCTTGATCTTCTGCGCCAGCTCAATGGCGGCCAACAGATCTTCATCCAGCGGGATTTTATCCAGGGCATTTTTCCCCAGTTCAACCAGCTCGGTACCTAAATCTTTCAGTGCTTCGGCATCACGTTTAATTTCACTTTTACTGACCCAGATAATCTCTTCATCATCTTCGTTTTTTTCTTCTGGGACTTCGTCTAGCCAATCTTCGGGCTGTTTGTTCATGGTGTTATTCCTTAAAAAGAGGCTAATCCTATCAGGTTGTTGGCTTTCTGCGAAATTGTACGCAGATCCTGTTAGACTCAAAGCCATGGCACTCTACATTTTATCCGTGTAAACCGTCGTATTACTACGCCGTCACGGCACTTTTCTGAACGATTATCTCATTAATTATGGCAGATCGATGAAAGTAGTCACTCAAGTTGCAGAACAGCGTAAAACGCTGGAACAGGCTGTTGCACAAGCTTTGGAACTGGCACGCGCTGGTTCGGATGCGGCCGAAGTCGCCGTTACCAAAACCACCGGTATCAGCGTCAGCACCCGCTTTGGCGAGGTAGAGAACGTGGAATTCAACAGCGATGGTGCGCTGGGAATTACCGTTTATCATCAACAGCGTAAAGGCAGTGCCTCCACCACGGATTTAAATCCCGACGCGGTGGCTCGTACCGTGCAGGCGGCGTTGGATATCGCCCGTTACACCTCTCCGGACCCTTACGCTGGCCCGGCAGAACAATCCTTGCTGGCTTTCGATGCACCGGACTTGGACCTGTTCCATCCAGCAGAACTGGATGCCGAACACGGTATTCAACTGGCTGCCCGGGCAGAACAGAGCGCACTTCAGGCGGATAAACGCATCACCAATACTGAAGGCGGCAGCTTTAATAGTCATTACGGTATTAAAGTATTCGGCAATAGCCAGGGTATGTTGCAAAGCTATTGTTCCAGCCGCCATTCGATCTCCAGTAGCGTTATCGCAGAGCACGATGGCGATATGGAGCGAGATTATGCATACAGCATCAGTCGGCGGATGGAAGATTTAGCCAGCCCGGAATGGGTGGGTGAAGAGTGTGCTCGTCGTACCTTATCCCGTTTATCGCCGCGCAAGCTGCCAACGATGAAAGCCCCAGTATTATTCGCTGCTGAAGTGGCTACCGGTTTGTTTGGTCATTTGGTTTCCGCGATCAGCGGCGGCAATATTTACCGTAAATCTACTTTTTTGCTCGATCATTTAGGTAAGCAAATCCTGCCGGAATGGTTGACCATTGAAGAGCACCCACACCTATTACGCGGACTGGCGTCTACGCCATTCGATAGCGAAGGGGTTCGCACTTCGCAGCGTGATATTGTGAAAGATGGCGTATTACAAACCTATCTGTTGACCAGCTATTCTGCGCGTAAATTGGGGCTGCAAAGTACCGGCCATGCTGGTGGTATCCATAACTGGCGCATCGCGGGTCAAGGCCTGGATTTTGACGGTATGCTCAAGCAAATGGGTAAAGGTCTGGTGGTGACTGAATTGATGGGGCAAGGTGTTAGCACCGTCACGGGAGATTATTCTCGTGGTGCCGCCGGTTTCTGGGTTGAGAATGGCGAAATTCAGTTCCCGGTAAGTGAAATTACTATCGCAGGTAATTTAAAAGACATGTTGCGCCATATGGTGAGTGTGGGCAGCGATATTGAAACGCGCAGTAATATTCAGTGTGGCTCAGTATTATTGCCAGAAATGAAAATTGCCGGAGAATAACCGATTATCTATTTTTGCATAGCTAACCACGGTTAATGGTTTTAGGTTTCACAAATGATTTAAATGGCTAGTGGCAATTGTCCCTAGCCATTTTTATGCTCAAATTTTCAGTGTTTTACAAAAATAACATTGCCAGTTCTACTCTCTTACACCTATGTTTAGAGGGATACATAGTACTAACAATAATTATAAGGAATGTGAGCATGAGTCAGAAAATTAAGGTATTGGTTGCCGCTATGCTATTGAGCGCCAGTACTTTCGTCATGGCCGCAGACATTGCGGAAGACATGGATACCATTGCGACAAACTATGGTGCTGTCCTGAAAACCGATTCAATTGACCGCTTTAAAGAAGGTTTACAAGGGATGCGCGTCGCCGCTCTGGATGCACAAAAAGGCATACCGAGCAAATTGAGCAGCAAAGGACCAGATAGTGCGGAGGTGAAAGATTTTCGCCACGGATTAACCATACTAATTGATCAGATCGATCAATCTCTGGCATTAGCTAATCAGGGCAAATTGGAGGAAGCGCGGAAAGTCGCGCAGGAATTCAAAGTTACCCGCGATGTTTACCATAAGAAATACCGCTAATCGGTTGTCCTCCAAGCGAATAAAAGGGGAACAGCTCGTCGAGCTGCCACCCTTTACTGATTTATCGCATGGTACGGCTAGCGATAATGGTTTTCAACGCTAACATTAGCGGTGAAATTCACCAGCAGCTTCTGGCTGATAGAGTAATTCCAATACGGTAATACGAGCCTCGTCTCCGCCCGGCAGCGTCCAGTTGATTTCATCATTGACGTGCAGCCCAAGCAGCGCCGCCCCCAGTGGTGCCATCACTGATATTTGCTCACTACTATCTTTCAGCGACGCAGGGTAAACCAGCGTACGAATATGCTCTTCCTCGCTGTTCAAATCACGAAAACGCACCCGGCTGTTCATGGTTACCACATCAGCAGGAATCTCTGATGGTGGTAAAATGTCGGCACGATCAAGTTCTTCATTTAGCGCATTGGCAATAGGACTATCAGCAAAAGCAGGTTGTGCCAACAACGCATCCAAACGTTCGGCGTCCAGCTCGTTAATCGTGATGCTTGGCTTGGTCATACCACTCTCCAATTCAAGTACAGAAAACATAAAAACAACACCCCCGCACCAGAGGAGAGGGGGTGTTAGAAAATATCAGATTATTAGTCTGATACTAGGCGTTTCCGAAGAGAAAAGAAAGAGATCTGGATCACGGAGCATTTTTGGCGTGGCGGTAACGGACCATCGACGATTTTAAATGACTCACTTGAACTTCAATTTTAAGGCCTGTAGATATTCAATATCAATGAAGGGACTGTATTTGCAAAAAGATGATTAAAGTCCCAATTTTAACTAGTTTATTTTTACTTTCACAATAATACTTTGCTTTATATGTTTATAATTAAAAATGTACTTGTTGGTGCGGGTGAGATTTATCTAGAGAATACATTGGCTGAATTCCTAAATGCGGCGTATCTAATTAAAGATAATTTTTTTTGATATTAATATTTGGTTTTAATCTGTTATCATAGCAATGATAAAGGTGAAAAAGGCTAGTATATAACCCATGGACAATAACAGGATGGATAATGTATTACTACATGCCTTTTGTTTTTAGTTTAATCGGTTCCTATTTTTTCCTTAAAAAATACAAGCTAAGTAATAAGTTGATGATCTACATGCAGATATTATTTATATCTGTAATGTCTACTTTTTTATACATGATTTCACACGATATATCACATATGTATGAGTTGGTTAGTATCAATAAAATATCAGATTTATTGATATTCTCGACGTTGACGTCTTTGTTCATCTTTATCATTCATCTTTTAATTAACAATAATCGTATCAAAGGGAGCTAATATGATTAAATTAAATAATGAAGAAATGAGCTGTGTTTACGGCAGTGTCGATAATAGACAAGTTATTAAAGATATCCTTATTGATAGTGTGCTAGGTGCGGGTTTTGGCGCGCCTGGTGGTCCCCCTGGAATGTTGCTCGGCGCAGGGCTTGGCGCGAGCCAATCAGTGATTCATAGCGCGATAAATCATGGGCCAGTTGATGTTAAGATCCCGACGGTGCCAATGGGGCCAATATGGAATGGTAGTGGCGTAAATATTATGAAAAACACATGGGTTCCAGGATTCGGAAGCAAGGTGAATATGTATTGATTTTGATATTTGTTTTAATAAAAACTAATGGGTAAATAAAATACTTATTTAAAAGATGGTTTAATATGGTTGTGAATTTATTTGAATATTTAATATAAATGAATTCTCACCGTTGGCTGGTGTTTGCCAGCCTATTTTTAGTGTTCAAATAAATAAATTAATATACTCATCGCCATGATCAATAAAGTACTGGTTAATTTTTTATTATTTGTCGATAATAGATCTAAAAATGCAGAACCATCTCATATAATTAAATTTCAATCTAATTAAAAACCATATCTGCAATTATATACTCAATGGACTCCTTGTCGAATAACCACACTTATTGGCTTACCGATATTCTTCTGACGGTATATTATTCTACTTTCCCCAACGTTTAGAGATATAAAATTGCAATATTAAAGGCATCCGATTGATTGTTTAGGGAGAGCCTAAGCCCTCCCGTTATAGCGTGTGACTGGAGATATTATTGCCAACCATAGCGGCGAACAAACCAGCCTTTCACGAGTTGCGTCGTCACCATGTAGCCAGTCAGAATCACGATCAACCACGGGAAGTAGCTGAGCGGTAGCGCCTGCAATTGCAGGAATCCTGCTAACGGTGAAAAGGTCAAACCGATACCCGTGACTACCACGGCTAGCGTCATTAGGCACAGTGGCCATGAGGCTCGACTTTGAACAAACGGAATCTTTCTGGTGCGAATCATATGTACAATTAATGTTTGCGATAGGAGGCCTTCAATAAACCAGCCTGACTGGAATAATGTCTGCATCTCTGGTGTGTTAGCCTTAAATACCCACCACATTAGCGAGAAGGTCAATACGTCAAAAATTGAACTTATCGGGCCAAAGAACACCATGAAGCGCCCAAGATCTTTAGCGTTCCAGCGCTGAGGCTGGGTTAATTGTTCTTCATCCACGTTATCGAATGGGATCGCGATTTGTGAAATATCATACATCAGATTTTGTACCAGCAAATGCAGCGGCAGCATCGGTAGGAAAGGTAAAAATGCGCTAGCAATCAGTACGCTAAACACGTTGCCGAAGTTAGAACTTGCTGTCATTTTTATGTATTTCAGCATGTTGGCAAACGTCCGCCGTCCTTCAATTACCCCTTGTTCCAGCACCATCAGGCTTTTTTCCAGCAAGATGATATCTGCTGCTTCTTTGGCAATATCTACCGCCGAATCTACGGAGATACCGATGTCAGCCGCGCGTAACGCGGGTGCATCGTTGATACCGTCGCCCATAAAACCAACAACATGACCTGCGCTACGTAATGTCTGCACAATACGTTCTTTATGTAGCGGTGTCAGTTTGGCAAAGACGGTTGTTGTGCGAGCGGCGGTGGTTAATGCTTCATCACTCATTTGTTCAATATCGTTGCCGCACAACACCTGCTCGACGGAAAGACCTACCTCTTTGCAGACTTTCCGTGCCACCAATTCATTATCGCCGGTAAGAATTTTTACGGTAATACCGTTCTGTTTCAGTGCGTGTAGTGCCGGAGCCGTACTTTCTTTTGGCGGATCGAGGAAGGCAATATACCCTTCCAGAATCAGGTCGGACTCATCGGCTACGCTGTAGTCCTGATGATGGATTGCCGGTAAGATTTTATTGGCGACGGCGACAACTCGCAGGCCTTGCTGGTTTAAGTCGTCGGTAATACGACGAATACGGCTGAGTAATACCTCGGTCAGTGGAATCACGTCATCGCCCTGACGGACATGGCTGCAAATGCTCAGCATTTCTTCCAGTGCACCTTTGCAAATCAGTTCGTGATAGTCATCCTGAGTTGCGACGACCACCGACATTCGGCGGCGTTCAAAATCAAACGGAATTTCATCCACTTTTCGATAGCAGTTTAATGCCGCACTGGCATCGGATTCTGCCATCGCGCTGAGAACCGCCACGTCTAGCAGGTTTTTCAGGCCAGTCTGGTAATGGCTATTCAGCCAGGCGTAGTGCAAAACTCTTTCGCTGTTAGCGCCAAAGACATCGGTATGGCTTTCCAGTACGATTTTATCCTGTGTCAGTGTCCCGGTTTTATCAGTACACAGAATATCCATCGCCCCAAAGTTCTGAATCGCATCTAGACGTTTGACGATAACCTTTTGCTTTGAAAGTTTGACGGCTCCTTTTGCTAAGGTTGAGGTCACAATCATTGGCAGCATTTCAGGCGTTAAACCGACGGCGACAGAAAGCGCAAACAGCGCCGCTTCCCACCAGTCGCCTTTGGTAAACCCGTTGATCAGTAACACAATAGGTGTCATCACCAACATAAAGCGGATTAGCAACCAACTGACTTTACTGATGCCACTTTGAAAAGCATTAGGCTGCTCATCTTGGTGGGTAACCCGTTCTGCTAGCTGACCAAAATAAGTTTGATTACCAGTGCCGATAATGATGGCCAATGCTGATCCGCTGATCACATTGGTGCCCATAAAGCACAGAGTATCGCGCTCTAATGGATTAGATTCATCGGGATAACGACTGGTGGCGGTTTTTTCTACCGGTAGAGATTCACCGGTCAGCGCCGCTTGGCTGATAAATAAATCTTTAGCCAGTAGGATCCTGAGATCTGCGGGGATCATATCGCCAGCGGAAAGCTTGATAATATCGCCGGGCACTAGCTGGGAAATCGGAATTTCCCAGAGTTCGCTTTTCCCGGTTTTATCATCACTACGAATGGCGGTCGCGGTGTTGCTGACCATGGCTTTTAACGCATCAGCCGCCTTGTTGGAACGGGCTTCCTGAATAAAATGCATCAGCGTGGAAATCAGCACCATCATACCAATAACTAATGCGGCGGTAAGATCTTCTGTTGCATAAGAGATCAGTGCCAGCAGCGTAAGCAGTAAATTGAATGGGTTACGATAACAGTGCCACAGGTGAAGCCACCAAGGTGCAGCTTGCTGATTTTCAATGGTATTTTCACCACAGCGTAGGCGGATAGCGTTGACTTCCGTCTCGGTTAACCCCTCGGGATGGCTACCAAAGCGATCGTAAAGTTGTTGCGATGTTTCGTTGGCACAGTGCAGACGTTGTTGTGCCAGTTCAGCTGGCAGCTCTTTGGCCATGCCTTTTTTAGGCAGGCCATCCAACATGGTTTCGCGCCGGATCAGGCGGCGTGGCAGATTGCGGCTCAATGCATTAAGCATTTGCCGGGCAAGATTTTTTACTTTCATCGTACTGAACCTGATTACATCCACGACAAAACTGCCGTGGTAATGGCAAAAGTATTGCTAAGCAGGAACGAGCGAAATTATGACACGTTACTGCCTACCAGATTATTTTCCGGTAAGGCAGCAGCGAAAACGGAGCATGACCTTACCGGTGCCACCCTAAGGGGGCCGATTGGGGGACGGGGTCCACTGGGTATTAACCTCCGGTAAGGAAAAAAAATAGGGTAGGCGCTACGCGACTTCCACCCGCACATAGAAACCTTTACGGTATTTTTTATGGCGTAAAGGTAGGAAAATACGGTGTCTATAGGCATTATTGCCTTGATCTATCTTTCAAACCGCAGCGCCTTTACTCACCTCGGCCAGTCGTAGGCTAAGCTCACGAATGACGACTTTGTTGCGGTGTGAAATCTAGCGGTATTTCATCTTTAACACTGTTGATTGCAGAAGAAATAACCTTTCTATTATCAAGGTAAAACCTAATAATCGTCCTAGTTTATACTTTTCAACCTAAACGTTAGGTAAACCATGCAAAGCCGTTTGACGATCAAAGATATTGCCCGTATGAGTGGTGTGGGGAAATCCACCGTATCGCGGGTTCTGAATAATGAAGGCAGTGTTAGCCCACAAACTCGGGACAGGGTTGAGGCGGTGATTCGTCAGCACGGTTTTACACCGTCTAAATCTGCCCGGGCAATGCGTGGCCACAGCGATAAAGTGGTGGGTATTATTGTTTCCCGTCTGGATTCTCCCTCTGAGAATCAGGCGGTACGCACCATGTTGCCGCTGTTTTATCAGCAAGGCTATGATCCGATTTTAATGGAAAGCCAGTTTGATGCCGAGCGGGTTACTGAGCATCTCAATATCTTGCGGCAGCGTAATGTCGATGGCGTCATTGTGTTCGGTTTCACCGGGTTAAGTGCCGAAATGTTGATACCGTGGCAGGAAAAACTGGTTGTGCTGGCGCGAGAATATCCTGGATTTTCGTCTGTTTGTTATGATGATGATGGTGCCGTCAGCCTGTTAATGGATAAGCTGCGCAAGGCGGGTCATCAGCATATTAGCTATATTGGCGTCCAATCTTCTGATGCCACTACCGGTATGCGCCGCTATCAATCCTATCTGAATTACTGCCAACGGCATGGGTTGACGCCGACGGTCACGCTAGGAGAACTCAGTTACCAAAGTGGTTTTCAGCAAGCCTCTCAGGTGATCAAACCTGATACTTCGGCGTTGGTTTGCGCCTCAGATACTATTGCACTGGGCGTGAATAAATACTTGCAGCAGCAGGGTAAGCAACATATTCAAGTGTGTGGGATAGGGAATACACCATTGCTTAACTTCCTGTTTCCTAATTCTTTTTCTGTTGAATTAGGTTATGGTAGTGCTGGTGTTCAAGCCGCTCAGCAGTTGCTCGGCCAGCTAAATAATGGCTTGGCGATCCAACAGATCATCATCCCCGGAAAACTGATTTGATCGATCGAATCAACGTATTTTTGCTGGTTATATCAGCAATAAAAGGCGTTAAATTGTGATCTTCAACACAGCATGGGAACGTTCCCATTCCATAAGTGTAGATCAGTAGCTAATCTTTAATGAGCTACTAATTTAAATCTTGGTGTGTCTGTCCCGGCAAATGATCGCGGTTTCCCACCTTATGAAAGGTATGTTGAAATGAGCAAAGTAAAGCAACAAGACATCGACCAGCTGATCGTATTGGTGGGTGGCAGAGAGAATATTGCCACTGTCAGTCATTGTATTACCCGGCTACGTTTTGTCCTTAACGATCCGCTTAACGCCGATCCTAAGGCGATTGAAGATCTGCGGATGGTTAAAGGTTGTTTCACTAATGCAGGTCAGTTTCAGGTGGTTATCGGGCCAGAAGTGGATGATTACTATAAGGCGTTGATTGCTACCATTGGTCATGCCGAAGCCGATAAACAGCAAACCAAGCTGGCTGCCCGACAGAATATGACTTGGTTTGAACGCGGAATTTCCCATTTCGCTGAAATTTTCTTCCCGTTATTGCCCGCATTAATCAGTGGCGGTTTAATTCTTGGTTTCCGTAATGTTATTGGTGACATTCCAATGTCCGGTGGCCAGACATTGGCACAAATGCATCCGGCCTGGAAAACCATTTATGACTTCTTATGGCTGTTGGGCGAGGCTATTTTCTTCTACTTGCCAGTGGCTATCTGTTGGTCAACAGTTAAGAAAATGGGGGGGTCGCCAGTACTGGGTATCGTACTGGGCGTTACGCTGGTATCACCACAGTTGATGAATTCTTACCTGTTAGGACAACAATTACCTGAAGTGTGGAATTTTGGCTGGTTTACCGTTGAAAAGATCGGTTATCAGGCGCAGGTAATTCCATCAATTCTCGCCGGTTTGGCTCTGGGCTGGATTGAAGTCAATCTGAAGAAAATCATTCCGGCTTATTTGTATTTAGTTGTTGTTCCGGTGGTTTCTCTATTGCTGGCAGTGTTCCTGGCGCACACGCTAATTGGGCCGTTTGGTCGCATGATCGGCGACGGTGTGGCATGGGGCGTCAAAGCAGTGATGACGGGCAGTTTCGCACCCATTGGTGCGGCATTGTTTGGCTTCCTGTATGCGCCGTTGGTGATTACCGGTGTACATCAAACGACGCTGGCCATTGATATGCAGATGGTACAAAGCATGGGCGGTACACCCGTTTGGCCATTGATTGCGTTATCCAATATTGCGCAGGCATCGGCGGTATTGGGCATCATTATTATCAGCCGCAAAGTTAATGAACGTGAAATTTCGGTGCCTGCGGCAATCTCTGCCTACCTTGGCGTAACCGAGCCAGCCATGTACGGAATTAACCTGAAATATCGTTTCCCGATGCTGTGTGCGATGGTGGGTTCAGCGGTTGCTGGCCTGATTTGTGGTTTAAGTGGTGTGATGGCCAACGGCATTGGTGTCGGTGGTTTACCGGGAATTTTATCAATCAAGCCGCAGTTCTGGCTAATCTATTCACTAGCGATGTTGGTGGCAATTATTATTCCGCTAGGGCTGACTATTTTGGTTTATAAACGCAAAGAAAGCCGTGGAGAACTGCCGGTTTGATTAGCGTGATGCCCTGTTGACGTTTGGCGGGGCAATTTTTCAAATGAATAAATGAATAAGAGTCTCTGCTATGAATAATCCTATTCCCTGGTGGCAAAACGGTGTCATCTATCAGATTTACCCAAAAAGTTTTCAGGACAGTACTGGCAACGGTTACGGTGATTTGGCTGGCGTCACGCAGCGCTTGGACTATATTCGTCAATTGGGCGTTGATGCCATCTGGTTAACGCCGATTTATCTTTCGCCACAGGTAGACAACGGTTACGACGTAGCTGATTACTGCGCTATCGATCCTGCTTACGGCACCATGGATGATTTTAAAGCCTTTATACATGCAGCCCATCAGCGTGGAATTCGCATCGTGATGGATATGGTGTTTAACCATACTTCCACTGAACATGCTTGGTTCCAGGCGGCGAAAGATCCTGCCAGCCCGTATCGCCAGTTCTATATTTGGCGCGATGGTGAAGGAGAGCAATTACCTAATAACTGGCGATCCAAGTTTGGTGGTAACGCTTGGCAATGGCATGCGGAGAGTGGCCAGTATTACCTGCATTTATTTGCACCAGAGCAGGCTGACCTGAACTGGGAACACCCGCCCGTGCGCGATGAACTGAAAAAAGTTTGTGAGTTTTGGGCAGATTTAGGTGTCGATGGACTGCGGCTGGATGTGATTAATCTGGTGTCCAAGCAACAAGATTTTCCTTCTGATCCCACGGGTGATGGGCGTCGTTTCTATACTGATGGCCCACGAATCCATGAATTCTTGCAAGAGATGAGTCGGGAGGTATTCCAACCACGCGGTTTAATGACTGTTGGTGAAATGTCTTCCACCCATCTGGAACATTGTCAGCGCTATGCGGCATTAGCCGGTAATGAATTGTCGATGACGTTCAATTTCCACCATTTGAAAGTGGATTATCTGAACGGTGAGAAATGGTCGCTGGCGGAGCCGAATCTGGTTGAACTGAAAGAAATTTTCCGTACCTGGCAACAAGGTATGCATAACCGGGCGTGGAACGCTTTGTTCTGGTGTAATCACGATCAACCACGCATCGTCTCTCGTTTTGGTGACGAAGGCTCGTTGCGCGTACCCGCGGCTAAAATGCTGGGGATGGTATTGCAGGGTATGCAAGGCACCCCATATATCTATCAAGGGGAAGAGATTGGCATGACCAATCCGAGTTTTTCCACTATCGAACAATATCGGGATCTAGAAAGCCTGAATATGTTTGCTGAATTGAGTGCATCAGGGTGCCAACCTGATGAGTTATTGGCTATTTTGGCTAGTAAATCAAGGGATAACGGGCGCACGCCGATGCAATGGGACAGCAGTGCTAATGCCGGTTTCACTGTAGGGACACCATGGATTTCACCTTGTACTAACTATCCTGAAGTTAATGTCAGTGCCGCTTTGGCAGACAAAAACTCGGTGTTTTACGCTTATCAGCGGCTGATTAGCTTACGCAAACAGCACGATATTTTCACCTATGGAGATTATCAGGATCTTTGCCCCGAGCATCCGAGCCTATGGTGTTATCTACGTAGTTGGCGTAATCAGCGTTTGTTAGTGGTAGCAAACCTGAGTGATAAACCGGTGCAGTGGCAATCTGGCGATCTGGAACGAGGCAATTGGTCCTTGCTGATGAGCAGTTATGACGACAGTCAATCGCAGCCGGAATCTCTGATGTTGCGTCCGTACGAAGGAATCTACTGGATGAAAGATTGATCGATAAAACCAGGGGTTTTTCTCAGTGAGTTGTCAAATCAGGCAGGATGAACGGATAAGACGTTAATACGAGGTTAATGACAAAGTGCTCGCAGCGGTGAAAACAGGCAGATCGTCAAGACGCCGTGAATACGTCCTTGTCGGCTCGTTCCGCGCCATTATTGGCGCGGGCGCTTGACTCTTCTACCTGTTTCCCCCACCAGAGATCGCTGGATCGAGGTTTTTCAGCCGTTATTGGTACTGATACTGAGTCGGATTAACGACGCACGGCGATAGCTTCGATCTCGATTTTCACGTCTTTTGGCAAACGCGCCACTTCAACGCAAGAACGGGCCGGGAATGGTGCGTTATGTTCAGTAAAGAAAGCTTCATAGGTCGCATTGACTGTGCTGAAATCATTGAGGTCTTTAACGAATACCGTAGTTTTAACGATATCAGCAACTTTCAGGCCTGCGGCTTCAACAATGGCTTTCACGTTTTCAAGAGACTGACGAGCCTGAGCTGAAACGTCATCTGCAACCGCGCCAGTTTTTGGGTCTACTGGGATCTGGCCGGAAGTGATGATCATGCTGCCCAGATCAACGCCTTGAACATAAGGACCAATGGCGGCAGGGGCGAGCTCAGTGCTGATAATGCGTGACATATAGACTCCTGGTTAATGTGTAGCGGAAAGGGATATCAATTTATCTTCGCTATTATAGAGCTGAGGTGAATTACAGCAACCCAGGGACATAAAATGGGTGCGGTGCCTCACAGTCCCCGCCGCATAAAATCCTGCAATGTTAATCTCTTTGCCGCGATCAACCTTGTAATACCACCTGATGGTCGAATTCTTTCTCGCAGTATTTGCACTTCAGCAGTACTTCATCCTGCTGCTTTTTCACTTTAAAGCTGGAGTCTACCGGCTCATTACGACTGATACAGTTACTGTTAGGGCAAGTGAGCACACCGTCAATGTGGTCAGGCAGACTGAGGGTCAGTTTTTTCACCACGTTATAATTATCAATGCGATTTACTGTGGCGTGAGGGGCATACATAGCCAGTTGGTTAGCCTGCTGTTCTGTCAGGAAAGTATTCTCAATCTTGATGAGATCTTTACGACCTAGCTGATTGGATGGCAAATTTAAACCGATAGTGATGCGTTGGTCTGTGGCGGTCAGTTTGAACAGTGATAACAGCTTAAACCCGATTTGTGCCGGAATATGGTCAATTACAGTGCCACATTTAATCGCTTCTACCTGAAGTTTGTAATCCTGAGTCATAGCTTTCCCCTTAAAGAGCCAATTCAGCGTTTAAAACCAGCGCCAGCAATGCCTGACGTGCAAATATCCCGTTGCCAGCTTGTTGGAAATAGTAGGCATATGGCGTTTTATCCACATCAGCTGTGATTTCATCGATGCGTGGCAGCGGGTGAAGGATTTTCAGATGTTCACGGGCGTTGTTCAGATCCGCTGCGCGCAGCACAAACTGAGCTTTTACGTTAGCGTACTCAGAGGGATCGAGACGCTCTTTCTGTACTCGGGTCATATACAGAATATCCAGCTCCGGCACCACTTCCTCAATGCTGGCATGCAGACTGTACTGGATGCCTTTTTCTTCCAGCATTTTCAGAATATAGGCAGGCATGGCCAACGCATCTGGTGCGATAAAGAAGAAGCGGTTACCGTTAAACTTGGCTAGCGCTTGCGTCAATGAGTGAACCGTGCGGCCGTATTTCAGGTCACCCACCATCGCGATATTAATGTTATCCAACCGGCCTTGGGTTTCCTGGATGGTGAACAAATCCAGCAAGGTCTGGGTGGGATGCTGGTTGGCACCGTCGCCAGCATTGACCACGGGTACGCCGCCGGAAAACTCGGCCGCCAGACGCGCGGCACCTTCTTGCGGATGACGCATGACGATGGCATCAACGTAGGTACTGATGACAGATAGAGTATCTGCCAGCGTTTCCCCTTTCTTACCTAACGAGGTATTGCTGCTGTCAGAAAAACCCACCACAGAAGCACCCAGGCGATGAATCGCGGTTTCAAAGGAGAGGCGGGTACGGGTTGACGCTTCAAAGAAACAGCTGGCGATCACTTTATGTTTCAATAGCTCAGGCTGCGGATGATTTTTCAGGCTGGCGGCGGTGCGTAATACCAGCTCAAGATCCCCGCGGCTCAGATCGTTAATTGAGATAATATGTTTGTGATACAACGGATTGGCCATGTTTCGCTCTCCTCTGTGCTAGCCCGTGGCGTTGGGCTGAACCTGATATGTCATTCGGGTTAATGTATAATTCGCGTATTATTTGAAATCTGTTTACCGATCCGCAGACAAAAAAAAGCCCCTCAATGAGGGGCCTGATAAGATCGGTTTAGCAACGGCAGAAACCACGGCAGTTGGCTGCCAACAGGCAGACGATTTTGTCGATTTTCAATCTGATGATATCCAACAAAACACTCGCGGTTTTTCATGGGTTCTCCCGGCAAATTGTGGCGAATTATACGCGCAGCTGTGTTCTCTGCAAGCGCTAATATGCATATTTTTAAAATTAGCAAACGATTACCTTTGGTGCTGTAGGCTTTTATTGGCGGGAGTGGATAGATAGAACAACGTTGGAGTGAAAGCAGAGTGGCGGTATCGGTCAATGGAAATGTCGGGTGTTGTGGAACGATGATTGCGGCTAGTACATCAAGCCGCAATCATTGTTATCAATCTTCATCAAAGCCGGAATTAAACAGCTCAATAACTGCTGCAAGGGCAGAAATTTCATCCGCCCCAGTGGCTTCCACTTCAATTTGCCGGCCTTTGGCTGAATCAAGCATCAACAAGGCGATGACGCTACTGGCTTCGGCTTCGGTACCACTGTCATTGCGTAGTATCACTTCAGCGTCAAAACTCTGAACCAGCTCGAATAATTTCATCGCTGGTCTGGCATGCATACCCAGTTTATTTTTGATCTCGACTGTTTGTTTGACCGTCATTATTTACGTTTTTCCAGAGTACGGTGACGGGACTGAACATTTTTGCCCCGAGCCCGGAAGTAGTCGGCAAGTTGCTCGGCAACATATACCGAACGGTGTTTACCGCCGGTACAACCAATGGCTACCGTTAGATAGCTACGGTTATTGGTTTCCAGCATCGGCAGCCATTGTTCCAAATAACTGCGGGTCTGGTAGATAAAATTATGTACTTCCGTATGACGATCGAGGAAGGCGGCAACCGGACGATCCAAACCGGTCATCGGACGAAGTTTTGGATCCCAGTGCGGGTTCGGCAGAAAACGCACATCGAAGACATAATCAGCATCAATGGGTAAGCCGTGTTTAAAGCCAAAGGATTCAAACACCATCGTTAATTCGCGCTCGCGTTTCCCAAGTAGGCGAGTACGCAGCATTTCAGCCAGTTCATGTACTGACATTTCCGATGTATCGATAATTAAGTCAGCTCGTGAACGCAGGGGTTCCAGTAGCGCACTTTCTTCATCGATGGCACTTTCCAATGAGAGATTTTTATTGGAGAGCGGATGCAGACGACGGGTATCGCTGTAACGGCGGATCAGCGTGTTGCGATCGGCATCCAAAAATAGCAATTGTGGAGAGAAACTTTCCGGTAATTGTGCCATGGCATGCTCAAACACTTCCGGTGATTCCGGCATATTACGGACATCAATGCTTACTGCTGCGGAAATGTTCAGATCAGCAAGTGTTTGCGCCAGTTGTGGCAACAAGACGACGGGCAAATTATCGACACAATAAAAACCCATATCTTCAAGGGCACGTAAGGCAACAGACTTCCCGGAACCGGAACGGCCGCTGACAATCATCAGCACCATGTGGCAACTCCCCTGGCTATCTCAATGGCGTCTGACGCCACAATTAGAAACTTTTATTCCGGCATACTTGCCGGAATCCATCATTGGAAAATAATAAACCACAGCTAAACCTACATAAATATCATAGGCTTTCTGCTGGTACCTCGGTGATGATTTGATAAAGTTCCTCATCACTTTGTGCTGCACGTAAGCGCCGGCATACGGTTTTATCAGCTAATCGTTTGGCGACTAAAGATAAAGTGTGTAAGTGGGTTTTACATTGATCGGCTGGAACCAGCAAGGCAAATAACAGGTCAACCGGTTGATTATCAATAGCATCAAAAGCGATAGGTTGATCGAGACGAATGAAAACGCCAACGGCGCGCAGTGTATCCTCTTCCAGCTTGCCGTGAGGGATGGCAATACCATTGCCAATACCGGTACTGCCCATACGTTCGCGGGTTAGCACAGCATCGAACACGACCTGTGGCGGCAAGTTAAGCTGCTTGGCAGCAAGCTCACTAATAATTTCCAATGCCCGTTTTTTACTGGAGCACTGAACGGAGCTTTTGGTGCACTCGATATTTAATACCGAGTCTAATTGCATTGCTAAATCGTTGGTCATCTCATCTTTCACTTAAGCGCTGTTTCACTCCCGATACCGGCGGCAGGGAATCCCATGTCACCGGTTCAGGTAATGTAGCGCGACTGGCTACAGTGAGTGAAGAACCTTTCCCTTTAGACAACATGTCTGGTGGTTATTGTGTTCTTAATGTTGCTTTAATTTATCTTTATGTTTGTTTAGTTGGCGGGCTAATTTATCAATCAGACCATCAATTGCCGCATACATATCCTGGTGTTCCGAGGTTGCATGCAACTCTCCTCCATTAACATGAACCGTCGCTTCGGCAATTTGTTGTACTTTCTCCAAACTTAGAACGACATAGACCTGATTAATTCGATCAAAGTATTGCTCAAGCTTGGCGAATTTTGTGGTGACAAATTCGCGTAAAGGTTCGGTTATTTCGACGTGATGTCCGGTAATGTTGAGTTGCATAGTGTCTTCCTTCTCTGTTCGGGTCAAACCAACTGTTTACGTTGGTTAGACGGCGGGATGGATAACGACTCTCGGTATTTCGCGACGGTTCGCCGTGCCACCATAATACCTTGTTCGCAAAGTAGGGTGGTCAGCTTACTGTCGCTAAGTGGTTTAGCAGGATTCTCTGCCGCCACTAATTTTTTCACTAATGCCCGGATTGCCGTGGAAGAGGCTTCGCCTCCGCTTTCGGTATTTACATGGCTAGAGAAAAAATACTTTAGCTCGAAAATGCCCCGAGGACTATGCAAGAACTTTTGCGTCGTCACACGAGAAATCGTCGATTCATGCATATCCACGGCCTGAGCGATATCAGCCAGCACCATGGGTTTCATATATTCTTCACCGTTTTCAAAGAACGCGGTCTGTTGCTCGACAATGCAACGGGCAACTTTCAATAGCGTCTCGTTGCGGCTTTCCAGGCTCTTGATCAGCCACTTCGCCTCCTGCAAATGACTACGGATAAACTGACCATCGCTGTCATTGCGCGCACTGCCGCCCATTGCCGCATACTGCTGATTGATTTTCAGCCGTGGAATGCTATCAGCGTTCAGTTCTACTACCCAGCCACTATGCTCTTTACGTACCAGAACGTCAGGAATGACATACTCAGACTCACCGGTATTGATCGATTGGCCTGGGCGTGGATCCAATGATTGAATCAGTGTAATGGCTTCTTTAAGTGTATCTTCTTTTAAACGACTCAAGCGGATCATTGTGCGGAAATCATGGTGACCTAACAGATCCAGATAATCGCTCACAATCAGCTTGGCTTCAGCCAAATAAGGTGTTTCTTTCGCATACTGCGACAACTGAACCAGCAGGCATTCCCGCAGATTACGCGCCGCAACGCCAATAGGATCAAAATGCTGGATGCGCTTGAGTACCGCCTCCACTTCGTCAAGCGTCAGGTTGTCATCGCCCATGCTTTCCAGAATATCTTCCAGTGGCACGGTGAGATAACCAGTGTTATCTACAGCATCAACGATTGAGGTGGCGATAGCGCTATCGGTTTCAGAGAACGGCGTTAACTCTACCTGCCACATCAAATAGTCTTGCAGGGTTTGCGTGGTTTCGCCCTGATAAACCGGCAGTTCATCGTCGCTATAATCGTTGCCCATTCCTGACGGCGTGCCAGCAGTGTAAATTTCATCCCAAGTGGCATCCAATGGCAGCTCTTCGGGCATATCTTTTTGTTCAAGAGCTTCTCGGGTATCCAGTTCGTCCCGATCTTCAATCTCTTTGGCATCGACTTCTTCGTGAATATCCGTTTGCTCAAGCAGTGGGTTGCTTTCCAGCGCCAACTGAATCTCTTGCTGAAGTTCAAGCGTAGAGAGCTGCAACAAACGGATGGCTTGTTGGAGTTGGGGGGTCATTGCCAGTTGTTGGCTAAACCTGAGTTGCAAACCTTGCTTCATAGTATTAAGTCAACGTCCCTTAATGAATAACGAGCCAAAAAGACTAATATCAGAGGCGGAATTCTTCGCCTAAATAGACGCGCTTAACCTGTTCATCAGCCAGGATATCCTGCGGTGTGCCGTGGGCGATTAAATGCCCCTGACTCACGATATAAGCGCGTTCACACACATCCAGAGTTTCCCGCACGTTATGATCGGTAATCAGTACACCCAGACCGCTGTCGCGTAAATGCTCGATAATTTTCTTAATATCAATCACAGAAATAGGATCGACGCCGGCAAAAGGTTCATCCAGCAAGATGAATTTTGGGTTGGCTGCCAATGCGCGGGCAATTTCTACCCGTCGACGTTCACCACCGGATAACGATTGACCCAAGCTGTCGCGCAAATGGGTGATGTGGAACTCTTCCATCAACTCTTCAGCACGTTCTTTACGCTGCTCAGTGGAGAGATCGTGACGGATTTCCAGCACCGCCATAAGATTGTTATACACGCTCAGACGGCGGAAGATAGAGGCTTCCTGCGGCAGATACCCGATACCGCGGCGAGCGCGTTCATGTAATGGCAGCAGGCTGATATCTTCGTCATCAATCACGATACGCCCAGCGTCACGTTGAACAATGCCGACAACCATATAAAAAGTGGTGGTTTTACCCGCCCCGTTGGGGCCAAGCAGGCCAACAATCTCACCGGAGTTCACTTTCAGGCTAACGCCGTCGACCACTTTACGGCCTTTGTATGCCTTAGCCAGCTTTTCTGCGATTAATGTTGCCATAAATGATTACTTACTCTTCTTTTGGCCGGTTGCATTCGGCCCTTTGTCTTGTAACTGGGATGGTAATAGCACGGTGGTGACGCGTTTGCCTTTATCGCTGAACGCTTCCATTTGCTGCTCTTTCACCAAATAGGTGATTTTGTCACCTTTGATATTACTGTCCAACTGTTCCAGATATGCATCGCCCGTCAGAATGACAAACTCTTTGGCAACTTCATAACGCAGTTTCTGACCATGGCCTTTAACCGGTTTTCCATTGTCTTGCATTTGGTAGAAAGTCACGGGGTTACCAAAACCTTCAATCACGGTTTTACTTTGATCGCCGCCGGGGCGCGAAATCACCATTCTATCGGCTTTAATTTCGATACTACCCTGTTTTACGATCACATTGTCGGTGAAGGTCGCCGTATTACCGGTCATATCCAACGCCTGCTTGTCAGAGGTAATATTGATGGGCTGATCGGTATCGCCAGTTAATGCCAATGCCGGAACGCTTGCGGCCAAAAGCGAGCTGGCAATCAGAAGATGAAGAATTTTATTTTTGGATTTCATAGTAGGTATTAACCTTTTCAATCAGCTCTGCGGTTTTGTTCCGCAAGTTTCCACGCATTTTCATGCCGTTAGATGTAAACCCAATGCCATAAAGTGTCACTTCATCGTCTGAGGATATATCCTGAGTGATTAAATTAACCTGGGCATTATCAGTTTTGATTTTTTGTAGTTGTGAGGTGGTCGTCAAACTGTTGACCTCAACATTACCGTATAAAAACAGCATCCTATCGTCAGTCAATTTGGCGCGATCGGCGCGGACTGACCAGGTTGCTACGGCATTTTCATCGAACATGGTCATGACCGGTTTGGTAAACCAGGTGACTTCTTTGGTGGTGTAGTTTTTGACGTCTTCCGCCACCAGTTTGTAATTAAGTTTACCCACTGGATTATAAACTACCGTGACCGTATGCTGACTTTGATAGGTCGGTTCATTATCGTCGACAAGCACTTTTTGGTCTGGATGATTAAAACCAGAATAATTCCAGCCAATTAACGATAAGGCAATTAGCGCCAGTATCAGCGTTATCCAAAATTTTGTTTTACTCATATCGACAATCCTTTGGCGCCGTCAAGCTTACCCTGGGCTAACAATATCAGATCGCACAATTCACGTACCGCACCTCGGCCACCATGGATTCGGGTGACGTAATGAGCCTTGGGCAATAATATTGGGTGCGCATCTGCCACCGCGACGGACAAACCGACTTGAGCCATGACCGGCCAGTCGATGAGGTCGTCGCCAATATATGCCACTTCCTCGGGTTGACAGGATAAGCTGCTCAGCAGCTCGCCATAAGCCAAAAGCTTATCGGACTGCCCCTGATAAAGATGAGTAATACCCAAAGTTTTGGCTCGGTCTTCCAGCAATTTTGCCGATCTGCCGGTAATGATTGCGACCTCTATTCCTGACGTTATCAGGCAACGAATACCATAACCATCGCGAACATTAAAACTTTTCAACTCTTCGCCATTATTGCCCATAAAAATCAGGCCATCGGACATCACGCCATCAACATCGCAGATCAACAGGCGAATCTTGGCGGCGCGCTCGATCACATTAGTGGTGACCGGCCCGTAGCAGGTTGCTACATACTCAGTGTTACTCATTCCATATCCTTTATACGACGCCAGCTCTTAACATGTCATGCATATGAACCACGCCTAACAACTGGTCACCATCAGCAACCAACAATGCTGTTATATGGCGCGATTGCATCAGATTAAGCGCATCGACTGCCAACATATTCGGTCGTACCCGAATACCGCCACGGGTCATTACATCTGCAATTTTGGCATTATTCAGATCGATACCCATATCAAATACCCGGCGTAAATCACCGTCGGTAAAGATACCCTCGATCCTCATCAAATCGTTACAGATAACGGTTAAACCAAGATTCTTCCGAGTGATTTCCAAAAGCGCATCACGCAGGGACGCGTCGGGACTCACGTGGGGAATCTCATCACCGGTATGCATAATATCGCTAATGCGTAATAACAGCTTACGTCCCAGTGCGCCGCCGGGATGCGACAGTGCAAAATCTTCCTGAGTAAAACCGCGCGCCTGCAACAGTGCCACGGCCAGCGCATCACCCATCACCAACGTTGCTGTGGTGCTGGTGGTGGGCGCCAACCCCAGCGGGCAGGCTTCGTCTGGTACTTTGATACATAAATGAATGTCTGCCGCTTTGCCCATACTACTATTTGGATTATTAGTCATGCAGATCAGCGGAATCTGTAGTCGCTTCAGAACAGGAGTTAGCGCCAGAATCTCGTTGGATTCACCGGAGTTGGAGATAGCCAATACGATATCCTGTGGTGTAACCATGCCCAAATCGCCGTGGCTGGCTTCACCGGGATGAACAAAAAAGGCTGGTGTACCGGTACTGGCAAATGTTGCGGCTATTTTGCAACCGATATGGCCGGATTTTCCCATGCCCATCACCACAACTTTGCCTTGGCAGTAGAATATTTTCTCGCAAGCACGGGTAAAATCTTCGTTAATATATTGATCTAACTGGGCAAGACCTTCACGTTCAATCTTTAATACCTGTTTACCGGCCTGTTGAAAATCGACGTCCGGGTGCAAAGCAAAATTAGACATACTCAATTCCTGCTCATTTTAGAGTACTGCACTGAAAGGGGTAAAAAATAGCACCGCAAGGTATGCGATAAAGCCACATAATAACAGAGCGCCAGCCAGATGACCGATTCGTTGTTTTCGTCCCAGGCAAAGTAAGGTGAATATGACACTGACAATCAACATCACCCAGTAGTCCCGCTGTAGAGCTTCTGAATTAATCGCACCCGGAGATAATAAGGCCGGAACACCCAGTACAATAACGATATTAAAGATATTGGAGCCGATAATATTGCCAATGGCCATATCATCCTCACCTTTCAGCGCGCCAGCGATGGATGTAGCCAACTCAGGTAAACTGGTGCCGATAGCAATGACCGTCAGGCCGATGACCAACTCACTCAACCCGAAAAAACGGGCGATAACAGTAGCATTATCAATCACAATCTTGGCGGAAAGCGGCAGAATAATAAAAGCCAGTACCAGCCATAAACAGGCCACGGTATTACTGCTGTCCTGAGGAAGTTCCGAGAGCTGCTCGCGGGTGAGAATATCGTTGCCTTCTTTGTGCGCCAAACGGGTGATTTTCAGCATCAGGGTAATAAAGGCCGCCGCTGAGGTGAGCAGAATGACACCATCCCATTGGCTGAGGTAATTATCAGTGAGTATAAAACCGCATAATACCGTGACGACCAGCATTAATGGCAGCTCCCGCTGAAGAATTTCTGAGCGTACTGTTAATGGGCGAATTAATGCCGCACAACCAACAATAAGCAATAAATTCGTAATATTAGAACCGATGACATTACCCACGGCCATATCTGTTTGACCATTTAACGCTGCGGTAACCGAAATAATCAATTCTGGCAGAGACGTGCCGATACCAACAATGGTCATCCCAATGATTAATGGCGGGACACCCAATGAACGGGCTAACACCGCTGCGCCATAAACCAAACGGTCGGCACCGTACACCAATAAAACCAAACCAACGATTAATAATGCTATCGCAAGAAACATGCAGAGTCCTTATTAGGTATAATCCCGGGTTTGCTGGCGAAAGGGCATTTGCACGAATTTTCGCTTTCGTTCTCTTATGCACTAATTTTGACTGTGAGCGCTGGAAAAGTAAAACTTATGGCCACTTTGGCTACGAAAAAACGGAAATAAGTTGTAAGAATGCTACGCATTACACCTATTGGTGTCATTTACTGTAGCATTGGCGATTAAATAGGTAATAAACGGCTTAAAGGGATGAATGAGCATGAATCAGCCGGCCTCTAATCTGATTGAGATTCGCGGGATGAGTTTTACCCGCGGCGAGCGACCGATATTTACAGATATAAACATGACTGTTCCCAAAGGCAAAATCACTGCCATTATGGGGCCATCGGGCATCGGGAAAACGACATTGTTACGTCTGATTGGCGGACAACTTTCTCCCGACGTTGGTGAAATCTGGTTTGATGGCGATAATATTCCGTCATTATCAAGACATCGCCTCTATGACGTGCGCAAGAAAATGAGCATGTTATTCCAGTCTGGTGCGCTGTTTACCGACCTGACTGTGTTTGAGAATGTCGCTTTCCCTTTGCGGGAGCACGGTCATCTGCCAGAAACGCTGCTGCATAGCACCGTCATGATGAAACTCGAGGCCGTTGGACTACGTGGAGCAGCGAAACTGATGCCGGCGGAACTTTCGGGGGGGATGGCGCGCCGTGCGGCATTGGCCAGAGCAATCGCTTTAGATCCTGAACTCATCATGTTTGATGAGCCGTTCGTTGGTCAGGACCCAATTACCATGGGCGTTTTGGTCAAACTGATTGACGAACTGAATCACGCGTTGGGCGTAACCTGCGTGGTGGTGTCACATGATGTGCCAGAAGTGCTGAGTATTGCCGACTACGCCTATATTGTTGCCGATCAACATGTGATTGCAGAGGGTACGCCGGAACAGTTGCAAAGCAATTGCGATCCGCGGGTTCGTCAGTTCCTGGATGGTATTGCTGATGGGCCGGTACCATTCCGCTTCCCGGCTGGCGACTATAAAACCGAGCTATTAGGCTGATGGAGTGTTCATGTTAGTACAAACGTTAGCGTCCGTAGGCCGCAAAGGCATTAATGTCTGTGCCACGTTCGGGCGAGCGGGGTTGATGCTATTCAATGCGATTGTCGGCCGGCCACAACTGCGCCAGCAATGGCCACTATTGGTGAAACAGTTGTATAGCGTGGGGGTACAATCCCTGCTGATTATTATGGTATCCGGTCTGTTTATCGGCATGGTACTGGGGTTACAAGGCTATCTGATTCTGACGACCTACAGTGCAGAAGCCAGTCTGGGCATGATGGTATCACTGTCTCTGTTGAGGGAATTGGGGCCGGTGGTGACTGCGTTACTGTTCGCGGGGCGAGCTGGCTCGGCCCTAACCGCCGAAATCGGTTTGATGAAAGCAACCGAACAGATCTCTAGCCTGGAAATGATGGCTATTGATCCACTGCGGCGGGTGGTTGCACCGCGTTTCTGGGCTGGTTTAATCAGCATGCCTTTGCTGACGGCAATTTTTGTGGCTGTGGGTATTTGGGGGGGATCGGTTGTTGGTGTTGACTGGAAAGGAATTGATAGCGGTTTCTTCTGGTCGGCGATGCAAGGCGCGGTTGAGTGGCGCACCGATTTACTGAACTGCTTAATCAAGAGTTTGGTATTTGCAATTACCGTAACCTGGATTGCGTTGTTTAATGGTTATGATGCGATCCCAACATCGGAAGGGATTAGCCGAGCAACCACCCGTACGGTGGTGCATTCATCACTGGCGGTATTGGGATTAGATTTTGTGCTCACAGCACTGATGTTTGGGAATTAAGTCATGCAAACGAAGAAAACCGAAGTTTGGGTAGGTCTGTTTATTGTGATCGCTTTAGCGGCAATCATTTTCTTATGCCTGAAAGTGGCAGATATAAAATCAGTTGGCAATCAGCCTACTTACCGAATATATGCGACTTTTGATAATGTCGGTGGGCTAAAAGCCAGCTCACCGGTTAAAATTGGTGGTGTAGTCGTAGGACGAGTAGCAGAAATTTCCCTCGACACTAAAAATTACACTCCGCGAGTGGCGATTGATATTCAGGATCAATATAACAATATTCCTGATACTAGTTCTTTAGCGGTCCGCACATCGGGTTTATTGGGTGAACAATATCTGGCGCTGAACGTCGGATTTGAAGATCCGGAGATGGGCACTAGCATTCTGAAAGAAGGCAGCACAATTCAGGACACGAAATCAGCATTGGTTCTAGAAGATTTAATCGGCCAGTTCCTGTACAGAAGTGGTGGCAATACGGATGGAGCTCCTGCGGCTGCACCAGCACCGGCTGGTGAACCTACCTCACCCGCAGCGCATATTCATTAAGAGGGCATTTGAATGTTTACACGTTTATTAATGGTCGCATTGTTGGTGGTCGCTCCGCTGGCAAATGCTGTTGACCAAACTAATCCGTACCGCATGATGGACGATGCGGCACAAAAAACTTTTACGCGCCTGAAAAATGAACAGCCGAAAATCAAGCAAAATCCTGATTATCTGCGGACTATTGTTCATGAAGAACTGATGCCTTTTGTGCAGATTAAATATGCTGGAGCTTTGGTTCTCGGCAGCTATTACAAAGGTGCAACCCCAGCTCAACGCGAAGCGTACTTCAACGCCTTCGGCAAATATCTGGAACAGGCTTATGGTCAGGCATTAGCACTGTATCATGGACAAACGTACCAGATTGCTCCAGATCAACCACTGGGTGATGCCAATATCGTCGCCATTCGCGTTACCATTCTTGATCCCAATGGCCGCCCACCCGTGCGTTTAGATTTCCAGTGGCGTAAGAATAGCCAAACGGGTCATTGGCAGGCATTTGATATGATTGCTGAAGGTGTCAGTATGATCAGTACCAAGCAAAATGAATGGGCATCTATCCTGCGGACACAAGGTGTTGATGGTTTGACTCAGCAATTACTGATTGCCGCCAAACAGCCAATCACTCTGGATAAAAACTGATTATGGCCGCTGAACTCCGTTGGGAATCCCAACAACATACGCTGTTGTTGATCGGAGATCTTGATCGCGAGACGCTGATGCCATTATGGCAGCAGCGGGAGACTCTGTTGGCGGACAAAACCTGTCTGGATGTGGCGCAACTACAACGCGTAGACTCTTCCGGCCTGGCCTTGTTGGTCCATTTACGTGAAGAACAGCACCAAAGGGGTAGTGACCTGATTATTTCAGGTGTCAGCGACCGTCTGGCGACGCTGATTACGTTATATAATTTACAGGAAATCATTCCAGTTACGGCGGTGACTTAGCTCACCTTGCTACGATAGTTGCGCATCACGGTATTTTGGCCCCTGTACGTAATCACGACGCAGGGGCTTTTCTTTAGTTTAAGAGCTTGCCGTATTCCTCTACTATGTTTGACTGGTTATGATCCTCTGAAAATAGAGCGAATATTATGGAAACGACCGAAATTAAAGATGTGCTGATGCGAGCATTGGCACTGGATGAAGTACAGGTAACCGGTGATGGTAGCCACTTTCAGGTTATTGCCGTTGGTGAGTTATTTACCGAGATGAGCCGTGTGAAGAAACAACAGACAGTTTATGCGCCATTGATGGAATACATCGCTGATAATCGCATCCATGCTTTATCGATCAAAACTTATACGCCCCAAGAGTGGCAGCGAGATCGCAAACTTAACGGTTTTTAATGCTGTTGGCTACGGCGAACAGCGACATCGAATCTGACAACAGAGAGTAGTCAAATGGAGAAATTTCGTGTGCAGGGGCGGACTCGCCTAAGTGGTGAAGTCACTATTTCCGGCGCTAAAAACGCAGCCCTGCCAATCATGTTTGCCGCGTTGTTGGCCGAAGAACCGGTGGAATTGCAGAATGTCCCACGCCTTAAGGACATTGATACCACCATCAAATTACTGAGCCAACTGGGCACGAAGATTGAACGTAATGGTTCGGTTTTTATTGATGCCAGTGGGGTCAATGAATTCTGTGCACCTTACGACTTGGTTAAAACCATGCGAGCCTCTATCTGGGCTTTAGGCCCGTTAGTCGCCCGCTTTGGCCGCGGTCAGGTTTCTCTGCCAGGCGGCTGCGCTATCGGCGCTCGCCCAGTTGATTTGCACATTACCGGGCTGGAACAACTGGGTGCAGAGATCAAGCTGGAAGAAGGCTATGTTAAAGCATCGGTTAATGGTCGCCTGAAAGGCGCACATATCGTGATGGATAAAGTTAGCGTAGGTGCGACTGTCACCATCATGAGTGCAGCAACGCTGGCAGAAGGCACTACGGTGATTGAAAACGCTGCGCGTGAACCGGAAATTGTTGATACAGCGAACTTCCTGAATACGCTGGGCGCCAAAATTACCGGTCACGGCACCGATAGTATCACTATTGAGGGCGTTGAGCGTTTAGGGGGCGGCGTATACCGCGTTTTGCCAGATCGTATCGAAACCGGTACTTTCTTGGTCGCGGCGGCTATTTCTGGTGGCAAAGTCGTATGTCGAGCTACCCGCCCGGATACGTTGGATGCAGTATTATCGAAACTGCGTGAAGCGGGTGCCGATATTGAAGTCGGCGATGACTGGATCAGCCTGGACATGCATGGCGAGCGTCCTAAAGCTGTCACTTTGCGTACTGCGCCGCATCCTGGTTTCCCTACCGATATGCAGGCACAATTCAGCTTGCTGAACTTGGTGGCTCAAGGTACGGGCGTGATTACCGAAACTATCTTTGAAAACCGCTTTATGCACATCCCTGAACTGATTCGGATGGGTGCACGAGCAGAAATCGAAAGTAATACCGTTATTTGCTACGGCGTTGAGCAGCTTTCTGGCGCACAGGTTATGGCCACCGATTTACGTGCTTCCGCCAGCTTGGTATTGGCCGGTTGTATTGCAGACGGTGTCACCATCGTGGATCGTATTTATCATATTGATCGTGGTTATGAGCGTATTGAAGATAAATTGCGTGCTCTGGGTGCCAATATTGAGCGTGTGAAAGAGGAATAAGGCTGTTGCTACGACGGAATAGCTGACTTCGGTTAAACCTGACCGCATTTTGATGCGTTCGCATTTTAACCAGCCCGCTCCAATAAAAAGCCAGTCAGGTTCTTTAACCGGCTGGCTTTTTTATTGTAATTTATTTGACGTTTCCTAGCTCTCAGGATACTCGCTAATGGTCACATTCAGGGTTATCTGCTCACCATTACGTAGAATTAATACCGGAATAGTGGTTCCAGGACGAACCTCAGCCACCTGATCCATTGTTTCCACCGCCGAAACTGCTGGCTTGTTATTAACGCTCAGAATGATATCACCAACCTGAATATTTGCTGCTGCCGCAGGCCCGTTAGGTGAAATCTGATTGACTTTAATCCCGTGGATACGTTCCAGCGTTTGGGAGTTATTGCGGTTACTAGCATGGAAAGGTGGGTAATCTCCGCCGGTAATTCCGATATAACCACGAATGACACGGCCATCACGAATCAGCTTTTCCATCACTTTGGTTGCTAATACGGTAGGAATGGCGAAACCGATACCTTCAGGTGTTTCACCATTGCTGCTTTTGTCAAAGGATAGTGTATTGATGCCCACTAATTCACCCAGAGAATTGACCAGCGCACCACCAGAGTTTCCCTGATTAATCGAGGCGTCAGTTTGCAGAAAATTTTGTCGGCCTGAGGCGCTCAAACCGATGCGTCCGGTGGCACTGATGATACCTTGAGTGATGGTCTGGCCTAAATTATAGGGATTACCTATCGCCAGCACGACATCACCAATATGAGGAATTCGATGAACATTGATAGGAATGACTGGCAGGTTTCCTGCATCAATTTTCAGTACTGCTAAATCGGTCATATTGTCTGAACCGACCAATAACGCCTCCGACACCCGACCATCTTGTAGAGCAACGATAATTTGTTCGGCGTTATTGACCACGTGTTTATTGGTTAGGATATAACCCTTGTCGCTCATGATGACGCCAGAACCTAGCGTACGAATCTCAAGGCCATCCTGCGCGGTGGCACCCATGCTGCGGTTATACACATTGACTACGGCAGGTGCGGCTCTACGTACCCCAAGATTATAGCTAACGGGGGCTTCACTATCGGTGCTTGCCGTTTTACCGGCAAACAGGTTGCTGGATGAACGCAATACGGGTAATGCGGCCAGTAAAATACCCGCAACAACCAGACCAATAATGATGGATCGCAATAGCTTAATAAACATGAGGTTTAAGACGTGAAAGATAGATGATTGGAGAATAGCACGAGTTAAGCGGACACAGCGTTGCACTGTGTCCGATTTTTCTGCAAATTAGCGTAATAGTAGATAAATAGTTTCATTGCCACGGATGATATTCAACGCCATGACTGGCGGCTTGGCTTCAAGTGCCTTACGCAGTTGGGTAATATCCTGAATGCGTTGGCGATTGATACCAATAATCACATCGTCTTTTTGCAAGCCAGCTTGTGCAGCTGGTGAGCCTTTAGCGACGCTATCGATTTTAACACCTTTGCCTGAGCCTTTAATGTCGGTATTGCTCAGCGATGCTCCCTGTAATGATGAAGATAAGGTTTCTGCACTGGTGGAGGTTGGATTACTGTTCTCCAATGTTACCGCTACTTCCAGAGGTTTACCCTCACGTAACAAGCCAACTTTAATGGTTTTACCCGGCCCGGTGGTACCGATCTTGGCACGCAGCTCCGCGAAACTGCTAATCGGTTTGCCATCAACGGAAACCAGTACGTCGCCAGCTTTGATACCCGCTTTCGCTGCCGCAGATTTCGGCATAACTTCACTCACAAAAGCCCCACGTTGTGCGTCGATATTAAAGGCTTTGGCGATATCAGCGGTCATTTCACTGCCTTTGATACCCAAGATGCCGCGCTTCACTTCGCCGAACTCAATTAATTGCTGGCTCAGGTTTTGTGCCATATTGCTCGGGATAGCAAAGCCGATACCAATATTACCGCCACCTGGAGCCAAAATCGCGGTATTGATGCCAATCAGTTCCCCATTCAGGTTAACCAACGCACCGCCTGAGTTACCGCGGTTGATGGAGGCATCGGTCTGAATAAAGTTTTCCAGCCCTTCCAGATTCAGCCCACTACGGCCTAGTGCCGAAATAATGCCGGACGTTGCTGTTTGTCCTAATCCGAATGGGTTACCTACCGCCACGGCAAAATCACCGACACGCAAATTATCGGAATCGGCGATAGGAATGGCTTTCAGGTTTTTTGCATCGGTCAACTGCAACAATGCGATATCGGTTTGTTCATCTCGGCCGAGCAGTTTGGCGTCGTATTCACGGCCATCATTTAATTGAACGCGGATTTTGTCAGCATTATTGATGACGTGATTATTGGTCAGGACATAGCCTTTTTCCGCATTGATAATGACACCGGAACCCAACCCTTCAAATGGACGGCTGTTCTCTTTGCCCATTGGGGCATTCGGGCCAAAGAAGAATTTAAATTCTTCAGGCAAACGCTGTTGCTGAGCCTGAGTACCGGTTACATGAACGCTAACAACGGCAGGCAGCACTTTTTCCAACATAGGTGCCAGACTTGGCAGAGATTGCCCGGCAACGGCCATTGGCAATGGTGCGGCATTGACCGCCGGTGCTACAGCAAGACCAAGACCAACGCTCATAGCTAGAGCACTAAGAAATAATGACTTTTTTTTCATTGGATTAAATTCTCTCAATACCTAACGGTGAATGAATTGATGATATTGCGCCATGGGCCCCATTGAAAGCTAAGACCGTTGAACAGATAAAAAATTCACTTATTTCAAAAAGCTACTGTTATGGTAAACAGCAGTGACCACGCAATGCTCCATGATATAGGGATCGGATGGCAGTGATTCAAGGAGTGGGAAGTATAGAACTGTAAAAGAAGGGTAAATTAAAGAAAACCGGATAGCGTAAGTAGGAACGCTATCCGGATAAGAGACTGATATATAAAATCAATCTCGGGTTTGATGCTCTGGACGCAATAAACCTGATGCACCATCGGAATAATCACGCGGCGGCATTTTTACCGGTGCCTGATCGTTATCCGCTTCGGATTCGGTTAAACGGTAGCGGAACGGGTTATCCTGCATTGGCAGGTCAGGCAACAGATTATTCGAGCTTTGCGCCATGTGCTGATAAAGCTGACGATAATCTCGAGCCATATTATCCAGTAACTCTGCACTACGAGCGAAATGACCCACTAACTCCTGGCGGTATTCTTCCAGCTCAGATTTGCTCTTTTCCAGTTCATTTTGCAGCACTTGCTGCTGACGCAATTTACGATTGCCGAAGCGCATGGTTATCGCACCGATGGCGATACCAACAACTAACCCAATAAGCGCATACTCCCAGGTCATAGTGACTCCTTTTTTGACTTCATTGTTCGGTAGGGCTTTTTCACTTAATAATACCCACTATAACCGTTAACCTTGTCAGAGTGGAATCCTGATGCAACTTTGCTTATGGTTATCAGGTCTTTTCTGATGCAGTCACCGTCGGTAAATGCGTCGATTACCAGATAAATCAGCATAAAAGCGCAGCGAAAAACAGATAAATATTTTATCAGGAATTGTTGAAAAACATGCAACTCAGTACACCTACAGCACGTTATCAGCAGGCTTTAGCCGCTGGAGAATACCAACCTGATGAAGTTCAACGTCAGGCCGTTGAGCAACTTGATATCATCTATCGGGCGCTTTGTGACCGTGCCACTCAACCAAAACCCACTCCTGGCTTACGCCACCGGCTGAGCCGATTGCTCGGAAAACCGGTAGGTCAGGCGGCTATACAGCCGGTTCAGGGCTTATATATGTGGGGAGGCGTAGGGCGTGGAAAAACCTGGTTAATGGATCTTTTCTTCCACAGTTTACCCGGCGAACGCAAGCTCCGACTGCATTTCCATCGTTTTATGTTGCGGGTACATCAAGAGCTAACTGAGTTGCAAGGGCATGAAAATCCATTGGAAATCATTGCCGATGGGTTTAAAACGCAAACGGATGTGCTGTGTTTTGACGAATTTTTTGTCTCGGATATTACCGATGCCATGTTGTTGGCAACGCTACTCCAAGCCTTGTTTGCTCGTGGAATCACGCTGATTGCCACTTCGAATATCCCGCCGGATAATTTGTATAAAAACGGTCTGCAACGGGCGCGTTTCTTACCAGCGATTACTTTGATTAATCAATATTGCAACGTGATGAATGTGGACGCCGGTATTGATTATCGGCTACGTACTTTAACGCAGGCACATCTCTACATGACGCCGCTAAATCCGCAAAATACATTGCTCATGCAGCAGATGTACATCAAGTTGGCGGGTAAAGAAGGTGAGCTGGCGCCGGTTCTGGATATCAATCATCGGCCACTTACGGCGATCCGTGCAGCAGATGGCGTTTTGGCGGTAGATTTCTATACCTTATGTGAAGAGGCGCGCAGCCAATTGGATTACATCGCGTTATCCCGCGAGTATCACAGTGTGCTACTGCACAATGTGCGTTTGATGACGGCAAAGGAAGAGAATGCTGCGCGGCGTTTTCTGGCGCTGGTTGATGAGTTTTACGAGCACCGGGTGAAGCTGATTATCTCTGCGGAAGTACCAATGTTTGAAATTTATCAAGGAGAACGGCTAAAATTTGAGTACCAGCGCTGTTTATCTCGTTTACAGGAGATGCAGAGCGAGGAGTACCTTAAGCTGCCTCATCTGCCTTAAAACGTCAGGTTACAGTATATTGACGTCGTTGCTCGCACATTGCTGGTTAAACATGCTATTCTGCGCTAGGGCGATTATTGATCGCCCGATTGAACACCTGTAATTTATGCTTTTCACGCCAAAAACAGTTCGATCTTTGCAGCCGACTTCTCTATAATCTTGCGACCCCACGTTACAATAAAGTTTTTTTCCCAAAAACTTTATAGTGCCAGCAATAGGCTATTCGAAGGGGTAGGTTTGCTGGACTTGATGGTCGTGTGAGCCTCAACTGTTGATTTGAGCGTTTGGGTGTTCACCAACGTGTAACTTATAATTGGGTAAGCTTTTAATGAAAACTTTCACAGCTAAGCCAGAAACCGTAAAACGCGACTGGTATGTTGTTGACGCGAACGGTAAGACCTTAGGTCGCCTCGCTACTGAACTGGCTCGTCGCCTGCGCGGCAAGCATAAAGCGGAATACACCCCGCACGTTGATACTGGTGATTACATCATCGTTCTGAACGCAGAAAAAGTTGCTGTAACTGGTAACAAGCGTACAGACAAGATTTATTACCGTCATACCGGTCACATCGGTGGTATCAAACAAGCGACCTTTGAAGAGATGATTGCCCGCCGTCCTGAGCGTGTGATTGAAATCGCGGTTAAAGGCATGCTGCCTAAGGGCCCGCTGGGTCGTGCAATGTTCCGTAAACTTAAAGTTTACGCAGGCACTGAGCACACCCATGCGGCACAGCAACCGCAAGTTCTGGACATTTAATCGGGATTATGGCAATGGCTGAAAATCAATACTACGGCACTGGTCGCCGCAAAAGTTCTTCCGCACGCGTCTTTATTAAGCCGGGTAGCGGTAACATCGTTATTAACCAACGTAGCATCGAACAGTACTTCGGTCGCGAGACTGGCCGCATGGTCGTTATGCAGCCTCTGGTACTGCTAGATATGGTTGGTAAGTTTGACCTGTACATCACTGTTAAAGGTGGTGGTATTTCTGGTCAGGCTGGCGCTATCCGTCACGGTATCACTCGTGCACTGATGGAGTATGACGAGTCTCTGCGTGGTGAACTGCGTAAAGCTGGCTTCGTAACGCGTGATGCGCGTGAAGTTGAGCGTAAGAAAGTGGGTCTGCGTAAAGCACGTCGTCGTCCACAGTTCTCCAAACGTTAATTTTTTGCCTTTATGGCATCAGATTAATGCTAAAAACCCGGTGTTTCACCGGGTTTTTTTATGCCTGAAAATCAAGCATACCCTTGTCTATTGCCATCTACGTACGGTATAAACTGCGAGTCGTCAGACAAATCACCATGAAATGACGGCAGCATCCCCACAAAACAAGCAAAATCTGGTAAACTATCACTCACTTTTGTGCCTGTTCGCCGAGCTGTTGACGTCCGTTTATCTCCCTGGCTGAATGATTATCTCGACCAAGGCTTATTAACGGCATGTTGGTCGAGACAGTGAACTGGCGGTAAAACTACTCAGGATAGCAGCCTCTGCGTTGGCTATTCGCACTGTTTTCTAGATAAACTTGGAGGTTTTCATGGCTGTCGCTGCCAACAAACGTTCGGTAATGACGCTGTTCTCTGGCCCGACCGACATTTTTAGCCATCAAGTACGTATCGTACTGGCGGAAAAAGGTGTCAGTGTTGAGATTGAGCAGGTTGAGATGGATAACCTGCCGCAGGATCTGATTGACCTCAATCCATACCAGACGGTACCTACACTGGTTGATCGCGAGCTGACTCTGTATGAGTCCCGTATCATCATGGAATATCTTGATGAACGTTTCCCGCACCCTCCACTGATGCCGGTATACCCTGTTGCTCGTGGTGAAAGCCGTCTGATGATGCTGCGCATTGAAAAGAACTGGTACTCTCTGATGTACAAGATTGAGCAAAAGAGCGGCCAGGAAGCAGAATCAGCGCGTCGCCAACTGCGTGAAGAATTGCTGGCTATCGCGCCAATTTTCGCTCAAACCCCGTATTTCATGAGTGAAGAATTTAGTCTGGTAGATTGCTACCTGGCTCCGTTGCTGTGGCGCTTACCTGAATTGGGTATCGAGTTGACAGGTACCGGTTCTAAAGAGCTGAAAGGCTATATGACCCGCGTGTTTGAACGCGATGCGTTCTTGGCTTCCCTCACGGAAGCTGAGCGCGAAATGCGTCTGCGCATGCAGGGGTAATGGCTATGGAGATGTCTGATATGTCTCCGCGTCGCCCTTACTTGTTGCGCGCGTTTTACGATTGGCTGATTGATAACGAACTGACGCCCCATTTAGTGGTGGATGTCTCTCTGCCTGATGTGATGGTACCGATGGAGTTTGCCCGTGATGGTCAGATTGTATTGAATATCGCACCACGTGCAGTGGGTAATCTGGAACTGGGTAATGAAGACGTTCGTTTTAATGCCCGTTTTGGTGGTGTTCCACGGCAGGTCGTTGTACCTATGGGGGCTGTTCTGGCGATTTATGCCAGAGAAAACGGTGCCGGGACAATGTTCGAACCTGAAGTGGCATATAACGATGATGTTGACGGCGATTTTTCTGAAATGGATGACGCTGGTGAAGCGGTGCCAACAGACAGTTTGGTGCTGGTAACTGACGATTCTTCGGCAAAATCGGATAGCGATGGCGGCACTGATGATGAGCCTCCACCGCCTTCCCGCAGTGGCCGACCTGCATTACGGGTTGTGAAATAATATCCATTCATTTGCGTATTATTCTTCAGGGCGGCTTAGGCCGCCCTGGTTGTTTCTGTCGAGCCATCAGGGTATCAGGATAACTTTTTCAGCTCGGCCAGGCAGGTATCTCGTGGACCGGTCATATCGTTGTTTCTGATTGTCGATAACGTATGCGAGGCTCGTTGTTGGAAGCTGGTTTTTGCTGCGCTATCTGTAGCCTCTGTCGGTGCAGTACAGACATCAGTCAGGGCTAGCGTTTTACTGTCACTGACGGCTCTTAGCACCGCCGCCGGGTTATAAATCAGGGCGGAAGAAAGTGCTGATTTTATAGATTGAGTAAACTTCTGATTCCCGCCATCTGCCAGCTTCGGCGCCATTGCAATCCAATTATCGTCGCCTAGCTTGATATTGTTTTCTACCGCAGCCAATTGCCCCGATTTGGCCAGCTCTGCAACCACCGCTTTGGCTCCCCGAGCTTCAATATTGTAGCTCACTTCCTGATAGTTTAGAGACATGGCTAGAGAGCTAAAACTGGTGGCGAGTAGACCACCGGCAATAAGCAGCAAAGGGGTTTTCATCATTGATTTCCTTATATTCCAAAACACGATGTAACTGATACGCTGATGATATTGCGAGTCCATTACTATAGCGCGTCATATATAAAAAGCTGCAAATAAGGGATGATGAGTGTTACAAAATCTGTATTTTCATCATATTTACAGATTAAATTCGGCCTTTATGCTTATCTCTTATCGTTAGCGGGAAGACACTAAATAAATAGTGCTGTGATGTATCTAATAAGAAAATAGCAAATGGTCAGCAGAAGGTGGGTTGATCTATCTACTTGAGTATCAAATGGATATCCTGAATAGACTCACGCTAGAGAAAGTTATGTATCGGTGAGTCATAACGATAAATCCACGGCTCGAACCGACAAAAATGTATTGATGGTACCTTGACGATCTGCCGGTTTTCACTACTGCGGCGACGGAGTGATTAATCTCAAGGGCTGGATCCTTGGTCATCCAGCCCTTTTATTTGGTCTTGTCTAGCAAGCTTTTATACTTCCAGATAACCCATAATGCCTTCAGCCGCTTTACGACCTTCGGCAATCGCAGTGACGACCAGATCAGAGCCACGAACAATATCGCCACCGGCAAAGATTTTCGGGTTGCTGGTCTGGAAGGCGTTACTGGCTGTTTCCGGCGCGACGACCCGACCCTGCTTATCTAGATTAACATCATGAGCGGCTAACCATTCCATGCTGTGTGGACGGAAACCAAACGCCATCACTATCGCATCGGCATCCAAAACATGCTCGGAACCGGCAATAGGTTCAGCCTGACGGCGGCCTTGTGCATCCGGCGCACCTAATTGGGTACGCACCATTTTCACACCGCAAACTTTACCTGTGCCACTGACTTCAATGCTGAGTGGCTGCAAATTGAATTTGAACTCGACACCTTCTTCACGGGCATTTTTCACTTCCCGTTTTGAACCTGGCATGTTCACTTCATCGCGACGATAGGCACAAGTGACGTGAGTGGCACATTGGCGCACCGCAGTACGAACGCAGTCCATTGCGGTATCACCACCACCCAGCACCACGACACGTTTACCTTCCATATTGACATAAGGCTCGTCAGTGGTTGCTTGATAACCCATTAATTGTTTGGTGTTGGCAATCAGGAACGGCAGAGCATCGTAAACGCCGGGAGCTTCTTCATTTTCCAGCCCTGCGCGCATGGATTGGTAAGTCCCGACGCCAAGGAATACCGCATCGTAATCACTGAGTAGGGTTTCCATCGTCACGTCTGTGCCGACTTCAGTATTAAGCTGAAATTCGATTCCCATCTCGGAGAAAATTTTACGCCGCTTGATCATCACCTCTTTTTCCAGCTTGAAGGCTGGAATACCAAAGGTCAGCAGGCCGCCAATCTCAGGATGACGATCAAATACCACGGCCTGAACACCGTTGCGGGTGAGTACGTCCGCACAGGCTAGCCCTGCCGGACCTGCGCCGATGATAGCCACGCGTTTACCCGTTGGATGCACGTGGGACATATCTGGCTTCCAACCCATTTCAATGGCTTTATCGCTGATATAACGCTCGATATTGCCGATGGTCACAGCACCGAATTCGTCATTCAGGGTACAGGAGCCTTCGCACAGGCGATCCTGAGGACACACCCGGCCACAGACTTCTGGCAGGCTGTTAGTCTGGTGAGCCAGATCAGCGGCTTCCATTATTCGCCCTTCGTTAGCCAGTTTCAACCAATTCGGGATGTAGTTATGTACAGGACACTTCCATTCACAATACGGATTACCACAGGATAGGCAGCGGTCTGCTTGCGCTTTGGCCTGGGTTTCTGAGAACGGTTCGTAAATTTCGACAAATTCAATTTTACGGATCTTCAGCGGCTTTTTCGGCGGATCAACACGCTGCAAGTCGATAAATTGATAAACATTCTGGCTCATTTTAACCCCTTACTGCGCTTGAACCCGCAACTCGGCTGCGGAACGACTACGGTGGCCCAACAGTGCTTTCACATCGCTGGATTTTGGTTTCACCAAGGCGAATTTGGTTACCCATTCCGGCCAGGTGGCCAAAATTTCTTCGCCACGACTGGAACCGGTCAACTGAACGTGTTCAGTGATTAGCCCGCGCAGATGTTCTTCATGGATTGCCAGTTGATCGACATCCAATACTTCTACCAACTCAGGGTTAACGCGTTTACGGAATTCACCGTCTTCATCCAAAACATAAGCAAAGCCACCGGTCATTCCTGCGCCAAAGTTGATGCCGGTACGACCCAGAACACAGACGATACCACCGGTCATGTATTCACAGCCGTTATCACCGATACCTTCAACCACGGTAATTGCGCCAGAGTTACGCACGGCGAAACGCTCACCAGCACGGCCTGCGGCAAATAATTTACCACCGGTTGCACCATACAGGCAGGTGTTACCGACAATGCTGGCTTCGTGGCTGCGGAAAGCAGAACCGACCGGAGGACGTACCGCAATACGGCCGCCAGCCATACCTTTACCGACATAATCGTTGGCATCACCAGTCAGGGTCAATTCAACGCCACCGGCATTCCAAACGCCAAAGCTCTGACCCGCAGTACCGGAGAAGTGCACTTTGATTGGATCGGTTGCCAAACCTTGATCACCATGTTTTTCAGCGATAGCACCTGACAGTGCCGCGCCTACCGAGCGATCGGTGTTACGGATATCAAAGTAGAACGTCTTACTGTGTTTGGCTTCGATATAGGGTTCAGCCTGTGCCAGCAAGGCTTTGTTTAACGAGCCTTTATCGAATGGCGGATTGCTTTCAGTGCAATACAGTGCCTTGCCCGGATGTGGTTTAGCCGTTGCCAACAGTGGCGACAAGTCCAGTTTGTTCTGTTTGGCCGAAATACCGTCCAGCTCGATTAACATATCGGTGCGGCCAATTAAATCAACCAGTTGGCTTACACCCAACTCAGCCATAATCTGACGTGTTTCTCTGGCGATAAACTGGAAATAGTTCACCACACGCTCCGGCAGGCCGTGATAATGGTCGCGTCGCAGCTTTTCGTCCTGAGTTGCTACACCCGTAGCGCAGTTATTCAGGTGACAAATACGCAGATATTTACAGCCTAACGCGACCATTGGGCCGGTACCAAAGCCGAAGCTTTCGGCACCAAGAATGGCTGCTTTGATAATATCGACACCGGTTTTCAGACCGCCATCAACTTGCAGACGGATTTTATGGCGCAGGCCATTAGCAACCAGCGCCTGTTGGGTTTCAACCAGGCCCAGCTCCCACGGACAACCGGCGTATTTCACTGATGAGAGCGGGCTAGCCCCGGTACCACCATCGTAGCCAGCAATGGTGATCAGGTCGGCATAGGCTTTCGCTACGCCAGTGGCAATCGTACCGACACCCGGTTCGGAAACCAGCTTCACCGAAATCATGGCTTTCGGATTGACCTGCTTCAAATCGAAAATGAGCTGTGCCAAATCTTCAATGGAGTAAATATCGTGATGCGGCGGTGGGGAAATCAGGGTCACGCCCGGCACGGAATAGCGCAGTTTGGCGATATAAGGTGTGACTTTATCTCCTGGCAACTGACCGCCTTCACCGGGTTTTGCCCCTTGGGCAACTTTGATCTGAATAACGTCAGCGTTGACCAGATACGCCGGGGTTACGCCGAAACGGCCTGATGCCACTTGTTTGATGCGGGACACTTTATTGGTGCCATAGCGCACCGGATCTTCGCCGCCTTCGCCAGAGTTGGAAAAACCACCCAGACTATTCATCGCGATAGCCAGTGATTCATGGGCTTCTGGGCTGAGTGCGCCGATAGACATGGCCGCAGTATCAAATCGGGTAAATAAGGATTCTGCGGGTTCAACTTGATCAACCGGGATCGGCGTGTTTTGTGGCTTGATCGCCAGCAGATCCCGCAGGGTCGCGACCGGACGCTCATTGACCAGTTTTGCATAGACTTGATAATCGCTGTATTCGCCGCTGTGTACTGCTTTCTGCAAGGTACTGACCACATCTGGGTTATACGTGTGGTATTCGCCGTTATGGACAAATTTGAGTAAACCGCCTTGATCCAAAGGTTGACGTTTCAGCCAGGCGCGTTTGGATAGATTTTGCAGATCTTGCTGGAAGTCGCTGAAGTCGGCACCGCCGATACGGCTAACCACGCCCTGAAAACACAGGTTACATAGCGCTTTATCTAGACCCACGGCTTCGAACAGCTTGGCGCAGCGATAAGATGCCACAGTGGATATGCCCATTTTGGACATGATTTTGTAGAGGCCTTTGTTGATGCCGTTGCGATAATTGAGCATCACATCGCGGTATTTCTTATCTATAGCCTGAGTATCGACAAGTTTAGCCAGTGATTCGTAAGCTAAATATGGATAGATAGCCGTTGCACCAAAACCGAGTAACACGGCGAAGTGGTGCGGATCGCGGGCACTGGCGGTTTCAACAATGATGTTGGCGTCACAGCGCAGATTTTTTTCTACCAGACGCGTCTGGATCGCACCGACCGCCATCGGGGCGGGTACCGGCAGGCGAGTTGGCGAAATAGAACGGTCGGACAGTACCAGCATGACCGCACCGTCACGTACTTTGCGCTCGGCCTCGTCACACAGTGATAAAACGCTCTGTTGCAGGTCTTGCTGGCTAGGATCGAACGTCAAATCCAGGCGATCGGCACGATAATATTCGCCTTCCAGCGTCGTGAGCTGCTGGAAATCTGAATACAGCAGGATCGGCGATTTGAAGCTCAACCGATGAGCCTGGCCTTCGGCTTCGCAGAATACGTTCATCTCGCGACCAATACTGGTGGCCAATGACATAACATGGGCCTCCCGCAGTGGATCGATCGGCGGGTTGGTGACCTGTGCGAACTGTTGACGGAAATAGTCATAGATAATACGTGGACCGCTGGAAAGCACGGCAAATGGCGTATCGTCACCCATTGAACCCGTCGCTTCCTGACCATTCTCACCCAATACGCGGATGATTTGATCCAGTTCTTCGTTACTGTAACCAAACTGTTTTTGATAGGTTTCAAGCTGAGAGTCGTCTAACTGGCGGCTACCGACTTGATCTTCTGGCAGATCTTCGAATGGCACCAAACGCTTAACGTTCTTTTCCATCCATTCTTTATACGGGTGACGGCTTTTCAGATCGTTATCGGTTTCTGCAGAATGTAGGATTTTTCCGGTACGGGTATCGATCACCATCAGTTCACCGGGGCCGACGCGGCCTTTTTCAACCACTTCATCCGGCTGATAATCCCAAATACCGACTTCCGAGGCACAGGTAATCAATTTGTCTTTGGTGATGACGTAGCGCGCGGGACGCAGGCCGTTACGATCCAGATTACAGGCAGCATAGCGTCCGTCAGACATAACGATCCCGGCAGGGCCATCCCACGGTTCCATATGCATCGAGTTAAAGTCGAAGAAGGCGCGCAGATCGGTATCCATATCCGGGTTGTTCTGCCAGGCAGGCGGAACCAGTAGGCGCATGGCACGAATCAAATCCATCCCGCCGCTAAGGAACAGCTCCAGCATGTTATCCAGCGAGCTGGAATCGGAGCCGGTTTCATTGACGAAAGGCGCGGCATCCTGCAAATCCGGGATCAGTGGCGTCTTGAATTTATAGGCACGAGCTCGCGCCCATTGGCGGTTACCAGCGATAGTATTGATTTCGCCGTTGTGCGCCAGATAGCGAAACGGTTGCGCCAGTGGCCAGCGTGGCACGGTATTGGTGGAGAAACGCTGGTGGAACAGGCAAATGGCCGATTCGAGACGCAGGTCGGCCAGATCCAGATAGAAACGTGGCAGATCTGCAGGCATACACAGGCCTTTATAGATCGTCACCAGATTGGAAAAACTACAGACGTAGAAGTCTAAATCTGAAATACGCTTTTCGATACGGCGGCGTGCCACAAACAGGCGGCGTTCCATATCACGTGGCCGCCACCCGGCAGGGGCATTGACAAAAATCTGTTCAATACGCGGCAGAGAAGAGAGGGCAATTTCACCGAGAACATCGGGATTAGTCGGCACGGCGCGCCAGCCAACGACGGAGAGTGTCTCGTTTTGCAGCTCTTCTTCCACAATGCGGCGGCTGGCCTGAGCCAGTTCATTATCCTGGCTCAGGAATATCATGCCAACAGCGTAGTTTTTTGCTAAACGCCAGCCGCGCTCTTCGGCGACCATGCGGAAAAAACGATCCGGTTTTTGTAATAGCAAGCCGCAGCCATCGCCTGTTTTACCATCGGCGAGTATGGCTCCACGGTGCTGCATGCGGGCCAGTGCGTGTATTGCCGTACGCACGACTTTATGGCTTGGTTCGCCTTCTATGTGGGCGATGAGGCCAAAACCGCAATTGTCCTTCTCTTGGGATTTATCGTACAACATATCAGTGAACCTCCCCAGGCTCTGCGTGACTCTCACAACCTACTGCGAGGGACAATTCACGGTGACGGGTGGGCTGACAGGCACGTATTTCACGGCAAATCTGCTTTTCCGCCCTCCGCCAATGACCTCTCGTGACGGGTCTCACAAGTGGTATATAACTTGTTTTAAGAGGGAGTCTTAAATTACTGCATAATTATGACTAGACGTTTGCCCGTCTAGAAAGCTTCCAGCGGACTTCCAACTTAGCGAGAAAGAATACTGAGGTCAAATATAAGTCTAAGATATATCCTTACCACTAAAAACATATTTATCATTATGAATTTAAAGTGAATTATTGGACTTATTGCCTTTTGTATAGTCTGTTGGATAGGCGTGAAAATGTGAGCTGTCTCACTATAGTGCAATCACCAAATCTCTGCACCATGCTAGTTCTGGCTTAGAACGCAGAGTTATATCCTGCAATTTGCTATTCTAATAAGATTAAAAACTATTTTTAATCAATTTGTAATCGATGGGCTAAGCCGTTTGTCATGATTAGAAAAATTAATCGGTATTTAAATGATTTTATTTTCATTTATAATGAATGGTTATGCGAAATTGCACCCAAAGAGGAGGGAGTTGATCTCTGTCATCGCACGGAACACCCTGGCCAGTTAGGCTAAGCGACTTTTCCGACAGGCAGCCTCCAGATTATGCAGTTGCAGAAATTAGTCAATATGTTTGGTGCGGATTTACAACGCCGCTATGGTGAAAAAATCCATAAACTCACGCTCCACGGTGGTTTCAGCTGTCCAAACCGCGACGGTACGTTGGGGCGCGGTGGCTGCACTTTCTGCCAGGTCGCCTCTTTTGCCGATGAACAAATGCAGCAACGCACCATTAGCGAACAATTGGCCGCACAGGCCAAAAAGGTTAATCGTGCCAACCGTTATCTGGCCTATTTTCAGGCTTATACTAGTACCTATGCCGAAATAAATGCGTTGGCAGCGATGTATCAGCAGGCATTGACCGAAGCCGATATCGTGGGGATTTGTGTCGGTACGCGCCCAGACTGCGTACCCGATGCAGTGCTGGATTTGCTCAGCAGCTACCACCAACAAGGCTATGAAGTTTGGCTGGAACTGGGTTTGCAAACGGCCAATGATAAAACCCTCAAACGTATTAACCGTGGTCATGACTTTGCCAGTTATCAACATACCGCTCGCCGTGCCAGAGCGCGTGGCTTAAAAGTCTGTTGCCATCTGATAGTCGGATTGCCCGGAGAAGATCAAGCCCAAGGCCTGCAAACGCTACAACAAGTCGCCGATACCGGTGTCGACGGGTTAAAACTGCATCCGTTGCACATCGTCGAAGGCAGTACCATGGCCAAAGCCTGGCGAGCAGGTCGCCTGCCCGAGCTGGCACTGGAAGATTATGTCGTCACCGCCGGTGAAATGATCCGCCATACACCAACGGATATTGTTTATCACCGTATTTCGGCCAGCGCCCGCCGCCCGACGTTGCTTGCTCCGCTGTGGTGCGAGAATCGGTGGACCGGTATGGTGGAGTTGAATAAGTATATGCTTGTCCACGGTGGGCAAGCCTCTGCATTGTGATCGGCTACTGCGCGTTTGTCACTTGAGTTTGGGCTGTGCTCGGCCTCCTCGTGTACTGCGTGTACACTCCGGGGCACTGCGCGCAGGCCGCGCTCAATTGTCTGCCGCTCGCTACGCCCTTGGCTTGGGTGATTGTCGGCTACTGCGCGTTTGTCACTTGAGTTTGGGCTGTGCTCGGCCTCCTCGTGTACTGCGTGTACACTCCGGGGCACTGCGCACAGGCCGCGCTCAATTGTCTGCCGCTCGCTACGCCCTTGGCTTGGGTGATTGTCGGCTACTGCGCGTTTGTCACTTGAGTTTGGGCTGTGCTCGGCCTCCTCGTGTACTGCGTGTACACTCCGGGGCACTGCGCGCAGGCCGCGCTCAATTGTCTGCCGCTCGTTACGCCCTTGGCTTGGGTGATTGTCGGCTACTGCGCGTTTGTCACTTGAGTTTGGGCTGTGCTCGGCCTCCTCGTGTACTGGCATCGCTATTATCAACTTTCGCCATTTCCCTTTGATTTGCAGTCTTTTCCACACTTCTGGGTAACTCGCCTTATCTATTCCCGGTTTTACGGTATGATTTATCTTATGAAGTCTGACGGGAGTCGTTATGAAGCAAATCAGGGTGTTAGCCCAGTATTACGTTGATCTCATGGTGAAGTTAGGGCTGGTGCGCTTCTCGCTGTTATTGGCATCGGTGCTGGTGGTACTGGCGGTGGTGGTGCAAATGGCCGTTACGCTAGTGCTGCGTGGCTCGGTTGAAAGTATCGATTTTGTTCGCTCGATCTTCTTCGGCCTGTTGATCACGCCCTGGGCTGTTTACTTTTTGTCGGTGGTGGTGGAACAACTAGAAGAATCCCGTCAGCGTTTATCTCGTTTGGTAGATAAGCTGGAAATTATGCGTTACCGCGATCGGGAACTTAATCAGCAACTACAAGAAAACATCGCTCAACTGAATCTGGAAATTATTGAGCGAGAGAAAGCGGAAAAAGCTCATCTTCAGGTAGTCGATAAGCTGAAAGAGGAAATGGGTCATCGCGAGCAGGCACAGATAGAGCTGGGGCAACAATCGGCATTACTGCGTTCATTCCTCGATGCGTCGCCGGATTTGGTTTATTACCGTAATGAAGATAACGAATTCTCCGGTTGTAATCGGGCGATGGAACTACTGACCGGCAAGAGTGAAAAACAATTGGTAGGCTTGACGCCGCAAGAAGTCTATACGCCTGATATTGCAGAAAAAGTGATGGAAACTGACGAAAAAGTCTTCCGTCATAACGTTTCTTTGACCTACGAACAGTGGTTGGTGTACCCCGATGGGCGTAAAGCCTGTTTTGAGCTGCGTAAAGTGCCGTTCTACGATCGCGTGGGTAAACGTCATGGATTAATGGGTTTTGGCCGCGATATAACGGAGCGTAAGCGTTACCAAGACGCGTTGGAGAACGCCAGTAGGGATAAGACAACATTTATCTCAACAATCAGCCACGAGCTTCGTACGCCGCTTAATGGCATTGTTGGTCTGAGTCGTATTTTGCTGGATACGGATTTGAATGATGAACAACTGAAATACCTCAAGACCATTCATGTCAGTGCCATCACTCTGGGCAATATTTTCAACGATATTATCGAAATGGATAAGCTGGAACGCCGCAAAGTGCAGTTGGATAACCAGCCAATCGATTTCACCGGCTTTATGGCCGATCTGGAAAACCTTTCTGGTCTGCTGGTTCAGCCGAAGGGACTGAAGTTTCTGATGGAGCCACAGGGCCGCTTACCGGAAAAAATCATTACTGATGGCACTCGTTTACGTCAGATTTTGTGGAATCTGATTGGCAATGCGGTGAAATTTACCCAGCAAGGGCAGATTGTGGTACGCATTTACCGTGAAAATACCGACCGACTGATTTTTGAAGTAGAAGATTCGGGTATGGGGATTCCTGAGGACGAACAGGACAAGATTTTCGCCATGTACTATCAAGTCAAAGATCGCAACGGTGGCCGTCCAGCTACCGGCACCGGCATTGGTCTGGCCGTTTCTAAACGTCTGGCACAAAGTATGGGGGGCGACATCATGGTGAAAAGTACCCAAGGTGTTGGCTCTTGCTTCACTTTATCCATCAAGGCCCCGGCGGTGCAGAAAGAGGATAGCAGTATCCAGAACCATGAGGATATGCCGCTACCGGCTTTGCACGTGCTGTTAGTGGAAGATATTGAGCTTAACGTGATTGTGGCGCGCTCGGTGCTGGAGAAATTGGGTAACAGCGTTGAAGTGGCGATGAATGGTCATGATGCGTTGGCGATGTTTAATCCGGATGATTTTGATTTAGTGCTACTGGATATTCAGTTACCGGATATGTCCGGGCTGGACATTGCGCGTAAAATTCGCGCGGATTACGCCAGTCACTCATTGCCACCGCTGGTGGCATTAACGGCCAATGTACTGAAAGATAAAAAAGAATATCTCGATGCTGGGATGGATGACGTGCTGAGCAAGCCGCTGTCCGTCCCCGCGTTAACGGCAATGATTAAGCAGTTCTGGGATCATCAGCCTTCTCAAGCCATGAAAAAGCAGGAGCAGAAGCCAATGCAAACCAATGAGTCGTTACTTGACACGGTCATGTTGGAGCAATATATCGATTTGGTTGGGCCGCAGTTGATTCATCAGAGCCTGGAAATATTTGAACAAATGATGCCGGGATATCTGGCTGTGCTGGATTCCAACATGACGGCCCGCGATCAGAAAGGGATTGCCGAAGAAGCGCACAAAATTAAAGGTGCAGCTGGCTCTGTGGGGCTACGTCATTTGCAGCAACTCGCTCAACAAATTCAGACGCCTTCTCTGCCAGCATGGTGGGATAACGTTCAGGACTGGATTGATGAGTTGAAATTGGAATGGCGTAACGATGTACAGGTGTTGCGGGAATGGACTGCGGAAGCTGAAAAAAAATAACCCCGACCGAGGCCGGGGTGCGCGAATACTGCGCCAACACCAGGGAAAACGTGAACCTGCGTATTAATTTCTGGTCGTATTCGCAGGTTGTCGGGATTCGTTGATACATCATACAAGCAACAACATAGCAAATGTAAGCGCTCTTGTTACAAGATTCATTAAAATATGTGATAGAGATTACTGTTTGTCACTAGAACAGGTTAAGCGATTGACAGCATAAGAAAAGGGGGAAAGTGATGAAAAGAGTGGGTGTCGTGTTAAGTGGTTGCGGTGTTTTTGATGGTGCAGAGATACATGAATCCGTCTTAACACTGCTGGCTTTGGATCGCGCCGGTGTAGAGGCAGTTTGCTTTGCGCCGGATAAACCACAACTTCATGTTATTAATCATTTATCTGGTGAGGTTTCGGCAGAAGTACGTAATGTTTTAGTGGAGTCTGCGCGTATTGCTAGAGGCCATATTCAGCCGCTTTCGGCGGCCAATTCGGATAATCTGGATGCTTTGATTGTACCCGGAGGATTTGGAGCAGCGAAGAATCTGAGCAGCTTTGCCACCGAAGGCTCTGCGTGTTCTGTCGACCAAGATTTATATAAACTCGTACAAAAAATGCATAAGGCAGATAAACCAATTGGTTTTATGTGCATAGCCCCAGCTTTGCTGCCAAAGCTGCTGGGAGATCGGGTTCGCCTGACTATTGGTAATGATATTGATACCGCAGAGTCTATCGAGAGCATGGGGGGTGAACATATTGTCTGCCCGGTTGATGATGTGGTGGTAGATGCTGAGCACAAAGTGGTGACGACACCGGCTTATATGCTGGCCGGTTCCATTTCTGAGGCGGCAACAGGTATTGATAAATTGGTTGCCAAGGTGCTGGATTTAATCAAATGAAATCGGGTCGGTACGGGCTGAGAGGGGGCTGGCGTAGATTAAAACAGGGAGTTTTTGCGTTGCTGGGCTTTTGGCTGGCGGCGATTTTGATTTTCGCTTTCCTGCCCGTACCTTTCTCGATGGTAATGATCGAAAGGCAAGTGGGAGCCTGGTTTAGTGGCGAATTTTCTTATGTTGCCCATTCTGACTGGGTACCAATGAGTGAAATTTCGCCCTATATGGCTTTGGCAGTAATGGCGGCAGAAGACCAAAAATTTCCTGAGCATTGGGGGTTTGATGTCGCCGCTATCGAATCGGCATTAGCTCATAATCAACGTCATCAGAAACGTATCAGAGGCGCCTCCACGCTTTCGCAGCAAACGACCAAGAATTTATTTCTCTGGGATGGGCGCAGTTGGTTGCGAAAAGGGCTGGAAGCTGGGCTTACCGCTGGCATTGAACTGATATGGACTAAACGCCGCATCCTGACGGTTTATCTGAATATTGTTGAGTTTGGCGACGGTATTTTCGGCGTAGAGGCGGCCTCACAGCATTTCTTCAACAAACCCGCCAGCCGGTTAAGTGCATCAGAGGCGGCGATGCTAGCCGCGGTATTGCCTAATCCTCATCGCTATAAGGCGAATGCGCCTTCAAGCTATGTGATGGGTCGCCAGCAATGGATTTTGCGTCAAATGCGGCAATTGGGCGGTAAAACGTTCTTACAGGAAAACGATCTGTAAGCGGGAAGGGATTTGCAACTGGAATATCAAACTAGAAAAAAAGTGAGCCTAACAAAATCAGGCTCACTGGTGTTTATTTTACGTAGGTAAAGGCCGTTGTGACGTGTTTTACGCCCCCAACTTTACTGGCTATCTGGGCAGCGGACTGCCCTTCTTGCTGAGTAACCAGGCCGAGCAGGAAGACTTCCCCATTCTCAGTGGTGACTTTTACGTTGGATGATTTAACCGAATCGCTGGTCAGGATCTGCGAGCGTACTTTTGTGGTGATCCAGGTATCGGATGACGCGGTACCCAGATCAATCGGTTTACCTTGACGGATCTCGTTGTACACCTCATTGGTACCTTCAACACCCGCAGCGATCTGTTTGGCTCGGCTAGCCAATTCAGTGTTCGGTGCTTGGCCGGTTAATAGCACTTTGCCCTCATAGGCTGTTGCGACGATACGGGCTTCTTTTTTCAACTGTTGGTCTTTGCTTAGCGCATTACTGATGCGGGCTTCTAGCGTGCCGTCATCAACCTGAGTACCAACACTGCGAGGGTCAGTTACGGATTTGGTCGCCACAGCGGCGCTGCCAACCACGACGGCACCGACACAGCCTTGCAATAGCAGGGCGCTGAATAGCACGGCAAAAAATGGGAAACTAACCTTCATTTATGCTCCTTTAATCGTCCTGATGGGGAAATAGAGTGTTATCAATAAGATCACACAAGCAATTGACTGTAAGCATGTGCACTTCCTGCACTCGAGCGCTGCGATGGGAAGGGATGCGAATTTCCACATCTTGCTGACCTAACAGGCCAGCTAGCTCACCGCCATCATAGCCTGTAAGCGCAACAATAGTCATATCTCGGGTTACAGCGGCCTCAACCGCTTTCACGATATCACGGCTGTTGCCACGAGTGGAAATTGCCAGTAAAACGTCACCGGCCTGGCCTAACGCGCGAACCTGCTTGGCATAGACTTCATCGTGCAGCCGGTCATTGCCAATAGCGGTCAATACCACGTTATCGGCGTTCAAGGCGATAGCCGGCAGGCTTGGGCGCTCGGTTTCGAATCGGTTGATCATACTGGCGGCAAAATGCTGAGCGTTGGCCGCTGAAGTCCCGTTGCCGCAACAGAGAATCTTGTTACCGTTCAGTAGTGACTGAACCAGTGTCATGGCCGCCCGGGATATGGCATCAGGCAAGGCTTCTGCCGCCGCAATCTGGGTTTGAATACTTTCGGTAAAACAGACTTTGATTCTATCCAGCACGTTGATTTAACCCACTCAGTAAAATGAATTGCCCGGCTTTGCCGGAGAAGAATGATCAATCCGCATTAAAAGCATTAGGCAACCATTCTAACTGGTTACCGGTAATTGCAAAAACATCAAAACGGCAAGGCGATGTGTCAAAGCTGGCTCCACGTTGTGCCAGCCAAACGGCGGCGGCGCGTAATAACCGCTGTTGCTTGGTGTTAGTGATGCTGGCGGCGGCACCGCCAAAAACAGCATTACGTCGAAAACGAACCTCGACAAATACCCAAGTATCCCCATCACGCATGATGAGATCGATCTCACCGCCACGCACCGCCACATTGGCAGACTGGAAAACCAGGCCCGCTCGCTCAAGATGCTGTCGAGCCAGTCTTTCGTAACTTGCGCCAGTATCCCTTTGGCTCATGAAGTTATCCATTATTTAAGCCCCGTCCTGAGACGGGGTACTAAAACCCCTAGGGGTAGAGTTATGCGGCTGGAACCACCATACCTTGGCGGTAGATCAACCAAGGCAATTTGCGGTTAACCACGCAGTTTTCTGATGCAGTCAGTTCACCGGTCGTTCCTGATACTTTAAAACCGGGAATCTGGCGCATTTCAGCAAAGTGGTTGGACAGAGTCCAAGCATCTATCCCCATAGCGTACAGGCGTACCAGCGAGTAGTCATTGGCATATTTGGCGGCAGTCTGCTGCATCAGTGCCGGATTGGCTCCTGCCATCAGAGGAATATCGCTGAATTGCACCCCTTCCATTTCCAGGCGGTAGTCCGGGCCAGCGCCAGCCTGATAGCTGCGCGAGCTGGCGTACAGCGCGGGTTTACTCTGGGAAGAGGTCGCCATGTCGATCATCGGTTTAATCAATGTCAACTGGTCTGGGGTTGCCACAATATAGACCGCATCCACGTTACCGTTACTGGCGGATGTTGAAATGACCGGTGCATCAACCGGTGGAGCCGGAATGGTTAACCCCGCGATAGTGACTGATTGCGGTGCTGCTGCCGTTGTGACGGAAACAGGTTGGCCAGTGATCCGAATTCCTGCGCCACTATTGATGGACTGCTTCAATTCAGCGGTAGAGCCAAAACTTTGCTGTAGCACGGTTTGGCCACCCTGTTTTTGCCATTCTTCGGTAAAGGCTTTGGCAATACGATCGCCAAATGCTCCACGCGGAGTGAGCAATAACGGCATCTGTTTTTGTTGCTGCCATATATGGTGAGCGGCATCGCGTGCTTCATCTTCTGGTGACAGCGCGAAATAACAGATATTCGGGTTATTCGTGCTGGATTCCGGCTGGTTCAGTGCCAAGATATTGAGGGTCGTTGGTGTGGTTGCCAGTTGTTCGACCTCAGGCTTGAGTAAGGGGCCGACAACCAGTGTTGCTCCATCTTGCTGTGCCTGAGCCAATAGTGCAGCGATAGGTTGGGTCGTGGTGTCATACACTTTGACCTGTGCATTGCTGGTGGCTACGGGAGTTGCAACGGGTGCCGGTTCTGGCGTGGTTACCGGCGCTTCGTTACCGGTTGTGGCATCAGCATTGGCGGCAGGTTCAGTCACTGGCGCTGGTGCTGGTGCCGACAAACCGCTTTGCGCGGCCATAAAACCTTGCTGAATGGCATCACCGAACACTTTGGCCTGCCCACTTAACGGCAATAATAGCGCGATTTTTGCGGTAGATGCCTGAGTGAAATTCACCACTTGGGTTAATTGCGTCGGCAGTGATTTTGCCGCTGGATTCTGCGGATAGCGGGTTTGCCAGTCTTTGATCGCCGCCTTCAATAAATCCGGATCCTGACGGTTATCCAGATAGATATGCAGCAAATCCAGCCAGCCTTGTAGCACATTTTCATCAGCATTGATCACCAATGTGTTCAGCTCTTGTGGCGTCAGTTGCGCCAAAGTCTGCCAGGTCGCATCAATGTTGTCTTGATGGGCTTTCTCTTTCAGCAACGGCTCCTGCGCGATATAGGCACGGATGAGTGGCAGAGTGGGTTTTCCCTGATTTGAGCCGATAAGCGCCTGATAGTAGCGAACCTGTTGATTGGCCGATAACTGACTGGCGTCTAATTTGGTCAGTATTGTGGCGGCGGCAGAGGTATTCTTCTGTGCAATCAACAACTCAGCGGTCAGCAATTGTTGTTCCTGACGCTGAGTATCGTTCATTTTTTCCGGTAATGCGTTTAACTGTTCGCTGGCCTGAGGCAGCTTTCCTTCACGTAGCAGGGCACGAATGGCGAGTAATTGCCAGTCAGCCTTGTTATCATCACTGCTTTGCTGCAATTGTTGCAGATAATAATCAGAGTTCGCGCTTGCTTCGTCCTGTATATTTGACGGAGGCGGAGTCTGCGGGGCACGGCCAGAACAGCCAGCCAAGACAAGAGCGGCCAACACTGCAGGGATAAAAAAACCTGCTTTGGTACGAACGGATGTTGAGGAAAGCATACTGTATCCAGTGATGTTTTTTTCAAGATGCTCAATATTAAATCGGTAATCCGGATGAAACAATGAATCAACACGATCGAGCAGTGATTTCTGCATCTACGCTTTACGTGGTACCCACCCCAATCGGTAATTTAGGGGACATCACCCACCGGGCGTTAGAGGTACTGAAAAGCGTTGATTTGATTGCGGCAGAAGATACGCGCCACACGGGTTTGCTGTTGCAACACTTTGCTATCAACGCGCGCCTGTTTGCGCTTCATGACCATAACGAACAACAAAAAGCCGACCAACTACTGGCGAAACTTCAGGAAGGCCAGAGTATAGCGCTGGTTTCCGATGCTGGTACGCCATTAATCAACGATCCTGGCTACCATCTGGTACGCCGTTGCCGCGAGGCGGGCATCCGTGTGGTGCCATTGCCTGGAGCCTGCGCGGCCATTGCTGCATTGTCGGCTGCGGGCATGGCTTCGGATCGTTTTTGCTACGAAGGCTTCTTGCCTGCAAAAACTAAAGGCCGTAAGGATACCTTGCAGGCGCTGATTGAGGAACCACGAACGTTGATTTTCTATGAATCGACTCATCGGTTATTGGAAAGTTTACAGGACATGGTGACGGTACTTGGCCCACAGCGTTATGTAGTACTGGCGCGTGAATTGACGAAAACCTGGGAATCCATCCATGGAGCGCCAGTTGGCGAACTGCTGGCCTGGGTGCAGGAAGATGATATGCGCCGTCGGGGCGAGATGGTGCTGGTGGTTGAAGGCCATAAAGTACAGGCTGACGATGCGTTACCGGCGGAAGCCCTGCGGACACTGGCATTGTTGCAAAAAGAGTTACCGCTGAAGAAAGCTGCGGCACTGGCCGCTGAAATCCACGGCGTGAAGAAAAATGCGTTGTATCGTCATGCATTAGATCAACAGGGCGAAATGGCAGACGATTCGGCAGAGTAGAAGCCAGACCAGCTTGATCAAGACTGGTGAGCGGGTAATAAATCGGCATAAATCTTTGTTGCAAGGGAAAGATGACATTTCGTCTCAATGTGACTATAATCCGCCGCGGAGTTGACTAGACAGTCGCCGCTTCACTGTAGTCCCTTTCGGGGGAGACAGGTGGAGGGGAGGAAAGTCCGGGCTCCATAGGGCAGGGTGCCAGGTAACGCCTGGGGGGCGCAAGCCTACGACAAGTGCAACAGAGAGCAAACCGCCGATGGCTCACGCAAGTGGGATCAGGTAAGGGTGAAAGGGTGCGGTAAGAGCGCACCGCGCGGCTGGCAACAGTTCGTGGCAAGGTAAACTCCACCCGGAGCAAGGCCAAATAGGGGTTCACATGGTACGGCCCGTACTGAACCCGGGTAGGCTGCTTGAGCCAGTGAGTGATTGCTGGCCTAGAGGAATGACTGTCCACGACAGAACCCGGCTTACCGGTCAACTCCCTCGATAAATGATGACCCTGTGTGGCTTGCCGCACAGGGTTTTTCTCTTTTAGGGGATCGGCTACTGCGCGTTTGTCACTTGAGTTTGGGCTGTGCTCGGCCTCCTCGTGTACTGCGTGTACACTCCGGGGCACTGCGCGCAGGCCGCGCTCAATTGTCTGCCGCTCGTTACGCCCTTGGCTTGGGTGATTGTCGGCTACTGCGCGTTTGTCACTTGAGTTTGGGCTGTGCTCGGTATTCTTACTCATACCGGTAAGTCGATCAGCAGTGCGCGTAACGAGGTTTCAGCTTTAATCGTCAATGCTTGCTCTTCCTGCACAAATGCGCCATCGCCGCAGGTGAGCCGCTGTGGTGCGGTTGTTTGGGTTCCCGCTACCTTGACAGTGCCGTGGATAGATTGCAAATAGGCTCTTTGCCCTTGCAGAAAAAAGGTTCTCTCCTCGCCTGCGGTCATATCCAGATGGTGAATCCATATCTGTTGCCGTAATTTCAGGCTGCCTTGTGCGCCATCTGGCGAAGCCAGTAAATGATAAGATTCATTGTCTAAAACTAAATGCTGGCTTGGCTCGACTTCACGCTCGGGGCAGGCATTTAGCCATAACTGAATACGGGTTAACGGCTTACAGCGACTTAAATTGCGCTCGCTGTAGCTCACGCCTTGTTGAGGTGAGAATAAAATGGCTTCACCGGCCTTGGCCTGAATAGGGTTGCCCAGGCTATCCCGATATTCCGCTTCCCCTTGTAAAATCAGGTTCAGAATATCCACTTGAGGATAAATCCGTGGCTGAAAAGAGGCGTCGGGAGCCAGTACTTCCTGATTCAGTACGCGTAGCGAAGCGTAACCCAGCAGCTTGGGATCGAAATAATGACCAAAAGAAAAAGTATAACGGGCTTGTAACCAACCAAAGTCAGCTTGCCCGCACTGTTTTGCTGTTCTGCATGTGATCATGACGATGATTGCCCTTATTAATTGATAGATGAATGGTAAGCGTCTGGACGCAGGATTGTTAGCCAGTTAATCTGGTCGCTATATTCAAATTTCCTGATTGAGAAAACTGATGGCTAAAGATCGGGCGTTAACGTTAGAAGCGTTGCGGGTAATGGACGCGATTGATCGCCGTGGCAGCTTTGCTGCTGCCGCAGACGAGCTAGGCCGAGTGCCTTCAGCTCTCAGCTACACCATGCAGAAACTCGAAGAAGAATTGGATGTTGTCTTATTTGACCGTTCGGGGCATCGCACCAAGTTTACCAATGTAGGCCGTATGTTATTGGAACGTGGTCGGGCGTTGCTGGATGCGGCAGACAAGCTGACGACTGATGCCGAAGCGCTGGCTCGTGGTTGGGAAACCCATATCACTATCGTCAGCGAGGCCTTGTCGCCTGCTTGGAAACTCTTCCCACTGATCGATAAGTTATCCCTGAAGGCCAATACCCAGGTGTCCATTTTGACTGAAGTGCTAGCTGGGGCGTGGGAGCGTCTGGAGCAGGGGCGCGCTGATATCGTCATTGCACCGGATATGCATTTTCGCGCATCGTCAGAAATCAACTCGCGTAAATTGTATAAAGTCACCAGTGTTTACGTTGCCAGCCCAGACCATCCTATTCATTTGGAGCCGGAGCCTCTTTCAGAAGTTACCCGCGTGAAATACCGTGGCATTGCCGTGGCAGATACGGCGCGTGAACGCCCGGTGATTACCGTGCAATTATTGGATAAACAGCAGCGTTTAACGGTGAGTAGCATTGAAGATAAACGACGCGCGCTGTTGGCTGGATTAGGCGTGGCGACCATGCCTTATGAAATGGTCGAAAAAGATATCGAAGCTGGGCGCTTACGGGTTGTTGGGCCGGAATACAGCCGTGAGATCGATATTATTATGGCCTGGCGACGAGACAGCATGGGCGAAGCTAAATCCTGGTGTCTGCGCGAAATTCCTAAATTATTGGGACGCGGCTAGGTAAATAAAAAAACGGCGTAGTTGCTGATCTTTTTTATTATTTATCTTGAACCATCCCACCCAATAACAACGCCCTATCTGATGATAGGGCGCTAGAGATTAACCGCGGGCAATGATTACCACTTTTTCCCCAGCAGGCGGTCAATACTGAATGCACCAGGACCAGTCATTGACAGCAGCAGGAAGCCTCCGGCGATAGTCAGGTTTTTCATGAACATTATCTGGTTTACGCCTTCCGCAAAGTTGGTATGGAATATCAGCGCAGTTAACAGTGTAAAACCAGCGATAAACAGTGCGGTAGTGCGGGTCAGGAAACCAAACAAAATGGCCAGACCGCCACCGAACTCCAGCAGAATAGTCAATGGCAGGAAGAAGCCGGGAACGCCCATCGCCTGCATGTATTGTTGAGTTCCTGCATAGGCATCGCCCATTTTCCCATAGCCGGCAACAATAAACAGAATTGGCATCAGAATACGTGCAACCAATAGGCCGGTATCTTGTAATTTACTCATCGACTATTTACTCCAAATAAAGGGTGATGCTAATGCCTGACATTAGCGCAATACTTTCTGGTCATGCGTTGGGCTTGCCAGCGTTGTACCGAGTTGATGAATAATATGTTAGTCGTTAAGTTGGAAAGTTGTTAGCAAGTAAAACTGTCTGTTTTTATCAAAAAAATTGAAGGGTTTAACAAAGCGTGCGGAAAAATCATTTAGCCCGATATTTAGAGGTATTAATGGGCAATGACGAATGGATTTAATAAGATGAATAATAACAAGAAAAACTCGCCTGTGACTAAGTGGCGATATCAGGCGAGTTTAGCGAGAAGAGAAAGTGCGGCGAAAAAGGCGAACGGTTCCCCATACACTTAATGCACGGCGAGACCAGCGAATCACTCGGCTGGGATGACGGGTGCTATAAATAGCCAACACACTGGAACCCAGAACCAAAAGCTTACGCATTTCGAGGATTTTCAGCCAACCGCGATCGTAAGGTGCAGTGATTTCAAGCCAGTGTGCCGCGCTGTTAGCCAGATCCAGACGTTGCTGTTCAATTTGACGCAGCAATTTTTCTTTTTCTAACTGCAATTGTTGACGGCTCACTGGTCTTTCTCCAGTCGTTGTCGATCGATTTCCAACTGTTTACGGGTGGATGTCAAAAAGGTGGAACGACGGGTTTTAACCCATGTCCAGATGCCGCCAATTAGCGCCAGCGCCAGTAAAACGCCAGTGGTGATGGCCAAGGCCATAAAGCGATGAACCGGATCGACTGCCCACATCACTAATACCAGCAAGCTCATTAAACCAAAAGCGGTCAACAGCAAAGTTATTCCTGCCATTATCAGCAACTGAATCAGCGTCGCTTTTTCTTCTTCCAGCTCAATAACTGCCAGGCGAACCCGAGTTTCAACCATGCCGACGACAAGGGCGGCAATGCGGTGGACAGTATCGAGGACCCCTTTACCGGGGCCCTGAGTGCGAGGTTGTTCTGCCATAATTAGCGGCGGGACAACAGAACGCCTAACACCACGCCAACCGCAGCGCCGATCCCAACACCGGTCCAAGGATTGTCATGTACATAGTTATCTGCTTTACCAGCGATTTCTTTAGTCTGAGCGGCAATTTTGTCACCGGTTTCGCTCAAGCGCTCACGGGTATCCTTTAACGCACTTTCAGCTTTGGAACGTAATTTATCCAACTCAGCCTTAGGCTTGTCAGTCGAAGAATGCAGCACTTCTTCCAACGTATCGGCTAGTGATTTGAGTTCGGCGCGCAAGTTTTCAGCAGTTCTATCCTGTGTCATATAAATAACCCCTTAACATAACTGAGAAGAATAACTAACATAGCGGATTTTCTGAACGGTTAAAAGGTTAACCTTTGGGAAAACATGCTTATCTGTTTACAGATTCATCTTAAAAAACACCAGAAAATAGCGGTTAACCCCGATTTTTGACTGCAAAAAGCGGCCAGTTAAATCTATTCTGCTTGAAGCTGTTTCAGCTCATGTTGAGCCTCAGCCAGTTTATTTTGTTTTTTGGCAATTTTTTCTACGTCACCGGTTTGCTGTGCATCTTTTAGCTCTTGCTGGCGCTCGGCAACTTTTTGTTGCTTCTGACTCACTTTCTGCGCCTGCTCTGCCTGTAAGGCGGCTTCGGTACAGTGGGTTTTCACTTCTTTCAACGCGGTTTCCAGACCTGCAACGCGGTGAGTATTGCCATGCTGTTTGGCATAGTCGATCTGCTGCTCAATATTTTTTGCTTTAATTTCGCAGCCGTTAGTGGCCGTAGCCTGAGCCAGAGCACAAGAGAAAGCGAACGGTAAAACCAGCAGAAGAGAATGGCGGAACAACATCATATTATGTCCTTTTATGTAGCCTAATGGCACAAAACAGCACCAGTTCAATACCGCATAATGAGTTATAGAGATTAGTCATGATGAGGCTGTGCTTCGATTAAGCATAGCGCCGAATAGGGTATTGCCCAAGTTACCGTTGGTGTTATCTCAGTATAATCTTCATCTTTCAATTTGTTGTGGCGTTGGTCAGCACGCAAGATCGATGAGATATGTACATCAGTTATCAGTGAAAAAAGTTGAGGTCGGTCAAATCAGATAGGCGGGGGAATGATGATTCCCCCGTAGAGAGAAGTATTAGCCGATTTCTTGCCGGTCACTACCAAATTTAGGCAACCAGCGATGGCGCTTGGTTGACTCACTGGGCACTATAATATAGCCACTTGGTAATATGTCTTGCAGGGCTTCAATGGCTTTCTCCTGCTGTTCTGGTGACTCAAGACTCACGACCAGACTATCGTTTTCCGGCGTAATGCTTTTAATCCGAATACCGCGTTCGTCTAGATGTTGATAAAGATAAAAGCCATCCGGCAGGCTTAAACCTTGCTGATTAGGGCTAATTTTAAGCGTGCTTTCTGTCCGCAGCATAATAGGTGTGAACAGTGCGACCAGTAATAAAATGCTCAACGTCAGCACGGCATAATGCCAGAGTGGACGGCGAAAACGTGACAACAATTGGCTCACGCTTGATTTCCTTTATCACTTTTCTGGGTTTGTTTTTTACGCCATAACACATACAAAGAGCCAAACAGCCCGATAACCAGCAGTGCCAGCGGGAGCAACATCAGGAAAAACATCACTTCATCTTCGTACTTGCGGAATACTGGGGTCTTACCCAGAGCAAAACCTAACGTCGTCAGAATCAGTACCCACAGTAAGCCACTGACCCAATTAAAGAATTGGAAGCGTGTATTGCTCAAACCAGAAAGACCGGCGATGGTTGGCAACAGCGTGCGGACGAAAGCCAGAAAACGACCGACCAACAGTGCTGATAACCCATGGCGGTGGAAGAGGTTATGTGCGCGAGTATGGTAATGAGCGGGCAGATGAGACAGCCAGCTCTGCACTATTTTTGTATTCCCCAGCCATCGTCCCTGTATATAGCTGACCCAACAGCCCAAACTGGCAGCAGTGGTCAGAACGACCAAGGTGACTGGAAAGCTCATGGCACCTTTGGCAATCAGCACGCCAACCAGAATGAGCAAACTGTCGCCGGGCAAAAACGCAGCAGGCAGCAGGCCGTTTTCCAGAAATAGAATGACAAACAGCAGGATATAAATAGCCCATACCAATGAGGGATTGGCTAGCGTTTCATAGTCCTGCTGCCATAAAGCATGTAAGAGTTCTTTAATTATATCCATCTGGAATTCCTAAAACGTCATTGTTTGTTGTGCTCACCCGGCGGTTCAGATAAAGATGCTGACATTTACACAGTGAGCTAATCCTTTGATATTCATGATTAAATATATTTTTTTATATAAGTTATTATGATAACGAAAACGGAATATCTTTGTCGTGATAGATCAGCATTCCACTATAAAGAATATTACTCTCTTTCCAGCCGCCTAGGCGACTTTGCTGCGCTGCTGAGCTAAGAATCCAGTGGACGTTGTTCGATAATGCTGAAGGTTGTCTGGATTGTTTGTAGATCTCGTTGGCCTGAACGGTGCGTGAGGCGAGAAATAGCCAACGATGTCCGGACAGGCGCGTCCATAAAGTATTGCCGGTTCCGGTGAATTTAGCTGTGCCCAGCCGATTTTTTATTGAGAAATCTTTTACCCGTGGGCCAAGACGTAAACCATCTGCTGGCGGTACGTCATTTTTGGAAAGCTGTGGTGCGATGGGGATATCGCTACTCTGAGGTGCGCGATAGGAACAGCCTTGTATGGTGTTGGCGTTTCCAGCGAATAGCGACTTGCTGGCGACCGAACCGGTCCAGCAACAAAGAGCAATAAGCAGGGTAAACATCCAGCGCATATTTTCGCGTTCCGCTCCCAAAGTTGCGGGAAAAAAAGAGGAACCACTTTAGCAAAATAGCAGGATATGAAACAGGGAAATATAGATGTGAATTGGCGCTTTATTGAACTGATATTTAAAAATGGCAGCCATACTGACGTTTGCTGACAGAACTCGACATTTACTGACTTGATGGCAGCTGGATTCGGCCTATATCACGGGGGAAACCGCGCTTTTTATCCGCTGCATCCCCTTTATTTGTTGATTTCTCCCTCAGAGAAAAGTTTGCAACCCTGCAAGGGAGGTCATTTTGCTCAGACTTTGTTATTTACGGCGATATTACCGGTTGCCAGGCTATCCAAATGCACGACTGGATTCTCTGCAAACAAGTAGCGATCGACATTAAATTCGAAATCATCGGTAGTGGCGTGGAACAACATTTGTTTGGTGTTTTCCAAGTGTTGCCACATGGCTAGTTTGCTGGCGTAAGGATCTTTGCGCATTAGTGCCTTGAGGATCTGGTCGTGATCTTCACACCAGCTTTCAATCGATTTGTCATCAATATGTTCGTGTAGCTTAATCCAGTAAGGATTATGTACGCGCTGGCTCCACATCTTCTCGACGATGGTTGCCATGGCAGTGTTTTGGGTTGCCAAAGCGACCTGCACATGGAATTTTAAATCCCATTGTGAATCCCGGAAACGATCTTCATGGCGGGCATGATCCTGAATTTCAATCAGTTTGACGATGTCCTGACGAGTAATTTGCGTAGCGGCAAACTCTGCGATATTACTTTCAATTAATTGACGAGCTTGAAGCAGTTCAAACGGACCAGCAGCAGCGAATTCAATTTCATTGTTTGGCATGACCAAATGCTTTTGCTGATTGGACATGACGTGGATACCCGAGCCTTTGCGTACTTCTACATAGCCCTCGACTTCCAGCATAATAATCGCTTCACGAACGACGGTTCTACTGACATTCATTTCTTCAGAAATATAGCGCTCAGCAGGCAATTTATCGCCAACCTGATACACACCGGCTTCGATGCGTCGTTTTAACTCTGCGGCTAACTGTTGGTACAACCGACTGGTATCTGTGAATTCCATGATTAAGGCTCTTGGATCAATTGAGATAGCTAAGGATGCGACTCATTTTTGTCAGGAAGTTGAGATAATCCCGACGGTATATTTCGTGTACTTGTTATACCACTTATCCTGTTCTGGTTCTAGCTGTAGCTATCACAGTTATGTACAACAATAGCTGTAGATTATGGCTTGAAAAAACAAACCCGGCAAAATATCAGCCGGGTTTTTCAAAGAGTATTTAGCTCGATAGGAGATTAGTTTTGCTCAGCCGGTGCTTGTTGTATTGGGTCGATATGGGAGTCGTCGGCGGTGCGATTTTGCAGCACCGTCCAGATAACAATCACCGCCAGTACATCAAAGACAGCCAGTGCGGCAAACAGTGGGCTAAAACCGAGAGTATCTGCCAGAGCACCGACGACCAGAGCAAACAGGGTGCTGGCTGTCCAGGCGGCCATGCCAGTCAGACCGTTGGCAGTAGCCACTTCGTTACGACCGAATACATCGGAAGACAGGGTAATCAGCGCACCAGAAAGAGACTGGTGAGCAAAACCACCGATGCACAACAGTGCGATAGCGACATAAGGACTGGTGAATAGGCCGATGGTGCCAGGTGCGATCATTAACAGCCCCCCCATAGTGACCACCAGTTTTCGAGAAACGATCAGGTTCACTTTGAAGTGTTTCTGGAACAGCGGCGGTAGGTAACCACCCAGGATGCAGCCAAGATCGGCAAACAGCATAGGCATCCAGGCAAACATCGCAATTTCTTTCAGGTTAAAACCATAGGCTTTAAACATGAACAGGGGAATCCAGGCGTTGAAAGTCCCCCAGGCAGGTTCAGCCAGAAAACGCGGAATAGCAATGCCCCAGAACTGGCGGTTACGGATAATCTGCATGGCAGACATTTTTTTAGCGTTGGCAACGGAGTGATGCGCTTCCTGTCCATTTAAAATATAGTCGCGCTCTTCATCTGTCAGTCGTTTCTGATCTTTCGGATGCTTATAGAAAATCAACCAACAGATAGCCCAGATCAGGCTCAGTATACCGGTAAGAACAAAGGCCATTTGCCAGCTATGCATGACGATAGCCCAGACCACCAGCGGTGGAGCAATCATGCCACCGATTGATGAACCCACGTTGAAATAACCAACGGCAATGGAACGTTCTTTAGCCGGGAACCATTCGCTACTGGCTTTCAGGCCGGCAGGAATCATAGCGGCTTCAGCAGCACCTACCGCACCACGGGCAATCGCCAAACCACCCCAACTGCTGGCCAATGCGGTACTCATACAAAAGATTGCCCACATGACGGCGAACATGGCGTAGCCCACTTTTGTTCCCATGACATCAAGAACATAGCCAGCTACCGGTTGCATTAGGGTATAAGCAGCGGAATAGGCTGCGATAATATAAGAGTACTGTTGCGTGGTGATATGCAACTGTTCTTGAAGCGTAGGTGCGGCAACGGCAATAGCATTACGTGTCAGGTAACCCAGTATGGTACCCAAGGTGACCAAGGCTATCATGTACCAGCGTAAGCCTTTAATTTTACGCATCATTATAAATCTCTCCCCGTCTCTAAGATTACTGCTGTGGAATGCAACGTTGGTGGCCGTCCACGGCGCAATTTGGTCCAACCAGTCAATGCCAATGCATTCGGCGGCACCTAAAAGCTCCCTTTTTGATCGTATTTCCCAACGCGGAGTGTTTTCGCTTGATTACGCTCCCCAACGTTGTGATGCCTTGTATCATCACGCTCTTCAGCCGTTCAACCCAATGATACTGACGATGTATTCCTTCACCGACGACCTGTCATTTTTTTCAGCTTGGTTTCCCTGAACTCTCGGAATATGGATTCACAAGATGATTCAAGGCGACGCAACAATAACTTGTCATACAGATTTAAAAGTTGAGTGATATCACAAAAACCACTTTTCAATTAGGGAATAATAGAACTCATCATCCCTGACGGTTAAAGGGACAAATTAAACCGAATGTGTTGAGTATTTGTTCATTTTGTTAGGTTTTTGCGATGGCTGTCAGGTAAAAGTACTGGACGCTAGATTAAATTGGTGTGATAACTTCGCGATAACAGAAAACAGTGCTCTACGATGTAGCCATGTGAGGAAGCCAATATGTCGCAGTTTTTAACCGAAGATTTTTTGCTAGAGACTGAGTTTGCCCGTCGTCTGTATCACGATTATGCAAAAGATCAGCCGATCTATGACTATCACTGCCATTTACCGCCAGAACAAATCGCAGAAGACTATCGTTTCAAGAATCTGTATGACATCTGGCTGAAAGGTGATCACTACAAATGGCGTGCCATGCGTACCAACGGTGTTGCAGAGCGTTTCTGTACGGGTGATGCCTGTGATAAAGAGAAATTCGAAGCCTGGGCAGCTACGGTGCCTCACACTATCGGCAACCCGCTGTACCACTGGACGCATTTAGAATTGCGCCGGCCTTTTGGTATCACCGGTAAACTGCTTTCGCCAAAAACAGCGGAAGAAATCTGGCAGCGCGGTAATGAACTGCTGGCACAACCCCAGTTTTCAGCACGCGGTATCATGCAGCAAATGAATGTCAAAATGGTCGGTACCACTGATGACCCTATTGATGACCTGCGCCACCATAAAACCATTGATGCTGATAGCAGCTTTACTATCAAAGTGTTGCCAAGCTGGCGTCCGGATAAAGCCTTCAATATTGAAGCCGCTGGTTTTAATGATTACATCAAATTGCTTGAGGCTGCCGCCGACACTTCAATCAGCCAATTCTCCGATTTGTGTGATGCATTGAAAAAACGCATGGATCATTTTGCCGCTCACGGTTGCAAGGTATCTGATCATGCGTTGGATGTTGTGGTCTACGGCGAAGCTGACGAAGCAACCCTCAATGATATTCTGGCGCGTCGTCTGGCTGGTAGCTCGCCAACTCCGGAAGAAGTGGCTCAGTTTAAAACGGCGGTCTTGTTGTTCCTGTCCGGTGAATATCATCGTCGTGAATGGGTACAGCAGTATCACATTGGCGCTCTGCGCAATAATAATAGCCGCATGTTTAATCTGGTTGGCCCAGATATTGGTTTTGACTCAATTAATGATCAACCGCTGGCACAACCGTTGTCTCGCTTGTTGGATGCCCAAGGACTGCGTAATGCATTGCCTAAAACCATCCTTTACTGTCTGAACCCACGGGATAACGAAGTTATCGGCACTATGGTGGGTAATTTCCAGGGGGAAGGTGAGGCGGGGAAAATGCAGTTTGGTTCTGGCTGGTGGTTCAATGACCAAAAAGACGGCATGCAACGTCAGATGACGCAATTAGCACAACTGGGTCTATTAAGCCGCTTCGTGGGTATGTTGACCGATAGCCGCAGCTTCCTTTCTTATACTCGCCATGAATATTTTCGCCGAATCTTGTGCCAGATGATCGGCCGTTGGGTGGCTGATGGTGAAGCACCCGCAGATATCGAACTGCTGGGGGCGATGGTGAAAAATATTTGTTTTGATAACGCCAGGCAGTATTTCGCGATCGAGCTGTAATACGCCAAGCGGGAGTGCCAACTGGCCTCTCGCTTTTAAATTCTTGGTTAATTCAACGTTGTCTGCGGGATGGTCAGTGACCGATTGTGCATCGGATGCCGGTCTGGGGATCATGACCTGTCCACGGCTGAAAGCGTTATAAGGTGGACCCAATATGCAAACCCTGAACCGTCGTGATTTTCCTGGCCGTAGTTATCCTGACAAAGTCATCCAATTTGGTGAAGGTAACTTCTTGCGCGCCTTTATTGACTGGCAGCTGGATTTACTTAACGAACATACCGATCTTAATGCCGGAATAGTTGTGATCCGCCCGATAGATACCGATTTTCCTCCCTCTCTGAGCACTCAGGATGGCCTGTATACCACAGTTATTCGTGGGCTGAATGATCAAGGTGAAGCGGTGCGAGAGTCTCGTCTGATTCGCTCAGTCAATCGGGAAATCAATATTTATCGCCAGTTTGATGAGTATCTGGCGCTGGCTCGTGATGCCAATATTCGCTTTGTTTTTTCTAATACGACCGAAGCGGGCATTGCCTGGAATGAGCAAGATAAACCGGATGATGCGCCACCGAGTTCTTTCCCTGCCAAACTCACCCGTTTGCTTTTTGAGCGTTATTCGTATTTTGACGGCGCGACGGATAAAGGCTGGGTATTACTGCCTTGTGAACTGATTGATTACAACGGCGAGGCTTTGCGCGAACTGGTATTGCGTTATGCCGAACATTGGCAATTACCGGCAGATTTTACCCGCTGGCTAATAGAGAACAATACATTTTGCTCTACTCTGGTGGATCGGATTGTTACCGGCTATCCCCGCGATGAAGTGGCGACGTTACAGGCGGAACTGGGTTATCAGGATAGCTTTATCGACACGGCAGAATACTTCTATCTGTTGGTTATCCAAGGACCGCAATGGCTGGCAAAAGAGCTGCGGTTGGATCAGTTGGATCTGAATGTGCGCATTGTGGATGACATCAAGCCTTACAAAGAACGCAAGGTGGCGATTTTGAATGGTGCGCATACAGCGCTAGTACCGATTGCTTATCTGGCGGGGCTGGACACCGTCGGGCAGACCATGAACGATCCTGAAATCAGCCAATTTGTGGAGAAAACCATTACCGAAGAGATCGTGCCAGTGCTGGATTTACCTGAAGACGAACTGCTTTCCTTCTCTCAGGCTGTGTTGAGCCGCTTCCGTAACCCCTTTATTCAGCACCAATTACTTTCTATTGCGCTGAACGGCATGACCAAATTCCGTACCCGAATCCTGCCACAGTTACTGGCCTTTCAGCAGCAAAAAGGCATGTTACCACCGCGTTTGACGTTGGCACTGGCGGCATTAATCGTCTTTTATCGCGGTGAGCGTCAAGGGGGCGCCTACCCACTGCAAGATGATGCTCACTGGCTGGAAATGTATTCTCGCCTATGGAGCGGTGTGAAACAGGGAGAAATGACTACGGGTGCATTAGTTCAGACTGTTTTGTCTGATGCTGGCCACTGGGGGCAGGATTTGACCCAGGTTCCTCATCTGGTCGATCAGGTAACAGAGCAGTTGCAAACCATTCTGGATCGCGGAATGAGAGCAACCATTGCGGTTTATAGCTAAAGGTTTTTTCTATGCAAAAGACGATAAAAATTCATCCGCTGGATAATGTCGCTGTCGCGCTACAGGATTTGGCGCAGGGAGATGTCATTAACATCGATGACATGACAATAACGTTGGCTCAATCAGTTGTTCGTGGGCATAAATTTGCACTGTCTACTATCCAGCCAGATCAGATGATTGTGAAATACGGTTTGCCGATTGGGCATGCCTTGAGCCTGATTCAGGCTGGCGAACACATCCATTCACAGAATGCGAAAACTAATTTAAGCGACTTGGATCAATATCAGTATCAACCGGAATTCAGTGATCTGCCAGCACAAATGGCCGATAGAGAAGTTCAGATTTATCGTCGTAAAAACGGTGATGTCGCTATCCGTAACGAATTGTGGATCATTCCTACCGTAGGTTGTGTAAATGGTATCGCCAGACAAATTCAGCAGCGTTTTCTAAAAGAAACCAATGATGCGGCGGAAATTGACGGCGTGCATTTATTCAGCCATCCATTTGGTTGTTCACAACTTGGTCAGGATCACGAAAATACCCGCACCATGCTGCAAAATATGGTGCGTCATCCCAATGCTGGCGCGGTATTGGTGATTGGACTGGGCTGTGAGAATAACCAGGTTGATGTCTTTCAATCCACCTTAGGTGAAGTGGACAGCGATCGCGTGCGCTTTATGGTGTGTCAGCAGCAGGATGATGAAGTTGAAGCTGGCTTGGAACGTCTGCGCGAACTTTATCAGACCATGCGTGGTGACCATCGCGAGGCGGGCAAGCTGAGTGAGCTTAAATTTGGTTTGGAATGTGGTGGCTCTGACGGGCTTTCTGGTATTACCGCCAACCCGCTGCTCGGGCGATTCTCGGATTATGTGATCGCCAATGGCGGTACCTCGGTACTGACGGAAGTTCCGGAAATGTTTGGTGCGGAGCGTATTCTGATGAGCCGCTGTCGTGACGAGTCAATCTTCGAAAAAACCGTCAGTATGGTCAATGATTTCAAACAGTATTTTATTGCCCACCACCAACCGATCTACGAAAACCCATCACCGGGTAATAAAGCCGGTGGCATCACGACGTTGGAAGAAAAATCATTGGGTTGTACTCAGAAAGCAGGACAGAGCCAAGTGGTTGATGTATTGAAATACGGCGAGCGCCTCCAGCATCCCGGGCTGAATTTACTTAGCGCGCCGGGGAATGATGCGGTGGCAACCAGTGCTCTGGCTGGTGCCGGCTGCCATATGGTGCTGTTCAGTACTGGCCGGGGTACACCTTATGGCGGTTTTGTACCCACGGTGAAAATAGCGACCAATAGTGAATTGGCGGCGAAAAAATCGCACTGGATCGACTTTGATGCGGGAAAATTGATCAAAGGCACGACGATGGAAAATCTACTGGAAGAGTTTGTTGAGCTGATTGTCGCGATTGCCAACGGCAAATCAGCACGTAATGAAGTCAATGATTTCCGTGAGTTAGCCATTTTTAAAAGTGGCGTCACCTTGTAAGCAGTATAAAAAAACAAATCATGTAAAACGTCATTTCATTTTTACAGGTTGCTTACTGCCAGAAATTTCTGGCGGTAAGCGTGTCGTTTTACACTTGAACGGCCTCAGATGAGATAGGGACGTCTCTATACCAGGAATATCTCCCCATGACGTTCTATTGGTTTGCACAAGCTGTTGGTGTACTTGCATTTTTTGTTGGTATCACCATGTTTTTCAACCGGGATGAACGACGTTTCAAGCAGCAACTTTCTGTCTACAGCGCGATTATCGGTTGTCACTTTTTTTTGATGGGTGCCAGTGCGGCAGGCAGCAGCGCGGCTCTTAACGCCTTACGAACCCTGATTTCCATGAAAACCCGCAGCCATATTGTCATGGTGGTTTTTATCACTCTGACGTTGGTATTGGGTCTATGGCGTATGCAGCATTGGGTCGAACTGTTACCGATACTGGGTACCGTTGCCAGTACCTGGGCGCTGTTTCGTACACAGGGTTTAACTACCCGCTGTATTATGTGGGGTTCCACCGCCTGTTGGGTGATTCATAACATCTGGCTGGGTTCGATCGGTGGCTCGCTGATCGAAGGTAGTTTTTTGTTGATCAATGGATTTAATATTATTCGCTTCCATCGCCTGCAATTACAGGGTATCGATCCCTTTTTGGCCGAAAAGAAAACGTAAAAAAGGGCGACTTACGCCGCCCTTATTGCGAGTATCATACGAAATTAGCGAGTTGCCAATGGGTCTGGATTAGCCAGCTTAGCATCGTCTGCCTGACAAGCTGCGGCGGTAAACAGGACATCGGTTGAGGAGTTTAGCGCGGTTTCGGCGGAATCCTGCAATACACCAATGATAAAGCCTACGGCAACCACTTGCATGGCAATTTCATTCGGAATACCGAACATATTACAGGCCAAGGGAATCAGTAGTAGCGAACCACCAGCCACACCGGATGCACCACAGGCACAGACGGCAGCAACGATGCTGAGCAGCAATGCTGTCGGCAAGTCTACGGTGATACCCAGCGTATGCACTGCTGCCAGTGTTAGTACGGTAATAGTAATGGCCGCACCGGCCATATTAATGGTGGCACCTAACGGAATGGAAACCGAATAAGTATCTTCGTTTAAATTCAGCTTTTTGCACAACTCCATATTCACCGGAATATTAGCCGCTGAGCTACGGGTAAAGAAGGCGGTAACGCCACTTTCGCGTAGGCAGGCAAAGACCAGAGGGTATGGATTACGACGAATTTTCCAGAATACGATCAATGGATTAACAACTAGCGCCACCAGTAACATACAACCTATCAATACAATAAGTAATTGTATATAACCCAGTAATACGCTGAAGCCGGTTTCTGCCAACGTTGAAGCCACCAAACCGAAAATACCGATTGGCGCAAAGCGAATCACTACCCGCACGACAAAAGTCACGGCGTGAGACATATCCGTAATCAGTGATTTTGTTGAGTCTGCCGCATGGCGCAAAGCAAAACCTAGCCCCACCGCCCAAGCCAGAATGCCGATATAGTTGCCGTTAAGCAGAGCGTTAATTGGGTTGGCTACGATGCTGAGTAACAGCCCTTTCAGTACTTCTACGATGCCGCCTGGTGGGGTGATATCGGCGTTATGCGTTGCCAATACTAATGTGGAAGGGAACATAAAGCTGATGGCCACGGCGATCAATGCGGCAGAGAATGTTCCCAGTAAATACAGAAATAAAATGGGGCGAATACTGGTTTTCTGCCCTTGTTTATGGTTTGCAATAGAAGCCATAACTAGTATCAATACTAATACCGGTGCGACGGCTTTCAGCGCGCCAACAAACAAGGTGCCCAGCAAACCGACTGCAACTGCCGAGGCCGGAGATACGCTAGCTAAAGCAATACCGGCGAGTAGACCAACTAATATCTGTTTAACCAGACTGCCTCGAGATAGGTACGCTATAAGCCCTGATTGTTTATTTTCCATAGTTTTCGATTCTGCCTCTTCCCAGTGAACTTTATGCTGTTGTGTTGGACGGTGTTGCACAGGTTGCATACCTCGGCCGGAACCTGACCGGATATTTTTTCTTCAGACCTGTCACTAACGGTGTTTGCAAGATTGAGTATAAGGAAATGAATAGGGCTGAAAAGAGACAATTGGTAAAATATAATAATGATCACTTTGTATAACATTTTGTTTACATATCTGTGATCGAGATAACATTTGGTCATTAGTGGTATCAGCCAAATAAAGACGGGGTGCTTGGCACCCCGTGTAATAGATTATCAGGCAAGTAGACACAAAATTAGTGAGGGTGCTTTTTATTGTTTGTTAAACGGCTGTCGGCACGATGATTCACCCAAGCGTTAATCATCAGGGTAACCACCAGAATACCGGCCACAACGCCGAGTGAAATACCGATTGGAATATGGAATAGATCGATAATCATCATTTTGGTACCGATAAATACCAAGATTATCGCCAGGCCGTATTTCAGCATAGTGAAACGCTCTGCAACGTTCGCCAATAGGAAATACATCGCCCGTAGGCCAAGAATGGCGAACAGGTTAGAGGTCAAGACGATAAAGGGATCGGTGGTGACGGCAAAGATCGCTGGAATACTATCGACGGCAAAAATAACATCGCTCAGTTCAACTAAAATCAGGACCAACACCAAAGGCGTTGCGTACAACAGCCCATTTTTGCGAATAACAAAACGATCGCCTTGTAGTTCATCAGTCATACGCAAATGGCTGCGAATCCAGCGAACCAGCGGTTTGTCGCCAATAGGGCTGTTATCTTCTTTGGCCAGCGCCATTTTAAGACCGGTAAACAGCAGGAAGGCACCAAAGACATAAAGTATCCAGCTAAACTGGGAAACCAGCCAGCTACCGGCGAAAATCATCCCGGTACGCAGCACGATAGCGCCCAATACGCCGTAAATTAATACCCGACGTTGGAGATTGGCGGGAACGGCAAAATAGCTAAATAACATTAGCCAGACAAAGACGTTATCAACCGCCAAGGCTTTTTCAATCAGATAGCCGGTCAGGAATGCGAGCGCTTGCTTATCTGCAATATCACGTCCTACGCTTTCACTCAGATACCACCAAAAACCGGCGTTAAACAGCATCGCCAGACTGACCCATACCAGTGACCAGGCGGCAGCCTGACGTAGAGTCATGGTTTGAGAACCACGGCGTCCCTGCAGGAACAGGTCAATGGCCAGCATAATGGTTACAACAACGGCAAAACAGCCCCACAGTGCGGGCGTACCAACGGAATTCATCATTAAAGGAACCTCATAAAAAACAAAAACGGCCAACGTCGGAAGACGCCAGCCGCTATGTCTGAGCTGCAAGCAAACCTCGCCTTCCGGCAAGGTCTCACTTACAACACTGATGATGTAAAAGCGTACTCGTCGCTATTACATAATGAGGTTGCCCGGTAACCGGGTGCTTTCGCACCGTAATGACGGCAGACCGGCAATAAGAAGTTACTCCCCTTTGCAGCGCAGAAAATAATGCAAAAGGGTTATCAGGTCAATCTCATTCATCAAATTAGCCGATTAAGCATCTATCCCATTTGGTGGGCACCCCGGTGATGACCAGTCTAAACGAGGGTCGCGCAGAAGACTGTAGCGCACGCAGGGTACGTGAGAATCCCAGATACGACCCTGCTGCAACGTGGCAAATCAAACAGCCTTAAAAGGATAGGCAATTGTCTGCCGGGAACACGATTCCGGTCTGGCTACGAATTTCGGTTTGCAACCGTGCAGTACTGAGTGAAAGAGCCAATCCTGAATGCTCGAATTGATGATTTTCAATCAGATCAGCGAAAACCTCTGCTTCATAGCGCATATTGTTTTCATGCTGTGGCAGCGTCAAATCCTGTTTTTCTTCACCTCTTGGAGTATAGGTTATGCGGTGACACTCGGAGATTCTTTCAATAATCAGTGAGCCTGTTTCGCCCTGAATCTCGCTGGGGATATCCGATTGACTGACTTTAGAGTGAAACAGTACGACGTCAAAATCACCATAGTTCAGGCAAACCGTACCGTGAGCATCCACACCGCTTGGCAGCAGAGTGGCGCTGGCTTGAAGAGTTAATGGTTCTCCCCATAACGCAATGGCACTGGCGAGACAGTAGTAGCCAATATCCATAATTGATCCGTTGGAAAAGGCTGGATTGAAGGTATTCGGATTTTCGCCATCAAGATAGCGCTGATAACGAGAGGAATATTGACAGAAATTAATAAAAGCTTTGCGCAACTTACCCAGTCTGGGCAGAGCTTGTTTCAGTTGAATAAAGTTGGGCAAATAAGCTGTTTTAAACGCTTCGAATAACACAACCTGATGTTGTCTGGCGCAAGCCACCAGCGCTTCAACTTCAGCTAAATTTGAGGCGAGGGATTTCTCACAAATAACGTGTTTTTTATGACTAAGTAGCGTGAGAGCTTGCGAATAATGCAAAGAGTTGGGACTGGCGATATAAACGGCGTCGATATCATCATTGTTGGCTAATTGTTCCAATGAATCAAAACAGGTTTTGATCGCAAATTTATCGCCGAAATCTTGTGCCTGCGCCAGACTGCGTGAGTAAACTGCGGTCAGTTTCATCCGACCACTTTCGTGGGCGGCATCAATAAAACGTTCAGTAATCCAGTTAGTGCCAATCACAGCAAAACGAATCATCGGAAGCTCCGTATCAGTGCTCAATGTGAAACGTTAGGCCGACAGTTAAGACAACCATCGGTCGCGAAAATGAATTGATGCTGGATAACTCAGGCCGATTAAGGGTAAATATTGCCAAACAGAGAAAGCTGAGTCAGATACAGACGAGTATCAAACTCTAACTGATGGTATTCCGGCTCCATATGGCAGCACAAACTGTAGAAGGCCTTATTATGTTCCTTCTCTTTTAAATGAGCTAACTCATGTACCACAATCATTTTCAGAAAAGGTTCGGGTGCATTTTTAAATACCGTCGCCACTCGGATCTCTGCTTTGGCTTTTAGCTTTCCACCCTGGATCCGTGAAATAGAGGTATGTAGCCCCAAAGCGTGCTTCATGACCTGAATTTTACTGTCGTAAGCCACTTTACTAATCGGTTGAGCGTTGCGTAGATACTGGTTTTTTAGGTCAATCGTATATTGATAGAGCGACTTGTCAGTATTGTAATCATGTGGCTGAGGGTAACGGTTATGTAATACCTGTCCCAGACGTTGTTCAGTGATTAGCTGACGAACCTGAGTTTGCAACTGTTCGGGATAACCTTGCAGATAGGTCAGTTCCTGCATTTGAATGCGTCCTGGCTAGGAAAGTTCACGAAAAATGATCACTGTGGCAATTCTCGCGAAGAGAGCTGCATAGTGAAGTTATCCGCCGATAATACCGTTTCCCGCTATATTAAACAAAAAATGTACCGATGCAGGCACGCTTCATTCAACCTTTGCCAGCATCGGTATCCGTGTTAAAAGTGGTACTTGATACCTACACCGGCACTGGTGTCGGAGTAACCCTTTCTTCCGGCTTGATGCCCTAAATTCCCCCAAATATTGAGATTTTTGTCAAAGGTACCCTCAACGCCGATTTTGACTTGCGCAATATTCTTGTTACCCGCTTGCCCAACGCTGGCGTTATCCATGATAATGTCCGCTTTATTATCGTTATGAATCCAGCTTGTTTCTAAATAGGGTTCAACCTGTAGTGTTTGTTTCCCTGACAGAGTATCCATATTGATAATCATATGGCTGCGTAACCCGATATCAGTCATCAGATTACCTTTATGTGATGAGGATACCTGCATTCCGTTGGCTTCAGTATGCTGACCGCCCCTGATTCCCTGCCAGACAACTTTGGCCTTGGGTTGAATAAACAAACTTAATTGTTCCCGTTCCGCCAGCTTAAAGTTATATCCGGTGGATATGGCTGTGGTGAAGCCTTTACTCTGGTATTGCTCGCTAATTGAATTCTGGCTAGTTACGCTATTTTTATACCAGCTGTATTGCGCCAGAATATCAACATAGGCACCGAGTTGGTTGCGATAATCGGCATACCAAGACGTGTAAGCACCGAGGTTATATCCGTGTACTCTTGAATGAGCGCTGTACCCGGTAATATTTGATTGGTTATCCGCCTCACTTTTACCGTAACCGCCAGTTAAGCCGATATATCCACGATCCTTCTCAGTTGCTGACCATTGGCTAAGTGCGTCACCAATTTGAATGGAATAGCGAGTCGCTTTATTATTTAACTGACCTGATGTGTCTTTAAAACGGTGGATACCCTGCATACTTTTCATCCACATATGGGTGGTCATTTTTTCGCCGCTAGTGGGGTCAAGATATTCGCTTTCATTAAAGCGATCCTGTATTTCGCTCATAAACAACGTATTAGCTGCTGCCTGATTGGCGATATAGCCAGCGACTTCAGGACGATACACCCGCATAGCTGAGTTAGCCGCCGCAGGGTCGAGAGAGACTTTATTCGTCAAAGACCAGCGATAATTCCCCGCATCTTGTTGTTTGAGCAAGCGGTAGTCATAAGCACCGACCGTAATTCGCCCTCGTTGAACAAAGTCACCGTCTACCTTGCCATTCACCTCGATGAGTTTGAGTTCATCATCCTGTTCATCCTTGAACCCAGAAAAGAGATTATTATCCACTACGATATAAGTCGTACCTGTTACATTACCATTGATAGTTAAATGCGTTGCTGGGAATTTATTGTTTCCTATTTGTGTTTTTACGTGTATTTCATTATTCTTATCATCAGAAGAATAATTGCCACTCACGTAAATATCATTGGTTTTATTAACGGGGGGGATGATTATTTTTGCTTTGTTATAAAGAGAAAGTCCCTCAATCACAGAATTACCCTTGGTTACCCAATGGCTATTATCGATATCGACCTGCGTCATATTATTAATAGAACCAGTAAATATGGTGGCCGCGTTTATTTCTAACCATTTATTCTTCGGACGATAAATTTCAAAGACAGAGGGTGCGGCCAGTATAAGGTCAGGAAAAGATTCAGAGAGATTAAGACCTTGAATATTACCGTGGTGATTAGCGCCAGCAAGTTCTAACGTCCCAGAATAAACTTGTGTGCCACCATGATAGTTATTTTTTCCGGTTAAGGTGAGTTTGCCTACACCTTGCTTAATCAGCGTTCCTTTTCCTTGTAGATTACTGTTTACGATTTGAGCATCATCTTGAACGAATTTTATTCTACCATTATTGGTTAAAGTGACCGCTGAAGTATCCTCTAAAGTGCCTCCCATATAGAATATAGTATCGCCTCCCAGCGTGATTTTCCCATTTTCGAGCTTCAGTTTCCCCCCCCAGATCATATAAGCATCTTGCTGTACGTCGGCAGTATCTCGTAGTACTGCCTTAGCCGGTTCTCCAACCACATACAGTTGTTTCACACTGGACGAGTCTTGCATAAATAATGTGGCATGATCGTTCACGCTAATTGCATCGGTATGTGCCTGCTGGGATAAATGCATCACGCTATTGTCACTAAGGTGGGCATCAATGATGCCAACCTGGTCTCCGGCGTTAATCTGGCTATCACCATAAGCTTTTAGAACGTCGAGGGTGGATTGATCATTGAGGGTAACCTGATTGCCTTTTTTCGCTGTTTTAAGCGAATCTTCATAGCTATAACCGTGAAAGAACGCGTTTTGGCCTTCCTCTAGTTGGTGAGATGATGATATTCCAGGGCAACTCAGAGAGAAGGAGGTACCTGCCTTGAAACATTCTATTTTTGGGTTAGCAAAGTAGTGAACTATTCTTTGGTTAGCAGAGTAGTGAATATCAATATCAATAGCATTGACGCCAGCGCTATTCATCACCAATAGCGCAGTAGCAACGCTTTTAGTACATAAATTATGACGAAAGATTTGACGCATTCTGGTGTGACATAGTGGTGATTTGACGTGGGACTTTGGTGTTAAAAAATTGCAGACATCCATGAGTTCGTACCTTCCGTGGCTATTATATTGCAGGGCAAGCATAGGAAATTGCTTTTGTCGTTTCGCGTTAATTAGTTCTTTAATTTGTTTCATTAATAATGTATTATCATTACCGGATATATAACCTTGTCGCTTGGAATTAGTGAGCGGATTGTATATTTGCTTATTTCAATTTGATAGCTGCAATATCCTTAGTGAACTAAAAATGGGATAAACTGTAGAATTTTTTGAGGTTTATTCATTATTAAAATATATCCCTATACATCAATTATATAACTATAAGAAGAATTCCCCTCTGGTTAGTCCGTTATCAATAAAACTCTTATTAGTGAAAAAACAATTTACTGATCGCCCGTTTTAGGGGATAAACAGCCCAAATTTATTATTTAGGAGCGGCGATGAGCCAACTCGATTTGGAAACGCAAAGCCTTAGATTGGAACGTTTTCCACAGCAGGAAGATTCAACCAACCTTCAGGCGTGGGAAGCAGCAGATGAATATCTGTTAAAAAACATCGACATCAGTAAAGCTGCCGGGCGTCCGGTGCTGCTGTTTAACGATCAGTTTGGTGCTTTGGCCTGTGCATTACACGCGTCTAATCCATATAGCATCAGCGATTCCTACATGAGTCAGCTGGGTACCGCGCATAATTTGCGGTTGAACCGTCTGGATGAAGATGCGGTGACCTTGCTGAGCTGCATGGATGCCTTACCCGACGCACCGGCGCTGGTGGTGATCAAGATTCCTAAGGCTCTGGCATTGCTGGAACATCAGTTACAGGCGCTGCGCCGTGTGGTAGCACCGGATACCGTTATTATTGCCGGTGCTAAAGCTCGCGATGTACACAATTCCACTCTGCAACTGTTTGAGCGAATTTTAGGCCCAACCAAAACCAGTCTGGCGTGGAAAAAAGCCCGTTTGATTCACTGTGAAGTTGCCGATTTGCCGTTGACTGAAACGCTGGAAACAGCGGATTGGCCATTGGGTGGCACTGATTATGTAATTCATAATCACGCTAACGTTTTCTCTCGCAACAATTTGGATATTGGCGCGCGTTTCTTTATGGAAAACCTGCCATATAACCTGAGTGGCAAAATGGCTGATTTGGGCTGTGGTAACGGTGTTGTCGGGTTGATTGCCGTCGAGCAGAATCCTGATGCCGAGATGTTGTTCGTGGATGAGTCTTATATGGCGGTGGCATCCAGCCGTTTGAATATTGAACGCAACCTACCACAGGATCTGGCACGCTGTGACTTTATGGTGAGCCATGGTCTGGCTGGTGTCGAGCGAGAAAGTTTGCAGATGGTATTTTGCAACCCTCCTTTCCATCAGCAACATACGGTCAGCGACCATGTGGCCTGGCAGATGTTTTGTGATGCAAAACGTTGCTTGAAAACCGGCGGTGAGTTGATGATCGTCGGTAACCGTCATTTGGATTATTACCATAAGCTGAATCGCCTATTTGGCAACTGTGAAACCATTGACTCCAATCAGAAGTTTGTGGTGCTGAAAGCAGTGAAAACCAGCTCTGGCTCTCGCCATGAAGGTGGTGGTTCCGGTAGCCTGGATATGTCGTACAGCGATTTCTAATCGCGGGGTAGGGAGCTGACAACTCCTCCCCTGCCGTTGACGAACCCCACTTTGGGTGGGGTTCTGTTTATTTCGCGACCTAAAGTCGCGATCGCGATATTTTTTCTCTGCCACTTTATTTTGTCAGATGGCAAGTGCCAAACGGGTACCTTGATCGATGGCTCGCCGTGCATCCAGTTCCACCGCCACATCTGCGCCGCCAATCAAATGCACCGGTTTCCCCATATCCAGCAGCGGCTGGTAAAGTTCTCGGCGTGGTTCCTGTCCGGCACAAATAATCACGGTATCCACTGGCAGACAGCTTGATTGTTCTGCTCGGGTAATGTGCAAACCTTCATCATCAATACGATCATAACTGACGCTGTTAAGCATTTTAACACCCCGCATCGCTAAACTGGCACGGTGAATCCAGCCAGTCGTCTTTCCTAACCCATCGCCAACTTTACTTGTTTTACGTTGCAACAAGAATATCTGTCGTGGAGACGCTGGAAGTGCTGGGCCTTGTGGATCAAGGCCTCCTCGGTGTTCCAGACGCTGATCGATTCCCCATTCGGTATTGAATGCCTGGCTATCCAGACTGGTAGATTCCCCCGATTGGCTGAGATATTCGGCGGTATCAAAGCCGATCCCTCCGGCACCAATAATGGCTACTCGTGCTCCAACGGGTTTTTTATCCCGTAGTACATCAATATAGGTGAGCACTTTGGCATGATGAATGCCTTCGATTATCGGGAGTCGAGGCATGATACCGCAGGCAAGAATCACTTCATCAAACCCGACCAATTCTTCGGCTTGTACCGGTTTGCCCAACATTTGAGTGACGCCTTGGATGTCCAACTGTCGACGGAAATAGCGCAGAGTTTCATTAAACTCTTCTTTACCGGGAATCTGGCGGGCAATATTGAATTGGCCACCAATATCATCGGCAGCTTCAAATAAAGTGACCTGATGCCCCCGACTGGCGGCAGTGATAGCAAAAGACAAACCTGCCGGGCCGGAACCGACAACCGCCAACCGCTTGGGTACCGATGTAACAATAACCGGCATTTCACTTTCGCGACAGGCGCGTGGGTTGACCAGGCAAGAAGTGAGTTTGCCTTCAAAAATCTGATCGAGGCAAGCTTGATTACAGCCGATGCAGGTGTTGATTTCATCGGCTCGACCTTCTGCAGCTTTTTGGACAAATGCCGGATCTGCGAGGAATGGGCGAGCCATCGAAACCATATCGGCACAGCCGTCAGCCAGAACCTGCTCCGCGACCTCTGGATCATTTATTCGGTTAGTGGTGATTAACGGGATGGTTACTTTTCCCATCAATTTACGGGTAACCCAACTGAAACCGGCCCTTGGTACCATGGTCGCAATCGTGGGAATTCGAGCTTCATGCCACCCGATGCCGGTATTTATCAAGGTTGCGCCTGCTTGTTCAATCGCCAGTGCCAGTTGTTCAATTTCCTGCCAATCGGAGCCTTCCTCCACCAGATCCAACATGGATAAACGATAAATAAGGATAAATTCTGTACCCGCAGCCTGACGTACTGCTCGGACGATTTCCACGGCAAAACGCATACGGTTCTCAAAGCAGCCACCCCATTCATCGGTACGCTGATTGGTTCTGGCGGCCAGAAACTGGTTGATCAGATAACCTTCGGAACCCATGATTTCCACGCCGTCGTAACCGGCTTGCTGGGCGAGCTTGGCGCAGTGAGCAAAATCAGCAATGGTTTGCTCGATCTCCACTGCGGTTAATGCTTGCGGTGGAAACGGGTTAATCGGGGCTTGCAACGCGGATGGTGCTACAGGGTGTTTCTGATAACTGTAACGTCCAGCATGGAGGATTTGCAGCGCGATTTTTCCACCGGCCTGATGGACGGCATCGGTAACCACTCGATGATGGGCGATTTGGCCTTCCTCAGTCAGCATCGATCCTCCCTGATAAACGACCCCTTTTTTATTCGGGGCAATACCGCCGGTAACAATCAGGCTGACGCCCGCAGCGGCTCGCTCGGCATAGAATCGCGCCATACGTTGTGGGCCATTGGGCAACTCTTCCAGACCGGTATGCATAGAGCCCATCAGTACGCGGTTTTTTAACGTGGTAAAACCGAGGTCAAGCGGGGCGAGTAGATTAGGGTAGGCGATCATTGCAGTCTCCATCGAGTGTTTGGGTTATATCAGATACCACCAAACCATTATTGTTATTTATCTCTCTGACCTAGGCTCACTTCAGTGGTCGGATGAGATTTTTATTTCAATCTAGACGTTGCAGTGTAGCTTGGGAAATTTCTCTGTGGCGAATGTGATATCCGTCATGAATATGCTGGATATATACATTGACGCAGGCACTGCCGGTGGGCGAACTAAAATGAAAACGGCGCCGACACTGCTAATGCCTTGGGTTATTTGACTAATGAGAGAATTTAAGGTTTTCCAATAATAACCGTGCTTTATCAATTAGCGACTTATTTCTATTTTCTATAGAAATTCAAAATAATAGTATCTTTATTTATTGGGTAAGATATTTCTTGTTTTTTTATATTTTTTTATTGGTATTAAAATCATATTGTAAATAACCCTGGTGTGGGCATAATACATTAAACTTTTTATTCTATTTATTATCTTCCCCAGCTGGGAAAATAAGGATATGCCCCGTGCTGCGTTATTTGTATATTACATTAATAGCCTGCTTACTATTGCCAGTGATGGTTATTTCACGCGTCGGTTATGGCGCGGAATTAACGCCTATTCAACAACAGGATATTCATCAACAGGAACGGCAACGGGCGTTGGAACAGCGTTTGGCTCCACCGGCACCGGATGTGCGTTTGTCTGCGTCTTCCGCTTCCTTTGGTCGCATTTCCTTCCCCGTTGAGAAACCCTGCTTCGTTATTGACCGCATTACCCTCAGCGGCACCGAGCCTTTACCCCACTGGTTGCCACTGCAACGCCTTGCCGATCAGGCGCAAGGCCAGTGTTTGGGCGGACAGGGCATTAATCTGCTGATGAGCCAATTGCAAAACCGCCTGATCGACCATGGCTATGTAACGACGCGAGTTTTGGCTCCGCGACAGGACTTGAACAGCGGCACTCTGGCGTTACAAATTGTACCCGGAAAAATACGCCATGTTGAGCTGAAACCCGGCAGTGACCGTCATGTCACGCTATTCAGTGCCTTCCCCGCTCGTCCCGGTAACCTATTGGATTTACGCGATATCGAACAAGGGCTGGAGAATCTACAGCGCGTCCCCACCGTGCAAGCCAGCATGGAATTGGTTCCCGGCGCTGCCCCAGGAGAGACGGATATCGCCCTGAGCTGGCAGCAGAGCAAAATATGGCGGCTGGCGGCTTCACTGGATGACTCAGGCACCCGCAGCACCGGTCGTTATCAGGGCGGTGCGACCCTGTTTCTGGATAACCCGCTCTCTCTGAGTGACCTGTTTTATGTCTCTGCGGGTGGCTCAATAAAAAATCGCGGCGAGAAAGGCACCAATAACCTCACCGGTCACTACTCACTGCCGTTCGGTTACTGGACCGCGGGCATCACTGCCAGCAGCTATGACTATCACCAAACCGTGGCGGGCCTGAATGGTGATATCCGATACAGCGGTGACAGTGAGAATGTGACGCTGCAACTTAGCCGCCTGCTGCACCGCAATGCCAGCCAGAAAACCACCCTGACTTACGATGTGCTGACCCGTTCGTCGAAAAACTTTATCAATGACACTGAAATCGAAGTGCATCGCCGCCGCACCTCAGCCTGGCGCGTTGGCCTGCAACACCGCCACTTTATTTCGCAGGCCACGCTGGATGCCGGTGTCAGCTACCAGCGCGGCACCCGCTGGTTGGGTGCGGTACCCGCACAGGAAGAATATCTCGGTGAAGCCACCGCCCTGAGCAAAATTTTGCGGCTGAATGCGCAGTTGGATATTCCTTTTGCCGTCCAAAAACAAAACTTCCATTACAACCTGCAATACCAGCGCCAAAGCACCAACACGCCATTGACGCCACAGGATCAGTTCGCCATCGGTGGCCGCTGGTCAGTGCGTGGCTTTGATGGTGAACGCACGCTGAACGCCGACCGTGGCTGGACGGTGCGCAATGATCTGGGCTGGTATACCCCGCTGCCGGGGCATGAGCTGTATGTTGGCGTGGATTACGGTGAGGTCAGCGGTCGCAGTGCCCCTTATCTGCTGGGCCACCATCTGGCCGGTAGCGTCGTCGGGGTGCGTGGCACTGTGCTGAATACCCGCTATGACCTGTTTGCTGGCAAACCGCTGTCTCAACCTGATGGCTTCAACGTCGACTCGGTGACGGTGGGTTTTAACCTGAACTGGCAATACTGATGCACCTTATTAACGCTTTACTCTCTGGGATGAGATATGAATAAGAACCTGTACCGTATCGTGTTCAACAAAGCTCGAGGCATGTTGATGGTGGTGGCGGATATTGCGGCCTCCGGTCGAGTCACCTCCTCTGCGTCATCCGGCGTTGGGCACACGCAACGTCGCTGCATCAGTGCCTTATCCTCGCTGAGTTTTAGCCTGTTACTGGCCTTGGGCTGCGTCTCGTTATCCGCACAAGCCAATATTGTCGCCGATGCCCGTGCGCCGGGCAATCAGCAGCCAACCATTATCAGCAGTGCCAATGGTACACCACAGGTCAATATCCAGACACCCAGCAGTGGTGGCGTTTCCCGTAATGTTTACAGCCAGTTTGATGTCGATCATCGCGGCGCTATCCTCAATAACGGCCACGGAATAAACCAGACCCAACTCGGTGGTTTTGTTAACGGCAACCCGTTGCTGGCGCGGGGTGAGGCCAGCGTTATCCTCAACGAAGTCAACAGTCGCGATCCGAGCCAACTGAATGGTTATATCGAAGTGGCAGGGCGCAAAGCGCAGGTGGTGATCGCCAATCCTGCCGGCATTACCTGTGAGGGCTGTGGTTTTATCAACGCCAATCGTGCGACGCTAACTACCGGTCAGGCACAGCTCAATAACGGCCAGATCACCGGCTACGATGTGGATCGGGGCGAAATTATTGTGCGGGGCGCGGGCATGGACAGCAGCCGTCAAGATCATACCGATTTGATCGCCCGTTCCGTCAAAGTGAATGCCGGTATCTGGGCCAATGACCTGAAAGTCAGCGCCGGGCGCAATCAGGTGGATGCCGCGCACCAGAACATCAATGCCAAAGCCAGCGATGGCAGCGTTCGCCCTACGGTAGCAGTGGATGTTGCCAGCTTGGGCGGTATGTACGCCGGTAAAATCCGCCTGATCGGCACTGAAAGTGGTGTTGGGGTGCGTAATGCGGGCGAGATAGGGGCGTCAGCGGGCGATATCACCATAACCGCCGATGGCATGCTGATCAACAGCGGCCAGATCAACAGTGCTCAACAACTGGCGGTGAAGACCTCAACGGGCATAGAGAACGCGGGTGCGCTTTATGCGCAGGGCAATAACCAGCTCACCACTGCGGGCACGTTGAGCAACAGTGGCACCATCGCGGCGGCGGGTGATACCTCACTGCGCGCGGCAGAAGTCAATAGTAGCCGCAACTCGGTACTGGGTGCCGGCGTCAAGTCCGACAACAGCGCGATCACCAGTGGCACCTTGCGCGTTGATGCCAGCGGGATGTTAACCGCCCAAGGAAAAAATATTAGCGGCACGGCGCTAGCGCTTAACGCACGCAGTCTCGATCTTGGCGGCAGTCAAACTCAAAGCCGTGACCTAACACTTACTGCGCAAAGTGGGGATATCGATCTCACTGGCGCGAATCTGTCCGCTAGCCACCACCTGTCTGTCTCGACCACTGATCTATTACGCACCGACAAGGCCAACGTGATGGCCGAGCAGATGGCGCTTGATGCACACACATTGTCCAATATTGACGGCGTGATCGCGCAAACCGGGGCGGCAGATTTCAATCTGAAGCTGCCGGGTTATCTGGATAACCGGGGCGGTAGCCTGATCGCCAAAGGCAATCTGGGGATCGACGCGGCGCGGCTGGATAGCAACGGTAACAGCCTGCTGGGCGCGGGTGTACAAAGCGATGGCAAACTGACGGCCACGGGTGATCTGGCGGTGGCAACCGGTGATGACTTGATTGCACAGGGGCAAACGGTCGCCGCCGGTGCACTGACTTTGTCGGGTAGCCAGCTTGATCTGACCGACGGCCGAGTGCAGGCGCGGGAGATGCAGTTGACGGCGACGGCGGGCGATATTGTGTTAACCGGTGCAAAAGTGAACGCGACGGACACCTTATCGGCGAAGACCGGGCAGACGCTGCACAGCGACAAGGCCCATCTGACGGCTGAACAGATCGAGATGACCGCCGGGTCACTCTCCAACGTGGACGGGCAGATAATCCAGACCGGTCGTGGTGATTTCCACCTGAATCTCCCCGGCGAGCTGGATAACCGGGGCGGAGTGCTGCTGGCGGCCGGTAACATGCGACTGCAAGCCGACAAGCTGACCAGTAACGACCACAGCCTGCTCGGTGCCGGGATACACGCGGATGGCCGTCAGGCAGACCGCGGGAATTTGCAGGTCAACACGGCGCAGGCGCTGATGGCGCAGGGGCAGAATGTGGCGGTGGACGCCCTGACGCTCTCCGGTAGCCAGATTGATCTCACCGGCAGCCAGACTCAGGCCAGCAATATTGCGCTGACCGCCCGTGACGGTGATGTTGTGACCCGTGAGGCGACGGTGCTCACCCCCGGGACTTTGGCGATCACCGCTGCGGCCAACCGGGAGCAAAATCTGGATAACCGCGGCGGGAAACTGCATGCCAACAATCTCCGGCTGGATCTGGCGCGATTGGATAACGGTCACGGAGAAATTGCTGCCGCGACCGACGCGTGGATCGCGCTGCAACGTGATTTTACCCATCAGGTGGGGACGCGTTTAACCGCGGGACGGGATCTGGTATTGCACAGCGCGGGGGCGTTGATTAATCAGCATAAACTGGAAGCCGGGCGAGATATGCAAGTCACCGCGGATCGGATCAGCAATGCGGATACCCACAGCGGCCTGCTGGCTGGTCGGGACATCTCATTGCACAGCGACAGCCTGTTTAACCGCGGGGCAATCTATGCCACCCATCGCGGGCAATTTACCGTGAACGGTAACGCTGAAAACCACGGAGAGATTTATACCGAACAACCGCTGACCTTCACCACCTCCGGCAATCTGGTTAACCGTGGCGTGCTGCAAACGGGTGAAGAGATGCAGTTATCGACACAGGGCGATCTCAACAATAGCGGCACGCTGTACGCTGGCGGTGACCAGATGCAGTTGTCGATCAACGGTAACCTGAGCAATGCCGGCAGCCTGTATGCAGCCCACGGGAGTCTGGATCTGCTGACTGATGGTGATCTGGCCAACAGCGGCAGCCTGTACGCCGGTGGGAACGGCAAGTTCACCACGCACGGCAACGGGGTTAACAGCGGCTCGGTTTATAGTCAGGGCGCACTACAGTGGCAGGCTGGCGGGAAGGTTGCCAACAGCGGTTCCCTTGCTGCGCTGGGTGATCTCCAACTGCACGCTAACGACTTACTTGGCACCCATCAATCCTTGATAGGGGCGGGATTGAAATCTGATGGCAACCGAGCCAGTAGCGGTGATTTGACGGTCAGCACGGAGCAAGGCCTGGTGGCTGAAGGGCAAAATATCGCCGCCGGACAGGTTGCGCTATCGGGGCGCGACATTGATTTAACTGGCAGTCAGACACAGGGGCATGCCATCAGTCTCGTAGCCCAATCTGGCGATATCACCTTGACTGATGCGGTGGTCAACGCGGCTACGACGCTGTCTGCCCGAACGGCCGCGCGGCTGCGCACCGACAAAGCTAACGTGATGGCCGAGCAGATGGCGCTTGATGCACACACATTGTCCAATATTGACGGCGTGATCGCGCAAACCGGGGCGGCAGATTTCAATCTGAAGCTGCCGGGTTATCTGGATAACCGGGGCGGTAGCCTGATCGCCAAAGGCAATCTGGGGATCGACGCGGCGCGGCTGGATAGCAACGGTAACAGCCTGCTGGGCGCGGGTGTACAAAGCGATGGCAAACTGACGGCCACGGGTGATCTGGCGGTGGCAACCGGTGATGACTTGATTGCACAGGGGCAAACGGTCGCCGCCGGTGCACTGACTTTGTCGGGTAGCCGAGTCGATCTGACCGATGGTCAGATGCAAGCCCGCGAGATTAAGATCTCCGCCAACAAGGGGGATGTGACCACTCAACGTGCCAATATGGTTTCTCTTGGTTCTCTGACCATTAATGCCGGGGCGAACTTGGGACAAACTCTCAATAACCAAGGCGGCACGCTCCAAGCGAATAACATCTATTTGAACCTTGGTCGGTTTGATGGCAGTGAGGGAAATATAAGAGCCAGTCAGGATCTGACAATTGGTTTACAAAGTGATTTTAGTCACTTGGCTGACTCCAAACTACAGGCTGGGCGTGATTTAACCTTTACAACCACGGGAGCCTTAACGAATGACGGGCAATTGGTGGCGGGGCGAAAACTTAGTACCAAAACCAATAGCTTACTGAATAATGGGAAAATCCTTGCGGTTGAAGCCAATCTCAGAACGGTAGGCGCCATGATTAACCAAGGGGAAATATTAACGAGTGGTTGGCTCGCTAGCGACACCAACACCTTGTTCAACAGTGGCAGCATCATTGGTGCAGAGGTCGAGCTTAAAGCGCGGGAGCGCATGACCAACTCAGGTACTAAGGCACTGATTGGCGCAACGGATGAAAAGGGCACCTTGGCGTTGCTGGCACCGGTGATTGAAAATAGTGATACCGTCACTAACACGGACACATCACCGAGTACGACCATTTTAGGTATGGGCAAAGTGGTGCTGGCGGGAGGACAGGATAATAGCGGTAATTATCAGACTGCGGCTCAGATTCTTAACCTTTCAGGCCTGATTGAATCAGGAAAAGATCTGCTGATTTACGCTAACACGCTGACTAACCGTCGTCATGTTTTAACCGCCAATACACAATTTGTGGCGGGCGATACGGTGAATGGTACGGCTTACTGGACGCCACAAAACCCGGATATCCCCGGAGGACGCTATATCGAGCCACCTCACGGTGGGAAAAATAATAGTTCTTACATCAACACTAGCTATACATCGACAACATCCTATAACAGCATCGATAAGATCAGCCCTGAGGCACAACTGTTAGCTGGCGGCAACTTGACTCCACATGTTGGTACCCTAGAAAATTACTGGAGTAAAGTGAGCGCTCAGGGAGAGATTAATCTCACCGGTGTTGCACTGCAACAAGACGGTTGGGGAAGTCAACAACGCCTGATCGAAAAGGTAATATCGAAAGGCTATTACCATTACCGAACCTATAAAGGCCGTTTGTGGACTAACGGTTGGGGTCCTGAAGTAAAAGAACGTCCTAGCACCCAATATGCCTCAAGTCTTACGGCAAAAACACTGACTGGCAGTGGTACCGTGATTAACAACGGGGCGAATCCCGGATCCATTGCCTCGCCAGCGAGCCGTGATAGCACAGGGAAAAATATTACAGTCGAGTTTAATGGCGTTTCCTTGACGCTGCCCAGCGGTGGGTTGTATCGGCTTAATACAGATAAAGGTGATTATGCACCAGAGCCTGACGGTGGGCTTTCTTTTGCGAATGTCAATACGCCTTCCACTCTTGATTCCACGGGCAAGCGCTTTGATTCTCAGCAAACAACGGCGGTGTCATTAACGCCATCAACGGGTGAACTACAGCAGGTCAACGCTGTGGGTGGGAAATATGAACCGGATCCTGAAGGGGCGTTATCTTTTGCATCGCTCAGCAGTCCTTCATTTGTTGACTCTACTGGTCAGCAGCTAAATTCCAATCAGTCTCAAGGGCTCAACCGATCGAATCTTTCGATGCCTAACCGTGCGGTGGGCGGAGGTTATCTGATAGAAACCAACCCGGCGTTTGCCAATCTGAATCACTGGAAAGGGTCGGATGCTTATTTGCAGACGTTAAATAACGATCCTTCACTGATACACAAACGTTTGGGCGATAATATGTATGAACAACGTCTGGTACGGGATCAGGTATTGGCGTTGACGGGTAAAACCGTTGCCAGTGATTATCGCAGTGCTCAGGAACAGTTCGAGCAGCTCTTTGCCGCTGGTGCGCAGTACAGTAAAAGGTTCAATCTTTCACCCGGTACGCACCTCAGTGCCGAGCAGATGGCGACATTAACCGACAATATCGTGCTGATGGAAACCCGGGAAGTCGCCGGGCAAACCGTGCTGGTGCCGGTGGTGTATCTGGCGCGAGTGAAACCGGGGGAACTGCATGCCAATGGGGCATTGATCGCGGCTGATAATATTGAATTAACCGATGTACAAGGGTTAACCAATCAAGGTGCGATCAAAGCGACAGACAACCTGCGTATTGGCATGGCAAAAGATATCATACTGAATAGCCGTGGCGGATTACTTCAGGCGGGTAATAACCTGCAGCTCAGTACACTGAACAGCGATATTGACCTGACCAGCGCGCGGATCAATGCCACCAACCTGCAACTGGACAGCGGGCGCGATGTCATCCTGCGCACTGCCGGTGATCAGCTCAGTAGCAATAATGGTGTGGTACAGCGCACTCAAACCGTTCTGGGGCCGCTGGCGAGCATCAATATCAGCAATAACGCGGTGATCAATACCGAACGCGACTTTATTCAGCAAGGCGCTGGCCTCAATGTCGGCCAAGATCTTCAGGTCAATACCGGCGGCGGCTGGATCCTGAATACCGTACAAAGCAGCGACCAGATAAGTGCGAATTATGGTTATGGCCGTTCGACCAGTGAGCATATCCGCCATCTGGGCAGCGAGGTGAATGTCGGCGGTGCGCTAACGGCCAAGGTAGACAATTTTACTGCCGTAGGCGCGCGGATTAATGCAGGCAATATTCATCTGCAAGCGCAGAATATTGACCTCAGTGCTGCCAGTGACCGCTTGCAGGTGACGGGGAGTTCCTCAAGTAAACGCCATACCAGCAGTGTGAATCTCTATGATGAAACGCTGCTGGGTAGCGAATTGATCTCAAAAGGGAATATCCATCTACAGGCGGTACGAGATATCAATCTGAGTGCCAGCAAAGTGGAGACTGAGGGTGCCATGAAGCTGGCTGCTGGCGGGGATGTCACGCTCACCACCCAGACTGAACAGCATGACGCACAGCGCAATCATACCGGTAAGAGTAAAGGGCTGGCATCGACGACGACCACCCGTACCGAAGACAGCCTGAGCCAGAGGCTGGCGGTCGGCTCGATGCTGTCGGCGGGGACTATCGATGTCAGCGGCAAAAATATCGCGGTCACCGGCAGTCACGTGGTGGCAGACAAAGAGATTAACCTGCGGGCAAAAGAAAACATTACCGTGGGCACCGCGCAGCAAAGCGAGAGCGAGTCTCACCTGTTCGAGCAGAAAAAATCCGGCCTGATGACCACTGGCGGGATAGGTATTACGGTCGGCAGTAACAGCAATAAAGTGACGGATAACGGTAAAACCTTCTCCAGCGTGGGCAGTATGGTTGGCAGCGTGCAGGGCAATGTCAACATGACCGCCGGTGAAGACCTGCGGGTGCAAGGCTCCGACGTGTTAGCCGGTAAAGACATCCATCTGACCGGTAAAAATGTCGCTATTGTGGCGGCGGAGAATCAGCTTAGCCAGACTCATAGCGTCGAACAAAAACAGAGTGGCCTGACGCTGGCCTTGTCCGGCCCGGTGGGCAGTGCCATTAATACCGCCGTCACCACCGCCAAAGCCGCCAGTGAAGAGAGCAATGGTCGGTTGGCCGCGCTGCAAGGTATTAAAGCAGCATTGAGTGGAGTGCAGGCGGTGCAGGCAGGCCAACTGGTGCAGGCGGAAGGGGGTGATACTGCCAGCATGTTCGGTATTAGTGCCTCATTAGGTTCACAAAAATCGTCCTCGCAACAACATCAGGAACAGACCAGCGTGGCGGGCTCGACCCTGACGGCGGGCAACAACCTGAGCGTGATGGCCACCGGTGAGGGGAACTCGGCGAACAGTGGCGATATCCTGATTGCGGGCAGCCAGCTTAAGGCCGGTGGCGATACCACGCTGGATGCGGCGCGTGATGTATGGCTACTCGGTGCCGCCAATACGCAAAAAACCGACGGCAGTAATCGCAGCAGCGGCGGCAGCGTGGGTGTCAGTCTGGGCATGGGGGGTTCTGGCAGCGGCCTGAGTGTCTTCGCCAACGCCAACAAAGGTCAGGGACGCGAGCGCGGCGACGGCACCTTCTGGAGTGAAACCCAGGTCGACAGTGGCGGCACGCTGTCACTGCACAGTGGTCGTGATACGTCACTCATCGGCGCTCAAGCGAGTGGGGAAAGCATCAAGGCCGATGTGGGGCGTGACTTGTTGCTGCAAAGCCAGCAGGACAGCGATAATTATGATGCGAAGCAGACCAGCACCAGCGGCGGCATCAGCATGGCGGTGGTCGGCGGCGGCGGCTCTGCCAACCTGAGCATGAGTCGCGACAAGCTGCACAGCAACTATGATAGTGTACAGGAGCAGACTGGGTTCTTTGCAGGCAAAGGCGGCTTTGATATCACCGTCGGCGAGCATACTCAGTTAGATGGCGCTGTAATTGCCAGCACCGCGGACAAGAGCAAGAACAGCCTTGACACGGGTACACTGGGCTTCAGCAATATTGAAAACAAAGCCGATTTCAAGGCTGAACATCAGGGCGGGAGTTTGAGCACTGGCGGGCCGGTGGGTTCTGACCTGTTGAGCAATCTGGGCGGTGTGGCATTGTCAGGGCTGGGCAATGACGGCCATGCCGAGGGCACCACGCAGGCGGCAGTCGCGGATGGCAGCAT
>NZ_KN150747.1:899907-2563348 GCF_000754815.1 Yersinia ruckeri ATCC 29473
GCCGCAACCGGATCACACCGGGCGCGGTGGTCACCTCCAGTTGTTCCGCGTTGGTGATACCGGACTCGGTAAGCCAGTCGCCGCCGATAATCACCTCGCCGTTCTCCCGTACCCAATCCGCCCCCAAATCCTGCCTGACCTCACACAGCGCTTCCCAGGTGGCCTCATCGGTAACGCTCGTCATCCATAACCGGTGGTGCTGGCGCGTCAGTTGCAACGGTGTGCCGGGGGTAAATCCCAATGAGAAAAACTGACTGGCTCTGCCAACCTGAGCATCAGCCTTGACACGGGTACACTGGGCTTCAGCAATATTGAAAACAAAGCCGATTTCAAGGCTGAACATCAGGGCGGGAGTTTGAGCACTGGCGGGCCGGTGGGTTCTGACCTGTTGAGCAATCTGGGCGGTGTGGCATTGTCAGGGCTGGGCAATGACGGCCATGCCGAGGGCACCACGCAGGCGGCAGTCGCGGATGGCAGCATAACCATCCGAGAAACGGACAAACAGCAGCAGAATGTTGATGACCTGAGCCGGGACACCGACAATGCGAACGACCGCATCGATCCGATATTTGATAAGGAGAAAGAGCAGAGGCGGCTGAAGGAAGCGCAACTGATTGGCGAGATAGGCGGTCAGGCAATGGATATTGCGCGGACGCAGGGGGATATCAACGGGCTTGAGAAGGCTTTGAAGCATCATCCCGAGTTGAAAGGTGATGCGAAAGCGCTGCGCGAGACAAAAGAATACCAAGCTGCAATGCAGAAATACGGCACGGGCAGTCCCCTGCAACAAGGCCTCCAGGCGGCGACGGCGGCGATACAGGGTCTGGCCGGTGGTGATATGGCGAAAGCGCTGGCAGGGGCTTCCGCCCCGTATCTGGCTGAAGTGATTAAGAAAAGTACGGGAGATAATCAGGAGGCCAACCTGATGGCTCATGCGGTATTGGGTGCCGTCGTCGCCAAAATAAATGGCGACAGTGCGCTGTCAGGGGCTTCGGGTGCAGCGATGGGTGAGTATATCGCCCAGCAGATGTACCCGGGGGTGAAACGTGAAGATCTGAGTGAAGAACAGCGTCAGACCCTGAGCGCGTTAAGCACCTTAGCTTCAGGACTGTCGGGGGGATTGGCCGGAGACAGCACCGCTGACGCCGTTGCCGGAGCGCAGGCTGGGAAGAATGCGGTTGAGAATAACTATCTGAGTGCTAAACAGATAGATGCCTGGTCAGCAGAAATGAAATTTTGTCAGGCTGGCGGCGGCGACTGTAGTGGGATCATTAAGAAATATGAAGAGCTGAGTACTGCCCAGCAGCAACAGCTAATCAGTGACTGTGCAGCCAATCCGACAACTTGCCAACAGAAATATGGTGATGTCTTGGCGGATAGTCTGGCAGTGAAGCAGGCTATAGATCGTGCCTTGGGTGAAGATATCCCGATCAAGATGGTGTATGACCTGACGGCGACTTGGATGCATCAAATGCAGGTCGACGGAGTTATAGCGACCAATAAAGTCTCTGAGGCTCTCCAGAAAGAATATGGACTGGATGAAGTTCAGGCTGGCATTATAGCAAGTACAGCGGCTTCGGCATTTGGAGGAATTAGTAAGGCTGGTAAGCCTAATTATACCTTAAATAAAGATGGTTCTATGCTCGGTATAAATGGCCCAACGGTTCCAAGTAAAACATTGTGGATGGGTAAAGGGAAAGAGAGAATTGATGTTGAGAATCCTGCACCAGGAAAGAGAGCAGGCCAAATACATTATCAGGATAATAGTAATAACAAGTACTATTATGATCCTGTTACACAAACATTCCCTGAAGCACCTAAAAGTGTGAATGATAAGTTGAAAGATCCTGCTTTCAAAAACGCTATAGATAAAGGTATGACTAAATACCTGGGGGAAAAATAAGATGTTAGTTAACTACTTAATGCTCCCTCATCTTGAGGCTGCTTGTTGGGAGGATATAGAAAAACTCAATCTTCCTTGTGAGTTAAATGAGATTATAGAACAAGGTTTTGTTGAGTTACATGGTTGTTTTTTATCAAAAAAACTACTTGCTTATTGTAACTCTGTTACTCCTGATGTTTTCGAGGATGAAATTGCCTTCGAATGTTTTGTAAATTCTATTCATATAGAAGATTACGTAAGTGAAAAGTATTTTCAATATTCAATTGTTTTTTGTAATTCAATAATTAAGAAATGGAATGAAAATTATGTTGACTGTTTGAATGTTATTATATCGTTAGATGATGAAACATTATTGCCAACAGTAAAGTTCCATTTAAAAAGAAAAGGTGTCTCATGGTTGGATGAAGATAATCTTGACTCAAGTATTCAAGCTGTTTTAGTAACTGTGAATGAAATTAATAAGAATAAATTATAAATCATCAAATTTACTGATTAAGAAACCCCGGCCAGTTGGCCGGGTTTTTTGCTTTTATACCCTAAAAACTTCCACTTCCCGCCGCCGCAACCGGATCACACCGGGCGCGGTGGTCACCTCCAGTTGTTCCGCGTTGGTGATACCGGACTCGGTAAGCCAGTCGCCGCCGATAATCACCTCGCCGTTCTCCCGTACCCAATCCGCCCCCAAATCCTGCCTGACCTCACACAGCGCTTCCCAGGTGGCCTCATCGGTAACGCTCGTCATCCATAACCGGTGGTGCTGGCGCGTCAGTTGCAACGGTGTGCCGGGGGTAAATCCCAATGAGAAAAACTGACTGGCTCTGCCAACCTGAGCATCAGCCTCGACACGGGTACACTGGGCTTCAGCAATATTGAAAACAAAGCCGATTTCAAGGCTGAACATCAGGGCGGGAGTTTGAGCACTGGCGGGCCGGTGGGTTCTGACCTGTTGAGCAATCTGGGCGGTGTGGCATTGTCAGGGCTGGGCAATGACGGCCATGCCGAGGGCACCACGCAGGCGGCAGTCGCGGATGGCAGCATAACCATCCGAGAAACGGACAAACAGCAGCAGAATGTTGATGACCTGAGCCGGGACACCGACAATGCGAACGACCGCATCGATCCGATATTTGATAAGGAGAAAGAGCAGAGGCGGGCTGAAGGAAGCGCAACTGATTGGCGAGATAGGCGGTCAGGCAATGGATATTGCGCGGACGCAGGGGGATATCAACGGGCTTGAGAAGGCTTTGAAGCATCATCCCGAGTTGAAAGGCGATGCGAAAGCGCTGCGCGAGACAAAAGAATACCAAGCTGCAATGCAGAAATACGGCACGGGCAGTCCCCTGCAACAAGGCCTCCAGGCGGCGACGGCGGCGATACAGGGTCTGGCCGGTGGTGATATGGCGAAAGCGCTGGCAGGGGCTTCCGCCCCGTATCTGGCTGAAGTGATTAAGAAAAGTACGGGAAATAATCAGGAGGCCAACCTGATGGCTCATGCGGTATTGGGTGCCGTCGTCGCCAAAATAAATGGCGACAGTGCGCTGTCAGGGGCTTCGGGTGCAGCGATGGGTGAGTATATCGCCCAGCAGATGTACCCGGGGGTGAAACGTGAAGATCTGAGTGAAGAACAGCGTCAGACCCTGAGCGCGTTAAGCACCTTAGCTTCAGGACTGTCGGGGGGATTGGCCGGAGACAGCACCGCTGACGCCGTTGCCGGAGCGCAGGCTGGGAAGAATGCGGTGGAGAATAACTATCTGAGCGTGTCTGAAAAGACAGAGCTTGAGTTAGCGAAGCAGAAACGCCAGAACAGCAAAGACCCGGCAGAACGCGAGCAGGCGCAGCAGAAGATCAATGAACTGCGTGAAAAGGATATCGCCAGCGACAAGAAAGTGATTGATGCCTGTAGCAATGGTAATGCAGGGAGTGCGGCATGTGCCAGTGCGAGACTGGAGGTTATCACGGCCAAAGGTGAGTATGAAACCGGGCCATACAACTCGAAGGTGAGCCAGCAATACTCTGATGCTTACGGCCAGATAGTGAACCTGTTGAATATCACCAGTGTTGATGCGCAGAATCAACAGCAGGTGAACTATGCCATGGTGCAACTTGGCGTAGATAAAGCCACGGCAGCGGCATATATCGAAACCTATGATGGGATGAGGATTATTGCGGCGTCATTATCACCAGTGTTGGGTAGTGCTGCTGCTAGTAAGCTAGGAACACTTACAAATACGATTACTACAGCAGAAAAAGCACAATCCTCTCAGATAATTAAGAATTATGGTCCTCTTGAGTCAGGTCCATTGGGTAATCCTAATGATCCACGAGCACCTGCATCTACGTTCAGAAGTGGAACTTATAGCGAAAAAGTTGCCGAAAAAGATATTTATTTATACAGAGATTACGGAGGATCAGCCAAAGCAGATGGTCGTTTTTGGACGCCGGAACCATCAAAAGGACCTTTGCAGTCTCAGATGAATAGCGCGGTATTGCCGGAGTGGGGAAATACATTCCAAAACCAAGCGATTATAAAAATACCAAAAGGAACAGTGTATTATGAAGGTGCTGCTGCATCACAAACTGGCACAACAGGAACAAAACCAACTTTATCTGGAGGAGGTACACAAATATTCCTACCAACTCCTGAAAGTGAGTGGGTCATTAAAAAATGAATACTAAAGAGCTGATCGAAAAATGGGCATCAGGGCGTAAATCATTTTACTTTTTTTTACCTGATGGCCCTTATGGTAGGCCTTTTGATAATCAATATCTCATTGATAAAGTGGAAGAAGTCAATGGTGATATAATCATTAAATTTAAAGAAGGTTTAGCTCTACGCTTTACAGGAATGGTGAATGTTGTTGATGATGGCTGTAACCTTTTGATAAATAATTATAATTCATGTGATCTTGTGATAAATGGTTCCCTTGAAAAAAGTTTTGATTACGGTGAAGTAGCGTTAAGTGGTTTTTAAAGTACCCCCGGCCTTGGCCGGCGTTCTTGCTTACCCTTTAGCCGCCAACTTGATCACCAGTTTCCCCTGTTCGGCGGTAATACTCACCGGCTGGCCGTGGGTGAAGCCCAACGCCTCCAGCCATCTCCCCTTGATGGTCAGTTGCGGCAGCTGGTGCGGCCTGCCACCGTTGGTGCGATACCCAATCCGCCCCCAAATTTTGGCGCTGCTGACTGGCCTCGCACGTACGGGCAGTCCCCTGCAACAAGGCCTCCAGGCGGCGACGGCGGCGATACAGGGTCTGGCCGGTGGTGATATGGCGAAAGCGCTGGCAGGGGCTTCCGCCCCGTATCTGGCTGAAGTGATTAAGAAAAGTACGGGAGATAATCAGGAGGCCAACCTGATGGCTCATGCGGTATTGGGTGCCGTCGTCGCCAAAATAAATGGCGACAGTGCGCTGTCAGGGGCTTCGGGTGCAGCGATGGGTGAATATATCGCCCAGCAGATGTACCCGGGGGTGAAACGTGAAGATCTGAGTGAAGAACAGCGTCAGACCCTGAGCGCGTTAAGCACCTTAGCTTCAGGACTGTCGGGGGGATTGGCCGGAGACAGCACCGCTGACGCCGTTGCCGGAGCGCAGGCTGGGAAGAATGCGGTTGAGAATAACTCGCTGAGCGGTGACCAGGCACGTGAAGTGGCGAAACAGGCCGCTGAATCTTTGAAAAATCAGGTCAGGGATAAGCTGGGTGAAGGTACAACGTCTTCCATTGCGAACGGCATTATCAATGCCCTTGCAGATACCGGTGATGCAGCATTAGGTTCTGCGGACTATGCTGCTGATGCAGCAATGGCGCTGGCAGCGTGTGCAGTCGGAGACAGCTACTGTAGCAAGGCAATGAGCGACCTGTCTGGGAAGAATCAGGCGGTGGCGGACAGTGTCACCGCGCTGATGAAGAGTGAAACCTGGGAAGCGCTGAAAGATAGCGTGATACAGGCGTCAGAAGGGGATCAGGCGGCGCTGGAAGCCACGGGCGGGATGATCGCGGGGATTTTGCTGCCGGGTAAGAAAGTACCGGATCTTGTTAAAGCGGTTGATCCAAATATCAAGATCGCTATGGGTACAACAGTTGGTGATTTTGAGAAAAACCTGGCATTCCTTTCTCCCTGAGAACGAGTGGCGATGGTCAAGGAGACAGCTCCACAGGTCGCAGCAGCAAACGGAATGGTCAAAGACAACAAACTGACCAAACTAAATAATCGTGATGTATACCGTGGACTGGATGGGAATCTTTATGCTCTTGACACGCAACATGGCCGATTTGAGGCTGTGACATCAAAGGGTAAGCATTTGGGTGAGGTTGATTTCTCTATGCAAAAAATCCCTAACACCATAGATAAATCCGGTGGCCATGATTTAAAGGTGAAGTAATGAAATTAGTTGATTATAAAAATAAATCTATCAAACGCGGTTCAGTCTTCAGATTGCCAGCCGTTTGGCCTTATGAAGCGTGGGTAGATTTTATGGTTATTGACTTGTTTGATGCTCACGGCTTGGTTGTATCTTCAGGTCACAAGGCTGGATTAATTTTAATATCTTTACCTGTTGAAAGTGGTTCAACTGAAGGTAGGGCTTTAAGCACCGAATGGGTTATCAACAATTGGGCTGAATGGATTTATCCAGAATGCGATGTAGGAGATGTTCATATACTTGATGGATATGTAGTGATGCCCATCGAATAATACAAATCCCGGCCAACAGGCCGGGATCTTTGCTTTTAAGCCCGAAATCCTCCCACTTCCCGCCGCCGCAACCGGATCACACCGGGCGCGGTGGTTACCTCCAACTGTTCCGCATCAGTGATCCCAGACTCGATGAGCCAATCCCCGCTGATGATCAGCTCGCCGTTCTGCCGTACCCAATCCGCCCCAAATCTTGGCGCTGCTGACTGGCCTCACACAATGCGTTCCCAGGTGGCTTCATCGATGACGCTCGTCATCCATAACCGGTGGTGTAGTGGATCAGTAATACCGGACACCTCAATAGCCTGTTAATTTAATGACAGCCAATTGAGGTAATTGATAATGACTCAACCTAAACAGGCCAAACGTCATTTTTCTCCTGAATTCAAACTGGAAACTATTGAGCAGGTCGTTAAGTATCAGCGGTCAACCATTGAGGTTGCACGCGCTCTGGAGCTGGATCCCAGCCAATTGCGTAAATGGATACACCAGTACAAAGAAGAAGTCAGCGGGGTGACGCCGGACAATCCTGCACTGACACCAGAGCAACGTGAAATCCAGTCGCTCAGAGCGCAGATTAAACGGCTGGAAATGGAAAAAGAAATACTAAAGCTGCGCTCTTGATGTCAGATTCCCTGAACAATTCTCGTTAGTTAAGAAACTCAGGACGCGCTTTCCTGTTGCCTTTATTTGCAATGTGTTCGGGATCCATCGTAGCAGTTATCACTACTGGTTAGGTCGGCCACGGCAACCTGATGCAAAACGCATCGTCTTACAGGGACGGGTTTGTGAAGTACACCGTGTCAGTAATGGCTCAGCGGGAGCAAGAAGTATTGCCGAGATGGTGAGTGCAAAAGGTGTCCAGTTAAGTCGCTGGCGAGCCAGTAAAATAATGAAAGAGCTTAATATTGTCAGTTGCTAGCAACTGGAGCATCGCTACAAAAAAGCCCCAAAAGAGCATGTGGATATTCCTAATCATCTGGACCGCCAGTTTGCAGTAACAGAGCCTAATTAAGTCTGGTGTGGCGATGTGACCTACATATGGGAGGGTAAACGCTGGGCTTATCTGGCGGTTGTTCTGGATTTATTTTCTTGAAAACCAATAGGTTGGGCGATGTCGTTTTCGCCGGACTTAGCCCCGACAGGAAAAGCGTTAACGATGTCCAGAGAAGCTCGGGGGAAACTGACAGACGTTATGTATCATTCTGACCAGGGAAGTCACTATACCAGTAGATAATTCAGACGTTTACTGTGGCGGTATCGGATGAAACAAAGCATGAGCCGGCGTGGAAATTGCTGGGATAACAGTCCAATGGAGCGTTTTTTTCGTAGCCTGAAGTCGGAGTGGGTGTCAGACAGTGGGTATACTAATTTTAACGAGGCCAGCAGAGCAATAACGAATGACATCATTGGCTATTACAGCCAGTTAAGACCCCCACCAATATAACGGTGGATTGACGCCCAATGAGTCAGAGCGATTATTTTTGGAAAGTTCTAAAACCGTGACCACTTCAGTGTTGCAGGAAACGAGGAAAAGCGCGGATGACTGGTTTTCTTAGTAACCACCACGGTTGCCGCCCGCTTTTCGTGCCGGGTGGCAGTGTACTATTGACTGAGTCATAACTTTCTAAGTTGCCAAGCCGGCAGTGAACTGAAACATTATATCAGCCCTCCCATCAGAAACGTCTTAACCCAACGCCGCCAGAACCATATTTTATTCGTGAAAATATACTCGTAGCATTTCCCGCCAGCTGGCTGTACCCGCACGAGCATATACAGTTCAGTAGTGGTATGCTAATGTAAATTTCCTAAAAAATTTATAAACACTGAGATTGAAGACTGCTATTATGTATATTCGTCAGAGAGATGATAATTATAGTGTTGACTCATTTGTAAAGATCTCGTTGGTCATCCCTGTATTTAATGAAGAGGAATCAGTTGAGTTATTTGTCAACTATGTAGACAACCTATTTTCTAAGAATAAAGAATACCAGATTGAATTTGTGTTCATTGATGATGGTAGTGTCGACAGGACTTTACCTAAGCTAATCTCTTTGCAAGAAAAAGAAGACCGGGTTGTAATTGTTGAGCTTACACGTAATTTTGGAAAAGAAGCCGCATTAACTGCAGGAATATTTAATGCGACAGGTGATGTCGTTATTCCGATTGATGTTGATTTTCAGGATCCGCCAGAAGTCATCCTCAAAATGCTTGATGAGTGGAAAAAAGGCTATGAAGTCGTACTTGGCGTGCGAATTGATCGATCGTCCGATACCCTGATGAAACGGAAAACCGCCAGTTGGTTCTATAGGATAATAAACAAGATGTCCAGAACCAAAATACCTGAGAATGTAGGTGACTTCAGATTAATGGATAGATGTGTTGTCGAAGCATTGAAACAATTACCTGAAACCCATCGTTTTATGAAGGGAATTTTTTCTTGGCTGGGATTCAGAACCACCAACGTTGAATACATCCGCCCTGAAAGAATCGCAGGTACCACTACATTCAATGGCTTTCGCTTATGGGGACTCGCACTCGAAGGCATCACAAGTTTTAGTTTAGTGCCATTGAAGATATGGACTTATATCGGAATCATTTTTTCAGTTTTATCGCTGTTTTATGCGGTATTTATTTTCTTAAAAACACTATTTTTTGGGACAGACGTGCCAGGCTATGCATCATTAATTATTACCATTCTTTTTATTGGTGGCTTGCAGTTAATGAGTACAGGTATTATCGGTGAGTATCTTGGCCGTACCTATATGGAATCAAAAAGAAGACCCATTTTTTTAACTCGCCAGATCTATAAAAAAAACAAGGATTAAATATATGGATCTTAAAGAAACAGAAATACTCGGCGATGACGTTAATACACATTGGTATTACCTTTCAAAGGCCAAAGCGCTCACCAATCTTCTGGGTGATTTTTCACCAAAAAAAATCATGGACATTGGTGCCGGTTCTGGTTATTTCTCAAAATCATTGCTTAATAAAACAGCGGCCAAAGAAGCCTGGTGTGTCGACATCAGCTACGAGAAAGAAGAATCTTCTAGGGAAAACGGAAAGCCAATCCACTTTGTGCGTAGCGTAGGTGAAACCGACGTCGATCTGGTATTGCTAATGGATATACTGGAACATGTTGATGATGATGTTGGTCTTCTTCAGGAATATGTGGATAAAGTTCCTTATGGCACAAAATTTTTAATTAGTGTGCCAGCCTTCGAATGGTTGTGGAGTTCACATGATGACTTCCTTGAGCACCGAAGAAGATATACCTGCCACCAGCTAGAAAATGTCGTTAAGCTAACAGGTCTGTCTATTGACAGGTCATGCTATTATTTTTGTTCCGTGTTACCATTAGCTATTGCAACGCGTCTTATCTCACGAAATACAGAGAAAAAAGAATCTCAGCTTAAAAAACACAGCAAGTTGGTGAATGCTTTACTAAAGATGCTTTGTTCATTAGATTTTCTGTTCTTTAAGAAAAATAAGATCGGTGGTTTAACGGTGTTCTGCTATGCCGAGAAAAAAGAAAAAAAACATTTATAACATGCATATTAATATAATGATGTCAGTAAAGTCGGTAACGTTTCGGCGATTTGTTATTACAGGGATGTTAGCGACAATTTTACATTTTATCACTGCTCTTTTTTTAATCTTCAATCACTTGCTAACGCCAGCATTTGCTAATGCTTTTGCTTTCACGATGACGACAATTATTTCGTACTTTATTAACACATTATGGTCTTTTTCACAAAAAATAAGAGCCAAAAACACATTTAGATATGCAATCACAGCATGTATTGGATTTACACTCTCTTATTCCATTGCTTCAATTTCCGGATATTTATTTGTTAACCCAGTCATCAGCATCATTTTTGTCGCAGCATTTGTTCCCCCTGTGATTTTTTTTATTCATAAGAAATGGACGTACCTGAATTAGAGGAAATAAAGATGTTTAAAAACATAGCTAACAACAAAAGTATTCTATTGCTGATAATATTCATTCTCCTGTACATTCCCGTACTCTTTTCGAGAACAGATATGTGGGATGGTGTAATACTTGACCATGCAATATCATTAGGGCGTAGCGACGTTTATCATGAATGGTTTAGCGAGGCCGGTTTATATCTCACGGCATTCTTCTATGACCCATTGGCTTTTTTGAAAGAATTTTACCCGTTTTCCGGGCAGATATTAACATTATTTTTCTTATATTTTTCCGCACTAGAAATAACTCGACTGTCAGAGACGATATACAAAATATCAGAAAAAGAATCGACCTTAGTAGGTATTTTTTATTTACTTCTTCCTCTCTGGTCAACTTTTTTTTCGACAATTTATTTGATGCATTCAGCTACAATTTTCATAGCTCTGTTAAGTGCAAGGTTGGTGATATGCAATCGTTATCCATTGCTCACGATAATATTAATTCCAGTTACGTTTCAGCAAGCATCAATGGCACCCCTTATTCTTTCGATCTTTATGCTATACGCGATAGAGAATAAATTTAAAAATATCACATCTATTTTTTTATTCTCTCTATGGGTTATTGTGTCATTTTTCATATTGCGCTCAATTTTTACAACAACAGATCTCTATTCTGGCTACAATAAAATTTCTATAAATAACTTACAGAATATCTATCTATGGGAGGCCTTTTCGTTAAGTATTGCACTCTGTCTTGGACCAGTTGTTGTTTATTTTATTCTAACTGCTAAGAAGATGAGTAAAATATCTAGTGCAGGCTTAGTCATTGCGCTTATCGCAACAATAATCCCATACATTACAGTAGGGAAAGAGCCATCAACTTCTGACTTTGTAAATATGCAGGGAAATTCAATGCGTTTCCTTTTCTCTTGCGCTCCTATACTGGCACTAATATTTGCCTATACATTACAATATAAACCACTCAAGAAACCAATAATAATAATTATCATGTTATATATGTTTTCATTATTTATTAGCGCGCAACATGCAAAAGTTAATGAAGTAATGTATCAACGAGCTTTCATCGCAAGTATAAAAAAACATCCAGAATTGAATGGAAAGGTTATTACTATTATCACAACAGACAATCTTAACCTCTATGAGTACGCCTATTTATTCACTAAGGCTTTTGGTGTTAACAAAAGCATTATACTTACAAATGATTCTGTCCCAGATCCTGTTATTTACAAAAAAGACTCATACCGCGTAAAATATATGCAAGCTAGCATAGAAAATATGACAGATGCCAAGATTATTGATGTAACATCACATATGGATAAGGTGGGTCCGTTACGGATGTATTGGGAATATTTGTCAAATGGCAGCCTGCCTGAGCTGGTAACCATCAAAGAGAGGTGATTCACAACACAGCAGACATTCAGCTAACAGGGACTGAATAAAACCACAGGTCACGTGGAGGGGGAAAGAATTCTTAGGCCACAGCAATAAGACCAACCGGCTGCTGATGCACATCAATACGTCTGCAGCCCCTGATATCGCGTAGCCCACGCCGCCCGAAGTGTAGTCCAGTTAACATTCAGGTTAGCCAGTCGACAGCTTTTTTGGGCGGCATAAATGTCGCCACTGGTTCATGATCACGATGTGGATTCCTCACTGACCTGCAACTGTACTCCCCCCTGAATTTAGGTCTTAGTGCTTAGTAGAGTTCTCTGGTTAAAATACAATCAACAGGAGAACCATCATGAAGAAAGTACGTTTTACTGAAACTCAGGTCCTGATGGTTCTGAAATAAGTTGAGGGTGACCGGCATGTAAAAGATGTCTGTCGAGAAAATGGTGTTTCAGAAACCAGCTACTACAGCTGGAAATCTAAATATGGAGGGATGGAATCCTCTGATATCAAGCGCATGAAAGAACTTGAAGAGGAAAATCGCCGACTAAAGCAGATGCATGCCTCCCTGAGCTTAGACCATGAAATTCTTAAGGATATCGTGGCAAAAAAACTATAATGGCATCAGAAAAACGCGAACTGGTTCAGTACGTTATGACGGAGCATAAGATCAGTGAGCGCTGCGGATGCCGAGTTATCGGTATCAGTCGTAGCCTTTTACATTATCGCCCGAATACTGTACGCGATATTCCGGTGATAGAAGCGTTGCAGAAACTGGCACAGTAGTATCCGGCGTATGGCTTTGGCCTGATGTTCGACAAATTACGCCAGTCAGGGCGGATATGGAATGCGGAACGTGGGACGTGGGACGTGTTTACCGGATATATTACCTCTTGCAGCTCAATCTTAGGCGTAAGGGGAAAAAACGATTACCAAACAGGGATCCCCAACCGTTGGTTGCCCCATTAAAAATGAACCACTGTTGGTCAGTTGATTTTATGAGTGATGCTTTGATTGATGGGCGGGCGTCGACTCAGGTTGTTCAACGTAGTTGATGATTTTAACCAGGAGGCACTGGCCGTCAAGGTTGATTTAAATATACCAGCTCACTGCGTAGTCAGAATATTAGAAAGGATCAGTGCAGAAAGTGGTGTAGTGGATCAATAATTCAGGACACCTCGAAATCCTGTTAATGTTAAAACAGTGAACGTGAGGTGATGCATGATCAAAAATCGTCGGATTAAACGCACATTTTCCCCAGAGTTCAAACTCGAAGCTATCGAACAGGTTGTTGAATACCAGCGAGATGTACGGGAAGTCGCTCAGGCGCTCGAACTCAACCCTGACCATTTGCGCAAATGGATACGGCTGTATAAGCAGGAAATTCAAGGTATTGAGCCCGTTGGCAATGCCATTACTCCTGAACAACGCGAAATTCAGCAGCTTAAAGCACAGATAAAGCGTCTTGAGATGGAAAAAGAAATACTAAAGCAGGCTGCCGTGCTGATGAGCGAAGCCCCCGGAAAGTTATCGCGCTAATCACACGGCTAAAAGCAAAGTTGGCCTGTGCAGATCCTTTGTCATTTATTCGGTATTCACCGTAGCGTTTATTACGCGCAGGTAAAGCGTCCTGTTAATGCACAAAGAATTGAAAATGCACAAAGAATTGAATTACGAAGTCGGGTGAGAGAATTCCATGACTCTCAGTCGTGGTGCTGCAGGTAGTCGGGCAATCAGTCAGATATTGCGCCAGAGTGGCGTTAATGCAGGTCGATGGCTGGCGCGACGACTGATGCAGGAATGCGGGCTGACTAGTCGCCAGCCTGTTAAACATCGCTACCGGGTAAATGAAGACAACAGTCCGGCATTACCAAACTTATTGAACCGGCAGTTTAACCCCGCCACACCAAACCGCGTCTGGTGTGGTGATATCAGTTTTATTCGCCTGCAGGACAGATGGTGCTATCTCGCGCTTGTTATTGATTTATATTCACGCCGGATTATCGGTTCAGCCCTCTCATTAACCGCTGATGCTGATGTGGTGTGCCGGGCTTTGCGTAACGCTCTGGAAACACGACCTCGTGATGGCCGTCTGCTGTTTCATTCAGATCAAGGGGTTCAATATAAAAGCAATAAATACAGGAAATTACTCTGGCGTGATGGGGTAATGCAAAGTATGAGTCGCAGAGGGAATTGCCTGGATAATTCGCCGATAGAAAGAGTCTTTCGCAGCCTTAAAAGTGAATGGCTTCCGAAAGGTGGTTATAGTGATTTTAGCCATGCAGTACGCGATATAAACCAGTGGATAAATGGTTATTACAACGTTTATCGCCCTCATACGAACAACGGTGGTTTACCGCCTTGCCTGCATGAAGAAAAGTGGAGACAGGTTATTCCGGTGTCCTGATTTTGTGATCCACTACAGATACTTACAGTGATCGAAAAAACGCAAAAACAATGCCAATGGAAATTGGCGCATGTCGGCCATGGAAGAAGACCAGATAGCAGCCCCCATCGGTAACAAGTAATGCTGGGTAAAATAGTGGGAAAATCCTTCTTGTTGCAGAAAATCGTCCACCGTTTGAGTCGCAATACCGCCACTTGCCAGGTTTTTCTTACATCGGCGATTGAAACGCATAATCTCTGCCAGTAAGCGATAAAAACGCGGGCTAAGCAGGTTAAGACGTTGGGCAAACAGGGTATTGAGCGTATGACCGTTGTATTCCAGTCCACTACGTGGATGCGTAACCGAGAAGCTCATCTCCGTGGGTTGACCACTAATGCCCAATTCGGCTAATCGAGCAATAAATTGTGGATAGGTCCGCTCGTTATAGACAATAAATCCGGTATCAATAGCGTAGCTGCGCCCTTCCAACGTGATGTCCACGGTCGCGGTATGCCCACCGGGGTAATTATTAGCTTCAAACAGTGTAACCTGATGTTTTTTCGCTAACTTCCATGCACAGGTCAAACCGGAAATTCCGCTACCAATAATGGCAATTTTCATTGGGTTACCTCACCAAACGCTTGGCAAGCCAGCGTTGTAGAGCTTGTGGAAGTAGACCTGTCAGTCGTAACAGCGCGGCGAATAATGGAGGGAAAGCAATTTCAGCGGCTCCTTTTCCCAGGCCACGGCGAATATAGTGCGAAGCCTGCTTAGGGGTGATTATCATCGGCATGGTAAAATCGTTGCGGTCAGTCAGCGGTGTGGCAACGAAACCGGGTAATATCAGCGAAACATTAATACCGGATTTTGCCAAATCCACTGCCAAGCTACGGGCAAAATAGGCAAGTGCAGCTTTTGAAGCGCCATAGGCTTCTGCGCGCGGCATGGGTAGCATGCTGGCTGTTGATCCTACCAGAGCGATGCGACTTCCGGACGACAGTTGTGGTAACAGAACATCTAAACAATTGATTGGACCTAGAAAATTAGTATTAAGTACCCGAGCAACCCGTTCAGCCTCTACGACACCATTATCAAGGTATTCACAGGTTCCAGCACACAAAATCACCAGATCGGCCGGACAGTGCGCTAACGCCTTACGCGTGGCAGCTAAGTCGGTTATGTCGAAATGGCGCGCTGTAATCGCAGGGTTATGCATGCCAAGATCCATCAGCCGATTTTCATCACGCCCACAGGCCGTCACTTGCCAGCCTTCTGCAGCATAATCAAGCGCCAGTTGCTGTCCAATACCGGAACTGGCTCCAGTGACCACTACGTGTTTCATGCTTGTAGCCTCTTCTTCAACTGGAGAATAACGCCGCCGATCAGCGGTATGTGTTCATAAAGCATGGCTCCCATATCGTAATAGTCGCGCTGATAAATAATCCGCTGTTCGGTAAAGCGCAACAGGCTGATACCCTCTAAACGGAGTAAGGCACCACGGCGCAGGCGGGGATGGGCATAAGCCATTTGCCAGCACACGGAGACTTGTTGATCATGGTGTTGAATATCCGTGAGGGTAAAGCAGCAAGTGTTTAACTTACTGATCAACCGTTGAAAATAGGCTTCAAGGGAACTCAATCCCTGATGTTCTCCGACTGGATCGATAAAGTGGATATCGCGATGATAAACATCAGGTAGGTCAACCAGACGTGCCGCATCCAGTGTGGTATAGAATTGCGTAAAACGGGCCAGCAGTGCTTCTGCGTCACTCATGGCGGAGCTCCGAAGTAAGGGGTAGCGCTGTATGGTTATTAATAAGTGTAATGTTCAACTCAGCATCACACCAAACAGCTAACTCGTCGTCATTGAACTGTTGACGACGCACCTTCAGTGCGTTGTGGTTTTAACCAGCCATAGCGCCGTTGCCAGGCACGTAGCGTTACCGGATTAATGCCACAAAGTTGAGCTACCTCACTGATACTGCATATCGCTATACTATTTACTTTGCCTAAAGCACCAGTACATTAACCATAGTGAATAAATCTAAAACTATACAATAAATTACCAATCGTAAAAGTTTCTATTCAATGGGGTTCACTTCAGCGTGGCCCTACGCCACTAAGCCTATTTAAACTGGCTAAATAAAAAAGGCTAAATGTCGGATTCTGTGACATCTAGCCTTAGTAATAAAATAGCCAACCCAGTTTTTAAAGCAATGCTTTAGCTTTTAGTTGCTGATATTCGCTTTCTGTAATTGTTCCTTCATCCAACAATTTTTTGGCGTCAGAAATCTGTTCTGCTGGAGACTTACCTGCAATATGACGAATATAATCATTGGTATCAGCAACAGATTTCTGCACTGTTGAGCGATACCGCTGCGCCATACCTTTGCCTCGGGTAACGAGATACAAAAGAGAGGTAAGCAGTGGGATGAATAGCAAGAATAAAATCCATATTGCTTTGTAGAACCCATTCAGCTCATGGTCTCTAAATAAATCGGAAATAACTTGGAATAGAATCAATAAGTAAGCGATAAAAAAGAAAATTGAGAACGTGGTCGCCAGAATATCCCAAAGAGTAAGAAAGTGATTGGTCATAGTGTCTCCCGACAGTAAATAAATTAAGGGAATAATATTACAATAAAACTCCAATTATCTGTTTCATATTAATAATAGCTACTATCGCGAGTTTAAGACTAAATTATTATCGCTTCTGATAAATAGCGTAATCACTGCCCGATAGATCGGGCTATCAACCGATAAAATTGTGCCGCAGGCCATAATCCATCACTTTGCGGATGTTGATATTGCTCTTTGCGTATTATATGTATTAGTTCGATGCTGACCAGTATGTGTCATAAACGTTGCGGTGATCTATTGGTGCTGAGTGAATCGGATTTTACGCATGGTACTTTCCTCCGGGACACATTCAGTGTGTCGGAAGATCTCTAAAAGTGAATGGTTTTTTTAAGCGGGAGACTGACAACTTAGCTGCGGTATCCTAGAAAAGACTAAGAGCCTACGTTTTCACGTAAGCCCTTGATATTTGGTGGCCCCTGCTGGACTTGAACCAGCGACCAAGCGATTATGAGTCGCGTGCTCTAACCAACTGAGCTAAGGGGCCATACTTGGGCGCTGATTATACGGTAGTTTTTATCTTGCGGTCTAGAGCTGAAAAATCAGATGGACGTTTTATGCACAAAATTAAGGTTTTTTACGAATATAGTGGGGAATAGTACCAAAATAGAGAGCGACTTCAGGCTGAAAAGAAAAACCCCGACATGAACTGCGCCTTAATCAGTTGGTGTCCAACTTTTGGGGTACAGTTCAATCTGCCGGGGTTTATTGCTGCTGCCGACGATTAGTCGTCGAGGAAGCTACGTAGAACTTCGGAGCGGCTTGGGTGGCGCAATTTACGCAGTGCCTTCGCTTCGATCTGACGAATACGTTCACGGGTAACATCGAACTGCTTACCGACTTCTTCCAAAGTATGGTCAGTGTTCATGTCGATACCAAAACGCATCCGCAGAACTTTAGCTTCACGGGCGGTCAGGCCAGCCAACACATCGTGAGTTGCCGAACGCAGGCTCTCGGAAGTTGCAGAGTCCAACGGCAGCTCTAACGTTGTATCTTCGATGAAATCGCCCAGATGTGAATCTTCATCATCACCAATTGGCGTTTCCATAGAGATCGGCTCTTTCGCGATCTTCAGCACTTTGCGGATTTTGTCTTCCGGCATCAGCATACGTTCTGCTAATTCTTCCGGTGTAGGTTCACGCCCCATTTCCTGCAACATCTGACGGGATATACGGTTGAGTTTGTTAATCGTCTCAATCATATGTACCGGAATACGGATGGTGCGCGCCTGATCGGCGATAGAACGGGTGATTGCCTGACGAATCCACCAGGTAGCATAGGTCGAGAATTTATAACCGCGACGGTATTCGAACTTATCTACTGCTTTCATCAGACCGATATTACCTTCCTGAATCAAATCAAGGAATTGCAGGCCACGGTTGGTGTATTTTTTAGCAATAGAGATAACCAAACGCAGGTTAGCTTCGACCATTTCTTTCTTCGCGCGACGTGCTTTGGCTTCACCGATAGACATGCGACGGTTGATGTCTTTTACCTGCTCAATCGTCAGACCGGTTTCTTCTTCGATCTGACGCAGTTTTTGCAGGCTGCGTTGTACATCATCCGATACGTCTTTCAGTTTTTCTGACCACGGTTTACCCATAGCCAGTGCCGCTGCAAACCAGGTATCGCTGGTTTCGTTGCTAGCAAACAGTGTGACGAAGTTTTTCTTCGGCATTTTGCACTGTTCAACACACAGTTTCATGATAATGCGTTCTTGAGTACGAACGCGATCCATCATGGTACGCATGTTGTTAACCAGATAGTCAAACTGCTTAGGTACCAAGCGGAACTGCTTGAATACTTCGGAAAGCTTCAGGATCTCAGCCGCAGCACTGATATGGCTACGACCGTTTTTCTTGATTTCTTTCCGTGCGTTTTCATATTGTTCACGCAGGTCAGAGAATTTCTGACGCGCCAGTTCCGGATCGATGCTGTTATCGTCTTCGCTGTCGTCGTCTTCATCTTCATCTTCGTTTTCATCATCGCCCATTTCTGCGGTGGACAATTCTGAACCTACGTGGGTTGCTGTTGGTGCAATATCTTCTTCGGCATTAGGGTCAACGAAGCCGATGATCAGGTCGGACAGACGAGCTTCGCCCGCTTCAACGCGATCATATTGTTCCAACAGGTAAGTGATGGCTTCAGGGTATTCTGCAACTGAACATTGCACCTGATTAATACCGTCTTCGATACGTTTGGCGATGTCGATTTCGCCTTCACGAGTCAGAAGTTCAACGGTACCCATTTCACGCATATACATGCGGACCGGATCGGTCGTACGACCAATTTCGGATTCGACACTGGATAACACCTGCGCTGCAGCTTCAGCCGCGTCATCGTCGGTATCATTGGTGTTTTCGGCCAGCATTAAATCATCAGCATCAGGCGCTTCTTCCAGCACCTGGATACCCATGTCATTAATCATCTGGATGATGTCTTCGATCTGATCGGAATCGACGATATCTTCCGGCAGATGGTCATTGACCTCAGCATAGGTCAGGTAGCCTTGCTCTTTACCACGGGTGACAAGTAGCTTCAGCTGTGACTGCGGGTTTTGCTCCATAAGACGGTATCCACACTTCAGAGTATTTGGGTTGGTGTCGGTCGGCGAAACCGCCAACAATAGCATTTGGGGCCATTTTTTTCGCCGCTGCCCGCTATGGCGGCATATTGCAGGGAGTCGCCCCTGCATTTATCGGCAATTAAGCCGTTGGGTAATTCATTTTTTCTTGGCTAACGCAAGATTCAAAGACCAAAGCTCTTTACGTTCTTCGGCGTTTAATCCGTGTGTGCGATCGCGGGCAATCAATGTTTCCTGACGCTGTTCTAAAATTGAGTCATAAAGACTCGTCAGCGTATCGACAAAGGTTGGTTCGATCATCTCCTCTGCAATCATGTGGTTCCAAGTTGCTAAGGTTTCAAGCTGTTGGCTGAATTTATTATCACGATACAGCTCCAGTAACTGGCCAGTAGTCAGCCCCGGCTGGGCTAGACAGGTATTTACCAACTCAATGAATAGCGGTAAACCTGCTAGTTTTGCTTGCTCAACTCCCTGTAGTGAGGGAATAAGTGTAGCCAGTTGTGGGTTTTGTACCAGTAGCCCTATAAGTATACGCATGGTTGTGCGTTTTAGCTGGGGCGGTTGGTAGCTATTCGTATTTTCAGCCAGTTTAGGCATCAGTTTATCCAACTGACTATCATCCAGGATGCCTAATTTGTTACCTAATTGCTGACGCAGATACAGCCGCAGCGTTTCTCCCGGCACCTGACTGATTAAAGGTAGCGCAAGGGTGCTTAATTTGGCACGTCCGTCTGGGCTGCTCAAATCCACCTGTGGCATCAATGTTTCAAACAAAAAGGTTGAGAGCGGCTGCGCCTGCTCCATCCGTTGTTCGAATGCATCTTTGCCTTCTTTGCGTACCAAAGTGTCGGGATCTTCTCCATCAGGTAAAAACATAAAGCGTAGCTGACGGCCATCGGTCAGATAGGGCAGTGCAGTTTCCAATGCTCGCCAGGCGGCATCTCGGCCAGCCCTATCGCCGTCATAACAGCAAATAACCTGATCGGTGGCGCGGAACAGCAGCTGAATATGTTCAGCCGTCGTTGAAGTTCCAAGTGAGGCAACGGCATAATCAATGCCGAATTGCGCTAACGCCACCACATCCATATAGCCTTCCACCACGAGTAAACGTGTTGGATTGGGATGAATAACCTGTGCTTCATACAAGCCGTATAACTGGCGGCCCTTATGAAAAATCTCTGTTTCCGGGGAGTTGAGGTATTTAGGAACGCCATCACCCAGAATTCGCCCACCAAAAGCGATGACACGCCCACGCTTATCGCGGATCGGGAACATAACGCGTTCACGGAAACGATCGTATGTCCGTCCTGTATCATTAGTCACCAGCATGCCAGCATCGTTCAGTGCTGTACGACTTTCGGCATCACGGCCAAAGCGTTTTAACGCGTTGTCCCAGCCTGCCGGAGCAAAACCAATGGCGAAATGACGGATAATATCTTCACTCAACCCGCGGTGTTCAAGATAACCACGTGCCTGTTTGGCTGTCGGGCTGTTGAGTGATTGTTGATAGAACGCGCTAAGCTGATCCATCAATTGATACAGATTTTGTCGTTGGTGACGTTCTATTTGCGTGCTGCCGGTTCCTGCCTCGTAAGGTACTTCCAGCCCGTGCATAGTGGCTAATTCTTCGATACTTTCGACAAACTCCAGTCGATCGTAATTCATCAAAAAATCTACCGCATTGCCATGAGCACCACAGCCGAAGCAATGATAAAATTGCTTGTCGCCATTAACGGTGAATGAAGGCGTTTTCTCATGATGAAACGGACAACACGCGTGATAATTTTTGCCTTGCTTCTTCAGCTTTACCCGGGCATCGATCAGATCGACGATATCGGTTCTAGCCAGCAAGTCATTGATAAATACCCGCGGGATTCGTCCAGCCATAAGCCCCTATTCGCTAGTCCATAAACGAGAATAAGCCGCGCATTCCTTTCGGAAAGCACGGCCTTCGTTGCAACTACTCGGTCTGCGCGTTCTTGGTAACTAACAAATCACGCTGTAGGGTTGCCCCCAAAGAATTAATACAGACGAGTGCGGCGTGCGTTTTCGCGAGCCAATTTCTTCGCGTGACGTTTTACAGCAGAAGCTTTAGCGCGTTTACGTTCGGTAGTCGGTTTTTCATAGAACTCACGACGACGAACTTCAGCTAAAACACCTGCTTTTTCACAGGAACGTTTGAAACGACGAAGAGCTACGTCGAATGGCTCGTTTTCACGTACTTTAATTACCGGCATGTGCCTCTCACCTCAATAGAAATCGGTTTCTGCTGGCCAAGTGCCAGCCTTCTCAAAATGGTGCGGAATTTTACTTCAATGGATGCTGCGTTGTAAAGCACCACAGCAAATTGAAACAGGCACGCCCCTGTATGACCGACTACTGTTTTAACGTCAGAAGTGCGGTGGGCGCTGATTATATACTAAACAGCGGTATGGGTCGAATGAATCAACAATTTTTTCAATTATAGTGAGACTCAACAACATTCTGACGTCCTTCCGCTGGGAAATCAGACTATTGGGTAGTGAAATGATACTTTCTGAAAAACTAAATAAATGGTAAATGGCAGAAACCATGACTGTCCGCTCGGTTGTGGTAAACTGTCCGCCGCACGTGAATGATGGGAAATGTAATGCGAGTTTTGGGTATAGAAACATCCTGCGATGAAACCGGAATTGCAGTTTATGACGATGAAACCGGTCTGTTAGCCAACCAATTATACAGTCAGGTCAAACTACATGCTGATTATGGCGGTGTGGTTCCTGAGCTGGCATCGCGCGATCACGTGCGGAAAACCGTGCCGCTGATTCAGGCTGCGTTAAAAGAAGCCAATCTGCGCCCTGAAGATATTGATGGCGTGGCTTATACTGCCGGGCCTGGTCTGGTTGGCGCGTTATTGGTCGGAGCCACCATTGGCCGGGCATTAGCTTTTGCCTGGAATGTGCCAGCAGTGCCTGTCCACCATATGGAAGGCCATTTACTGGCTCCGATGTTGGAAGACAATGCGCCGGAATTTCCTTTTGTCGCACTATTGGTTTCCGGTGGGCATACACAATTAATTAGCGTAACAGGCATCGGTGAATATCAGTTGCTTGGTGAGTCGGTTGATGATGCTGCTGGTGAAGCCTTCGATAAAACCGCCAAATTGTTAGGGCTGGATTATCCCGGAGGGCCAATGTTGTCGCGCATGGCTCAGCAAGGCAATTCCACTCGCTTTACTTTTCCACGTCCAATGACTGATCGTCCTGGGCTGGATTTTAGCTTCTCTGGTTTGAAAACCTTTGCCGCCAACACGATTCGAGCTAATGACAATGACGATCAAACTCGCGCAGATATCGCTCGCGCCTTTGAAGATGCAGTCGTAGATACGCTGGCAATCAAGTGTAAAAGAGCATTGGAACAAACCGGATTCAAGCGTTTGGTCATCGCCGGTGGTGTTAGTGCCAATACAACGTTACGCACCAAACTGGCCGAAATGATGCAAAAGCGTGGCGGTGAGGTTTTCTATGCTCGCCCTGAATTCTGCACTGATAATGGTGCGATGATCGCCTATGCTGGATTGATCCGACTGAAAACCGGTGTGGATAGTGAGTTGGTGGTGTCGGTGAGGCCGCGCTGGCCATTAGCTGAACTACCGAAAGTCTGAGCAGGGCTGCGGCTGTGTTGCCGCGTCATTTCGGGATGCTCACAGACCGATGTATGCTCCGCTCCCTCAATGTCTAGCGCCTTGCCTCGTACCTGCTCAGTCATTCGGTTTTTGTGGTCTGAGCAGGGCTGCGGCTGTGTTGCCGCGTCATTTCGGGATGCTCACAGACCGATGTATGCTCCGCTCCCTCAATGCCTAGCGCCTTGCCTCGTACCTGCTCAGTCATTCGGTTTTTGTGGTCTGAGCAGGGCTGCGATCATTGTTATTTCGAATATCGAGTGTCAGCTGCGTTAACTCAATCTTCTAATTCCTGTTTTTCAGCTTCTTCTGCAGCCGTTTTCTGTTTCTTCTTTTTCAGTTTCTCCCAAATCTTGCTTTCCTGCCCGCGCCATAAACGCTGAATATTATCGTGGTGACGCATCAGAATCAGGCAAGAGAGCATGGCGACAGGGAAAGTAAACTGTGGCTTGAACCACCAGACATAAAAAGGAGCAATTAGGGCACTGACAATGGCACCTAAGGAAGAGTAACCGCTGAGCAGCACCGTCAGTAGCCAAGTGCCGGTCATCAAACCGGTCAGATCCCAGCCGATAGGTGCAATAGCTCCGAATGCCGTCGCGACCCCCTTTCCCCCGCGGAAGTTGAAAAATACCGGATAAATATGGCCTAGGCAGGCTGCAATAGCGGTTATTCCGAGATAAAGAGGGGAAAGATGTAAGAGATAGGCGATCCACACCGGCAACATGCCTTTTACCACATCAAAAACCAATACCGCCGCTGCCGCGGTACGACCACCGATACGCAGTACGTTGGTGGCACCGGGATTACCCGAACCATGTACGCGAGGATCAGGCAATTTTGCGATCCGACAGACCAGAATCGCGCTGGAAATTGAGCCACACAAATACGCGAAGAGAATCATACCAAGCGCGATAGCACTCATAACGCCGCCCCGTTTAATAATGGTCGTTTTAATCGCAACATCTGTGGATAATACGCATATTCGGCTGGAAGTGATATCCAGTAGGCGTAAAAACAGAGAATGACGTGATGGACATCGTATTTATTGAACAGCTTAGCGTGATTACCACCATCGGTGTGTATGACTGGGAACAGACTATTCGACAGAAGTTGGTGTTCGATATCGAAATGGGCTGGGATAACCGTAAAGCAGCCGCCAGCGATGATGTTCGCCATTGTTTAAGCTACGCTGATATCAGCGATGCTATTTTACAACATGTTGAAGGGCAGCGTTTTGCGTTGGTTGAAAGAGTGGCAGAAGAGGTTGCCGATATTTTATTGCAGCGCTTCGCTTCTCCTTGGGTGAGAATCAAGCTGAGCAAACCTGGAGCGGTGGCTGAAGCGCTTAACGTCGGTGTGATTATTGAGCGCGGACAGCGAACCAATTGATTTTTCTGACAGTAAAATGCCATAAATATGCAACCATCCATCGGTAAGCTGGTCGTATTAGTTTGGGTGATATTTTTAATTTAACTGAATTTAAACGGCATTGTTTCTGCAACATTGCCGTTTTTTTGTGGTTTTCTTTGATTGGGATATGGGTAGCGTAGATGACGGATATGTATTCGCTGTTTGTGGCATTTGTTCTGGGCGTTGTGGAAGGTTTGACCGAATTTTTGCCGGTTTCCTCAACGGGTCATATGATCATCGTCGGCCACCTACTGGGTTTCACCGGTGAGAAAGCAGAAACCTTTGAAGTGATTATTCAATTAGGTTCGATTCTGGCGGTGGTGGTGGTGTTCTGGCGTCGTCTATTTGGTCTGATCGGGATTCACTTTGGCGGTAAAAAAGTGGCCAATGATGGTCAGACGGGGGGGCATTTGACCCTGGGACACGTTTTATTGGCGATGATTCCTGCGGTCATCTTGGGCCTGGTATTCCATGATGCGATCAAGTCACTGTTTCAGCCTCAAAGCGTCATGTATGCCTTGGTTATCGGTGGGTTACTGTTATTGGCGGCCGAATGGCTAAAACCTAAAAATCCTAAAGCGGTCGGGTTGGATGACATCAGTTATCGTCAGGCATTTATGATTGGTTGCTTCCAATGTTTGGCTCTATGGCCGGGTTTTTCTCGCTCGGGAGCGACGATTTCTGGCGGTATGCTGACTGGCGTCAGCCGCTACGCGGCATCTGAGTTTTCGTTTATTCTGGCGGTTCCGATGATGCTGGGTGCCAGCGGATTGGATTTGTATAAGAGTTTGCACTTCCTGACTTGGGGCGACTTTCCGATGTTTGCCGTCGGTTTTGCTACGGCGTTTGTGGTGGCTCTGGTTGCGATTAAAACCTTCCTGTCAGTGATTAAACGTATTTCTTTCGTTCCTTTCGCTATTTACCGTTTTGTGGTGGCTGCCGCAGTATATTGGGTCTTTATGTAAGTCCTTTGGTGTGGGTGACTCACCTAAATGGCCCTGTATTTGCAGGGCTTTTTGTTTCTGCGTCATTGATAAATGAGCTGGGATTGTCCGTCTGATACTACGCGCAGAGCGTATTTTAGCGAATTTGGCTAGAAGTTTCGCCTAGCGACAGTTTCCACTCGGCTAGCGCTTGCTGGCGGCGGCGTTTGACTTCATCTCGAATCGCCAGGCCTTGTAGGCCACTGGCAACCACTTCCTTGACCGACACGCTATTGGCTATGTTATAGGCTGCGCGTAAATAATCGGCCTGCGGATAAGGATTATGTTCAAAACCGGTACGGCCACGGGCATCTGCCTCGCTGGCGATAATCATTTGCTCCAATCTTTCAGGCTTGCGCCAGACATCAATAGCATCAAATAACTTCAACAAGGTTTCCGGACGAAGTCTATCGATTGTGTGAATCAAATCATGATATTCCGCCACCAATTTTGCCAAATCCCGCACCGGATTCGGTACCCGCAAGCGCTGACAGAGTCGCTCAACTAATTTGATGCCCGCTGGGCCATGACCGTGATGACGAGGCCAAAACTCTTTTGGTGTTAAACCTTTACCAAGATCGTGGCACAGCGCGGCAAAGCGAATAGCGACTTCCGAACTGAGCTGGGCAGCAATGGTTAGCGTCATCAGGGTATGAATGCCGGTATCAATTTCAGGGTGCCATTTTTCCGGTGCCGGTACGCCAAATAGCGCATCAATTTCAGGGAACAGTACTGCCAGTGCGCCGCAATCACGTAAAACCTGAAAGTAAGTCTGTGGGCTTTGGCTGAGCAAGGCTTTTTCCGTCTCTTTCCACACTCGTTCTGGCGTCAACGCTGAAAGTTCGCCATTGTCGGCCATTTGACGCATTAGAGCTTGTGTCTCCGGAGCAATGGTAAAGCCCAGGTTGGCAAAACGGGCGGCGAAACGAGCGACGCGCAGTACCCGCAGCGGATCTTCAGCAAAAGCAGCAGAGACGTGACGCAAAATACGGTTTTCCAGATCTTGCTGGCCATGGTATGGATCAAACAGTTCGCCGTCTGAATGCTGTGCGATGGCGTTTATGGTGAGATCCCGGCGCAGCAAGTCTTCTTCTAACGTGACATCAGGCGCGGCATAGCAGGTAAATCCGGTATAGCCTTGACCGGACTTTCGTTCTGTCCGCGCCAGTGCATATTCTTCGCGGCTAACCGGATGGAGAAACACCGGAAAATCTTTTCCAACCTGTTGATAGCCTTGGGAAAGCAATTGCTCTGGTGTAGCGCCGACGACGACCCAATCCCGCTCGGTAACGGGTAAATTGAGTAAGTTGTCGCGTACGGCACCGCCGACCAGGTAGATATTCACTGTGATGCTCCTGATAACCATCTTCTCAATGGTTCTGAAATAATAAGGCTTAATGTTGGGTTAGAGTATAGCGGGGCTGGCAGTGCAAAGAAAATCGGCCGCCGATGGCAGCCGATAATGTTCGATTTAACACATCCCGCGATTAATTCATCCAGCGGTTTTTTTTCTTACGACTTGGAATCAGGTGCGGTAGCATCAAACCCAGAATCAGGCCGAGGCCAGCAACACCACCACCGTACATAAACCATTGCAAAATAATGGTGCGTTGTTTGTCATCCAGTTGCAGATTGACGGCGTTGACTTTTTTCTGTGCCACAATCAGCTGATTTTTTAACGCGGTATTTTCTTGCTTCAACGCGTTAATGACACTATCGCTGGCCGCCACTTTCTGCTGCATTTCGGTGGTGCGCTGATTCCAGCTATTATCAATATTGGCCAGTTTATCGGTTAAGGTTTTAACCTGTTGTTCCAAATCGGGCAAACGCACTCGCATACTAGGCGATTGACTTAACTGATCCATGGGAATCCAGGTTGTCCTCCCTTTATTATCGCGAATTTGGCCATAATTTGCCGCTTCATTGACGCTGATCAGGGTGACTTCCTCGCCAGCATTCAGTGTGCCGAGGATACGGTATTGGTTACCGGGGCCGCTATGGACGTAGGTGATTAGCTCATCAGAGATGTAGCGTTTTTCTTCAGCGTGCGCGCCCCAACTTATGCTTAAACTCAGCATAGCGAGGCAGATTAGGCGTAATTTCTGCATTAGATCATCGTTTGTGAGTGAATTTATGGAGCGATAGTAGAGTGTTCAGTTTGCCGACGCAACGCATAAACAGGAATGAGAACTATCTTACTCTCAATGCCGGTGCGGGTTTGATGCCTTTTTTCACCGTTTTGGTAGCGACTCAAATTAGTCTGATCAAGCTTGTAGGGCAGACTCGCTAAATCAGGTTAAAATAAGCTTTGGCTCGCGCCTGTTGTCTGGGTTATTCGTTAGAATAAACGGTGTAAAGCAGGCAAACTATCGCGAATCGCGCATAATGCCCACAATCTCGTAATATATCGGTGTGAATGAAATTATGACTGTTGAAATAGAATTAAAATTTATTGCTACTCCAGCAGCCATTGCTGCATTGCCGGATCAGATTGCGTCCTGGCCCCATGAACATTCCGCGCCACAGACATTAACCAATATTTACTTTGAAACCGAAGACAACCGTCTGCGTGAGAAGGATATGGGGTTACGCATCCGTGGTTGCGATGACCATTTCGAAATGACGATAAAAGCCGGTGGCAAAGTGGTGGGCGGTCTGCATCAACGTCCTGAATATAATGTAACAATAGATAAACCCATACTGGATTTGGCACGTTTCTCCGCAGAAATTTGGCCAGCAGATTGGGATATTGCAGCACTCCAAGCAGAGCTGAAGCCCTTGTTCCAAACCAATTTTATGCGTGAGAAGTGGGTGGTTACTTACAAGGATAGCCTGATAGAGCTGGCTTTGGATCAAGGGACTATCAACGCTAACGATCTTAGTGAAGCTTTGCATGAAGTTGAGCTGGAACTGAAACAGGGGCATCAGGCTGATTTACTGGCGCTGGCGACCGAGCTGGCGCAAAACGGTGGTCTACGTCAGGGTAGCCTGAGCAAAGCGGCCCGTGGTTATCATTTGGCACAGGGCAATCCGGCACGTGAGATTCGTCCACTGTTGGTATTGCAGCCGCCAGCTAAATCTACCGTTGAGCAAGGAATGGTGGCGGGGCTGGAAATGGCGCTGGAACACTGGCAATACCATGAAGAACTGTGGCTGCGTGGTGATGCGGTTGCCAACTCAATGATAATTGAAGCTTTGGCGATGATTCGTCAGGTTATGACTGTATTTGGCGGCTTGGTTCCACGCAAGGCCAGCACTGAGTTACGGGCGTTACTGACGGAGTTAGAGCCTTTGCTGGCGGCAAAAAATGCGGATGCAGAAATACTGTGTTACAGCCCAGTTTATCTGAAATGTAAGTTGGCACTCACATCATGGCTAGTCAATGCGGGTTGGCGTCCATTTATCGATGCTAAAGGTCAGGCAAAGTTTGATGGTTCTTTTAAGCGTTTCGCCGATATCATGTTAAGTCGCAGCGCCGCCGATCTGAAAGAAACTTTTGCTCATCATATGGATGATGATGGTTATCTGGCGCAACTGCCGCGTTTGAATCGCCAGATTTTAGCTTTCCAACTGCTATCTGGTTTTTATCCGCAGAACGAATGGCATCCTTATATTGACGGTTGGTTTGGCCTGCAACAGGCAATTGCCGAGCGCCAAGGGCATTGGCGTGATACCGCTCGCAAAGAGGCGTTATCTCAGCCTGCGTTCTGGCTTAATGGTGCTGCTGCGAGATAAATGATTAACAGCCTGAGGTTAATGACAAAGTGCTCGCAGTGGTGCGCAAACAGGCAGATCGTCAAGATGTCGTGAATACGTCCTGGTAGGCTCGTTCCGCGCCATCCCTGGTGCGGACGCTTGACTCTTCACCCTGTTTTCCCCACCAGAGATTGCAGGATCGAGGTTTGTCAGCCGTCTGAGCCTGCTTTTGCCGGCTGTTTTTGTATAGGAATTCGAAATGTTGCCACTTTCATCAGAATTACAGCTACAGGTGCAGAGCATAAAACTGCGTTTTCAGGAACTACCAGTTTGTCCGGTATTGACCGATGAAGACGTTTCAGTGCTGGCGTTAAGTGATTTTGTCAGCGATATGTTGCTGATTCATCCTGAATGGCTGGAAGAACTGCACCAGCAGCCGCCACGGGCAGATGAGTGGCAATGTTATTCTGATTGGCTTGGGCTGGCACTTGGCGAAGTGCAGGACGAAGCAACTCTGATGAAAGCGTTGCGCCTGTTTCGGCGGCGGATGATGGTACGAATTGCCTGGTCGCAGACGTTGAAGACCAGTACCACTCAAGAGACATTGCAACAATTGAGCTGGTTAGCTGAAAGTATCATTGTTGCTAGCCGGGATTGGTTGTATCACACCTGTTGTAAAGAGTGGGGAACCCCTTGTAACAATGACGGAGTACCTCAGCCGCTGCTGGTTTTGGGAATGGGAAAACTGGGCGGTGGAGAACTGAATTTCTCCTCTGATATCGATCTGATTTTCTCTTATCCCGAAAATGGACACACTCGAGGCGGCCGCAGAGAATTGGATAATGCCCAGTTCTTCACTCGTTTGGGTCAGCGACTAATTAAGGCGTTAGATCAAAAAACCATTGATGGTTTTGTATACCGTGTCGATATGCGTTTACGGCCTTTTGGCGATAGCGGGCCGCTGGTGCTCAGCTTTGCCGCTCTGGAGGATTACTATCAGGAGCAAGGCCGCGACTGGGAACGTTACGCAATGGTAAAAGCTCGACTGATGGGTGGAACCGATGATCAATACAGTCAGGAGCTAAGGCAGACTCTGCGGCCGTTTGTTTTTCGTCGCTATATTGATTTCAGCGTTATTCAGTCGTTACGCAACATGAAAGGTATGATTGCTCGCGAAGTGCGGCGGCGTGGGTTGAAAGACAATATCAAACTGGGCGCGGGTGGTATTCGGGAAATTGAGTTTATTACGCAGGTATTCCAGCTGATTCGTGGCGGTCGTGAGCCGCGATTGCAAGAACGCGCTTTATTGCCAACATTGCAGGCTGTTGCTGAACTGGGATTGTTAACTCAGCGGCAGGTTGATGATCTTTGCTTCAGCTATTTGTTTTTACGACGATTAGAGAATCTATTGCAGGCGATTGGCGATGAACAAACCCAAACCTTGCCGAGTGATACACTGAATCAGGCGCGTCTGGCATGGGGGATGGACAAACGTAACTGGGCGGATCTCAACGAAACGTTAGATAATCATATGCAGACAGTCCGTTTGGTCTTTGATGATCTGATTGGCGACGATACGCCTGATGTAGGCGAAGATCCCAGTTACGGTGTTTATAACAGTTTATGGCTGGATGTATTGGAAGAGGCTGATTTAGTACCGCTGACGCCACATTTGGACGAAAATGCCCGCCGACAGTTGCTTAATCTGCTTACCTCTTTCCGCCATGATGTGGATAAACGCACTATCGGCCCGCGTGGGCGAGACAAGCTCGATCAACTGATGCCGCGCTTGCTGGCTGAAGTGTGCCCACGCAGTGATGCGGATATTGCTCTGAGCCGCCTGATTCAACTGTTGCTCAGTATTGTTACCCGCACAACTTATCTTGAATTGTTACTGGAGTATCACGCGGCACTGACCCATGTTATCAGGCTATGCGCTGCATCGCCGATGGTGGCCAGCCAACTTGCCCGTTATCCAATCCTGTTGGATGAGTTGCTTGACCCTCATTCTCTGTATCAAATCCTTGCCCCTGATGCCTATCGTGATGAATTACGCCAATATCTGTTGCGAGTGCCAGAAGATGATGAAGAGCAGCAATTAGAAGCTTTGCGTCAATTCAAGCAGGCCCAGCAATTGCGTATTGCGGCAGGCGATATCACAGAAGCGCTACCCGTAATGAAAGTGAGCGATCACTTAACCTATCTGGCTGAAGCCATTATTGATGCGGTGATCCAGCAAGCCTGGAACCAAATGGTCAAGCGATACGGTCAGCCGACACATCTACAGCATCGCGAGGGGCGCGGTTTTGCCGTCGTCGGATATGGCAAACTGGGCGGCTGGGAACTGGGCTACAGTTCGGATTTGGATCTGGTCTTCCTGCTGGACTGTCCGCTAGACGTCATGACTGACGGTGAACGCAGCATTGATGGTCGCCAGTTCTATCTACGTTTGGCTCAACGGGTCATGCATTTATTCAGTACCCGTACATCCTCAGGGATTTTGTATGAGGTGGATGCGCGGCTACGACCCTCCGGTGAATCAGGCATGCTGGTAAGCACCATCGAGGCCTTTGCCGAATACCAGCAAAGCGAGGCTTGGACTTGGGAGCATCAAGCGCTGGTGCGAGCACGTATGGTTTATGGTGACACAGCTTTGCATCAACAGTTTTCGGCTATTCGTCAGCGTATTTTATGCACGCAGCGTGACGCTCTGACTTTACGGCAGGAAGTCCGTGAAATGCGTGAAAAAATGCGTAACCATCTTGGCAGCAAGCAGCGGGATATCTTTGATATCAAAGCCGATGCTGGCGGCATTACTGACATTGAATTTATCGCTCAGTATTTGGTGCTGCGCTATGCTGCCGCAGAGCCACATTTGACTCGTTGGTCAGACAATGTGCGTATTTTTGAGCTAATGGCCAACTACAATATTATGGAACCACGGGAAGCGGCGGCCTTAACCAAAGCTTATGTCACCATGCGAGATGAAATTCATCATCTGGCGTTGCAAGAATTATCCAGTAAAGTACCAACAACTTGCTTTATGGCAGAGAGAGAGCAAGTGGCTGCTAGTTGGCAACATTGGCTGGAGTGAGTCAGTGTTGATGCATAATATGGGTTTCTGGGGCGTAAATCGCCCCTTTTTCTTGCCTTGTATTTGAGTTTGAGCGCGGGATCTCAAGCATTGTAAACGTCTGCTAAGCGGCACTATTTTTTTGCCATAGGCCACGCAAAAAATGAGAAAACCGCTATTCAAGAATGTCGAACTGTACTGAAATCTCGTTGCTACGGCGTAATAAGGCAAAGCGATTTTAATGGTATGTGAAAGCTTGTGATATTATCAGCCGCAATATAATGACCTGTTTTGGAGCTAAGGGATGAAAGTGACTCTGCCCGATTTTCGCCGCGCGAGTGTGCTGGTGGTTGGCGATGTGATGCTGGATCGCTATTGGTATGGGCCGACCAGTCGGATATCACCAGAAGCACCGGTACCGGTGGTAAAAGTGGATACCATCGAAGAGCGTCCGGGTGGTGCCGCCAACGTAGCGATGAATATCGCTTCCCTTGGTGCCGCGTCGCAGTTGGTAGGATTAACCGGCATTGACGACGCGGCAAGGGCACTGACCAGTAAGCTAAATGAAGTCAACGTACGCTGCGATTTTGTTTCCCTGCCGACTCACCCGACTATCACCAAATTGCGGGTACTTTCCCGTAATCAACAATTGATACGCCTGGATTTTGAAGAGGGTTTCGACGGCGTCGATCCGCAGCCAATGTTTGATCGTATTCAACAGGCCTTGCCGCACATTGGTGCGCTGGTACTGTCTGACTATGCCAAAGGCGCACTGGTTAGCGTTCAACAGATGATCACATTGGCTCGTGCTGCCAAAGTTCCGGTATTGATTGATCCTAAAGGTAGCGATTTTGAACGTTATCGCGGTGCGACCTTGTTGACGCCAAATCTGTCCGAATTTGAAGCCGTGGTTGGTCGTTGTAAAAATGACGATGAGCTTGTCAGCCGTGGCATGAAATTGGTCGCTGATTTTGAGCTGTCGGCGTTACTGGTAACGCGTTCCGAACAAGGCATGACCTTACTGCAACTCGGCCATCCGCCGCTGCATTTGCCTACTCAGGCGCAGGAAGTGTTTGATGTTACGGGTGCGGGTGATACGGTTATCGGGGTTCTTGCCACGGCTCTGGCCGCAGGTAAAACGCTGGAGGAATCTTGTTTCTTGGCTAATGCCGCTGCCGGTGTGGTCGTGGGCAAGCTGGGGACATCAACGGTTTCTCCTGTGGAACTGGAAAATGCCATTCGTGGTCGTGCCAGCACGGGTTTTGGCGTAATGACCGAAGAACAGTTAAAGACGGTGGTCCATCAGGCACATCAGCGTGGTGAAAAAATCGTCATGACCAACGGTATTTTCGATATTCTCCATGCGGGCCATGTTTCTTATCTGGCCAATGCCCGCAAATTGGGCGACCGTTTGATCGTTGCGGTAAACAGCGATGCATCGACCAAACGCCTGAAAGGGGAAAAACGCCCCGTTAACCCATTGGATCAACGTATGATTGTGCTCGGTGCATTGGAGTCTGTCGATTGGGTTGTATCCTTTGAAGAAGATACGCCACAGCGTTTGATTGCGGGTATTCTGCCGGATTTGCTGGTCAAAGGCGGTGACTATAAACCGGAAGACATTGCCGGTAGCACCGAAGTTTGGGCTGCGGGTGGTGAAGTTAAAGTACTTAACTTTGAAGATGGTGTTTCCACGACTAATATTATTCAATCGATCAAGAATGGACGGGGCTAACCCGGTCTGATTGGTTATGATAAGGACGTAGGTAAACTGACGCTTTGCCAGTTTACCTGTTTGAGTATCTGGCCTGCGGATATACCGAGAATGCCAATATCAACGGCACTCGTAATATTTTAGCTGTGGGCACGCCGCGCTGGCCGGTGAAGAGATGGCCGCTGTAGGCCGCTCGACGAAGTAGCAACCCAGCGAGGAGAGTCAGACCCCGCTCTGAACGTGCCAGGAATTCGTGCCCTTTAGAGCCACGAAGATGCCAAGTATGAGTGACGTCATCGGATTTTGACTGATATTGCCGAAGATGACAATATCGACAGTAAGAATATAATAAATTGATTTAAAAAGAAAAAGGGGCGATTTATTTAGCCCCTTTTTTGTCGATATTTTTTGGCAGGCATAAATTATGCCGCTAATTACTCGCCAGTTTTTTCTGTATTGTCTGGTGCGGCAACTGGCGCAACATTAAATTTTGCTTCCAGTTCGCCCATTCGTTGTTCCAGCATCGCCAGCTTCTCGCGGGTGCGCAATAATACCTGAGTCTGAACGTCGAAATCTTCACGATTAACCAAATCCAGACGGGTTAATTGGGATTGCAGTACCTGACGGATTTTCTTTTCGACATCATCCCCGAACTCGCGAATACCTTTAGGCATGGACTCATGCACCTGGCGGGCGATTTGTTCAATTTTTTTCGGGTCAATCATGGTGTTTCCCTAATTTGATGTTTAGTGACTGTCTATTAGTGTACTGCCTGACGCCAATTCTATAAACCTTTGCGCTAGGGTTTAATTCTGCATTTTGCCAATTGCCCGGACGAATCATTAGCGTTATAGTCTTCATGCTTATTCTCAGGGCGGGGTGAAAGTCCCCACCGGCGGTAAACCGTGATCAGGTACTTTATGTGCTGCATTGTGGAAGCCCGCGAGCGCTCACACTGGGTGGTTAATTCGACTCAGTGTAGAGGTCAGCAGATCCGGTGTGATTCCGGGGCCGACGGTTATAGTCCGGATGGGAGAGAGTAACGGTATCTGCTGGGCATACTGCTCACTTGCGTTATTTTTGCCGTATATTGGCGAACACTCCTCAAGACCGCCCTGATTCTGGTAATCGATAATTTAATGAGGTTTTTACCATGAATCAGACCCTTCTATCAGATTTTGGCACGCCTTTTGAGCGTGTAGAACATGCATTGGACGCTTTGCGAAATGGCAAAGGTGTGATGGTGTTGGACGACGAAAACCGCGAAAACGAAGGTGACCTTGTCTTCGCCGCTGAAACCATGACCGTGGAACAAATGGCTCTGACAATTCGTCACGGCAGCGGGATTGTGTGTCTGTGTATAACCGAAGAGCGCCGTCAACAGCTCGATCTGCCAATGATGGTGACGAATAATTCCAGCCAGTTCCAGACGGCTTTCACCGTGACTATCGAAGCGGCGAAAGGCGTGACTACCGGCGTGTCGGCCTCCGACCGTTTGACCACGATTCGTGCTGCGATTGACGATAACGCCAAACCTGCCGATCTGAGTCGCCCTGGTCACGTTTTCCCGTTGCGCGGTCAACCTGGTGGTGTGCTTACTCGCCGTGGTCATACTGAAGCATCAATCGATCTGGCAACGTTGGCGGGCTTTAAACCGGCTGGTGTACTGTGTGAATTGACCAACGATGATGGCAGCATGGCACATGCCCCAGAAGTGATTGCCTTTGCTAAACAGCATGATATGCCAGTGGTAACTATTGATGATCTGGCGGAATACCGTTTGGCTCATGCACAGAAAGCCAGTTAATCAATCAACGGCGGCATCACGGATGCTGTAAGGTTGAACTGACTGAACTCACCGGGTTTTATTTTCCGTTTAATGGAAGGTAGCCCGGTTTTTTTATTGTGTAATCTAGCTGATTTTCGGCTCAGGTCGTATCTATCTAGCCATTCAAATTTCTTGACTATCTTCTTCATACTTATCCAGCTGTGTAACGAAAAGAATGCGCGTAATCTAGCTATCAAGGCGTAATTAGCGCGGTGATTTCACTAAACAGTAAGGATTTTCTATGAATACCTCTCGTATGCCAGCACTGTTTCTCGGCCACGGTAGCCCGATGAACGTGCTGGAAGAAAACAGTTACACTTTGGCATGGCGTGAGTTTGGTAAGGCGATCCCACACCCGAAAGCCATTTTGGCTATTTCTGCTCACTGGTATACCCGTGGCACTGTGGTAACGGCAATGGAAAAACCACGCACTATTCATGATTTTGGTGGTTTTCCGCAGGCGCTGTTTGATACCCAATATCCGGCTCCCGGTTCGCCCGCGTTGGCAGCCCGAGTTCAGATGTTGCTGCAACCTGCTGATGTGATGGCCGATACCCACGAATGGGGTTTGGATCATGGCACATGGGGTGTCTTGATAAAAATGTATCCAGATGCTGATATTCCGGTCGTGCAGTTAAGTATTGATGGTACCAAACCGGCGGCGTATCACTATGAGTTGGGTCGTAAACTGGCAGCGCTACGTGAGGAAGGCGTATTGATTGTGGCTAGTGGTAACGTGGTACATAACCTGGGAATGGTTAACTGGAAGGATGAGGCTCTTCCTTACCCTTGGGCTGAATCATTCCAGCAGTTTGTCCGGGATAATCTTGATTATCAGGGTGATAATCATCCATTGGTTAACTTTATGGATCACGATGGCGCAGCGCTTTCTAACCCGACACCGGAACACTTCCTACCGTTACTCTACATTTTAGCTAGCTGGGACGGAAAAGAAGCGATTTCTCTGCCAACCGAAGGGATTGAAATGGGATCGCTGAGTATGTTGTCCGTTCGCTTGGGTTAATAGCATAATTTATTGATGTAAAAAGGGAAGACATTCGCCTTCCCTTGATCATATTACGGATAGAGGTTAGCCCAGAATAATATGCGGGTAGAAACGTGAAAGATCTTGAGTGATCAGATCGCGATCTTCCCGAAGTCCGATACCGCAGGGTTGATCGTTGACTAGCCAACTACCAATCAGCGTGTAGCTGTCGCCAAAGCGTGGTAGCGGATGGAATTGCTGGACGATCATGCCTTCTTCACCATAAGGGCCATCGACACGAGCAACTTCTTTGCCATTCTCTACGATTTGGATATTAGCTCCCTCTCGTGAGAATAATGGCTTGATCACATAGTGATCCATCGGTGGATGTTCGTCTTCGGCAAAATAAGCGGGTAACAAATTCGGGTGATTTGGGAACATTTCCCATAGCAATGGTAGCAGAGCTTTATTTGAGATAATGCTCTTCCACGCAGGCTCCAGCCAACGAACGCCAGCATCTTCAAGTTTGGTAGAAAACATCTCGCGGAACATAAATTCCCACGGATAGAGTTTGAACAAATTGCCGATCACTTGATTATCCAGATCGGTAAATTGCCCTTTCTCACCCAAACCGATTTCTTCCATAAACAGGAATTCGGTTGGTAAGCCAGCTTCCAGCGCACAATCCTGTAGATATTGCACTGTACCACGATCTTCTTCCGTATCCTGGCAGCAGGCTAAATGCAGCAAACTAAAACCGTGGTTATCCCGCAGATCAATAAAGCGTTCGATCAGTTTTTCCTGCATGCTATTGAACTGATCGGCATCGCTGCTCAGATTGCCTGCATTAATCTGATCTTCTAGCCACAGCCATTGGAAAAATGCCGCTTCATACAGCGAAGTTGGTGTATCTGCATTGTTTTCTAACAATTTTGCTGGATTTTTGCCGTCATAAGCCAAATCAAGACGGGAATACAGTGAAGGTTGATTGGTGCGCCAGGAGGTGCGAACGAAGTCCCAAACGTGCTTAGGAATTCGGAATTTAGCCAGCAACTCATCGCTGTTCACCACTTTCTCAACCACTTGTAGGCACATCTGGTGCAACTCTGCAGTGGTGTCCTCCAGCTCTTCAATCTGAGCGAGAGTAAATTCGTAATAAGCATCTTCACACCAGTAAGGTTCGCCATACATGGTGTGGAATTTGAAGCCAAATTCAGTGGCTTTTTCGCGCCAGTCCGGACGCTCGCTAATGGGTAAACGTTTCATTAATCAGACCTTAGCCACCCATGCTGCGAGAGCCGGATTTAGATGATGTCGCACTGCTGCGCTGCATAGAGGTCTGTTTAGCTACTGACTCACCAAAACCACCACGGGTAATGGTGTTGGTGATAGCCGGTTTCGGTGCCAATGCAGTTTTTGGCACAGTCATGGAGCGGCCAGTGGTGGCTGAACCGTAGTTTTTACCGCTTGCATCGACAAACTTGCCGTTAGCTGGGCTGGTGGCTGATTTGGAAGTAAACAACGGTTGGCTTGCGCCGCCGCCCATCATACGGCCCATCATGTAACCTGCCATCAGAGGCATCCACATGCTACCGCTTTGCTGCGGTTGTGCCGTTGCGCCCGCTTCTGCCGGAGCAGCCGTTGGTGCAAGGCCAGCCTGAACCGGAGCCTGAGTACATTGAGCTTCGCCAAATTCTGCCACGCAATCTTCGCGAGTTGCATATTTAGGCGCAGTTTTAGCCGCTTCCTGCAAAGCATTATTATAAGCGGTTGTACACTCAGCGCTTTTGGACGGATTGGCTTGCGAACAGTCGTCTGCATTCTGATACAAAGAGACGGTTTCGTCGGTTTTTTCACAGCCAGCCAACATAAATACGGCACTCACTGCTAAAGCGACGGGTGCCAAGCGGTAGTTGCGCCATGATTTACGGAATGTCTCTTGATTGATGTTTTTAGTCCGTTTCATCGTCATTGGTCCTATATCCGGGCTTTTCGCCCTTTCCCAGTTGGTTGGTCATACAGCGTTGCCATAAGAATAGGGGAAAGATGTATAAAATTAAAGCGTGTGTGTAGACCAGCAGCATACTTTACATTGCTATACGTAAAGCTGCGTGCCAGCTATCTTTCTTGGTTGGCAAAAAATGCTTGAGCGTGACCAAGGTCAGCAAGAGACAGATAAATTATCCGGACGCAGAAGATACTGCGTCCGGAGACGACAACCGACAAAAAAGGAATGCCGGCGGTTAGTTGCGGAACGGATTACCAGCGCTACGCGTTGAGGTAGCGGTTGGTTGGCTAACTGGAGCGGTTTGCGCTGAGGTTTGAGCGTAACTGCTGGCGCTAGCACTTTGGCTGCTTTCCGAAGTGACTTTGGTCGCCGATGTTGAAATCGGTTTATCCAGAGCACCATTCAACTCCATCAGGTCGTTTTGGTTCAAGGTACCCAGTGAGGATTTGATCGTCAGTTCGTTAATCAGATAATCATAACGAGCATTGGCCAGTTGCTGCTTGGCGTTATACAGCGCAGTTGTGGCGTTCAACACGTCTAGAATGGTTCGAGTACCGACTTGATAACCGGCTTCTGACGCATCTAATGAACTTTGGGCAGAAATCACGGCCTGTTTGAACGCATTGATGCTGCTAATGGACGCCGAAATATTGTTATAGGAAGAGCGCACGGTCTGAACGACGGAACGATGGGCGCTTTCTAATTGTTCGCTGGCACCAACAAAGCCATATTGCGCTTGTTTTACCTGTGAGTTGGTCGCACCGCCACTATATAACGGCAGGTTAAAGGACAACCCAATGCTGTTCTGGCCAGCATCGTTACTACGTTGCTGATCGCTGACGGCATTACCACTGTAACGGTTGTTGCTAATTTTAGAACTGGCCGTTGCATTGATGGTTGGCATATAACCCGTTTCTGCCAGTTTAATCTGCTCACGAGCCAAATCCTGGCTCAAACGGGCAGAAAGCAACGTTAGGTTGCGTTTTTCCGCTTCGCTCAGCAGGTTATTAACCGCATCTGGGCGCTTGGTTTTCAGGCGATCAACATTGAGTGAGGCCAATTCCGGATAGTAAACACCGGTAATCTGGCGCAGGTTTTCCAGTGCGTTATCCACACCATTTTGTGCGGTAACTTCTTGCGCCAAAATGCTGTCATAGGTTGCACGGGCGTTCTGCACATCGGTAATCGCAACCAAACCGACGTTAAAGCGTTGAGTCGTTTGATCCAATTGACGATAAACTGCTTCTTTTTGCGCTTCGGTGTAAGACAGAGTGTCAATCGCCCGTAACACGTTGAAATAGGCGATAGCGGTATTGAGAATCAGCTGTTGTTCACTAGTCTGAAATGTAACATCCTGAATACCAGCAGTTTTTTCTTGTAAGGTCAGTGCGCGCCATTTCGACATATCAAAAATGGTTTGTGTTAGCGTCAGTGAGCCCGCAGTGACGTTACTGTTTACACCATTGCTGTCGCGGAAACCTTGGCTATAGGCATAATCTGCGCCTAAACCAAGTTGTGGTAACAGTGGGCTGCGTGATTCATTGATTTTTTCGAATGCAGCATCACGATCGGCGGCAGATTTACGTAAGTCTGGGTTACTTTCCCGTGCTTGTTTGTAAACTTGCAGCAGGTTCTCTGCCTGGCTCATGGTACTGAAACCGGCAAGGCTCAGTCCGATAAGAAGGGGGAGCAGTTTCTTCATTTGCATTCCTTGTTGTGCAGCAGTTGTGCGCAAAATATTGCCATGGTAACTGACGATAGACGAATTGTTGCCGATTCTATCAGAGTCTGCCAGTGGGATAAGGTGGCTGATTGTGCCATCTTGCCTTTATTTATCTAAATCTAACACAAACATACGCGAGTATTCTTCCAACCATTCCCATAAGGCTATCACGCTTGCTATTTTAAGCTCGGGCGGCATAGCCTGCCTGCCAGTTTCATTTTTATGCCCCACCGCTTTCAGTGTCGGCAATAGGGGTGTCATAAAAAATTAGCATATCGACATAATACTCAGGTAGGAGAAAAGTATATGACATTGTCTAAAGGGTCACCGGTTACTTTTAGCAAAGATGATGTGGAAATTATTGCACGCGAATCTCTTTACAGCGGTTTTTTTTCCTTGAACCTGTACCGCTTTCGTCACCGTTTATTCAACGGTGGCATGAGTGGTGAAGTAAAACGGGAGATTTTTGAGCGTGGTCATGCTGCAGTACTGTTACCTTATGATCCGGTGCGGGATGAAGTGGTGCTGGTTGAACAACTGCGTATTGCGGCGTTCGATTCCAGCGATTCGCCTTGGCTGTTGGAAATGGTGGCTGGCATGATTGAGCCTGGAGAGAGCGTGGAAGATGTTGCGCGTCGCGAAGCGCAGGAAGAGGCCGGTATTACCGTCGGCCGTTGTAAACCAGTGCTGAGTTATCTGGCTAGCCCAGGCGGCACCAGTGAACGGTTGTCGATTATGGTGGGTGAGGTGGATGCCACTACTGCTGCGGGTATTCATGGTTTGGAAGAAGAGAATGAAGATATCCGGGTGCATGTGGTTAGCCGTGAACAAGCCTATCGCTGGGTAGAAGAAGGCGCGATCGATAACGCCGCCTCGGTGATTGCATTACAATGGCTGGCGTTGCACCATCAATTACTAAGAGAAGAGTGGAAAAATCATGTCTAAGCGTTATGTGCCTGATTTTCCTGAAATGATGCGGATATGCGAAACCAATTTCGCACAATTGCGTCGTTTAATGCCGCGGGTTGATAAAGTGAACGAAAGCGTGGCTTACCAGGTTAATCACACTCGTTATCGCTTGACCATTTTGGAGTCGACCCGTTACACCACGGTTGTAGAGATAGTGCAGACTGAACCGGTAGTGGGTCATTGGGGACTGCCTTCGATGTCGGTACGGCTTTATCACGATGCCAGGGTGGCGGAAGTGTGTGCCAGTCAGCAGATCTCCCGTTTCAAAGCAAGTTATGATTATCCGAATAAAAAGTTGCATCAACGGGACGAAAAGCATCAAATTAACCAGTTTCTTGCTGACTGGCTGCGCTTTTGTTTCGCGCATGGCGCTGTGGCGGTTCCGGTTTGTTAGACAGACTTAACACAAGGATACCAATTGGAAAGCCTGTTTGAGCTGCCTATGGCGAGTGGGGCCAGGGTCAGAATATTACAAATAACAGATACCCACTTTTTGCTGGTGAGGATGAAACCTTGCTGGGTGTGAATACCGGCCGTAGTTATCGCGCCGTTCTGGATGCGGTGATTGCCGAAAAGCACCCCTACGATCTGATTGTAGCGACTGGCGACTTGGCTCAGGATCATTCTGTGGCGGCCTATCAGCATTTTGCGAAAGGCATCGCCCGTTTGCCTGCGCCTTGCGTTTGGCTGCCGGGAAATCATGATTTCCAGCCAGCGATGGTCGATGTGTTGGCCGAGGCTAATATTGCGCCATCAAAGCAGGTGTTAGTCGGTGATAACTGGCAAGTCATCTTATTGGATAGCCAGGTGTTTGGTGTACCTTACGGCGAACTAAGCGAACATCAACTGGAGTGGATGGAACGATGCCTGATGGCTTATCCGCAGCGTTATACGTTGATATTGCTACATCATCATCCCATGACCTCCGGTTGTACCTGGCTGGATCAGCACAGTTTGCGTAATGCCCATGTTTTAGCCGCGGTGCTAACGCGCTATCCCCGAGTGACCACATTGCTGTGTGGGCATATCCATCAGGAACTGGATCTCGATTGGTATGGCAAGCGCTTACTGGCCAGCCCATCCACCTGCGTGCAATTCAAACCACATTGTACTAATTTTACTTTGGACACCGTAGCGCCGGGATGGCGTTACCTCGATTTATTGCCGGATGGCACTTTGGAAACAGAAGTGCGTCGTTTGGACAGTGACGAGTTCAACCCTAATATGGACGCGGACGGTTATTAATGAATACACTCCTCTATCTGCATGGTTTCAACAGTTCTCCACAGTCGGCGAAAGCCACTGCGCTGAAAGGCTGGTTACAGGAACATCATCCGCACATTGAAATGCTGGTGCCGCAGTTGCCGCCTTATCCGGCCGAGGCTGCCGCAATGCTGGAGGAGATTATCATGAATCGTTCCGGTCAGAATATCGGGATGGTGGGTTCCTCTTTAGGTGGTTATTTTGCCACTTGGTTATCCCAGTGCTTCAGTATTCCTGCGGTGTTGGTCAATCCGGCGGTGCGGCCTTTCGAGCTGTTGATTGATTACCTCGGTCAAAATCAGAACCCCTACACCGGCCAGCAATATGTGTTAGAGTCTCGCCATGTTTATGACCTGAAAGTCATGCAGATTGATCCATTGGAGTCGCCTGATTTACTCTGGCTGCTGCAACAAACCGGGGATGAAATCCTCGATTATCGGCAAGCCGTTGCGTATTACACGCCTTGCCGGCAAACGGTAGAATCAGGTGGAAATCACGCCTTTGTAGGCTTTGAACACTACTTTGCACCGATTGTGAATTTTTTAGGGCTAACGACGGCCTGACACAGGGCGGTGTAAACGCCGCCAGATACGGTGGGTGTAATGGCCCATCAGGCCTGTCACCGCTAGCCCTCCAACCCTTAGCCGAACATAAATCAAACCATGACTCAATCCAGCTATAACGCTGATGCCATTGAAGTACTCAGCGGTCTAGAACCAGTGCGTCGTCGTCCGGGCATGTATACCGACACCACGCGCCCGAACCACCTCGGCCAAGAGGTCATAGATAACAGTGTCGATGAGGCGCTGGCCGGTCATGCCCGCCGCATTGATGTCATTTTACATGCTGATCAATCACTGGAAGTGATCGATGATGGTCGTGGCATGCCGGTAGATATTCACCCGGAAGAAGGTGTACCAGCCATCGAGCTTATTTTCTGCCGTTTGCACGCCGGTGGTAAGTTTTCTAATAAAAACTACCAGTTTTCCGGTGGCTTGCACGGCGTGGGTATTTCAGTCGTTAATGCTCTGTCACGTCGGGTAGAAGTGAATGTGCGCCGTGATGGGCAGGTTTACAGTATGGCCTTTGAAAACGGCGATAAGGTGCAGGATTTGCAGGTGATTGGTACTTGTGGCAAGCGTAACACTGGCACCAGCGTTCACTTCTGGCCTGATGAGTCTTTCTTCGATAGCCCGCGTTTTTCTGTTTCCCGCTTATCGCATTTGTTGAAAGCGAAAGCGGTGCTGTGTCCCGGCGTTGAAATTGTCTTTAAAGATCTGCTTAACAATACCGAACAGCGCTGGTGTTATGCCGATGGTCTGACAGATTATCTGATGGAAGCGGTTAATGGTCTGATTACCTTGCCGGAAGTGCCATTTGTCGGTTCTTTCGCCGGAGATACGGAAGCCATTGATTGGGCATTGTTATGGTTGCCAGAAGGCGGCGATTTACTGACGGAAAGTTACGTCAACCTGATTCCGACCATGCAAGGCGGTACTCACGTTAACGGTTTACGTCAGGGATTGTTGGACGCCATGCGCGAGTTTTGTGAATTCCGCAATATTTTGCCGCGTGGTGTGAAGCTGTCAGCTGATGATATCTGGGAGCGTTGTGCCTATGTTTTGTCAGTCAAAATGCAGGACCCACAATTTGCCGGCCAAACCAAAGAGCGCCTGTCTTCCCGTCAATGTGCGGCTTTCGTTTCTGGCGTGGTGAAAGATGCTTTTAGCTTGTGGTTGAACCAGAACGTGCAGGCAGCAGAACAATTGGCAGAGCTGGCCATTTCCAGCGCCCAACGGCGGATGCGAGCTGCGAAAAAAGTGGTGCGCAAGAAGTTGACCAGCGGCCCCGCGTTGCCTGGAAAGCTGGCAGATTGCACTTCGCAGGATCTCAGCATGACCGAGTTATTCCTGGTGGAAGGGGACTCTGCGGGTGGATCGGCTAAGCAGGCACGGGATCGCGAATATCAGGCCATCATGCCGCTAAAAGGCAAGATCCTGAATACTTGGGAAGTTTCTTCAGATGAAGTCTTGGCATCACAGGAAGTGCATGATATTTCCGTGGCGATCGGGATTGATCCAGACAGCGAAGATTTGAGCCAACTGCGTTATGGCAAGGTTTGTATTTTGGCGGATGCGGATTCTGATGGGTTGCATATCGCTACTTTGCTGTGCGCCCTGTTTGTGCGTCATTTCAGTTCGCTGGTGCGTGGTGGCCATGTGTACGTGGCGATGCCACCTTTGTACCGTATCGATTTGGGCAAAGAAGTATTCTATGCGCTGGATGAAGAAGAGAAAGCTGGCGTACTGGAGCAGTTAAAACGTAAACGTGGTAAGCCTAACGTTCAGCGCTTTAAAGGGTTGGGTGAAATGAACCCGCTACAGTTGCGTGAAACAACGCTCGATCCCAATACCCGTCGTTTGGTGCAGTTGACCGTTGATGATAGCGATATCGAGAAAACCATGGCGGTGATGGATATGTTGTTGGCGAAGAAGCGTTCCGAAGATCGGCGTAATTGGCTGCAAGAGAAAGGAGATACCGCAGAAATCGAAGTGTAACGTTTCCTTTTTGAAGATCTCGCTGCCAAACCGCGCCCGGCTGCACCTTTGCAGAACCGGGCGTTGTCATCTTTGGCGCTTGACCATAGCTTCATTTTTGCTGAATCTTACGGTTAAATGACTTAACTATTTGCCTAGGCGTCAATAATGAAAATCACCCTGGAAGAATTACAGGCTTTTATCTCTGTAGTAGACAGTGGTTCGATCACGGCGGCGGCAGGACAGCGTAATCAAACCACATCGGGTATTAGCCGGGCGTTGAGTCGTTTGGAGCAAAAGCTGGAAACGACCTTGCTACGTCGCACCACGCGTCGCCTTGAATTGACTGGGGAAGGCGAACTGTTTCTGGCTCACGCGCGACAAATTATTGACGCGGTTGATGATGCCGAAGAACAAATTGCACTACGTCGGCTAAAACCCGCCGGACGGTTGCGGATCAATGCGGCGGTACCTTTTATGCAGCATGTCATCGTGCCGATGATCGGTGGCTTTCGCGCGTGCTATCCACAAATTGATTTGGAATTGAATACTGACGATCTGAATATTGATTTGCTGGAACAGCGAACCGATATTGCCATTCGACTTGGGGTTCTGCGCGATTCCACTATTCATGCCCGTCGATTGGGTGCTAGCCGCCTGCGGATCCTCGCCAGTCCGGAATATATCCAGCGCCACGGCGCGCCAAAAACCATCGAAGAATTGTCCGAGCATAGTCTGCTTGGTTTCACTCAGCCGGAATCGTTGAATCAGTGGGCATTGCCTTACCTGCCGGGTGGCGGTTCATCCATCGTGCCCACCGTGGCGGCATCCAGCGGTGAAACGTTACGGCATCTGGCGCTACGAGGAGAAGGGATTGTCGAGTTATCCGATTTTATGACGCGGGAAGACCAGCTCGTTGGGCGATTGGTTGAAGTGCTGGTGGAGCAAACTCTGGAAAGCTGGCAACCGATTAATGCCGTGTATTATCGCAATACACCATTGGTCGCGCGTATTACCTGTTTTCTGGATTATCTCACTGAACAGATTCGTATACAGGGTCGTCATTGGATTAAGGCTTAACTGCCGCCAGTAAGTGGAAGCGTTTCGCCCAGCCTAACAGCGACCGGGCTTGATGTTGATATTCAGGTGTAGGGTGATGATGGCCAGCGATTATCGAAGAAACTGCGTCGTTAAATGTTGGCGATAACGGGCAATATCACCAGCAATATCAGGCTGTTTGATTACGTCGTTACACATAAAAGTCGGCAAAGGTTCCATACCCAGAAACTGATTGGCCTTGTGAATGGGCAGATAAACACCGTCGACGCCCACGCCGTGGAAGAACTGTTCTGGATCGGTAAAGGCTTCAACAGGTGCATTCCATGTCACTGAAAGCATGTAGGTTTTACCTTGAAGTAATCCGCCGGAGCCATATTTTTTATTATCGTCGGAACGGGTACGACCATCACTTTGATACAAACGACCGTGGCCTTCAGTAAAGACATCATCAATGTATTTTTTTAGCGTCCAGGGTGGCCCCATCCACCAGGCTGGCATCTGATAAATGAGAGTATCAGCCCAGAGGAAATTTTCGATTTCGGTTTCAATATCATAACCTTGGTCAACAACGGTGATCTTGACCTGATGACCGAGTTCCTGCAAACACTCGACGGCTTCGGTGGTCAGGGTGTGATTCAATTCCCCTTTAGAATGGGCAAACTCTTTCATTGCATTAATAATCAATATGTTACTCATGTCATACTCCTGATAGTGTAAAGACAACCAGTGAAAACAACATGCTGTATCAATCGCGATTATTATTTTCTGGCTTACCTTTTGTGCTGAGCATGCTAATGATTGTTTGGCTATAAAGAAATAGACCTTGAGTCAGAACAGTATTGACTGATAGGCAACAAAGAGCGGAGATTTATCGTGAATTGTGCTGACGGCGGCGATTCAAGCCCTGGCGGCTGAATAGGTAACATGGGGCAATAGAGCCAATATTCACCCGACCAGATCGTTTTGGATTTGTGACAGTTACCCTGCATATGAGTTACTATCGCGAGCAGAAATCTACAATGAACTTTCGGTGTTGATCGGCTATCAGCCAGAATCTTCGAGCCAGAGTCTGAGGATAATTAAGTAATGAGTGATTTGACTCATGACGGTGCAGAGCGCCTACCGCTGCACACTTTTACTGAAAACGCCTATTTGAACTACTCCATGTACGTCATCATGGATCGGGCGTTGCCGTTTATTGGCGATGGTTTAAAGCCGGTACAACGCCGAATTGTCTATGCGATGTCCGAGCTGGGTCTGAGCAACAATGCCAAATTTAAGAAATCAGCTCGTACCGTCGGTGACGTTTTGGGTAAATATCATCCCCATGGCGATAGCGCTTGCTATGAAGCTATGGTGTTGATGGCGCAGCCATTCTCTTACCGTTATCCGTTGGTCGATGGCCAAGGGAACTGGGGGGCACCGGATGATCCAAAATCCTTTGCTGCCATGCGTTATACCGAATCCCGTCTGTCCAAATATGCCGAAGTGCTGTTGGGAGAACTGGGTCAAGGTACGGTGGATTGGGTGCCAAACTTTGACGGCACCATGCAAGAACCGAAAATGCTGCCTGCGCGTTTGCCGAATATTTTGCTGAACGGTACCACTGGGATTGCGGTGGGAATGGCAACGGATATTCCACCACATAACGTGCGGGAGATCGCTCAGGCGGTAGTGGCGTTGATTGATAAGCCGCAAACCTCGCTGGAAGAATTATTGGAGTTTGTACAGGGGCCTGATTTCCCGACCGACGCTGAAATCATTACGCCACGGGATGAAATTCGCAAGATTTACCAGAATGGCCGCGGCTCTGTGCGGATGCGTGCCGTGTGGAAAAAAGAGGATGGCAGTGCAGTGATCACGGCGCTGCCCCATCAGGTTTCTGGTGCCAAAATACTGGAACAAATTGCCAACCAGATGCGGGCGAAAAAGCTGCCGATGGTGGAGGATTTACGTGATGAATCCGATCATGAAAACCCTACTCGCCTGGTTATTGTCCCGCGCACCAACCGGGTGGACATGGAACAGGTCATGAACCATTTGTTCGCAACCACCGATCTGGAACGCAGTTATCGCATCAATATGAATATGATCGGTTTGGATCATCGCCCATCGGTTAAAGGTTTGATGGCGATCCTGACTGAATGGCTGGAATTCCGCCGGGATACTGTGCGTAAGCGCCTGAATTATCGTCTGGATAAGGTGTTGAAGCGTCTGCATATTTTGGAAGGTTTACTGATCGCTTTCCTGAATATCGATGAAGTGATTCATATTATCCGCACCGAGGATGAACCCAAGCCGTTGCTGATGCAGCATTTCGGTATCTCCGAAACGCAGGCCGAAGCCATTCTGGAGCTGAAACTTCGTCACCTTGCCAAGTTGGAAGAGGTGAAAATTCGCGGCGAGCAGGAAGAGTTGGCGAAAGAGCGGGATCAATTGCAAGCGCTGCTGGCTTCAGAGCGCAAATTGAATACGTTGATCAAAAAAGAAATTCAGGCCGATGCCTTGGCGTATGGCGATGAACGTCGTTCACCGTTGACAGAACGTGGCGAAGCTAAGGCAATGAGCGAGCACGATATTGTGCCATCTGAGCCCGTGACGATTGTACTGTCCGAAATGGGTTGGGTACGCAGTGCCAAAGGCCATGATATCGATCCAAGTGGATTGAGCTACAAAGCTGGAGACAGTTTCCGCGCCGCTGCGCGTGGTAAGAGTAACCAACCGGTGGTGTTTATTGACTCTACCGGTCGCAGCTATGCATTGGATCCACTAACGTTGCCTTCTGCCCGTGGGCAGGGAGAGCCGTTAACCGGCAAGCTGACACCACCGCCGGGCGCCACGATTGAACAGGTATTGATGGCACCAGACGATCAAAAACTGTTGATGGCTTCCGATGCCGGCTACGGTTTCGTTTGTACTTTTAGCGATTTGGTCGCCAAAAACCGCGCGGGCAAGGCGATGATCAGTTTGCCGGAAAATGCCAAGGCACTGACACCGCTAGAAATTCATGGCCCGGATGACATGTTGCTTTCTATCACGGCAGCTGGACGGATGTTGATGTTCCCAGTGGCTGATTTGCCGGAATTATCGAAAGGGAAGGGGAATAAAATTGTCTCTATCCCAGCGGCACAGGCAGCAGCAGGGGAAGATGGTTTGGCGTGGCTGTTTGTATTGCCACCACAAACATCGGTAACGCTGTACTTTGGTAAACGTAAACTGATCTTACGCCCAGAGGATTTACAGAAATTCCGAGCTGAACGTGGGCGCAAAGGCTCACCGCTACCACGCGGCCTACAGAAAATCGACCGTGTGGAAGTGGATGCGCCAGTACGCCCGGAATCTCCTGAAGCCAGCGAGTAATTCTTGTCCCAAAGCGAATAGCCACAGACAGTGAGCGGTGGCTATTCGCATCGATACCGTCCTGACCGGTAGTCTGTTTGCTGTGGCCGGTCATGGCTATTGAACCATTTCTCCAGATTATTTGAACCTACTGTGACGGCGTTTTATTATGGCGATGAATCTACGCGGTGTTTTGCATCGCAGCCGCTATACTAGCGTCGATTAGGTTTTCAAGAGGTTGTTATGTTATTAATTTTACGCGCGATACTGGCGATTTTTTATTGTTTACTGGTGTGTGTGTTTGGCTCAATTTATTGTCTTTTCAGTCCGCGAAATCCTCGTCACGTCGCGACTTTCGGACATTTGTTTGGCCGTATGTCGCGGCTGTTCGGCATTGAAGTTGAGCAACGGATACCGGCTGAAGTGGCTAACTATGGTAACTGTGTCTATATTGCCAACCACCAGAATAACTACGATATGGTCACCATGTCGAATGTGGTACAACCTGGCACCGTTACTGTTGGTAAGAAAAGCCTGCTGTGGGTTCCGTTGTTTGGGCCACTGTACTGGCTGGCTGGCAACCTGCTGATCGACCGTGATAATCGCGCCAAGGCTCACGGAACTATTGCGCAAGTAGTGGAACAGGTTAAAAAAAGAAATATTTCTATCTGGATGTTCCCAGAAGGTACCCGCAGCCGTGGTCGTGGCTTGCTGCCCTTTAAAACCGGCGCTTTCCATGCGGCAATTGCCGCCGGCGTGCCGATTGTCCCGGTCTGTGTTTCCAATACCAATGGCACTATTAATCTGAACCGTTGGAACAATGGGCGAGTCATTGTCGAGATGCTGCCACCCATTGATACCCGCGGTTACGGTAAAGAGAATGTGCGTGAATTGGCTGAACATTGCCGCAACCTGATGGCAGAAAAGATTCAGCAGTTGGATGCCGAAGTGGCTGAACGTGTGATAGAAAAAAAATAGCGATTCCCCAGTATGTTATCGAATACGCTAGAATAAAAATGCTTTTATTTTAAACGACTCTGGTCGTTAGTGTTTTGCTCTCCTGTATCCCCGTGGTGTCGGTGGGCAAAATTTTTGCATACGGTTTGTTAGTGCTTTTCACGGAGAAGATATGTCACTCAGTCGTCGCCAGTTCATTCAGGCTTCGGGCTTGGCGCTTTGCGCAAGTTCACTGCCGTTGAGGGCACAGGCTAGCGGTAGTCAACAACCTTCCTTACCGGTTCCCCCTTTACTGGAATCCCGTCGTGGACAGCCGCTGTTTCTCACCTTACAGCGCGCCCATTGGGCATTTATCTCTGGTCGTAAGAAGGCGGAAGTGTGGGGCATCAACGGTATGTACCTCGGGCCAACGGTCAGGGTTTACAGTGGCGATGATGTCAAACTGATTTACAGTAACCGCTTACCAGAACCTGTTTCTATGACCATCAGTGGGTTACAAGTGCCGGGGACCTTAATGGGCGGTGCAGCGCGCATGATTTCACCTGGTGTTGACTGGTCTCCGGTGCTGCCAATCCGTCAGGCGGCGGCGACCTGCTGGTATCACGCCAATACGCCGAATCGCATGGCTCCCCATGTGTATAACGGGCTGGCGGGTATGTGGCTGGTGGAAGATGAAGTGAGCAAAGCATTGCCGCTACCGAGTCATTACGGTGTCGATGATTTTCCGATTATTTTGCAAGATAAGCGCTTGGACAACTTTGGTACACCCGAATATAACTCGCCAGCCAAAGGCGGTTTTGTCGGTGATACCTTACTGGTCAACGGCGCACAGAGTCCATTTGTTGAGGTTTCCCGTGGTTGGGTGAGACTACGATTGCTTAATGCTTCCAATTCCCGCCGCTACATTCTGCAAATTAGCGATGGACGGCCTTTTCATGTGGTGGCCAGCGATCAGGGCTTCCTGCCGGCACCCGTTGCGGTGCAGCAGCTTTCGCTAGCGCCGGGCGAACGGCGAGAAATACTGATTGATATGTCACAGGGCAGTGAAGTTTCGATTACTGCGGGGGAATCTGCGGGCATCATGGATCGTCTGCGCGGGTTATTTGAACCCTCAAGTATTCTGATTTCTACGCTGGTTCTGACGTTGAAACCTACCGGACTGTTACCTCTGGTCACGGATAATTTACCCATGCGCTTACTGGCTGATCAGATTCTGGATGGCAATGTGGTTCGTTCCCGTGAATTCCGTTTAGGCGATAATCTACCGGGAATCAATGGCGCAATCTGGGATATGAATCGGGTTGATGCTCAGGCACAGCAAGGCACTTGGGAACGTTGGACATTGCACGCCGATATGCCGCAGGCATTCCATATTCAGGGCGTCTCTTTCCTGGTGAAAAATGTTAACGGTGCGCCAGCAATGGCAGAAGATCGCGGTTGGAAAGACACGGTTTGGGTCGATGGTGATGTGGAGCTGCTGGTGTACTTTAATCAGGTTTCTTCCGAGCATTTCCCGTTCCTGTTCTATAGTCAAACCTTGGAAATGGCTGATCGTGGCTCTGCTGGTCAGCTCATTACTCAGGCTGCACCCGCCGCTGCATTTTAATACTTGCCTCTAATCAGGTTCGGCCTTCGTCGAACCTGTATTTAATCCTCTTATAATCAATTTATTATCTATCCGGCATTTTCTCGTACCGGTATCAGTATTGCCGAGAAGGATAAAGTCTCCTTCCTCTTTATATGGATAAATGCGTATAATCGCCGCCCGGTGACAATTTCTGACCCGCATCCTCTCTCCATTTCCTGATAAAGAGTATTGCCATGAGTACCAGTCTGATTCAGCCCGAACGCGATCTGTTTTCCTATACGCCTTATTGGGCCGAGTGTTATGGCACTGCGCCTTTTTTACCGATGTCCAGAGCGGAAATGGATCAATTGGGCTGGGACAGTTGCGATATTATCGTTGTCACCGGTGATGCTTATGTTGACCATCCCAGTTTTGGCATGGCGATCGTGGGGAGAATGCTGGAAGCGCAGGGATTTCGGGTAGGAATCATTGCTCAACCAGATTGGACCAATAAAGACGATTTTATGCGTTTAGGCGAGCCAAATCTGTTTTTCGGCGTGACCGCAGGCAATATGGATTCAATGATCAACCGCTACACGGCCGATCGTAAATTACGTCACGATGATGCTTATACGCCGGATAATAAAAGCGGTAAGCGGCCTGATCGCGCCACTTTAGTTTATAGCCAGCGCTGTAAAGAAGCCTATAAACATGTGCCAGTGCTGCTGGGTGGCATTGAGGCCAGTTTACGGCGTATTGCGCATTATGATTATTGGTCTGACACCGTAAGACGTTCGGTGATTATTGATGCCAAGGCCGATATGTTGGTGTATGGCAACGGCGAACGGCCATTGGTTGAAGTGGCACACCGATTGGCGGCAGGGGAAAAGATCGCCGACATTCAGGACGTGCGTAATACCGTGGTGATTCGTAAAAGCGCATTGCCCGGCTGGAGTGGTGTCGATTCTACCCGTTTAGATAAACCGGGACGCATTGAACCGATTCCGAACCCTTATGGCGACGATTTGGCCTGCGCGCCGGATAATCAGGGTGAAAGTACCGAAGCCAAGCCGATTACGGTACGAGCGGCAAAGCCGAAACCGTGGGAGAAAACCTACGTCTTGTTACCTTCCTATGAAAAAGTGAAGGCAGATAAAGTGTTATATGCGCACACTTCGCGCATTCTGCATCATGAAACCAATCCCGGCTGTGCACGCGCCTTGATGCAAAAGCATGGCGATCGCTATATCTGGATTAACCCTCCGGCCATTCCGCTCAGCACAGAGGAAATGGACAGCGTATTCGCTTTGCCTTATCAACGCATTCCCCATCCTGCGTATGGTGAGGCGAAAATTCCGGCTTACGATATGATCCGTTTCTCAATCAATATCATGCGTGGTTGCTATGGTGGCTGTTCCTTTTGTTCGATTACCGAGCATGAAGGGCGGATTATCCAAAGTCGGTCAGAAGATTCCATAATCCGTGAAATTGAAGAAATTCGCGATAAAGTTCCAGGATTTACCGGTATTATCTCCGATCTTGGTGGGCCAACAGCCAATATGTACATGCTGCGTTGCCAGTCGCCACGCGCTGAGCAAACCTGTCGCCGCGCATCTTGCGTCTATCCTGAAATTTGTACCCATATGGATACTAATCACCAGCCAACCATTGCGTTATATCGCCGAGCACGAGATCTTAAAGGGGTAAAGAAAATCCTGATTGCATCTGGCGTTCGCTACGATTTGGCGGTGGAAGATCCGCGTTATATCAAAGAGCTAGCGACTCATCATGTTGGCGGCTATCTGAAAATTGCACCGGAACATACCGAAGAAGGGCCACTTTCTAAGATGCTAAAACCGGGTATGGGCAGCTATCAGCGCTTTAAAGAGCTGTTTGATACCTATTCTAAGCAGGCGGGAAAAGAGCAGTATCTGATTCCGTACTTTATCTCTGCTCATCCAGGAACCCGTGATGAGGATATGGTTAATCTGGCATTGTGGCTGAAAAAGAACCGTTTCCGCCTGGATCAGGTGCAGAACTTCTATCCGTCGCCATTGGCGAACTCCACTACCATGTATTACAGCGGTAAAAATCCGTTGGCGAAAGTGGACTATAAAAGTGAGGACGTGGTGGTGCCGAAAGGTGATCGGCAACGTCGTTTGCATAAAGCTTTACTGCGTTATCACGATCCGGCTAACTGGCTGATGATCCGAACTGCGCTGAATGAGATGGGAATGTCGCACTTGATTGGTAGCCGGAGAGAGTGTCTGGTGCCAGCGCCTACGTTGGAAGAGCAGCGCGAGGCGCGGCGTGCTTCGCGGCATCATACGCCGGCCTTGACTAAACATACGGCGATAACTCGCCAGCGCCAACCTGCCAGCCCGCGTAAGGCTGATCAGACAAAATCATCAGTGGCAGAGTCTCGTTCGGCGACCAGGGCTACAAATTCCACTCGGAGTAAGCAGAAGGGGCACTAAGTCTAGCGGGTAGCCTGTGGGATCTGTGCTCACACAAGACCACCTGTCCATGTTGAGGATGACCATCCATCACTGAGGTGATGGATGAGCCAGCGGTGCGGGATCGCCCAATTCTTTGTTTTTCAATCATAGATTTCAATAAAACTCAAAGCAGCATCAGCTAAAAACTATCCGGATCTGGCCCCAGGCGATGGCCTATATCCAGCTTGGCAATATCACTGAGTTCGTCTTTTTCCAGTTTAAAATCAAACACCTCAAAATTTTCTCTAATTCTGTTTGGTGTGACGGATTTAGGAATAACAATCAGGCCATTATCCAGATGCCAGCGAATAACAATTTGCGCCGGTGTTTTATCGTATTTTTGTGCTAGTTGGTGGATAAGTGGTTGATCGAAAACACCTTCCCCGCCCTGCGCCAGTGGGCTCCAGGATTCCGTTGCAATATGGTGTGTGGCATTCCAGGCATGAAGCTGGCGTTGCTGTAACAACGGGTGTAGCTCAATCTGGTTAATTGTCGGTGCGACACCGGTTTCATCCAATAGACGCTGTAGATGAGGAATGTGGAAATTACATACGCCGATGCTGCGGATCAGACCCTGCTCTTTCAGTGTGATCAGTTTCCGCCAGGCATCCACATAACGATCCTGTTTTGGATCTGGCCAGTGAATCAAATATAAATCGATATAATCCAGTTGAAGTTTCTTCAGACTGGCTTCCAGCGCCTGCTGAGGATGCGACTGGTCTTCATTCCACAATTTGGTGGTAACAAACAAATCCTTCCGCGGCACGGTGGCCGATCTCAGCGCTTTGCCTACACCTTCTTCATTCTTATAGATGGCCGCAGTATCGATTGAGCAGTAACCTATTTCCAGTGCTTTCGTTACCGCTAATTGTGCTTCCTCATGACTTGCTTTCCATACACCAAGACCTAATTGAGGCATAAGATTGCCATCATATAATTTGATAATAGGCTGATTTTTCATACATATTCCCCTGACTTGGCTCGAGAGCAACACTCACCCTTCGAGCGTTGCTCTTTGTATTCAGTGTAGCTGACAATCTGTTTATTGATTATCAAGGTAACTATTTTTATTCATAAATAGTGCATATATAACGAAAAATATAAGTGTTTTTTCCGGCGAGTCTGAAGGGTGATGCCAGGCTCCCTGGCAATGAGGTTGACCCAGACCACGATATTTTGGCAGAAATTGTTCAACTGATTGGTGCGACATTTGTTCTCCCATCAATAAACGAGATGCGATCAGACCAAGAGTGAATGGCAGCGCCAGAAAAGAGGATGGTGTTATCCCTGAGTCGGGATCGCAGTTGGGTAAAAATCTGTAGTGATGACCTTAAGTCTAGCAGTAAATAGCTTAAATAGTGGTTAAAACGATATTATTCACATCGGTACTATGATGAGAAAAGGGTAAGAAATTACGCTTACCCTTTGTTATTTACTTAAATATCAGGTCAGATCGCTGCTTCATAGATGCGTTTGCTCTCTTCCAGCGTAATGTCGCCGTGTTCCCCTAAATGATGGTAGCCGTGTTCGTCCAGCTTATTGATTAAGCTTGGGATGGTGCTGCCGTCTAGGCCGTAATCGGAAAGGTGAGTTGGCACGCCCATACGTTCGAAGAAATCACGGGTAGCAGCAATAGCTGCGTCGATGCGTTGATCTTCGCTACCTGCGTGCAGATTCCAGACTCGTTCCGCATATTGCAGCAGTTTGGCTCGTTTCTGCTCTTTTTTGGCTTCCAGCAATGAGGGTAAGACGATCGCCAAAGTTTGTGCATGATCCAGACCGTGCAGAGCGGTCAGTTCGTGACCCAACATATGGGTTGCCCAGTCCTGCGGTACGCCCGCACCAATCAGGCCGTTCAACGCCATAGTCGCACTCCACATAATATTGGCGCGCACATCGTAATCTTCCGGATTTTCTAGCGCTTTTGGGCCTTCTTCGATGAGCGTCAGCAGCAAGCCTTCGGCAAAACGATCTTGTACTTTGGCATTCACCGGATAAGTCAGATATTGCTCAATGGTATGTACAAAAGCATCCACCACGCCATTGGCAACCTGACGCTGAGGTAGCGTATAGGTAACAACCGGATCCAGAATGGCAAATAACGGTTGTACGAACGGTGAGAAGAAATGACGTTTATCACCTGTACTACGGCGGCTGACAACGGCACCATTATTGGTTTCGGAACCGGTGGCTGGTAGCGTCAACACTGAACCCATAGGGATAGCCTGAGTGATCTTACTACCTGTGGTTTCCAGAATCTGCCACGGATCTTCAGGATAATTGACGGCGGCGGCGATAAATTTGGTGCCGTCCAGCACTGAACCGCCACCCACGGCCAATAGGAAATCGAAATGGCTGGCGCGAATCATCTCCACAGCTTTCATCAAGGTTTCATAGGAAGGGTTAGGCTCAATACCGCCAAACTCTTCAAATTGATGATTTTTCAATGCCTGATGGACTTGATCCATCACACCGTTTTTTTTCACGCTGCCGCCACCGTAGGTAATCAACACACGGGCATCGGCTGGAATCTGGTTAGCCAATTCTGCAATTTGACCGGCACCGAACACGACTTTGGTTGGGGTATGAAGGGTGAAATTTTGCATGATTTGATGATCCTCGAGTGGTTGTTTAACGAGCTGATGAACCATATAAACCTTAAACCTTCAGCGATAAATTGAGTCGCGGAAGTGATACCTACGAAGGCTTGGGAATAATATGTCTCGGCTGCATTCTTTGGAGACTATTGTGGGTAAATTAAGCGTATAGCTCAATGCACATTTCTGCCTGCTTATTGCCTATTTCTCCAAACCACTGTAGAAAATAAGAGAAATAAAGCAAAATCAATGCTGGTTTATTTTTTCTGATAGATGAGAGTGATATGGCCGCCATCGACGATATTCAACAGCTAATGGCCGAGCAGGTCGCCCGATTGGCACCTGGCAACGGGTTAACACCCTCGGCGGTTCCCCGGGTGAACATTCTGTTTTCTGATGTGCATCATCCGCGAACACCCGTGATGTATACCCCCAGCATCGTGATTATTTTTCAGGGTAAAAAAGTCGGTTATCTGGGGAGTAAAATTTTTCAATATGATCCGAAAAACTACCTGCTACTGACGGTTCCATTGCCTTTTGAGTGTGAAACTTTCGCCAGCCCAGAGAAACCGTTAGCCGGCTTGTCGATACATGTTGATAGCCAAATGCTACAGGATTTACTGGTGGATATCGGTGACGACGAGCTGGATAAACCCCGAGGTAACACCAATGGGGTAAACGCGGCTTTGCTAACGGAAGAGATGTTGTGTGCAACGGAAAGGTTGCTGGATGTGATGGAGAACCCACTGGCTGCTCGCGTATTGGGGCCGCAAATTGTACGGGAGATTCTATTTTATGTGTTATCTGGCCCTTGTGGTGCGCCGTTACAGGAGTTGGTTAACCGGCACGGTCATTTTAATCAAATTGCCAGGGCATTGCGACGCATTGAAAATCAGTTTGCCGAAAATTTGAATGTGGAACAATTGGCGGCGGAAGTGAACATGAGTATTTCGGCATTCCACCATAATTTTAAGGCGGTGACGAATACTTCGCCACTACAGTATTTGAAATCCTACCGTCTGCACCGGGCTAGAGTTTTGATGGTGCATGATGGCCTGAAAGCCAGCACGGCGGCGATTCGGGTGGGTTATGAGAGTGCTTCGCAGTTTAGTCGGGAGTTTAAACGCTATTTTGGGCATACGCCTGGTGATGAAGTGGCTAAATTACGTAGCAACCCAGTATGACCAATACACCGATCTCCGCGCGAATGCGACATGATCGGTGCGTCTGGTCGTATTATTCGGCGATACTTTTACGTTTACACCACACCACAATCAATGAGCCTGTTAATCCAGCGAACAGCAATACCATCGGTAGAATCATCAGTGCGGTCATAACCTGATTTTCATAGTGTTTAACCAGCGGGATTTGGCTGAGAGCAAAACCCAACCCGACGACGGCACCCACCCACAACATGCCACTTATCCAGTTGAATAGCTGAAAACGAGCGCTATTCAGACCAGAGATCCCGGCTAGCGTAGGTAGCAGCGTACGGATGAAAGCCAGAAAACGACCGATCAATAACGCAGCCAAACCGTGGCGGACAAAGAGTTGATGCGCCCGCTGGTGATAGTGTATCGGTAAGTGTAACAGCCAGCCTTTCACCACTTTGGTATCACCCAGCCATCGCCCCTGAATATAACTCAGCCAGCAGCCTAGACTGGCGGCAACGGTGAGAATAATCAGCGTGGGAATAAAGGCCATGACGCCTTTGGCAATCAATGCGCCAGCCAAAAGTAGTAAGCTATCGCCGGGGAGGAAAGAGGCGGGTAGCAGGCCGTTTTCTAAAAATAAAGTGGTAAAAAGTATGCCGTAGATAACCCAAATTATGTTGGGATCAGCAAGTTTACCAAAATCCTGCTGCCATAAGGCATGAAGGATTTCGCGTAACACATCCATTTCTCTTCCTGTTTGCCTGTCTGTTGGGGGGGATGGCTCGTTAAATCTCTCGCAGTGTATCTGGAACCAGCCTGAGCCACATTGATCTTATCCTCAATAACCAAAAATTAGCAGGGTATATTCACTTTGTTGATGGTTTATAGAAGATAGCCGGTGAAAATGACAAGGAGTTGCCTGCCATCTTCGCCGCTTTATGCCATGTTACTGGTTTTCGGCGATACGAGAGAAACCTGCGGCCAAATCTTCGATCAAGTCCTGTGTATTTTCCAGACCCACATGAAGGCGCACCAGCGTACCTTGTAGTAAGGTCGTTTCATATTTACGCATTGATTTAATATCTTCTGGTTGATAAGCCAAAATAAGTGACTCAAAACCGCCCCAGGAAAACGCCATACTGAAGTGTTGGAAATGATCCAGAAAAACTTCCAATTGTTGCTGGGTCAGACGCTGTTTTAACTCAAAAGAAAACAACCCATTACAGCCAGAGAAATCGCGCTTATAAAACTCATGACCTTTACAGTCCGGCAGCGCTGGGTGGTACACACAAGCCACTTCCGGGCGCTGAACCAACCAGTTGGCCACTTCGATACCATTGGCTGCATGCTGCTTTAGGCGAACGGCCAAAGTACGCAAACCACGACTGGCCAGATAAGCCGTATCGGCATCCACCATTTGCCCCATTAGATACGAATCTTCACGTAATTGCTCCCAGCAGCGGGCATTGGCTACGGCGATACCGAGCATGGCATCAGAATGGCCAATGATGTATTTCGTACCCGATTGAATAGAAATATCGATGTCGAAATCAAGTGCCTTAAACAGTACGCCCGCAGCCCAGGTATTATCCATCATAATAATGACTTCAGGCGCTACGGTACGAATAGCTCGTACAATAGCCGGGATATCCTGCACTTCCATCGTCACTGAACCGGGTGATTCCAAAAATACGACTTTGGTATTGGGTTGCAATAGATCAGTAATGGCGCAGCCAATCAAAGGATCAAAATAAGTGGTGCTAACCTGCATCCGCGTCAGGATTTTATCGCACAAACTTTGGGCTGGCTCGTAAGCTGAGCCAGTCATCAGCACATGGTCGCCTGCGGAGATAAAGGCCAAAATGGCGTTGCTGATCGCGGCTGCACCACAAGGATACAAAACACAGCCAGCACCACCTTCCAATTCAGTCATGGCCTCCTGCAAGGAAAAGTGGGTCAATGTGCCACGACGGCCATAGAATAATTCGTTTTTACCACGGTGAATGGTGGCGTATTTTTTGGCTTTGACGCTGTCAAAAACCAGAGATGAAGCGCGCTGAATCACAGGATTAACCGAGCCTTGGGTGAATCTTTTGCTTCTGCCTGCGTTTACCAACGCCGTTTCTAATTTTTTCGAGGACATAGACGCCATTACCTTGTCTGGTTAGTAGTAGTCTGGATTGAATTGTCAGTCATAAAGAGAATCGCTAATAAATTAAGTTAGCATGATGAACATCTGTTGTGGCGGGCTTTTCTCTTGATGACGAGCAAATAGGGCGAGCTGCGGTGTAAACCAGTTGATGCGTAAATTAATGCTGTAAAATAGGATAAAAGAGAGCGTTTATAAGTAAAAAACGGTCATTTAGTGCATTTGATGCCGACAAAATGACATGCATGATTGTTACTTGTTTAGCTTAGGTGTTATCACCGTTTTTCCTCAATGGATGGTGTAAAAAATTGCGATTTCGTCATTATTTTCCTTAATTATCTTTTAGATAAGAAATTTCGCTCAAATACTAATGATAATTACTATCAATTCGTCATTTGTTTGATATGATCGACCACTGATTTCGTCCTTAAATTAATATGCATATTGGGTGGAGGCTCAGCGTGAAAATAGCGGGCAAAAGTATGGAATATAAATCATTCGCCGCAAGCTGGATGGCTTGGGGAATGACATTTTGGCGCAGTATGATGGCGCTCTTATTCGTTGCTGGTTTATCCGGTCAGGCTCAGGCGGCTCCAGGGAATAGTAGCGCAGTGGCTGCCAACGTAGTTCCCACATCTACGCAGCATACTGCTGCTATATCAACGCCGTTACCACAGCCAGAGTTGACCTCTGTGGCGACCGCGGCATCACCAGCGTCAGCGGTTCAACCGGTGACTACCGCGGCACCTGTTCCGCAGGGGCTGGCCATGGATTTATCCGTTTGGGGCATGTACCAGCACGCGGATGTCGTGGTGAAAGCGGTTATGATTGGCCTGGTATTGGCTTCGGTTGTGACTTGGAGCATTCTATTTTCCAAAGGTATGGAGTTATATCGTGCTCGCCGCCGTTTGCATCAGGAACACATGGTGCTCGGTTCCGCGACAAATCTGAATGATGCATTGGCACAGGCTGATGATTTCGCACCAGAAAGTATCAGCGGCATGTTGCTGCGCGAAGCTGAAAATGAGCGCCAACTGTCAGCAGGCTCTAGCGATAATAGTGGCACCAAAGAGCGCGCTTCTTTCCGTCTGGAACGCCGCGTTGCTGCTGTTAGCCGTCAAATGGGTAAAGGCACCGGTTTCTTGGCAACTATTGGTGCGATTTCACCGTTCGTCGGTCTGTTTGGTACCGTTTGGGGCATTATGAACAGTTTCATTGGGATCGCTCATTCACAGACGACAAATCTGGCCGTCGTTGCACCGGGTATCGCTGAAGCTTTGCTGGCAACGGCGTTAGGTTTGGTGGCGGCGATTCCTGCGGTGGTTATTTACAACATTTTTGCTCGTTTGATTGCGACCTACCGCGCCCATGTGGGTGATGTGGCCGCACAAGCATTATTGCTGTTGAGTCGCGATCTGGATCTGGCTAACAGCACCGAAGAAAAATCATCAAGCCAACCTCACCAACTGCGTGCGGGGTGATTTATGGCGATGCACATGAATGAAAACCCGGATGAAAGTGGCGAACTGCATGACATCAACGTAACACCTTTTATTGATGTCATGCTGGTGTTGCTGATTATCTTCATGGTGGCCGCGCCGCTGGCAACCGTGGATATCAAAGTGGATTTGCCCGCCTCTTCCGCCGCGCCACAGCCACGGCCAGAAAAACCGGTATTTCTGTCGGTTAAAGCAGATCACCAACTGTTTGTTGGCGATCTGCCTGTAGATCGTCAAAGTCTGTCTACAGCATTGGATCAACTAACGCAGTCCAATAAAGAAACCACCATCTTCTTCCAGGCGGATAAGAGCGTGGATTATGAGACGTTGATGAGCGTAATGGATTCACTACGAAAATCAGGTTATCTCAAAGTCGGATTAGTCGGTATGGAAGCGGTTAGCGCACAATAATAACCTCGCTGGCGCGACAAAATACAATTGCCGCGCCAGTCATCCCTTCATCAGTTAACCGGTGTATTCGTACCGACTTTATCACTCACCAGCGCACTGCGTATGCTATCTTCCAACTCTTTGGTATTCATCGCCAAATAGAAATTCTCCGTATCGACACAATCCTCTGCCCAATTAATGTAATGATTTGCAGACGGGTTATATCCAATACCAATAAAAACTATTCTTCCTACGGTTTCCCTTATTTTTTTGCACATACCGTGTTGCACTAGCTGCCGGGAAATATCGACGTTAACTCTAACTTCCTTCGCGGAGGTGATGGTTTTATCATGAACTACTGCGGTTGTTGGGTAATCGTGACCATCGGATAGAATGATCATTAACTTGTTATGGTTAACGCCATCCATTAATAAATCTGCTCCTTGCATTATTCCAGAACTGACGAGTGTAGAGCCTCCCTCATTCATTGTTTTTATCACATTTAGATCATCAATATCTTTAGCCAAAGATATTGGATAAGCATTTGATGAATATAAGCATAACTCATCGTGAACATGATCTAACGGAATAACTATCTTTTCATTGTTTGTGCCTATATTCTCTATGGTTGCCAAATAATCAATGTTTTCAGTGATCGCTATCATATATTTTTCTTGATGAGCTTCTGTGTTTCTTTCTATCTCATTTGACGGGATAGGATATATTTTATTTTTCTCTTTTGGCATAAAATGAAGACTGCACTTCTTATTATCAGCAGATTTTGTTCCCCATGAGAACGGTGAAAATGAAATAGTACTATCTTTATTAGCAGTATAAATGTCATCGGCAATCTTAAAAAAAATCCTTTTTAATTCATCCAATTTACTCAAAACTTCCGGATCATCTGGATTATGAAAATCACCTTCCATTGAACCAGAGAAATCAGTGACAAAGACAACATCCATTGCCGGAACATCTTTTATTGCCGCTGCACTGCCACCAATAATAAAATTATCGTGATCTATTAATAATGATGTAAAAGGAAATAGTGTAGGTTGCTCTATATTTGCATCTATATGGTATTGACTTAATTGTGTGTGATAAAGGCGGTCTGGATTTTGCTGATAATTAACTGTTATATTATTATATTGTGTTAATTGATGACGATGCCCAAGATAAAAGTTAATATATGCAGAGATTAATTCGTTATTCCTTGTGTCATTTTTAGCATTATTTTCTGCCGTTAATGCTAATGCACCTTGTTCTAGAGCGTCAGAAAGCTTTATTTTATTATTTATTAGTTGAGTGAAATCAAATAATAGCATAATAATCGCGATAAAAAACGGGAGTGAAATAAAAAATGGAATGATTATCCCGCCTTTTTTATTTTCCAAAAACATGAGTATGGTATTTAGCAATGGTTTGTTTTTTTCTAATCTATTGAGTAATAAAATTTCTTTTTTTTGCATAAATAATACTCCCTATATGATTATTTATTACATTAGTCAATCAGGGTTACCTTTCAACCATGATGGCAGAGGATTGCATTTGCCTAAAAATTGGCGGATAAAAAATAAAATTATTTTCCCAACGATCAGTTGATACACATAAAATAACTTGGTATAGCGAAAGCCAGCGCCCAATTTCACTTTTTGGTGCCAATGGTATCGCAGAGCTAATATCATTTGTCGGAATACATCCGGCATATATAAAGGTTCCTGCTGGATTTTCCTTCTGTAACTTCTGCACCGACATGGTGGATGAACCCTCCTCAAAATGAATTTCACGAACTGAAATGATTATGTCTTTATCATTAAATCCATGTTTAGATAAAATATTCACAGCTAGTAATCGTAATTGTTCGACTTGATCACTATTGACTAACGGGTTTTTATTATAAAATTGCGTTCTTTCGCGTAATAGGCTCGTAAGTGAATAGACTGTACGATCTAATTTCCCCTGTGTAGTTTGATACTGTACCCACGTAAATAATAGTTGAATGAAAATAATAAGCAGAATGCTGATGATAATAGACTCAATAGTGATTGAACCTTTGTGGTTAAGCTTTAAATAGCGAGCGTTCATATTCCTGAACAAAGATGACCTCACGAGATAGCAAACTATTGGCCCACGAACTGGATATGGGAATGAAAATAGGTTGATATGAATAATTTAGGCGATATATACCGATCGGATGATTGTCTGCATTATAATAATAATTATCTGTAATAAGATCGGATAGGCTATCGCTAAATTTTACTTCCAACATAAAATTATTATTAGTAGTGATGATATGGCCAAAAGACCCCATTTGTTGATTTAAACTCTCTTCAAAAATATTATGATAATCCGATTGGTTTGATGCTTTGGTGTTTTTTGCTTTTTTTGCTGCATTTGATATAGCTAAATCCAATATATTTGAAGTATAAATAAATCGTGATGCTTCAGCTATACTTATCAATAGGAATAGAATTGGAATGATACCTAGAGCCAATTCTAAGACAGCTGAACCTTTACTGTCGCCACATAATCGTTTGAAAATATGTCCCATCACTTATTCTCTTCACTCATTTTATCCGTTTTACTAAGTGCTATAAGTAACTCATCAATATTATCAGAGAGCCCTTCTGACTTTATTATTTTACGCGCATATGTAATATCGCCCATTTTAACGAGTGAAAAGATAAGATTATGTAACATTGTCTTATCGGCCTTGCCATCTAGATAACCTGGAAGTAATAATCTGACTGATTCCTCATAGCGCTCATCGAGCATAGCGACAACGGAAAGATTATTTAATGCAGCTTGCTCTGGGAAAAATAGCGAGCGAGCAGTTTCTAGCTCCTTTCTGGCTTGAGCCAAATTGCCATTATTAGCTAATGCAATGCCATGAAGGTTATGCAGTTCGGCAGATTTTAATTTTTTCATTAATAATCTATTTGTAATGAGAAGCGCTTTTTCATTTTCACCAAGGTTGATTAAATTTTTGGCAATAAGCATATTAACTTCATCATTATCTTCTGACTTCAAACTTTCCAAATAGTAAATTGATGATTTACTATTTCCAATGAGGTAGTAAACCTCGGCAAGTTTAAATCTTATTTTATTATCTTCCTTTTGCTTTAATACATCACGGTACAAATCGATCAATCCATGATGGTTTTTTGCCTTGATGAAGATACTTTCGCGATACTGAAAATCTTTATCTGTTATATTTTTTGGGTTTTGGCAGCCACTAAGAAGGAGCAATATAACTATCATTATCTTATATTTAGTTATCAGCATGATATATAAATCCTAATATACTAGGTGAAAGTATTAAAACTATGAATGGAATTACCATAAATAAAAACAATGGTAACGTTAACTTGGTTGATAACTTGGATAAAATTTCTTCGGCTATAAGCAGTTGCATTTTCTTTATTTCGGCTGATAGTGTGTTGAGTTGTTCATATACAGTAGAGCCAAAACTGAGACTGTATTGCAATGTACTACAAAACATTTTTATTTCTGTCGACGGCGCAACTATTGATACTTCTTTTATTGATTTTTCCAAACCTATTATTTCTGATTTTTTCATAATTTTATTAAATAACATTGATAAATCTCTATTTATTGATTCAAAGTTTTTTGCTGTGTGAGTTAGCGCACTTTCAATCGTCATTCCTGCTTGAATACAAGCTGCAACCATATCAATAAATAAAGGAATTGCTTCGGTCAATAACTTTTTCTTTTTCCTTAATAGCATATTTTTTATTAAATTAGGTATGATTATAGATGCCGTTGCGATAAATATTAAAATATGAAGGGTATATTTTTCATAAATATCAATACTAATAAAGCTAATTGATAAAACCCATATGGATAAAATTAAAAAACAAGCAGTGATTAACATTGCCTTATATTTACTTAACAAAACAGGCGGTAAGTTTATAAGGTGAGAGAAATCTTCTTTTATTTTACTTTTGGTTGTAATTTTCTTTCTATTATTGTCATCTATATTGTTAACCTTATTATAGATTTTTATTTTTTTTGATTCTTGAAATTTAATAAAGTAAATATATAATGGTGATAACAATATTAGTATGTAAGTGAATATTATCATGCAGCCCTCGAAATCATGTTTCTAATAATAAAAATCCCAAGAATCTCACTTATTACAATGTAACTTATTATTTCTTTCCCGACGTCTTGAGACCATAGGGTCTCAATGGAATTTGGATCGATATAATATAAGAATGCCGTGAAAACTATAGGAATTAAAGAAACAACATTAGTTGTCATTCTTATTTGAGCCGTCATAATGGCTTTTCTTTGCTTAAGTTTATTGCTTTCTGTAATACCTTTATGCATTTTTTTTATCAGGTCACTTAACTGCCCACCTTGCTTTATATTAAGCAAAATAACGGAGGTGAAAAAATGAAACTCAGCATAATTGAATTTTCTATATGCATCATTGAATACTATTTCAGGTGCCTCACCTAAGTTTAACCTACGATAAATAAGGTTAAACTCGTTACCCAGTTCTCCTTGAATTTCTTTTCCGCACCGTTCTAAAATTTGATTAAGATTAGCACCGCTACTGGCTGCCATATTCATAATCGTCAGAACTTCAGGAAAACTTTCATTAAAGTGTTTATTTTTTTGCTTTGTTGATAATATTATTTGTACTATCAAAACAATCACAATCGAAATAATAAATGTAAAAGTTGGGTGAGTTAATGATATATGGTTATTTAACTGGTAAGTAGCAATAAGAAAACCGACTGGAAGAAAAATATGCGCCATTTTTTTCTTATGGAAGATATATTTCAAATACGTAATATATTCAGATTTTGTCTTGTTCTTATTAAATAATGAAATGATTTTAGCAATGATGCCGATTGGTAATTTTCTTTCTTTAACATTATAAATAGAATGCTTTATTTTCAACCATTTATTTATGCTTAAAATAAAAACAATCAATCCAGTCACAATTAATAATATGCTCATTCTTGTTCCGCTGAGAAAATTTTATTTAACTCATCCCCAAGACCATGTACATCAGCATGAGTTCTCACAATGGACCGCATAAATAATCCGTGGCAGATAAAATCACCCTTTACGTGATTATTCTCATCACGACCGTCTAATTTTTTATATGTAAATATATCCTGTATGATAACATTTTCCCCCTCTATCCCCATGATTTCACTGATATTTTGTACTTTTCTGGAACCATCATTCATTCTGGAAACCTGAATGATAATATTAATTGCTGAAGCTATATTCCTTCTGACGGTGCTTATTGGCATATTGACTTTACCCATAAGAATCATACTTTCTAACCGAGCAATAGCATCTCTTGGTGTATTCGCATGTAAGGTTGACATTGAGCCATTATGACCCGTGTTCATAGCTTGAAGCATTTCGAATGTTTCCTCCCCTCGACATTCACCAATAATTATCCTGTCAGGACGCATCCGCAGTGAGTTAATAACCAAATCGCGCATAGTTATTTCCCCTGTATTTTCTAAACTGGCTAAACGTGTTTCCATTCTGATGACATGGGGTTGCTCTAGACTAATTTCGGCAGCGTCCTCCAGAGTGATAATTCGCTCATTTTCTGAAATATATTTTGACAGAGCGTTGAGAAGTGTCGTTTTCCCCGATCCCGTCCCTCCTGATATTATAATGTTAACCTTGCAACTGGCGGCAATAATCAAAAAATTAGCCATGTCGCTGCTTAGGCTCTCCATATTGACTAGATCTTCTAACGTACGTTTATTTTTACTAAATTTACGAATAGATAATACTGTACCATCAAGAGCAATAGGTTGGATGGCAACATTTATTCGGCTGCCATCAATCATTCTGGCATCGGCAAGCGGTCTACTTTCGTCAATTCTACGATTAACATTTTGCATTAGACGTTTGGCAATATCGGTTAATTGGCTATTATTTATAAACCGCAGATTAGTTAACTCTAATAAACCTTTTCGCTCGATGAAAATTTTTTCTGGTCCATTAACCAATATATCGCTAATTGAGTCATCTTCCATTAATTCTCTGAGAGGACCAAATCCGGTAATTTCATCGGCAATGCTATCGATCATGTAGCGTCTGTCTTGGGGATTTAAATCATATTCATTGTTTTGAAATAGTTCATCATATACTTGGCTTAATAATTCAACTAATTTTGTGCGTTCATGGATAAATGACTCAATAATATTAATGTCGATGTTGCTTAACATTTTATCACGAATAAACTCTTGGGTGGATAATGTTATTTCCATAATTATTCTCTATTCTCTATTCTCTATTCTCTATTGTTTCTATGTAAGTTTAAGTATTTTATTTAGCCAGGAATATGCGGTAGGTTTGTTGTTAATATCTATAGCCAAAACTCTTTTGGCTAATCTTCGGATGCTAATTCTTTTTTTTTCAAAGTAATTATTACTGTTTTATTTCTCTCTTGGTTTGTTAATGTAATTTATTTTTTCGTCAATATTTTTCGATAATAATGATTGAATGTCCTGGGTTGATAACATAGAGCTTGTCAACGGTCTGCTTTCGTTTAAACACAAAATAAATCTAACTTTATGATTATTTTCAATTCTATGTTTTTCAAGCGTCTTTATCATTTTTTTCGCAACTCTAACTGATACCATACTATGATCTAATAAAATAATGATGCAATGAGATTGTTTTATATATTCATCTAGCTCTTCGGTGGAAGTGTTATGAATTGATTGGTCAAATATAATAAAGTTATGTTTTTTATTATTGTTCTCATTTATGCTGTCTAGGCTGTTTTCTTTAAGTAACATAAGATCTAAGTCTTTATTATAGTTAATAGTGTTCTGATCTATTTTTTTTTCACTCAGTAGATCAATGTCTTGTGACCCATGATTACCTTGAATGAGTAGAGTGGGCGATTTTTTTATTTCACTTATTGCATTTGCCAAATGAAAACTGATCAGCGTTGTTCCTACGCCACCACGGCATCCAAACACACTGATAAAAAATGCCCTGCGATCACTCTCTATCTGAATGCCTTTTTGTAAACGTTGCGCTAGGCCATCAATTTGTGAGGCACTTTGTAAATACAGCAAGCCTTGTTCAATAAATCGTTGAGAGTTTGAGATTGAATCATTATCGCCTATAATTATGCACCAGCTAACACGAGGGATATGAGTTTTTATTAAATTTTTTATTGCATCGATATCTGTGTGATATGCAATATCAATGATTACACCATAACTTGAGGTGGATATGTGAAATGTGTTTTTTTCAAATATATCGACCCTTACTTCATCTATTTCAAACTCATCTGTTATTCTAATTTGCTCAGATACTCTATCTATTATTTCTGCTCTATTACTTATTAATGAGACGGTTTTTTTTGTGTTAACTTCTTTTTTTGAAATTAAATTGCTATTGATAATAAGCTGCATGGTGTCACCATTTGTAAAGTGTGCCATTATAATTATTGGATGAATAAAGCATGTTGTTGTGTAGCGCACAGCCAAGATTATCGTTAAAATCTGACCTATAATTATTATGATTGTAATAGCACTTGTTATCCTTTTGTTTTAGATAGTAGTATTTAATTTCGATTAAGTTATCTGCGTTTTTTATCTCCTTTTTCCTATCAATGATGATCACTTTTTTATTTTCCAAGCCATGCTTGATAAAATCGTTTCTAAGCAAGTTTATTTTATTAAGGTTTTTTTTGTTTGAGTATAATATTTCAATTTTAGTTATGTTTTTCTTCTTATCGACTATGCCTTGTGAAATGCTATTTGGACTAAAATCTGATAAAACATCATATATGTAAAGTGTATTTTCTTCGGTGTATTCCTTAAAGAAATGGTTATTTTCTGGTTTTATCGACATATGTGCAGAGGAGAAAGATGATACCAATAATAATAGTAGGGTAGTAAGTGTTATCATTTGATAAATCCTCCTTGACTGAGAAATTTCTTCGCTAATTTTTCCTGCTTTGATTCACGTATAAATGTGTAATTGAAGAATCGTTCAAGCGTTGAAGTTTTCATAAAATCAGGTAGCCCAACATCTTTGCTTTGCATCGGCTTAACCAGATTAACGGTTGCGATAACAACTAATTCGCTGCGTTTTGTCTGGGTTCCCGTTTTACGAAATAGAGCTCCTAAAATAGGAATATCTCCAATAAGGGGGATTTTTTTCAAATTTTCTTTATCTTCTCTACTGATGAGTCCACCGAGAATAAAGCTTTCGCCATCTCCTAACTCTACCGTTGTTCCTGCTTTTCTTGTGCGTAATGCAGGATAGGAACTACCACCATCAACATTAAACATTTTATCGAGGCTGCTGACTTCTTCGTCTAGCTTGACTCGAATACGTTTACTTTCACTGACTTTTGCACCGATATTTAATTTAATGCCGAATTCTTTATAGCTAACATTGATTGTATTCTGAGTAGTTGAAACAATTGGGAGTTCTCCACCAACCAGGAACGATGCGGTTTCACCTGAAAGTACCGAGAGATTAGGTTCAGCTAATACTCTGGCAACAGATTCATCATTAATTGCCTGAACTAACGTGCTGATTTTTCCGGCATTGAATTGGGTAAAGTGAAAGCTGCCGCTCACGTTACCGATAGTGCTCCAGTCCAAACCAATATTATCTGTGAAGTCTTTTGTGACTTCTGCGATGGTGAGTTTCACATTTACCTGATTAGTGACCGGTATGGTGATTTTATTAGTAATATTGCTGTGACTATGGATGGTGTAGCCCCATTTTTCCTGCCGTACCGGCACGCTACCAATGGCGTTTGCGACGATCTTTTCGATAGTCTCTCTGGCTTCTTCAGTCTGGGCGGTGCCTGTCAATATATAGCCTTCACCCAGTTTATTGATGTTTATCTGACTGTCCGGATACTCTATTCTTATGCGCTTCTTGGCTTTGCTTATTATTTTGTCTACGAATACAGCGACTTTATGAATGGGTTTATTTTTTTTATCAAATAAGTTAAATTCTGCCAAACCTTCTTCTTTAGCATAAATAATAATGCTATTTGTCCCTATCAGTTCATAATCGGCAACTTTAGTTGCAGATGAAAAAATAGTGTCTATTTCATCTTTTACATTTATGATGTGTGACTCTCCCGTGGCTAAATATAGTGCTTCTGCATGACAGTTAGATGTGCTGATACCACAAGCCAGAAGCAGAAACAAAGGGAGTATTATATTTTCCATCATATTTTTTGATTTTATTTTATTCATCCTCTTAATTCTCTTACCTTACGCAGTCGTGGTATGATATTTTCTGTTGTGATCACCGTGTCAGCATGATCAAAAGGTGTAAGAATAATATCCCCAGATTTTTCCAACGTATGAATAGACAGTAGATCTTGTTCATTCATCGTGACTTCTATATAGCCTATTAATTTTTCCGCATCCCTTATATTTCTTTCATTATTTTTTGATAACTCATCTTCAGTAAATTGCTTTACTTTTATCACTGTCATAGCACCAGTTATTTTATTCAATGAATAACTGTTTCTTCTGGTGGCCTTTAAATCTTTTGTCTCCAGTGACATCCCATTGCGTTCTGATCTATCTTGGTAAACATCCAATGTTCTAAGACTTAATGTGAGTTTGTCACCCACTTTAGTCATATTCAGTAGGTAACTATCTTTTTTATAAATATTAAAAAAATAGACTATCTCATTAGCTTGTAATGTATACTTATAGTAATCATGATTTTCTGGTAACGAAATCATATCATGAGTGATATAGGAGCCTTTTTTTATCCCGATTTTAGCGATGGCTCCGTTGAAATCTTTTATTTTTGATATATCTACTTCTTTCTTTTTGCTTGAAGACTCAACAATTTCACTGGATAGGATATAGTCATCTTTGTTCAATAATGCCCCTGGTTTAATATCTTTATTAGCGATGGCAATAGAGATTTTTATATCCTCATCCTTAATTACATTTAAGTTGATTATATCCGTCGGATGGTCTTTTTTTGCAAATAGACCAATCAATCCTATAGATATAATAAATATTGATAGTATTATCATGGCTCTATGGTTCACTTGTTATATCCTTTTAGATTATGGTGTCAGGTGTTTTTTAGCTGAACAGTGACAGCGAAAAACCTGAGGCAATCGCTACGCCATAAGGTACTCCTCTTTCTTTTATGTCAGAGCGTGATATAACCAAGCCAATAATCATTACAACACCACCCATAATGGCTGTGTAAGTAATAAAGTGATATGTTTGCATCGGTGTTAACGTGCAAGCGAGTACCGTTATCATTTTTACATCACCACCCCCGATTAATCCAAATATAAATATAATGAAACCAATGGTTAATATTATTAATGGAAAGATAAGTGAAATACTACCACGATAACTAAAACTAAACGCCATTGCAGTAAACAGCATGCTAACAATTAAATCATTACCAATTATTCGGTATCGGATGTCGGTATAGCAGGCCCATAGTAATTGTAATAAAAGTAATGATAATAATAGTAAGTGGATAATCTCCATTATCGCTATTTTCCTGGGTTTTATAGAGGAACGCGGTGATTGTTCACCGCGTTTTTGATGGTTAAATAAAACCTCTATTTATAAAGAACCTACCGCTGTTACCTTGGTAATAAGGTCAGTAACTAACCCCGAAATTTCTGCTTTAAAGGTTGTCATGATAGCTGCACTGAAAGCCGCTATCAGAACGTATTCAATAATGGTACCTTTATTATTTTTAGCAAATTCTTCGATTTTTATTTGGGCAGACACATAGGCTTTAGTCATAACGTTTTTCATATAAAATCCTTTTAAGGTTAAATGGTTATTTTACAAACTACAAACCGCTCTCTCCTCGGAAGTAGTGGATTAATTAAAACGTTTTTTTTATAGAAATTCATTTTTACATCCCAATAACTCTTTAAAAATAAATATTTGAGAACTACGGCGATTTTTGATGTGTTACTTATTTAAATAAATAATTATCAAGATTGTTAGAGATGAAAGCCAGCAAGTGGCAAGGAAGGTTAAGCTGTAAAAGAAGATTTTTTTCCAGCGATGATATGTATTCATTCTGAACATCTTGGTGGCGGCGGTTTTTTCGTCATCACCTAGGTTAACTGCATGCAGAGTAGTGGTCGAGATAAGCGGATGTTTATTTTTTCCTAAGATATCGTTTGCTTCAGTGACTAATAAAGGCATGGCCGAACCGATATAGCGAACTCCTTTACGTGGAATAGTATGAATCAATGATTCATTCAGACCTACTTGATTGAATGCTTTTCTTAGCATATAAATCTGCCCGTAATAGCTACTTTCACTGATAGCGCCATTTTGTTCTTTCCAGACTTCGTTAATAATACTTTCTTTATCTGTAATGCCATTGAGAAGTAATTGAAGAAATCGGATATTATTTTCGGTTAGTATTACTGGTGGTGCATCGGGGCCGTGCAGATAACGTCTTGCTGGCGAAAAAATCACGCCGTTTTCGAGTTCAAACTCATTCTCAGTGTTATTTTTTGTCATACTGAAGAGTACCTGTTATGTGTGGTTTATTTAGTCTTATTTTTAAAGTAATCAACGCTGTTTTTTAACTTTTCATTTCATTTTTTTATTGATGTCTCAATTCAAACTTTAATAAATACAATCCTCCTTATTGGAAAGTCTACGTTATTAAATTCTAATTATTTTGTCTTTATAAAAACATCTCAACTTTCTTAAAATTAGTTGTTAAATTTGAACTTTTTTATTTATTCTGTTTAAGTGTCTTTTTTTCTTTTTGTTTTACATTCTGACTTTTTGAGTTTTATGACGTATTCTATTTTTTCCTTTATGTTATATTTATAATATAACTTTGTTATTGATGGATATTTTTAATGTGAATATTTGAAGATGACAGTTTTTATTGCGGGTAACACTAGAGGGGGGAGTATGGGCAGGCGAATGAGAGTTCGCCTCAGACAGTAGACAAACCTTGATTTTGCGATCTCTGGTGGGGAAGGCCGTTAGAAGAGTCAAGCATCCGCGCCAAGGATGGCGCGGAACGAGCCGACAAGGACGTATTCACGGTGTCTGGACGATCTGCCGGTTTTCACCGCGGCGAGCATTTGGTCATTAACCTCCGGCGAGCCGGTGTTCACCTGATAATGCGAAAAGAGATTAGCTACGGGCGTGAGCTGCAGCACGCTCTACTTGTTCATCGGTCGGACGTACTCCAGTATAAAGAACGAATTGTTCAACGGCCTGGATGGCGATGACTTCTGCACCGCTGATAATTTGCTTGCCATGAGCGCGACCATAGCGAATAAATGGTGTTTCTACCGGTAGAGCAACCACATCAAACACTATTTTTGCCTGGTCAATAGTCGCAGGTTCGAAAGCCAATGCATTGGCCTCGGTACCCGCTGCCATACCAATAGGTGTGACGTTAATTAGCATGTCGGCCACCAAATCACCCACTTCAGCCTGCCATTGGTAGCCATAATTATCGGCCAGCAGTTTGCCGGTTCTTTCATTACGAGCAATGATATGACCGTGTTTAAAGCCAGCGTCACGTAGTGCTGCGACCACTGCTTTAGCCATTCCGCCACTGCCGCGTAAAATAAACGAGGTTTCTTTTGGTACCTGATATTGGCTCAGTAACCTGGCAATAGCGATATAGTCAGTATTATAAGCGCGCAGGAACCCATCATCGTTAACTATTGTATTGACTGATTCAATAGCGGTAGCAGAGGTATCCAGCTGGTCTAAGAATGGAATACAGACTTCTTTAAACGGCATTGAGACGGCACAGCCACGGATACCCAGAGCCCTTACACCGCCGACTGCCGCCTCAATATCTGTCGTGGTGAAGGCTTTATAGATGTAATTGAGATCCAATTCCTGATACAGGAAGTTATGGAATCGGGTACCAAAGTTACCCGGCCGACCGGCCAGTGATATACACAAACGGGTGTCTTTGTTGATCTCACGACTCATCGTTAATCCTCATTAAATAATACCTGTACATAGCTTGTCAGAGTGACTGATGAGGTTAAAGTCTATCACGCTGAAATTGAATATCGGATAACCATAATCAATGCGCTATCGTGAATTTTGCCAAAGGTGATATTCCGTTGAATAAAACGTCATCATCAAGGTGACCGGCAGGTAAAGCACCAAGAGCGTCAGCGAGCAAGCTGCTCTGTGATGTTCTGGATATATTGACCAGCGCGTTTTAGGTGGCGAGGTGATAGAACGCCATTTTTCGTTTTTTACCGTGTGACGGAAGTTGAAATCTACATCGCTTTCCGTCGGTAATGATGGCAGGGCGTTAGGAGCGGGCTAAAGGTCGATGGATATCGGCGGCCAGTTTAATTGGTGAAATAGGCGTCGGAACCTAAAGATCCGCACCGATCGTTTGATCGGCGCGGCATAGCGACTAAATTAAGTCTTACCAGGAATAGCTGACGGTTGCGGTAGCTGACCGGCCCGGGGCGTAGAAACAGGTATCGTTTGATGAACAGGTCGAAACGTATTTCTTATCAGTGAGGTTACTGAGGTTAACCTGCACCGAAGTGCCTTTCAGCGTCGGGACTGCGTTGCCCAGCTGGTAGCGCATCATCCAGTCATAGACGGTAGATGCTGGAACTTTGAAGGTGTTTTTTCTGTCCCCCCAACTGGTGCCGATATAGCGAATGCCAGCACCGGTCGATAAACCATCCAGTACGCCGTTGTCGAAGGTATACATTCCCCACAGTGCCGCAGCGTGGTGCGGAATGGTTACCGGCATTTTACCTTGCTCGCCAGCACGGGTGGTTTCGCGGGTTTTTGCCGTGGTGTAGGTATAAGACAAAATCAGGTCGAGATTGTCGTTAAGGGCACTTTTTAACTCGGTTTCCAAACCTTGTGACTGAACTTCACCGACTGGGATATCGTAGTTCAGAATGGGATCTCGTTGGTTGATGTTTTTTTGGCGCAAATCGTACAGAGCTGCGGTCATCAAGGTTTTGCTGCCCGGCGGTTGGTATTTGACACCGGCTTCCAATTGACGGGCAGTAATAGGTTTCAATGCTTCGCTACCTGGCGCTCCTTTACCGGTGTTCGGTTCAAACGAAGTACTGTAGCTGACGTAAGGAGAAATACCGGAATCAAAGGCATACAGTACCGCGGCACGACCGGTGAAAGCGTTGTCATCCTGCTGGGTCAGTTTGTTCGTGATGCGGCTCAATGATTTGAGTTGTGACCAGTCATAACGACCCGATAGCAACAGGTTCCAGCTGCCATATTCGATTTGGTCCTGCAAATAAATCCCCACCTGATCCAACTTATTCAAGTTGTCATCAATGAGCGATAAATCACTTTCTTTAATATTCAGTCCATAAACGGGTGAAACCCAGTCCAGATTATATTTACTGCCTCGATCCATGAGGAATTGGCCGTCAATTCGACTGCGTTTGTAGTCAAATCCGGTTAATACCGTATGATTTAACTCGCCAGTCCAGAAATCCGCCTGTAATTGGTTATCAACCGAGAATTCGCCGGATTGTTGTCTTTCAATTTGTGCACGGCGGTTCATTGTTCGGTTATCCGCCTGCATATCCATAAAGACCAGATAATTATAATGCTGTTTGATTTGGGTGTAGCGCAGGTTCTGACGGAATTTAAAGGTGTCGTTGATATAATGCTCTAAGGCATAGCCGACAGAAGTTTGTTCACGCCATGACTGGTCAAATGCCGGATCGCTGACGTTAAAGTCACGCGGAATATAACCGTACTGAGTCGGAACCAGTAATCCATTTTTCGGTAAGAAGTTACGAGAGCCGGCTTCCGGTTCACGTTGATAACTGGTTAATAATGTAAAACTGGTATCTTCATTCGGTAGGAAAGTGATGGCCGGAGCAATGGCAAAACGCTCTTGTTTAAATGTGTCTACTGCATCATGTTGGGTACGACCAATACCGTTTAAGCGGTACAGTACTTTTCCTTCATCATCCACGACACCACCAAAATCAAATGCGGCTTCAGCCAGATGATTATTACCGGCTCGTACCTGAATTTTATGAATGCTTTCAGCCGTAGGACGTTTGCTCACCATATTGATCAGGCCGCCGGGGTTAACCTGGCCGTATAAAACAGATGCCGGGCCACGCACCACTTCAACACGTTCCAGCATCCAGGGATCAATCTGACCAGCACGGCGCACACCGCCAACGGAGCTGTAGCTTAAACCATCCAGAAAACGTGGTACGGAGCCAAAGCCACGAATGGTGACTTCATCATTCAGGTTTGATGCACCGCGATACTCAGCAATAACCCCAGCGGTATAACGTAATGCCTGTGCGACAGAACTGGCATCCTGAGCAGCCATTTGTTCCCGGGTAATAACAGAGATTGCCTGAGGTGTCTTAATCAGAGGTGTATCAGTTTTGGTGCCAGTCGTATTATGGGTGGCGACAAAACCGGTATCTTGCTGCCCAGTGGTCTGAGCCACTACCACCAATTTATCTTCCTTGGTGGTAGTCGCCGTTTTATTCGTTTCGGCCTGAACAGCCATTGATGGAATAAGAATAAGCGCTGAGGTAAATAGTAATGTTTTTGATGTGGTTCCAACACGCAGTGGTAATTTCCTTGGCAGCAATTTGCCCGAAAGATCAAACATGATTTATCCCTTACCTAGAACACAATAAATAAAATAACAAGTGGGTTATACCCTCCGTTTTTCAAGCTGTAGCGATGTTGGCAGCTGTTAACTTATCTCTATCGCTTAGTGATTCAAGCGGATGAAATTTATTGTTTTTAGCCCCTAACTACGTTTTGAAATCTATTGGGCAAAGTGCCATCCAGGCTTAAATTTACCTGGTATTACGCACTGTCAGATCTGACTTATCGTGCATCCCAGCCAAACCTTAACTCGGTGTCTCCAAGGCTGTTTACCCAGCCACATTGATTGCATCGCTATGTCCATATCAGTATTAAGGTTTTGTTTTTTTGTAAAACAGCACCCATTTTCCTTTGGGTAAAGCGAATCTAAGTCGATGCATTAGAGCGAATAGTAACTATGTTATTGCAAACACAAATAGTTCTCAATATTATTTGTGTTTACTTTTAATCCCTAATATATATGTATCAATCATAAGTCTGCTTAATTGTTGTCAGGATCGAGATAGGGAAGTTAAAACAGCTAAAACAGCGAGGAAAGGGTGTGAATGTAGTCAACCGTTATCCCGTTAGCCAGAACTGGTTAACCGACCCACAGGCAGGTAGTGAGTCATGGTGGCAGATGGTGGCGCAGTGGGGTACTCCACTGGTCGAGTCAGTCAGCACCGAGCAGGTGAAATTGACTTTTTTATGGCGTGATCCACAGGGTAACGCTCAGCAGTCAGCATTAGACCGCGTCTATATTGATGTGAACGGTGTCACTGACCACCATAGTTTCTCGCCTGAATATCTGAAACGCCTCGGTGATACCGATGTTTGGTATTGGCAGACCGAAGTAGAAGCGGATTTTCGTGGTAGCTACAGTGTCATTCCGGTGACCGCTGCACAGTGTTTGCAATTACCGGAAGGTACGTATGAACAACGACGTATGGCGCAGCGTAATGGATGGATAGCTCTGCTTGAACTGGCCGAATGCGATCCGTTGAACCTGACTTGTCCACATTACAGTCATCGCGGAACTGCACTTTCTGCGGTGCATCTTTCCGCCTCTCTTCCACAGCCCGCCTGGCAATCTGTCGACGCTGGTAACCCGCAATCACTGGATCTTGAACGTTTGCACAAAATCGATTGGGGCAGCAAATTGCTCGGTAATACTCGCAAAGTTTGGCTATACACAACTGGTAAAACCGATCATAAGCAAGATCGGCCATTGGTGATTCTGCTGGATGGTCAATATTGGGCACAGGGGCAACCAGTTTTTGGCGTGTTGGATCAGCAAACCGCTAGCGGTCAGTTGCCTCCTGCGGTGTATGTCTTGATCGATGTCATCGACCCGCAGCATCGGGGCGAAGAATTACCCTGTAATCCGACATTCTGGCAGGCGATTCAGGCTGAATTATTGCCGCAGGTGGCGATGTTGGAGCCATTTAGCGAACAGGCGTCACGCACCGTCGTTGCAGGGCAAAGTTACGGTGGTTTGGCGGCGTTATATGCCGGTTTGCATTGGCCGCAGCGGTTTGGCTGTGTGCTCAGTCAATCGGGTTCATTCTGGTGGCCAAGTGTCGACGATTCCATGCTGATGCCTGATGGCCGCTCAGACATGGCTGGCTGGCTAACCGAGCAGGTTAAAAACGGTGTTGGCAACGATCATCAACTGACTATTTTTATGGAGGCTGGACACAGGGAGGACGTGATTTATCAGGTTAATCAGGCGATGCGTCAGGTATTGGGTCAATCCTCTCACCGCGTTGAGTATCGCGTTTATTCCGGTGGGCACGACGCCATCTGTTGGCGGGGCGGATTAATCGACGGGCTGCATTATTTACTCAATCCTAAAACTGAAAGTGATAAATATGATCAATGAAAATCAGGTAAACCCTTTTGATGACGAAACCATTCCTTTTCTGGTGCTGATCAATGAGCAGCGTCAGTACAGTCTGTGGCCGGAATTCAGCGCGATTCCTGCGGGTTGGGAAAGTGTATTTGGCCCAGCATTGCGCGAAAGCTGCGTGCGTTATCTGGAAATGAATTGGACGGATATGCGTCCGTTGAGCCTGATTAACGCACAGTCAGAATAACCGCCAGCCGGAAAGACCAGAAATATTATCGACGGACAGATACCGGAATCACCGGATTCTTGATACTTGCCAAATAAGGAATTTTTGCCGTGTCAGAGGTTTCAACCCTAACTTTTTCTGCCGTAACCGAAAGTGAATTTCCGTTAGTCGCCGCTCAGCCGGGCATCTGGTTTGCCGATCAGATTTCCGTGCAACACAGCGCTTATGCCGTTGCGCATTATATCGAACTGCGTGGCAGCCTTGATATTGAGCATTTCCAGCTCGCACTCCGTCAAGGACTGGCTGAAGCCGATACCGTTCAGGCCCGTTTTGGTCTTGGGGATTTGGGGCCGGTACAGTGGTTATCTCAAGGCGTCGATCCGCAGCAGATTTTGCCTGCGGAATGTCTGGATCTGCGCGATCAACCCGATCCTATCGAGAGCGCTCGACGGTTAATGGCAGCGGATCTTGTTGCCAGCGAGTCAGTGGCGGCAGGACAGCTTCAGGGTTATCGCCAAATTCTAATCCGGGTGAATCCGGCAGCCGATCAGCCTCAAGATGGCGAGTGCTGGTTGTGGTACCAGCGTTATCACCATTTGATGTTGGATGGTTTCAGCTTTACCGCATTGACACGGCGTATTGCTGAGATTTATACCGCCCGACTAGCGGGAGGTTCTGCTGGGAATAATCCGTTTACTGCGTTTAGCGAAGTAGTCGCCGAGTATCTGGCTTATCAAGGCTCGGTAGCCGAAGAGAAAGATCGTCAGTTCTGGCTACAGCATGCGGCCGCGCTTCCGGTGCCGGTTTGTCTGGCTGTTCCCGGAAAAAATGCTGACGAGGCGGGGTTATCTCCTTTGCCGTTACGCCACCATTTTCACGTTGATCCGGCACAATTTTCAGCGATTGTTGATATCGCTAAATCACAACGGCTGTCTGAGCCAGAGATAGCCGTTGCCGTTGTGCTGAGTTATTTATATCGCCTGAGTGGACAATCGCATCTATCCGTTGGTTTTCCGTTTATGCGCCGTATCGGATCGGTGGCGATCGATGCACTTGGCCCAGTGGTGAATGTGCTGCCGTTACAAGCCAGAATGCAGGACGACCTCACGTTGGTTGAAGTGGCACAGCGCGTGGCGCTTGAGCTGAAAGCGCTGCGGCGACACCAACGTTATGAAGCCGATCAGCTGCGGCGTGATTTAGGTCTGGTTGGTGCAGGTCAGGATCTGTATGGCCCAACGATCAATTTTAAACTGTTTGAATATCAATTGGATTTTGCGGGTATCAGCGGGATAACTCACCAAATGGCTTCTGGCCCAGTCGAGGATCTCGAATTCAATTTGTATCTTGATGAAGGAAAACTCAGCATTGAATTAACGGCCAATCCGGCGCGTTACACCGAGCAGGCGTTGGTACTTCACGGTAATCGCCTGCAGCTGCTGATTCAGCAGTTCAGTGCCGATCTTCAGCGCCCACTGGCAGCGTTGCAGATCTTGCCGGACGGGGAAATGGCACAATTGCAGCAGTGGGGACAGGGGGCGAAATGGCCGGTTCCTGCGGGAGTCACGACGCTGCTGGATATTTTACATCAGCAGGTTTTGCGCCAGCCACAGGCAATCGCGCTGGAATGCAATGGGCATTCTCTCAGCTTTGCCGAGCTGGAAGCTCGCGCGCTACAATATGCCAGCCTATTGAACGATCTTGGTGTTGGCAGACAACATGTGGTGGCGGTGGCGCTGCCAAGAAATGAAGAGGCGCTGGTGGTATTACTCGGCATATTGGCAGCCGGAGCGGTTTATCTGCCCCTGGATGTCGATTACCCGCTGGAACGTTTGAATATGATGTGTGCCGATGCGGCACCGATAGTGTTGATCACTTGCCAATCTTTGTTGGCGCAACTGCCGACGGTGGCTAAAACACTGTGTGTAGATCATCCGGATTTCTGCACAATGCTGTCTGATGCGTCGCCGTGTCAGGTTAACCATCATCCAGAGATGTTGGCCTATATTATCTACACCTCGGGTTCTACTGGTCGGCCAAAAGGCGTAATGAATACGCATGGTGGATTAGTCAATTTACTGCTTTCCCACCAGCGCAGCATGATTCCAGCGGCGGAACAGCAACGCTTGCGCGTGGGGCATTCCACGTCTTTCTCCTTTGATGCCGCTTGGGATCCACTGATCTGGATGCTTCTGGGCCATCAGTTACATATTTTCAGCGACCTACAGCGACAGGATGCGCAGACGTTAGTGGCGGCAGTGCGGGAACAGCAGATTGATGTACTGGATCTGACACCGCTATTTCTTCAGCAATTGCTGGATGCCGGTCTGATAGATAAGGCGTTCCATCAACCTCGTATCCTCGCCGTTGGCGGAGAAGCGATTTCTACCGCGTTGTGGCAACGGCTACGGCAGCAGCCTGATCTACAGGTATTCAACCTTTATGGACCAACCGAATGCACCGTCGATAGCTTGCAGGCGTCGATCCGTCGTTCATCGACACCGGTCATTGGCCAACCGATTGCCAATATGCAGGTGTGGGTGCTGGATCGGCAACTTAATCTTTTGCCTATCGGTGTGGCGGGTGAATTGTATTTGTCTGGTGCGGGTCTGGCTCGTGGCTATTTGCACCGCCCTGATCTGACAGCCGCGCGTTTTATTGCCAATCCGCATGCTAACGGGCAATTGATGTATCGCAGCGGTGACCGGGTGTGTTGGCGAGACGATGGTCAGTTGGACTTCCTGGGGCGTACCGATAACCAAATCAAGGTACGCGGTTTCCGCGTTGAATTGGAAGAGGTAGAAAATGCGTTATTGCAACTACCGCAAGTGATGGCGGCGGCGGTGATTGCCGAACCATTAGCTGGCAGCTATCGGTTGTTGGGATATTGTGCGTTGACGTCGGCATGGGACGATCATGACGCCTTGGCACAACAATTACGCCGCCAACTGAGCGAGCGTTTACCCGAATATATGGTTCCCGCAACCTTAATGCTATTGGAGCAATTACCGCTGAATATTAACGGTAAAGTAGACAAAACCGCGCTGCCAAGCGCGCGTTGGTCGACGGTTGGTGCAGGACGTGCAGCAGACACGCCACAGGAAAAGATCGTATGTGCCGCCATTGCCGAGGTGTTGCACTTAGACAGTGTCAGTGCCGACGACGATTTTTTCCAACTCGGAGGCGATAGTATTTCTGCGATGGCTTTAGGTAGTTATCTGCGTCGTCATAAATACCGTTTGGCACCGAGAGAGATCTTTGCGCTACGAACGCCAGCCGTGATGGCTGAAGCGTTGCAACCTTTGGCTCAAACGGCGGTTTCGTATCAGGAATATACCCGTAGCCTGCCACCACAACTGATGGCTGCCGCGCAGGCTAAATATGGTTCCGTGGCTGAAATACTGCCGGTATTACCGTTGCAACAGGGGCTGCTATTCCACGCTCAGCTTGGCCAGGAAGCCAACAACTATAATGCCATCAGCCGGTTTGAATTACTGGGCGAATTAGATGTAGCCCAATTACGCCGTGCATTGGCGAGCCTACTGGTGCGTTACCCGCAGTTGGCCGCTATTTTCGATACTGAATTACACCGTGAACCGCTGCAAATTTTGCCTCAAATCGATCCTGCACAAATCAATGTGCCGTGGCGAGAAATGGATCTCTCGGCGCTGACAGATAAACAACAACTGGCTGAATTCCATCGTCTGGAAACTTCGTTATTAGCGAAAGATCTGATCGCTGGCACCCCGCAGCCATTATTGGAAGCGGTGCTTGTACGTTACGCTGCCGAGCAGCATACGCTGTTGATCGTCGCTCACCATTTGATCGGTGACGGTTGGTCATCGTCCATTATATTGCACGATCTATTACACAGTTACGCTCAGCAGCCGTTGCCGCCGCTTAAAGTCAGTTACGGATCGTTGATTAATCAGATGACTCAGCGGGATCTACAGCCAGATCGTCAGATCTGGCAGCAGGCGATGCAGGGCGTGATGCCATTGATACTGCATCCGGATGCCGATTCAGCCGGGCCGGTACGCGAACTGGCGATTGAACTGGATAGCGAGTTGGAAGCCGGATTGCTGGCATTACAGCGGCGGGAAGGTTTAACGCTGAATACCTTGCTGCAAGGCGTGTGGGGGACTTTGTTGGGGGCGTTGACTGGGCGTAACGATGTGGTGTTCGGTTCGCCAGTGTCAGGCCGATTCAGCGCCGTTGAAGGTATCGATCAGCACGTCGGTTTATTCAGCAACACCCTTCCGGTCAGAGTGACATTACAGCCGGACTTACCCTTGCTGCCCCAATTATCAGCCTTGCAGCAACGGCAAATTGAGCTGTTGGAGCACGATGGATTGGGCTTGGGCGAAATTCAGCGCCTGGTTGCGGCCAATACGCTGTTTGATACGTTGCTGGTGGTAGAAAACTATCCGGAGAACAGTGAACTGCATCAACGGGCGTTCGGCGGTTTACGCTGTGCCAGCTTAAATAACCGTGGCTATACACATTATCCGCTGACGCTTCTGGCGCTGCCGGGTGAAAAACTACAGTTACAATTGGAATACCGCGATGCAGTGAAAGATCCGCAGCGCGTGGCACAGCGTGTGATCATGCTGCTGGAGTCTCTGATTCGGCAGCCGGAACGGCCACTGGCGGCCTTGGATCTGCAAACGGCGGATGAAAAAGCGCTACTGGCCGAGATTAACCGTACCGGGATTGAACTACCGGCGCTGACCTTATGTGATTTGATGGCTGAACAGGCGCGAAAAACGCCGCAGGCGATAGCGTTGCTGGATAGTCGGGAACAGATGAATTATCGGCAAATGCGCGAGCGAGTCACTGCACTGGCTGCTTATCTACAACGTCAAGGAGTACAAGCCGGTGATCGTGTAGCCGTCGCTTTGCCGCGTTCAGTGAATCTCAGCCTATCGCTGATGGCGATTTTGGCCGCCGGGGCAGCCTATTTACCGCTGGATACCGGTTATCCTGACGATCGTTTGGCTTATATGATCCAAGATGCTCAACCACGCTTGATCATCACACTTAGCGAGTTGGCACCGCGTTTTGCTGATCATGGTTCGCTATTGTTACTGGATCAGTTAACGCAACCTTGGCCGGTTGCCACCGCATTTACTGCGCCATCGATTTCTCCGCATCACCCGGCTTACCTGATTTATACCTCGGGATCGACCGGGCGGCCTAAAGGCGTCGTGGTTTCTCACGGCGCTATCGTCAACCGCTTATTGTGGATGCAAAACGCGTATCCGCTGGGTAGTGATGATGTGGTATTGCAGAAAACCCCTTGTAGCTTTGATGTCTCGGTATGGGAGTTTTTCTGGCCGATGATCACGGGAGCCAGATTGGTGATGGCTCCGCCGGAAGCTCATCGCGATCCTGAGGTGCTGCGAGCCATTATGGAAGATTACCGCGTCACCACTGCCCACTTTGTCCCTTCCATGTTGGCCGCTTTTGTCAGTGCCATGCATGGACAGGATCGTCCTTGCATGAGTCTACGCCGAGTATTCTGTAGCGGTGAGGCGTTGTCTCGCGAGTTGTCAGCGCTTTATCAGCAGATATTTGCTGCGCCGTTACATAATTTGTATGGCCCAACGGAAGCGGCGGTGGATGTCACGTATCAGCCGGCATCCGGCGCGGATCTGGCGCGAGTCATGGGCAGTAGCGTGCCGATTGGTAAACCGGTGTGGAACACCCAGTTGCGTATTCTCGATCATTTACTGCGACCGGTTCCGATGGGCGTGGCTGGCGATCTTTATCTGTGCGGAGTGCAATTGGCGCAGGGGTATTACGCCCGCCCGGATCTAACTGCCAGCCGGTTTGTTGCTGATCCTTTCGCGGTTGGCCAGCGTATGTATCGCACCGGTGATATTGCCTGTTGGCTGGCTAATGGCGAAGTTGAATATCTGGGGCGCAGTGACGATCAGCTCAAGATCCGTGGACAACGGATCGAATTGGGGGAAATTGAATCCGCGATGCTGGAACGGCCAGAAGTCCAACAAGCGGTGGTAGTGGCACGAACATGGGGAACCGACGACGGTGCGCTGGCCGGAGCCGATAGTCGGCAGTTGGTGGGCTATATCGTTCCGGCGGGACAACCAACGGTGGATACTGACGCTTTACGCACGGCGTTAGCTGAACGATTACCTGCGCATATGGTGCCAGTGGTGATCATTAGTTTGAATGCGTTTCCTTTAAGCGCCAACGGTAAATTGGATCGCAAAGCTTTGCCAGCACCCGTCAGCCGGTCGAATGATGGCGGACGTGCGCCTGCGGCCGGTTTGGAACGTCTGATCGCCACACTGTTTGCCCGTTTATTGAGTATAGAATCTGTCAGTGCTGATACCGATTTCTTTGCTTCTGGTGGTCATTCGCTGCTAGCGATGCGTCTGGCGGCAGATTTACGTCGGGAACTGAAACAGCCAGTGGCGGTTGGGCAGGTGATGGTGGCTTCGACTGTTGCCAGTCTGGCGGCCGCGCTGCGTCAGCCAAAATCCATACAGAGCCAGAATGACATTGGTTTTGCTGAAGTCATGACGTTACGTCAGGGTCAGGGGCAGGGGCATCCGTTATTCTGTCTTCATCCGGCGTCGGGTTTTTCTTGGCAGTTCAGTCAGCTACCACGCTATCTGGCTGGGAAGTGGCCGGTGCTGGGGCTGCAATCGCCGCGTCCTGGTGGTGCTATTGCCGAATGCAGTGATATGGATGCGGTGTGTGAGCATCATCTGATGACATTACGTCGTATCCAGCCACAGGGTCCGTATCATCTGATGGGATATTCTCTGGGTGGCACCATCGCGCAAGGTATCGCGGTAAAACTACAGGAATTGGGTGAAGAAGTAGCATTTCTCGGCTTGCTGGATACTTACCCACCGGAAACTCAGGATTGGCATGCGCCGATAGAAGCTGAAGCTCTGGCTGAAGTGGCGCGTGAGCGCGAGGTGTTTATGGCGGTAGCGGGAGATGAACAAGAAGAACGGCGTAATATGTTCGAACAAATCCAGGCTAACTATGACGATGCAGTCGGTTTGTTATCGGCGGCGACCACGGCGGTTTACCACGGTGAAACCACGCTGTTTGTCGCCACTCAAACCCAACCTGAAGGGGATACGCCAGCAGCTATCTGGGCGCCTTATGTGAAAAATCTGCGCACGTATCCATTGGATTGTTCGCATATCACCATGATGTCACCGGATACGCTAAAAGTTCTCGGGCCGCTTCTTGACCAACTGTTAGGCGATATTGGCAGTTTGGGACAAGGAGGTTAAACCGATTGATTGAGGCCGGTGATTTATCGGCCTCAGATAATTAACTGTTCTTGAGTCCTGTTGCTTTAAGCTGCACTTTAGCCATCTCCTTCAATATGGCATCGAATGGCTTGTTCTGCTGGGCGGTATTTTTAGCCACATTACAGCGATTTTTTGCAAAAAGATCCTGGCCTGACACCTGCGGATTGGACGTCTCTACTTTCGGCGCATTGGCTTGTGCTACTGCATTGAGCATGGCATTTGATGGTAACGGCGGTGGTGGGGGCGCTTCTCCGGCGTTGAAGGGCGCAATAACAGGGGTGGGTATTAATGAGGGCGTAATCGTTTTGCTTGGTTCCAATTGGGGGCGAATGACGCGAGGCATTTCCTGAGCCGCAGGGCGTTCAGTCTTCAGTTTTATCTGTTTTTCAGCGCTATGTTTTACAATAGTATCATGCAGTTTTTTAACCGCTTCGATCCCTCCAGCGGCTTTTTCTACGGCTTTATTGAGCGCATGGCTTGGCGGTAGTATCTTGCAGCCGGTTAAATCTCTCGCTTTTCCAGCGACTGGTTTTTTACCATTTTCAATGAATTGAGCATTAATTTTTTCGAATTTATTCAGAAATGAGCTGAGATTTGAACGCGGTGCTTGGGGAGCATCAGCGATTTTTTGTTGCCCCGTAGTCTCGTTAACGGCGGTGGTTTGCTTGGTGGCTGCGGCTGAAATCATGCCAGAAGGGCGGGTTAATAACGTATTTTGGTTTTTAACCGAGGCAATCTTATGGGCGAAAGCTGCTGCTAACGGTGTTCTATCACTCGTATTGATATTGGTAGCTTGACCTTTTTTCTCAATAGAAGCTATGTGGATGATAGTGGGCGGTGTGTAGATGGCTCTCATTTTATGCATCCTGATTGATTTGATAATAAACAATCAATGATATGCATTACTAATATCCATTTATTTCATAAACAGATTATCTGACGTAATAACGTCTAGCAAAAGATGGGAGTTATCACTCACCACCCTGACCAGGCTAATCTAACGGCTAGCGGCGTTCACCCCGGCCTTTGGGGATCACCAGAGGAGTATGGGAAACCGGGTCGTCAATAATCATGCAAGGCATACCAAATACCTGCTCCACTAAATCGGCGGTGATCACTTCACGAGGTGGCCCCTGGGTCACAATCTTGCCGCACCGCATGGCAATAATATGTGTTGCGTAGCGACAAGCATGATTCAGATCGTGCAATACTGCGACTAAAGTATGCTGGCGTTGGCGATTCAGATCACCGAACAATTCCAATAGTTCGATTTGGTGGGCAATATCCAGGTATGTAGTGGGTTCGTCCAACAGCAACAACGGTGTTTGCTGCGCCAGTACCATGGCAATCCATACTCGCTGACGTTGACCTCCAGACAGCGAGTCCACAGTGCGATCCGCCAGTTCACTGACGCCGGTGGCCTGCATAGCTTCACTGACCGCCAACTGATCCGCATAAGCCCATTGCTGGAGCAATTTTTGGTGTGGATAACGGCCACGAGCGACCAAATCCATGACGCTGATACCATCCGGAGCCAGCGATGTTTGCGGCAGCAGGCCGAGGTTACGGGCAACGTATTTGGTGTCGTAGCGGGTGATACTTTTGCCATCCAGAATCACCTGACCGGCCTGAGGTTTTAACAGGCGGCTTAAGGCACGTAACAGCGTTGACTTACCGCAGGCATTCGGACCGACAATGACGGTAAATTCACCATCAGGAATCGAAAGATTCAGATTTTCACTGATTATCTTTCCTTCATAGCCTAAGGTTACGGCATCGGCCTGTAAGCGGTTAGTGGTGATATCTGAAGCAGTAGAATGAATAATATTCATGATCGGCGAGACTCGCGGATTAATAGCCAAATAAGATACAGACCACCGATGCTGATGGTCACCACGCCTACCGGCAGTTGATTAGGTGAAAATAGATGCTGAGCGCATAAATCGGCGGCAGCCAGTAATAGTGCGCCCATCAGCGCGGAAGCGCAGAGGGTGACGGAGGGTGAACCAGTCAGGCGGCGGGCGATCTGCGGTGCGGCCAGTGCAATAAATGAAATTGGGCCAGCGGCAGCAGTGACCGCCGCCATCAGGATCACACCCACTGCCATTAACCCAAGGCGGGTTTTTTCTACTGGAATACCCAGCGCGCCTGCGGCGTCATCCCCCATCTCCAATAACGGAATCCGACGGCTAAGCAAGGCAACGATCACCATAGCCAGCAGGATAAATAGGGTGGAGGGTGCCGCTTTCGCCCAAGTGAGGCCATTGAGAGAACCGGCTCCCCAGGCTGCAGCACTGAGTGCCGCTTCCAGTGATGCGGTAATGCTTAGCCAAGTATTAAATGCCGTCAACATTGCACCGACGGCGATCCCGACGATAATCAACCGAAATCCCTGAATTCCCTGACGGTAAGCCAGTAGGTATACCGCCGTGGCCGCGAGTAGACCACCAGCCAGCGCGCTGCTGGCAATTTCAAAATAGCTGCCGTTAAACATGATGATAGCAACCAGTGCGCCGCTATAGGCTCCGGAGTTAAAGCCAATAATATCCGGGCTGCCCAATGGGTTACGGATCATCGATTGAAACAATGCGCCGCTGACGCCTAACGCAGCACCGAAAATCAGCGCCATCGTAGCGCGAGGTAAACGCCACTGGGTCACGATGGTGCCAATATATCCGCTACTATTGCCGAATAATGCCTGGATAACCTGCTCGAACGACAATTTAAGCGTGCCGAGCGTTAAGGCAGATAGCCCCAGTAGCAGACAAGCCAACAACAGTAATCCGCATACCCATACACTGCGAGGCCGCACACGTAGATTCACTGCGCCGTCGCGGTGACCGATAATCCAAGGTTGAACGGCAGGTTTCACAGGGATGTCATCCTTGCATTACGCCGCACCAAAATAATTAACAGCGGTGCGCCGATAAAGGCGGTGACTACGGAAACCCGCAGTTCACCGGGAACCAGAAAGCGGCCGATAATATCGGAGAACAGCAGCAAAATTGGCGTCATTACCAGCGTAAAGGGCAGAATCCAGTTTTGATTCGGGCCTACCAGCCAGCGAGCAATATGCGGCACCATGAGACCGATAAAGGCAATTGGACCGACCGCTGCGGTCGCCGCACCACACAGTAAAGTGACGGCAACCACCGCCCAAAACTGGGTACGACCAATATGAGCCCCCAGAGCTGCGGCCAAATCCTCACCCATATGCATGGCATTTAGTGGGCGAGCCAGTAGCAAGGCAATAATAGTCCCGACGACAATAGCGGGCGTAACGGCTATCACCACCGACATATTGCGAATATCCAGAGAACCGGCTTCCCAGAACCGCACACTGTCGTAAACCATTGGATGAGTTAATGATATGCCAGATGAGATACCGGCTAATACCGCACCGATGGCGACGCCAGAAAGCGTCAGACGTAACGGATTAACCCGCCCGGAACCCAGGGTTCCGACCCAGTAAACCAGCAGCGTTGTTATCATTGCGCCGATAAAGGCGAAAACCATATAACCGCCAATGGCATTGGCACCAAATACGGTAATACCGACAATAACGGCGAAACTGGCACCCGCATTGACGCCAAGAATACCGGGATCCGCCAATGGATTACGGGTCAGTGCCTGAATCACGGCTCCCGCCAGCCCCAGTGCTGCACCGGCTAATACACCCATCAAGGTACGCGGTAAACGAGAGGCTAAAATCAGCATACTGTCCTGCCCGTGGTATTCCCCCAGCAGACTTTGCCATACCCGTTGCAGAGGAATGGCTTTCGCGCCAAACATCAGGCTACAGGCCATGATGATCAACAGCAGAATAAGGCATAAAAATAGTCCGAACAGACGGCGGCGGTCGTTGGAAAAACGGCCTGCCTGTAGGGTACCCATGGGCATATTGTGTGCTTTATTAAATGACATAATTATCTTCTTTAATAAAATGATTCTTGTTATCGTTTTGATTATCATTATTATTTAAGTTATGTTAGCACGAGTCATTAGCGGATGACATCAGCAAAATCTTGCGATTCTCCGAGTGACACCTCACTTTTTCGGTCATAGGGCCATGTCCGGCAGTCTCCCTGCCGACATTAATGGATTAGATCATCATGGCAAAGTCACCCATTCTTTTGGATTTCAGTCTGTTAAAGAATAACGTTAATTTTCGGGCAGTTTTTATTGCCCGTTTGATTTCGGTTTTAGGTTTGGGGATGCTGACCGTTGCGGTTCCCGTACAGATTCAGGCCATGACCGGTTCGACCCTGCAAGTGGGGCTAGCTGTCACATTGGATGGTCTGGGAATGTTTGTCGGATTGCTACTGGGTGGCGTGCTGGCGGATAGGTTTGATCGCCGCCGATTGATTTTATTTGCTCGCTTTACCTGCGGCCTGGGGTTTGTCGGTCTGAGTATCAATGCGTTTTCTGCCACGCCGTCCCTATTGGCATTGTACGTATTGGCGACTTGGGATGGTTTCTTTGGTGCGTTGGGCATGACGGCGTTAATGGCCGCAACGCCATCATTGGTGGGACGGGAGAATCTGGCTGCCGCAGGCGGGTTGAGTATGCTGACTGTCCGGCTGGGATCGATATTATCACCGGCAATCGGTGGTTTAATTATCGTTTATGGTGGTGTGGGCTGGAACTACACCATTGCGGCGGCAGGTACTCTGCTGACGCTGCTGCCTTTATTACGATTACCACAAATGAAGCCAACGATTAGCAGCCATCATCAACACCCGCTGCGGGCGTTGGCTCAGGGTATTTCCTTTGTCTTCAGCAACAAGATTGTTGGTTCAGTGGTACTGTTAGGCTCTTTGGTCAGCATGGTGGGGGCGATTCGGGTGCTATTTCCAGCTCTGGCCGAGAATACCTACCATGTCGGTGCTTCCCAGATTGGTATTATGTATTCGGTGGTACCTCTGGGAGCCACCCTCGGTGCCTTTACCAGCGGTTGGGTTGCGCAGGTACGCCGTCCCGGTATGGTACTGATGTTTGCTTCGATTGCGGCGTTTTTATCGATTGCGACGGTGGGAATGACGGAAAATTTCTATTTGGCATTGCCTGGATTGGTCGTATACGGCTATCTGGGTTCAATCAGTGGATTACTGCAATATACGTTGGTACAAAGTCATACGCCGGATGCGCTGTTGGGGCGGGTGAACAGTCTGTGGAATGTGCAGTTTGTTACCGGTGAATCCCTCGGTGCTTTGGGGCTGGGTTTGTTGGCTCGCCTGATGACCCCAGCATTGGCAGCATTGTCCTGTGGTCTTGCGGCGGCGGGATTAGGGGCGGTGATTGCGGTTTGCGTTCGTCCACTGCGGCAGGCGACGATGGGTAGTGCTGAGCTGGAGGAAGTGGCGATTCCGGTGAAACGATAATTAAATCCCCGCGATGTGGGTAACGATCCGTGTTAATGCACGGATCGTTTAGGCCATGGGCACTGATGTTCACTGAATGGTTATCAACCGAAATCCGTTCAGATTTTACATCAATCTTTGTTAAACAACGTCTTAATTCTCTGTAACATATTGCTGGCGCTATAGTAATCCAGGCGGAAGGTGTCGTTGCCCATCGGGTAAACTCGATCTTGTTGTAAGGGGGTCAGATGGACAAGAAACTGATTTGCTTTGAGCGCCTCGATGGCTAAATGATCTCCGGAGAATAATAGAAAAGTGTTGCCATTTAACCCCTCCGCCAGTCTCTCCCCACCTAACTGAACGATATCTTTACGATATCCCATACTGGTATTGCCACGAACATCCTCGGGAATCTCTGCCAACCTAAAACCTAGCTCCTGTAATAATTTCCCTTGTGCTGAGTTTTCTGTCCACATATTGGCCGTTTGCCCTCCGGGTTGATACACGAAGGCCGAAACCGGCTGTGGTGGTAAGGTAATGCTGCTTTTTACCTGTTCCATCTGCTGCGAAAAATCAGTGATAACCCGCTCAGCATCGGCTTCATGGCCGGTAGCCTGCCCTAAAACCTGAGCCAATTCCTGCCAGCTTTTATCGTCGTAATTGATAACCAGCGTTGGGGCAATGGCCGACAGTTGCTCATACAGTTTCAGCGCCGAATCGCCACCGGTGGCTGAAATAATGATCATATCGGGTGCCATGCTGGCTACTGCTTCGGCGTTTGGTTCGGTTTGATACATCGGCACCAGATTGCGTGCTTTTGCTTCTTTAGACCATTGGGTAAAGAATCCCTGATCATCTGCCACCGTGGTATTAGGCACTGTGGCACCGGTGCCGACCAACGGCGCATTAATTGCCAGTAAAGTCCCAGTCATGGTGATGCTGGTTGAAACAATGCGCCGCGGTGGATGGGAAATTTGGATATCACCTTTGGCGGTTCTCACTATTCGTGGCCATAACTCACTGTTTTTGCTGGTGGCGGCGGGAGGTGAAACGTCCACCGTTTCATCGGCGGGTTTGCATCCGCTTAGCAAAAAAATGGTGAACAGAGCCAGCAAGGCTGAAAGAGTCAGACGGCGGGATATTAGCGTAACGCTATGAAAAAAAAGGGACATGGCGAAAGTTATTCTCCTGTTTTTCGCGTTTCAATATAAGGAAAAATAATCAATATGATATTTACATTGATTGACAATATGAAAGCATCATCGTAATTTATCACGCTCAAGGGAAATGATAGTAATTATTATTACCATTACCATTTAGATTGTGGTGGAGGTTTTTGTGGCACAGAGTGGCACTGAAGAGCATTTGGTTAACCCACTTTTCTCAGCGACTTCCTCGGCATTTTTATTTACTTCGGCGCATCGAAGTATAAAAACCGAGGGAATTGCGGAGCGAATCACTCAAAAAGCACAGGACGGTGCAGATTACCTTAGTGCATTACAGGCGTCGATCAAACAGGCATTTATCCGAGCGCGAGCCGACGGACAGTCACAGCCGATTGTTGTCGGGGTGTTCCCCTTTGATACGACTCAGGCCACTCAGCTATTTATCCCCCAATCCTATCAATTTATTCACCGTCAGGATCTGGTCGATTGCGCCGTCAATGACCAACGCAGCCCGATATCGGTAGTCAATTGGCGTAGTTTGCCGAACGAGCCGGAGTTTAAACAGGCCGTTTCACGGGCGGTAGAAACGTTTCGTCGCGGGAAAATCCACAAGGCGGTACTGTCGCGAATTTTAGAAATCGAAACCGAAACACCGATCAACACCAACCAAGTGATCAATCACTTATTACGGCAGAACCCTGGTGCATATCATTTCCACGTACCTCTGGCAGAAGGCGGTGTTTTGCTCGGTGCCAGTCCGGAACTTCTGGTTCGTAAAGATGGCAATCAGGTTTATACCAACCCGTTGGCGGGTTCGGCAAAGCGTCAGAACGATGTGGAGAATGACCTTGCTGTTTCTCAGGCATTATTGAATTCCGGTAAAGATCAGTATGAACATCGGTTGGTTATTGATGAAATCCGCCGCTTGTTGGCTCCATATTGCCGGTCATTAAATATTCCGACGCAGCCATCACTCATTCATACGGCTGCATTATGGCACCTTTCTACCGCCATCAGTGGCGAGCTGGAAACCAGCCAGATTTCGGTACTGCAATTGGCCTGTTTACTGCATCCAACGCCAGCATTATGCGGATTGCCGACCGCTTTGGCTCGCCAATTAATCAGTCAGTTGGAGCCTTTCGATCGTGGCTTGTTTAGCGGAATCGTTGGTTGGAGCGATGAGCAGGGCAACGGTGAATGGGCGGTGGTGATTCGCTGTGCCACGGTAGATAAAACCCAAGTTCGCCTGTTTGCTGGGGCCGGTATTGTGATGGCTTCTCAGCCGGCGTTGGAGTGGGCGGAAACGGAGGCCAAGCTGGGAACCATGTTGAATGCTTTGGGTATTCAGCCACAAGGAAGTTTGCCATGAGCATTGAGTTTACCCGCTGGCCTGCGGAAGTTGCCCACCAATACCGGCAAAAAGGTTATTGGATTGATTTACCGTTAACGGATGTACTGGCTCGTCAGTGCCAGCTACGACCACAGGCGATAGCGGTCATTTGTCGTGAACGACAGTTTAGCTATCACGAAATGAACTGCGCTTCTGACCGTCTGGCTGGACGATTGACACGGCTGGGGCTGCGCTGTGGTGATACGGCATTGGTACAATTGCCGAACGTGGCTGAATTCTATCTGGTGTATTTTGCGTTGTTAAAGATGGGCGTCGCCCCGGTCAATGCCTTATTCAGCCATAACCGTCTGGAATTAAACGCTTATGTTGAGCAGATTCAGCCACGTTTGTTGATTGCTTCGGCCAGTCATCCATTGTTTGCTAACGCTGAATTTGTTTCTCAATTGCGGCAAAAATCACCGCTACTGGAACAGATTATTATTGATGGTGCGACGGATTATGCACCGTTGTTGCACCGCTTACTCTATGAAGAAATAGACGAACAACGGCCTGCATTTTCACCCTCGGCGGCGGATGAAGTGGCCTTTTTCCAGCTTTCAGGCGGCAGTACAGGTACGCCAAAATTAATACCTCGCACGCATAATGACTATTATTACAGTGTCAGAGCCAGCGTGGATATCTGTCAAAACGATGAGAAAACTCGCTATTTATGTGCACTACCTGCTGCCCATAACTATCCGCTCAGTTCTCCCGGTGCATTGGGTATCTTTTACGCCGGTGGTTGCGTGATTCTGGCACCAGACCCCAGTGCCATGAGCTGCTTCCCGCTGATTAAGCGTTATCAGGTGACGATGACATCGCTGGTTCCACCTGCGGTGGCGCTGTGGTTGCAGGCTGCCGAACATTTCGGCCGCGAGGATCTGGTCAGTTTACAATTGCTACAGGTTGGCGGAGCGAAACTGAGTGAATCTCTGGCGCGTCGAATTCCCCAGACGTTGGGCTGCCAGTTGCAGCAGGTTTTGGGAATGGCCGAAGGCCTGGTGAACTATACCCGTCTGGATGATAGCGATGAACATATCTTCACCACGCAGGGGCGTCCCATCAGCGCCGATGATGAAATCAAGCTGTTGGACGAGAACGGGCGAACGGTCGCGCCGGGTGAAGTGGGTGAATTAGTCACCCGCGGTCCTTATACCTTCCGTGGCTACTATCGCAGCCCGCAACATAATGCCAAAGCCTTTGATGAAGAAGGTTTTTATCATTCAGGCGATTTGGTGCAAATGACCCAAGATGGCTACCTGCGGGTGGTTGGACGTGAGAAAGATCAAATTAATCGCGGTGGCGAGAAAATTGCGGCTGAAGAAGTGGAAAATCTGCTGCTGACCCACCCAGATATTATCCACGCGGCGCTGGTTTCCATGCCTGATGAAATGATGGGTGAGAAAAGCTGCGCCTTTGTCGTGACTCGTGACGCTAATCTCAAACCGCTCCATTTACGTAAATATCTGCGCGTTATCGGGGTGGCGGAATTCAAATTGCCAGATCGGTTTGAAATGGTCGATACCCTGCCGGTGACACCCGTTGGAAAGATTGATAAGCGGCTATTACGACAAAGAATTCAGACCCAACTCAATACTATTGCTGAATAAGGAGACTTCTCATGGCGATTCCAACTCTTTCTGCTTATCCGCTACCTCAGGCTAAACAGATCCCGGTGAATAAAGTGGACTGGCAATTTGATCCGGCTAAAGCCGTACTGTTGATCCATGATATGCAGGAGTATTTTGTGAGCTTCTACGGCGACAATAATCCCCTGATCCAGCAGGTGATCGAGCATATTGTTGTCCTTCGTCGATTCTGTAAAAGTAACGGTATACCGGTGATTTATACCGCTCAGCCGAATAATCAAAGTTCAGAGGATCGGGCGCTACTCAACGATATGTGGGGGGCGGGTCTAAACGATCATCCGGCAAAACAGCGAGTAGTCCATGCGTTAACGCCTGATAAAGATGACAAGATTCTGGTGAAGTGGCGCTACAGCGCATTCCACCGTTCGCCGTTGGAATCGATGATGAAAGAAATGGGGCGGGATCAACTGGTGATCTGCGGCATCTACGGTCATATCGGCTGCATGATCACCGCCACTGATGCTTTTATGAAAGACATCAAACCTTTTATGGTGGCGGATGCGGTAGCCGATTTCACGTTGGAAGAGCATCTGATGGCGCTGAAATATGTCGCCACGCGCAGTGGGTGCGTACTGTTCACCGAGGATTTGCTGGGTAAAAGCACGGCAGCGGCGGAAAAATTCAGCAAAGAAGCACTTAAAACACAAATCCTGGCGTTGATAGATGAAAGCGCCGAAGACTTTGATGAAGATGAAAATCTGATCGATTATGGACTGAACTCTGTTCACATTATGGCGTTGGTGACCGAGTGGCGTCAGCAGGGAATCACGTTGAGCTTTGTCGATCTGGCCAGGGCACCGAGTCTGAATGGCTGGTGGGCAGTGTTTGAAAAACAATGCCTGATGGGAGCGAAATAATGGTGCAAATGGATTTTACCGCCAAGCGTGTCTGGGTCACCGGTGCTGGTCAGGGGATCGGTTTTGAAACGGCCAAACTGTTCGGTGAGTTGGGTGCAGATGTACTGGGACTGGACAAAGCCTTTCCTAATGGAAATTACCCGTTTACCACCGTAGTGGTCGATATCAGCCAGCCAGCGCAGGTAGCTGATGTTTGTGAACACTTACTTGAGGATGTGCCACGGGTGGATGTGCTGGTTAATGCTGCCGGAATTTTGCGCTTGGGAGACATCGAGGCGCTGGGGCTGGACGACTGGCAGCAATGTTTTGACGTTAATGTTTCTGGCGCTTTCTATATATTGAGACACTTAATTCCCTACTTTAAACAACAGGGTGCCGGTACGGTAGTTAGTATCGGTTCCAATGCTGCTCATGTGCCACGTATGCAAATGGCGGCTTATTGTGCCTCCAAGGCGGCACTCACCAGTTTTAGTCACTGTGTGGGATTGGAGCTGGCTCCTTACGGTGTTCGTTGCAACCTGGTTTCTCCTGGATCAACGGATACCCCGATGCAGCGCGGCATGTGGCAAGCGGCGGATGCTGAACAGCGCACGATTGCCGGTTTCCCTCAGCAATATAAATTAGGTATTCCTCTGGGAAAAATTGCCACACCGCAAGAAATTGCGCATACGGTCGCTTTTCTCGCATCGGATCTGGCTAGCCATATCACGTTGCAGGATATCGTTGTTGATGGTGGTGCCACGCTGGCAGCTTGATGGATGATCCGATGCAGGAAATGGTCACGGATTTGATCGAAAGATGGAGCCGGTTAACGCCAGAATCCATTGCGGCAAGGGAGGCCAATGGTACCACCATTCGCTATGCTCAACTCGATCAGGATGCTAACCGTATTGCCAATTGGCTAAACCAACAAGGAATAGGGGAGCACTCCCGAATTGGCGTGTTGACCGGTGGCGATCCCGCTTTTCTGGTCGCATTATTGGCGGTTTGGAAAGCCGGAGCCTGCTACGTGCCGCTGGATATTCACTATCCTGCTGGGCGCTTGAGCCATATGATTGCCGATGCTGGTCTGACGGTGATTCTTGGTGCAGGCAACGGAGAAGCGCTGGGATTATGGCCGTGTACGCGTTATTTCGACATAATCTCACCGTCATTTCGTCAGGCTATTACGCATTGGCCAGCACATTGTCCACCCGCGATAGTGCGTAAACCGCAACAGTTGGCTTTGATCATTTACACTTCTGGTTCTACCGGTGTGCCAAAAGGCGTGATGATTGAGCAGGGAGCGTTAGCCAATGTTCTGCGGGATCATGGCGCAGGATTGCAGGTAACGGCAGCGAGCCGTGTGTATAGCGCTCTGTCTCTGGCGTTTGATGCCGGGAATATGGCGGCGTTATTACCACTAAGCTGTGGTGGGGAATTGGTTCTGGGCAGTGGTGATACCGCCAGTGTGACGCAAAGTAGCGCAAGCCATTTATTCCTGCCGACAGCGTTGTTAACCCATCTTGATATTACAGCCGAAGGATTACCCCATCGGATTGCTATTGGTGGTGAAGATTGCCCGCAAAATCTGGCCAATCGTTGGGCGGGAACCGTGGCGTTATATAACTTATACGGTCCGGCAGAATGCACGGTCACCGCTCTTTATGGCCAACTCTATCCCGGTGAACGGGTGCATATTGGCCTGCCGGTCGCTCATATTCAGCCGTGGATTCTGGATGAAGACGGCACTGAATGTCCACCGGGGGTGGCGGGTGAACTGTATCTGGCCGGAGCGGGATTAGCCCGAGGCTATCTTAACCAACCGCAGCTTACCTCCCAGCGCTTTATTCAATGGTTATCGCCGCAAGGCCATCCGCTGCGTTTATACCGAACCGGAGATAAGGTCAAAAAGCTGGCCTGTGGCAACTATCAGTTTTTGGGGCGGATAGAAGAAGAGATACGTATTGGCGGTTACCTGATTGATACCACGGAGGTTGAGTGGCAATTGGTGCGAGTATGTCCTTTATTGCAGCAGGTAAAAGTGGTCGTACAACGGCAAGGGGCGGAAGCGACGTTGCTGGCTTTTGCCACATGGTGCGGATGCTATCCACCTTGTTTAGCAGAACCTCGCCGGATTCTGTGTGATTTGGCTCATCGCCTGCCGGAATATCTGGTTCCCAGCCAGTTACATTTGATCAATGAAATGCCGTTAACACCGAGCGGGAAACTGGATAAAAAACGGTTGCCGAAATTGGCAGCGAAAACCGGCTTGGTTTAATGCCTGATACAGAGAATCCCAGTTAAAACTGAAGTGAACTTTTGTTTATTCGATCTCTCCATCATGACCTTTCTCCGAACAATCGCTCTACCTAAACGGGGATCGGCCGATATGCATGGGGATATTAACACCATGGATCAGAATCAATCAGGGCTAATTTATCGTGGCAGCATGGAAGTTTGTCTGTTTATGATGAAATCAAACAATTGAATAAATATGTTTATAAGATATCGCTGTAAATTTGATACTATCAATTTTAGGTGGTTAGATTGTATTTTTATTTTAAACTCAGGGTGATTATCATGTGCGTTGATGTTTTTATTCGATTAGATATATGGAAGTTTCATTTATAGAAGTTAATTTTTTTCTGTAAAAATAGATTCTGCTCGGTACGGGTATTTTTATATGTTTAAAAGGCATTAATGAGTTAATGATAGTGAATAAAGTGAGATTTATAGTGAATGGAATGTGAAATAATTTATTTTCGCTATTTCTTGGTGCTGATATATCAGTGTACCGATAGCTTATATTGATAAAAAAAATACTTAATAAGCCTAAATACTAGGTGAAAATAACGTGTTAGTTCTCATTCTTTTCAATAGTAATCTGATATGGCAGACAGTATTCGCGCTATAACACGGAGTTAAAAAACGGATAGAAACTATATGACTTAAACCGGTTATTTTGCGCGTAGTAGCCTCCTTTTCCCCTCTGTAATTTGCCTGTTATGCAGCTATTCCCCTGTTTATGAAGGTTTCCTACACTCTTTTTAATACTGTCATTAATGGTGGTTTATGCTGGCGATTCTTTCTACTGTTTTATATTTTTAACATTATTTAGGATTAGAAAAACTAATCCATAGATCCGAATGTAGACTCCGTTGCATTTTTTGAAATTAATAACTACACGCAATATCAGACCCACTGTATTTTGCTATTTCCATCACATTAATACAGTTTTTTGTACCGTAGCATGCTGGCGTATTAAATCTTTTATTCTTAGAAGTTTTACTTTGCAAGGTCATAAAAAATGAAAGTTTATAATAACTTACCTATAACCATCAATGACATCATTGATGCGCAGAAACGACTGCAAGGGAATATTTACAAAACCGGGCTAGCAAGATCCAATTATCTGAGTGAGCGTTGTCATGGCGAGATTTACCTCAAGTTTGAGAATATGCAACGCACGGGATCGTTCAAAATCCGTGGGGCTTTTAATAAGCTAAGCTCACTCAACGAAGAAGAGAAAAGACAGGGCGTTGTTGCGTGTTCGGCTGGTAATCATGCACAGGGTGTTTCCCTTTCCTGCGCGATGCTGGGAATTAACAGCAAAGTAGTCATGCCAAATTGCGCACCTAAATCGAAAGTTGCGGCAACCAGCGATTATTCCGCTCAGGTAGTGTTACATGGTGAGAATTTTAATGACACCATCGCCAAAGCCAGCGAAATTATCGAGCTGGAAAATCGTATATTTATCCATCCTTTCGACGATGAAAAAGTTATTGCCGGGCAGGGTACTATTGGACTGGAAATTCTCGAAGATCTCTATGATGTCGATAACGTGATTGTACCTATTGGCGGTGGCGGATTAATCGCTGGTATTGCGATGGCAATTAAATCAATTAACCCAACCATTAATATTATCGGCGTGCAATCGGAAAACGTTCACGGCATGGCGGCATCTTATTATAACGGCAGCATTACGAATCATCGTACAACCTCAACTCTGGCTGATGGCTGTGATGTGGCACGTCCGGGAATTTTGAACTTTGAAATAGTCAAGGCGCTGGTTACCGATATTGTGCTAGTGACGGAAGATGAAATCAGAAAAAGTATGATTGATCTGATTCAACGCAACAAGATTGTTACTGAAGGTGCTGGCGCATTGGCATCTGCGGCATTATTAAGTGGGAAATTAAAAGATTATATCACGGGTAAAAAGACCGTCAGCATTATCTCAGGCGGTAATATCGATTTATCTCGTGTATCACAAATAACGGGATTAGGCAGTATTTCGTAAAATATCTTAATAAGGAATTTATTAATGGGTATCGATAATACTATTTCAACACCAATTGAAGCAACTACGTGGCGTAAATCAGACACAACCTGGACCTTGGGGTTATTTGGTACAGCAATCGGGGCTGGGGTCTTATTCTTCCCGATCCGCGCTGGTTTTGGTGGACTGATTCCTATCTTGATTATGCTGGTTCTAGCTTATCCTATTGCCTTCTTATGCCACCGCTCGTTGGCTCGTCTGTGTTTATCCGGTAGTAATTGTTCAGGTAATATCACGGAAACTGTCGAGGAACACTTCGGAAAAACTGGCGGAGTCGTCATTACCTTCCTCTATTTTTTTGCTATTTGCCCATTGCTGTGGATTTACGGCGTAACCATCACCAATACCTTTATGACCTTCTGGGAAAACCAGCTTCAACTGGCTCCGCTTAACCGTGGTCTGGTGGCGTTAGGGTTATTGTTGTTGATGGCGACGGTGATTTATTTCGGTAAAGACCTGATGGTTAAGGTCATGAGTTTTCTGGTCTTCCCGTTTATTGCCTGTCTGGTGCTTATTTCGGTTTCACTGATTCCTTACTGGAACGCCTCTGTTATTGAACAGGTGGACTTTAACCAGATTTCGTTATTGGGGCATGATGGCATATTGGTTACCGTGTGGTTGGGTATTTCCATCATGGTGTTCTCGTTTAACTTCTCACCGATTGTTTCTTCTTTCGTCGTATCGAAACGTGAAGAATATGAACCGGAGTTTGGTCGCGAATTTACAGAGAAAAAATGCTCGCAGATTATCAGTAGAGCCAGTCTGTTGATGGTTGCAGTGGTGATGTTCTTTGCCTTTAGCTGTCTGTTCACTCTGTCTCCACAAAATATGGCTGAAGCCAAAGCACAGAATATTCCGGTACTCTCTTATCTGGCTAACCATTTCTCTAGCATGGCCGGCAGCAAGTCGACCTTCTCTATCACGCTAGAATATGCCGCATCGTTGATTGCGCTCGTTGCCATTTTCAAATCCTTCTTTGGGCATTATCTCGGTACGTTGGAAGGCCTTAATGGCTTGATTATCAAATTTGGCTGCAAGGGTGACAAAAAGAAAATCACCAGCGGAAAACTCAACCTGATCAGCATGATATTCATCATGGGTTCAACCTGGTTGGTCGCCTACATCAACCCGAATATCCTTGATTTGATTGAAGCCATGGGCGCGCCAATTATCGCATCACTGCTGTGTTTACTGCCGATGTTCGCCATCCATAAGTTGCCTTCCCTGGCCCGTTTCAGAGGCCGCCCGGAAAACTACTTTGTGACCATCGTCGGTCTGCTGACCATCTTTAACATCGTCTACAAATTAATGTAAGTACGGCGCTGAAAACCCTCTATTACCCAATAAGAATGGGCGGAGTAATGACATGACTTTAAACCCTACAGTGCTGGTTATTAACTGTGGTTCATCATCCATTAAATTTTCAGTGCTGACTGCTGGCGATTGTGAAGCGATTATCTCTGGCATTGCCGATGGTATCGGTACTGAAACCGCTTTTTTAATGGTGGATAAAACCACTCGAATTCAGTTGGACAAAGGTAGTTATGCCGATGCATTAACGGCTATTTCTACAGAACTGGAAAAACGTGGCCTGAATCAATCTATCTCCTTGATCGGCCATCGTATTGCTCATGGTGGCCAAATATTCAGTGAATCGGTGCTGATCGATGATCGGGTGGTGGAAGAAATAAAAAAAGTTTCGCCACTGGCTCCGCTACATAATTATGCCAATTTGCATGGCATTGAGGCTGCCCGCCAGCTATTCCCTGGAATTAGACAGGTTGCGGTATTTGATACCGGTTTCCACCAAACTTTAAAGCCTGAGGCCTATCTTTACGCATTGCCTTATCGTTATTTCCACCAGCAAGGTGTGCGGCGCTATGGATTCCACGGCACCTCTTATCGTTACGTTGCAGGGAGGGCGATTGATTTTTTGGGACTGGATGCGCACGACAACGGTCTGATTATCGCCCATCTCGGTAATGGTGCCTCTATCTGTGCAGTTCAGGATGGTAAAAGTGTCGATACTTCCATGGGGATGACACCGCTGGAAGGCCTCATTATGGGAACTCGCAGCGGTGATGTGGACTTCGGTGCGCTGGCTTATCTGGCACGCAAAACGGGGCAGAGCCTGGAAGATCTCGATCATACCTTGAATAAAGAATCCGGACTGCTGGGGATTTCCGGTTTATCCGGCGATTTGCGAGTATTGGAACAGGCATACCACGAAGGACATGAAGGCGCACATTTGGCGATCAATGCCTTTGTGCATCGATTGGCGCGACATATAGGCGGACATGCCAGCTCGCTGCGCCGCTTTGATGCTCTGATTCTGACGGGGGGCATTGGTGAAAACTCATCGCTGATCCGCGAATTGACGCTGAAACGTCTTGCCGTTTTCGGTATTGAAATTGATCCAGCCAAAAATAACCGATCGCAGCACGGATCATTACGCGTTATCAGTGCTCCATCATCACGGGTAGCGGTGGCGGTGATCCCGACCAATGAAGAGAAAATGATTGCACTTGATGCTGTTCGTCTGGGTCATGCGCAACAGGACTCTGCGATTCTAGACGCCGTTTATTAACCGTGACGTCCCATAAAGTACCCACTTATATGCTGTTTATTGGAGTTCGTTAATGAATACCGATGTTGATATAAATAATAAAAAATACACCGATGCCTGGTTGGGATTCTGCGGGAATGATTGGTGCAGTGAAATTAACGTTAGGGATTTTATTCAGCAAAACTATCGTCCTTATGAAGGTGATGAGTCGTTTCTGTCAGAAGCGACACCGGCCACTCTGAAATTGTGGGAACAGGTGATGGAAGGCATTCAGTTGGAGAATGCCACCCACGCTCCAGTAGACTTTGACGATAATATTGCCACCACTATTACGGCGCATGGGCCAGGCTATATCAATCAAACGCTGGAAAAAATCGTTGGGCTACAAACCGATAAACCGTTAAAGCGTGCATTGCATCCTTTTGGCGGTATCAACATGGTACAAAGCGCGTTTGACGCTTATGGCCGCGAGATGGACGCTGATTTCAAATATATTTTCACTGATTTACGCAAAACCCATAATCAGGGTGTGTTCGATGTGTACTCGCCAGAGATGCTGAAATGCCGTAAATCTGGCGTATTGACCGGTCTGCCGGACGGCTATGGACGTGGGCGAATTATTGGCGATTACCGACGTATTGCACTCTATGGCATCGCCTATCTGGTTCGCGAACGCGAGTTGCAGTTCGCCGATTTGCAGTCACAGCTTGAACAGGGCATTGAGCTGGAAAGCGTGATCCGGTTGCGGGAAGAATTGGCGGAGCAGCGTCATGCGCTACTGCAAATTCAGACGATGGCCGCCAGCTATGGATTTGATATTTCCGCGCCAGCCAAAAATGCCCGCGAAGCTATCCAGTGGCTTTATTTTGGTTATCTGGCGGCGGTGAAATCACAAAATGGTGGTGCGATGTCACTAGGGCGCACCGCAACATTCCTCGATATTTATATTGAACGCGACTTAGAACAGGGTGTATTGAACGAGCAGGAAGCGCAGGAACTGATCGATCATTTCATTATGAAGATCCGCATGGTGCGCTTCTTACGCACCCCAGAGTTTGATTCGCTATTTTCCGGCGATCCCATTTGGGCGACGGAAGTACTCGGTGGCATGGGATTGGATGGTCGCACATTGGTCACCAAAAACGCCTTCCGCTATCTTCATACACTGGAAACCATGGGCCCAGCACCGGAGCCGAATCTGACCATTCTATGGTCGGATGCGTTACCGCGCCCATTCAAAAATTATGTGGCTCAGGTTTCCATTCAAACTTCGTCGCTACAGTATGAAAACGACGATCTGATGCGCCCTGATTTTAACAGCGATGACTATGGGATTGCCTGCTGTGTTAGCCCAATGGTACTTGGCAAGCAAATGCAATTCTTTGGTGCGCGTGCCAATCTGGCAAAAATTCTGCTGTATTGCATCAATGGCGGCGTGGACGAAAAACTCAAAATTCAGGTTGGCCCGAAATGTGCGCCGATGGAGGATGAGGTGCTGGATTATGAAAGGGTTATGGCCAGCCTCGATGTATTGATGGACTGGTTAGCTGTGCAATATATTAGCGCCCTAAACCTTATCCACTACATGCACGATAAATACAGTTATGAAGCTTCGCTGATGGCGCTGCATGATCGTGATGTTTACCGCACCATGGCGTGTGGTATTGCCGGACTTTCAGTCGCGGCAGATTCACTTTCGGCGATTAAATATGCCAGAGTGAAACCGATCCGTGATGCTGATGGGCTGGCTGTCGATTTTGCTATTGAAGGCGAATATCCACAGTACGGTAATAACGATGAACGCGTCGATAGCATCGCCTGCGATTTGGTTGAACGCTTTATGAAAAAAATCAGTAAGCTACCGACTTATCGTAATGCTGTACCGACTCAGTCGATTCTGACTATCACCTCCAATGTCGTGTACGGTCAGAAGACCGGTAACACGCCAGATGGTCGGCGTTCTGGTATGCCGTTTGCCCCTGGAGCCAATCCGATGCATGGTCGCGATCGTAAGGGGGCGGTAGCGTCACTCACATCGGTTGCCAAGCTGCCGTTTAAATATGCCAAAGATGGGATTTCCTATACCTTCTCGATCGTACCTGCGGCTCTGGGTAAGGATTCCCCAATCCGTAATAATAATCTGGTTGGGCTATTGGATGGATATTTCCACCATGATGTCGGCGTCGAAGGCGGGCAGCATCTCAATGTCAATGTGATGAACCGTGAAATGTTACTCGATGCCATAGATCACCCGGAAAACTATCCGAATCTGACGATCCGGGTTTCCGGCTACGCGGTGCGCTTTAACGCCTTGACTCTTGAGCAGCAAAAAGACGTCATTTCCCGTACTTTTACTCATTCGCTATAATATTGCCCTCAAGCCCTCCTTTTTGACGGAGGGCTTTCTATTTTTCAACTGCCAACTGCCAACTGCCAACTGCCAACTGCCAACTGCCCAGCTTTGCGATAGCGCATTTTCGGGGCTGAAACCTGCGCCGTTATTTCTTTGGGTATATACTGAAATAGCTCAGTCAAAAATGTTTCTGGCTCTACCTTTGTCGCTGATCTATACCGATATTATTCGATCAGCAATCCGCGAAGTAAAAACCAAAGAGTAAGGTTTATCATCATGACTCGGATTTTCACTTTAACGCTATCCCCCTCGCTAGACAGTGCAACGACGACCGCAAAGATGTACCCAGAAGGAAAGCTGCGCTGCACCGTTCCTGTTTTTGAGCCCGGCGGTGGGGGAATTAACGTTGCTCGTGCCGTTGTTTATCTTGGCGGTCAAGCGACGGCTATTTTTCCTATCGGTGGCCCGACCGGTGAACATTTGAGTCAATTGCTCGTTGAGGAAGGCGTGCAGACAGAAACGCTAAAAACTCAAGATTGGACGCGACAGAATCTGCATGTTCACGTAGACAATAGTGGTGAACAATTTCGTTTTGTCATGCCAGGGGCGCGACTGAATGATGCAGAGTTTGAGCAATTAATGTTGCAAGTCCAAAAAATACCGACTGACTCTATTTTAGTGATTAGCGGCAGTTTACCTCCAGGTATATCCACTGAAAAGTTAACTCACTTGATTCGGCAGGCTAAATTAATGGGGCTTCAATGTATTGTTGATAGCTCAGGTGAGGCATTAAAAGCGAGTCTGGATTTGGGGGGGCTTGCCCTGGTAAAACCTAATCATAATGAACTTTCTGCGTTGGTCGGTCGACCCTTGGATAACCCTGATGATGTACGCAGTGCTGCTCAGGAGATAGTTCAATCCGGAGGTAGTCAGCGGGTTGTCGTATCCCTTGGGCCGCAAGGAGCCTTAGCCGTTGATCGTGAGCATTGTGTACAAATTGTGCCCCCGCCGGTGAAAAAAATGAGTACCGTTGGCGCTGGGGATAGCATGGTGGGTGCCATGACCTTGAAGCTGGCAAATGGTGCGGAACTGCTTGATATCGTACGTTTTGGTGTAGCGGCTGGGAGCGCAGCAACGCTGAATCTGGGGACGCGTCTTTGTTCATTGGCGGATACCCAACGTTTGCACGATTATCTTTGCAAAAATTAGTGGGTGGGATGCTCCGGTTTAAACTAACCATCTAGCTCACGTAGATGTGGGTGGAGCATCCTATTTAAGTTCTTGAAGTCTGTCACCTGTGTCACTCAGAACCTCGGTTGACATTTGAGCTTACATACCCAATTTAGTTTTTAACACTTCATAAGGTGTTTTTCCACCATGTGCTGAATGGGGGCGATGACAGTTATAAAATGCCTCCCATTCCGCTAATTTTTCATGGAGGTCAACATCACCCGTATAATCGATAAGCTGATAAAACTCCTGTTTGTCGGTCAGATGAGAACGTTCTACTTTTCCATTTAATCTCGGTGTCGCTGGTTTGATATAAACATGCTCCATACCTAACTCGTGCACCTACCAGTTAAATTTCGCCTGGAATTCATGGCTATTGTCTGTCCTGATGGTTTTTATTCGGAAAGGAAATTTATTCACAACGTAATCAATAAAATCAATCGCATTGGCTTGATTATGCCGCCCATAAATTTTTAAGGCACGTATCCGAGTCGCATCATCAATTGCGGTATATTGAAAACGCTTAATCCGTTGGCCATTAAGGCTATTAAAAAACAAGAAGTTAACATCAACCTGCACATGATGCCCCGGAACCTGTTTCTCATGGCGCTTGAACAACGGCTTAGAGCGTTGTCGTTGATTTTGTGGAAGTTGATTTAGTCTATTTCGAAGAAGGACGTAATAACAGCCAGAGCGAGATACCTTGATATTATGAAATCGTAACAAGTACCACGATATTCTCTGAGGTCCAAAATGATAGGTTGTGCGCAAGTAAATTATTTGCTCTTCAATGTGCTTTGCCACTCGTCGAGTAGGATTTTCTGGGCAAGGCTTATGATTGATTAACCCTTGTTCTCCATAGCACTCATAGGCTTTTTTCCATGTGTAATAGGTTTGCCTGCTAATACTAAAATGTCGGCAGGTTTTAGCGACATTTTTGGCATTATTTGCATAGTTTAAGGCTTTTGTTTTGAGCGCTATATCTCGCTTCGCTTTAGCATTCATCATATCCAGACCTCCGGCTACAGTTAGAAAACACTAACTGTTCACCGAGGTCCAGATTTTCATAAGTTCAAATAATTATTTACGGATAAGTTCTAAGTCACTATGTGTCAGCGATCTGGTAATACTAAACCCATGATTTACTTCGGTTAGCAGATAATCTTCCGGTTTGAGATAAGTTCTTAACGTCGGGTAGTCGAACGAATCAGGTCCTATCAATACCCTACTTCCCGGGAATTTTTCTGCAGTATCTAAGACACATTCGATATTTGCACACATTTTATACCTACTTTCTATATCAGGTAAGATGTTAACAAATTGATAATTAGTTATTATTACTCCATCACCAAGAGTGTCTAAGGTAGCGTAGATCAAATTATTAACTGTGGGCCATACAATGTTTCGCCGTCCTTCCTTCGCAATATTAATAAAACGCTGCTCTCCAACAAAAAATTGCAGAAGGCCTGAGAATATAACGGTAAAAACAATGGCCAGTAGCTGAAAGCGTGCAACTGTCAATGTACGTGTATTAAAGGCCCATTTACATCTCCATTTAGAGAAAAAGGATGCAATTTTTCTCAGGGAGAGGAGTTCTTTAATAACACCAGACTCAAAAATAGATGCGCCACATATTGCCGACACGCCTAACATTGCAATCAAGAACCAGCCATTTCGCTCATCATAAGAACAGCAATTAGAATAGACAACGAATGCAATGCCGGCTCCAAGAAGATATATCAGACCAATCTGATTGAGTGTACGTTTTAGCGCTATCAGGTTAAACGCTGCAAACGTTAGCATCAGAAACAGTGGAAACTTTCCAAACATTGAGATGACATTCGTCCAGCTATGCATGTAAATACTGCCACCAGCTGATGCCGAAGTGGCGAGGTTCATGAGATGTGTCAGGTTACCTAACGGTTCAGGCTGAGCCGTTGCTGTGGAAAAGATATGCATGAACGTTATCATCGGTACGATCAGAGACAATAGCCTGATAATATACCAGCTAAGACGTTTCGATCCGCGCAGGCCGATTAACAGTAAAGCTGTACCCACAATAAGGGCACTCAGAACGCCAGGCTGTTTGGTAATAGCACCCACACCGGCGAAAAGTGCTGCTGATAGTGTATAGTGGTCGGCCTGATCATCCTCTTGGTTGGCATTTCCCGCTAAATAAATAGCAATTCCACTAATAAGAGTTAGCATCATTACTATTGGGTCGGCAAGTCCAGAAAGTAGTAACGAGTTATTTAGAATAACCCCCCATAGTAGGATAAATATCAATACAGCTGCGACTGTGCGCTTAGCAACAGCTAGCATCACATTCTGCAATATAATAATAACAGGGAAAACCACCAATAAAAACTTAGATAAAACCCAAATCATTGGGCTTCCCTGAGCCTTATAAATAAGTGACCACAAGCCAGGTATGAATATAGGGTATGCTGCAGAATATGGGTGATAGGTATTGTTGAATAACTGAATGGCCCAGTTGTTCCATGATGCGTTCACATCCCAACCGGAAAGGACAACTTGTCCATCAGCTAATGATTTAATCGCGCTAACAGGACTTAGTATACATCCTATAACTATCAAAATAGTCAGTAAAAGTAATGTGTGGAAATTAAAATATACGAGAATACCAGTAGTTCTTTTCAGACTCCATAAAGTAACAACAAGCACAAGTATGAGAATAAAGAATGAAAGGTTACCCAAATTTAGCCAGTAAGATAGAAATACTAATAGCCAGCTCAACCACATTGATTTAGCGGAGGATAGCACTATCTTATTCAGTAATTCTATTCGACTTTTCTCTGGCCAAGAAAAACCAGCTAAGGAAACACAAAGTGCTAACCCAATGGCACCGTAGAAAAGCGTCATTCATTATCTCCAATTGTCAGGGCTACATATGGCGTAAATTTTACATTCGATAGAATTACAGCAGCCTTCGGGTCAGCATAGTTTAAATCAATCGCCACTTTGAAATAATGTGCATTGTGAGGGATTTTATTCAATTCTTTGCCATCCGAGGAAAAGATGCCGTCAATATGAACCGTTCCATTATTTTTTTTGACTAGGCGATTCCAAGCAATACCAAACATGTGCGTTTTCGGCTCCGCGAGCAATTTTTTATTTTCATCATAGAATAAAACCCCGGCAAAAATGGAAGATCCAACATCATTTTTTCCATCACTAACGGTCATAATATCCAACGACATTTTGTAGATTGCAGAATTATCAATTCGAAGCATTTTCCGGCTGTATAGCGAGATAGGTCCGATAAAAAGAGATCCACTACGGTATATCTGTTGGGTTAGTATAAGCTGCTCTTGGAATACTTGTTCAGAATCACGAGCATCACTGAACTTAGAATAATTTATAGAATTAATAGAGAAATTATCCCAGAGTCCAAACTTGATTTTTAACTCCTGTTGATATAAAGATATAGTACCGATTGAGAGCCATGTAATTAATGCCGTTGCAACACAGCGAAATGTATGCTGCGAAAAAAAATCACTATTATTTGATTGAGTAATTTTATTGGAAATTTCTATTGAATCTTTCAATTTTACTTCTCCATTACTTCGGCGAGCTTCATTAATTTCATATGCGCTTTGCGCTATGCGATTTTGAAATTTTTGTTTTAAATATAAAAGCTTTCTGAACATAGAAGTTAAATAAAAAAAGTCCAAGCGTTGCCAGCATGTAAATGAATACTTTTGGTAATTCTAAATATTTTTCTACTATATCAATCAATGGAACAAGTATAAGTATATTGAGTAACACTAGAGCCAAGTATTTAGTAAAAGAAATATAAAATTCATTTCCTGCTTGATAGACAAAATTACGAGCTAGATAGAAATAACCAACAGTACCTACTGTACGGGCAACCAGAACAGATATTGTGGTTGAATTTGTCAAAAGATCAACAAAATGGAAGGTCAAAAAATCTACCAATGCTAATAACAATGAAACTAACATACCCCGAAATAAAATAGCATAAATCTTTGCAGAATCTTGAATTTTTCTAAAGTGAGATGAAGGGTTTCCTGGTTCGTAAATGGTCTGAATAATTACCTCATGGCATGCTCCTTTTTTTACAAAAAGAATAAGCGCGGCTAACTCAAAATCGTATCTCTGTTCTGAAATCGCGAGCAAATCTGAATAAAATATCTGCGGAATATATCTTAAGCCAGTTTGGGTGTCATTGACATGTCCCCCATGGGTCCAACGAAAAAGTCTCACAGTTAATTCGTTACCGAACTTGGATCTCAGTGGAGTATTTTTATTAAATACTCGACGCCCAAGGATTACGGAATTCTCAGTTTCTATACCGGCCTTCATTACACGAAAGACATCTACCGGTAAGTGTTGTCCATCGGCATCAACGGTTACAATGAAGGGAATTTCTCTATCTTGTGCGATCTTGATTCCTGTTTTAAGCGCAGCACCTTTTCCCTGATTAACATCATGGGTAATGACCTCAATTCCACGATCTCTCAAAATGGAAAATACTTGCAATGCGACGTCAGTAGTTGAACCATCATTAATAATAAGTAGTGGTAATATCTGATCGTTATTATGCATATATTCAAGTAACTCACCAACCAATACAATCAATGTTTGGTCCGGTTCATAAGCCGGTATAACAATCATAAAAAACCTCATCTTATTTAAAATAAACAGCTTAAACTTATAATCCAGAGCCTAAAGCTTATCCAATATCATGTAATCCATGATGTTTTATCTGTCCGTTAGGGCCATTGATTTCCATTCTAGACGTATCATACCCCCCTTACATAGAGATTTTTCCGGACAACAAAATATCATTTAGTCTCCTCTGAGATACTGCCGGGCGTGGTCGTTGATGAAAATCTGAACCTGTTCCCAGAATGAGGAATCGCAAGTAACCGATTCATACGCCCAGGGACTCTGACCTGTCCGGTCGAGTATTCCGGTTGTGACTTTCCGATCTATATGGATGCATCAACATCAACCTGAGTGGTTCCGACATATTTCAGATAACTGACCAGCATTTCCTGTTTTTTGAACCACGGAATTTAGAAAAAAGCCGCGCTGGCAGCACCAACTTTAATTAGACGGCGTAGATGATAAACTATATTTATGCGACTAACTATCAAAGAGTAGTGGCATAGTTAATTTGGTCACCTGCACAGAGTTGATATCATCATCTCATCGTCAAAACAGAGTAGCGCTTAAGCTAGGCGTAAATACTATTGGTGGAAACACCGAGTCGTGAAGAAACCTCCGAAATGGGATATCCTTGCGCTGTGACCTGCTTTACGGAATTCTTCAGTAAACGTTTTGACTGACATAAACACTCCTTCATTAGGCCTCGATTATGAGGCAAAAAGTGTTTAGGAAACCCGAATCTATTCGCTTCACCGCTTTAGGCATACGGTAGCGACCAACCTGATGAAGTCCCCGGATCGCAATATTCAGGCCGTCAAACGTCTGTTGGGGCACTCCAGCTTACGGTCTACGTTGGAGTACATTGATGAGGATATTGATTCTCTGAGAGAGCTTCTGGAGCAGGAACTGATGAGATGAGTCGCCGTGGTATGCCGAGAAAGGATATCTCCTTGACATAATTTGACATTTGCCTTCGAAGTCTGTAAAAATCAAACGCGAAAAAACCCGCATGCTACAACATGCGGGCCTTTCAAGAGCCTTTTTACAACAACTGGGTAATGGTATTGTTGGTTGAAACCTTCTAACCACACCTTTGGTTATTGGGCATCTGGACTCGCTTTAGAACCTGTCATTTTTTCATCCTGAACGAATGACAAGCGCTTCTGAATAAGTGGTGCCCGGACTCGGAATCGAAATAAACTACCTGATTTATTGTTATTAAACGATATTATTGTATTCGATAAATGTAGAGGCCCCCGTTAAGGCCCCCGGAATGTTTTGCATCAAAAAGGGAATAGGTTTGATGATTTTTTCTCCTGCGAGAATATTACCTGTTATTCAGGGTGGTTCCAGATAACGGAACCACCCTGAGCATCAACTATAATGTAATCTGAGGATGTTTAATACCGCATGCATGGGCATACCTGACCAATGTGTCAAGGCTCGCTTTAACGATATTAGACTCCATGCGGGAAACAGTGGGCGGTGTTACCCCCATTCGTTCTGCAACCTGCGCACGGGTTAATCCTGCATGGCGACGCCATTCTGCCAGCATGATCTGTAAACGCTCTTTACGCTCTTCGGCTTCATAAGCGGCTTGTACTTCTGGGTCAGACATTAAATCAGCCCTGACGGTATCCCAGGCAATGCCTTTAACTTTTGTCATATAGCATCTCCTCTAATCGCTCAAACGCGAGGGTTATCTCCCCTGACGGTAATTTCTGCGTTTTCTTGATGAACACGCGCAGTAGATAGATATTTTTTCCTTTCTGATAAACATACAATCCCCTGGCAATATCCGTTCCCATCGTTCTGAGTTCAAACAAACCGTCTCTGACGGGTTTGCTGTCGGGCTCTCGTAATGCCGTGGCATTCATTTTAAGCTTATCAATCAGGCGGATCATTTTAGCCCTGATGACTGGCGGTAAACCTGCTATTTCATCAGGCACTTCATCATGTAAAATCACATTAAACACAGAATACTCCTCTATAGAGAGATATTGCCTTTTAAGCTAAGTTAAGTCAAATGCTAATTAACGAGTGATCGACTAGATTAGCCTGATCTTCAACATACCCGGTAAGATCTGGGTTATCGCTTCAGTTTTCTACAGAGGTTTTATGATCCGCCAGCCATACAAAGAAAGTAAGACGGAGTTCGTATTACCTGGCTGTACGTTCCGGGAGCACGCCTGGGTAATGTTTAGCCACGATATCATTCATCTTATCAATCAACTCAGGCTTCCTAAATGTCAGGTGCGCTGAGCCCTTCATGAAGTATTTTATCGAAAAGTAATCGTCTTCATAAACTTTCGCTATATGCGGATTGGCACGAATATGCTCATACAACCGGCTTGTCACATCGCCCCGGTTGTCTGGGATCGCTTTACCGTCCAGCAAGTGCAACATGCGTTCCAAATCCGCCAACTGGTCTCGCCGGTAACCGTGGTTCAGGGTAAAGCCCCATTGGTTGCAACTGACCAAATTGCTAATGATTATTTTTTTGCCAAATTGGCATGGACTGTTGGTTTTATAGTGCCAGGATAATCCTTTGAATAAATTGATGACCCCGCGTTCAAATACCTCGTCTTTCTGCTGGTGAAGTTGCTCAAAGGTACTGAGTATGTTGGCTTCGCTGACGGCAGGAATAGTATCTCCCTCAAGGTTTCTGTACCACTGGTCACGGGCTTGGGCATCCATCAGGCTCAGCATCCCCGATTTCTTCATCAGGTCTCGCCATATACCGCGATCGAGATTGCGGGTAATCACTTTCATGGCTGTTTCTGCTTTCTCCATGAACCAGCAGCCAGTACGGAAATCTTGCCGCATGGCCCAGTCTTTTGCTATTCCACCGCCAATGCTGTTGGTGATGGCTGAAATATCCTCAAGCTGGTGGATAAGGGCTTCAATATGCACCAGCGCGGCGTTACGCCGGGTGATGATACGCTCAATGCTGGTGGAGCAAATCACATCGGTGTGGCCGGTTAGAACCTGCGGCTCGTCGATAACTGCGCTGAGTGAAGTAGACATCGTAGGAACTCCATAAAAGCAAAACGCCAACTCTTGTTGTTGGCGTCGGGGAAGAGGGATGTTTTAGGTGCCAGTGTCTGCCGTTCAAGACAGTTCCTGATACACCGCGATATAGACATAACCGTGACTGCCCAGCGTATCGGCGTCACAGACAAATCCCCCGTGCCGGACCGTAAGGCACTGCTGACGGCGAGGGTCAAGCTGACCGGACAGCAACTGCGACTCCAGTTTGGTTATCAGCGCTGGGAATGCCACATCAAGAGCCTGAGCGGCTTGAGGGGAAAAGGTGCCGACAATATTGGCTCTGTCACTCAGAAAGTGCAGGTGTGTTCCCTCCTGTACCAGTCGGGCTCCCAACCGCGGCGTAATATCACGTTTCAGGCCCCATGTTGGGGAAGTCGTAATGTGGTTATTCATGTTAACGGTCTCTATGGAATAGGATTGAGGGACTCGGTTGGGTACAGCAACGTGGGTGGAAAATGAGCACGCCACAAGCCCGAAGCCTGGCGAGCCCGCACGATATCGCCTTTGCTTAACATCGGGTCTTGCGCCAGTGCGCTGAACCCGTTACGACCAATTTGCACTAAGGCATATTTCTCAACCAGGGCATTAATGGTGTCACCGACTGAAATCCCTTGTTCTATCTGTTGTGCAATCGCCTGTTCATCGTGATAGGGCGTATCGTTGAGGCTCAGGCCATAGTGGTGCTCCAGCAGAAAAGCGAGCAGTTGTTGATAAATAACAGGCACGGGCAATGCACCCTGCGCTGTGGGGCGTGGTTTCATGGAGATGTTCTCAATGTGGATAATGCGGGATTAAGTCAGGCGACGAGCGCTGTTACCGCGTCGTTGGGGGTAGTCTTGTATCACCAGTCGAATGTGGCGAAACCGGGCAACACATCGCCCAGGGCATCAATATGTAGGTAGGTTAGCCCATGACGTTTCATCAATGAGGTGACCAGACAGCGGCAGGCTTTGGAGAGGCCCAACTGTCTGAGTCGCAATACCGGGTGGTTCCCGGCATTAAGTCGAATCAGATAGCCTGTGCCGGTAAAATGGATCCATTCGCCATCGCCGAATGCCACCTGACAATGGGATATCCGGTACAGCAGCGCATTGTCACCCTCGGTGATATGTGCGGTACTGCATTGCAGACCCCGAAGGGTCAGGATGTGGGTTTGTTGGATAGTCGTTAACATGGCAGCCACCCCAACTCGGCTAACGAAACCGGCTCGCTCTCACCGATAATCAGGTGGTCCAGTACGCGGATGTCGACCATGTTCAGCGCATTAACCAGTCGGGCAGTCAGTGTGCGGTCAGCCTGGCTCGGTGTGGGGTCTCCGGCCGGATGATTGTGGGCGATGACAACGGCAGCGCAGCGGTGGTGCAGTGCCCGAATAACGACTTCGCGGGGGTACACTGTGGTGGCATTAAAGGTGCCGACAGAAACGGTTTCACTGGCCATCAAGCGGTGGCGGTTGTCCAAAAATAGCACCATAAAACACTCCCGCCCCTGAGGGCGAAGATGGAGTTGCAGCCAGGCTTTCACTGCCTCGGGTGAGGTCAAGGTGTAGGGCCGGTGTCGGAGTTGGGTTTCCAGTATCGCCAGTGCCTGGCTGATAATCTGTTGCTGGGCAAAAGGCAAGGTGGGGAGTGAAGCCCGCATAGGCTGATGTGGCATGGGGGAACTCCTGTTCATCAGTCAATCAAGTCAAAAATGGCCTGGCTTTCAGGGTGTTGTAAGGCATATTCGCGCAATCGGTAAAAGTGGTCGGTCATGGCCTCACTCTCGGTGTGGCAGGCATGGTGACTGTAAGCCATCAGGCAGGCGATGATACCGGCAGCTTCACGACTGACGGTGGCCCCATTGCCATTGAGTGCGTTAAACAATACATAGTCTTGCTCCGTGCCCGGCACCATAAATGCCCCGCCGTTGGGCAAGGTGTAGAAGTCCCAGAAGTCGCCGTGATAGTCTTCGCATAATAGGTCCAGCCAACGAAAAAACTGTGGTTCAATCAATACCCATTTAGGCACCTGACCAAAGTACTTTGACCAGAAATGGATGCGTTGCGCATCAGAAACCCGGGTGGCGGTGAGTTCGTTTGTTTCGGTATTGCGGTGTTGGTTCATGAGAAAAGTCCTTGTGTCATTATCGGTTAATAGCAAAACAGGCTCCTCCGGGGAAACCGGGGAGCCTGTTTATGGAATGGATTAAGAATGTGATTTAATATTTAAAGTCGTGAGTGAAGGCAGGACATGGGAGAGGCATCATCTCTTAGATTAAAAACCCGTTATCGTGGGGATAACGGGCGGTGGTTTTCCCTGAATATTGGCATAACGCCTGTGCCTGACCGCTGTTTTAAAAACCTTTTGCTGACAGGTAACCCTATCAATTTTATCGATGGGTAAAGAGAAAAGATAATGGGTTGTGCAGATCAATAACGCGAAACCGATCGTTGAAATCGATCGTCACCGAAGCTATGAGGCTGGGTCACGCCACTGCCTGCTTAAGCTGCTCGGCCATGACCCACAGCGCGCGATTGAGTTTGATGTCACCATCAATACCATTGATAGCACGGGTTTGTGCCCGTTTGCCTGTGGCGCTGCGACCCGATAATCCCCCTTTGCTCAGATTTTCTTGCAGCCTTTGAAAAATTGTCCACAAGTCATCTTTTTTATCTTCCCAACGTCGAGGCATCAGGATTTGGGACTCCGTGACGGGATGGTGCTCCTCACCGTAACGGTAGGTCAGTGCAGCATGGGCCAATGCATGTTGGTGCTCCGCTGACAGCATTAATGCCTGCATGCCTTCACGTTGTTCTGCTACCCGGTCAAAAATCCCCAGTACCTCATACGCGCCTTCGATCACTTTATCCACTATATCGCCCAGGTGTGGCACACGAATATCGCCAAAAGACTCACCACAGATTAACCCATTCGCACAGACTGCACGAAACATGCCGGGAATTAATTGGTGGCTACTGCTGCCATCGTGGCTGTTTAACATAATAATTTCAGGTACTTGTTGACCGGCTATCTGAGTGACGCGCCGCAAGCGCAGCATATGTTTGGTATAATCACGTTTCTCGGGGTCTCGTACCTGGGTCTGGCAGGCAAAGAACGGCACAAACCCTTCTTCACGCAACTTATCCAATAGTGTAATAGTAGGGATATAGGTGTATCGGGCGCTGCGGGAGGCATGTTTGTCTTCGCCAAACACGCTGGGCACATAGTAGGCCAGTTCATCATGGGTCAGGGGACGGTCGCGGCGAACAGAGTTCACCCGACCAAAACGGGACGCTAAACGAGTCATCAGTGTTTTCTCCAAATAAAAGGCCCCCAGTCTAAATAGACTGAGGGCCAGTAGGGTGACGATGTATAAAGAGTAAAGTCAGTGGTGAATAAGCATCGTGATATCGCTATTCAGTTATGGGTGCAATAATGCCGGACGTTGGCGGGATGTATTCATACCCTTTCTCCAGCCGCCAAATCACTCAATAACACACACACGATGAAAATGGGGGGGATCTGACCGAAACGGCTAATCCCCGAGATACCAGATGAGCAGACCGTATCCCACTATGAGTATAAGGACATACATAAGACAGAATTTTAGATAAATAATACCGGCTCTTTTTAGCCTACCTTTTGTCATTTTGATTTCACGACCATGATATAAAGCACTGCTCCGAATAACGGGTCGAGTAACAATGACACCATAAACCACAGCCAGAATGACCGTCCATTTGAGCTGGCGCACCACCCAATGAAAGCCGAAGCCATAATCCAAAGTAAAAGGACAAGTATCATTTTAGTCCTCCTGATGAGCGTCAGTCGAACCTCGCCCAGATTTCCTCGTGACGGTCCCCTTCGACTGAGTGACGAGATAATGAGAGAGGATGCGAAAAACCAAACTGAGAATAAGCCAACTGACAATGCCCCAGAAAACTGCGGTGATAAGAGACAGGATGCTGATCCCGTGCTCGGAGACGGCGACTGTCACTAACAGCATGAGTGTTATCATCACGGCCAGGGCCACTTTGACTTTTCTTGAATTCAGGATATTGATGATATTCATGGTATCGCTCTGGTTTGTGTAACAAAATTCAACCACGGTGTGACAGTGACGGGAAGAAACAGGCCATTTTGCGATGCCTGTGGAACGCCCTGCACAATCAGAAAGTTATCGTTCACTTGCTCACTCCTTTTGTGGGCAATTAAAGGCTACCTGATTCAGCAATACCGTCATCTGCCAGTGCGTGGCTAATGTTATTCACCACCGTATGGGTATCGAGTTTTATCTCTGCCAGCAGTTTTCCGGTGTCCGGCGCGCCTTTATAAACGTAGAGTGACGCGACGGGCTCACCGTCATCGTTTGTTCCGGCGGAGACCTGATAGCGGGTATCACCCTTTCTGACAGTGAACTCCTGAATGCTGATAACCTGATTATTCTGGTATGCGTAAGTGGTGTTGGCTGCCGGAACAGTGATATCCATCTCTTTATGTGGGGTGCCGGTCTTACCAAAAGAATAAGACACGTAAGGGGTATCCATGCAGATGGTGACTTCTTTGTTATGGTTGAGCGTTTTGGCATAAAAAACAGGTTTTGCACAGCGCGAATTGTCAGCCTGTACTGCATGTACACATGACAACAACAGCCCAGTGCTTAAGAGAAAAACGCGGACGAGACTTTTAAATTGACCTTTCATTTTCATTCCTCCCACTCAGGTAAAACGACATAAATATCCCTACCCCTGACTTCAATCGTCATCGGCTCTTTATTACCGGTGTTCATCAGGGCCTGTGCCTGATAAAAACGCCCGCTGACCTCTTCCTTTAAGTCCGTCACGCGAATACAGCGTTCATCAATACCTTCCTGTTTCATGAGCTGGGTAACAGTAGAACAAGCACTCCGTGCAAGTCTTTCGGTGCGCGACTGCTTTTTGAATTGCTCACCGGCTATCGCCGACAAAACAGTACACATCAGCCACACCTGCAACAAACGCCAGGGTTTCCCCTGACGTTCGTCACGTTGCCGCAGATAAACTATGGGTAGCAGAAAATACCAAAACGAAGGCGGTACTTTTTCTTGCTTCATCAGGCTTAACCGGTCAAGAAGGGTCCAAACCAGGGAGAGAACCAGATAAAAGCCAAGGGCAATCTCTTTAGAAAAGAAAATGGATAAGGGGGCCCAGAGTAGTGGAGGAACAATGGCCAGAGCCCAGGCATAGCCGTCCTGCTTGGACAGAGGATAAGGTTTTAGCATGGGGACCTCGTATTGTGCAGCACAAAGGCCGGATAAGGGAAACTGCGTTGCATCATGGGAATACTCCTGTATTCATTAATAAGTAGACAGAAATTAAGGGGTGACGACCGTTCTGGAAAGGGGATCGTAGCGAGATGTGGGAAAGAGAGATAATCGTTAATTAAGATCAATAAGCCAAAACCGATCGTTGAAACCTATTGGTTTATTGATGATAAAATCAATTATTGATAGTCTATAGCTATCATAAATAGGTGTTCGATCGGCGAAACAGATCGAACGAATAAACCGTTGGCCGTGAGAAATCAGAACAGGAAATGCCAGACAGCGTGAACAACCGAAAGCAGTCGGTGGCGAAGCCGTTTAAGCTGATGCACCAGCGCACCGGTGGTTTGCATTGCAGAGAGCGCATCATCGAAAATATCGCCCACGCCACGGGCAAAGTTGTCGCGCGCCGTGTTGATCACGTTCTCCGTACGATAACCCGACTCCAGTTGGCGTGTGACTGCACTGCTGGCGTTATCCGGCAAAGCACGAATGAAGGTTTCGGCCCAGAGAAGCATATTGAACCCCTCCGATGCTGATACTGCCAGAACAGGATGTCGGGGTGAAAACAGCGTATTGACCTGCGCTATTTTTACCTGCAAGTGCTGTTGCTGACGTAAAGAAGGTTGGTGAGTGACGAGGTCCCACTCCCGGCAGGGTTCAATTTTATCAGCCTGATTGAGGACGAAAAGAAAGCGCACGGGGTCTGCTCCCTGCGAAATCAATTGCCGATAGCAACGAATGTCATCGTTCCATGCCCGGTCATCAGCTTTAAGCACCCAGATAATCAGGTCCAGTTGACCCAGCCAGTGTTGATATAACCGCGTATAGATGCGGTCAAGTTCGGGCGTTTCACCTATTCCCGGAAAGTCCACGATGAGCAACGCATGCGGCGCAAGAGCCCATTGATACGTTTGTACACGGCGGGTACATCCTTTAATGGCGCTGACCTTGGCGGGGGGCGGATTGAATAAGGTATTGCAGAGGCTTGATTTACCCACACCGGTCTTTCCCATAACCCCAATAGTGGGTTCGTAATGAATGCACTGATGTACATGTTTGAGAATGGTACGGGAGAGATGATGGCTGATACAGTGGGCTGTATCAGCAGGAAAAGGAGAAAGTACCGATTTTAGTAACGAGTTAACATTGAACTCTTTATTCATTGATATCACCTGAGATAATAAATCAATTGATTACTACAGGAGTAATATCTTTCTCAAAATATATCCAAGTGAAATCAGCCTGTTAATATAAATTTCTTAGTAGGTCACTCCCATTTAAACAAAAGCGCTCTTTTTTATATGTTGGTCCTACCCCCATAAAAATATTATTGCCGAATGAACGTTTTTTCCCCAAATCAGTTCCCTCCAATCTGTCCTCAAGTTTTTTGGGTGTCTGATATACAGGAATAAAGAAACCTCCAACATCATTGCTATACTTCATTCTTTCAAACAAAGGCATAATGCCGGTATATTTTCCAGATAATGATCTTTTCCACTCCGATCTTACAATATCTGTTTGTCTCAAATACCTGATACTAAAAAAGTCACAACACCCACCATATTCATCCCATACTTCTTGAGTAATAATGAGAGGCAAATATATAACGTTATAGGAAACATTAACTGAGTTAACATGCGGATCTTCATAAACTCTCCCCTCAAAGAACGTCTTCAAAAAAACAACATCAAATACACCTTGTGGCTGACGAATATAGTGACCCAATGCCTTCTCATGAAAATCATTATGAATCCCCATATTCACTCCATCCGTGATCATACCAATTAAATTCCCCACATCCAGTACCGGAGATGAATTCGGAATACTGCTACCAATAATGTAGTTACCTGAATACGTCAACATTTGAACAGGTGGATGATAGGTATCATAAATTGTTAATGCCGGTCTTAATTTCGATCTACTCCGTCCCAGTTGCATTTCCTGTTTGATTAGTGATTCAAGAAACCCAGACTTTGTAAGGTCTCTTTCTGTGGCAGTATTCTTAGCCCACTCATAAGTAGTCGAGTCAGAGATATACGCCGTTATTTTGTGCTTACTTGCCATACCCTCTAGTCCTTTTTCGTCGATGAGAAACATCAAAGTAAGTTACTTTACATCATGATTAATATCAAAAGTAATCTTTATAAAGAACCTTACTTTTAAACAAAAAAATAATAATCAATATATTATAAAAACACTCTATTTAAGGAAATTACAGAGATATTAAGCATTACAGGGAAGGAGGAAGCCATGGGAACCATGGCTATGATGCGTGTACTGTAAAAAAATACTGCGCTTACCATCAGAAGAGGCGAGACTGTTTTCCCTATTCGTAACTTCATCAGCCCTGTTGCACAGGCGTCATGCATCGTCGTTGATAGTCCAGACCCGATCCTTTCCGATAGCCTGAAACCTGAATATTTACAGTACGTATATGCATATGAAGGGAGTCATCATTAACCATGCCGAACACGTAAAATCATGCTGATGAAACGTCGAACTCCACAGTTCATTTACGTAGTTTTTTTATTCCTTATGAAAAGCTAACTTCAGAGTAAAAATAAGCAGCAAACAATACACGCTAGCCCCACAAGAACTTAGTGCTGCAAGACATGACGTTCTTAGGGGATGCATGAAGTACTGTCGGTTATTAATAATATATATACAACAAGAGTAATACATATAACAATAATATATATACAACAATAATAATATATATTCATGAAAGAAAGCACACCAACCTAATAATAAAAAAACAAATACAGAAAAAAACAACCTAATAAAACAATGCAATGAAATTATAAATCAACATTAAAAAACCCTCATCACAATACTATGAAATACTAATGCGCCGCTTAACCCACAAGCATCCCAACATCTCATATGAGTAAGCCATAGCCAACTCTGATGATGGCAAAGGTAACTTATTAGTTGCAATACTATGTATTCATCATGTTATTTATCAGTGTGAGGAACAAAATGTATCAGGATAAGTCTTGATGGCTTATGAAATAATTAAAATACATGCATGGTATTAAGTTACAAATGTAAATAAATGGCATTGCAAGACACTCTCCCTAAGTGTAAGTGATTTATGTACATCTCTTACGGATGTCTTTATGAGACGCCGACTTTTTGTAAATATAACAAATCAAGAGTAAGAACCATGACGGATAAACAACCCAATAAAACATACCCGATCAATCTGGCAACGCATAATTATCTTTATCTAGCACGATTCGGTAGTACCGTGCGCAATGCTCTAATAACGCACCCACGGTTACTGGTTATTCGCGTTGACTTGCGCTTTCCCGATAACTATGACGTTGAAGGCAATAAAGCGATGAAAGCCTTTATGGCAGCAATCACATCAAGACTTGAAGCGCGATACAAACGAAAAAAGAAGGAAAATCCCGGCAAACAGGTGCATTACTCTGAGCTGCACTACATCTGGGTGAGGGAGAATAATCAGTGCGGCAAAAAGATTCATTATCACACACTGCTTATGTTCAATATGGACGTTTTCAACTCGTTGGGCAACTACTGGCAAGAGGGGAATCTGGCTGACCTGATTATCAATGCGTGGCTGAGTGCGCTGAAGTTGGAAGGTAAGGAATATCGTGGTCTGGTCTATTTTTGTAAGTCTCCCTGCTATCGCCTTAACCGGGCCAATCTGAAAGCCACAGACGACTACAAAAAACTCATGGAACGCACCGAATACATGGCGAAGCACAGGACCAAAATATACAGCAACAGGATCCGCTCTGCGGGAAGTTCCATATATGACAAACAAGAACAGGAAAACAAGCTCACACGACAGACTGCACGAAAAAACCACAAAGACGCTAAGAGAGAGGTACTGAAGGGTATCCAACACAATAAACAAACAGGACATCATTAGTTTTTTACATGGCCTTCCATCCACTGAGGAAGGCTGTCACACACCTGAAGGCAGTTCATTCCTCCTTTACTCACTTAAAGGAGATTTAATCATGAATACCCCCACCCCATCCCTTCTAAACGATCAACTTGTCGATATGGTATTTATCACTGGTTTCACGCAGCTTACTGATAAGTGGTTTTACAAACTGATAAAAGATGGCTCATTCCCCAAACCCATTAAAATGGGGAGAAGTTCTCGGTGGCTAAAAAGCGAAGTAGAAAGCTGGTTAAATGAACGTATTGCCCAATCCCGCCAATAGCATCTTGTTTAGCAATTAATCGGCACCAACCTCCCCACGATTTCCGCCTACTGCTTGCATCAATATCAGCCCTCATGGGACGGATGAGCCATGTCTGCCAACCATCCCCGTAAATTTTTGCTCCAAAGCGCATCTTCACTGAAGTGGAAGAATAAAACATTTCACTTCTTGATTTATCCATAATTTTTATGCAAAAATCATGAAGTGATTAACTCAAAGGGTTCCATCTATGAACGTGCCACAATGCAGGACCTTTTCTCAGCAGGACTCCCAGACTTGCTTGGCGAAAATGGGAATTGATGAACAGGACATTATCGATGCCCTAACCGCGACTCTTTACGAGAGGCGTCGCACAACGAAACTACACCCTGTGATTGATGGTGGTTTTCGATTCTGGAGTGAGTTGGTTGCATCGCTGCGTAGCGTATTGATTTCCAAAGATTGCGGATGGACAATGGTACGTCAAAATCGCATGGAGCTAGTATCCAACCCAACGCATAGCATCAATCTGATCATCACATCAGGGGATAAAGATACAGGACTAGCTGATGGATGGCCGAAGACTAAAAATGCGAAAGGGGAAGCGACAATGAGTATCGTGAGCAGTAACTCCGATACGATTGAAATGTTCCCGTCAGAACATCCTATGCACTCAACCGATGGCCTAGCTCTGATTCCAGTTTCTTCTGCTGACAGCACTAAAACATATATCGTGCTTTACTACTATGATGCGAGCAAGCAAGAAATCCGCTGTGAGATTTCTTTCCCTGTAGGCATGAAGGTGGTGAATGGTTTCGCGAAAGTCAATTACTGGAGCGAGAGGTTAATTATCAGTCCTCTACCGTTTGATGGTGCAGACATCTTCCCAGAAGAAGATTTCACAGATGATGTTTCTATTTCTATTTCTATTGAAATGAAATGAATACAAACGATAAAGAAAGCAGGCGTCTGTTTAATCCTTCCAGACTTAAGCTGGCACGAATCAGGAGAAAATTGACGCTGAAAGAGCTTGCCGAAGCGACAGGATTGTCTTCACGTATCGTCATCGAGTATGAAAAAGAATATTGCCTGTATGAACCCACTCCAGCTACGGTAATTGCTTACTCAAAAGCATTGAGTTATCCAGAGTCATTTTTCTTCGGTGATGATCTTGAAAATATAGATCCATCTACGGTGTCATTCCGATCGCTACGAAGAACAAAAGCTGCCGATCAGCATGCAGCAATTGGTGCTGGAGGACTCGGGGTTATTGTCGCGAACTATTTTGATGCCAGATTCAATTTGCCAGTTCCCAGCCTTCCTGACATGAGAGGCACCACTCCAGAGGCTGCTGCTGAGGCGCTGAGGGAAGAGTGGCATCTTGGGAAGAAAAGTGTTCCTAACATGGTTCATCTCCTGGAAAAAAATGGCGTTAAAGTATTTTTCTTGTCAGAGAACACTGCTGATATTGATGCATTTTCATTCTGGAAAGACAGCATCCCTTATATTTTCCTGAACACAAAAAAAACAGGTGAGAGAAGTCGTTTTGATGCGGCTCACGAACTAGGACATTTGGTCATGCATCGGCATGGTGTGTTGCAAGGAGCTGACATCGAGAAAGAGGCGGATTCATTTGCTTCCGCATTCCTTATGCCAAAAGAGAACGTGCTGGCAGTCAAAATGGTTGTTCCCACATTAGATAAGATTATTCAGCTTAAATCGAACTGGATCGTCTCAGCTATCGCGCTTATCGTTCGTATGCGGAATTTGGGCGGATTATCTGAGTGGCAGTATAACAGTCTAATGAGAGATGCCTCTACCAAAGGTTACCGTTATGGGGAACCAGGTGGAATCGAAAGGGAAAGATCACTGATCATTGATAGAGTTTTATCAATGCTTCAGGCTGAAGGTGTGACATTGCCAGTGATTGCCAAAAAACTAAATATTCCGCTGGATGAGCTATCTAGTTTGTTATTCGGCGTTGCGGCTGTCGGTGGTGGAGGGCATTCTTCACCTGCTGCGAAACCAGCCCTTAAACTTGTATAACCTTCCTAAGATAAGCGTCAAACTCGAACCGGCTGTCGAAATTCACGATGCTCATCGATAATACCCACTAGCTTCAACCACAGGTATCGAGACCTGAGCCTGCTTAAAACGGGCTCAGGCTGCTGACGAACCCCACTTTTGGGTGGGGTTCTGTCTTTCTAGCGACCGAAGGTCGCGTTCGCGATATTTTTCCCCGGCCAGTCACTCAGATTTTTTAGCAACACCCTCAACATGTTTCCGCATCCTGCTGCGCTATTTTGAACGGAATATATCATTAATAAACAATACAATAGCGTCAATAGCGCCATCTTCTTGATGTTTTGCGCCGTCGCCGCCAACAAGCACTGCATTTGTACTTTCATCAAGGGGAACGTTGGCACAGCCGCGCCACTTGACTCGCGCGACGCCGTCTGCAATAAGATCTCAGAATTTCACGGGTGCAGACTATATCCCCCCCAAGCTGTAACCCCAATATTGGGGTACTTTATGACGAATGGGAGGCGGCGAACACGACGTCGTACCCGAGCGCCATTGGTTTAACATTGCCGTCCGGTTTTGGTGCTGTATTCGTTGGAGCCCTATCGCAATATGCCATGGAAATTTACGCCACAAATGATGCACGTGACTAATTATGCTGACCATAGTCATAGCTTCTCCCGTGCATGCCGACTACAATCATTACTTGATTTTTGCGAGCAGCATTCCGGATTTTTGATGACAAATACCATGATAAAAAATGATAAACGCTGGATTGGCGATCTGCTGGGCGGTCCGCTGATGGTTAGAGAGAGCCGGACTATTGCTGAGTTACTGCTTTCTGAACCAGACGAAATGACCTGGCAGCAGCAAATAATCGATGAAAATATCCTTCAGGCATCCTCCATAAGTACTGCGAATCGATACGCCAGAACAATAAAACTTCGACTAATGACGCTGGATCGCGAGTGCTGGCAGCTGATAGTTAATGGTAGTGAAAGTGAACGTCTGCAAATGCTACTAGTGGCTCTGATGATTCAGTCGCCGATTGTCGCGGAATTTGTAGCTGATGTCGTGAACCCGGCACGTCAGCAGTTTAAAGAAAAACTCGGCGTAAATTGCTGGAATGAATTTGTGGATGAGAATCTGCGTTTACACCCAGAACTTACGACTTTCTCTGATTCATCTATCAAAAAAATGGGCAACAACCTGATTAAGGCCCTGGCAGAAGCCGGATACCTGGACACTCCACGCCGTCGGAATCTTCAAACTATTTTCCTGTTACCTGATGTCGCTGCGGCGTTGCATCGTTTAAACAAAGCCGAACTTCTGCCAATCCTGGAGGGCAATGCATGAATGACCCAATCCTTGATTACCGTTTAAAGCAGTTAGAAGAGCGTATCGGCGATGACCGTTTTTTAAAAAACCAGGGCTCCGGCAATGAGATTGGCTTCTGGATTTTTGATTATCCGGCACAGCAGGAGCTACAGGTACGTGAGTACCTGGCGTTTCTTTTTAAGAAACTAGAAAAAAAATACACATTCACCCAGTTGAATATTTTTCAGGTCATCATCGACATGCTGGAAGAACGTAAGCTATTCGAGCGTATCTGCCAGCGTGAACCTGAACTTGGGCTGGAAGCACTGAAAAAGCATCTGGCTGCACCACTCAGTCAGAAAAAAATCGCTGAATATATTGCCCGTACGGTAGATCTTCCCGCCCAGCAATTTGTCATTCTGACTGGGCTCGGCAACGCCTGGCCGTTGGTGCGCGGGCATGAGCTCATGAGTGCTTTACAGGATGTCATGGGTTTTACGCCACTTCTGATGTTCTATCCAGGCAATTACAGTGGATATGACCTGTCTCCTCTAGCTGGCATTAACTCCCGTAACTATTACCGAGCCTTCAGACTGGTACCCGAAACCGGTCCTGCGGCGACTTTGAACCCTCGTTAAAAGACGACAGCAATGAATATTGAACAGATTTTCGAAAAACCGCTAAAACGTAATATTAACGGCGTGGTTAAAGCCGAGCAGACCGATGACGAAAGTGCCTGGGTTGAACTGGATGAGTATGTCATTACCCGAGAGCTGGATGGTCACCTGCGCCAGTTTTTCGAGGTGTATGCCCCCGCCACAGGCCCCGGTCGGTTGCAACTTGCCGATAAGATGGGGGTTTGGGTTTCCGGCTTCTTTGGGTCCGGTAAATCACACTTCATTAAGATCCTTTCCTATCTGCTGGCGAACCGCGAAGTTAGCCACAATGGCGTCACGCGTAATGCGCTCTCCTTCTTTGAAGAGAAAATTGATGATGCACTGCTATTGGCCGATATTCGCAAAGCGGTTCAACATCCGACCGATGTGGTGCTGTTCAATATTGATTCTCGCGCAAACGTTGAAGACGGCGTTGATGCGATCCTCAAAGTTTTCCTGAAAGTGTTTAACGAGCTTGCTGGTTATTGCGGGGACTTCCCACACATTGCACACCTGGAGCGCGAGCTCGATAAACGCGGTCAGTTTGATACGTTTAAAGCCGCCTTTGCCGACATTACAGGCTCTCACTGGGAAGATGAACGTGATGTCTATCTGATGATCAACGATCAGATGGCGAAGGCATTAAGCATCGCTACCAAGCAGAGTGAGGAGTCCTCTCGCCAGTGGATCGAACAACTGGATAAGAACTTCCCGCTGGATATTAAGAACTTCTGTACGTGGGTCAAAGAGTGGCTCGACATCCAGGGCAACCGTAACATTCTGTTTATGGTCGATGAGGTTGGTCAGTTCATTGGCAAAGATGCCCAGATGATGCTGAAACTGCAAACTATCACTGAAAACCTGGGCGTTATCTGCGGTGGTCGCGCATGGGTGATTGTGACGTCTCAGGCTGACATCAATGCCGCGATTGGCGGTATGAGTAGCCGCGATGGTCAGGACTTCTCCAAAATTCAGGGACGCTTCTCCACTCGCTTGCAGCTCTCCAGCTCCAATACTTCAGAAGTTATCCAGAAACGACTGTTGGTGAAAACCGATACGGCAAAACCGGCGCTGGAAGCCGTCTGGCAGGAAAAAGGCGACATTCTACGTAACCAGTTGGCGTTCGACACAACAACCACAGCCACTCTGCGCGCCTACTCAAACAGCAAAGAATTCGTTGATAACTATCCGTTTGTGCCATGGCACTACCAGATCCTACAAAAGGTCTTTGAATCGATCCGTACCAAAGGGGCTGCGGGTAAGCAGCTGGCAATGGGGGAGCGCTCTCTGCTAGATGCCTTCCAGTCAGCCGCTGTGCAAATCTCTGCCGATGGCCTGGACAGCCTGGTCCCGTTCTGGCGTTTCTATTCCGCGATTGAAAGTTTCCTGGAACCTGCAGTTAGCCGCACCATTATTCAGGCCTGCCAGTCTTCATCGCTGACGGAATTTGACGGCAAGCTGTTAAAGACACTGTTCCTTATCCGTTATGTCGATGTGTTGAAAAGTACCCTGGATAATCTGGTCACGCTTTCCATTGATCGTATTGATACCGATAAAGTGGAACTGCGTCGACAGATTGAAGCCAGCCTTAATCGTCTGCAGGCTGAGATGCTGATCTCGCGTATTGATGACAAATTCGTTTTCCTCACCAATGAAGAAAAAGAGATCGAAAACGAAATCCGCAATATCGACATTGAGTTCACCACCATCAATAAACAGCTCTCGACTATCATTTTTGACGAGATCCTGAAGAACAAAAAGTACCGTTATCCGGCGAACAAGCAGGATTTTGATATCAGTCGTTTCTGTAACGGACACCCGCTGGATGGTGCGAATCTCAACGATCTGGTGGTTAAAATCCTTACGCCGCTGGATTCGAACTACGAAAGCTATAGAAGTGCACATTCCAACAGTCTGCTGATGACGGACAGTAAAGACTGCATTCTGATTTATCTGCCTGATGAAGCTCGTACCTGGCAAGACCTGACCATGTATGCACAGACTAAATCTTTCCTCAGTAAGCAAAGTGGGCAACGCCCAGAGCAAGCAACGCTGTTGGCCGAAAAAGGCCGTGAAAATGGCATGCGCGAAAAAACACTCAAAACGCAGATTGAAGCCCTTTTGGCGCAGTCTGATGTCTGGGCCTTGGGCGAACGGCTGGATAAAAAATCCTCCTCGCCGGTGGCGATTGTGGATGCTGCTTGCGGCTACGTGATCGAAAACAGTTTCTCCAAATTGAAAATGTTGCGTCTCAGTACCGGGGATGTGAACCGTGAAACCCATGCGCTGCTAACGGTAGAAAACGATACGCAGCTTGATTTAGGAGAAATGGAAGAGTCTAACCCGGAGGCGATGCGTGAAGTGGATAACTGGATAAGCATGAGTATTGATACTCATAAGCCAGTTTACCTGCGGGATATCCTCACCACGTTTGGCCGCCGTCCGTTTGGCTGGCCGGAAGATGAAGTCAAACTGCTGGTGGCTCGCCTGGCGCGGAGCGGCAAATACAGTTTCAACTTACAGGGTAGCGAAATCGCGCTGAAACAAGCGTGGGATGCGTTTAATAATTCACGTCGCTACAGCGATTTACGGCTGCTTAAAATTCGTCGCCATGACGAAGCACAGTTAACCAAAGCCGCGCAGCTGATGGCAGACATTGCCGGGGAACCGTTCAACGAGCGTGAAGAGCAGTCGCTAGTGTCCCACATTCGCGAACTGTTTGGCCGTTGGAAGAGTGAACTGACTGTCTTTAAAACCAGATCCGAGAGCGGGCAAAATCCCGGTCGTAAAGAGATTGAAGAAGGTCTGGTGCTGCTGAACGGGATTCTCAGTGAGAAAGAAGAGTATGCGGTTATTGAAAAAGTTACCGCAGCGGCTGACGACCTCAAAGATTTTGCAGAAGACTGGGACGATCTGGTCAGCTTCTACAAGAACCAGTATGCCACCTGGCAACGTCTGAGTGCCGCGTTGAACGGCAGTTTTAAAGCTAACCGTAATGCGCTGGAAAAAGACGATACCGCCCAAAATACACTTCGGGAACTGGAGGCTATCTACGGAAAGCCGCGACCTTACGGTGAACTGCATCGTATTATCCCGCTGATTGAAACCGTTGAGGCTGTTAACCAGCGTCTGGTGGAGGAATATCGCAACCATGCGCTTATGCAGATTATCAACCACATTGAAGATCTGAAGCAGAGCATGCAGGAGATGCATGTTCCGCCTGATTTGCAGCATACGCTCTTGCATCCAATGCAACAGTCGCGCAAAAAAGTGGAGCAAAATGGTCTAATCCCTCAAATCATGGACGAACAGTCTGAGGTACGCGCGCTGTTACTTAAAGCGAACGAGCGCCTGAACGCCTGGGTTGAAGAGCTGCGTAAAAAAGAGATCAAACCAGAGCCTGAATCAGGAGGCGTAGTGCCGCCTACTGAACCCAAACCGAAGCTTAAAAAAACCATTTACGTCAATACACGTAAAACGATGGAACGAGCAGCGGGTGTGACAACGCTGGATAACGCCGAACAGGTCGACAAAGCGCTGGAACAGCTGCGTAAAACGCTAATGGATGCCATTAACGCAGGCGAACGCGTACAGCTTCAGTAATCCCCTCATTTTCAGGGCAGATGCTGTCTGCCCTATTCAGGACTTCACATGAATACGTCAAACATCAAAAAATACGCCCCAGTGGCACGTAAACAATTCCGCGATGCGGTTATGCAAAAATTGACTACTCTGGGCATTGAAGCAGATAAAAAAGGCAATCTGCAAATTTCGCAGGCGACAGATCTTGGCGACAGCGTGCGATACGGTCAGTTCACGCTGGAAAAATCACTAACTGCGCGTCGTGAACGTCTGGTTAAACGTGCAGAAAATCAGGGCTACGAAGTTCTGGTAGAGCACATCGCTTACACCTGGTTTAACCGCTTCTGCGCCATCCGTTATATGGAGTTGCATGGTTATTTGGATCACGGCTTCCGTATGCTGTCTCATAAAAATCCGACACTGGAAGGCGGTTTTGAGGTGCTGGATCATGTGCCGGAAGTGGCGGATGCTCTGGGGCTGGACAAATCGCGCCTGGTGGAAATGAAGCTTGCTGGCGATCGTGACGAAGAGCTGTATCGTGAATTGCTGCTTGCGCAATGCCATACCCTTCAGGGCGCTATGCCTTTCCTGTTCGAAGCCGTCAACGATGATATCGAACTAGTGCTGCCGGATAACCTGACCCGAACCGACTCCATTTTGCGTGGGCTTGTAGACACCATTCCTGAAGAAGACTGGGCTCAAGTCGAAGTGATCGGCTGGCTGTATCAGTTCTACATCTCAGAGAAGAAAGACGACGTGATCGGCAAGGTAGTGAAGAGCGAAGATATTCCCGCCGCCACCCAGCTGTTTACCCCGAACTGGATTGTGCAGTATCTGGTGCAGAACTCGGTGGGCCGCCAGTGGCTGCAAACCTATCCGGACTCCAGCCTGAAAGGCAAAATGCCGTACTACATTGAGCCAGCAGAACAGGCACCAGAAGTTCAGGCACAGTTGGCGGCAATCACTCCATCCAGCATTGAACCAGAAAGCATCAAGGTGCTGGACCCAGCCTGTGGCTCCGGGCATATCCTGACCGAAGCCTATAACGTGCTAAAAGCTATTTACGAAGAGCGCGGTTACCGTACCCGCGATATTCCGCAGCTAATTCTTAAAAACAATATCTTTGGCTTAGATATCGATGACCGCGCCGCACAACTCTCCGGCTTTGCGATGCTGATGCTGGCGCGTCAGGATGACCGCCGTATTCTGAGCCCAAACCGTGGCGTTCGCCTGAATATTGTTTCCCTGCAGGAAAGTAAGCTGGATATCGTTGAACTGTGGGCCAAGCTGAATTTCCATCAGCAAGTACAGCGCGGCACCACGGGCCAGATGTTCCCTGAAGGGCCAGCACTGGCCAATACCGACAGCGCGGAATATAAGCTGCTGATGCGTACGTTGGCGTTGTTTACCAGTGCAAAAACGCTGGGGTCGTTGATTCAGGTGCCGCAGGAAGATGAAGCTGCGTTAAAAGCGTTCCTGGACGGGTTGTATCGTCTGGCTGTTGAGGGGGATATTCAGCAAAAAGAGGCTGCGATGGAGCTAATCCCCTATATCCAGCAGGCGTGGATTCTGGCGCAGAAATATGATGCAGTTGTTGCGAACCCGCCGTATATGGGTGGAAAAGGAATGAATGGTGAATTGAAAGAGTTCGCTAAAAAACAATTCCCCGACAGTAAGTCGGATTTGTTTGCGATGTTTATGCAACATGCGTTTTCTCTGCTTAAGGAGAATGGTTTCAATGCGCAGGTGAATATGCAATCGTGGATGTTCCTGTCTAGCTATGAAGCACTACGCAGCTGGTTACTGGATAATAAAACGTTTGTCACCATGGCACATCTTGGTCCGCGTGCATTTGGGCAGATCTCGGGAGAGGTAGTTCAGACTACTGCATGGGTGATTAATAACAACCATGTAGCATATTATCAGCCTGTATTTTTCCGCTTGATAGATGGTAATGAAGAGAATAAGCAAGCTATGTTACTTGAGCGTAAACATCGCTTTGATAGCATCGTTCAAAACAATTTCAAAAAAATCCCAGGAGCATCGATTGCTTATTGGATAAAAGAAAACTTATTGCATGCATTTGAGAACTCACCAAAGCTAAATTCGATTGCAGAACCTCGTAAAGGAATGGTAACAGCTGATAATCCGCGATTTATTCGCTCTTGGGTTGAAGTATGTTTTGGGAAATTGGGTATTAATATTAAAAACCGAGAAGAGGCTATTCATTCAGAAAAAAAATGGTTTCCTTATCAAAAAGGAGGTGAGTATCGGTTATGGTTCGGAAACCATGAATGGGTTGTGAATTGGGAAAATGATGGCCGTGAACTTTTCAATATGCAAGGAAATGGATATAAAGTTGGTTCAACAAATCACAATCTTGAATATATTTTCAAGCCGGCAATTGTTTTTTCAAAGATAACATCTAGCACACCTCACTTTCGGTATGCCCCTCAAGGCTTTTTGTTTGATGATGCCTCAGGTCTGTGTGCGATAAAAGATGAAAAGCAAACCTTTAAGTTGTTGGCATTTCTTTGTTCAGGAGTGTGTTCTGTTTTCAACAACATAATCAATCCGACATTAAATTTACAGCCTGGGAATGTAGCCAACTTACCAGCCCCGCTCATTAATGAGTCTGAATACATTGCACTAAAATTAGTATCTGCATTTAAGGAGGACTGGGACTCATATGAGATGTCTTGGGATTTTAAAGAAGATAAATTGCTTAAATTCAAATGCAATTCACTAAGTGAGGCATATGATAAATATTTATCATATGTAGATTTAACTGTTGATAACATCTTAGAACTTCATCAGCAGAATGATGAGCTTTTCATCAAGCATCTTGACTTAGAAAATATTATATATCATAAAAAAACAAAATCCGATATATCGTTGACTTGTAACCCATTTTACTCATATTCAAATGATAGTGAATTGGACAGAATCAATAAAAATAAAACAACAATTATATTTGAATTACTGAATTATATTTTGGGCTGCATGATGGGCCGCTACTCCCTCGATCGTGAAGGTCTGATCTACGCCCACGAAGGCAACAAAGGTTTTGCTGAGCTAGTCGCCGAAGGCGCATACAAAACCTTCCCTGCCGACCAGGATGGCATTTTGCCGCTAATGGATTCCGACTGGTTCGACGACGATGTCACCGCTCGCGTTAAAGAATTTGTCCGCACAGTCTGGGGTGAAGAACATCTGCAGGAAAACCTCGACTTTATCGCCGACAGCCTCTGTTTGTACGCTATTAAGCCGAAAAAAGGCGAATCTTCAATCGATACCATTCGCCGCTATCTTTCCACGCAGTTCTGGAAAGATCATAAGAAAATGTACAAAAATCGCCCAATCTACTGGTTATTCAGCTCCGGTAAAGAGAAAGCCTTCGAATGTCTGGTCTATCTGCACCGTTATAATGATGCCACGCTGTCACGTATGCGTACTGAATACGTGGTTCCGCTACTGGCGCGTTATCAGGGCAATATCGATCTGGTTAACGATCAGCTTAAAAGCGCCGAATCGGGAGCCATCACTACGCGTCTGAAAAAAGAACTTGATGGTCTAAGCAAAAAATTCAACGAGCTGCGTAACTTCGACGACCGCTTGCGCCACTATGCTGATATGCGTATCACTATTGATCTGGATGACGGCGTTAAGGTTAACTACGGCAAATTTGGCGATCTGCTGGCAGATGTCAAAGCGATCACTGGCTGCGCTCCACAGGAGGCATAATGGATCAACATCCCCTGATTATTAAAGGTTACAAGAGCATTGCGGAGCTTTCCCTTGCGGAAAGCCCACCTTTCATTACTTTTGCCGGGGCCAACGGCGCGGGAAAAAGTAACATTACCGATGCATTAGCTTTTTTTGGTGCAGTAGTGAAAACGGGTGCCACTCAGGCAATCCGCGATTTTGGTGGTTTTCAGCAGATTCATTGCTACAAACTACGTAAGGAAAACCGGACTACCGCTTCGCTGCACCTTGAGATTGAGCTGGAGGGAAAGCAATTTACCTATGACTTGACGATCAAAAGCATGGATAAAAAACCATCAATCACTGAAAAGTTGGTCATTGATGGAGATATTCATATTGATCGTAAGCACCCAGATACTCTTATGATTCGCCTAAGCGATGATGAGGAAACACCAGCTACTTATATCCCTAATTATTCGTCGGATATGACAGCGCTAATGTTGCTGGGCAAAAGTGAATTGTATGCTTTTTTAACCAATATTGTTGTTTTTCGCATCGATCCGCTACGAGCTAAAGAGCCCGATAGCGCCAAAACCGACGCGACATTTCTGGACAGTCATGGCCGTAACATTGCCTCTGTGCTCTCTGCTCTCGAATCGAATAGCGACTTTAAAGAGCAAATACTGGAGTGGATGGAACTCATTGTTCCAGGTATGGAAAATGTATCGACCGAAAAACAAAAATTGGATGGTTCAACAGTACTGACTTTCAAAGAACACGGAACTAAAGCGCGTTTTCCAGCACATTTGATCTCCGATGGCACTATTTATACCTTGTGCATCATGACGGCCATACTGAGTCGAGCTCAGCACACGGGGATGACCATCATCGAAGAACCCGAACGAGGCATTCACCCAAAAGCCATCGGGGAACTTGTGCAATTGATGCGTGATAACGCCACTATGGATCATCCGATTATTATTACCACCCATAGTGAATCTGTTGTTCGCAACCTGGAACCGGATGAATTGTGGTTTGTGAGTAAGCAAGAAGGGAAAACCAAACTGAAACATGCTTTGGAAGCTGGCATTGATAAGAAGAAAATCCCATTGGATACCGCGTGGCTGATGAACATGTTCGATGGTGGTCTGCCATGGTAAAAATAGGATTCATTGTAGAAGGCGATACCGAGTCAATTATCGTCAATTCGCCAGCATTCATTTCATTTTTACGTGCTAATAATTTTGAACTGGTGACCCCCGTCATTGATGCCAAAGGCGGTGGTAACCTGTTGCCGAAGTATGTTGAGAACTTCGTTGAAAGGCTCAGAAATATCGGCGCAGAACGGTTCTGTATTCTCACCGATCTGGAAGATGCCGCTTCGATTGCTGATGTGCAGGCACGAATTGCTCATCAAGATGTTGATGTCTCGTTTATCGCAGTCAAAGCGGTTGAGGCCTGGTTTCTTGCCGATTCAGAGGCAATGAAAAAATGGCTTAAGGTAGACGAATTTAATGAAGAGCAGCCTGAAGCTACAGCCGAAATGCCATGGGATCGCTTAAAAGAAGTCTCACGGCAACTAAGAAAACGAGGGCCAGGAAGTTCTAAAGCCGCATTTGCTAAAAGGATGGTTACACATCACGGTTTTGATATTCAGAGTTCGGCTCGCCACCCTTCTTGCCCTAGCGCCCGTGAACTGGTCGAATGGTTTGAGAATCAATAATGCAATTTAAAGAACTGGAATCCGGGCTTCGTCAGAAGTTTACCGACAATCGCATCGTCTTCTGGCACGACCCGGAACTACGCTTCATCGATTCGCTCATTGAGCTGGATCTCGACAATGTCACGCTGCTGGATATGCGCGGCGTTTCTGTGCTCGCCACAAAAAAAAGAATCGAAATCGACGAGCCAGCACAGAAATTTCTACTTTATTTCACCAGCGAAGTCCCCGCCCGCGAACAGGACTGGCTACTGGATATCCGCCTCTATAGCACAGAATTCCATGCTGACTATGCCGCGATCACACTGAACTCACTGGGCATCCCACAGCTAGGGTTGCGTGAACATATTCAGCTTCGCAAAGCCTTCTTTACCGTCAAACGCACCCAGTTACTTAAAGGCTGGGTCACCGAACGCGAAACAGAAAAATCCCTCGATAAGAAGATGCTGGCAGTAGTTGCCGGAGCCAGCACCTTTGAAACCAAAGAGATCCTGTTTGCTCTGATCCAACAGTTCGTTGCCACAAGCCAGCAGGACGATAGTGCTCTGGAAAATACTTTTGCCGTGCTGAAAAAGCTGGGGCTGGATAAGTTCCTCTGGGAAGTCCTTAGTCTTGAACTGGGCTACCAGGCAGAAGCACCAACGCTTGAAAACCTACTGCTGAAACTGTTCTGTACCGATCTTTGGGCACAAGGTGATGATGCTCATCGTGAGTGGTTAAGTAAAAATGTGCTGACTACTGCCGCAGGTCGTGCTTCTGCCCTGGCCTTTATGGGGGCGTGGCGAAACGATCGTCGCTATAAAGCGGAATATGATTATTGTGCAGCCGATCTCCAGCAGACACTGCAGCCGAAAGAGCATTACAACTACAGCTCGCCGTATGCGCTGGCAAAATGTGACACTTTCGAAGCTATCGAGCAATTGATTATCCGTGGCCTGGTAACTCAACTACAGGAAGAAAGCACGACCCTGGACAGGGACGCGTTTAAAGCACTGGTATCAGAGCGCAGCGCGAAATACTGGAGCCAGACACAGCCAGTGTATCTATCAATCTGGAATGCTATCCGCCAGGCCGAGCGTTTGCTGAATTTGCGTAACCGTTACACCGACGGGTTTAATTTCCCCGATACGGGTGCGTTCTGGAAAGCCTACTGCGACGAAATTTATCGCTTCGATCAGACCTACCGCCTGTTCAATGAATATGCTGCACCGGTGCATAGCAAAGGAGCGATGATCCTCCATGAGCTTGATAAATTCATTGAAGAGCTGTACAGCAACTGGTACCTGGCAGAGCTGAGCCGTGGCTGGAACAAACTGCTGGAAGCAGAAAATTGCATGCAGACCTGGCAAATTAGCGGCGTGCCATTGCAGCGTAATTTCTATAAAGAGAATGTGAAACGGCAATTTGACACTTCGCAGGTGAAACGTGTTTTTGTCGTGATTTCAGATGCGTTGCGCTACGAGGTAGCAGAAGAACTGGGTCGACACATCAATCATGAGAAGCACTTCAGTGCCGAACTGCGCTCTCAGACGGGAGTGTTGCCAAGCTACACACAGCTAGGTATGGCGGCATTGTTACCTCATGAGTCGTTGAGTTATCAGCCTGACAATTCCGGCGTAGTGTATGCCGATGGGATGTCTACCTCGGGGTTTGAAAAACGCGCCGCTATCCTGACAAAGGTAAATGGTGTTGCACTTAAAGCGAAGGACTTGCAGAACGCCAACAACCAGGAAGTGAACGATCAAATCCGCAACGCCTCCGTGGTGTACATCTGGCACGACACTATTGATGCCATTGGTGATAAGGCTGCAACAGAAGATAAAACATTTGAGGCCTGCCGAAGTGCCATCACTGAGCTAAAAGATCTGGTCTCACGTTTACGTAACCGATTTAATGCCAGCCGAATTTTTGTCACTGCCGATCATGGGTTCCTGTTCCAACAACAGGCGCTGGTGGAGCAAGATAAAACGAAGCTGGAGAGTAAAGCAGTAAATACGATTGAAGCGAATAAGCGATTCATTATTGGGCATCAGCTGCCTGAAAGTGAATTTTGCTGGCACGGCAAACTGGCAGATACCGCAGGCGCAAGCGATGAAAGTGAATTCCTGTTGCCAAAAGGCGTACAGCGTTTCCACTTTGTAGGTGGAGCGCGTTTCGTTCATGGCGGTGCCATGTTGCAGGAAGTGTGTGTTCCCGTCTTGAAGATTCGCGCGCTTGAGAAAAAAGCAGCAGAGAAACAGCCACAGCGCCAACCAGTGTCAGTTGTTGCACGGGACCACGTAATAAAACTGGTTAACAGTATTGATAAAATCGGCTTCATCCAGACTACGGCGGTGGATGAGTACAACGAACCGCGTAACTTGAATATCTATATTATTGATGAAAATAATCAGGTTGTATCAGGCACCGAAACGGTCTGCTTCGACAGCGACAATGACGATATGGGTAAACGCACCCGCGATGTGACCATGAAACTCATGGGTACGGCATTCAATCGTAAAAACAAGTATGTTCTCATTCTGGAGAATGCGGACAGCGCAACCGAGTATGGCCGCTACCCGATTACGATCGATCTGGCCTTCCAGGATGACTTCTTTTAAGTGAGGCGTTATGCAACAGCAGGATAACTCGGCTAACAACATGGAAATGGCCTCTGCATTGGCTCAGGACCTGGATTCATTATTGAATCAGCACTTTCGTGGTCGCGTGGTGCGTAAAGACCTGACTAAACAACTTAAAGAAGGGGCGAATGTTCCGGTCTATGTGCTGGAGTATTTGCTCGGGATGTATTGTGCGTCGGATGATGATGAAGTAATTGAGCAGGGCTTACAGTCCGTTAAACGCATTCTATCTGATAACTACGTTCGTCCCGATGAAGCGGAAAAAATAAAATCTCTGATCCGTGAACGTGGTTCGTACAAAATCATCGACAAAGTCACCGTAAAGCTAAATCAAAAGAAAGACGTTTACGAAGCTCAGCTATCTAACTTGGGCATTAAGGATGCCTTGGTGCCATCTCAGATGGTTAAAGATAACGAGAAGCTACTGATGGGCGGTATCTGGTGCATGATCACCGTGAACTATTTCTATGAGGAAGGACAGAGAACGTCTCCTTTCTCGTTGATGACGCTGAAACCTATCCAGATGCCGAATATGGATATGGACGAGGTGTTTGAGGCTCGTAAACAGTTTAGCCGTGACCAGTGGATTGATTTGCTACTGCGTTCTGTGGGAATGGAGCCAGCCAATATTGAGCAACGTACCAAATGGCACTTAATTGCTCGCATGATCCCATTCGTGGAAAACAATTATAACGTCTGTGAGCTGGGGCCACGAGGTACCGGTAAAAGTCATGTTTATAAAGAGTGTTCACCTAATTCGCTGTTGGTATCCGGTGGGCAAACCACCGTGGCTAACCTGTTCTACAACATGGCCAGCCGCCAGATTGGTTTAGTCGGCATGTGGGACGTGGTGGCATTTGATGAAGTGGCGGGAATTACTTTCAAAGACAAAGACGGCGTGCAAATCATGAAGGATTACATGGCGTCAGGCTCATTCTCTCGCGGACGTGACTCCATTGAAGGAAAAGCCTCCATGGTATTTGTCGGCAACATCAATCAGAGCGTGGATACGCTTGTGAAAACTAGCCATTTGCTCGCGCCGTTCCCGGATGCGATGATCGATACTGCATTTTTTGATCGCTTCCACGCCTATATTCCCGGCTGGGAAATTCCCAAAATGCGCCCGGAATTTTTCACCAACCGCTACGGTTTGATCACTGATTATCTTGCCGAGTACATGCGTGAAATGCGTAAGCGTAGCTTCTCAGACGCGATTGATAAATTCTTCAAGCTGGGAGACAACCTCAACCAGCGTGATGTGATTGCTGTACGCCGCACTGTATCTGGCCTGTTAAAGCTAATGCATCCCGATGGGGCCTACGATAAAGAAGATGTACGTGCTTGCCTGAGCTATGCGATGGAAGTACGTCGCCGCGTGAAAGAACAACTGAAAAAACTCGGTGGTCTTGAGTTCTTTGATGTGAACTTTAGTTATATCGATAACGAAAGCCTGGAAGAGTTTTTCGTCAGTGTGCTAGAACAAGGTGGAAGTGAACTGATACCTGTGGGGACGCCCAAACCTGGAGTAGTGCATTTGGTAACCCAAGCAGATTCAGGAATGACTGGCCTCTACCGGTTTGAAACCCAGATGATGGCCGGTAATGGCAAACATGCTGTTTCAGGTTTGGGATCAAATACTGCGGCGAAGGAAGCTGTTCGTGTTGGTTTCGACTATTTTAAAGGAAACTTGAGCCGAATTAGCGCTGCAGCGAAATTCTCTGAACATGAATATCATCTTCATGTGGTAGAACTACACAATACAGGCCCAAGTACAACAACCAGTCTTGCATCGTTGATTGCCTTCTGCTCTATGTTGCTGGCAAAGCCCGTACAGGAACAGATGGTTGTCCTGGGTAGTATGACTCTGGGTGGGGTGATTAAGCCAGTACAAGATCTAGCTGCATGTCTGCAGGTGGCATTCGACAGCGGAGCCAAACGAGTGTTGCTACCAATGGCATCAGCTATGGATATTCCAACAGTACCAACCGAGCTATTTACCAAGTTTCAAGTAAGTTTTTACTCTGATCCTGTTGATGCAGTCTATAAAGCGCTTGGTGTAAATTGATCTGACGGAAACTAAGCATCCAGGAATAAATGGTTTGTCACGCTACTACACCTTTACCTACTTGTGCTTCCTTCCTGGAGATGAATTGGCAGTTAACTGTATTACGAGGAATAGCCCGCGTTGAAAAAACAAGGCATAAGAGGTAAATGCCTTGTTTTTACTATTGCGTCATACCGCTTTCAATTTACCAAAATCAAACGGACTAACCCCCTTCTCCCGATTCGCATCCAGAAAATCCGCCCACCATTGCAGCATTAGCCTGCGCTCATCCAAATGTTCTGCCTTATGGATGTATGCCGCACGGACACCATTACGTTCCTGATGGCTCATTTGGCGCTCCACTGCATCCCTAGACCACAATCCCGACTCAATCAACGCGCTGTGTGCCATGGTTCTGAAACCGTACCTGTACACATCCTTGTTGATCTCATAGTCCATCAAACGTAACGCTTGGTTGATGGAGTTTTACTCACTGAGCGACGTTTATGGTAAAAAATAAGCAGCAGAAACCAACAACACCAGTATCATTACTGACGTTGTTGGATTTGTGAGACAGGTTACTGCTCAGCGGATGGTTTTGACATAACTCCCCCATGCTCCAGATAGTCGATATAATCAGCATACCACTGCATCATTTCTCGCCGTTGCTCCAGATACAAAGCATGGTTATAGGTTCCCCGGATACTGTTTTTATCCGCATGTGCGAGCTGGAGTTCAATCCAGGCTGAGTTATAGCTCTGTTCATGCAAAATGGTACTCATGGTGTGACGAAAACCATGTCCTGTCGCTTTACCATCATAACCAATACGTTTTAGCACCATATTGATGCTGGCTTCGCTCATGGGCTTATTGACGTCGTTGCGTCCTGGAAAAACCAGCCGATAGCTTCCAGTCACGTTCTGAAGTTCTCGCAGGATGGCTACGACTTGCCGGGTCAGGGGAACGACATGTTTACGCCGCATTTTCATGCGACTTTCCGGTACTGTCCACAGAGCGTTGTCGAAATCAAACTCTTGCCATTCTGCAGCACGCAATTCGACAGTGCGAACACCGGTCAATAAAAGCAGTCGAGTGGCGAGGCGGGTGAGGGAACTACCGTGATATTCAGCCAACTTCTGAAGGAACTCAGGAAGCTCTCTGGCGATTAGATGAGGGAAGTGCTCTGTTTTGGGGGGACTCAAGGCTCCGGCCAATTCTGCCACAGGGTTCACCGTTGCCCGGCCAGTGGCAATAGCGTAACGGAAAATCTGATTACAGAATTGCCGCACTTTACGCATTTTCTCCAGAGCTCCGCGCTTTTCTATCAGGCGTAGCACCTGAAGCATCTCCAGCGGGAGGATCTCTGTGACAGGGCGTTTCCCTACATGTGGGAAGATATCCTTCTCAAGGGCCTCCAGGACGCTTTCTGCATAGCTTGCAGACCATGACGTACATTTGTAGGTATGCCATTCAGTAGCGAGGGTATGGAAGGTATTTTCTACTGTGAATTTTTTGGTTTGCTTCTCGCGCTGTTTCTGCTCGCTGGGGTCATGACCCTCGGCGAGGAGTTTTCGTGCTTCTTCACGCTTTAGCCTGGCCTCGGCTAATGAGATATCAGGGTAGACACCAATAGAGAGTTTTTTCTCTTTGCCTGATACGCGGTATTTCATGCGCCAATATTTACGGCCGTTGGTGGTGACCAGTAGAAAAAGGCCACGCTCATCAGTGAGTTTGTAATCTTTCTCTTTCGGCTTTGCAGTCTCGACTTGTCTGGCATTGAGTGGCATTTGGGGGCCCCTAAATCACATTGAACAAGATAAGCCCCCAGTTAAGCCCCCAAACATCACTTGATTGGTGTTGATGTAGGTTGACCTCAGTGGAACTTAAAATGGATTAATGTTGAGTATGATAGTGATTATAAAGGAGTTTACTTGAATTCAGAAGACGTGGGGAGAAGTGAAAGTGGTGCCCGGACTCGGAATCGAACCAAGGACACGGGGATTTTCAATCCCCTGCTCTACCGACTGAGCTATCCGGGCAACGGAGCGCATTAAACCGTATTGGCCGCTGATCGTCAACGAGTTTATGGCAAAAAACACCTAAAACCATTCCGATCGCTGTCTTTTCAGGCAAATCTTGCCAAGTTTACCATTTCCCCATCAAATAAATGACAGATTCATTCAGCTAAGCGCACCATTTTTTCGGCATTGGGCGACGGCTAATACATCTTCAGCCAGGCGCTTGGCTACTGCCACATCCTGAGGCTGACGCTTAATCAATAATTTGCTTAGGCAACCTTCCAAAATCAGCTCCATTTGCTGTGCTACCATTTCAGCATCATCCGCTTCAATCTCATGCAGTAGCGCCAGAGAATAGTCCAGCGAAGCCTGTTTTTGCTGCTCTGCAAGCTGGTGAATAGGGTGGTCGGCCTCGGGAAAGAAACTACAGGCGGCGATAAACAGACAGCCGGGATAACGCTGCTGTTTTACCTGTTCCTCTAACGTCTGATATCGCGCCAGCAGTTTTTGTTGTGGCGTGAGATTTTCGTCCAACTGTAGTTGCCGACGCCAGGTATCAATTTGTTGGCCGTGATAGCGCAGACAATCATACAACAGCGCTTCACGATCGGGCCAAAAGCGTTGGAGATCGCTGACGGGCAAGGATAATTTTTCTGCCAGCATGTCCAGACTGGTGGTTGCGAGGCCCCGTTGTTCTAAAAGATTAAGGGCGCAGCTCAAGACTTCTTCACGTTGCACGTTGCTTCTCCTCCCACATCGGTGTTTTGCCAGTGTGGATTACCGATGACTATTCTGCAAATGCTGTAAAAACGCATTGGCATCCATAAAGCCGGTTACGCGCGCAGGCGTCACTTCATTTCCCAGTGCATCGAAAAACAGAATAGTGGGTAATCCTAATACATTGAGCGCTTTCAGCATGGCGGCCTGTTCGTCGTTATTGGCAGTCACATCAGCCTGTAGTAACAGGGTATTGGCGAGTTGTGCTTGTACCCGTTTATCACTGAAAGTGTATTTTTCGAACTCTTTACAGGCGATACACCAATCGGCGTACAAGTCCAACATGACCGGTTTGCCTTGGGCTTTCGCCAATGCATCCTGAAGCTCCGGCAGATTACTGACCCGCTGGAAATTGAGGTGATTGATTTCGCTTGGCTGTGCGGTGTGATGGCCGAATACCCAATCTTGTAATGGTCGGGCGGCGATCAATAACCCGGCTAGCAGGGTTATTTGCAGTACTCTGATCCAGCCTTGATGGGCTTTTAGGCTGACAATAAAGGCCCAACCGAAGAACGCAACCGCCAATAGACTCCACAGTCGCATGCCCCACAGGTCACCAATAATACGTTCCAATAGGAATACCGGCAGTGCCAGAATCACAAACCCGAAGGCTTCTTTAACGTATTGCATCCACGGTCCACTGCGTGGCAGTAAGCGGTTACCAAACATTGTTACCGCGACCAGCGGAATACCCATCCCCAGCGCGTATAAATACAGGGTACCACCACCAGCCAGCATGTTACCGCTTTGGGCGATATATAGCAGAATGGCACTGAGCGGCGCAGTAGTGCAGGGAGAACAAATCAGCCCAGCCAGTGCACCCATCGCGAACACTCCCGCGAGGGAACCTCCGCGCTGATGATTACTCCACTGTACCAAGCGGGTTTGCAAGGAAGAGGGTAATTGTAGGGAGTATAGGCCGAACATCGACAATGCAAGCAGCACAAATAATGCGGATAAACCGATCAGTACGTATGGGTGTTGTAGTGCGGCCTGAAACTGTAATCCAGCGGCGGCGACGACTAATCCTAGTAAGGTATAGGTTAATGCCATGCCTTGTACGTAAACCACGGCTAAAACAAAAATACGCCGCTGGCTATGAGGTTTTTCCCGCCCGAGAATGATGGCTGAAATCAGCGGATACATCGGTAAAACACAGGGTGTAAAGGCGATACCTATACCAATCAGTAGCGCCCAAAGCGGGGAAAATGGCAACGAGGCTGGCTCTGGCTGCGTAGATTTGGGCTGGGCTGGTGGTGTTATCGGTACCACTACTTGGCTGGCGACAATCGCACTTAGCGGGACAATGCGGGTTTCCGGCGGGTAGCAGAAACCCGCATCGGCACAACCTTGGTAAGTCACGCTGACGTTGGCATCTTTCCCTGCTTGTGTAATGGGAACTTGTAGCGTCAACCTGTGTTTAAAGATGGCGACTTCGCCATAGAATTCATCTTGATGAGCAACGCCTTCGGGGATGTTGATTGCTCCGAGGGTGGCCTGTTGTGGCACTATTTTTATTTGCTGACGATAAAGGTAATAGCCGGGATGAATCTGCCAGCTTAGATTGAGTTGGTCACCTTGTTGCCTGAAATCAAAGGCAAAAGCCTGATCGACCGGTAAGAATCTGCTTTGGCTACTTTGCTGGCCAAAAAGAGAGGCTTGCACACTTTGTGGTGCCAGTAGAGCGCTGCATAGCAGCAGTATCAGTGTAAAGACGCGTTGAGCCATGACAGGTAATCTTTATCTCCATCCTTGACCGGCAATACCAGCAACTCTGGCGTTTGGTAAGGGTGATGTTGTTTAATATAGGTGAGTAATGCCTGCTGATGGGTGCTATTGCTTTTGAATAGCATTTGCACTTCATACTCTTGCTCGAGCCGTCCTTCCCAATAATAAAGAGAAGTGGCACCGGGTAACAGAGTGACGCAGGCAGCCAGTTTTTCGCCAAGAACTCGAGTGGCCAGATCTTGGGCACTGGCTTCGTCCGGCGCAGTACAGAGCACCACGATGACATCAGAATCAGGCATTTTTACCTCGTTAGGAAAAGCTGATAGTGATGCACTATACCCCGAATGGGTGGTTGGTCAGAAGATGATTTATACAACGAGGCGATTTAATAGGCAGAACAATGGGGGATAATTGAAGGGGCGCAGTGTGCGCCCCTGGAAAATGTTAGAGAACCAAACCGCCCATGACAAAGCCGAATACGACGGCCAGAGCGACCCCGATGGTGCCGGGAATAAAGAACGGATGGTTAAACACAAAACGACCGATTCGTGTGGTACCTGTATCGTCCATCTGTACCGCCGCAACCAGTGTTGGGTAGGTTGGCAAGATAAACAGACCAGAAACTGCTGCAAAGGATGCGATAGCCGCCAATGGTGTGACGTTTAAGGCCATTGCCATCGGCATCAGTGCCTTGGCGGTTGCTGCCTGAGAATACAGCAGTGCAGAGCAGAAGAAGAAAATCACTGCCAGCAACCATGAGTGAGCCTGAATCAGGCCACCTGCGGTTTCTTTTATCCACACCAAATTGTGTTGCACGAAGGTATCGCCCAGCCATGCTACACCCAGAATACAAATACAAGCGCTCATGCCCGCTTTAAAGGTACTGGAGTTGAGGATGGAGTCGGTATCCACGGAACAAATTAGCGTAGTCAGTGTTGCAACGCTCAGCATGATGATCAGAATTGCGTTGGTGGTATTCATCAGTGGTGTTGCAACCAGACCGACGCTTGGACTGTTGATAATGGCATAAGCCACTACGCACAGCACGCCGACCAAGAACAGTAGCACCGAAGTTTTTGCCCGCGGTTTGATCACTTTGACTTGATCGCCACGCAGTGTCACCAAACCTTCTTCCAGACGTTTCAGATAGATTGGGTCATCGGACAGTTTGGAGTTAAAGCACCAAGACACCAGCAGCGACATAACAAACACGGCGCACAGGGTTGATGGAATCACAATCATCAGCAAATGCAGATAGCTAACGCCGTGACCTTCCATGACGGAGGACATGTACACCACTGCCGCAGAGATCGGCGAGGCAGTAATGGCGATTTGCGCTGAAACCACTGCGGTTGATAGCGGGCGACAAGGCTTGATGCCTTGTTCTTTCGCGACTTCAGCAATTACTGGCAGTGCTGACAGTGAAATATTACCTGTACCGGCAAAAATAGTCAGGAAATAGGTAACCAGCGGAGCCAAAATGGTGATGTGTTTTGGATTCTTGCGCAGCAATTTTTCAGTTTGCTGTACCAGATAGTCCATCCCGCCCGCGACCTGCATTGCAGAGATGGCAGCAATGACGGCCATAATGATTGAGATAACGTCGAAGGGAATGCTGCCGGGTTTAACGCCAATAATGGCTAAAACCAAAACACCGATACCCCCTGCAAAACCTATTCCGATACCGCCCAGCCTGGCCCCTAAAAAAATGGCCAGCAGAACAATGACCAATTCTACGGCTATCATAGTGTTTACTCCTTGAATGAAATGAAAATCAAAAGTTAAAAAAATTGTGTTTGCCAGAAAGTAAAAAGGCACGCTGTCCAGAGGAATTAGCGTGCCTTTAAGGGCTACCGGATGGTTATTTTATTGTTCATTTTCATCAGTATAGCGTTTTGCTTTATAGGCTGGGTGCATCAGGTTCTCAACAGAGAAGATATCATCCAGCTCGGCTTCAGTTAGCAGGCCGCGTTCAAGAACCACTTCCCGCACATTTTTACCGGTTTCAGCACAAATCTTCCCAACGATGTCACCATTATGGTGGCCAATGAATGGGTTCAGATAAGTCACAATACCGATAGAATTGAACACATAGCTTTCGCAAACTTCTTTGTTTGCGGTAATACCGTTAATGCATTTTTCCAGCAGGTTATAGCAAGCGTTAGTCAGAATATGAATAGATTCAAACATCGCTTGACCAATAACAGGTTCCATTACGTTCAGTTGGAGCTGACCGGCTTCGGCTGCCATAGTAACGCAAGTGTCGTTTCCGATCACTTTAAAGCAAACCTGATTGACCACTTCTGGAATCACTGGGTTCACTTTGGCTGGCATGATAGAAGAACCCGCTTGCAATTCTGGCAGGTTGATTTCGTTCAGACCCGTGCGCGGGCCGGATGACAGCAAGCGTAAGTCGTTGCAGATTTTTGACATTTTGACTGCCAGACGTTTCAGCGCACTGTGCACCATAACGTAAGCGCCGCAATCAGAGGTCGCTTCGATCAAATCTTCAGCAGGTACCACCGGCAGCCCACTGATTTCAGCCAGTTTTTTCACTGCCAGCTCGGAATAACCTTCTGGAGTGTTCAGTGCAGTACCGATAGCGGTGGCACCAAGGTTCACTTCCAGCAGCAGTTCTGCGGTGCGTTGCAGGTTTTTGGTTTCTTCATTCAGCAATACTTGGAATGCGCGGAATTCCTGGCCCAGTGTCATTGGCACGGCATCCTGCAACTGGGTACGACCCATTTTCAGAATGGTTTCGAATTCTTTGGATTTTTTGCCGAACCCCTGACCCAACTCGTTGATGGCATCGATCAGTTTCATGATGGATGCATAAACCGCGATGCGGAAACCCGTCGGGTAGGCATCGTTGGTGGACTGGCATTTGTTCAAATGATCATTTGGGTTCAGATATTGATATTCACCCTTTTGATGCCCCATCAGTTCCAGTCCAATGTTGGCCAGAACTTCGTTAGTATTCATATTTAATGAAGTACCTGCACCACCCTGGAATACATCAACCGGGAATTGGTCCATGCATTTGCCTTTATCCAGAACTTCGTCACATGCCCGGATGATAATGTCGGCAATTTTGTGTGGAATGGTGTGTAATTCTTTGTTAGCCATGGCAGCGGCTTTTTTCACCATTACCATACCGCGGACAAATTCAGGCACGTCGCTGATTTTGCTGTTACTGATGTAGAAGTTTTCAATCGCACGCAGGGTATGGACACCGTAGTAAGCCTCTGCGGGGACTTCTCGTGTACCTAACAGGTCTTCTTCGATACGAATGTTATTTGACATGAGAACCTTCTCTATTGTGCTGTCTAATTATTTGCTTGTTGAATAATTTATGTCGCCGTGGGCAACAAGTGCGGAAGGATTAACCGTTCAACTTATTGCTGCCACGATCATATGCTGCTTATAGATAAATGCCTTGAACGCAGATCACTATATAGTGGTAATTAATAAAGAGGATTTGATATCTGTGATTCCTCTCACAGTTAGTTAAAACCTTAATAAAAGAGTGTGGACGGCTTGAAAACTGTGGTGTTCACCACCATCTTAATCAAGTCGGCATAATGCGCCACGGCGGCGCGGCCCCATTTTCATCGTTTCTGTCCAATACGGCACGGGTGCCCTGACAGGGGCGGCATGAACTGAATAAGGAGAATACGGTGCGTTGGTTACCGTTTGTGTTGATATTTTTATTGGCTTACATAGAAATATCGCTATTTATCAAGGTTGCAGCCGCGTTAGGCGTATTGGTTACTCTATTGCTGGTGATCTTCACTTCTTGCGTCGGTGTGTCTCTGGTGCGTAATCAAGGTATAAAAACCTTTATGCAGATGCAGCAGAAACTGGCTGCTGGCGAAAGCCCAGCGGCGGAAATGGTAAAAAGTGTTTCTCTGGTGCTGGCGGGTTTCCTGCTGTTGGTTCCAGGTTTCTTTACCGACTTCCTCGGCTTATTGCTGCTGCTGCCACCGATTCAAAAATCGCTGACCCTGAAACTGATGCCGCATTTAAACATTTATCGTGCGGGCAGTAACGGACCCACTGCGGGTGGCAACACCTTTGACGGCGAGTTCCAACGTAAAGACGAGGGCCGTTTCCACGTTGAGCATCGTGATGATGAAGACGCTCGATCCCGAGACGATCGTTTTGACAAAGATAAGTAGAAAAATCTGATTTTATAACTCCATGTTTCTTTTAAAAAAATAACATGGTGAATGTTATGGCGATCGGGTAGGGCGTTGGGACTAAAGTTTGTCTCATTTAGGCAGAAAAATTAAATTTTTTTTGTTTGCTCCCTTGAAGGGATGGTCAAACGTCCCCACTTAGAAAGCCACGGTACTGGTTATGAAGGCAGACCGGTATCAATCCTAAATCTGATACGGACCTTCTCAAAGGAGAGCTATCAATGAAAATTCGTCCATTGCATGATCGCGTTATCGTCAAACGCAAAGAAGTTGAGTCTAAATCTGCTGGCGGCATCGTTCTGACGGGCTCTGCGGCGGGTAAATCTACCCGTGGTGAAGTTCTGGCCGTCGGCAATGGTCGCATCCTGGATAACGGTGAAATCAAGCCACTGGATGTGAAAGTAGGTGACGTGGTTATTTTCAACGATGGCTACGGCGTGAAGTCAGAGAAGATCGACAATGACGAAGTGTTGATCATGTCCGAAAGCGACATTCTGGCAATTGTTGAAGCGTAATCGCGCTCTGACTATCTTCTGAACTGAACGAGTTTAAGGGAAATACCAATGGCAGCTAAAGACGTAAAATTCGGTAACGAAGCACGCATCAAAATGCTTCGCGGCGTAAACATCCTTGCAGATGCAGTTAAAGTCACCCTGGGTCCGAAAGGCCGCAACGTAGTTCTGGACAAGTCATTTGGTTCACCTACTATCACCAAAGACGGTGTTTCAGTGGCACGTGAAATCGAACTGGAAGATAAGTTCGAGAACATGGGTGCGCAGATGGTTAAAGAAGTTGCCTCTAAAGCGAACGACGCTGCGGGTGACGGTACTACCACTGCAACCGTACTGGCTCAATCCATCATTACTGAAGGCTTGAAAGCTGTTGCGGCGGGTATGAACCCGATGGATCTGAAGCGCGGTATCGATAAAGCAGTTATCGCTGCGGTAGAAGAACTGAAAAAACTGTCTGTACCTTGCTCTGATTCTAAAGCTATCGCTCAGGTAGGTACCATTTCTGCAAACTCCGATGAAACCGTGGGTAAACTGATTGCAGAAGCGATGGAAAAAGTAGGCAAAGAAGGCGTTATCACCGTTGAAGAAGGCTCAGGCCTGCAAGACGAGCTGGACGTTGTGGAAGGTATGCAGTTCGATCGCGGCTATCTGTCTCCTTACTTCATCAATAAACCAGAAACAGGTTCTATTGAGCTGGAAAGCCCATTCATTCTGCTGGCTGACAAGAAAATCTCCAACATTCGCGAAATGCTGCCAGTACTGGAAGCCGTGGCTAAAGCAGGCAAACCATTGCTGATCATCGCTGAAGATGTTGAAGGCGAAGCGCTGGCAACATTGGTGGTTAACACCATGCGTGGCATCGTGAAAGTGGCTGCAGTTAAAGCACCTGGCTTCGGTGACCGCCGTAAAGCTATGTTGCAAGACATCGCGACTCTGACTTCAGGTACTGTTATTTCTGAAGAAATCGGTCTGGAGCTGGAAAAAACCACTCTGGAAGATTTGGGTCAGGCAAAACGCGTTGTTATCAACAAAGATACCACTATCATCATCGATGGTGTCGGTGATGAAGTTTCAATCCAGGGCCGTGTTGCTCAAATTCGTGCTCAGATTGAAGAAGCCACTTCCGACTACGACAAAGAAAAACTGCAAGAACGTGTCGCTAAACTGGCTGGTGGCGTTGCGGTAATCAAAGTTGGCGCAGCGACTGAAGTTGAAATGAAAGAGAAAAAAGCCCGCGTTGAAGATGCTCTGCATGCAACTCGTGCAGCAGTGGAAGAAGGCGTGGTTGCTGGTGGTGGTGTTGCACTGATTCGTGCAGCTCATGCTATTGCTGACCTGAAAGGCGACAACGAAGATCAGAACGTGGGTATCAAAGTTGCGCTGCGCGCAATGGAGTCTCCACTACGTCAGATCGTTGTTAACGCTGGTGAAGAAGCTTCTGTTATCGCTAATAACGTGAAAGCAGGTAAAGGCAGCTACGGTTATAACGCTTACTCTGAAGAGTACGGCGATATGATCGCAATGGGTATTTTGGATCCAACCAAAGTGACCCGTTCAGCTCTGCAATATGCCGCTTCTATTGCTGGCCTGATGATCACTACCGAGTGCATGATCACTGACCTGCCACGTGATGATAAAGGCGCTGATATGGGCGCTGGCATGGGTGGTATGGGCGGTATGGGCGGCATGATGTAATGCCCCTCACCCTATAGCTTCATTGATTGCGAATAAGCTATAAACCTAAAGCGAGTGGGGAAACCTGCTCGCTTTTTTCTTTCCTGTTTTGGCCATATTTCGGCAGAACCTTGCCATAATCAGCACCTTCCCGTCATTGACCCCTTCAATAGCCAAATGGGCGAAATACGTATTTATCCGTTCGTATGAACCTGGCATCAGGTTACACCGTCAATCTGTTTATATAAGAATCTTAAACGCGGATTTAATGCAGTCATGTGATGACTATGGGGATTTTTTTAGCCATCACGCAGAGTTAGCGTGTAAACTGTAAGCTATTATTGCCCAGATATATGTGGCAACGGATGCCCAAGCGGCGACTTTGCTTTCTGGTAAACTTTGGCGTGATTCTCAATATCTGATGGGGAAAAAAATGCGGATTAAAGTATTACTTGGTCTTTCAGCAGCCATGTTGCTGGCTGGCTGTAGCTCTACCACCCAGTTAAGTGCGGCTGGCGAGCAAGTTAAGTTCTCTGATACCAAACCTGGTAGTGAATGCCAGTTAGTGGGTGAGGTCAGCGGCAGCCAAAGCAACTGGTTATCCGGTCAGGGTGGCGAGAGCAGCTCTATGCGTGGCGCGGCTAACGACCTACGTAACAAAGCGGCAGCGATGGGCGGCAACGTCATTTACGGTGCAACCAGCCCAAGTGAGACATTCCTGTCCAGTTTTGCTCCGTTAGACAGCAAGATGGTCGGCCAGGTTTATAAATGCCCATAATCTTTACCTGCCAGGTTTTTGGCTGAATAAGATCAATAATCAGGAGATGCCAAGGTATCTCCTGACCTATTTTTATGGCTAATCTTGTGCCAATCGTAAATCCAGCGGTGTTTTACTCGGCTCCCCACCAATTTCCCGTGCCAATCTTGGCACCAGATAACCCGAGACTCGGCTCAGTAGCCCTTTTATCAGCAGACGCGCTTCATCGTCATCAACCATAAAATGCGCGGCACCTTGTACTTTATCCAGCACGTGGATGTAATAAGGCAAAATTCCTGCGTTAAACAACGCATGACTTAATGCTGCCAGTACATCTGGGTCGTTATTTACATCCCGAAGTAATACACTTTGGTTCAGTAGCGTGACGCCAGCCTGTTTGAGGCGCGCCATACTGTCACACAACGATTGATCGATCTCATTAGGATGGTTGATATGTGTGACCAGTAGCACTTGCAGGCGAGAATCCAGCAGCCGTTGGCACAGGGTTGAAGTGATTCGAGCCGGGATAACGACGGGCAAGCGCGTATGAATACGCAGGCGCTTGATATGTGCGATATTCTCTAGCTGAGTGATCAACCAATCCAGTTCGTGATCTTTTGCCATCAGTGGATCACCGCCGGAGAAAATGATCTCATCCAGTTCTGGGTGCTGGGCAATATAATCCAGAGCTTGCTGCCAGTTGGCTTTGTTACCTTGGTTGTCCTGATACGGGAAATGGCGGCGGAAACAGTAGCGGCAATTCACCGCGCAGCCGCCTTTGACCAGCAGTAGCGCTCGGTTATGGTATTTATGCAGTAGGCCGGGAACGACGCTGCGCTGCTCGTCTAGCGGGTCATCGGTAAAGCCGGGAACGGCGATAAATTCTTCGCGTGCCGTGAGCACTTGCAGTAATAGAGGATCTTTTGCATCGCCGGAACGCATCCGTGCAACAAAAGCTCTGGGCACACGCAATGGAAACAGGCGACGGGCAGCCGTGCCTTGCCGAAGTTCGGCATGTTCATTTAGCGCTAAAAGACAGAGTAATTCATCAGGATCGGTAATTACATCGGCCAGTTGCTGCAACCAATCTTCTCTAATTGGCATGTTTCGGGTTACAATGTTTGCCATTTTTTGGGCTTAACACCAGTTTCAATATTCAGAGGGCCATTATGGCGACTTATTCTAGCAACGATTTCCGTCCCGGTCTTAAAATCATGTTCGAAGGCGAACCTTACGCCGTAGAATCCAGTGAGTTTGTGAAGCCAGGTAAAGGCCAGGCTTTTGCGCGCGTGAAAATGCGTCGCTTGCTGACGGGTAAACAGTTGGAAAAAACCTTTAAATCTACTGACTCTCTGGAAGGTGCGGACGTCATGGATATGAACCTGACTTACCTGTACAACGACGGTGAGTTCTGGCATTTCATGAATAACGAAACTTTCGAGCAGTTGGCGGCAGACGTTAAGGCCGTTGGCGAAAATGCCAAATGGCTTATCGACCAGGCTGAATGTATTGTTACCCTGTGGAATGGTCAGCCGATTGTTGTTACTCCACCAAACTTTGTAGAACTGGAAATCACTGATACTGACCCAGGCCTGAAAGGTGATACTGCGGGTACTGGCGGCAAGCCTGCAACCTTGAGCACCGGTGCAGTGGTTAAAGTGCCATTGTTCGTTCAGGTTGGTGAAGTTATTAAAGTTGACACTCGTTCTGGTGATTATGTTTCTCGTGTTAAGTAATTAATGCCTGAAATAGTAATGATTTATTAACTGCTCTGATAAACGCTAGCAGTTAATAAATAAAGAACCCCAATAATTGAGTGGTATTCGAATATTGGGGCTCTTTACGTTTCCCATTTTTAACCCAGTTTTAGAAGTATTCTATGGCTTCCATTATATATTTATTTCTCTGTTGGTTATGAATATTAACCAATTATATTAACATCTATTACTTGATAGAATGCATTGCTCGTATCTGAAATGTCCCACACGCCAAGGATGATATTGTAACCAGTGTGATTATTGGGCAATATACATTGGTGAGTAACTGATTTACCTGGAATACTGCCATAGTCGTTATATTGACAAAATGGTGTTAAATTAAATGATGCACGGGAAAGTGGTGCTGATTTATTCCAATTTTGCTTAGTTATAAAATAACGCCAACGAGTTGTGCTATGTGTTACCGTAATATTCCAAGTGAACGTGATGGGGCCGGAGTAAATATTTGACTTAAACCAACGGGTGGGTGTTTGAATATCCAACGGTGCAAACATGCCTACTCCTGCACTGGCGATAACACCATCAGCGGGACCATATTCTGGGAAGTTCTTTTTACCCTCCACACTTTGCGGTTCATATTGTACAAAACCACATTGAATATTATTGCCTAATTGACATAGATAGGATCGACTCGCTGGATATTGAATATATCCATGGGCTTGGGCAAATGAAGAAAGTTGACTGAATATTATAAATAAAAAAAATAATATGAATGCTATAGGTTGGTTACCTTTCATAATTCACTCCTTTTTTAATGTGTAATATTCTAATTATTTCTTTATGGTATATCCTGCTTATATTGTTGGCGGGGGATTAAAAACTTATCGCATTCATGTGATAATCACTGACATCTATGATTTTCGCAACGACTTAATATGATTAATGTATTACATAAAGTAATTATATACATATGAAAATTAATTCTGGTGATTGTTTTTTTGTGATGGGATTTTATTGATCACATGTTTTTTATAATCTTCTCATCAGTTAAGTTAAAATGATTTAACAAATAATAATAGGTTGTCTTCTTTGTATTCAGTAAGATATATAGCCTGTATTGATGATTCCGGTAGTACAGAGTCAATCTACCGAGACCACTAATATGTAAAGATCAGCGGCAACGTATCAGGTTGTCGCCGCCGCTTTTACTTATACGCCTTGATTAGTTGATAGATCCAGATAAAGAGACAGTCGATTACTCGCACCTAGTTTGAGGCGAATATTACGCTTGTGGGTATAAACTGTTTTAATATTAATATCTAATGTATTTGCTATTCTTTGATCGATCCAGCCTTCTAGCCAGTAATTTAATATCGATTCCTCTCTATCACTAAATAATGCCGGAGCGGGTTGTAATGGATGTTCAGAATAACTTCCCATCGGATTACATAATGCTGCACTCACTAATTGTTCCAATTGACTGATGTTATGTTTTTTGGTGATGACTTTCCATGCTCCGCGATCTAAAAGATATTGGCTGAGCCAAGGTGAAGGGGAGTGCAAATAAACCAGTAACTTGCTAGGGATACAGGTAGCCAAAAGTGACTCTAAAATTTTAAGGTTATGTGTTTCAAAGACGTAAGAATAAAGATCGGCGATAACCAATTGAGGTTGCCACAGTTTAATTTGTGCATTGGCGACCACCAGATTACTGGTTTGCGCCAGTGCAACTTTAGATGCCAAATGCATGCGCGAGTTTATTAACCATTCAACACCAACTCGGCTAAAACGGCATGGGTCAATTAACACGACTTTTTTCATTTTAATTCCCTACAAATCCGTATGAAGGACGTTTAGGCGCTCCACTCCCCGTGCTTAGAGATAGAGAATTTCAACTGTTGCTGTGGCGGAAAAAGGTCCGATTTTGATCTCTCCGAGTGGTATAAGCTCAGCACTTAGCAGTACTTCATGTTGGGTATCCAGCGCGGTGAAATCGGCCAGGAAAAACGGTTTGGCTAGCGGGATCTGGGTATGGGTTGCCAGATCGGTCAGTTTTATGCCAAATCCACTGTCAGTAGTGGGTAGTAGATAGTTGCTGTAAGCATGGGGAGTGGTGATATAACCATTTATTTTAATGGGTGTTTTACAGCCGCTTTTATCCAAAATCAGTGAGAAAAACTGTGTTGGAACCGCGGGGGAAAAACCGCTGGGTGTCTTTTGTATCGTGCCGAAATCAACCACTCCAGGGGAAGGGGTGATCGTGATATCAATGGTACAGTCGGTTGCTGTAATCAGGCCTAAATCAGTAATAACATAGGTGAAGTTTGCCCGAGCATTATTTAACCCATATTTACCATCGAGTTGATACAAAGTGTAGTTATTATCCGGCGTAGGAGAAAAAGGGTCTAGGCCGCGTTTACGGATAATCGGCTGAAAAGTAAGAGGAAAGGTAACGTCTGGGCATTGATCCAATGGAATCCCCGTCTTGCATGCGGGTATTACGTTACCTGTATTGATGCCTGCGCCGCTGCCACCACCTTGTGGCCATTGGTCGACACCGTTGAAACGCATACCAAACTCAATGCCCCAGTTAAGTGGATTGGTATTGTTCGGATTGACGTAAAAATAGATGTTTTCCATTTCACGAATATTGTTATCGCGGTAACAGCGGGCGGAAATACTGCGGGTCGATCCGCGCCAGATAACGGTGTAATTCGGTTCGGTTGTGGGGACTTTTACCGTTGAGCCAATGCTTTCCGTCAGCGTCAAACCACTGCCATCGGTACGCACGCAGGCCAATGCCCAGACTGAGGACGAAAAAATGCTGAGAAAACAGCTTAAACAGAGCAGAGAAATAAGACGGCACATTACGACCTCTGCTTATCTTGACTTGAACATAGCGAACCGGAGCAGTTATAAGCCGTATCCTGTTGCCCACCATAATCATTCATATGGGACAGGTAAATACGGCCACTGATTACACGGTGGGTGGGAACAACCAGACTCTCTCCCGGAGCCAGCATTTTGGCATCAAATTCCAGCGGGGATTTTCCTTCGCCAACGGCAATACCGACTAAAGTGACATGCAGAGGTGTCGTATTTTTAATGGTCAGCTGCGTTGCTTGCGTGGTGATGGTTAGTTTGGCGGCATTATTTTCCCCTCTGGGTGGAATAACGCTATCTGGTCGATAGAACAGTTTTATTTTGGAGTGCAAAGCGATTTGCAGGGCATTCGGTCTATCTGTTTTTGGCGGAATTTCGCGAATATTAAGATAAAAAACTGATTCTCGATCCTGTGGGAGTGCACTATTTGGTAGTAAGGTAACGCGAACAATATTGCGATCCCCCGCTTCCACGCGTTGTAGCGGCGGTAATGCAAGGAAAGGGGCGGTGATCTTTTTCCCCGCGCTGTCTTCAATCCAGGATTGAGCAACATATGGTAGCGTGCTTTTGTTGGTCACTGTGATGCTGACGGATTGCATCCCTTGATGGTAAATAACCCGGGTGCGATCCAGAACCAGTGCCGCTTGCGCAGAACTCAATCCCAAGCACAACAGTAGAATCAGTGTACGAGTGAAACCACGATGTAATCTTCTCTTCATATTCAATTCCTAAACGTCATTTTTTAATAAAAAACTCCGCCGATCGCGTCAGCGACACATCACCGATTGAGGTGTGGTAACGGTTTCTGGCAGTACTTGTGGTAAAGCAAGGGTGCAGGTTTGTGTGGCCCAACGGACGGTGAGTTGGCTGTCCGGTTGCACGCCAATCAGATACGTTAGGCCGTCTTCACCGACAATGGCGCTGGCTTTGCCTGTCCGGTTGCTGGTGACTTCAGCACCAAAAGGTATAGGTTTACCTCGAGAATCTTTGAGCAATAACAGCAGCTTGCTGCCTTGATTCATTTCAAAGGGCAGATAACCTATAGCCCCTTCGGTTAATACCAAGCTGCGGATTGGTGCGTGAGCTTCGGCATCAATGGGTAAATTATTCATATCTACCCGAGCCTCGAAGTTTTCATAGGGCGGTGGCCCATCGATAACGGCATAGCCAAAGGCGTTGGTATAATTTTTTCCGTTATTGAATGTCACATTGGGGACGCCGTGAGTATCAACCAGCAAACGGGTATTACCGGCACTTCCAGACGCATGCAAGGCGGAACCTTTTAGCGTGCCGACCATAGAACCACTTAGATTGGCGGTAACCGCACGGTAGCTATCTGATACGTAGCTACCACTTAGCCCCAATTGGTAGAGGGGAGACTGATGCTGGTAGAAGCCGCTGAGCAACGCGTTGTTTTGTTGTCTGCCGACGATTAACTGGTAATAGTCATCTTTCCCACGATTTTTCCGAAATGAAACGGTTTGATCCAAACGATCTCGACTTGTTTGTTGGTTATAGCTGATGCGGGTTTTGCCTTCGAGTGGGATGCTGATACCCAAATAGCTCACTAGATCGTTACGATCCTGGTCTTTGTTATAAGATAGGGACAAATTCAGAGAAACATTATTGAACTGAATGAAATCAAACAAGGTGCTGGCAGATAGATCAAAACGTTCACTGGCTTTGGTATTCCAGTAAGTATCGTGCGTGTAGGAAAGATAAGTGGAAAAATGGTCGAATTGCTTGGCCGTCACCACGGAATAACGCTGTTTATTGTCTCGCTGAATCACGCCATTACTGGTATTGGTAAATTCGTTCAGAGAAATAAATTTCTTGTCGGAAAAACGGTAACCAAAGAAGCGAATATCCGCATCAAGGCTGTCGAAACGCTTAGCGTAGTTAAAGCGGTAGGAGTGACCCAGAAATTGCTCATTCTCCAATATCGCTCTAGCTTGGGTGACGTCGAAAGAAACGGCACCAAACTGGTAAAGATCCTTACCGATCCCAGCGGCAATGGAGTGATAATGATCGGCCAGGATAGTACCGCCGTAGGCTGACCAAGTGCTGGTCAGGCCATAAGACAATTCAGCCATAGTGAAGAATGGATTCTGTGCATGGTTACTGGCATTAATAGGCTTTCCCATTGCGGTGTTATAGCGAATTTGCCCTTCCCGGGTCAGAAAAGGAACTGAAGCGGTATTCACCGAAAATTGGCTGTTGGAGCCATCTTCTTCTTCCACCGTAACGACTAATTCACCTTGAACGGCGCTGCTTAAATCCTGAATGCTGAATGGGCCGGGTGGCACGGTCGCCAAATAAATGGTGCGTCCCTGCTGGCTTACGGTCACTTTGGCATTGGTTTTCGCAATCCCGTTTATTCGGGGGGCATAGCCACGCAAGCTGGGTGGCAGCATCCGTTCATCGCTGGCCAGTTTGATGCCGTTGTAGCTGAGAGTATCGAAGATATCCGAGCTAAGATAAGTCTGGCCCAGCGTGAGCTGAGATTTAATTGAAGGCAGTGGGCGGAAGGCATGGGTGTTATTAAAGTCGAAAGACTGATCGCCTTCTTTATTACTGTAGTTTGAAAACTGGTAATCACTGCGTAAACGCCAGGCACCGAAATTAGCGCCAGTGGTGCCGAAAGCGGAAAGGGAATTGACCTGACTTTCATGCTTGTTTTGACGGCTATTTACCACCATACGATAATCCAGCATCAGCCCATTAATACCATGCTCCCATCGTTCTGGCGGCGTGTAATTCTTATCGTAATATTGCAGGAGAGACTGTGGTACCGTAATTTTAAGTTGACCGTTATTTTTATAATAGCGAGCTGTAATTCCGGGCAAATCATCTGGCATTAAGCAACTGTGATCGGGTAATTCCAAGATATATTCTGATTTTAAACCAAGAGTATTAATCAGACTTCGTGGTAGACAAGGTTGTGCTTGTTTCTCACGTTCAACAAAGTTTATCTCTTGTTGCTTATAGTCATTATTATTGACTACCACATCGACGAGATAATTTCCCGGAGTCAACCGATCGGGGGCTGAAAATTGAGAAAGGTCTACCTGATCTTGAACGCCAATGTTTAAGAACTCGGTATTAAACTCGACACCGCTGGCCTTAAAGGCAAAAAAAACCAAACAGAATACCGACTTATAAATGCTATAAGTTTTCACAATCTTGCCCTGTATGTATAAGGGGGAATATATCCCCCCTTAATAGTAAAGCGGTTGATTCTTATTAGAGGTAATTAACCGTAAATTGCGCCGTAGAATCAGCATCACCCGCCGTTACTCCGGCATCGGTAGCTTCATACATAGCGGCAAATTGTAGGCGGTTATCGCCGTTACTTAACAGGATGGGTTTGGTTGCGGTGCCAAGAGCCAGATATTCATTGCTACCGGATTGCAGACGAATACCAACATGGGTTGCTGCACCGGTAATACCTAGCAGTGCTGCGTTTTCAGAGTGGCTAGCACCAGTGAAGGTGACGGTTGCATTCTTAGAGGTGGTGGTATCACAGTCGGTCAGCACAATATCAAACTTGGCGGCAGTGGATCGGTCGCCCTTTGCAGTGAATAAATGAGAAGGAACCTGACCCAGATCGACTTTTTGATCCAATGAATCGGAGTCAATACCACAAGCGCCAGTGACGATTTCGCCTTCAAAGCGAATGGTTCCGGGAGAACCCGATACTGGTGGAGCGGCCTGAATAGCCGCAGAGAAAGAAACTGCAATCATTACAGTTAATAGTACTTTTTTCATTGTCAAATCCTTGAAATAAAATCGATGCTGTGAAAATTGATGTATTACAGGTATTGCGAATAGGCAGAAACACCCACGATTTGTCAATTTATGAGTTTAATTTGCCGCCTTAATTCTTGGGTTAATATACTGTGGATTCAATTTTTTGCATTATATTCGATCGTTACTTGATCTACTTTAGGATAATTAATTGCTGATAAGCTAAATATTGAAATATAAGATCGAATTTGATGTGTAAATCGCAAATAATTGGTATTAAATAATGAATATAATACCAATGGCTTTTGGTTGTTTATCTAAAATTAATCAGTAAAACGTGACTGAGATAATGGAAATGGTATATTTAAATATTGGGATTATTCTTAATTTACTGATTAAGGTTATTCTTAATCGTGGATTTGTTAAATTAAATACCCATTCGTTGATTTTATTTTTTATTTATTATCTAGGTAATTTATGTTTGCTAATTAATTTATTATTTCTTTTCTGAGTGATTGTATATATTAACTAACGGCTGAGTCTCGTTATCAGATGCAGGTTACATTCTTCAATGTTCACCTTATTGCTAGCCATTAAGAGCCATGCTAACTTATCAACGGTTATCTTTTGCAGTCCGGGACGACCCGGCCAGACCGCTGCTATTCGGGGACGACCCTATCCAATAGGATGATGACGATGGCTTGGGTTATTCTGGTTATTGCCGGATTATTAGAAATTGTTTGGGCTGTTGGCCTTAAATATACTCACGGGTTTACCCGTTTGGCACCCAGTATTATTACCCTTGCGGCTATGGTCGTAAGCGTATTGCTGCTGGCTCATGCGATGAAGAGTTTGCCTGCTGGAACGGCTTATGCTGTTTGGACCGGAATTGGTGCGGTGGGTACGGCTATCTTAGGTATTGTGCTACTTGGCGAGTCAGCCAGTGCGGCGCGTTTGCTGAGTTTAGGCATGATAGTTGCGGGGATTATCGGGCTGAAATTGGCCAGCTAAGTTACGTGCTGATTTAAATAGAAAAGGGCCAACCAGTTTTCGGCCCTTGTCGATCCTTACCCGGTGTGCAGTAAAGCCCCGTCCTTCAGGGCGGGGAGGATGTCAATGTAGTAATGAGTGTGGCTCTTGATTGACCCAAATAAGTTTATCCACTGGGAAACCATAGCCTCTGGCGGTTAACCGCAGCTTTTCTTGAACTTCGGCACTCAGACTTGGCGTACGGGAAAGAATCCATAAGTAATCACGATTAGGCCCACAAACCAACGCATAACCATAGTCATCATCTAACTCAATAATGTTGTAGCCGCCATAGAATGGGCCGAAAAAGGAAACTTTTAGCGCAGCGTGGTTTGGTTCGCCAATGAAATAGCCTTTACCTTCACTTTCCTGCCAACGCTGCTTTTGTGAATGATAGCCGCGATTAATCACTCTGATCCCTCCGTCTGCACGGAGCGAGTAATTGGCCGTGACCTGTTCTAAGCCTTGTTCAAAAGAATGATCCAGTCTGGCAATTTCATACCAGGTACCCAGATAACGTGGTAATTGGAAGTTATCGACCACCTTGATATCTTTTGGCGGCGTTACGCTGCAACCGACGGAAAGTAAGGCTGATATCAGTACCGATATTTTTGACCACAATGGCATAGACATAGTTAAACATCCTGTAGGTGATAAGTGACTTATTGAAAGTAACTCTCATCTATTAGTGATGCAAATATTGAACATTGAATGATAAAGAAAGGGAATACGGCCCACATGGAGCAGGCCGTTAAGAACGGAATTACAAGGTGAGAACGCCAATAGCAGCCACTACGCTGAGGATGGCGGCCAGACCATAGAAAACCCATTTACCAGCAGGCACATGAATTTTCAGGTCATGCATGGCGTGATGAATACGATGCAGGCCACACCACAATGGCAGAATGATCATTAACAGCAAGAAGATGCGGCCAATAAAGCTCTGACTGAAAGCCAGAATGCGCTCATAACTCAAGGCATCACCGGGGAACGCGCCTAAAGGCAGCAGAATGGCAACCAGCAGGATAATGGCGGGCGCAATAATGGCACCCCACATGCCGCCAGCACCAAACAAGCCCCAGAAGATAGGTTCATCGGAGCGCTTAGGTACTTGATTCATCTTGTTTTCCTCCGGGTTAGATTAAGGCAACGGCCAAAATGACCACAGTTGCCACAATAGTCACCACCCAAAGCGTTTTGATAATCAGCTCTGGCCCCATTTTTTCGTCTTTTACCACAATATTGGCGGCTTTGGGTGCCAGTTCAAACCAGGTTTTGGTGTGAAGTAACGCAGCCAACAAGGTGATGATGTTAATCAATAACACCAATGGGTTTTGCAGGAAGCTGACAAAACCTTCCCAGCCTGCCGGGCCACCTTTCAACGCAAAAACGCCGTAAATCAGGATGATACTAAACCATACTGCCGGAACCGACGTGCCTTCACGTAGCATATAGAAGCGGTAAAAGCCCAGCTTCTGCCACCAGTTCGGGGCCATGGTGCGGACATAAGGTTTACGTTTAGTTGTCATTACTGTTTCCCCTCCCTTATTGTGGCTTCAGCATGGCGATCATGAAGTCTTTAGCACTGTCGACCTTGCCCTGTTGAATCGCAGCAGCCGGATCAACGTGCTTAGGACAAACTTCAGAGCAATAGCCGACAAAGGTACAGCTCCAGACACCATTGTTACCGTTGAGCTGTGGCATACGTTCTTTCTTGCCGTGATCGCGGGTATCCAGATTGTAACGATGCGCCAGCGTAATCGCTGCCGGGCCAATGAACTCAGGGTTCAGACCGAATTGCGGGCAAGCGGCGTAGCATAAACCACAGTTAATACAGCCGGAGAATTGATGATATTTTGCCATCTGCGCCGGAGTCTGGCGGCTTGGACCCTCTTTGGGATTCCGCTCGTTGCCGATGATATAAGGCTTGATTGCTTCCAGACTCTCAATAAAGTGAGTCATATCAACCACAAGGTCGCGCTCAATCGGGAAGTTGCCCAACGCTTCGACTTTCATGCCCGCAGTATATTCCCGCAGGAAGGTTTTACAGGCCAGTTTGGGTACCCGGTTTACCATCATGCCGCAAGAACCGCAGATTGCCATGCGGCAAGACCAGCGGTAAGACAGGTCAGGTGCCAGATTGTCCTTGATGTAACCTAAGGCATCGAGCAATGAGGTTTGCTCATCGTAAGGCACTTCAAAGGTTTCGAAGTGAGGCTCGCTATCCTTTTCAGGGTTGTAGCGCATGACCTCCATTTTCAGGACTTTCATATCAGCCATTCGCCTGCTCCTTATCCTTTTTATCTTGTGCTGTTTGCTTATCTTGCGCAGTGGCTTCAGCACCGTAGACTCGTTTGGCCGGTGCTAGTTTGGTGATTTTCACATCGCTGTACTCAAGACGTGGTGTGCCACCAGGAGTATGGAAGGCCAGGGTGTGTTTCAGGAAGTTGACGTCGTCACGCTCGGTGCAGCCTTCGTCCAGACGTTGATGCGCACCACGGGATTCTCTACGATTAAGCGCGGAGTGAGCCATACATTCAGCCACATCCAGACCATAACCCAATTCGATGGTGTACAGCAGGTCAGTATTAAATACGCTGGAGTTATCGGTGATTTTCACGCGTTTAAAGCGTTCTTTCAGCTCGGCCAGCTTATCCACGGTTTTTTGCATCAGCTCCGGTGTACGGTAAATACCACAGCCTTCTTCCATCGACAGACCCATTTCATCGCGGATTTTCGCCCAGTTTTCTGTCCCTTCCTGTTTCATCAGGTTGGTAAGGCGAGCTTCTACGTCGCGGGTTTGAGCGTCCAGCGCACTGCCGTTCGCTGTGCCACTTTCCATGGCACGCTGTGCGGCTTGTTCACCGGCAACCCGGCCAAATACCACCAGTTCTGCCAGCGAGTTCGAGCCTAAGCGGTTGGCACCGTGCAGACCGACAGAAGAGCATTCGCCCACAGCGAACAGCCCTTTAATTCGGGTTTCACATTGCTGATTGGTTTCGATACCGCCCATGGTGTAGTGCGCGGTTGGACGCACGGGGATCGGATCTTTCACGGGATCCACACCGACATAGGCTTTGGCCAGTTCGCAAATGAACGGCAGACGTTCCAGTAGCTTTTTCTCACCCAGATGACGTAAATCCAGATAAACCACATCACCGCGTGGTGTTGCAATCGTGCGGCCAGCGCGCCATTCGTGCCAGAAAGCCTGAGAAACTTTATCTCGCGGCCCCAGCTCCATATATTTATTTTCTGGTTTGCCCAATGGCGTTTCCGGGCCCATGCCGTAATCTTGCAGATAGCGATAGCCATCTTTATTTACCAAAATCCCGCCTTCACCACGGCAGCCTTCGGTCATCAGGATACCGGAACCCGGCAGACCGGTTGGATGGTACTGAACGAATTCCATATCCCGCAGCGGAACGCCGTGGTGGAACGCCATGCCCATACCGTCGCCGGTGACGATACCACCGTTGGTGTTATAGCGATAAACCCGTCCGGCACCGCCAGTCGCCATAATCACCGCATTGGCGCGAATCTGGATCTTGGTGCCTTCCATCATATTCAGAGCAACAACGCCACGCGCTTGACCATCATCCACCAGAATATCTAGCACAAAATGTTCGTCAAAACGTTGAATTTGTGGATATTTCAGAGAGGTCTGGAATAAGGTGTGCAGCATATGGAAACCGGTTTTATCGGCAGCGAACCATGTGCGTTCAATTTTCATACCGCCAAAACGGCGAACGTTCACCGAACCGTCGGGTTTACGGCTCCATGGACAACCCCAGATTTCCAGTTGTGCCATCTCTTCTGGGCAACTGTGGACAAAATGGTCAACGACATCCTGTTCGCACAGCCAGTCACCACCGGCAACCGTATCGTTAAAATGATAGTCAAAAGAATCGTGGTCCTGTGTAACTGCTGCTGATCCCCCTTCGGCAGCCACGGTGTGGCTACGCATCGGGTAAACTTTCGAAATCAGAGCAATCTTCAGCTGAGGGTTGGCTTCCGCTGCGGCTATTGCTGCACGTAAACCAGCGCCCCCGGCCCCGATAATGGCAAGATCGGCGTTAAAGGTTTGCACTGCGCTTCTCCATTGTTCAAGTGAAAATCTTATATCCTATGTATTGGAAACCGCAGGGTACTTGCTGCTCGTTCTCAACCGAATCAATAAACTGAGTAAGTTCATCGCGACTCGTTTGCTGGCGGCCTACCTGCAATACCAAAGACTTTGGCTATATAAAGTGAATATTTATTCTTAATGCATCTTCTAATATCATTACCTTGCTAATCAATTACTCGGCACAAGGTAGGAACTCATTAAGAATAGCTATTTCTTACTTTTTGTATGGGAATGAGTATACCCAATCATAAGTAGTAGAAATTTGATGTGATCGATTGTTTTGTTTTATTTGAACTACGGCGTTCACCTAATGGGCAGAAACGTGATCGCAAACAGTATTCGCTATTGCTAAGGAGTTTTAACGGTGGGATATGCTGAATTCGTGGCATAAATAGGCCATCTTTATAGCAAATTTGTTTGCCTGATAGGATGCGAGTAGACTGCATCCCCTGTTTGATTTCGGAGTTAACCACCATGAGCGAAACGGCAAGCTGGCAGCCAAGTGCACCTATCGCCAATTTGTTGAAGCGCGCAGCAATAATGGCAGAAATACGACGGTTCTTTGCCGATCGTGGCGTATTGGAAATAGAAACGCCAGCCATGAGCCAAGCGACAGTGACAGATATCCACCTGTCTCCTTTTGAAACCCGGTTTGTCGGACCGGGTGCTGCCGATGGCATGACGCTGTACATGATGACCAGTCCGGAATATCACATGAAGCGCTTGTTAGCAGCAGGCAGTGGCTCTATCTACCAGATGGGCCGCAGCTTCCGGAATGAAGAGGCCGGTCGCCACCATAATCCCGAGTTCACCATGCTGGAGTGGTATCGTCCACATTACGATATGTACCGCTTAATGAACGAGGTTGATGATCTATTGCAACAGGTTTTGGATTGCAGCAGTGCAGAAACGTTGTCCTATCAGCAGGCTTTCCTGCGTCATTTGGATGTCGATCCGCTGTCGGCGGATAAAGCTCAACTGTGTGAGGCTGCGGCCAAGCTGGATTTGAGCAATATCGCTGATACTGAAGACGATCGCGATACTTTGCTGCAACTGTTGTTCACCGTTGGTGTTGAGCCGCATATTGGCCGTGATAAACCGGCATTTGTGTATCATTTCCCGGCGTCACAGGCGGCACTGGCTGAAATCAGTACCGAAGATCATCGGGTGGCCGAGCGCTTTGAAGTGTATTTCAAGGGCATGGAGCTGGCGAATGGTTTCCACGAGTTAACCGATGCCAATGAACAGTTGAAACGCTTCGAGCAGGATAATCGTCGTCGCTCCGTTTTGGGGTTACCGCAAAATCCGATTGATATGCATTTGATTGACGCATTGCAGCACGGTATGCCGGATTGTTCTGGCGTGGCTTTGGGCGTGGACCGCCTGGTCATGCTGGCGCTGGGGGCTGAAAGACTGAGCGAAGTTATCGCTTTCCCAGTCGATCGCGCCTGATTCTTTATGGAATCAAGGCGGTTGAGGTTAATGACAAGGTGTTCGCAGTATCGAGATTTGTCAGCAGTCTGAAGAGCCTGATTCTTTAGGGAATCAGGCTCTTTGTCCAAAAATTCGGACTAAAGCATTACAGGCTACCTGGCGAGCGAGTGTTATTGCGTGACGGAGTCGAACTGGAGCTGCGACCCGTGCGGCCCAAGGTTTCCATCCGAACCTGGAACGGCGGGAATGGCAGCACAATGTCGTGCTCGCGGAAGCCAGCCAGAATCAGTTGATGAATTTCGTGGCGCAGTGGCATCCGGTGGCTCATTTCAGCGGCGTAAATTCGCAGTTCGAAGATCTGAATCCCTTGTTGTAGATCGACCAGATAGACTTCTGGCGCGGGGTTATCGAGTACCAACGCACAGCGTTTGGATGCCGTCAGCAGTATTTCGGTGACCTCTTCACTGTTGGTTTCCGCTGGTGCAGGTACCGTCAATACCACACGAGTAATCGAGTCAGATAGTGACCAGTTGATAAACTGCTCAGTGATAAAGGCTTTGTTCGGTACGATAATTTCCTTGCGATCCCAATCGGAAATGGTAGTAGCGCGTGTATTGATTTTGGTCACACTGCCAGTGAGGTCGCGGATGGTCACGGTATCGCCGATCCGGATTGGTTTCTCGAACAGAATAATCAGGCCAGAGACGAAGTTGGCAAAAATCTCTTGTAAACCAAAACCTAATCCTAAACCCAGAGCAGCAACTAACCACTGGAACTTCGCCCATTCAATCCCCAGCATAGAAAAACCGAGCAGGCCGCCAAATAGAATCACCAGATATTTGGTGATGGTAGAAATGGCATAGCCAGTACCGGGTGTGAGATCCAGGTGCTGGAGTAACGCCAGCTCAAGTAACGCCGGTAAGTTGCGTACTAACTGGGCGGTAACGATGATCACCAAAATGGCGATCAGCAATGATCCCATGGTGATCGGCTGGATCGATTCCACCCCGTTGGTCGTTGAGGAAACATCCCATAAACGAATATTTTCCAGGAAACCAAAGGCAGAATGAATTTCCGACCACAGGAAAATCACTGAAACCAACGCGATCATGGTGAGCATTGAACGTACCAGTCGCAAGGACTGGGCGCTGATGACATCCAGATCGATCACCGGCTCTTCTACGTCAATCGACCCTTCGGTACTGTTACTGTGCGGCGTGTCATCTTCTCCTTTGGCACGTTGCGCCAGAATATCAGCTCGCCGTTGCTTGGCGCGATCAAAGGCAATACGACGGCGCTGGATCAGCATCCAACGGCGGATAATGTGGTAAATCACCAGCAAGAAGAACCAAATAGCGACTGAGGTTTCCAAACGTGCCAGCAGCGCCTGTGACGTGGCCAGATAGCCCAGCAGCGAAGCCAGTGCGGCAATCAGTGGCGCGGAGATCAGCAAGCTCCACAAGGCCTGGTTCACCTTATTCTCACCGGAGCCTTTTTTATCCAGGTACAGCGGAATCCCAGCACGTTTCAGGCTATTGGTCACCAAACTTAACGCGATACATAGCAGTATAAAGCACAGGCGGCCTAAGCTACCGGCAAACTCGCGATCGTTGTAATTCTCGAAAGTAATCAAGGCCATCATCAATGGAATAATCAGCCACACCGACATGCGATAAAAGCGCATGGCTCTGGCAACCTGAGCTGGCGACCAACGGAAATGGGCAATAAACAAGCCATGAGGGTGGGCAAAGGAGGCGCTGATCATAAATATCCATAGCACTGGAACTGTCGCAGTGACGCCGTTCCCAATAGCGACCGCCATTGGGTAGGACCAGGCATTTTGCAGGCCGTAGCCTAATGCCGCCCAAAGTACCGGTAGCGGCAGCGCAACCAGAATAGACCAGAAAACGGTGCGTAATGTCAGCGAAAATTGGTCTTGTGTGACTTTGCCGATCCGGCTGTTGGCTCGCTCCATGAAAGCGTGATAATGGCGGCGTGAGCTAAGACTGAAACCAACAAATAGCAATGCGCTGATAATGAGAATCAAGGTTTCTTTGCTGGTCATCATCATGGCAAATGCGCGACCTAACTGGGATAGGGTATCCAGAGAGAGCAGGCGGGTCAGGTCACGAGCGACATTGATTGGGTATGATAATGAAATAGGGTTGACATCGGCGACCCAGAACAGGTAACGGTGGGTTGCTTCGCGAATTTCGCTTAGGACATCAACCAGTTGGCTATTGGCTACTTTTAGTTTGGTGAGTTCAAGAATTTGCGTGTCATAACCGGAAAGCAGGGAATTCAACAGTTCACGCTGGGTACGCATCTGGGCGTCCATAATTCGCTGTTGCTGGGCGGTGAGCGGCGTGCCGTTATCCTGTGTTACTTTAGTTGTTTTCTGCTGTTTTTCCAGCATGTCTTCGTAATACAGGCGCTGGACGCGTAGCTGGGCCATATCCCGATCCAACTGTTGGGATTTTGGTATTTCCGGTAATCGGGCAACCTGTGCCCGCAGGGTTTCTCCGAGTGCAGTAGATACACCAAGCCATTGAGCTTGCTCGCGAATAGTGCTGAGAGCCTGACGAACTCGCAGAGTATCCGCCGCCGCTTGGCGCTGTTGGGAGGAAATCAGATCCATCCGCTGAGCCTGCTGATTCAGCTCACGGGATAATGTGCGGTTAATTTCCAGCTGTTGGCTGATAGCGACCGGTAAATCGCCACCTTGCTCTGCCAACAGTTCGGTACGTTCCAGCGCCTGCTCAGCTTCTTGCTGACGCTGATTGTTCAGATTATTACGCAGTGCTTGCAATAAAGCGTCGACCCGTTCATGGCTCTTTTTAAAGATTTCAGAGCGCATGCGGGATAATTCTTGGCGATTATTGGCCGAGAGCTGAGAAAGTTCTAACTCGTTGACTCTGGCCTTGCGAGCGGTGGCTTCGGCTTGTAATTGTGCCAGTTGTGCTTGGGCTAACGGTGTGGAAGGATGACTTTGCGATTGTAGCCGCAATGTCACTTCACCGAGCAAGCGACGCGCCTCTGACTGTTGTTGCGGCAGTTGACTGAGGGAGTCGCTGATCTCCCGTGAACGATCCTGTTCTTGTTGCAGTTGGCGCGCCAGTTCCAGCAGTTGGCTGCTGGTTTGCAGAATCTGCTGTTCCAGTTCATTCGTCGACAAATTGGTTGGCACCTGGAGCGGTTTATCGCTCTCCGGTGCCAGCTCTTTGCGTAATTCTCGGGTTAATTTAGGAAAATCATCAATGACGGCTTGATACTGCTGCGCCCGCCCTTCGGACTCTTTCGCATCATTCAGCCAGTTGAGCGCACTTTGTAGCGCCTGAACAATCTCCGTCTGATTGGCCACCCCTTTATTCGCCTCCGCTTGCTTCAGGTCTTGCCTGATCTGGGTTTCATTAGGCTGGGTTGCCGCATAAAGCGGCATAGAGAGCAATAGGCCAAACAGGAGTGTGGTTATCAGGCGCACGTTGTGGTTCCTTAAATCGGGTTACGCCGTACAGCGTTAGGTTAGCATAATGGGTTGGCTGGAACGGCTTCGGCTAGCAATTCCCCCATACGGGTAACAGAGCCGCTATTAAGCTGAGGTGCCAGATATACTTTGTCGGCAGCAAACAGATTAATCACGGTAGAACCCAATTTAAAGCGGCCCATCTCCTGACCTTTTTGCAATGAGATAGCGCCCTCTTCACCGGCTTGTGGGTAGGTCCAGCGACGAATAATCCCTTCACGGGTTGGGTTAGTGGTACCGGCCCAGACGGTTTCAATGCTACCGACAATGGTTGCGCCAACTAAAATCTGTGCCACTGGACCCAATGCCGTATCAAAGAGACAAATCACGCGTTCGTTACGTGCGAACAGGTTAGGCACGTTGGCTGCGGTCAGCGGATTGACCGAGAACAGATCACCCGGCACATAAATCATTTCACGCAATACACCATCGCACGGCATATGTACCCGGTGGTAATCGCGCGGCGCTAAATAAGTGGTTATAAAGCTGCCATTTCTGAATTCGGCCGCCAGATGGTAGTTACCGGCCAACAGGGCTTCCAGGCTGTAATCATGGCCTTTCGCTTGCAGAATCTGATCGTCGCGGATTGCGCCAAGCTGGCTGACTACGCCATCTGCTGGCTGAGCCAGCAAATGATCTCCAGCCACAATCGGGCGGGCATCCGCTCGCAATGGACGGACAAAAAACGCATTGAATGAATCATAAGCGCTGAACTCGGGATTCTGCGCTTCCTTCATATCCACATTATAAACACGGGCAAAGGCTTTGATCACCCACTGAGTCAGCCAGCCGGCTTTTTTGTTGGCACCCCAGCCTGCAAGGCGGGTCAGTCCTTGTTTAGGAAGTAAATACTGCAATCTGATTTTGATGCTATCCAGCACGAGAACCTCTTGGATTAGTCATTAGCTATTGGATAAAAGGGGCGCATTGTCATCATCCACGCCCACCATGTCAGTCATTCGAATCCGAAATAGGCTTACGCGGTTTCACTTGTTCCATACTTTCTAGAATTCGGTGGTAGTTATCGAAACGCTCTTCGGCAATATCACCGCGTTCCACGGCTTCACGCAGCGCACAGCCAGGATCGGTGGTATGGCTACAATCACGGAATTTGCAATGACCGATATAGTTACGGAATTCGACAAATCCTTGAGTAATTTGTTCTGGAGCCAGATGCCATAAACCAAACTCACGCACACCAGGGGAGTCGATCACATCACCGCCCTGCTGGAAGTGATACAGGCGAGCAGCGGTTGTGGTGTGTTGTCCTAAACCGGAGTTATCGGAAACAGTATTGACCAAGATTTGTGTATCGGTTGGTGGTAATAGGGCGTTCAATAGGCTCGATTTACCCACACCAGATTGTCCGGCAAAAATACTGATACGACCAGCCAGCGCCTGCTCAAAAGCTTCCATTCCTTCACGTGTCTGACTAGAGACTTCCAGTACCTTGTAATTGATACGACGGTAGGTTTCCATGATGCCATCAACGAATTTACGACCATCGGCATCCAGTAAATCAACTTTATTCAATACGATTAACGGCTCTACATCTAACGTTTCGCAGGCCACCAGGTAACGATCGATAATATTCAGTGACAGTTCTGGCAGAATGGCCGAAACGATCACAATCTGATCGATATTGGCGGCGATAGGTTTAACACCATCATAAATATCGGGACGAGTCAGAACGGAAGTCCGTTCATGTACCGCTTCGACGATACCTTTAACGCGAACCCCTTCCTGCTGGATACCCGGTCGCCATACCACGCGATCGCCGGTCACCAACGAGGTGATGGTACGACGGATATTACAACGATGCTGAGTACCATCTGTTGCTTCGACATCGGCGTGCTGACCGAAACGGCTGATTACGATCCCTTCTTGCGCATCGCCAAGCTGAGAGTCATCTAACTCAGGTTTTCTATCAGTGCGTAGTCGGCGCTGATGGTTAGCCTGCACGCGGCGTTGTTGACCTTTGGACAGTTTATTCTTGCTCACTGCGCCTCACTTGAATCTGCATTTATCGCTCGTTGCGACCAAAAGGGCTATGATACACATAATTCTATCATTTAACCGTTTGTTCGGTTGATCCCACCAGTGAATAGGCAGGAAATATCATGGCAGGAAATGAAAATAATCTGATCTGGATTGATCTGGAAATGACCGGTCTCGATCCTGAGCGGGATCGAATCATTGAGATTGCAACGCTGGTTACGGATGCCAATCTTAATATTCTCGCGGAAGGGCCGGTTCTGGCCGTGCATCAATCCGATGAACAGTTGGCGTTGATGGATGAATGGAATGTGCGTACTCATACCGGTAGCGGCTTGGTTGAGCGAGTGAAAGCCAGCCCATTTAGCGATTCTGATGCGGAAATGCAGACCATTGCCTTCCTTGAGCAGTGGGTACCCGCAGGGAAATCACCTATTTGTGGTAATAGTGTCGGTCAGGATCGTCGTTTCTTGTTCCGTTATATGCCAGCGCTGGAAGCGTATTTCCATTATCGTTATCTGGATGTCAGTACCTTGAAAGAGCTGGCGCGTCGTTGGAAACCCGAGATACTACCGGGCTTTAAAAAGCAAAATACCCATCAGGCGTTGGACGACATCCGTGAGTCTGTGGCGGAGTTGGCCTATTATCGCGAGCATTTTATTCAGTTATAAGCCTGCTTAATGGACATCTTCCTGCATTAGTCACAGTAGACGGCGTTGGTTAACCGCGACATTTTGCTATGTGCAGGAAGCAAATTGTTATTGTTGGTGTATTATTAGTCTCTTGTCGCTGGCAAAAAGCACACATTGCTGATTTAATCAGCACTTGAATTAAAAAATGAATTTTTTGCGGCCAGGGGCTTGCAGCAAAACGGATTTCTCGTATAATGCGCACCCCGTACCGATGAAGAATTTCGCTAACTGGCGAGCTCGGATTCAGTATGTAGAGCGGGAATAGCTCAGTTGGTAGAGCACGACCTTGCCAAGGTCGGGGTCGCGAGTTCGAGTCTCGTTTCCCGCTCCAAATTTTTAAAAGTAGTGGCAGAAGCTAACAATGTCGGTGAGCACTCACTAACATATGTGATGCGGGAATAGCTCAGTTGGTAGAGCACGACCTTGCCAAGGTCGGGGTCGCGAGTTCGAGTCTCGTTTCCCGCTCCAATCTTCAGCCATGAATACCAATGCCGTCGAATGACAGCAGGGTGCATCAGCATCTCAATGCGGGAATAGCTCAGTTGGTAGAGCACGACCTTGCCAAGGTCGGGGTCGCGAGTTCGAGTCTCGTTTCCCGCTCCAATCTTTATCTCCATATCCAGAAAGTTATCCACAGTCACTTTGCCTGCTATTGAGTGCCTGTACACAGTGTGTATTAACTTCCTCAACAGACTTATCCACAGATTCTGTATTTTTTGTGTACTGATGCTAATTAAATCAATTATTATTGATCAATTTTAACCATTTGTTTTAAAAGCATATTTTTTTATGTGAAAACGTCGTAGTGATCACTTGCGCTTTTTTTCCCGCTTGATTGGCAACGCATTTTTATTTTTATGCACAGACTGGTTAGTTCAATTTTTGCGGAACCAAAAGGGTGGATAAGTGGTGGTCAAAAAATGTCATGCATCTCGTGGCAAGCCTTTCTCAATAGCTCGAACCAGTCGTTTCTTCTGTGATGATTGCACTTCCACGCCTTGTTCCGCACGTCGTGCCAGTTGCTGACTCACCGCCCAGCTAATATGCTCATCCAACATCGGATCGATGCCTTTACGGCTTTCCAGCGCCAATACAATCTCATCCTGATAAGCGGCATTACCTAAAGCCACGGAAATATTGCGCAACCAACGCAGGTGCCCAATACGCCGTATGGCGGAACCTTCTGTTACACGGAGAAATTTTTCTTCATTCCAGGCAAACAAATCCAGCAGCTTGGGAGTGTGCAGGATGGCTCGCGGGCTGAAATCTTCTTCATCGGTAAGCTGAGAGAATCGGTTCCATGGACAAATTAACTGGCAATCATCGCAGCCGTAGATACGATTTCCCATCAGCGGTCGAAACTCTTCTGGAATGGCACCTTCCAATTCGATCGTAAGATATGAAATGCAGCGACGGGCATCAACGGTATAAGGCGCAACGATAGCCGCGGTTGGACAAGTTGTCATGCAGGCCACACAACGGCCACACTGTTCTTCCTGCGGTGGGTCTACTGGCAGAGGTAAGTCGATCAATAACTCACCTAAAAAGAACCAGGAACCCGAATCGCGATTAAGAATGAGTGAGTGTTTACCAACCCAGCCAATTCCTGCTTTGGCGGCGAGTGAGCGTTCCATAATGGGTGCAGAATCGACGAATGGGCGGAAGTTGACGCCGGTTTCACTTGATATTTCCGCGCAATACCCCTGAATTTTATCACCCAGTTTCTTTAAGCGCTGACGCAATAGCTTATGGTAATCCCGCCCAAGGGCATAACGGCTGACATAGCCGAGATCCGGATTACTGAGCGTACTGGCGAATGCGGCTTTGGCTGGCAGATAATTCATTCGCACGCTGATAACTCGTAGCGTTCCTGGCAACAGTTCATGGGGTCGTGCGCGCAGCATGCCATGACGCGCCATCCACGCCATTTCGCCATGATATTGTTTATCCAACCACGCCTGTAGACGCGGTTCTTCCTGAGAAAGATCGGTATCGCAGATTCCAACCTGCTGGAAACCTAGCGATTGCCCCCATTGCTTGATATGTTGGGCTAATTGATTCAGATCGAGGGGGTGTGTCATGGCGGACCATAGTAATAAAAAAAACGGCCTTAGTTTACCACACTCTGTTTTTTCTGCGGACTGGGTCAGACAGCACGAAAGTATAGCCGCAGCCCACTTGTCGCTCTCTCTGTTTGAACTGATGGTCAGAGCGGGCAGCGCAGCCTTTGAACTGGCTCGCCAGTGGTATCCCGCCAGTCGGCACTGGCTGATTCTTTGCGGCCACGGCAATAACGGTGGTGATGGCTACATTGTAGCTCAATGCGCGTTGAATGCAGGCCTGACGGTGACGCTGATTGCCTGTGAGGGGAATCGCCCGCTGCCTGCCGAGGCCAGTCAGGCTCGTGAACAGTGGTTGTCTGCGGGAGGCATGATTCTTCCTCAGGAAAGTCTCTGGCCGCAGGATATTGATTTAATTATTGATGGGCTGCTGGGTACCGGTTTACGTGCCGCACCGCAGGGGAATTACGCCACGGTAATCGATATGGCTAACCGCCACCGCGCGCCCACCATTGCGCTGGATATTCCTTCCGGCTTGGGAGCTGATACCGGTGCTGCGCCCGGAGCGGTGATTCGGGCAGAACACACGTTGACTTTTGTGGCACTCAAGCCGGGATTATTAACGGGTCAGGCGCGCGATTGGGTAGGACAACTGCATTGTCATGACTTGGGGCTATCAGCGTGGTTTGATCACCAAATGTCACAAATTGAAAGGATTACCTCTGATAATCTGCCTGACTGGCTCAAACCTCGCCGCCCCTGCACTCACAAAGGTGAGCAGGGTCGTCTACTGTTAGTGGGGGGCGATAAAGGGTTTGGCGGCGCAATACGGATGGCCGCAGAAGCAGCTTTGCGCAGTGGTGCTGGTCTTGTGCGAGTACTTACTCACGTTGAGCACATAGCGCCTTTATTGGCTGCCCGTCCAGAGCTAATGGTACAGGAACTCAGTGATAATTTATTGACTGAGGCAATGGATTGGGCTGACGGTTGGGTGATTGGCCCAGGACTGGGGCAAGGTGATTGGGGGCAGAATGCTCTGAAAGTACTGCAAGAGAGTGATAAACCTGCATTATGGGATGCAGATGCTCTCAACTTACTGGCATTAAATCCTTATAGGCGTCAGAATCGGGTGTTGACTCCTCATCCCGGTGAGGCTGCACGTTTGCTCGACTGTTCCGTTGCTGAAATTGAAAGTGACCGCTTACTTTCAGTTCGAAGGCTGGTAGAGCAGTACGGTGGTGTGGTGGTGCTCAAAGGTGCCGGTACATTGATTGCTTGTGAACAGGGCGAAATGGCAATAGCCGATGTTGGAAATGCAGGCATGGCCACCGGAGGAATGGGCGATATTCTGTCTGGCATCATTGGCGGTTTGATAGTGCAAAAGCTGGTGCTGTATGATGCAGCCTGCGCGGGCTGTGTCGTTCACGGCGCAGCGGCAGACCAACTGGCTGAACAACAAGGCACCCGGGGTCTATTGGCGACAGATTTACTGCCAGTCATCCCGAACTACGTTAATCCTGAGTTAGCAAAATAGATATTAGAATGAAAGAACTCGTTTTACCTTTGCCTGATGAGGCAGCGACCGTTGCATTGGGTGCTCGTTTGGCGCAAGCCTTCGACGGTGCCAGCGTTATTTATCTATTCGGTGACTTAGGTGCCGGAAAAACCACATTCAGCCGTGGCTTCTTGCAAGCCCTCGGTCATCAAGGGCATGTGAAAAGTCCAACTTATACGTTGGTTGAGCCTTATACGCTCACACCTCGGCCAGTTTACCATTTTGATCTCTATCGACTGGCTGATCCGGAAGAGCTTGAGTTTATGGGCATTCGCGACTATTTCGATCAACAGGCCATTTGCTTGGTGGAGTGGCCACAGCAAGGCGTAGGTTTCCTGCCTGACCCTGATATCGAATTGCATTTGGCTTATCAGCCGCAAGGGCGAGAAGCCCGGCTGGTGGCTTTGTCCGACCACGGTGTGGATGTTCTGCACCGTTTAGCCGCTGCGCAAGGATAAACTGTCGATGATGCTGAGCTGGAGAGGCTTTATAGCCACTGCATTGTTGGTTGTTTCTAGCGTATTGACCGCACCGGCGGCGTGGGCGATGAAGTTAACCGATATCAAAGTGACCAATGGTTCCGGAGAAAGTCAGATAACCCTGAGTTTTGACGGTAAGCCTATTTACGCTTTCTTTCCGCTGACTGGGCCGGATCGCGTGGTGGTCGATATTCGTCAGAGCGGCAACCTTTCCGGTTTACCGCTGGAATTCAGCGGGCAGAATCTGCTGAAAAGAATTCGCTCCAGCCAGCCGAAAGACCCACAAAGCACCCGGCTGGTATTTGAACTGACGCAAAAAACCAAAACCCGTGCCGTCACGCAGCAAGTTGGCGGTAAATATAATGTGGTGTTTACCCTGAGCGCTGTTGGTGCGACAACCCGGCAAACTCAAACGGTGGCAACCTCGGTACGGGAAGCACCGAAAGTGGCGGGTAGCAATCCATTCAATAATAAAGCCACGGTGGTCACCAGCAGCCCGACGATTACCACCTCGTCAAACCGCCCAGTGAAAACGGCTAACTCAAGCACTAGCGATCGAATCGTTGTGGCGATTGATGCCGGTCACGGTGGCCAAGATCCCGGAGCGATCGGACAAAATGGTCTGAAAGAGAAGAATGTCACCATTGCCATTTCCCGTAAGCTGGAGTCATTGTTAAATAATGATCCAATGTTTAAGCCAGTACTGACGCGCAATGGTGATTACTTTATTTCGGTGATGGGACGCTCGGATGTGGCGCGTAAGCAGGCAGCAAATGTACTGGTTTCCATCCACGCCGATGCGGCACCTAACCGTAGCGCAAACGGTGCTTCGGTGTGGGTGCTGTCTAACCGTCGTGCGAACAGTGAAATGGGTAATTGGCTGGAACAGCACGAGAAGCAATCCGAGCTGTTGGGTGGAGCCGGCGATGTGCTTGCTAATACTTCCGCGGATCCTTATCTCAGCCAGGCGGTATTGGATTTACAGTTTGGCCATTCCCAGCGAGTGGGTTACGACGTGGCGGTGAAAGTGCTACGTGAGTTGCAAACCATCGGTTCTATTCATAAGCGTCGGCCGGAGCACGCCAGCCTAGGGGTGTTACGTTCACCGGATATTCCATCGTTATTGGTGGAAACCGGCTTTATCAGTAATGGTACGGAGGAGCGGCTGCTGGGCAGCAGTGCGTATCAGGATAAAATTGCTCAAGCGATTTACAAAGGCTTGCGCAGTTATTTCCTGTCGCATCCGCTACAAGCCGACCCAAAGGTCGAAAACCGCCCGCTGGGCGCAACAGCGGCGGTTAAAAGAGCAGCGCAACAACAAAGTGGCATAAATCAGCCTGGTCCAGTGATGAGTACCGCCAGCAGTGGAGGGAAAACCGCCGCCAGCAGTAAGTCTCAGATTCACGTGGTGAAGCGTGGTGAAACGCTATCCGGTATTGCCAGCCAGTACGGAGTCAGTATGGCGGCGATGCGCCAGAACAATACGCTGAGAAAAGATGTCGTATGGGTTGGCCAGCGTTTACGGATTCCAGCGGCAGGCACCACGGTGACTGCGGTTCCGACACCGCAGAAAACGGTAGCTTTAAAGAAAAGCAGTCCGGTCAAACCGATTAAGCATCAGGTGAAGCGTGGGGATACCTTATCCGCTATTGCGGCGAAATACGGCGTATCCCAAAGTGAAATCCAGCGCGTCAATAAACTTAAATCAGGTTCGGTGCAGCTCGGTCAAACGCTCACTATTCCACAGTCGTAACGGAAAGGAATTACCATGCCGATTCAGATATTACCGCCACAGCTTGCTAACCAGATTGCCGCCGGTGAAGTGGTTGAGCGGCCTGCATCGGTAGTCAAAGAATTGGTGGAAAACAGTCTGGATGCTGGCGCAACACGGATTGATATTGATATTGAACGGGGCGGCGCTAAATTAATTCGTATCCGTGATAATGGTTGCGGCATTGCCAAAGGCGATTTATCACTGGCGCTGGCGCGGCACGCTACCAGTAAAATCAGTTCGTTAGAAGATTTGGAAGCCATTCTCAGCATGGGGTTTCGCGGCGAAGCGCTAGCCAGTATCAGTTCGGTTTCCCGGCTGATGTTAACCTCTCGCACCGCCGAACAGAGCGAAGCTTGGCAAGCTTACGCTGAAGGGCGAGATATGGCGGTTACCATCAAACCCGCCGCACATCCTGTTGGCAGTACTCTTGAAGTACTGGATTTATTTTATAACACACCGGCGCGGCGCAAGTTTATGCGCACAGAAAAAACCGAATTCGGTCACATTGATGAAGTGGTGCGACGTATCGCGCTGGCGCGTTTTGATGTAGCGATTAACCTCAGCCATAACGGCAAGTTAGTACGCCAATACCGGGCAGCGCCCGATCCTTCCCAGCATGAACGTCGACTGGCCAGTATCTGCGGCCCCACTTTTCTGCAACATGCTTTGGCGATTTCATGGCAACACGGTGATTTAAGTATTCGCGGTTGGGTTGCCGATCCTGGCGCTGCCAGTACTGCCAGCGAGATGCAATATTGTTATGTGAATCACCGTATGATGCGCGATCGGCTGATTAACCATGCCATTCGTCAGGCTTATCAGGATTTACTGACCGGCGAACAGCAGCCAGCCTATGTGCTATATCTGGATATCGATCCACATCAGGTAGATGTTAACGTCCATCCAGCAAAGCATGAGGTGCGTTTCCATCAGGCCAGATTGGTACACGATTTTATCTATCAGGCCGTGACCACGGTCTTACAGCAGAGCGCAGAACCGGCGTTGATGGTTTCTGAACACGGAGAGATTGACGCGCCGCGTTGGCAACCGGAAAACCGAGTGGCGGCTGGTGGGAATAAATATGCCCAGCCACAGCCAGAGAAAGCCGTGTGTCAACGTGAATACACCGCGCCTTCGACAGCGGCTAATTCACCAGCGCGTGAGCGTACCGCTCCCGCCTATACGCCATCGGTGCCTTATCAAAAACAGCAGGGCGAGTTGTACCAAGAATTATTGAAACCGGCACCGGCCACAGAGCCACCGCTTGTTCAGGCAAGGAAAATGTTTGGCGATGAGCCGTTGCGCAGTGGGCTACACAGTTTTGGCCGCGTTTTGACTGTATTTCCACCCTGTTATGCGGTTCTCGAATATGGCGCTGGTTTGGCATTACTTTCACTGTCAGTGGCTGAGCGTTGGTTGAAGCAGGCGCAACTGAATCCTCCAACTGAGGGATTACGCCCACAGCCGCTATTGATTCCGCTTAAACTGACGTTAGATAAAACCGAAACTGCAGCCTGTAAGCATCACCAGAATTTATTGATTGCGATGGGAATTGAGTTGGCAATTGAATCGGGCCGGGCAACGCTGCGTGCGGTATCTTTACCATTACGCCAACAAAATTTACAAAAACTGATACCGGAACTGTTAGGCTATCTGTCGCAACACAAAGAGATGTCGCCAGAGGTACTTGCCACATGGATTGCTCGCCATCTTGGCAGTGAGCATGAAGTCTGGAATATATCCCAAGCGATACAATTATTGACGGATGTCGAACGTCTTTGTCCGCAGTTGGTGCAGTCACCCCCTGCTGGTCTTTTACAACCTATTGATATACAGGTCGCATTGGCAGCCCTAACCCATGAGTGAAATTAAGAATTTGAACCGGCCCCCTGCTATTTTCATTATGGGGCCGACTGCTTCCGGCAAAACAGCGCTTTCCATTGCGTTGCGGCAACGTTTGCCGGTAGAGCTAATTAGCGTGGATTCCGCGCTGATCTATCGTGGTATGGATATCGGTACTGCTAAACCCAGCGCAGAAGAGCTGGCGCTGGCTCCTCACCGTTTGATCGATATTCGCGATCCGGCTGAATCATACTCGGCCGCTGATTTTCGTAAAGATGCTCTTAAAGAGATGGACGAGATCACTGCTGCTGGGCGTATTCCGCTATTGGTCGGTGGTACTATGTTGTATTTCAAAGCATTATTGGACGGATTGTCCCCATTGCCTTCGGCCGATCCGGCCGTGCGTCAGCGCATTGAACAACAGGCCGCAGAACTCGGCTGGGAAAGGCTACACCAGCAGTTGGCTGAAGTTGATCCGGTTTCCGCCGCCCGGATTCACCCGAATGATCCCCAGAGACTTTCGAGAGCACTGGAAGTTTTTTTTATTTCGGGTAAAACTTTAACGGAACTGACTAAAATTTCGGGTGAAACCTTAGCTTATCAGGTTCACCAATTTGCGATTGCGCCTGCTAGCCGCGAGTTATTGCACCAGCGTATTGAATTACGTTTTCGTCAGATGCTGGATGCAGGGTTTGAAACTGAGGCTCGGGCGCTTTTTAACCGTGGAGATTTGCATACGGACTTGCCTGCCATTCGTTGTGTTGGCTATCGCCAGATGTGGTCTTATTTGTCTGGTGAGATTGATTATGACGAAATGGTTTTCCGCGGAATTTGTGCGACGCGTCAGCTGGCAAAGCGGCAAATAACCTGGCTACGAGGTTGGGATTCTGTTCATTGGCTTGACAGTGATAAGCCGGAACAGGCTTTAGACTCTGTAATACAGGTTGTTAGTGCATAGGTTGAATGATTGTGTACAATTGATTAGTACTCAGCGCGCAGATTTTTTTTACGCAGTTTATTTTCGAGCCAATAGGTTCTTAGTTAAAAACAACAAGCAAATAAGGAAAATATAGAATGGCTAAGGGGCAATCTTTGCAAGATCCGTTCCTGAACGCATTGCGTCGTGAACGGGTTCCGGTTTCTATTCATTTAGTGAATGGCATTAAACTGCAGGGCCAAGTTGAGTCTTTCGATCAGTTTGTCATTCTGTTGAAAAACACAGTTAGCCAGATGGTGTATAAGCACGCTATCTCTACTGTTGTTCCGTCTCGCCCGGTATCGCATCACAGCAATAATCCGAGTGGCGGCACTAATAATTATCATGGTAGTAATCCGTCTGCGCCGCAACAGCCGCAGCAGGATAGCGATGACGCTGAGTAAGGCGTATTGCTGGTCAACCATGACGGAGAACATAAGTCGCAGTCATGGCCTTATGTTCTCCGCACTCGCGGTTTTTACCCGTTTGAGAGGTAGCACGCTTGTTTGACCGTTATGAAGCCGGTGAGCAGGCCGTACTGGTTCACATCTATTTCTCGCAAGACAAAGACACAGAGAATCTCAGCGAATTTGAATCGCTAGTCTCTTCTGCCGGTGTTGAGGCATTGCAAATTGTGACGGGCAGTCGCAAAGCACCTCACCCCAAATACTTTGTCGGTGAAGGAAAGGCCGAAGAAATTGCAGATGCCGTTAAGGCCAGTGGCGCATCTGTTGTCCTGTTTGATCACGCACTTTCCGCCGCGCAGGAGAGGAATCTTGAGCGCTTGTGTGAATGCCGGGTGATCGATCGTACTGGATTGATTTTAGATATCTTTGCCCAACGGGCGCGGACTCACGAAGGTAAGTTGCAGGTTGAGTTGGCGCAATTGCGTCATATTGCAACACGACTGGTACGTGGCTGGACGCACCTTGAGCGTCAAAAGGGTGGGATTGGCCTGAGAGGGCCGGGGGAAACCCAACTTGAAACAGACCGCCGTTTGTTACGTGACCGCATCAGTTTGATCCTCAATCGCCTTGAGCGTGTGGCCAAGCAGCGCGAACAGAACCGACGTGCGCGTAATCGGGCTGAAATACCAACGGTTTCGCTGGTGGGATACACCAACGCCGGTAAGTCGAGTCTGTTTAACCGAATTACATCTGCCGATGTATACGCGGCTGATAAATTATTTGCCACGCTGGATCCGACGCTACGCCGTATTAATGTGGCAGATGTTGGTGATACGGTGTTGGCGGATACTGTAGGTTTTATCCGGCATTTGCCGCACGATTTGGTCGCCGCATTCAAAGCAACATTACAAGAAACGCGGCAGGCTTCGCTGCTATTGCACGTCATTGATGCAGCCGACCCTCGCGTCAGTGAGAATGTGGCTGCGGTGGAGACTGTGCTGGCAGAAATTGAAGCGGACGAAATTCCTACACTGTTAGTAATGAATAAAATCGATATGTTGGACGATTTCGAACCGCGTATCGATCGCAACGAAGAGAATCTGCCCATTAGGGTTTGGCTATCGGCCAAAACCGGTGCAGGTATCCCGTTGCTCTTTCAAGCGTTGACGGAGCGCCTTTCTGGTGAAATCGCACACTATGAATTGAGCTTACCGCCGCAGGCTGGCCGTCTACGTAGCCGTTTTTATCAGCTTCAGGCAATTGAAAAAGAGTGGATAGAAGAGGACGGAAGTATCGGTATGGTGGTTAGAATGCCTATCGTTGACTGGCGTCGTCTCTGTAAACAAGAGCAGGAGCTGGTCGACTACGTCGTTTAATTGACCCGCGTGGTTAATGAAAGAGTCGGATTTGATCGATCTTGTGAGATTGAGAGCCATTTTCTTTTTTATTGAGAAGATCGCTCTTGGCTTGAAGAAAACCAATCATAGAAGAATGGAGCTAAAACATGGCGTGGAATCAGCCCGGTAATAACGGACAGGACCGCGACCCGTGGGGGAGCAGCAATAATAATGGCGGCAACTCTGGCGGAAATAATAATAAAGGTGGCCGTGATCAAGGGCCGCCGGATCTGGATGATATCTTCCGTAAACTGAGCAAGAAACTGAGTAGTTTCGGCAAAGGTAGCGGGAGTGGCAACGGTAACAATGGCGCGACACAGAACCCTGGTTTCAGCGGGCGTATTGTGGGTATCGCCGTCGTGGCTGTGGTCGTCATTTGGGCCGCAAGTGGTTTCTATACCATTAAAGAAGCCGAGCGTGGCGTTGTGACACGTTTAGGTAAGTTAAGCCATATCGTGCAGCCAGGTTTGAACTGGAAACCGACCTTTATTGATGAAGTCATACCGGTGAACGTTGAATCTGTGCGTGAATTGGCTGCGTCAGGTGTCATGCTGACGTCCGATGAGAACGTGGTTCGCGTCGAAATGAACGTTCAGTACCGTGTCACTGACCCGGCAGCTTATCTGTTTAGCGTAACCGATCCTGATGATAGTTTACGCCAGGCAACGGACAGCGCAGTACGTGGTGTTATCGGTAAATACACCATGGACAAGATCCTAACCGAAGGCCGTACTATTGTTCGTAGCGATACTCAACGTGTGCTGGAAGAAACTATCCGTCCATACAACATGGGGATTACGCTGCTGGACGTCAACTTCCAGGCTGCGCGTCCACCGGAAGAAGTGAAAGCCGCCTTTGATGATGCGATTGCTGCCCGTGAAAACGAACAACAGTATATCCGTGAAGCAGAAGCTTATGCGAACGAAGTTCAGCCACGTGCAAACGGCCAAGCGCAGCGTCTATTAGAAGACTCTCGAGCTTATGCGGCACGTAAGGTATTGGAAGCGCAGGGTGAAGTCGCTGGTTTTGCTAAATTGCTGCCAGAGTACAAGTCTGCACCGGAAATTACCCGCGAGCGTCTGTATATCGAAACCATGGAAAAAGTTCTGGGCCATACCCGCAAAGTATTGGCTAGCGACAAGGGCAATAATCTGATGGTACTGCCATTGGATCAAATGCTGCGTGGACAGGCTGGTACGGATAAAGCCGAAGCCAATAAAGACTCGAGTCTGATTCGTTTGAATCCGTCTTCCTCTACGGCAAGCAGCTCGGATAAGAGCGCATCTAGCTCAAATTCTGGCTCTGTCATGGATCAGCGTCGGGCAAATGCCCAGCGTGACACTTCCACTCGCGTAGGGAGAGAATAATCAATGCGTAAGTCGATCTTATTCGTCGTGGCTGTGGTGCTGATTGCGCTCTATGCTTCGTTATTTGTGGTACAGGAAGGCCAGCGCGGGATTGTTCTGCGTTTCGGCAAAGTACTGCGCGATAGCGATAACAAGCCGTTGGTGTACGCACCAGGGCTGCATTTCAAGATTCCTTTCATTGAAACAGTGAAAACCTTGGATGCACGTATTCAGACCATGGATAGCCAGGCTGACCGCTTTGTAACCAAAGAGAAAAAAGACCTGATTGTTGACTCATACCTGAAATGGCGTATTAGCGATTTTAGCCGTTACTACCTGGCAACAGGCGGTGGCGATGTTTCACAAGCCGAAGTGTTATTGAAACGTAAGTTCAGTGACCGTCTTCGTTCTGAAATTGGTCGCCTGGATGTGCGCGATATCGTTACAGATTCCCGTGGTCGCTTGACCTTGGATGTACGTGACGCGTTGAATACTGGTACCGTCGGTGATGAAGCCGCGACGACAGAAGCAGATAATGCTATTGCTTCTGTCGCCGCGCGTGTTGAAGAGGAAACCCGCGGCAAACAGCCAGCGGTAAACCCAAATAGCATGGCCGCGCTAGGTATTGAAGTGGTTGACGTGCGTATTAAACAAATCAACCTGCCAGCGGAAGTTTCCGATGCGATTTTCCAGCGTATGCGTGCAGAACGTGAAGCGGTAGCTCGTCGTCACCGTTCACAAGGTCAGGAAGAAGCGGAGAAACTGCGTGCAACTGCCGACTACGAAGTCACTCGTACGTTAGCAGAAGCAGAGCGTCAGGCGCGTATTACTCGCGGTGGCGGTGATGCAGAAGCTGCTCGCTTGTTCGCTGATGCGTTTAGTAAAGATCCGGATTTCTATGCCTTTATTCGTAGCCTGCGTGCTTATGAAAATAGCTTCAACAGCGGTAACGATGTGATGGTGCTCAGTCCGGATAGCGATTTCTTCCGTTATATGAAATCGCCGGATAACTCCAGCAAACGTCCGTAAGGGTGTTGAACGTTTGATACAAGGCCCGTTAACGCGGGCCTTTTCTATTTGAGGAAGACAATGGACTCCACGATTTGGCTAGCACTGGGTTTGGTTCTGGTGCTGGAGGGGCTTGGCCCGATGTTGTATCCGAAGGCCTGGCGCAAAATGATTCAGGCGATGACACAGTTACCTGACTCGACTTTGCGTCGTTTTGGTGGTGGATTAGTGGTTGCAGGCTTCGTTATCTACTATATGTTGCGTACCCGGATGGGAGGCTGAATTTAAGCACAGAAACTGTGCAAGCTAGCGTTAAAAAGTACTGAAAGCACACGGACGAGATGTTAGAATCCTTTTTTAAGGCAACCTGGTGATTTAGAGATGGGTAAGAACGTCGTCGTACTGGGCACCCAATGGGGTGACGAAGGTAAGGGCAAGGTCGTCGACCTGCTGACTGAACGGGCTAAATATGTTGTGCGCTATCAAGGTGGGCATAACGCTGGCCATACTTTGGTTATCAACGGTGAGAAAACCGTTCTTCATTTGATTCCTTCAGGTATCTTGCGTGAAAACGTAACCAGCATCATCGGTAACGGTGTTGTACTGGCTCCTGACGCATTAATGAGAGAGATGACAGGGTTAGAAGCGCGCGGCGTACCGGTACGTGAGCGATTACTACTCTCTGAAGCATGCCCGTTAATCCTGCCATATCATGTGGCTCTGGATAATGCGCGTGAAAAAGCCCGTGGTGCAAAAGCTATTGGTACAACCGGTCGTGGTATCGGTCCTGCCTATGAAGATAAAGTGGCTCGTCGCGGTCTGCGCGTGGGCGATTTATTTAACAAAGAAACCTTCGCGACTAAACTAAAAGAAATTGTGGATTACCACAACTTCCAGTTAGTGCACTACTACAAAGTAGAAGCTGTTGATTACCAAGAAGTTCTGGATGGTGTTATGGCTGTTGCCGACATCCTGACCGGTATGGTTGTCGATGTTTCAGAACTGCTGGATAGCGCACGTAAGAAAGGTGAGTTGATCATGTTCGAAGGTGCCCAAGGTACCTTGTTGGATATCGATCACGGTACTTATCCGTATGTGACTTCGTCTAATACCACCGCAGGTGGTGTAGCAACAGGCTCTGGCCTGGGTCCACGTTATGTTGATTATGTACTGGGTATTATGAAGGCTTACTCTACCCGTGTTGGTGCAGGCCCGTTCCCAACCGAACTGGAAGACGACATTGGTAAATTCCTGCGTACGCAAGGTAACGAATACGGTGCCACTACCGGTCGTGACCGTCGTACTGGTTGGTTGGATATTGTGGCGGTTAAGCGCGCAGTTCAAATCAATTCACTGTCAGGTTTCTGCATGACCAAGCTGGACGTGCTGGATGGTCTGAAAGAAGTGAAAATCTGCGTGGGCTACCGTATGCCTGATGGCCGTGTAATGGATACAACACCATTGGCAGCCGACGATTGGGAAGGCATTGAGCCGATCTACGAAGTTATGCCAGGTTGGTCAGAAACCACCTTTGGTGTGAAAGAGTACGACAAGCTTCCTCAGGCCGCAGTAAACTACATTAAACGTGTAGAAGCGCTGACAGGTGTACCGGTAGACATTATTTCTACCGGCCCTGATCGTGACGAGACGATGATCTTGCGCGACCCATTTGATGCCTGATTGACAGCATTATCGTCAAATTAACGCTATCAAAACACTCAAACCGGGCTAATGCCCGGTTTGTTGTTCCTTCGGCAAGCTGTTTTTACGTCAAAAGCCTCACCCTCCACCTAAATGATTAGCCGCAGGCTTTGTGGCTGGTTTATCATTCAAAGAATACGTTTTTGTAAATAACACTTAGACTGGTGTCATCTCAGATAGGTTTAAGCAGAGTAAACTAATATTCAGGGGTATACGTGCAGTTAACAAGTTTTACTGATTATGGCTTACGGGCGCTCACTTACATGGCTTCGTTACCTCCGGGGCAGATGACCAGTATCTCTCAGGTGACTGAGGTATACGGGGTATCGCGCAATCACATGGTGAAAATTATCAACCAGTTGAGCCGAGCCGGATTAGTGACCGCTGTACGAGGCAAAAACGGCGGTATTCGGTTAGGCAAACCAGCTGAAAATATCCGCATAGGCGATGTCGTGCGCGAGCTGGAGCCGCTGTCGTTGGTAAACTGTTGCAGCGATTTCTGCCATATCACCCCTGCCTGCCGTCTGAAACAGGTGTTACATCAGGCTGTACAGAATTTCCTTAAAGAGTTGGACAACTATACTTTAGCCGACATGGTTAAAGATAACGCTCCACTCTACAAGTTATTACTTGTTGAGTAGTGTATTTGCTTAATAAATAACGTTTAGCAACCTGCTGATGACTACGGAGGAACCGCAATGTCACAAGATCCTTTCCTGGAGCGAGAAGCAGAGAAGTATGAATCACCGATCCCAAGCCGGGAGTTCATTTTAGAGCATCTCGCCAAACGTGAAACACCAGCCAGCCGTGAAGAGTTGGCTACAGAACTCAATTTATCAGGTGAAGAAGCTTTAGAAGCTCTGCGCCGTCGTTTGCGTGCGATGGAACGTGACGGTCAATTAGTCTTTACCCGCCGCCAGTGCTATGCCCTGCCTGAACGTCTGGATTTGTTACGTGGCACCGTAATTGGTCATCGTGACGGTTTTGGCTTCTTACGCATCGAAGGCAGTAAAGAGGATTTCTATCTGTCCTCAGATCAAATGAAAATGGCTATCCACGGTGACGTGGTACTGGCTCAGGCAATGGGGGCCGATCGTAAAGGTCGCCGTGAAGCGCGTATTGTGCGTGTTTTAGTGCCGAAAACCAGCCAGATTGTTGGCCGTTACTTTACCGATGCCGGTGTTGGTTTTGTGGTGCCGGATGATAGCCGTCTGAGCTTCGATATTTTGATTCCACCAGAATCCATCAGCGGTGCCCGTATGGGTTACGTGGTGGTGGTTGAGCTGACTCAGCGCCCGACGCGCCGCAGTAAGGCGGTGGGTAAAATTGTCGAGGTCCTGGGCGAAAATATGGGCACCAGCATGGCGGTTGATATCGCGCTACGCACCCATGAAATTCCTCATACCTGGCCACCACAGGTAGAAAAGCAAGTTGCAGATCTGAAAGAACAAGTCCCTGAAGAAGCTAAAAAAGGCCGGGTTGATCTGCGCGAACTGCCGTTGGTCACCATTGATGGTGAAGATGCCCGTGACTTTGATGATGCCGTATACTGCGAGAAAAAGCGCGGTGGAGGCTGGCGTCTGTGGGTAGCGATCGCCGATGTGAGTTACTATGTTCGCCCAGGAACGGCGCTGGATGCTGAAGCGCGTGCCCGTGGTAACTCGGTGTACTTCCCGTCGCAAGTTGTTCCTATGTTGCCAGAAGTGTTGTCGAATGGTTTGTGCTCATTGAATCCACAGGTTGATCGCCTGTGTATGGTGTGTGAGATGACCGTTTCTTCGCAGGGTAAACTGTCGTCTTATAAATTCTATGAAGCGGTGATGAGCTCCCACGCCCGTTTAACCTATACCAAGGTATGGCGGATTATTGATGGTGAAGAGTCGCTGCGTGAGCAATACAAGCCATTGGTACCGCATCTGGAAGAACTGCATGCGATGTACAAAGCGTTAGATCAGGCACGAGCCGAACGTGGTGGTATTGCTTTCGAAACCGAAGAAGCCAAGTTTATCTTCAACGCAGAGCGGCGCATTGAACGTATCGAACCTACGCTGCGTAACGATGCGCACAAACTGATTGAAGAATGTATGATTCTGGCCAACATTGCCGCCGCGCGTTTTGTGGAAAAACATAACGAACCAGCATTGTTCCGGGTTCACGATCGCCCAAGTGACGATCACATTTCCGCGCTACGTAGTGTGCTAAATGAACTGGGGCTTATTTTGGGTGGTGGGCTGAAACCACAGCCAAAAGATTATGCGGTATTGATGGATGAAATTGCCGACCGTCCTGACCACGAAATGCTGCAGACCATGCTATTGCGTTCGATGAAGCAGGCGATTTACGACCCGGAAAACCGTGGCCACTTTGGTCTGGCTCTGGCGTCTTATGGCCACTTTACTTCGCCGATTCGCCGCTATCCAGATCTGGCTATGCATCGGGCGATCAAATATCAGTTAGCCAAAGAACACGGCACGCTAAAAGATCGTTGGACACCAACTGGCGGTTGGCACAGCGATTATGACGACATGCTGCAGTTGGGTGAGCACTGTTCCATGACTGAACGCCGGGCTGATGAAGCCACGCGTAACGTTGCGGATTGGTTGAAGTGTGACTTCATGCAAGATCAGGTCGGTAAAGTATTTACCGGGATTATTGCCAGTGTGACAGGTTTCGGTTTCTTTGTGCGTCTGGATGATTTGTTTATTGATGGTTTGGTACACGTTTCCAGTTTGGATAACGATTATTACCGCTACGACAATATCGGCCAGCGTCTGATCGGCGAGTCTTCCGGCGTAGTCTATCGTTTAGGTGACACCGTTGAGATTCGTGTCGAAGCAGTGCATATGGATGAGCGTAAAATCGACTTTGCTTTGGTTTCCAGCACGCGTAAACCGCGTGGCGAAGGAAAAACGGCCAAAGATAGAGAGAAGAAAGTGGGTCAACGAACCCTACGTGGCAGCGCACCTGCGCGTCGCGAGGGGGGGCAATCTCGTCGTGGCGCTGATGGTGCACCGGTAGGAAGTGGGCAAAAACGTAATCGCCGGGGTAAAAAACCAGCCAATTTCGAGCCTGACAGCGCTTTCCGTCCTGATGCAGAAAAACCTGCGGCTCCAACTGAGAAAAAGGCCAAAAGCAAAAAGGCGTCAGATAAAACCCGCAAGATTGCAGCGGCGACTAAAGCCAAACGCAGCAGAAAAAAGAGCACCAGCTAGCATCCGCAGGGCGACCCCGTCGCCCTGATAAAGCTTAACCCTGTGTTATGCATAATTTAATCAACGGCAGGTAATCTGTTTTATCTGTCGATACATGTAAAAAGAGCATCATGAGCGAAATTATTTACGGTATTCATGCCGTCAAAGCCCTGTTAGAACGCGATCCACAGCGTTTTCTGGAAGTTTTTATCCTGAAAGGACGCGATGACCGCCGTTTACAACCGGTGGTTGCCGAGTTGGAGGCTACGGGTTTGGTGGTGCAGGTTGCCAGCCGCCAGTGGTTGGATTCTCAGGTTGAAGGTGGTGTTCATCAGGGGATCGTGGCGCGTGTACGCGAAGGTCGCCAGTATCAGGAAAACGATCTACCGGGTTTATTGGCCAGCGTAGAATCACCTTTTCTACTGGTTTTGGACGGCGTGACCGATCCACATAATTTGGGTGCCTGCCTGCGTAGTGCTGATGCCGCTGGTGTACATGCGGTGATTGTACCTCGTGACCGTTCCGCCCAGCTTAATGCTATAGCTAAAAAAGTGGCCAGCGGTGCAGCAGAGAACGTTCCTTTAATTCGAGTCACTAATCTGGCGCGAACACTGCGTGTATTACAGGAAAATAACGTCTGGATCGTCGGCACCGCAGGTGAAGCCGACCACACTTTATATCAAAGCAAAATGACTGGGCCAATGGCGTTGGTTATGGGTGCTGAAGGTGAGGGGATGCGACGTCTAACCCGTGAACATTGCGATGAATTAATCAGTATTCCGATGGCGGGTACTGTGTCTTCATTGAACGTCTCGGTTGCGACTGGCGTGTGTCTATTTGAAGTGGTGCGCCAGCGTAGTCTGAACGCCAAGTCTTAATTGACCCAGTATCATAAGAATGTAAAAAGCCAGCTCTGATGAGCTGGTTTTTTTTGTCGGTATAAAATCCCATGTTAGGAAAAGGGTTATTGGTTAGTACAGCGGACATATTGGCTTGCGATGGGTAAAGTTGTTCATGGTGTGGGAGCACACCAATAATGTAGTGGTTCACGGCGCGGATACTGTCATTTTAATAAAAGATAATAAAAAATAATTATAATTAATTATGTGTAATAAAAATAAATTTAAATAATCAATTATAATTATATATATTATCTATTTATCTATATGTTTGTTTTTAGATGATTATTTATGGCATTTCATTTGAGATAAGTCTTCATCTTTTGTTTACTTTTTTATATTCCTGTAATCATTAAATGGGTATTAGTATTATGAAAATAAATAAAATAGCGACATTTATCTTATCTGCCACCTTACTGCCTTCAGCTTTTTCAGCAACACCCGCCCCAAGCAGTGCAGAAATAAAAGTCACTGGTTCAATTGTTCCGGGGGCTTGTATTCTTGAAGTGCCGGGTAATGCTCTTAATTATGGTATGCTGAAAATTGACGAGTTAACCGTTGAAGATAATGGGCTTATTACACTTGAGAAAAAATCATTAGACTATCGGATCACTTGCCCACAAAGGACTGCGGTGAAAATTAAATTAACCGATCATCGCAGTGACACTATCCCTGATAAATTGAAGGATAGTAATATGTTTGGTTTGGGTAAGGGAATATTTAAAGATGGAGTGGAAGTTGGCTTTGGTGGTTATCAGGTTCAGTTGGACAAGTTGATCGTCGATGGTAATGTAGCCAGCTTGGACAGTGCTGAAGAGTATATTTCTCCGAATCAATCTGTTTCGTATCAACTAAATAATATCAATGCTACCGGTAAAAGTTTTACAGGGAGATATAATATTAAACCACAAATTATTAACTTAGAAGACTTTAACATCTCCACGGGAATTAAACTTGATGGTTTGGTTACCATGGATGTGGAGTATTTCTAAAAACTGATTAAACTCATTGTTTGCCGCTATCTTAGCGAAAATTAAAAGTAAAATTGATAATTAATTTACTGCCAATGAGTTTGTTTAACTAGTTTTTATTTATGTAGCATAGCTATTCCATATAAAAATATAAATATATGTGAAATACAAATGGTTATAGCTGTGCTCAGTCTCTGACTCTCTAATAATTAAATGAGTTATTATGATTAAAATTAAAAAAATTTCTCTATTGATATTATCTGCAGCTTTATTACCTAGTGCTTTTTCTGCCGATATTCCTCAATCGGAAAGTGATATTAGTGTGACCGGTTCAATTTCTCCAGGATCTTGCAATATTAATATTGATGGTGGAAATATTGATTATGGAGATATAGCAGGAGTGCAGTTACTTAGCACAGCAGGCCCCTTTCATAAGCTAGAAGCGAAAGAAATCAATTATTCTATTATTTGCCCTCAAGAAACAAGAGTGAAAATGATCTTTACTGATAGTAATCAAGATACTGTACATAAAGATTTAGCCGTGAAGGGGCATTTTTTTGGGTTAGGATCGGGAACAGATAATTTGGGTGGGGCAATAGGGATTGGTGGTTATACCATCAGTTTAAAAAACCTTGAAGTGGATGGAAGAGCAACCAAAAAAGATATAAATAACATTGTCCCTAATTATGTTTATAGGTATGATTTTCAACAGTTTTTTAGTAAAAATAACGCTAAAGTATTTACTGGAACCTATCGTATTACTCCCCATATTTCCACCAAAAATAATATTAGTTCAGACTCGGAAATTAAATTAAATGGTTCTGTAATTATGGGGGTAGAGTATTACTAATATAGTTACTTGGCCTGCTATTGAATAGTCAATACCCTCTGTATGGGAATGAAATAGAGTACTAAGAAGTGATTTTTTGCTTTTTATTTTATTGCTTATTATCTTATTTTCCCAGTGATAGTGACTCAGTCATCGGTGTGAAATGCCGCTAGATGCTGGCGAAGGTGATAGGTCAGTGATAATCGAACACCGGCAGTTAGTGCTGTTAGAATTATCGTGCCTAAAATACCTGGGTTTTTAGCGGTACTGGTTGTACTAAATCATGAGCTAAGTAAGTTGATGGTGGATTATTTTTTTTGCTTTTTCCTGAAATTACAATAATTTTCGGGAGGTAGACTCATATCTAGCAATAAATAATCATTAAAAATCGTTTTTTATTATTAATGTATTTGGTGTGTGGGTATATTCCACTCACGGAATAAATTAATCAAATTTATCTCTGGCTTTAACGTTGGGTTACAACATAAGGATGTTGTTTTTATGGAAATGAAACAAAAGTGGGCATTTATTTTCTTTGCTAGCTTATTCCCCCCTGCTTTGGCAGTAAAGCCAACGTTATCGACAACAGAATTTAAAGTTAGCGGTGAAATTAACCCTGGAGTTTGTAGTGTTAATATTCACGGAGATGGTGTGCATTATGGCAATATGTTTTTAAAAAATGTCTCATCAATCACCAGTGATGAAATAGAACTAGGGACTAAAAGTATCGCTTATTCTATCCAGTGTCCGCAGAAAGCTCAGGTTTGGTTGATGTTGGATGATAACTATGCTGGAGCGGTTCCTGAGTTATGGGGAGATAAATATTTTGGGTTAGCACCAGGAAAAAGTAAGGATGGCGAAAATATCAATCTTGGTGGCTATCAAGTGACATTAACAGAACTTTACATTGATGGAGATTCTGCCGGTCTTGTCAATGACATGGCAGGGAAGCCTATCACCCCAGGTCGATTTGTTGTCTATAGCATGGATAAAATAATAACCACTGGCAAAGTCTTCACTGGATTATTTAATGTTAAAGCAAAAATAATCAATCCAAAACTAATTGATATGGATTCAGCGGTTAATTTTTCCGGTTCGGCAAGAGTGACAATATCATATTATTAAATATTGTTATGTTAAAGTATATTTCTACTTGATTTTATGAATGTATTATTCAAGCGGTAATAAATCAATCAATAACAAAGGCCATCTGAGATTGTCATGTCATGGTGGCTTTATACATATTTTATAGGTTGTTTATGAAGCAATTTCATTTGATGTTAACAATATTGTCATGTTCGCTGTTTCCTGTATTCACTGCTGCTAATTCGGTGGGTTCAGGGGCTTCAGGGATTCAACTTAATGAGTCGGTTATTGTAATAGAGACTGAGTATGCGGAAGGAACCGCCACATTAACCAATAAGTCTGCATCGCCAGTTATGCTGCATTCTTCATTACAAGTGGTGGCTGAGGATGCCAGTGAAAAAGTCATTGTTACACCTAGCGTTGCACGTGTTGAACCCGGTGAAACTCAATTGGTTCGTTTCTTTCTCAAGGATGAATATAAAAACACATTAAAACAGCAAACGCTGGTGAGAGCTATATTTCAAAATATTCCGCCGAAGAAACAAAATAATGTCGGTTTAACCATTCGCCATAATGTCCCGCTCATTATTCATCCTTCGACGTTACCAAAAAATAATAAACCCTGGCAGTTTTTAAACTTCAGTCAAGACGTTCATGGCAATATCGTTGTAAAGAATGACGGTGATTATGTGGTGCGCTTGTCAGAATCATTAATATTACAACCTAGGAATGGACGAGCTGAGCTGCCACAGAGTTATATTCTGCCGGGGAAAACATTGGTGGCGACTAAAAATACATCGTTTAATGGAAAGGCCAGCAGTGTAACTATTCAACCAGCTAATCTATATGGATATATCTCCGATTCCTATACCGCTGAATTAAAATAAAGAAATAAAAAAGATAAACACTGACAATGGAATGCAATCTGGAGAGTTTAGCAACAAAACAGAGCCATAGACGCGTATTGTTTTGTTTATATTTTATCATCTTTTTTGCTTCGGCTAAAGCTAGCTCAGATGAGGGCATTGAATTTGATAAAGAAATTCTCAAACAATTAGGTGTAGCCGAAAGCGCCGCTGATTATTTCAGGCATGAAGCGAAGTTTAATCCAGGCGTTAATTCAGTTGAGCTAAATATTAACGGTATTAACCAAGGATGGCTGGATATAATGTTTAGTCAGCAAGGTGAACCCTGCTTTAATCCCGATTTTTATCGGCAAAGTCGCATTATTCCGCCACCAATGGCGCTGGGATGCAGTGATTTGCGAATGCATTACCCACGCGCCATCGTGAAACTGTTACCGGGAATATCGCGAATGGAAATTGTGTTACCTGCGAATCTATTACAAACCACTGAGTCCTCCTCCCGGCATTATGAAACCGGCGGTTTGGCCGCGATATTGAATTACGATGTTCAGATGATGCACAACCCGCGGACGGGCAATAATCTACAATTATCTACGGAGACTGGTTTTAATGCCGGTAATTGGATTTTTCGCTCGCGACAGATAGCCAACCATACTCAGGGGCAGCAACAATGGAACCGGCTATACAGCTATGTACAGCGTACCTTTATTGATAATAAAACCACCCTGCAAATGGGCGAGATCAATTTGGATGCGGGGCTATTGAGTACGCCGCAGATTTATGGTTTACAGGTCGTACCGGAGAGTGCCTTGGCAACAAAAGAAGGCAATGGCGTCACGGTATCGGGAGTTGCTCAAACCCAGGCAAGGGTGGAAGTCAGGCAGCATGGTGCATTGGTTTATGTCACACAGGTGCCTCCAGGGCCTTTTACGCTGACGAAGATACCGATTGTTTCTGCTAGCGCCGATTTGCAGGTAACGGTTATTGGCATCGATCAGCAATCTCATCATTTCAGTGTGCCAGCCGCCAGTTTTAGTTCGCAATACGTTCCCAGGGCACGCGGGACTTATGCTGGGGTCGGACGTTCTGGACCTGGGGGTAACAAGCAACAACAAAATAGCTGGTTGGGGGTGTTAACCGATATTCGTCCGCTGGGAGATTTATCGGATATTACTCAGAGTATTTTGCTGGGTTCTCGTTATCAATCTGCTGGATTGGCAGTGAATACCGATCTAATTCCCCAAGTTTTTCTAGCGGCTAAAAATGTGGTTAGCCGGGATCAATTAAATGATAAACAAGGCGTGCAGTGGGGAAGTAATATTGGGGTCAATCTGATTTCTTCATTAAAGCTAAATGTATCAAGTCGGCATCAAACCCGTGGGTTTCGTCATTTTCAGAATAGTTTGCGGCATGAAAATCGCACGATGCGGAATAAAAAAAGCCCGCGTGAGGAAGGGCAAGGTATTAAGCAACAATATACGGCGAATATCAGTTATAACCCGCGATTACTGGGCGGATTTTCGCTGGGTTATATCCAATCTGAATTTTTTTCTAATCAGACGGAACGGCGTTTGAGTTTGGGGTGGAGTAAGAAACTGCCTTATGACATTAATTTTAATCTGAATATGGATAACAGTCTGATTAATCGAAGTGATAAAAGTATTTATGCCAATATCAGTATTCCGTTTAATTCACATATGTCGTTGAGCAGTACGGTTTCTCAAAATAGAGGGGTTACTCAGCAACGACTTGCTCTCAACCATCAGGTTAATAATCGAATGGGATATAATTTAGGCGTTAATAAGGTGGCGGGGAAACCGGGGCAAACATTGAATGGTAATTTACGGTTATTACCGAAATATGCTCAGCTAGATGTAGGTTATTTTCAGGATAATGCCCAACAGCGTAGTTATCAATTGCGTGCCAGTGGTGGCATGGTTGGTCATCGTTCCGGGATTACGTTATCGCCTTATGCTATCCAGGATACTTTTGCCATCATGGTATTGCCCGGTATCAGCGGTGCGGAGATACAAACCAACTCTGGTCCGGTATGGACAGATATGCGCGGTTACGCGGTAGCCCCCAGCTTATCGCCATTCAATTCATCGCGCCTTGAGGTCAATACTAAAAAATTGGCGCGTAATATTGATATAAAAAATGGTCTTCGTCAGGTTGATGCCAGTAGAGGCGCGGTATTTACTCATTCTTTCACTGCCAATAAAACTCGACGGATTCTGCTCTCTATCCGTTTAGCATCAGGCGAGTATGCAACGGCTGGTAGTGATATTACGGATAAAGAAGATAATTATATTGGCACTGTGGGTAATAAGGGTGAGCTATTTCTGAATAATGGCACTGAGCAGCCAGATTTATATATTAAGGAGAAAGGCAATGTGGTGTGCCAGTTGGATTATCGCCTGCCAGCAGAAACGGGTGCGTCAGTCTTATACGAAGAAGCTGATGCTCGCTGTATATAAAACTGCGGGTATGGGAATGGTTTTGTCACTGTTCAGTGTCACGTTCCCAGCGATGGCGCAGTGTCAAATTTCTGTCGATCAAAGCCAACTGGATTACGGCACGGTGGGTCGTGGGCAATTGAGGACAGAAAAAGATTATAAACTGAGTGTGGGTCATCGTTCATTCAATGTGCATGTGCAGTGCCCGCAACCTCGCCGGTTGGCTGTGGCTTATCGTGGTGATACACAAGATGGTGAGTTTTATGCTTTTGGTTCTGGTTCCGCCAGAATAACACTCACGGCCTCTGACGCTTTGGCCGACGGGGTGCCGGTTGCGTTGCATTTTGGTGCGCGTTCCGCCTTTCCTCATTGGGATGATTCTGCTTTGGCCGGACTTCCCCTTCATCCATTGAGTCGTAATATGATTTACCCGATTGGACCAGCGTTGAGTCAATTGAGTTTTCAAATCACTGCTGAGGCTTGGCTACTGGCCAGGGCAATATCGCGCGGTGAGGGGATTCATCTTAATGGTATGGGTACCTTTGATGTTATGGAGTACGAATGATGAGCCGATTTCTGCGTATTTTAATCGGTATCAGCATGGCGATGTTTGCCAGTGCCACGGTAGCCAGTACTTCGGCTAGCATCAATTTTAGCGCTGACATCGAGCCTGTGGCTTGCCAGCTCTCCATTGCGGGTGTGGTTGATTATGGTGAAATATTACAATCCCAACTTTCCTCTCATCAATTTACATCTTTGCCACCCCGACCATTGCCGCTAATTAGCGTTCAGTGTGATGCGAAAACTTCCCTTGGTTTCAAGATCAAAGACAGCCGTTCTGGTATTGCTGCGGGTGCCACACTGATTGGCAGCAATGGTGAGGTTATTCCATCGGAGCATCATTTTAGTCTGGGAAAGACCCGTGATGGTGAACCCATCGGGGCGTGGGGCGGCATCTTTACCTCATCATCTGTCGATGGACGACCCACGATGATCGCGCGAAAACATGGCACTGGGTTGTCCATTAACCCCGTGACCTTTTTGCAACCAGATGGTGAGATAAGTTTGTGGGCTGAACGCGGAGAGGCGGCGATCGGCGAAGTTTTTACCTTGCAAGGTGAAGTTATCGCCGGGATTGTCCGTCAGACTGATTTGCCTGGCGGCGATATGGCTTCACTGGATGGCGTCGCTCTATTAGAGATTATCTACCTTTGAGCGCCTCTCCGGTTACGGCATACTGGATAAAATGGGTGATATGACTCAGCGCGAAGAGATTATCGCGACCAAAAATCCACACTGTTCAATCGTGACCTTGATGGATCTCTCTTTGCACTCAATAACTGGCTCCCGTGGCTACCCCGTTAGCGGTACAGAATGGCCTGAGAGTACCACCGACCAGGAATCACTGAATCAGTATTCATAATCACCAGATAATAGTGCGCACCGCTGGCATTGGCCTGACGGCGGATCTCGGCTTCTGCATCCATCGGGCTACCATAGACCTGGGTGGAAATCATCCCTACCTTTTGCAACATACCACTTTGGGCACGGCTGATTTCCTGCGCGTACGGCTGTGGTGCTGGTGGCGGTATCGGTGTCGTTTTGAATGCACTACAGGCCGAAAGCGCCAGTGTAAAAAGCAGAATCGCCCAAGTGCGGTTATCGCTCATGTGTACTCCCTTGTGATGATTTATCCAGCCTCTATCGATAGTGTAACGCCCAATTATTCATAACAGCCAGCGCTGTATCTATTTTGATCTAACTCAGAGTAAATTGGTTTAAGACTTTATCTAAGAGCCTTGGCACTATGGCGGCATAGGGTTAAATTTGTTTGAGACATAAGGGCGTTCCAATGGTTGAAATGTCATTAGAGAGTGTAGAGGGTATCGAGGTCATTCATGCGGGACCTGCGGGTAAACGTCACCAACCTCTTCCCACGATTTTCTTCTATCACGGCTATACCTCATCTAAAGAAGTTTATTCCTATTTTGCTTATGCTTTTGCCGCTGCCGGATTCCGCACCATTATACCGGATGCGGATCTGCACGGAGCGCGTTTCGACGGCAATGAAACTTATCGGCGAGCACATTTTTGGCGCATATTACAATCCAATATTGATGAATTACCGGCGCTTAAACAGCATTATCAGCACGCGGGATTGATTGATGGTGAGCGTATCGCTGTCGCTGGCGCATCAATGGGCGGTATGACCACGTTGGGCGCGCTGGTGCGTTATCCGTGGATCAAAGTTGCCGCAGACTTTATGGGTTCGGGCTATTTTACCTCGTTGGCTCAAACCCTGTTCCCGCCATTGCAGGTCACTGATGCACAACAACAGCACGAATTTGACCAGCTTATTGCGCCGCTGGCGGAATATGAGGCGACTAATCAGTTGGAGAAAATAGCTAATCGACCTTTGCTGGTCTGGCATGGTCTGGCAGATGATGTGGTGCCTGCGGTTGAAAGTGTGCGTTTGCTACAGGCGTTAAAATCGCGCGGTTTGGATGGCAACCTGACTTATCTGACCGAAGCGGGCATTGGTCATAAAATTACCCCGACGGCCTTGGCAGCCGGCGCACGCTTCTTCAGCCAGCATCTATGACCCCCCGTTAAACGGGGGGATGGATGCTAACGACGGTCTATTGGTGGGGCTTTCTCTGGTGTTGTATGTGTGTTCTAAAAACTAGCGGTAAAGAATCGCGTTCACATGCATGGAGCTATTATCGCCGGGTTCATGCATGGCAACGATCCGGTAGGCGGTCGCTCCACGCTGATCGGCTATTTTGCTGACTTGTGAAGTTGCATCATCCGGAGAAACCACATCGTGGCCGAGTGATATCGCGCCGATACTGACGCGCTGTTGTTGCATGGCCTGTTGGGCGCTGACTTCCGTGGCAGCAAAAGCGCTGGCGGAAAGGAAAAAGCTGAGAATCGCAGCGATGGTGAGTGTGCTTTTCATAGGTGACTCCAAAATCTTGTTTATATACTTTGAATAACTTATCTGTTTGCTGTGCCGCTTTTATACGGCATATGACAATAATAATAGTTCGCTTTTATCGTTAAGAAATACGCTATCTCTGACTAACCTATTCAAAAAATATGAATGAAATTTATGCTGAGTTAATGATTTTGCTGAAAGATTTGGCAGACTAATGGATCTCTATCCATAGGTTATTAAGTCAGCAAAAAATGCTATTTATCGCCCCATCAGGCCACAATCTGAATAATTCCCCAGCAATCCTTGAGTTTCTTCAGCTGCGCAAGTATAGTTACGCGTCATTTTTCAGTCGCACACAAACACGTTCCTTGCCTCCATGGGCCGCGGCTGACCCTATCAGGAGGCTGAATAATCCGTAAGGAGCAATTCGATGCGTCATTACGAAATCGTTTTTATGGTCCATCCTGACCAAAGCGAACAGGTTCCGGGCATGATCGAGCGTTATAGTGCAACTATCACTAACGCTGCTGGTCAGATTCACCGTCTGGAAGACTGGGGCCGCCGTCAACTGGCTTACCCGATCAACAAACTGCACAAAGCTCACTACGTTCTGCTGAACGTTGAAGCCCCGCAGGAAGCGATCGATGAGCTGGAAACAAACTTCCGCTTCAACGACGCCGTTATCCGTAGCATGGTTATGCGCGTTAAAAACGCGGTAACTGAAGCATCACCAATGGTTAAAGCGAAAGACGAACGCCGTGAGCGTCACGACTTTGCATCAGAAACCAATGATGATTCTGAAGCTGGGGATTCTGAAGAGTAATTGCCGTGGTGGCCACTAATCGACTGGTACTCTCTGGCACAGTGTGCAAGACACCCATTCGAAAAGTGAGTCCTTCCGGGATCCCTCACTGCCAATTTGTGCTTGAGCACAGGTCAGCACAGCAGGAGGCCGGATTTAACCGACAAACATGGTGCCGAATGCCCGTGATTGTCAGTGGACACCAGTCACAAGCATTAACTCACAGTATAACGGTCGGTAGTCAGTTAACCGTGGAAGGTTTCATTAGTTGCCATCAAGGGCGCAATGGGCTTAACAAATTGGTGCTGCATGCCGAGCAGATTGAATTGATAGATTCTGGAGACTAGCCTAATGGCACGTTATTTCCGTCGTCGCAAGTTCTGCCGTTTCACCGCGGAAGGCGTTCAAGAGATTGACTATAAAGACATCGCTACGCTGAAAAATTATATCACCGAAAGCGGTAAAATTGTCCCGAGCCGTATCACCGGTACTCGTGCCAAATACCAGCGTCAGCTGGCCCGTGCTATCAAGCGCGCGCGCTACCTGTCTTTGTTGCCGTACACTGATCGTCATCAGTAATCGGCCACTGTCCATTAACGACTTTGAGAGGATATGGTAATGCAAGTTATTCTGCTTGATAAAGTAGCAAACCTGGGCAGCCTGGGTGATCAAGTTAACGTTAAAGCGGGCTACGCTCGTAACTTCTTGGTGCCACAGGGCAAAGCTGTGCCGGCAACCAAGAAAAACGTTGAGTTCTTCGAAGTGCGTCGTGCTGAACTGGAAGCCAAACTGGCTGAAGTTCTGTCTGCCGCTGAAGCTCGCGCAACTAAAATTAACGAATTGGGCAGTGTTACAATCTCCTCTAAAGCAGGGGATGAAGGTAAACTGTTCGGCTCTATCGGTACTCGTGACATCGCTGATGCAGTAACTGCAGCTGGCGTTGAAGTAGCGAAGAGTGAAGTTCGTTTGCCGAATGGCGTTCTGCGTACCACTGGTGAACACGAAGTTCACTTCCAGGTACACAGCGACGTGTTCGCAAAACTGAACGTAGTTGTGGTTGCAGAAGCGTAAGTTACGCGGCTGTTAACCCGTCAAAACGCCAGCCTCGTGCTGGCGTTTTGCTTTTAAGGGTACAGTGAGCCAGCTCCTCAATCGATTCTCTCTTGTGATCAACTTTCTTATCACCCTGATATATAGATACGCTGGGATAACCCCGTGGTTGAACGGTGACAGCTTATCGGCTGTATAAATCGCCGGAGGAAAGCCCAAGCCAGTTTGGACGAGTGAATCCTGGGCTTCTCACGAGAGACTGATTAACGATCCCGACGGTAGGAACCATCGGGTTGGCGGGTAAACAACACTTCTGCGCTATTGGCCGTTTCGATGGCTAACGCCGTTACGGTGCCCTGGGCATCCTGCATGATTTTCACTTCTTGGCCGGCTTTCAGGTTACTCAGCGGTTTATCGCTGCCTTCAACCTGTGCCATCGCAAACACGTCGTTTACCGCCAGATTATTGTCACGGAACAACTGCGCCAGAGTTTTCCCTGCCTGCACCTGATAACTTTGCCAGTTTCCCTGCGATAATGAAGGTATTGATGAGTTCACTGCGGGATAATTCCCGCGTAATTCGGCTTGTAATGGAATGTCAGTCGCTTCTGCCGTTACTGGGAACTGACCACTGACATTAGGGCCGGAGGAAGGCCATAACAGCGCCAGCAACAATACAGCGGCAGCAATAATCACCCATCGCCGATGGAAGTGGGGGAGAGGCTCCATCCAATGGAAGTTATCCGGCAGGTGCCACAGTTTGTGCAGCCACGCTTTCAATACCATATTTTTTGCAGGTGGAATAACCCGAGTTGTCGGTGCTTTGTCATCAGGAGCGGATTCAGACAGTACAAGATTCGGTTCACCAATCTGCGGTTCTAGCCTGACTGGTTCGTCAGGCATATCTGCGGCTTTATCGGGCAAGACACGTTGCCTGATTGTGAGCCAGGTTCGTAACAGTGGTTGGTAAACCCGGTTGTTTTTTCTTCTCCTGGGCGCGATTCTGCCCATGGTGACCTCTCTTTCAACTTCATAAAATATTACAGCGCCTGGTGAGCGACTGGCTAGATGGCGCATTATCCCTTCCGCATTATAAGTATAGTTCTCTAACTGATTGATGCAGAAAGAGGGACGAATAATGCTAACGAATAGGTTATTTTTAGTTTGTACCTAACCATTGTTTCTTTTTCTTCGACAAAAGTCATCATTCGCGATGCAAGATTTTACCCTGCTCCCTTGCTACTGGTATGCTTGCAGCTTCGACTTTTTACGGAACTAAGGAAAACCCATGACAATCCCTTCTTTTGATAGCGTTGAAGCGCAAGCAAGTTACGGTATCGGTTTACAGATAGGCCAGCAGTTACAAGAGTCCGGCCTGCAAGATTTGCAGCCAGAAGCCCTGTTGGCGGGTTTGCGCGACGCAATGGAAGGGAACACGCCGTCAGTACCGGTGGATGTTGTTCACCGCGCGTTGCGTGAAGTCCATGAACGCGCTGATGCGGTTCGCGTAGAACGCCAGCAGGCTCTGGTTGTTGACGGTGCCAAATTCCTTGAAGAAAACGCCAAGCGCGACGGCGTGACTACGACTGAGTCGGGTTTACAGTTCTCCGTGCTGGAGAAGGGCGATGGTGCAATCCCATCCCGTCAGGATCGTGTTCGTGTGTATTATACTGGGCGTTTGGTTGATGGTAGTGTATTTGATAGCTCCGTTGAACGTGGTCAACCGGCTGAATTCCCAGTCAGTGGCGTGATTCCTGGCTGGATCGAAGCGTTAACGCTAATGCCTGTTGGATCCAAGTGGCAGTTGGCTATCCCACACAATCTGGCATACGGTGAGCGTGGTGCTGGTGCTTCAATTCCACCTTTCAGCACACTAGTCTTTGATGTGGAACTGCTGGAAATCTTGTAAGTTTCACGGCATTTTTTGAAAAAAAAGAGCGGTCAGTGATCGCTCTTTTTCTATTATTTTTCCACGGATTAATTGATTTTCAGTGCTCTGGGGAACAGTAAATTATTTTCTAAATGAATGTGTTCCATCAAATCGCTGACGAACTCATTGAGATTGGCGTAAAGTGCGCGCCAAGTGGTACAGGCACCAGATGGAGGAGTCATGTTATTGGTTAGCTGTTTAATGGTTTCTAATTGCTGACCCGCTGCTTCATGTTCTGATTCCATCACAAAGATCGGCATGCTAGCCATGTGCCCCATTCCTTTGGCAATCATTGGGAATAATACCTTTTCCTCTTTTTCCATATGCTGTAGCAAATCATGATGCAGCACACTGAGCTGCACCGCTAAACCCAGTGGGCAGCCGGGCTTTTCGGCGTGTACTCGCTCAACTTTCTCCGCCATTAACACCAGATCCGGCAATTGTTCACGATGCCGATCGTGATAACGGTTAAGAATAAAGCTAATCAGGTGCTCCTGCGGAACCTCTTGCCAGTTTTGTACTGTCTGAGTTTCTTTTTGCAACATGGCTAATTCAGCTTCCAATGTATTGATGTTCAGGTTTTTTTTATCGGCAGCGCGTAGCAGCGTTTGTTTACCTTCACAGCAAAAATCGAGTTCATACTGGCGAAATAATCTTGTAGCCCGAGGAATGGCAATAGCCAGAGAGCCGAGAGACTGATTGCGGTAATCCATAATGACACCTCTTTAATGGGTAATAACCTATAACATGCATTGTAAGTGCGTGTTATAGAGTGTGCCATAGCCATTAAGAGGTATAGGGAATGAAAGATAAAAGTGCTCGGCTGAGCGCTTGAGGTTAATGACAAAGCGCTTGCCGCGGTGAAAACCGGCAGATCGTCAAGACGCCGTGAATACGTCCTTGTCGGCTCATTCCGTACCATCCCTGGCACGGACGCTTGGCTCTTCTACCGGTCTTCCCCACCAAAGATCGCAGGATCGAGGTTTGTCAGCAGTCTGAAACGCTCGGTTGAGCGCTTGAAGAACAATTATTTCTTCTGTAAATCCACCTGATAAACCTCAAAACCTATGTCATCTGTACCCATGGGCTTCATCGGATACTGGGCTTTTTGTTTGATAAACTTTGCTGCTTTAGCGCTTGGAGAGGTTTCAAAGCGGATATCCAGTGGCTGCGAGCTGACAATTTCAGCTAGATGCCAATTATTATCGGCCTGAGGTTTTACCTGCCCATTCTTTTTGGTTTCGGCACTGATATAGGCAGAAACTACTGAACGGTTTTCATCCGGTGAGGCGAAGGCAATATGGCTATCGCCAGTGCCGGCAAATTTTCCGCTGTAAGCCCGATAATTATTAGTGGCGATCAGGAACGTGGCTTTTGGATCTATTGGTTTGCCGTTGTAGGTCAGATTTTTGATGCGCTCAGCGTTATCATTGACCAGCGTACAGTCGCCGTCATAACGAGCTGGTTGTGTGACATCAATTTGATAGTTAACACCATCAATCACATCAAAGTTATAGGTGCGGAAGCCATCCCAATTAATCAGAGACTGTGGTTTGCTGCTATTGACGTCAATCTGGTTGAATTGCCCGGCAGAACATTCCAGCCATTGCTTCACTTCTGCTCCGCTGGCTTTTACGACTACCAGCGTGTTGGGATAGAGATATAAATCTGCAGCATTGCGGAAGGTAAGATCGCCTTTTTCGACTTCAACAAAACTGGCCGGATCGTTTTTGCGGCCACCGGCTTTAAACGGAGCGGCAGCAGAAAGTACCGGTAAATCGGCCAAATCCGGGTCGCCTTGAATAAAGTGTTCGGTATAGGCGCGTTGCGCATTGTTGACGATCTGCACGGTTGGATCGTCCTGGATCAGTGACAGATAGCTATACATATTATCTGACGCTGTACCGATCGGTTGGCTAACGAAATCGCGGGTTCCTTTATGATCATCGGCCAGCACTTTGACCAAATTGGCATTTTCTGCGGCCAGCGATTTTTTATTGGCTTTATCATAGATAGGGCGCGCTTCAGCCTTGGCCTGTTCAACTTGCCAATTGCCGCTATCATTATTCAGAACAAAATCCACTACGCCGAGATGGTCACCCCATTGGCCTGGCATCACCGCAGGAATACCGTTTAAAGTGCCTTGTGCAATATCCGCGCCTTTGATAGCGCTAAAATCTTTACTTGGGAATACCGCGTGGGAGTGGCCGAACATAATGGCGTTTATTCCCGGAACCTGGCTGAGGTAATACACTGAGTTTTCAGCCATAGTTTTGTATGGCTCGCTGGATAAACCGGAGTGTGGGATCGCGATAATCAAATCCGCCCCCTGCTTGCGCATTGCCGGTACCCATTTTTTGGCGGTTTCCGTAATATCATCCACCCGGACTTTGCCGGTCAGATTGGCTTTATCCCAGATCATGACCTGCGGCGGTACAAAACCGATATAACCGATACGTAGATTGTGGCTTTTTCCATCGCGATCTTTGACCGGTGTGTCGGCAATCAGGTAAGGCTGGAATAGGGGTTTACCGGTTTTTACGTCAATGACGTTGGCATTGACATAGGGAAATTTTGCACCAGCCAGCGATTTCTTCAGATAATCCAGGCCATAGTTAAATTCGTGATTACCAATGTTTCCTACGGCATAATCCAGTGTATTCATCGCTTTATAAACGGGATGAATCTCTCCTTCCTTCAAGCCTTTGGCTGCCATGTAATCCCCAAGCGGGCTACCCTGGATCAAATCACCGTTATCTACCAGAACGCTGTTTACTGCTTGTTGGCGTGCGGCATCAATCAGGCTGGCAGTACGTACCAAGCCAAACTGTTCGGTAGGTTTATCCTTATAGTAATCGAAATCCATCATGTTGCTATGGAGGTCGGTGGTCTCCAATACGCGTAAATCAACGGTAGCACTCTGAGCAGAGGTTGCAACCAGGCAAGCGAGTAGGGATAACGTCAGGGGACGCTTTATCATGGCTTTCTCCATTGTGGCTTTCCATATGAGAGCTATTCGACATGTATCGCAAAAGAAGATGTAATTTTAATTAATTGTGTCAATAAAGTGTGAAGTTTGACAGTGAATAGACCCGGGTTTCGTAGACACTTTTTTGCCTCATAATGGAGGCCTAATGAAGGAGTGTTTATGTCAGTCAAAACGTTCACTGAAGAATTCAAAATTGAAGCTGTAAAACAGATTAACGAGCAGGGATACCCTGTTTCTGAGGTTGCGGCACGACTTGGTGTTTCCACCAATAGCCTTTACGCATGGATCAAGCGTTACCAAAAACCCGAACCACAGCGCAAGCAGGACGATGCCCTCCAGCACGAAGTAAAGCGCCTCAGGCAAGAACTTAAGCGGGTGACTGAAGAGCGAGATATTTTAAAAAAGGCCGCCGCGTACTTTGCAAGAACGTCAGGCTGAAGTACGCCTTCATTAAAAAAATGTCGACCTTTTATGCGGTACGCCGGTTGTGTCTGGTTCTTGGCCTCCATTACAGCGGTTATTACCAGTGGCTAAAACGGCCTCAATCTCTGCGCGCCAGGCAAGATGAGCGCCAAACAGGCCTCATTAAACAACTGTGGCTTGAAAGTGGTACGGTTTATGGTTATCGAAAAATCTGGCTCGACATGAAAGACTTGGGTGAGCGAGCTGGGCGTAACAGGATCGCGCGCCTAATGAGGCTTGCAGAGTTGGCTTCTCAAACCGGATATCGGAAACGCCGCTATTACGGCGGCGGAAAAACATCAGTTGCCAACCCTAATTACCTTGAACGCCAGTTCATTGTTCCTACCCCCAATACGCATTGGGTGAGTGACATGACCTATATCAGAACGCATGAGGGATGGTTGTATCTGGCCGTTGTTCTCGATCTTTTCTCGCGTCGGGTTATCGGCTGGAGTATGGGGGGCGAATGACAGCAGAGCTGGTGATGGACGCGTTGTTGATGGCAGTGTGGCGACGTAAACCAACGGCAAAAGTACTAATCCATTCGGATCAGGGCTCGCAATATACGAGCGAAAGATGTCAGCATTTTATGACCGCTCACAATTTAAAAAGCAGCATGAGTCGCCGAGGTAATTGCCATGATAACGCGGTGGCTGAAAGCTTTTTTCAGTTGCTAAAACGAGAACGCATAAAGAAACGGATCTATAAAAATAGAGAAGAAGCGAAGGCGGATATCTTCGATTATGTAGAGATGTTTTATAATGCTAAACGGCGTCACAGTGCCTGTGAAGATCAACCACCTGCAGTTTATGAAAGTGCCTGGTTCATGAGGCACGCAACCGTCTAGGAAACTGGGGTCTATTCACAGAGAGCAGCGCTGATTAACATGTAGAGGCTCACAGTTATAGCAGGTTAATCGTCTTGATTTTATTGCAACTTCAGCGGGAGATAGCTATTCGGCAGAAAAATCACTAGTCTGCCATTAAGAATTAATTCGTCAGTTGCTTAGATTCTCTTTTCATATTTACTTCTAAAATAAATAGAGGGAAGAGGGTGTGGCCAACCGGTCAAAACCGGCTCTCGGTGTGCCAACCAGCGACGAGCAGAATGATTGATAACTTCAGAGGTGGATGATGTTAGAGCAAATTTGCCTATTGGCACGCGATGCTGGGGCCGCCATTATGGCGGTCTATGATGGAGATCGGCCTCTTGATGTCGCACAAAAAAAAGATGACTCTCCAGTGACTGCGGCAGATCTGGCAGCCCATCATATTATTAAAGCCGGTCTGGAGGCCTTGACGCCGGAGATTCCTTTATTATCGGAAGAAGATCCTCCTGCCTGGGAAATTCGCCAACATTGGCAGCGCTATTGGCTGGTTGATCCGTTGGATGGCACCAAAGAGTTCCTTAATCGCAACGGAGAATTTACCGTGAATATCGCGCTGATCGAGCAAGGTATGCCAGTGCTGGGCGTAGTGTACACGCCGGTAACGGATGTGATGTATTGCGCTGAAAACGGACAGGCGTGGAAGGAAGAAGGCGGGCGGCGGATGCAGATTCAGGTGCGTGATGCACCATTACCGCTGGTGGTGGTGAGCCGCTCCCACAGCGATGCGGAATTGAGGGATTATCTGGCACAGTTGGGTGAACACCAAACGGTATCGGTGGGCTCTTCTCTTAAATTCTGTCTGGTTGCTGAGGGTAAGGCGCAATTGTATCCCCGTTTCGGGCCAACCAACGTTTGGGATACCGCTGCTGGGCATGCTGTAGCGGTAGCCGCCGGGGCGCAGGTGAATGACTGGCAGGGTAAACCTTTATGCTATATCCCGCGAGAATCGTTCCTGAACCCCGGTTTCAGAGTGTCGTTGTTTTAGCGATTTAGCAATTGGTGCAGTTGGGCGATGACCTGCTGCACTTCCTCCGCGCTTAATGCCCCATCTTTTACGAAACGAACCTGGCCATTCTGATCCAGCAGCACAATGGTTGAGCTTTTGGCTGCTAGGTTCCAGGCTTTTTTCACGTTGCCATTACTGTCGACAATAAACTGTGACCAAGGGAACTCGCGCTTGCTGTCTTCAATGCTGTTACGCACAAACATTGCTGTGCCGATAATGGCATCATCGGTGTCGACGATCGTCGTCGTTTGGTAATGTTCGTGAGGTAATTTGGCCGCTTTGATGGCTTCAATCAAAGGCGCATTGATTTCTTTGGCGCTGCTGCGGCCCGCGATATGTTGTACGACGCGAACTTTGCCGACCAACTGCGCGCTATTCCAGTTTTTGTAGCTAAACTTATCATTAGCCAGATCGAGTTCGCCTTTATCGCTGACGCCAACCGGAGGCACTCGCTGATCAAGCTGGATATTATGGGCGCAAGCGAGCAGTGGCGTGAAGAGAAGAGATAGAATGAGCAGGCTATTTTTTATCATGTTATGTCCTCGTGGAAAGGTCTTATGAATAATGTAGGGCACTTGCGCCACACCGTGAGACAAGTTTCCAAATCATAGGCGTAGATCAGAGGTCTGTCCTGTTTGGCCGTGATCTCGGTTACCGTCACTATCTAGATGGTTATTCTGACTTGATAACGGTTTATCTTTATCTGCTTCTGTAATTTTATGTAAATGCAGTATGTATGACTGATTTTAGCGGAACTAAGCGCAATACTTCCGGTCTATTACACTGCAATTATCTTACGCTACCTGTGATCGTGGTCGCTTAGCCCCGTCGCGGAGCGTATTTGTGTCATGGGAGGAAAGTAAAAGAATGAGGATCTTCCAGCGTTACAACCCTGCTAAAGTCGCGATTTATGTCAAAACCCTATTCCGTGGTCGTCTATATATCAAGGACATGGGAGCATTTGAGTTTGACAAAGGTAAGATTTTACCACCGAAAGTGCGGGATAAACGCCACTTCAATGTTATGTCTGAGGTAAATCGCCAGGTTCTGCGGCTACAGGCAGAAATGGGTTGAAAAGACATCAAGCAGTCACGCCAAATTAATTGCGGCCCCATATTGGGGCCGCTAATATTTTTAAGCTAGTCACTCAGTGTCGGTTGGTTAGGCATCGCTGCTTTCGTGAGGTGCTTTTGGCAATATCGGTGCCGGAGTATCGCTCAGTTTGGTCACCAACAACTGGTCTATTTTGTAGCTGTCGATATCGACTACTTCGAATTTATAGCCTGCATATTTGACAAAATCAGTGCGTTTAGGAATTTTACGCAGCATATACATCATGAAACCGCCAATGGTTTCATAGTTGCCAGACTGCGGGAATTCATCAATATCCAATACACGCATCACATCGTCGATTGGCGTACCGCCTTCAATCAGCCACGAGTTTTCATCACGGGCAACAATCTGTTCTTCCTGTCCTTGACCAACCAGGTCACCCATTAACGTTGTCATCACATCGTTTAGGGTAATAATCCCTACCACTAAGGCATATTCATTAAGAATTACTGCAAAATCTTCACCGGCAGTTTTAAAGCTTTCCAACGCTTCAGACAGCGTTAGCGTATCTGGCACGATCAGAGCTGAGCGGATTTGTACGCCACTGCTTAATACCAGACTTTGATTACCCAGCACCCGGTTCAGTAAATCTTTCGAATCGACATAGCCGACGACCTGATCGATATGGCCATCACACACTAGGAATTTGGAGTGCGGATGGGTGGAGATTTTCTCTTTGATACTTTCTTCACTTTCCCGCAGGTCAAAATAAATCACGCTTTCACGGGAGGTCATTGATGACGGTACGGTACGAGATTCCAGTTCAAATACGTTTTCAATCAGCTCGTGTTCCTGCTTACGTAAGACGCCAGCTAATGCTCCGGCTTCTACCACCGCGTATATATCGTCGGATGTAATATCATCATTACGTACCATTGGTAATTTAAATAAGCGGAAAATCAGGTTGGCCATGCCGTTAAAGAACCACACCAATGGGCGGCAAATCATCAGGCAGAAACGCATCGGGTTGACGATCCGGACGGCAACCGTCTCTGGTGCAATCATACCGATGCGCTTCGGCGTCAGATCGGCAAACAGAATAAATAAGCTGGTTACCAATACAAAAGAACATATAAAGCTGGTCTGGTCCGCCATTTCTGGTGACATAAAGCGTTCAAATATCGCTTTAAAGGAAGGTGAAAAGGCTGCGTCACCGACGATACCACCTAAAATAGCCACAGCGTTCAGGCCGATCTGTACCACCGTAAAGAAAATACCCGGTGTCTCTTGCAGTTTCAGCACTCTCAGTGCGTTGATGTTTCCCTCATCGGCAAGAAGTTTAAGTTTGATTTTGCGTGAAGCTGCCAGTGAAATCTCTGATAAAGAGAAAAAGGCACTTACCGCGATCAGAAAAAGAATCAGTAAGATACTGTTTAACATAATCTATCCGTGTCGTACCGACGATTCAGTCGGCGATCGTAAGGAAGGGTCATACATATAAAATTAAAATGGCGAGCAGGAACGCTGCCATCGGGCTGAGTGAACAGCCCGAGTAGTATAGCAGTAGCCATCAGATGGCCGCCAGCTCTACAAATCAGGTGGTAGACAAACGCCGATACCGCCAATGCCACAGTAACCTTCTGGGTTTTTATACAGATATTGCTGGTGGTCGTTTTCTGCATAATAGAACGGTCGCGCGGCAGTTATTTCGCTGGTGATGGTGCGTTTATCGCCCGCGAGCAACATCGCGTGTTGGAAGCGCTTACGGCTGGCTTCAGCCAGCTCTTGCTGCTGAGGCGTCAGTATATAGATCGCTGAGCGATATTGGGTTCCCATATCACCACCTTGTCGCATGCCCTGCGCAGGATCGTGATTTTCCCAGAAAATCTGCAATAGTTGGTCATAGCTGATCCTCTTCGGATCGAAGACCACCCGAACGACTTCGGCATGACCGGTACGGCCACTGCAAACCTCATGATAAGTCGGATGGGATGTATAACCACCGCTATAACCTGCGGCAGTGCTATAAACGCCTGGATGCTGCCAGAACAGGCGTTCAACGCCCCAAAAACAGCCCATGGCAAAAATGGCCTCTTCCATACCTTCAGGTATCAGCGTCATGGAATGAGCATTTACGGCGTGGTTGGCGGCTACCCACATTGGTGTCGTGCGTCCCGGCAAAGCATCTTGCTGGCTGACAATGGAAGATTTTTCTGAATTGTGCACCCAATTAACTCCGGTTATCACATTGTAAAAAGATAGATAGTTGTATCTGATTGCGAGTTTGCACACAATAAGGCGCATATTGCGTTAATGTATCAGCTTAACGCAGAATCATAGGGGCGACAGGCTTAAATCGGTCTTTGGAAAGGGAATTATGGCGTGAATCTCCGCTATTATCCTCAGTTACCGGTGAGATCGTTTTTACAGGAACATAAAAATTAATTAGGAGTACGCGTGCCACGATACCCTATTGTGTGTTTTTTGTGTGCATTACTCGCCACACCATCTGTTTTTGCCGCCAATATTCGGTTGCAGGTTGAAGGTCTTAGCGGGGATCTTGAAAGAAATGTCCGTGCGCGTCTATCAACGATCGACACTGATGAAATTACGGCTGACGGGCGTTTTCGCGCCAGGGTAGATCAGGCAATTCGTCAGGGGTTACGCGCTCTTGGCTATTACGACCCTACCATTGAATTTGATTTTCAGCCTAAACCGGCACCAGCACGTTCCATTTTGCGAGTCAGCGTGACGGCCGGTGAACCGGTGCTGATTGCGGGTGTGGATATTCAGCTACAAGGCGGCGCAAAAACCGACCCATCCTATTTGGCGCTGGTGCGTCGGGATACACCGAAAATCGGTACCATAGTGAATCATGGTCAATTCGACAGCTTCAAAGGTTCGCTGACCAACCTGGCGCTACGTCGGGGCTATTTCGACGCTAACATGATAAAAAGTCAGTTAGGTATTGCCGCCGAATTGCGAAAAGCCTTTTGGGATATCGATTTTGACAGCGGTGAACGCTATCGCTTTGGTAAGGTTAATTTTCAAGGATCGCAAATCCGTGAAGATTATCTGCAAAATCTGGTTCCTTTTCATGACGGACAGGATTATACCTCGGACGATCTGGCTGAATTGAACCGCCGTCTGGCAGCAACCAATTGGTTTAACTCGGTGGTCGTTTCTCCTGATTTTCGTGATGCTAAAAAAAGCAAAATTCTGCCGTTGGATGCGGTTCTGACGCCGCGCACCGAAAATACCGTGGAACTGGGTGGTGGTTTTGCTACTGATATTGGCCCGCGTGTTAAAGCGAGCTGGCGCAAGCCTTGGGTTAACTCCAGAGGCCATAGCCTGACAACCAGTGCCAACATTTCTGCTCCTGAGCAAAGTCTTGATTTCAGCTACCGTATTCCGCTATTGAAAAATCCACTTGAGCAATATTATTTGCTACAGGGCGGTTTCAAACGTACCGATCTCAACGATACCAAGTCTGATACCACGACCTTGAACGTGGCGCGTTTCTGGGATATGTCCAGCGGTTGGCAGCGTTCAGTCAATCTGCGCTGGAGCCTCGACCACTTTACCCAAGGGCAGGTAACGGATACGACGATGCTGCTGTATCCTGGCGTCAGCATAAACCGTACTCGTCAGCGCGGAGGTGCCATGCCGTCTTGGGGGGATAGCCAGCGTTATTCCATTGATGTTTCTGATACCACTTGGGGTTCTGACGTCGACTTTGCGGTATTTCAGGCACAAAACGTGTGGATTCGCAGCTTGGGTGAAAAAAATCGCTTTGTGGCGCGGGGAAATCTGGGCTGGATAGAAACCAATAATTTTGACCGGGTTCCACCGTCATTACGTTTCTTCGCCGGTGGCGATCGCAGTGTGCGTGGCTATAAATATCAAAGTATTTCACCGCTGGATAGCTCTGGAAAATTGAGTGGGGCATCCAAATTGGCGACGGGCTCTCTCGAATACCAATATAACGTCAGTGGAAAATGGTGGGGTGCGGTGTTTATCGATTCAGGGGAAGCGGTTAACGATATCCGAAAAAGCGACTTTAAAACCGGTGCCGGTATTGGTGTACGCTGGGAATCGCCAGTCGGGCCGATAAAATTTGATCTCGCGAGGCCCATTGGCGATAAAGAAAACCACGGAGTGCAATTCTATATTGGTTTGGGGCCTGAATTATGAGTGGGTTAAAGAAGCTCAGTATCGCATTTTTACTTGTTCTGCTATTGCTCATCGGGACTCTGGCTGGCTTGCTCGGCACCACGACAGGCCTGCATTTTTTAATCAACAGCGCCGCGCGTTGGGTTCCGGGGCTGGATATTGCCAGCGTCAGCGGTGGATGGCGGGATCTCACGTTAAAAGGCATTCAATATCAAATGCCGGGCGTGACGGTGAAAGCCGGTCAGTTCCATCTTTCTTTGCAGTTATCTTGCCTTAAACGCAGTGAACTTTGTGTGAATGCACTGACCGCGCAGGATATTGATATCGTCGTCGATACCAAGGCGTTGCCAGCTTCAGAACCGGTGCCTCCCGATACCAAACCTCTGGGGGAACTCAGCACGCCATATCCGATAACCCTGCGGTTACTGGCAATCAATCATGTCAAAGTGACCGTGGATGATACGGCCATTTCGTTGGACGAATTCCGCACTGGCGCACATTGGCAACAGCGCGCCCTGAGATTAATGCCAACCAACATCAGCGGGCTTCTGATCGCCCTGCCGAAAACGGCATCGGCAACGGTGCCTGATGCCGTGAAACCAGCGATAGAAGCTGCGATTACAGTAAAAAAAGCGCCGGAAAAGGCCATTGATGGCGAAAAAGAGCCAGCGTTGGTCAAAGGTGTAGAACCCGAGTTGTCTTTAGGGGAAACCTTAAAAACGCTGTTTGCCAAGCCATTGCTGCCAGCATTACCTGATTTCCGCTTACCGATTGATCTACAGCTCAGCGAAATTAATGCCCAACAGCTACGCCTGACTGGCGACAGCGAAGTATTAATCACCAGTCTGATACTGAAAGCCAGTACGGAGGAGCAGCATGTCAAACTGGAAACTCTGGAGATTAAATCTCCGCAAGGTGGCTTAACCGCCAGTGGCAAGGCAACGCTGGCCGATAAGTGGCCGCTGGAACTGGTTGTTAATAGCACCATCAATATCGAGCCGCTGAAAGGCGAAAGAATCAAACTGAATCTGGCTGGCGGTTTACGGGATCAACTCACGGTAGGATTAAATCTTTCCGGCCCGGTTAGCGCCCAGCTTGAGGCTCAGGCTGAACTGGCTAAAGCCGGTTTACCGTTGGCATTGACGTTGCAAAGTAAACAGCTTCGTTGGCCATTTACCGGTGATGCCCAGTTCCAGATTGATAATTTCAAAACGCGTTTGAATGGTCAGGCAACGGATTATGCTTTGTCTATTCGGGCTGACGTGAAAGGTGCTGATATTCCGCCTGCGGTGTTTACTTTTGACGGTAAAGGTAACCTAGAACAGTTTACTTTGACTCGGTTGCGTCTGGCGGCGTTGCAAGGCAATACCGACCTCACCGGAGTGGTGGACTGGAGTAAGGCGGTCAGTTGGAATTCAGTATTGACATTAAATGGTATCAATACGGCGAAGCAGTGGCCGGAATGGCCCGGCAAACTGGACGGGAAAATTGTCACTCGCGGCAGTCTGCATGGCGGTAGCTGGCAGTTGAATGTGTCGGAACTGACGCTGGATGGCAACGTTAAACAGAATCGGGTAACCGCCCGAGGCTCTCTTACGGGTAATGCCGCTGGTCAGTGGCATATTCCGGGAATCAATCTGGCGTTGGGTCGTAATCAACTGGATATGAAGGGCGATCTGAACGATAAGTGGGTGCTTGATGTTAACGTCGATGCACCGCGCCTTGACGGCGCATTACCCGGCTTGGCTGGCGTGGTCAGAGGCCATTTGAAACTGCGCGGTAATCTGACGGCACCGCAACTCTTGGCCGATCTGACGGCCACCGATTTACAGTGGCAGGCGCTGCATATTCAACGCATCAAAGTGGATGGTGATGTCCGCTCCGCTGAGCAGATTCAAGGCCAGCTGGCGATTCGGGTTGAACAACTGAAACAAGACGATTTACTGGTCAGATTGTTGACGTTAGACGCCAAGGGCAGTGAAAAACAGCATCAGTTACGCTTGAATATTCAGGGAGAGCCGGTTTCTGGCCAATTGGCGTTGGACGGTAGTTTCGATCGGCAACAGCAACGCTGGCGCGGCAACCTTAATAATACGCGTTTTGATACGCCGGTAGGCGAATGGCGTTTAAGCCGTGCGATTGCACTTGATTATCTCAATACCGCACAGAAAATCACTATCGGGCCACATTGTTGGCTAAACCCGAATGCGGAACTCTGTGTACCTCGCCCGATTGAAGCAGGCCCAAGTGGGCAGGCCAGTGTGGTGCTGAATCGCTTTGATCTGGCGATGATCAAGCCATTCCTCGGCCCGGATACGACGCTGAATGGCATATTCAGTGGTAAAGCGGATGTCAGCTGGAAAGAAGGTGGTGCATTACCACAGGCCAGGGTGTCGTTGGTGGGCAATGGTGTCAACGTCAAACAGATGGTGCAGGGAAAACCGCTGCCGCTGGCCTTTGATACTCTGAATCTGAATGCGGAGTTAAATAATGGTCGGGCTCAGGCTGACTGGCTAATAAAACTGGCAAATAACGGCCAATTTAATGGTCAGGTACAAATTGCCGATCCGCAAGGACGACGCAATCTTTCCGGTAATGTGGCGATCAGTCAGATTTCACTGGCGATGATTAATCCGATCCTCAGTGATGGTGAGAAAGCCAAAGGCATATTGAATGCCAATTTGCGTTTGGGGGGGAATGCCAGGAATCCGTTGGTATTTGGTCGACTGGCGCTGGATGGCGTCGATATTGATGGTAGTTGGATGCCGCTGGATATTACCGATGGACGTCTAGCGGTGAATTTCGACGGCATGACTTCCAGATTGGAAGGTTTGGTTAAAACGACCCATGGTCAGCTCAACCTGACGGGTGATGCCGATTGGCGTAATATTGATGCATGGCGAGCCAGAATTGCGGCGCAGGGGAATAAGCTGCGAGTCACTATACCGCCAATGGTTCGTGTCGATGTCTCGCCAGATATCATTTTTGAAGCGACGCCGCAGCTTTTCTCCCTGAATGGCTCAGTTGATATTCCATGGGCACGAATTACGGTACAAGAAGTGCCGGAAAGTGCGGTGGGTGTTTCTTCTGATGAGGTGATGCTAAATAACGATCTCCAGCCGATCACACCAAGAAATGTTGGTATTCCGATAAACAGCAATCTGATGATTCATATCGGTAAAGATGTGCGTCTGAATGCCTTTGGTTTGAAAGCGCGCCTGCAAGGCGAGTTGAAAATGGTGCAGGATCAGCGTGGTCTAGGTCTTAATGGGCAAATAAATATCCCGTCGGGTAGCTTCCGCGCTTATGGGCAAGATTTGATCGTACGTAAAGGTTTGCTGCTGTTCTCCGGCCCGCCAGATCAACCGTTGTTGAATATTGAGGCGATCCGTAACCCTGACTCCACCGAAGACGGCGTGACCGCCGGGGTGCGGGTGACGGGGTTGGCAGATGCGCCTCAGCTTGAAATATTCTCAGACCCGGTTAAATCTCAGCAGGAAGCGCTATCTTATCTGTTACGTGGTCAAGGTCTAAGTAATTCCGGTACCGATAGCAGTATGATGACGTCGATGCTGATCGGCATGGGCGTGGCGCAGAGTGGCAAGTTGGTGGGGAAAATCGGCGAGGCATTTGGCGTCAGTGACCTGGCGTTGGATACCCAAGGCGTCGGTGATAGTTCTCAAGTGGTTGTCAGTGGTTACGTCACCAAAGATCTCCAGGTAAAATATGGTGTCGGTATATTTGACTCATTGGCAACGTTGACATTACGCTATCGTTTGATGCCCAGGTTGTATCTGGAGGCGGTGTCTGGTATTAATCAGGCATTAGATGTGCTCTATCAGTTTGAGTTTTAATGATGCGAATTATTGTCTACGGTAGTTTACGGCGCAAACAAGGTAACAGTCATTGGATGACTGATGCCCAGCTTTTGGGTGAATATGGCCTCGATGGTTATGAAATGTATAACCTCGGTCATTACCCGGCAGTTATCCCAGGCGAGGGTCAGGTGCATTGTGAAGTTTATCGTATAAACTCAGCCATTATGACCGAGCTGGACGAACTGAAGAGTAATACTAAAGATTACCGACGCGAGCTGATTCAGACGCCTTATGGCAGTGCCTGGATCTATCTTTATCGTCTTAGTGTTGAAGGTTTGCCGCGGATTTACAGTGGTGACTGGCTTAAACGCCACGAAGAACACCCAGAGTAGCTGCCAGTTGATTGAAAATGAAAAAACACCGCTCATTGAGCGGTGTTTTTTTGTCGAGCCACAGCAGAATTATTTCTTAGCTGCGCGCTCGAAAGAAGAAACGATTTCAGCTTTAGCTGCTGCCGCATTTTCCCAACCGTCAACTTTAACCCACTTGCCGGTTTCCAGATCTTTGTAGTGCTCAAAGAAGTGTTTGATCTGCGCTTTCAACAGCTCAGGTAGATCTTGCACATCTTTAACGTGATCATATTCTTTGGTCAGTTTGCTGTGAGGAACAGCCACTAACTTGGCATCTTCGCCCGCTTCGTCGGTCATTTTTAACACGCCGACTGGACGGCAACGAATGACTGAACCCGGCTGTAATGGGTAAGGAGTCGGCACCAGTACGTCAACCGGATCACCATCTAAAGACAGTGTGTTGTTGATGTAGCCGTAGTTGCATGGATAGAACATGGCGGTAGACATGAAACGGTCCACGAACAGAGAGCCGGTTTCTTTGTCGATTTCATATTTGATTGGATCGGCGTTGGCAGGGATTTCGATCACCACATAAATATCTTCTGGCAGGTCTTTACCTGCTGGTACTTGGTTCAAGCTCATGTCGGTTTCCTTTTATCAAACCAGAAATGGAGTGCTGGCTATTATAGCCAACTCTTTTTTTAATTCCTGCCCTTTTCACATTGGGATAATAGAGGGATGAGCGACATGAAGCTTCTTATGCTGAACAGAAATCTTGTGATCTAATCATCGTCTCTATTTTCAGCTTGTTTTGTCCTGACTTGCTCGGAACCCTTCAGAGCCGCCGCCAACCAGTATGGAGCCACTGGATTCCATAATAAAAATGAATATTGAAAATCCTAAGTTTGACATCCTCCCCGGCCTGAAGACCGAGGTATTACAGCACATCGGATAAAAAAAACAGCGACCTGATGGTCGCTGTTTAATTGCATGGATACCCGAGATAAATTAACCGGGGAACTGAGCGATAAAACGCTCTGCATCTTCCACCATGGATTTGGTTCCGACGAAGAATGGGGCGCGCTGGTGCAATTTCTCCGGGACGATATCCAGAATACGATTGACACCATCAGTGGCTTTGCCGCCAGCTTGTTCAGCCAGGAACGCCATTGGGTTGCATTCGTACAGCAAGCGCAGTTTACCTTGTGGGTGACTAGCGGTGCTTGGATAAATATAGATGCCGCCTTTCAACAGGTTACGATGGAAATCGGCTACTAGTGAACCAATATAGCGCGAGGTATAAGGGCGCTGTGTAGCATCATCTTGTTCTTGGCAATATTTGATGTATTTTTTCACACCCAGAGGGAATTTGATGTAATTCCCTTCGTTGATGGAGTACATGCAACCGGTTGCTGGATAGCGAACTTTTTCATGGGATAAACAGAAAACACCCAGCGACGGATCGTAAGTAAAGCCGTGTACACCGTAACCGGTAGTGTAGACCAGCATGGTTGATGAACCGTAGACCACATAGCCAGCGGCAACCTGTGCGCTGCCCGGCTGTAGGAAATCTTTTTCTGTGACAGATTCGCCGATTGGAGTAATACGACGATAGATAGAGAAAATAGTACCGACGGAGACATTTACATCAATGTTAGAAGAGCCATCTAATGGGTCCATCAGAACCACATATTTGGCATTCTCAGCTCTCTCGCCTTCGAAAATAACAATGTCATCTTCTTCTTCAGATGCAATGCCAGCAACTTCACCACGCGCTTTAAGTGCCGCTTTCAGTTTTTCATTGGCATACAAATCCAATTTCATCTGAACTTCACCCTGGACATTTTCAGCGCCGCTGGTGCCGAGAATATCGACCAGGCCCGCCTTGTTAATGTCGCGGTGGATAATTTTGGCGCCTAATTTGATAGCTGACAGTAATGCAGTCAATTCGCCAGTGGCGTGAGAGAAGTCTTGCTGTTTCTCGACGATAAATTCGCCTAACGTTTTCATGACACAATCCCTGAATCTACGGTTGAATATCGAATGACTAACAAACAACTTACAATGTGTTCGCAGTGTAGCCCAAAGCTAAGATTGATTCATAGGCAATTCCATTTCTTCTCTCGGATTCTGAGCGGTAGAATAGCGTTAAACTCGACGCAATCAGACGGAAACATTTATGCGCATTCATATTTTAGGTATTTGCGGCACGTTTATGGGGGGGCTGGCGATGCTGGCTCGCTCGTTAGGGCATGAGGTCACCGGGGCCGACGCTAACGTATATCCACCGATGAGTACCTTATTGGAGAGTCAAGGGATCGATTTGATCCAAGGATACGATCCTACCCAACTCGATCCTGTGCCAGATCTGGTGATCATCGGTAATGCGATGACTCGAGGTAATCCCTGTGTAGAAGCGGTACTGGAACGTGGTATTCCCTATGTTTCCGGTCCGCAATGGCTACACGATCATGTACTGCCCGAGCGTTGGGTGGTGGCCGTTGCGGGTACGCATGGTAAAACCACGACGGCGGGCATGGTTACCTGGATACTTGAGGCCTGTGGTTATGAGCCAGGCTTCGTTATTGGCGGCGTGCCGGGTAACTTTGACGTTTCTGCTCGTCTGGGTAATAGCCCATTCTTCGTAATCGAAGCAGATGAATACGATTGTGCTTTCTTTGATAAACGATCCAAATTTGTCCATTACAGCCCTCGTACGCTGATCATGAATAATCTGGAGTTCGATCATGCTGATATCTTTGACGATCTGAAAGCGATCCAGAAACAATTCCATCATTTGGTCCGTCTCGTACCGGGTAAGGGCAAGATTATTCTGCCGGATAACGATAATCACCTGAAACAAGTGATGGCAATGGGGTGTTGGAGTGAGCAGGAATTTGTCGGCGATACGGGGAGTTGGTCGGCGAAAAAAGTTACGGTCGATGCCAGCGCCTATCAGGTATTCCTTGATAATGAACTGGTTGGCGAGGTGAATTGGTCGCTAGTCGGCGAGCATAATATGCATAACGGCTTAATGGCGATTGCCGCCGCTCGTCATGTTGGTGTGCAACCGGCAGATGCTTGCCGTGCGTTGGCTGATTTCATCAATGCCCGCCGCCGCCTTGAATTACGTGGTGAAGCGAATGGAGTGACAGTTTATGACGACTTCGCGCATCATCCAACGGCGATTCTGGCCACGTTAGCAGCTTTGCGCGGCAAAGTAGGTGGAACAGCACGTATTCTGGCAGTGCTGGAACCTCGCTCTAACACCATGAAAATGGGATTGTGCAAAAATGAGCTGGCACCGTCGTTAGGCCGCGCTGATGAGGTCTTTCTGTTCCAGCCGCAGCATATTCCCTGGCAGGTCGCTGAGGTGGCCGATGCCTGTATTCAGCCAGCTTCCTGGAACGCCGATATTGATACATTAGTGGAAATGATCGTCAAAACGGCTCAGCCGGGCGACCATATTTTAGTGATGAGCAACGGCGGTTTCGGCGGTATTCATAATAAGTTGCTGGAAGCATTGGATAAAAAAGCTCAGCAGGAAGTGTTGGACTAGATTAGATAAACAGCCCCCGGCAGCGGGGGCAACAGGGTTCGCTGGATAGGACAGCGAAAGGATTATCTGAAGCATTCCTGCGTTACCGCTGACAGTCATCATGGTGCCGATAGATTACTGCCCCGCGGGAATGGAATCAGCAGTAAATTTCACTATCCGCTTTTTGGCATTGTCGCCGGAATCAAAGTTCCTGATCGAATAACCCCAGAATGGCGTCATGCAACTGTTTAACGCTAAAACCTTTGGCTGGGGTAGTGAAAATAGTGTCATCCCCAGCGATGCTGCCAAGAATACCTTCTGCTTTGCCTAAGGAGTCCAGCAGGCGTGCAATGAGCTGTGCCGCACCTGGACTCGTGTGAATGACCACTATCGCATCGTTATAATCGACGTCCAGAACCAAATTCTTCAATGGGCTGCTGGTTGTTGGCACGCCAAGTTCTGCGGGAAGACAGTAAACCATCTCCATTTTTGCATTGCGGGTTCGAACGGCACCAAACTTGGTCAGCATACGTGAGACTTTGGATTGGTTAATGTTTTCAAACCCTTCCTCTTGCAGTGCCAAAACAATTTCGCCTTGAGAGCTAAATTTTTCCTCTTTCAATAACGCTTTAAACGCCTTGATAAGGTCTTCTTGTTTTGCGGGATTGCGCATTTTTCACCTGAGGAAGTGGATAGTTTGGAAGGTGATTATGCATATAGTTGAATTTTTATTCAACATCACCGCAGGAAAGAAACAATAAAAGCTCTTATATCAAAGCAAATAACAATCACGGGTAAATATATCTTTATCTATTATGCCTAAAATCTTTACTGGGTATTCAAGCGGTAGTAGCGGAAATGTTATTAAAATGATGTTGTTCTGATGTTGTGGAAGGGTGTAATGTAACCGCCGATTAACCTGTTGTGGATGCTGAGGTAATTTTTAGAAGAATGTGCGCTATATCATTAATCGATAAGCGAATTACTCTAAAATAAGCCGACTTTACACCTATTTTTAATGCGTGATATCTCAATCTAACTGTTAATAGATTGTGTTTAAAAACGCAATAAACTAAGGTGCGTAAATAAATGAATTCACGGCAAATTTAAATTAAATATAAAAAAGGAGTATAGGATGAAAGTTGCAGTTCTCGGTGCTGCTGGTGGTATCGGCCAAGCCCTCGCTCTTCTACTCAAGACCCAGCTTCCTTCAGGTTCAGAACTTTCTCTGTATGACATTGCTCCGGTCACTCCGGGTGTTGCTGTCGATCTGAGCCATATCCCTACCGCAGTCAAAATTAAAGGTTTCAGCGGTGAAGACGCTACCCCTGCACTGCATGGTGCTGATGTTGTTCTGATTTCTGCTGGTGTAGCCCGTAAGCCTGGCATGGATCGTTCGGATCTATTTAACGTTAATGCCGGTATCGTGCGTAATCTGGTGGAACAAATTGCCAAAACTTGTCCAAAAGCACTGATTGGTATCATTACCAACCCGGTAAATACCACCGTAGCGATTGCGGCTGAAGTGTTGAAAAAAGCCGGTGTTTACGACAAAAACAAACTGTTCGGTATTACCACTCTCGATACTATTCGCTCAAATACCTTTGTTGCTGAACTTAAAGGTAAATTACCGCAGGATATCGAAGTGCCAGTGATTGGTGGTCACTCGGGCGTGACTATCTTACCTTTGCTGTCACAAATTCCAGGGGTGAGCTTTACCGAGCAAGAAGTTGCCGATCTGACCAAACGTATTCAGAATGCGGGTACTGAAGTGGTTGAAGCCAAAGCGGGTGGCGGCTCTGCAACCCTGTCGATGGGTCAGGCTGCTGCGCGTTTCGGCTTGTCTCTGGTTCGTGCTATGCAAGGCGAAAGTGGTATCGTTGAATGCGCTTATGTGGAAGGCGATGGCAAGTATGCGCGCTTCTTTGCACAACCGATTTTACTGGGCAAAGATGGCGTCGCTGAACGTCAGGATATCGGTAAACTGAGTGCGTTTGAACAAAACGCATTGGAAAGCATGCTTGACGTGCTGCACAAAGATATTGAGTTGGGCGTGAATTTCGTTAACAAATGATGTTGATTGACTAAAAAGTGAAGAGCATCAGTTTTTGATACACCTTTGCTCTCCTGTATTGATGAACCGCCGGTGGTTGCCCACCGGCGGTTTTTTTATGACGGCTCCATAGGTACTGCGCGAATACGGGTTTTTCTATCGAGTAAGGCGCCCGTCTTTATATCAAAATAACGGGAAGGCCAAATTTCTGAAGGATGAATCTCCAGACATTCGGCGATAAGCCATTCACCTTTCGGCCATGGGCGTGTCAGGGCGTTAGCGAGTGTTGATGAGCTGAGACCGGCATTCCGAGAGAGTGCCGCCAGAGTTGTCCCTTTCTTGCGCAATGCTGCAATAACATCGGCAGGGTGCCAATCAGATTTCCTTAAAATCATCTTTAATCCTTTTTTTTACTAAGCTGCTGGCATGTTAGTGGTATAACTAACGGTGTATTGTTAATCATATTACGAACGAAAAGTAATCATTGGGAAACAGGATAACATCAAATTTCTAAATGATTTTCAAATCTTTTCTAAAAAATTCCTTTTTTGCGTGTTACCGCATAGTAGAGAAGAAAGGTTATGAAAAAAGAGTGGTTTGCTGCCAAGGAACTGACAGGTATTGCGGGGTTACCCTCGTCTCCACAAGGAATAAACCTCATGGCCAAACGTGAGGGCTGGAAACAACGTCGCCGCCGAGGAGTTCAGGGTAAAGCAGTTGAATATCATATTGATAGCTTACCGGGAGGTGTACTTAATCTTTTGCGTCTTAAAGAAGATCCTGTGGATTATGTTGTCACTCGGCAGGAGCCGATCGCGGTATGGGTCGAGGCCTACTATCAGTTAACCGAAGCGGAGCGCGAAAAAATGATCAGTTTCATTTTGCGTGAAGGAATTGGTTCGTTAATGACGCGTTTGGCGATTACCTGACTAATGCTACGACGGGTATTCAGATAGCGTTTCGGGTGCCCGACCTGTTGAGTAAAGTAGAGAGTAGACCAATGAAAAAACAGTGGTTTTCAGCCAAGGAATTAACTGGCATTGCGGGGCTTCCCTCCTCGCCACAAGGAATTAATCAGATGGCTCGACGTGAAGACTGGGAGTTGCGCCGTCGGCGCGGAGTTCAGGGAAAAGCGATTGAATATCATATTAATAGCTTACCCTCTCAGGTATTGGAACTGATCAGAATGCGCGAAGAGCCGGCTGAGTATGTCATTGCCAGGCAAGATCCATTGCAAGTCTGGATTGAGGCTTACTACCAGTTAACGGAAGCTGAACGCGAGCTGGTTATTGCGTTCATTTTTCGTGAGGGCGTGGGGAAGTTGCTCGCTCGTCTGGCCAATCGCTAGCCAATCATCGGGAGAATACCCAGTTGCTTCTCAACTTCTGGGCTGTTTCCTAATATTTCTTAAAATTGACGCTGTACAGCGATATGTGCCAACCCTTCCAGTGCCTGTCGATATGGCGTATCAGGTAGAATCTGCAATGCGGCGATGGCCTTATCAGCCTCTTCTTCGGCACGTTGACGGGTATAATCCAGAGAACCGCACTGGCGCATGGCTTCCAGAACCGGTTCCAGTAAATGTCGCCCATTACCTTCTTCGATGGCTTTGCGAATCATTGCCGCTTGCTCAGCAGTGCCGTTGTTCATGGCATGTAGGAGCGGTAGGGTTGGTTTACCTTCATTCAAGTCATCGCCGGTATTTTTGCCCAACGTGCTGCCATCGGCGCTGTAATCCAGTAAATCATCGATCAGTTGGAATGCTGTCCCCAAATAACGACCATAATCCTGAAACGCCATTTCCTGTTCCGGGCTGGCATCGGCAAGGATCGACGAAGACTGAGACGCGGCTTCGAAAAGACGGGCTGTCTTGCTGTAAATGACCCGCATGTAGCTGTCTTCGGTGATATCCGGATTATTGCAATTCATCAGTTGCATGACTTCGCCTTCTGCGATGACGTTGGTCGCTTCCGACATCAATTGCAGAACACGCAGCGATTCCAAACTGGTCATCATCTGAAATGAACGTGTATAAATAAAGTCACCGACCAGCACGCTGGCCGCATTGCCGAAGGCTGCATTAGCCGTGGCTTTGCCGCGTCGCATATCGGATTCGTCAACGACGTCATCGTGCAGTAATGTTGCCGTGTGAATAAACTCGATCAATGCAGCGATCTTGATGTGCTTATTGCCTTGGTAGTCCAGCGCCCGAGCTGCCAGCACGGCGATCATGGGGCGAATTCGTTTTCCGCCGCCACTGATAATGTAATATCCCAACTGATTGATGAGCGTTACATCGGAATTCAACTGGTCGAGAATGGTTGCGTTCACGGCCGCCATATCCTGCGCGGTTAACTCGATAATCTGTTCTAGGTTCATTGTTTTATTCAGCTGTTTTTCTCTATGACTACGATGACATCGCGGCTAACATTATTACATGGCGTACCCTGAGGCCATGATTGTACTTGAAAAATGCGTTAAATAAATGACATGTAAGTAACTGTGCTTTTTTTCTTCATTTGCAGCTATTCTGCGCTTGTCATCCGTTCCGTTTTTGCGTAGAATTCGCGCCCTAATATGAATATTTATAGTGCGCTCTGGACTACTTAAGTAGGGTGCACGGAAAGCGGAGTTTTATATGTACGCGGTTTTCCAAAGTGGTGGTAAACAACACCGAGTAAGCGAAGGTCAAACCGTTCGCTTGGAAAAGCTGGACATCGCAACTGGTGAAACAATTGAGTTTGACCAAGTTCTGATGATCGCTAACGGTGAAGAAATCAATATCGGCGCTCCTTTAGTCAATGGCGGTCTGGTCAAAGCTGAAGTAGTTGCTCACGGTCGTGGCGACAAAATCAAGATCGTTAAGTTCCGCCGTCGTAAGCATTACCGTAAGCAGCAAGGTCACCGTCAGTGGTTCACTGATGTTAAAATCACCGGTATCAGCGCTTAAGTTTTAGGAGAGCGGACAAATGGCACATAAAAAGGCTGGTGGCTCGACTCGTAACGGTCGTGACTCCGAAAGTAAACGTCTGGGCGTTAAGCGTTTTGGCGGCGAAGCAGTATTGGCTGGTAGCATCATCGTTCGTCAACGTGGTACTAAATTCCACGCTGGCATCAATGTGGGTTGCGGCAAAGATCACACTCTGTTTGCTTTGGCTGACGGTAAAGTCAAGTTCGAAGTTAAAGGCCCGAAAAACCGTAAATTTATCAGCATCGAAGCTGAATAAGTTTTTCGCGTCCTGCTAATAGATGTAAGCCCTGCAATTTTGTTGCGGGGCTTTTTACATTTCTGGGTTGACCTCACCTGAGCGAAGTAATGAATACGAAACAGCAGGCTGGTTTGGGCATTCTTCTGGCGTTAACGACTGCCGTATTCTGGGGGGTTTTGCCAATAGCGATGAAGCAAGTACTTGAAGTGATGGATCCTTTTACCATCGTCTGGTACCGCTTTACTCTCGCGTCTTTGGGGCTGGGGTTTATTCTGGCGTCAAGGCGGCAACTGCCTTCTCTTACTCTGTTCCGTCAACCTAAATGGTTATTACTGTTAGTCGTTGCCACTTGCGGTTTGCTGGGGAATTTTCTCTTTTTCAGTTCATCGTTACAATATCTTAGTCCGACAGCATCTCAGGTTATTGGGCAGTTATCACCGGTTGGGATGATGCTTGCCAGTGTGCTGATTTTAAAAGAGCGCATGCGAATTACTCAGGTTATCGGTGCGATGATGCTGATTTGTGGTTTGCTACTCTTTTTTAACACCAGCCTGCTGGAAATTTTTACCAGACTAACGGATTACACCCTTGGCGTAGCATTAGGTGTTTGTGCCGCTATGATCTGGGTGAGCTACGGTGTATCTCAGAAAGTGCTATTAAGACGTATGGCATCGCAACAGATTCTCGTCTTGTTGTACACTTTATGTGCACTCGCTCTGTTTCCACTGGCTAAACCCGGCGTTATTTTTCAACTGAGTGGATGGCAATTGGCGTGCCTGCTGTTCTGTGGTGTTAACACTTTGGTGGGATATGGCGCGCTGGCTGAGGCCATGGCGCGTTGGCAGGCGGCACAGGTAAGCGCGTTAATCACGCTTACCCCATTATTTACCCTGTTTTTTTCAAATTTATTAGCACTGGCATGGCCAGATATGTTTGCCGCACCTCCCCTTAATGCTGTGGGATATGTCGGGGCGTTTGTGGTGGTGGCAGGTGCAATGTTTTCCGCGATTGGTCATCGATGGTGGCCACGGCGGACAGAAACAAATCGGGTTGCTCCGTTGAAGCAGCTCGGTGAATGATTTACGGAGAGAGAAATGAAGTTTGTAGATGAAGCTGCGATTTTGGTTGTGGCCGGCGACGGTGGTAACGGTTGTGTAAGCTTCCGTCGTGAAAAATATATTCCTAATGGTGGCCCGGATGGCGGCGACGGTGGCGATGGTGGCGATATCTATCTGCTGGCCGACGAAAACCTGAATACTCTAATCGATTACCGCTTTGTAAAATCTTTCCGCGCCGAACGCGGTCAGAATGGTCAGAGCCGTGATTGTACCGGTAAACGCGGCAAAGATATCACCATTAAGGTTCCTGTCGGTACGCGCGTACTGGATCAGGATACCGGCGAAGTTATTGGTGATATGACGCGTCATCAGCAGCGCCTGATGGTAGCTAAAGGCGGATTCCACGGCTTGGGTAACGCTCGTTTCAAGTCCTCGGTTAACCGCGCACCGCGCCAGAAAACGATGGGAACGGAAGGTGAAACTCGTGAGCTGATGTTAGAGCTGTTGCTGCTGGCTGACGTGGGTATGTTAGGCTTGCCAAACGCGGGTAAATCGACCTTTATCCGCGCTGTTTCTGCTGCTAAACCTAAGGTTGCCGATTATCCGTTTACCACTCTGATCCCAAGTCTGGGCGTGGTACGTATGGATTATGAGCAAAGCTTTGTAGTTGCAGATATTCCTGGTTTGATCGAAGGGGCTTCCGAAGGCGCAGGTCTGGGGATTCGCTTCCTGAAACATTTGGAACGTTGCCGAGTGTTATTGCATCTGATCGACATCGCGCCGGTTGATGAATCTAATCCGATTGAAAATGCTAAAGTCATTATCAATGAGCTACAGCAATATAGCGCAAACCTGGCTGAGAAGCCTCGCTGGCTGGTATTCAATAAGGTTGACCTGATAGACCAGGCTGAAGCTGAAGAACGCGCCAAGGCCGTTGTAGATGCTCTGGGTTGGGAAGGTAAGTACTACATGATTTCAGCCGCTAACCGCGAAGGCGTTAATGCGCTGTGCTGGGACGTCATGAACTTCCTCAATACCCAACCAAAAGCGATGGCGATAGCAGAAACTGCGCCAGAGAAAGTTGAGTTCATGTGGGACGATTACCATCGTGAACAACTGGCTGAAGTGGAAGAAGAAGCGAAAGACGAATGGGATGATGATTGGAATGAAGAAGATGACGATGGCGTCGAATTCATTTACGAGCGTTAATCTCAATGGGTTATAAGCTGAAAAACCTCGATCCTGCGATCTCTGTTGGGGAAGACCGGTAGAAGAGTCAAGCGTCCGCGCCAGGGATGGCGCGGAACGAGCCGACAAGGACGTATTCACGGCGTCTTGACGATCTGCCGGTTTTCACCGCAGCGAGCACTTTGTCATTAACCCCAAAAAGGCTGCCTATGGCAGCTTTTTTTGTTATTTTTTTATGCTTATTGCCGATTCGGCAACCAGCATTGAGCATGCAGCCCCTGACGATCGCCACGATTCACCAGTGATAATTTACCTTGATGCAGTTGAATAATTCGCAACACGATATTTAAGCCAAGCCCACTGCCACCATAACGCTGATCCATGCGGCGAAATGCCTGGGTTAACTCACTGATTTGGTGCTCTTTGATTCCCGGCCCTTCATCTAACACCTGCAACAGCACACCGTTTTCTTCAGTGGTGAGTTGAACAGTAATGGTACTGCCAACAGGACTGTATCTATGGGCGTTCTCGACAAGATTACGTAGCATTAAGCGAATTAACGCAGACTCCCCCTGAACTTGTGTATGTTCGGGTAGAATCCATTGAAGATGCTGCTTACGTTGATCTGTCAACTCGGTTAATTCTCCCTGTAGAGGGAGCACTACGTCACTTATCCAATCCAGGTTCTGATATTGTCCGCTGGCAAAGTTTTGCCCAGCGCGAGACAACATCAGCAACTGTTCAATCGTATGCATCAGTGAATCAAGGCGGTTGATTAGTACCTGACTTTCCTCAACGCCGTTTTTCTCCATCAGTTCTAAATGAAGACGAATACCAGCCAACGGCGTACGCAATTCATGTGCCGCGTCTGCTGTGAAGCGTCTTTCTTGCTGAATGGTGTTGGATAGCCGTGAAAATAGCTGGTTTAGCGTGCCAGTAACGGCCACGATCTCCTGCATATCACTATTGATCTCAAGGGGAGTCAGATTATCCGCTGAACGTTCTGACAGTTTTTGCTGCAATTGATCTAATGGCCGAATAATCCAGCTGATTGCCCAAAATGAGGCCAACAGCGTAATACCCATCATCACCAAAGAAGGGGCGAGCAGAGAGGCGATGGCCTCGGCGATTTCGGTATCAACTTTCTCGTTTCTGACTTTAGCGGTGAGCGTTTCGTCCAGTAGAAATTTAATTTGCTCCTGGCTTTCATGCCATAGCCATAACGCACTGATAAGTTGAGTGATCAACAGAATTAATGCCAGCATCAGGATCAAGCGGCGACGCATACTGATCATGATAAAGACTCCAGCCGATAGCCAATCCCTCGCACTGTGCGAATACGCTCTTTACCCAGTTTTCGGCGCAGATTATGAACATGCACCTCGAGTGTATTGGAGCCAAGATCATCCTGCCAAGTATAAAGGTCCTGCTGGAGCAGTTCGCGATTGACTGTATGGCCAGCGCGCATAATCAGGCGCGACAGGATGGCGAATTCTTTCGGGGTGATTTCCAAAGGCTGTTGTCGCAGATAAACCTGCTGGGTTGAGAGATTGAGGCTTAAATCATCCTGCTGGAGGAAATTATCGCTCTGACCCTGATAACGGCGAATTAGCGCTCGCACACGAGCCAACAATTCGGCCAGTGCGAAAGGTTTAATCAAATAGTCATCAGCTCCAGCATCCAAGCCATCTACCCGGTCTTCCAGCGCGTCGCGGGCGGTCAGTATCAGCACTGGCAGGCTGATACTCTGGCGACGCCACTGGCGTAGCAGCGTCGCTCCATCTTGATCAGGCAAGCCGAGATCAAGAATAACCATGCTGTACTGACTGGTGATTATCAGACTATTTGCCTCTGCTGCGGTTCCAGCACAATCGCAGGCATAGCCTTCACGAGTCAGTGCCAAAGCGACCCCTTTTTGCAGTAAATCATCATCTTCAACAATCAGTAATTTCATGATTCTCAGTTATTTTGATAAATATCTTTATAGAGGCGACTTTCAAAACGCACCAGCGGTGCACGGCGATTCTTCTGGTCTTCCGGTGGTACGGCATAGCCAGACAGGAACTGCACGAAAGCCATACGCTGACCACTGGCCGTGGTGATAAAACCGGCCAGATTGTAAACGCCTTGCAGAGCACCGGTTTTAGCCGACACTTTGCCATCGACACCCGCTTCATGTAAGCCGCCGCGATAGCGTAGAGTACCGTCATAACCCGATAGCGGTAACATGGAGATAAAGTTGAGTTCCTGATCGTGTTGAGCAATATATTGCAGCGCCTGCATCATGGTGGCCGGTGCAATCAAATTATGGCGCGATAAACCGGAGCCATCCACCACGATGCTGTTACCGAGATCAACACCGGCCTTTTGGCGTAAAACTTGCCTCACTGCATCGGCTCCGGCACGCCAAGTGCCCGGAACGCCAAAACGTTGATGACCGATAGTGCGAAAAACGGTATCGGCGATCATATTGTCGGATTTTTTCAGCATGATTTTTAACAGGTCATGCAATGGTGCCGATTGTGCCTGTGCCAACACGCTGCCCGCTGCACTTGGGGTCGTTTGGCGTCGCAGGTTCCCCTCAATCTGAATATCGGCTTTCTTCAGCTCGTCTTTGAGAATGGCTCCGGCGTAGCTGGCACCATTCTGCACGGCAAAAGCTAGCGGCAAAGGCTCGCTACGTTGGGTCAGGCAGCCTGTGAGGGTAAAACGGTTGAGTTCACCGGGTACCACGTCCAGCTCGCAATATTGTGCATCTGGGGAACCTTTCGCCAAGGTGCGGACTTCGCTAAACATGTGTACTGGATAATAAGAGGCGACACGGATAAATGCCATATCTCCAGGATTAGGTGCACTGTACAGCGATACCGAGAAGCAGTTGCGATCCACAATAGCCGCAGCAGGAGGAGCACTGAAGCACTGAGTCATATCATTCCACGGCCAACCCGGTGCTTTATCATGGCTGGCAAATACCGACGTATCAATAATCAAGTCCCCGGTAACCTGACGTAGACCGGATTTTTTCAGGTTTGCTACCATATTACGCAGTTGTTGGCGGGTGAGCGTTGGATCGCCACCAAAACGAGCCACTAAATTACCGCGCAGTACACCGTCAGTAATCGGAGCATGGCTTTCCAGGGTGGTAACAAAACGGAAGTCAGGACCAAGTTGTAAAAGCGCGGCCAGCGCTGTGAGCACTTTTTGTGTACTGGCAGGCAGCGCCATTTGCTGGGCGTGATAGTCTATCGCTGGACTGGTTGCGCCGATCTTTTGTACCACTAAAGCGAGATTTGCTCCATCGGGTAGATATTGAGTGTAATCTTCCACCTGCGCCGCATGGGCATTAAATACGCTGATACTGATCGCAAAAACGCAGGCCAATTTACTGACAATTCGTGAAAAATGCATAATTTCGGTATAACTGCTGGGTAACGTACAGCCATACTACGGTGCAACGAGGGCGAAAGTAAACGATGACCCTAAAGGAACTCTACGTTAAAATGTTTATCAAAATGCAAAATTGATCCAAGCTCGGGGTTTTTGCTCCGAGAGTGGTTTTTTTTGTTAATCGCCTGGAGGCGGGTAGGATTGTAGGCTAGCCGTATTTTCATTCGAAAACGTCAGGATGACGATTATTTGAACAGGATAGATTTAGAGGTATTTAATAGATGAAACAGATTCCGATGACGATACGTGGCGCGGACCAATTGCGCGAAGAACTGGATTACTTGAAGGGTGTGCGCCGCCCAAAAATCATCGCCGACATTGCTGATGCGCGCGAACACGGTGATTTGAAAGAGAATGCCGAATACCATGCAGCCCGCGAGCAACAAGGGTTCTGTGAAGGGCGTATTCAGGAAATCGAAGCTAAACTTTCGAATGCACAGGTGATTGATATCACTAAGATGCCGAATAATGGCCGAGTTATTTTCGCTTCTACAGTGACGGTATTAAATCTGGACACTGAAGAACAGCAGACTTACCGCATTGTTGGTGATGACGAAGCTGATTTCAAACAAAATCTCATTTCAGTGAACTCACCCATTGCGCGCGGTCTTATCGGTAAAGAAGTCGATGATGTGGTGGTTATTCGTACACCGGGTGGTGATGTAGAATTTGAAATTCTGAAGGTCGAATATTTGTAATACGACCTGCTTTGAACAAAATATGCACATATTTTTGTAAAGAAAAGAAAAAAGGCCGCAAGCGGCCTTTTATCGGAACAAAGTGCATGGCACCTTTTCTTTAAAACGAGCGTCATTAACGCGGTAAAATAATCTTGCGCTCTTTCGCCGGGCGGTAGAGCACCAAAATATTACCGATGATTTGCACGTTAGCTGCACCGGTTTCACGCACGATGGCATCAGCGATCAAGGCTTTGGTTTCACGCTCTTCAGCAGTGATCTTTACCTTGATAAGCTCATGATGTTCAAGTGTTTGTTCGATCTCAGCCAGCACCCCTTCGGTCAAGCCGTTATTACCCAGCATGACGACTGGTTTTAACGGATGGGCCAAGCTTTTCAGGTGCTGTTTTTGTTTGTTATTCAGATTCATCGTCTTTTTTGCTTAAGTTGGGATTGAAAACGGTTCATTCTACCGCCATCTCATGTGTATCACCAAATCGGTCTTTCACCGGTTAGGGAGTCTACGCGAGCTAAGCAATAGATGCGCGGGCTCTTAATTAGGATAGTTGGAAAAAGAGATGGCCAATAAAAAGCGTTCAGCTAGCTCCAGTCGCTGGTTACAAGAACACTTTAGCGATAAATATGTGATTCAGGCGCAGAAAAAAGGGTTACGTTCGCGCGCCTGGTTTAAACTTGATGAAATACAACAAGGCGATAAACTTTTTAAACCGGGTATGACCGTTGTTGATCTGGGCGCTGCGCCAGGTGGCTGGTCTCAGTATGTTGTGACTCAAATCGGTGGCAAAGGTCGAATCATTGCTTGTGATCTTTTACCGATGGATCCTATCGTTGGAGTCGACTTCCTTCAAGGCGACTTTCGTGATGAACTGGTTCTGAAAGCGCTACTCGAGCGAGTCGGTGAGAAAAAAGTTCAGGTGGTTATGTCAGACATGGCCCCGAATATGAGTGGTACTCCGGCAGTCGATATTCCTAAATCGATGTATCTGGTTGAATTAGCGCTGGATATGTGTCGTGATGTATTAGCACCAGGCGGAAGTTTCCTGGTGAAAGTGTTCCAGGGAGATGGCTTTGATGAATACCTACGGGAAATTCGCTCCCTGTTTACGAAAGTTAAGATTCGTAAGCCAGACGCTTCTCGCGCACGATCGCGTGAAGTGTACATTGTAGCGACAGGGCGGAAACTGTAGTACCCTAACGCTGTTTGTTAACACAGTTGTAATATGAGGTTAATCCCTTGAGTGACATGGCGAAAAACCTAATTCTCTGGTTAGTTATTGCAGTCGTACTGATGTCTGTATTCCAGAGCTTTGGTCCCAGCGAATCGAATGGTCGTAGAGTGGATTACTCTACTTTCATCTCTGACGTATCCCAAGATCAGGTTCGTGAAGCGCGCATTAACGGGCGTGAAATTAATGTTAGTAAGAAAGATAACAGCAAATACACGACCTTTATTCCGGTTAATGACCCGAAGCTGCTTGATAATCTTCTGACTAAAAATGTGAAAGTTGTTGGTGAGCCACCGGAAGAACCGAGCTTGTTGACTTCTATCTTTATCTCCTGGTTCCCGATGCTGTTGCTGATTGGGGTCTGGATCTTCTTTATGCGTCAAATGCAAGGCGGCGGCGGCAAAGGGGCGATGTCCTTTGGCAAGAGCAAGGCTCGTATGTTGACTGAAGATCAGATTAAAACCTCTTTTGCCGATGTTGCTGGTTGCGACGAAGCTAAAGAAGAGGTAAGCGAACTGGTTGAGTATCTGCGTGAGCCAAGTCGTTTCCAGAAATTGGGCGGTAAAATTCCGAAAGGTGTATTGATGGTGGGTCCTCCAGGGACCGGTAAGACCTTGCTGGCTAAAGCCATTGCAGGGGAAGCCAAAGTGCCATTCTTTACCATTTCCGGTTCTGACTTCGTAGAAATGTTCGTTGGTGTGGGTGCATCCCGTGTCCGTGACATGTTCGAACAAGCCAAAAAAGCGGCACCATGTATCATCTTTATCGATGAAATAGATGCGGTAGGCCGCCAACGTGGCGCGGGTTTGGGCGGTGGTCACGATGAGCGTGAGCAAACTCTGAACCAAATGCTGGTTGAGATGGATGGCTTTGAAGGCAATGAAGGCATTATCGTTATTGCGGCAACTAACCGTCCGGATGTTCTGGATCCCGCGTTACTGCGTCCGGGTCGTTTTGACCGTCAGGTTGTCGTTGGCCTGCCGGATGTCCGTGGCCGTGAGCAGATTCTGAAAGTCCATATGCGCCGCGTGCCATTGGATATCGATATCGATGCGTCGGTCATTGCCCGCGGTACGCCAGGTTTCTCTGGTGCGGATTTGGCTAACCTGGTCAACGAAGCTGCGTTATTTGCCGCTCGTGGTAACAAGCGCGTTGTTTCAATGGTCGAGTTTGAGAAAGCCAAAGATAAAATCATGATGGGTGCAGAACGTCGCTCCATGGTGATGACAGAAGCACAGAAAGAATCTACGGCATACCACGAAGCTGGCCATGCGATTATCGGCCGCTTGGTACCGGAACACGATCCGGTACACAAAGTGACCATTATTCCTCGTGGTCGTGCGCTGGGTGTGACTTTCTTCTTACCTGAAGGTGATGCCATCAGTGCGAGCCGTCAGAAACTGGAAAGTCAGATTTCTACGTTGTACGGCGGTCGCCTCGCTGAGGAAATCATTTACGGCCCAGAGAAAGTCTCTACCGGCGCTTCAAATGATATCAAGGTCGCGACTTCCATTGCGCGCAACATGGTCACGCAATGGGGCTTCTCGGAAAAACTAGGCCCACTTCTTTATGCTGAAGAAGAAGGTGAAGTCTTCTTGGGACGCTCGGTAGCTAAAGCCAAGCATATGTCCGATGAAACAGCGCGTATTATCGATCAGGAAGTTAAATTACTGGTCGAGCGTAACTATGCTCGTGCCCGTAAGTTGTTGTTGGAAAACATGGATGTTCTGCATTCCATGAAAGATGCATTGATGAAATATGAAACTATTGATGCACCACAAATTGATGATCTGATGAATCGCAAAGAAGTTCGCCCGCCAGCAGGTTGGGACGATGCGGCGAAGAAAAAAACGTCAGATAGCGACAACACACCTCAGGCACCAACGTCTGCTGATGAGCCAGGCACACCAACGCCGGGTAATCCGCTGTCAGAACAGTTAGGTGATAAATAACCTGATTGTTGGCATCTATACCCAATAGACTTAGAGTTACGGCCAGAATAGCAGTGACTTGTAAGACGAAGGATATAAATGCGTTGTGATGAATCTAACCCCGGGCTTGCTCGGGGTTTTTCTTTTTGTCGCCAGTATGAATTGAAGCGCACAGCCACTTTTGAGGTAAATAACAATGCATCTCACTGTCAGAGATTTGACTCTTGATCTCTCCCATCCTCAGGTTATGGGGATTTTGAACGTGACTCCGGATTCGTTTTCCGATGGTGGTCGCCACAATAATCTTGAAAATGCCCTTCATCATGCTCAGGCCATGATTACTGCTGGTGCTACGTTAATTGATGTCGGTGGAGAATCCACTCGGGCGGGTGCTGCTGAAGTTAGCGAACAGGAAGAATTGGATCGGGTTATTCCGGTGGTAGAGGCTTTGGCCAAGCGCTTTGAGATTTTTATCTCGGTTGATACCTCAAAAGCCTCAGTGATGACCGAGTCTGCCAATGCAGGCGCTCATCTGATTAATGACATTCGTTCGCTGCAAGAACCTGGTGCTCTGGATGCGGCTGCGGCAACCGGTTTACCGGTTTGTCTAATGCATATGCAAGGGCAGCCACAGAGTATGCAACAGTCGCCTCATTACGATGATTTACTGGCGGATGTGAACCGATTTTTTGCCGATAACATTGAGCGGTGCGGTGCGGCAGGTATCGCAAAAAGTAAATTGTTACTCGATCCGGGATTCGGTTTTGGCAAGAATTTAGCGCATAATTACCAGCTATTGGCACGATTGGCAGAATTCCACCATTTTGGTCGGCCGTTATTGGTCGGGATGTCGAGAAAATCGATGATTGGTCAACTGCTTAATATACCGCCTCAGCAACGTGTTATTGGCAGCGTTGCCTGCGCTGTCATTGCAGCAATGCAAGGGGCGCAGATTATCAGAGTGCATGATGTCAAAGAAACCGTCGAGGCGATGCGTATCGTCGAGGCAACACTTTCAGCGAAGGAATAGAGATAATTATGAGTGACCGTAAATACTTTGGTACAGATGGCATTCGCGGAAAAGTAGGTGACAACCCGATTACGCCTGAGTTTGTATTAAAACTCGGTTGGGCTGCTGGGAAAGTCTTGGCTCGTCATGGCTCCCGCAAAATCATCATTGGCAAAGATACGCGAATTTCCGGTTACATGCTGGAGTCTGCTCTGGAAGCCGGTTTGGCAGCAGCGGGTTTGTCTGCATCATTTACCGGCCCGATGCCAACGCCTGCGGTGGCTTACCTGACTCGCGCTTTCCGTGCCGAAGCGGGCATTGTAATCTCAGCCTCTCATAACCCTTTTTATGATAACGGCATCAAGTTCTTTGATATTGATGGGGCTAAACTACCCGATGAAGTGGAAGAAGCCATTGAAGCTGAAATGGAAAAGCCACTGACCTGCGTCGAATCCTCCGAATTGGGTAAAGCGAGCCGTATTGTTGATGCAGCTGGCCGCTATATTGAGTTTTGTAAAGGTACTTTCCCGAACGAATTAAACCTCAATGGGTTGAAAATTGTGGTGGATTGCGCCAACGGGGCAACGTATCACATCGCCCCAAGCGTCCTGCGCGAATTAGGCGCGACAGTGATCTCCATTGGTTGTGAACCTAATGGGATGAACATCAACGAAGAATGCGGTGCTACGGATGTACGCATGCTGCAAGAGCGTGTATTGGCTGAAAAAGCACATGTCGGCCTGGCATTTGATGGCGATGGCGATCGTCTCATGATGGTTGATCATCTGGGTAATAAAGTTGATGGCGATCAGATTCTTTACATCATCGCTCGCGAAGGCTTGCGTCAGGGGCAGTTAAAAGGCGGTGCTGTTGGTACGCTGATGAGCAATATGGGGCTGGAACTAGCATTGAAACAGCTAGGCATTCCTTTTGCCCGTGCGAAAGTGGGTGACCGCTACGTACTGGAAAAAATGCAGGAAAATGGTTGGCGTATTGGTGCCGAAAACTCAGGTCACGTTATTCTGTTGGATAAAACCACTACCGGTGACGGCATTGTTGCAGGTTTGCAAGTGCTAACAGCGATGGTGCGTAATGACATGAGCCTGCATGATTTGTGTAGTGGGATGAAATTATTGCCTCAGATTTTAGTCAACGTTCGCTTCTCTGGTAATCATAATCCGTTGGAATCTGATGCCGTGTTAGCTGTCACCCAGCAGGTTGAAGCTGAGTTGGCGGGGCGTGGTCGTGTTCTGCTGCGTAAATCGGGTACAGAACCATTGATCCGCGTAATGGTTGAAGGTGACGATGAAGAAGAGCGGATCAAGTCTTTTGCTCATCGTATTGCTGATGCGGTAAAAGCGGCGGGTTAATGACTCTATGCGGGGAATATATTTCCTTTCCCCGCAAAATCACGCTTAAGTTTAATAACCTGGCTGTTTTTTCTGCAAATGAGCCGAGTTAATGAAATTGCTCTTGCGTGTATTAACCTCTTTGGTTAGTATTCACACCCGCTTAAGTGGGTGAATGAATTCCCGCTTGATGGGTGAAAAGCACTTTGCATGCGGTGACCCGCAAGGATACAGGTACAACTATGTACGAAGCTCTTCTGGTAATTTTCTTGCTGATTTCGATTGGGCTTGTGGCTCTGATCATGCTACAGCAAGGTAAAGGCGCGGATATGGGAGCCTCATTCGGAGCAGGTGCTTCTGCAACTCTGTTCGGTTCGAATGGTTCCGGTAACTTCATGACCCGTATGACGGCTGTATTGGCGACGTTGTTCTTCGTCATCAGTTTGATTTTGGGTAATATGAGCACCAACCAGGGCCGTCAAGGCAGCGAGTGGGAAAACCTGGGTCAGCCAGCTAAAGCTGTGCAGACTACAGCTCCGGTAGCACCAGCTAAACCGAGCAGCGATATCCCGCAGTAAGCAGTAACTTGTTGTAACGTCATAAGATAGTACAGAAAGAAAGTTATAGAATGGTTGTTGCACTTGGACAGTGAAGCAAGTCATTGATATCAGTGCCGTGGTGGTGGAATTGGTAGACACGCTACCTTGAGGTGGTAGTGCCCGATTGGGCTTACGGGTTCAAGTCCCGTCCTCGGTACCAAATAGATAGATAACTTGCTTTTTTATCGTTATCGACGTAGTATTTGCCACGTTTTCGGACGCGGGGTGGAGCAGCCTGGTAGCTCGTCGGGCTCATAACCCGAAGGTCGTCGGTTCAAATCCGGCCCCCGCAACCACTTTCCTAAAGTGTTTTTTTTCAAATAGTAGTATTCGCGGTCCTCAATACTTTCGATTTCAATTTGAAAAAAATACTTGTCAGAAAGTTGTACCGAAGCCGCTTAGCGGCAAACAGGGTCCAGTTGCATAAAGCCCCGAATTTCGGGGTTTTTTGTTATTTGGCAGCAGAATCACTGGGCTATTAAGCCCTTTTTTTATGTCTTGGGGGTGGGCTTGTCCACATTAGAACAAAAGTTAACAGAGATTATTTCAGCACCGGTCGAAGCATTAGGCTACGAATTAGTCGGCATCGAGTTCATCCGGGGGCGCCAATCGACGCTACGAATCTATATTGATAGTGAAGACGGGATCACTGTTGATGCTTGTGCTGATGTCAGCCACCAGGTCAGCGCTGTATTGGACGTAGAAGATCCAATTACAGTCGCTTACAACTTGGAAGTTTCCTCTCCGGGCCTTGATCGCCCTATGTTCACTGCTGAACACTATGCTCGTTACCTTGGTGAAACAGTCATCTTGGTGTTGCGTATGGCAATGCAAAATCGCCGGAAATGGCAGGGCATTATTAAAGCTGTTGATGGTGAAATGATCACGGTTACTGTGGATGGAAAAGATGAAGTGTTCGCGCTGAGCAACATCCAGAAAGCGAACCTGGTACCCCACTTTTAAAGTTTGGATGAGGCAACTAGGATGAACAAAGAGATTCTGGCTGTTGTAGAAGCAGTTTCCAATGAGAAATCCCTTCCGCGCGAGAAGATTTTTGAAGCGTTGGAAACCGCTCTAGCGACAGCGACCAAGAAAAAATACGAACAAGAAATTGAAGTTCGCGTCAGCATCGATCGTAAAACGGGTGATTTCGATACATTCCGTCGTTGGGTCGCTGTCGATGAAGTCACTATGCCAACGCGTGAAATCACGCTGGAGGCCGCTCAGTTTGAAGATCCAAGCACTCAACTGGGCGATTATGTTGAAGATCAGATTGAATCTGTCACCTTTGATCGCATCACTACACAAACGGCCAAGCAGGTTATCGTACAGAAAGTACGTGAAGCCGAACGCGCTATGGTGGTTGAACAATTCCGTCAGTATTTGGGCGAAATCGTTACTGGTACGGTTAAGAAAGTTAACCGTGACAGTATTGCTCTGGACTTGGGTAACAACGCTGAAGCGGTGATTGGCCGTGAAGATATGTTGCCACGTGAAAACTTCCGTCCGGGTGACCGTATTCGCGGTGTCCTGTACGATGTGCGTCCAGAAGCTCGCGGTGCCCAGCTGTTCGTCAGCCGCTCACGCTCTGAAATGCTGATTGAACTGTTCCGCATTGAAGTGCCAGAAATTGGTGAAGAGTTGATCGAAATTAAAGCCGCAGCCCGTGATCCGGGTTCTCGTGCTAAGATTGCGGTTAAAACCAACGATAAACGTATTGACCCAGTAGGTGCCTGTGTAGGCATGCGTGGTGCGCGAGTTCAGGCTGTTTCCAGCGAACTTGGTGGCGAGCGTATCGATATTGTATTGTGGGATGATAATCCAGCTCAGTTTGTTATCAATGCCATGGCACCCGCTGACGTTGCTTCAATCGTTGTTGATGAAGATCGACACACGATGGATGTTGCTGTTGAAGCTAGCAATCTGGCTCAGGCGATTGGTCGTAACGGTCAAAACGTCCGTTTGGCCTCACAGCTTAGTGGCTGGGAGCTGAACGTTATGACGGCGGATGATCTTCAGGCGAAACATCAGGCTGAAGCTCATGCGGCTATCGATACATTCACCAAACATCTTGATATTGATGAAGATTTCGCCACTGTATTGGTCGAAGAAGGTTTCTCTTCCCTGGAAGAATTGGCTTATGTGCCAATCAAAGAACTTTTGGAAATCGATGGCCTTGATGAAGATATGGTAGAAGCGCTGCGCGATCGCGCTAAAGCTGCATTGACCACGCTGGCCCTGGCACAAGAAGAAAGTCTTGGCGATCAGAAACCCGCAGATGACCTACTGAACCTGGAAGGTCTGGAACGTAGCATGGCATTTAAATTGGCTGCGCGCGGTGTGTGTACGCTGGAAGATCTTGCCGAGCAGGGTATCGACGATCTGGCAGATATTGAAGAGCTTAGCGATGAGCAAGCTGGCGAGCTGATTATGGCCGCACGTAATATCTGTTGGTTTGGCGATAACGCGTAATAAACTGTAGCAGGAAGGAACAGCATGACAGATGTAACCGTTAAATCGCTGGCAGCAGAGATTCAGACCCCGGTTGATCGCCTGGTACAGCAGTTTGCTGATGCAGGGATCAATAAATCTGAAGTAGACTCAGTTACCCAGCAAGAAAAAGAAACATTGTTGGCGCACTTGAACCGTGAACACGGTAGCGCGCCTAATAAACTCACGTTGCAACGCAAAACGCGTAGCACCTTGAATATTCCGAGCACCGGCGGAAAAAGTAAATCGGTGCAAATCGAGGTCCGCAAGAAACGCACTTATGTAAATACGCCGGAAGCTGAACAAGCGAAAGCGGAAGAGCAGGCACAGCGTGAAGCGGAAGAGCAGGCACAACGTGAAGCAGCAGCCGCAGCGCAGAAAATCGCTGAAGAAAATGCTAAACGTGCGGCCGAAGAACAAGCCAAACGTGAGGCCGCTGAAAAAGCTAAACGCCAAGCAGCGGAAAAAGAAAAAGTGACGAATCAACAAACCGACGAAAAAACCAAGCCAGCTCAGACTGATAAAGCACGCCGTGAAGCTGAAGCTGCCGAGCTGAAACGCTCTGTAGAAGAAGAAACACGCCGTAAGGTCGAAGAAGACGCGAAACGCGTTGCTGAAGAGGCCCGTAAAATGGCGGCTGAAAACGAAGGCAAATGGCCAGAACCTGTGACTGAACAGACTGAGTCTGCTGACTACCATGTAACCACGTCTCAACATGCACGCGCCGCTGAAGATGAAAACGACGCGAAAGTTGAAGGCGATCGCCGTAGTCGTACCCGTGGTGGTAAAGCGACCAAGCAGAAGAAAGGCAATAAACTCTCCGAGTCTAAAGCCGATCGCGAAGAAGCTCGTGCCGTTGGCCGTAAAGGCAAACGTAAGCCAAGTACTTTGCAGCAGAGCTTCAACAAGCCTGTTGTTGCGGTTAACCGTGACGTAGTCATTGGTGAGACTGTGACTGTGGCCGAACTGGCAAACAAAATGGCGGTTAAAGGCTCTCAGGTCATCAAAGCAATGATGAAGCTGGGTGCTATGGCAACCATTAACCAGGTTATCGATCAGGAAACAGCTCAGCTGGTTGCTGAAGAGATGGGCCACAAGGTTATCCTGCGTCGCGAAAACGAGCTGGAAGAAGCGCTGATGAGCGACCGTGATACCGCTACCGGTGTGGCAGCCGAGTCACGTGCTCCCGTGGTCACCATCATGGGCCACGTTGACCACGGTAAGACCTCTCTGCTGGATTACATCCGCTCCACTAAAGTGGCGTCGGGCGAAGCAGGGGGTATTACTCAGCACATCGGTGCTTATCACGTTGAAACTGAAAGCGGCATGATCACCTTCCTGGATACCCCAGGACACGCCGCGTTTACTTCAATGCGTGCCCGTGGTGCTCAGGCTACCGATATCGTTGTTCTGGTTGTTGCGGCAGACGATGGCGTGATGCCACAGACTATCGAAGCTATCCAGCATGCTAAAGCGGCGAAAGTGCCAGTTGTGGTTGCGGTTAACAAAATGGATAAGCCAGAAGCTGATCCAGACCGCGTTAAAACCGAGCTATCTCAGTACGGCGTCCAGCCGGAAGAGTGGGGCGGCGAGTCTCAGTTCATCAGCGTATCTGCGAAAGCCGGTACGGGTATCGACGAACTGTTGAACGCCATCTTGCTACAAGCTGAAGTTCTTGAACTGAAAGCGGTTCGCAGCGGTATGGCAAGTGGTGTCGTGATCGAGTCCTTCTTGGATAAAGGCCGTGGCCCAGTGGCTACCGTGCTGGTTCAACAAGGCACCCTGAATAAGGGCGATATTGTACTGTGTGGCTTCGAGTATGGCCGTGTACGTGCAATGCGTGACGAGTTAGGTCGCGATATCACTTCTGCTGGTCCGTCTATTCCGGTTGAGATCCTGGGTCTGTCCAGCGTTCCTGCTGCTGGTGATGAAGTGACGGTTGTTCGTGATGAGAAGAAAGCTCGTGAAGTTGCACTGTATCGTCAGGGCAAATTCCGCGAAGTTAAACTGGCTCGTCAGCAGAAATCCAAGCTGGAAAACATGTTCGCGAACATGACCGAAGGCGAAGTTTCTGAACTGAACATCGTGATTAAGTCTGACGTACAGGGTTCTTGTGAAGCAATCTGTGATTCACTGGAAAAACTGTCTACCGATGAAGTGAAAGTGCGCATTGTGGGTTCAGGCGTTGGTGGTATCACCGAAACTGACGCAACGCTGGCAGCCGCTTCTGGTGCTATCATCCTGGGCTTCAATGTTCGTGCTGATGCTTCCGCTCGTCGCGTAGTGGAAACCGAAGGTCTGGATCTGCGTTACTACTCTGTCATTTATAGCCTGATTGACGAAGTTAAACAGGCAATGAGCGGTATGTTGGCACCAGAATACAAACAACAAATCATCGGTCTGGCTGAAGTACGTGATGTATTCAAATCACCGAAATTTGGCGCCGTTGCTGGTTGTATGGTTACCGAGGGTGTGATTAAGCGTAATAACCCAATCCGTGTATTGCGTGACAACGTAGTTATCTACGAAGGCGAGCTGGAATCCCTGCGCCGCTTCAAAGATGACGTTAACGAAGTCCGTAATGGTATGGAATGTGGTATCGGCGTTAAGAACTACAACGATGTACGTACTGGCGATATGATCGAAGTATTTGAAATCATTGAAATCAAACGCACCATCGATTAACGACCTCTGATCTGCTTATATCCATTTGGGGGGCCTTGGCCCCCCAACTTGTCTGGAGAATCCAAATGGCAAAAGAATTCAGCCGCTCTCAGCGCGTTTCACAAGAAATGCAAAAAGAGATCGCAATCATTCTACAGCGTGAAATTAAAGATCCTCGTGTCGGTATGGCTACCGTATCTGGCATCGAACTTTCCCGTGATTTAGCCTATGCCAAGGTTTTTGTTACCTTTTTGAATGTATTAACTGACAACGCCGATCCTGATACGGTGAAAAATGGCATTAAAGCCCTGCAAGATGCTTCTGGCTTTATCCGTACCTTGTTGGGTAAAGCCATGCGTTTGCGCATTGTGCCAGAACTGACATTCGCCTATGACAACTCCCTGATTGAAGGGATGCGTATGTCCAACCTGGTTACCAACGTCATTAAGAATGATGTAGAACGTCAGGCTACTCCAGGCAGTGACGAGGAGAAGTAATGGGTCGTCCACGTCGTCGCGGCCGTGATATTAACGGCGTCCTGTTGTTGGACAAACCGTTAGGCCTTTCATCCAATGACGTTTTGCAGAAAGTGAAGCGTCTTTTCAGTGCCAACCGGGCCGGTCATACTGGTGCATTGGATCCATTGGCAACCGGTATGCTGCCAATCTGTCTGGGCGAAGCGACCAAATTTTCCCAATTCCTGCTGGATTCTGATAAACGCTACCGCGTAATTGCCCGCCTGGGCCAACGAACCGATACCTCTGATGCAGAGGGTGCGTTGATCAGTGAGCGAGATATCAATTTTACGCAGGAACAGTTGGATGCCGCACTGGAAAGTTTCCGCGGTGATACCCAGCAAGTCCCTTCCATGTACTCTGCGCTGAAACATCAGGGCAAACCGTTATACGAGTATGCTCGTCAGGGGATTGAAGTTGAGCGCGAAGCCCGTGATATCACGGTCTATGAGCTGCAATTTCTCCGTTGGGAAGGCACCGAGCTGGAGCTGGAAATCCATTGTTCCAAGGGCACCTATATTCGAACTATCATTGATGATTTGGGCGAATTGCTAGGTTGTGGTGCTCATGTCAGTTATCTGCGCCGCTTACAGGTGGCGACTTATCCGAGTGATCGGATGGTAACTCTGGAGCAGCTAAGCGCAATGGTTGCATTGGCTCAGGCCGAAGAGCGGTCACCTAATCCGGAATTGGATAAACTGCTGCTGCCAATGGATAGCGCAGTGTTGAATTTTCCGGAAGTGAATTTGTTGCCAATCGTTGCCGCTTATGTGAAGCAAGGCCAGCCAGTTCAAGTGGCAGGTGCACCAACCGAAGGTATGGTGCGGATGACGGAAGGTGAAGAGCGCAATTTCATTGGCATTGGTATTATTGCCGATGATGGCCGGGTCGCACCGAAACGTTTGGTCGTGGAATACACAGAGTAAGCCACCGTGGCCTATCTTGCGATTCCGCTGATCAAAGGGTAGAATAGTGCGGCTTACATATTGGGTTGCTGAATTAGAGATCGGCGCCTGTCTTATTTAATCTATTATTTGGAGTTGTATTATGTCTCTAAGTGTTGAAGCGAAAGCTAAAATTGTTGCTGACTTCGGTCGTGGTCCTAACGACACCGGTTCTAGCGAAGTTCAGGTTGCTCTGTTAACTGCACAAATTAACCATTTGCAGGGTCACTTCTCCGAGCACAAAAAAGATCACCACAGCCGTCGTGGTCTGCTGCGTATGGTATCCACGCGTCGTAAGCTGCTGGACTACCTGAAGCGTGAAGATGTAGCGCGTTATACTGCCCTGATCGAGCGTCTGGGTCTGCGTCGCTAAGTCTGCGAGTTTCAAGTAGAAAGGGGCCTATTTTGGCCCCTTTCTTCTAAGAATCGATGACAAAAAAAGTTAACGTATTGTTATTGTGTCTAAAATAGGATCTTCCGTTACAGCATTTCGCGCGGCTAATGAGAGACTTTAGCTTAATGATGAGTTAAGGATTGTCATTAGTCGCGAGGATGTAGTGTGAAGGTCGGTAAGTAACAGGCGGATCAGATCGTCAATACGATCGAGCGCCGATCAAGTTAAAGGATACTATTTTGCTGACTCCGATTATTCGTAAGTTCCAGTACGGCCAACACACCGTGACCATTGAAACCGGTATGATGGCTCGCCAGGCAACGGCTGCCGTTATGGTAAGCATGGATGACACTGCAGTATTTGTTACTGTTGTTGGCCAGAAAAAAGCCAAGCCAGGCCAAAGTTTCTTCCCTCTGACCGTTAACTATCAGGAGCGTACCTACGCTGCTGGTCGTATCCCGGGTAGCTTCTTCCGTCGTGAAGGCCGTCCGAGCGAAGGCGAAACCCTGACTTCTCGTCTGATTGACCGCCCGATTCGCCCTCTGTTCCCAGAAGGTTTCCTGAATGAAGTTCAGGTTATTGCGACTGTTGTTTCCGTTAACCCACAGGTTAACCCGGACATCGTTGCTCTGATCGGTGCTTCTGCGGCTCTGAGCCTGTCAGGTATTCCATTCAACGGCCCAATTGGTGCTGCACGTGTTGGTTTCATCAATGACCAATATGTTCTGAACCCAACGACCGATGAGCTGAAAGAAAGCCGTCTGGATCTGGTTGTTGCTGGTACTGCTGCGGCAGTATTAATGGTTGAATCTGAAGCTGACATTCTGAGCGAAGATCAAATGCTGGGTGCTGTTGTCTTTGGCCACGAACAGCAACAAGTTGTGATCGAAAACATCAATGCACTGGTTGCCGAAGCAGGCAAGCCTAAGTGGGATTGGCAGCCAGAAGTAGTTAACGAAGTGCTGTATGCACGCGTTAAAGAACTGGCAAGCGCACGTCTGGGTGATGCCTACCGCATCACTGAGAAACAAGAGCGTTACACTCAGGTTGATGCCATCAAAGCTAATGTAATCGAAGCGCTGTTGGCACAAGACGAAACTCTGGATACTTCTGAAATTCAGGACATTTTGGGTAGCGTCGAGAAAGACGTGGTTCGTAGCCGCGTTCTGCGTGGCGAGCCACGTATTGATGGTCGCGAAAAAGACATGATCCGTGGTCTGGACGTTCGTACTGGCGTATTGCCACGTACCCATGGTTCAGCACTGTTCACTCGTGGTGAAACTCAGGCGCTGGTTACCGCGACTTTGGGTACGGCACGTGACGCGCAAAATATTGATGAGCTGATGGGTGAGCGTACTGACTCATTCCTGCTACACTATAACTTCCCTCCTTACTCTGTTGGTGAAACAGGTATGGTCGGTTCACCGAAGCGTCGTGAGATTGGCCATGGCCGTCTGGCGAAACGCGGTGTATTGGCAGTTATGCCAAGCCCGAGCGAGTTCCCTTATACCATTCGTGTGGTTTCAGAAATCACGGAATCTAACGGTTCTTCCTCAATGGCTTCTGTTTGTGGCGCTTCTTTGGCTCTAATGGATGCCGGCGTACCAATTAAAGCAGCCGTTGCGGGTATCGCGATGGGTCTGGTTAAAGATGAAGAAAACTTTGTTGTCTTGTCCGACATCTTGGGTGATGAAGATCATCTGGGTGATATGGACTTTAAAGTAGCCGGTAGCCGTGAAGGTATTACTGCGTTACAGATGGACATCAAAATCGAAGGCATTACCCGTGAAATCATGCAAGAAGCGCTGAGCCAGGCCAAAGGTGCACGTTTGCACATTCTGGGCGTTATGGAACAGGCTATCAGCACACCGCGTGGTGATATCTCCGAGTTTGCTCCACGTATCTACACCATGAAGATCAACTCTGACAAAATCAAAGATGTGATCGGTAAAGGTGGTTCTGTGATTCGTGCGCTGACTGAAGAAACAGGGACGACCATCGAAATCGAAGATGATGGCACCATTAAGATTGCAGCAACTGATGGCGAAAAAGCGAAGCATGCTATCCGCCGTATCGAAGAAATTACTGCTGAAATCGAAGTGGGTCGTATTTACGCGGGTAAAGTGACTCGTATCGTTGATTTCGGTGCGTTTGTTGCTATCGGTGGCGGTAAAGAAGGTCTGGTTCATATTTCTCAAATCGCTGACAAGCGTGTAGAGAAAGTGACTGATTACCTGCAAATGGGCCAAGAAGTGCCAGTTAAGGTAATGGAAGTGGATCGTCAGGGTCGTATTCGTCTGAGCATTAAAGAAGCCACGACGCCTGATGCAGAAGCTCCAGCACCAGAAGCAGCAGAGTAATTAAGCATTTTTACCACTCTTTACCAACCAGGTAGGGAGTGGTACTTATCTCGAGGGCAGGATGCTCTTGTGTTAAACGAGCGGATGAAAGGATGTTTATCCAAATGTTTGTCTTCGGGAGTAGGAAATGAAGCCTTTCTTGCGCTGGTGTTACGTTGCGACAGCACTCATGCTGGCAGGATGCAGCAACCATGATTGGCGTAAGGACGAAGTTTTGGCTATCCCGTTGCAGCCTACGCTACAACAGGAAGTGATTCTGGCACGCATGGAACAGATCCTCGCAAGCCGGGCACTAACGGATGATGAGCGCGCACAGCTTTTATATGAGCGCGGAGTGCTGTATGATAGCCTCGGGCTACGGGCACTAGCGCGAAATGATTTTTCGCAAGCGTTAGCTATTCGTCCTGATATGCCAGAAGTTTTTAACTATCTGGGCATTTATTTAACGCAGGCAGGCAATTTTGATGCTGCCTATGAAGCGTTTGATTCTGTACTAGAGCTTGATCCAACTTACAATTACGCGCGTTTAAACCGGGGCATCGCACTTTATTATGGTGGTCGCTTCCCGTTGGCGCAGGATGATCTGCAGGCGTTTTATCAAGACGACCCAAATGATCCCTTCCGTTCGTTATGGCTGTACCTGGTGGAAAAAGAAATTGATCCCCAGGCTGCCGAAGTAGCGTTGAAACAGCGCTATGAAAAGTCGAACAGAGGGCAATGGGGATGGAATATTGTCGAATTCTACTTGGGGAATATCAGCGAGAAAACGCTGATGGAACGCCTCAAGATGGATGCAACGGATAACACTTCGCTCGCTGAGCATCTCAGTGAAACTGACTTCTATTTAGGTAAATATTACCTAAGTCTGGGGGACAAGAACACCGCTTCGGCGCTGTTCAAACTGACGGTAGCTAACAACGTTCATAATTTTGTTGAGCACCGCTATGCATTGTTGGAATTGGCGCTTTTGGGCCAAGAACAAGACGACCTATTGGAATCGGACCAGCAATAGCTGACGGACATCTATTAGCCTGATATACCTTGGTTTTTTGCCAATGTTTATCACCTTAACGGGTGATGGCCTTTTTGTTCGTTTTATAATCTAATTTGAGCCGGTTCACACTTTTCAATGAAAATGACTGAAAATTTTCTCGACGAGTTATGTAGACTGGCTGCCATTATTAATGAGGCACGTGTACATGACTACTGAGCTTGAAACCTCTTTTGCTGATCTGGGGCTGTCCGCTCCTATTCTTTCCGCCCTTACTGATCTGGGTTATGAAAAACCATCCCCAATTCAGTTGGAATGTATTCCACACCTGTTGAACGGCCGTGATGTTCTCGGCATGGCGCAAACCGGTAGTGGCAAAACAGCTGCTTTCGGGCTTCCGCTGTTGCACAACATTGATCCAACTCTGAAAGCACCACAGGTGCTGGTACTGGCTCCGACTCGTGAGCTGGCTGTTCAGGTTGCGGAAGCATTATCTAGCTTCTCTAAACACATAAGTGGCGTTAACGTGGTGGCCTTGTACGGCGGCCAGCGTTATGACGTTCAATTACGCGCTTTGCGCCAGGGGCCACAAGTTGTTGTCGGCACCCCAGGTCGTCTGTTAGACCACCTGAAACGCGGTACCCTTAACTTGTCCAACCTGAGCGGTTTAGTGTTGGATGAAGCAGATGAAATGCTGCGCATGGGCTTTATCGAAGACGTAGAAACCATCATGGCGCAGATCCCGGCTGAACATCAGACCGCGCTGTTCTCTGCAACTATGCCAGAAGCGATTCGTCGTATTACCCGTCGCTTTATGAAAGATCCGCAGGAAGTACGCATTCAGTCTAGCAATACAACTCGTCCAGACATCAGTCAGAGTTATTGGAAAGTTGGCGGTGGTTACCGTAAAAACGAAGCGCTGGTACGTTTCCTGGAATCTGAAGATTTCGATGCGGCAATCATTTTCGTGCGTACCAAAAATGCAACGCTGGAAGTGGCTGAAACTCTGGAGCGTAGTGGCTACAGCAGCGCAGCACTGAATGGTGACATGAACCAGTCCCTGCGTGAGCAGACTCTGGAGCGTTTACGCGATGGTCGCCTGGATATTCTGATTGCAACTGACGTGGCTGCTCGTGGTCTGGATGTTGAGCGTATCAGCTTGGTTGTAAACTATGATATCCCTATGGATTCAGAGTCTTATGTTCACCGTATCGGCCGTACTGGCCGTGCTGGTCGTGCTGGTCGCGCATTGCTGTTCGTTGAGAACCGTGAACGTCGCCTGTTGCAGAACATCGAACGCACCATGAAGCTGACCATTCCTGAAGTGATGTTGCCAAACGCAGAATTGCTGGGCGAACGTCGTCTGGCTAAATTTGCGGCTAAAGTCAGCCAACAACTGGAAAGCAGCGATCTGGATGTATACCGTGGTCTGTTGACTAAACTGCAACCAGAAGATGAGTTCGATATTGAAGCTCTGGCCGCAGCGTTACTGAAAATGGCACAGGGCGAACGTCCTCTGATTCTGCCACCAGAACCAGTACGTCGTCCGCAGCGTGAGTTCAGCCCGCGTGAAGACCGTGGCAACGATCGTGGTGATCGCCGTGAGCGTCGTCCTGAAAGCCGTGATGGTGCCGAGCGCCCAGCACGTCGCGAACGTCGTGACGTAGGTGAAATGGAACTGTACCGTATTGAAGTGGGTCGTGATGACGGTGTTGAAGTTCGTCATATCGTTGGCGCTATCGCTAACGAGGGTGATATCAGCAGCCGTTACATCGGTAACATTAAGCTGTTTGCTTCTCACTCTACTATTGAGCTGCCGAAAGGTATGCCGGGCGATATGCTGTCTCATTTCACCCGCACCCGTATCCTGAACAAGCCGCTGAACATGCAGCTGTTGGGTGATGCGCAGCCACACGAACGTCGTGAACGTGCTCCAGGTACAGCTGCTGGCGCAGGCGCGGAACGTCGTGGCGGTGGTCGTTCATTCGGTGGCGAACGTCGTGAAGGCGGCAACGGTGCTCCACGTCGTTCATTCGGTGGTGAGCGTCGTGAAGGTGGTAATGGTGGCGAACGTCGTCCAGCGGGCAACCGTGACGGTCAGCGTTCAGCTGCACCACGTCGTGAAGATGCTGCCGCTCCGGCCGCAGCACCTGCTCGTCGTCGTTTCGGTGACGCGTAAGTCATAACCATCTGAATGATGAGTAATAAAAACCAGCCTTCGGGCTGGTTTTTTTACGCCTATCATCAAGTGATATAGCTAGATAGTTACCGGAGAAATTAAATCTTGCTGCAAGTTAGCAATTATTTCGAAGGAATACAGCCGTGCCTGATGATCAAAAATCTGGCCATTAATCATCAATTCATCGGCTTGAGTTTCACGTAGCAACGAGAGCAGCCCGTGACGGACTTTGCTTTTATCACCAATAATCGACAGACGTAGCGCTTGATCCACACCAAACAGCTCTGCTGGCGAGCAGATGCTCGACATCGCCTGAACCGGTGGTGGAAGTTGTCCCGGTGTGCCACGACGCAGATTGACAAACTGCTGCTGCATTGAGGTAAACAGGAAACGAGCATCCCGCTCACTGTCGGCGGCGACGACGTTAACGCAAACAATAGCGTAAGGTTTTTGCCATGCGGTAGACGGTTTGAAATTCTCCCGATAAAGCTTCAGCGCCTGCAACAGCATGTCAGGCGCGAAGTGAGAAGCAAAAGCAAAAGGCAGTCCCATTGATGCGGCAAGCTGGGCACTATATAGGCTGGAGCCAAGCAACCATAGCGGTACCTGTAAACCTTGTCCCGGTACCGCCTGAACGGCTTGACCGGGCTGTACCTCGTCAAAGTAGTGCTGTAATTCACGGACATCAGCCGGGAAATCGTCCTCTCCAGACCGACGGCGGCGCAGTGCCATCATGGTGCGCTGATCACTGCCGGGCGCGCGGCCCAAGCCTAAATCTATCCTATTGGGATAAAGTGATGCCAATGTGCCAAATTGTTCGGCGATTACCAGCGGCGAGTGGTTGGGGAGCATGACACCACCGGAGCCGATACGGATTTTCTTGGTGCCTGATGCAATATAGCCAATTAATACCGAGGTCGCAGCGCTGGCGATGCCGGTCATATTATGATGCTCAGCCAGCCAATAGCGCTGATATCCCCATTCTTCCGCGTGCTGTGCTAAATCCAGCGAAGCATGAAAGGCATCTCGCGGTGTTTTACCCTCGGCAATGGGCGAGAGATCCAAAATAGAAAGGGGAATGATGTGGTTATCAGTCATAGAATCGTCCATCTTACCTTATGTCGGTTCGCTTGAAGGGCGAGCGCATGAATTAACGTTATATAATCAATACCTTGGCAGGTGGCGCGGAGTTTATGCCAAGTAGGTGATCGCCTTTAAAAGCATAATCGAAATGGTTAGTCGTGAAGGGGAAATAAATGCTCAGACTCATGCATAATCATCCTAACCTGTGGCTAGAAATGGCTTCATTGACTGGTGGATTCAGTCTTACCACCCATATTTTAACTTTTTGTTTAATTAGTAGTTATTTATGCTGAAATTAGGTTGTTAACTTAATCATTAAAATATTTTATGCTATTTCAATGGTTTTCATTTCATATTGTTGTGATGAAACCGTCAGAATGATGATTAACCATTTATTTTATATGGTTAACTATGTTTGACTAGAATCACAAAATCTTACGCGGCTATCGCGCTATGTATCATCGGTTAAATTAGGTTTTCCAGTCTATATTCTTAATAATCAATTGATTAGAATGAATGTATCGTTGTGGGCAGCATAAATGAGTACTGATGGTGTGTAGAGGGGGGATAGAATTTCAGGATAACCCTCTTTAGGTAGAATTATTTTCTATTAAGGCTGGCGAAAGACATGGATGTTAAAACAATATTCTCTGTATGCTGGCGTAATATAGCCAAAAGATAAAAACACCTGCCAATTTGATAATAAAACGTATATGGCGTTTATCAGATAATTTCTGACTCTGTACATTTTAATAACGATAAACCTACTAACAACCAGAGAATAAAGGCGAGAGCTATTATGGAAACGGCAAAATCGAATAATAAGAGTGTCATTTTAATTGACTCTCCTGCTGCACAGCGTGCCAATATGACTGAGAGTCAATGGCGTGAAGCCATTAAATTTGACAGTAAAGATTTTGGTTGGGTAATTATGAGTATCGGGATGGCAATTGGTGCCGGTATTGTTTTTTTACCGGTTCAGGTCGGATTGATGGGGTTATGGGTATTTTTACTGTCATCGATTATTGGTTATCCGGCAATGTATCTATTTCAGCGTTTATTTATTAATACTTTGGCCGAATCCCCAGAGTGCAAAGATTATCCTAGTGTGATTAGTGGTTATTTAGGAAAAAACTGGGGTATTGTATTAGGCGCACTTTATTTCATTATGTTAGTTATTTGGATGTTTGTTTATTCTACAGCCATCACTAATGATAGTGCCTCTTATTTACAGACGTTTGGTGTTACTGAAGGGCTACTCTCTGATAATCCATTTTACGGATTGGTGCTGATTTGTGTGTTGGTTGCTATTTCTTCACGCGGTGAACAGTTATTGTTCAAGCTATCCAGCTTTATGGTGATGACCAAACTGTTGGTTGTGGCGGCACTGGGTGTCTCTATGGTCGGTATGTGGCACTTGTACAATGTAGGCCTGCTACCACCTGTGGGGCTATTGATCAAGAATGCCATCATTACACTACCTTTCACGTTGACTTCTATTTTATTTATTCAAACATTAAGCCCGATGGTTATTTCTTATCGGGCGAAGGAAAAATCACTGGAAGTTGCTCGTCATAAAGCGCTTAGGGCGATGAATATTGCTTTTGGTATTCTGTTTTGTACCGTATTTTTCTACGCTGTTTCATTTACTCTGGCAATGGGACACGATGAAGCTGTTAAAGCCTACGAACAAAATATTTCGGCATTGGCCATCGCTGCCAAGTTTTTCCCTGGTGGATGGGCCACAGTCGTTAGTGTTATTTTAAATATCTTTGCGGTGATGACGGCATTCTTTGGTGTGTACTTAGGCTTCCGTGAGGCGACTCAGGGAATTGTCATGAATATATTGCGCCGTAAGATGCCGGCAGAAAAAATTAATCAGAAATGGGTTCAAAATGGAATAATGGTTTTTGCCGTATTATTGGCATGGGGAGCCATTATTCTAAATGCACCGGTATTGAGCTTTACTTCAATTTGTAGCCCGATATTTGGCCTGGTTGGCTGTTTGATTCCAGCTTATCTGGTTTATAAAGTTCCCGCGCTACATAAATATAAAGGTGTGTCTTTGATGATTATTATCATCACCGGTATTCTACTGTGTATCTCACCTTTCCTGGCGTTTTCATAAGTTAACGGCATCTGAATATTACCTGCTGTAAAGATTGAAGGTATTTATTATGAGTCACTCTAGTCATTCAGAATTATGGAATGAGTTTATTCGGGCGGTACGACAAGAGGTTCAGCCTGCCGTCGGTTGTACCGAGCCTATTTCGCTGGCACTGGCGGCCGCCATTGCGGCATCTCACTTGTCTGGCCCGGCAGAACGTATCGAGGCACGGGTTTCACCTAATCTGATGAAGAACGGAATGGGCGTTACGGTGCCGGGGACGGGCATGGTTGGCTTGCCGATTGCTGCAGCCGTGGGTGCCTTGGCGGGTGATGCACAGGCTGGATTGGAAGTTTTGCAGCTGATTTTGCCGGAAAAACTGGCGGCAGCCAAGGCCATGTTGGCGGCGGGTGTGGTGCAGGTCGCGATACAGGAGAGTGATAATATTCTGTTTTCCGAGGCTAAATTGTATCGCGGCAAAGAATGGGTGACGGCGACCATTGCCGGTGGTCATACGCGGCTGGTGAAGATTGAGAAGAACGGTGAAGTGCTGTTTGATATAAGCTGCGATGCTCAATGCAGCGAAAATCATGACGAGCCAGCATCCGCTCAGGGATATTGTCTGAAGCAGGCTAATGCTTATCGGGTTTATCAGTTTGCCACCGAGGTTCCTTTTGAACGCATTGCTTTCATTTTGCAGGCGGCCAAATTGAACGGAGCCTTATCCCATGAAGGGCTGAAGGGTCAGTATGGGTTGCACATTGGCGCAACCTTGGAGCGCCAACGGCTGCGTGGCTTGCTGGCGCGAGACTTGCTATCGGATATCATGATTCGTACCGCTTCTGCTTCAGATGCGCGCATGGGTGGCGCAACACTGCCAGCCATGAGTAATTCTGGTTCAGGTAATCAGGGTATTGCCGCGACGATGCCTGTGGTGGTGGTGGCCGAATATCTGGGGTCCAGTGAGGAACAGCTGGCGCGAGCGCTCATGTTATCCCATTTGATGGCGATTTATATCCATAGTCAGTTACCCGCATTGTCGGCGTTGTGTGCAGCAACAACGGCTTCTATGGGAGCCGCAGCAGGTATGGCATGGTTGATTGAACCGGGTTATGACACAGTAGCAATGGCAATTAGCAGCATGATTGGCGATATTAGCGGCATTATCTGCGACGGCGCGGCCAACAGTTGCGCGATGAAGGTTTCTACCAGTGCAACGGCGGCCTATAAAGCGGTGTTGATGGCATTGGATCACAGCGGTGTGACGGGTAATGAAGGTATCGTTGCTGGAGATGTAGACCAGTCTATCGCCAACCTGTGTGCCTTAGCCTGTGGTGCGATGCGGCAAACTGATAGCCAGATTATCGAAATTATGGCGCATAAGGCATGTGTTTGAAATTAGGCCAGTAAAATATAAAAAAGGGAGAGGCAGCGATGTCTCTCCCGATATATTCTGTTATGACTGCCGGTCAGGAAACCAGTTCCAATCCGGCAACCCGCCGCCAATAGCCGTTGCAATCGGCTTTATCGGCCAACGTCAGTGGAGACAGACCTTCCTCATTAGCGCGGAATTGATCAATCACACTCAGCGCCTCGGTATTATGAGGGGACAATCGCACGATATCCACCAACCCCTGCATGGAAATCAAATCATTACCCAGGTTATAACAGTAACCGCTTTGGGTCTGAATACCATTAAGTACAAAGACTTGCTGATTTTCTTGCGACAGTACTTTGCGCCCTTGTGGATATTTGATGCAGCAGGTTTCGCACTCGTCTTTAGCGCGATTCTCGGAACGTGCGGTAAAGCAGCGTGCCGAATACGCTAATGGCAAATAACCGTAAGCCAGAACCTCAACTTCAAATTTGTTGCGGAACCCCAGTTCGTTACACTGAATCAGCATGTTTTCCAGCCAGTCCCGCGACAACTCCACTGGCATACACCAGCGAGTCATGCCCTGACGGTGCAAAATACGCAAGGTATAGGCGTTATAACAATTAAGTGCATGGCCAGCGACAAAAGGTAACCCGCGTTCCACCGCCATGTTTATGGTGCCAAAGTCGTTGGCTTCCAACAAGAATTCGCCATTTTCTATATAGCGCTTCAGTTCGGTAAGCTCAGAGGGGGCTTGTAGCAAAGCCAGGGTCGAAATAACGACCTGCTTGCCGCTGGAGGCCACTTGTTTCGCCAGATCCAGCCAATCGGCCACTTTCATTTCACGTCTTTTGGCACAGACATTTTCGCCGAGATAAATAATATCAGCACGGCTTTGGCAGGCTTTTTGGTAGAAAGCCTCCATATCGCTTTTCGGCCAGTAATAAGGTACTGCGCCTAATGAATATTTCATGCGTTCTCCGCCTTACTGCCACTTACGATGATAAGCGCCCAGCGTGGTTTGGGTACCTTCCGACATGGAACCCAACTGTTCCATCCACTCCGCTTTCGCTTCGAACTTTGTCGGGTCGCGCTGATAACTGTCGATGGCCTGCCGCCAAACTTTGGCCACCTGGCTGACGTAGGCCGGGCTGCGTTGGCGGCCTTCGATTTTGACCGAAGCGATATTGGCGGCAAATAGCTCAGGCAGCAGTGCCAGCGTATTGAGGCTGGTTGGCTCTTCCAATGCGTGATAACGCTGTCCATCAACCAGATAGCGGCCTTTGCATAGCGTGGGGTAACCGGCATTTTCATCATCCTGATAACGGTCAATAAGCACTTCATTCAGACGAGATTCCATGCCTTCTGGCGTGTGTTGCCAGCGCACATAGCGGGCTGGCGAGCAGGCACCCACAGTATTCGGTGATTCACCCGTCAGATAGGAGGATAGATAACAGCGACCTTCCGCCATAATGCACAGACTGCCGAAAGCAAAAACTTCCAGCGGCACCGGGCTGGTGCGAGATAACTGTTTTACCTGATGCATGGATAGCACGCGGGGTAATACGACGCGGGCGACATCGAAGTTACGCTGATAAAAGCGTATTGCTTCATCATTAGTTGCAGAGGCCTGAACGGAAACGTGTCGTTCGACGTCGGGATAACGTTCGGCGGCATATTCCAGCATGGCCAGATCGGCCAGAATCAGAGCATCGGCTCCAAGCTGTGCCGCCATATCGACCGCGCGCTGCCAGCGGGAAAAACCGTCCGGATGTGCAAAGGTATTGATGGCAATATGCAGTTTACGTTTACGGTTATGAACGTAATTAACGGCTTCTTGCAGCTTTTTCTCGGTAAAATTCAGTCCGGCAAAATGGCGGGCATTGGTATCATCTTTTAGGCCGATGTACACGGCATCCGCACCGTTATCAACCGCGGCCTTCAGTGCGGGTAAGTTGCCCGCAGGACAAAGTAGCTCCATAGAAATTCCCTGAATAGCCAGCGGCAATAGCATTGCCACAGGCAATAGATAATCCTCATCCGAAGATGATCGTGGTGAATGGATAAATTTAATGAGGAGCAATTTTAGTTAACCTGCTGCAAACAGATCTTGATTTGGGGCAGTTTCTTCGGCATTGCTGGCAGTGTTCTGATATTCAACAAAGAAAGGCGATGTAATCTGGTGCAGAATTCAGCGAATGAGTCCATATGAGCATGCTGTTAGTGTGGCAAAATAGAGTCCGTTAAATTCAAAGGAGTCAGCCTGTGTTGCAAAAACTACGAGCGCATCTTGTGCGTCAAGGGCCGGCATTGTTGCGTGGCCCACTGAAAATCACGCCTTTTACCTTACAGCGTCAGGTGCTGGAACAGGTTCTGAGCTGGCAATTCCGTCAAGCACTTGCTGATGGTGATCTTGAGTTTCTCACTGACCGCTGGTTAAAGATTGAAGTGCGGGATCTCGCATTGCAATGGTTTATGACGGTAGAAAACGGTAGGCTGGTCGTGAGCCAACAGGCGGACGCTGACGTCAGCTTTAGTGGTGATGCCAACGATCTTGTTTTGATCGCTGCCCGTAAAGAAGATCCAGACACGCTGTTTTTTCAGCGTCGACTGCGTATTGAAGGGGATACCGAATTGGGCCTGTATGTGAAAAATCTGATGGATGCCATTGAGTTGGAATCCATGCCAATGTTGCTGCGAGTGGGTCTGCAACAGTTGGCTGATTTTATTGAAGCCGGACAACAAGAGGGCACGGAAAAAGTTTCCCGTGTCATGGTGTCGTGTTGATCCGTGTTGAGATCCCAGTAGATGCACCGGGGATCGATAAATTGCTGCGTGAAGCATTCCCTGGTGGTGGCGAAGCGCAGCTGGTGCAACAATTACGTGAAGACGGTTTATTGACTCTGGGTATCGTCGCGACCGACGATGAAGGTGGCGTCGTGGGTTATGCGGCGTTCAGCCCGGTAGATATTGAAGGTGAAGATCGCCAATGGGTCGGTTTGGCACCTCTGGCAGTAAAAGCGGAGCTACGTCGTCAGGGATTAGGTGAAAAACTGGTTTATGAAGGATTGGACGCGCTGAATGAATTTGGCTATGCCGCAGTAGTGGTACTCGGTGAGCCAGCATACTATCAGCGTTTCGGTTTTAAACCTGCGGCAGACGCCCAGTTGTATTGCCGCTGGCCAGGTTATGAAAGCGCCTTTCAGGTTTACACGCTGGCGGCCGATGCATTGATTGGGGTTACGGGACAAGTTAATTACGCTGAGGCGTTTAATCAGTTATAACCTTTGTCGCTGTTTTGGGTTGCAGTAAATCTGCCACACTGGAGGGCTGGTCGTGTACCAGCCTTTCTTTTTGCATTTTTGTCAGCTGTTTCAGGCGATATTCCAGTTTCAGGGCGATTGAACGCTCACCTGCCACACAATGAAATACCAGCGTCAGTTCTCCTTTTCCTCGTAATGCTTTTGCGCCTTTTCCTGCTTGATGTTGAGCTAGCCGCCGTAATACATCGGTAGTGATTCCAGTATATAAACTGCCTGCGGCGGTACGAATCAGATAAATAGACCAGATACTGTCAGACATCATGCTCTCTGCTGGGATTGATTGGTGGCAATATTATCGTTGGAATCTGAGCTGAGGCACGACTTTTTTGGTGAGAAACTGAAGGTAGAGGGAAAATGCGGACGGCAAGAAGATTGCCGTCCACAAAACGGTTTACTTTGTTTTATCTGCGAAGGCAAAACGAGGTGAAACCAGGCCGTAAAGTGTCCAGCCCAAGAAGGTCACGATCGCGCCCCACATCATGGCTTCCTGACCTGAGCTATACAGTGCATAGAAGCTGTACATTGCACCGATAAAGGCAATGATATTTGCCCGACGCGCTTTGGCTGCCGGTACGTTTGCGGCTTTTTGAATGATAACCAATGCTGCCATAGACAGAATGTATGGAATAATATTGGTTACAACGGCTAGATTGACCAGCACGTTGAACTGTTTGTTCAGTGACGGGCTAATGGTCATCAGAGACAGGGCGCTCTGAATGACGACGATAGTCAACATGCCTTTAATCGGCGCATTTGCCTTGCTGACTTTGGAGAAGATTTTCGGGAAGAAACCTTCGTCGGCAGAGGATTTGAATACTTGTGCAATGGTGAACTGCCAGCCGAGCAGAGAGCCGACGCAGGACATAATCATCAATGCCATGATGATCTTACCGACCGCCGGGGTAAACATGTAGGCAAAGGCCAAGCCGAAAGGTGCGGTAGAGTTTGCCAGATCCATGTTTGGAACGATACCGGCAATGACGTTGGTCGAAATAATGTAAATAAAGGCTGCACCCAGTGTGCCGCCGAGCACCGCAATAGGCACGTTGCGTTCAGGGTTTTCCACCGCATCGGTGTTGGCACAAGCTGATTCAAGACCGAGGAAGGCCCATAGAGTCATGGAAATGGAAGAGCCAATAGCTTCAAAAGTCGGGAAGCTGTGTGGGTTCCAAGCTGCGACATAGGCATCAGCGCTGAACCACCACCAACCGATAACAGAAATACCCACTACCGGAATAATGACGCCCCAGATGGTTACGCTACTGATTTGGCCGGTAATGCGTGCACCACCAAAGTTGGCAACGGTAGCGAGCCACAGCACACCGATGGTAGCCAGACAAATTCCAAATGGACTAAGGTTGGTGCCCAGTAATTCAGTACCGTAACCTACGGCGGAGATTGCGATGGCAATATTGGCGATCAGCAATGAGGCGCCATAGGTGTAGTTCGCCATAAAGTTGCCGGATTTACCAAAGGCATATTCGGCATAACCGCCCATACCGCCCGATTTTCGGCTGAACATACCGCACTGGGCAAAGGCATAGGCTAGCGCCATGGAACCTACAGCAGTAACCAACCACGAAATGATAGAAATTGTCCCAACTTCGGCAAGCTTGGTCGGTAGCATAATTATGCCAGAACCCATCATGTTTACCGCGGTCAGAATGGTTAACTGTACTACGCCCATCTTATTGTTAGATTTACTCATATTATTATCTCTTTTTATCTTTCAGAGACTGCGGTGATAAATATCACCGCAGGTTTGAGTGTTATTTTCGGTGTTGTATAAATAAAAGTTTATTACTGTTTCATCATATAACCGTAAGCGCGGTTCCAGCCGTCTTCATCGACTTGTAAATAAACGCCTTGTAATTCAGGAGCGAAACCAGGTAATAAATTGATACTTTCTTCTAATGCCAGGAAATAACGTTGTGCAGCGCCACCCCAAACTTCCCCTGGAACCACACACAATACTCCCGGTGGGTAAGGAAGTGCGCCTTCTGCCGCAATTCGACCTTCTGCTTTACATAATGGAACTAATTCAGCATTACCGCGGACGAATTCAATATTGGCATCCTGTGGATTCATGACCACTTTCGGGAAATATTGTTTACGGAACATTTCTTTTTGCAGTTGTTTTACATCGTAGCTGACATAAAGATCGTGCATTTCCTGACACAAACGGCCAATGGTATAATCTTTATAGCGGGCTTCATTATTGCGATAAACCGTCGGTAATACGTCGCACAATAATGCATCTTCTTCAATGAAACGTTCGAAACGGGCAATTTGTGCGACCAGATGCTGCATTTTTGCCAAATCTTCTGCCGGAGTTAATAAGAACAGAATAGAGTTAAGGTCGCATTTTTCCGGAACGATACCATTTTCACGTAGGAAGTTGGCCAGAATAGTGGCTGGAATACCTGAATGAGTATATTTGCCAGTATTGGTATCAATCCCTGGAGTCGTTAATAACAGTTTGCATGGATCAACGAAATATTGGGAAGTTTCGTATCCTTCAAACGCATGCCATTTTTCTCCAGGAATAAAGTTAAAGAAGCGAAGATCCTGTGCCATAGCATCAGTGTCATATTCTTGCCAAGGCTTGCCATCAACGGTATCCGGTACGAAAGGTTTAATCATCGTACAGGTATTCAATAGCATTTTACGGGCTTCGATACCGTTCTTAACGCATTCCAACCACATGCGGCGACCACTTTCCCCCTCATGCATTTTCGCATTCACATCTAGTGCAGCGAATAATGGATAGAATGGGCTGGTGGAGGCGTGCAGCATAAAGGCGTTATTAAAACGTTTATGGTTGCAGTAACGATCCTGACCTTTAATATGTTTGTCTTTCTTATGAATTTGTGACGTTTGAGAGAAACCGGCCTGCTGTTTATGTACGGATTGCGTCACGATAATGCCTGGATCGTTTTCATTCAGTTCCAGTAATAGTGGCGAGCAATCTTTCATCATTGGGATAAATTGTTCGTAGCCGACCCATGCGGAGTCAAACAGAATGTAGTCACACAGGTGGCCAATTTTATCAACAACCTGACGAGCGTTATAAATAGTACCGTCGTAAGTACCCAGTTGAATAATCGCTAAACGGAAAGGACGCGGTGCGTCAGCACGTTCAGGTGATACGCTACGTATTTGTTCACGAAGGTATTTTTCTTCAAAACAGTGGGCGTCGATACCACCGATAAAGCCAAATGGGTTACGGGCAGTTTCCAGATAAACGGGGGTTGCACCAGCTTGGATCAAAGCACCGTGATGGTTAGATTTATGATTGTTACGGTCAAACAGTACCAGATCACCACGTGCCAATATTGCGTTGGTGGCGACTTTATTGGAGGCCGAAGTACCATTCAGTACAAAGTAGGTTTTATCAGCATTGAAGACTTTGGCCGCGTGTTTTTGTGCATCACAAGGCGCGCCTTCGTGGATTAACAAGTCACCCAGTTTGACGTCAGCATTACACATATCTGAACGGAAGATAGTTTCACCGTAGAAATCAAAGAACTGACGGCCTGCAGGGTGCTTACGGAAGAATTGTCCACCTTGGTGACCTGGGCAGGCAAAGGTGGAGTTACCCATTTCAACGTATTTCGTCAGCGTATTAAAGAACGGTGGTAATAACTCGTTTTCGTATTTTTCAGCGGCTGACTCCAACTGCTTACCGTAAAAATCAGTGTTATCACCACAAAGTTCAAATACACCGTTCAGTGAGGGTAATACGTCATTATTCAGCTCTTCTTCACAGCATACAGCGGCGAAAATAGGAATATTAAACCCTAATGAATGAATAGACTCTATTACGCCGTTATTAATATCTTGTACGGATAAAACGACTGCTGAAATATCAGTGAAATCTGTATGTAAAACATCAACAACTTCCCGCTGGGTTTCAAAACAAGAGATTGCTGAAGCACTTGCGGCAATATTTAATTTTTTCATGTTAGCTCTCTTTTATTTAGGGTATATCAACCCGCCCAATTTTTGACCACATTGGATTTCGTGTTATTAAATTTTGTGTATAGCAATCCACATCAATGACGAAAGGTCATTAATTATTGGAAAATGCTATTTTTTAGCTGCGTCATTCCTCACCATAAAAATATGGCGAAAAATCCCCTGAATCAGTAAAATCTGAAGCAAGGTAACATCATGAATTAATTGGATTGTTAACTTTACGATTGCTTCACCTGAAATATTTTTTAATTCCGGTGATTAAATAAATCGTTAGTTAAATATCATTTATGAAAAAGCCAATAGTCAACCGACGACGAATGCATTAGCACTTTTCGCACCAGCCAAATATTGTTTTTATGACAATGACTATCCAATTAATACGGATGTCATCGCAGGAGGGATATTATCTATAATGAAAATAAGAGAAGTTAAAATAGCTACGATGAGCCGGCATCATGAGATGAGTGGTTCGCCTTATATGCGCCATTTTTTTGTTGTTATTTTCCATTTTCGTAACGTCTCTCTGTTTTTGAACAATGGGTTGATGCGAGCTATTCTAATCATAACGATGATTCATTCCGTGATGTATGTCACGTTTTATTAGGGTTTTAAAAATCACTTTGACTAAACTATGAATATATTTATTTTATTATTCATTTGGTTCGGTTTTTATTCATTTATTTGTCAATTAGTATTCAGGAAATGAGAGTTATATTTAACAAGGCAGATACATGGTTAAAGCAAAATAGAGTTATTGAGAGAGTTGAGAGCGCAATCACCACTAAATTGTTTTTTATTTGTTAACCATCATTAAATAAGTACTGTTTGTGATTTATCCTGTTTTTTTGCATATAAATGCAAATTACTTTTCTCTAATAAATGTTACCTAAATCACTATTAGATACAATTCTGTTGTGCTTCTATGCAGTCTGTACTGGTAACTAGCAGAATATTCGCTCAGTTTGCTGCCAAAGACGGCTGTGACAGTGCCATTTTTTCTGCTGCGCTTCAGTTACACTGTCTTGGGTGTCCAGAGGAGAATAGGGTGAATAATCCAGATGATTTACAGGTGATTAGCCAGTTTTTACAAAAACAGCATGTACTGACATTATGCGCCGCACATGCTGGTGAAATGTGGTGTGCTAACTGTTTTTATGTCTTTGATGGGCAACAAATGGCTCTTTATTTGATGACTGAGCGCCATACTCGCCATAGTGAATTGATGCAGCATAATCCGCGTGTGGTGGGGACTATCGCGACGCAGGCTCGCAGCGTGGCATTGATTAAAGGGGTGCAATACTGCGGTGATATCAAGTTGCTGAGCGATGAGGCCGATAACCTGGCACGCCAGCGTTACTGCAAGCGATTTCCGATAGCAACGCTGGCTTCGGCACCTATTTGGCAGTTGGATTTGCAAGAAATCAAAATGACGAATAACACCCTGGGTTTTGGCAAAAAACTGTACTGGATGCGCGATCCGGCATGAGCGTCACCGTCGTTTATTTTTAAGCTGTGCCATAGTGATGTAGGTAAAGGCGATTGGGTTTCAAGGTCTCGGTGCGATGATTTCTCTGATCGGTACAGATCCTGACGATTTTAATTTATTCATCGAGTTAAGGAGTGTTAATGGTGAAGGTGCTTTTATTGGGAGCCAGTGGTTTGGTGGGGGGAGAGTTATTGAGGTTGTTGCGATTGGATGCCCGAATTGCTGCCATTATCGCGCCTACCCGCCAGCCGCTACCGCTAATGAATAAATTAATTAACTCGCAGAGCGAAGATATTAGCGCTTTGCTAAAAACCTTCAATCAACCGGTGGATCTGGTTTTTTGTTGCCTGGGAACGACGCGCAAGCAAGCGGGAAGTCAGGCAGCCTTTCGGAAAGTTGATTACCGTCTGGTGGTTGAAACGGGAGAAACCGGGCGACGCTTGGGGGCGCACCATATGTTGGTTGTGAGCGCGATGGGAGCAAAAGCCAATTCATGGTTGTTTTATAACCGAACCAAAGGTGAAATGGAGCAAGCCTTGAGTCAGCAAGGTTGGCCGCAGCTGACGATATTTCGGCCTTCTATGTTGACTGGCATTCGCGCAACGCCGCGATTGATGGAAGGATTGAGTGCACCATTGTTTAAATTTTTCCCCAAAAGATGGCGGGCAATCGCCGGAAAAGAGGTGGCGCAAGCCATGCTACAACAGGCATTTTCCGCTAATCATAACGGTACGGTGATTATCGAATCAGATGCGATGCAGCCAGTGCATAAAGTGGCGAATAAATCTTTTAAAGAGTGACCACTTGATTGTCATAAGCCATTTCCATGCCGCCCGGCAGCGAGTGGCTGATTAGCCAGCAATCCAATTGGTGGCTGGCGTGGGTCAACAGCGTGCGGGCCGGGCGTAAACACTGGTGAATTTCCAGTGCTAAATTTACATCGTTATGATTCCGTGGCGCACGCGTTTGCGGTGGATGGCTGCAATCCATCACTAAAAGATCCAATGCTTGAGCGCGAAGAAAATCGGCGGTTTTCTCCGGTAAACCGACAGTATCGGTCAGGTAAGCCAGAGAATGTGACGGGCTTTGGAACAGATAGCCAAAAGTCGGTTTGGAATGATTTAGTGGCAGTGGAGTAATACGCAGGCCAGCTAACACGATCGGTTGAAATGGTGCGGGTGGTGGCTGAAAGTCCAAGATCCCTGAGTGTTTGAACAGATCATCGCAACCTTGAGGGTCGGGAGGGCCGTACACCGGAATGGGTTTAGAACAACCCCATCGTAACGGAAATAACCCCTGAACGTGATCCATGTGGTAATGTGTAAGCCAAAAACGCTGAATTTCCTCCGCTGAAAACCGCTCTCCTAACGTGGGTAATCCCGCATCAATAAAGCTGGTTTCCTTTTGATAGCGTAACATCGCGCTACAGGAACCACGCCTGAATGCGGGCTGCTGCCTGGCGCGTTGGCAGGCAGAACAATAGCAGCCAAATACCGGTATTTGCTGCGCGCCGCCGGTGCCAAGAAAGGTCAGCTGCATATTATTGTCCACCAATTGCCTCCTGCGAATGGAGATGAGTCGCTTCTTGAATCAGTGCCTGTAGCCTGAGCAGGGTATCCGTTAGTGGTCCATTATTTTCTAGTTGTGCACAGCGAATCGGCAAATGTTGCTGATAATCTTCTGCTCGTTGCAGGCGTTGGTAAATCTGGGCTGCATCCTCACGTCCACGTTGTTGCAGCCGTTGTTGCAATAGGGTTGATGACACTACCAGACAAACCGGCAGTAAGTGGTGACCATAGCGTTGTTGAGCGTGCTCAAGGTGTGCTCTTGAGCCGTTAACGACCACATCCAGACCCTTTTCCAGCCATAAATCTATTTCTACGCCTAAAGCATAATGATGTTGATGTGCCTGCCAACTGAGGGCGAACAGGCCTTGCGCCTGACGTTGAAAAAACTCGCTTTCGCTTAGCGCAATATGATTTTCCGCTCCAGCATCCGCCGAGCGTGTGATATAGCGGTGAGCCACCAGAATAGGATGTTTCCTATCGTTGCGCAGGGCGGAAAGCAGGCAATCTTTACCTGCACCGGATGGCCCCATCAAATAGATTAAGCGCGCCATTAGAATACCCGCACGCCTTGACGCCAAACATGGTGTACGTAGGTATGCTCACCTTGTGTATGCGCCAGAATCAAGTCTGCCCGTTTGCCCTCCTCAATCACGCCTCGGTCATGCAAACCCAGTGCGCGTGCCGGGTTTTTGGTCACCAGCGCGACCGCCTGCGGCAGAGTAAAATGATTGGTGCCATCTTGGGCAATACGAAACGCCGCATCCATCAAACTGGCTGGGTAGTAATCGGAAGAGAGTATATCCAATATGCCCAATGAGGCCAGCTGATGAGCCGCCACATTGCCGGAATGCGAGCCGCCACGCACGATATTGGGTGCGCCCATCAACACTTGCAGGCCGTGCTGATGGGATGCTCGCGCTGCGGCTTCGGTTGTTGGGAACTCGGCAATCACGCTGCCCAAGGTTTTGGATTCGGTGACATGTTCGGCGGTGGCGTCATCGTGGCTGGCCAATGCGATATTGCGCTGGCGACAGTGAGCCGCGATGGCGCTGCGGTTTGGTGCCGCCCAACGTGCGGACAGGCTGATTTGTTGTTCTTCAAACTCAGCCATTTTCTCATCATTCAGATGATATTTTCCCTGATAGTATTCCCGGTATTTCTCACGAGAAGCGAATTGCCGCTGACCCGGCGAATGGTCCATTAAGGAAACCAGCGACAGTTCTGGCTGATCCATCAATTGTTCAAACAATGGCAGGGTGGTGTGGTGGGGTAATTCACAGCGCAAATGAATGCGGTGTTCTGCCCGGTTTAACCCCAGACGTTGGCTATTGACCACGGCGTTAATGATTTTCTGCAAATTTTCCAAGCGATGGCCACCATCACGGACATCGCCAACGGCAACGGCATCCAGCACGGTAGTGATACCGTTGGCGATCATTAAAGCATCATGGCTGCTCATTGCCGAATGTGCTGGCCAGTCAACATTGGGGCGCGGGGTGAAAAATTTATCCAGATTATCGGTATGTAGCTCGATCAATCCCGGTAGTACCCAGCCACCCTGACCATCAATCGCCTGAGTCAGTTGGCTTGGGCTATCAGTAAAGCTGCGAATGATGCCATCCTCGATCTCCAGCGATCCGACGATCAGCTGATCTTCCAGCACCAGTTTTACATTATTGAGGATCATGCGGGGATCTCCAGGCCAGTATCGATCTGGGGTGGCATCATTATTTGTAGACGATCGCTGACATGCTGGCGTACCGCATCGTCATGGAAGATGCCGACAATGGCGGCTCCTCGCTGCTTGGCTTCATCAATCAGGCTGACGACGGCGGCGCTGTTGGTGCGATCCAGAGAGGCTGTCGGCTCATCCAGCAATAAAATAGGGTAATCGACGATAAAGCCGCGAGCAATATTGACCCGCTGCTGCTCACCACCGGAGAAGGTGGAGGGCGCGAGATTCCACAGGCGTTCGGGCACATTCAGTCGGCTGAGTAACTGCGCTGCCCGCTCCTGACAAACGCGACGTTCGATACCCAGCTCCAGCAACGGCTGCATCACCACATTCAGGGCGCTGATACGCGGAATCACCCGCAGGAACTGGCTCACCCAGCCCACAGTATGACGGCGTACCGACAGAATCTGGCGCGCCTCGGCGTGTACCATATCTACCCATTCACCTTGGTGTTTTACCCAGATATGGCCGCTGTCTGGCTGATAGTTGGCGTACAGAGAACGGAGCAAAGTGGATTTCCCACTACCTGAATGGCCGTGCAGTACGATGCATTCGCCGCTATTTACACTCAGTTCGGCCTGATGCAAAACCGGCAGGCGGATACCATGCTGGTGGTGCAGTACGAAAGTTTTACTCAGATTTTCAACCCGTAATTGCTGGTTCATCATCGTTCCCCGCGAGGTGGATTTATTCAGTATCGAGGCAACCATCAGTTTTGCAGCACCGATGACACCAACAGTTGGGTATACGCGTGGTGAGGATCATCCAGCACTCGATCGGTCAATCCGCTCTCAATGACTCTTCCTTCTTTCATGACCAGCAAACGGTGAGCCAGCAGACGGGCGACACCGAGATCATGAGTGACAATCACTACCGCCAATTGCATCTCTACCACTAGGCTACGCAGCAGATCCAGCAAGCGTGCCTGTACCGAGACATCCAGCCCACCAGTTGGCTCATCCATAAAGACCAATTTGGGATGTGTCACCAGATTACGGGCGATTTGCAGCCGTTGCTGCATGCCACCGGAAAAGGTGGTGGGCAGATCGTCCAAGCGAGATATCGGGATTTCTACGTCCTCTAGCCAGCGTCCGGCCTGCTGGCGAATGTCGCCATAATGGCGTTGGCCTATGGCCATCAGGCGTTCACCGATATTACCGCCAGCAGAAACCTGTGGGCGTAGACCGTCCAATGGGTGTTGGTGTACCACGCCCCAATCGGTACGTAATAAACGTCGACGCTGGCTTTCTGCTATCGCGTACAGATCTTGTTCTTGCTGCCCGTCGGGTCGATAAATGATTTGCCCCTGTTGGGGAGCCAGTCGCGCGGAAATGGATTTTAGCAGCGTGGTTTTCCCCGATCCGGATTCACCAACAATTCCCAGAACCTCACCGGGATAGAGCTGAAAAGACACATCGCTAAAACCTTTGCCTGGCGCATATAAATGGGTCAGATTTTCCACTGAAAGTAACGGAGTCGCGGCCAGTTGTGCAGGTTTCATCAGGCATTCACCTCGGATTGGCTGGCCGCAGCGGTATCGCTAAGCTGTTGTTGGCAATAATCGGTATCGGAACAAACAAACATGCGGTTGCCGAGATCATCCAAAACCACTTCATCCAGATAACTGTGGCGGGAACCACATAAGGCGCAGGGTTCTTCCCACTGTTGCACGGTGAAAGGATGATCGTCGAAGTCGAGGCTTTCTACTTTGGTAAACGGCGGTAACGCGTAGATACGTTTCTCACGGCCGGCACCGAATAACTGCAATGCTGGCATCATATGCATCTTTGGATTATCAAATTTTGGGATCGGGGACGGATCCATAACATAGCGATCGTTCACTTTCACCGGATAGGCGTAAGTGGTGGCGATATGGCCGTAACGAGCAATATCTTCATACAGTTTGACTTGCATGACGCCATATTCTTCCAGCGCATGCATTTTGCGGGTTTCGCTTTCACGCGGTTCGATAAAACGCAGTGGCTCAGGGATCGGTACCTGATAGATCAGAATCTGATCTTCGACCAGTGGGGTTTCGGGGATGCGATGACGGGTTTGGATCAAGGTGGCCGCGCTGGTTTTTTCGGTGGTTGCAACGCCGCTAACGCGCTGGAAGAAACGGCGAATCGACACGGCGTTGGTGGTGTCATCAGCGCCCTGATCGATGACTTTTAATACGTCGTAGCGACCTATCACACTGGCCGTTAGCTGAATTCCGCCCGTGCCCCAGCCATAAGGCATCGGCATCTCTCGCCCGCCAAAAGGCACCTGATAGCCGGGAATAGCGACGGCTTTCAGGATAGTGCGGCGGATCATGCGTTTAGTTTGTTCATCCAGATAACCCGGATTGTAACCAGTGAGAATGTCAGTCATGGTGCCGCTCCTGATACTCGCTACGCAGGCGTTTCAACAGTTCCAATTCGGCTTGAAAATCAACGTAATGGGGTAATTTTAGGTGGGAAACAAAACCAGCGGCTTCAACATTATCCGCATGGGATAATACAAACTCTTCGTCTTGCGCCGGACTGGTAACGTTTTCTCCGTATTCTTTGGTCTGCAAGGCGCGATCCAACAGCGCCATCGACATGGATTTTCGCTCGGAACGGCCAAATACCAAGCCATAACCACGGCTAAAGTGTGGTGGGCGATCTTCTGGATCGACAAAACCGTTAACCATTTCGCACTCGGTCAGCAGAATTTCACCGATATCAATGGCGAAACCGAGTTCTTCCGGTACCACTGATACCGTCAAATAACCGCTGCGGATCTCGCCGGCAAAGGGGTGAGTGCGGCCATAACCACGCTGAGTCGAATAGCTGAGTGCCAGTAGAAAACCTTCATCACCGCGAACCAATTGTTGTAAACGAGCCGATCTGTTGCCAGGGTAAACCGGCGGATTACGCGTAATATCATCAGGTTGTTGTCCATCATCCTGCTCGACCAGAGCTAACTGTTCTTGCGTGAGTAACTTAAAAACGTGAGTGCAGTTTTCCGGCAAGGTTTCGCAGCCTTTTGGCGGCAGCGGAGACTCACCAGAGGCCAGCAGGGTGAAATCCAGTAAACGGTGGGTGTAATCGTAAGTGGAACCAAGTACCTGTCCGCCCGGTAAATCTTTATAGATCGCAGAGATCCGGCGTTCCAAACGCATATCAGTGGTATTTAGCGGCTCGCTAACGGTAAGGCGAGGCAGCGTGGTGCGGTAAGCGCGCAGCAAGAATATCGCTTCGACCAAATCACCGCTGGCCTGTTTAATGGCTAAAGCGGCCAGTTCACGATCATAAATGCCGCCTTCAGTCATAACGCGATCGACTGCGAGACCTAGCTGTTGCTCGATCTGTTCACAATCGATCGCTGGAATATGGTTTTTTCCACGGCGCTGGTGGGCTAATAACTGATGGGCAGCTTCAATGGCTTTTTCGCCCCCTTTAACGGCTACATACATCAGCACACCTCCAGGTGGGTGGTTCGGGGAATGGCCATCAGGTTTTCTCCACAGGTGAATAGAAAATCAATGCCCATCGGGAAAGTCTTTGGTCGCGCGATCAGATAATTGAGTAATGCCGTGGGTAAGCAGGGCGAAATCTGGCGTTGCTGCTCGATTCCCGCGCCACGTAGCCGCAAAGGTGTACCTTGGTGCAGGCTGGCGATTTGGATCACCACGGTGACTGAACGCTCTGGAGAGACTTCATTGCCGGCAGGACAATGAGCCAGCTGCTCGGCAGTGATTTCTTGATGGAAAATGGCAAAATCTGCCTGCTGGAGGGAAGTGGCTGCCGCTGCACCGGTATGAAAACGCAGATTTTTCCAGATCGAATCGCTAGTTAAACCATCGGCCAAATAGACAGTGGTTTCCTGATCGGCCAGCGTCAGTAGTAGGCTGGTTGCCGCAGGATTTAGTTTTCCCCAACCTTGACGGTGTGGCAGTGTGACCTGTACGCCTGGTTCGCTCATCGCTTTCAAAATATGGCGGAAGGCTTGCTGAGAATCATTGATCGGGTGATTAAAATGACTGAGTAGTGTCATCAGTCTTCTCCCCGTACCAGAGTAAAGAAATCTACCTTACTGCTAGCAATAGCGCAGGCGCGTAGTTGGCGGCGCTCTTGTTGCAGAGCGGCGAGGGGAATGATGACTGATTTTTGCAGTAATTCCCCCAGTCCTTTTTGCTGGAGCAGCGCATCCAACAGAGCACAGTGCTCTGCATGGGGTTTATTACGACCAGCAATATAGCTGTAGCCATAAATATCATCACTTTCTACCAACTTTACGACCGCTCGGGTGATGGTCATATCGCCGAGAATAAAGCGGCGCCCCGTTCCCCCCATACGTGCCTGTAACTGATTTAAACCCATTTCCGGCGCGCGGATGACCTGATAACGCGGGTGCAAATTCAGTGGCTGCCAATGAGCAAGTAGATCGTCAGGCTGGCTGTGTGCCAGCACCGACATCCAATTTTGGCGGCTAGAGAGGCTTTCCATTCAAATGCTCCATGGTCAGTTCGATCATAGCGATGCGGGTCAGACTGACGGAGTACTCCGCCGCCTTTTTATTGCCGATATCGGTATTTCAAAGTGTGGATGCCAAGCTGCGTCCCATCAGTGGTCAGTTCCAGCCAACGGCTTGCTTTCGACTATGGGCAGTCACATCGTTGGCTAACATGGCATACACTTGTGAATAAACCGGAGCCTATGCTGGCAAACTTTAATGACAGTGGGGTTATGTTCAGATTGCACCTGCGTGAATCTTTTTTAGTCGAGAGATGAATCCGATGGAGGTGAAGAGAGCAGAACGGGGAAGCGGTATTTCAATACCACCTTTAGTGACAACTTCGCCAACTGATTATGGTAGATAAAGGCGGAAAAAAGCCTCCGCACACGGTTGGCGAAGGCGAGATTTCACGGGATGACTAACGTAGTTTATGAACCACCTGATTACTGCTTCCACGCCAAATCAGCGAGGGATCCTTCAGATCTTGCACAAATTTCCCATCGATTAGCACATTAATCAAATCGACTACCTGACGCTGTTCATCGCTGAGCTCTGCCAAAACATAGCCGGTCCATAACCAGATATCTTTGTTATCGCATTCCGCATGAACCCGTTTGATCAAATGCAAAATGGCGGAGAGATTGTTTGGATGCAAAGGATCGCCGCCGGAAAGGGAAAGTCCCTGACGACGGATGCGCGTGTCATTCAGATCCGCAATGATCTGATCTTCAATGTGTATTGTGAATGGTTTTCCCGAATTTAATCGCCAGGTGCTTTTGTTATAGCAACCGGGGCATTGATGCACACAGCCAGAAACAAACAGCGTACAGCGAGTGCCGGGGCCATTGATCACATCGACAGGATAGTATTGATGGTAATTGATGATCTTTGTCCACCGTTATTGGATTAGGTTCTCAGGGCGACCCATTTCACGCCCTGAGACGGTAAAAGCTAACCGGATTAGCCCAATTGGCCGCTAGCCAGATGCTTGACCCGACGTTTCACTTCTTCCTGCTTACCCGCGTTGAATGGGCGTGCATCCGGGCTTCCAAGGTAGCCACACACTCGACGGGTAACCGAAACTTTGGAAGGTTCATGGTTACCACATTTTGGGCAGGTAAAGCCTTTGCTGGTACAGGAAAACTCGCCAGTGAAGCCACATTCGTAGCATTCATCTATCGGCGTGTTAGTCCCATAGTAAGGCACGCGGTGGTAGCTATAATCCCAAACATCTTCAAGGGCTTTCAAGTTGTGCTGGAGATTAGGGTATTCGCCGTAGCAAATAAAACCGCCGTTAGCCAGAGGAGGATAAGGGGCTTCAAAATCCAGTTTGTCGTATGGATTAACCTTTTTCTCTACGTCTAAATGGAAGCTGTTGGTGTAGTAACCTTTATCTGTGACGCCAGGGACAATACCAAATTCGGCCGTATCCAGACGGCAGAAACGGTCACACAAGTTTTCACTTGGCGTGCTGTATAGGCTAAAAGCATAGCCAGTTTCATCTTTCCAGCTATCGGTGGCATCTTTCAGGCGTGACACGATGGCGATGGCTTTCTCACGTAGCTGTTGATCATCAAAAACATGGGTTTGATTGCCAAACAGCGCATTGACCGTTTCGTGGATACCAATATAGCCAAGTGAAATTGACGCTCGGCCATTCTTGAATATCTCCGAAATATTATCATCGGCTTGCAGGCGTACCCCGCAGGCACCTTCCATATATAAAATAGGTGCAACCCGAGCCTTGATGCCTTCCAAACGTGCAATACGTGTCATCAGCGCTTTTTTCGCCAGCAATAAACGTTCATCCAGCAACAGCCAGAAGCGGTTTTCATCGCCCTGTGATTCCAACGCAATACGTGGCAGGTTCAGGCTAATCACGCCAAGGTTGTTGCGACCATCGTGAATCTGCTTGCCATTCTCTTCATAAACCCCAAGGAAGCTACGGCAACCCATTGGCGTTTTAAACGAACCAGTGACTTTAACCACCTGATCGTAATTGAGAATATCCGGATACATGCGCTTAGTAGCACATTCCAGAGCCAGTTGTTTGATATCGTAATTCGGATCACCCAATTTATGATTCAGACCATCGCGGATGGCAAATACCAATTTAGGGAACACGGCCGTTTTGCGGTTTTTGCCTAAACCGGCAATGCGATTACGCAAAATCGCTTCCTGAATCATGCGGGATTCCCAGCAGGTTCCCAAACCGAAACCGAAGGTTACAAAGGGAGTCTGTCCATTAGCGGTATGCAACGTGTTGACTTCATATTCCAGTGACTGGAAAGCGTCGTAACATTCTTTTTCGGTGCGCGCCATGGCATAGCCTCGGGCATCGGGAATCTGCCATTCTTCGGCAACTTTCTGATTTTTTTTAAAACTTTCAGTGACGAAAGGCGCGAGTATTTCATCAATGCGGTTAATCGTGGTGCCGCCATAAATATGGCTGGCCACCTGCGCGATAATTTGAGCTGTCACCGCTGTCGCAGTGGAAATGGATTTTGGCGGTTCAATTTCGGCGTTACCCATTTTGAAACCCTGGGTCAACATGCCATCCAAATCAATCAACATACAGTTGAACATCGGGAAGAAGGGCGAGTAATCCAGATCGTGGTAGTGAATTTCGCCGCGTTCGTGAGCCAGTACCACATCGCGTGGCAAAATATGCTGTTTGGCGTAGTGTTTGGCCACAATACCGGCCAGCAAATCCCGTTGGGTAGGAATCACTTTGCTGTCTTTATTGGCATTTTCATTGAGCAGAGCCATATTGCTTTGCTCGACCAAACCCCGGATCTCTTGGTTTAGGCGACCGCGTAACTCACGGGACACATCGCGATCGTGGCGGTATTCGATATAGGCACGCGCCAGTTGTTTATAGTCACCCGCCATCAGTTGGTTTTCTACCGCTTCTTGAATTTCACGGATATCCACCTGCGCCAGTTTTTCCATTTTTTGAGCGACCACGCGGGCGACGGTTGCACAATAATCCGCGTCCACAACGTCAACAGCTAATGCTGCTCGTTCCACGGCTTCTTTAATGCGCACCTCATCAAAAGGTACCTGACAACCGTCCCGTTTAATCACTACTGGTTTCACGATGTGACTCCTGTTTTCCGTTGCACAATGTTATCCACAAGGCAATCCCGCAGCCAGACAGGGCTGCGGAGCAATGTGGATGAAATTGTGGATAACTACTACATATAGGTATTTTGCTTTTGATTAGCACTATATATGGGTTTTGATGGAAGTGATAGCTGACTTGTTTGACCTGGGACAAGGAAATATTCTTTAGGTTTATTCCCTGAACAGTCGGTCACAAATTTACATTTTTTAGTGGATTTTTTATCAAATGGTGGAAACGTTCTAGCAGAACGTCGGCATACGCCCGTGTGCTTTCGCTCCATGGATCGGAGCGAAAGCGCAGGCGTGAAAGGTGGTGATAAAAATGGCGGTGAATACAGTGTGTTAGTTGGCGGCGAGTGTGGCTACCATCACTGCCTTGATCGTATGTAACCGATTTTCGGCCTGATCAAAGACAATACTGTGCGCTGATTCAAACACTTCCTCGGTCACTTCCATTCCACCAGGTAGGTTGTATTGCTCGGCCATCTGCTTGCCCAAGACAGTCTGATCATCATGGAAAGCTGGCAGGCAGTGCAAGAACTTCACCTGTGGATTCCCGGTAAGCTTCACTACGCTCATATTGATCTGATAAGGCTTCAGTAACGCCACTCGCTCGTTCCAGACTTCTTTCGGTTCCCCCATGGATACCCAAACATCGGTATAAAGGAAATCAGCGTCTTTTACCCCTTCAGCAATATCCTCGGTCAACGTGATTTTAGCGCCGGTTTTTTGCGCCAGAGCCTGACAATCTGCGACTAACCGGGCATCTGGCCAGCAGGCTTTGGGGGCGACCAGGCGCAAGTCCATGCCGACTAAGGCTGCGGCTTCCAACATGGTATTACCCATATTGTTACGCGCATCACCCAGATAGGCGAAAGTCATATCACTCAGTTTTTTCTCCGGCAGATGTTCCTGCATGGTAAGCAAATCAGCCAGTAATTGAGTTGGATGGAATTCATCAGTTAATCCATTCCATACTGGAACACCGGCAAACTCGGCCAATGTTTCTACCACTTTCTGACCATAGCCACGGTATTGAATACCGTCATACATCCGACCCAATACTCGAGCGGTATCCTTAATTGATTCTTTATGCCCAATTTGACTACCGCCGGAGCCGAGATAAGTGACACGCGCGCCCTGATCATATGCGGCAACTTCGAAAGAGCATCGGGTACGGGTAGAGTCTTTTTCGAAGATGAGCGCAAGATTTTTTCCTACTAATTTCTGCTTCTCAGTGCCTGATTTCTTGGATTTTTTAAGTTCTATCGCTAAATCAAGCAGGGCGGTAATCTCTGCGGGAGTAAAATCCAGTAACCTCAAAAAGTGACGTTTGTAGAACTGACTCATAGCGCTTATCTCCATGCATTCAGAAAAAGTCTAATTGAATTTAAATTCAACTTATACGTATAAATATTCAATTGCAACTATAAAAGATAAATCTTTATCGTTTATAGTGGAGGCATTGGCGGTGGTGTGGGAAAATGACAGAATATAACGCCCATTGACTGAGGATAAAGGCATGGCAAACCGCGAAAAACTGGATGAACAACGTGACGAAACCCGCCTGATCATCGAAGAATTACTGGAAGATGGCAGCGATCCTGACGCGCTGTACACTATCGAACATCACCTTTCTTCTGAAAAATTTGAAGTCTTGGAGAAAGCGGCAGTAGAAGCCTTCAAACTGGGCTATGAAGTTACTGATGCGGAAGAGCTGGAAGTGGAAGATGGCTCAGTGGTCATGTGCTGCGATGTGATTAGTGAAGTGGCTTTGAATGCTGAACTGATTGATTCTCAAGTTGAACAGTTGGTTGCGCTGGCTGAAACCTGTGGCGTCAACTATGACGGCTGGGGGACTTATTATGAAGATCCTGACGGCGAAGATGACGAAGATGGCGAGCTTGATGACGAAGAACTGATTGATGAAGATGATGACGGAAAACGCCATTAATCTGATGTTTGATCGGTATTTTTCGTTTGGTCTCATAAGCCCGCACTTTCTACAGTGCGGGTTTTTTTAATGGGTTAACTCATTGCGGCGACTACAACACTTTTAACATGGTGACTTCACAATCTACATGGCCAGTAGTGCCCATCGGCCCATCAATATGCTCGAAACCCAGTTTTTCATATAAGGCCACCGCACGGGTCAAGCTGGCTGTTGTTTCCAGATAGCAGCGGGTGAAATCCTGTTGACGGGCAAACTCCAGCGCCTGTAATGCCAGCCGTTTTGCTAAACCTTGACCACGCAAGATGGGCAGAAAATACATTTTCTGTAATTCGCATACATCGGCTTCGCCGCATGACAACGGGGCTACGCCACCGCCACCGGCAATACGACCATCAACCTCAATAATCCAATACGCACTGCGTGGCTGGCTGTACAGTTCATATAAATGGTCCAGATTTGGATCGGAAACGGTATAGCCTTTATCCGCAGTCAGGCCGAATTCGGCTGAAACATCGCGGATAACATTGGCGATGGCGAAATTGTCTTCTGCCGTGATTGGACGAACCAGAAGTCGCAGGGAAGTTGCTGTGGTCATAGCGTGATTACTCGGCAAAATAAGTAGGAAAGCGTTTTCTGAGAACAGGAATCCAGCACAGCGAACCCGTAATAAACTGTAATACCATCTAACTGCGGATTAATGCAATGCTAAAAAGCAGCGGGTCATGATAGTGAATAATTATCATGACCCGCGGTTATCCCATTATGTTGCAAATTGCAGGTGACTTTCGTTGGCCACTTTCCTGCATGTTGAACGCTGTTGGGTATTGCTTGCGCTTATTATCCGATTAATTTACAACGCCGCGATAGTGGCCTGTTGTTCAATTAATTTCACCTTCGCTTCGGCGCAGGCTGCCATTCTCTCACGCTCTTTAGCCACAACGGCTTCAGGCGCGCGCGCCACGAAACCTTCGTTACTCAGTTTGCCTTCGATACGCTCGATTTCAGCGTCGAGTTTGGCAACTTCCTTGGCCAGACGATCCAGCTCGGAAGCTTTATCGATCAAACCAGCCATTGGGATCAGCACTTCCGCGCCTTCAACCAGTTTAGTGACAGACAGTGGCCCTTTCTCTCCTTCAGGTAGCACAGTGATCGACGAGAGACGAGCCAGTGACTGAATAAAACTCTGATTTTCCAGCACGCGGCGTTGAGCCTCGGCATTGGCGCTGCGCAGCAACACTTCCAGCGGTTTACCCGGCGCAATATTCATTTCTGCACGAATATTACGGACAGCAATGATCGTTTGCTTAATCCATTCCAAATCACTCAGGGCTTTTTCATCGACCTGACTGGCGTTATATTCCGGGAAAGGTTGCAGCATAATGGTGTCTGCAGTGATACCTTTCAGGCTTTTCACGCGCTGCCAGATGGTTTCCGTGATGTAAGGAATGATGGGGTGAGCCAGTCGCAGCAGGGCTTCCAGCACATTAATCAGAGTGTTACGCGTTCCGCGCAGCTCCGCTTCTGAACCGTTGTTCATCACCGGTTTAGTCAGTTCCAGATACCAGTCACAGAATTGGTTCCAGGTAAATTCATACAGAATACCTGCGGCCAAATCGAAGCGGTAAGTATCTAAGGCTTCACGGTAGGCTTTCACGGTTTGGTTAAATTCAGCCAGAATCCAGCGATCAGCCAGTGACAGCACCATTTCACCGCCGTTCTGACCACAATCTTGATCTTCGGTGTTCATCAATACGAAACGGCTGGCGTTCCACAGTTTGTTACAGAAGTTACGGTAACCTTCTAAACGTTTCATATCCCAGTTGATGTCGCGACCGGTAGAGGCTAATGCTGCCAGAGTGAAACGCAGGGCGTCAGTGCCGTGTGGTTCGATACCGTTCGGGAACTGTTTCTCGGTGCGCTTGCGGATTTTCTCAGCCAACTGTGGCTGCATCATGTTACCGGTTCGTTTTTCCAGCAGATCTTCCAGTGAGATACCGTCGACCATATCCAGAGGATCGATTACGTTACCTTTTGACTTGGACATTTTCTGCCCTTCGTCATCGCGGATCAGACCTGTCATATAGACGGTTTTAAACGGGACTTGCGGCTTGCCATTTTCATCTTTCATAAAGTGCATGGTCAGCATGATCATGCGAGCAATCCAGAAGAAAATGATATCGAAACCACTGACAACGACGCTGGTTGGGTGGAAGGTTTTCAGCGCTTCAGTCTGTTCTGGCCAACCCAGAGTAGAGAAAGTCCACAGACCGGAAGAGAACCAGGTATCCAGGACGTCTTCATCCTGACGCAATGCCACATCGGCAGCCAGATGGTTCTCGCGACGCACTTCTGCTTCATCACGTCCAACGTAGACTTTACCCGCTTCGTCATACCATGCTGGAATACGGTGACCCCACCATAGCTGACGCGAAATGCACCAATCCTGAATGTCACGCATCCATGAGTAGTACATGTTTTCGTATTGTTTCGGTACGAATTGAATCTCGCCGTTTTCGACCGCTTCAATCGCCACTTTAGCCAGCGGCGCGGTGCGCACGTACCATTGATCGGTCAGCATCGGTTCGATAACCACGCCACCACGGTCACCGTAAGGAACGGTCAGATCGTGCGGTTTGATTGCTTCCAACAGACCCAGTGCCTCAAACTCGGCTACCACGGCTTTACGGGCGGCAAAGCGCTCCAGACCCTGGAACTGTGCAGGAATCGCGCCGCTGCATACCTCGGTTGCTTCGCCATGGGTATCAAACACTTCGGCTTCGCTACGGATATCACCGTCGAAGGTCAGAATATTGATCATCGGTAGAGCGTGACGTTTACCCACTTCATAGTCATTAAAATCATGAGCTGGAGTGATTTTTACGCAGCCGGTGCCTTTTTCCATATCGGCGTGTTCATCACCGAGGATTGGAATACGGCGACCTACCAACGGCAAGATCACCTCTTTGCCGATCAGATCTTTATAGCGCGGATCTTCCGGGTTGACTGCGACGCCGGTATCACCCAGCACCGTTTCTGGACGGGTGGTAGCCACAACCAGATAATCTTTACCTTCAGCCGTTTTCGCACCGTCAGCCAACGGATAACGCAGGTGCCACATGGAACCTTTGGACTCACGGTTTTCTACTTCCAGATCCGAGATCGCCGTGCGCAGTTTAGGATCCCAGTTAACCAGACGTTTGCCACGGTAGATCAGATCTTCTTTGTGCAGACGGACAAACACTTCTTTCACTGCATTGGACAGACCATCGTCCATCGTGAAACGTTCGCGCTCCCAATCGACAGAGTTGCCCAGACGGCGCATTTGGCGGGTGATAGTGCCGCCAGATTCCCCTTTCCACTGCCAGATTTTGTCAATGAAGGCATCACGACCATAATCGTGACGAGTTTTGCCTTCTTCAGCCGCAATTTTACGCTCAACCACCATTTGGGTTGCGATACCGGCGTGATCAGTACCCGCTTGCCACAGGGTATTTTTCCCTTGCATCCGCTGGTAACGGATCAGGGTATCCATGATGGTTTGCTGGAAAGCATGTCCCATATGCAGGCTGCCAGTAACGTTTGGCGGCGGGATCATGATGCAGTAGCTTTCTTTGCTGGTATCGCCGTTCGGCTTAAAGTAACCCTGCTTTTCCCAGTGTTCGTAGAGCGGTTGCTCAATCTCAAGCGGACTGTATGTCTTGTCGAGGGAGTTGTTTGTCTTTTCCATTTTATTTATTTGTTCAATGAGTTGGCGGCGTAGCCGTAGTCAAATGGAAGCCGACGCTGCGATATGACTTATATCGGTCGCGCGCCAACTGTTTCAAAGTTTCTTCGTAAGGAACGAAGTCTATCACTTCATGGAAAGCGGTGGCAAAACCTGCGAACTCAGGTAGCAGGCTAATTAGCAGGTCGCGCGGTGAATTTCCACGCTTTTCCGGCCAGGCCAGTTCTACCGGTGCGCCATATTTTGGCCCTTCACCAGCCAAATTATGCGGTACAAATTGTTCCGGCGCTCGTTGCCATAAGGCTTCGTCCAGACGTTGAGCCTGTTCCCGACTTTCACATGCAATCAGCACCCGTTTGCCTGCCCGCCAGCGCTCAGCCGCCAGATCGCACGCCAAGGCTTCGTGGGCCCGCAGCTCGCCGGAGGATTGATCGTGATCGAGAAGATAGAAGGTTGCGTTTTTCATAGGCTCTCTACGACGTTAAGGGCACAACGTGTGCCCTTAAGATAACTCGGTATATACCCTGATGTATTTGGCGCTGCAAAGATTCGCTGCAACTCCAATGCGTTCGGGTATCTATCAAACGATTAATCGTCGCCGTTCAGACCTGCGCGGTTCAGCAAGAACTGCGACAGCATAGCAACCGGACGACCCGTCGCGCCTTTATTTTTCCCGGAGCGCCATGCAGTACCGGCAATATCCAGATGCGCCCAGGTATATTTGCGGGTAAAACGAGACAGGAAGCAGCCAGCAGTAATCGCACCACCCGCGCGGCCACCAATGTTTGCCATATCGGCAAAGTTGGAATCCAGTTGCTCGTAGTATTCGTCGCCCAGCGGCAAGCGCCATGCACGGTCACCGGCCTGCTCGGAAGCCCCAATCAACTCGTGAGCTAATGGATTGTGGTTCGACATCAATCCGGTAATGTGGTGACCCAGCGCCACGACGCAAGCGCCAGTTAACGTCGCAATATCAATGACCAGTTCTGGATCGAAACGCTCAACGTAAGTCAGGGTATCACACAATACCAAACGGCCTTCCGCATCGGTATTCAGCACTTCGACCGTTTGCCCTGACATGGTCGTCAGTACGTCGCCTGGGCGATAAGCCTGGCCACCCGGCATGTTTTCACAGCCCGCAAGCACGCCGATCACGTTAAGTGGTAGCTGCAATTCGGCGACAACACGCATCACGCCGTATACGGTAGCGGCACCACACATGTCATACTTCATTTCGTCCATGCCTTCGGCAGGCTTGATGGAGATACCGCCGGAGTCGAAGGTTAGACCTTTACCAACCAACACAATTGGCTTGGCATCTGGATTTGGATTACCTTTATATTCAATCACCGACATCAGGGATTCGTTTTTCGAACCTTGTCCCACTGCCAGATAGGAATGCATACCCAGCTCTTTCATCTGCTGTTCACCGATCACGCGGGTGATGATGTTTTTGCTGAATGCATCGGCCAATTGGCGAGCCTGAGAGGCCAGATAAGCGGCATTACAGATATTAGGCGGCATATTGCCCAGATCTTTGGCTGCTTTAATTCCTGAGGCCACAGCCAGACCATGCTGAATCGCGCGTTCACCGCTGGTCAGTTCGCGGCGGGTTGGCACGTTGAAGACCATTTTACGCAGTGGGCGGCGTGGCTCAACTTTATTACTTTTAAGCTGATCGAAGGTATAGAGCGCTTCTTTGGCTGTTTCCACCGCCTGGCGCACTTTCCAATAGGTATTGCGGCCTTTAACGTGGAGTTCGGTCAGGAAACAGACCGCTTCCATTGAACCTGTATCATTAAGCGTATTGATGGTGTTTTGGATCACTTGTTTATACTGGCGTTCATCGAGCTCGCGCTCTTTGCCACAGCCAATTAACAGGATTCGCTCGGAGAGAATATTAGGCACATGGTGCAGTAATAACGTCTGACCCACTTTGCCTTCAAGTTCACCGCGGCGCAATAATGCGCTGATGTATCCATCACTAATTTTGTCGAGTTGTTCGGCGATCGGGGATAGACGGCGAGGTTCAAAAACGCCGACTACAATACAGGCACTGCGCTGTTTTTCCGGGCTGCCGCTCTTTACACTGAACTCCATGCACTCTCCTGAATCTTAAAGACAAAGGCGGGAGCTACCGTTAGAATGTAGCGCTCCGCAACGATCTCTCTCCGTTGTGTTAACGACGTGTGTTAACCTTAACGGCATAAGTTGTTTTGTTTTGGCGACTATAAGCATGTTCCTATAGGACACCTAAACACTAGATGCTGTAATGCTATTTTAGCTGTGAAGGTTGCCATATGATGAGAATAAATGGCGGATTAACGATGAAACTATCGATTTTCCTGCAAAAAGACAAGTTTTCACAGGCGTATTAGCGTGATCATCATTAGATATCTGGTACGGGAAACACTCAAGAGTCAAATCGCGATCCTATTCATCCTGCTATTGATCTTTTTCAGTCAGAAATTAGTACGGGTGTTAGGTGCCGCCGTTGATGGTGAGATTCCGACAAATTTGGTTTTATCCCTCCTCGGATTAGGCGTGCCGGAAATGGCCCAGCTTATTCTGCCGTTGAGTCTATTTCTCGGCTTATTGATGACCTATGGCAAACTGTATACGGAGAGTGAAATCACCGTTATGCATGCCTGTGGGCTAGGTAAGCGGCCGCTGATTATTGCAGCATTGATTCTGTCTATGCTCACTTCAGGACTGGCTGCGGTTAACGCTATCTGGCTGGGCCCTTGGTCATCCAAACATCAGGATGAAGTCCTTAATGATGCCCGAGCCAACCCGAGCCTGGCTGCGCTGGTTGAAGGTCAGTTCCAATCGTCACAGGACGGCAACGCGGTACTGTTTGTTGGCAGTGTGAGCGGCAAAGAATTCCAGCGGGTCTTCTTGGCGCAACTTCGCCCTAGTGATAATCAGCGTCCCTCCGTGGTGGTGGCTGATAAAGGTCATATGGCTGAGCGTCCTGATGGTTCGCAAGTGGTGTTGTTGAATCAAGGCACTCGCTATGAAGGTACGGCATTACTGCGAGATTTCCGTATTACTGATTTTACCGATTATCAGGCCGTCATTGGTCACCAGGTCGCCCAGCAAGACAATAATATTGTTGAGCAGATGTCGATGGCTGCACTCTGGCATTCTAGCGAGCAAGATGCGCGCGCGGAATTCCACTGGCGGCTTACGCTCATCGTTTCTGTTGTCATCATGGCAATGCTGGTGGTTCCACTGAGCGTGGTCAACCCGCGTCAGGGCAGGGTACTCAGCATGCTGCCAGCAATGTTGCTCTATCTTATTTTCTTCCTGCTACAAAGTTCTCTGCGTTCGAATGGCGCTAAAGGCAAGCTGGATCCGATGGTCTGGATTTGGGTCGTTAACGGCGCTTATCTGGCGTTGGCACTTGTCCTCAACTTGTGGGATAGCTTGGCCGCCCGTAAATTACGAGCACGTTTGAGAGGGATAGCCTGATGTTTGGCGTATTAGACCGTTATATCGGACGCACCATTCTCAATACTATTTTGATGACGCTGTTTATGTTGGTGTCTCTATCAAGCATTATCAAATTTGTTGAGCAGCTACGAAAAGTGGGGCAGGGTGACTATTCTGCGATGAGCGCGGGTATGTATACTTTGCTCAGCGTGCCTAAAGATATTGAACTCTTCTTCCCGATGGCGGCACTGCTTGGCGCACTGCTTGGTTTAGGCACATTGGCAACCCGCAGCGAGCTGGTGGTGATGCAAGCTTCGGGCTTTACCCGGATGCAAATCGCCGCCGCCGTCATGAAAACGGCTATTCCTTTAGTGCTGCTGACTATGGCTATCGGTGAATGGGTTGCGCCGCAGGGCGAACAGATGGCGCGTGATTTCCGGGCGCAAAAGATGTATGGCGGCTCGTTGCTGTCGACTAAACGTGGATTGTGGGCTAAAGACGGATCTGATTTTATTTATATTCAGCGAGTCTCTGGTGAGAATGAATTGACTGGCATCAATATCTATCATTTTGATGATGCCGATCGTCTGCAATCCGTGCGTTATGCTGCGACGGCAACCTTCGAAGATAATCGATGGAAACTGTCACAGGTTGATGAATCCAACTTGAGCGATCCTAAGCAAATTACCGGCTCCCAGACCTTGACTGGAGAATGGAATACCAATCTAACGCCAGATAAACTGGGTGTGGTGGCCATGAATCCAGACTCGCTATCTATCAGTGGACTGCATAACTATATTAAATATCTGCAACAGAGTGGGCAAGAATCCAGCCGTTACCAGCTTAATATGTGGAGTAAGATATTTGCCCCGCTTTCGGTTGCGGTGATGATGCTGATGGCGCTGTCGTTCATCTTTGGGCCATTGCGTAGTGTTCCTATGGGTGTCAGGGTTGTTACTGGGATATGTTTCGGTTTTATCTTCTATGTACTGGATCAGATTTTTGGACCACTCAGCCTGGTATACAAAATTCCACCGGTACTTGGAGCCTTACTGCCGAGTATGCTTTTCCTGTTGATCAGCATCTATATGCTACTAAAACGGCGATAGCGGTGTTTTTTTCGGCACTTGAACCAAAGGCGGTGTAATAACAGTTGCATGCGGATCATAGGTAAGTATAATTCACCTCGTTCTCCGCATACTACTTCAGTGCCGAAGTGGCGAAATCGGTAGACGCAGTTGATTCAAAATCAACCGCCGCGAGGCATGCCGGTTCGATTCCGGCCTTCGGCACCAAAATCAATTAAATCCTTATTTTGTAAGGATTTTTTTGTTTTTGAACTTCAATATCGCGTAGCCCTCCTACAAAAGGGTATACGAGCGATGTCACAGCGTAAAAACCTCTATCGTCGAAGCAGCGGCATTTATGTCGTGCGCATTACCGTTCCTCAACGTTTTCGTCGATATGCAGGGCAGTGTGAGATTCACACTTCAACAGGCACACACGATCTTCATAAAGCAAAGCAGAAGTCCGCGCTCCTGTTGGCGGTCTGGTATCAGACCTTACAAGAGTATGAACAATTGGATTATCGAACTTTAAGTGACTGCGCCCCGCTGCTTGCTAGTGAGGGTATGATCTCGTTTTCAAACTTTGCTCAGTCAATCGAGCTGCCTGTTGCTCAGTTAATCCAGGCGGTGATGAACCGCAATCTGCCCGTGTTCTGGCTGTCGACGGGGCAGGCTGGCTTTTATGTTGCAGCTCTCTCTGAGGCTGAGCTAGACCCGCTTGATGGCAGTTACGTTCTTAATTATGGCGAAAAGCAGGGTATCGAGGGGGTTGCTAAAGGCTATCTGCAACTCACTGCGCAACCAGCGCATTTACGTAACATTATAAGCGACGGGTATTCAGAAGCTTCGGTGTTCAAAACTGTTGGAAGCGAAGCTAAAGGCGGTTGGTTTTTCACCTCCAGTTGCCCGGTAATTAAACCCGATACGCTGTTGATCAATAAAGTCCATGCAGAAAGTCTCAGACTTGATTGGCTGGCTAAGAGCACACCACCAGCGATTAGCGTTTCTCACGCTGCGCCTTTTACTGCTCCCGCTATTACTAACGAGTATGTTCACCGTAAACATTACGCCAAGAACCTTTCGTGGTTATGTTCTGAGTATGTAAAACATCGAAGTAAGGGCAAAGTGTCGGAGTCAGCGATTAGTGATATCCGCAACTACTTTGCCTTTATGATTGAAACGATGGGTGATATTCAGCTTGAAAAGCTTGATCGTGACTTCTTTCGGGCTTACGAGAGCAAGTTGCGCACAATCCCGGCAAACCGCAATTTGGTGAAAGCTAAATATGGGGTGAAAACGTTGGATGAGTTAATCGTTAAGGCGGCGGAATGTGGCGATAAGTTGATGACTGAGGAATCCGTCAGGAAGTATATCAACGGTCTCTATGGCGCAATGAAGTGGGCTGTTGATGATGGGAAGCTACTGAAATCGCCATGCGAAAACTTTTTCCCCCGTGACGATAAAGACGAGCGAGACCAGGATCACACTGACGTTTTCGAATCGCATGAGATTCAGGCGGTTTTCTCGTTACCTTGGTTTGTTGCTGGGACTGGAGAACGTAATGCGCAAAGGCGATTCCATCAATATTGCCCGTTTCATTACTGGGCACCTTTGCTGGGTTTGATTACGGGCGCGCGAGTTAATGAAATCGCTCAGTTACTGTTGGATGATGTTCTGGCAGACGATGGCGTCTATTATTTGAACCTTGAAAGCGATAGCGAAAGCGGAAAGAAACTAAAAAATGCTAATGCTCGCCGCAAGATTCCGATCCATTCCAAACTGATTAGTCTCGGTTTTATCGACTACGTTAAGGCCCTAAAAAATGCCGGGTATATCCGTCTCTTCCCCGAGCTTAAGCCGCATAAAACCAAAGGCTATGGCAGGCCAGTTTCCGCATGGTTCAATGAATCGCTACTGGCGCGTCGATTGAAAATTGAGAGGAACAGAGCCAAGTCTTTTCACTCGTTCCGCCACTCCGTCTCAACCTTACTTAAAGAGAAGGGCGTCAGCCCGGAACTACGTGCGCAGCTAGTCGGGCATGTGCGCGGCGAAACGGAAACGGAAGTGCGATATAGCAAAGACCTCAAACCGATCCATATGATTGAAGTCGTGGAGAAAATTGATTTTTTGTTGCCTGAGATAGCTAAATTCAACATTCCTGATGGGTTGGATGCTGTTAGAGATGCGCTACGAAGAAAGAGAGGTCAACAATCGGAATAAGCCTGTGACTATTCATTCGAGTGATGCTTAAACGCACCAGAAAGCCTTCTGCCGCGTTTAGTGTCAATAGTAGTAATAATATTGTGCGAAATTTGTGGCGTTTTCATAGAGCGGCTGGCGAAGTTTTACGAGATGAGCATATTTAACCGTGTATTCCTCATCAGCATAGTGACATCAAGTTCGAACAGGCATTGGAGGATGCATGAAGCATAAACAGTGGATCAGCACGCAAAAACATAAACAGCTCTATTTGGTTCGTATTGAGTTTGAGGAGTGGTGGATGGAAAGAGAGTGGGCGCATCCTTTTTCCCGCTTTATTCTCAAGACATCTGGATTTGTTATGCTGATCGTTCTGGGGGTTGCCTCTCTGTTTTTTGGTATTGGTTCACATAAAAAAGCCTTCCCAGAATTTCATCCTGAAGATAAACAATGCAGATAACAAATGGTGGTCCATCCTTACTATAAGGATGGGTTTGCCGAAGCCAAAGCTTTTAAACGCAATGCTTGAGAGGGAGGCTTTCAATCCTAGGAGATTGACTTTTTTACGTCCAAAAATTCTGGTGAGACAGAGAACCGGTATAGCAAAGATCATCCACCAGCAGCTCTCTATGCTGTTCTTGAGAGCGTTACGCTAGGGCTACCGGAAGTTGCTCCATTTATTTGCGTAGATGGTATAGATGCGGTAGCAGATGCACTACGAATTAAAAGAAATAATAAAGAACGAGATCTTAATCAATAAAAATAAGTTTTAGTGATTTTTTTAGCTTGCTGATTTAATTCGTTTTTTATAAAATCGCATCCCCCATAATAATTGGAGGATGCAGCTATCAGTTTTTCTGACAAACACTTACCATTTCATCATAATGAACTTTGTCAACTTCTTCTATCCACAAAAAGATGTCTCCGATTACGTTTGTGCCTTCACCTATTAAATTTTCAGCAATATCTTCATTCATTTCGATAACAGCACTGTGAGAATATTTGTTAATGAAACGATAAACCTTTTCTTTTTTATTACTATCAAAGACAACACAATTTTTTGCGGCAACATCCATTAGTTGTGATAAATCCGATCTATGTTTTGGATATTTGAAGTTTAAAAATGACTCTAACAATTTACGAGATAGATTTGCTGTTAAGAATGCCTGCTCACGAGTTAGTCTAGGATGTTCTTTATGCTTATACAAAGTGTCAAAAATATAATGATATTCTGAGTTATAATCAATTAAACTTGCGTCAGCATTACATATTGCAGATGATCGAGGTGTAACAGCATTGGGTTCAATAGTATAAAAAAATGCGTTTTCAATTTTTTCTTTTCTTTTTCTGTTTCTATTGTTTGTATTGAACCAGTCGCGAGCTAACTTGAAAAACGTAAAGTTATGAGTTAGTAAAAAAAGCTGCTTTGCGTCATTACAATACGTCTTTATAAATGAATATGAATGAAATAGATGGTTTGAGTCAAAACTCGAAACGGGATCATCGAAAACAATGATACTGTCGGATATTTTATTATCAATCTCTGTTAGTTTTGTAATAAAGTAAATTAAAGCTATAGCAGTTTTTTCACCCTCGCTAAGATTAGGTGCATGTCCAATTTGGTTATCTCTGAGTATTTCGTATCCATTTTTTTCTTTATTAAATTGGAGAGATAATTCTGAGCGACCAAGAAAACCGTGTAGATGTTTATTGAAAATATCTGCTGCTATGGTTTCATTTGATAACGAATCTTCAATGGATTTTATTTCTGCTTTTATTCCTTTTAGGTCATTATCGTTTGTCAGTAAATTTTTTGTTTCCGCGTCGCGGTTTGATATTTTCTTGAAGTAATCGAACGCGTTTACCTCCGATGCCGCATAATGTGACTCAAGTTTAGATTTTACCTTATTAGTTTCCTCTTTAAAGTCTTTGCATTTTTTATTATGTAACTCTATTATCTTATTAATTTCGGTTGCGGTTTGATTGAAGTTAACAAATAATGAATTTGGTATTTCAACGGCAAAGAGATCAATGTTGAAAGGGTTTATTATTTTTTCATCTAATGTTTTCTCCCATTCATTAATGTAACTGTTTATTTTTTTCAGCCTCATCTTTAAGGAGTGATGACTTTTCTTTTAGAAGATCTTTATGTTCGTCATAAATATCAATATCACTGTTGTTTACTAACACAATGAATTGGCTTGCTAACCATGTTTTAGCTTTGTCTAGGGTTTCTGAGAACTTTCTGTATTCATCATTAAAGTGTGCGTTTAATTCATCGATTCGCTCTTGTGATATCTTGTTCCCGCAAAAATGACAACTATCACTGCCTAGATTTAAATTCAACCCACTAAAAACCCAAGATTGTATATCTTGATTGTTTTTCAAACTCTCAATAACTTTATTTGTTACTGATTGTTTGAATAGTTCATTTAACCTATCTTGTGCTTTTTTTAGTAGGGAAGAATCTACGCTCGGAGTTTTGGTTGTAATTGCCGGTTTTTGTGTGGGATTTGCTGCTTTAGTTAGACTTGCCACTTCATTTATATCTAGGATTGAATCAGCCTTTTTTATTTGGTCAACATTTGATGTGATGAAGTTTTCAAGTTTTGTTCTGTTATAACTTAAAAATCTTGAGTCACTGGTATCAATGACTTGCAAGCTGGTTTTAGTTCTCTTAGCTGCATCCGTTAGGAACTTTTGAAGTTCTTCTGTAAGTTTGTCATTCGCTGTTTTTCGTCTAACATACTCTTTTGTTTTTTTATCAAAAGATGCTCTCAATTCTTCTAATTTTTTCTTCTCTTCAATTTTTTCCTGAGCTATCAATAAAATACTTTTTACTGAATTATTCCAGTCAATGTTTTTGTTTATGAAGCTTTGATTGAAGACTTTCAGATTTAAATTATTTGCGGAAATGTTATCTTTTGTTATCGTTCCTTGTTCGAAGGTTTTTATAGAAAAGGTTGAATTAGGGTATCTAGTGTTCTGACGGTTTTCTATCTGTTCAAAAAGCGATGATAATGTTGATTTTCCGCTTCCATTCCAGCCGTATATTAAATTAAGCCTTCCAAAATCTTTTGCATCAGTTTTGATGTAATTTCTGAAAATTCCGTAGTCTCTAAGTAAGTCAATGCGTTGCACCATAGTAGTAACCCCGAGTGATTATATCTATGCCAGTTTTTCTCATACAGACTTTACGAATAAAAAATACTCTATTATTTGTATGTGTTGCGATAGTTTTATGGTCCAATAATTTGATATATGCCAAAAAAACGTTATATCTTCGCAGTATCAAGGTCATTGTCCGTAAGTTTAGTAATAGCGATCTAACTTCCGCTACGGGTAACAGCCTGCGAATGAAGCACAACAAGAAATCGCGAAAAGAACCGCAACAGCCTGACTCTCTTTCTTGATCTAACGCGCTCAGAACGATTCTGGCGCGTTTTCTATTAAGGGTTGTAGATTTATAGTGCGAAATTTGGAGATGCTCAAAACGCGTTTGGTAAAACTTGATGACCTACAATTGCACCCGCAGCCCTTCCACGCTTTCTGATGGTAGATTCATCACTGTTTTAATGCTGGTTCCAATGCTGCGAATAATGTCTTCGCGTGGGCCGCTGCGCCAGTCATCGCTTGCATAAAAAGCATTGAGAACCGCAGTCATGCTTTCAGCACTGTCAAAGGCGCGAATAAGGTAGTAACAATCCGGGTCATGTAGCGAGTTACCAAACGAAACAACATCGATCCCGTGGCGTTGGTGTAGGGGAACGCTGATTTCCTGCATGGTGGCGTGAAAAGTGGCACCGCTGCCTTTGCGTAAGGTGTATTGCAGTATTTCGATGGTTTTCAAGCGTTATCTCCGTGTCGCCTCTGGGCGGCTCTTGGTTGATAGCAATAAAGTAAACCGGACTGGGCCATGAAGCTACTGCTAATCAGACAGTCATCCGTAAGCAAAAGCAGTAAGACCTCTCAGACGCGCTGGGAAGCCCTCTGGCGAGTTTTTTATAGAAGGTAGTGGAATCATGGTGCAGAATTCGCGGCGCTCTCATAGAATGGCTGGCGAAGACAAGGCTGTAAGGAATGCAGACATCGGCACCGCGCGGCCTGATATAACGATCGCTACCCACTACTGACGCGCTGGTTGAAACCCATTTCATGCTGTCGCGCAGTATATTGTGTATAGATATGGGCTGCGGATATTTAGGGAGGTTCACACATGGGTAAGCACTTTTTGGTCTGCATTTTCGCACTGTTTTCTTTTTCTGCCAGTGCCGGAAATGGTGGTGCTGGAGGTAAAGGCGGGGATGGCGGAAATGGTGGGTATATGGGCCAGTCTGGTAAAGCTGGTGCTGACGGAGGAAATGGCTCGGACGGAGGCAGTTCTGACAATTCACCGGGGCGAGCAGGATGTCCGGGAGGAACTGACCCTGATGAGAACGGCAATTTTTATCTCCCGGGAACAAAAGAACAATGCAATCCAGGTCCGCAGGACTCAGCGAAAAGTGGTAGTTCTCTTTAGAGCATAAGAGGCGATATGGTAATTACTTGCCGCCTCTATAAGGATTGTTGAGCAGCTGCGGAAATTTTCGGACGCAATGCCTGAGAGGGGGGCTGGCAAACCTAGGAGACCCACTTTTTCGCGCGACAATTTTTCCGGTAGCTTTTGTTGTATTGGTTGGGTGTTTCGGGTGGGGATTAAGCTGAAGTATCAAGACAGGAAGGTTTTTGTTTCTTAGTTGTTTTTTCTTCTTAACTTCTTGTTTTGTTATATATGTTTTATTAAACCTCTTCTCTGGGCCCCTGCTTGGATCGGCGATATGAGCTACTCTGCTTTAAAAAATACTCACCGGAGTAAGCCTTTTGCAAAACATGATAACTCACTATTGGGTATTGGTTATGCAAGTCCAAGACTCAGCACCCTGTATAACCTCACGCACTCTGGCATACGCCGCCTTTCGGAACTAGACCAGTGGGTAATAGTGCGACCCCTCTTTTCACCCCGGCTCCGCTACTCTAGCGGCAGAACCTTGTTGATGCGCCATTTCGGGTAAGCGTCTGTATACCAAAACCCCAAAATGTATACTGATTGAATAGACCCGGGTTTCGTAGACACTTTTTTGCCTCATAATGGAGGCCTAATGAAGGAGTGTTTATGTCAGTCAAAACGTTCACTGAAGAATTCAAAATTGAAGCTGTAAAACAGATTAACGAGCAGGGATACCCTGTTTCTGAGGTTGCGGCACGACTTGGTGTTTCCACCAATAGCCTTTACGCATGGATCAAGCGTTACCAAAAACCCGAACCACAGCGCAAGCAGGACGATGCCCTCCAGCACGAAGTAAAGCGCCTCAGGCAAGAACTTAAGCGGGTGACTGAAGAGCGAGATATTTTAAAAAAGGCCGCCGCGTACTTTGCAAGAACGTCAGGCTGAAGTACGCCTTCATTAAAAAAATGTCGACCTTTTATGCGGTACGCCGGTTGTGTCTGGTTCTTGGCCTCCATTACAGCGGTTATTACCAGTGGCTAAAACGGCCTCAATCTCTGCGCGCCAGGCAAGATGAGCGCCAAACAGGCCTCATTAAACAACTGTGGCTTGAAAGTGGTACGGTTTATGGTTATCGAAAAATCTGGCTCGACATGAAAGACTTGGGTGAGCGAGCTGGGCGTAACAGGATCGCGCGCCTAATGAGGCTTGCAGAGTTGGCTTCTCAAACCGGATATCGGAAACGCCGCTATTACGGCGGCGGAAAAACATCAGTTGCCAACCCTAATTACCTTGAACGCCAGTTCATTGTTCCTACCCCCAATACGCATTGGGTGAGTGACATGACCTATATCAGAACGCATGAGGGATGGTTGTATCTGGCCGTTGTTCTCGATCTTTTCTCGCGTCGGGTTATCGGCTGGAGTATGGGGGGGCGAATGACAGCAGAGCTGGTGATGGACGCGTTGTTGATGGCAGTGTGGCGACGTAAACCAACGGCAAAAGTACTAATCCATTCGGATCAGGGCTCGCAATATACGAGCGAAAGATGTCAGCATTTTATGACCGCTCACAATTTAAAAAGCAGCATGAGTCGCCGAGGTAATTGCCATGATAACGCGGTGGCTGAAAGCTTTTTTCAGTTGCTAAAACGAGAACGCATAAAGAAACGGATCTATAAAAATAGAGAAGAAGCGAAGGCGGATATCTTCGATTATGTAGAGATGTTTTATAATGCTAAACGGCGTCACAGTGCCTGTGAAGATCAACCACCTGCAGTTTATGAAAGTGCCTGGTTCATGAGGCACGCAACCGTCTAGGAAACTGGGGTCTATTCACTTAGGCCGTTGTGGCCAGCCTCGGTATCAGTTCAACTCTCCTGTAAAAAATGGTCAGCCCGACGTAGAACATGTGTGTCAGATGCATGATTTTTGTGTGAAGTTGCGTATCTCTAAGGCTGAAGTGGGTTCGTGCTGCGGCGTCACTTTCACAAGTAAAAATGACGCCGCGCACCAAACGCAGCAGGGCAGGCGCTAGCAGATGCCTTTCGGCATAGCAGAGCGCAGCCAGTAGCGTTTACTCTATTTTGGTGGTGATATGTCGGCTTTACTGATGAACAAGAGCCTCATGTGCATCTTTCATCAGAGCCGAATCGATGACGATTCATCATGGCCGTTTATAGTACCGCAGTCTCTCCCCTTTATTTTTTACTGTAGTGCAGACAGAAACCGTAAACACCGGCGTTGACATGCTGGGGAAGCCCTTACAGTACATTAATTTTCGATATCAAGACTGACCCCTCCTATGCCCTCGACATGTATGTAATAACATTATGAAACCATTTTCAGAGCTTGGTCACATTTTATAATTATTGTTATTGAAGTTTAACACCATCTAATCATTAATAATGAAGCTAAACTCCTTTCTGGTATTTACTCGTATAGGGATACAGATGAAAAAGTCCAAGAAGATGATGATTGCATTTTGTTTATCGATTGGTATTGCCAAATTAGGGTATGCGACAATGTTACCTGATATTCCTGAACCATTAAAAAATGGTACCGGGGCGGTTGATAAAAATGGCGTGATTTATGTCGGTATGGGTTCTGCTGGAACAGCCTGGTACAAAATCGATTTAAAAAACAAAGACAACGTATGGGAGCGTATTGAATCCTTTCCTGGCCGTGCCCGTGAACAATCGGTGTCGGCATTTTTAGATGGTGAACTGTATGTTTTTGGTGGTGTAGGAAAAGAAAATAATGAGTCAACATTGCAGGTTTTTAGTGATGTGTACAAATACTCGCCAAAAAATAACACATGGAAAAAAATTGATACTATATCTCCAGTCGGGTTGACGGGGCATACAGGAATAAAATTAAACGAAGAGATGATACTTATCACTGGAGGTGTTAATGAACATATCTTTGATAAGTATTTTATAGATTTGGAAACCAACAGTAATGATATTAAAGAAAAACAAAAAGTAATTGATAGCTACTTTAATAAGCCAGATAAAGATTATTTTTTTAATAAAATCACATTTATTTACAACGCAAAGGAAAATAAGTGGGAAAATGCTGGGGAATTGCCTGGAGCGGGAATGGCTGGTTCAGCATCAGTAGCTGAAAATAATCAACTAATGATTATTAATGGTGAACTTAAGCCGGGCTTGCGTACTGATATCGTTTATCATGCTATATGGAATAATGGAAAGTTAACTTGGCTTAAAAATAGTCATTTATCGCCACCTCCGGGTGAAAAGTATCAGGAGGGTCTGGCTGGTGCATTTTCTGGATACAGTCATGGTGTTGTACTTGTTGCAGGCGGAGCAAACTTCCCGGGGGCAAAACAAAATTATATCAATGGAAAATATTATTCTCATGAAGGAATAAGTAAAAAATGGCGCGATGAGATTTATGGCCTGATAAATGGACAATGGAAATATATGGGTAAAATGAAACAACCCCTTGGCTATGGTGTGTCAGTGAATTACGGCGATGAGATTTTCCTTATTGGTGGTGAAGATGTTCAAGGGAAACCCGTCTCGTCAATAACTACCTTTACTATACGTGATGGAAATTTATTAATGCAATAAATTTTCAAATACAATAAATAAAATTAATTAATAAAAGGATTATTTTTATGAAATTCAACAAATATCTCCAGTGTATAGCCTCATTAATGGTATTTTCATCATCTCTACAGGCGGCGACCCTCGACTACCGTCACGAGTATGCTGACAGAACAAGAATTAATAAAGATCGTATTGCTATTATTGAAACCTTACCTAACGGCATTGGTTTTTATGTCGATGCTAGTGTTAAGTCCGGTGGCGTAGATGGTGAGCAGGATAAATATTTAAGCGACTTGGTAACAAACGCAATAGAACTTGGGGCAAGTTACAACTATAAAATTACTGACCGCATAACTTTACAACCCGGATTTATATTTGAGAGTGGACAGGATACTTCAATTTATAAGCCTTATTTAAAGGTTCAGTACAATCTTGATTCGGGAGTTTATATCGCTGGTCGTTATCGTTATGATTATGCGAGAAAAACTGCGTATAATAATGATGACGAGAAAACCAACAGATTTGATACTTACATAGGATATACTTTTGATAAATTAAACTTAGGATATAATTTTACCTGGATGGATAGTAATCAAATAAAATATGACAATAAGAAAACAAATTATGAACATAATGTGGCGTTATCCTGGAAATTAAATAAGTCTTTCACGCCATACGCTGAAGTTGGAAATGTTGCAGTTAAAAATAACTCCGATGAAAGGCAAACTCGTTATCGTGTTGGGTTGCAATACAATTTCTGACCCCCATGTAAATAGTTATTAAATATAAACTTTATATATAATTAATAAAAGCAATATCATAATGAGTGGCTGCGTTATATTTCATCAGATTAATCTTTGTTTTGGCAAATATCACGTATATAACATAGCCACTCATGAAGACAAGAGACGATTAGGATTTGTTTTTCAGTCTCTAACTTAGGATGATTACCATATATTTCCGCTCGACAGCCATATTTATCATTCAAAAAATCAACTCAAGAAAAAACTGTATAAGTTAACTGATAATAAGAGTTTTATGGCTCTGTCGCATTAGCGTAAGCAAGTCAGCGGTGTCACTCTGCGCTGACACTCTCTCGCAACAGGAAACACATATGTCGGACGACACCTTCAACATGAGTCCCCCGCAGTGACATCTAATATCAAAACTATGACTTGTCGCACTGATTTCACATTGTCATTTCGTTTACTTTCGATGTCTTGATGTTGTCTTTCTTTTTGTTTCAATATTCGGTCTGTACTCAACTTTTTTGATGATGTTATCCGATATCGAATGTACAAGAGATGAATTGAGGTAACAGGTTATTCATGAGGGAGAATAAACGGCATATGCATAAAAAGATCTCAGGGAGTTGTCTGGTGGGCGTCGTTGTTGCAGGAACAATGATGGCCTGGGGATTCTCAGCCATGGCACAGGAATTGGCACCACAGTTTGATTTGCTGGCGCAGCGTTGGCAAACATCGCATATCGGTGTACCGGCGCAAGTGTTTGATGAGAATCAGCAGGAGGAAATTGCGCGTATTCAGAAAGAAGCTCAGCACTATCAGCAAACGTTACTGACAGCCGCCGATCGCACCACGTTGTGGGAGGATGTACCTTTAGATAACGCAGATAAAGTGCTATTAGGCGAAAATCTGCGTACTTCATTCCGCCGTTTATTGGTATTAGCGCGCGCTTATCATTTGCCTGGTGAATTATTCCAGCAACCTGAAACGATGCAAGCGATTGTCAGCAGTCTCGATTTCTTGACCACGTATTATTACCATCCAGATGCGATGGAATATGGCAATTGGTGGCCGTGGGAGATCGGCATTCCGAAGTTATTGAATGATGTGATCGCATTGACTTACCCACATCTCAGTCAGCAACAAATCACGGCATATTGTGCTGCCAGTCGCTATTTTTCTCCATCAGCAACGCAAAGTGGTATTTCACAAGGTGCGAAAGCCTCGACTAACCCACACCGGCGGATTTCTACCGGTGGTAATCGTACCGATATGGTTCAGGTCGTATTGGTGCGCGGTATTTTAGATCAAAATGAAACCGAAATTCGCCAGGCATTAGCAGCCTTACCTGATGTGATGAATATCGTGACTCAAGGTGATGGTTTTTATGTTGATCATTCGTTTATCCAGCATGAAGATATTCCTTACAGTGGCACTTACGGTAACGTATTACTGGAGGGGGTGGGTCGTGTTATGGCATTAATGGCGGGATCGGCATGGCCGGTTAATGATCCGCGCATGAAAGGGATCTATACCACACTACATAAATCATTTTTGCCGCTGATTTATCGTGGGCAGATGATGGATATGGTGAGTGGACGTGCAATCTCGCGCGTGGAACGTCAAAACCATGCAGAAGGGCATGCTGTGCTGGCATCTATGTTACGTTTTTTGCCTGCGGCTCCAGAATCTGAACGGCAAGCATTGGCTGCGGCGATTAAACGGGAACTCTTAGCGGATACGACTCGCGATTTTCTCCATGCCCAGCCGGATTTAGCGCTCTATTATCAGGCGAAAACCTTACTGAATGATCCACAGATCACCCCAGCAGATGACCCCGTCGACACTGTCTTTTATCCGGCAATGGATCGTCTGGTACAACGTACACCAAATCATGCATTCGCTCTGGCGTGGCATTCATACCGTACCGGTAATTTTGAATGTATGAATGATGAAAATCGTCATGGCTGGCTGACGGGTGATGGAGCAACTTATTTGTATGATGCGGATCTGACGCAATACACTGATTACTGGCCAGTGATCAACCCTTATCGTATTGCTGGAACAACAACTTATCTGGATCGTACACTTGCTGATTGCGTGAACAAAAAGCGTATTGGCAGCCGGGTGGGTAAAAATCGCAATACGCATATTCGCTGGGCGGGTGCTGCAACATTGAATGATGTTGCTGTTGCGGGTATGCAATTTTTTAACTTTGATGATTCATTACGGGCGAAAAAATCCTGGTTTTTATTTTCAGGAAAACTGGTGGCAATAGGCTCTGACATTGAAGGTGATGAGCATCAACGCATAGGTACTGTGGCAGATAACCGTAAATTACTCAGTGATGGCAGTAATCTCCTATACCTCAATGGAAAATCTGTCGATCTGAAAGGAAAACCTCTGACACAGAAGCTGCATAGTTTACATATCGCAGGGAATGACAAGGGCGCGGATGTGGGTTTTTGGTTTCCACAACAACCTGAAGTCTTATTGGAACCCGCGAAAACAGTCACTAACTGGTCGGTGATTGGTAAAAGTCAGCAACCGGTCAGTGGATATACCTTATCAACGACGTTACTGCATAAAAAGGCGTTGGCGGGTTATCAGTATGTGCTGTTAGCGGGAGTCTCGAAACAGCAACTTGAAGCCTATCTTCTCGCCCCGGATATACAGATTTTACAAGCTGACCATCTGGCGCATGCTGTTTTCCAGCCGCAAACACAGCAGCTTGCTTTGGCTAGCTGGGGTGAAGGAAAAGTGCAGATTGCGGGAGTGACGACAGAGAATGCGTTAGCGTTAGTGCGGCAAACTCAGTCAGAAAAAAGTGTGTTCAGCGTCAGCGATCCCACACAGTTACAATCCGTTGTGCAAATGGAGCTCAGTGGCTCATGGAAAATTATCGATGATCCGCAGCAGCGTGTGCATATGCAGCCGGGAGGGCAACTCTCCATTTCAACTGAGGGATTGCGTGGGCAGCCTTATACTTTTGTTCTAACTAAGTATTGATTTGATGTGGGTGGCTGATTAAGTGATGGCTTAGATCATCAGCCACTTTTTCTAACTATATTTGTGCCTGCGGAAACGATGGACTCTTCCTGAACATCAATTCTATTGGTGTTCTTTATCCTCTGCTTTTCTTATTCCCTGATTCACTCTGCGATGAGATGGGTTACTGATTTCTTCTTATGATTTCGAATGCTTGTTTTTTATTTTTTTTAAGGTTAATTCGAAAAAATGTGATTTCAGTTTGTAAAAAAAAGACTTTCAATGTGTTTTTTTGTGATCCATCGTAATGAAACGAAAGATTGTAAAAGATACTATTTCAATCAAGGTATACACCTTCACCAGGTTGACAAATAACACATATGACTTGTCCATACCTACTGTCCGGTCAACACTTTTTCCGGCGACGGAGCTATTGATGCAGGAGCCGTCTCTCCATATCCCGCAATGTAGCGTATCTCTATAATTATAAGGATTAGATGTCATTATGAAAGCGAAGTTGTTAGTTACTTCTGGAACGGCAGCCTGTCTGGGGATTATGGCTGCATTGCTACCTATAGATGCTGAGGCGGCGAAGATTAATGCGACGCTGAGTTGGGTAACCGGTGATTACGGTACATCCTACGATTATACTGGACCGCGTCTGGATATGAATATTAATCCAGATGGCTCTAACTGGTATTACGATTTAGGTTTTCGTAAGCAGTATCATGATTCTAATCAGCGCTATCAGCGTGCTGAATTCAGTGCTGCTTATCGTTTTCGTTTTGATGGCGGCTGGATTCAACCAGGCATTCGTATCCGTGAAGATCTAACCAATTACGAAAATGGCAACAGTAATACCACTGATTTTTATAACGCCAAACTGGCTGGACAATATCAACTATCTGAGCGTTTTACGTTTGCTGGTAGCATGATCATGGGAATCGAGCGTGAAGAGGTGAATACCGCAGCTAATCAGAGTGTTCGTAACTCAGACCGCCTAACCTGGGAAATAGAGCCGGGGATTCGTTTTAAGTCCAGTGCGAATACTTCAATGACAGTGAATTACTTCAATGCCGGTAAGCGTAGTGATAAAGGCGATACCTGGGGATTGACTGATGATTCTAAAAACCAGCAATTGCGTTTCTATTTTAACTGGAATACCCCGATTGGTTTAGTGTTAACACCGTATGCCCGTTACTCCCTTAACTATGCTGAAACATCAGGCTGGTTTGAAAGTGCATCATATAGCGAAACGAAAACCATGAGTAAAGTGAATCGTGTCGCGTTGCAATTAGCCTACCCATTATCGGATAGTTTCCGTATTCAGGCTGAATATTATATTGATGATGTAAAATACAAAGAGGGTTACTCCATGGGTAAAGAAGACTCATGGTCAAAATATATGAAATTGGGCATAAGAGCCACATTCTAATTGTATCGACACCCCAATAATAGATAGGCAAGATGATAAAAATATATTTTTATTTTTCCTGCTTGGTTTATTTTGAGTGCTCATCTTATATTTTATTTATTCCAGTCTGTTGGAAGGTTCGGTTATGAATAATAAATTTAAAAAGAATATTGTCGCCACCAGTATCTCTGCTATTTTATTATCAACTACATTTAACGTCATGGCTATTGATTGCTCACCAGATGCCCCGTTAGGCAGTTTATGTGATGCGATCATTGCTAATGATGGTAAAGGTGTTTCATTGTCATCAGATTTATATGTTACTGAGGGTAATGGTCTAACTTACACGGGTTCTAATTCATTTGTACCACAATATTTACGTAAAAATATTATTGTGACAGGTGATAATGCCTATGCAATTTATGCTGATGGAATGTCAAGTTTTAAAAATAATATTAATCTTGAAAAAGGGATTAATGTTATTAGTAAAAATGGTACTGCAATTAAAATTGAGGGTGCATTTGAGCATACCGGTGCGATACCTAATTTTGGTCTGGCGATAAAAGATGGCTCAGTTGTTCAGGGGAAAGAGACGGCGATTGATTTTTCCGGTGCCAAGACGGCTGTGCGGATGGATATCAATGGTAGTATTATTGGTAATGTGATTGGTAATGGCGCATCTGGCAATAAGATTAACTTTGCTTATCAGGGAGGAGCTAGCACGGCATTATTTGATGGTTACTCGATTTCTGGTGTGGAAAAAATAGAAAACTGGGGCAATCTTAGTATTGGGGCTAAAGATAAAACTATTATCTGGAGTGGTGATTTTACGAATAAAAAAGATGCCACACTAGATTTTAAAATTGGTAATGAGAGTGATTTAAGTTCACCAATCTTATTGGTTGAAGGTAAAACCGTATTTAATACCGGAAGCAAAGCTCTATTTTCTTACGTTGGCAGTAATATTAATGACATCGTCAATAAAGATATTGTGCTAATTCAATCTAATGGTGGGATGAGCGGCCCGGTGGATGTAACACAGAATGGCACACCAGCTGCTGGCGATCTTTCCCCATTATTAAAGCAGACTGATTCCTGGGTAACGTCGACAGATCCTGTCGTGAATGGTGGCATCAATGGCAATCAGCTGGTGGTACGTTATGGCGTCAACTATGAAGGAACGGTGAACTTTCTGAATCTGGCTGCTGGAGGTGGGGCAAGCATTTATCAGCTTGATGCGGCAAATTATATTGTGGATTATGCGTTAAGCCAATATAACAAAACGCAGTCTGATGCCAGTGGTCAACTATTGGGTTTATTGGCTTCTGCCGGTAATAGCGGTACTCAAATTGCTCAATTGGCAGACCAATTAACCCCAGATGCTGAAGGGAGTGAAGTACGGGCTGCCTTGCGTGTCGTGGATAAGATGCGTGAACAGGTGAACAATCGTAGTTTCTATTTGCGTAATCAATCTGCTGCGACACCATGGAATTTCTGGGCGCAAAGTTTATATGCACATGCGCGTCAGGGAAGTGAAGGTTTTGTTCCAGGATATCAGACAAACAGTTATGGCATTAATGCCGGGATGGATCGTCGCTTTAATGACGAAGGTCTGTTTGGCGTATCTTTTGGTTATCAAAATACCAATATTAATATTTATAATCACGGCAACAGCAAAGATGTAAATAGCTATGAAGCTATGGCTTACACCGGTTGGTTTAACGATCGTTACTTTATTAATAGTAACGTGAATATGGGCTACAACAGCAATAGCAGTACCCGTAATATTGGTATCGATACGGGATATCAGGGAAATACACAGGCCACCGCAGATTATAACAGTTTACAAATGGGTTATCAGGTGAGTGCTGGCATGATCTTTGATTTAAATGTCATTAAACTACAACCGCGTGCTGAATATAACTATCAATGGTTCCGTGTCGATGATTATGCTGAATCGGGTTCTCCGGCCAGTCTGGAGGTCGATCGTCAGTCTTATTCGGTGAAACATTTTGGTGCTGGCGTCACGGCATTTAATACCTATAACCTCTCTCTAGGCACATTGACTCCATCGTTATCATTAATGGGTTACCGTGATTTAAATACATCTGAAGTCATTACTGAAACTGCGGGTTTAGTGATGGATCAGGGTAAAGGTAAAGGGCGTTTTACTGTTAAAGGCGATAGCGTTGGCAATGACATTTTTGAAGCATCAATTAATTCTAATTTACAGATGAAAAATAATGTTAACCTCAATGGTAATGTTAATTATTATAAACGTGGTAGTTATAATGAAGGATATATTGGCCTGAGTGTTTCCAAACACTTCTAACCCACGTATTAGCAGGTTTTTTAATCGGTAATAAAGTGCAGGATACACATTTTTTTGTATCCTGCATGATAACTCCTTTATTTTTATGCTTCTGCATCCTTTTATTAGGTAGTGATGATTATGCATACACCTTCCAGACTTAAATTAATAGCTCTGACTATTGCTACATTATTAGGCACTGTCGCTTGTACGTCTCATGCCACAGGAAATAATACGAAGAGTGCGAAAAGTGAAATAAATAAAAAAGCACTGATGCAATCCTCGATTATTGATTTTGATGGTAAGCAGGTACCTGATTTTGTTTCTGCCAGCTCCGGTTCAGTACTGTCATTAAGTTCCGCCCGTTATGTGATGGGAAAACAGGCGCTAAAATGGGACTGGCATTCAGGCAGTACTGTGACGATACATCACCCGTTGAAACAGATTTCAGATCAACTGGCTTCTAAAACCTGGGGGCGAAAAGCCACTCAGGTACTCTCTTTCTGGATCTACAATGAGATACCTGTAGACGATTATATGATCGTGGATCTAGGCCGAGGTCTTGGATCGTCAGGATCGCCAGATGCCGGCATTAAAGTCAAAATGAATTTTAGTGGCTGGCGTGCGGTCGGAGTTTCTCTGCAAAATGATCTGGAAGGACGGGAGATCGAAGGTGTCGGGTTTAATGATAATGAAGTCGGTGAAAGCGGTGAACGAGCCACCATTGCCGGTGGTGTGAAAAACGATATGGACAGTATTCGTTTTCAGGCTCCGTTAAAAGCACCTTCAGGCACGTTTTATATTGATCGTATTATGTTATCTATCGATGATGCACGTTACCAATGGTCTGATGATCAAGTGACGACGCGTTATCAAATTCCAGAAATTGATTTTCGTTTACCTAAAACATTGCCAACGCCAACCGCCAGTGAAATTGCGGCCGCAGACGGTATTCGCGATGCGTTGGTGCGGGTCTTTACTCAGGGGAATAGTGGCGAGAACGGACTGGTTATTATCGATAATAATAATAAATTACACCGTGATTTTGCAGCATTACGTATTCAACGTGATGCTGATGGTAAATTATCGGGGCGTCATATTATTACCAATAAGCAAAAGGTGTTATATCAGCCGGAATTTATGAGTGCTGCTGATAAAAAACGTTTTGCTGATTATGTGGTTCTCGGTGACTACGCAACGCTAATGTTTAATATCAGCCGAGCCTATCAGCGTAGCACCTCCGCCACAGAGCGGCAGGAACTGGCTGATATGCATATTCTGATGACCCAACATTTATTGGATCAGGGTTATGTTGATGGTAGTGCTTTAGTGACCACTCATCATTGGGGATACAGCTCACGCTGGTGGTATATTTCAGCCATGCTGATGAGTCATGAACTGGATAAACATCAATTACGTCAGCAAGTTGCTGATGCACTGTTATGGTATTCCCGCGAGTTTAAAGCCAATTTTGATATGGTTCCAGGGCCAGAAAGTTCGGATCTGGACTACTTCAATACATTGTCGCGTCAGCATCTGGCATTGTTAATGCTGGAATCTGATCCCGCGAAACGAATTGCTTTACTGAAGCGTTTTGGTGAATACATCAATGTGGCTTTGTCGCAAATACCACCGGGTGGCCGGGATGGGTTACGTCCAGATGGTACAGCATGGCGACATGAAGGAAATTACCCTGGATATTCGTTCCCTGCATTTAAAAATGCTGGTCAATTAGTTTATATGTTGCATGGCACACCATTCGCCGTGAGTCAGGAGGGGCGTGCCTCACTGAAAAAAGCGATGTTATCAGCCTGGATTTACAGTAATCCCGCAACCTCTTTGGGGCTGGCAGGCCGTCATCCATTTAATTCGCCTAGTCTGACGTTATTTCAGGATTCTTTCCGTTGGTTAGCGTTAACCGGTAATCCAGAAACGGGTGACAAAGTCGATCACGAGCTGGCTGCTGTTTATCTGCAAGTCACGAATACACCGGAAAGTGAGAGTGAAGCTCTGTTTGGTCAGCGCATTACACCAGCCTCTTTACCGCAAGGAAACTGGACATTTAATGGCGGTGCTTTTGGTATTCACCGTTTTAATGACAAGATGGTTACCTTGAAAGCTTATAACAGTCATGTCTGGTCATCAGAGATTTACTATCGTGATAACCGTTATGGGCGTTACCAAAGCCATGGTGCGATACAAGTTTTACCCTATGGCAGTCAGAAAGAGAGAGGTTTTGTTCAGGATGGTTGGGACTGGAACCGCAACCCAGGTACCACCACCATTCATCTGCCTTTAGCTGAACTGGATAGTCCCAATACCCATACCTTGATGTTACGTGGCGATCAACCATTCAGCGGGCATTCATCACTGGGCGGTCAATATGGCATGTTTGCCTTTAAATTCAATGCCCCTTCGATGCCGAAGTTTGATAGTAGCTTTATGGCACGTAAGACGGCATTAGAGACAGAAAATCGTCTGGTGCTGCTGGGAAGTAATATCAGTAACACTACGACGCAATATGCGACAGAAACGACACTGTTCCAGCATGGTATTACGGATCAAGCCAGTGATCTGTGGGTGAATGGTGAACGTATTACAGCACTGCCTTATCAGCGTACATTGAGCGCGGGTGATTGGTTGATTGATGGTCATGGTAATGGTTATTTATTAACTGCAGATGCGAAAGGTGAAGTGCGTCGCCAGCACCAGATTTCCGCGAATGATAAAACTCGTGAACGGACCGAGGGTGATTTCAGTCTGGCCTGGTTGGATCATGGTACTCAGCCACAGAATGCACAATATGAATATTTGATGGTGCTGGATGCGACACCGGAAAGAATGCAGCAACTGGCTGCGGATTATCGTACAGGTAAAAAATTGTATGAGGTGCTGCGTAAGGACGATATAGCGCACATTGTGCGTGATAATGTGACGAAAACCACGGGTTATACGGCTTTTAGTGCAGTAACGCCAGATTCGGGTGTGGTGAAACACATTGCTCAACCAGCGATTGTTATGACACAGCCGCAAAATGATGGGCAGTTGAAGATCAGTGGGGTCACACCTGATTTGAATATGACACGAACAACCGTGGCAACACCGTTATCGATTGCGGTAACACTAAAAGGTCAGTGGCAGGTCACACAGAATAATCCGCATGTCAGCGTAAAACGGGTCGGGGAAAATACCGAATTGGCTTTTAGTAGCTACTTTGGCATGCCGCAAGAAGTGACAGTCAAACCAGTCGATTAAGCCACGATTATCGATGGGTGACCGTTGTCGATTAAAGATTATTGCAGTTAATTTTTTGATTTTTAAGTTAATAACAACAGGACACAATTTATGTGTCCTGTTTTATTTGTTAGGTAGAAAAGCAGAAATAATTTTGAGGGCGGCAATGAATAGCCGTGATTTTTTGATAGTAATAATAATCGATAGAAATAATGATCGTATTTTCGGTTACTCAGGATACATCTCTTTCAGGACAGACACCCTTTCCGGAAACAACCCGGAAAGGGAAATACAGAGGAGAAGAAGAAATAGCTAAGAGCGATCAGAGATAAGCATTGGCGGCATTGGCTGCCACTGCGCTTGGACGCCAGACATCACCAGAATGTTCTAGCCATGGTATAAGTTCTTCCGTTATCAGCGTATTAACCAATGACATATTTTCTGCTGCGATATTTTTCATCTGATAGGGATCGGTTTTATTATCATGCAAGGTATAGGTGAGTGGTTTCCCTATTTTACGGTCGATAACCAGAGTGTAGCGATCGGTACGTACACCTCGTTTTCCGTAAGATTGTCCACCGTAAGGCATAAAAGTGTAGAACTGTGAGGTCGGACGTTTATCACCAGGGCGACCCGCAACGGTATTCGAGAAATCAGTGCCTTCAACCCCATCTGGGATTTGGTCGCTCATACCCATTAGTCCGAGCAGTGTCGGGTAAATATCTGGTGCAGAGAACAAGAGATCATCGTGATGAGCGGGGAGTTTACCTGGCCAGCGGAACATCATTGGAATACGCATGGCTTCTTCATAATGCACATTTTTAGTCGGCTGGCCATTTGAGCCCATACAGCAACCGTGATCCGAGAAAAAGACAACCAGCGTATCTTTGTCTAGTTTCAACTGATCCAGTTCAGCCAGAATACGTCCAAATTGTTCATCAACGCCGTTTATCATCGCTATATATTCTTTAAAGTATTCAGGACCATAGCCTTCCTGATACGCTTTATCCCAAACTACATTCGGACGTTTGTTCAGGGAACGTGAGGTCTGGTCTTTAAAGCGATCGAGGTACTTTTGGGGCACTTGATCATACGGTGAATGAGGTGGGTTCATTGATACCACCAGAGCGAAAGGCTCGTCGTTGTTACGGTATTTTCCTCCTTCATTACGCAAATATTGTATCGCTATATCGGCTTCATGCTCTGGACTCCATTGATTAATTTTCAATGGCTTATCGCGTGGAGTATCATTGGTCCAATAGATAGGATTGAGATGCAGATCGTAAGTGCCGTAGCTGTACCAAAAATCAAAACCGTGGCGTTTTTCCGGTGGTGTCCAGTCATTCCAGTAACGTCCTTCAGCCGGGTTATTGTAGCTGGGGACAAAGGGTGCTTCAGGTGCATCAAGGTGCCACTTACCAATATACCCCATGCTATAACCTTGTTTTTTAAGGATGTCAGACCAGGTTATGGCTTCTTTTTTAAGTTCAATACCAAAATCTTTCCCCCCCCAATGACCTTCGGCACCGGTATGGCTATTACCTTGTAAGCCATTGCGATACGGGTATTGTCCTGTCATTAACATACCGCGAAAAGGTGTACATAACGGGTAGTTGGAGACCGCCTGTTTAAGAACCACACTCTGGCTGGCGAACTGGTTAAGAAAAGGAGTAATTGAAGGATCTTGTCCCATAAAGCCGAGCGATTGTGTGCGCATTTCATCGGGAAATATGATCAGCAGATTCGGTTTTTTGACCATTTCTTTTGTTGGAATGGGGGCATTTGCTGCGTGTGTGGCACTTAAGCCACCTGTTGCTGCTGCTGTTGCGCCCAGAGCACTTGAAGCCGCGAGTCCTTTGAGCAAATTTCTTCTTGTGAGTGACATGATTTTACTCCAGAGGGATATTAATCCTTCATTTTTCAGATGTTGTTATTTCTTTCGTTTTCCTACGTTATGATCTAATCGTAAGTAAATAAAATAAAATAGTTTGCATTTGTGATCTAAGTGAAAATTTTTTTCAAGGTTATCAACTCTTACTGATGTGTGGATTTCTGTTTTATTCATTTATTTAGGAAGTTTTTTTTGATTATTTAATTTAATTCGTTAAAAATCAGTCTGTTATTTTTATTGTGTGAGTTAAATTCGAAATGAATGATCTGATGCTATTTGTATTTTTTTTGTAACAAATAAAAAAATGAAAAATAATAAATGGTAAATAGAAAACATATATTTTCTATCTCCTTAAATGAAATTGATTATCATTATCTTGATTTTCGTGAAAGGTTATCGCGGATTAGGCGAGAAATTTTTGTCTTTGAGTTTCCTACTACAGCACATCAATGCTTTTTTTTGTGTTCTAAATTATATTTTAATTGATTGTTTTAATTTAATTTTATTGTTTTTTTTCCGTAAATGTATCTTTGTCTTGATATCACGGGTGTGGCGCTATTGGAAAGCGAGTCAGCTGCGGATATGATAAGAAGGGATATGTAAGTTTTAATAAACAAAAAAGCAATAAAACGAAGCTTTGTGAAAGAGATCATAACTTTTGCTTTTTTTCATTGAAGATAAACGTAAGCGTAGTAATCTTAATTCGAAGCCAAACGAATGATATTTGCTTGGTTTCGTAAGGAGACAGAAGTGAAAGCGGCAATCGAAAGGCGTATGGAAATTTTCAATATGGTTACCCAGCAAGGGAAAGCCCGTGTCGAAGATTTGGCCGAAAGATTCAATGTCTCAAGTGTCACCATTCGTAGTGACCTGAGTTTTTTAGAAAAAAACGGGTACATCATCAGATCGCACGGTTCGGCTATTCCGAACACTGGCGTGATTGCTGAACTGACCGTCCATGAAAAGCGTCGCCGTAACTCTGGCGTAAAATCGCTGATTGGGCAGGCAGCAGCAAAACTGATTAACAGTGGTGACACCGTCATTCTGGATTCAGGAACGACCACGCGGGAAATCGCTGCCAATTTAAAGTCAGTAGAAAACGTTGTGGTAATGACAAATGGTCTGGATGTGGCTGTGGAGTTAGCGTCAGCGCCCGGGGTGGAAGTACTCATTTCAGGTGGTGTGTTACGTAAGAGTGCGATGTCTTTTTCTGGTTCACAGGCTGAAGCCAGCCTGAAAAACTTTCGCTTTGATAAAGTTTTTCTGGGTGTTGATGGCTTTGACTTGCGGGTTGGTATTACCACACATAATGAGCAGGAAGCCAGTCTCAACCGCTTAATGTGTGATATTTCGGAACAGGTAATTGCGGTTGCTGATTCTACGAAGTTCGGGAAGCGCAGCTGCCATATGATTCGCGAATTTGGTGATATTGATATTTTGGTGACGGATTCGGATATTCCTGAAGAGTATGTACAACGCCTACGGGATATGCGAATCGAAGTTATCATCGCTGAAAAAGAGAAATAACACCCTAACTCCATGGTGACATTATCAATGTTAATTGTGGAGTTAGTTAATGCATCCGTTAGAAAAGCTTGTTCAGCGCCATAAAACCGGGGAACAAATTGGGATTTACTCTGTTTGTTCTGCCCATCCTCTTGTCATTGAAGCCGCACTAGAGCAGGCATTAGATAACGACTCAGAACTGTTAATCGAGGCAACGTCAAACCAGGTTGATCAATTTGGTGGTTATACCGGAATGACGCCTGCTGATTTTCGCGATTACGTTTTTGCTAAAGCGGATGCTCTGCATTTTCCTCTCGAAAAACTCATTTTAGGTGGCGACCATTTAGGTCCGAATCGCTGGCAGTATCTGCCTTCCAGTGAAGCAATGGCACAGGCTGAATATCTAATTGAGGCTTATGTTACCGCTGGCTTCAAAAAAATCCACCTCGATTGCAGTATGTCTTGCGCCGATGATCCCGTGCCTTTATCTGATGAAATCGTGGCTTCCCGTGCCGCTCGTTTAGCGGCGATTGCCGAAGCCACTGAATATAAGCATTTTAAAACCCACTCCACCGTGTATGTCATTGGGACTGAAGTCCCGGTTCCCGGTGGTGCGAAAGAGGAATTGAGTGAGATTGCAGTCACTTCCCCCGCAGCAGCGCGTAAAACCATTGAATGTCATCTGGAAGCTTTTGAAACCGCAGGTATAGCCGAGTGCTGGCCTCGGGTTATTGGTCTGGTGGTACAGCCGGGCGTGGAGTTTGATCACACCGGTGTGATTGATTTCTGCCCAGAAAAAGCCAGTGAGTTGAGCAAAGTCGTTGAAGATTACGACTATCAGTTATTTGAAGCCCATTCGACCGATTATCAGACTGACATCGCTTATCGCGCTTTGGTGCGGGGGCATTTCGCCATTTTGAAAGTCGGTCCTGCCTTGACGTTTGCATTGCGTGAAGCGTTGTTCAGCTTATGCCATATCGAAGAAGAGTTATTCCCAGCAGAACAATGTTCCTGTCTACGTCAGGTGATGGAAAAGACCATGCTGAACTCACCGGATTACTGGAAAAAATATTATCTCGGTGATGCTGATCAGATGCGTTTGGCTCGTCGTTATAGCTTCAGTGATCGTATGCGTTATTACTGGCCACAGGAAGAAGTGCAAGCGGCACAAAAGAAACTGTTTGCCAACCTGAATAGTGTGCCGATTCCGTTGCCGCTGTTGAGCCAATATATGCCACGCCAATTTACAGCAGTGCGTGAAGGCAAACTGCCTTTTGAGCCAGCCGCACTCGTCAAACAACAAATTAAACAAACTCTTATTGGCTATGCCAATGCGTGCCACCTTGCTTAACAGGAATCGATCAAAATGACGCAATATTTAGGATATAACCTAGAAGAACTGACGAGTTTGCACGCCAACTGGACGGCACAGGAAATTGAACAGCAGCCCGTCTGCTGGGAAAAAACGCAACGTATCGTGGCGGAAAATCAGGCTGTCATTAATGAATTTTTGCAGTTGGCATTAGCGGCAGAGAATACCCGTATTATCTTCACCGGAGCGGGGACATCAGCTTTCGCCGGACGCGCGTTAGTTCCATTACTGACGCCTTATGTTTCCCAGCGTATCGAAGCGATTGCCAACACCGATTTGGTGGCAACGCCGGAACAATATTTTGCACAAGACGTTCCGACCTTACTGGTTTCATTTGCTCGTTCAGGTAATAGCCCAGAAAGCGTGGCGGCGTTGCAAGTGGCCTCTGAGTGTCTGAGTCATTGTTTTCATTTAGTATTAACCTGTAATCAGAAAGGACAACTATATCAGTATTGCCAGACAGCTCCAGGAGCACTGGCGGTATTGATGCCTGCGGAAACCAATGATCAGTCATTGGCAATGACCTCCAGTTTTTCCTCCATGATGCTGGCCGCCGTAGCTATTTTTGCGGGTATTGATAAGTACCCGAAAGAAATTGAAAGATTTTGTAAGGAATCTGCGGATTGGTTCAAAGAAATTAACCGCAAAATTATTGATAATACTAAGAAATCCCAATACAAAAGAGTTATCTACTTAGGTAGTGGGGGATTGCAGGGGTTGGCTCAGGAGTCAGCACTGAAATTACTCGAATTAACAGCAGGTAAAGTTGTGGCCGGTTTTGATACACCGTTAGGATTCCGACATGGTCCGAAATCAATTGTTAATCCGGATACCCTGGTTGTCGTTTATATCTCTAATGATCCTTACACCCGTCAATATGATCTCGATCTGCTCGCTGAGATTCGTGCCAACAATGTTGCCAGCAAGATCATCGCTGTAGCAGCACAATCCGATGCTCAGGTTACCGCTGGTGACCATATTTTAGTTCCGGGCATGGCTGATAGCTCTGATTTAGGATTGCTGTTTGCTTATCTGATGTTCGCTCAAGCTTTCGCTTTTCATAGTTCAGTCGCCTTGAACAATACACCCGACTGCCCGTCACCCACGGGCGAAATTAATCGCGTGGTGCAAGGTGTGACTATTTATCCTTTTAAAAAATAACACACAGGAATATCTCTATGACTCAGCCAAATATTGTCTGGACCCGTATTGACGAGCGTTTACTTCACGGCCAGATCCGCATTACCTGGGGAAAACACACGGAAGCCAATTTGATTCTGGTGGCCAATGATGATGCAGCAGAGGGTCCGAATGCGGCTTTTATGCAGGCAGGAATGAAAGCCTCAGCAGGCGGTGAATACGCCGTGCGTTTCTTCAGTATTCAGAAAACCATTGATGTGATTCATAAAGCTTCTCCGCAACAGAAAGTCTTTATTCTGTGCAATAACCCGACGGATGTCGCCCGTCTGGTTGATGGCGGAGTGCCCATTACACATTGCAATGTCGGCAATATGCATTTTCATGAAGGCAAGCGTCAGATCGCTAAAACCGTTTCTGTCGACCAAGAAGATCTGGAGGCTTTCCATCGGATGGTCGGGCGTGGTGTGACTTGCACTGTACAGAATACACCAGATCAAACCCCAGTGAATGTGATTGAGCTGGCTGCCAGCGCATGAATTCATGAAGTATTACGTCAAGACATACGGCAATAAAGGAAGACATTATGCTGTTTGAAGCAACTTTAGTTGGTATCTGGGCCTTCTTGTGCGGTATCGACAAGTATGACGTAGCCCTGAATATTCACCGTCCCTTAATTACCGGGCCAGTTGTTGGCCTGATTATGGGCAATATGGAAGTGGGATTGATCGCTGGGGCAACGTTGGAACTGGCCTGGTTAGGTCTGGTGCCTAACGCCGGTGCTCAGCCACCCGATGTGACCATGGGAACCATCGCTGCGGTTGCCTTTGCGATAATGACCGGTCAGTCACCTGAGGTGGCGATGGGCGTTGGCATGCCGATAGCTGTTCTGATGCAGATGATTATTATCGGATTCTTTGCAATAACTGCTTTCACGATGGGTAAAGCGGATAAATGCGCTGAACAGGCAGATGCCGCGGGCATATCCCGTTTACTGATCGGGACGTTAATCACTCGCTCCATGCTCTATTTTGTTGTCGCCTTTGTGACCGTCTATTTCGGTGAACATGCTGCAACCTGGATCGATGAAAATACACCAACTGTGCTGCTAGAAGGTCTGGGGATTGGTGCGAAGATGGTGCCAGCCATTGGTTTTGCCATGTTGTTGAAAATCATGTGGTCGAAAGAAGTGGCGGGAGTGTTCTTTATCGGTTTTGTGATGACCACTTACCTGAAGTTGCCAATTATGGCGGTGGCCATTCTGGGGGCATCCGCTGCCGTTCTGTACTACTTCTTCAGTGGAAAAAACAGCAATAACAATAACAAACAAGCAGAGGACTTCGAAGATGGCATCTGATATCACCGCAGACAAAGGCAGAGTAGCGGAAGTCAAAGCTGACAACCTGATAGATAAAATTGATGCTTATCAGGATACCGAAGTCCGTAACGTGATCACCCGCAAAGACCTCTGGAAATGTGCATTCCGTGGCTTGTTTATGGAAGGCAACTTTAACTTCGAACGTATGCAGGGGGGAGGATTTGCATACTCCATTATCCCCGCACTACAGAAGATCCACGGTAATAACCGTGCTGATCTGGCGAAATCTCTGAAGAACCATCTACAGTTCTTCAATGCCAGTCCCAAGCTGTTCACCTTCCTGTTGGGTACAGCTGTTGCCATGGAAGAGAATAAAGAAAAACCTTCGACTATTAACGTGATGAAAGTGGCAGGCATGGGACCAACAGGCGGTATTGGTGATGCTATCGATCATATGACACTGATGCCACTGACACTGGCTCTGGGTGCCTCTATTGCGATTGAGGGTTCGATTGCCGGTCCGTTTGTGTTCTTTATTCTGTACCAGATTGTGCATTTCCTCGCCTATTTCGGCCTGATGTTTATGGGATACCGTGCCGGCACTGCCGCGATGGTGAGCATGAGTGATGCCACTGAAAAGTTGGCAAAAGCCGCCAATATCATGGGTATCTTTGTTATCGGGGCTTTGTGCGCCACCTTTATCAGGCTACAGACCACCGCGGCGATAGATCTTGGCGGGAAAACAGTGGAGCTACAAACGGCCCTGTTTGACAAGATCATGCCGAATTTGCTCCCGCTGGCATTAGTGTTCTTTATGTTCAAGATGGTGAAAGGAACCGGTTTTTGGGCGAAACCGCCGGTGCTGATTTTCGCTACCTTGGCGGCAGGTGTTGTGGGTCATCTGCTGGGCATTATTTGATTGCTTGAATGGTTAAAGCGTCATTCTGCATGCCGTATCCGTTCAGTGGTGATCACATCAGACCGGATACGGTGTTAGCAGAATGCTCCTGACGATCATCAAGGTGAGGAGGTTGTAAATGATTGGAATTGTTGTTTCTGGCCACATTAATTTTGCTTCCGGTATGGCCTCGGCAGTACGTGCGATTGCTGGTGAGCAGCCACAAATGGCTTTTATCGATTTCGTTGAAAGCATGTCTACAGATCGGTTGGAAGATGAACTGCGTCGCGCGGCAGATAGTGTTGATAGCGATGAGGGCGTGCTGTTTTTAATCGATATTCCAGGGGGTTCACCGTGTAACCGCGCACTGAATATCCTGATGAAGGGCCGCAACGTTGAACTGCTGGCAGGAGTGAATCTACCGATGATCGCTAATGCCGCCTTTGAGCGTGACGGCGTTTCGTTAGCTGAATTAGTGGAAATTCTGATGGATATCGGTGCCTCCAGTGTACAGAACCTGCGTACTGAACTGGCCACCGTCATGGCTACTGATGACAGTGAGAATGGAGACGGACTCTGATGAGTGGTATTGCCTATCTTGCTGATCGCACTTTTACGCCACAAGGTATTGAAGTTGGCGTCGCAGTGGTGGTGGAAGACGGCAAGATTGTGGCAGTGACTCGTGAAATTCCTGAGCAGACTGCGGTGGTTGAACTGCCGGGTAAGACGTTGATTCCGGGTCTGATTGATATCCATATTCATGGTCGCCAGGGTGCCGATGTGATGGATGCGTCAGCGGATGCTTTGCAGACCATTGCTCAGGCGTTACCACAAACTGGCGTCGTTGCTTGGGTGGGAACGACGGTGAGCGCACCCATGGCCGATATTTTTGCCGCATTGGAACAGGTGCGTGATTTTATGGCTGATCCGGTTTATGCCGCTGATCCACATGCTGCAACATTGCTGGGCAGTTTTCTTGAAGGGCCTTATTTCACCGCCCCTTTTCGGGGCTCGCACCCGGAAAAATATCTGACAACACCGACCGTGGATGAGCTGGAACAGTTGCTGTGCTCGGCAGGGAATACCTTATTACGTGCCGCAGTTGCCCCAGAGTCACCGGCGGCGATTGCTGCTGTGCGCTGGTTTGTTGATCACGGAATAAAAACCTCGGTTGCTCATACTGCCGCTAATTTTGCACAGGTTACAGAAGCTTTTGAGCAGGGCGCTGATTGTGGCGTGCATTTATATAACGGCATGTCAGGGTTGCATCACCGTAAGCCGGGATGTTGTGGCGCGGTTTTATATCACGACATGCTGGTCGAGCTGATCGCCGATGGCATTCATGTACACCCGGTAATGATGAATTTGGCGTATCGCATGAAAGGTTATCGTCATATGGCGCTGATTACGGACTGCATGCGAGCGGGTGGGCTGGGCGAAGGCCGTTATTTACTGGGTGCTCAGTACATTACGGTGCGACAAGGTGAAGCTCGCACAGATGATGGTTCGCTGGCAGGAAGCACCTGTAGTCTGGATCAGGCATTGCGCAATATGATCCAACTGGCGCAGGTACCAGAATGGGAAGCCGTACAAATGGCTAGCGCCGTGCCTGCTGCTTATCTCGGAATGGAGGCTGAATGGGGGGCGATTCAGGTCGGTGCTCACGCCAGCATGGTGGTGATGAATCCTGATTTTACAGTGGCAGGTACGCTGCTTAAAGGGCAATGGGCCTATCGTAACCGTCACCACGGCGGCTAAGCACTTTTCTGAACATGATTTTGAGCAGGGTTCTAAATAACAGGAAAGCAGGCATGTTTACTCGTTCCAGGATGAGTAGCAAGCGAGGTTATTAGTACGCTGAATATCACTTTTTATTCGTGAAGTATGAGGTAGCAGTTAATGGAAATTCGTCAGCCGATTCATAGCGCACATGCAAAGATGTTAGATACCGCAGGATTACGTGAACAGTTCCTGATTGATAATCTGTTTTCGTCGGCGGAAATCACCTGGGTTTACAGTCACATTGATCGCATTATTATTGGTGGTGTGGTTCCAGGTACCGCACCGGTCGCCCTGGTAGGAGGTAAAGAAATCGGGGTTGATTATTTCCTTGAGCGTCGTGAACTGGGTGTGATCAACATTGGTGACGCCGGGATTATCTGTGTTGATGGTGTGACATATGAACTGGCCGCGCGTGAAGCGCTTTATATTGGTAAAGAGGCAAAAGAGGTTACATTTGCCAGCATCAGTGCTGAGAAACCCGCCCGCTTTTATCTTAATTGCGCGCCAGCACACCATACTTATCCGACACGCATGATTACTCGTGAACAGGCCTCACCGGAAACGTTGGGAAATAGCGAAAACTGTAATGTGCGTACGATTTATAAATATCTACATCCTTCGGTATTGCCGACCTGCCAGTTGGTGATGGGAATGACTGAATTGGCATCAGGCAGTCTGTGGAACACCATGCCGTGCCATACCCATGAGCGCCGTATGGAAGTGTATCTCTATTTTGATGTGAAGCCGGACAATCTGGTGTTTCATTATATGGGTGAGCCAACAGAAACCCGCCATTTAGTGGTCCGCAATGAGCAGGCGGTGATCAGCCCAAGCTGGTCAATTCACTCCGGTGTGGGAACTTCAGCTTACACCTTTATCTGGGGCATGGTCGGTGAAAACCAAACTTTCCACGATATGGATCACGTACCGATGGCCGATCTGAAATAGCGGTTTTGGCTCCTCTTTTATACCCAACAGGTCGCAGGTGGTAAGTCACCGATACACGACCTGACATTGATCGGGATTAAGCATGATGCTGCTGTTGTGATGGGCGGTGGGCATCATGCACCCTAAATATAGGAAGAAGTTAAATGCAATTATTTGATTTGAAAGGAAAAGTAGCCATTATCACCGGGTGTAATACCGGATTGGGTCAGGGTATGGCGATCGGTCTGGCAAACGCCGGTGCTGATATTGTCGGTGTAGGGGTGGTTGGGGCAGCGGAAACTCAGGCTCAAGTTGAAGCGCTGGGGCGTAAATTCCATTACATCACGGCTGATCTGATGAAGCAGGATAATATCGATAGCATCGTCAACGAGGCTGTCGAAGTGATGGGGCATATTGATATTCTGGTCAACAATGCGGGCATTATTCGTCGTCAGGATCTATTGGAGTTCAGTAACAAAGACTGGGATGACGTGATCAATATTAACCAAAAGAGTGTGTTTTTCTTATCTCAAGCTGTTGCCAGAGAATTGGTAAAACAAGGTAAAGGCGGCAAGATTATTAATATCGCCTCGATGTTGTCATTCCAGGGCGGGATTCGTGTGCCGTCTTACACTGCCAGTAAATCTGCGGTAATGGGCTTAACCCGTGCGTTGGCGAATGAGTTGTCACAGTACAACATTAATGTGAATGCGATAGCACCGGGTTATATGGCGACCGATAACACCGCGGCGCTGCGGGCTGATGCTGCACGTAATGATGCGATCCTGGAACGTATTCCTGCAGGGCGTTGGGGAACTCCGGATGATCTGGCCGGCCCTGTTATTTTCTTGGCCTCTTCTGCCAGCGATTATGTCACAGGTTACACATTGGCTGTTGATGGTGGCTGGTTGGCGCGTTAAATAAGAGAGAGGAGCATCATCATGGGCAATATGACACCGCAGACTCGTGCTCAGCAGGCGCGTGAAACGATGAAACGGGTTTATCGTTATCAAGCCGCACATCAGACGCGGAAAGTGATCCGCCGTAGTGGCAAAACACGTTTTATCAAAGATACCGACTGGGAGCGTGGCGTATTCTGGTCTTGTGTGGCAGCGGCTTGGCTGGCAACCGATGATCAGGAATATTTGGATGGCGTGATGAATTACACGCTGCATACCGGCTTCCGTCCGGGTCCTAATTTACGCTTTGCGGATGATTTGATCTGTTGTCAGGCGTATCTGGATGTCTGGCCGGTGATTGCCATACCAGAAGCCCTAGAGCCGACGATTAAAGCGGTGTCCGCCATGTTGGATGAACCCAAAGCTGGACGTGAAGATTGGTGGTGGTGCGATGCTTTATTTATGGCTCCGGCAACGTTTGCCGCATTAAGTGAACGAACTGGCGATCCCCGTTATCTGGCCTATATGGAACACGCCTTCTGGGATGCGGTTGAGCATTTACGCGATCCAGACAGTGGCCTGTTCTATCGTGATCATCGCTATATACCTGATGGTAACGGCGGTGAATTGCGCGAAGAAAACGGTGAGAAAGTGTTCTGGAGTCGAGGTATTGGCTGGGTACTCGCTGCTATCCCGCGTTTGCTGGCACGGATGTCAGAGGATTATGCGGGCCGTCAGCGTTACCTTGATCTGTTTATGGATTTGGCGGACAAAGTGACGAGGTATCAGCAAGCCGATGGCTTATGGCGCACTAGCCTACTTGATCCACAGCGTTTTCCCGCCCCTGAAAGCAGTGCCACCGCCTTGTTTTGTTACGGACTCTGTTGGGGCGTGAATCAGGGAATTCTGGCAGAAGATATTTATCTGCCGGTTGTTGAGAAAGCCTGGGATGCACTGCAAGGCTGTATTCACGATAACGGGATGATTGGCTGGGTTCAACTGCCAGCGTTCAATCCGCGTGATGTGAAGTTTGAGCATAATATTGATTACGGTGCCGGGGCTTATTTACTGGCGGCGACAGAAGTGATGCATTTGAAGTAATACTTTTCTCGCTGGTATCTGATACCTATGCCGCTTTGTGCTTCATGCATTCCGATATAGTGCATGAGGCTAATGACAAAGTACTCGCCGCGGTGAAAACCGGCAGATCGTCAAGACGCCGTGAATACGTCCTTGTCGGCTCGTTCCGCGCCATCTCTGGCGCGGATTCTTCTCCCGCTATTCCCCCCATCAGAGATCGCAGGCTCGAGGTTTGTCAGCAGTCTGGTGCATCTAACGATGCATTTTTTTATCTACGGCACCAAACTTCCGTTTTGTTGCTTATTTATTTTCATTAACTTTCATATTTGTGATTTAACGCCTTTTAGTGGTCGTTTTATTTGCGTAAATTAGTCGGTATTGTTTCATTTTACCGGAACGTATTTTTAATGACGGTGCCACAGACTCAACCAGCCTATTTCCACATGATGGCCAAACCGACCAGTTATCGTTGCAATCTGCGTTGTGAATATTGCTTTTATCTTGAAAAAGAAACGTTGCTGAGTGCGCAGAAAAGCCCGAATCAGTCGATGAGCGACAGCATGCTGCGTCGTTATATTCGTGATTATTTGCACTCTCATGCTGGCGATACGGTCGATTTTGCTTGGCAGGGGGGGGAGCCTACGTTGGCTGGACTGGATTTTTATCGTAAAGCCGTAGCGTATCAGCAGCAATATGCTGAGGGAAAAACGGTGACTAACAGTTTTCAAACCAATGCTATTGCGATTAACCGTCAGTGGGCGGAGTTTTTTGCTGAGCATCGTTTTCTGATCGGCGTGTCTGTCGATGGTATTGCTGAGATCCATGATAAATACCGTATTACTGTTAACGGCCAGCCAACGTTTGAGCGCATAAAAAAAGCCATTAATTTGCTATCTGAATACAACGTGGATTTCAACACGCTAACGGTAGTGAATGATCAAAATTGGGATAAAGGGCGGGAAACTTATCAGGCGCTCAAGGCATTAGGTTCTACTTTTTTACAGTTTATCCCGATCGTGGAAGTCGATGCGCGCTGTATGACGCACGAAAATGGTCATTATTCACCGCCTGCTGATGCCACATTGGCTCCTTTTAGTGTCCCTGCTGAGGGCTACGGGCATTTTATGAATGCCGTGTTTGATGCGTGGGTAACAGAGGATGTCGGCTCTATCTATGTGCGTGAGTTTGACAGTTTGCTGGGTACCTGGATGGGATATCTGGCATCAACCTGTGTGCAATCTGCCACTTGCGGTCAGGCGCTGATTATTGAAGCGAACGGTGATATTTACAGCTGTGACCACTATGTCTATTCGGCGAATCGGCTGGGTAATATTACCGAGACACCTTTGGTAAAACTGGCTACTTCACGCCAGCAGCAGAGCTTTGGCAACGCTAAACAGAAGACGCTGACGCAAACGTGCCAGCAATGCTCAGTTAAAGCCTTGTGTCATGGTGGTTGTCCAAAGCATCGCATCATTCCGCTGGCGGGAGAAAAGCATAAGCACAATTATCTGTGCACATCCTATAAACACTTCTTCTATCACACGGCTCCGGTCATGCAGGCAATGAGCCAGATTATTCAAGGTGGTGGAGTCGCGGCGGACATTATGCCGTTACTGGCACAATCTAAATAACTACCGAGGATCGCATAACAATGAAGTTATTTGCAGGAAAAAGAACCCTGTTAGCTGGCATGATCGCCGCCGTGTATCTCACTGCGACACCCGGAGTGTCAGCGGTGGAAAATGGCGAAAAACCCAATGTGTTGCTGGTGATCATGGACGATCTAGGCACCGGTCAGTTTGATTTCACGCTAAATAGTCTGGATAAAAAACGCTTAAGCCAGCGCCCGGTATCTGTACGTTATCAGGGGGATCTGGACAAGATGATCGATGCGGCGCAACGGGCGATGCCCCATGTGGCACAGCTAGCAAAAAACGGGGTCAAAATGACCAATGCGTTTGTGGCGCATCCCGTATGTGGCCCTTCACGGGCGGGGATTTATACTGGCCGCTATCCTGCTGATTTTGGTACTTACAGTAATGATGATGCCATCAACGGGGTTCCGCTGGACATTAAATTGCTGCCGGAACTGTTTCAAGAAAATGGCTACGCCACAGCCAATATTGGTAAATGGCATAACTCACGTATTGATAAAAAGAATTTCGTTTCTGATGATGTGAAAAGCCGTGATTATCATGACAACATGATCTCCATCAGTGAGCCGGGTTATGAGCCAGAGAAACGCGGTTTTGATTACTCTTACAGTTATTATGCTTCTGGAGCGGCATTGTGGAATTCTCCGGCAATTTGGCGCAACAGCCAGAATATTTCCGCTCCTGGCTATCTGACACATCATCTCACCGATGAAACCCTGAAATTTATTGATCAGGCAGGAAAAAAACCTTTCTTTGTCAGTCTGGCATACAGCGTGCCACATATTCCGTTAGAGCAAGCGTCTCCGGCTAAATATATGGATCGGTTTAATACTGGAAACTTGGAAGCTGATAAATATTTTGCGGCGATCAATGCGGCCGATGAAGGGATTGGCAAAATAGTGCAACACTTGAAAGAAAAAGGTGAGCTGGATAATACGCTGATTTTCTTTATTTCCGATAACGGTGCAGTACATGAATCGCCAATGCCAATGAATGGCATGGATCGTGGGTATAAAGGTCAGATGTATAACGGTGGGGTGCATATTCCATTTGTGGCGTATTGGCCAAAACAAATTCCTGCTGGCTCGCAGAGTGATGTGTTGGTGAGCGCATTGGATATTTTACCGACCGCACTACAGGCAGCGGGTATTACTATTCCAAATGAAATGAACCTTGATGGGAAAGATATTCTACCGGTGCTTGCCGGAAAAACGCAGACCTCACCTCATCAATATATGTACTGGGCAGGGCCAGGAGCGAAACATTATAGTGAGGAAAATCAGCCATTCTGGCACGGTTACTGGAAATGGATTACGTACGATAATAAGTCAGCTCCTAAAAATCCAAATTTAGAAAAACTGTCAAAAGCCTCTTGGGCGATCCGCGATCAACACTGGGCACTCTATTTTTACGATGATGGTACCAATACGCCAAAATTGTTTAATGACCAACAAGATCCGATGGAGTCTGAAGATCTGGCGGCGCAATATCCTGAACGGGTAAAAGCGATGAAAGCCGCTTTCTATCAGTGGATAAAAGATAAGCCCAAGCCTGTTGCCTGGGGACAAGATCGTTTCCATATTCTGGAAGAATCTGCGAAAAGCTGAGTCTTTAGTTATTCGCTTTTTAAAAAAAGTCGTTGAAAAGCGAAGGCATCGCAGGTGAACAACGTCAGAGATCGGGGGGCTTACTGCTGACCTCTGACGACTTTTATGACCCTCTTCTTATTCTTTTCTGATTCTTTCTTTTTTCTTATTCTGACTTTCAGGTACGTTGATCATGAGTGTGGAAATCAGTGCTAAACCCCGTCCGATTATTCCCTACGAACATCCAGACGCAGCGATGTATTACCAACTGTTTAAGCAACATATGATTCGACAATGGCATAAAAAGCGACCCTATGGCATCCACGATATGCGTTTGCAGGGTTTGTTCCAGGATCCTCAGATCTCGTTGCAACATCTGTGTGATTATCTGGTGCGCTATGTGGCTGAAGCTTTCGAACACTATGCGGTTTGGGATCATACCCATGCCTATTATCCGGGGCGTCCCAGCCAGCAAAATGCACGTATTGATGCTTTAGAAGGGGTTAGCCGAGTATTACCGATTCTGGCTGCCTGGTTGCGGAATCAACCCGCTGGAAAGGGACGTATGGCGGATCTCAAAGGGGGAACGCTGGATATTGCAGCGATTTTAAAACAGGCATTTTTAGCCGGAACCGATCCCGCTCACCGTGGCTATTGGGGCGTATTGCATGATTACGATCAGCGTATTTGTGAAAGTGCGGATCTGGCTCTGGCGTTATGGCTTTGCCGGCAATCGGTTTGGGATCATTTTACCCCCGCTCAGCAGCAGCAGATCAGCCGCTGGTTTAACCAAGTCAGTACCGTGCAGACTGTCGATAATAACTGGCATTTGTTTCCGCTAACGGTGCAGTTTGTGATGCGGGCATTGAATGGGTTCGGTGATGTCAGCGCTGAAAAATATCAACGTATCAAAGAATTTCAGGTAGGTGGTGGCTGGTTTCGTGATGGAGCGCGCGGTAATTACGACTATTACAATGCTTGGGGATTTCACTATTCATTGTATTGGCTTGATCAGATCGATCCTGAATATGATCGACAGTTTATTCGTTCCTGCATGGCGGAGTTTGTCTCGACTTACCGTTATTTAATCACACCGCAAGGCATTCCTTTTTTTGGTCGTAGTGCCTGTTATCGTCTGGCTGTTTCAGCACCATTGCTGGCTGCTGCCAGCCATTCAAGAGATAACCTGCATATCGGAGAAGCGAAGCGCGCACTGGAAAGTACTCTGCGTTATTTTATCGGCAATGGCGCAATGCGTTTTGGTGCGCCGACACAGGGATTATTTGCTGATGATGAGCGCTTGGTCGATAACTACAGCGGACCAGCCAGTAGTTTTTGGTCACTGCGCGCCCTGAATATTGCATGGTATTGCGCAGATGATATTGGCCTGTGGACAAATGAAAGTCGTCAGTTACCGATCGAAACTCAGGATTTCAGTTTCAGTATTGAGCCTATTGATTTGTTTGTGATTGGAACTTTCGAAACGAAAGAAGTAGTGGCCACTTTTCGCAGTGATTATACCCAGCAACAGACACCATTAACTCGCCGCCTTTCTTCTTCCTCCTGGCCTGCACGCTTAAAAGAGAGACTTATCGGGCGCGCAGAACGGCCTAAAAACAATTTATTGCGCAAAGGTGTAACCAGCTACAGTTCTAAGATGACCTCCTTTTTTTAGCTACGTTTGTTTTCGATATGAGATACTTGTCTTTTATTTGATTTCTTTTTGTTTTTATAATCTTTTTTATATGATTAAATGAAAGGAAATGAAATCACTGGAGGTTCAGTCATGTTTTTGGTTTCTTCACGCGAAATGTTATATCAGGCTCAGGTTGGCGGTTATGCTATCCCTGCATTCAATATCCATAATCTGGAAACCATTCAGGTTGTGGTTGAAACTGCCGCTGAAATGGGTTCTCCGATGATTCTGGCGGGCACTCCGGGGACGTTCTCCTACGCTGGAACAGAGTATCTGGTGCAGATTTGTCAGGAAGCGGCACGTCATTACCGTATGCCGTTTGCTCTGCATCTGGATCATCATGAATCTTATGATGACATTTGTCAGAAAGTGGCTGCGGGGGTCAAATCCACCATGGTCGACGGTTCTCACTTCAATTTTGAACAGAATATCGCGCTGACACGTCAGGTTGTTGAGTATTGCCACCGTTGGGATTGTACGGTTGAAGCTGAACTGGGACGTCTGGGTGGACAAGAAGATGATCTGAATGTGGATGCTAAAGATGCGCTGTATACCGATCCTGATTCTGCGGCGCGCTTTGTGCAGGCTACTGGCATTGACTCGCTGGCGATTGCCATTGGAACCGCTCATGGAATGTATAAAACGACTCCCCATCTCGACTTTGATCGTTTAGCCATCATTCGTCGTAATACCGATATTCCTCTGGTATTGCATGGTGCTTCGGGCATTCCTGATGAAGATGTGCGTCGTTGTATCGAATTAGGCATCAGTAAAGTGAATGTGGCGACTGAGCTGAAAATTGCGTTTTCCGATGCGCTGAAAACCTATTTTGTCAAAAATCCCGGTGCCAACGATCCACGTCATTATATGGAACCAGCCAAAGCCGCGATGAAAAAAGTGATCCAAGACAAAATTCATGTTTGTGGTAGTGCTGGCAAATTGTAAACGTCGGGTGAGGATGAGAAATAATGACGAAACGTGTTGCTGTATTGCTGGCTCATGGTTTTGAAGAAGCAGAAGCGGTTATTTTTATAGATATTATGCGCCGTTTAGAGATTCAAGTGGATATTCTTGCTTGTGAAGATACGGTTGAGCTGAATTCATATTTTGCAACGCCGATCCGGGCTGACTCGACATTAACGGCCTGTCAGGATCATTTGTATGATGCGGTGATGATGCCGGGTGGTCCTAAAGGGACAGACAGTCTGAGCTTCAATCCGCAGGTGATTGCGTTTTTAAAACGTCACATCGCTGAAGACAAATATATTTGTGCGTTGTGTTCATCCGGAGCCAAAGTGCTGGCTGCACATCAGCTACTGGCAGGACGGACTTACAGTACTGGTGATAAACTGGCCGATAAATTTTCTGATGGTGTTTATCTGGATCAGGATGTGGTGGTAGATGGCAAATTTATTACTGCCAAAGGGTTGGGTGTCAGCTTTGAATTTTCCTTTACTGTTGCGCGTCATTTGTTAATGGATAATCCACAGATTGTCGATCATCAGGCGAGCCATATTTATTTTAAACATTGGCCTCTTTCTGTCTGAGAGGAATTCAGTTGAGTCGGTGTACTTGCTGGAGTGAAATCAGGCGGTTCTTAGCTATCGTAGCTTATCGTCACGACCCTCAGTGTGTCATTTATTTTCAGCGCCGTTTTCGGCGCTGTTTTTTTATTTTATGCACTATAAAATTTTGATCTTTTTAGGCTATTTGAATAAAAAGGTTTGACCCTGTTTTAACACTAAATCACAGGCTTTGGTTTTTATCTTTTCAGTTATCTGTGAGGTACCAAGATCGTTCAGATTGAGGCTTTTTCCTTCACTTGTTTTGAGTAAACCCCCCAGTCCATCCTGATAATCTTGGCTTTTCGCATTTTCAGTACTGGAAATGCCCAGCTTACTGATCAATTGATCTTTAATCGCAGTTGTCCCCTTGGCTGACAGCACATTATTTTTGACGCAGTATTGTAAAATACCTGCTGCATTGGTTATGGTTCCTGCGCTGAGAGCCGTATCACCACCATTGAGTAATCCTGTCAGCGATGATAACGAAGGTGAACTACCCTCGGATTTACTGTACTCATCTGCCACATTTTTTACTGAATCGAACAAACTGTTGGCCTGAGCGCTGCCTGTGGCTATAGTGCCAGATAAGGCCAAAACCAGTAATAAACGAGTGGTATACATATAAGCTCCTATTTCATGATTGCTCGTATGATATAGCCAAAGCGGCGGTTAGCTATTAATTTTCCTGGCAACATTAATGGAAAAATCAGCTCGGAGAGTCTGTTATAGTAGGCCGATATCAGTGAGGTGAATCGAGATGGGGCACCATCGGGCAGATTAAACATTGCGTTGATTTGTTTTGACGATGATTTCTGACATATTGATACTCAAAAATGATTGCCATACAGTAAATTGCTGATATAGCATAATTGCCCTTATCTTTTGTTGCCTAAAATGGCGCATCCTAATGATGAATACGTCAAATAAGACCCAACCCCACAATGGGCAACGTTTAGAACCATTATCTGCTGCAATTATTCCCGAAATTTTGCGCAATAAAGATAATGTTCAACGTATCCTGATTATAAAATTACGCCACTTCGGCGATGTGTTATTGACTACACCGGTGCTGAATACGTTACGTGCGAATTACCCCAACGCATTGATTGATATACTACTTTATAGTGGTACAGAAGCGATATTGGCCGCTAATGATGCAATAAACCATGTTTATACTGTGGATCGTCAACTCAAGCATGCCGGTTTGAAAGCGCAATTTATGGGAGAAAAAGCGTTATTTAACACACTTAAACAGCAGCGATACGATGTCATTCTTAATCTGTCCGATCAATGGCGAGCTGGCGTATATTGTCGTTTACTACAACCTAAATTAAGCATTGGCCTGAGTTATCCGAAGCGACAGAATAGGCTATGGCGTTATTGTCATTCTCTGTTAGTGACTATTTTTCAGGCGGAAGAACAGCATACTGTGCTGAATAATCTGGCGATTCTGGAACCTCTTCAGCTTTCTGAAATAAGTGTGGATGTCACCATGGCTTATGGTGAAAAGGATGCGCAACGAACCAAAGAGATCTGCCAACAACATAATATTGACAGCTATGTGTTGATTCAGCCTTCCGCCCGTTGGAAATTCAAAACCTGGTCGAGTATTTATTGCAGCCAATTGATTAACTATCTGACTGAAAAAGGGGAGAGCGTTATTATAACCGGCGGTAAAGATCGCGCTGAATTAGACTATATAGCGGAGATTCTTTCCCAATGTTCTCAGCCAGAAAGGATAGTCAATCTTGCCGGTACGCTAAATTTGACGGAGCTGGCGGCATTAATTGATCAGGCAAAATTATTTATTGGCGTTGATTCCGTGGCCATGCATATGGCGGCAGCATTGCAAACACCGTCAGTCGTACTCTTCGGTCCCAGTAATCTGAAGCAATGGCATCCTTGGAAATCCCCTCATTCATTATTGTGGGCCGGGAGTTACGCACAGATTCCTGAGCCTAGACAGATTGATACCAATACATCGGAACGCTACCTGGATTCTATTCCTGTCATCGAAGTACAGCGATCGGTTGATTTCTGGTTATCCGGTGAAGGAATCAAAGATTGGGAAATTCGTAGTCCCTTTAATCATCATAACTGAGAGTTCTATGATCACAACATCGACCAGCCCAGATACTCTGGTTACTAATCGTCTTAGTCACTTATTGGCGGGATTAGCCGCTTTTCTATTGGGGATTGCTCTGCCAACAGCCACCGCGTTGGTGAATATTTCGCTGGTTTTGATTGTTATCTGTCTGATTATTCAGCGGGATAGGCTACAAATTAAAGCATTGGTGACTAACCCGATTATTTATTTGCCAGTGGTGATGTTCCTATTACTAGCAGCCTCTTTGTTGTCTCACCATAATGATTATGGTTCTGAGATGGTCAGCAAAATGAAGAAGCTGCTTTATATATTGCCTTTGGCATTATTCTTCTTGCAGCAGCCTCGGTTGCTCAAATGGTTCGTGATTGGATTTTTGGCCGCTAATGCGGTCATTCTTATGGCTTCGTTGCTGGTAGGGGTTTTACATATTCCACTGGGTACCATTGATCCCGGCAATCCATACGTTTTCAAATTGCAGATTACCCAAAACTTCTTTATGGCATTATCCGCGGTACTGTGGTTAATGTTGGCATTTCAAAGTACTGGCTGGAAGCGTATTGGATACGGCATCTTAGTTGCTGCAGCCTGTTATAGCGTATTGTTTTTGGTGCTGGGGCGCACCGGCTATGTGGCACTAATCGTAGGGTTAGGGACGTTACTCTTTTTCTCTCTAGGCAATCGAGAACGTCTGGGCTTGATTATCTTGGCGGTTATCGCTTTTTGCGCAATTGCATTGATTCCCAATCGGGCCACTGATCGTATTATGCAGGGGGTGAACGAGATTCAGGCCTGCGTTTTACCCACCTCCGGTGATATTTATCAGGCGTGTGATTCTTCTATGGGACTGCGTTCGGCTTTTGTCATTGAAGCTGTGCGGTTGATCAAGCAGGCTCCGATTTTGGGTAATGGTTCTGGCGGTTTTTCTTATTCTAACCCTGAGACGGGTTACCATATTAACAATCCACATAATCAATATTTACTGGAAACTATCCAGTCAGGTGTCGTTGGTTTAGTGATTTTCCTTGCTTGGCTTGTTTGTTGCCTGCGTACAGCTTGGCTGCAAGAGCCAAAATTACGCAACCTGCTGTTGGCTTTGCTGTGCAGCTATATGGCCTGTAATTTCTTTAACTCATTTCTTTTGGATTATTCTGAAGGGATGTTGTTTGTCATTCTTGCTGCGGTTATTGCCGGATATTCAATATCAGCGAAGCCGGTCAGCAATCAGGTGACAAACTAAAGTCTTGTCCGGTTTGTTCGGCAAAAAACCGGTGCTCAAGAGCGATGCCGCTCGTTTAACAACGAGCGGCTGAGGTTAATGACAAAGTCCGCTAAAAACCGGCCGCTCGTCACTTACGTCAGTAATACGTCTTTGTCGGCGTGAACCGCGCCATCCCCCCAGTATTTTCCCCCAAGCGCCATAGAAATTCTTACTGTATGAGATGTATTAGTCATCCCTCGGTTGACAATATTTTAGAAAAGGACTGCGCGGTAAAATACGTTTATACGGCAGTATTTCTAGTCATTGTCACATTAATGACTCTTTTTGCTTTTCAAAACAGCGAAGTGGTGAAGCTTTCGCTACTCTTTACTAAGGTAACTCTGCCTGTTTCGTTACTGATCGTATTGGTTTACTTTCTGGGTATGTTGACGGGCGGCATTTTTCTGACGTAGATGAACAGGTTGGTACACAAGATGATGAAAAAAATGATAAAAATACCGTCGGTGATGTGCGGTAACCATTAAGTTAGGCAGAATGTCAATTTGATGGTGTTACGCTGGCAGTATGGGTAGCCCATAGCACCGTAGCTTTGATGGCCATGTCATCATATTTTCACTTTTTAAGCTGATTCTTTGCTGGTGCGTTTCAACCGTTGTTGCGCAATTACAACTCAACCACTTGATTTGATGAGATATTATAGTGAAGATAAAAACTGTAGTTACCCTGCTGATAACTTTGCTGCTTACTGCTTGTGATAAGCCAACGCCAGAAGTTGTTGAAAGCGTGCGTCCGGTAAAAATATTTACGGTTGAAGACAGCGGCCAAAATGGCGTGCGTTATTTCCCTGCCCGCTTGCAGGCCGGTGATGAAACTCAACTGTCGTTTAAACGCTCTGGGCAGCTACAACAACTGTTAGTGCGTGAAGGCGAGCGGGTTAAAAAGGGTCAAAACATTGCGATGTTGAATACCACCGATCTGACGTTGAGAGTGCGTGATCGTCAATCGACCTTTAATCTTGCCCGCGATCAATTCAATCGTTTTAACACGTTACAGGGCCGAAATGCCATTTCCCGTGCTGAGTTGGATATTCGTCGAGCTGAACTTGAATCAGCTCAGGCGGCACTGGATATCGCCAGAAAAGAATTGAGCGATGGAACCATTACCGCGCCTTTTGATGGCGTCATCGCCAACGTTGCGGTGCGGAACCATCAGGTGATGGCTCCGGGGCAAGTGGTGGCTACTTTGAGTGCGTTGGACTCACTGGATGTGGTGTTCAGCGTACCGGAACGTTTGTTTACTGCGCTGGATATCGGCAACAAGGATTATCACCCGATGGTTCGCTTAAATCACTTGCCAGACCGCGAATTCGTTGCCCAGTATAAAGAACACACCACCAGTACCAGCGCCGGTTCTATGACGTTCCAGGTGACGCTGACCATGAAGCGTCCTCCCGATTTACCGCTATTGTCTGGTATCAGTGGCAGTGTGCGTATCAATACCAATAAACTGACCGGTTCAGCGCATCCGTCCATTATCGTGCCCGTTGAAGCAGTATTTAACCCTGATAGCAGCCAGTTGAATGATGCACGGGTCTGGGTAGTCAAAGAGGATAAGGGCCAACTTCACGTTGAAGAACGCAAAGTGCAGGTGGGGCAACTGACGGCGAATGGCATTCTGATCACTTCCGGGCTGGCCGATGGCGAACAGATTGTTGCTGCTGGTACCAGTGAACTTCGTCCACAGCAACTGGTGCGGGCGTGGGTCCGTGAGCGGGGTCTGTAATGAAGCTAACGGATAATTTCATCAACAATAATACGCGAATCTGGCTAACGATTCTGTTGTTGGGAATCGGCGGGTTGATCGCCTATCTCAATATTGGTCGCTTGGAAGATCCGGCGTTTACCATTAAAACTGCCGTAGTCGTGACCCGTTATGAAGGGGCATCGGCACAACAGGTGGAAGAGGAAGTGACTCTTCCGCTGGAAAATGCCATTCAGGAATTGTCATATGTTGATGATGTAAGGTCGATTTCCAGTGCTGGTTTATCGCAAATTACCATTAACGTCGGTTCGCAATATGGGCCGAACGAGTTACCGCAAATTTGGGATGAATTACGGAGAAAAATCAGCGATAACAGTGCCCGTTTGCCGCCGGGAGCGGGAACTCCGCTGGTGAATGATGATTTTGGCGATGTGTATGGTTTCTTCTTCTCCCTATCAGGAGAGGGTTATACCAACCAGGATTTGCGTAATTTTGCCGAGCAGTTACGACGTGAGCTGGTGCTGGTTAACGGCGTTGGCAAAGTGGGTATCGCCGGTATTTTACCGGAAGAGATCCAGGTTGATATTTCACGGGCGCAAATGACCGCCGCCGGTATTATCCCGCAGCATCTGGCGGATTTGCTGAGTCGCCAAAATGTGGTTTCCAACTCAGGGCAACTTTTGGTTGGCAGCGAGTCGATCCGCCTGCATCCGACCGGTGAATTTAATAATGTGCAGGAGTTAGGCAACTTATTGATTAGCGAGCCGGGCAGCCCGAAAAGCGTTTATCTGCGTGATATCGCCACGGTAAGGCAAGGTGTTTCCCATTCTCCAACCAATATTTACCGTTCTAATGGCCAACCCGCTTTAGGCGTGGGGATTTCTTTTGCACCCAATGTCAATGTGGTTACGGTCGGTGAAGCCGTCAAGGCTCGTCTGGCACAGCTTGAGCCTGACCGACCATCGGGCATGCACATCAGTATTTTCTACGATCAATCCCATGAAGTGGAAGGGGCGGTAAACGGTTTTATCCTTAATTTCCTGCTGGCCCTGTTGATCGTCATTGTCACTTTGTTGATCTTTATGGGCGCGCGCAGCGGCATTGTGATCGCGATTTCTCTGGCATTGAACGTGCTGGGAACATTACTGATCATGTGGCTGTTTAATATTGAGCTACAGCGTATCTCTTTGGGTGCGTTGATCATTGCTCTCAGTATGTTGGTGGATAACGCCATTGTCGTGGTTGAAGGTGTACTGGTAGGGCGTCAGCGCGGAGAAAATATCCTCTCGGCTATCAGCAATGTAGTGAAACGTTCAATGCTACCGCTGTTAGGGGCAACCATTATTGCGATTCTGGCCTTTGCGCCAATCGGTCTATCCAATGATGCTACTGGTGAATATTGTCGTTCACTATTTGAAGTACTGATGATTTCACTGATGCTGAGTTGGTTCACGGCACTGACGTTAACGCCAGTGTTTGCAAAGTGGGCATTTCAGAATCAGAAAATTCCTCCCGTGGATGAAAATCAGCCGGTTAAACAACCGTATGACGGTTGGCTGTTCCGCAACTATCGGCGGGTGCTGAACCAACTGTTACAGCACCGCAGCATAACATTGGTCATATTGAGCGGGCTGTTGGTGGCGTCAATCTATGGCTTTAGTGGCGTACGCCAGAGTTTCTTCCCTGCATCGAATACACCGATTTTCTTTGTTGATGTCTGGCTGCCTTACGGTACCGATATTGGTTATACCGAAAGCGTCACGGCAGAAATCGAAAAGCATATTAAACAGCAGAAAGGCGTTACCGATACTGTCGGCACTATTGGCCAGGGCGCAATGCGCTTTATGCTGACCTACAATGCCGAGCGCCAATATGCCAACTATGCGCAAATTATGGTACGCACCGATCGACTGGATCGTATCCCCGGATTGATCGACGAAATCGAACAGTTTATTCAGGATGAGTATCCGCAGGTCAATGTGCGGCTGAAACGTATTATGTTTGGGCCATCGAATAACAGTTCGATAGAAGCGCGCTTTAACGGACCAGATCCTGATGTATTACGTTCTCTGGCGAACGAGGCCGAAAAATTGATTGTGGCCGATCCTTTGGCCGATGGCGCACGTCACGATTGGCAGGATCGCAGCAAAATGATTCGTCCACAGTTCTCGGACTATCTGGGTCGCGAACTGGGTGTGGATAAGCGCGAAGTGGACAACACCTTGCGCATGAGTTTCGGTGGTTTACCTGTCGGTCTGTATCGTGATGGGACGCGTCTAATGCCGATAGTGCTACGTACGCCAGACGCTGAGCGACTGAATGCTGAAAGATTGAATGATGTGATGGTATGGAGCCAGGCTCGTCAGGCATTCATTCCGATTGATAATGTAGTCACCAGTTTCGAAACCGAATGGGAAGATCCGCTGATTATGCGACTGGATCGTAAGCGCACGCTGACGGTGCAAACCGATCCGACATCCCTGGGTGGCGAAACTTCAGCCGAACTGTTGCAGCGGATCAAACCGAGTATCGAAGCGATCAAACTGCCGCAAGGTTATCAATTGGAGTGGGGCGGCGATTATGAAAGTACCAAAGAAGCACAGCAGGGAATCTTCACCAGTTTGCCGGTTGCTTTCATTATCATGTTTGTGGTGACGGTGCTGATGTTCAGCTCGGTTCGTAACGCTTTGGCGATTTGGCTGACAGTACCGCTGGCACTAATTGGCGTGACCGTTGGTTTCCTGTTGACGGGAATTCCGTTTGGTTTCATGGCGTTGTTGGGTCTGTTAAGCCTCAGCGGTATGTTGATCCGTAATGGTATCGTGTTGGTAGAAGAGATCAGCTTACAGCGGCAGGAAAAACCGCTGCGAGAGGCGATTATCGAAGCCTCCACGGCCCGTTTACGGCCGATCATGCTCACCGCCTTTACAACGGTTTTGGGGTTGGCACCGCTGTTGAGTGATGCCTTCTTCCAGAGCATGGCGGTGGTCATTATGTTCGGTCTGGGCTTCGCTACGGTACTGACTTTACTGGTGTTGCCAGTGATTTACAGTTGTATGAATCCAGAACCTAAACCACAGCCAGTTAACGAATAATTTATCTTTTTTACTGAAAAACCGTCCAGTCACTTTAGTTGGGCGGTTTTTTTTCGCGTATTAGAAAAACACCCGTTAAAAAGCATTTTTCCGCAGTTGCGCAACTTTCCAGCTTGTGCGCCAGCTCTCTTCTTGCCTCAGTTAGTGCTTCCTATTGTTTCATAACGAAACGCTATTTTCTTTTCTATGTTCCATATTGAAACATTTCATTCATTGATAACTAAGTTGTTTTTCTCGCCTTATAGTGGTTTTAGCCAAAGTCAAACCGTCTCCTGCCATCGGCGAATCCGAGACGTCACCTTTTAAAATACATTTACACTTCAGGAGTCAGATATGCTTAAAGTCATTCAATCTCCGTCTAAATATATACAAGGCGCTAACGCACTCCAGTCTATTGGTAAGTTCGCTAAGCTATTGGCAAATAATTATTTCGTCATTGCTGATGACTTTGTCATGAAGTTGACTGCGGATACCGTTGGTAGCAGTTTACAGACCAGCGATATCAAGCACCATTTCAGCCAGTTCCACGGTGAATGTTCACGTCATGAAATTGAGCGTCTGACCGTAGAGCTGAAAAAACACAGCTGTAACGGTGTGATCGGTATCGGCGGTGGTAAAACGCTGGATACGGCAAAAGCCATTGCCCATTACCAACATATTCCAGTGGTTGTGGTACCAACGATTGCCTCAACGGATGCGCCGACCAGTGCACTGTCGGTGATTTATACCGAAGAAGGGGAATTTGCCGAGTATCTGATTTACCCGAAAAACCCGGATATCGTGCTGATGGACAGCGCCATTATTGCCAAAGCACCGGTGCGTTTGTTGGTGTCCGGTATGGGTGACGCGCTTTCTACCTATTTTGAAGCCCAAGCTTGTTTTGATGCCAAAGCGATCAGCATGGCTGGCGGCGCATCAACCTTGGCGGCGGTAACGCTGGCGCGCTTGTGTTATGAAACGCTGCTAGAAGAAGGCTACAAAGCCAAACTGGCCGTGGAAGCGGGTGTGGTGACTGAAGCGGTGGAACGTATCATTGAAGCTAATACTTATCTGAGCGGCATTGGTTTCGAAAGTAGCGGTCTGGCCGCCGCTCACGCGATCCATAATGGTTTCACCGTGCTGGAAGAGTGTCATCATTTATATCACGGCGAAAAAGTGGCCTTCGGGACTTTGGCTCAATTAGTGCTGCAAAATAGCAGCATGGAGCAAATCAATACGGTTCTTGATTTCTGCCAGCAGTTGGGTTTACCGATTACGCTGGGGGAAATGGGCGTTCACCAAGATATTGAGAAGAAAATCCGTGCCGTTGCCGAAGCCAGCGTTGCCGAAGGCGAAACCATCCACAATATGCCATTTGCCGTTACGGCAGACAGTGTGTACGCAGCGATTCTGGTGGCTGATAGTCTGGGACGGGCTTTCCTCAACTAAGCTGATTTTTTGTGATACGAACCGGGTTGCCAGTCGGTCACCCGGTTGTGGATGCCACCCTTTATAACCCAGCCTCTGTACGGAGTGCAGCATGAAAAAACTCATTAATAGCGTTGAAAGTGTTTTACAGGAACAGATTCAAGGTTTAGTGGATGCTCATCCAGAGCTGAACTTGCATCAGGAACCACTATTTGTCACCCGCCAGGATGCGCCGATTAAAGGCAAGGTGGCGTTGATGTCTGGTGGTGGCAGCGGCCATGAACCCATGCACTGCGGCTTTATTGGCGTAGGGATGCTGGACGGTGCCTGCCCCGGTGAAATTTTCACCTCACCGACGCCGGATCAAATGTTCGAATGCGGACAGGCTATCGACGGCGGCGAAGGCGTGTTGATGCTGATTAAAAACTACACCGGTGACATCCTCAACTTTGAAACTGCCGCCGAGTTGCTTCACAGCGAAGGCACTGCCGTTGCCACGTTGGTCATTGATGATGATGTGGCCGTCAAAGACAGCCTGTATACCGCAGGTCGCCGCGGGGTTGCCAATACCGTACTGATTGAAAAATTACTGGGCGCAGCCACCGAACGTGGTGATTCACTGGATGAATGCGTGGCGCTGGGTCAAAAAATCAATAATCAGGGTCATTCCATTGGGATTGCATTGGGGGCTTGTACGGTACCGGCGGCGGGTAAACCGTCCTTTATTCTGGCAGAAAATGAAATGGAATTCGGCGTGGGTATTCACGGTGAGCCAGGTATTGAACGCCGTCCGTTTGTTTCACTGGATACGACTGTTGATGCTATGTTCCAAACGCTGCTCGACCACGGAAAATACCAACGCACGCTGCGCCATTGGGATCGTCAATTGGGCGACTGGCAGGAAACCCGCCAGAGTAAACAACCCCTGGCCGCTGGCGATCGAGTGGTGGTGCTGGTAAATAATCTGGGGGCGACACCGCTCTCCGAGCTTTATGGTGTCTGGCACCGTTTAGCCGGGCTTTGCGAGAAATTCGGCCTGAAAATTGAACGTAAACTGATTGGCTCTTACTGCACCTCACTGGATATGCAGGGTATGTCGATCACCGTCCTGAAAGTGGATGACGAATTACTGGAACTGTGGGATGCACCAGTCAATACCCCGGCGCTGCGTTGGGGTTGCTAAATGTCGGAGAAAACAATGGGATTAACCAAACAAGATATCGTCAATTGGCTGCAACTCTGCGCTGAGGTTTTTACCCAGCAACGGGATTTTCTTACCCAACTGGATACCGAGATTGGTGACGGAGACCACGGTCTGAACATGAACCGTGGTTTTAACAAGGTGCTGGAGAAGTTACCTTCAGTGGCGGACAAAGATATTGGTTTCATCCTGAAAAATACCGGCATGACACTGTTGTCCAGTGTTGGTGGGGCCAGCGGCCCATTATTTGGGACTTTCTTTATCCGTGCGGCGCAAAGCACCAATGCCAAACAAACTCTCGATCTACCCGCCTTGTGCCTGATGTTTAAAGACGGTGTGGAAGGTGTGGTGATGCGCGGTAAGGCTGAACCCGGCGATAAAACCATGTGCGATGTTTGGTGGGCGGTAGTGGATCAGCTTGAACAAGCCAATCGACAGGAGTTATCGGTGGTGGATGCGTTACAGCAAACGTTCGAACGTTCGCAGCAGGCGCTAGCCAGCACCATTACCATGCAGGCACGCAAAGGTCGCGCCAGCTATCTTGGTGAACGCAGTATTGGCCATCAAGATCCCGGAGCAACTTCGGCAATGTTAATGATGCAGGCACTATTACAGGTGGCCAGCCATTAATTGCATCGTGATCGGACTGCGGTGACCAGCGTCGTGCAGAATCAGATTCCAGGAGGAAAGATGGTCAATATCGTGGTAGTTTCCCACAGTGCGTTACTGGCTCAGGGTGTTGCCGAGCTGGCGCAGCAAATGGCGCAGGGCGGGTGCCAATTGGCTCTCGCCGCCGGGGTGGACGATGTGGATCATCCCATCGGCACTGATGCCATTAAAGTGATGAGTGCTATTGAATCGGTTTATGATCCAACTGGCGTATTGGTATTAATGGATTTGGGTAGTGCGGTATTAAGTGCTGAAACCGCGTTGGAGTTACTGGATCCAGAGATGGCGACCCATGTGTCGTTGTGCGCTGCACCGCTGGTAGAAGGAACGCTGGCTGCGGTAGTGGCAGCATCAGCGGGGGCATCGTTGCAACAGGTTCGCGCCGAAGCCATGGGTGCATTGGCGGCGAAGATCAACCAACTGGGCGAAGAGACGGAGCAGGAAACCACGGGCAGCACGCCAGCGCTGGGTATGGATGCCAAAAGCGTCAGTTGGCTGGTGCAGAATCCCAATGGTCTTCATGTCCGTCCGGCGGCCAAACTGGTCGAGACGTTAGCTCCCTTTGATGCGGAGTTATTGCTGGAGAAAAATGGCCAGTGCGTTAATCCTCGTAGCTTGAATCAACTGGCTATTTTGCAGGTACGTAAAGGCGATACGATTCGTTTGCTGGCCAGTGGGATCCAGGCTGAACAGGTATTGGCGGCCTTTAGCCAACTTGCCCAGCAACATTTCGGTGAGTCGGTTGCAGAGGAAGATAAGCGTGAACTGGCTGGTGTCATGGTGCCGACCGGAACCGTGCGTGGCCCGATAATGCACGGGCTGCCAGCCATGACGGCCTTTATTCCACGAACCATTAGTCTCGATCAGGTACTGACCGAGCAGCAACGTTTGCAACAAGCATTACTGCGGACAGTGGCGGATTTAGAGGGATTGGCAGCGCAGGTTGCCGCAACGGTTGGGGATGAACTGGGCGCCATCTTTAGCGCTCATGCTTTGCTGATTGGTGACGAAGAGCTCCAGCAGGCCGTGGAACAACGCATTGCCAGTGAACGAGTGTGTGCGGAGTCCGCTTTGCAAAGTGAATTAATGGCCATAGCTGCGGATTATCTGGCATTGGATGATGAATATCTGCGAGTCAGGGAGCTGGATATCCGTGACATTCTTAATCGCGTACTGGGATATTTAACCGGTTTACCTGTGGCATCTCTTCAGATTGAAGGTGGCGTGTTATTGCTGGCTAAAGAACTGATGCCATCGGCATTAGCCAGCTTGAATCGCCATGATGTGAAAGGAATCTGTTTAAGTCATGGCAGCATGTTGTCCCACAGCGCCATTTTATCTCGTGCTCTGGCTATTCCGATGGCGGTGGGTGTCAGCGGATGTTTGGATGTGACTCATAATGGCATGCTGGGTGAGTTGGATACCGTCAGTGGTGTGCTGCGTATCAAAGTGTAGTCAATCTGACGCTATCTCGATAGGGAGCCTTATCTGGCTCCTTTTTATCGCATCCTAAACTACCTCTCCACCTTTAAACTGGCTAATATCCAGCCGATACCGTTTGATCTTCCGCCATAAGGTGGTGCGCCCAATACCCAGCAATATCGCCATTTCGTGAAGTTGTCCCTGGCATACCAACGCCGCGCGGATAATCGCCTGCCGCTCCAGTTCTAATAGGGATAAAACCGGCTGTGGCTGCGGAGCATCCGGCTCCAGTAATAATCTTTCCCCGAGCAAATGTTCCGGCAGATCGTTTAAGCGAATTCGGTTATGGCGGCATGACATGGCGGCACGTTCAACGACACTTTTCAGTTCTTGATCGTTACCTGGCCACGGGTATTGGTTTAACTGGCGGGTGACATCTTCATCGGTCTGGTACTGGCAGTGAAAATGTTGCCCCAGACCGTTCAGGCTATGTTGTACCAATAAGGGGATATCCTGCTGGCGCTGGCGCAGTGGTGGAATATGCAGTTCAAAGGATTGCAGGGTATAGAATAGTTGGCGGCGAAAGCGCCCTTGTTTTACCAATAGCGGCAAATCTGCGCCGGTAGCAGCGATAATACGTACATCTACGGGAATCACCCGATTGGAATTTACCCGCATTAACATGCCGGTTTTGACGATCTGCAACAGGGCGGATTGCATCTCCGGCGACAGATACTCCACCTGCTCCAAATACAGGGTTCCACCATTGGCCAGTTCGAATTTACTCGGCTGCCCAGCTTCGCCTTCGCTGGCATCACTGCCGAGAAATTCTTGTGCCATGACACTTTGCGATAAAGCCTGACAATTTAATGCAATATAAGGGCCATTGGCTCGCTCGCTGGCATTGTGAATAGCTTGCCCGAGCCGCTGTTTGCCGACGCCTTCCTCGCCGTGCAGCAAAATAGGATGTTGCCCTTTGGCTGCTTGTTTGCCGTAACGGACTAAACGGCGTATCTCCAGCGAACCCATTGGCATCTCATCGAAGGTGTGGCTGGCACGTCCTAACTGATTGTGTACCATTTTGCGCAGTAGCTCCTGCGGATGCAGCAAGGCGATGAAACCGCAGCGGTCACCGTCGGGGATCGGTTTCAGCGTTAACAATGCCGGAATAAAATGCTGTTGGCTCTCAAACGTCACTTCCACATGGCTAAGTGGACTACGTTGATGAATCGCGTGGGTGAGCAGGGCAGGTAAGGTTAATAATTGGCTGACCGGTTTTCCCAGACTATTCGCTTCATCCAATCGTAAAATCGTGGCGGCGCGCCGATTGAGATATTGTAAACAGCCCCGCTGATCCCAGGCAAGTACGCCATCTTCCATGCCATCCAGTAGGGCATTCAACTCATTCAAATGGCGGTTGGTTTCAGCCAGCAAACTATCGGTATGCAGAGAGTTACCTATTTCCCGTGCAATGGCCAATGTCAGCGGTAAATCACTGGCGGCTTTTTCCGTTAACAGGCAGCCCAGCACAATGACGGCTCGTTGCCGCCCACTGTTGTCATATACCGGCGTTGCACAGAAATGCCACGGATGTAGTGCCTGTTTGAAATGTTGCAACCCGCTGACCTGCGTAGGGTTACCTTCGGCAATAGCCAATGCTGGCGCATTGGTTCCAATCAGTCCTTCGGCCCAATAGCTGCCTTCGGCAAAGCCTAATTGTGTCAATTGGTTAAGCGTTTTTGCATGACCGCATTGCCATAGCGTACAGCCGCTTTCGTCCAGAATCAGCAGGCTACATTCACGGGATTCCATATACTCATAAGCATCTTCCAGCGCCGCCTGTCCCAAGACCAAAAGATCGTTTTTACGCTGACAAATGGATTTGAACGTTGTACCCACCGCCCGGTGAGGCGTCCGCCAAATGGCGGGCTGCATCAGTTTATGACAGCGTTGCCAGGAATCTTGCAATGCTGGCGTGATAGTTAATAGTTTGGAAACAGGAAAGACTTCAGCAACGGCTAGGGACGATTTTGACGCCAAAATATATTTACCTCACAAGGGTGAAGAGGAATGCTATTAACGCCGATTATTGCGCATATTGCTGTGAAGTTGCAGGCAAATGCGGCTTTAGCCTAATGTGGATCAGTTTTGGCGAAATAAATGACAGATTATCGAGCAGGAAGGTTTTGGTACCAGGATGTCGCCAGTAAATTTTCCCAGCGGAGTTTCGACGAGCAGCATGCTGAGTCTTTCGACACGCTGGCAAGTTCAGATGTCATCAAACAGGGCTAAAATTTCGTTCGGCTATGTGCTTGATACCAAGCGATTTTGACTATTTATCCAAAATAGAGAAATTTATCAAAAATAGAGAAGTGCAGCGGAATAACTCAGTTCATGATTAATATATTGCCCTGTTCGCCAGCTCAAGGAAATAAATATTTTTATACCAAAGTGGTGGGGAAAAATAATATCCGAGTATTACGCCAGGATATAGAGTGGGCAAAAAAAGGAATGACTCGGTAGACCGGTTATTGCTTTCAATGTCATGAGTTAATGGACGGATTCGGCGTTGGTAAGGGTATCACTGGCAAGGGTATCACTGGCAAACTCCACCTTATTTCGTCCATTCTTCTTCGCCTGATAAAGCGCTTCATCAGCTGCTTTCAATGAAGCACCTAAATCAGTGGGGTGTAGTGGTGATATTCCTGCGCTTAGTGTCACGGTAGTTGATACTTTATGATTGAATACATGAGGAATATCAAAGCCTAATACGCGCTGACGTACTCTTTCAGCCAATTGAGAAGCATATTCCTCACTGACGTGGGTAAGCAGTACCAAGAACTCTTCACCACCGTAACGTACCACGATATCGCGGGAGCGTACTGCGTCACGGATGGCTGCTGCAACGCGAACCAACGCTTGATCGCCCATGGTGTGGCCATAATTATCGTTATAGGCCTTGAAATGGTCGATATCGAGTAGCAAAACATAATGATTACCCGGTGATTGTGCCAGTAACATCCCCAGTCTATTTTCCAGCCCACGGCGGTTATACAACCCGGTTAGTGGATCTATCATACTTAAATCACTAAATTTTTCTCGTTCATCGTAAAGATGATCAACCAGTTTTCGGGTGAATTCATCACTGCGTCGCAGCATTAGATGATGCAGGCAGAAGCCGATTAACGGCAGCATAATCGTGAATATGATACGGAAAATATTCTGGAAATCGTCGAGCACAATCACTGCGATGGCAGCCGGTGCAGAGTGTAGACAAAAGGCAATAAAATTATCTGATAACGCAATAGTGCTGATAAAGAAAATAGTAAACAGACTAATTAATAAGAAATTATTTTCATCCCGACCTAAATATTCATATTTTAAAGTGACTTGCCATGCCCATAAGATGCCAAAAAAGAATGCGAATAAATTCAGTTTAATTGCATGATTCTTTGGGAAAAAGGCAATATAAAGTAAGCCAACAATACTGATGATAGCAATCATTACCACAGGGATAGTCAATTTCGGCGTATTATGTGCCGGTAATAACATATTGAAAATAGATGAAGACGCATTTAAAAATAAAAAAAGGAGTAAAGAAAGCCGATGCTTACTTTTTAATAACTGTTCGTAGGAATGGCCGTTCATATTTGATTCACTCTGTGTATGTAGTGCTGTCAGCAGATAAACAGATAATAACTTCGCGACCCAAATTTTAGGACACACGATAAATAGTTTTAATTTGAAATTATTATTATTTAAATCTTTTTAAGATTTTTCTTAAACACAAAATTACCATCTTTGGATCGGCATGTCATCATGATGTCGACTGACTAAGCAAAATGATGCACTTGGCTATAGAATACTATATGATATTGGTTATCATTATCACTTGGTGTGGGCGTTATCATGTTTGCAGCGACAATGGCAGCCTGTCGTTCGTGGTGGCTGAATGACTACTTACTGCGTCGAATTGCCAGTGGATGGGGGGCATTGCTACTCAGTGCATGTTTACCTTTGCTAGGCTGGAGTAGTTTTAGCATGACTGAGCTGCGGGGCATCATTGTAGTGGCGATGTTGGTCACTTTGCTTATGTTGTACCATCGGCGTTTGCGGCACTTTTTGCTGCTTCCAGCCTGTTTGGCAATGGCGGGTGGCGTTATGGCTATTTTGATGCATATGGATATTAATTGAGCGGTATGATTTTTTGAACAAAATAAGTTTGAGCGGAGAATATCGGGGGAGTATCAAAAACAAACGAAACGATTTGGGGATAGACTGAAAAGCGGTAAAACGAGGGCGACTCAAAGAGTCATCAGTGTGGTGCGAAGGGAGGGACTTGAACCCTCACGTCCGTAAGGACACTAACACCTGAAGCTAGCGCGTCTACCAATTCCGCCACCATCGCACATCTGATTTTACTGCTTTGATTTATGTCACCAGCTTGGTGCGAAGGGAGGGACTTGAACCCTCACGTCCGTAAGAACACTAACACCTGAAGCTAGCGCGTCTACCAATTCCGCCACCATCGCATGTGCTGTGTAACATAAATCTTGTGATTGTTTGGTGCGAAGGGAGGGACTTGAACCCTCACGTCCGTAAGAACACTAACACCTGAAGCTAGCGCGTCTACCAATTCCGCCACCATCGCGTACCTGTTCATCACTTTTGTGATGCAACCACGGAGGCGAATTCTAGAGATTTTCCTGTGCAGGTCAATACTTATTTCCCTTTATCGGGACGGTTGCTGTAAAAAACAGCGTATCCGCTTTGATTGTGCGGATTCATTGAGATATTTGGTTTTCCGGCCATATTGGTTGACAGAAGAGTGGGGCGTGGTGATAACAATCCTGAAGGTAAGCGCTGCTATTCATCCTCGATAGATTCGATAGACTCGTACAGCGTTTGGTCATAAGCCGATCGCGGTATCAACATGTTTAAGTCGTTTGATTCCGCGCAGTGAGATTGAATCTCACTGCGCGGTTTTCAAGACACATTTCAGCGTCCAGATTTAACGCTTGGTTTTTGCCCGAGGTGCGCGACCAACCGTAGCCTGATAGACCTTGAAACGACCATTCTGGGCCAGAACTTCATGGCTGCCAAAAGCCGCATCCAGCAGCGCCGGGTACGGCAAGAAGGAGTTGGCTACAATACGCAGCTTCCCCCCCACATGTAGATGGCCGGTTGCGCCACGAATTAACATTTCTGCGGCGTGGAAGCTGGTTTGTAGCCCGTCGTGGAACGGCGGGTTGGAAATGATCATATCGAAACGGCCCTGAATATCAGAGTAAACGTTGCTGGCGATGACTTCGGCTTCAATATCATTGGCTGCCAGCGTTGCACGGCTAGCATCAATGGCCGCTGCGCTAACATCGCTCAATGTCCACTTGATTTTCGGTGACTGTTTGGCCAACACTGAGGCCAGAACGCCTGCACCGCAGCCGACATCCAGTACCCGGCCTTTAAACGGCTCATTGAAGGTAGACAATAACAGGTAGCTGCCTGAATCCAGAGCATCTTTGCTGAATACACCTGGCAAGGTTTTCACCGTGACCTCACCGATTTGATAGCTGTGCCACCAAGCATCGGCATCGAATTCCGGCTGTTTATCCAAACGTCCATGATATAAACCGCAGCGACGAGCACTGTCAATTTTGTTCAATGTCACGAATTTGGCCAGCATTTCTTCTGCACTACGCACGCCACAGCGGTTTTCACCCACAATGAAAATATCGGTGCCGGTAGGCAAAATAGATAACAGATTAGCCAGTTGGAACTGAGCTTCCTGCTTGCTTTTTGGCCAGTAGTAAATCAGCGTGTCACATTGCGCCAGAAAATCGGCATCAGCCAGCAGACCGAATTGAACATTGTCTTCCAGCGTATTGCTCAGTAATTGCCAGTGGTGATATTGGTTAGTGTGAACACGCACCTCGGCGGCTTCAAACTGCGCCGGTAACGCGTCCTGTAAGTCGCCGGCAAAGATCACGCGGCGTTGAATAAACTCATCACTATGGCGCAGCATCACTTCACTGGCTGGGGTTAATGCGGACATCAGTCGTTGGCTCCTTAATAATATGATCGGGGATTATAGAGGTTTGTTGGCGCATATTCGATGTGTTTGCTAGCATAGCGCCGAAACACGGGTATCTTGACAGGAAATAGCATGGCATCAAGACGAGACTGGCTATTGCAACAGCTTGGCATTACGCAGTGGACGCTACGCCGTCCAGCCGTATTGCAGGGCGAAATTGCAGTAAGTTTACCCGAGGATATTCGCCTGCTTATTGTGGCGCAAACGCTCCCCGCTCAGGACGATCCGTTGTTGTGTGATATTCTGCACAGCCTTGGCCTGAGCACGGCTCAGGTATATAGCCTAACGCCGGATCAGGTGGCGATGTTGCCGGAAGATACGCAGTGTAACAGTTGGCGATTAGGTATCAGCGAGCCACTTGCGCTGGCCGGTACCCAATTACACAGCCCGGCGCTGGCCGAGCTTTATCAAGATGCGGGCGCAAAGCGCGCACTTTGGCAGCAGATTTGTCACCATGAAGCAGATTTCTATCCTGACACCGGTCGATCTGGCCACCGCGTTTCAGATTGAGCAAGCCAGCCACGATTTTCCGTGGACGGAAAAGACCCTGGCCAGTAATCAGGGCGAACGTTACCTCAACTATAAGCTGACGGTCGATCAGCAAATGGCTGGCTTTGCTATTACACAAATTGTATTAGACGAAGCTACGTTGTTTAATATCGCCATTGCTCCGCAGCATCAACGTCAGGGTTATGGTCGCTTGCTGCTAGAACACCTGATTGAACAGTTGGAGACGCGTGATGTCGTCACTCTCTGGCTGGAAGTCAGAGCCTCAAACGCCCGCGCCATCGCGCTGTATGACAGCCTTGGCTTTAATGAAGTGTCGGTGCGGCGTAACTACTATCCCAGCGCGAATGGGCGCGAAGATGCCATCATGATGGCGTTACCTTTGGCTTAAAGCCGGTTTCGCTGTCGTTGCTATCTTCAGCGATTGTCTATCCCGGTTAAATCAGGGAAAATATCGCGCTATAACACTGATTCTCGCTTTCCTGAATCACGCATGACCATGATGTGATGCCAGATCAGGACGGCCTAAAGTAGAAATATCTAATTATGTCTCCAAGTGAATACGCACAAGAAGTTGCGAAAAGACGCACTTTCGCCATTATTTCCCACCCCGATGCCGGTAAGACTACCATCACTGAAAAAGTGCTGTTGTTCGGACAGGCTATTCAGACCGCCGGTACGGTAAAAGGCCGTGGTTCCAACCAGCATGCCAAGTCTGACTGGATGGAAATGGAGAAACAGCGTGGTATCTCCATTACTACCTCGGTGATGCAATTCCCATATAAAGAATGTCTGGTAAACCTGCTGGATACTCCGGGACATGAAGATTTCTCTGAAGATACATACCGTACTTTGACCGCCGTCGACTGCTGTCTGATGGTGATCGATGCGGCGAAAGGGGTCGAAGACCGGACGCGTAAGCTGATGGAAGTGACCCGTCTGCGCGATACACCGATTTTGACCTTTATGAACAAACTGGATCGTGAAGTTCGCGATCCAATGGAAGTGCTGGATGAAGTAGAACGTGAGCTGAGAATTGCCTGCTCACCTATCACTTGGCCGATTGGCTGTGGTAAGTCGTTTAAAGGGGTTTATCACCTTTATAAAGATGAAACTTACCTGTATCAGACCGGCAAAGGCCATACTATTCAGGAAGTTCGTATTGTTAAGGGCTTGAATAATCCAGATCTGGATGTGGCGGTCGGTGAAGACCTGGCCAAACAATTCCGTCAGGAACTGGAACTGGTGCAGGGCGCGTCTCATGAGTTCGACCATGAGGCTTTTCTGTCCGGTGACTTAACACCGGTATTCTTCGGTACAGCATTGGGTAACTTCGGCGTGGATCACATGCTGGATGGCTTGGTTGCTTGGGCTCCAGCACCGATGCCGCGTAAAACCGATACCCGTGAAGTCGTGGCTGCGGAAGATAAATTTACCGGCTTCGTGTTTAAAATTCAGGCCAACATGGATCCGAAACACCGCGACCGCGTGGCATTTATGCGCGTGGTTTCTGGCCGTTATGAAAAAGGCATGAAACTGCGTCAGGTACGGACCAAAAAAGACGTGGTGATTTCCGATGCGTTGACCTTTATGGCCGGTGACCGTTCTCATGTGGAAGAGGCTTATGCTGGCGATATCATTGGCTTGCATAACCACGGCACGATCCAGATTGGTGATACCTTCACTCAGGGTGAAGATATGAAGTTCACCGGTATTCCGAACTTTGCACCTGAATTGTTCCGTCGTATCCGTCTGCGTGACCCGTTGAGACAGAAACAGTTATTGAAAGGTTTGGTTCAGCTTTCGGAAGAAGGTGCGGTGCAGGTATTCCGTCCTATCTCCAATAACGATTTGATCGTGGGTGCGGTCGGGGTACTACAGTTCGAGGTGGTATCTTCACGCTTGAAAAGCGAATACAACGTCGAGGCGGTGTATGAGTCGGTTAACGTCTCTACCGCTCGTTGGGTTGAATGCAGCGATGTGAAGAAATTTGAAGAGTTCAAACGTAAAAATGAACTTAATCTGGCGTTGGATGGTGGCGATAATCTGAGTTATATCGCACCAACCATGGTGAATTTGAATATTACTCAAGAACGTTATCCTGAAGTGACTTTCCGTAAAACCCGCGAGCATTAATTTCCGCTGTCAGCCTGACTCATCGGGGTATTCATTACCCCGATTATTTAATTTTATTTATTATTTTCCCAACGAAGATATTTCTAACTCATCCTTTATCGTTACCCCTTTAGGCGTATTCCTACTGTTTTTCCTTTCTAATGGTCTATATTAATTAAGGTGTTCAGTCATCATCAGGCGTAAAACATCACGCCGAATCAGCGGCTTTGACCATATCGTCGGCTGGCATTACCTTTGTAGCCAGCCTAACCATATCAGTCTCAGGCCGGCGGAGGATGATGACTGAAGATACCATTATTGTGAAGTATCCATTGAGTGAGCCACGAACGCAGTGGCTAAATAATCTGACACTGATTGGATTCACACCAAAAAGGAAAATCGATGAAAAACACTACTTTTGCCCGTTCAGTGATGGCTGTTGTTTTAGGTTCTGCTTTAATTGGCGGGAGCGTAATGGCTGAAGACACTTTACTTAATAAAGCATCCAGCACAATTGACAGCACCGGTGCGAAAATCGATAGCTCCATGAAAAAAGTGGATAACTATATGGATGAGAGCGTAACTACGGCTAAAGTTAAAAGTGCGCTGCTTGAAAATAAAAAGATTAATAGTGGTGATATTTCAGTGAAAACTGACAACGGTGTCGTCATTCTTAGTGGTTTTGTATCCAGCCAGGCTGTGGCCGAGAGTGCGGTTGCGATAGCTGGCAAAGTGGAAGGCGTAAAATCTGTCAGTGATAAACTGCATGTAAAAGATCAAAAAACACAGTCGGTTAGCGAATATGCCGGTGATGCAGCAACCACCAGTAAATTAAAAGCAAAGCTGCTGGCTGATGACATCGTACCATCACGAAAAATTACCGTGGAAACTACCGATGGCGTGGTTTTGTTGACGGGTAGTGTAGAAAATAAAGCGCAGTCTGAGCGAGCGGAAAGCATCGCCAAGAGTATTGACGGCGTGAAAAGTGTAAAAAACGATCTGAATATTAAGCCTTAACACTGCTTCTGGCCGTTGGCGAGTGCGTCAGTCTGACTTGAGAATTTAAGACTAGAAAATTGACTTGCTAGCCGTTACTTCAGTGACCAAAGGGATTTGGTCAATAGGTCATCAACGGCCAGCACGTTTGTGAGGCCGTTTTTTTAATACGAATATGAGGAGAGGCTTATGCTTCGTTGGGGCATTATTTTCTTGGTCATCGCGTTGGTCGCGGCGGCGCTCGGTTTTGGTGGTTTGGCGGGTACCGCTGCTTGGGCTGCCAAAGTCGTGTTTATCGTCGGTATCATCCTTTTCCTGATCAGCTTGTTTACCGGACGTAAACGGCTTTAGTCAAATAGCTTGATCATTCTGAACCTTTGCCGGTATCGAGGGTGACATCACTATGGTTAGTGTTAGCCAATGGACAAGCCGGTTTACCGGAGCACGGACTGGAGGGTTTAATCGCGATGGTGATGGTATATGACTGACTGCCTACTTGATTGATTATGTCTTCAGTGTTGACAAGATGGTGACGCAAGAGAGCAAGAAAGGGTATCCTCGGAGCCTATTGCTACTCATTGAGGATGGATGGTGGGATACAGAATACCTATCACTCTCGGCAATATTGAGCCGTTAGCGTATAAACCCTATCAGCCCGGAAAAATGGCGCTGGTATGCGAAGGGGGCGGTCAACGGGGGATTTTTACCGCCGGAGTGCTGGATGAGTTTCAACGCGCCCGCTTTAATCCATTTGATCTGATGATTGGAACTTCTGCCGGTGCGCAGAATTTGTCAGCTTTTGTCTGTGGCCAACCTGGCTATGCCCGCCGCGTGATCACGCGCTATACCACCAACGCCAATTTCTTTAATCCGCTACGTTTTGTGCGTGGTGGTCATCTTATTGATCTTGATTGGCTGATCACTATTACCTCTGAACAACTGCCGTTGGCGCTGGATCATGCGGAAAAATATCTGTCTGATGGTCGCGAGCTTTTAATGTGTGCTTGTCGCAGTGATGATTTCACTCCAACCTATATTGCACCGACTAAAGAAAACTGGCTGCCGGTCATCAAAGCTTCCAGTGCTATTCCTGGATTCTATCGTTCTGGCGTCGATTTGGACGGGATCAGTTATTTGGATGGTGGAATCAGCGATGCCATTCCGGTGGAAGAAGCCCATCGCCGTGGGGCAGATACGATTGTCGTGATTCGTACCGTACCGTCCCAAATGTATTACACACCGCAATGGATTAAGCGGATGGAACATTGGCTGAGTGAAAGCAGTCTGCAACAGATGGTACATATTATGCAGCAGCATGAGCACAGCTATCACCGCATTCAGAAATTCATTGAAAAGCCGCCGGGAAAATTACGTATCTTTGAAATTTTCCCACCGAAGCCTCTGGCCAGTAATGCGCTGGGCAGTCGGATAGCTTCTCTTAACCAGGATTATCATCTAGGACGCCGTTGTGGCCGTTATTTCCTGGCGGCAGTAGGCCATTGGCTATTGCCGAAAGATAATCAATTACATGAAATCAGTGACGTCACTTTCTCCCGTCGCTGGCTGAAAGCTCGCGATGAGACATTACCCACTATTAGCGCCGGACCGTTGTTTACCGAGTCTGGCAAGCTACTGCCGCCGAAACAGCTCCCCATGCCCAGCGGATTGATTTTACCGTCAAACATCAGGAAGAAAATGGCAAAGGTCATCACCCAGATGACGGCATCAGGCAAGGTGGAAAAGTCGAAAGGTGAGCAATCCTGATGTCAGCGCCTGCAATTCACACCAGTGGCTTTATCGACACGCACTGCCATTTTGATTTCCCGCCTTTCAGCGGAGCAGAGGCAGCGAGTTTGTTGTCTGCAGCAGAGGCGAATGTACGCCAGTTGATTATTCCGGCGGTCGGTGCTCAATATTTTGAGCGCATACTGAGCTTGATCAATACTTATCCACCACTCTTCGCTGCGTTGGGATTGCATCCGCTTTATATCGAACAACATCAGGAGCAGCATCTGATCCAATTGGATGCGTTGTTGGCAGAAAAATCGGAAAAAGTAGTGGCGGTTGGCGAAATTGGGTTGGATCTGTATATGGAAAACCCGCAGTTTCCCCATCAGTTGACGTTATTACAGGCGCAACTTACATTAGCCAAAAAGCATGATTTACCGGTCATTTTACATTCCCGACGCACTCACGATCAGTTAGCGGCTGCTTTACGCAAAGCGGCGTTACCGCGAACGGGCGTGGTACACGGTTTTGCCGGTAGCCTGGAACAGGCGCAAGCGTTTATCAAACTGGGTTATTACATTGGCGTCGGTGGCACCATCAGTTACCTACGGGCGCAGAAAACCCGTAACGTGATGGCGGCGTTACCATTGAGTGCTCTAGTGCTGGAAACCGATGCGCCAGATATGCCCTTGGCCGGTTTTCAGGGGCAACCAAACCGACCAGAAAGAGCGGTGGAGATTTTTTCTATCCTATGTGAATTGAGAACAGAATCAGCCGAAGAAATCGCCAAGCAACTTTATACCAATAGTTTGTGCCTGTTTAATCTCCCTCCTGCATCATAATTAATCGTCTTAATCTTTCAGGCTATCACTACGTTGGCGGCTTTTATTTGCCCTGATTATTTAGCAATGCCTTGGTTTTAGTGAGGCAACGTCCTATTACTACTAATTCAAATCATTATTATGTGAACAATCTCACAAAATTAATTTTTTTATTGCTTCTTTTTGTGTTTATTTGTGACAAGGATTGTATGCGATTTAAACCATAACGCTATAATCCCCCGCATTCAAACCGAGGTATGTGACCTGATCGCATATCAAATAACGTTATATTTAATTTTAATACATACAAACAGGGATCATCGGATGCAACCCATCATGAGTTTGGTCGGGATGGCGGTACTGATATTCATTGCCGTTCTGCTCTCCAGCAACTTTAGAGCAATTAATATCCGCACCGTTGTCGGTGCCTTTATTCTTCAAATCGGTATTGGGGCGTTAGTGCTATACGTCCCAATTGGCCGCCGCATCTTGGGTGGCATGTCTGAAGGCGTTGCGAACGTTATTGCTTATGGTAATGAAGGCATTTCATTTATTTTCGGTGGCCTGGTTTCCGATAAAATGTTTGAAGTCTTTGGCGGCGGTGGCTTCGTGTTTGCGCTGCGCGTGCTGCCGGTTATTGTTTTCTTCTCATCTCTGATTGCGGTGCTGTACTACCTTGGCATCATGCAGTTGGTGATCCGTGTATTGGGTGGCGGTTTACAAAAACTGCTGGGTACTTCCCGTACCGAATCCCTGTCAGCAACGGCTAATATCTTTGTCGGCCAGACTGAAGCTCCATTGGTTGTTCGTCCCTATATCTCCACCATGACTCAATCCGAACTGTTCGCTGTCATGTGCGGTGGCTTGGCATCCGTCGCTGGCTCGGTGTTGGCGGGTTATGCGCAAATGGGCGTGCCGTTGGAATATCTGATTGCGGCGTCCTTTATGGCTGCTCCGGGTGGTTTACTGTTTGCCAAATTGATGGTGCCAGAAACGGAGAAAACCCATGACCATGAAGATGCAACCAAGTTAATTCCTGAAGCTGATCGCCCGGCTAACGTTATTGATGCTGCGGCATCCGGTGCGGCTGCGGGGATGCAATTGGCGCTGAACGTGGGTGCAATGTTATTGGCATTCATTGCATTGATTGCTTTACTGAATGGAATGTTGGGGGGCATTGGTGGTTGGTTTGATTATCCGCAACTGTCGCTGGAATTGATTCTTGGCTGGGTCTTCTCGCCGATTGCGTTCCTGATTGGTGTGCCGTGGAGTGAAGCCATGGTTGCCGGCTCCTTTATCGGTCAGAAAGTCATTGTCAACGAATTCGTAGCCTTTATGAACTTCGGCCAATATCTACAGGCTGATGATCTGGTTATCGCTGCTGGCCTGCCGGTGCTTTCGGATCATACCAAAGCGATTATTTCTTTCGCTCTGTGCGGTTTTGCCAACCTATCATCCGTCGCGATTTTACTGGGTGGTTTGGGCAGTATGGCACCGAATCGTCGCCATGATATCGCCCGTTTCGGCTTGAAAGCTGTCGCGGCGGGTACTTTGTCTAACCTGATGAGTGCCACTATCGCCGGTTTCTTCCTGGCTCTGTAATACCGGCGATTTTGTCATCTCCGAGCTGGTGGGGTGTCTCTTTCACCTCGCCAGCCCGCTTCCTCGCCATACTGTTCCTCACTCTTTGTGGACCTATCAGTCACGGGTACCACGCGTCATTCGATGGATAGGCTATTCTTGATGCAAGTGATAAAGATAGGTTGCACTCATCGATAAAATCAGGTTATTTCGTGACTGTATTCACATATAATCCAAGTCTGTTACAAATAACTGTTAATTAATGTGAGCACTAACACATCTCATTTGGGCGCTACATGTTCAAATAGAGATAGCTGGCTTTTCTTGCGGAAAAGCTATGTGCGGTGAGATGGATCTCAGTTGCCGCTACGGGAGCAATCCCAAAGGCGCTATCTTCAAGGAACCAAGTCCGCTCGCCAACGTGTTGAACGACATGGCCTCGAATTTCCATCGGAAATCACTGTCAGTTCATAAATAAATGCTCGGTTTTGGCACAGTGCCGAAGCTGAAATAGAGTTGGAGAGTTTTATGACCGATTTAACCGCCAGCGCCAAGCGTGCGCTCAGTTTGATGGATTTAACCACCCTGAATGAAGATGATACCGATCAGAAAGTCATCGATCTTTGCCATCAGGCAAAAAGCCCGGCGGGTAACACTGCGGCTGTCTGTATTTATCCTCGTTTTATTCCGGTAGCCCGCAAAGCGCTGCGTGAGCAGGGTACGCCTGATATCCGCATTGCAACGGTGACCAATTTCCCTCATGGCAATGACAATATCGAGATCGCATTAGCGGAAACTCGTGCGGCAATCGCCTACGGCGCAGATGAAGTGGACGTGGTCTTCCCTTATCGTGCGTTGATGGCCGGTAACGATAAAGTGGGCTTTGAGCTGGTAACAGTGTGCAAAGAAGCTTGTGCGGCAGCCAATGTTTTGCTGAAAGTGATCATTGAAACTGGTGAACTGAAACAAGCGCATTTGATCCGTCAAGCATCGGAAATTGCGATTAAAGCCGGTGCTGATTTTATCAAAACCTCAACTGGGAAAGTGCCGGTTAACGCGACGCTGGAAAGTGCGGACATTATGATTCGTACGATCCATGATTTGGGCGTTGGCAAACAGGTTGGCTTTAAGCCTGCAGGCGGTGTGCGCACTGCGCAAGATGCGGCGGCGTTCCTGAAACTGGCTGATGACATCATGGGAGAGGGTTGGGCTGATGCTCGTCACTTCCGCTTTGGTGCCTCCAGTTTGCTGGACAGCTTATTGACCACCTTGGGTCATCAAAGCACCGCCAAAACCAGCGGTTATTAACCATTATTGACAGGCGACGGGCAAAAGCCCGCCGTATTGCTATTGCTGAAAGGGTTAAATGACCTTTTCAATTTCCTATTCAGGTCAAACAGGGGGATGCCTTGTTTCTGGCACAAGAAATTATCCGTAAAAAGCGCGACGGTCATCCATTGAGCGAAGAGGAAATTCGTTTCTTTATCAATGGTATTCGCGATAACGTTGTTTCCGAAGGTCAAATCGCTGCTTTGGCGATGACCATTTATTTCCATGATATGAGCATGCCTGAACGTGTGGCACTGACCATGGCGATGCGCGATTCTGGCACCGTACTGGATTGGAAAAGCCTCAAACTGAACGGCCCTATTGTGGATAAGCATTCCACCGGTGGTGTCGGCGATGTGACTTCTCTGATGCTCGGGCCAATGGTTGCTGCTTGTGGCGGTTATGTGCCGATGATTTCAGGTCGTGGCCTTGGTCATACCGGTGGCACCCTGGATAAACTGGAAGCCATTCCGGGGTTTGATATTTTCCCAGATGATCATACATTCCGTCAGATTATTCAGGACGTTGGTGTGGCGATTATTGGCCAAACCAGTTCATTGGCACCGGCAGATAAGCGTTTCTACGCCACCCGTGATATCACGGCGACCGTGGACTCCATCCCACTGATTACCGCCTCCATTCTGGCGAAGAAACTGGCCGAAGGTCTGGATGCGTTGGTGATGGACGTGAAAGTCGGCTCTGGTGCCTTTATGCCTACCTATCAATTGTCTGCCGATCTGGCACAGGCGATTGTTGGCGTAGCCAACGGCGCAGGTTGCAAAACGACGGCGCTGCTGACAGATATGAATCAGGTATTGGCTTCCAGCGCCGGTAATGGCGTCGAAGTGCGTGAAGCTGTACGTTTCCTGACTGGCGAATATCGCAATCCACGTTTGCTGGAAGTGACGATGGCGTTGTGCGTCGAAATGCTGCTTTCCGGTGGATTGGCGGATTCCGATGCAGATGCGCGCACCAAATTGCAGGCGGTGCTGGATAACGGCAAAGCGGCCGAAATATTGGGTCGTATGGTTGCGGCACAGAAAGGCCCGACTGATTTCATTGAACGCTACGACAGTTACCTGCCAGTGGCCATGCTTAGTAAGCCGGTATTTGCCGAAGCTCCGGGCATTATCACTGCGATGGATACCCGAGCGCTAGGGATGTCGGTGGTAGCGCTGGGCGGTGGTCGTCGTCGTGCCACCGATCCCATTGACTACAGTGTCGGCCTGACCGATATGGCGCGTCTGGGTGATCAAATGGATCAAGAACGGCCATTGGCTGTGATCCATGCCAATAATGAAGACGATTGGCAGCAGGCAGCCGATGCGGTTCGCGCTGCAATGACGCTGGGTGATAAAGCGCCAGAAGAGACCCCGGTGGTTTATCGTCGGATTATCGAATAAGCTTCATTTATTCATTACGAATTTGGCGCAGTACGGCAGGTGGTCGTACTGCACCCACAGCGTGAATGCACGCAGGAGAACATGATGAAACGTACATTTATTATGGTATTAGACTCATTCGGTATCGGTGCCAGTGCTGACGCGAACAAGTTTGGTGATGAAGGTGCCAATACATTGGGCCACATTGCTGAAACCTGCGCCCGTGGTGAGGCTGATATCGGCCGTAAAGGCCCCCTGACGTTGCCTAACCTGAGCCGTCTGGGATTGGGTAAAGCAGCGGAAGAATCCTGCGGAACTTTCCCGGTTGGTTTGGATAAAAATGCTGAGATCATCGGTGCTTACGGCTATGCTAGCGAGCTTTCTTCCGGTAAAGACACGCCGTCAGGTCACTGGGAAATCGCGGGTGTTCCTGTGTTGTTTGATTGGGGTTATTTCAGCGACGTGGAAAACAGCTTTCCACCAGAATTGCTGGAAAAACTGGTTAAACGCGCCAATTTGCCGGGTTATCTGGGCAACTGTCACTCTTCCGGGACCGTGATTCTGGATCAACTGGGCGAAGAGCACATGAAAACCGGTAAGCCGATTTTCTATACTTCCGCTGACTCGGTATTCCAGATTGCTTGCCACGAAGAAACCTTTGGCCTCGATCGTTTGTATGAACTGTGTGAAATAGCGCGTGAAGAACTGACTGAAGGCGGCTACAACATTGGTCGTGTGATCGCTCGTCCGTTCCTCGGTGACAAGCCAGGCAACTTCCAGCGCACTGGCAACCGCCACGATTTGGCGGTAGAGCCACCGGCACCGACCGTGCTGAAAAAACTGGTAGAAGAGAAGCAGGGCAACGTGGTTTCTATCGGAAAGATCGCCGATATCTACGCCAACGTCGGTATCACCCATAAAGTCAAAGCTACGGGCATTGATGCACTGTTTGATGCGACGCTACAAGAAATAGAAAAAGCCGGTGATAACACCATCGTCTTCACCAATTTTGTTGATTTTGATTCTTCCTACGGACATCGCCGTGATGTTGCGGGTTATGCTGCTGCATTGGAACTGTTCGACCGCCGCCTGCCAGAATTGCTGGCACGGGTGAAAGATGACGACATGATTATCTTTACCGCCGACCACGGTTGCGATCCAACCTGGCCAGGCAGCGACCATACCCGTGAGCACATCCCGGTTTTGGTTTATGGCCCAAAAGTAAAACCGGGTTCTCTGGGGCACCGCGATACCTTTGCCGATATCGGTCAGACCGTGGCCCAATACTTTGATTTGTCACCGATGGATTACGGCAAACCCATGCTTTGATTACCCATACCGGATCGCATCGCGCGCTCCGGTCAGTAATTTATTATTTTAATTTTTTGATTTATAAGGAAGATAATTATGGCTACGCCACATATCAATGCTGAAATGGGTGATTTTGCTGACGTTGTTCTGATGCCAGGCGACCCGCTGCGTGCAAAATTCATCGCAGAGAAATTCCTGCAAGACGTTCGTGAAGTCAACAACGTGCGTGGCATGTTGGGTTTCACCGGGACTTATAAAGGCCGTAAAATCTCTGTCATGGGCCACGGTATGGGGATCCCATCCTGCTCAATTTATGCCAAAGAATTGATCACGGATTTTGGCGTGAAGAAAATCATCCGCGTAGGTTCTTGTGGTGCGGTACGTAACGACGTAAAACTGCGTGATGTAGTGATTGGTATGGGGGCTTGCACCGATTCTAAAGTGAACCGTATGCGTTTCAAAGATCACGATTATGCCGCTATTGCTGATTTTGATATGGTGCGTAACGCAGCCGATGCCGCGAAAGCGAAAGGTATTCCTACTCGCGTCGGTAACATTTTCTCCGCTGATTTGTTCTATACGCCAGATCCGCAAATGTTCGACGTGATGGAAAAATACGGCATCTTGGGTGTAGAAATGGAAGCTGCTGGTATCTACGGCGTAGCGGCAGAGTTTGGTGCGAAAGCGCTGACTATCTGTACCGTTTCCGACCATATCCGTACCGGTGAGCAAACTACGGCAGAAGAACGCCAGACGACTTTCAATGATATGATTGAAATTGCTTTGGAATCTGTTCTGTTGGGCGATAAAGAGTCCGCATAAACTATTTTGCCAGAGTCGCATTGTTCGCTGCGGCTCTGGTTAATCGTGACTGATTACTCCAGATATCTCTATTGAGTCACCCTTGGCAAAAACATTATCCGGTGTGCCGTAAAACCTCGGCCTTCTGAACTAAACCTATTTCTTGTCCTCTGCGGCGGTTTTTTCCGCCGGACGATCAGCAGATATCGGTTCCTCGCTGTCACTACTGTCTTCTTCCACTGGCGTATTCGCGGTAAGCAGATAAGGGGATTGCTGCCAGCGGCTGCGGCGGTGCTGTAACAAGGTGCGAGCCAGAATAATGCCGACGGCCAGTGCCACCAAGATCATCAAACGCAGTAAGTTGGTGGTATTGTCCACCTGCTTGGATTCGGTGGCCAGTACGTGAGTATCCAAAGTCATACGTAAAAAACCGCTCGGCCCATTTTTGCCGGGAATCATCTCTACAATCTGATGATTGAAATAGCTACCGGGGCGTTTGCCATCCAATGCTAATCGATCCCGAACCTTGACCTTTTCCCCTGAATCCGCCACCAAAGTACCGTCAATGAGATACACACTGGCGTCCAATATACGACTGGACTGCGTCAATTGCGTAAGGACTTCGTCGACTTTCTGGCTGTCTACATCATCATTATTGCTATCCATTATCGGTGACAAGCTAAAGGCCACCTGTCTCGCCAACGTTTTTGCCAGCTCCTCCACTTGTTCGGAACGCGCCAACTGATGGCTGAGACTGAAATAGGATGCGCCCTGCATCAAAATAACCAGCAAAGCAAGACAAATCAATACGATAGCAGTGCGATGTAACCGAAATTTTAATTTAGCCCGTGCCATGCGGGATCCTTGTGCGTTTGGGTGACTTTATGTTGCCAGAAGCAAGGGCGATAGGATAGCTTGATGCGTCGTTTTGCCCTTCATCTTTCGCGCTGTTGCGGTCCCCAGTCACTTGACGGACCAAGCTACTGAGGCGTTGCTCAGTTGTCATCTTGCTGCAACGGGAAAACGATGGGGTATATTATGATTCATTTTTCGTCGCACTAAGGTGTTGGCGGTTTTTGTTTACATTTGTTCGCTTCCGCAATAGCGAAAGCTATTAGGTATATAATGATCCATCTTTCACGTTGTTGTCTTATCGCTACGGTGAATCTATTGGGTTTACCTTACCGAGTCTGGTTTTCTACAGGAGTTTTTTCATGTCTAACAGTCTGACCTATTGCGATCTCCCAGCGGAGATTTACCAGTGGCCGGGTTTGCCGCTTTCATTGAGTGGTGACGAAGTCATGCCGCTGGATTATCGGGCGGGCCACACAGGTTGGCTGTTATACGGCAAAAAGCTGGATAAACAACGAATTACTGACTTCCAGCGTAGATTGGGCGCAGCGATGGTGATTGTCTCAGCCTGGTGTGTGGATAATTATCAGGTAATTCGTCTGGCCGGCAGCCTGACACCACGCATCAAAACGCTGGCAGATGAAAGCGAGCTGGATGTGGTTCCATTAGGTGCGATTCCCCATTTACGTTCGCCAGGCCTATTGGTGATGGATATGGATTCGACCGCCATTCAAATCGAATGTATCGATGAGATCGCCAAGTTGGCCGGCGTAGGCGACGAAGTGGCCGCCGTAACTGAGCGAGCGATGCAAGGGGAACTGGATTTCTCTACCAGCCTGCGCCAGCGGGTCGGAGCCTTAAAAGGAGCCGATGCCAATATCCTTAAACAAGTGCGGGATACCTTGCCGCTGATGCCCGGTCTGGTCACTTTAGTACAAAAATTACAGGCGCTCGATTGGCACGTAGCCATAGCTTCAGGCGGATTCACCTATTACGCCGAATATTTGCGAGATAAGCTGCACTTAGTCGCGGTAGCAGCCAATGAACTGGAAATCAGAGATGGCAAACTCACCGGCAAAGTTCTAGGGCCAATCGTCGATGCGCAATATAAAGCAGATACCCTAATCAAACTAGCCGAAAAATTGTCCATTCCAATCCAGCAAACGATCGCCATAGGTGATGGAGCCAACGACCTGAAAATGATACAAGCCGCAGGCCTGGGCCTAGCGTTCCACGCCAAGCCAAAAGTGTACGCCAAAGCCAAAGTGGCGATTCGGCATGGTGATTTAATGAGTGTTTTGTGTATTCTTAGTGGCAGTTTGAAACACGAGGAGCGGTAATCCCCTGCGTCCTTGACGCTACAGCGTTGTTAGCGGCTCTCACGCACCCGAATCACTTACTGATGTAAGCTCATCGGGATTTGCTCGTTTGCTGCCTAGCTGTAACGCCAATGCCTTTGGGGATGGTTGTCTGCGTCCTTGATGCTACAGCGTTGTTAGCGGCTCTCACGCACCCGAATCACTTACTGATGTAAGCTCATCGGGATTTGCTCGTTTGCTGCCTAGCTGTAACGCCAATGCCTTTGGGGATGGTTGTCTGCGTCCTTGACGCTACAGCGTTGTTAGCGGCTCTCACGCACCCGAATCACTTACTGATCTAAGCTCATCGGGATTTGCCTAGCTGCAACGCCAATGACTTTGGGGATGGTTGTTTAAATTGACTATTAAATCGTAACCTTGAGGAAAAAACGTGGCTAAAGCACCAAAACGCGCATTTGTTTGTAATGAGTGCGGCGCAGATTACCCGCGCTGGCAGGGGCAATGTAGTGCCTGTAATGCCTGGAATACCATTACCGAAGTGCGTCTGGCTGCGACAACGCCTTCTTCACGCAACGATCGTCTGGGTGGCTATGCGGGTGACGCGGGAATTAGCCGGGTACAGAAACTATCAGATATCAGTTTGGACGAATTACCGCGCTTCACTACCGGTTTTCTTGAGTTTGACCGAGTACTGGGCGGTGGCGTCGTGCCCGGCAGTGCCATTCTCATTGGTGGTAATCCCGGTGCCGGGAAAAGTACACTATTGTTACAAGTATTGTGCAAGCTGTCCGAAAACATGAAAACCCTGTATGTCACCGGCGAAGAATCACTGCAACAGGTCGCGATGCGTGCCCATCGTTTGGGATTGCCGACCGCCAATTTGAATATGTTATCTGAAACCAGTATTGAACAGATTTGCCTGATTGCCGAACAGGAACAGCCAAAACTGATGGTGATCGACTCCATTCAGGTGATGCATATGGCGGATATTCAATCTTCGCCAGGCAGCGTGGCTCAGGTGCGTGAAACTGCTGCCTATCTGACGCGTTTTGCCAAAACCCGTGGCGTCGCTATCGTGATGGTTGGTCATGTCACCAAAGATGGGTCGCTGGCTGGGCCGAAAGTATTAGAGCACTGTATTGACTGCTCGGTCATGTTGGATGGCGACGGCGACTCCCGTTTTCGGACGTTACGCAGCCATAAAAACCGTTTTGGTGCGGTCAATGAGCTGGGCGTGTTTGCCATGACCGAACAAGGCCTGCGTGAAGTCAGCAACCCGTCGGCTATTTTCCTTAGCCGTGGCGATGAAGTGACCTCGGGTAGCTCGGTGATGGTGGTGTGGGAAGGAACTCGGCCGCTGTTGGTAGAGATTCAGGCGCTGGTGGATCATTCGATGATGTCCAACCCGCGCCGGGTTGCCGTTGGTCTGGAACAGAATCGACTGGCGATCCTGCTGGCGGTATTGCATCGTCACGGCGGGTTACAGATGTCGGATCAGGATGTCTTCGTTAACGTGGTCGGCGGTGTTAAGGTCACGGAAACCAGTGCAGACCTGGCGCTATTAATGTCACTGGTATCCAGCCTGCGGGATCGGCCGTTGCCGCAGGATTTGGTGGTATTCGGTGAAGTGGGGCTGGCGGGTGAGATTCGTCCAGTACCCAGTGGCCAGGAACGTATTTCTGAAGCGGCCAAACACGGATTTAAACGAGCGATAGTGCCATATGCCAATATGCCGAAGAAACCGCTGCCGAATATGCAGGTTTTCGGGGTCAAGAAACTGGCGGATGCGTTGGCGGTTTTAGACGATCTGTAGCGCCATTTAGTCGTGTCGTTCAGGCAGCATATTGTGGTATTTTTGTTTAGCGTGCTAAACAGGAGGCAGTATGTTGCAGTTCGATTATTTAAAAATGGCCATTAAGCAAAAAGGCTGCACGCTACAACAAGTGGCAGAAGCCAGCGGGATGACTAAAGGTTATTTAAGCCAACTTCTCAACGACAAAATCAAAAGCCCCAGTGCGCAAAAACTTGAAGCCTTGCACCGTTTTCTCGGGTTAGAGTTTCCTCGCCGTGAGAAAAAGGTCGGCGTGGTGTTTGGTAAATTTTACCCTCTGCATACCGGCCACATCTATTTGATTCAGCGCGCCTGTAGCCAAGTAGACGAACTGCATATCATTCTTTGCCACGATGAGCCGCGGGATCGGGAACTGTTCGAGAACAGCTCGATGTCACAGCAGCCAACGGTCAGTGACCGTTTACGCTGGTTGTTGCAAACCTTCAAATATCAGAAAAATATTCGCATTCATTCTTTTGATGAGCACGGAATCGAGCCTTATCCGCACGGTTGGGATGTCTGGAGTCACGGCGTCAAAGAATTTATGGCAAATAAAGGCATAGTGCCGAGCTTTATCTATTCTGGCGACAGTCAGGATGCGCCTCGTTACCGCGAACAGCTCGGTATCGAAACAATTTTAATCGATCCACAACGCTCATTTATGGAGATCAGTGGCCGTCAAATCCGCCGTGATCCTTTCCGTTATTGGGACTATATCCCAACGGAAGTGAAGCCGTTTTTCGTACGTACGGTGGCTATTCTGGGAGGCGAATCCAGCGGGAAATCGACGTTGGTCAACAAGTTGGCCAACATTTTCAATACCACCAGCGCCTGGGAATACGGGCGGGATTATGTCTTTTCCCATTTAGGTGGCGACGAGATGGCGCTGCAATATTCCGATTACGACAAAATCGCGCTGGGACAGGCTCAATACGTCGATTTTGCGGTTAAATATGCCAATAAAGTGGCCTTTATCGATACTGATTTTGTCACCACTCAGGCGTTCTGCAAGAAATATGAAGGGCGAGAGCATCCCTTTGTGCAGGCGCTGATTGATGAGTATCGTTTCGATCTGGTTATTTTGCTGGAAAACAATACCCCGTGGGTGGCTGATGGCCTACGCAGCCTGGGCAGTAGCACTGAGCGAAAATCCTTCCAAAATCTGCTGGAAGAAATGCTACAGGCTAATAATGTCGAGTATGTGCATGTGGAATCAGCGGATTATGATGAGCGCTTCCTGCGCTGCGTCGAGTTGGTGCAGCAATTGTTGGCTGCCGACTCATTGCGTGTATCTCGAACATCGTACACTGAGGACAAGTTAAAAATCAGCCTGATGGAATGATCTCCGATCCGTTTCTCCGAGTGTCGGCGACGCGGTGTTATGTCCATAACCGCCTGAAAATAATACTGCCCACCGAATGGCGGGCAGCATAGTCATAACTTTATGGCCGATTACTTGGTCATTTTCTTATACTTGATACGATGTGGTTCTAAGGCTTCAGCGCCCAGAGTCCGTTTTTTCCATTCTTCGTATTCCGTAAAGTTACCTTCAAAGAATACGACTTTGCCTTCATCCTGATAATCGATGATATGGGTAGCAATTCGGTCAAGGAACCAACGGTCATGGGAAATAACCATTGCACAGCCTGGGAATTCCAGTAAGGCGTTTTCCAGCGCCCGCAGCGTTTCAATATCCAGGTCGTTGGTAGGTTCATCCAGCAGCAACATATTGCCGCCAACCTGCAACAGTTTTGCCAAATGGATACGGCCACGCTCACCACCGGACAGTTCACCCACGCGTTTACCTTGATCGACGCCTTTGAAGTTGAAGCGGCCAACGTAGGCGCGACTGGGTAATTCAAAGTTACCGATCTTCATGATGTCCTGACCGCCGGAAACTTCTTCCCATACGGTTTTACTGTCATCCATGCTGTCACGGAACTGATCAACAGAGGCCAATTGCACGGTATCACCGAGGCTAATGCTGCCGGAGTCGGGTTGTTCCTGACCTGATAACATGCGGAACAGGGTGGATTTACCGGCACCGTTCGGCCCGATAATACCGACAATAGCCCCTTTGGGTAGGGCAAAGGTCAGATCGTCAATTAATACCCGGTCGCCATAAGACTTGCTCAGGTGCTCGACTTCCAGCACTTTGTCACCTAAACGTGGACCCGGTGGAATAAATAGCTCACTGGTTTCGTTACGTTTTTGGTACTCAACGCTATTCAGTTCTTCAAAGCGAGCCAGACGCGCTTTGCCTTTGGCTTGACGACCTTTCGGATTCTGGCGAACCCATTCCAGCTCTTTCTCGATGGATTTGCGACGAGCGGCTTCGGAAGAGGCTTCCTGTGCCAGACGGGCATCTTTCTGTTCCAACCATGAGGAATAGTTACCTTCCCACGGAATACCTTCGCCGCGGTCCAACTCCAGAATCCAACCCGCCACGTTGTCGAGGAAGTAACGGTCATGGGTGATTGCCACTACGGTACCTTCATAGTCATGCAGGAAGCGCTCCAACCAAGCCACGGATTCGGCATCCAAGTGGTTGGTAGGTTCATCCAGCAGCAACATATCCGGTTTTTCCAACAGCAGGCGGCAAATGGCGACGCGGCGACGCTCACCACCGGATAGATTGGCGATTTTGGCCTCCCAAGGTGGCAGACGCAGAGCATCGGCAGCACGCTCCAACTGGTTATCCAGATTATGGCCATCGTGAGACTGGATAATCGCTTCCAGCTCGCCTTGTTCTTTCGCCAGCTTGTCGAAATCAGCATCCGGATCGGCATAGAGCGCGTAAACCTCGTCCAGACGGCTCAGAGCACGTTTTACTTCGCCAACGGATTCTTCCACCGCTTCGCGAACCGTTTGCTCCAAATTCAGCTTGGGCTCCTGCGGCAGGTAACCGATTTTGATACCTGGCTGCGCGCGTGCTTCACCTTCGATATCCGTATCGACACCGGCCATGATGCGCAGCAGCGTGGATTTACCCGAGCCATTGAGGCCCAGCACGCCGATTTTTGCACCGGGGAAGAAACTTAGGGAGATGTTTTTCAGAATATGACGCTTCGGCGGAACCACTTTGCCGACGCGGTGCATGGTATAGACGTATTGAGCCACGTTGCTCTAGCCTCTCTATATCAGTTTTTATTAGGATGTCTGGTTGCGGAGTGTAGCCCGTTTTGATCGTGGATCCCAGACATCCATGAAGATATGAGAGTATAACCGTTTCTGCTCTTTTTCTGCTGGTGTCACCCCGCAGAATGCGGTATTTCAGGCATTAGGGCGCGGTAACGATCATGGCAACCCGGCGATTTTCAGCCCGACCTTTGGCTGTGTGGTTATCGGCGACAGGATTCAGCTTGCCCAATCCACGGACGTCGATATTCGCTCTTGGCATGCCAATGGTCGCCAGCGTATCGGCAACGGCGCTAGCGCGGCCATAGGATAACCGATCGTTATAGCTATCTTCCCCCATGGAATCCGTATGTCCATTAAGGCGGATATGATTGATATCAACGGCTTTCAACGCCCGACCAATTTTTTCGACGGTTTGCACGCCTTGTGGGTTCAGTTTGCCAACATGACTGCTGAACAGTACTTTATCCGACAGGCCAAACTCCCAGCCGTTATCGGTTAATTTAAACCCTTGTTCTTGTAGTGCAGCAATCCATTAAAGTCATGACTTAACTCATTCAGTTCCGCGATAGGTGCAGATGGTACCCGTTGGCCAAAACTACGGTGGAGGCTCACGTTGTGAGCGACTTCGGTGATCTGGTTCAGAGAGCCTACAATCCCTCGCAGCATACGGCGTGAGAGAAATAGGGCACCACAATACTGATAATCAAACCTGCCAGCATGGCTAGCAAGCCTTGCACCAGGAAACTGACCAGACCGCCACCGTAGCTGGTCATAATAATGGTACCGAGCCGATCCGTGCCACGGGTGATTGGCATCTCTACCGAACCGGTCAGTACCCAGCGAGCCACGCTTTGCTCTATCTGGTGGAAAGGACCATTTTCAGGCATTGTCCAACTGGCAATTAACTTTCCATTGGCACCCATAATTTTGGTTTCAGCCACTTCTTCATTCGCCGCAATTACCGCCAAGGCTTCATTGGCTGCAATATTATCGCCAAATACAACGGCAGCCTCAGTGGTATAGCTGATGGAGCGGGCGATTAAATGCAAATTGTGGTCGACATAAACCCGCAATGCCACCACGGCGAACAGGGTAATGAAAATACCGGCCATTCCTACCGCAACCAGCGCAACCGTTAAGTGTACCCGTTGGAGAACCTTCCTAGTTGCAATGCTGGTAATGGTATCGGCAGACCGAGAGATTAAATGAATTTTTATTCTGAGGTTGGATAACCGCCCGGTTTTATTGCCGGGCGGTAAAGTACCGTGAGGTATTAGTGAGTTCTCACTGAAGATTTAAAGCGTTGGATGACCCATTTTTCAATTTCAACCAGCATAAAGATGGCGATGCTGACCAGTAATGTCAGGCCCCAATAATAGGCTGGCAGTGGTTCGGTACCAAAGGCGGTGTTCATAAATGGTAGATAGATAATTGCCAATTGCAGTAACACCAACACACCAGAGACTAACCAGAGTCCTTTATTGACGAATACTTCCTTATTCAGTGGGAAGCGGTCGGTCACACGGCAGTTAAACATGTAGATCCATTGTGCGGTAACCAGCGTTTGCATTAACACGGTACGGATAAACTCGGTGCTATAACCGCGTGGTTCCAGGTAGGCTTCCAAAATAAAGGCACTGATAGCAATCAGTATACCAACAAAGGCGATACGCCAGATGGCGTGCCCATCCAATACATGGCGTGACGGATCGCGCGGGTTGCGGCGCATAATGCCTCTTTCCGACGGTTCGAATGCTAAACCAAAGGAAAGCGTGGTCGATGTCGCCATGTTAATCCACAGTATTTGCAGCGGTGTTAACGGAATCACTGCACCGGCGAGAATAGCAAAGATGATGAGCAGGCCTTGTGCCAGGTTGGTAGGAAGAATAAACAGAATGGTTTTTTTCAGGTTGTCGTAAACTCGGCGGCCTTCTTCTACCGCACTGGCGATCGTGGCGAAGTTATCATCGGAGAGCACCATATCGGCGGCTTCTTTGGTCACTTCGGTTCCTTTGATCCCCATGGCAATACCGACGTCAGCTTGTTTCAGCGCCGGTGCATCATTGACGCCATCGCCAGTCATCCCGACGATTTCACCTTTGGCTTGTAGCGATTTTACCAGCCGCAATTTATGTTCCGGACTGGTACGGGCGAAAATGTCGTAACGCATAGCCGCTTCAGCCAATTCGTCATCGTCCATATGTTCCAGTTGGCTACCGGTAATAGAATCGATACCATTACCAATACCGAGCATTGCGCCAATCGCCATTGCGGTTTCCTGATGGTCACCGGTGATCATTTTGACGCGAATCCCTGCTTGCTGACAGGTGGCAATGGCATCAATGGCTTCAGGACGCGGTGGATCCATCATGCCCGCGATGCCGACAAACACCATTCCCTGCTGAATATCACTGTGATCCAGTTCACTCACCGCTTCATCTGTCGGTCGGAAAGCGGCTGCCACCATGCGCAAGCCCTGCTTCGCATAACGAGCCATTTCGGCTTCCCAGTAGTCACGACGGAAAGGTGCTACGCCGTTAGCGGTCAGTTCCTGCTGACAGAAGGTGAATAATACATCCGGCGCACCCGTCAGGAAGATACTGCTGTCCGACTGAACCTGATTACTGGTCGCCATGTATTTATAGGCGGAATCAAATGGAATTTTACCAAGTTGGCTAACCTGACCCAGCTCAAGGCCGGATTTTGCCGCCAATACTTTCAGCGCTCCTTCCGTTGGCCCACCGGTGATGATCCAGTGCCCCTGATCGTTTTTCTGAATCTGGCTGTCATTACATAGATTCACTGCCGTGATAAATGTTTTCAGATTGGCATTAGCATCCAGATCGGCTTTTTGGTCGCTACCTTCCTGATAAATATTACCTACCGGCTCGTAGCTTTCGCCTTCGACGCGGTAACAATGGTCAGCCAGAATAACCGCTTTTACGGTCATTTCATTCATCGTCAGGGTGCCAGTTTTATCCGAACATACGACCGTCATCGCGCCCAGAGTTTCCACTGTGGGTAGCTTACGAATAATTGCCCGTTTGCGGGCCATTGACTGCACGCCCAATGACAGAATAATCGAGATAATTGCCGGTAACCCTTCTGGCACCGACGCCACAGCCAAACTGATCAAAGCCAGTAGCAACTCATTAACCGGCAGGTCGCGCAGCAGGAAGGCGAAGACAAACAAGAAAGCCATCATGACCAAAATGAGGATGAAGATCGCCTTACCCAGTCGGTCCATCTGTTGCAGCAGCGGGGTGCGCTGCGTGTCGATGGTCGACATCATCTGGTTAATATGGCCCAGTTCGGTATCACCACCAGTTGCAATCACGACACCCTTTGCCGTGCCTGCACTGATGGTGGTGCCCGAGAAGAGTAGGTTTTTACGATCACCAATCACCGCTTCATTCTCGATAACGCCGATCTGTTTCTCCACGACGGTAGATTCACCCGTCAGAATGGCTTCTTCGATCTGGAGGTTATGCGCTTCCAGCAAACGCAAATCGGCTGGAATTTTGTCGCCGGGTTTTAGCGTGACAATATCCCCAATAACCAGATCTTGAGCGTTAATGATTTGAGTCACACCTTCTCGAATCACTACCGCTTTGCTGGACAACATATTTTGAATGCTTTTGAGCGATTTCTCGGCTTTATTTTCTTGTACAAAACCGATTAAGGCATTGATCACCGCTACGCACAGAATAATGATGGTATCAACGGCGTGACCCATTAAGCCTTTAACTAAAGCTGCGGCGAGCAGGATGTAGATTAAAACATCATTAAAGTGGGCGAAAAATTGGATAAGTGGGTGTTTACGCTTCTTTTCAGGAAGAGAGTTTGGACCATGCTTTTTTAAGCGTTCAGCCGCATCCTGCTGGCTCAGACCTTCGGTAGTGGTATTCAACTGCTGTAAGCTTTCTTCCGTCGTGAGCTGATACCAATTCTTCCCTGATAGGGGCGGCGATGCCAATTTGTCATTTGATGTGTTATGCATTGAAGGAACCTTCTCCAAAGAATTAATAAATCTAGAATTAGCTGTCCTTGTATCCGTTATTTATCGGAAATTTTGGCACTTTAGCATGAAGCTAAAATACCTTTTTTCTTTACGCCGTTAGTATTTTTCTATTAGTTGTTGATTTTTATTAAAAATAAATCAAAAAATTTCAGTGGAAACAGCAAAATAAACATGAATATATTTAGGAATAATAGTAGATAATTATCAACTTAGCGTTTTGATCTGAGATAATACTCACTGAGTAACGACTTATTCTCTCATCTGTCGGCCAAGCGTTTCTCCTTACAGCGAGAATGAAAGTTTGTAGTGTTTCTATTCTTGTTGATAATTTTTTCATTAAGCATAAGCAGGTAGTTAACTAACTGTTTAATAAAATCATTAATCTGTGCTCAGGGGGGTTCTTTTTTTATTCTTATTCAACAGATTATCGTAGGCGGTTAAGGCCAAAAATTTGTATGGTAGGAATCTGTGCAATAGTGAGTAAAGAGTGTGGCGAATCATTGTTTATCGGGCGAAACTCTCGATTAGCATAATTCGCGATTAGTATAATTATCTAACCTGAACTCATTATGACTATGCTAATCAGAAGACTCTGTGAATGTGATGTGAAGCCAACAACCCGTGAGGAAACAGTGAGTATGGACAAGTGGCGATATCTGGCGATTGGCGTATGTCTGGCGACGGCATCAGGAGTGGCTTCCGCAGATTCTCTTGATGCCCAGCGACAGCGCTATCAACAAGTTAAACAGGCGTGGGACAGCAATCAGATGGCGACGGTGGAACAATTATTACCGACGCTGCGTAATTATCCCCTGTATCCGTATCTGGAATATCGTCAATTAACGCAGGATCTCAGCCAGATCAGTCCGGCACAGATCAGTGATTTTCTCAGCCGAAACCCGACGCTACCACCGGCACGCTCTCTTTCTTCCCGCTTTGTGAATGAACTGGCTCGTCGTGAGGATTGGCGTGGGTTATTGAGTTTTAGTCCGCAGGCACCCAAGCCGGTTGCCGCTCGCTGTAACTACTATTATGCCAAGTGGGCTACGGGTGAGCAGCAGGTGGCTTGGGACGGCGCCAGTGATATCTGGTTAAACGGTCAGTCATTGCCGGGAAGCTGCGATAAGCTGTTTACGGTTTGGCAGCAGGCTGGGCATCAAACGCCGCTGGCGACACTGGCGCGTATGCGTCTGGCACTGAAAGAAAGCAATGCCAGCCTGGTGAGTTTCCTGTTGAAACAGTTACCCGATGATTATCAAACCATGGGAACGGCGCTGGCTAAACTACAGAGCGATCCGACCAGTGTGGAAAGTTTTGCCCGCACCGTCGGGCCAACCGATTTTACCCGTTCGGCCACCACAATTGCCTTTACCCGTTTGGCCAGACAGGATGTTGAAAATGCTCGAGCCATGATCCCGATATTGGCACGACTGCAAAAGATGAGCGACAAAGAGAAGTTGGAGCTGGAAGAAGCGGTTGCCTGGCGTTTAATGGGCAATGACGCCACTGATCAACAAGCCAAATGGCGTGATGAAGTGACGTTGCGCAGCCATTCCAGCCTGTTGCTGGAACGCCGTATCCGTATGGCACTGGGAAGTGGCGATCGCAAAAGTTTGCAAGCTTGGCTGGCGCGTTTGCCATCGGATGCGAAAGACAAGGACGAATGGCGTTACTGGCGTGCCACGTTACTGATCGATCAAGGCAATAAAACTGAAGGGGAGGCGATGCTGCGTGAGTTGACCAACGCCCGTGGATTCTATCCGATGGTAGCGGCGCAGAAGCTGAATATTCCTTATCCAATTATGGTGGAAGTTGCTACCAAACCTGATGCCTCTTTGGCTAAGTTGCCGGAAATTGCCCGGGTACGTGAGCTAATGTATTGGAATATGGATAATCTGGCCCGTAATGAATGGAGCTATCTGGTTGCCAGCCGCAGTAAACCGGAGCAGGAAGCTCTGGCGCGTTACGCGTTTGAGCAGAAATGGGCTGATCTGAGCGTACAAGCCACGATTGTTGCCAAACTTTGGGATCATCTAGAAGAACGCTTCCCGCTGGCTTGGCCACAGGAGTTCCGTCGGGCTACGGAAGGTAAGGGTATCACGCCAAGTTACGCGATGGCGATTGCGCGGCAGGAAAGTGCCTGGAATCCCAAAGCTCAGTCACCGGTTGGTGCTGCTGGCTTGATGCAAGTCATGCCGAGAACCGCAGATCATACGGTAAAACTGAATAATATCAGTGGCTATGTTAATAGCAGTCAATTGCTCGATCCGGTCACAAATATTGCAATTGGTACCAGCTATCTGGAAGAGGTTTATCAGCAGTTTGGCCGCAACCGCATTTTGGCCAGTGCGGCTTATAATGCTGGTCCGTCACGGGTGAATACCTGGTTGGGAAACAGTGGCGGACAAGTGGATGCCGTGGCTTTTATTGAGAGTATTCCTTTCTCTGAAACCCGTGGTTATGTCAAAAATGTGCTGGCCTATGACGCTTTTTATCGCCACTTTATGAATCGTCCCGCTAAAGTGCTGAGTGATGCGGAGTTGCAGAGACGTTATTGATCTTTGCCACTTTATGCTATGCTGCTGTACTAGTTAAATAGTATGGCAGCCTACCATGACCCAGAACGCCGTAATTGATCCCGCACTCTCCGCTGAAGATAACCAGAACTGGTTAAGCTTTGTTGCATTGCTGCAACAGGCTGTTGCGCAAGATCTCCACCAACCATTATTACAATTAATGCTGACACCTGACGAGCGAGCCGCTTTGGGCACCCGCGTTCGTATTATTCAGGAATTAATGCGTGGTGAACTGAGCCAGCGAGAGTTGAAAAATCAGCTTGGTGCCGGTATTGCCACCATTACCCGTGGTTCCAATAGCCTGAAAGCCTCTTCGCCACAGCTGAAAAGCTGGCTGGAAGCGCAATTGCTGGGGGGGAATGAGTCTTCACCATCCTAAGCGCATGGTTTCTGGGTGGTTCGGATTTATTTCCCTCTATTAATCAATAGAGTGACGGTTTATTTTTGATAAACTGGGTTATGAAAGGGTACCAGAGCCAGCAGTAACGCCTGATGATAAACGCTGGTGCGTGACAGTTTCCCGTCAGTGAAAAAACCAATTGCGCCACCCTGACGTTTGACTTCGGTATTTCCAGTCAAAAGTGCCATTTCGTCGCCCAGTTCACGGCCTTGTTTTATTCCATGTAATATAATTTGCGGCAGCATTAAACTGGCAGAGCGGGATTCTCCCCGTAGCTGCAAGTGTTCAACGACGATCCAGGCATAGGTCATATTATCTTCAATACCGGCTTCCACTCCGACCCAAAAATCTGCTCCCGGCACCATTTGACGTGCAGTGGTCACTCGCTGACGCGCACCGGTGCGTGTTTCGGTATCGCCGATGGGTTGAAGGGATACACCACTATTCACATGAATACCTTCGATGTGACAGCACTCTGAACCATAAACGTCGTTAAATGCGCAAGTAATAGCCTTAATTTTTGCAGGGTTGGTGGTGGCAGCAACAACATGGTACATAATGAGTTTAAGCATCCTTAGCTAATTTTACGCAGTATAACGGAAAACAGACATGTTACAGGTATATCTCGTTCGTCATGGCGAAACCGAATGGAACGCGGCACGGCGTATTCAAGGCCAATCAGACAGCCCTTTGACTGCAATCGGCGAGCATCAGGCTCGGTTGGTGGCGCGGCGGGTTAGCGGCGAGGGAATTACCCACGTCATCACCAGCGATCTGGGGCGAACCCGGCGCACGGCCGAAATTATTGCTGATACCTGTGGCTGCGGGATAATAACGGAACCGCGTCTGCGTGAGCTGAATATGGGGGTGCTGGAAACGCGAGGCATTGACAGCTTAACCGCCCAAGAAGAGTTATGGCGTAAGCAAATGGTTGATGGCACACCTGATGGGCGAATCCCTGATGGCGAGTCGATGACGGAGTTGGCGGCGCGTATGCATGCGGCGTTGGAAAGTTGCCGAGAGTTACCGCCGGGCAGTAAGCCGTTGCTAGTCAGTCACGGAATTGCGCTGGGATGTCTGCTAAGCACCATTTTGGGGTTGCCGCCTTATGCTGAGCGTCGCTTGCGTTTGCGCAACTGTTCGCTATCTCGCGTGGATTATCAGCAAAGCCTGTGGCTGGCATCAGGTTGGATTGTGGAGACCGCGGGCGATATCACGCATCTGGATATGCCCGCGTTGGACGAACTACAGCGCTAACGGCGAATAGGAATCAGATATTCGCAGCGCAATACCGCAGGCGGCTGATCTTTTGGTCGCCCTTGCGGGAAGAAACGTTCGATATCGTATCCTTTCCGGCGAGTCAGCTCTTGCTGTGGTAGGCAGGTGCCATACAGTGTCAGAATAAAGTTCTGTAACCCTTCGGCTGGCCCTTCATAAACAAACTTAACGTATTCACCGCCCTGCAAAATCACCGGCTGGCCTTCTTGCACGTTGGCTGGTGTATGCTGAGGCTCGATGGCCGTGGTGTAGAAAATCTCCTGTTCATCATCCTTTTCCTGATTCGGTCGAGAATGGTGCAGGCCATATAGCACTGGCGGTAACTTATCTGCTCCCCCAAGATATTGATGCCAGAAATGGGAACGCAATTCGGTACGGAAGGTCGAAATTTGCTCCAGCGTGCATGAATAGCTTTGGGTTAAACCAACCAAATGCTGTTCCGGCAACGTAATAAACTCGGCCTGAGGCAAGGTATAAGAGCCTAACCGAATGGGCGGGCAGATGCCTAATGAATGCCAGTCTTCCGCCCGACGATAAAGCGCTGGCGTTTGCGCAAATTGTTTCTTAAATGCGCGGGTAAAGGTTTGCTGGGAGTCGAAACGGTATTGCAATGCAATATCCAAAATGGGCCGACTGGTTAAACGCAGGGCAACCGCAGCTTTAGATAGCCTTCTTGCGCGAATATAGGCACCGATGGCATTACCAGTGACGTCTTTAAACATCCGCTGCAAATGCCATTTAGAGTAGCCTGCTTTTGCGGCAACGTTGTCCAGTGATAACGGCTGGTCTAAATGACTTTCCAGCCAGCTAAGCAGATCACGAATGATACTGGCTTGATCCATAGATCTTCCTCTTAAAGCAGCCTGGATTAGGATAAATCGCTCAGGAGCTGAATTGGCTCCGCCGCATAGTAACAACTTTTCTTGCCTGAGACTGCCTAAGATTTTTATGGGTAATGGTACTAAATCGGCATCTGAAGGCGTTAAAAACGAATTATTAATGAATACTTGTATAATGGTATAAAAGATCGATCTTGGGTAATGATGCCGAGCATAATGGAGTAAGTATATGAAAAAAAATTGGATATTACTTTGTGGGCTGCTCTCTTTCGGCACCATAAGTCTACATGCTGAAGAAATTGGTTCGGTAGATACGGTATTTAAGCTCTTTGGTCCTGACCATAAAATAGTCATTGAAGCTTTCGACGATCCTGATGTTAAAAATGTAACTTGTTATATCAGTCGAGCTAAAACCGGTGGAATTAAAGGTGGGCTGGGATTGGCAGAAGATACGGCCGATGCCGCTATTTCTTGTCAGCAGGTTGGCCCGATCGAACTGTCAGATAAAATCAAGAAGAGCAAAACCAAAGGGGAAGTCGTATTTCAGAAACGAACCTCGCTGGTATTTAAAAAGCTCCAGGTTGTGCGTTTCTATGATGCTAGCCGCAATGCATTGGTGTATTTAACCTATTCTGACAAAGTCGTCGACGGTTCACCAAAGAACGCCATCAGCGCCGTACCTATTATTCCCTGGGCGCATAGCAATTAAGTCTGATCAATGGATAAAAAAAAACCAGCACTTCCGCGCTGGTTTTTTTGCCTATCAGGCAATCAGTCTTCCAGATCGCCGCAGAATCGATAACCTTCGCCATGGATGGTGGCAATGATTTCTGGGGTATCAGGCGTGGATTCAAAGTGTTTACGAATCCGACGGATAGTGACGTCTACCGTGCGGTCATGAGGTTTCAGCTCGCGGCCAGTCATTTTTTTCAGCAACTCACCACGGGATTGAATTTTGCCTGGGTTTTCGCAGAAGTGCAGCATGGCGCGGAATTCGCTGCGTGGCAGCTTATAATTTTCACCAGTCGGGCTGATCAGTGAGCGGCTATTGATATCCAGCTCCCAACCGTTGAATTTATAGCTTTCAACCAGACGACGCTCTTCGCCCACGCTACCCAGATTCATGGTACGTGACAGCAAATTACGGGCACGAATGGTTAACTCGCGTGGATTAAAAGGCTTGGTGATGTAGTCATCAGCACCGATTTCCAGACCAAGGATTTTATCCACTTCATTATCGCGGCCAGTCAGGAACATCAGGGCAACGCTCGCCTGTTCGCGAAGTTCTCGTGCCAGCAATAAACCATTCTTGCCCGGCAGGTTAATATCCATGATAACCAGATTGATATCATTCTCAGACAGAATGTGGTGCATTTCTGCGCCATCATTGGCTTCATGGACTACGTAGCCTTCCGCCTCGAAAATGCTCTTCAAGGTGTTACGAGTGACGATCTCGTCTTCTACGATCAGAATGTGCGGGGTCTGCATGTTTGCTACCTAAAATTGCCAACAAAATAGAAATAGGAAGTACAGAAGTCTTTGTTATATAAGGATTTTTATTGACTTTTAACTCGTCATCCCATTTATCACATGACTAAAGTACGTAAACGCGTTCTTGATGCACTTTCCATCAACGTCAACAACATCGCTAGCTCGGTCGGGGTGTTACTCCCTACAGCCCCAAAGGTGACAAAAGCGGCGCATATCCTAACCCTATTAACAGCAACATAACAGTGTGAGCCGAATCTACCACCCAACAAAACTACGCTTTGTTGACATATATCAAATTCAATTGTAGCACGTTAACACTTTTGTGAAAAACACTTACAAGAATACCAGTTTAAGGGATAGTTGGTTAAAATATGTGATCGTTTCAGTGTATTTAATATTAAATAATTCATTTAATATTTAGATAAATAATTAAGTATGTAATGCATTGATTTTTATTGTTTAAAATCAATATACTCTGAATATTGTCGTTCAGTCTTGGTTTTCTCTCTTAGGTGAGCTTTTCACCGAATAGATAAGATAAACCACCACCAGTGTTATCAGTATGTAAATAAAATGATCTTATAATTCACATTATGTGTTTGCCTAAAAATCTGGCCACCTGATAGCCTGATTTTGGCAGTGCTTTATCGATATAGAGAGGCAGCATTATCCATTTTTGCGGTGCGATTCAGTCTTGAGCAACAAAAAAATACGAGTGTATATCCTAGGGATAAATTGCAAATGGTGAGTTTTATATTCCAATATTAAGATTATATTGGTTGTTAAATTCTTATTATCGAACTTTAAGTGATTTTATCTGCCGTTTAATGGTGACTGAATGCGCAAGGTCAATGGACAAAAAAGTTTGACTTGCAGCAAGGATTGCTTTAACCAATAGAGGGAGAGCTTCAGTAATTAAATGAGACAGACAAAATGCGCGACATCAGCCTGACTACAACGATTATTACCACCACCGAAACCACAGGTTACGGGGCGGGCTGACGCGTACAGGAAACACAGAAAAAAGCCCGCACCTAAACAGTGCGGGCTTTTTTTTCGGCATAAATTCAGGAGAGAAACAGAAATGCGAGTGCTGAAATTTGGCGGAACCTCAGTTGCAAACGCAGAAAGATTTATGCGTGTTGCTGATATTATCGAAAACAATGCGCGTCAAGGACAGGTTGCCACCGTGCTTTCGGCACCGGCAAAGATTACCAACCATCTGGTTGCCATGATTGATAAGACCGTCTCCGGGCAGGATATTTTTCCGGTCATGAGCGAATCGGAAACGATTTTTGCCGAGTTGTTGCGCGGATTAGCTCTGGCACAACCCGGTTTTGCCTATGATCGTCTAAAAGCGTTTGTGGCACACGAATTTGCGCAACTCAAACAGCAATTGCACGGTATATCTCTGCTAGGGCAGTGCCCAGATAGCGTTAATGCAGCCATTATCTGCCGTGGCGAAAAAATGTCTATCGCCATCATGGAGGCGGTGTTTCAGGCGAAAGGCTATCCGGTAACAGTGATCAATCCGGTCGAGAAGCTGCTGGCACAAGGGCACTATCTGGAGTCCACCGTTGATATTGCTGAATCTACCCGACGTATTGTGGCGAGTGGCATTCCGGCTGACCATATCATCTTGATGGCCGGATTTACTGCCGGTAATGATAAAGGTGAACTGGTAGTGCTTGGCCGCAATGGTTCTGATTATTCGGCGGCGGTATTGGCGGCCTGTTTACGCGCGGACTGCTGTGAAATCTGGACTGACGTTGATGGTGTCTATACCTGCGATCCACGTACCGTACCCGATGCCCGATTGCTGAAATCGATGTCCTATCAAGAAGCGATGGAACTGTCCTATTTTGGCGCCAAAGTTCTCCATCCTCGCACCATCGCGCCCATTGCCCAGTTCCAGATCCCTTGCCTGATAAAAAATACGGCCAACCCGCAAGCTCCTGGAACCTTGATCGGTGGTGAAGGCATGGATGATGGCTATCCGGTCAAAGGTATCACCAACCTGAATAATATGGCGATGATCAACGTTTCAGGGCCAGGAATGAAAGGTATGGTGGGGATGGCGGCGCGGGTGTTTGCCGTCATGTCACGCAGCGGAATTTCCGTGGTGTTAATCACTCAATCCTCGTCTGAATACAGCATCAGTTTCTGTGTGCCACAAGGCGAACTGTTACTCGCTCGCAAGGCGCTGGAAGACGAATTCTATCTTGAGTTGAAAGATGGCGTGCTGGATCCACTGGACGTCATGGAGCGGCTGGCGATTATCTCCGTTGTCGGCGATGGTATGCGTACTTTGCGCGGTATTTCAGCGCGCTTCTTCTCCGCGCTGGCGCGAGCCAATATCAATATTATCGCTATTGCACAAGGTTCTTCCGAACGATCCATTTCCGTGGTCGTCAATAATGACTCCGTGACAACCGGTGTACGCGTTTGTCATCAAATGCTGTTTAATACCGATCAGGTTATTGAAGTGTTTGTGATTGGCGCAGGCGGCGTCGGTGGTGCGTTGATCGAACAGATCCACCGTCAGCAGCCGTGGCTAAAACAGAAACATATTGATTTACGAGTATGTGGTATCGCTAATTCTAAAGCGTTGCTCACCAATGTTCATGGGATCGATTTGAATAACTGGCAGGATCAACTGGCGGTAGCGCAAGAGCCGTTTAATCTGGGCCGCTTGATTCGTTTGGTAAAAGAGTATCATTTGCTGAATCCGGTCATTGTCGATTGCACCTCTAGCCAGGCGGTGGCCGATCAATACGCCGACTTCCTGTCGGATGGTTTCCACGTAGTGACACCAAACAAGAAAGCTAATACTTCATCAATGAATTATTACCGACAATTGCGCACGGCGGCGGCGAAATCTAGCCGTAAGTTTTTGTATGACACCAATGTTGGTGCCGGTTTACCAGTGATTGAAAACCTGCAAAATTTGCTCAATGCTGGCGATGAACTGCTTCGCTTCTCCGGCATTCTTTCTGGTTCACTTTCCTTTATTTTCGGCAAGCTGGACGAAGGTATGTCGCTCAGTGAGGCCACATTGCAGGCCAAATCGTTGGGTTACACCGAACCCGATCCACGTGATGATTTGTCTGGGATGGATATTGCGCGCAAGTTATTGATTTTAGCCCGTGAAGCGGGTTACAAATTAGAACTGACCGACATTGAAGTGGAATCAGTTTTACCGGCATCCTTCGATGCCTCTGGCGATGTAGAGAACTTCCTGAAACGCTTACCATCGCTGGATGCCGACTTTAACCGCCGAGTCACCAATGCCAGCGAACAGGGCAAAGTGCTGCGTTATGTCGGGGTGATTGAAGACGGGCGCTGTCAGGTTCGTATGGATGCAGTTGATGGTAATGATCCCTTGTATAAGGTCAAGAACGGTGAAAATGCGCTGGCCTTTTACACTCGCTACTATCAGCCGATTCCTTTGGTTCTACGTGGTTACGGCGCTGGTAATGATGTTACCGCTGCTGGCGTATTTGCCGATTTATTACGCACATTATCCTGGAAGCTGGGAGTTTAAATATGGTTAAGGTCTATGCTCCGGCATCGATTGGCAATGTTAGCGTGGGTTTTGATGTGCTGGGGGCGGCGGTTTCTCCGGTTGATGGTGCCTTGCTTGGCGATTGCGTTAGCGTGGTGGCGGCAGACAGTTTCAGTTTACACAACGAAGGTCGTTTCGTTAGCAAGCTGCCGGACGATCCCAAAGAGAATATTGTCTATCAATGCTGGCAGCGTTTTTGTCAGGAGATTGGCAAAGAGATTCCAGTGGCGATGCGGTTGGAAAAAAATATGCCGATCGGTTCTGGTTTAGGTTCTAGCGCTTGTTCGGTCGTGGCTGGGCTGATGGCGATGAACGAATTCTGTGGACAGCCGCTGGATAAAATCACATTGCTGGGCATGATGGGCGAGCTGGAAGGACGTGTCTCGGGCAGTGTGCATTATGACAATGTCGCACCTTGTTATCTCGGTGGTATGCAATTGATCCTCGAACAAGAGGATCATATCAGCCAACAAGTACCTGGTTTTTCCGATTGGTTATGGGTTATGGCATATCCGGGAATCAAAGTGTCTACCGCTGAAGCCCGGGCGATTTTGCCTGCACAATATCGCCGACAGGATTGTATCGCGCATGGCCGCAATCTGGCTGGTTTCATCCATGCCAGCCATACGCAACAGCCAGTGTTAGCCGCTAAACTGATGAAAGATGTCATCGCCGAGCCTTATCGTACGCAATTGCTTCCGGGTTTTTCTGCCGCACGTCAGGCTGCACAGGATATTGGTGCGCTGGCCTGCGGTATTTCCGGTTCCGGCCCGACGTTGTTTGCGGTGTGTAACGAAAATGACACCGCTCACCGCATGGCGGAATGGCTGCAAAAAAACTACCTGCAAAACGACGAAGGTTTTGTACATATTTGCCGTCTGGATACCGCAGGCGCACGACTACTGGGATAATGCATGAAACTTTACAACCTTAAAGATCACAATGAGCAGGTCAGCTTTGCGCAGGCCATCAAGCAAGGCTTGGGTAAGCATCAGGGGCTGTTCTTCCCGCTGGAGTTACCCGAGTTCGAACTCACAGAGATTGATAAGCTGCTGGATCAGGATTTTGTGACCCGCAGTAGCCGTATTTTATCTGCTTTTATTGGCGACGAAATCGCCCCTGAAACACTGACCAAACGCGTTAAAGCTGCTTTTGAATTCCCTGCGCCAGTTGCAGCGGTTGAAAACGATATCTCGATTCTGGAGTTATTCCACGGCCCGACATTGGCATTCAAAGACTTTGGCGCACGTTTTATGGCGCAGATGCTGGCAGAAGTCGCGGGTGATCAGCCTGTTACCATTTTGACCGCCACTTCTGGTGATACCGGCGCGGCAGTGGCACATGCGTTTTACGGGCTGAAAAATGTGCGAGTCGTGATTCTGTACCCGCGAGGAAAAATCAGCCGCTTGCAGGAAAAACTGTTCTGCACTTTGGGTGGCAACATTCATACCGTGGCGATTGACGGCGATTTTGATGCTTGTCAGGCGCTGGTAAAACAATCTTTTGACGATGAAGAGTTAAAACAAGCGCTGCATCTCAACTCTGCCAACTCCATCAATATCAGTCGATTGTTAGCGCAAATCTGTTATTACTTCGAAGCTGTGGCGCAGTTGCCGCAAGAGGCACGTAATCAACTGGTTATTTCTGTGCCGAGTGGCAACTTTGGTGATCTGACCGCAGGTCTATTAGCCAAATCGCTGGGTCTTCCGGTGAAACGCTTTATCGCCGCAACTAACGCCAATGACACCGTACCGCGTTTCTTGGTTAATGGTCAGTGGCAGCCTCAGCCAACGGTTGCTACCTTGTCCAATGCGATGGATGTCAGTCAGCCAAATAATTGGCCACGAGTGGAAGAATTGTTCCGTCGTAAGATCTGGCAGTTGAAAGAGCTGGGTCATGCTGCCGTTAGCGATGAAGTGACCAAAGAAACTCTGCGGGAACTGGCTGAAATAGGTTATATCTCTGAACCTCATGCAGCGATTGCCTATCGTGCATTACGTGATCAATTGCAAGATGGTGAATTCGGTTTGTTCCTCGGTACGGCTCATCCGGCAAAATTCAAAGAAAGCGTAGAGGAGATTTTGACGCAGGAGTTACCATTGCCAAAGGAACTGGCGGTCAGAGCATCAATGCCGTTGTTATCGCATGACTTACCGGCAAATTATGAGCAACTCCGTGTGTTCCTCATGGCATTGCCACAATAAATAGGGCGGGTCATCGCGGAAATCGACATCGCAAAAGCAGAAAAGGGCCGGTTGGCCCTTTTCTATTAATGATGACGTATTTGTTGCCTAAACGGAGAGTCTAGTGCTGTTCCGGTCGTTTAAATACCAACTCGTTCTTCGCAGATAACGCAGGGTCGAACTGATAACCCTCAAGATTGAAACCGATCAGTTGCTCGGTTTTTTCTAGTCTATTTTGAATGATAAAGCGGCTCATTAATCCGCGAGCTTTCTTGGCATAAAAACTGATGATTTTATATTTTCCGTTCTTCTGATCCAGAAATACCGGTTTGATCAACGTGCCATTCAGCTTGGCGGGTTTTACTGCTTTGAAATACTCATCCGAAGCCAGATTAATCAGCACATTATCACCTTGCTGCTCTAACGCCTGATTCAGTTTGTCAGTGAGAATATCCCCCCAGAATGCGTATAAATCCTTGCCCTGCGGGTTAGCCAGTTTGGTTCCCATTTCCAATCGATAAGGTTGCATTAAATCCAGCGGACGCAACACACCGTATAAACCGGAAAGCATACGTAAATGCTTTTGGGCAAAGGAAAAATCGGCTTTGCTGAAATCCTGCGCCTGCATACCGGTGTAAACATCGCCTTTAAACGCCAATATGGCCTGACGTGCATTTTCCGGCGTGAAATCAGGTTGCCACTCACTGAACCGGGCAGCATTCAAACCAGCCAGTTTATCGCTGATATGCATCAAACTGGCAATCTGGGGAGGTGTCAGTTCACGGCAAATCTCAATAAGTGCCTGAGACTTATCCAGCAACTCAGGTTGAGTGAAGGTCGTTGTGACCAACGGACTTTGGTAATCAAGAGTTTTAGCCGGAGAAATAATAATAAGCATGACGACATCCTGTTTATCCAGATAGACACACTGTAGCAAAAAGTGGGCATCAACCAAACGAAGAATAGTCAATTGCTAGGATAGGAAGGATGACTTGGCTAAATCGTCTCAGCACCGTGATAATGAAGAAAGTTGCTATTAATCTACGGGGTTCAGCACCTTTTGCCAGGCGAAAACGGTTGCTCAGAGAAGTCGGTGCAACCGATGTTTTTTTAAACAGTTGAACTGCCTTGCGCCGGGGCTTCTGCGTGTTATTATCAAGAAAAGGCAGGGTGACAGAATGCCAAAAGTTCATGCACAAACGATGAGAAACGACAACATGACCGATAAACTGACTTCCCTACGTCAATTGACTACCGTTGTAGCTGACACCGGGGACATTGCGGCGATGAAACTGTATCAGCCACAAGACGCGACAACTAACCCATCACTGATTCTGAATGCTGCTCAAATCCCGGAATACCGTAAACTGATTGATGACGCCATTGCTTGGGCTCGTGAGCAAAGCCATGACAAAGCACAGCAAGTTATTGATGCGGGTGACAAACTGGCCGTTAATATCGGTCTGGAAATTCTGAAGCTGATCCCTGGCCGTATTTCTACCGAAGTTGACGCCCGTCTGTCCTATGACACTGTTGCCAGTGTAGCGAAAGCAAAACGCTTGATCAAAATGTATGGCGATGCTGGTATCAGCAAAGATCGCATTCTGATCAAACTGGCTTCAACTTGGCAGGGTATCCGTGCCGCCGAACAGTTAGAGCAAGAAGGTATCAACTGTAACCTGACTCTGCTGTTTTCCTTCGCTCAGGCACGCGCCTGTGCTGAAGCGGGTGTCTACCTGATTTCTCCGTTTGTTGGCCGTATTCTGGACTGGTACAAGGCGAATGGCGACAAGAAAGAGTTCGCACCAAACGAAGATCCAGGCGTGATTTCAGTTAAAGAAATCTACCAGTATTACAAAAAACACGGTTATAAAACCGTGGTAATGGGCGCAAGCTTCCGTAATATCGGTGAAATTATTGAACTGGCAGGTTGTGACCGTTTGACCATAGCCCCGACTCTGCTGAAAGAATTGGCAGAAAGTGAAGGCGCTTTGGAACGTAAGCTGTCTTACACCGGTAAAGTTGAAGCTGCGCCAGCGCCGCTGACCGAAGCCGAGTTTTATTGGGATCATAATCAGGATCCAATGGCGGTTGAAAAACTGACTGACGGCATTCGCAAATTTGCTGTCGATCAGGGCAAACTTGAGAAGATGATTGCCGACCTGCTGTAATCTTTATGCTGGCAGGCCGATTGAAAGAAAAAGGTGGCGTAAGCTGCCTTTTTTTATGGAAAAAATAAGCAATTCAGGTTAGTGATTGGAACAAAACCAGGCTTGATTCTGTGAGTTAATAGGGTTGAGGTAATGGCTTTGCGTAGTATCATCCTGCCCACAGAGAATGATTTTTTATCAAGGTGATTGTATGCATACATTACGTATCGGTTTAGTGTCCATTTCCGATCGCGCGTCGAATGGAATCTATCAGGACAAAGGTATTCCGGCTCTGGAAGCATGGTTGAAGGGGGCAGTGACCACTGAATTTACTCTTGAAACCCGCCTGATTCCTGATGAGCAAACTCTGATAGAACAAACACTGTGTGAACTGGTAGATGAAATGGGTTGCCATTTGGTACTGACGACGGGTGGAACTGGCCCTGCGCGACGTGATGTGACCCCTGATGCCACATTGGCAATCGCTGACCGAGAAATGCCTGGTTTTGGCGAACAAATGCGTCAAATCAGCCTACACTTTGTACCTACGGCGATTTTATCCCGTCAGGTAGGCGTGATCCGTAAACAGGCGCTAATCTTGAATTTACCCGGTCAGCCCAAAGCAATTAAAGAGACGCTGGAAGGAGTCAGAGATACCGAAGGAAAGGTGGTCGTTCACGGTATTTTCGCCAGTGTTCCTTATTGTATTCAATTGTTAGATGGCCCTTACATTGAGACGGATAATAACGTGGTAGCAGCTTTTCGTCCCAAAAATGCCGTACGTGATACAAAAATCTAAATTCAGATAATTTCTGACATAAGATGCCATTCTAGATGTGTGAGAAAATTTGTACGGTATAGTAACTTTTACTTTACAAATGGTTGTATTGGTTTTAACTCTCCACTCTGTTTTCTCACGGTGTCTTATGAATCAACAACAAAATCGCCGATTAAATCGGCAAGATTATAAAACTCTGACGTTAGCGGCTCTGGGCGGCGCATTGGAGTTTTACGACTTCATTATCTATGTTTTTTTTGCTGTGATTATCGGTGAGCTATTTTTCCCGCCAGATATGCCGGAGTGGCTACGTCAGGTGCAGACGTTCGGTATTTTTGCCGCTGGCTACCTGGCACGTCCTCTGGGTGGCATTATCATGGCGCATTTTGGTGATCTGGTCGGCCGTAAGAAAATGTTTACACTGAGTATTTTGTTAATGGCATTACCAACACTCGCGATTGGTATGCTACCAACTTATGCGTCTATCGGTATTGCCGCGCCATTATTATTGCTATTGATGCGTGTGCTGCAAGGGGCTGCTATTGGTGGTGAAGTCCCCGGAGCCTGGGTTTTCGTTGCCGAACATGTGCCGCGTAAACGCATTGGTTTTGCCTGTGGCACCTTAACTGCGGGTCTGACAGCCGGTATCTTGCTGGGTTCTCTGGTGGCGACCGGCATGAAAACCACCCTTAGCCCACAGGCGATGATGGATGGCGGTTGGCGTATTCCATTTTTCCTCGGTGGTATTTTTGGTCTATTTGCCATGTATTTGCGCCGCTGGTTGCAGGAAACCCCGATCTTTAAGGAAATGCAGGCGCGAAAGGCGCTGGCGGAAGAACTTCCGTTGAAATCGGTAGTGGCTAACCATAAAAAAGAAATAGTGGTTTCAATGCTGCTAACTTGGCTACTCTCCGCCGGTATTGTGGTGGTCATTTTGCTGACACCGACCTATCTGGAAAAACAATATGGTGTGATTTCGACGTTGGCGATGCAGGCGAATAGCGTGGCGATTGTGGCACTAGTCTGTGGCTGCGTACTCTCTGGGCTGGCTATTGATCGCTTTGGCGCGAGTAAAACCTTTATCGTCGGCAGCGTGTTATTGGCGGTAGCGACTTGGTCGTTTTATCAGACTGATTTAACCGATCCGGCCAAGCTATTCACGCATTATACCTTTGCTGGATTCAGTGTTGGGATTGTCGGTGCGGTGCCTTATGTTATGGTGCGGGCTTTTCCGGCAGAAATCCGCTTTACTGGAATTTCATTCTCTTACAATGTGGCCTACGCCATTTTTGGCGGGTTGACACCTATTTTGGTCACGTTATTGATGAAAGTTACGCCTATGGCACCTGCCTATTATATGCTGCTGTTATCAGTGGTCGGGTTCCTGTTGGGAATATATTTACGTAATGATATTAATAGTGATGTGAAAGTACCGTTGTCAAAGAAGGCATTAGCTGAGTAAGGTAACCATCAATTAGATTCTTTTCTCAATAAATAGCCCATGCATCATGGGCTATTCTTAACTTATCTAATTTAAAATTCGTTCTTAAAATTAAAACCAACTTTTTGCTTAACCCGCGCCGAGGGTTGAGAAATAACTTCAGAGAATAATGTTCTGGCACCTTGTTGTTGTAAATATCTCGCCAACTCTCTAACTGCTGCGGTTCCCGCTCCTCTGACTGTACCGTCGCGTTCGGGGAATAAGACATAGTCTGGTAGTGTTGCTGATGCAACCAACTCAACTTCATCTTTGCTGTTAAAGCGGTCAGCAAGAACAACCGCGATAATTCTTCCCTGTAGTTTGACCACCACATAGATTTCACCGGGACGTTGAAGCCTTAATCTGCGATGGATAATACCTGTAACAATATGTCCAGCATGGAGGAGTTTACTGAAGGCGCTGTTATTTTCATCTGCACTGGAGTCTGCACTTGAGTCTGCACTGGAGTCTGCACTTGAATCTGCACTGGAGTCTGCATTAGCACCTTGTTCGACATGCGTTCCTTGGTACTGTTGTCCCCACTGAGCAATAGTTTCACTGAGTTTTTTGCGCATGGCTCGAGCATTCTTCACTTCAGCATCTGAAAGCTTTTCTTCTTCTTCTGGTGTTAGGGTTGGGATTATCTCTACTTCGAATTCAATATTGTTTTGCTCAATAGTTTCACCTTGTGACATTATTGTTGGAGGCGTATTTATATAAATAAACGCCTCTAATAGTAGCTCGTAAATACCCAAAGGTAGCCGTTCCACCTGAACGGGTGATTCATCGGAAGAGTAATAAAAACTATAACTTAAATAACTCAGTTGGGCATAGTCAAATGCAGTCTTAATATGACCAAGAGCATTCTCAGAGGTTCTTTCTGCTATCTTTTCTTTTACAGACTGAACTAATCTATTCTCTACCTCTTTATTTTCTACTGTAATACCTATATTTCCAGTCCTGATAATAGAATCTAGTGTTCTACCAAAAAACTCTGAATTCCAAGTTTCAGTACTGCCGCCAAATAATAAGGTAAAGTCAGTCATGATATCCAGCGTCCAATCAATACAGTGAGGCCTTATTTGACGTGGTTGACGAGAGTTAAGTAAAGAATAAAGTGAAACGCTACAGGCTTTTGCTACAGCTGGAAGACTCAGCGCTTGGCTATGTTGATTGTTATCGATATAAGTTAATGTCATATACCGATCAACAATTTCTTGTATTTGTAACGCTGATGCTCTTGACTGCTTTTTCTTAAGTGAGTCGCTGGGTCCGGCAATATGTAAGGTTTTACCTTTGGTATTACTGCTAAAGTATTTATCTGCACGGAATACGATACCATCCAATTGTTGACATTTGTCTTGTACGAGATAGTTATAAATATTTAAAAAAGGAGTAAAGGCGCATAGTATTTTACTGGTTTGCGCCAAGTCTCTTTTTTCTAAAAAATTATCGCCTGTATCTGCGGTGAGTATAGATTTTGCGAGAACTAAAGGATTATTTTTATTATAGTTGGTTATGAATATCTCTGGATATAAAGTGATTTTATTATTCCAGCCAAAAGAGACAATGGGAGATATATCAATCAACTCATTTTCAAATATTTGAATATATTGAACTTGTATAGTGTCTGTTTTAATTTGTATAATAAAAGCCAAGTTGTCGACATCTTTGTCATGCTCAAAGTAAAATTTATTATTCATTTCTTGATCATAAAAAATGACACCAATTTTACTTATGCTAATGTCAGGGCCATTAAAAATAGTGATATTATAATTTTCGCCTTCATTCATGCCTTCACTCTTGAATTCCAGCAGAACTTGTTTATTTTGTAACCGTTCATCATTCCAGTATTGACCGAAAGCATCAACAATATTTATTCTATGACTGTCTATAATGACACATTTTTGGTCGCAGCTAAGGCCTTCATTTTCTGATGCTTTGATACTTGTGATGACATTACTCATTTTCAGCGTTTGTAAATGACTATCAGTGACATCCTCTGTTAATTCGAAAAAAGGAGGGTTAAAATTATCATTCTTATAGATTGTTGCGAGCATGCCTGGCGGGATTCTGATGGATTTTATACTATCATTGGGAATGGGTAATTCTTTTTGTCCTGACTCAATAATGATTTCGCGATCGCCATATAAATCTATTTTCTGACTTGATGCTAAACAAGTACTTTCACCTTGGAAGTCATCTTCTGTATAAAAACAGATCGCAGGCTCTACCTGATAGGAGCTTATTTTATTATATAATTCCAACTTTTTTAACTCAAACAGATTAATATCATATTTAATGGTTGTTTTTCTACCAGAAAAATACATATCACTATAGAGGGTGACAGCCATGCCTGGAGGGACGGAAATGGATGCGATTTCATTATCAAACTCGTCATTGTAAATAGAACCAGCTTCCCTTTCTGCGGAGCAAAATGATTCTCCTTCAAAATTGTCAAGTTCATAAAAACAGACTTTCGCCTCATCTGAGTAAGCTGATTGTGATATTATTAATATGATACTGGATAATATTTTTGCAACTATATGCATAGGCACTCCCTTTGATGTTATTGATTTTTATTTTCCATATCATCGACAGGGCTTCAATACTATATGATGCGTATTTTATTTACTTTATCTATTTTCATTACTCTATTTTATTATTTTGTAGTATTAATTTTAGATTAGTATAGTTTGGCTTTAAATATAATAAAATAAGAATAAAAAAACTCCGAATATGAATATTCAGAGTTTTTTGGGATGTGTATTTTTCAAGCAAACTGTAATTAAACTATCGGTTGCTTAGGCAAAGTCTAGCGTGGTTCGCCAATCGGTAACACTGTGCGACCATATTGTTCGTTCAATACTTCAGCCATTGCCAGATAAATCGCGCTGGCGCCGCAGATGATGCCTTCAAAACCAGCGAAGACCAACAGCGAGTGATTACCGGTAAAGTTACCGATAGCCAACAGGGCAAATAGCAGTGTCAGGCTGGCAAACACGAATTGAAGCGCGCGGTTGGCAGGCAAGGTGCCGAAGAACATAAATAGGGTAAAGATGCCCCAGATCCCGAGGTAAACGCCAAGGAACTGTGCGTCAGTGGCTTCTGCCATACCCATTTTAGGCAGCATTAGCAAGCCGACCAGACTCAGCCAAAATGCGCCGTAAGAAGTAAATGCAGTCGCGGCAAAGGTATTCCCTTTCTTATATTCCAGCAAACCCGCCAGAATTTGTGCCAGACCGCCGTAGAAAATCCCCATGCTCAGGATAACGGAAGTCAGGGGGAAGAAGCCTGCGTTGTGCAGGTTGAGCAAGACGGTGGTCATCCCGAAGCCCATAAGGCCTAACGGGCCAGGATTCGCCAACTTGTTGGTGTTCATAAGTCCTCTGTAATAACAGATTGCTAAAAAAATGGATAAATATCCGAATAAGTATAAATCGCATGAATGAGTAAAAAGTCGTCTATATCCCTCAGTGCGCGCGGCATAATAATGATCTGTGCGATCGGAAACAATGATCTTGAGTGAGATAAAAAGTAATTTTTTTTCATCTGCCCCCTTGATGATGGCTTTCATGGCCCCATCTTATTCCCAACCGCAGGGACTAATCGTGGCATAGCGAAAACGTTGCCAGTAAATCAGGGCAGTTGAAAATTAGAAATCCGCCCATATATAGATTAGTAACTTGACCGATTATGACTTTTTTCGTGGAGGCGTTTTAGATGGGTAAAATTATTGGTATCGACTTGGGTACTACCAACTCTTGTGTAGCAATTATGGATGGTACAAAAGCACGCGTGCTGGAGAACAGTGAAGGCGATCGCACAACGCCCTCTGTTATCGCGTACACCCAAGATGGTGAAACTCTGGTTGGTCAACCTGCTAAACGTCAGGCTGTTACTAACCCACAAAATACACTGTTTGCCATCAAGCGTTTGATTGGCCGTCGTTTCCAGGATGAAGAAGCGCAGCGTGATAAAGACATCATGCCGTACAAAATCATCCCGGCAGATAACGGCGATGCATGGCTGGAAGTGAAAGGCCAGAAAATTGCACCACCGCAGATCTCTGCTGAAGTGCTGAAGAAAATGAAGAAAACGGCGGAAGATTATCTGGGCGAACCAGTGACTGAAGCGGTTATCACTGTACCTGCGTATTTCAACGATGCTCAGCGTCAGGCAACGAAAGATGCTGGCCGTATCGCTGGTCTGGAAGTAAAACGTATCATTAACGAACCAACCGCAGCAGCGCTGGCCTACGGTCTGGACAAAGAAGTCGGTAACCGTACTATCGCGGTTTACGACCTCGGTGGTGGTACTTTCGATATTTCTATCATCGAAATTGATGATGTTGATGGCGAAAAAACCTTTGAAGTTCTGGCAACCAACGGTGATACCCATTTGGGTGGTGAAGACTTCGATAGCCGTCTGATCAACTACCTGGTTGAAGAATTCAAGAAAGACCAGGGTATGGATCTGCGTACCGATCCATTGGCTATGCAACGTCTGAAAGAAGCTGCCGAAAAAGCGAAAATCGAGCTGTCTTCTGCGCAACAGACTGACGTTAACCTGCCATACATCACCGCTGATGGCAGTGGTCCAAAACACATGAACATCAAAGTGACCCGTGCCAAACTGGAGTCACTGGTAGAAGATCTGGTTAACCGCTCAATGGAACCGCTGAAAGTGGCTCTGAAGGATGCTGGCCTGTCTGTATCCGATATCCAGGACGTTATTCTGGTTGGTGGTCAGACCCGTATGCCAATGGTTCAGAAGAAAGTAGCTGACTTCTTCGGTAAAGAGCCACGTAAAGACGTGAACCCAGATGAAGCGGTTGCTATCGGTGCGGCTGTTCAAGGTGGCGTTCTGTCTGGTGAAGTTAAAGACGTGCTGCTGCTGGACGTGACTCCATTGTCTCTGGGTATCGAAACAATGGGTGGTGTGATGACTCCGCTTATCACTAAAAATACCACTATCCCGACCAAGCACAGCCAGGTGTTCTCTACTGCAGAAGACAACCAGTCTGCGGTAACCATCCATGTGCTGCAGGGTGAACGTAAACGTGCACAGGATAACAAGTCTCTGGGTCAGTTCAACCTGGATGGTATTCAAGCTGCGCCTCGCGGTATGGCACAAATCGAAGTGACCTTCGATATTGATGCTGACGGTATCTTACATGTGTCTGCAAAAGACAAGAATACCGGTCGTGAGCAGAAGATCACCATTAAGGCATCTTCTGGTCTGAACGAGGAAGAAATCCAGAAAATGGTACGCGATGCAGAAGCTAACGCTGAAGCAGACCGTAAGTTTGAAGAACTGGTTCAGACTCGTAACCAGGCCGACCATCTGATTCACGGTACTCGTAAACAGTTGGAAGAAGCCGGTGATAAACTGCCAGCAGAAGACAAGACAGCCATTGAAGATGCGCTGAAAGCGTTGGAAGCCGCAGTTAAAAGCGAAGACAAAGCGGAAATTGAAGCGAAAACTCAGGCACTGGTCCAGGTTTCTGGCAAGTTGCTGGAGATGGCTCAGCAGCAGCAAGCCGCAGCTGGTGAAGCAGGCGATGCCAACGCGAAAAAAGAAGACGACGTTGTTGACGCCGAATTCGAAGAAGTAAAAGACAAAAAATAATCGCCCTTCAGCGGGCACAGCAGTGGTAAGACATACTGTTGCTGGAAACCAGCACGGGCGTCGAGGCAACTCTACGCCCGTGCACGCATGTTAAGGGTAGGAAAAAACAGAATGGCGAAGAGAGACTATTACGAGGTTTTAGGCGTCCCCAAGACGGCGGATGAGCGTGAAATCAAAAAGGCCTATAAACGCTTGGCGATGAAATTCCATCCGGATCGTAATCAGGAACAGGACGCCGAAGGTAAATTCAAAGAAGTTAAAGAAGCCTACGAAATTCTGATCGACGCGCAAAAACGTGCTGCTTACGATCAATATGGCCATGCGGCTTTTGAGCAAGGTGGTATGGGCGGCGGCGGCGGATTTGGCGGCGGTGGTGCTGATTTTAGCGATGTCTTTGGTGATGTTTTTGGTGACATTTTTGGCGGCGGACGCCGTCAGCAGCGCGCCAGTCGTGGTTCAGACCTACGTTACAACATGGATCTGACGTTGGAAGAAGCGGTTCGTGGTGTAACCAAAGAAATCCGCATTCCAACGCTGGACGAGTGTGACGTTTGCCACGGCAGCGGTGCGAAACCAGGCAGTTCTCCGATCACCTGTCCGACTTGCCACGGCGCGGGTCAGGTACAGATGCGTCAGGGCTTTTTTACCGTGCAACAGGCGTGTCCTCATTGTCATGGTCGTGGCCAGATTATCAAAGATCCATGCAATAAGTGTCATGGTCATGGGCGCGTCGAAAAATCCAAAACCCTTTCGGTCAAGATTCCGGCGGGTGTCGATACCGGCGACCGTATCCGCTTGGCAGGTGAGGGTGAAGCGGGTGAACACGGTGCTCCATCAGGTGATTTATACGTTCAGGTTCAGGTGAAATCACACCCGATATTCGAGCGAGAAGGTAATAACCTGTATTGTGAAGTGCCAATCAACTTTGCGATGGCTGCGTTGGGCGGTGAAATTGAAGTACCCACGTTGGATGGCCGGGTTAAGTTGAAAGTTCCTGCTGAAACACAAACCGGTAAATTGTTCCGTATGCGCGGTAAAGGTGTTAAATCAGTACGCGGTGGTAGCCAAGGCGATCTATTGTGCCGAGTCGTCGTTGAAACCCCGGTAAGCTTGAGCGAGAAGCAGAGACAATTGTTACGTGAGTTGGAAGAAAGTTTCGTTGGTGCGGCGGGCGAGAAAAACAGCCCACGTTCTAAAAGCTTCTTGGACGGCGTAAAAAAGTTTTTCGATGATTTGACCCGCTAATCATAAGTTCTATTATTAGTTTATTGAAAATAAAATCCTCGGTTGATACCGGGGATTTTTTTCGTCAGGAGCGATAGTATCAATGTGATGTTAATCATCAAATGATCGGTTTTTACGATTGATTCATGCAATAAAAACGACTTTTTTCGAGTTAACAAGTATCTTATAATTTGTAAATTATTTGCCAGCTATTTTGGTTGGCTTCTCTGTCCGATGTAGGGAGTATTCATTGTGACAAATATTATTCGCCAATTTTTACGTTTAGAAGCAGCGGGGGGCATGATTTTGATCGTGGCCGCCGTTGTCGCCTTGTTGATGGCTAACAGCCCGCTACAAGGCGTTTATCAGATGTTTTTAGATATCCCTGTTGCAGTAAAAATTGCTTCACTGGATATCAGTAAGCCTTTACTGCTGTGGATTAATGACGGATTGATGGCGATATTCTTCTTGGTCGTTGGGCTGGAAGTTAAGCGCGAACTGATGGAAGGCTCATTAGCCGGACGGGATAAAGCCGTCTTCCCTGCGATCGCGGCTTTAGGCGGGATGTTGGCTCCCGCGCTGATTTATTTGCTATTTAACGGTGCCGATGAAGTGACCCGTCAGGGCTGGGCTATTCCGGCAGCAACTGACATTGCTTTTGCGCTGGGAGTGATGGCGTTATTGGGCAACCGTGTGCCGACGAGTCTGAAAGTGTTTCTACTGGCGCTGGCCATCATTGATGACTTGGGTGTCATTATTATTATCGCGTTGTTCTATACCCATGATGTTTCCCTGGTGGCATTGGGTGTCGCTGCGGCGGCAATTGCACTGTTGGCGTATATGAACTGGCGTGGCGTCGGCAAAACCTCCCCTTATCTCCTGGTGGGGTTGGTGCTGTGGGTCTGTATCCTGAAGTCTGGGGTTCATGCGACTCTGGCCGGTGTGATCGTCGGCTTTATGATTCCGCTGCATACGAAAGATAAACGCTCACCATCAGAATCATTGGAGCACGGCATGCATCCGTGGGTGGCTTATTTAATCTTACCGCTATTTGCTTTTGCTAACGCGGGGGTTTCTCTTGAGGGTGTTTCAGTCTCGGGACTGACGTCTTTACTGCCTTTAGGCATTGCCAGCGGGTTGTTCATCGGCAAGCCACTGGGGATTTTCCTCTTCAGTTGGTTGGCGGTTAAGCTGGGGATGGCCAAGTTGCCAGACTCTATCAACTTTAAACAGATCTTTGCTGTGTCCGTGCTATGCGGTATTGGTTTTACCATGTCGATCTTCATTGCCTCACTGGCGTTTGAAGGAGGGGATCTTGCCTTGAGTACCTATTCTCGACTGGGAATATTATTGGGTTCTACCGCCGCAGCGATTGTAGGATACAGCCTGTTGCGTTTGGCATTGCCAATGAAAACCCACGCCGCCGTAGCAAAGTAATCTGATCCAGCGGTTGAAATAAACAGACAAAACTGTCGATGCGGTGTAATGCTGTGATATCGGCAGTTTTGCTTGATGGGTTCCCGAGATCGCATTATGTTTTGATCTCAGAACAAGGGAAGTTGATCGCTCGGGAAATTGATCACCCTATCCGGCGATACGTTAAGGAGATCACTGCATGCGAATGTCACATATTAATTTTAATCATCTCTATTATTTCTGGCAGGTTTGTAAAGAAGGTTCGGTTGTGGGGGCTGCAGAAGCATTATTTCTTACGCCTCAGACGATTACCGGGCAGATTAAGGCGTTGGAAGAACGCTTGAGTGGCAAACTTTTCAAGCGGCAAGGACGTGGTCTAGTACCTTCTGAACTAGGCCAATTAGTTTTTCGTTATGCCGATAAAATGTTTATGCTCAGCCATGAAATGCTGGATATCGTTAATTACCGTAAAGAATCCAATCTGTTATTCGATGTCGGGGTAGCGGATGCTTTGTCCAAGCGCCTGGTTAGTCGAGTCTTGGAAACGGCCGTGGTCGATAATGAGCAAATACACTTACGTTGCTTCGAATCTACCCATGAAATGTTATTAGAGCAGCTTAGTCAGCACAAACTGGATATGATCTTATCGGACTGTCCCGTTGATTCCAGCCAGCAGGAAGGGCTATTTTCCGTCAAATTGGGTGAATGCAGTGTCAGTTTTTACTGCCAGCAACCCATTCCGGAGGCACCTTTCCCTGCCTGCTTGCAGGAACGGCGGTTATTGATCCCCGGCCGACGCTCAATGTTGGGGCGTAAGTTACTGAACTGGATTAACAGTAAAGGGATTCAGGTTGAAATCTTGGGTGAGTTTGATGATGCTGCGCTGATGAAGGCGTTTGGTCTCTATCATAATGCGATTTTTGTCGCACCATCCATGTATGCTCATACTATCTATGCAGATGAGCAGATCGTAGAAATTGGACGTTTGGATAATGTACACGAAGAGTATTACGTGATTTTTGCGGAGCGGATGATCCAGCACCCGGCGGTACAGCGGGTATGCAATAAGGATTTCACTTCGTTGTTTGGTGGTTGATAGCAGCTGCTCAACAGTAAAAAATTTAAGGTAAAGGGCAAGGATGCTCTGTCAGGCAGGAATATCTGGTGGGGCATTTAAACTGTGAATATAAAAAAACCGGCCTAAGCCGGTCTTTTTACTAAGCAGTCAACTTAATGCATTACTGCATTGCGTTGATTTGCGCTGTCAAATTTGACTTATGACGCGCTGCTTTGTTCTTGTGGATCAGACCTTTACAGGCCTGACGGTCCACAATTGGTTGCATTTCGTTAAATGCGTTTTGCGCTGCGGTTTTATCGCCAGCTGCAATTGCCGCATATACCTTCTTAATGAAGGTACGCACCATTGAGCGACGGCTAGCGTTATGCTTGCGGCGTTTCTCAGACTGTACGGCGCGTTTCTTAGCTGATTTGATATTAGCCAAGGTCCAACTCCCAAATATATTCTATTGAGGACAATTCAAAGGCCGAGGAATATCCCCTTTTTGCCTTCGTTTGTCAATGGATTTGTGCAAATAAGCGCCGTTTGTACGGGCGGCACTTGCTACGTTGTGATGGAGCGGGATTTTACCAGCTTCGAGCGGCGGAATACAGTCTTTCGAAAGAAAATTCCACCGGCCGCACCTATTAAGCATTTGGCGGTAGTTTTGCAAAAGTCTTAACAGGGGGTCAGTATCCAACTGCTCGCGCATTCTACAGGATAAACTGGCATAAAAGGGTTTTAACTGCGTATTATCGATAAATTGCCATGACTATTGGAGTAAAGGTGCCAATCGCGGGTTAACCTTAACCGCTGTACAAGGTATAATCCGGCGATTTCCACTGTTTTGAGCCAGCTATGGAGCTAATTCGCGGTATACATAATATCCGGGCACGCCACCATGGTTGCGTGCTGACTATCGGTAACTTTGACGGTGTCCACCGTGGGCATCTGGCATTACTGGAGCAATTAAAGCGCGAAGGCCGGCGTTTAGGGCTGCCGGTAATGGTAATGATATTTGAGCCGCAGCCTTTAGAATTGTTCGCGGCAGATAAAGCTCCTGCCCGGTTAACGCGTTTACGCGATAAAGCCAAATATTTGGCGCAGGTCGGCGTTGACTATCTACTGTGTGTTAAATTCGATCCGCGTTTTGCTGCCAACATGGCCCAGACATTTGTGGTTCAGTTGCTGGTAGAGAAGCTGGGCGTGCAGTTTTTAGCGGTGGGTGATGATTTTCGCTTTGGCGCAGGGCGTCAGGGCGATTTTCAATTGTTACAGCAGGCCGGAGCCGAATTCGGTTTTGATGTGATCAGTACCGACAGTTTCTGTGACGGTGGTTTGCGCATCAGCAGCACGGCGATCCGCCAAGCGCTGCATGATGATGATTTGGCACTGGCAGAAACCTTACTTGGGCACCCTTACAGTATTTCTGGCCGGGTTGTCCACGGTGATGAACTGGGGCGAACCATCGGTTTTCCTACGGCGAATTTACCGTTGAAACGTTTGGTTGCTCCGGTTAAAGGAGTGTATGCAGTTGACGTGTATGGTTTGAGCGCTGAGCCATTGTCTGGCGTTGCCAATATTGGCACCCGGCCAACCGTTGCAGGTATCCGTCAGCAGTTGGAAGTTCATCTGCTTGATGTCAATATGGATCTTTACGGGCGTCATATTGATGTGGTGCTCCGCGCAAAATTGCGCGACGAACAGCGATTTGCTTCCCTTGATGCTTTGAAGCAGCAAATCGCCAATGATGTGGTGACGGCCCGAAATTTCTTCGGGCTAAAGACACCGGTTTAATATTTCTAGCCGAAAACGGAACCGAGAATCTAATGAGTGACTACAAGAATACCCTGAACTTGCCGGAAACAGGGTTCCCGATGCGCGGCGATCTGGCAAAACGCGAACCTGAGATGCTGAAACGCTGGTATGAGCAGGATTTGTACGGAAAAATTCGTGCGGCTAAGAAAGGTAAAAAATCCTTTATTTTGCATGATGGCCCTCCGTATGCGAACGGCAATATTCATATTGGTCACTCGGTTAATAAAATTCTCAAAGACATTATTATTAAATCGAAAGGCATGGCTGGCTTTGATTCGCCTTATATCCCTGGTTGGGACTGCCACGGCCTGCCTATCGAGCTGAAAGTTGAGCAATTGATTGGTAAACCAGGTGAAAAAGTCACCGCGGCTGAGTTTCGCGCGGCCTGCCGTAACTATGCGGCCGAGCAAGTTGAAGGGCAGAAAAAAGACTTTATCCGCCTAGGGGTGTTGGGTGATTGGGATCATCCTTACCTGACCATGGACTTCAAAACCGAAGCCAATATTATCCGAGCGCTGAGCAAAATCATTGATAACGGTCACCTGCACAAAGGCGCCAAGCCGGTGCATTGGTGTACTGATTGCGGTTCGTCTCTGGCCGAAGCGGAAGTGGAATATTACGACAAAATTTCTCCGTCTATCGACGTGCGTTTTAATGCCGTTGATGCTGAAAGCGTGGCTGCCAAATTCGGTGTTTCTGGCGTAACTGGCGCGGTTTCTCTGGTTATATGGACCACGACGCCTTGGACTTTACCGGCTAACCGTGCCATCTCACTGAATCCAGAGTTCGTGTACCAACTGGTTAACGTTGGCGATGAGAACATGATTCTGGCGGCTGATTTGGTGGAAAGTGTCATGAAACGCGCGGGGATCACTGAGTGGACTGTGCTGGGTAACTGCCAGGGTGCCGATCTGGAGCTATCACGTTTCCATCATCCGTTCATGGGTTTCGACGTTCCTGCGATTCTGGGCGATCACGTTACGCTGGATGCCGGTACCGGTGCAGTACATACCGCACCAGGCCACGGTCCGGACGACTTTGTTATCGGTCAGAAGTACGCTCTGGAAGTGGCTAACCCGGTTGGCCCGAATGGTTGCTATTTGAGCGGAACCTACCCAACGCTGGATGGCGTCTTCGTCTTTAAGGCCAACGATATGATCGTTGCGCTGTTACGTGAAAATGGCGCGTTGCTGCACGTTGAGAAAATGTCTCATAGCTATCCGTGCTGCTGGCGTCACAAAACGCCGATTATCTTCCGTGCTACGCCACAGTGGTTTATCAGCATGGATCAGAAAGGCTTGCGTAAGCAGTCGCTGCAAGAAATCAAAGACGTAAAATGGATTCCTGACTGGGGCCAGGCACGTATTGAAACTATGGTTGCGAACCGTCCTGACTGGTGTATTTCCCGTCAGCGTACCTGGGGCGTGCCTATGTCGCTGTTCGTGCATAAAGAAACCGAAGCGTTGCATCCACGCAGCACTGAGCTGATGGAAGAAGTCGCAAAACGTGTAGAACAAGAGGGTATTCAGGCTTGGTGGGATCTGGATCCGGCAGATATTCTGGGTGCTGATGCCGATCATTACATGAAGGTGCCAGATACGCTGGATGTGTGGTTTGACTCTGGTTCGACCCATTCTTCAGTGGTTGATGTGCGTCCTGAATTTAATGGTCACACGCCGGATATGTATCTGGAAGGCTCCGATCAGCATCGCGGCTGGTTTATGTCATCACTGATGATTGCTACGGCAATTAAAGGCAAAGCGCCCTATCGTCAGGTTCTGACTCACGGTTTCACCGTAGATGGTCAGGGGCGCAAGATGTCCAAGTCTATCGGCAACACCATCAGTCCACAGGATGTGATGAACAAGCTGGGTGGCGATATTCTACGTCTGTGGGTGGCATCAACGGATTACACCGGTGAAATCGCAGTTTCAGATGAAATTCTGAAACGTTCAGCGGATTCTTACCGTCGTATCCGTAACACGGCGCGCTTCCTGTTAGCCAACCTGAATGGTTTTGATCCGGTTCAGCATCGGGTTGAACCGGAAGATATGGTGGTGCTGGATCGTTGGGCGGTAGGTCGCGCTCAGGCAGCACAGGCCGGTATCATCGAAGCTTACGAAAATTATGATTTCCACTTGGTTGTTCAGCGCCTGATGCAGTTCTGCTCAGTCGAAATGGGCTCCTTCTACCTCGATATCATCAAAGATCGTCAGTACACCGCGAAAGGCGATAGCGTTGCGCGCCGTAGCTGCCAGAGTGCATTGTTCCATATTGCGGAAGCATTGGTGCGCTGGATGGCTCCGATCATGTCCTTTACTGCCGACGAAATCTGGAACCAATTGCCGGGCGAACGTTCGGAATATGTCTTCACTGAAGAATGGTACCAAGGTCTATTCGGCCTGACCGGTGCGGAAAGCATGAACGACAGTTTCTGGGATGAGTTACTGAAAGTTCGTGGTGAGGTGAACAAGGTTCTGGAGCAGGCGCGCAGCGACAAACGCATCGGCGGTTCTCTGGAAGCGGATGTAACCTTGTATGCAGAACCTGAACTGGCAGTACGCCTGAACAGTTTGCAGGATGAGCTTCGTTTCGTCTTGTTGACTTCTGCCGCGCATGTGGCTGACTATGCCGCTGCGGGTGATGATGCACAGCAAAGCGAATTGATCGCCGGTTTGAAGATCACCTTCAAGAAAGCCGATGGTGAGAAATGCCCACGTTGCTGGCATTACACGCAGGATATCGGCCTGGTAGCGGAACACGTAGATTTATGTGGTCGCTGTGTCACTAACGTTGCCGGTGTCGGCGAAGAGCGTAAGTTTGCCTGATGAGTAAGCCGATTTGTTCGACCGGATTGCGTTGGCTTTGGCTGACGCTGTTGGTAGTGATCGTGGATTTGGGGAGCAAGCAGTGGGTGATGACTCACCTTGCTCTGGGGGAATCAATCCCTCTTATTCCTTTCTTTAATATGACCTACGCACAGAATCCGGGGGCTGCGTTTAGCTTCTTGGCAGATAAAGGCGGCTGGCAGCGTTGGTTCTTTGCGCTGATTGCCATCGCTATCACGGTGACACTGGCGGTACTGATGTATCGCTCCAGTGGCAAGCAACGCCTGATAAACTGTGCTTATGCGCTGATTATCGGCGGTGCGTTAGGTAACCTATTTGATCGCATGGTACATGGCGTGGTGATCGATTTTATTCATTTCTACGTTAATGACTGGCACTTCCCGATCTTTAATCTGGCCGACACGGCTATTTGTATCGGTGCTGCGCTAGTGGTATTCGAAGGGTTTTTAAGCCCTTCTGAAACGGCTGCAACAAAGAAAGGTGAGTAATATGTCAGACCGGGTACAGGATAACAGCGCCGTTTTGGTGCATTTCACCCTGAAACTGGAGGATGGCTCAACGGCTGAATCCACGCGCACGCACGGTAAACCGGCATTATTTCGCTTGGGCGATGGCAGTTTATCCGATCAGTTGGAAGAAGAACTGCTTGGATTGCAGGTCGGCGATAAGCACGCCTTTACTTTGCCACCGGAAGCGGCCTTCGGTCTAGAAAGCCCGGATTTAATCCAATACTTTAGCCGCCGTGATTTTGCGCAAACTGGCGTGCCGGATGCTGGCACTATTATGCTGTTTACCGCCCGTGATGGTAGCGAAATGCCAGGCGTGGTGCGTGAAGTGGCTGAAGAGTCCGTCACCGTTGATTTCAATCACCCATTGGCGGGTCAATCCATCAGCTTTGATATTGAAGTTCTGGAGATTGATCCCCAACCGGAGGCGTCTCATGCAAATACTGCTGGCTAATCCACGCGGCTTCTGTGCCGGAGTTGATCGGGCTATCAGCATTGTGGAACGTGCGCTGGAGATGTACGGTGCGCCCATTTATGTTCGCCATGAAGTGGTGCATAACCGTTACGTAGTTGATAGCTTGCGGCAGCGCGGAGCCATCTTCATTGAGGAAATCGCTGAGGTTCCCGATGGTTCCATCCTGATATTTTCAGCACATGGAGTGTCTCAGGCGGTGCGAGCTGAAGCCCGTTCTCGCCAGTTGACGATGTTGTTTGATGCCACCTGCCCATTGGTGACCAAAGTCCATATGGAAGTGGCTCGAGCCAGTCGCAAGGGCAAAGAAGCCATTTTGATTGGACATGCAGGTCATCCAGAAGTGGAAGGCACAATGGGGCAATACAGCAATCCGCAGGGGGGCATGTACCTAGTGGAGTCCCCTGCTGATGTCTGGACGCTCAAAGTCAAAAATGAAGATAATCTGTGCTTTATGACGCAAACCACCTTATCGGTTGATGATACGTCTGAAGTGATTGATGCTCTGAATAAGCGTTTCCCTAAGATTGTTGGTCCACGTAAAGACGATATTTGTTACGCCACCACGAATCGGCAGGAAGCGGTTCGCAATCTGGCGGATGAAGCTGATGTGGTTTTGGTTGTTGGCTCTAAAAACTCATCCAATTCCAATCGGTTGGCGGAGCTGGCTCAACGGATGGGTAAGGCGGCTTATCTCATTGACTCGGCTGATGATATACAGGAATCCTGGCTGAGCCATGTTTCCTGTATCGGTGTGACTGCCGGAGCCTCTGCGCCAGATGTCCTGGTACAGCAGGTGATTAGTCGTTTGCAAGCGTTAGGAGCAGGGCAGTCTATTGAGCTAATCGGCCGGGAAGAAAGTATTGTTTTTGAAGTGCCAAAAGAGCTGCGGGTTGATGTAAAACAGATCGACTAAGTGAACGGAATAGAGTAAAAGCAGCCCAAAAGGCTGCTTTTTTTATGCCGAAAGAAGAGGTATCACTGAAAAAAATCGTAAAATCTTGCCGCCATACATGACGTTTAATTGCATGAATATGCGCAAACAGATGCTGATTAAAGTTCGCTCAATACTGATATAGCAACCGATGATTGAAAAAAGAGGACTTGATAATTCAGCCCCACTAAGCCGTTGGTTTTTGTTAGATTAGTAATTAAGTGCTTTCACTGATAAAAATAGATGGATATCATTTTTTTCTAATACAGCTTAAATAATCTGGCAGACTCAGTATCAGACCGCTAATCTGAACCCGGATCAAGACGGATAAAAAACAATAAGAGGATTTATGACTGATGCAACAATTCGTGTCGCTATCGTCGGTGCTGGTGGCCGCATGGGGCGACAATTGATTCAGGCCATACACCACATCGCTGGCGTGACATTAAGTGCTGCACTGGAACGTAAAGGCTCATCGTTGGTGGGAACGGATGCCGGTGAACTGGCCGGCGTGGGCCGGTTAAATGTTAAAGTTACAGATGATATTGTCGCCGTAATAGACAGTATTGACGTGCTGATTGATTTTACCCGCCCTGAAGGCACGTTGGCGCATTTAGCCCTGTGTCGCCAGCATGGTAAAGCGATGGTTATCGGTACGACGGGCTTTGATGATGCAGGCAAAGCAGCGATTCAAGCCGCTGCCACTGATATTGGCATTGTTTTTGCGGCTAACTTCAGTGTTGGGGTTAACCTGGTTCTGAAGTTGTTGGAGAAAGCGACAAAGGTCATGGGCGATTACGCCGATATTGAGATCATCGAGGCACACCATCGTCATAAAGTCGATGCACCTTCGGGTACGGCGCTGGCAATGGGCGAAGCGATAGCCGAAACGCTAGGACGCGATTTGAAAGACTGTGCGGTATACAGCCGTGAAGGTTATACCGGTGAACGTAAAGAAGGCACCATCGGTTTTGCTACTGTCCGTGCGGGCGATATCGTCGGCGAACATACCGCAATGTTTGCTGATATTGGTGAGCGTGTAGAGATCACTCATAAAGCGACCAGTCGCATGACTTTTGCAAATGGTGCGATTAAATCAGCAATCTGGCTTTCAAATCAGGATAAGGGACTGTTTGATATGCGAGATGTCTTGGGTTTGAACGATCTATAAGAATATAAAATATAATAATTCTATGAATTTATATTTATAAGTCACTGATAGCATGGTGATATTTTATCGCCTTGCTTTATTTTTTTTATTTTAAGCTCTTTGTTTTGTTTTTGATGTTAGTTGTTTATTTATCTGTGTTTTGCCTTTGTTTTTGTCTTTTTATTGATGTTTTTTCTTCGCCATCACCTCGAGTCTCTCTGTAATCCACTTTTATTGCGTTTTTTACACTCAACCCACCTCGCAACCGTTTACTATGTTAACTTATCTTGTGTTTTTACTACTATAAACCCCGTATTTTCATGAGAAGGGTAAAAAACAAAGAAAAAATGCCAGTTTGGCTAGACAAGAGCGCCGCTCATCATTAAAATGCGCCCAATTTGCCAAAAATTGGCTTTGAGGGCGGTTTTTACATTGATTTAGATCGTTAATTCTGAATTAATATGCAGGTAATGTGACTGTTTATTCCCTGGAGGATGTTTTGATTAAGTCAGCGCTATTGGTTCTCGAAGACGGAACCCAATTCTACGGTCGGGCCATCGGGGCAGAAGGTACGGCAGTGGGGGAAGTGGTCTTCAATACGTCGATGACCGGTTATCAAGAAATCCTTACTGACCCTTCCTATTCCCGCCAAATCGTTACTCTTACTTATCCCCATATCGGCAATGTCGGCACCAATGCCGCCGATGAAGAATCCTCCTCAGTACACGCTCAAGGCCTTGTCATCCGCGACCTGCCATTGATTGCCAGCAATTACCGAAATGAAGAAGGCTTATCCGAGTATCTCAAACGCCACAATATCGTGGCGATTGCAGATATCGATACTCGTAAGCTGACACGTTTGCTGCGTGAGAAAGGTGCCCAGAACGGCTGCATTATCGCTGGCAATTTGACGGATGCGGCTGTGGCGTGGGAAAAAGCAAAAGCTTTCCCTGGTCTGAAAGGAATGGATTTGGCGAAAGAAGTGACCACCAGGGAAGCCTACACTTGGCTGCAAGGGAGTTGGACACTGGAAGGTGAGCTACCTGCGGCGAAAAAAGCCGAAGAATTACCCTTCCACGTGGTGGCTTACGATTACGGCGTAAAGCGCAATATTCTGCGTATGCTGGTGGATCGTGGTTGTCGTCTGACGGTGGTTCCTGCACAGACACCAGCGGAAGACGTCTTGAAGCTGAATCCAGATGGTATCTTCCTGTCCAACGGCCCAGGTGACCCAGAGCCATGTGATTATGCCATTACCGCCATCAAGCGTTTCCTTGAAACCGATATCCCAGTGTTTGGTATCTGTCTTGGTCATCAGTTACTGGCGCTCGCCAGTGGTGCGAAAACGGTAAAAATGAAGTTTGGCCACCACGGCGGCAACCATCCGGTAAAAGACCTGGCGGGTAACTGCGTGATGATCACCGCACAAAACCACGGTTTTGCCGTCGATGAAACCTCATTACCTGCAAACTTACGCACTACCCACACCTCATTGTTTGATGGTTCTCTGCAAGGCATTCATCGTACCGATAAGGCAGCATTCAGTTTTCAGGGACATCCTGAAGCTAGCCCGGGGCCGCACGATGCCGCACCGCTGTTTGACCACTTTATCGCGTTGATCGAAGCTTATCGCGCATCATCAGCAAGCACTAACAGCCAGTAATCAGGAGCTAAGACCATGCCAAAACGTACAGATATCAAAAGCATCCTGATTCTCGGTGCTGGCCCGATCGTTATCGGCCAGGCCTGTGAGTTCGACTATTCGGGCGCGCAAGCCTGTAAAGCACTGCGTGAAGAAGGTTATCGGGTCATCTTGGTTAACTCTAACCCGGCGACTATCATGACCGACCCAGAAATGGCCGATGCGACTTACATCGAGCCGATTCACTGGGAAGTAGTTCGCAAAATTATCGAAAAAGAACGTCCAGATGCGGTTTTACCGACCATGGGTGGGCAAACGGCGCTGAACTGTGCTCTGGAACTGGAACGTCACGGCGTGTTGGCCGAGTTTGGTGTGACCATGATTGGGGCTACCGCCGACGCAATTGATAAAGCAGAAGACCGCCGTCGTTTTGATATCGCGATGAAGAAAATTGGTCTGGATACCGCGCGCTCTGGCATTGCCCACAATATGGAGGAAGCGCTGGCGGTGGCGGCTGACGTTGGCTTCCCATGTATTATCCGTCCGTCCTTTACTATGGGCGGTACCGGCGGCGGTATTGCCTACAACCGCGAAGAGTTCGAAGAAATTTGCGAGCGCGGTCTGGATTTGTCACCAACCAAAGAGCTGTTGATTGACGAATCGCTGATCGGTTGGAAAGAGTACGAGATGGAAGTGGTGCGTGATAAAAACGACAACTGCATCATTGTTTGTTCCATTGAAAACTTCGACGCTATGGGGATTCATACCGGTGACTCGATCACCGTTGCACCTGCGCAAACCCTGACCGATAAAGAATATCAAATCATGCGTAACGCCTCGATGGCGGTACTGCGTGAAATCGGCGTAGAAACCGGCGGTTCCAACGTACAGTTCTCGGTTAACCCGAAAACTGGCCGTTTGATTGTGATTGAAATGAACCCGCGCGTATCTCGCTCCTCGGCGCTGGCATCTAAAGCAACCGGCTTCCCGATTGCTAAAATTGCCGCCAAACTGGCGGTGGGTTACACGTTGGATGAACTGACCAATGACATCACGGGTGGCCGTACTCCTGCCTCTTTTGAACCCTCTATTGACTACGTTGTGACCAAGATTCCTCGCTTCAACTTCGAAAAATTTGCTGGGGCCAACGACCGTCTGACCACTCAGATGAAATCTGTGGGTGAAGTGATGGCGATTGGCCGCACTCAGCAAGAATCTTTGCAGAAAGCCCTACGTGGTCTGGAAGTGGGTGCCACCGGTTTTGACCCGAAAGTCAGCCTGGATGACCCGGAAGCATTGACCAAGATTCGCCGCGAATTGAAAGACGCCGGTGCGGAGCGTATCTGGTATATCGCCGATGCTTTCCGCGCAGGTATGTCTGTTGATGGTGTTTTCAATCTGACCAACGTTGATCGCTGGTTCCTGGTGCAGATTGAAGAGCTGGTTCGTTTGGAAGAAAACGTCGCTGAATGCGGTATCAATGGGTTAACCGAAGATTTCCTGCGTCAACTGAAGCGTAAAGGTTTTGCTGATGCTCGCTTGGCTAAATTGGTTGGCGTCGCGGAAAGTGAAGTGCGTAAACTGCGTTACAAATTCAATATGCATCCGGTTTACAAACGTGTAGATACCTGTGCGGCAGAGTTTTCTACCGATACCGCCTACATGTACTCGACCTACGAGGAAGAGTGTGAATCCAACCCAACCAGTGACCGCCCGAAAATTATGGTGCTGGGTGGTGGCCCGAACCGTATCGGCCAAGGCATCGAGTTCGACTACTGCTGCGTCCATGCCTCTCTGGCTCTGCGTGAAGACGGTTACGAAACCATCATGGTTAACTGTAACCCAGAGACGGTCTCAACGGATTACGACACGTCTGACCGCCTGTATTTTGAGTCGGTGACCTTGGAAGACGTACTGGAAATTGTACGTATCGAGAAACCACAGGGCGTAATTGTACAGTACGGTGGGCAAACTCCACTGAAACTGGCGCGTGAATTAGAAGCCGCAGGCGTACCGGTTATCGGTACCAGCCCGGATGCGATTGACCGTGCTGAAGACCGTGAGCGTTTCCAGCAGGCGGTTAACCGTCTGGGTCTGAAACAGCCGGCGAATGCCACCGTTGCGACTATTGAACAAGCGGTAGACAAGGCCGCAGGTCTAGGCTATCCGCTGGTGGTGCGTCCTTCTTATGTGTTGGGCGGGCGTGCGATGGAAATTGTGTATGACGAAGTTGATCTGCGTCGTTACTTCCAGAATGCGGTGAGTGTCTCCAATGATGCACCGGTGCTGCTCGACCGTTTCCTTGACGATGCGGTTGAAGTGGACGTGGATGCGATCTGCGATGGTGAACGTGTGCTGATTGGCGGCATCATGGAGCACATTGAGCAGGCTGGCGTCCACTCCGGTGACTCTGCGTGTTCTCTGCCAGCTTACACCCTGAGCAAAGAAATTCAGGATGTTATGCGTCAGCAAGTTGAGAAACTGGCATTTGAACTGTGCGTTCGCGGTCTGATGAACGTCCAGTTTGCGGTGAAGAACAATGAAGTTTACCTGATTGAAGTTAACCCACGAGCGGCGCGCACCGTGCCTTTCGTATCCAAAGCAACCGGTATGCCGTTGGCTAAAATTGCCGCCCGCGTGATGGTGGGTAAATCGTTAGCTGAACAAGGTATTACTGAAGAAATCATCCCGCCGTACTACTCGGTAAAAGAAGTCGTATTGCCGTTTAACAAATTCCCTGGTGTAGATCCCATTCTTGGACCTGAAATGCGCTCTACCGGTGAAGTAATGGGGGTTGGCCGCACTTTTGCAGAAGCCTTCTCGAAAGCAATGTTGGGCAGTCAGTCTGGGATGAAGAAAAGCGGCCGCGCGTTGTTGTCGGTACGTGAAGGCGATAAAGCTCGGGTGGTTGATTTGGCCGCTAAGCTGTTAAAACAGGGCTTTGAACTAGATGCAACTCACGGTACTGCGGTTGTACTGGGTGAAGCGGGTATCAATCCACGTCTGGTTAATAAGGTGCATGAAGGTCGTCCGCACATTCAGGATCGTATTAAGAATGGAGAATACACTTATATTGTTAATACCACAGCGGGGCGTCAGGCTATTGAAGACTCCAAGCTGATTCGCCGTAGTGCATTGCAGTATAAAGTACACTACGACACTACGTTGAATGGTGGCTTTGCGACAGCGATGGCGCTAAATGCGGATCCAACTGAGCAGGTGATTTCGGTGCAGGAAATGCATGCCAGGATTAAGCAAATGAAAGGCTGATGCCGGAATAACAGAAGGACGATGGTAACATCGCTCAGACTGCTGGCAAACCGCGATCCTGCGATCTCTGGTGGGGAAGAGCGGTAGAAGAGTCAAGCGTCCGCGCCAGGGATGGCGCGGAACGAGCCGACAAGGACGTATTCACGGCGTCTTGACGATCTGCCGGTTTTCACCGCAGCGAGCACTTTGTCATTAACATCGCTCTTTTTTACTTGGCATTCGAAAAATCAGCTTAGCGCGACTTTAATACCCAGGCCAATCAGCAAACCACCTAATACCTTATCCATCCATTTTTGTGCCCTGGCTAAACTGCTACGAACGGGTGCGCTTTGAATCAAAATCACCAATAAAGGCCACCAAACTACTGCCAATGCCAGGATGATCGATGCGTACCACAGTTTTTCGCCGATTCCAGAGTTAATCTGAAGTATCTGAGTGAAAACGGCTAGGAAGAATAAGGTCGCTTTGGGATTCAATAAGTTGCAAAGGTAGCCTTGCAAGAATGCATTCTTCATTTTGATTGTTTGTTGTGATCGATCGCTGAGGCTAATTTTATTTTCCCCTTTTGACAATAATGCCTGAATTCCGACCCACATCAGATAAGCCGCACCAGCGTATTTCAAAAAATTAAATAGCCAAGGTGTTGTGGTAATTACCACTGCCAATCCGGCAACGCAGTAGGACATATGAGTAGCCACGCCACAGATAATGCCCAAAGCCGTCATCATGGCGGCAGAACGACGAAAACGAGCGGCGTTCTTGATTACCAGAAAAAAATCAGGGCCGGGAGAAAGCATGCCTAAGGTAGCGATAGTGGCGACAAATAATGAGGTTTCAAACATCAGCAGTTCCTAAGCGTTTAGCGACGAAAGTAAATAATAACGCGGTACTGGCTTCCTAACACGACCTTAATGGGTAAGATGTTAATCACTCACTTTTCACTCTTTCGACGGATATTGATGCAAAAATGATGAGCCAGGAGACGGTGATATGCCAAGGTATGCCTCACCAGCAGCAGCGGGAGATTACCCGGTTATGTATTAAATGTGCCCTGCTACTGTTACAGCATGGTGCAGAGAGTATGTTGGTGGAACAACTTTCTGCTCGGCTGGGCATCGCGTTGGGAATGGACAGTGTCGAAAGTTCGATCTCGGCGAATGCGGTGGTGTTGACGACGATAAGTCAGGGTATATGCCTGACTTCTACTCGAAAAAACACTGATCGTGGCATCAATATGCAGATGGTGACTGAGGTGCAGCATATTGTTATTTTGGCCGAACACCGGTTGCTGGATGCTCAGGATGTTGCCAAACGTTTTGATCATATCCGCCCACTGCGCTATCCACGTTGGTTGGTTGTCGTGATGGTGGCGCTATCCTGTGGTTGTTTCAGCAAGCTGAATGGTGGTGGCTGGGATGCTTTTGCCATTACGTTCGTTGCCAGTGGGCTGGCGATGTTTGTCCGACAAAGCTTGACCGCCCGCCATATGAATCCGTTGATCAATTTCTGTATTACAGCGTTTGTCGCCACCTCGGCCTCTGGTTTGTTGATGCGTCTACCACAGTTTGAACAGGCTTCCAGCGTTGCAATGGCCGCCAGTGTGTTACTGCTTGTGCCGGGATTTCCACTGATTAATGCGGTGGCCGATATGTTTAAAGGCCATGTCAATACGGGACTTGCGCGCTGGGCTATTGCCAGCCTGCTGACGTTATCAACCTGTATTGGTGTGGTGTTTGCGATGGCATTATGGGGGTTGCGGGGATGGGCATGAGTTTACTATGGGCATTACTGCAAGATATGGTGCTAGCCGCTATTCCAGCCTTAGGATTTGCGATGGTGTTTAACGTGCCGCAGCGCGCATTGCGCTATTGTGCCTTGTTAGGTGCTATCGGCCACGGTTCGCGCATGATAATGATGCATTTGGGCATGAATATCGAACTGGCTTCGTTATTGGCTTCGATAATGATTGGCATCATTGGTATCAGTTGGTCCCGCTGGTTACTTGCTCATCCTAAGGTATTTACGGTGGCTGCGGTTATTCCGATGTTTCCTGGTATTTCAGCCTACACTGCCATGATCTCTGTGGTTGAGATCTCTCATTTGGGATACAGCGAAGCATTGATGTCGACAATGGTGACAAACTTCCTTAAAGCTTCATTTATTGTTGGTGCATTATCGATCGGACTATCCTTGCCTGGGTTATGGCTTTATCGCAAACGTCCTAGCGTATAAGGCTTTTTTTTCATGACTCTCTATCCTGGTATTAAGAGCTATCTTATATGTGCGATTAGCATGATTATCACTATCGACGACCGATAAGGCTTTACGTATAGTGGCAGCAATTTTTCGGGACTGGCTTACTTGGCCTACTAGGGTTTAATAATGATTATCAGCCTGATTGCTGCACTGGCGGCGGATCGCGTTATCGGTATGGAAAATGCCATGCCGTGGCACTTACCGGCTGACTTAGCGTGGTTTAAACGTAACACGCTGAATAAACCGGTGATTATGGGGCGTAAAACGTTTGAATCAATTGGACGTCCGCTTCCAGGACGTTTGAACATTGTGATCAGTAGCCAGCCGGGTGCCGATAGCCGGGTGAGTTGGGCGACGTCAATCGATGAAGCTTTGGCTTTGGCGGGTGAAGTTGAAGAAGTGATGGTGATGGGGGGAGGACACGTCTATAGCCAATTCCTCGATCGTGCGCATCGTATGTATCTCACCCATATTGATGCTGAAGTGGGTGGCGATACTCATTTCCCTGATTATGAGCCTGATGAGTGGGAAACTTCTTTCAGCGAGTTTCATGACGCTGATGAAGCCAACTCTCATAGTTATTGCTTTGAGGTGCTAGAGCGTCGTTAGTCCCTTACGTTATAAAAATGCAGGCTGCTGACAAACCTCGATTCTGCGATCTCTGGTGGGGAAAATAGATAGAAGGGTCAAGCGCCCGCGCTAGGGATGGGGCGGAACGAGCCTACAAGGATGTATTCACGGCGTCTTGACGATCTGCCTGTTTTTACCGCGGAAAACATTTTATCATTAACCTCAATGGAGGCATCAACTGCCTCCGTTTTTATTTTTACAATAACCATTGCCGTTAATTGAATAATTCAGAGTAATCCAATCATTAAGTTAGATAAAGCTAGCCCATGCTTTGATTGATATATTGCTTCTGTTTGTGGATTTTATTTTATAATTTAATTAAACGGAGTGTTCAATGGAAAAGACTGGATTGTTTTTATTACTGACGCTGTCTTTATTTAGTCAATCGGTATCAGCATCAATAAATATGTGTCCAAACCCATCAGATATTGATGAGGCTCAGGGATTGGGGCTTTACTCAACGCCAGACGGAAAATGGCTGGGTGTTTCTCAGGGTATTGAAAATAATGGTGAAGTTAAACAGTTCTTACTGGCGTTATATCACCCTTATAAAAATAATGATCGTGAAATAGGTACTTTGGTTCGTTGCACCTATAAGCTCGATTTTGGCACCATTGATATGTATCTAAAAGATGAAGATGTGATCAATAATCGCGGTTTTTTCGTTTCTATTATAGGCAGTATTTTTTGGCACAAGGTAACATCGCCATTTCATGATGATAAATATGTCTGTTATTCCACAGATGTCAAATATTGTTCTTTTGAACGACTGGGGCATTATCAGATTAAACAATATGAATAAGTGATGGCCACCTCATATTAGTTGATATTCAGGTCTAGTAACAGTTAATTAGCCTTCATGTTCTTGATGATTGTGATGCAGGTATTAATTTTCACGGTTTTGTTATATAAATAATTCTCTGATTTATATTAATCTGATTACATCGATATCTATTTTTTTATTCATGACTATAAAATAATGATGGAAAGGAAAATAATAAAAACTGAATACAGACTGCTTAAAAAATCACGCTGGATAGCAGTTATAGGTCGAAAATTTCGCTGAAATAGGCCTGGCGAGTTTTCTTGGTTACTGGGGTTTCGCCAACGCCATTGGAGGATAGTCACATCAGTCACTTATACCAATATTGTAGTAGCCAGTGTTGAGATCTTTCGGGGTTAGATTGAATTCTTGCTGGGATCTGAATGAAAAATGGCACAAATTGATTCCGTGCCATTTAATCTCGTTAGACAGATTTAGACTGCACGGTTTTTTTGAGCGTTGCCATCCATGCTTTTTTGCTGGAAAGCATGCTGAGTAAAGTAGCGTTTGTCCTCCCAACGTAACATTGTTAACATTCCACCCCAGCAACATCCTGTATCTAGGGCATAAATGCCTTCGGGAGTGCCATTACCCTCTAGCGAAGCCCAATGACCAAATGCAATTGCATAGTCAGCATCAATCTGACGTGGTAAATCAAACCAGGGCTTTAATGGCGCAGGGGCGTTGTCCGGTGTATCTTTACAGATCATATCCAGTTGCCCATTAGGAAAACAGTAGCGCATACGTGTCAGAGCGTTGGTACTGAAACGTAGGCGGGCTAACCCTGACAATTCAGGACTCCAATTATTCGGCATATCACCGTACATGGCATCCAAAAATAATGGGTAGCTATCGCTACTCAGTACTGCCTCCACCTCACGAGCGCAAGTTTGTGCGGTTTCTATATCCCACTGTGGCGTAATTCCGGCATGTGCCATGACCAGCTTGAGCTCTTCATCAACCTGAAGTACTGGCTGGCGGCGTAACCAGTTGATCAGTTCGTCGGCGTCAGGAGACTCCAGCAATGGGGTGATACGATCTTTCGGTTTATTTCGGCTGATGCCCGCAAAGACCGCCAGTAAATGCAGATCGTGATTTCCCAGCACCATGCGAACCGCTGATCCCAAAGAGCGAACATAACGCAAGACATCTAAAGATGCAGGGCCACGGGCAACCAGATCACCGGTTAACCAGAGGGTATCTTGCTGAGGATTAAACTCAACTTGAGCCAGTAAGGCGCGCAGTTCATCTATACAGCCGTGAACGTCACCAATCAGGTAGGTAGACATAATTAATGGAGCCGGATTAATGGATCAGGGTTGGAATAGCTAGGCGGAAAACCGGAATCACCGTGCGGAACGCCTGACCAAGGTGATCGACCATGTGGTAATGACCTTCCATGGTGCCCAGTGGTGTTTCCAGTACCGCACCGCTGGTGTATTGGAACTCATTGCCCGGTAAAATCAGCGGTTGTTCACCAACAACACCTTCGCCTTGAACTTCGGTCCGGCGACCATTGCTGTTGGTGATCAGCCAATAACGACCAAGTAGCTGAACGTTTGAACGCCCAAGATTGCGAATAGTGACGGTATAGGCGAAGACAAAGCGCTCTTCATCCGGTATCGATTGGGTTTCCACATAGATACTCTGCACCTGCACACAAACTCGAGGCTGTTCAATCATTGCAAACTCCTGTTATTCCTGAGGTGTCTGAGCTGAAAGCCAGTTAGCCAGCTTGCAGTACTGCGCCACGGAAATATTCTCTGCCCGCAGTGTCGGATTGACACCTAACTCGGTTAATTGCTCTGGTGTGAATAAATCACCCAAGCTATTGCGCACGGTTTTTCTGCGTTGGTTAAAGGCTTGCGTCGTGATGCGACTCAGCATACGCACATCGCCTACCGGATTCGGCATATTAATATGGGGAATCAGGCGTACCACGGCAGAATCCACTTTAGGTGCTGGGGTGAATGCCGTTGGCGGCACTTCCAGAACCGGAATCACATTACAGTAATACTGAGCCATCACGGTCAGACGGCCGTAAGCCTTACTGTTTGGGCCTGCCACCAGACGGTTGACCACTTCTTTTTGCAGCATAAAGTGCATGTCCAGGATAGCTTGAGTATAGCTGAACAGGTGGAACATTAAGGGGGTCGAAATATTATAAGGCAGGTTACCAAACACTCGCAGTGGCTTACCTGACTGCTCTGCCAATTCAGCGAAGTTAACTTTCATGGCATCTTGTTGATGAATAGTCAGCTTGTCTTTTAACTGCGGATGGCAGGCTAAACGTGCCGCAAGATCGCGATCCAGTTCGATAACGGTCATGTGATCCATACGGGCAGCAACAGGTTCGGTCAATGCACCTAAGCCGGGACCGATTTCAACCACCGCTTCACCCGGCATCGGATGAATGGCGGAAACAATACTATCGATGACAAACTGATCGTTTAAAAAGTTTTGTCCAAAGCGTTTGCGGGCAAAATGCCCTTGGTGGACTCTATTATTCATTGCTGTTATTTATCATTTTAATGGCTAAATTTAATGCCGTTTTGAAGCTGCCTACATCGGCAGTGCCAGTGGCAGCGAGTTCCAAAGCGGTTCCGTGATCCACAGATGTGCGGATAAAAGGCAGGCCAAGGGTAATGTTTACCGCTCGTCCAAAGCCCTGGTATTTTAACACCGGTAGCCCTTGATCGTGATACATGGCTAATACGGCATCGGCATGTTGTAAATATTTCGGTTGAAACAGAGTATCTGCGGGGAGTGGCCCGACAAGATTGACTCCTTGCTGACGTAATTCATCCAGTGCCGGAATAATAATATCCAGCTCTTCGCGGCCCATATGGCCACCTTCACCGGCATGTGGATTTAATCCACAGACATAAATGCAAGGATGAAGAATGCCAAATTTGGTTTTCAAATCATGATCGAGAATCGTGATCACTTCATGCAAATTATCGCGGGTAATGGCGCGAGGAACCTCAAATAGAGGCAAATGCGTCGTGGCTAGCGCAACCCGTAATTCTTCGGTTGCCAGCATCATAACGACTTTTTCACACTGGCTACGTTCGGCAAAGAACTCAGTGTGGCCAATAAATGGCACGCCAGCATCATTGATGATACTTTTCTGTACCGGTCCAGTGATCAGTGCCGAAAACTCACCACGCAGGCATCCATCACACGCCTGGGCCAGTGTTTCAACAACATAGGCGCTATTTTCCCGGCATAAAACACCCGGGGTAACCGTATTTGCCGTAGCAATCGGCAGGATAGTCAAAGTGCCCGCTTGCTGAGGCTGGCCGACGGCATCCGGCTGATACGCCAGCAATTGTAGCGGCAAATCGAGATGTTTGGCTCGCTCAAGCAACAAGGCCGGATCGGCGCACACAACTAACTCAACAGGCCAATCCTGTTGAGCCAGAGTGATAACCAAATCCGGCCCAACCCCGGCGGGTTCGCCGGGGGTAATGACAACGCGATTATTTCTGTGCATCGCTACCATCAAGAATTTTTACGTATGAAGCGGCACGTTGTTCCTGCATCCAGGTCTGTGCTTCTTCCGCAAATTTACGGTTAAACAGCATACGATACGCACGATCTTTCTGAGCAGCGTCCGTTCTGTCTACTTGACGGGTATCCAGCAACTGGATTAAATGCCAACCGAAAGAAGAATGAACTGGCGCACTGATTTCGCCTTTCTTCAGTTTTAGCAAAGCATCGCGGAACGCAGGGTCATAGATATCTGGTGATGCCCAACCCAAATCGCCACCTTGAATTGCCGAGCCTGAATCTTCAGAAAGTCTTTTGGCTTCATCAGCAAAGGTCACTTTACCATTTTTGATATCATTCGCTGCGGCTTGTAATTTTGCACGAGCCTGATCGTCGGTCATAACGACGGAAGGCTTAAGTAAAATATGGCGAGCATGAACTTCGGTCACTGAAATCGATTTATTTTCTCCGCGAATATCATTTACTTTCAGGATATGGAAACCAACGCCTGAACGGATTGGGCCAACAATATCGCCTTTGCTGGTCGTTTTCAGTCTTTCAGCAAACAGTGTTGGCAATTCCTGCAACTTGCCCCAACCCATCTGACCGCCTTTCAGCGCCTGTGAGTCAGCGGAATTGGCAATGGCCAACTTACCGAAATCTGCACCTTTTTTGAGTTCGGCAACTAAATTTTTAGCCAAGTCTTCAGCCGTATCAACCTGCTGTTGAGATGGGTTTTCTGGCAGGGGAATCAAAATATGGCTTAAATTTAATTCGGCATCATCACCGGTTTGAGCGGAAATCTGCTTAGCCAGAGATTCAACTTCCTGCGGTAAAATATTTACCCGGCGGCGAACTTCATTATTACGAACTTCAGAGGTCAGCATTTCTTTACGAATCTGGGCACGATAAGTACTGTAGTTCAGGCCCTCTGCCGCCAAACGGCTACGCATTTGATCGGTTGTCATCCGATTTTGCGCCGCAATATCGGCGATAGCTTTATCCAGCGCTTCGTCCGAAACGGTAATACCCATTTTTTGTGCCATCTGTAATTGGATATTATCCATAATCAGACGCTCAAGAATCTGGTGGCGCAAAGTGGCTTCGTCAGGAATCTGCTGCCCGGCCTGTTGGGCATTGAGTTTCACCGACTGTAGCAAACCATCGACATCACTCTGCAAAACTACGCCGTTATTAACCACGGCGGCGACTTTATCAACTTCTTGTGGTGCTGCGAACGCGGTATTGGCACAAACCACCAATCCGAGAATAAGCGTTCTCCAGTTCTTCATACCTTTTCCATTATGTAATCCGCAGTTGCGGGTTTAAGTTCACTGAATTCAGTGTGTTACTCAGTATCAAAATGCGCTTTGGTAAGGCAGAATACCAGAGCGCAGCATTTGTTGGGTACCCAGACTGTGGTCGCTGCTCAAACCACGTAACTCGACGTTAAACGAGATTTTGTTATCATATTTACTGGTATTGTCCAGCGTGTTCCAGCCGTTGATTTTACGTTCATAGCCCAGATTAACCGCCCAGCAACAGGTATTGTACTGCACGCCGAGTAATTGGCTGGCCGGTTGTCTCGCTTTGGTATCGTAGTAATACGAGCCTACGATAGCCCAGCGATCAGCCAGAGGTAAACTGGCTGTAGCACCTACCTGAGAAATACCGTTCTGGTAGCCAGGGGCTTCAGTATTTATATTAGGCAGCGCCGCTTTAACATATTCAGGGCTAGCGTAACGGTAGTTCAATTGAAATACTGTTTCGGCATTATGGCGATATTCCATCACCGTATTACCCTGAGTCAAACTGCCCAGACGGGTGTCATACTGCGCCCCGCCTCTTAAACCCCATTTATCGGTAATTTTCCAGTAAGTGTCGCCGGCCCATACCAAGCTGCCAGTATCATCACTATTATCGATATTGGTCTGGTTTTTATTCTCATCACCGGTACGGGAACGACTGAAGTAATAGATTTGACCTAAAGAAACGTTAAAACGTTCAACCAGAGCATCATCATAAATACGCGAGGTTAAACCGGTGGCAATCTGGTTGGCGGATGCAATGCGATCCAGACCACTATAAGTACGATCGCGGAATAGCCCACTGTAGTCTGTTTGCAACAGGGTGGTATCGTAAAGGTAGATATCATCTTGGTTACGATAAGGGACGTACAGGTATTGCGCCCGTGGCTCTAAAGTTTGGGTATAATTCTCAGCCCAATCCATTTGACGATCAAATACCATTTTACCGTCGATTTTAAACTGCGGAATGACTCGGTTGACTGAGTCTTTTAAAGCAGGTGCTTGATTACCTTTGTTCGCAGCAGCATAACTGTTGGCAAAACCGGTAGGGATATCTTGCTGGTAATGGGTTGCCAGCAGTTTGGCTTCGGTATTGATACTGGCCCAGCCGTTGGCCAACGGTAGGTTGAGCGCAGGTTCGATGTGGTAACGGTCAGCTTTCGGATTATTCGGGTTAACGCTGGTAAATTTAGCAACCTGCCCATAAACATGCAGATCAAACGGACCAATATCGTTTTTGTAATAATTCAAGTCTAGCTGTGGCTGGGCGCGGTAGGCATTCGCATTACCTGCATCGGTAAATACCTGGAATTGTTTGGATGCCAAGGTGGCATTCCAGTTTTCCTGTGCGTAGCCTACGCTGAAAATCTGCGTGGCATAGCCATCAGTACTGGAGCCATACAAAGAGGTGAAGTCAGAAAAGTAGCGCGGATCACTCACTTTGGTGTAGTCGATATTAAAGCGCCATACCTGATCCATTACACCAGAATGACCCCAGTAGTATAACCAGCGGGCTTTATCATTATTGACGGGATCCAGACTTTTGTATTCCCGATCACTCGGCAGCCAGTCTAGTGCCATCGTACCGGAGCCAGGTGCCAGCAGGTAACGGAATTCGTTCTGGAGTTGGGTGCCCCGTTTTTCCATATAATGCGGCGTAATGGTGGCGTCAAAGTTAGGCGCGATATTCCAATAATACGGCAAGAAAAACTCTAAACCAGTATTTGTCGAATAACGCGCATTCGGAATCAGGAAACCTGAACGACGCTTGTTACCCACCGGAAGTTGCATATACGGGCTATAGAAAATAGGAACTGGGCCGATTTTAAAGCGAGCATTCCAAATTTCAGCCACTTCTTCTTCACGATCGTGGATCACTTCACTGCCCACTACGCTCCAGCTGTTATCGCCAGGCAAGCATGAAGTAAAGGTACCATTTTCTAAAATGGTATAGCGGTTTTGACCACGTTGTTTCATCAAATCCGCGTCACCACGTCCCTGACGGCCAACCATCTGATAGTTACCTTTGTCCATATTGGTATCTTTGGTATTCAGATTCGACCAGGCTTTGGGTCCTTTCAGGATAATCTGTGGGTCATCATAATTGACATCACCGATTGCGGTAACCGTTCGCACAGGCACCGGCTGACCGGACTCCTGGGTTTGATGTAACTGAACCTGGTTCGCGGTCAGGGTACTGTTACCCTGCTCTACAATCACGTTACCGGTGAACACCGCGCTGTCGGGATAATTGGCTTCGGTTTTATCCGCCTGGATATTCACTGGAAGCTGATTGGTATCACCCGTCACTAACGGTTTATCATAGGTTGGAACGCCGAACATACATTGTTCAGCGAGGCCAGCCAGCGATTGTTGGCTATAGAGTGCCGTCCATATCAACGTGGCCAGCAGTGTTGGGAATCTTTTTTTCATACGCGCTTTTGGTGTTCCGTCATCAGGGGCATCGTGTCGGCAAACGGTCTGAGACTATCTTACTCATCAGAGTTGCGCTAGCGTTAAATCCGGCCGTTTACACGTCTCGCCGTTAGGCACAGAGCTAAATGCCGAGTATGATAATGCAAAATTTGACTGACGGCATGGTGAATTGAGGAGTATATGCAGTATTGGGGAAAACTGCTCGGTCTGATATTGGGATTAATGTCCGGTATCGGTTTCTGGGGCGTAGTATTGGGGTTGATCGTCGGTCATATGGTAGATAAGGTACGTACCGTACGGCGACGCGGCTTTTTCGTCGATCAACAAACACGACAATCGCTGTTTTTTCGCACCACTTTTCAGGTTATGGGGCACCTAACCAAAGCTAAAGGACGCGTTACCGAAGTTGATATTCAACTCGCCAGTCAGTTAATGGATCGAATGCAATTGCACGGCGATGCTCGAACGTCGGCGCAGCAAGCTTTCCGCGAGGGGAAGGAAAGTGATTTTCCGCTACGGGCAAAACTACAGGAATTACGTAGTGTTTGTTTCGGTCGTTTTGATCTTATTCGGATGTTTCTGGAAATTCAGTTACAGGCGGCTTTTGCCGATGGTTCACTCCATCCGAATGAACGGCAGGTGCTGTATGTCATTGCTGATGAGCTGGGTATTTCCCGCAGTCAATTTGATCAATTCCTCAGCATGATCGAAGGTGGCCGCCAGTTCGGTGGGCAGGGTGGCTATTCCCAAGGCGGCTACCAGCAGGCACCACAAGGACCAACGTTGGCCGATGCCTGTAAAGTACTGGGAGTGAACTCTGATGATGATGCTGTCGTCATTAAGCGCGCCTACCGCAAACTGATGGGGGAACATCACCCGGATAAATTGGTTGCGAAAGGTTTGCCGCCGGAAATGATGGAAATGGCCAAGCAGAAGGCGCAAGAAATCCAAGCCGCTTACGATTTGATTAAGCGGGAAAAGGGATTTAAATAAGTTTTTATTGTTGATGGAGTGAGCGGGTTCAGTTGTCGTGAGATAAATGATGATCTCATTAGTCATACCGCAACCGATGGGAAGGCCGTTCGGCTTTTACCCGCTGACTCCACTCTTTTTGACCGCGTTCCCGTTCGGGATATTTTGTTTGAAAAATCATTCAAAAATCATTTAAAAATCATTTAAAAATCAGCTTCACTGCGAAAGTGCATTGGTGTGCCAAATTCTGGATGAGTTATGCATAACTCCTGAGCATGTAACTGCAAGCGTGATGCCATCGCTTTGGCTTCTGGATGGGCGTAGAAACCGTCGCCGAGGATAGGGTGACCCATGGCCAGCATATGCACGCGTAATTGGTGTGAGCGACCTGTGATGGGGGAAAGTTTCACCCGGGTGCTACCATCGGCATCGCGGCAGAGTACCTGATATTCGGTTTGCGCCGATTTACCGGTTTCGTAGCATACTTTTTGTTTTGGCCTGTTGGGCCAATCGCAGATTAGTGGCAAATCAATCAGACCTTCGTCTTGCTCTAAATGTCCCCAAACTCGTGCAATATATGACTTTTTAGGCTCGCGTTCACGGAATTGGCGTTTTAACTCTCGCTCTGCGGCTTTAGTCAGTGCTACGACCATGACTCCACTGGTCGCCATATCCAGACGATGGACGGATTCAGCAGTAGGAAAATCTGCCTGAATACGCGTCATGATGCTGTCTTTGTTTTCCGGTGCCCGACCGGGTACCGAAAGTAACCCGCTGGGTTTGTTAACCACCATAATATGCAAATCCTGGTACAGGATATGCAGCCAAGGATCGCGCGGGGGATTATAAGCTTCCATATTCAATCAGTTACCACCTTACCGCAAATTGAGATTTATTGGATATGAGAATGGATCAAAGAGCCGGATGCGATCCGGCTCTTCCTGGTTCAGGTGAATTATTGGTGAGTGACTACCACCAAACGGATCGCATCGAGACGCCATCCAGCCTGACTCAGGTTTTCCATGACCATCTTGCGGTTATGCTCCAGCGTTTCCAGCTCATCATCGCGGATATTTGGGTTGACGGCTTTTAATGCTTCCAAACGAGACAGTTCCGCACTCAGTTTCTCATCGGCTTCACGTGTGGCCGTTTCGATTAGCGCTTGCGCCTGTTCTTCTACCAGTGCTTCCGCCTGTTGCAACATGGTGTGTACTTCTTGCTGCACCGCATTGACCAGCTTACTGGAGGTATGACGGTTGACCGCGTTCAATTGGCGATTGAAACTCTCGAACTCGACCTGAGCGGCAAGGTTGGTACCGTTACGGTCCATTAGCATGCGCACCGGTGTCGGTGGTAGAAAGCGGGTTAATTGTAAATGTTTCGGTGCTTGCGCTTCTACCACATAAACCAATTCAGCCAACAGCGTACCAACTGGTAATGCTTTGTTTTTCAACAGAGAAACAGCACAGCTTCCAGTATCGCCAGACAGAATCAAATCCAAACCGTTACGAATAATCGGGTGTTCCCATGAGACAAACTGCGCATCTTCACGAGACAGCGCTTGATCGCGGTTGAAGGTCACGGTGCAGCCATCCTGCGGTAAGCCAGGGAAATCCGGTACCAACATATGATCTGACGGCGTCAGTACGATCAGGTTATCGCTGCGATCTTCTTGATTGATGCCGACGATATCAAACAGGTTGAGTGCGAAGCTGACCAGATTGATGTCATTGTCCTGATTGGCAATGGCTTCGGCCAGTTCTTGCCCGTGCTCGCCGCCATTGGAGTGCATTTCCAGCAGGCGGTCACGGCCTTGTTCCAACTGTAGTTTCAGTCCGTCGTGCTGTTTACGGCAGTTTTGGATAAATTCATCCAGCCCTTCCTGTTCGGCAGGCGTCGCCAGGTAGCCAATTAATTCCTGATAGGCGCTGTCGTAGATAGTCCTGCCGGTCGGGCATGTGTGCTCAAATGCATCCAGACCTTCGTGATACCAGCGTACTAATACTGCCTGAGCGGTATTTTCCAGGTAAGGCACCATGATCTGAATTTCGCGGTTCTGACCGATACGGTCCAGACGACCAATACGCTGTTCCAGCAAGTCTGGGTTAAACGGCAGATCAAACATCACCAACTGGCAGGCAAACTGGAAGTTACGGCCTTCGGAACCAATTTCGGAACACAGCAGAACCTGCGCCCCGTCTTCTTCAGTGGCAAAATACGCCGCTGCGCGATCGCGTTCGATCAGCGATAAACCTTCATGGAACACGGCGGCACGAATCGCTTCACGCTCGCGCAATACCTGCTCCAATTGCAGAGCGGTTGCGGCTTGAGCACAGATAACCAGCACTTTTTCATCGCGATTGGCGATCAAATAGTTAAGCAGCCATTCGACTCGCGGGTCAAAGTTCCACCAGGTCGCATTTTCCCCTTCAAATTCCTGATAAATCTGCTCTGGGTAAAGCATATCTCTGGCACGGGCTTCCAGCGATTTCTTCGCGCTCATAATACCGGAGACTTTAATGGCCGTTTGATACTGGGTGGGTAGCGGCAGCTTGATTTCATGCAGTACGCGGTGCGGGAAGCCTTTTACGCCGTTCCGGGTGTTACGGAATAGGACTCGGCTGGTACCGTGGCGATCCATCAACATGTTAACCAACTGACGACGGGCAGCCTCGCTGTCTTCACCGTCGCTATTAGCCGCTTTCAGCAACGGTTCGATATCCTGTTCGGCAATCATTTCGCCCAACATATTCAATTTGTCATCAGCCAGACGTTCACCGCCCAGCAACAGGGTGACGGCATCGGCAATCGGACGATATTGCTGCTGTTCGCTGACAAACTCTTCGTAATCGTGGAAACGATCCGGATCCAGCAGGCGTAAGCGGGCAAAGTGGCTCTGTTGACCCAGTTGCTCCGGTGTCGCTGTTAGCAGCAATACGCCGGGGATATTTTCAGCCAGTTGCTCGATAACCTGATATTCACGGCTCGGTGCTTCTTCGCTCCAAGCCAGATGGTGAGCCTCATCCACCACCAACAGATCCCAAGAGGCATCGGCCATCTGCTCCAAACGTTGCTTATTACGGCGGACAAAATCCAGCGAGCAGATAACCAGTTGTTCGGTTTCGAAAGGATTACTGCTGTCTTGCATCGCTTCAGAATAGCGGCTGTCATCAAACAGCGAGAAGCGTAGGTTGAAGCGGCGCAGCATCTCGACCAACCATTGATGTTGCAGGCTTTCCGGTACCACAATCAGCACGCGTTCTGCACGACCAGCCAACAATTGCTGGTGGATAATCATCCCGGCTTCAATGGTTTTACCCAGACCGACTTCATCGGCTAATAATACGCGTGGTGCATGACGTTGACCCACTTCATAGGCAATATGCAACTGATGTGGGATCAGGCTGGCGCGCACGCCACGTAGGCCACTCCACGGCAGTCGGAACTGCTCGCTTTGGTATTTACGAGCGCGGTAGCGCAGGGCGAAACGATCCATGCGATCGATTTGCCCGGCGAATAGCCGATCTTGAGGTTTACTGAAGGTCAGTTTGCTATCCAGTAACACTTCGCGCATTACCACGCCGGTTTCCTCGGTATCCAAACGGGTGCCGATATAGGTAATCAATCCGTTTTCGTGGATAACTTCCTCAACTTTCAGTTGCCAACCTTCGTGGTTACTGATGGTGTCACCGGGGTTAAACATCACGCGGGTGATTGGCGAGTCATTCCTGGCATAAAGGCGGTTTTCACCGGTTGCAGGGAACAGTAAGGTGACCATACGTACGTCGATGGCTACGACAGTACCCAGCCCAAGTTCGCTTTCTGTATCGCTGATCCAGCGTTGACCAAGTGTAAAAGGCATAAATTATCGGCTCGATTTTTGTTGTTTATCTAGGCGGTATGTTTGATAACGTTATGTTAATTCGTTATAAATTTAATTTTTTCGTCAACAGAATACCGGCGTTCATCATCAACTTACTGGCAATAGTTTACCCTCCATGCAGGCAAGTAGCCTAAGAGTCTGCCGGAATAAACAGAACAACGTACTTTACGTTGGCAGGCAGAGTCCGTTTGCACGGATAGATAACGATATTATGGTTGATGCACGATTCGGCAAGGGCGCTATGGTAATGGAAGGCGAGGCTGCCGTCACCTGTAAAACCGTCCTAAAGAGATTAAAACAGTCCCATCTGACCGGTTATCAACGTCGTAAAATCATCCTGCAAAAAGGGAAGTATAGCGTCTGCAACCGGTTGCAACTGTCGGGTGAGATAATGATCGTAATCGATGGGAGAATGCTGATTCTCTAACGGTTCAGGTCCAGCGGTGGTCATGATATAGCTAATCCAGCCGCCATTTTGGTATTGCAGTGGACGACCCTGTTGGCGGTTATATTCATCAGCAAGTCGCGCCGCGCGGGCGTGAGGCGGCACATTTCGCTGATAGTCATCCAGCTTGCGGCGTAAGCGTTTTCGATAAACCAGAAGATGATCCCGCTCACCGTTAAGCGTTTGCGCCACATAGTCACGAACATAATCCTGATAAGGCTGTTGCTGAAAAATCCGCTGATACAGTGCCTGTTGGAATTCTTGCGCCAGTGGTGTCCAGTCAGTGCGGACCGTTTCCAGCCCTTTATAAATCATGCGGTCGCCTTCTGGTGTTGTCACCAATCCCGCGTAACGTTTTTTACTGCCTTGTTCTGCGCCACGAATGGTCGGCATGAGAAAGCGACGGTAGTGGGTTTCAAACTCCAGTTCCAGTGCGCAGGGTAGACCAAAGGTGTCCTGTAAATGCTGTTGCCACCAATTGTTGACGTATTCGACCAGTGCTTTACCGATCTGGCTGGCCTGTTCGTCGCTGTGAGCGTGTTTCAGCCAGACAAAGGTTGAATCCGTATCGCCGTAAATCACTTGGTAGCCACGGGTTTCGATGAGTTCACGGGTTTGACGCATAATCTCATGACCACGCAGCGTGATCGAGGATGCCAGGCGCGGATCGAAGAAGCGGCAGCCGCTGGATCCCAATACACCATAAAAGGCATTCATAATGATCTTCAACGCTTGGGAAAGTGGCTTATTTTGCTGGCGTTTAGCCTCTTCGCGCCCTTGCCAGATCTGATTGACGATGGCGGGTAGACAATGTTTTTCCCGCGAAAACCAAGCATGACGAAAGCCGGGAACGGCGTGTTCCGGTACGGGCTGATGCATGCCCTCGATCAAACCAACGGGATCGATCAGAAAAGTTCGAATAATGGAGGGATACAGACTTTTGTAATCCAATACTAATACCGAGTCGTACAAGCCGGGTTGCGAATCCATGACAAAACCGCCGGGGCTATGTTCTTCCGGTAATTCCCCCAGATTGGGGGCCACATAGCCGATCCGATGCATGCGCGGTAGATAAAGATGGGTAAAGGCCGCGACGGAGCCGCCACTGCGATCGGCTGCCAGGCCAGTGACGCTGGCTCTTTCCAGTAAGAAGTCTAACAGTTCGGTTTTGGCAAAAACTTTGCTGACTAGCTCGCAGTCTTTCAGGTTATAACGCGCTAGCGCCGGTTTATCCTGAGCGAAGCGGCGATTGATTTCATCCATGCGCTGATAAGGCGTATCGCTATCTTTTCCCTCACCCAGCAAAGTTTGCGCGACAGATTCCAAACTGAATGAAGGAAAGTTCCAGGTGGCTGATTTTAGTGCTTCAATACCATCAATAATCAGGCGGCCAGCAGCGGAGGCAAAAAAATGTCCTTGTTTGAAGCCGTGTTCGCGCCATTCCAGCAGGTTACGGCCTCGGCCAAAACGGAGTGGGATTTGATAGCGATCCGCATGTTTTTGCAGTACCCGCAGATCGAATTGCACCAAATTCCAGCCGATAATGGCATCGGGATCGTGCTGTTCCAGCCATTGATTCAATTTTTCTAGCAGCAGTGGGCGGCTGGGAACATATTCCAGATCGAAATCTTGCGGTTGATCGTCGCCATTGGGTGGGCCGAGCATGTAAACCTGACGCTGACCACAGCCTTGTAGTCCGATACAGTACAGTTCGCCGTGCTCGCTGGTTTCAATATCCAGCGACAGCAGTTTCAGTGGTGGGCGGTAGTCCTCCGCAGGTTTCATGCGGGTTTCCAGTAACACCCCGTGGTTATTGGCTTGTCCGCTAAACCATACCGGCGCAGTAATAAAACGCTCCATTAGAAAGCGTTCCGGTGGCCGAATATCACTTTCATAAACATTCACACCGCCTTCTTTCAGCAGCCTATCCAGCCGCATCAGTTGGCGGTGCTGTGAACAATACAGGCCGAGCACCGGGCGGTGATGGAAATCGGCCAGAGGCAGCGGACGCAGTTGATAGCAATGTTCATCCCGCAGAATTTTTTCCGCCAATGATCGTTGCTCCGCAGGAATAAAGGCCACGGAAGATTGAGGCGGCAGGCGGACAAGCTGTGGCCCTTGGTCGGTTGCCAGCCAGAACTCGACTTCGGTACCTGCCGGTGTATCTCGCCAGTGGCGAGTAAGCAGGAAACCTTGGCGTGCTTGCTCTACAGGATGACCTTTAATAAATGCTACCTTTAATCAATGGCACGATGAATGAAGAGTAAGTCTATATTCTTTTAGTATGGGTTTTTATACAGTCATTGTCTATTTGAATGCTAACCTGCCAAGGTTGCCGATATCCGATAAATTTCCCGTTGCGGCAAGTGGGCAATTGCGGGTAATTAATCAGCCAAGTACCTAGGATGAGCGAGGATTGCCAATGTTATGTTTGAGTGAGAGGAAGGATACAAATCATTGATTGACTGATATTGAGTGTGATTGGACAATCTTACGCGCTTTATACAACGGATAAATTTATGGAAGCCTATTTAGAACATCTTCTGACACAATCGCTGGCTTTCACGCTATTTGTCATCATGTTTGTTACTTTTATCGAGTCTTTGGCCTTTGTTGGCCTGTTATTACCGGGAACGGTCATGATGGCGAGCGTGGGAGCGCTGATTGGTAGTGGTCAGGTTGGCTTCTATCCTGCTTGGGCTGCAGGGATTGTTGGCTGCCTGCTGGGAGATTGGATTTCCTACTTTATTGGGCGGGCATTTAAACAGCCGCTGCATCGCTGGTCATTTCTGCAGAAACATAAAACCATGCTGGATAAAACTGAGCATGCATTGCATCAACACAGTATGGCGACGGTATTGATAGGTCGTTATATCGGGCCTACACGCCCGTTGGTGCCGATGGTCGCCGGGATGCTGGATTTGCCGCCGCTGAAGTTCGCACTGCCCAATATTATTGGCTGTCTGACCTGGCCTGCGGTGTATTTCTTCCCCGGTATTTTGGCCGGTGTCGCAATCGATATTCCGCCGAGTGCCAACAGCTATATGTTTAAGTGGTTGTTATTCCTGGTTGCGCTCACAGTTTGGCTGGCTGTATGGCTGATTTGGCGTTGGATAAGGCACGGTAAACGCGGGCCGGACCGCTTGAGCATCTGGTTGCCGCTGGCGCGTTTGCGTTGGCTTACAGTGTTGATGGTGATAGCGGCGATAGCCAGCTTTATCTGGCTACATATGCAGCCACTTATGCCGATCTATCGCCATCTACTGTGGAATGTATTAGCGGGTTAAGATGGGGTAATTCCCAGAATTCGTGCTTCTGGAACCAATCCGTCCACCAGAGCCTGTGTCGGGCCATCGTAATAGATGCGCCCGTCGACCACCAATAGCGTGCGTTCGGCAATACGTGCGGCATCGTCCAAATTGTGGGATACCATCAGTAATGTCAGTTGGCGACGTTGGCAGACTTGATTCAGCAACTGAAGCATTTCGGTGCGTAAGGCCGGGTCGAGAGCGGAGAAAGGCTCATCCAGTAACAAAATAGGCTGACTGCGTACCAGACAGCGTGCTAAGGCCGCGCGCTGCCGCTGGCCACCAGAAAGTTGGGCAGGCAGACGATCCAGACAGGCCTCCAATCCGACCTGTTGGACGATTTGTTGGAACAATTGGCGCTGCTGGGCATTGAGTTTCAATCCGGGATGTAATCCCAACCCGATATTCTGTTCCACCGTTAAGTGTGAGAAAAGGTTATTCTCCTGAAACAGCATTGATACGGGTCTTTTAGCGGGGGGACTATTGCTGTGATCCTCATTATTTAACCGCATCTGGCCACTGGCTGGAGTCAGAAAACCAGCAATCAGGCTGAGTAAGGTGCTCTTACCGGCACCGCTCGGGCCAAGAATAGCCACCCGTTCACCTGGCTTAATATGCACATCAAAGCGCATTGGTAAGTGATCATATAAATAGGTAATTTTCTCAAGCTTTAGCATGGCGACCCGGCAATTTCTCAATAAGAGTAAACAGCAAGAAACACAGTAGCAGTAGCAGTAGCGCAGTCACGGCACCGTCATTACTGCGATATGCCCCGATTTGTTGATACAGATAGAATGGCAGCGTGCGGAAATGTTCATTGCCAAATAACGCCACAATGCCGAAATCCCCGATGGAAATTACGCAGGCAAAAGCCAGCGCTTGGGCCAACGCGCGTTTTAAGGCGCTAAGTTCTACCCAGCGCAATCGGTGCCAGCCGCGAATATCCAGTGATAGACACAGCGGGCCGTAGCGTTCAGCCAGATCGCGCATCGGATTATCGAGTACCTTTAGTGCATAAGGTATCGCAATCAGGGCATTGGCAAGAATAACCAGTGGATAGGGCGATTGAGGTAAGCCAATGGTGTCGTTGAGTAACAGGAAGAAGCCAGTAGCCAGCACAATGCCCGGCATTGCCAATATCACCATCCCGCTCATTTCCATGGCCTGACCCAAAGCCATTTTATGGCGTAGTTTCAGTTCGCGGCTGCTCCATAACAACATCATGGTAAGTAATACGCAGAGTACACCGGCTCCCAGCGCGATAGTTATCGAGGTAGTTAAAGCTTGCCATAGTGCTGGTTGTTGCAACACGGTTAACATTGTCCGATTACAGCCATCCACCACCACCGCTAACAGCGGAGGCAGCAGTAGCAGCAAGGCGGCGGCGATTAAAATGCTATCGCCGATGCGGCTCCAATAGCTATCCTGTGGGTTACGCCAAACCTGAGCGTGGGTATTGCCAACGGCCAGTACGCTATTGAGACGCTGGCTAAGCAGTACCCATCCCAGACAGCATCCCAGTTGAATCAGCGCCAACAGCGCCGCTCGCGCCAAATCATAGTCATAACTTAGCGCCTGATAGATCGCCAACTCGATGGTCGTGGCCCGCGGCCCGCCGCCCAGAGATAGCACCGTAGCGAAGCTGGCAAAGCACAGCATAAAAATCAATGCGCCAGTCGGCAGAATTTGGCGACGCAGATAAGGCCATTCTACCCAACGGAAATGCTGCCAGCTGTTCATGCCTAACTGGGCAGCCAATTGCCGCTGCTCTACCGCAATACTTTCCAGCGATTGCAATAATAAGCGGGTTGCCAGCGGCAGATTAAAGAAGATATGCGCCAGTAAAATACCCTGTAAACCATAGGGTGAAAAACGATACTCCACGCCCAGCCAGCCTAAAATCTGTGCCAGCCAGCCTTGACGACCGTAGACGCTCAGAATACCAAACAGTGCCACCAACACCGGTAGCACCAAGGTCATGGCACAGAGTCGCAGTAATAATTGGCGTCCGGGAAAGCGGCGGCGATACAGCGCGCGCGCCAATAATATGGCTGGTGCGACCGACAGCAGAGCGGACAGAAAAGCCTGCCAGAAGGTAAAACGCACCACATGCCATAGATAGCTGTCATGCCATACGCCCAGCCAATCGGCCGAGGGCGCATGCTGCCAGATAGCCGTGAATGCCAGTGAGGCCACGGTAATCAACAGACCGGAGGCAATCAACCCCGGCCATAACCATCCGGGAATTAATGGCTGACTGCGGATTGCCATGCTTGAATCCATTTGCTGCGGTTATCTGCCACGTCTTTTACATTGAATTCCAATGCTTTCTGCGGCACGGTCAGCGTATCAAATCCGGCGGGCAGATCCATTTTGATCACCGGGTACATCCAGTTGCCGGTTGGAATGTGGTTTTGGAACGCGGGAGAAATGATGAACTGCATAAATTTATGTGCCAGTTCCGGTTGCTTGCTGGAGGCAACCTGTCCGGCGACTTCAACTTGTAGGTAATGCCCTTCGCTAAAATCTGCAGCGGCGTATTGAGTTTTCTGTTCTTCAATCAGGTGATAAGCCGGGGAGGTGGTGTAACTGAGTACAAAATCCCCTTCGCCTTTCAGGAACAGTCCGTAAGCTTCACTCCAACCTTTGGTCACGGTAACGGTCTTTTTCGCCAACTGCTGCCAGGCCGTTGGTGTTTTATCACCATAGACTTTTTGCATCCACAGCATCAATCCCAAACCCGGTGTGCTGGTGCGAGGGTCTTGATAGATGATTTTCCACGGCGTCTCGCTACTGATCAGCTCATGTAGGCTTTTGGGCGGGTTCTTGATTTTATCCTTGTTATAGACGAAGGCAAAATAGCCGTAATCATAAGGAACGAACGTGTTGTTCTGCCACACGTCAGGCAGTACCAGTTTGCTGGTATCGACCTGACTTGGCACAAATAGCCCGGTTTTCTCTGCCGACTGTACCAAATTGTTATCCAGCCCCAATATCACGTCCGCCGGGCTATTTTTCCCTTCCATCCGTAGGCGGTTCAGTAAAGAAACGCCGTCTTCCAGTGCAACAAATTTTAGTTCGCAGTGACATTCTGCTTCAAAAGCTTGCTTGATGGCTGGCCCTGGTCCCCAATCAGCGGCGAAAGAATCGTAGGTATATACCGTTAAGGTCGGTTTGGCGGGGGCGGCGGCTAAAGCGGCAGTGGCCGAAAACAACAGCAAGCAGGGAAGAATTCGTTTAAACACTTTGCACTCCTCAAAAAGAAAGGTGGCAAAGGTATCTGAGGCGGCGGTCAATATTGGCAAATATATTGTTCGCCGAATATATGACTCTCTCAAATCCCTTCGCCGGTATTAACCGGATCAGGTTCGACGGGTTTACTCTCAGCAAAAATTTTGCACCCCGTTGAGACGGCGCTATTGTAAAGACATAGTTAATTCAATGAAAGCCTACTTATCCATCAGGTGGTGTAAACCACGCCGACTTGAAATCAAACCAGCCTAGCGTATTCATGCGTACGCCGCGCATGCTGTGCTGGCCGAATAACTTTAGCCAGTGATGGAATAGTGGATGAAATTGATGGCTATTGACCAAGTGCTGACTCCACTCGGCCAGCGGTAAGTCGTTATTACGCCATAGTTCGACATCCTGATGCAGTTCTTCGCTGAGGCAGTATTGCAGCAGCGGCAATTCATAAAGCGTTGCCATTAGAGAAAACTCAATGGGCAGATAGAAATTGGCGCTGCCGAGCCAGAGGTCACTTTTCGCCTCTCCCTGATACCAACTGGCGTAATCCAATACCTGCACAATCAGTTCGACCCCTTGCTCAGCCAAAACCTGACGTAACGTTTGGTTGATGGCATCGAATTCCGGATGTTCACTAAAGCAGGTTAACGTCAGCTCAGTGAGTCCGGCTGGCTTGTGACCCGGCGGATTCAGAAGATTGTGATGCCAACGTGGTAACATGCCATAAGCGGGCGACCAGTAACGCTGATAAAGCGCATCGGCATGGCTGAGTAATGCCACCGGCGTGATCAGTTCGCACAGCCAGCGTCTGACTTCTGGCCGGCAAATCAGGGAAGAGCGCTGGTCGAATAGCAAGAAATAGCAGCCTTCCTCCAGTCGACTTTCCAGTGCATCGCGACCGGTATCATCTGCCTGTAAATGAACGCCAGAAGAAACCAGATCTTCCGACAGATCGGGTAACACCCAAACATTCACCTCATCAATCAACGCCCTGAAACCAAAATAGTTATCAAAAGCTTGAATTTTAAATTGATTGTGGCGGTTGTGGACGACCGAATAAGGACCGGTGCCAATCGGATGGCGGGTAAAATCAGGCAGACTTTCCCATTCCTGTGGCAGAATCATGGCTTGAACACTGCCCAGTAACCAAGGTAGCCAATAGTCGGGCGTACTCAGGTGGACATCAATGACATAAGGCGTAGGGGAGTTAATCTGGATGATATGGGAAAACAGGGGTTGGGTCGTTAGGCGGCTTAACGAGCTAATCACATCCTCCGTTTCCAGCTCTCGTCCATGATGGAAATGAATCGCCGGACGCAGATAAAAGCGCCAGTGCAGCGGATTCAGGGGTTTCCAGTGATGAGATAAATCTGGCTCGACTTCCCCATTTTCCTCATTTATGCGAGTCAGTCCGTTAAAAATCTGTCGCACGATATGGGTTTCTGAACGCCTGAGCGCCGAACCGGGCAGTAGATTTTGCAACTGGCGATAGTAAAGAACTCTAAGTATATGTTTTCCTTGTCGAAAACTGCGTCCAAGTTGAGATAGTAGCATCTGGCGTACCGCTTGCTTATCACCCACCAACTGAACCAACTGATCGATATGGTCTTGTTCCAGGAGTTCTTCAGCTCGTTGTTGTTGTAGTGCCAAACCGGTGTAGAGAAAGGTGAGTCTGGAGCGTTTACCTCGACCCGCCTCAGCCTGCCAATTCAACCATCCGTTTTGCTGCATCGTTCCCAATAGAGAGCGAACGTGACGGCGTGAGCAATTTAGCACGTCGGCCAGCTCTTGCAGCGTGGTATCCATCGGTTGGCCGTGGTAATACTGCCATAAACGGATGAATTGGTGTTGCAGGCGAGAAGTGGACATAAAAGAGGAACTCCACGGCAAAATGCATCAATTTATCTTTCCCTATATTACGCAGATAATGATTCGTAATGAAAGGGGAGGAGCATGATGAAAAAGTTCTTAACCAAACAGTTTTATCAAGATTACTTTTCGGCAGTCAGGCAGCAGAAACGTGACTGGCTGAACTGGGTACCGATAGAATGGCGGATGCGTACGCTGGCAAATTTGACCCAGTGGGATATTGAGAATATGCCGGAAAAAGAATATCGCAAGCATCTGTAATGTCACTGGGTGACATTCTGGTTTTGTTGGCAAGAAAGGTTGTCTACCATCAAAAATTTCTGAGTAATGGTGTTTTTCACCAGCCAGTGGGGCGACCTGCTGGCTTTTTTATTCTCCGATAATTAATTGCTGCATAAGTATTAGGCTTTTAACTGCAATGACCCTTCTGTAGCATGTAAATGAATAGTGGTTTTTGGCGATGGAGCCTGAAATTGAAATGAAATCTGCCCTGATTGACTCCCGTCGGACTCATCCGGTTTTTATTGCGTTTTTTGTGGTGGCCTTTCTTTCCGGTATTGCTGGCGCATTACAGGCACCGACACTGAGCTTATTTTTAACCACCGAAGTTCATGCGCGCCCACTGTGGGTTGGGTTGTTTTATACCGTGAATGCCATCGCCGGGATTACGGTAAGTTTTGTGCTGGCCAAACGATCTGACTTGCGTGGTGATCGCCGTAAACTGATTATGCTGTGTTACGGCATGGCGGTCGGCAACTGCCTGCTATTTGCTTTCAATCGTGATTATCTGACTTTGATTACGGCCGGTGTGCTGCTGGCCGCGGTGGCCAATACGGCTATGCCGCAAGTATTTGCTCTGGCGCGCGAATATGCCGATAACTCGGCCAGGGAAGTGGTGATGTTCAGCTCCATTATGCGAGCGCAGCTTTCATTAGCATGGGTTATCGGGCCTCCACTTTCATTTATGCTGGCATTGAATTACGGTTTTACCCTAATGTTCTGTGTTGCGGCTGGCATCTTCGTGCTCAGTGGCATTTTGGTCTGGTTTCTGTTGCCCTCGATTCCTAAGGCCGTGGTGGCGGAAGATGCACCAGTGGCGATTCAGGCCGGACTGTTTGCTGATAAGAATGTGTTGCTGTTGTTTATTTCATCGATGCTGATGTGGACCTGCAACACTATGTATATCATTGATATGCCTTTATATATCACCGCGGATTTAGGGTTGCCGGAACGTCTGGCTGGATTATTGATGGGGACTGCCGCCGGCCTGGAAATTCCTATTATGCTATTGGCCGGTTATTCAGTTAAACGCTTTGGCATGCGTAATATTATGTTGCTTGCCGTGGCTGCTGGCGTCGTGTTTTATGTCGGCCTGATATTGTTTAAATTCAAAGCGGCGTTGATGCTATTGCAGATCTTTAATGCCATTTTTATCGGCATTGTTGCTGGTATTGGCATGCTTTATTTTCAGGAATTGATGCCCGGTCGAGCGGGTGCTGCGACCACGCTATTTACCAACAGTATTTCCACCGGTGTGATTCTGGCGGGAGTATTGCAGGGGATACTGACAGAAAACCTCGGCCACTATGCGGTTTACTGGATGGCTGCTGCGTTGGCAGTGTTATCGCTACTGATTTTTAGCCGCGTGAGGTCAATTTAAAAAACTTTACTCCCCCAGTGATAAGTGACCGGGGGATGAGCCAAAAAGACACATCTCTGGGGATTAGCGCAAGAACTCGGGCTGTTGCAGCTCGTAGGCAGAGATAAGATCTTTGTGTTGCAAGGTCAATCCGATGCTGTCTAGCCCATGCATCAAGCAATGCCGGCGGAAACCGTCAATCTCAAAAGAATAGCGTTTACCCGCGGCATGGACGGTTTGTTGTTCTAAATCAACAACAAATTCAATGCCTTCATTGCTTTCCACTAACTTGAATAGTGTATCGACATCGGCGTCACTTAATGTCACTGGTAATAATTGGTTATTGAACGCATTGCCATAAAAGATATCGGCAAAGCTGGGGGCAATGACCACCTTAAATCCGTAATCCGTCAGTGCCCAAGGGGCATGTTCACGGGAGGAGCCGCAGGCAAAATTTTCCCGCGCCAACAGGATAGAAGCCCCTTGATAGCGTGGACGGTTCAATACGAATTCAGGGTTATCAACCTGACCGGCGGCATCCAGAAAACGCCAGTCATGAAACAGATGTTGACCGAAACCGGTGCGGGTTACTTTTTGCAAATACTGCTTAGGAATAATGGCATCTGTATCGACATTCGCTGCATCCAGCGGAGCGACCAAACCGGTGTGTTGAATAAATTTTGCCATGGGCGCTATCTCCGATTAATGAGTGGGTGCGGTTAAATCGCGCACATCAGCAAAGTGACCGCTTACTGCGGCAGCAGCTGCCATGGCTGGGCTCACCAGATGAGTTCGTCCGCCGCGCCCCTGGCGGCCTTCAAAGTTACGGTTGCTGGTGGAAGCGCAACGTTCGCCCGGCTCCAGACGGTCATTGTTCATTGCCAAACACATTGAACAGCCCGGTAGACGCCATTCAAATCCAGCTTCGATAAAGATTTTATCCAAACCTTCCGCTTCGGCCTGCGCTTTTACTGGGCCGGATCCGGGAACCACGATAGCCTGCACACCGCTGGCCACTTTGCGCCCTTGGGCGATAGCAGCCGCAGCGCGTAAATCTTCAATCCGTGAGTTGGTACAAGAGCCGATAAAGACTTTATCAATTGCGATCTCGGTCAGTTTGATACCGGGTTGCAAGTCCATATAAGCCAGTGCTTTTTCGGCGGAAGCTCTCTCCACGGGATCGCAGAAGGATTCCGGTGTCGGGATCAACTGATTGATGGCAATGACCTGACCGGGGTTGGTGCCCCATGTTACTTGCGGTGCGATCTCCGCTGCATCCAACCTGACCACGGTATCGAATGCGGCGTCGGCATCGGATTTCAGCGTACGCCAATAAGCGAGGGCTCGCTCCCAGCTTTCGCCGGTTGGAGCAAACTGTCGGCCTTTCAGGTAGGCAAAAGTCGTCTCATCTGGCGCAACCAAACCGGCTTTGGCACCCATTTCAATCGCCATATTGCAAACCGTCATCCGGCCTTCCATGCTCAGTGCTTCAATAGCACTGCCACAGAACTCGACAATATGACCGGTGCCAGCAGCACTGCCGGTTTTACCAATAATCGCCAGCACGATGTCTTTGGCGGTGATTCCTGCGCTGACCTTACCGTGGACTTCAATTTTCATGTTCTTGGCGTGGCCCTGCTTCAGCGTTTGAGTGGCTAAAACATGCTCAACTTCCGAAGTGCCGATACCGAAAGCCAGGGCACCAAAGGCACCGTGAGTCGCGGTATGAGAATCTCCGCAAACAATGGTCATGCCTGGCAGTGTCATACCTTGCTCTGGGCCAATAACATGAACAATGCCCTGATACGGGTGGTTCAAGTCGTATAACGCGATGCCGAATTCAGCGCAGTTTTTGATCAACGCCTGCATCTGGATGCGTGCCATTTCACCGCTGGCATTGATGTCTTTACTCTGTGTCGAAACGTTATGATCCATCGTGGCGAAGGTTTTGCCTGGCTGGCGAAGTGGGCGACCCATCGCCCGTAAACCGTCAAAAGCCTGCGGCGAAGAGACTTCATGTACTAAATGGCGATCGATATACAGCAGCGGTGTCTCGTTCGGGGCTTCTCGAACGATATGGGCATCATATAATTTCTGATATAAGGTTCTGGCCATCTTAACCCCGCTTGGTGATAAGGCTGGCGATCACATCACCCATTTTATTGGTACCAATCGCTTGGCCACTGCCTACCAAATCCGCAGTGCGATAACCCTGTTCTAAAGCCTGATTAACCGCGTGTTCAATAGCGTCGGCGGCAGCATCTTCACCTAAACTGAAACGGAATAACAAGGCAAGAGACAGGATCTGGGCAATGGGGTTAGCAATATCCTTGCCAGCGATATCAGGTGCAGAACCGCCAGCAGGCTCATATAAACCAAAACCTTGCTCATTCAGACTGGCAGAAGGCAACATGCCCATCGAACCGGTAATCATGGCGCATTCATCAGACAAAATATCACCAAACAGGTTGGAACACAGCATAACGTCGAACTGGGACGGATCTTTAATCAACTGCATAGTTGCGTTATCAATATACATATGTGACAAGGCGACATCTGGGTAATCCGCAGCAATGGCCGTCACCACTTCACGCCACAGAATCGAGCTTTGTAACACGTTGGCTTTATCCACGGAGGTGACTTTACCGCGACGTTTGCCGGCCGATTCGAAAGCGATACGTGCAATACGTTCGATTTCAAAGCGGTGATAAACTTCGGTATCGAAAGCGCGTTCGTACATTCCCTGGCCATCACGGCCTTTCGGTTGACCAAAATAGATACCGCCGGTCAACTCACGCACACACAGAATATCGAAGCCACGAGCCGCAATATCACTGCGCAGAGGGCAGAAATCTTCCAAGCCTTGATGCAATTTGGCTGGGCGCAAGTTACTGAACAACTTGAAATGTTTGCGTAACGGTAATAATGCCCCACGCTCTGGCTGTTCGGCGGGAGGTAAATGTTCCCATTTTGGTCCGCCAACGGAGCCGAATAAAATTGCATCGGCCTGTTCACAGCCGTTGATTGTTGCTGTTGGCAGCGGGCAGCCTTGACGATCGATAGCGGCACCACCGATGTCATAAACGCTGGTTGAAATCCGCATGTCGAAGCGCTGACGCACTGCATCCAGGACTTTATTTGCTTGCACCATGACTTCCGGGCCAATACCGTCACCGGGTAAAACGGCAATATGATAAGTTTTTGTCATCTTCACACCATTTCCTGAGAGTTTTGTTGCAAGCGCTGCTTTTCTATTTCTACCTGCTGTGCGCGCCAGATGTTATTCAATACGTGAACCAATGCCTGGGCAGAGGATTCGACGATATCGGTGGCTAACCCGACACCGTGGAAACGGCGGCCCTGATGCTCGACGACGATATCAACCTGGCCCAGAGCATCTTCGCCCTGACCCTTGGCGGACAATTGGTATTTAACTAACTCAATCGGGTAATCGGTAATGCGGTTAATCGCCTGATAAACCGCGTCTACCGGACCGTTACCTGTAGCCGCTTCGGATTTCACCTGTTCACCACACACCAATTTTACCGAAGCCGTTGCCATCACGCTGGAGCCGGATTGCACGCTAAAATAGTCCAAACGATAATGTTCAGGTTCTTCCTGTTGTTTATTGATAAAGGCCAGTGCTTCCAAATCATAATCGAATACTTGCCCTTTTTTATCCGCCAGCTTCAGGAAGGCGTCATACAACGAATCCAGATTGTAATCAGCGTCTTGGTAGCCCATTTCTTCCATCCGATGCTTCACTGCTGCGCGGCCAGAGCGGGATGTCAGATTCAATTGCACGGCTTTTAAACCGATGGATTCTGGGGTCATAATTTCGTAGTTTTCACGGTTTTTCAGCACGCCATCTTGGTGAATACCGGAAGAGTGGGCGAAAGCGTTGCTGCCAACAATGGCTTTGTTGCCCGGAATCGGCATATTGCACAATTTACTGACCAATTGGCTGGTGCGGTAAATTTCCTGATGGTTGATATTGGTGTGGACACCCAGCATTTCATGACGCACTTTAATCGCCATGATCACTTCTTCCAATGAACAGTTACCCGCACGCTCCCCCAAGCCATTAATGGTGCCTTCAACCTGACGAGCACCAGCCTGAACTGCGGTAATGGAGTTGGCCACGGACATGCCCAAATCGTCATGGCAGTGGACAGAAATAATGGCCTTATCAATATTAGGAACGCGTTCATACAGGTTGCTAATGATTCCACCAAACTGGTACGGCGTGGTGTAACCCACGGTATCCGGGATATTGATGGTTGTTGCACCGGCACCGATCGCCGCTTCTACAATACGGCACAGATTATCAATCGGCGTGCGGCCAGCATCTTCACAAGAAAACTCAACGTCATCGGTGTAATTCCGCGCGCGTTTTACCGAGTGAACGGCCATCGCCAGAACGTCGTCAAAAGTACGTTTTAATTTGGATTCGATATGTAAGGTAGACGTCGCCAAAAAGACGTGGATGCGGAAGGCTTCGGCGATACGCAGGGCTTCGGCAGCTACATCAATATCGTTGTCCACACAGCGCGCCAATGCACAAACCCGGCTATTTTTAATCTCTCGAGCAATGGTTTGAACTGACTCAAAGTCTCCGGGGGAGGAAACGGGGAAACCCACTTCCATAATATCGACGCCCATTCTCTCCAAAGCCAGCGCAATCTGTAATTTTTCTTTCACACTCAGGCTGGCTTGCAACGCCTGTTCGCCATCGCGCAATGTGGTATCGAATATAATGACTTGTTGACTCATCAGATAATTCCTTTTTTGGGTGATTTTTTTGCGCGCGACGGATAAAAAAAAACCCGCGCATTTGCGCGGGTTTCTGAATCTCGATGGCTGAATCAGTTCTGATTTCCGTCCACCAACATACCGCGCAAAAGGAATGCGTTAAGTAGTAGGCTTAGTAGACGGATTGAGTCGAACATGGTCAGTTTCTCATCGGTTAATTATTTCGCTTCCTAATTTGATACGTGATTTTGAAAGCAGTGTCAACTTTTGTTTTAAATGGCGACTTATACTGGTTACATGATTTTCCCTCACTGTTTATTAGAGTTAAACTCTTCTATTTTGTTTTTTCTGATTTTTTATTCCATTAAGGCATTCTTTACTGCAATAATTATTTGCCATATGGCATTAAACTTGGCCGATTATGCTTATGAGTGAATTTATTCTTCTTCTCGGCGATCCAGATGAATCGTTAATACTTGTTTAAGTAAAATTATCCTCTGACAAACTTGATAAGGTGGATAAAAATGACAGATAGCATTAATGTAATAAGGCATCTTACTGCATTCGCTATTGACGATGATTAATAATCATAAATATATTTATATGAAGTCGTGCCAATGTATTCACAAATTAAATGTGTCAAGCTTTAGTTTATTAATCCACACTTAATGTTTATTATGTCAATGTTATGGTTTCAATCATTTAACAGCTGTTAATTTATTTTAAGAACTAATAAGGTTCAATTTATGAAGTTATCATTTAATAATGGCATGATTATGAATCATCGTATTTTGTAATGTGAAGGTGTTATATGTTTTTTTAGGGCTATTTATCTCACCACTGAAACGGGTTCGTTTCAATGATAATATGCCAGATTATTCTCTTTTATTGATGTATGAGGACTCTCTGTCAATAGGATGCGTTAGATGTGATACGTAGTTTCACATTTTATACAAGGACGAGACTCATAGTTATCACTTTAAAAATGATAGCAAATGAGAACATTGGCTCTATTAATTGTGAGATATCTAATATATCAGTAATTAAACTAATTGATATCAAGGATAGTCATAATACTAATAGCGCCATCTGCATAAAGCTTAGTGGAGTTAAGCATGTCTGAACACAACTTAGTAACTGCAAATCCAGTAGCTAAAAAAGAATCTTTTGATGTCCATCTGCGAAGTGTCGATCTCAATTTACTGACGGTTTTTGATGCCGTTATGCAAGAGCAGAATGTCACTCGTGCTGCGCAATCATTGGGTATGTCGCAGCCTGCGGTCAGTAATGCAGTTGCACGATTAAAACTGATGTTTGATGACGAACTCTTTTTCCGTAGTGGTCGTGGCATCCAACCTACGATCAGAGCCAAACAGTTATTTGGCCCGGTTCGTCAAGCATTGCAATTGGTGCGTAATGAATTGCCGGGTGTCGGTTTTGAATCGAAAAGCAGCGAACGTTTGTTTAACCTTTCTATTTGTAGTCCACTTGATGTTCGCCTGACTGCCGAGATAGTTAGTCGGGTAAAACAATGTGGCCCACATGTTCAGTTATCGATTAAATCCTATCTGAATGATGATATTGAACATCAGTTACGCTATCAGAAAACCGATTTTGTGATCGGTTATACTGAATTTGAACGACCAGAATTCAAACGCGCACTTTTATTTAATGATGAACTTGTATTAGCTGTTTCTGCCAACCATCCACGGATCAAAAGTACCATTACATCTGAGCAACTTTTTGAAGAGCAGCACGCTGTCGATTCATTGGATAAGGTCGGTTCATTTAGTAAAAACTATTATGAGGCTAATGATATTTCACATACTATTGCTTATGAAAGTACGGATATGAATAGCGTTCTTAATGTTGTGTCTAAAACAAGTTATGTTGCTATAGTTCCGCGCTGGCTAATAAAAATCTGTAGTGAAGAGTCTAATTTGAAATTGATTGAGTTACCGTGGGCAAATACTACACGGGCCTGTTACCTGACCTGGCATGAATCCACCGATCGAGATAAAGGACATCAGTGGATGAAAGCATTATTAAGTCAATTTAGTATTTCGATTTAAATTACATTATTGGCTACAGGTACTGTTACTACTGGGGTGCTTTCGGTACCCCAGTAGTTTTGCTGTCAGTCATTGTAATTGCCACTTCATGTGCACGCAGGTTCATTACCCCCCCAACTTGGGGCGCTTCTTGTTTTTCCAGTAGTGATGTCATTTCGAATAAAAGTTGAAATTTTTTGTATTAAATTGAAATATATAGAAAAATATATTTCCCACCACACTTTTACGTCGAAATCTGTTTGCCATAGGCGTCAGAGTGAGTAGACTGCGCAAAAAAGTGAACACCTGTAAGCTGAAATCTTGGCTGGAAGGGGTCATTACTCTATACTTTTCTATTAAAACGCCGGGTAGTTCTTATTATGATAAATAAATTGCAGCAATATCATTTGGTGAGTCGACTGCATCAGCAGATTAATGATCGTGCTGATCGGGTTGCGTTTCGCCAGTGGTCACCCGTTACTGAAATGCAACTTACCTGGCAACAAGTTGGTCAGCATGTAAAACGCATTTCAGCTGCATTATTGGCTTTGAACGTCAGTGTTCAAGAAAATGTCGGAATTTTTGCCAATAACAGCATGGCTTGGTCATTAGTCGATTTGGCCATTTTACAGCTGAGAGCGGTTAGCGTTCCTCTTTATGCCACCAATACGGCGCCCCAAGCGGCTTTTGTGGTCAATGATGCGGATATTCGCATTCTATTTGTTGGTGGCCAATCTCAATATGATGTTGCTGTTACGCTGAAAGCGACTTGCCCACAGTTGGAAAGCATTGTTGTGCTGGATCCGACGGTAGATCTGGGTAGCTGTGAATATGCACAATATTTATCGTCTTTCGAAACCGAACCGGATGCGGAGATTCAGGCATTACTCAATGCTCGTATCGACAGCCGCGATTTAAACGATCTCTTTACGCTGATTTATACCTCCGGTACCACTGGCGAACCGAAAGGCGTGATGCTGGATTACCGCAATATGGCGGCTCAGCTCTACCTTCATGACGAACGCTTGACGCTAACGACGGATGATATTTCCCTAAGCTTCCTGCCGCTTTCGCATGTTTTTGAACGTGCGTGGAGTTTCTATGTGATGCATACCGGCGCGCAGAATGTCTATATCAGTAACACTGATTGGGTACGTCAGGCGATGCAGGCAGTCAGCCCGACGGTAATGTGTGCCGTTCCACGATTCTATGAAAAAGTCTTCAGTGCCATTCATGAGAAAGTTGCTCAGGCAAAGTGGTATCGTCGGGCGTTATTCCATTGGGCAGTCGGCTGTGGAAAGAGAAAATTCCGTCAGCAACAGCAAGGCCGACAACCGTCGTGGTTCTCCAACCAGTTAAACCGTCTGGCTGATCGTTTGGTGCTGCAAAAGTTGCGTGGTGTTCTTGGTGGTCACGTGCGTTTTTTACCGGCGGCTGGGGCGCGCCTCGATGACAATGTGATTCTGTTTTTCCAGGCTATTGGTATCAATATCAAGTATGGCTATGGGATGACGGAAACTTGCGCAACGGTATCCTGTTGGGAAGAAGGTCGCTTCCGTTTTGGTTCTATCGGTAAACCACTGCCGGGAATTGAAGTGCGTATGGGGGCTGAAAATGAAATTCAGATCCGTGGGCCGATTGTGATGCGGGGTTATTTGAATAAGCCGGAAGAGACGGCGGCTACCTTTACCCAAGACGGCTGGTTGAAAACCGGTGATGCGGGTGCCATTGATCAGCAAGGTAATCTATTTATCACCGAGCGTTTGAAAGACTTGATGAAAACATCAGGGGGCAAATACATCGCGCCTCAGATGATCGAAGGCACGCTGGGTCAGGATCGTTTTATCGAACAAATCGCAGTGATTGCCGATACACGCAAGTTTGTTTCAGCGTTGATTGTGCCGTGTTTTGAGTCTTTGGAAGAATATGCCAAATCTATCAATCTGAAATACCATGATCGTCTGGAATTGTTGCGCCATAGTCACATTGTGGAAATGTTTGAGCAGCGCTTGAAAGAGATGCAGAAAGAACTGTCGAAATTCGAGCAGGTAAAACGTTTTACGCTATTGCCACAGGCTTTTTCAATGGAGTCCGGTGAACTGACGCCAACCCTTAAATTACGCCGTAAAATCATTTCTCAGCGCTATCAGTTGGAAATCGACTCTATGTACCGGGATTAAGTCGGCGGCTATTATTTTCTCTGGCCTGATACGCCGCATTGTTCGGTTAAATGCAACGTATTGGCCAGAACCCTGCTGCCGACACGTATCATCCTCTCCAGCCTCATCGCGGTTCTTTTTGCATAAATGTTATGCAAACGTGATTACCTCATTTAGTTCTGTTATTGCCAGCGACATCAATATAATCCAGATAGTTTATCGGGTCTTGCTAGTGTTTTATTTTTGTAAAATTAATGAAACTAGCGGGCCGCCGATTTTACCTTCGCTTTGCGCCCTATTTGCTGTTTGCCTGCCAGAAATTCTGACGTTATGTTAATTCATCATATTCGAACAATAACAAGAGTTGGGCCTCGTGCCTTTCCTACAGGACAACGTAGAAATGACTTGCGGTTGTCTAAAAAAAGCAAACCTAAGCCTGGAGGCAAAACCCATGGAGATGTTGTCAGGAGCCGAGATGGTCGTCCGGTCGTTAATCGATCAGGGCGTAAAACATGTATTCGGTTATCCCGGCGGGGCCGTACTTGATATTTACGATGCCCTGCACACCGTTGGGGGAATCGACCACATTTTAGTTCGCCATGAACAAGGTGCGGTTCATATGGCTGATGGCTATGCTCGGGCAACAGGCGAAGTTGGCGTCGTGCTGGTGACTTCTGGCCCTGGCGCGACTAACGCGATTACCGGGATTGCCACCGCTTATATGGATTCCGTACCTATGGTGGTGTTGTCTGGTCAGGTACCCAGCTCACTTATCGGTTTTGATGCTTTTCAGGAATGCGACATGGTCGGTATTTCCCGACCCGTGGTAAAACACAGTTTTCTGGTAAAACGCACCGAAGACATTCCTTCGGTATTGAAAAAGGCGTTTTATCTGGCTTCCACTGGCCGTCCTGGTCCGGTAGTGATTGATTTGCCGAAAGATATCGTCAGTCCGGCGGTGAGAATGCCTTATGCCTATCCGGATCAGGTTAGCTTACGTTCGTATAACCCGACGGTACAAGGGCACCGTGGGCAAATTAAACGTGCGCTGCAAACCATTTTGGCTGCAAGAAAACCCATCATGTATGTGGGTGGCGGTGCGATTAATTCCGCTTGTCATGAGGAGCTGTTAATTTTGGCGGAGAAATTGAATCTGCCAGTAACCAGTTCATTGATGGGATTGGGCAGTTTCCCCGGCACTCATCGTCAAAGTGTTGGTATGCTTGGGATGCATGGCACTTTTGAAGCCAATATGGCGATGCATAATGCGGATCTGATTTTTGCCGTGGGCGTGCGTTTTGATGACCGTACGACCAACAATTTGGCTAAATACTGTCCAGATGCCACCGTGTTACATATTGACATCGATCCGACCTCGATTTCGAAAACGGTAAATGCAGACATTCCTATTGTGGGCGATGCCAAACAAGTGCTTCAGCAAATGCTTGAATTGGCAGCACAGATCGACTGTGTCCAGGATTTTGATGCCTTGCGCGATTGGTGGCAGTCGATCGAACAATGGCGTGCTCGCGATTGTCTGAGCTACAACAAAGAAAGTGGCAAAATCAAACCACAGGCGGTGATTGAAACTTTACACCGTTTGACCAAAGGCGATGCTTACGTCACTTCTGATGTAGGCCAGCATCAAATGTTTGCCGCGCTCTATTATCCGTTCGATAAACCACGCCGTTGGATTAACTCAGGCGGCTTGGGAACCATGGGATTTGGTTTGCCTGCCGCTTTGGGCGTAAAACTGGCGTTGCCGGATGAAACCGTGGTGTGTGTGACCGGCGACGGTAGCATCCAAATGAATATCCAAGAGTTGTCCACAGCGCTGCAATATAATCTGCCAGTATTGGTTTTGAACCTGAATAACCGCTATTTGGGCATGGTGAAACAATGGCAGGACATGATTTATTCTGGTCGCCATTCGCAGTCTTATATGGAATCTCTACCTGATTTTGTCAAACTGGCTGCAGCCTATGGGCATATAGGTATTGCCATTCGCACTCCAGATGAGCTGGAAGGCAAGCTGGCAGAAGCATTAACGCAATTGACAGAAACTAATCGTTTAGTGTTTGTTGATGTCACCGTTGATGAAACCGAACATGTTTACCCGATGCAAATTCGCGGTGGTGGTATGGATGAAATGTGGTTAAGCAAAACGGAGAGAACCTAATGAGACGCCGGATTTTATCAGTATTGTTGGAAAACGAATCCGGGGCGCTGTCTCGGGTGGTCGGCCTGTTTTCACAACGTGGCTATAACATTGAAAGTTTGACCGTTGCACCGACTGACGATCCGACACTTTCCCGCATGACGATCCAGACCGTCGGTGATGAAAAGGTATTGGAGCAGATTGAGAAACAGCTACATAAACTGGTTGATGTTCTCCGAGTGAGCGAACTGGTTCCTGGCGCGCACGTTGAGCGGGAAATCATGTTGGTTAAATTGCAGGCCAGCGGCTATGGTCGTGAAGAAATCAAACGCTGCACCGAGATTTTCCGCGGGCAGATTGTTGATGTAACCGCCACGCTTTATACCGTCCAACTGGCTGGTACCAGCGATAAACTTGATGCATTCCTTAATGCAGTGCGTGAAGTGGCCGAGATTGTTGAAGTTGCACGTTCCGGCATTGTCGGTGTTTCCCGTGGTGATAAAATCATGCGCTAAACCGGATTCCAACTACGCTGCTGCATAATTTAAGGCTCTGCGTTGACGCAGGGCTTTTTTTTTACATTTTTAACTCACATAGCGACATCTTATGGTGAAAGCGGTTGCTCAATCGAGTGTTCTGCGGTTAGATCTATCATGGGTTATATCCATGGTCAGATTATGTATATAAAACCCTCGGCAGACCAATCTGCCTTTCATTACTTTACTGGGTTTATAAGGGGTTAACGTGAAACTGGATGAAATCGCGCGTCTTGCGGGTGTTTCGCGCACTACGGCCAGTTATGTCATTAATGGCAAAGCGAAACAGTACCGTGTCAGCGATAAGACAGTCGAAAAAGTGATGGCTGTGGTGAGAGAACACAACTATCACCCTAATGCCGTAGCGGCTGGTTTACGCGCGGGCAGAACCCGATCCATCGGTTTAGTTATTCCAGATCTGGAAAATACCAGTTATACACGTATTGCCAATTACCTTGAGCGTCAGGCGCGTCAGCGCGGCTATCAACTGTTGATCGCTTGTTCTGAAGATCAACCGGATAACGAAATGCGTTGTATTGAGCATCTGCTTCAACGGCAGGTCGATGCGATTATCGTTTCGACAGCTTTGCCACCAGAGCATCCGTTCTATCAGCGCTGGGCAAATAAACCTTTCCCAATTATTGCGTTAGATCGGGCTTTGGATCGAGAGCATTTTATCAGCGTAGTTGGCGCCGATCAGGACGATGCCTTGATGCTGGCGCAAGAATTACGAACATTCCCAGCAGAATCCATTCTTTATCTGGGTGCCTTGCCCGAACTTTCCGTAAGTTTCTTGCGGGAGCAGGGATTCCGTGAGGCTTGGCAGGATGATCCGCGTAAAGTCGATTACCTGTATGCCAATAGCTATGAGCGTGATGCGGCTGGTACGGTGTTTGCTGAATGGCTAAAGACGCATCCCATGCCCCAGGCATTATTCACCACCGCATTCCCGCTGTTGCAAGGTGTGCTGGACGTCACTTTACAGCAAAGTGGTCGCTTACCAACCAATCTGGCTATCGCTACTTTTGGGGATAATGAGTTACTGGATTTCCTCGAATGTCCGGTGCTGGCTGTTGCCCAGCGTCATCGGGATGTGGCCGAAAGAGTGCTGGAACTGGTACTGGCCAGCCTGGATGAGCCGCATAAACCGAAGCCGGGTCTGACGCGAATCCGGCGTGATTTATTCCGTCGGGGGAGTTTAAGTCGTAAATAACGCGCTGAATCATGAATGCAATCGGGCACCTAAATAGGTGCCCGAATTCTATCTAAAACGCTTACCCAGTGTGCCTTAAAGCCCCGTCCTTCAGGGCGGGGATATAAGGCACGGTTTTCCACCTAACTGAGTGTTTGTTGTTGCTCAATGTATTGCCTGATGATGGATATTGGCGCGCCGCCGCAGCTACTGGCAAAGTAACTCGGAGTCCACAGAACGCCTTTGTAATAATACCGAGCCGCAATATCAGGGCGGTCACGACGCAGTAACCGACTTGATACCCCTTTGAGGCTGTTAACTAAACTGGAAACTGCCAGTTTTGGTGGGTAGTTAATCAACAGGTGAACATGCTCACTTTCACCATCCATCTCAACTAGCTCGACATCAAAATCAGCGCATACGCTGGCAAAATAGCCTCTCAGCTTCTCGATAGCATCCTGATCAAATACTTTGCGTCGATATTTGGCGACAAACACCAAGTGTACATGCATCAGGAAGGTGCAGTGTCTACCTCGACGAATATCAATTTTTTTTATCATAGGCCAAGAGTATAATTCTCAATATGAAACGACTACAAGCCTTCAAGTTCCAGTTAAAACCCAATGGTCAGCAGGAGCGCGATATGCGGCGCTTCGCTGGGGCATGTCGTTTTGTATTTAATAAATCATTGGCCTTGCAGAACGAAAACCATGAAGCGGGAAACAAATACCCTCCCTATGCAAAAATGACAGCATGGCTTGTTGAGTGGAAAAAAGAACCTGAAACTCAATGGTTGAAAGAATCACCTTCTCAGTCTTTGCAGCAAGCGTTAAAAGACCTCGAACGCGCCTATAAAAACTTTTTCCAAAAACGGGCATTATTCCCACGGTTTAAAAAACGCGGGCAAAGTGATTCATTCCGCTATCCGCAAGGTGTGAAGCTGGATCAGGACAATAGTCGCATATCGTTGCCAAAATTGGGCTGGATCAGCTACCGCAATAGTCGTCAGGTTGTAGGCGAGGTGAAAAACGTCACCGTCAGCCAGTCATGCGGTAAGTGGTTCGTCAGCATCCAGACGGAATACGAAGTATCGGAACCTCAACATGAATCAACATCAATGGTTGGTCTGGATGCAGGAGTAGCAAGACTCGCCACGCTCTCTGATGGCACTGTTTTTGAGCCTGTAAACAGCTTTAAATCCAACCAGAATAAACTCGCCAGACTCCAGCGTGTAATGAGCCGTAAGGTTAAGTTCAGCAACAACTGGAAGAAAGCAAAAAGCAAAGTACAAAAGCTGCACTCTCGTATCGCAAACATCCGCCGCGACTACCTTCACAAAGTCAGCACGACAATCAGCAAAAACCACGCAATGATCGTCATTGAAGACTTGAAGGTTGCCAACATGTCAAAGTCGGCAGCGGGTACGGTAAGCCAGCATGGGGGCAACGTCCGTGCAAAATCCGGCTTAAACCGTTCGATATTAGATCAGGGGTGGTACGAACTCCGCCGCCAGCTTGAGTACAAACAGCTCTGGCGCGGTGGTCAGGTGCTGGCAATTAATCCAGCCTACACCAGTCAGAAATGTGCCTGCTGTGGTCATACAGCGAAAGAAAACCGCCAGTCACAAAGTCAGTTCGCGTGTCTGGAATGTGGATATACAGAGAACGCCGATATAAACGGCGCTCGTAATATTTTAGCGGCGGGACACGCCGCGTTAGCCTGTGGAGAGATGGCAGCTTTAGGCCGCTCGATGAAGCAGGAACCCACCGAGGTGAGTCAGGCTTCGGTCTGAACGCTGTAGGAATCCTCGCCCTTTAGGGCGGGGAGGATGTCAAATCGGTTTGTTTCTTCTCAAACATATCCGGTAACGCGGAATAGTCGACGACAGTATTCAAGGAAGTAGCCATAAGCCACGCCCATCACCATCGAAACCACGGCGTTACTGGCAACCGCGGTAGCAATTTGCTGGAAGTCGGCACCTACGATCCACAAAATAATAGCGTAAACCGGTGATTGAAAACTCACATAAGCCAGCAAATCAGCCAGATTTTTTGCCCAACCAGAATGGTTGCCGTGACGGCGGGCAAACCGGATAAAACTATCCCGATACATACCATAAGGCCAAGCAATAAGAATATTTACCGGAATCGACAGCAAGCGCGAAGACAGCGATTGTTCAAAACTCATCCCGGAAACCAGAATTTCGATCACCATACCGGTTATAAAGCAATAAACCACCAGAGCAAAAGTATCAGCAGCGGCACTACGTAAACGAGAATCAGTAGAAAACATCGTTCTAACCTCCCAAATAGGGAAAAAATCTGTGGATAGATTAAATACCCTTCATTTCTTTATTTAATGTTTATTTTTTTCAACTATAGCAGTCTATTGTTTTAACTTTTCCTGCAAAAGTAGTGTACATCACTGCCTTGATTATTATAACTAGCTGAAAATTTCTTTTTTTAACATTTGCCTGATTTTTATACGTTTAACTGGTCTGGAAAAACCTCTTTGTGGTGAATTACGCGGAGGGATACATGTTTACTGTTACAAAACATATGGTTAGATTTGGCTAGGGCATGGTTCGAAGGAAGATTGATAATATCGAGGGTCAAAAAAAGCGATTTCAATACGTCATTCTAATTTGGGATTTTTCTTATTATTCTTATTTTTATTAAAAAAGACTACTTAATCAGCGTTTAATAATTTATTTCAAAATAGATTCATCCTCTGCTGGGAAATTGAAGTAAAATACGGGTCAGCCAATACCGTACAATTTTAAAGGTATTATTCGCTGCTGAGTTACAGCCAGATGGCGGCGTCGGATAATTCTTTGCTGCCGCCAGTAACGACGGGATATACGCGCAGTTCCGAATATTTCGGTATGTGCAATTTTTATACTGAAAATGAGATATCCCTTGCAGAAGGAATTAATGTGACAATTAATTTATAAATTAATTGTTATGTAATCAGTAATATCATTTGTTGGAAAAATAGCCGTTTTATCATGATGTTAATTTCCGCACTGCCAACTGAAAATGCCCCTTCTACGAGATATATCTCAAAATAGACCCATAAATATTGCTAAACCGCATCTGCTCTGGCTTGACAAGGTTTTCATACCATCCGTAAACTCTTTAATGTGGGGATTTGTGGGATAAAGTGGCAAATAAGGCCATGAGGGGTAACTCAACCATGTTTCGTGGGGCAACGGTGGTTAACCTCGACAGCAAAGGGCGGCTTGCGGTACCAACCCGTTATCGGGATTTGCTGAACGAGGAAATGCAAGGACAGATGGTCTGCACCATTGACCTTCACCAACCATGCCTGTTGCTTTATCCACTGCCCGAATGGGAAATTATTGAACAAAAGCTATCTCGTCTATCAAGCATGATTTCCGCTGAACGTCGTATTCAACGTTTACTACTGGGACATGCCAGTGAATGCCAGATGGACGGTTCTGGGCGTTTGTTGATTGCCGCTACATTGCGTCAGCATGCCGGACTGAGTAAAGAAGTGATGCTGGTTGGACAGCTCAATAAATTCGAGCTGTGGGATGAACAGACCTGGTATCAACAAGTCAAGGATGACATAGACGCACAACAGTCGACTCAGGAACCTTTATCTGAGCGGCTACAGGACTTATCGCTATAAGCATGGTAGATCACTATAAGCACACAAGCGTGCTGTTGGATGAGGCCGTTAACGGTCTGAATATTCGCAGCAACGGCATTTATATCGACGGTACTTTTGGTCGTGGTGGCCATTCACGTCTGATTTTGTCCCAACTTGGGCCAGAAGGACGTTTGATTGCAATTGACCGGGATCCGCAGGCAATTGAAGCGGCAAAATCGATTACCGATCCGCGTTTCTCAATCGTACATGGTCCATTTTCCGAATTGGCACATTATGTGCGAGAGCTGGATTTGGTCGGGAAAATTGACGGTGTACTGCTGGATCTTGGCGTTTCTTCGCCGCAGTTAGATGATCCTGAGCGCGGTTTCTCCTTTATGCGAGACGGGCCATTGGATATGCGGATGGATCCTTCACGCGGTATCTCTGCCGCTGAATGGTTGATGAAAGCCGGAGCTGACGACATTGCTTGGGTATTGAAAACCTTCGGTGAAGAGCGTTTTGCCAAGCGTCTGGCTCGTGCCATTGTTGAACGCAACCTGACTCAGCCGATGACACGTACGACAGAACTGGCGAATTTAATCGCTAACGCCAGCCCGTTCCGTGAGAAGCACAAACACCCGGCCACGCGCAGCTTCCAAGCGATCCGTATTTATATCAACAGCGAGCTGGAAGAGATTGAGCGGGCTTTGGAAGGTGCACTGGAAGTTCTGGCTCCTGCTGGTCGTCTTTCTGTCATCAGTTTCCACTCCCTTGAAGATCGTATTGTTAAAAACTTTATTCGTAATCAAAGCCGTGGGCCAAAAGTGCCAGCAGGGTTGCCATTAACGGAAGAGCAATTACAAAGTCTGGGTGGACGTAATTTGAAAGCCGTAGGGAAAATGATGCCTTCCGATGCGGAAGTGGCAGAAAACCCTCGGGCGCGTAGCTCGGTATTGCGTTTTGCTGAGAGGATTAACGCGTGATAGGACACGAACGCCACGGCTTGGTTGGGGTGATTGGCGCGGACTTGATCCGTAATGCCAAAATCCCTTTGATTCTGCTGGTCGCGGTGTTGGTGTCTGCGGTGTTGGTGGTGACGACCGCTCACCGCACGCGATTATTGACCGCCGAACGTGAGCAATTGGTGCTGGAGCGTGATGCTCTGGACATCGAGTGGCGCAACTTGATTCTGGAAGAGAACGCCTTGGGCGATCATAGCCGTGTCGAACGCATCGCGACTGAAAAATTGCAAATGCAACACGTTGATCCGGCACAAGAGAACATTGTGGTTAAACAATGAATAAATTTGCTATCACCATGACTCGGAGTAGCCAAGGTAACGCATGAAAGCAGCGCGCACCGGTAAGTTGAAACGGCAGGAAGAACAAGCCAGCTTTATAAGCTGGCGTTTTGCATTGCTGTGCGGCTGTATCTTGTTGGCTTTAGTTGGCTTGATGCTACGTACCGCCTATCTGCAAGTCATCAACCCGGATAGGCTGGTGCGCGAAGGGGATATGCGTTCGCTGCGCGTTCAGGCTGTGCCGACAGCCCGTGGCATGATCAGCGACCGCGCCGGAAGGCCTCTGGCCGTTAGTGTGCCGGTTAATGCTATTTGGGCCGATCCAAAGGAATTGCATGATCGGGGCGGAATCACTCTGGATACACGCTGGAAGGCATTGTCCGATGCGCTGGGTGTTCCTCTCGATCAATTGGTTTCCCGCATTAACGCCAACCCGAAAGGGCGTTTCGTCTATTTGGCTCGTCAGGTTAATCCCGCGATTGGCGATTACATTCACAAGCTGAAACTGCCAGGTATTTATCTGCGCCAAGAATCACGTCGTTACTATCCAGCCGGTCAGGTTATGGCTCACATTATTGGTGTAACCAATATTGATAGTCAGGGGATTGAAGGCGTTGAAAAAAGTTTTGATCGTTGGCTAACCGGTCAGCCGGGTGAGCGTACGGTACGGAAAGACCGCTATGGTCGGGTCATTGAAGATATCTCTTCTGTAGACAGTCAGGCGGCGCATAACCTGGTGCTAAGCGTCGATGAACGCTTGCAGGCGCTGGTTTACCGTGAGCTGAACAACGCGGTTGCTTTTAACAAGGCAGAATCAGGTACGGCAGTGCTGGTGGATGTTAGCACCGGTGAAGTGCTGGCGATGGCCAATAGTCCCTCTTATAACCCGAACAATCTGACCGGTACGCCGAAAGAAGCCATGCGTAACCGGGCAATCACCGATATTTTTGAGCCTGGTTCTACCGTCAAACCGATGGTCGTGATGACCGCATTACAGCACGGTGTCGTGAAAGAAAATAGCGTGCTTAATACTCTGCCTTACTCCATTAGTGGCCATCAGATCAAAGACGTGGCGCGTTATGCTGAGTTATCGGTAACCGGGATTTTGCAGAAGTCGAGTAACGTTGGTGTTTCTAAACTGGCGTTAGCGATGCCATCCTCAGCGTTAGTAGATACTTACTCACGTTTTGGGTTTGGGAAAGCGACCAATTTGGGGTTGGTCGGAGAAAGTAGTGGCTTATATCCAAAAAAACAACGGTGGTCCGACATAGAGAGGGCCACCTTCTCTTACGGCTACGGGCTAATGGTAACGCCGTTACAATTAGCGCGTGTCTATGCAACGATTGGCAGTCTCGGCATATATCGCCCGCTGTCGATTACCAAAGTTGATCCGCCGGTTGCCGGTGAACGTATCTTCCCTGAGTCCATTGTTCGTACCGTGGTTCATATGATGGAGAGCGTGGCATTACCGGGTGGTGGTGGTACCAAGGCGGCTATCAAGGGTTATCGTATTGCTATTAAAACCGGTACCGCCAAAAAGGTCGGGCCGGACGGTAAATATGTGAACCGATACCTTGCCTATACTGCCGGTGTTGCCCCGGCAAGTAACCCTCGATTTGCTCTGGTGGTGGTTATCGACGACCCACAGGGTGGAAAATATTACGGTGGTGCGGTTTCTGCACCGGTATTCGGCGCAATTATGGGTGGCGTGCTGCGCACCATGAACATCGAACCGGATGCATTACCCACCGTTGATAAAAGCGAATTAGTGACTAATACAAAAGAGGGTTCAGGTGGCAGATCGTAACTTGCGCGAATTACTCGCTCCTTGGGGGCTTGATGTCCCGGGGCGTGCGCTACGGGAAATGACATTAGACAGCCGTGTCGCGGCTGCCGGGGATCTGTTTGTCGCCGTTGTCGGCCACCAGACGGATGGGCGGCGTTATATTCCGCAGGCTATCGCCCAAGGAGTGGCGGCGGTGATTGCCGAGGCTGAAGGGATTGCGGCGGATGCCAGTATAACGGCAATGCACGGTGTCCCGGTAATCTATCTGAGTAATCTGAATCAGCATTTATCCCGACTGGCTGGGCAATTTTACCAACAACCTGGCGCGGCACTGCGTTTGATCGGCGTGACTGGCACCAACGGCAAAACCACCACCACACAATTATTGGCGCAATGGAGCCAGGCGCTGGGCGAAACCAGCGCGGTGATGGGAACCGTAGGCAACGGTTTATTGGGGCAGGTAATACCGACAGAAAATACCACCGGTTCTGCCGTAGATGTACAACAGGTATTGCATTCACTGGTTGAGCAAGGTGCCACCGTTGCGGCAATGGAGGTTTCTTCCCACGGCCTGGTACAAAATCGTGTTGCTGCGCTACCGTTTGCTGCCGCGGTGTTCACTAACCTGAGCCGTGATCATCTGGATTACCACGGTGATATGGCGAGTTATGAATTGGCTAAATGGCTGCTGTTCTCCACTCATCAGTCCGAACACAAAATTATCAATGCTGACGATGATGTCGGGTTACGTTGGCTCAGCCAGTTGCCACAGGCGGTTGCCGTCAGCATGGAAAACAAGGTTCCTCAGGGCTGGAGTGGCCCGTGGTTATCAGCCAGCCACGTTGATTACCATGATAATGGTGCAACCATTAACTTTGACTCCAGTTGGGGTAAAGGCCAGCTGGACAGTCGCCTGATGGGAGCGTTTAACGTCAGTAACCTGCTGGTTGCGCTTTCTACCTTGTTATCACTAGATTATCCACTGGCTGATTTACTGGCCGCAGCGCCGCAGTTGCAGCCGGTGTGTGGCCGGATGGAAGTGTTTAACGCACCGGGTAAACCGACGGTCGTGGTGGATTATGCCCACACGCCAGATGCGTTGGAAAAAGCATTGGCGGCCGCACGGTTGCATTGCAAAGGTCAGTTATGGTGCGTATTTGGCTGTGGCGGCGACCGTGACAAAGGTAAGCGCCCACTTATGGGGGCTATCGCAGAACAACTGGCCGATCGCGTCGTGGTTACCGATGATAACCCGCGTAGCGAAGAGCCGCAGGCGATTGTCGCCGATATTCTTGGCGGTTTGATGGATGCGGGTCGTGTACTGGCGATTCATGGTCGAGCAGAAGCGGTGACCAGCGCAATTATGCAGGCCAAAGAAGATGATGTAGTACTGGTGGCCGGTAAAGGTCACGAAGACTATCAATTGGTGGGGCACCGTCGCCTGGATTACTCCGACCGCATTACGGTCGCGCGTTTGTTGGGGGTGGTGGCATGATTCCCATTTCTCTACAACAACTTGCGCTACAGCTCGATGCTGAACTGGTCGGCAACGACGGTATGATTACCGAAGTAACTACCGATACGCGTAAGGTAACGGCAGGCTGTCTGTTTGTGGCATTGAAAGGTGAGCGTTTTGACGCACATGATTTTGCGGAAAATGCGATAGCCGCAGGTGCTGGGGCTTTGCTGGTAAGTAAGCGCTTATTGGTGGATGTGCCGCAAATCGTGGTGAAGGACACTCGTCTTGCTCTTGGTCAGTTTGCTGCCTGGGTACGTCAGCAGGTGCCAACCAACGTGGTGGCGCTGACGGGTTCTTCTGGCAAGACCTCGGTTAAAGAAATGACCGCTGCGATTCTGCGTCAATGCGGTAATGTGCTGTATACCGCGGGTAACTTTAATAACGATATCGGCGTGCCGTTGACGCTACTGCGTCTAACGCCAGAACATGATTTTGCCGTTATCGAGTTGGGTGCTAACCACATTGGTGAGATTGCTTACACCACCGATTTAAGTCGTCCAGAAGCCGCGCTAGTGAATAATCTGGCAGCTGCACATCTGGAAGGTTTTGGATCGTTGGCAGGGGTTGCGCAAGCTAAAGGCGAAATTTTCGCCGGCCTACCCGCCAACGGTATCGCGATTATCAACGCCGATAGTCATGATTGGTCGCACTGGCAGACTACGCTGGCGCATAAACAGGTTTGGCGTTTCTCGCCACTGGGCGGTGAAGATATCGATTTTTATGCCACCGACTTGCGCATTGAACAGCAAGGCATGAATTTCACGCTGCATTCTCCTTTTGGTCATGTTGTCGTTTCACTGCCGTTACCAGGCCGCCACAATGTGGCTAACGCTTTGGCGGCGGCGGCTTTGGCTATATCGGTTGGGGCTGATTTAGACGCTGTTCGTGTCGGGCTGTCTCAGTTGAAGGCGGTGCCGGGGCGTTTGTTCCCGCTGGTGTTGGCCGACGGGAAATTGCTGCTGGATGACACTTATAACGCCAATGTGGGTTCGATGACGGCGGCAGTGCAGGTCTTGGCAGAAATGCCGGGCTACCGGGTGATGGTCGCGGGTGACATGGCAGAACTAGGTGAAACTGCCGAGGACTGCCACCGCCAGGTTGGTAACGCCGCCAAACTGTCCGGTATTGATAAGGTATTAACTGTTGGCACATTAAGTCAACTGATCAGCAGTGCCAGTGGTCATGGCGAACATTTTCACGATAAGAGCGCGTTGACGGCTCGTTTGGCAGCGTTGTTGTCCCAACATCAAGTTATCACCGTATTAATCAAAGGGTCACGTAGTGCTGCCATGGAAAGCGTAGTGCAGGCGTTACAGGAGAAAGCATCATGTTAGTGTGGTTGGCTGAGTATCTGGTCAAATTTTATTCCGGTTTTAACGTCTTCTCTTATTTGACGTTTCGCGCCATTGTCAGTCTATTGACCGCTCTGTTTATCTCTTTATGGATGGGGCCGCATCTGATCGCCTATTTACAGAGGCTACAAATTGGTCAGGTTGTGCGTAATGACGGCCCAGAATCTCATTTCAGCAAACGCGGTACGCCAACCATGGGCGGGCTGCTGATCCTGTTCTCCATCACCATTTCGGTATTGATGTGGGCTTATCCGTCCAATCCCTACGTCTGGTGTGTACTGTTTATTCTGATCGGTTACGGCATCATCGGTTTTATCGATGATTACCGTAAAGTGGTTCGTAAAAATACTAAGGGCTTGATAGCTCGCTGGAAATACTTCTGGCAGTCAGTGATTGCATTGGTGGCCGCTTTTGCCATGTACAGCATTGGTAAAGACACCTCAGCCACGCTGTTGGTGGTGCCTTTCTTTAAAGATGTCATGCCACAGCTAGGGCTGATGTATATCTTGCTGGCTTACTTTGTCATCGTTGGAACCAGTAATGCCGTTAACCTGACTGATGGTTTGGATGGATTGGCGATCATGCCTACAGTTCTGGTTGCTGCCGGTTTTGCTTTGGTCGCTTGGGCAACGGGCAACGTCAATTTCGCCAGCTATCTGCATATTCCCTATTTGCGCCATTCCGGTGAGTTAGTGATTGTCTGCACTGCCATTGTCGGTGCGGGTCTCGGCTTCTTGTGGTTCAACACCTACCCGGCACAGGTGTTTATGGGTGACGTCGGTTCCTTGGCTCTGGGCGGAGCCTTAGGCACTATCGCGGTATTATTGCGCCAGGAATTCCTGCTGGTGATCATGGGCGGGGTGTTTGTGGTAGAAACGCTGTCGGTGATTTTGCAAGTCGGTTCCTTTAAGTTACGCGGGCAACGAATATTCCGCATGGCACCGATTCATCATCACTATGAACTGAAAGGCTGGCCGGAACCGCGCGTGATCGTGCGCTTCTGGATTATTTCGCTGATGCTGGTCCTGATTGGCCTGGCGACGCTGAAGGTGCGGTAATTATGGTGGATTATCAGGGTAAACAAGTCGTCATTATTGGGCTGGGGCTAACCGGTCTCTCCTGCGTTGATTTCTTTATGACTCGCGGTGTGACGCCACGGGTTATGGATACCCGTATCAATCCGCCTGGCCTAGATAAACTGCCAACCAGTTTGGAGCGCCATTTGGGCGATCTGAATCAGCAATGGTTACTGGATGCGGATCTGATTGTTGCCAGCCCAGGCATGGCGTTAGCGCATCCTGCATTGAGTGCGGCTGCGGATGCTGGTGTTGAAATCGTCGGTGATATTGAACTGTTCTGCCGTGAAAATCAGGCACCTATCATCGCTATTACCGGTTCGAACGGCAAAAGTACCGTGACTATGCTCGTTGGCGAAATGGCGAAAGCGGCTGGCTGGCAAGTGGGCGTCGGCGGCAATATCGGTGTACCAGCGCTGACATTACTGAAGCAAGAAAATCAATTGGTGGTTTTGGAGTTATCCAGTTTCCAGCTTGAAACGACCTCCAGCCTGCAAGCAACAGCGGCGACGATCCTTAACGTGACCGAAGACCATACGGATCGTTATCCTTTTGGTTTACAACAGTATCGCGCTGCCAAACTGCGTATCTATGATAACGCAAAAATCTGCGTAGTGAATGCCGATGACGCGCTAACTATGCCAGTCCGTGGTGCCGACAGCCGTTGCATCAGTTTTGGCGTTGATGTTGGCGATTATCACCTGAACAAGCAACAGGGTGAAATCTGGCTGCGGGTCAGTGGTGAGAAAGTATTGAACACCCGTGAAATGAAGCTGACGGGTCGCCACAATTATACCAATGCCTTAGCGGCGCTGGCGCTGGCGGATGCTGCGGGTATCCCGCGCTCTTCCAGCCTGAAAGCATTAACCACTTATGCTGGTTTGGCTCACCGCTTCCAACTGGTGTTTGAAAACCACGGCGTGCGTTGGATCAATGATTCCAAAGCGACCAATGTTGGTAGCACTGAAGCGGCACTGGACGGCTTACACATCGATGGAACCTTGCACCTGCTGTTGGGGGGCGACGGTAAATCGGCTGACTTCTCTGGACTTACGCGTTTCCTGCAAGGGGACAAAGTACAGGTGTATTGCTTTGGACGTGACGGTGAACAGCTGGCACAGCTCCGGCCTGAAGTATCGCAACTGACTGACACCATGGAACAAGCAGTGAAATTACTGGCGCCGACGCTAAAAGCAGGCGATATGGTCTTGTTGTCACCGGCTTGTGCGAGTTTGGATCAGTTCCGCAACTTTGAACAACGGGGCACAGAATTTGCCCGTCTGGCGGAGGAACTGGGCTGATGCGCATGCTGGGGCTAGGGTTGTTTAACACATTAAAGCACTGGGTCATGGGATCGCGGGAAAGCGACACCACCAGTATGGTGCTTTATGACCGAACCCTGCTGTGGCTGACGTTTGGTTTGGCTATTGTCGGTTTTGTGATGGTGACATCAGCATCGATGCCGATAGGTCAGCGATTGGCGGGCGATCCTTTCCTGTTTGCCAAGCGCGACGCGCTGTATCTTGGTTTGGCTTTGGGCTTGTCATTGGTCACGCTGCGTATCCCTATGGACGTGTGGCAGCGTTATAGCAATATAATGCTGTTGCTTTCTATTACGTTGCTACTGATTGTACTGGTCGTGGGAAGCTCGGTGAATGGTGCCTCCCGCTGGATCGCCATTGGTCCGCTGCGTATTCAGCCTGCCGAGCTTTCCAAGCTGTCATTATTTTGCTACTTGGCCAGTTATCTGGTGCGTAAGGTTGAAGAGGTTCGCAGTAACTTCTGGGGCTTCTGCAAACCCATGGGTGTCATGGTGATACTGGCGGTATTGCTGCTGGCTCAGCCGGATTTGGGTACCGTGGTGGTATTATTTGTCACCACGCTGGCGATGCTGTTTTTGGCGGGAGCCAAAATGTGGCAGTTCCTGGCGATTATCGGCTCTGGAATCTTTGCCGTTTGTCTGCTGATTATTGCCGAACCCTATCGTATGCGCCGGGTCACTTCCTTCTGGAATCCGTGGGAAGATCCGTTTGGCAGTGGCTATCAGTTGACTCAGTCACTGATGGCATTTGGTCGCGGTGAATTCTGGGGACAAGGACTGGGTAATTCGGTGCAAAAACTCGAGTATTTACCGGAAGCGCATACCGATTTTATTTTCGCTATTTTAGGCGAGGAACTCGGCTATTTCGGTGTGGTTTTGGCTCTGTTAATGGTATTCTTCGTCGCTTTTCGTGCTATGTCCATTGGTCGTCGAGCATTAGAGATTAATCAGCGGTTTTCCGGCTTTTTGGCCTGTTCAATTGGTATCTGGTTCAGCTTCCAGGCGCTGGTTAACGTTGGGGCCGCGGCTGGGATGTTGCCGACCAAAGGTCTGACGCTTCCCCTGATAAGTTACGGTGGTTCAAGTCTGTTGATTATGTCAACAGCCATAGTGTTACTGCTACGTATTGATTTTGAAACGCGACTGGCAAAAGCCCAGGCGTTTGTAAGGAGTGCCCGATGAGTGGGAAAACCAAGCGTTTAATGGTGATGGCCGGTGGCACCGGTGGGCATGTGTTCCCCGGATTGGCTGTTGCTCATCATCTGATGGCGCAAGGCTGGCAGGTGCGTTGGTTAGGCACCGCCGATCGCATGGAAGCCGATTTGGTCCCCAAACATGGCATTGAAATCGACTTTATTCAGATTTCTGGTTTACGCGGCAAAGGGCTGAAAGCCCAATTGACGGCTCCGGTGCGAATTTATCGCGCCATTCGTCAGGCACGCAAAATCATGCGTGATTACCAGCCGGATGTCGTGCTGGGCATGGGGGGCTATGTTTCCGGCCCCGGCGGTTTGGCAGCGTGGATGAATGGTATTCCGGTGGTATTGCATGAGCAAAACGGTATCGCCGGTTTAACCAACCGCTGGCTGTCGCGTATTGCCAGCAAGGTGTTACAGGCGTTCCCCGGAGCTTTTCCTCACGCTACGGTTGTGGGCAACCCAGTTCGTACCGATGTGCTGGCATTACCGCTACCCACAGAACGCCTGGCGCACCGAGAAGGGCCAACCCGTGTGCTGGTGATTGGCGGTAGTCAGGGGGCGCGAGTGCTGAACCAGACCATGCCGCAGGTAGCGGCAAAGTTGGGTGATAAAATTACGCTGTGGCATCAAGTTGGTAAGGGCGCATTGGCTGAAGTCGAACGCGCCTATCAATCGGTCGGGCAGACGCAGCATAAGGTCACCGAATTTATTGACGATATGGCGGCGGCTTATGCTTGGGCTGATGTGGTGGTGTGCCGTTCCGGTGCGCTGACGGTGAGTGAAGTGGCGGCTGCGGGTTTGCCCGCTATTTTCGTGCCATTCCAGCATAAAGATCGTCAACAGTATTGGAATGCCTTGCCGCTGGAAAAGGCCGGTGCGGCAAAGATTATCGAACAGCCACAGTTTAATGTGGAAGTTGTCACTCAATTGCTAGAACAGTGGGACAGACCCACATTGCTGACGATGGCACAACAGGCAAGAACGGTTGCTATTCCTGATGCGACCGAGCGAGTGGCGGCGGAAGTCATTGCAGCGGCCAAATCCTGAGACAGAAATATGCCTGATAACACGCTGTAGCGTGAAAAGTAACGGGCAGAGTTAATGAACAGTTGGCGTTTAACGCGGGCTGTGAATACGCAACAAATTACATAGTGAAGAGAACCGTGAATACACAACAACTAGCGAAACTACGTACTATCGTGCCCGAGATGCGACGCGTCCGGCACATTCACTTTGTCGGCATTGGTGGTGCTGGCATGGGTGGTATCGCTGAAGTGTTGGCAAACGAAGGCTACCAAATTAGTGGTTCTGACCTTGCGCCAAATTCGGTCACTCAGCAGTTGAGTGCATTGGGCGCACAGATTTATTTCCATCATCGTCCAGAAAATGTTCGTGACGCCAGCGTAGTGGTTGTTTCAACGGCGATTTCTGCGGATAACCCGGAGATTGTTGCTGCGCGTGAAGCGCGGATTCCCGTGATTCGCCGCGCCGAAATGCTGGCCGAGCTCATGCGTTATCGCCATGGTATTGCCGTAGCCGGGACACACGGTAAAACCACGACTACGGCGATGGTTTCCAGTATTTACGCGGAAGCGGGTCTGGATCCTACTTTTGTTAACGGTGGTTTGGTGAAGGCCGCCGGTGTGCATGCGCGTTTGGGTTCTAGTCGTTATCTGATAGCAGAAGCTGATGAGAGCGATGCCTCTTTCCTGCATTTGCAACCGATGGTGGCGATTGTGACCAATATCGAAGCCGACCATATGGAAACTTATCAGGGTGACTTCGAAAATTTAAAACAGACGTTTATCAACTTTTTACACAACCTGCCGTTCTATGGCCGCGCAGTGATGTGCGTGGACGATCCTGTGGTGCGTGAGTTATTGCCGCGCGTAGGCCGCCACATCACCACTTACGGCTTCAGTGATGACGCAGATGTGCAGATTGCCAGCTATCGGCAAATTGGGCCGCAGGGTCACTTTACTCTACGCCGTCAGGATAAATCTTTGCTGACGGTGACCCTGAATGCACCGGGTCGCCACAATGCGCTTAACGCCGCTGCTGCCGTGGCAGTAGCGACCGAAGAAGGCATCGATGATGAGGCAATTTTACGCGCCCTAAGCAGCTTCCAAGGTACGGGGCGTCGTTTCGATTTTCTCGGCAATTTCCCGTTGGAGAAGGTGAACGGTAAAAGCGGCAGTGTGATGCTGGTGGATGATTATGGTCATCACCCGACGGAAGTCAGTGCCACGATTAAAGCGGCACGTGCAGGTTGGCCGGACAAACGTATCGTTATGGTTTTCCAACCGCATCGTTATACCCGTACTCGCGATTTGTACGATGACTTTGCCAATGTGCTGGAAGACGTGGATGTCTTGCTGATGTTGGATGTCTATGCTGCTGGCGAGACAGCGATTCCGGGGGCTGATAGCCGATCGTTGTGCCGGACAATCCGTAACCGTGGGCAGTTGGATCCGATTCTGGTGTCAGACAGCGACAGCGTACCGTCAGTATTGGCAAAGGTACTCAATGATAATGACCTGATTCTGGTTCAAGGTGCCGGGAATATTGGCAAGGTTGCACGCAATCTGGCCGAAACCAAATTGCAACCACAGACAAAAGAGGAGGAACACCATGGGTGAGAAAGTTGCCGTATTGCTAGGTGGTACCTCCGCTGAACGTGAAGTGTCGTTGCTGTCGGGTCAGGCGGTTTTAACCGGGCTACGGGAAGCCGGTATTGATGCGTATCCTATTGATACTCGTGACTTTCCTGTCACTCAGTTAAAAGAACGAGGTTTCGATAAAGCCTTTATTGCATTGCACGGCCGTGGGGGTGAAGACGGTACTCTGCAAGGCGTATTGGACTTCCTGCAATTGCCTTATACCGGCAGTGGCGTGATGGCATCAGCGCTGACGATGGACAAGTTACGTAGCAAATTGGTGTGGCAGGCTTCCGGTTTGCCTGTTTCTCCCTTTATTGCCCTGTCTCGTCAACAATTTGAAACACTTTCTTCAGGTGACTTCGCTGCCGGTATCGCTAAGCTTGGCCTGCCGCTCATTGTCAAGCCAAGCCGTGAAGGCTCTAGTGTGGGGATGAGCAAGGTCAATCATGCCAGCGAATTGAATGCGGCATTGCAAGAAGCGTTTCGTCACGATAATGACATATTGATCGAAAAATGGCTCAGTGGCCCGGAATTCACGGTGGCAATGCTGGGTGACGAGGTTTTACCTTCAATTCGTATTCAGCCAACCGGTGTTTTTTACGATTATGAAGCGAAGTATCTATCTGATACTAAACAGTATTTTTGTCCGAGTGGTTTAGGTGAGCAACAAGAGCAGCAATTGGCTGAACTGGCTCGTCAGGCATACCAGGCGCTAGGTTGCAGCGGCTGGGGACGGGTTGATGTCATGCAGGACGGTGACGGTGGTTTCTATCTGCTGGAGGTTAATACCTCGCCGGGTATGACCAGCCACAGTCTAGTGCCGATGGCAGCCAAACAGGCTGGGATGAGCTTCTCCCAGCTAGTCACGCGTATTCTGGCGTTGGCTAACTGATATGTCGCAAGCAGCCCTGAACGCACGGGAACGTGTCGCAGAAGCCGAAACCCGAGCCGCTCGTCGAAGTAACGGCGGTCAACTGGCAGGTCTGGTTTTCCTGCTGATGGTGCTGGGCACGGTGATGTGGGGGGGTTGGGCCGTAGTGGGGTGGATGAAAGATGCCAGCCGACTGCCACTGTCAAAATTGGTCGTAACCGGCGAGCGCCATTACACCACTAATGATGATATTCGTCAGGCGATCCTGGCATTAGGCGCACCAGGTACCTTTATGACGCAGGATGTGAATATCATCCAGCAGCAAATTGAACGGTTACCTTGGATTCAGCAGGCCAGCGTGCGTAAACAATGGCCGGATGAGCTGAAAATCCATCTGGTGGAATATGTTTCGGTCGCTCGCTGGAACGATCTGCATATGATTGATGATGCAGGGAAATCGTTCAGTGTGCCTTCAGAGCGCGTAGGCACTCAGAAACTGCCGTTACTGTATGGGCCTGAAGGCAGTGAACAGGATGTTCTTGAGGGCTACCGGGCAATGAGTAAGATTTTGGCGGCCAATAAATTTACGCTGAAAATGGCAGCAATGACTGCACGCCATTCTTGGCAACTGGCCTTAGATAATGACGTTCGGCTGGAACTGGGTCGGGATGACCGCATGGGGCGTTTACAACGTTTTATGGAATTGTATCCGATGTTAGAGCAGCAGCCAGACAAGCGGGTCAGCTATATCGACCTGCGTTATGACACTGGCGCTGCCGTGGGATGGTCCCCAGTATTTATCGACCCGCAGGGCGGTAATCAGCAGAACAGTAATCCGCAACAGAATCAGGCACAGGCAAAACAACAATGATCAAGTCGACGGACAGAAAACTGGTAGTAGGTCTCGAGATCGGCACGGCAAAGGTCTCCGCATTGGTAGGGGAAGTTCTGCCCGATGGCATGGTCAACATTATTGGGGTGGGCAGCTGCCCGTCCCGTGGTATGGATAAGGGTGGCGTTAACGATCTCGAATCGGTGGTGAAATGCGTCCAGCGTGCGATCGATCAAGCAGAGTTGATGGCAGATTGCCAAATTTCCTCTGTTTATCTGGCATTATCGGGTAAACATATAAGTTGTCAGAATGAAATCGGGATGGTTCCTATTTCAGAAGAGGAAGTGACTCAGGAAGATGTAGAGAACGTAGTGCATACCGCGAAGTCGGTACGTGTGCGTGACGAACATCGGATCTTGCATGTTATCCCACAAGAATACGCGATTGATTACCAGGAAGGGATCAAGAATCCGGTCGGTCTTTCCGGCGTGCGGATGCAGGCCAAAGTACACCTGATTACCTGCCATAACGATATGGCGAAGAATATTGTCAAAGCGGTTGAGCGCTGTGGTTTGAAAGTCGATCAGCTTATTTTTGCCGGTCTGGCCGCCAGTTATGCGGTACTGACCGAAGACGAACGCGAATTAGGTGTTTGTGTGGTAGATATCGGCGGCGGCACTATGGATATGGCGGTTTATACTGCTGGCGCGCTGCGCCACACCAAAGTGATCCCCTACGCCGGGAATGTGGTTACCAGCGATATAGCCTATGCCTTCGGGACACCACCGACGGATGCGGAAGCGATTAAAGTTCGACACGGCTGCGCGCTCGGGTCGATTGTCAGCAAGGACGAAAGTGTAGAAGTGCCAAGTGTTGGCGGACGACCTCCTCGTAGTCTGCAAAGACAGACACTGGCCGAGGTGATTGAACCACGCTATACCGAACTGCTGAATCTGGTAAATGATGAGATTTTACAATTGCAGGAACAATTACGTCAGCAAGGCGTAAAGCACCATTTGGCAGCAGGTATTGTCCTGACTGGCGGTGCGGCACAAATTGATGGCTTGGCTGAATGTGCACAGCGGGTGTTCCATGCTCAGGTACGAATTGGGCAGCCGCTTAATATTACCGGGCTGACGGATTATGCGCAGGAACCTTATTACTCCACTGCTGTTGGGTTATTGCATTACGGTAAAGAATCTCATCTCAGTGGTGAGTCAGAAGTAGAAAAACGTGCCTCAGTGGGCAATTGGTTTAAACGTATCAATAGCTGGCTGAGAAAAGAGTTTTAATGTTTCAATAAAGAGATCATGCTGAACATATTTTTTGATCTCGAAGCGACAGGCACAAAACGGAGAGAAACTATGTTTGAACCTATGGAACTGACCAATGACGCGGTGATTAAAGTCATCGGCGTCGGCGGTGGCGGTGGCAACGCTGTCGAACACATGGTGCGTGAGCGCATCGAAGGTGTTGAATTCTTTGCCGTTAATACAGACGCTCAGGCGCTACGTAAAACGGCAGTTGGCCAGACTATTCAGATCGGTAGCGGTATTACCAAAGGTCTGGGTGCTGGTGCGAACCCGGAAGTGGGTCGTAATTCAGCGGAAGAAGACCGAGAAGCTCTGCGTGCAGCACTTGATGGCGCAGATATGGTCTTCATCGCGGCAGGTATGGGTGGGGGTACCGGTACCGGTGCGGCACCAGTAGTTGCTGAAGTAGCAAAAGAACTGGGTATTCTGACAGTCGCCGTGGTTACCAAGCCTTTCAACTTTGAAGGCAAAAAACGCATGGCATTCGCTGAGCAGGGTATTGCCGAGTTGTCCAAACATGTGGACTCATTGATCACTATTCCGAACGACAAGTTGTTAAAAGTTCTGGGTCGCGGCATTTCCTTACTGGATGCATTCGGTGCAGCCAACGACGTGTTGAAAGGCGCTGTTCAGGGGATCGCTGAATTGATCACTCGTCCGGGCCTGATGAACGTTGACTTTGCTGACGTGCGTACCGTGATGTCCGAAATGGGTTATGCCATGATGGGTTCCGGTGTTGCCTGTGGTGAAGATCGTGCGGAAGAAGCGGCAGAAATGGCGATTTCCAGCCCGTTGTTGGAAGATATCGACTTGTCTGGTGCCCGTGGCGTGCTGGTTAACATCACTGCTGGTTTCGATCTCCGTTTGGATGAATTCGAAACTGTAGGTAACACAATTCGTGCTTTCGCATCTGACAACGCTACCGTGGTTATTGGTACGTCACTGGATCCTGAAATGAACGATGAACTGCGTGTCACCGTGGTTGCTACGGGTATCGGTATGGACAAACGTCCTGAAATCACGCTGGTTACCAATAAGCAAACTCAGCCAGTGATGGATCACCGTTACCAGCAGCACGGTATGTCACCTTTGCCGCAGGAAGTTAAAGCTGCAGCTAAAGTGGTGAACGACCAGACGGCTCAAACGAACAAAGAGCCTGATTATCTGGATATTCCAGCTTTCTTGCGTAAGCAGGCGGATTAATTTCCGAAAATTTGGAATCTCCGCTCTTTGTGCTAAACTGTCCCGCCGATCTTCTTATATGCTAGATCGGTAGGATGGATAACATTGCGAGATAAAACGATGATCAAACAAAGGACATTAAAACGTATTGTACAGGCGACGGGTGTCGGTTTGCATACCGGCAAAAAAGTCACGCTGACAATGCGACCCGCGCCGGCTAATACCGGGGTCATCTATCGTCGCACTGACTTGAATCCACCGGTTGATTTCCCGGCAGATGCAAAATCCGTGCGTGATACCATGCTCTGTACTTGCCTGGTCAATGAGCATGACGTGCGTATTTCAACCGTTGAACATCTCAACGCTGCTTTAGCAGGGTTAGGGATCGATAACATTGTTATAGAAGTAAACGCACCTGAAGTGCCGATTATGGATGGTAGCGCGAGTCCTTTCGTGTACTTACTGCTAGATGCCGGAATTGAAGAGCTGAATTCAGCGAAGAAATTCTTGCGCCTGAAAGATACCGTACGGATTGAAGACGGTGATAAATGGGCTGAGCTGTCTCCATTTAATGGATTCCGTTTAGATTTCACCATTGATTTTAATCACCCGGCGATAGATTCCAGTACGCAGCGTTACCGCTTGGATTTCTCGGCTGATTCATTTGTACAGCAAATCAGTCGTGCGCGTACTTTTGGCTTTATGCGTGATATCGAATATTTGCAGTCCCGCGGTTTGTGCCTGGGCGGTAGTTTCGATTGTGCCATCGTGGTAGATGATTACCGCGTTCTGAACGAAGATGGCCTGCGCTTCGAAGATGAGTTTGTTCGTCACAAAATGCTGGATGCCATCGGCGACCTGTTTATGTGCGGCCACAATATTATTGGTGCGTTCACCGCGTACAAATCGGGTCACGCACTGAATAATAAGTTACTGCAAGCCGTATTGGCCAAACAGGAAGCTTGGGAATATGTGACGTTCCAGGACGAAGCCGAAATGCCATTGGCATTTAAAGCACCGTCCACGGTATTGGCTTACTAAAAGCGATTACTTCTCACGTTTGGTTGCGTTGGCACTCTCTCCGGCCAACGCCGCCAGCCGTTCCAAAATAGTCCTTAATTTTTCCGGGCTACGGCTAGCTAATCCTCGTAATTCCTTTGCACTTTCCAAACTCAAGTGGCGTAATGGCACCGTTTCTTCGGTTTTCTGCGAAGATTTAATGGCTTCTTGTATTTTGTTATGTCCCTTCGCCATTAACGCAGGATTAATCCTGATGTCGATTGAAGACAATGATGGTAGAATTTGCGCTCGTAGTGCTGAAAGCAGGTTGGGTTGTTCGTAACGTAACCGCATTAACCAACTGGCGTTGGCGGTTTCCAGCACCAAAACACTCTGTCGATAATTAGCTACACGGCACCAAGGCTGCAACTGTGATGGGAGTAATCCTTTCACCGCACGATTGAGTTTTAACAGTGCGACAGCGCGTTGTTGTACGTTGTGCAGTGGGCCTTTTTCCGCTGCAGTCGCATCATCGAACAGAATATCTAATAATTGTGGGCGGCTTTCACGCATTGACAGGGCTCCGGCGGATTTTAAACTTGTGATCGGTATTCTAAATCGTTGGCGACAATTTGGCAGACGTTATTTCTGGCCGCATCTCCTGTTGGGGATGGTCGCGGCGAGTCTTGGCGTGCCGTCCAACCTGTCCGGCGCACCGGATCAAGCCGCGTTGCCGAGTACATCGTCTAGCCAAAGTCGCCAGAATAACGGTGCTTCCAGTCATTTTCAGAGTCTTGCATTATTGCAAGACACGCATCGTCGCTCTTCATTCAGCGTAGACTATTGGCAGCAGCATGCGCTTCGCACCGTCATTCGTCATCTTTCTTTTGCGCTTGCGCCTCAGGTTTCCTACAGTCGCGTTCAGGAAGAGGTTGAAAAGCTAGAGCAGATTGAGCCGACACAGATTCAACAGCTTGCTCTGCTGGATACGCTTAACGCATTACTCACTCATGAGTCGCGGCCACCAACTATCATTCGTTATACCAAACGTGCACCTCAGCCCGTTTTCTCCCTACATCAACCTGGCTTATGGCTTGCTCAAGTACAAGGTATTCGAGCCGGCCCCGTTCGCTACAGCTAGCTATCTTCTGAAGAATTCAATTTAACGAAACCTTTGACCGCCGGTTTGGTGGTCTTGTAAGAGATATAAAGAATTATGCTAATCAAATTACTTACCAAAGTCTTTGGCAGCCGTAACGATCGTACTCTGCGCCGTATGAGCAAAGTGGTTGATGTTATCAATCGCATGGAACCGGACATGGAAAAGCTGTCCGATGAAGAATTAAGAGCCAAAACGGATGAATTCCGTGCCCGTCTGGCAAAAGGCGAAGTATTGGAAAACCTGCTTCCGGAAGCTTTTGCCGTCGTACGTGAAGCCAGTAAACGTGTGTTCGGTATGCGCCACTTTGATGTGCAGTTACTGGGTGGCATGGTGCTGAATGAACGTTGCATAGCCGAAATGCGTACCGGTGAAGGTAAAACCCTGACCGCGACGCTGCCTGCCTACCTAAATGCGTTAAGCGGTCGCGGTGTCCACGTCGTAACCGTCAACGATTATTTGGCACAGCGCGATGCGGAAAACAACCGTCCACTGTTTGAGTTCCTGGGTCTGAGCATTGGTATCAACCTGCCAGGTATGACTGCGCCAGCCAAGCGTGCAGCCTATGCCGCCGACATTACTTACGGCACTAACAACGAATACGGTTTTGACTACCTGCGCGACAATATGGCATTCAGCCCAGAAGAGCGCGTACAGCGTCCGTTGCACTATGCATTGGTCGATGAAGTTGACTCCATCTTGATCGATGAAGCCCGTACACCATTAATCATTTCTGGCCCGGCAGAAGACAGTTCAGAAATGTATATTCGGGTTAACAAACTGATTCCAAAACTGATACGCCAGGAAAAAGAGGATTCAGATAGTTTCCAGGGGGAAGGTCACTTCTCGGTGGATGAAAAGTCCCGTCAGGTGCATTTGACTGAACGCGGTTTGATTAAGATTGAACAGATGCTGGTCGAAGCCAGCATTATGGAAGAAGGCGAGTCCCTGTACTCTCCGGCCAACATTATGTTGATGCACCACGTAACTGCTGCCTTGCGTGCCCACGTGCTGTTTACCCGTGACGTCGACTACATTGTTAAAGACGGTGAAGTGATTATCGTCGATGAACATACTGGCCGTACCATGCAGGGGCGTCGCTGGTCTGATGGTCTACATCAAGCTGTTGAAGCTAAAGAAGGCGTGGAAATCCAGAATGAAAACCAGACCCTGGCATCCATTACTTTCCAGAACTATTTCCGTATCTACGAAAAACTGGCCGGTATGACCGGTACTGCTGATACCGAAGCCTTCGAATTCAGTTCTATCTATAAACTGGATACCATTGTTGTTCCAACTAACCGCCCAATGATTCGTAAAGATCTGCCAGATCTGGTTTATATGACCGAAATGGAAAAAATTGGCGCGATTATTGAAGACATTCGTGAACGTACGGCCAAAGGGCAGCCCGTGTTGGTGGGGACTATTTCCATCGAGAAATCCGAAGTGGTTTCTGCTGAGTTGACTAAAGCCGGTATCGAACACAAGGTTCTGAACGCCAAATTCCATGCTATGGAAGCAGAAATTGTTTCTCAGGCAGGTCAGGCGGGAGCGGTGACTATTGCCACCAACATGGCTGGTCGTGGTACCGACATCGTGTTGGGTGGTAGCTGGCAGAGCGAAATCGCACAGTTGGAAGACCCAACTGAAGAGCAGATTGCCGAGATTAAGTCCGCCTGGAAAGTTCGCCATGATGCTGTTTTAGCTTCGGGTGGTTTGCACATCATTGGTACCGAGCGCCACGAATCCCGTCGTATTGATAACCAGCTGCGTGGTCGTGCTGGTCGTCAGGGTGATGCCGGCTCCTCCCGCTTCTATCTGTCAATGGAAGATGCATTGATGCGTATTTTTGCCTCTGACCGCGTGTCTGGCATGATGCGTAAACTGGGTATGAAACCTGGCGAAGCTATTGAACATCCGTGGGTGACCAAAGCGATTGCTAATGCCCAGCGTAAAGTTGAAAGTCGTAACTTCGATATCCGTAAACAATTGTTGGAATATGATGATGTTGCCAACGACCAGCGTCGCGCGATTTATAGCCAACGTAATGAGTTGTTGGACGTGTCTGACGTTAGTGAAACCATTAATAGCATCCGTGAAGATGTCTTCAAAGTGACGCTGGACAGCTATATTCCACCACAGTCTCTAGAAGAAATGTGGGATATTGAAGGCTTGGAACAGCGTTTGAAAAACGATTTCGACCTGGATATGCCGATTGCACAGTGGCTGGAAGATGAGCCACAGCTACACGAAGAAACATTACGTGAGCGCATACTTCAGCAGGCCATTGATGTTTACAACCGCAAAGAAGAAGTTGTTGGCATTGAAATGATGCGTAGTTTCGAAAAAGGCGTGATGCTACAAACGCTGGATTCCCTGTGGAAAGAGCATTTGGCCGCCATGGATTACCTGCGTCAGGGTATCCATCTCCGTGGTTACGCGCAGAAAGACCCTAAACAGGAATACAAGCGTGAGTCTTTCGCGATGTTCGCGGCTATGCTGGAATCCCTAAAATATGAAGTGATTAGCGTGCTGAGCAAAGTTCAGGTTCGTATGCCGGAAGAAGTTGAAGCGCTGGAAGTCCAGCGTCGTGAAGAAGCCGAGCGTTTGGCCAGACAGCAGCAGCTAAGCCATGAAAATGACAATAGTGCTTTGATGTCACAGGAAGAGGCGAGAGTCGCGGCAAACCTTGAGCGCAAAGTAGGTCGTAATGACTCATGTCCTTGTGGTTCAGGCAAAAAATATAAGCAGTGCCATGGCCGTTTGCAGAAATAACGCTGTAGCTGGGTAAAATAGTTAAAACAGTAAATTGCAGGGCGGCCGAATAGACCGCCCTTCTTTTTGCTTAAATTCGTGCTAACCGGAAGTTAACGCGAGATAAAACGGGGAATAACAGTATGAAACACTTACAGATTGCTGTAGGTATTATCCGCAATGCGCAACAAGAGATTTTTATTACGCAACGTGCGGTAAATGCCCATATGGCGGGTTTCTGGGAGTTTCCTGGCGGTAAAATAGAACTGGGCGAAACGCCTGATGCCGCTTTATATCGTGAATTATTGGAAGAAACCGGCATTGTGGTACAAAACGCGATACCAATAAAAACGCTGGAGCATCATTTTCCCGATCGCATCGTCACACTGATGTTTTATCTGGTGGAACAATGGCAGGGAGAACCGTTTGGTCGCGAAGGACAACCTATGCGTTGGGTAAAACAAAGCGAATTACAGGCAGAAGAGTTTCCACCTGCGAATCTGTCGATTGTTGAGTTGCTGAGATCTCAAGTGTAAAGCCTCTTGGATAGGAGCAGTCTCTCGTTGCTCCTATTATCACAATGGGAGTTAACAAAAATATACCGTCAACTCTCGCACCGTGTGGCACTGTCACTGGGGATCTTCTTCGCTCCACTCATCGCTATCAGAAAGCTCGCCCTGGCTTGGGATTCGCTTTTCTTCATCGGCCCATTCGCCGAGATCGATTAGCTGGCAACGTTTGCAGCAGAAGGGACGATAAGGGCTTTGCTCACCCCAAATAACGGTATTTCCACAGGTTGGGCAATTAACCTGAATTTCGCTTGAATCCATTTTATCTCCTGAAACTTGCTTACAGCATAACGCTTATACGGTCGCTTATCATCTTACTGAATGCGAAATTAACAACAGGCTAATTCGAATGTTAGCCGTTCCGGTACGGTGCCATTCTCGCTATCCAGCGGCAGAAAACGTATGGCATAACGGGTCTTATGGCCTGAAACCTGTGGGTAAAGCTGGTGCTCCATTGAAATGCGTAACCGCAATAAATCGGCTCCTTCCGCGTTATCCTGAAAGAATCCGTTTAGGCTGATTTGGCTGCGCAATGGGCCAGATTGGCGGATTAAATCCAAAATTATCGTCAACGATTGGTTCAATGGTGTCAAAGTATCGAGCAACGTATTGATATGTCGATCCCGCTGTCCTTGAGGCAAGTGCAGCCAGATATGCAATGTTGGTAAATCGAAGCTACAGCAGCCACCGGGAATACTGAGACGCTGGCGAACCAGACTGATTAGCCGATCTTCTTTCAGCGACTGTCCAATCCGCGGAGCTGACATCAGCACTGATGCCCGTTGTTTTAACTGCTCACGCAACTTATCAATAACCGTCATGTCGACGCCAGGAACATCGGCCCACAACTGTAGTTTTTGTTGTTGTCGCTCAAGTTCTTTCAACAAATCGGTACGTACTTCACCTCGTTCGAGAACATCGATCAAATCAGAGGCGGTACGGAAAAAGGTCAGAGCATTGGCAATATTGGCCAAACTTCGTTGATTTTCTAATTGCTGCAACAAGAATTCGATACGCAACCAAGTACGCATTTTTTCATTAAGCGGGTGTTCAAAAAGTACTGTTGAGGTGAGATCACTCATCGATGTAAATCCTGTTGGGTCACGGTCGCCAACCTTAAATATCGGTGATGGAGAGAGGCAACGAGCGGCGGGATCGTTGAGGGATCACCGCTATTGTCAATAATATCATCTGCGGAGGCCAAACGCTGTTGACGAGAGACCTGCGAGGCTAAAATATGTTCTGCTTGCTGACGGCTGATACCGTCTCTTGCCATGGTACGCTTAAGTTGAATTTCTGGTGCAACATCTACAACCAATACTCGATTTGCTTTATTGCTCAGGTTATTTTCAACCAGCAACGGGATCACCCAAAGTGCATAAGGCGCCTCGATCATGGCGAGCTGACGTTGCGTTTCTTGCTGGATTAACGGGTGCAATAGTGCATTGAGCCAGTTTTTTTCTTGTGGATCATTAAATATTTTTTCCCGCAATGCTGAACGATTCAGGCATCCATCGGTGAGCAGAATGTTCTGTCCATAACGGCTTTTAATCTCGTTTAGCGCTGGCGTGCCAGGTTCTACAACCTGACGGGCAATAACATCAGCGTCGACCAAAGAAACACCTAAATTGGCGAAAGCATTGGCCACCGTGCTCTTGCCACTGCCAATTCCTCCAGTAAGTGCAACAATATAAGTCATCAGGTCGCCTTGCATACTGCCGTTGAATAAGCGAATTGTAACTGAAAGTAGCGTGTTAGACATAGCGTGTATGCATTCAGATATGCTGATTATCAAATGTATCAGCCAGCTAGCTATGGATGTGCATATTTTGCAAATTTACGCGGGCGTCTACTAAATAAAAACAGAAGATAACGTGATTCATTTAGGTAGGAGAGTTTCGGTGATTTTCAGGTAATTTGTGGGAGTGTAGCTTAAATAAAGGTAAATTCGCAGTCTTGCCGAAGAATTATTCCTGCGTATGATAGCTTCACTGGAAATGGCGTCTATCACGCCCGATCTCGTTTTGCGATCTATCGCCAATAACCAGGAAACTAAAAGCCATGCGTATTGAAGAAGGTTTGAAATTAGGTTTTAAAGATGTATTGATTCGACCTAAACGCTCCACGCTGAAGAGCCGCTCCGAAGTTGAATTAGACCGCCAGTTTACCTTCAAACATTCAGGTTGCAGTTGGGCTGGTGTCCCAATTATTGCTGCCAATATGGATACCGTCGGCACCTTCCGTATGGCTGAAGTTCTTGCCTCATTTGATGTGCTCACCGCTGTACACAAACACTATTCTGTTGAGCAATGGGCCGATTTTGTGCGCCGGGTACCTGAATCCGTGTTACGCCACGTGATGGTTTCTACTGGTACGTCTCAGGCTGACTTTGTCAAAATGAAGCAAATCCTGGCTCTTTCTCCAGCACTGAAATTCATCTGTATCGATGTGGCGAATGGTTATTCGGAACACTTTGTGGCGTTCTTGCAAAAAGCCCGTGAAGCCTGTCCTGATAAAGTGATCTGTGCTGGTAATGTTGTTACTGGCGAGATGGTTGAAGAGCTAATTTTGTCCGGTGCTGATATTGTAAAAGTCGGTATTGGCCCAGGTTCGGTTTGTACCACCAGAGTAAAAACTGGTGTGGGTTATCCGCAACTTTCAGCGGTGATTGAATGTGCTGATGCGGCTCATGGTTTAGGTGGGCAGATTGTCAGTGACGGCGGTTGCTCTGTTCCTGGCGATGTGGCAAAAGCTTTCGGTGGTGGCGCAGATTTCGTGATGTTGGGCGGAATGCTAGCGGGTCATGATGAGTGTGAAGGCAAAGTTGTCGAAGAGAATGGCGAGAAATTCATGCTGTTTTACGGTATGAGTTCTGAGTCGGCAATGACACGACATGTGGGTGGGGTAGCTGAATATCGTGCTGCCGAGGGGAAAACTGTAAAATTACCATTGCGTGGTTCGGTTGATAACACCGTGCGTGATATTATGGGCGGATTACGCTCAGCCTGTACTTATGTTGGTGCTTCTCATCTGAAAGAACTCACCAAACGCACCACTTTTATCCGCGTTGCAGAGCAAGAAAATCGGGTGTTTGGTAGCAACTAAGTCTGATTTCGTCGCCACAGATTGACGATGGTTGTTCTAGCTAACGGCTGAATATTATGAAAGGACACTGATTGAGGTGTCCTTTTTCGTTGCCCGCCCCCCAAACCCCAAACCCCAAACCCCAAACCCTACAAAATGACCTGCTAGCCAATAACACCGCCTAATTGGAAGATCGGTAAATACATCGCGATGACCAGCGTTCCAATAATAATACCTACGATCAACATTAGTGTGGGTTCCAGTATCTGAGTAAGATTATCGGCTAGTTCTTCCGTTTGCTGCTGTTGCCAATTGGCGAGTTTTTCTAACATCATATCCAGTGAGCCTGACTCTTCACCAATACGCACTAGTTGCCGGCAAAGTGGCGGGAAAAGCGACTGATGTGATAGAGCCTCATTAAGCGGTACACCTTGGTTAATTAGCTGATAAATATGGTTGATGGCTTTTTTGTAAGGCCAATTATTTACTGACATTGCCGCAGCCTGTAATCCACGATCCAGCGTTAGACCCGCATTTTGTGTAACTGACAAGGTTCTGAAAATTTGGCTAAGACAGTGCCCTTGAATTAATGGTGCGATGAGCGGAAGGCGTAATAGAAAGCGTTGTTCTCGCTGTTGCCAGTGCAGTTTTTTTCTTATCTTGTAGCTATAAGTTAAAAATATAATGGTAAGAGCAGTAATAAAGTAAACACCATAACTTACCAGCACTCCAGATAAGTAAAGCAGCCCTAAAGTTAGACCCGGTAGTGATGTGTTAAGCGACTGATAGAGCTGTGCAAATTGTGGTAATACCATCATCAGCATAAAGATACTTACGCCTAATGCGACTGCACAAACAAAGGCTGGGTATCTAAGTGTCTTGGCGACTTTTTTTTGTAATTGTTGCTGTTTTTCCTGCTGTTCAGCCAATCGAATGCAGCATTTATCTAGTTCTCCGGTTAGCTCGGCAACGGCAATTAACTGTGTATATAGCGTTGGAAATATCGAAGGATAAATAGAGATAGCTTCAGAAAGTGGTTGTCCATGAATAACATTTTCACCAATCTCTCGTAACAGGCAACGCCACATTGGTGTATCAGCTTCAGTAGCCAGTAATTGCAGACTATTCATCAAGGGCAGTCCGGCTTGTAATAAGGTGGCTAAATGGCGAGTAAAACGAATCAAATATTGACTCTGTTGAGAAGGTGCATTTAGGCGTTGTTCACCTTTGATGGCAATAGGCTGAATCCCCAGCTGTATAATGCGGTCACGGGCGGTTGTCTTTTCTTTTGCTAGGCACTCTCCATTAACAATATTTCCTTCATCATCAATTCCTTGCCAGATAAATAGTCGTAATGTCATATATCGGCCTTTAGCTGAGACAAGTGACCAAAGACTCGCGAGATTTCATCTAAGCTGGTAATTCCTTCCCTAACTGCATTTAATCCGGCATTGAGCAGGGTATCATTTTCCCGGATAAAATCAGTACAGACTGAGGATTCCAGATTGCCACCTTGCGCCAGTATTTTTTGGATGGATCCGGTGATAGGCAGCATTTCATAAATACCTGTTCGACCATAATATCCTCCATTGCAATGCTCGCATCCAGTGGCTTGCCAGTGTGAAAGCGGCTCTGTCCACACCGAGGGGAGAAGCGTCACTGGTTGTGATGCGCGTTGTTTGCATTGCTGACACAGGCGACGCACCAGCCGTTGAGCAACCGTGAGTTTTAGGCAGGATGCCAGCAGATGATGACGGACGCCCATTTGAGCAAGTCTGCTTAGTGTTTCTCGGGTTGAGTTTGTGTGTAACGTAGATAGAACGAGGTGACCGGTTAGTGCCGCTCTGACAGCAATATTTGCCGTTTCATCATCCCGTATTTCGCCAATCATGATGACATCTGGGTCTTGCCGCAGTAGCGCTCTGAGCGTTAATGCAAAGTCCAGGTCTATTTTTCTGTTGGTTTGGGTTTGATTAATACCATCAACCGTTATTTCGATAGGATCTTCCACGCTGCAAATATTACGGCACTGTTGGTTAAGGTATGACAGGCAACTGTATAATGTAACGGTCTTTCCGCTCCCTGTTGGCCCGGTGACTAATATTAAACCCTGCGGCAACGTTAGTGCCTCCTGTAGTGTTTTAAGGGCATCAGGTGTTAGCCCTAGATACTGAAGTTTCTGTTGTTGGTGACTATCGAGAATACGTAGAACGATTTTTTCACCGTACTGAGTCGGCAATGTAGCAATACGCAGAGAGTAATTTTGCTTATCAAGATTGAGGTTAAGTTGGCCATCCTGGGGCAAGCGACGTTCAGCACTATTGAGTTTTGCCATGACTTTTAGACAAGCGCTAATACGGTTTATCAAACTGGGCGGTGGGGATATTATTGGGTGCAATATCCCGTCTATTCGCAATCGGATGCGGTAATGATGCTGGTAAGGTTCGAAATGAATATCCGATGCTCGTTTTTGAATTGCGGCACGTAATGTCTGATAAATAAAGCGAACGACGGGTATATCGCTTTCATGATTGAGCGTTGTGATATTTTGCCCATCAAATTGGTGTGACTCTGTTTTTTTCAGATCAGGTGGATGATTTTCTGCTTGTTCCGTCACCTGGAGTTCTGTATCTACATCTGATTTTATAAAGTGGGTTCCCGGTTGTGCGTGGTGGAGATGCTGCTCTATTTTTGCTGCTGGCCACAGCACTACTTCTATTTTTAAGCCACATGCAAAACTCAGCGTATTAATAACCTCTATATTTGGGTGTTGAAGCATGGCAACAGTTAATACATTTTGGTTTATTTTCAGTGGTACTGCCTGATAGTGCAGGCAAAGCCGTGATAGTTCATCGCCGGCTTCTCCGTTATTGGTTAGGTTATTTTTATGCATCGCTGTTTTGTGTATCTTTAAAAGCGAATATGGATTTACAGGCATCACTCATTCCGCTGTCCTTCGCGGTACATGTGCGAGACCACTCCAAATTGCCAGAATGGTTTTTTACCGGCGTTAGAACCACACTTAATCCTTCCAGTGTTTCCTGACCTGAAATACTGATAACGCCTTGAACAACCTGAATCATTTTCACATAACGCGTAGGTTGGTTGACTGGAATCCCCTGAGCGCCTGAGTTACAGCCAGTTAATGTTGAATGTTCCATTGAACAGACTTCAATCGCCATTCGGTAGGGAGCCGCAGTTTGCAGCATATCGGTCATTGCTGCCTTTTGGATGTAACCTTGATAGGCGGGGATACCAATACCACCGAGAATAGCGATGATGACTATCGAAACCATTAATTCTATAAGCGTAAAACCGTGGGAATAATGCATTTACACACTCCTTGTTATGAAAGACAGGGCAAGGGTGCATATTTTTTATCGGGGGTGAAAGTCGATTGAAACTGATTTGCGAGGAGTATTGGGGGTTATCGTTTGTGTTGCACAAAACGGGTGGATTCTTTCGGCGAGCCTCGCAAAAAAGAGCTCATTACTTTCTGAGCTCTTTTTTCTATCAGGGGAACTTGTTAGCTTTGCTGAAAACGCATGGAAAGGTCTAACGCGGTGACATGTTTGGTCAGTGCGCCGACAGAAATGAAATCAATGCCGGTTTCAGCGTAGCGGCGAATCGTTTCTAGAGTGACATTGCCAGAGACTTCTAACTGGGCACGATGGTTTGTGAGTTTCACTGCATCATGCATCATCGGAATGGTGAAATTATCGAGCATGATGATATCGGCCCCGGCATCCAGCGCCTGTTCTAGTTCATCCAATGATTCAACCTCGACTTCAACAGGTACATCAGGGTGAATCCAGAATGCCTTGCTAACTGCTTCTTTAACCGAACCAGCGGCAATAATGTGGTTTTCCTTTATCAGAAAGGCATCGGTTAGCCCTAGGCGGTGGTTGCTGCCACCACCACAGAGGACGGCGTATTTTAATGCGGTACGCAAGCCCGGCAGTGTTTTTCGGGTATCAAGCAATTGGGTGTGCAGGCCGTCCAACTGATCAACATAGCGTCTGACTTCAGTTGAAACACCAGATAACGTTTGTACAAAGTTTAACGCGGTGCGTTCTCCGACGAGCAAGGTTCGAGCTGGACCCGCGAGACGGCAAAGCGGTTGGTTTACATCTATTGCGTCGCCATCAGCCACCAGCCATTTGATGTCGACTTTACCACCGAGCTGAATAAAGACCTCGTTCACCCAACGTTGGCCGCAGAAAATGCCTGCTTCACGCGTTATTATGGTGGCAGAGGCCTGCTTATCAGCAGGGAGTAGTTGAGCGGTTAAATCGCGATCGGCGTCAACTTCTCCTCCCAGATCCTCGCTTAAAGCCAGAGCGACGGAAGATGGGATATCATTATGAATTCGCTCTAATAATGCGGCGCGACGACTGTCGGCACTGTAGTTGCGTGTCGGCATATAAAACTCCGAAATGGCGGATAGGTAGTTGTTTAAACATGCTACCCTGTTGCTAGCGGTAGTGCTACCACTGAGCCTATTCTGTATACGTATCGAGGTGATTAATGCAGTTAGATAATGGTTGGATTACCGGCGTAAAACGGGTGATTTCTCCTCATTTTGATCTCAGACCGGAAAGTGAAGCGCCTTCTCTTTTGGTCATTCATAACATTAGCTTACCGCCAGGCCAGTTTGGTGGTCCATATATCGACCAGCTTTTTACCGGAACGCTAGATGCCAATGAACATCCTTATTTTGCCGATATCGTGCATCTACGGGTCTCTGCGCATTGTTTAATCCGTCGTGATGGCGAGATTATTCAGTATGTGCCATTTGATAAACGAGCCTGGCATGCTGGTGTTTCTCAGTTTGATGGGCGTGAGCGATGTAACGATTTTTCTATTGGTATCGAGTTGGAAGGAACGGATGTGTTACCGTTTACTGACGCACAATATCAAAGTTTGGCGCAGATCAGTGCGTTATTGTTCTCTCATTATCCAATGACATTAGAACGAGTAACTGGGCATAGCGATATAGCGCCAGGCCGTAAAACCGATCCAGGTGCAGCTTTTGACTGGGTATTATATCGGAAGAGTTTGGTTCCATTTTTGGCGTAACTTTGCGGCAACCTGGGCAATCTTATTAGCGGTCACTGTCTCGTCGTTTTAGTTTTGTTTGTAACAACCGTTGCCGGGATACATAAGGCCTGATATTTCGGGCCATTGGAATGTTAAGGGAGAGGGGAACCTATGACGCTGTTTACGCTTTTACTGGTATTAGCCTGGGAGCGCTTATTCAAGCTAGGCGAACACTGGCAGTTTGACCATCGGCTTGAGGTGGTTTTCCGTCGGATGCACCATTTCTCTCTGCCGCAAACTCTTGGTATGACTATTCTATCTATGGCGATAGTTAGCCTGCTATTGCAGTTGGTGCAGGGCTATTTATTCGGTTTTCTTCAACTATTGCTGTGGGTTTTTATTTGCCTGCTCTGTATCGGTGCAGGTGGGATAAGAAAACATTATCGGGCTTACTTGAAAGCGACTCGTCAAGGGGATACCGATGCCAGTACTCAAATGGCAGCAGAATTAGCGTTGATTCATGGTCTTCCTGTTGATTGTGGTGAAAAAGACCGGTTACAGGCGCTGCAAAACGCATTGCTCTGGATTAATTTTCGCTACTATCTTGCTCCCTTATTCTGGTTTGTTGCCTGCGGTTCCTATGGTCCGGTAGCATTAGTGGGCTATACATTCCTGAGGGCTTATCAGACTTGGTTGGCCCGCCATCAGACGCCGTTACAACGCTCCCAGTCTGGTATTGATAGCATTTTGCATTGGCTGGACTGGATACCAGTACGTCTGGTGGGCGTTGCTTACTCATTACTAGGACATGGAGAAAGGGCATTGCCAGCTTGGTTCGCATCGTTGGGTGACTGTCGTTCTTCTCAATATCAAGTGTTGACCCAACTGGCACAATATTCACTGGCGCGTGAACCTCATTTAGACCCGGTGCAGACACCAAGATCAGCTGTATCTTTAGCGCGAAAAGTTACACTAACAGTGATTGTCGTAGTCGCGTTATTAACGATTTATGGTGCGTTGGTCTAGGGTATAGGACATTACTGACGTATTTTGATGCATGCATGTTGGTAGGGCGCGGTATATTCCAGGGTAAACATCTGGTGCTGGAATATACCGTCAGCGGTTTGGCTCGCGCATCAGCTTATTCCGCTGCTGATGCGTTGTGGTGTTATCAGGATTTGGCGCGTTTTTTTAACATATAACCCACGGCCAACAGCAAAACCCATACCGGAATCAGCAGTACTGAAATCTGAATACCCGGTGTTAAGCACATAATCACCAAAATACCGGCCATAAAGGCCAGACACAGATAATTACTGAACGGATACCAGAAGGCTTTAAATTTCGGCTCGATACCTTCGCGGTTTTTGGTTGCGCGGAATTTCAAGTGAGCGAGGCTAATCATCGCCCAGTTGATCACGAGCGCGGAAACCACCAATGCCATCAATAATTCAAAAGCACGGCCTGGGATCAGATAGTTAATCAGCACACAAAAAGCCGTGGCGAATGCTGAAACCGCAATGGCAATCACTGGAACCCCACGACCATCGACTTTCAACAGCATTTTCGGGCCATTGCCCTGTTTGGCTAAACCAAACAGCATGCGACTGTTACAGTAAACGCAACTGTTGTAAACCGACAATGCTGCTGTCAATACAACGATGTTCAACACCGTTGCCACCACATTGCTGTTCAATGCATGGAAAATCAGTACAAATGGACTGCCGCCTTCGACAACTTTGCCCCACGGGTATAGTGACAGCAAAATCGTGAGAGAACCAATATAAAACAGTAGGATGCGATAGATAACCTGATTGGTGGCTTTAGGGATGCTTTCGGCTGGATTTTCTGCTTCTGCTGCGGTGATACCGACTAATTCAAGACCACCGAAAGAGAACATAATCACTGCCATTGCCATCACCAAGCCCATGATGCCATTGGGGAAGAAACCGCCCTGTGCCCATAAATTGGTCACTGTGGCTTCTGGGCCACCTTGTCCGCTCAGTAATAACCAGCCGCCAAACAGGATCATGGCGATGATGGCGAGTACTTTAATCAGGGCAAACCAGAACTCCATCTCGCCGTAAACTTTGACATTCGCCAAGTTGATGGCATTAATGGCGAGGAAGAACACAGCGGCAGATACCCAGGTCGGGATCTCCGGCCACCAGTATTGGACATAGATACCCACGGCGGTGAGCTCTGCCATTGCCACCAATACGTAAAGCACCCAATAGTTCCAGCCGGAAGCAAAACCGGCAAAATTTCCCCAGTACTTAAAAGCAAAATGACTGAATGAGCCTGCAACCGGCTCTTCAACGACCATCTCACCCAACTGGCGCATGATCAGGAATGCAATAAAACCGCCAATCGCATACCCCAGTAATACAGAAGGGCCAGCCATCTTTATGGTTTGTGCGATACCGAGAAAAAGCCCGGTGCCAATTGCACCGCCTAAGGCAATGAGCTGAATATGGCGATTTTTAAGACCACGTTTTAGCTCCGCTCCTTCTTGTTGAACACCCATCGTTGCATCCTCTGTCATTTTGGCTCATGGCCATAAGTATTAATTGTGGTGTGTAATTCTAAAGTTCCGCTATTTGTATTATTTCATTTACGGGTTGGTAAATTAAAAATCAACTCATTGGCTACCCATAAGGCAAGAATAGTGGTAGGCAATAATTATTGCATCTGATTTTTCTATTAATTGTCGTTGTTTTGTTCAAAACGGAAATAAAAGTGCCAATAGTGTTCTGGCAAGTGAAAGGCCATAAAGAATGGTGTGAGTGTTTTTTAGACTATTACCGAGATGTGGGTGATTAATTAAATGGTCAAACCAGTTTTCAGCGGCACTCAATTGCATTAGAGATGTAGCAAAAGAATAATGTGAATTTAAATGCATGCTTAAAGATTTTATATGCAATAAATGGTCAACTATAACGCTTCAGCTTGCCTATTTACCCTATTTATAATCGTTACAATTTTGGCGGGGTGAGTAATGATATTACCGTCTATTGGTTATCACGATGCGGCGTAATATTGGTGAATTTGTTAAAATGTGCGGGCTTTCATGATTTCGGTCAAGGTCTGTATGGACAGCTAATGAATACTTTGTTACTTTATCGTCACGTTTTTGAAATTGGTATTACCAATTGACTCCGCGCTACTCGCAGAGATGAATTCACTCAATATGGCTGACAGCGCGACTGATAAAAAACATGGCCTACAACAAAATACGTCAACCCAAATTATCAGATGTTATCGAGCAGCAGCTTGAATACCTGATCTTGGAAGGAACATTACGTCCGGGCGAGAAATTACCGCCTGAACGTGAGTTGGCGAAGCAATTTGATGTTTCCCGACCCTCTCTGAGAGAAGCAATCCAGCGGCTAGAGGCCAAAGGCTTGCTGTTGCGCCGTCAAGGTGGCGGTACTTTCGTACAAACCAACCTATGGCAAAGCTTTAGCGATCCGCTGGCGGAGCTATTAGCTGATCATCCTGAATCACAATTCGATTTGCTGGAAACCCGTCATGCCCTTGAAGGCATCGCCGCCTATTACGCTGCGTTGCGCGGTACTGATGAAGATCTGCACATCATTCGTGAATGTCATACTGCGATTCAACAGGCACAAAACAGCGGTGATCTGGACGCTGAAGCTGATGCCGTCATGCAATATCAAGTGGCTGTCACAGAAGCTGCGCATAATGTGGTTTTACTGCATTTGCTGCGTTGTATGGGGCCGATGTTGGAACAGAACGTCAAACAGAACTTCGAATTGCTCTACTCGCGCCGGGAAATGCTGGCAACAGTAAGCAGTCACCGCGCCGGGATATTTGAGGCGATTGTGGCTCGCGAGCCGGAAAAAGCGCGCGAAGCCTCACACCGTCACTTGGCGTTTATTGAGGAAATTTTGTTGGATCTCAGTCGTGAGAATAGCCGCCGAGAGCGCTCGCTACGACGTCTCCAACAACGCAAGGATTAAGGGCTTGTCCTCATAGAGGATCGGTTCTATGTGCTTATTTTGAGCACTAAAGCGGCAACTAAACTGATGAGCCTATCTTCCGGTGCTTTCACCAGGGCGCGTGTTTTAACTCTGGTTTTATGACTCTGGTTAAAACACAGGAAGATAGACTCCAAATAAACCATTAGAGACAGATAAGGAATACCACCATGTCAGAACGTTTAATCAATGACGTGGATCCGATCGAAACCCGTGACTGGCTACAGGCGATTGAATCGGTTATCCGTGAAGAAGGTGTTGAGCGCGCTCAGTATCTGATTGATCAGGTTTTGGGCGAAGCCCGTAAAGGCGGCGTAAGCGTAGCTGCCGGTTCCGTGAACCGCAACTACGTTAACAGCATCGCAGTAGAAGATGAACCCGCTTACCCAGGCAACCTGGATCTGGAGCGTCGTATTCGCTCTGCCATCCGTTGGAACGCAGTGATGACCGTGCTGCGTGCGTCTAAAAAAGACCTGGATCTGGGCGGCCACATGGCATCCTTCCAGTCTTCTGCGACCTTCTACGAAGTTTGCTTCAACCACTTCTTCCGTGCTCGCAACCCAAAAGACGGTGGCGATCTGGTTTACTTCCAGGGCCATATTTCCCCAGGCGTTTACGCACGTGCTTTCCTGGAAGGCCGCCTAACCCAAGAGCAGATGGACAATTTCCGTCAAGAAGTTCACGGTAAAGGTTTGTCTTCTTACCCGCATCCTAAACTGATGCCTGAATTCTGGCAGTTCCCTACCGTTTCGATGGGTCTGGGGCCAATCAGCGCCATTTATCAGGCCAAGTTCCTGAAGTATCTGTCTCACCGTGGTTTGAAAGACACTTCTGCACAAACCGTTTACGCTTTCTTGGGTGATGGTGAGATGGATGAGCCAGAATCCAAAGGTGCGATCACCATCGCTACCCGTGAGAAACTGGACAACCTGGTGTTTGTTATCAACTGTAACTTGCAGCGCCTTGATGGCCCGGTTACCGGTAATGGCAAGATCATCAACGAATTGGAAGGCATCTTCAGCGGTGCTGGCTGGCAGGTACTGAAAGTTATCTGGGGCGGTCGTTGGGATGAGCTGCTGCGTAAAGATACCAGCGGTAAACTGATTCAGCTGATGAATGAAACGCTGGATGGTGATTACCAGACCTTTAAATCTAAAGACGGTGCTTATGTCCGTGAACACTTCTTTGGCCGTTTCCCAGAAACTGCTGCATTAGTGAAGGACATGACCGACGACGAGATCTGGGCGCTGAACCGTGGTGGCCACGATCCGAAGAAAGTCTTCGCAGCACTGAAAAAAGCGCAAGATACCCAAGGCAAACCAACCGTAATCCTGGCGCATACCATTAAAGGTTACGGCATGGGTGAAACTGCTGAAGGTAAGAACATCGCTCACCAGGTGAAGAAAATGAACATGGAAGGGGTTCGTCACTTCCGCGATCGTTTCAATGTGCCAGTTGCCGATGCCGAAATCGAAAAACTGCCATACATCACCTTCGAGAAAGATTCCGAAGAGTACAAATATCTGCATGAACGCCGTCAGGCACTGGAAGGCTACGTGCCAACCCGTATGCCTAAGTTCACTGAAAAGCTGGAAATGCCAGCATTGTCAGATTTCAGCTCCTTGCTGGAAGAGCAGAATAAAGAAATTTCTACCACCATCGCCTTTGTTCGTGCGCTGAACGTGATGCTGAAGAACAAGTCTATCAAAGACAGAATTGTTCCAATCATCGCCGATGAAGCCCGTACTTTTGGTATGGAAGGTCTGTTCCGTCAGATCGGTATCTACAGCCCGAATGGTCAGCAATACACCCCGCAAGACCGTGAACAGGTTGCTTACTATAAAGAAGACGAAAAAGGCCAGATCCTGCAAGAAGGGATCAACGAACTGGGCGCAGCCTCTTCCTGGTTGGCCGCTGCGACTTCTTACAGCACCAACGATCTGCCGATGATTCCTTTCTATATCTACTACTCCATGTTCGGTTTCCAACGTATTGGCGATCTGTGCTGGGCGGCAGGTGACCAACAGGCGCGTGGCTTCTTGGTCGGTGGTACCTCAGGTCGTACTACTCTGAACGGTGAAGGCCTGCAACATGAAGATGGTCATAGCCATATTCAGTCTCTGACTATCCCGAACTGTATTTCTTACGATCCGGCTTATGCTTACGAAGTCGCTGTCATCATGCATGATGGTCTGGAACGTATGTACGGCGAAGCGCAGGAAAACGTTTATTACTACCTGACCACGCTGAACGAAAACTATCACATGCCAGCAATGCCGCAGGGTGCAGAAGAAGGCATCCGTAAAGGTATCTACAAGCTGGAAACTCTGGCCGGTGATAAAGGTAAAGTTCAGTTGATGAGTTCTGGTGCTATCTTGCGCCATGTTCGTGAAGCTGCCCAGATTTTGTCTGAACAGTATGGCGTGGGTTCTGACGTATACAGCGTCACTTCCTTCACCGAATTGGCACGTGATGGCCAGGATTGTGAGCGTTGGAACATGCTGCACCCAACCGAAACTCCACGCGTTCCTTACGTAGCTCAGGTGATGAACGACGCTCCAGCTGTTGCTTCTACCGACTACATGAAGCTGTTCGCTGAACAGATTCGTAACTTTATTCCTGCCAGCGAGTTCCGGGTTCTGGGTACAGATGGTTTCGGCCGTTCTGACAGCCGTGAAAACCTGCGTCACCACTTCGAAGTTGATTCTTCTTACGTTGTGGTTGCCGCTCTGGGTGAATTGGCTAAACGTGGCGATATCGACACCCGCGTAGTTGCAGAAGCCATTACCAAGTTTGGTATCGACGCCGACAAAGTTAACCCGCGTCTGGCATAAGAGGTAAAGAGCAAATGTCTATCGAAATCAATGTACCAGACATCGGTGCAGATGAAGTTGAAGTCACCGAAATCATGGTGAAAGTTGGCGATACCGTTACAGTTGAGCAGTCGCTGATCGCTGTAGAAGGCGACAAAGCCTCTATGGAAGTTCCCTCTCCGCAAGCGGGTGTGGTGAAAGAGATTAAAGTTGCCGTTGGCGATAAAGTCGAGACTGGCAAACTGATCATGGTCTTCGAATCAGCGACAGGTGCCGTAGCGGCTCCTGCTAAAGCAGAAGAGAAAGTAGCGGCAGTCACTCCAGCACCTGCGGTCAGCGTAGTCAAAGACGTCGCGGTACCGGATATCGGTTCTGACGAAGTTGAAGTCACCGAAATCATGGTGAAAGTAGGTGATCGCATTGAGGCTGAACAGTCCCTGATCTCCGTGGAAGGTGATAAAGCTTCGATGGAAGTTCCGGCACCGTTCGCGGGTATTGTGAAAGAAATTAAAATTGCTACTGGCGATAAAGTCAGCACCGGTTCTCTGATTATGGTGTTCGAAGTTGCCGGTGCTGCGGCACCGGTAGCGACAGCTCCGGCTCCGGCAGCAGTTGCACCAGTAGCGTCAGCAGCGAAAAACGTTGAAGTGCCAGACATTGGTGATGACGAAGTTGAAGTGACCGAAGTGATGGTGAAAGTAGGCGATAAAGTCACTGCTGAACAATCACTGATCACCGTAGAAGGTGACAAGGCTTCGATGGAAGTGCCGGCACCATTCGCGGGTACCGTGAAAGAAATCAAAATCAGCACCGGCGACAAAGTGAAAACCGGCTCTCTGATCATGGTCTTCGACGTGGAGGGCGCAGCACCGGCTGCCGCTCCTGCCCAGCAAACTGTAGCACCTGCGGCAGCGCCAGCGAAAGTCGCTGCGCCAGCGGTAAAAGCAGAGAGCAAAGGTGAGTTTACTGAGAACGACGCTTACGTCCACGCCACGCCGGTTATCCGTCGTTTGGCTCGTGAGTTTGGCGTTAATCTGGCGAAAGTGAAAGGGACTGGCCGTAAAGGTCGGATCCTGCGCGAAGACGTTCAGGCTTACGTGAAAGATGCGGTGAAACGCGCTGAAGCGGCTCCGGCAGCAGTGGCTGGCGGCGGTCTGCCTGGCATGTTGCCTTGGCCGAAAGTTGACTTCAGCAAGTTCGGTGAAATCGAAGAAGTAGAATTGGGTCGTATCCAGAAAATTTCAGGTGCCAACCTGAGCCGTAACTGGGTCATGATTCCTCATGTTACCCAATTCGACGAAGCCGATATTACTGAAGTTGAAGCCTTCCGTAAGCAGCAGAACATCGAAGCTGAGAAGAAGAAACAGGATCTGAAAATCACCCCGCTGGTGTTCCTGATGAAGGCTGTGGCTAAAGCGCTTGAAGAATTCCCGCGCTTTAACAGCTCTATTTCCGAAGATGGTCAGAAACTGACGCTGAAGAAATATATCAACGTTGGTGTTGCAGTGGATACACCAAATGGCCTAGTGGTTCCGGTGTTCCGTGATGTTAACAAAAAAGGCATCGTTGAGTTGTCTCGCGAGCTGGCGGTTATCTCCAAGAAAGCACGTGACGGTAAACTGACTGCCTCTGATATGCAGGGCGGCTGCTTTACCATCTCCAGTCTGGGCGGCATTGGCGGTACGGCGTTTACGCCGATCGTCAACGCACCAGAAGTGGCTATTCTGGGTGTGTCTAAATCATCCATGAAGCCGGTTTGGAATGGTAAAGAGTTTGCTCCGCGTCTGATGCTGCCTCTGTCTCTGTCCTTCGATCACCGTGTGATTGATGGCGCGGCAGGTGCGCGTTTCGCAGCCTACATTGCCACCATTATGGCTGATATTCGCCGTTTGGTTATGTAATCCATGAGGCCGGCGTTTGTGTCGGCCTTATTATTACTTGGCTTACGCTTATATCACTGATAGTTATCAATCAACCTTGTTTTGCTCGTTACATTAGTCGACAAGGTTGTTGAGACACTCGTCACTCGATGCGGCTTTTCAGAGTATTAACAATTCTGTAAACTGCTCGCAGTGTAAGCGTCCCGGTGGATGAAGGGCGTTATGAACTTTATTAGCCTAATAAATGACGTCTGACCCGCCGGACAAACAATTAAGAGGTCATGATGAGTACTGAAATTAAAACTCAGGTCGTGGTACTTGGGGCAGGCCCAGCAGGGTACTCTGCTGCTTTCCGTTGTGCGGACTTGGGTTTGGAAACCATTCTGGTTGAACGTTATTCCACCTTGGGTGGTGTTTGCCTTAATGTAGGTTGTATCCCATCGAAAGCATTGCTGCATGTTGCAAAAGTGATCGAAGAAGCCAAGGCATTGGCTGAACACGGTATCGTTTTTGGTGAGCCAAAAACTGATATCGACAAGGTTCGGGTCTGGAAAGAGAAAGTTATCACCCAGTTGACTGGCGGTTTGGCAGGTATGGCTAAAGGCCGTAAAGTCAAAGTGGTAAACGGTTTCGCTAAATTTGCCGGAGCTAACACTCTGGTTGTGGAAGGCGAAAATGGCCCAACTACCATCACCTTCGATAACGCGATTATCGCGGCAGGTTCTCGTCCGATCCAACTGCCATTTATTCCTCATGAAGATCCGCGCGTGTGGGACTCAACGGATGCATTAGCACTGAAATCTGTCCCAGAACGTCTGTTAGTTATGGGTGGTGGCATCATCGGTCTGGAAATGGGTACTGTTTACCATGCTCTGGGTTCGAAAATTGATGTGGTTGAAATGGCTGATCAGGTGATTCCAGCGGCTGATAAAGACGTGGTGAAGGTCTTCACCAAGCGCATCAGCAAGCAATTCAACCTGATGTTGGAAACCAAAGTTACAGCGGTAGAAGCCAAAGAAGATGGTATCTACGTGACAATGGAAGGCAAAAAAGCCCCAGCGGAACCACAACGTTACGATGCCGTATTGGTAGCTATCGGTCGTGTACCTAATGGTAAACTACTGGATGCAGGTCAGGCTGGCGTAGAAGTTGACGAGCGTGGCTTCATCAATGTCGACAAACAGCTGCGTACCAATGTACCGCACATCTTTGCTATCGGTGATATCGTGGGTCAGCCAATGCTGGCGCATAAAGGTGTTCACGAAGGCCACGTTGCTGCTGAAGTGATTTCTGGTCTGAAGCATTACTTCGATCCGAAAGTGATTCCATCCATTGCCTATACTGAACCAGAAGTCGCATGGGTTGGTTTGACCGAGAAAGAAGCGAAAGCAAAAGGTATCAGCTACGAAACTTCCACCTTCCCGTGGGCGGCATCTGGCCGTGCTATTGCTTCTGATTGTGCAGATGGCATGACCAAACTGATCTTCGACAAAGAAACTCACCGTATTATCGGTGGTGCTATTGTCGGTACCAACGGTGGTGAACTGTTGGGTGAAATCGGTTTGGCCATTGAGATGGGTTGTGATGCTGAAGATCTGGCATTGACTATCCACGCTCATCCAACACTGCATGAATCCGTGGGTTTAGCCGCTGAGATTTACGAAGGTAGCATTACTGATTTACCTAACCCGAAAGCGAAAAAGAAATAATTTCTTGCTGGCGTAGAAAGAACATCAAACGGCTCCTTATTCAGGAGCCGTTTTTACTGAAATAACCACCTCAATGCATTTGAACTGGCGGTGGAATGATGTTCGGCAGTCGGCCTCTTAGAACTCGCATTTCGACTTCAATGGTTCCATCGTCGATGGTTTTTATCTCAGTCACCAAAAAAGGGCTACGAGGAAGAAATACTCTCATGTCTTCATTATTTTCCAGAAGGTCTGAAACATCGGTACTGTATGTTAATCCTTTGGGATAGTGAATGGTGTATCTTATATTGACCTGTCCATCATGAAGATTTTCTGAATTAAATTGCTCCGCATATTCTTCATCTGAAGTGGTGCTAAAAAAGGCATCATTACTGTAGATTTCTTCTTCCACGACGTTCGCTTCAAAATCAGCCCTATCTCTGATTTCCCCACGATAAACGGTATCAGTATTATCTTCGCTTAAATATCTGAACGTTTTATTCCTTAATGATATATTAATATCCGAATGACGGGATAGAGCATTGGTTAACTGTTCGATTTCCATTTGAAATCTTGGCGGGATTTCTTTGCTCCGCATTATTTTATTTATTCTTATATAACCGTCTTCAGTATAATCTCTTAGGGCAAAGTAATCTTGGAAACTTATTTTTCTATTGCTACGTAACTTATTATAACTTTCTATTTCATGATTTATATCAAGTTGAGTATCATGAAAAAATTCCTTACTGTAAATGCTTTCAATCTCCTCTATTGCTATTTCTATTTCATTTTCCTCAATGGGACTTCTGCGGTTTATTATTGTGAATTTACTTTTCCCGACTTCTTGAACAAAATCTTCTTCATTATCAGACTCCTTAACGCTGGATGAATCTGAATCGAATTCTGACTCTGACTCTGACTCTGACTCTGACTCTGACTCTGACTCTGACTCTGAATTTGAACTCGCTATTCTTGCCCGCTTATTGGGTGGTTCCTTATATAGTGTTGGAGCATCTGGATCTCCTAAAAGATAACCAATTTTGCCATTGACTCTTCTTAGGGTTCCTTCGGTTTTTGTTTTTTTTGTTGTTGATAAGAGGGGCGTTTTTTCTGTGCTGGAACCCGATTTAGCTGTTGTAGGCGCTTTTGTTGTAGACACCTTGGTTGTAGAAGCCCTGCTTGTAGTTACTGTTGTTGTTGGCTTGGTTGGTAGTTTTCCTATGGAGAATTTAAATCCTTTCGGCTGTGGGGTTGGCCCTCCGGAGAGAATACCGATACCGATATCCAGAGCAATTTCTTCATCTGTTTGCGGTGGGGTTTTCCCTTGATCTTCAGGTACTGTTTTACAGGAAATACCTCTTTCCCATTTACAATGTCGTGATTGATAGTCTGACCAATTTTCTTTATTAGACTGCCATACAGGTTTAGCTTCACGTGAATAGGCAATATTTCCCCATAGTATGGTGAATAAAATTGATAACGTCATAACCAGTTTCATATTCACTCCTTGTCTGTTTAAATAATCCATTACTTACATAAATGACTAGCTTGGTTAAACTAGCATTTAGTGGAATATGATAAATTATAAAATAAGGGGGTTTAATATTGAATAATGATTGTTGCGTAATCTGGAAGATAAATTATTTTAGTGTTATTTGTGAGGTGAGAGGCCTCCCCAGGATTTCATTGGTATAATATTAAATATTCGGCACACTATGTTAGTTAAATTTGCGATGCAGGTATATCATAATAAGATGGAACTCTGATTAATATTTACGTATTGTTTTTCTGTATTAGCATGGCGTATTTTAATCGAGCATGATGGAAATATTCCAATATCGTAACGTGATTATTTTCACGAAAATGACGTTGTAAGGCTCCAAGGTTTAGATGAGTGGATTGAGTTAGCTCATTCATTGACTATAACGGTACAATAAAAATCATCGATATGACCGATAGTGTCAGCAATGTCCAGCCCCGCTTTTTACCAAGGTGATACCTGTAATACAGAACCGGCACAGAGGGATAGTATCCTCTCTATAAATATGGTTATTATGACTGGAGTCACAATGACCGATAGCGCTTGCTGGAACCGCTCATTGGCAGCGTCACGCCGTATTTCAGTTGATTACGCTGTACTCAACGATTCAGCAAAAATTTAATGTTGCTTTTATGTGAACGAATTAACAACCAATTCAAATCCTGATATGCTGGCTGCGCAGAACCGGGCACTTACCCTACAACTTTAGGCATCGATTCCGGTGACCGGAGAGAATGGTTAGCCAGGCAAAATAAATGATAATGAAAGCGAGGAGAATGTCGTGCTAGAAGAATACCGTAAGCACGTAGCCGAGCGTGCTGCTGAGGGTATCGTCCCTAAGCCATTAGATGCATCTCAAATGGCGGCGCTGGTTGAAGCATTGAAAAATCCACCTGTTGGCGAAGAAGCATTCCTATTAGATCTGCTGACTAACCGCGTTCCACCCGGTGTTGATGAAGCAGCCTATGTTAAGGCCGGATTTCTGGCCGCCATCGCCAAAGGCGAAGCCATTTCCCCACTGATTACACCTGAAAAAGCCATCGAATTACTCGGTACCATGCAGGGCGGATATAACATCCATCCCCTGATTGAGGCGCTGGATAATGAAAAACTGGCTCCCATTGCTGCCAAAGCCTTGTCCCACACGTTGTTGATGTTTGACAATTTCTACGACGTGGAAGAAAAAGCCAAAACAGGCAACCCGTATGCCAAGCAGATTATGCAGTCCTGGGCCGATGCGGAATGGTATCTGTCTCGCCCGGCACTGGCGGATAAAATCACCGTAACCGTGTTTAAAGTGACCGGTGAAACCAATACCGACGATTTATCTCCCGCGCCAGATGCCTGGTCGCGCCCGGATATTCCGTTGCACGCGCTGGCTATGCTGAAGAATGCCCGTGAAGGTATTTATCCAGACCAACCCGGTAGCGTTGGTCCGATCAAACAAATCGAAGAACTGAACAAGAAAGGCTTCCCGCTAGCTTATGTTGGTGATGTCGTTGGGACCGGTTCTTCCCGTAAATCAGCCACTAACTCAGTGTTGTGGTTTATGGGGGACGATATCCCTCATGTACCGAATAAACGCGCTGGCGGAGTGGTATTGGGCAGTAAAATTGCTCCGATCTTCTTTAACACGATGGAAGATGCAGGGGCGTTGCCAATCGAAGTTGACGTTGCCAAGCTTAATATGGGGGATGTGATCGATATTTTCCCATATCTGGGTGAAGTCCGCCGCCATGATACTGGTGAAGTGCTGGCTACCTTTGAACTGAAAACTGACGTATTGTTGGATGAAGTGCGCGCTGGTGGCCGTATCCCGTTGATCGTAGGCCGTGGTTTAACCACCAAAGCCCGCGAATCTCTGGGGCTACCGGTCAGTGATGTATTTCGTCAAGCCAAGCCGGTTGCCAAAAGCAACAACGGTTTCTCTCTGGCGCAGAAAATGGTTGGCCGTGCCTGTGGTGTGCATGGCGTCCGTCCTGGTGAATACTGCGAACCTAAAATGACCTCTGTGGGTTCTCAGGATACCACTGGGCCAATGACTCGTGATGAGCTGAAAGATTTGGCGTGTCTGGGCTTCTCCGCTGATTTGGTGATGCAGTCGTTCTGCCATACTGCGGCTTATCCTAAGCCAGTTGACGTAACGACCCACCATACACTGCCTGATTTCATCATGAACCGTGGTGGAGTTTCTCTGCGTCCGGGCGATGGTATTATCCACTCTTGGTTGAACCGCATGCTGTTACCGGATACGGTTGGCACTGGCGGTGACTCCCATACCCGCTTCCCGATTGGGATTTCTTTCCCGGCAGGCTCTGGTCTGGTGGCATTTGCTGCCGCTACGGGTGTTATGCCGCTGGATATGCCTGAGTCGGTTCTGGTGCGTTTTAAAGGCAAAATGCAGCCGGGTATTACTCTGCGCGATCTGGTTCATGCCATTCCTTATTACGCAATTCAGGAAGGCTTGCTGACCGTTGAGAAAAAAGGCAAAAAGAATATTTTCTCTGGTCGGATTCTGGAAATCGAAGGTTTACCTGAGCTGAAAGTGGAACAGGCGTTTGAACTGGCGGATGCTTCTGCCGAACGTTCTGCCGCCGGTTGTACCATCAAGCTGGATAAAGCGCCAATCACCGAATATCTGCAATCCAACGTGGTATTGCTGAAGTGGATGATTGCCGAGGGTTACGGCGACCGCCGTACGCTGGAGCGTCGTATCACTGGCATGGAGAACTGGCTGGCTAATCCTCATTTGTTGGAAGGCGATGCCGATGCAGAATATGCCGCGGTAATCGAAATCGATCTGGCCGAGATCACTCAGCCAATCCTTTGTGCGCCAAATGATCCCGATGATGCCCGTTTGTTATCTGATGTAGCCAATAGCAAGATCGACGAAGTCTTTATCGGTTCCTGCATGACCAACATCGGTCACTTCCGCGCAGCCGGCAAATTATTGGATCAACACAAAGGTCAACTACCAACCCGTTTGTGGGTGGCACCACCAACCAAAATGGATGCGGCTCAACTGACGGAAGAAGGCTACTACAGCATCTTCGGCAAGAGTGGTGCCCGCGTTGAAATCCCAGGTTGCTCATTATGTATGGGTAATCAGGCGCGAGTTGCCGACGGTGCTACTGTGGTATCAACGTCGACCCGTAACTTCCCGAACCGTTTGGGTACTGGTGCTGATGTTTATCTTGCATCGGCTGAACTGGCGGCCATCGCGGCGTTATTAGGTCGTTTACCAACGCCAGATGAATACCAGACTTATATGGCACAGGTTGATAAGACGGCGGTAGATACTTATCGTTACCTTAATTTTGATAAGCTGAATGAATATACGGCGAAAGCTGACAGTGTGATCTTCCAGACCGCTCTATAAACAGCGTTTGGCGTTATTCATAATGAGTTAATAATTGAAGGGGGCCAATGGCCTCCTTTTTTTATTGGTTAGCCGGCTACCATGACACCGTGCTGACCGCTGACGACAGTCTGATGGCAATGATTCCGAATCAGCTTTGCTGATTTGTACCGAATAACTATTAGGCATACCTTTCAAACTACGGTTTAAGCCGCTATATTCCGCCTCCGACTATGGGAAGCCTTGGCCTCCCATTTTTACTTTATGTAATAGCATGATGTATGTTGCATAATTATTGGGAACTTGCACCAAGTTAGCTTGCTAATAATGTCTAAACTAATACTAAGAGCAACAGGGGGCGTGCTATGGACTATGAATTTTTGCGTGATCTTACCGGACAGGTAATAGTCAGATTTTCCATGGGGCATGAGGTGATCGGCCACTGGCTCAATGAAGAAATCAAAGGCGATCTAGCCAAGCTTGATCAGATCGAAGAAGCGGCGTCGCAGGTGGCGGGTAGTGAACGCCAATGGCAATTGGTGGGGCATGAATACACCTTGTGGCTGGACGGTGAGGAGGTCATGGTTCGAGCCAACCAATTGGACGTCGAGGGCGATGAAATCGAAGAAGGTATGAATTATTACGATGAGGAAAGCCTCTGTTTGTGTGGATTAGAGGATTTCCTCACGGTTCTGAAAGGTTACCGAGCCTTTCTGCTGAAATACTGAGCGTCTTATTCACTCGGTGATGATGCTGATTTTCTACTGGCAGACCAACATAATAATGAGCCAGTCACTACCATCCCTACGCCTGGCAGAAATGTGGCTGACGGTGGTGTACTAAGCCATAGGCTGGCGATCAATATTGATAGTAAAGGTGTGAAATAAGACAGGGCAGCAACCAAGGTGGCGTTGCCCTTTTTCATGGCGCTGTCCCAGCAAAGATAAGCTAATGCGGTGCTGGTTCCCATCATCAGTAATTCCATCACTGCCTGCGGGGTAAAGTGGAGTGGGCCTGGCGTCAAAGTAAAGAACAGCAACCACAGACACAGCGCACAGACGAGCAGAAACAGTGGCAGTGCGCCGCGTCCACGACTGTACAGACGTACCAGATTGGAATAGATCGCCCAAGAAAATGCCGCCACCAGTGCCAGGCCGTAAGCCAGTGGATTACTGCTGATATTGGTTTTGAGTATGCTGATATCCAGACCGTTTCCGCCGCTAACGACCCAGATAACGCCGAACAAGGCGATAGCAGCGCCAGGCCACAGCCACCAGCGGGCTCGCATTTTTAGTAGCACGACTGCAAACAGTAAGGTCAGACTCGGCCATAGATAATTGATCAGACCAATCTCCAGCGTTTGCTGACGATTATTAGCCATGCCGATAGCGATGACAAAAGCGACCATATAAATCACGAATAACGTTCCACATCCTAACAAGTAAGCCGGATGTTGACCTCGTACCTGCGGTTTACCCGCGACCAACCAGACAAGCATACCGCTGACGCTATAGATCGCGGCACCAGCGCCAAATGGTCCTAATGCTTCGGTTAACCCACGGGTTAACGCGACACTCATACTCCAAAGTATGATAGCTACGATGCCCAATAAAGTCGCGGAACGTTCCATGTCAGTAGGCTCTGTATTAACGATGAATTATTAGTCAGAGTACGGTATTTGAACTGGAAAGCATAGGATTCATGATTGATTTTTATCAGGTTTGTGAGGGGTTCGATCAAAGAAGAGAGTGGGGGAAAATAGGCAATAAACACAATCTGCGCTGTCGGATAACCCGCCAATTGATGGGTTTTTGAGCACCCGATCTTATGGTTTTAAACACAGGCAGGTTAACCTGCCTGTAGTCAATTACACTTCTGGAACGTTACGTCCGTAGTAGATTTCCTGCATTTCTTTATACAGCAGGCGAGTGATGGTGGCTTTCTCTTCATCACTCAGCTGCTCAGGGCTGGCGTTAAACAGGTAGTGTTTCAAATCGAAATCTTTCAGCATCATCTTGGTGTGGAATATGTTTTCCTGGTAAACATTGACATCCACCATGTGATACAGCGACTTTATATCATCAGACATAAAGTTTTGGATCGAATTGATTTTATGATCGATGAAATGTTTCACCCCTTTCACGTCGCGAGTAAAGCCGCGCACCCGATAGTCCATAGTGACGATATCGGACTCCAACTGGTGAATCAGGTAGTTTAGTGCTTTCAGTGGTGAAATCACACCACAGGTGGAGACTTCAATATCGGCGCGGAAAGTACATACTCCCCCTTCCGGGTGGCTTTCAGGATAGGTGTGTACACAGATGTGACTCTTATCCAAATGGGCAACCACCGTGTTAGGCAAGGGGCCAGGATGCTCGGAGGTATCGACATCGCGTGGGTCGATAGGCTCTTCGCTGACGAGAATAGTGACGCTAGCGCCTTGAGGATCGTAATCCTGGCGAGCAATATTCAAAATATTCGCGCCGATGATCGAGCAAGTTTCACTCAAGATCTCGGTCAAGCGGTTGGCATTGTATTGTTCGTCAATGTAGGCGATATAGCCATCGCGGTCAGCTGCGGTCTTGGCATAACAAATATCGTAAATACAAAAACTCAGGCTCTTGGTCAGGTTGTTGAAGCCGTGCAGTTTAAGCTTGTGCAATTTAGTTCACCTCCTTACGGATTAATACTCAACGTTTTGTGGAAAGTGCATTCAGCAAATACTGAGGTAAAGCAAAGCTACCAGTATGAATTGCTGGATTGTAATAGCGACAGGTCAGACCCGCTTGTAAAAACCGGGTTTGCAAGGTGGCCAGATCCAACTGACGCAGTGCTGGGTTTTGTGTCGCCCAGGCAAAGGTCATGATACCGCCATAATAGGTAGGTATTGCTGCCTGATAAAAACTGACATCAGCAAAATAATGACTGAGCTTCTTGTGGCTATCGACCGCTTCGTCCTGCTGTAGGAAGCACACGCCGTTCTGCGCGACGAAAATACCACCTTCGTTTAGGCTGCGGGCACATCCTTCATAGAACGCTGAAGTAAATAGACTTTCACCGGGACCGATTGGATCGGTGCAGTCAGAGATGATGACATCGAACTTTTCATCTGTCTGACTGACAAAATTGACGCCATCGTCGATCACCAACTTGAAGCGTGGATCGTCATAGGCACCGGCATTGTGATGAGGGAGATACTGGCGACAGAACTCGACCACTCCGGCATCGATTTCAACCATAGTGATTTGTTCAACGCGGCTGTGGCGCGCAACTTCGCGCAGCATAGCACCGTCTCCACCGCCAATGATTAACACTTTCTTCGCCTGACCGTGGGCCAGTAGAGGAACGTGGGTCATCATTTCGTGATAAATAAACTCATCGCGCTCGGTGGTTTGCACCACGCCATCCAGTGCCATAACGCGACCCAAGACCGGGTTTTCGAAGATGACCAAATCCTGGTGCTCGGTTTTCTCACGGTACAGAACATTCTCGACTGAGAAATACTGGCCGAAATTGGCATGAAGTGTTTCATACCAAAGCTCTTTCTGGGACATGTTAGGGGTTCTCCTCCACGGTAACAGCCATGAAAAATGGGCGCAACATCATAGCCAACTCTGCCTGAGGTTGCACGGTTGAATTTCAGACAGAGGTTATTGGGTAGGGTATTAGTTGGCGTAAGACAATAGACTGAGTGAATCCCTAGCCAAGGATTTGCATTTGGTTGGCATCGGAATGGCGATGCCACGCAGATCGCGATAGCTCTCTTCACCCAAGTTTTTCATATTAAAGCTATTATAGTTATGCAGATCCCAATGGTTCTGTTGGGCAAAATAGACAATCGCCCGCTTAATTTCTCCATTAGGCAGTTGGTTGTAACCACAATCATTTTTTAGATAAACGAAAACCGCCGTCAGATCGGCAAGATCCTCCGCTTCGGATTCAGTTAAGGCCTGACTGGCAGATGAAAATCCGCACAGAGTGAGCAGCAGTAAGACTAACGTTGTTCTTTTCATGGCGGAAATTTGCTTATTTTATTGTCAAAGAACGTTATCACACTTGGCCTCCCGCACACTAAATTTTCTTATTAACACTGGCGTAGGCACACAGTCTGGATGATTGTCGCTTGACCTTACCGTAAGGGGAGCGTTTAGGCTCTAGACTAATTATATGTCCTGATATTCTTTTCCCTCGGACTCATTTAATAAGGAGACGACCATGCATCGCCGGGATTTCATTAAATTGACGGCCGCTTTTGGAGCCGCCACGTCACTACCACTGTGGAGTCGAGCCGCTTTTGCCTCCGAAATGCCTAGATTGCCGATTCCACCTCTGCTTGCTCCGGATGCCAACCGCAAGATTCAACTACGATTACAAACCGGTAGTATGCTGTGGGTTCCAGGGCAAACGACCCAAACCTGGGGAATTAATGGCGGATTTCTTGGCCCGGCTATTCGTCTACAACGCGGTAAGCCGGTGACAATCGAAGTGAATAATACCTTACCCGAAGCGACAACGGTGCATTGGCATGGGCTGGAGATTCCTGGCGAAGTGGACGGCGGCCCGCAAGCGTTGATCGCAGCGGGAGCGACTCGCACCGTGTCTTTTACCGTCGATCAGCCAGCCGCAACCTGTTGGTTCCATCCGCATACGCATAATAAAACTGGCTATCAGGTGGCGATGGGGCTGGGTGGACTGGTGCTGATTGAAGATGAGGAAAGTAGCAAACTTGCGTTGCCCAAACAGTGGGGTGTCGATGATATTCCGGTTATTTTGCAGGATAAATTGCTGAACCAAGACGGGCAGATTGATTATCAACTTGATGTGATGACGGCGGCGGTGGGTTGGTTTGGCGATAAAATGTTTACTAATGGTGCTCAGTATCCTCAGCAAATAACTCCGCGTGGTTGGGTTCGTTTACGTTTACTGAATGGGTGTAATGCGCGCTCTCTTAATCTGGCCCTTAGCAACGGTCGGCCAATGTATGTGATTGCCAGCGATGGTGGCTTCCTGCCTGAGCCGGTCGTTGTCACTGAATTACCGATTCTGATGGGTGAGCGATTCGAAATTCTGGTTGATATGTCGGATGGTAACAGCTTGGATTTAGTGACCTTGCCGGTTAAGCAAATGGGTATGACGCTAGCACCTTTTGACCAGCCATTACCCGTACTGCGTTTGCAGCCGTCTCTGAGTGCGGGCAGTAAGACGCTACCGGATCAATTAATTGCTCTGCCAGTATTGCCATCATTGGATGGGCTGAAAGAGCGCTGGTTCCAATTAATGATGAATCCACAGTTGGATATGCTGGGTATGCAGGCGTTAATGACTCGCTACGGTCACCAAGCTATGGCTGGTATGAATATGGATCAGCATGGCGGCATGGCAATGAATGAGTCCGGAAAAGGCCGCATGGCCGGCATGGATCATGCGGCCATGGGACACGGTAACATGGCTGGCATGGAACCGGGCGCTAAGGCGGCGGATTCCTTCGATTTTAGCCACGCGAATATGATTAACGGCAAGGCGTTCTCCATGACCGAAGCCGCGTTTGATGTCAGACAGGGGCAATACGAGAAGTGGACCATTTCCGGTGAAGGAGACATGATGCTGCATCCGTTCCATATACACGGTACCCAGTTCCGTATTCTGACGGAAAATGGCCAGCCGCCAGCGGCACATCGGCGTGGATGGAAAGATACGGTACGCGTTGAAGGCGCGCGCAGCGAAGTGCTGGTTCGCTTTAATCATCTGGCTCCTGCCAGCCAGTCTTATATGGCGCACTGTCATTTACTGGAACATGAAGATACCGGCATGATGCTCGGTTTCACCGTGAGTGCCTAACCGACTCCCCGAGCCTAACTGGCTCGGGAAATTTTATCGTTCCAGCGATATGTTATTCACCAAAGACTTAACTTCTCTCGCTTGTTCACGCGTCGCAACTGTTTTCCCGCTATGCTAAACTCAGCGGCTTTCTTCAGGCAACCGACGTTAAAAACATATGAAACACACCGTAGAAGTAATGATTTCCGAACAGGAAGTAAAAAATCGTATCGCCGAATTAGGCAGCCAAATCACCGAGCACTACCGTGACAGCGGCAGCGAAATGGTTTTGGTAGGATTGCTGCGTGGTTCTTTCATGTTTATGGCGGACTTGTGCCGTACCATCAATGTTTCCCACGAAGTGGATTTCATGACCGCCTCCAGCTACGGCACGGGTATGACTTCAACCCGCGATGTGAAAATCCTTAAAGATCTGGATGAAGATATTCGTGGCAAGGATGTCCTGATCGTAGAAGACATCATTGATTCAGGTAATACATTAAGCAAAGTGCGTGAAATTCTGCAACTGCGTGGGCCAAAATCTCTGGCCATTTGCACCCTGCTGGATAAACCCGAACGCCGCGAAGTCGATGTACCCGTCGAGTGGGTGGGTTTCAAAATTCCAGATGAATTTGTTGTCGGTTACGGCATCGATTATGCACAGCGCTATCGTCATTTGCCGTATGTAGGAAAAGTTGTCCTGCTGGACGAATAAGGGTGATCCGCGGCTGCGCTTCGCCATTCCTGGCTTGCGCAGTACCTGCAATTCTCATCCTATTGTCTTGTTGTCTTGACGGATGGGGCATTAACGCAAAGATCGCGAGGTTTCCTTCGAACGGCGAACAACGCTGAACGAAGGGACACCGGATTACATGCTTTTACCTTGCAATAAGGTCGCCATAGCATTTTGGTAAGCCATTTCCAGGCTGCTCAGGCTGGTGGCCGAAACTTCTAAATCACGTAGCAAGCCATCTTCAATGCCATAAACCCAACCGTGAATCATCGCTTTCTGCCCACGTTTCCAGGCGGAACGCACGATGGTTGAATGACCCAGGTTATAAACCTGTTCGACAACGTTGATTTGGCATAACACATTACTGCGTTCTTCTTCTGCCAACTCTCCCAGTAACGACCGATGTTTGTACCACAGGTCGCGGATGTGTAGTAACCAGTTATCGATCAGTCCCATTTCATCACCTTTGATTGCAGCTTCAACGCCGCCACAGCCCAGATGGCCGCAGATAATGATATGTTCAACCTGAAGTACATCAATGGCGTATTGCACCACAGACAGACAGTTTAAATCGGTGTGAATAACCAAATTGGCAACGTTACGGTGAACAAATAATTCCCCGGATTTCAGACCAGTTAGTTGCTCGGCAGGGACCCGACTATCGGAACAACCGATCCAGAGAAAACGCGGTTTTTGCGCTTGAGACAGGTGCTCAAAAAAACTGGGATCTTGCTTGCTGATGGAGTTTGACCAAGAGCGATTGTTCGCGATGAGTTTTTGGATTTCTTCCATCGATGTTAATAACCTGTAATAAACGGATTGCGATAGGATAATATACGGCAAGCATTATGATTTAGAAATCGGAACAGTTGTTTCTGATAGGATACAATATTGCCCGAGTAGCAACTTCCCGGAGTTTATCTGGTTCTCACTGGCTCTCTACGACTTGTCCCCTGCGGGATGGGTGGGATAAGCCATTGATATTCCTTACTGGAAGTTCTTCATTGAATAAGGTCCATTTTTACTTATGACATATGCACTGGAATTAACGCAGCTCACCAAAACCTATGCCGGTGGCGTTCAGGCTTTACGTGGTATTGATTTACATGTTGAGGCCGGGGATTTTTATGCCTTGCTTGGGCCTAATGGTGCCGGTAAATCAACCACCATCGGCATTATCAGTTCGCTGGTCAACAAAACCTCGGGCAAGGTTCAGGTGTTTGGTTACGATATTGACAAAGATATTGTGAATGCCAAACGCCAGCTCGGTCTGGTGCCGCAGGAATTCAACTTTAACCCGTTCGAAACCGTATTGCAGATAGTGATCACTCAGGCGGGTTATTATGGAGTTACGCGGCGCGAAGCGCTGGCGCGGGCAGAGAAATATCTGAGTCAGCTTGATCTGTGGGGCAAACGCAACGAACGAGCCATTCGCCTGTCCGGTGGTATGAAACGCCGTTTGATGATCGCCAGAGCCTTGATGCATCAACCAAAACTGTTGATTTTGGATGAACCTACCGCTGGGGTCGATATCGAATTACGCCGTTCAATGTGGGGCTTCCTGAAAGAATTGAACGCGCAAGGCACCACCATCATCCTCACCACGCATTATCTGGAAGAGGCTGAAATGCTGTGTCGGAATATCGGTATTATCCAAAACGGTGAGTTGGTAGAAAATACCACGATGAAAAAACTGTTGGGAAAACTGGAATCTGAAACCTTTATTTTTGATCTTGGGGTAAAAAGCGCGTTGCCACAATTGGAAGGTTATCAGTATCGCCTGATTGATACATCTACGCTGGAAGTTGATGTAAAACGCGATCAGGGTCTTAATAGCTTGTTCAGTCAGATGAGTGCGCAGGGTATTCAGGTACTTAGCATGCGGAATAAAGCCAACCGCCTGGAAGAGCTGTTTGTTAATCTGGTTAATGGCAACGGGGGAGAAAAAGCATGACCCGTCTGTATTGGATCGCGTTACAAAGTATCTGGATCAAAGAGATTACTCGTTTTGGCCGTATTTGGATTCAGACTCTGGTGCCGCCGGTTATTACTATGTCACTGTATTTTGTGATCTTCGGTAATCTTATTGGTTCAAGAATTGGCGATATGGGCGGTGTGGATTACATGCAATTCATCGTTCCTGGTCTGATTATGATGGCGGTAATCACTAACTCTTATGCCAACGTGGCGGCTTCATTTTTTGGTGCCAAATTCCAACGTAGTATTGAGGAGTTGCTGGTAGCGCCAGTTCCGACCCATATTGTTATCGTCGGTTACGTTGGCGGCGGTGTTGCTCGGGGAATTTGTGTCGGTGTCTTGGTAACGATTATTTCGCTGTTTTTTGTACCGTTGCAGGTACATTCCTGGTCGATGATCGCGCTCACCCTAATGCTGACGGCAGTTCTGTTTTCTCTTGGTGGCTTGCTTAACGCCGTATTTGCTAAAACCTTTGATGATATCAGCCTGATCCCGACCTTCGTGCTCACGCCGCTGACTTATCTGGGCGGCGTCTTCTACTCGCTGACGCTGTTACCACCGTTTTGGCAGGCGGTGTCAAAATTGAATCCTATTGTGTATATGATTAGCGGGTTTCGCTATGGTTTCCTCGGTATTTCCGATGTGCCGCTGGTCTTTACTCTAGGCGTATTGGTGGCCTTTATCGCGGTGTTTTATAGCCTGGCTTGGTATTTGATTGAACGTGGTCGTGGTTTACGCACTTAAACCGCGCCCACTCAGGGGGCGGCCTGACACCGCCCCCTGCTACCAAAGTTGTCGAGCCAATGATGCAATGGCCGATAAATAAAATAAATATTCGCCCAGATGAATATGCTCTTTCTCAAGATTTAGCATCTTATGCTATGCTGGCGCACCAGAATTTCCCCTTTTCACTTCAGCGCAGTTACGCGAATAAGTAGAACGATAATGTGGCATAAAAACAGAATAGCGATTGGGATGCTACTCGGTATTGTCATGTCGGTCATGATACCGGCAGCTCACGCAGACCTCCTGTCAGACGACCCAGTAACGCCCTCCAGATACATGACCGCAGAACGCGATAGCGAAATTTATGCGCTGATCGGCGAGCATGTCATTCCGGTGGGAGAAATCAAGAAGGGGCAGTTATTGCAGGTATTCCCGGCTGCGGCGGAATATTATGAATTTAAATTTGGTCATGGCATCGGTTTTATTGATAAAGATGATTTAAAAGAGGTCAATAAAGCTCGGAAAACCAACGATAGCTTGGGTGATTTAAATAAGCCGTTACCAAATCAAAATATTCTTATCAAGCGTGAAACGCGGGTCTTTGTTGCTCCGGATACCGACAGTGAAGAGTTCGGTGTGCTAGAGGAAAACCTGCGCTACCCGATTATTGGCAAACTGAAAGACCGGCTGAATAATAGTTGGTATCAGGTCAATATTGGCCAGCGATTAGGCTATGTCAGCGGGAAGGATACCGAAATTGATAACGGCATTCCTGTGCTGACATATCACCATATGCTGAAAAATGAAGAGAATAAGCGCTTCAGAAATACTTCAACCACAACGTCGGATGTTGCATTCAGTAACCAGATGGCTTACCTCAAACAGGCTGGTTACGATACTATCTCGATGTCTCAGCTCGAAGGCTACCTGAATAATCAAATCAACCTGCCAGCGAAAGCCGTAGTGCTGACATTTGATGATGGTTTAAAATCGGTTAGTCGCTATGCTTATCCTATTTTGAAAGAGCAGGGTTTTCGCGCTACTGCATTTATTATTTCTTCTCGTATCAAACGCCATCCGCAAAAATGGAATCCTGACTCATTACAGTTCATGAGTATTTCCGAGCTAAAACAGATTCAGGACGTATTTGATGTGCAGTCTCATACCCATTTCCTACATCGGACGGATAATGCGCATAATCCGATATTATTGAGCCGCTCATATCATAATATTATTTTTGATTTTGAGCATTCGCAGCGGGCATTATCACAATTCAATCCCCATGTTATTTACCTGTCATATCCATTTGGTGGTTTTAACCAAAAAGCCATTGATGCGGCGAAAAACTCGGGTTTCCATCTGGCAGTGACGACCATGCAGGGTAAAGTGAAACCGGGCGACAATCCGTTTACGTTAAAACGGTTGTATATTTTACGCACGGATTCAATACCGACCATGGCTGAGCGTATTGCTAACCAGCCAACCGTGGCTGCGGGGCGGCCACCCGTGGTGATAGAAGCTGAATAGTGACAAGATAAGCGTCAAAAAATAAAAAGGAGCCAAAAATGGCTCCTTTTTTATGAATATCAATATGATGTCAGGCCTAGGCAACTTGAACCGGCACCGATTTAGCTTTGCGTTGCAGGTGATTTTCACCTTCAAAATAAGCCACTTTAGGATGGTGCAAGCGGGCATCAATATCTGACATTTGCACGTAAGAACAAATAATCAGTTTATCGCCAACGCAGGCACAACGGGCTGCTGCACCGTTGACAGAGATAATACGCGAACCGCGTTCAGCGGCTATCGCGTAGGTAGAAAAACGCTGACCGTTATCAACGTTATAAATATCTATTGCTTCATATTCCAGAATGCCAGCGGCCTCCAGAAAATCCTGATCGATGGCGCAGGAACCTTCGTAGTGCAAATCAGCCTGAGTTACTTTAACCCGATGCAGTTTGCCTTGCAGCATGGTGCGTATCATAGCCTTACCCTTAACCCTGATGTAAACCCGATTAATTCTGTCTGGCAGATCAATTCGGATGAATAACGCAGATGGCGTTAACACTGAGGCATCCTGCATTCAGTATCTTGCTTCAGTTTTGCTGATTTTATAGGTGCTGTCTATAGATTGGTGAGGACTGAGATTAATTTCAGCGTGAGAATATGAAGTTGTCGTGGAATCAGGGACGCTAGTCGGGTAGCGGGGGAATATCCCGTACCCGACCAGAGGACGTTCGCCAGATCAGTTGATCAGATCGACCTGTTGATTATCAATCAATCGCGCTTTACCCAGCCATGCGGCCATCAGAATGACCGCTCGCTGGCTGTCGACCGTCAGCGGTTGCAGGTTTTCGGCATCGCGAATAAACAGCTCATCTGGGGTGAAACCGGCCGCATGTAAATGTTCTGCTGCATCGGTCAGTAGCTCATCAATATGACGTTCGCCCAACGTCAGTTTTTCTGCAAGATTATTCATGATCTTAGCCAATTGTGGTGCGATCTTGCGTTCTTCTAGCGTCAAATAGCCATTGCGGGAACTGAGCGCCAGCCCATCTTTGGCTCGTTTAATCGGTACACCGACGATATCAATGTCGTAACCCATATCCGCCACCATTTTGCGGATAAGCGCCAATTGCTGGTAATCTTTCTCACCAAAACAGGCGATATCCGGCTGCACCAGATTGAATAGCTTGCTGACGATGGTTGAGACGCCACGAAAATGGCCGGGGCGGCTGGCTCCTTCCAAAATAGTAGAAAGGATCGGGACATCAGCGTAAGTTTGCTGTTCCAAATTGGTGGGGTAAATCTCGGACGGCGCAGGTGCAAAGACCAAATCTACACCTTGACGCGTCAATTTTTCGCAGTCTTCCTGTAAGGTTCGCGGATAGTTTGCCAGATCATCTGGGCGTTCGAACTGCATCGGGTTGACAAAGATACTCACCACTACGACATCGGCACGGGCTTTTGCTTCTTCCACCAGTGTCAGGTGTCCATCGTGGAGATTGCCCATCGTCGGAACCAGCGCAATACGTTTGCCTTCCTGTCGCCAGCGGCGAATTTCCTGACGTAAAAATGGCAAGGTTTCAATAATCAGCATTCCCTTTCTCCTGGGGTATTGGAAAGCATGTACGGGTCATACTTCAAACTGTATGTGTGTTGGCTGCACGCGATCACCCGAATCACTAACTGGGATAAGCGTCCCAAGATTCACTCGTTTGCTGCCTTCCGGTAATTTTTACTATGTAATGCGAGTGGCACTTATTGGAATGTATGCTCTTCTGCCGGATAAATCCCTTGCTCCACTTCCTGAATATATTGCTGTATTGCGGTGCGGATATCACCGGCCTGAGCCAGAAAGTTTTTGCTGAATTTGGGGATATGGCCACCGGTAATGCCCAGTGCATCATGCATCACCAGAATTTGTCCATCGGTAACATTGCCAGCGCCAATACCGATCACTGGGATCGCCAGGGCTTCGGTAACGCGGCGCGCCAGTTCAACCGGTACGCATTCCAATACCAGCAGTTGAATACCCGCTAGTTCCAGCGCCTGTGCATCTTTAAGTAATTGATTAGCAGCGACTTCTTCGCGACCCTGAACTTTATAGCCACCAAAGATATTGACCGATTGCGGTGTTAAACCAAGATGACCACAAACCGGTACGGCGCGCTCAGCCAGCATACTGACGGTTTCGCATAGCCAGCTCCCACCTTCCAGTTTTACCATATTGGCACCGGCGCGCATCAGCTCGGCAGCGTGGGTAAAGGTTTGTTCTGGCGTGGCATAACTCATAAAGGGCATATCAGCCAACAGTAGGCATTGTGGCGCACCACGGCGCACTGCACGGGTGTGATAGGCCACATCGGCGATCGTGACCGGCAGGGTTGAATCAAAGCCTTGTAAGGTCATACCGAGGGAATCACCGACCAGCATGACCTGAATGCCTTGCTCGAAGAACAGTTGGGCAAAGCTGGCATCGTATGCGGTGAGGGTGGCGAACTTACGCTGTTCTTGTTTCCACTGGCGTAAATGGGTCAGGGTGATCGCTTTCATTACTCGTTCTCCAGAAAATAACCCGACAGGCTCAAAACACTGCGCGTTATCGCATTTGCGGCCTGCAAAAAGTAAATCTCATTCTACTGTATGCGCCACTAGACCGCGAGAGCGTAGAGTAACAGCATGATTCGGTTACAAAATGATCAAAATAGTAGCATGCTAACAAAGTTGAAGGGGGAAGTGTACAAGAGAAGTGCGGGGAAAAACGACCCGAAAATGAGCCGAAGTTACCAGGGAGTCAGGCCATTTTTCGCTACCAATGTCAGCCGATTAGCCAGTGATTCTCCGTCTGGAAATATCAGATCCGGTGCAATATCGGCCAATGGATACAACATGAATTCCCGTTCTTTCAGGCCGTAATGAGGAACGGTAAGGCGATCTGTGTGAATAATCTGCTCACCGTACAACATGATATCCAGATCAAGGGTGCGTGGTCCCCAACGCTGATCTTTGCGAACCCGGCCCTGATTGCGTTCGATCTCTTGGGTATGATCCAACAACTGTTCTGGCGGTAACGCCGTGTCTAACGCGACCACGGCATTAAGAAAGTCAGGCTGATCCTGTGGACCAAGAGGGCGAGTCCGGTAAAACGCTGAACAGGCAACAAGGCGGGTGCGTGGCAGATGCTCCAACGCCTCCAAAGCGGTTTTCACCTGTTGCAATGGTTGGGCAAGGTTGCTGCCCAGCGCAATATAAACCCGGATCATATTCCCTGTTATGCCCCTTCTTTACGTTGGGTCGGTTTACGTGGACGGCGTGAGCGGGAACGGCGCGGTGCAGGATCGGCACCCAAAGTATTCAACATCGTTTTTTGATGCAACGGTGTTGCTTCCTGGAATTCGCCCCACCACTGCGTCAAACGTTGCAGTTCATGGTTATTTTCCACTTCAGCACGGAGCGCCAGCAAATCGTAGGCGGCACGGAATTTCGGGTGTTCCATCAGTTTGTGCGCCCGCTTGCCTTGGCGACGAGACAGACGTAGCTGTAACAGCCAAATATCGCGAACCAGTGCAGTAATGCGTTTGGGAATGGCGAGAGAACGGCACTCTTCATCCAAAATGTCATTCATGGCCAGCGCGAAGGCATCGTAATAGGCCAAACCGCTTTCCTGCGTCAGTTTTTGCGCATGTTCAATCAGTGGATACCACAGCATCGCCGCAAACAGGAATGCCGGGTTGACCCGTTGATCATTCTGGAGACGGTAATCGGTGTTTTTTAACACCTGAATCAGAATTCGCTCCATTGGCGAATCGTTATGCTCGGTAAAGTTACGGGCAATCAGCGGGAATAAGGGTTGGAAAAGCTGATATTCACATAATTTAAGGTAGGTTTTATAGCCGTAACCCGATTGCAGCAGTTTCAACGACTCTTCAAACAGGCGCGCCGGTGGAATTTCACGTAGCAGTGACGCCAGACGTGGAATCGGCTCCGCAGTTTCCGGGCTGATGGTCATATCCAGCTTGGCAGCAAAACGCACGGCTCGCAGCATCCGCACCGGATCTTCCCGATAGCGTACTTCTGGATCGCCGATCAGGCGGATAATACCTTGTTTCAGATCACGCAGACCGCCGGTGTAATCCCTTAGTGCAAAATCGGAAATCCCGTAATAAAGGCTATTAATGGTGAAGTCGCGACGTTGTGCGTCTTCCTCAATAGAACCGAAGATATTGTCCCGTAGCAGCATGCCGTTCTGAGCTTGCTGTGAGGAGTTTTTATCATTACTTTCAGGTTGTTGCTGTTCGTGATGGCCACGGAAAGTGGCTACTTCAATAATTTCCGGCCCAAACATCACGTGCGCCAGACGAAAACGGCGACCGACCAAACGGCAGTTACGGAACAGTTTTCGAACCTGTTCTGGCGTGGCGCTGGTGGTGATATCAAAATCTTTTGGCTTTTTGCCAAGCAGTAAGTCGCGGACGCCGCCGCCGACCAGATAAGCTTCAAAACCTGATTTATTCAGGCGATAGAGTACCTTCAGTGCATTATCACTGATTTCTTTGCGTGAAATATTGTGTTGATCCCTCGGAATAACCGTCATTGGACGTTTTTCCTCAAGCGGTACCGCATGTTGTACGCGGCCGGTATCAGTTCTAGCGGGCCTTTTTTCTTTGCGGGCCACTTTATCTTCACCGGTAACTTTATCTTCACGGACATTTTTGTCTTCGCGGATCAGTACCTTACGGCAGAAATTGGCTACTCGGGTAAAAATGGTACACCTCGATAGTGACTAATAAAAAACAGAACTACGGAAAAACAGCGGCTAATCATAGCTCACCGAGGTTCCTTTGAGAATGCCGATGTGTTTTCTGGCTGAGCTATTGCACTCTGGTGTGGAAGAGAATCCAGGCTCCAGTGCTCAATTGCCCAGCGTAATAATAACGATAGATCAAGATCTTGCCAGCTTTCTGGCATCGGCTGATGAAGAAATTTCAACGCGCTGACCAAAATCGGGCGTGGATCGCCATCAGGCAATGATGGTGCGTGATTCTGTTTGGATAATTTATGACCGTCATAATTCAGCGCCAGTGGCAGGTGAATATAAGTCGGTACAGGCTGTTGTAACTGGTTATACAACGCAATTTGCCGCACTGTCGGTTCGATCAAATCGGCTCCGCGCACTATTTCCGTGACCCCTTGAAACGCATCATCTACCACGACTGCCAGATTGTAAGCAAACAATCTGTCCCGGCGGCGAATGATAAAATCCTCTTCGGCCAGCGCTGGATCGGCGTGAAGCTGACCGAGTAGGCGATCATGAAAAGCATAAACCGGATGGGTTTGGCGTAATCGAATCGCGGCATGATCAGGCGGCAGGTGACGATTTCGGCAATGCCCATCATAGAAACCGCCGATATGCTGAATCCGACTGCGGGTGCAGGTGCAGTAATAGCTTAACCCTTGCTGCTGCAGCCAATCAAGGGCTGCGCGGTAGGCATCGTGACGGTGGGATTGATAGATGACCTGACCATCCCAGTGGAGGCCATAATGCTCTAGCGTGGCAAGGATACGATTAGCGGCTCCCGGAATTTCACGCGGAGGATCAATATCTTCAATGCGTACCAGCCAACTTCCGCCTTGGGCGCGGGCTTGCAGGTAACTTCCGAGAGCGGCAATCAGTGAGCCGAAGTGTAAATCTCCGGAAGGAGAGGGCGCGAAACGTCCCACATAACGATGATTTTCTGACATAAATAAAGGGAGTGTGCTCCCGTCATGTTAATACGGTGCCGGAGAAAACTCAGGCACCGTGTCACACGTTCTTGCTGTGTTAGCCAGCCATCTGCTTTTCGCGGATTTCAGCTAAGGTTTTACAGTCAATGCATAAATCTGCAGTTGGCCGTGCTTCCAAACGGCGAATACCGATTTCTACACCACAAGATTCGCAGAAACCGAAGTCGTCATCTTCCACTTTTTTCAGCGTTTTCTCGATCTTCTTAATGAGCTTACGCTCACGATCGCGGTTACGAAGTTCAAGACTGAATTCCTCTTCTTGAGCTGCACGGTCAACCGGATCAGGGAAGTTAGCAGCTTCGTCTTGCATGTGAGATACAGTACGGTCTACTTCATCCCTGAGCTGATTGCGCCACGCTTCAAGAATCAGCTTAAAATGCGAAAGCTGGGCGGCATTCATGTACTCTTCGCCTGGCTTCTCTTGGTACGGCTCCACCCCAGCGATGGCGAGAATGCTCAAGGACGAGGTTTTACGTTTTTGCCCTTCTTGCATGATGCTTCTCCTACATTCATACGCACTATCGAACGATTCCCCAAGTGCGGGGAAAAATCAGGCCGCTATAAATAACAGATGGGAGGTAGGTTGGCAATTATTCCTGTCGCCTGCTTGACAATGGTGTGAAGGAAGGCGTATTTGGCGAGGTGCTATTCGGCAATCGGCTTTTTAATCAGCAGTTGGCCGGTAGAACCTAAACCGTTAATAACGGCAAGCGAGCAGCGAGCTCGATACCGTCAGGCGATAGTTGAAAACCGTAACATATCACTTCCACCCCTGACGCCTGAGCCTGTGCCAACAACTCGGTATAGCGCGGGTCAATATGTCGGGACGCGGCGACCTGCCTGATACCCGAATGCAATACGGCAAAGAACAATACAGCCCGATGCCCTTCAGCAACACTCTTTTGCAATTCACGCAGATGTTTTTGTCCCCGTAGCGTTACCGCATCTGGGAAATAGCCACATTGTTGTTGCAATAAGGTTACCGATTTCACTTCAATATAGCAGTTGGCTTTATTTTCTGCCTGTAATAACAAGTCGATACGGCTATTTTCCGCGCCGTACCTTACCTCACGATAGACAGCACTGTAACCGGATAATTCTGGTATTGCATCACGTGTTATCGCTTCATTGACTAACCCATTGGCGCGCATGGTATTAACGCATATCCAATCACCGGTTTGAGTCTGCGTCAGCTCCCAAGTGTGGGGATATTTACGTTGAAGATTATTGGAGGTGGAATACCACAGGGTATCACCGGGTGTCGCACATCCGGTCATGGCTCCGGTATTTGCACAATGAATAGTCAAGGTCTCTCCCGCTGGAGTGATCACATCAGCCAGGAAACGTTTATAGCGCTGGATCAGCGTAGCGGGTTTGAGCGGGGAGTCAAATTGCATCTTCTTTCCTTATTTTATCGCCCAACGGCCAGCTTTTAAGCACTTTATAACGGGTGCGCCCACGGCTATATACTGATTCATAGAGTGAGAACTGATTTGGTGTAAATTGTCCCACATCCGCTTTGGGCGGTAACATAACCGGTTGGGTGGCATGGCGAAACAGAGTGATATGAGGATGAAACGGCAGTGGATTTTGGTAGCAGCCATTGCGTGCAGCTTGAGAGCGCAATAATTCTGCAAGCTGCAATAATCCTCTTGGCGCTTGCTTACACCCCAACCACACGACGCCAGAACCTGGCCAATGCCCCAAGTCGTCGAGTCTAATGGTGAACGCGGGCTGGTGAATACGTCCGGCCAACTGTTGTAGCGCCTGTGATTTTTGCTCACTCACCTCGCCGAGAAAGGCTAGCGTCAGGTGTAAATTGGCGGCAGCAATCGGGTGGCCGGTTTCTGCCGCAAACTGTTCTGCGCGCCATTGTACAATCTGTTGCTGATGGGGTTTGGCTAGCGCCAGAGCAAAGAACAGTCGTCGGTTTACTGGATCAGTCATCACTAGCGTTTCGCATCGTTAAAGCCCTATAGCCAAAATTATGGGTGTCACCGGTAATCATTCAATAAATCCCGATCTACTTACTCAAATCAGTCATCCAGATGAACGCATGGCGCGAACAATTCTGTGGCTTCAAGTATCACGAGTATCAATACGGCGTAAAGGCTAGATGCTACAATGCCTGACTGTGAAAGTTAACCTTCGTGGAGTGTGCTGTGTCTTCTTTACCCGTCAGTGTGGTGGTTGACGATTTGCTCTCTGCGCTGAAATCCTCGCCGCAAGTCTTGCTTCATGCCCCAACCGGGGCGGGGAAATCGACTTGGCTGCCGTTGCAGATTTTACAGCGTGGCGGATTGTCAGGGCGGATTATTATGCTTGAACCGCGCCGGCTGGCAGCGAAAAACGTGGCCTATCGGCTGGCGCAACAACTGGGGGAAGAACCCGGCCAAACCGTGGGCTATCGGATGCGAGCAGAAAGCAAAAGTGGGCCCAATACTCGGCTGGAAGTGGTCACCGAAGGTATTTTAACGCGAATGTTGCAACAGGATGCCGAGTTACAGGGCGTATCGCTGGTGATTTTGGATGAATTCCACGAGCGCAGTCTACAGGCCGATTTGGCCTTGGCGTTGTTGCTGGATGTACAACAAGGGCTGCGGGATGATTTAACCCTGCTAATTATGTCGGCTACGCTGGATAATCAACGACTTTCTGCCCTGCTGCCCGATGCGCCAACGATAGTTTCGGCTGGCCGCAGTTTTCCAGTATTACGCAGTTATCAACCCTTATCCAGCCATGAGCGTCTGGAGGATGGTATCGCCAGTCGGGTCAAGCGCTTGTTGAATGAGGAATCCGGCTCGCTATTGCTGTTTTTACCCGGCCTGAGTGAAATTCATCGAGTGATGGAGCGGCTAAACGGTGAGGTGGCGGAAGATACCGATCTTTGTCCACTTTACGGCGCATTACCCCTTGGAGAACAGCAGAAAGCCATTCAACCGGCGGCTGCCGGTCGGCGAAAAGTGGTGCTGGCGACCAATATTGCTGAAACCAGTTTAACCATTGAAGGGATACGTCTGGTGGTGGATAGCGGGCTGGAGCGGGTTGCCTGTTTTGACAGCAAAAATGGCCTGACTCGCTTGGTGACGCAGCGTGTCAGTCAGGCGTCAATGATTCAGCGAGCGGGGCGGGCTGGGCGACTGGAAGAGGGGATCTGCTGGCACCTATTTGCCAAGGAGCAGGCCGAGCGTGCTCCCGAATATGCGGAACCGGAAATTCTCAATAGCGACTTATGCAACTTCTGGCTGGAACTGCTGCATTGGGGTTGCCAGGACATCTCCCAGTTGTGTTGGCTGGATCGCCCTCCGGCTCTGGCACTCACTGTAGCACAAAGCCTACTGAGGCGATTGGGTGCGACAGATGAGAACGGCCAGTTGACGGCAGTTGGCCGATCGATGGCGACGCTGGGCTGTGAACCCCGTCTGGCGGCGATGCTGTGCGCGGCAGCGCAGCAGGGAGGCGATGCGCTGGCAACGGCCGCACTGCTGGCGGCCATGATCGAAGAACCGCCGCGTAGCGGTCAGATCGATCTGCGTTATTGGCTGAGTCGACCTCAGTCGAATTGGCAGCGGCGCGCCAGACAATTGCAACAGCGTCTTAACTCGCGAACGGGCAGTATTGATAGCGATATGGCGGGTGGGTTGTTGGCGCTGGCCTATCCCGATCGTATTGCCCAGCAACGCGGCCAAGATGGACGCTACCTGTTGGCTAATGGTATGGGCGCGGCTATGGCTCAGGATGAGGCGCTGTCACGTTCTCCCTGGCTAGTGGCGGTTAGTTTACTGCAAAGCTCTGGTGGGCCGGATGCACGCATTCTGCTGGCATTGCCGGTAGATATTGATCAACTGGTTAAACAGTCCCCTGAGAGTGTCAACGAGCAAACGGCGGTAGAGTGGGATGAAGAGAAAGGGACTTTGCGTGCATGGCGGCGCTGGCAAATAGGCCGACTGACTCTGAAGGCGCAGCCGTTGGCCAGACCCAACGACGAAGCTTGGCAACAGGCGCTGCTCAATTGGGTACGTGAGCAGGGCCTGAACGTGTTGAATTGGGATGAAAATGCCCGACAAATGCGCACCCGCTTGCGATGTGTGGCGCGGTGGCTACCGAATGTAGAATGGCCAGTAGTCGATGATGAAAGTCTGTTGGAGAAACTTGAGCTGTGGCTACAACCTTCATTGCAGGGTGTGCGTGACTTGCGTGCGTTGCGACAGGTCAATCTGGCTGAGGCGCTTGGTCGATTATTGAGTTGGCAACAACGTCAGCGGCTGGATAGTGCGTTACCAAGTCATTACACTGTACCGACAGGTAGTCGCCTACCTATACGTTACGATGATGATAAACCGCCGATGTTGGCGGTGCGGCTACAGGAAGTCTTTGGCGAACAGTGTAGTCCTCGGCTGGCCGAAGGTCAGGTTGCGGTGGTGCTGGAATTATTGTCGCCAGCCCACCGGCCGTTGCAGATTACTGGTGATTTGGCCGCCTTCTGGCAAGGTGCTTACCGGGAAGTGCAAAAAGAGATGAAAGGGCGTTATCCCAAACATGTCTGGCCGGATGATCCGGCCAATACGCTGCCGACCCGGCGTACCAAGAAGTATCAAAGCTGATGAATTCAGATGTTTCCTCTTCCCCACTGATGAGGCTGAGGAGACATTAAGCGGCTTGCCCGCCAATATGCGTGGAAGTAGTGGAGAAAATAGATGTCTGATGACCGCGAGCCTACGGGGCGCAAAGGTAAGAAACCAGCGGCCAAGGCTGCGCCGAAGAGGCCACTGCGCCGTCGGCGCGATGAAGATGATTATGATGAAGACTATCTGGATGACAATGATCGTGACGATGATGAAGATAGCTATGATGATGATGACGATGAGGATCAACCCATGCCAAGAAAGGTAAAATCGACTCCGGCGCGGAAAAAGCGTCGTTGGCTTGGGTTACTGATTAAGCTATTTATCGTTGCTGTGGTGCTGTTGGCGATCTATGGCGTCTATCTGAACTCGCAGATCCGCAGCCGTATTGATGGCAAAGTCTGGCAACTGCCAGCGGCGGTCTATGGTCGTATGGTCAACCTTGAACCGGGTATGGCTTACAGCAAGAAAGAAATGGTGAATTTGCTGGAAGGCATGCAATACCGCCAAGTGAGCCGCATGACTCGACCAGGTGAATTCACGGTGCAGAACAACAGTATCGAAATGCTGCGTCGGCCATTTGATTTCCCAGATGGTAAAGAAGGCCAGATCCGCGCCCGATTGGTGTTTAAGGATGATCGTTTAGCGCAGATCATCAACCTGGATAACCAGCGTGATTTCGGCTTTTTCCGCCTCGATCCCAAGTTGATCACCATGTTGCAGTCGCCGAATGGCGAGCAGCGCCTGTTTGTGCCTCGCGCTGGTTTCCCTGATCTGCTGGTGGATACTTTGTTGGCCACCGAAGATCGCCACTTTTATGAGCATGATGGCATCAGCCCGTATTCTATTGGTCGCGCGGCCATTGCTAATCTGACTGCTGGCAAAGCGGTACAGGGCGGCAGTACACTGACGCAACAGTTGGTAAAAAACCTGTTTCTAACCAATGAACGCTCTTTGCTGCGTAAAGCCAACGAAGCCTATATGGCGCTGTTGGTGGATTATCGTTACAGCAAGGATCGTATTCTCGAACTGTATCTCAACGAAGTGTATCTCGGCCAAAGTGGTAGCGATCAGATTCGCGGTTTCCCGTTGGCCAGCCTGTATTACTTTGGCCGCCCAGTGGATGAGTTGAGTCTGGATCAACAGGCGATGCTGGTGGGAATGGTGAAAGGGGCGTCGCTGTATAACCCGTGGCGCAACCCGACACTGGCGTTGGAACGACGTAATCTGGTACTGAAACTGTTGCAGAATCAGGGCATTATCGATGAAGAACTGTACACCATGCTCAGTGCTCGACCATTAGGCGTACAGCCGAAAGGCGGGGTAATTACACCGCAACCCGCCTTTATGCAGATGGTACGTCAGGAACTACAGCAGAAACTGGGTGACAAGGTTAATGATCTGTCCGGCGTGAAGATCTTTACCACCCTCGATCCCGTTTCACAGGATGCCGCTGAAAAATCCGTTGAAGATGGTATTCCTGCACTGAAAGCGGCGCGTAATATCAAAGACTTGGAAGCGGCGATGGTGATTGTCGATCGCTTTAGTGGTGAAGTTCGCGCGATGGTTGGTGGGGCACAGCCGCAGTTTGCCGGCTTTAACCGTGCCATTCAGGCTCGTCGTTTGGTGGGTTCTCTGGCGAAACCGGCAACGTATCTGACGGCATTAAGCCAGCCGGATAAATATCGTCTCAATACCTGGTTGGCCGATCAGCCGATTTCACTTAAACAGCCGAACGGCTCGATCTGGCAGCCGAAAAACTATGACCGCCAATTCCGTGGGCAAGTGATGCTGATGGATGGGCTGGTGAATTCTCTGAACGTACCGACAGTTAATCTGGGGATGGCGCTGGGGCTGGATCAAATCAGCGCGACCTTGCAGCGTTTGGGCATTCCAAAATCGGTGATCAATCCGGTTCCGGCCATGTTGCTGGGAGCCATCGATCTGACGCCGGTAGAAGTGGCACAGGAATATCAGACTATTGCCAGTGGTGGTAATCGTGCTCCGTTGTCAGCGGTGCGTTCGGTGATGGCAGAAGACGGTACCGTGTTATATCAGAGCTTCCCTCAGGCCGAACGTATGGTACCGGCACAGGCGGCTTATCTGACGTTATATACCATGCAGCAAGGCGTGCAGCGCGGCACATCCCGTTCATTGTCGGCGAAGTTTGGCAAATACAATCTGGCGGCAAAAACGGGTACTACCAACGATCTGCGTGATAGCTGGTTTGCCGGTATCGACGGTAAGGAAGTCGCGATTGTGTGGGTTGGTCGTGATAACAATGGCCCGGCCAAACTGACCGGTGCCAACGGCGCGTTAACCCTATATCGCCGTTATCTGGAAAACCAAACACCGTTGCCACTGGTGCTGCAACCACCGGAAGGCATTAGCCAGATGAACATTGATTCTGCCGGTAACTTTATCTGTGACGGCGGAAGCTGGCGTACCATTCCTGTGTGGACAGAAAATCCGCAAGGTCTGTGTCAGGCTGCCGCTGCACCGGTTGAAGGTGATGGCGTCGCTGGCTGGATCAAAGATATGTTCGGGCAGTAAGACGACCTGGCTGGACGATGGCGTGTCGCGTAACTGGGGATGAGGGTTTTCGCTGGCACGTATCGTAACGCCAGGGCGGATAATTATCTTCAGTACGATGTGGGTTAATGCGCAGGCCAATTTGCTAGCGAGCGTTATTGGCGCACTTTATTGTGTTTGCCTGCGGCCGGTGACCATCCTGGGAATTGTGGCCTTCTGATCTGAGTTCGATAATAAAAACCCGCAGCGTCATTGCGGGTTTTTTATACGAAAAATCAAGCGGAACTTACAGCTTGGCGAAGCAGCGGCGGGCAGCATCCACGGTGTTCTGAATGTCCTCTTTGCTGTGAGCGATGGACATAAAGCCTGCTTCAAACGCCGAAGGTGCCAGATAAACGCCTTCTTCCAGCATCAGATGGAAGAAACGTTTAAAACGCTCAACATCGCAGCCCATGACATCCTGATAGCAAGTCACTGATTCGGCGGTGGTGAAGAACAGGCCGAACATACCACCAACATGGTTGACGACCAACGGAATGTTTTCTTCTTTTGCTGCGCACAGCAGGCCAGTAGCCAGCAGCTCGGTCAGCTCGGTCAGCGTTTCATGTACACCAACCTGCGATACTTCAGTCAGACAGGCATAACCGGCGGCCATGGCAATAGGGTTACCGGACAGTGTCCCAGCCTGATAAACCGGGCCGGTGGGTGCCAGTGCTTCCATAATTTCCTGACGTCCACCAAAGGCACCGACTGGCATGCCGCCACCGATGATTTTACCCAGACAGGTTAGGTCCGGCTCTACGCTGTAATAACTTTGTGCGCCAGCCAGTGCGACGCGAAAGCCGGTCATCACTTCATCGATAATCAGTAACGCACCAAATTCATCACAAAGTTCGCGCAAGCCTGGCAGGAACTCTGGCAATGGCGGTACGCAGTTCATATTGCCAGCAACCGGCTCGACAATAATACAGGCGATATCCTGTGGATATTGCTCAAATGCAGCACGGACCGAGGCCAGGTCATTGTAAGTGCAAGTTAAAGTGTGCTTGGCAAAATCAGCGGGAACCCCCGGCGAGTTTGGCTGACCGAGCGTCAGGGCTCCGGAACCGGCTTTAACCAGCAGGCAGTCAGCGTGACCGTGATAACAGCCTTCAAACTTAATGATTTTATCGCGATGAGTATAACCGCGCGCCAGACGAATGGCGCTCATGGTGGCTTCGGTACCCGAGTTAACCATCCGCACCATATCCATGGTGGGAACCAGATTGGTCACCAACTCAGCCATTTTGACTTCCATTTCGGTTGGCGCACCGAAGCTCAGGCCACGTTCAACGGCTTCAATCACCGCATTACGCACTGCCGGATGGTTATGACCGAGCACCATCGGCCCCCAAGAGCCGACATAATCGATATAGGCTTTGCCATCCACGTCGAACAGGTAAGCGCCATCAGCCCGGTGGATAAATAGTGGTACGCCACCGACACCGGTGAATGCACGCACCGGAGAATTAACCCCGCCTGGGATCAACTGTTGCGCCTGGGCATACAAACTTTCGGACTTATTCATTAACTGGCTCCTGAATTGGGCGTGGCGAGGAATTTATCCGGTCATTCTAAAGTACTGGCGACGGTTATCAAATAATTGGCTATCTTTTGTGGGGAAATGAGGCTATCAACCTGATTTTGTATCAGGATTCGGTGCTTGGATAACGGACAGCATCCTGCGCCAGATCATATCCTGGCGGATTATTGGCAGGCGAATCGGCTGGTTGTGCGCTAAAATCGGCACACCGTCTATTTGTATTACTTATTGTTCAACTGATACATAACCTCACTATGACTGACTCAACAGAACAGACTTCCAATATTGGCGATTTACGTATGCGCCGTGGGCACTTTATTCGCACATTGATTAACCGAGACAAAACACCCCTGATTATTTTGGTCATGGCTGGCGTTGTCGGGGTGATTACCGGTTTGCTGGGTGTCGGCTTTGATCGCGGTGTCGATTGGATTCAGCAACAGCGCCTGGGAACTTTGGCGAAAGTCGCGGATTACGCCATTCTGGTCTGGCCGCTGGCCTTTATCATGTCTGCCTTACTAGCGATGGTTGGTTATTATCTGGTGCGCCGTTTTGCGCCGGAGGCGGGTGGATCCGGTATTCCCGAAATTGAAGGCGCACTGGATGAAATGCGCCCAGTACGCTGGTGGCGGGTCATTCCGGTGAAATTTATCGGCGGTCTCGGTACGCTGGGTGCCGGAATGGTGCTCGGCCGTGAAGGGCCGATGGTGCAAATGGGTGGAAACACGGGCCGCATGGTGGTGGATATTTTCCGATTGCGTAGCGCGGAAGCGCGCCATTCGCTGTTGGCTACTGGTGCTGCTGCCGGTCTATCGGCGGCGTTCAATGCGCCACTGGCCGGCATTTTATTCGTGATCGAAGAAATGCGAACCCAGTTCCGCTACAGCCTGGTTTCCATCAAAGCGGTGTTTGTCGGCGTGATCATGTCGACTATTGTCTACCGCTACTTTAACGGACAAAAAGCGCTCATTGATGTCGGTCGCCTCGGCGATGCGCCGCTTAATACTCTGTGGTTGTATCTGGCGCTGGGTATTTTGTTTGGAGTGGTAGGGGTGATATTTAACGCGCTGGTATTTCGTACTCAGGACATGTTTATACGTTTCCACGGTGGGGACTGGCGTAAGCTGTTAATTATCGGCGGGTTGCTGGGAGGACTCTGTGGTCTGCTGGGCGTAGTTCAAGGCGAAACGGCCGGCGGTGGATTCTCGCTGATCCCGATTGCGGCGGCGGGGAATTACGGCGTCGGCATGTTGTTATTTATCTTTATTGCCCGCGCAATTACCACATTGCTGTGTTTTGGCTCTGGCGCGCCGGGCGGGATTTTTGCACCTATGCTGGCTCTGGGCACTATGCTGGGAACGGCATTCGGCTTGTCTTGCGGCCACTTTTTCCCCGAATATAATATTGAGGCGGGCACCTTTGCCATTGCGGGTATGGGCGCACTATTTGCCGCTTCGGTTCGCGCGCCGTTGACTGGCATCGTGTTGGTGTTGGAAATGACCGACAACTATCAACTTATTTTACCGATGATTGTGACCTGCTTGGGTGCGACACTGATAGCCCAGTTTATGGGGGGTAAGCCATTGTATTCCGCCATATTAGCCCGCACATTACAACGTCAGGAGCAGGCAGCAGAAGCGGCGAAAACCAGCAAAAGTGCGCTTGAAACAGGTAAATAAAATATAACATTGAATGCCAATACTTGAACCAATTACTCAGGTATTGGATAATTGGCTCATAGATCAGGCTGCCATTGTAGTAACCTGCAACTCGAACATCGGTTGGGAGTAAAGAGTATGAGCGATGAAACGGTATTGCCCCTTCAGTTTACCGAGGCTGCGGCGAAGAAAGTAAAACTGCTGATTTCTGATGAAGAAAATCCGAATATGAAACTGCGGGTGTACATCACCGGTGGCGGCTGTAGTGGGTTTCAGTATGGTTTTACTTTTGACGATCAGGTTAACGATGGCGATATGACTATCGAGAAAGAAGGGGTTGAGTTGGTTGTTGATCCGATGAGTCTGCAATATCTGGTGGGCGGTGCGGTGGATTACACTGAAGGTCTGGAAGGTTCACGTTTTATCGTAACCAATCCTAACGCCAAATCCACCTGTGGTTGCGGTTCTTCCTTTAGTATCTGATTATTTTCGCCCTATTGAGGCATAAAAAACCGCGACCTACAGGTTCGCGGTTTTTTTTAATCTGGCCATCACCATTCAAAAGTGGGTAATTTCAACCGCCAACGAATGGCCGCCAGCCGAATACCCAGTGTCATTATCATGCCGAGCATCATCGCCTGTTGCAGCGGCAGACCAAAGGTGTAGTAAGCGGTGGCGTGGGCAATACCGCCGATAATACAGGCGGTGGCATAGATTTCGGTACGCAAAATCATCGGTATTTCCCGCGCCAGTACGTCGCGGATAATACCGCCACCTACGCCGGTAATTACACCCATACAGATGGCAATCAGCGGGCTAGCTCCAGCGGCAAAGGCTTTATTCACGCCAATGCCGACAAATACCGCCAGACCGATGGCATCCAATACGGGCAATATCCACTTGGGTGTACGCCGGGGTTGCCGTACCAGTAAAATAGTCACCAGACAGGTCACCATCGCTACTACCAGATCCGTCGGATCTTTAACCCAAAATACCGGACCATTGGCCAGTGCCATATCACGGATCGTCCCGCCGCCAACGGCTGTCACTACCCCCAGCACCAAGACACCAAAAGGATCCATCCGCAGTTTGCCTGCCAGCAATACGCCGGAGATCGCAAAAACCGCCGTACCTAAAATATCCAGCCAGTAGACCAACATCAAGATGACTCCGAGACAGGAGAGGGAACGCTGGCCAATTGTTGGCACAGTTGGTGAGCGGCCAGCAGGATACGCGGCCCTGCGCGATTAAACCAGTCTTCATTGATGGCGACAATCGGCACATTGAGCTGCGGTTGCCAGAAGGCGGAAACCGCTTTGATTTGATCGCTTCCTCCGGCAATGATAATGGCGTCAGGTTGACGGCTTAAAACTTGTTCACGACTGATCTGGGGCCAGGGAACCCGGCTAGTGGCAAAGATATTTTTGCCGCCACATAAAGAAACCACCTCACTTTGTAAGGTATGACCCGAGGTTGTGAAGAGTGGCTGGGTACCAAATTGTAGAAATACCCGTAATGGTACTGTTCGGGCATAGCGTTGCACCAGTTGGTCGCGCTGTTGACGAATGTAGTTGGCAGTGTGATGAGCCTGTTGTGGCTTGGGACTGTGGATCGCTAACCGATCCAGATCGTCGGCGATCTGGTCAATAGTGTCGGGATCGGAATAAAAAATCGGAATACCAAAACGGGCTAACTGATCTAATGGCCTTTGGGCATTACCGCCGCGCCAGGCTAAGATCAGATCCGGTTTTAGCGCCAGAATTCGCTCGACGTTAATACCTTGCCAGGAAGCGACGTGCTCCAGTTTTTTAGCCGCTTCGGGATAGTCGGAATAATCGCTGACAGCCACCAATTTGTCACCTAAACCGGCAGCATAGGCCAACTCAGTCGTACTGGGTGCCAGACTGATCACGCGTTCGGCAGCGGATGCCGATATGGGTATTCCCAAGGTCAAAAAGCCGCAAAGCAAGAGTCTGCGGCAAGAGGTCAGTATTAAGCCGGCTTTCATTTTTACGCGCGCTGTGCCAGTGTTTTCAGCATCGCTTCAATCATCAGCGTCGACTGTTCAGCGGCCTTCACCAGGAACTCATCAAAGCTCAGGTGAGATGCCTTATCGGCAACGTCAGAAATGGCTCGTACCACCACAAATGGGGTGCCGAAAGCGTGACAGACATGACCTATCGCTGCCGCTTCCATTTCTACTGCGGCGACGCTCGGGAAAGTGTTACGGATACGCGCCAGAGGCTCTGCACCGTTGATAAAGGCATCACCGCTGCAAATCAGGCCACGGACGGCGTTCAGATCTAATTTTTTGATGCAGGTTTCAGCCAGCTCAATCAGGTTGGCATCCGCGACAAATGCCGCAGGACAACCCGCCATTTGACCCGGTTCATAGCCAAAAGCGGTCACGTCGGCATCGTGGTAACGTACTTCCTCTGAAATCACAATATCGCCAACGTTCAGTGTTGCCGCCAGGCCGCCAGCCGATCCAGTATTGATCACGACATCAGGCTGGCAATGTTCCAGCAACAATGTGGTCCCCATCGCCGCAGATACTTTACCAATACCTGATTTCAGTAGCGCCACTTCTACACCGTGCAACTTGCCAGTATAGATTTCACATCCTGCGCGGGAAAATGTCTGACGGTTTTCAATCTTGTCACGCAGCAGGGTAACTTCTTGCTCCATTGCACCAATGATGCCTACTTTCATAACGGTTCTCGCTGATTTTAATCGATGGATAAGCATGTTTTTATTACAGGGTAGTTTATCATGGTAATGAGCCGTAGATAATGCACAAAGGCATTGCATCTCAGGAGTAGTGAAGATGTTATATCACCCAGTGCCGCACCTTTAGGGGGAAGTATGTCCGGGATCGACTTTAAGCAGAAAATCAGTTTTCAGCGGCCATTCGGCAAAGCGATTACAGCTGAGGATGAATACGACATCATTCGTCAGTTCGAAAGTGATCGTGGGCGTATCGTCAATTCGGCGGCTATTCGTCGTTTACAGCAAAAAACCCAGGTATTTCCACTTGAGCGCAATGCTGCGGTGCGTAGCCGTCTGACACATTCGCTGGAAGTTCAGCAGGTGGGGCGGCATATTGCCAAAGAAATTCTTAATCGCTTTAAACAAGAGAAGCGCATTGATGAACTGGGTTTGAGTAAACTGCTCGATCCTTTTGAAAGCATTGTTGAAATGGCCTGCCTGATGCACGATATTGGCAATCCGCCATTTGGTCATTTTGGTGAATCCGCCATTAATAACTGGTTTGCCAAGCGAATGGATCCCACCCGTTGCGGATCGGAACCGCACAGTCACGATCGTTGTGAGGTCAGCTTCTTGCGTTTATCTGAAGGGCAACCGGAACTGAACCTGCTACGCAGCCGTATCCGTCAGGATCTCAGTCACTTCGAAGGCAATGCGCAGGCTATTCGCTTGGTTTATTCGCTACTGAAACTTAACCTGACCTATGCTCAGGTTGGCTGTATTTTGAAATATACCCGTCCGGCTTATTGGTCAGCGCCGCTACCGGAGAGCCACAGTTATTTGATGAAAAAGCCCGGATTTTATTTGGCCGAAGAAGCTTATGTCGAAAAACTGCGACGGGAACTGAATATGGGTGAGTTCGACCGTTTCCCGCTAACTTATATTATGGAAGCTGCTGATGATATTTCCTATTGTATTGCTGATTTGGAAGATGCAGTAGAGAAAAATATCTTTACTGTAGAGCAGCTATTAGGCCATTTAAGAAATGAATGGGGCGAAGGTGTTCCAGGCGATCTGTTTGATAAGATTATAGGTCAGGCCGCCGGTAAAATTGAATCGGTTCAGGGAAGAAGAAGTTCAGAAGACCAATTCTTTATGTATTTACGGGTTTATACCGTGGGTCGATTAGTTCCTCATGCGGCCAAGCGATTTATTGATAATTTGCCTGCGGTATTTAATGGCATCTTTAATCAGACTTTATTGGAAGATTCCAGCCCTGCGTGTCAGTTATTGCAAGTTTTTAAAGCCGTAGCGGCAAAGCATGTATTCAATCACCATGAAGTTGAACAATTGGAGCTGCAAGGCTATCGTGTGATTAGCGGTCTGTTAGATATTTACAGTCCGCTATTATCTATGCCACAGCCTGCTTTTGCCCAGTTAGTGGCGCAAGACAGCCACCGTGGTTACGCGATTGAAACGCGGCTGTACCATAAACTCTCGATTAAACACCGTCTGGCTTATGTCGAGGCCGTAGAAGGGCTACGTCATTTATCCCCGGAACAACAAGAAATTCGCGAGTATTATTATCGAGCCAGATTGATTCAGGATTATATCAGTGGCATGACGGATCTGTATGCCTATGACGAATATCGCCGGTTGATGGCCGCAGAATAAAGCCACTAATGACAGATTATTTAAGCATAATTAAGTCGAGTTTTGTAAAGACGGAAAATAATTTTTACTATTACAAATTAAGCATTAATGAACTTAACGGAATGCAGTTAATCTTATTTCACATGGCGCCATGAGCTAGCCAGAAACGATTAATTAACTTGTTATTTGTATATAGAGAGAAAGAGAACCGACCCATGAAAAAAACTACGTTAGTGTTAAGTGCATTGGCATTAAGTATCGGTTTCGCCATGGGGCCGGTCTCTGCCGTTGCCGCAGAAACCGCCTCGTCCAGCACCCAGCAGCTCCCTAGCTTGGCACCGATGTTAGAGAAGGTTATGCCGTCGGTGGTCAGTATCAATGTCGAAGGCAGCGCACCGGTGCAAAATGCTGGGGTGCCAGATCAACTTCAACAATTCTTTGGCGGGAACTCTCCGCTGTGCCAAGAAGGATCTCCTTTCCAGGGATCGCCATTCTGCCAGGGTGGACCGGGCACCAACGGTGGTGATCAGCCAAGCCAGAAAGCTTTTCGCGGGTTGGGAGCCGGTGTCATTATTGACGCGACTAAAGGTTATGTCGTCACCAATAATCACGTGGTAGAAAATGCCAACAAAATTCAGGTACAGCTGAATGATGGGCGTAAATTTGATGGCAAAGTGATCGGTAAGGATCCTCGTACCGATATCGCTCTGATCCAGCTTAAAGACTTTAAAAACCTGACCGCGATTAAATTGGCCGATTCCGATCAACTCCGTGTGGGCGATTATACGGTAGCGATAGGTAACCCTTATGGCTTAGGAGAAACCGCTACCTCGGGTATTGTTTCGGCATTGGGGCGCAGTGGTCTGAATGTGGAAAATTATGAGAACTTCATCCAGACGGATGCGGCGATTAACCGTGGTAACTCCGGCGGTGCCTTGGTCAACCTGAACGGTGAGCTGATCGGGATTAATACCGCAATTTTGGCACCGGACGGCGGCAACATCGGCATCGGTTTTGCTATTCCGAGCAATATGGTGAAAAACCTGACGGCGCAGATGGTGGAATTCGGTCAGGTAAAACGTGGTGAACTCGGTATTATGGGCACTGAGCTGAATTCCGAATTGGCTAAGGCGATGAATGTGGATGCACAGAAAGGTGCCTTTATCAGTCAGGTATTGCCGAAGTCTTCAGCCGCTAAAGCCGGAATTAAAGCCGGTGACGTGATCGTCACCATGAACGGTAAGGCCATTTCCAGTTTTGCGGCCTTCCGTGCTGAAATCGGTACGCTGCCGGTGGGCAGTAAAATGACGTTGGGTCTGCTGCGGGACGGTAAGCCACTGACCGTGGATGTGACGCTGGAGCAAAGCACTCAGGCACAGGTTGAATCCGGCAATATTTATACCGGTATTGAAGGCGCTGAACTGAATAACTTTGATTCTGCTGGCAAGAAAGGAGTGAAGGTTGATAACGTGAAACCTGGCACTGCTGCCGCACGCATCGGCTTGAAAAAAGGAGATATTATCGTTGGTATTAACCAGAAACCGGTACAGAATCTGGGCGAGTTGCGCAAGATTCTCGACAGCAAACCACCAGTGTTAGCGTTAAATATTACCCGTGGTGATGCCACTATTTACCTGTTGATGCAGTAGTTATCTGTCTGTTTGCGAGGAGGGCAGGGTGATGAATCCTGCCCTTTTGTGATTGTTCAGTCTGCTTTACTTATTGATTCGTCAGCGCGTGGTGGCATCGTAATAGGGTTTTTTGCCGCTTGAATGACATTATCTATTTCATCAAGCAGTTCCAGCCATTCCGGCATTAAATCCTGACTTCCCACTTTTTGCCGTAGTTGCTGTTCAATATAGAAGCACAGCCGCTTTAACCGCGGTACACCGCTACAGGCGCAGCTACCATGCAACTTATGGATTAAATCGACGATATGGCCATCTTCTGCGCCATCGATAATCGCTTGTACTCGCTGTATAACCTGCGGCAGAAACGCCACCAGCATCGACAGCAACTCCTGCGCCAAATCTTCTTTATTGGCCGCCTGGCGAATCGCCAACGGCCAGTTGATCGAGCCTTCCCAGGCATTCGGCAGTGCATTTATCACGCTGACAGTCTTTTGCTGATGGGCGGGTTCATGTTGATAGAACCGCGCCAACGCCTGCGTCAAGCGGGTTTCATCAATAGGTTTGGCCAGATAATCGGCCATGCCGATCTTGAGAAACTGTTCCTGCTGACCACTGATTGCGTGGGCGGTGACGGCGATAATGGGCGTATTAGTATGGTTGGGTAGCTGGTGGATAAGCTCGCTGGCACGAATACCGTCAACTTCAGGCATCTGAATATCCATCAAAATCACATCCAGCGTGTGGTCACGAGCGATAGCGATGGCGGCTTCGCCGCTTTCACACAGGATAGTTTCTTCTACCTGTTCTTCCAGTAAGGTGCCAATGAGTTTCAGATTCGCGGGGTTATCATCGACCGCCATGACTCGTAGAGGCAAACGTGAGCCTTTGGTGACCGGTTCTACGGGGGCAGGCAGCGCGAGAGGGGTTTCTTTCAACAATAGTGGCATAAGCCGATTGGCAGAAACAGGCTTCACTAGACAGGCTTTGGCTCCTAGCTGTTTTAGCTGTTCTGCATCGATCTGCGATTGGCTTGGCAGAGCGAGAATAACCTGATCGGCCATTTTCAGCGCGGCGATTAACTTATCCTGATGACCTGCCATATTGGTGCGGAAGGGAATAGGGACACCGAGCAGCAGAATATCGTAGTGTTTATCGGCTAACTGAGCCAACGTCGGGCTGTGTGTTACCCGCAGCGGCGTGATGCTCAACATATCCAATGTGGCCTGCGCCGCCGCCGGATTCCGTTCTACATAGGCAAGATGCTTGCCAGCCAGGCTCTCCATCGTGGGTTGGCGGTATACCATGCCTTCATGCAGGTCGAGAGTGATATGGAAACGGAAGGTTGAACCTCGGTTCAGCTCGCTGTGGAAGCTGATATCGCCATCCATCTCTTTCACCAGACGTTCGGTGATAACCAAGCCTAATCCTGTGCCACCGTGGCGACGTGAAATACTGGCATCCGCCTGACGGAATGCTTGGAATAGTTGGGATTGCTGCTGTTCGGAAATACCAATACCGGTATCCTGAATTTCTACCGCCAGCTTGATTTGTCGACGGGTGTGAGAACGCAGGCTGACATGAATATCGACGTTGCCATTCTCGGTAAACTTAATCGCATTACCCAATAGATTGGTCATCACCTGTTGCAGACGCATTGAGTCGCCGACTACCTGTTCCGGCACATCGTTATTGACCTGCATGGTGAGTTCCAGCCCTTTCTCATGGGCGGTATGAGCCAGCAAAATCACCACTTCATCCAGCGTTTCCCGCAGTGGGAAAGGAATATGTTCCAGCACCAGTTTTTCTGCTTCCAGCTTGGAAAAGTCCAATACATCATTAATGATGGATAACAGATTATTCGCCGAACGTTGAATAGTTTGCAGGTAATCGGTTTGTGTCGGCGTGAGTGAGGTTTTTAACGTTTGTCGGGTAAAACCGATAACGCCATTCAACGGCGTCCGCAATTCATGGGACATATTGGCCAGAAACTCGGATTTAATGCGCGCGGCTTCCTGAGCCCGCTTTTTGGCTAACCCCAGCTCGACGTTCTGGATTTCCATCTGCTCCAGCGTTTCCCGCAAATCCGACGTTGCCTGATCAATATTCTGTTGCATTTCCTCATGATAGGCTGCCAACGACATGGCCATCGAGTTAATCCCGTTTTTCAGAATATTCAATTCTCCCAGCATATGCCCCTCAACCCGACTGTCTAGTTGACCACGTCGAATCCGATCGACGGTATTGACCATATTACGGATTGGGCCGGTCACGTCACGCATCAGACGATAGGCAAACAAAATGGCAATACACAGGCTGAACAACAGTAACAGCGTGGAAATAAACACTTCTTTGTACTGTTGCAGTCGAACCGATTGTAAATCCAGATCTATGGAGATATAGCCCAGCGGGCGGTTATTAATATTGTCTTCTGGCGGTTTATCGCTGGATAAATTGTATTCCGAAACGATTGGCATACGCAGTATCAGTGAATCACCGCGATAGGTCAGCATCAGGGAATTGGGGATCGGTATGTTATTCGGCAGTCTTAATTGTGACGAGTTGTAATTATAGTTAGAAGTGACAAAAAGATTATTATCTGTGTCAAAAACGGCAATTGACCGAACAATATATGAATGGCGTCGATGTAACAGATTAATTAACTGTCTTACTGTATCGCGGTTGCGAAATGTCATGCCGTATTCACTGGCCACAGCTAGCGGTTCAATAATACTGGTACCGGCGTTAACTACTTGGTTTTGCAGCTCATTATAGCGATGCACCATAAAAGATGTACTGAGTAACAGCCCAAGAAGCAGCGTAGGGGCTAAGATTAGTATCATCATGCGCGCGCGAAGACTGTATTTGGTCATGGTATTCCAATGTGGGAGAATGAGCAGCTTACAAAACCCAGTGCATAATCAATCAACTATTATGGCGCAATTCTACTCTCCAAACCGTCGCGTGACGACACGACAAATGATAACTGTGACCGCAAACGATCTCGATCCCTTCGGGCAGGGTGTTGCACATTATCGGGGCAAAGCAATTTTCGTCCCCGGCATATTGCCCGGTGAACAGGCTGAGATCCAATTAACTGAAGATAAACGCCAATTTTCCCGAGGCAAGGTTAAACAGCGCCTAAACACTAGTGATGAAAGAGTTTCTCCTCGCTGCCCACATTTTGGTACTTGTGGTGGCTGCCAGCAGCAACATGCCGCGACAGATTTACAGCAGCGCAGTAAAGCTGCTTATCTGCAACGCCTGATAGCGCGCGAAACCGGGGTAGCACCTGAAGCAGAATCAATCATTTGTGGGCCGGAATACGGTTATCGACGGCGGGCGCGTTTGGGGTTGTGCTATCAATCTAAGCAGCATCGTCTGGTTATGGGATTTCGTCAGGTGGCTTCTCACGATTTGGTGGCCATCAACCAATGCCCGGTGCTACGGCCTGAATTGGAGTGTTTATTAGCGCCACTTTACCGCTGTTTGTCAGCATTGCCGTCAGTTAAGCGTCTCGGGCATGTAGAATTGGTGCTAGCTGACAATGGACCATTGCTGGTATTACGTCATCTTGATAACTTAAAATCGACTGATCGTGCAGCACTGTTGGCTTTTTCTCTACAGGAAAATGTAGCGATATATCTGGCTCCAGATGAAAACCATCTGGAGAGGCGGGTGGGTGATGAACCTTATTACCAGATAGACGGTCTACGCTTAGCCTTTAATCCACGCGATTTTATTCAGGTCAACCCTACGGTTAACCAGAAAATGGTTGCGCAGGCGCTGGAGTGGCTGGATGTACATCCCGATGAGCGGGTGCTGGATTTATTCTGCGGTATGGGGAATTTCACCTTGCCGCTGGCGCGCCATGCCCGGCAGGTTGTCGGTATAGAAGGGGTTGCGACGCTGGTAGCGAATGGGCAGTATAATGCGCAGATTAATTCGCTATCGAATGTTTCGTTCTTTCATGAAAACCTGGAAGAAGACATTGATAAACAGCCGTGGGCAGCGCAGGGCTTTGATAAAATATTATTGGACCCGGCGCGGGCTGGTGCTGCTGGAGTGATGTTACATATAGTGAAGCTGGCGCCGAAACGTGTGGTGTATGTCTCTTGCAATCCCACCACGCTGGCACGAGACAGTCATGTGTTATTAGACGCCGGTTACCGTCTTGCTCGTGTGCGTATGTTAGATATGTTTCCGCACACGGGGCATCTTGAGTCAATGGCGCTGTTTATACGATAGAGGCCAATGACCACTGAGTAGGGAGAAGTTATGGTTGCGGTAAGAAGTGCACATTTGAATCCGGCGGGCGAGTTTGCTCTCGACGATTGGATCGCCAGCTTGGGTCTTCCCAACCCGCAGTCATGTGAGCGATTAGCCGAAACCTGGCGTTACTGTGAACAACAAACAACAGGCCATCCTGATGCTTCGCTATTACTATGGCGCGGCTTGGAAATGGTCGAAATACTCTCAACTCTGAGTATGGATAATGACAGTATGCGCGCTGCGCTACTGTTCCCGTTGGTCGATGCCAATATCATCAACGAAGAAACCCTTACCGAACAATTTGGCAAGGGCATCACCTATCTGGTACATGGCGTACGGGATATGGATGCCATTCGCCAGTTAAAAGCCACCACCAACGATTCGATGAGCTCCGAGCAGGTGGATAATGTCCGCCGGATGCTATTGGCAATGGTGGAAGATTTCCGCTGCGTGGTCATCAAACTGGCGGAACGTATCGCCCATCTGCGGGAAGTGAAAGATGCCCCGGAAGATGAAAGAGTATTGGCGGCTAAAGAGTGTTCCAATATTTATGCGCCATTGGCTAACCGTTTGGGTATCGGCCAGATCAAATGGGAACTGGAAGATTTCTGCTTCCGTTATCTGCATCCCGATGAATACAAACAAATTGCCAAACTACTCCACGAGCGTCGCATCGATCGCGAGCAATTTATTGATGATTTTGTCGCTTCATTACGTCAGGCCATGGCTGATGAAGGTATAAAAGCTGATATTTATGGTCGCCCCAAACATATCTACAGTATCTGGCGCAAAATGCAGAAGAAGTCACTGGCATTCGACGAGCTGTTTGATGTCCGCGCCGTGCGGGTGGTGGTAGAGCGTTTGCAGGATTGCTATGCGGCACTGGGTATCGTTCATACTCATTTTCGGCATTTGCCCGATGAGTTCGATGACTATGTCGCCAATCCAAAACCCAATGGCTACCAATCAATCCACACGGTGGTGCTGGGGCCGCGCGGTAAAACGCTGGAAATTCAGATCCGTACCCGCCAGATGCATGAAGATGCCGAACTGGGCGTCGCCGCACACTGGAAATATAAAGAAGGTGCGGTGGCAGCAGGGCGTTCTGGCTATGAAGGCCGGATTGCCTGGTTGCGCAAGCTGATTACCTGGCAGGAAGAAATGGCGGATTCCGGTGAAATGCTGGATGAAGTCCGTAGCCAGGTCTTTGACGATCGAGTGTATGTGTTTACGCCAAAAGGCGATGTGATTGATTTGCCAGCAGGTTCCACGCCGCTGGACTTTGCCTATCATATTCACAGTGATGTCGGTCACCGGTGTATCGGTGCGAAGATCGGTGGGCGCATTGTGCCTTTCACTTATCAACTGCAAATGGGGGATCAGATTGAAATCATCACCCAGAAGCATCCCAACCCAAGCCGTGACTGGCTGAATCCGAATCTCGGTTATGTGACCACCAGCCGTGGCCGCGCCAAAATTCATAACTGGTTCCGCAAACAGGATCGAGATAAAAACATTCTGGCGGGTCGCCAAATGCTGGATGACGAATTGGAACATATGGATATCAGCCTGAAAGAGGCCGAAAAACTGTTGGTTCCACGTTATAACATGAATTCTTTGGATGAAGTGTTGGCGGCTATTGGCGGTGGCGATATCCGTTTGAACCAGATGGTGAATTTCCTACAAGGGAAACTCAATAAACCGACGGCGGAAGAGGCCGATCTGCAAGCGTTGCGCCATCTCACGCAGAAAACCCAGCAGCCAGCCCGTAACAGTAGTAAAGACAGTGGCCGCATTGTGGTAGAAGGTGTGGGTAATCTGATGCATCACATTGCCCGTTGCTGCCAGCCGATTCCAGGCGACGAAATCATCGGCTTTATCACGCAGGGGCGAGGGATCTCCATCCACCGTGCTGATTGTGAACAATTACAGGATCTGCAATCTCACGCCCCGGAGCGCATTGTCGATGCGGTGTGGGGGGAAAGCTATTCCAGTGGTTATTCGCTGGTGGTGCGTGTAACAGCGAATGACCGCAGCGGCTTATTGCGTGATATCACTACCATTTTGGCGAATGAAAAAGTGAATGTTTTGGGTGTCGCCAGCCGTAGTGATACGAAAAAAATGCTGGCGACCATCGATATGAATATCGAAATCTATAATCTACAGGTATTAGGACGCGTGCTGGCGAAGCTCAACCAGTTGCCGGATGTGATCGATGCCCGGCGGTTACATGGTAATTAATAGGTAACTTTAACTTTAATGATAATGGCTTCTTGCCATTTTAATCGTGGTCAGCGCTGCTCCTCCAGGATACGCGCTGACCACGATCCACAATCCAGCACTCGCTACGCTTTGATTATCCAAAATAAAAGTGAATAAATAACTATGACCACCACTGAAAACACCCCAGCGTCCGCGGCTTTGGCCTTACAGCGCCTGTTGGATATCATGCGTACTTTGCGTGACCCTGAGAATGGCTGTCCATGGGATCGTAAACAGACTTTCGATACCATCGCACCCTACACGCTAGAAGAAACTTACGAAGTGCTTGATGCGATTCAGCGGAAAGACTTTGACGATTTACGAGATGAACTCGGGGATTTACTGTTTCAAATCGTGTTTTACGCGCAAATGGGACAAGAACAGGGACGATTTGCCTTTGACGATATTTGTCACGCTGTCAGTGACAAGCTGGAACGTCGTCATCCTCATGTCTTCCCACCATCTGGGCAATCGATGGCAGAAAGCGTGCCGGACAGCGCAGAAATCATTGCTGGTTGGGAACAGCGCAAAGCCGGTGAGCGAGCGGACAAAGCCCTGTATTCTGCATTAGATGATATTCCCAATGCGCTGCCAGCCTTGATGAAGGCGCATAAAATTCAGAAGCGTTGTGCGGCAGTCGGCTTTGATTGGAATACGCTTGGCCCAGTGCTGGATAAAGTTTACGAAGAAATCGACGAAGTGATGTTCGAAGCGAAACAGGCTGTAGTGGACGAGGAAAAACTGGGCGAAGAAATCGGAGATTTACTGTTTGCTACGGTCAATTTATCCCGCCATTTGGGGCATAAAGCGGAAAATGCTCTACAGGCGGCAAATCGTAAATTCGAACGGCGTTTTCGTAAGGTAGAACAAATAGTTACAGCTTCTGGTCGCACAATGGAAACCGCTTCACTGGCTGAAATGGAAGCGGCCTGGCAGCAAGTTAAAAAGCAAGAAACTGAAATCTAAGGTGTTTTAATTCATTTGAACGATGGTTGTTGAATTTTAATTACGTTAATATATTGAATTATAACGGATAGGAAGACGATGTTCAGCGCGCTTTATACCGGGAAAACCCGCTAAGGCGTTTAGATCATTTGTAGCGAAACCAAGGTTCGAGTATACTACTTTCCCGTCCTGGTACTTCCATCGTCTTTAAACCTAAACTCTCAGGTTCAGCATGACAACTAATTATATTTTTGTGACCGGCGGGGTTGTATCCTCTCTGGGTAAAGGCATTGCCGCAGCCTCTCTCGCGGCTATTCTTGAAGCCCGTGGCCTCAAAGTTACCATCATGAAACTGGACCCGTATATCAACGTGGATCCGGGCACCATGAGCCCGACACAACACGGAGAAGTTTTCGTCACCGAAGATGGTGCTGAGACCGATCTGGATTTAGGGCACTATGAGCGCTTCATTCGCACCAAAATGACTCGTCGCAACAATTTCACTACGGGTCGTATCTACTCTGAAGTTCTGCGTAAAGAACGCCGTGGTGACTATCTGGGTGCGACTATCCAGGTTATTCCTCATATTACCAATGCTATCAAAGAACGTATCATTGAAGGTGGCGAAGGTCACGACGTGGTATTGGTTGAAATTGGTGGCACTGTAGGTGATATCGAATCTCTGCCATTCCTGGAAGCGATTCGTCAGATGGCGGTTGATGTTGGCCGCGAGCATACTTTGTATATGCACCTGACACTGGTTCCTTACCTGGCTGCGGCTGGCGAAGTGAAAACCAAGCCAACACAACATTCGGTCAAAGAACTACTTTCTATTGGTATTCAGCCAGATGTGCTGATTTGCCGTTCAGATCGCGCCGTTCCTGCTAATGAGCGGGCAAAAATCGCCTTGTTCTGTAATGTGCCAGAGAAGGCGGTTATCTCCCTTAAAGATGTTGATTCCATTTATAAAATCCCTGGCCTCTTGAAATCACAGGGCCTTGACGATTATATTTGTAAACGATTCAGCTTAACTTGTCCTGAAGCAAATCTTGCCGAGTGGGAACAGGTATTATACGAAGAGTCCAATCCGGGTGGTGAAGTCACTATTGGGATGATCGGTAAATACGTTGAACTGCCGGATGCCTACAAATCCGTGATCGAAGCCTTGAAGCACGGCGGGTTGAAAAACCGTCTTACCGTGAACATCAAGCTGATCGATTCTCAGGATGTAGAAACCCGCGGCGACGAAATGCTGAAAGGGCTTGATGCTATCCTGATTCCGGGTGGTTTCGGCTACCGTGGTGTGGAAGGCAAAGTGGCTGCGGCACGTTATGCTCGTGAACACAATATTCCTTATCTGGGTATTTGCCTGGGTATGCAAGTTGCACTGATGGAGTTTGCCCGTCATGTCGCGGGTATGGAAAACGCCAACTCCACCGAATTTGTGCCAGACTGTAAGTATCCGGTGGTCGCGTTGATCACTGAATGGCGTGATGAAGACGGTAACGTCGAAGTCCGTACGGAAGAAAGCGATTTGGGCGGTACCATGCGTGTCGGTGGGCAGCAATGCAACCTGACCGACGGTAGCTTGGTACGTCAGATGTATGGTGAACCAACGATTGTTGAACGCCATCGCCATCGCTATGAAGTAAACAATATGTTGTTGAAGCAGATTGAAGCTGCCGGTTTACGTGTTGCTGGGCGCTCTGCGGATAACAAACTGGTGGAAATCATTGAGTTGCCAAATCATCCGTGGTTTGTTGCTTGTCAGTTCCACCCTGAATTTACTTCGACGCCACGTGATGGTCACCCGTTGTTCGCCGGCTTTGTGAAAGCGGCTGGTGAGTATCAGAAGCGCCAGGTGAAATAAAATATTTGATAGGGGGGCGGCTGAGATGTCGCCCCCTCTGTCTGGAGTTTTAGTTTAACTTGTACTGAGGAAAATCTAATGTCCAAAATCGTTAAAGTCATCGGTCGCGAAATCATCGACTCCCGTGGTAACCCAACTGTAGAAGCTGAAGTTCATCTGGAAGGCGGTTTCGTTGGTTTGGCCGCTGCACCATCAGGTGCTTCTACCGGTTCCCGTGAAGCACTGGAACTGCGTGACGGTGACAAGTCCCGTTTCCTGGGCAAAGGCGTTTTGAAAGCGGTTGCTGCGGTTAATGGCCCGATTGCTCAGGCTGTGATGGGTAAAGATGCTAAAGACCAGGCGAACATCGATAAAATCATGATCGATCTGGACGGTACCGAAAATAAATCCCAATTCGGTGCTAACGCTATTCTGGCTGTGTCTCTGGCTGCTGCCAAAGCTGCCGCCGCGTCTAAAGGCATGCCTCTGTACGCACACATTGCTGAACTGAACGGTACTCCAGGCCAATACTCTATGCCACTGCCGATGATGAACATCATCAATGGCGGCGAGCACGCAGACAACAACGTTGATATCCAAGAGTTTATGATTCAGCCTGTTGGCGCTAAAACGCTGAAAGAAGCTGTCCGTATGGGTTCTGAAGTGTTCCATCATTTGGCTAAGGTATTGAAAGCCAAAGGTATGAACACTGCTGTGGGTGACGAAGGTGGCTATGCGCCAAACCTGGGTTCTAACGCCGAAGCACTGGCTGTTATCGCTGAAGCGGTAAAAGCAGCGGGTTACGTGCTGGGCAAAGACATCACTCTGGCTATGGACTGCGCAGCGTCTGAATTCTACAAAGACGGTAAATATGTTCTGGCTGGCGAAGGCAACAAAGCTTTCACTTCTGAAGAGTTCACTCACTTCCTGGAAGAACTGACCAAACAGTACCCAATCGTCTCTATCGAAGACGGCTTGGACGAATCTGACTGGGCTGGCTTCAAATATCAGACCGAAGTTCTGGGCGACAAAATCCAGCTGGTGGGTGATGATCTGTTCGTCACCAACACCAAGATCCTGAAAGAAGGTATCGAAAAAGGCGTTGCTAACTCTATCCTGATTAAATTCAACCAGATCGGTTCTCTGACTGAAACTCTGGCTGCTATCAAGATGGCGAAAGACGCCGGTTATACTGCGGTGATCTCGCACCGTTCAGGTGAAACTGAAGATGCGACCATTGCTGACCTGGCGGTGGGTACTGCAGCTGGCCAGATCAAAACCGGTTCAATGAGCCGTTCTGATCGCGTTGCCAAGTACAACCAATTGATCCGTATTGAAGAAGCTCTGGGTAACGCAGCACCATTCAACGGCTTGAAAGAAGTTAAAGGTCAGTAATTTCTGAACCTGATATTTATTAAAGAACCCGCTTCGGCGGGTTTTTTTTTGTTCTTTATCTGTATGGTTAGCCAAAATGAATTTTACCTGGTTTGGTGCCTACGGCAGAATCTGCGATAATTGGCGATTACCCGTTGCCAGATAGAGATACTGATGCTGTACCCGATTAATGAGATGTTCCAGACTTTGCAGGGTGAGGGTTTTTTCACCGGCGTTCCAGCGATATTCGTCCGTTTGCAAGGTTGCCCAGTAGGGTGCAGCTGGTGTGACACTAAGCATACCTGGGAGAAGAATGTCGATCGGGAAGTCGATGTGCAGCGAATTTTAGTGAAAACTGAAGAAAGCGATGCTTGGGGAAATGCCAGCGAACAGCAATTATTAGCGATTTTTCGCCAGCAGGGTTACACGGCACGCCATGTAGTGATTACCGGTGGAGAACCTTGTATTTACGACTTGTCACCGTTAACTACTTTGCTGGAGCAAGAAGGTTTCAGTTGCCAGATTGAAACCAGCGGCACTCACGAAGTCCACTGTTCGGCTACAACCTGGGTGACTGTCTCGCCAAAAGTAAATATGCGCGGCGGATTAACGGTGCTGGATCAGGCATTAATCCGGGCTGACGAAATAAAACATCCAGTCGGACGGATAAGAGACATTGAAGCGCTGGATATATTGCTGGAAAGATTACATGACGATAAGGCGCGGATTATTGCATTACAGCCAATTAGTCAAAAAGAAGAGGCGACTCGGTTGTGCATCGAAACCTGTATTGCCCGCAACTGGCGTTTATCCATGCAGACTCACAAATATCTGAATATAGCCTGATATTGGTAGGCACAGGGCTGAATGATGCTCTCCAGCCCTGACCTTACCTTGCCATATTAACCGCGATAAATGCAGCCTGCCGAGCAGGTTTCTTTTACCATTACTGCACTTAGCTCCGGCAATTGTGGTTTTAGCTGCTGCCAAATCCAGGCTGCCAATACTTCACTGGTTGGATTCTCCAAACCAGCAATATCGTTCAGATAATGGTGATCCAGACGATCCCAAATAGGCTGAAAGGCCGCTTTCAGCTCGGCGAAGTCCATCACCCAACCGCTATGAGCATCGACTTCACCAGTTACTTCCAAGCGAACCATAAATGAATGGCCGTGTAATCGACCACATTTGTGGCCTTCCGCGACATTCGGTAACCGATGTGCAGCTTCAAACTGAAAATCTTTAAACAAAGTGGTGCTCATCATTCAGGCCTTTTTGACTCAAAAACCGCCGCATAGTACCGGAAACTGGCCGCGCAAGCTATGTTTGCCGTCATCGTCGGACAGGAATTCTGCATCGGCTATCCACTATGTTTTTGATTTTCCCTCCCCAGTCAGCCATTTTTTCGGATAATTGGGGACGGATAAATTTTCCCATCAGTTGAACAGTTTAATTCGTATCCCATAGCGGAAAAACTGCTTAGTTGTTTTGGTTATTAATTATTTCTATCGCTTCTTTAAGGGTTACCATCCAGATGGTTAACCTTACAAACATAAAGATTTAGTTGCCGAAAAAATATCGGACTGACATTGGCTAAAGCACAAGGGAATTCGTACTGCGATGACGACTCAGGCTCCTCCAACTTCATTACTCCCGCTTTCGCCGGAGCAACTTGCGCGCTTGCAAGCGACAATCGGTGAGTTTTCACCGACACAACTGGCCTGGCTGTCTGGTTATTTCTGGGGCAGGGCTAATCAACAACCCGAAACGGCAACGCCAGCCGTTGCTGCGCCGGAAGCATTGACCATCACCGTAATTTCAGCCTCGCAGACCGGTAATGCTCGTCGTCTGGCGGAACAGCTACGTGATGATTTATTGGTGGCAAAGCTCAATGTCAATCTGGTGAATGCCGGTGATTACAAATTCAAGCAAATTGCGCAAGAACGGCTATTAATCATTATCGCCTCAACCCAGGGCGAGGGGGATCCAGCAGAAGAAGCGGTAGCGCTGTATAAATTCCTGTTCTCTAAAAAAGCCCCCACGTTGCCTGAAACCGCATTTGCGGTATTGGGTCTGGGCGATAGCTCCTATGAGTATTTCTGTCAGGCTGGGAAGGATTTCGATACTCGCTTGGCCGAGCTGGGTGCCGAGCGTTTGCTGGAGCGTATCGATGCTGATGTTGAATACCAAGCACCGGCTAGCCAATGGCGGCAGCAGGTCGTTGCCCTTCTGCAAGCTCGAGTGCCAGTGCAGTCAGCCAGCGCTGTGGCACAAACGCTAAGCGGTACGCTTGATGAGATCACCAGCAGCCCCTATAGCAAAGGCACACCGTTAACGGCACAGTTGGCGCTTAACCAGAAAATTACCGGTCGCTATTCAGAAAAAGATGTTCGTCATATTGAGATCGATCTCGCTGATTCCGGTTTGCGTTACCAACCGGGGGACGCGTTGGGAGTATGGTATGAAAATGATCCGGTATTGGTCGATGAGTTGCTGGGCTTATTGTGGTTGAAAGGTGATGAGCCGGTAACCGTTGATGGCAAGACGCTCCTATTGGCGCAGGCATTGTGTAGGCACTTTGAATTGACGCAAAATACCGCAATAATTGTGGATAAATACGCGGCACTGTCCCGTGATGAAAAACTGATTGCCTTACTGGCAGATAAAACCGAATTACAGTATTACGCTCATAACACGCCGATCGTTGATATGGTGCGTCAGGCACCGGCGGACTTGAATGCCGATCAACTGATTACCTTGTTACGTCCACTTGCCCCTCGTTTGTATTCAATTGCCTCGTCTCAAGCGGAGAATGAAACAGAAGTGCATATCACCGTTGGTATCGTGCGTTACGATATTGATGGACGCCCACGGAGCGGCGGAGCCTCTGGATTCCTTGCCGATCGTTTGGACATTGACGGTGATGTCCGCGTGTTTATCGAGCATAACGATAATTTTCGTCTGCCAGCCAGCCCTGAGACTCCAGTAATAATGATTGGCCCAGGCACGGGTATTGCGCCATTTCGCGCCTTTATGCAACAGCGTGATGCCGAAGGTGCTACGGGTGAAAACTGGTTGTTCTTTGGCAATCCGCATTTTACTGATGATTTTCTGTATCAGGTTGAATGGCAGCGTTATGTCAAAGAAGGCCTGCTAACGCATATCGATCTGGCTTGGTCGCGGGATCAGCCACAAAAAATATATGTGCAAGACAAACTGCGCGAGAAAGGTGCGGAGGTGTGGCGCTGGATTCAACAAGGTGCCCATATTTACGTCTGTGGTGATGCAAATCGTATGGCTAAAGATGTGGAAAAAGCGTTACTGGATGTGGTGGCTGAGCACGGTGGGATGGATGCCGAGCAAGCTGACGAATTTTTAAGTGAGCTGCGCTTTGCGCGCCGTTATCAGCGAGATGTGTACTGATGAATGATAAACACCCTGGACCACGGGTAGTGATGGGTAAATTGTCTGACGGCGAACGGATGAAGTCGCAAAGCAATTACCTGAGAGGCACGATTACCGAAGACTTGAATAACGGTCTGACTGGCGGTTTTACCGGTGATAACTTTCTGTTGATTCGGTTTCACGGAATGTATCAGCAGGATGACCGCGATATTCGTGCCGAGCGGGCCGAGCAAAAGCTGGAGCCACGCCATGCCATGATGCTGCGCTGCCGTTTACCCGGCGGGATTATTACGCCACAACAGTGGCTAGGCATTGATAAATTTGCTGCGGATAACACCCTGTACGGTAGCATCCGTATTACCAATCGTCAGACTTTCCAGTTCCACGGTATTCTGAAAGATAAGGTAAAACCTGCTCATCAGTTATTGAATCAACTGGGGCTGGACGCGCTGGCGACCGCTAACGATGTTAATCGTAACGTGCTTTGTACGTCTAACCCGGTGGAGTCCGAACTGCATCAGGAAGCCTACGAGTGGGCGAAAAAGATTTCCGAGCATTTGCTGCCCCGCACTCGTGCCTATGCGGAAATCTGGCTGGATGCGGAAAAAGTGGCGACAACCGATGAAGAGCCGATTCTGGGGGCGACATATTTACCCCGTAAATTTAAAACCACTGTAGTTATTCCTCCACAAAATGATGTGGATCTGCACGCTAATGATTTGAACTTTGTGGCTGTGGCTGATAAAGGTAAATTAGTTGGTTTTAACGTATTGGTGGGTGGCGGTTTATCCATTGCTCACGGTGATAAAAATACTTATCCGCGTCAAGCCAGCGAATTTGGTTTCATTCCGTTGTCTCACACCTTGGCGGTGGCTGAAGCCGTCGTCACGACTCAACGTGATTGGGGCAATCGTACGGATCGTAAAAATGCCAAAACCAAGTATACGTTGGAGCGCGTTGGTGTAGAGGTGTTTAAAGCAGAAGTCGAGAAACGCGCGGGTATCAGCTTTACTGCGGTTAAACCCTATCAATTTACAGGGCGTGGTGATCGTATCGGCTGGGTAAAAGGGATAGATAAAAAATGGCATTTGACGTTATTTATCGAAAATGGTCGTCTGTTGGATTATCCCGATCGCAGCCTGAAAACTGGCGTGGCAGAAATTGCTAAAATTCATCAGGGTGATTTCCGTCTAACCGCCAATCAGAATCTGATTGTGGCAGGCATAGCGGAAAAAGATAAAGATCGCATCGAAGCATTAGCCCGCCAGCATGGTTTGATCGATGGCAGCGTGAGTCGCCAACGTGAGAATTCAATGGCTTGCGTCTCTTTCCCCACTTGTCCGTTGGCGATGGCGGAGGCGGAGCGTTTTCTGCCAGAGTTTGTTACTCAGATTGACCGTATTCTGCAAAAGCACCATTTAGCCGACGAACATATTGTTATGCGCATCACTGGCTGTCCGAACGGCTGTGGTCGTGCATTGCTGGCAGAAATGGGATTGGTGGGCAAAGCCGTTGGACGTTATAACCTGCATTTGGGCGGTAACCGCCAAGGCACGCGGATCCCACGGATGTATCGTGAGAATATTACCGCTGATGAAATTTTGGCGATTACCGATGAATTGGTCGGACGTTGGGCTAAAGAGCGTCATATTGATGAAGGTTTTGGTGACTTTGTTATCCGCGCTGGAATTGTAAAACCGGTGATTGATTCAGCCCGCGACTTTTATGAATGACAGGAGATAATGTGAACACATTTAATCTCAATGAATTAAATGCGTTACCGAAAGCAGAACAGGCGGCAGTGCTGGCGTTGGTTAATGACCAGTTAGCGCTATTATCCGCGCAGAGTCGGGTGCAATGGGCGCTGGAAAACTTGCCGGGCGAATTTGTGCTCTCTTCAAGCTTTGGTATTCAGGCTGCAGTATGCCTGCATTTGGTGACCCGTCAGCGGCCTGATATTCCGGTCATTTTGACGGATACCGGCTATTTGTTCCCTGAAACTTATCAGTTTATTGATGATCTGACTGAGAAATTGCACCTGAACCTACAAGTGTTTCGCGCTGCGCACAGCCCCGCTTGGCAGGAGGCTCGCTACGGTAAACTGTGGGAGCAGGGGGTAGAAGGGATTGAACGTTACAATGAACTCAATAAAGTGGAGCCGATGAGTCGCGCGCTGGAAACGCTTGGTGCACAGACCTGGTTTGCTGGCCTGCGCCGTGAGCAATCGGGTAGCCGGGCAAACCTGCCAGTATTAGCCGTACAGCGCGGAGTGTTCAAGGTATTGCCGATCATTGATTGGGATAACCGGCAGGTCTACCAATACCTGACTGAACACGGCCTGCATTACCATCCATTGTGGGACCAAGGGTATCTATCCGTTGGTGATACCCATACCACTCGAAAATGGGAACCGGGTATGAGCGAAGAAGAAACGCGCTTTTTCGGCCTAAAACGAGAGTGCGGATTGCACGAAGGTTAAGGTACGTGGTTGATACGATTTCTCAGAGAGTTAGCGGGTTATTAATCGGGAATCGGGTTACACGAGGGCAGCTGCCGTCCCTCGTGGTGAGTTTACAATAACCTGATAGCACAGACGGTTTTTTACATCGCTAACTCACGATTTTGTCTCTTGCCAGTTCGGCTAAAAATTGGCTGCGATTTTTATACGCCGGGTGTGAAGCAATAAATTTATCGATGGCAGTGAGCAAGTTTTGTGACATCGTCAGATTGAATTTTACCGCTTTTCTTTCGTATCGGGTCGGATCGATGTCGACAAACCCCAATATCCCGCCTTCCTCTTTTAAACGTGGGTCGCCAATATAGCGCTGCGGATCTCTGGGTGGAGTGGGTAACGGAAAGCCTTCATCCATCAGCGTTTCGATATGCACCGCGAAAGCCTCTTCGGCATTTTTGCTGATATCGGCAAAGGTATTACCGGCGAAAAAACAGCCTTCAATATCGGGAAAGTAGCCATCGAATCCTTCGGTGCTACTGAAAATAAAAATTGGGTAGATCATAGTAACCCCCTAACGTATTTTAGCGTTGGTTAACTCAGTGTAATCCCAGAGATTCGCTGAATTTGCTTCAGCAAGCCTTTGGAAATATCTTTACGCGGATGAGGGAGCGTGATGATTTTAGGTACTCCGGGCCGGATCATGGTGATATGGCTGCCACCATTGTTTTTTTTCCGCCTCTGATTTGCCAACCCGCATCCTGCAACTTTTTCATTAATTTTCCACTGTCCATGTGGTCTCCTGAGTGAGTTGCTGGTGGTTATTATACCCACCATTAATGTCCCGTCAATAAGCTATGGGTATGATACCCACTGCGATTTATACGTGAAAAGAACGAAAAAGGGCGATCATAGTGATCGCCCATCGCTGTATTTACGGGGTTTTTTATCAATACTGCGTGCGGTCTCGCAGGTGAAGCATTATTTTTCCGCCTGAGCCAATTTTTCTACCAAGGGTAATAAAATCTTCACGCTATCCCGTGAACGTTTGCTGATCCTGCCGGGCAAGTGGCGGTCGAGATAATTCAGGTTATCCCACTGACTTTGGTGGCGGCTTTCCCCTTGTGGGAAGTGTGGACTGATCGCCCGTTGCTGACAGCCATCTTTTTTACCTAATTGATAATTAGTGGCTTCAACGGAAAGCACCGCAATACCAGCTTTATCAAAGGCATCCTGATCGGCGCGACAAGTCGTTTCCGGTGTCTTGGTTGGGCGAGTCATCGCGGGAATACCCGCTTGGCGCGCCAACTTCAACGCCAGATCGCGGCTTTGAGTGGCGAGGCCTTTGCTATCATGCTGGCCGGGATTGAAATACAAACGATCGCCAGTGATCAGGCTATCCAGATTGATCACCAACAGCGTATTCTGTTTTTCTTCGGCACTCATACGTTTCAGGTAATTGTCGCTGCCCTGTGCGCCGACATCTTCTGCACTTAATGCGACAAAGCGCAAGCTGTAACGAGTCGGAATATCTTTCAGCCGTTCAGCCAGCTCCAGCATGACCCCAACGCCCGAGGCGTTATCATCGACACCTTGCAGTGTCAAACCACCGAGGTTCTTGTCCAAATCCAAATCGCTGTGCGGCGTATAAGTATCGAAATGAGCCATGATCACCACTTGCTGTGGCTCATTGCCGCTACGTGCGGCGATCACCGAGGTGGCGCTGAGGGTTCGCCAACTCTGCTTACCATTTTTGCTGGTATACAAGTAGCGAGTGTTAAAGCCGCGCTGGTTACTTTGATAGCCCATTTGCTCAAAACGTTGATTGATGTAATCGGCGGCGAGTAATTCAGCAGGGCTGCCAGCCATACGCCCGGGGAAGTAGGTAGCGATATGGCGAATCTGTTGTTCCGCAATACTCCCCAAGGGAGCATTTTTAACCGTAGAGGCCGCCGCGTGCAGTGGGTATACGGTGCTACAACAAAGAGTAAAAAGCGCCAGCTTTAGGTGAAGGCGGGAAAACATACCGAAATATCCTTTTTATATTGTCATGTTGGTGCAAATGGGTATGGGCAACGCTGCTCTTTCCGTGGCTTAGTATGAGACCGGCAGCGCAATTAGACAATTTCCACCGCTCCTAATTATCATTATTTTTTATGTCTTAACAATTAAGATTTTATTGGAGAATGATTATCTTCGCCTCTGCGAGGCTGACAGCATCGGCTTTATATCATTACGGAACTTGTAATTACTTTTCGTCATTTCATAAGGTCATAGCCGCCCCCTATAGTCACCTTACGCTTTATCATGAAATCGAAGGCTGCTGTGGACTATCTACCAATATTTGCCGACTTGAAACAACGTCCGGTGCTGGTCGTTGGCGGCGGCGAAGTCGCTGCGCGAAAAATAGATTTACTCCATCGCGCGGGCGCTCAGGTGCGGGTAGTGGCGCAGACACTCGCCTCCGAAATCCAGTCACAATATGAGGCTGGCCGATTGCATTGGGTGGCTAAAACCTTTGTACCGGAACAGCTTGATGATGTTTTTCTGGTTATTGCCGCGACCAATAATAGTGCGCTGAATGCTGAGGTTTTTGCTGCGGCAGATCAGCGGCGAATTCTGGCCAATGTGGTGGATGATCAGCCACGCTGTTCCTTTATCTTTCCTTCTATTGTCGATCGTTCTCCCTTGGTGGTGGCGATTTCTTCCAGTGGTCAGGCTCCGGTACTGGCGCGGATCTTACGTGAGAAACTCGAAGCCTTACTGCCCACCAGTTTAGGTCAGGTAGCCACCGTTGCTGGGCGCTGGCGTGGCAGAGTTCAGCAGCGATTGAACTCAATGAGTGCCCGCCGTCGCTTTTGGGAGAATGCATTCACTGGCCGTTTTGCCGCGTTGATGGCTAATGGGCAATTAAAGCAGGCAGAAAGTGAGCTGGAGCATCACCTCAGTCAACCACCGTCTGAAAGCGGTGAAGTCGCACTGGTTGGTGCCGGTCCCGGTGATGCGGGTTTACTGACATTGCGTGGTTTACAGGTTATTCAGCAGGCTGATGTTGTGCTGTATGACCACTTGGTCAGCGCGGAAGTACTGGATTTGGTACGCCGAGATGCAGAGCGAATTTGTGTGGGAAAACGCGCAGGTGCTCATTCCGTTGCACAGGAAGAAACTAATTCTTTGCTGGTAAAACTAGCCCGTCAAGGAAAGCGGGTAGTGCGTCTGAAAGGTGGCGATCCCTTTATTTTTGGCCGTGGAGGTGAAGAACTTCAAGTGGTTGCGGCGGCGGGAATACCTTTTCAGGTTGTTCCCGGTGTTACCGCGGCTGCGGGGGCCACGGCTTATGCGGGGATTCCATTGACTCATCGGGATTACGCCCAAAGCGTTACCTTTATAACGGGTCATTGTCGGGCTGACGGCGACGCACTGGATTGGCCAACTCTCGCGCGCGGACGTCAAACATTAGCTATTTATATGGGAACGGTTAAAGCTGCTGAAATTAGCCAACAATTGATTGCTCATGGCCGATCGGCGCATACGCCAGTCGCGGTGATTGGTCGTGGAACCCGTGCCGACCAGCAGGTATTAACCGGCACATTGGATCAACTGGATACATTAGCACACCAGGCACCAATGCCAGCATTGCTAGTGATTGGTGAAGTGGTGGATTTACATCACCAGATTGCCTGGTTTGGGCAGCAACCGCAGATTGAGCAGCCGATCAGGCCGTCAATCATGAATTTGGCATAAAGGATCTGTTATGGACGAAAAACGACTCACTCATTTACGGCAATTGGAGGCGGAGAGTATCCATATCATCCGTGAGGTGGCCGCTGAATTCGGTAATCCGGTGATGCTGTATTCTATCGGCAAAGATTCCTCGGTCATGCTGCACTTGGCGCGCAAGGCTTTCTTCCCCGGCAACTTGCCGTTTCCATTGCTGCATGTGGATACTGGTTGGAAATTTCGTGAAATGTACCAATTCCGCGATGATACGGTTAAAGCATTCGGTTGCAAATTGCTGGTACATCGTAATCCAGAAGGTGTGGCGATGGGGATTAACCCCTTTAAGCACGGTAGCGCCAAACACACCGATATCATGAAAACCGAAGGGTTGAAGCAGGCTCTGAATAAATATGGTTTTGACGCGGCTTTCGGCGGTGCGCGTCGTGATGAAGAGAAATCTCGTGCTAAGGAGCGGATTTACTCGTTCCGCGATCGTTTCCATCGTTGGGATCCAAAAAATCAGCGACCGGAGCTGTGGCATAACTACAATGGCCAGATTAATAAAGGCGAAAGCATTCGTGTTTTCCCGCTTTCCAACTGGACCGAACTGGATATCTGGCAGTATATCTTTCTAGAAAATATCGAGATTGTTCCGTTGTACCTGGCTAAACCACGGCCAGTGATTGAGCGAGACGGTATGCTATTGATGGTGGATGATGATCGTATCGACCTGCAACCCGGCGAAGTCATAACGCAAAAAATGGTGCGTTTCCGCACCTTGGGCTGCTGGCCACTGACCGGCGCGGTGGAATCACAGGCTGAAACCCTGCCGACGATTATTGAGGAAATGTTGATTTCCACCACCAGCGAACGTCAGGGGCGCATGATCGACCGCGATCAATCCGGCTCCATGGAACTTAAAAAGCGTCAGGGATATTTCTAAGGAGCGGCCCGATGAGCAATATGATTTTACACAATACGGCAATGGCGCAACAAATCGCAGATGAGGGCGGCGTTGAAGCTTACCTGCACGCTCAGCAGCATAAAACGATGCTGCGTTTCCTGACCTGCGGCAGCGTGGATGATGGAAAAAGTACCTTGATTGGCCGTTTACTGCACGATACCCGCCAGATCTACGAAGATCAGTTAACTACGCTACATACCGATAGCAAGCGTATCGGTACACAGGGCGAGAAACTGGATTTGGCCTTGCTGGTAGATGGCCTACAGGCTGAGCGTGAACAAGGCATCACTATTGATGTGGCTTACCGCTATTTTTCCACCGAAAAGCGTAAATTTATCATTGCCGATACGCCCGGACATGAGCAATACACGCGCAATATGGCCACTGGCGCATCAACTTGCGATCTGGCGATTTTGCTGATCGATGCGCGTAAAGGGGTATTGGATCAGACCCGCCGCCACAGTTTTATCGCTACTCTGCTGGGGATTCGTCATTTGGTGGTAGCGGTAAACAAGATGGATTTGGTGGATTACCAGCAGTCAGTTTTTGAACAATTTAAAGATGATTACCTTAGTTTTGCCGAACAGTTACCGACAGATCTAAATATCAAATTTGTACCGCTGTCAGCGCTGGATGGCGATAACGTTGCCACGCCGAGCGAAAAAATGAGCTGGTATACTGGCCCGACATTGCTGGATGTGCTGGAAACCGTGGATGTGGTGAATGCCAGCCGCCAGCAGCCGCTGCGTTTCCCCGTGCAATATGTTAACCGCCCAAATCTTGATTTCCGTGGTTATGCTGGCACCTTGTCTGCCGGTGTGTTGCGAGTGGGACAAAAAATCAAAGTCCTGCCATCTGGCGTTGAATCTACCGTAGCAAGAATTGTGACTTTTGACGGTGACTTGCCACAAGCGACTCCCGGCGAAGCGATCACGCTGGTTTTGAGCGATGAAGTGGATATCAGTCGCGGTGATTTATTGGTTGATGCGAACGATCCCCTGAAACCAGCGCAAAATGCGTTGGTGGATGTTGTTTGGATGGCAGAGCAACCGTTGGTGGTTGGCCAAAGTTACGACATCAAAATTGCCGGTAAAAAGACCCGAGCAAGAGTAGAGAATATACAGTATCAGGTTGAAATCAACTCACTGACACAGCGGGTGGTGGAAAGTCTGCCATTGAATGGCATTGGTTTGGTGGAGTTGGCTTTCGATGAGCCATTGGTATTGGATAGTTATCAGCGTAATCGCGATACTGGCGGAATGATCTTTATTGATCGCTTAAGTAATGTCACCGTCGGTGCGGGTTTGATCCGCGAAACCCTGGAGTCGGTTTATCAGGAAACCAACGCATTCAGTGCCTTTGAACTGGAGTTAAACGCCTTGGTTCGCCGCCACTTCCCGCATTGGGGTGCGCGTGATTTGTTAGGAGGGAAGTAACTTGCCAGCTAACCCTAAGGCTTTTGATAGCGGACAAATTCGGCCTGCGGATGAGAATGTTGTCTGGCATCCTCATGCGGTGACACGGCAAGATCGTGAACGGAAACAGGGCCATCAGGGCGTAGTACTCTGGTTTACGGGTCTGTCGGGTTCGGGAAAATCAACGCTGGCGGGTGCACTGGAACAAGCGCTGTTTGCCCGCGGTGTCTGTACCTATTTATTGGATGGGGATAATGTACGCCACGGGCTCTGTCGGGATTTGAGTTTTTCCGATACCGATCGACGGGAAAATATTCGTCGGGTAGGCGAGGTGGCGAAACTGATGGTGGATGCGGGACTGGTGGTGCTGTCCGCCTTTATTTCACCTCATCGCGCCGAGCGGAAGATGGTGCAGAATATGCTGGCTGATGGCCAGTTCATTGAGATCTTTGTCGATACGCCTTTAGCTATTTGTGAAGATCGCGATCCAAAAGGCCTGTATAAAAAAGCCCGAGCCGGGGAACTGAAAAACTTCACCGGTATTGACTCGGTTTATGAATCGCCAGAGCCGGCGGATGTTCATTTAAAAGGTGAACAATTAGTAACACATTTGATTGAACAATTGTTAGACGTACTGCGTGAGAGAGCTATTATCAAATCCTGAATGTACCCGCGGCGAAGCGCCAACAGAGCGCGCCGGTGAAGAATAATCTTAGGGATTTTATGCAGAATGTCACTCAAATCATGATAGATGAACAACAGGAAACGGAAGAACCATCACACTCGTTTCTTGGTGGAATCTCGGGCTTTAGCTTCTATTGGTTAGCTTTTGCCATCCCATTTCTGGTTTATGGTTCGAATACCGTATTTTTCTTGCTCTATACTTGGCCGTTCTTTTTGGCACTGATGCCGGTATCGGTGTTAATTGGCATTGTCCTGAGTCTGTTTCTACGCGGAAATATCGTCTTTACTCTTGCCGGAACCGGCATGGCGGTGATGTGCCTGTTTTGGATGCTGTTCTCATTTCTGAGCGGCTGGTAAAAAATTGGCGGGTCATTTGCCGGATACTTTCGTCAGATTACCGCCATTAATCGCTGTTTTATTGCCTTTTCGCGACTTTCTTCCGTTTGCTATTCTGCTGTGTGTCTCACCTTCACTCATTGTTTTAGGCTTTTTCCGCTGATTAAGTCTGAGGAATTCCGTGACAGACAAAATCTAAAGCCAACGCGGATAGTTGCAGAATATCCCACCGATAAGCTATCGAGTAAAAGTTCATTAATAGTGATGGAAATTGCGTAATGATTGCGCTTATTGCCACTGTTTTGCAGATTTGCATAGTATTTTTGTCAGAAATCGTCCTTAATCTTACACTCTGAGGCAATTTCCCACTCAGAGTGGAGTCCGACGAAAAGTTATGGGATGATTAGTCAGTTTTTCAGGGGGCGGAGATGGGAAAACTTACGCTACTATTGCTGGTTTTACTTGGCTGGTTACAGTATTCACTGTGGCTGGGCAAGAATGGTGTTCATGATTTTGTCCGCGTGCAAGACGATGTTGCGGCCCAAGAGGGTAACAACGGCAAGCTCAAGGCGCGGAACGATCAGCTATTTGCTGAAATTGATGATTTAAACGGTGGTCAAGAGGCGATCGAAGAACGCGCACGCAACGAACTGGGCATGATCAAGCCCGGTGAAAGTTTCTATCGTTTGGTTCCTGACCAATCCAGACGTAATGCGGGTAACCCTTCGACACAAAATAACGCGCAACAATAAATAATGAGTAACTTCGCAGGTTCCCTTCCTGAAGTCATTGCTGTATTGCCGGCTGCTGGAATAGGCAGTCGTATGCAAGCCGATTGCCCCAAGCAGTATTTGACCGTGGGTGGCAAAACAATACTTGAGCATGCTATTGGTGCGTTGCTACGCCACCCACGAATTCAGCGTGTCATTGTGGTCATTAGCCCGAATGACAGCCAGTTTGCTAGGTTGTCGATTGCACAGGATCCACGAATCAAGTGGGTTTATGGTGGCAATCAACGAGCCGACTCCGTGATGGCAGGCTTATTGAGTGTAGCGCGCGAGGAGAATCCGGCCTGGATATTAGTGCATGATGCCGCCAGACCTTGCCTGCATCTGGATGATTTGAATAATTTACTGTTGATTATTGGTCGTTCCAAAATAGGTGGTCTGTTGGCTGCACCGGTACGGGATACCATGAAGCGCGGTGAAACAGGGGTTGATGCGGTGGCTCATACGGTAGATCGACAGGATCTCTGGCACGCATTGACGCCGCAGCTATTTCCATTCGAATTGTTAAAACACTGCCTGACCCGCGCCCTGAATGAAGGTGCAACGATAACGGATGAAGCTTCGGCTCTTGAATACTGTGGCTATCACCCACTGCTGGTCAATGGTCGGTCAGATAATATTAAAGTCACACGCCCGGAAGATTTGGCGCTGGCTGAATTTTACCTGACCCGTCTCTATCATAAGGAAGGCTCATAATGCGGATTGGACATGGTTTTGATGTACATAAATTTGGTGGGGAAGGCCCGATCATTATTGGCGGTGTGCGGATTCCTTATACGCAAGGGTTATTGGCGCATTCCGATGGTGATGTCGCGCTGCATGCAGCCACTGATGCCCTGTTAGGGGCCGCCGCTTTGGGTGACATCGGCAAGCTGTTCCCGGATACCGATCCTGCTTTTAAAGGTGCTGATAGCCGCGGCCTGCTGCGTGAGGCATATCGACGTATTCTTGAAAAAGGCTATCAGATCGGTAACTTGGATATCACCATCATTGCTCAAGCGCCAAAAATGGCTCCCCATATTCCACAAATGCGCGTCAATTTGGCAGAAGATCTACAGTGCCATATGGATGATGTTAACGTTAAAGCCACGACTACAGAGAAACTGGGTTTTACTGGTCGTGGTGAAGGCATTGCCTGCGAAGCTGTCGTGCTGTTGGTCAAGAGAGATAAGCAGTAATGGATATGGAAAATCTGACATGGCTGCACGGCCAGCCCGAGGCTAGCGGCGTGTTGAAAGCGAACCCTGAAGATTTCGTCGTCGTCGAAGATCTGGGCTTTGAGCCAGATGGTGAGGGCGAACATCTTTTAGTGCGTATCCGTAAGAATGGTTGTAATACGCAATTCGTTGCTGATTACCTATCGCGATTTGCCAAAATTCATCCTCGGTTGGTGAGTTACGCTGGCTTGAAAGACCGCCACGCGGTTACGGAACAATGGTTCTGTCTGCATTTGCCAGGTAAAGAAACGCCGGATATGGCAGCCTTCGAACTGGAAGGTTGCGAGGTGCTGGAAACCGTAAGGCAGAAACGTAAATTGCGTATTGGCTCGCTGAAAGGTAATGCTTTTACGCTGGTTTTACGTCATATCAGCAATCGTCAGGATGTGGAGTCGCGCCTGAATTTAATTGCCGCTCAAGGCGTTCCCAACTACTTTGGTAGCCAACGCTTTGGTCGTGGTGGCAATAATCTGGTGCAAGCGCGCCGCTGGGCCAACAATGAAATTCAAGTAAAAGAGCGCAGCAAGCGCAGTTTCTATCTGTCGGCCAGCCGCAGCGCCATGTTTAACCTGATTGCCAGCGCCCGTTTAGCTGAGCAGCGCGCAACCCAAGTGCTGGAAGGTGACGCTTTGCAGCTTAGCGGTCGTGGTAGCTGGTTTGTCGCTCAAGCGGAAGAGTTGGCAACGTTACAACAACGTCTGGATGCCGGAGAGTTGAAGGTTACGGCACCGCTGCCGGGTGACGGCGATTTAGGCACTCAAGGTGAGGCGTTGGCTTTTGAACAACACTGCCTGACCGAGCAAACTGAGCTGTTATCACTGATGCAGCGTGAACGCGTTGAAGGTGCGCGCCGAGCCATATTGCTACAGCCACAGAATATGAGTTGGGACTGGTGGGATAATGTCACCCTTGAGTTGCACTTCTGGTTGCCTGCGGGCAGTTTTGCAACTAGCGTAGTCAGAGAAATCATGAGATTGGATAACGGCGATGCTGCGGATCTTACTGAGTAATGATGATGGTATTGCCGCGCCGGGTATCCAGATACTGGCGATGGCATTGCGTAAATTCGCTCATGTGCAGATTGTTGCACCAGATCGTAATCGTAGCGGCTCATCCAACGCATTAACGCTAGAAACATCGTTGCGAATCACAACGTTGTCGAGCGGTGATATTGCCGTTCAGCACGGTACTCCGACAGACTGCGTGTATCTTGGCGTCAATGAATTAATGACTCCGCGGCCAGATATCGTGGTTTCGGGAATCAATGCTGGCCCCAATTTGGCGGATGACGTTATCTACTCTGGAACCGTTGCGGCAGCGATGGAAGGGCGTCATCTCGGATTCCCTGCGTTGGCAGTTTCGTTAAACGGTCATCAGCATTATGATACCGCTGCGGCAGTGACTTGCCGCTTGTTACGAGCGTTGCAGGACGCACCGCTGCGGACTGGCAAAATTCTTAATGTCAATGTGCCGGACCTACCGCTAAACGAGATCAAAGGTATAAAGGTCACACGCTGTGGCAGCCGACATCCGGCCGATAAAGTCTTTCGCCAACAGGATCCGCGTGGCTTAGATATGTATTGGATTGGTCCTCCGGGCGATCAATGTGATGCTGGACCGGATACCGATTTTTCCGCAGTGGAGCAGGGATATGTTTCAGTAACACCACTTCAGGTGGACTTAACGGCTTATACGGCACAAGAAGTTGTTAAAACCTGGTTAGCCAGGACTGAGGTTGATGGAGAATGGTAAATAAAGCGATGCAAACTTTGCTGCTGCAATTGCAACAACAAGGCATTCGTGATGAACGCCTGTTACAGGCAATTGAAGCTGTACCACGCGAGCAATTTATTGATGAAGCGTTTGCGCATAAGGCTTATGAAAATACGGCACTGCCGATAGGCTCCGGCCAGACGATTTCTCAGCCTTATATGGTGGCGCGGATGACAGAACTGCTGCAACTGACGCCAACATCCAAAGTGTTGGAGATAGGTACCGGTTCCGGTTATCAAACCGCGATTCTGGCGCATCTGGTTGATCATGTGTGCTCGGTTGAACGAATCAAAGGGTTACAATGGCAGGCTAAACGTCGGCTTAAATTATTGGATCTGCACAATGTCTCAACCCGCCATGGTGACGGCTGGCTGGGATGGGCATCGCGCGGGCCATTTGATGCGATCATTGTTACGGCGGCACCACCAGAAATTCCAGAAGCCTTATTGCAGCAACTTAATAACGGTGGAAGATTGGTTCTGCCAGTGGGAGAGCAAAGCCAAACGCTAAAATATGTTCAGCGTCGTGATCGCGAATTTATGATTGAAACAGTGGAAGCGGTTCGCTTCGTTCCGCTGGTGAAAGGAGATCTGGCCTAAGCCGAATTTATAAATAACATTTTTAACTTGGGCTATTTATTATGGCCGGGTGTCCGTTGGGCTGATGCCATCAATGGATAATACAGGTTTACGGTAGGGCAGAGGTGGTGCTAACAACACCCAAGGTGCTGCATCTTGTTTCTTCTGTGCTTTTACTTTGATATTCAAAGTACGCAGGAGGACCTTTCATCATTAGAAAAATGAGTGAAACATTCACACTCAACTAGGATGTAAAGGGTATTTGGAAATATCGCTTATTATTGCTGTGATGGGGGAAGCATGAGCACGGGAAGCCCAATGATTACTTTACGCCGGGTTGCGGCGTGTACGGTTGTGAGTTTGTGGTTGGCTGGTTGTACAAATGATGCCTCAACATCTGCGCCGATATCGACCGTTGGTGGTCAATCGTCAGGTTCAGTGATGAGTAGGAATAATACATCAGGTGAGAGAATTGTTTATAACCGCAGCTACAATGCTATCCCCAAGGGGAGCTATAGTGGTAGCACATATACAGTGAAACGGGGCGATACCCTGTTTTATATAGCTTGGATCACAGGTAACGATTTCCGAGATCTCGCCAATAAAAATAATATTTCAGAACCCTATGGTCTGAATGTGGGCCAGACAATCCAATTGGGCAACGGCTCAGATGGCGGAATGATCACGGCTTCTAATGCTACCTCTAATGGGGTATCAAAAGCACCTTCCAACATCCAAAACTCCTCTTCAGTGGTTGATTCACAATCAACTAGCGCGTATTCTGATAATTCGGGTAAACAGAGTGTTGGTAGAATGTTGCCATCATCAGGTGCTGTTGCTTCTACAACTACACCTGTTACCGCACCGAGCAGTCCTGTTGGCATCCCTACCAGCAATGGTGGTCCAGTCAGTAGCTGGAAATGGCCGACCGACGGGAAAACCATCGATAGCTTCTCTGCTTCAGAAGGAGGCAATAAAGGGATTGATATCGCGGGTTCGCGTGGGCAACCGATCTTCGCCACAGCAAATGGGCGAGTGGTGTATGCTGGCAATGCGCTGCGAGGCTACGGTAATCTGATAATCATCAAACATAATGATGACTACCTGAGCGCCTACGCTCATAACGATACAATGCTGGTCCGGGAACAACAAGAAGTGAAGGCGGGACAAAAAATAGCGACTATGGGTAGCACCGGAACCAGCTCAGTTAGATTGCATTTTGAAATTCGTTACAAGGGGAAATCCGTAAACCCGCTGCGTTATCTTCCGCAGCGATAGATTGGGCAGAATACGCTGATATTCTGCTCGCGGTATCTCACGGGTAGGAGCAGCATATGAGCCAAAATACGCTGAAGGTTAACGAGTTAAATGAAGATGCGGATTTCGATGAAAACAGTACGGAAACTGAAATTTTTGATGAAAAAGCATTAGTAGAAGATGAACCTAGCGAAAGTGAATTAGCAGAAGATGAGCTGCTGGCGCAGGGTGTTACCCAGCGAGTGCTGGATGCCACGCAGCTCTATCTCGGTGAGATTGGTTATTCGCCGTTGTTGACCGCCGAAGAAGAGGTTTATTTTGCCCGACGCGCATTGCGCGGAGATGTGCCGTCGCGTCGGCGCATGATTGAAAGTAATTTACGGCTGGTGGTGAAGATTGCCCGTCGTTACAGTAACCGTGGCTTGGCATTGCTCGATTTGATCGAAGAAGGAAATCTTGGTCTGATTCGGGCGGTGGAAAAATTTGATCCAGAGCGCGGTTTCCGTTTTTCCACTTACGCAACCTGGTGGATTCGTCAGACGATCGAACGGGCGATTATGAATCAAACCCGAACAATTCGTTTACCGATCCATATCGTCAAAGAATTGAACGTCTACTTGCGCACCGCGCGAGAACTTTCTCATAAATTAGATCATGAACCGAGTGCAGAAGAGATTGCTGAGCAACTTGATAAACCGGTTGATGACGTAAGTCGTATGTTACGCCTGAATGAACGTATTACTTCCGTTGATACACCATTGGGCGGCGACTCTGAGAAAGCACTGTTGGATATTCTTTCTGACGAGAATGAAAACGGGCCGGAAGATACCACGCAAGATGATGATATGAAACAAAGTATCGTCAAGTGGCTGTTCGAACTGAATGCCAAACAGCGTGAAGTGTTGGCTCGTCGTTTTGGTTTATTAGGCTACGAAGCAGCAACCCTAGAGGATGTTGGTCGGGAAATTGGCTTAACCCGTGAGCGTGTTCGTCAAATTCAGGTTGAAGGCTTACGCCGCCTACGTGAAATATTGCAAACACAAGGTTTGAGTATTGAAGCTCTATTTCGTGAGTAATAAATAAGGTTTGTCTGTCTATATCAGACTTACTGAATAATTGCGCGATAGATTCAATATTAACCTAAGCACCATAGCGTTATGTCATGATGATTTTAGGGTGAGATAAAAGCGGTAGTGAAATTAAATAAAAACGGTGAGCATTTTGCTCACCATTTTTTTGCTTATATTAACTCAATCAACAACGTGAATGTGACGGTACTCAGTTTGTTTATTGTATTCTGACTCACCAAGATGAGCCGCGAAAACAATTTCTGATAACATAAATCCTATTGCCAGTTCTGAGCCGTTGTTACACCATACCTTTCAATCGATAAAGCCATTCCAGTGCTTGGCGTGGGCTTAGCGAATCCGGATCCAGCATTTCTAGCGCTTCGACTGCCGGTGACACTTCCTCATTCAGTAACGTCAGCTGTGAGCCATCAATATTACTGCTGGCTGCGTTATTGGAGAGTGACTCCAATTCCTTCAGCTTTTGTCGCGCACGCTTAATCACTTCACGAGGGACTCCAGCCAGTGCGGCAACCGCCAGACCATAACTTTTACTGGCGGCGCCCTCCTGTACGCTATGCATAAAGGCTATAGTCTCACCATGCTCCATTGCGTCGAGATGTACGTTGACGACACCTTCCATTTTCTCCGGTAGCGTAGTTAACTCGAAGTAATGGGTAGCAAAGAGCGTCATTGCCTTGATGCGGCTCGCCAGATTTTCGGCGCAGGCCCAAGCTAAAGACAGACCATCATAAGTAGACGTCCCTCGGCCGATTTCATCCATGAGTACCAGGCTTTGCTCGGTCGCGTTGTGCAGAATATTGGCCGTTTCGGTCATTTCAACCATAAAGGTTGAGCGGCCAGATGCCAAATCATCTGCGGCACCGACGCGGGTAAATATGCGATCAACAGGGCCAATAACCGCATTATCTGCTGGTACAAAGCTCCCCATATGCGCCAGCAGCACAATTAATGCCGTTTGACGCATATAGGTACTTTTACCTCCCATATTTGGCCCAGTAATGATCAGCATTCGACGTTGTGGTGAAAGTGACAGGGGGTTGGCAATAAAAGGATCGCGTAGCACCTTTTCTACAACGGGATGGCGGCCTGCAACGATTTTGATGCCTGGATTATCACTAAGCGTTGGGCAGGTATAATTGAGTGTTTCTGCGCGTTCTGCCAAATTGGCAAGCACATCAAGTTCTGCCAGAGCGCCTGCGCTTGATTGAAGTGCCGTAAGGTGGGGCAGTAACCTATCGAAGATCTCTTCATACAGCGCTTTTTCAATCGCTAATGCCTTTCCTTTGGAGGTGAGAACTTTATCTTCGTACTCTTTTAATTCCGGAATAATATAGCGTTCGGCATTTTTTAGCGTCTGTCGTCGGACATAGTGGATCGGTACCAAATGGCTTTGGCCCCGACTGACCTGAATAAAATAGCCATGAACGCCGTTAAAGCCAACTTTCAGCGTATCCAGACCCAGTTTTTCTCGTTCGCGGATTTCCAGACGATCGAGGTAGTCAGTCGCACCATCAGCCAGACTGCGCCATTCGTCTAATTCTGCATGATAACCAGAAGCAATGACGCCACCGTCGCGCACTAAAACCGGAGGGGTTTCTACAATTGCCCGCTCTAGCAGATTCTGCAATTCGTCAAACTTACCCACTTGCGATAATAGATATTGTATGTGTGGAACAGCAATTTGGCTCAATAGTTGATGAATTTCAGGTAATTGCTGAAAAGCGTGGCGCATACGAGCCAGATCCCGAGGACGTGCGGTTCGTAAGGCCAAACGAGCCAATATACGTTCCAAGTCACCCACCTGACGTAGCGGCTGCTGCAATTCAGCGGTGATATTCTGTAAGCCGCCTATTGCCTGCTGGCGGTGGGCCAAGGCATCTCTATCTCTAATGGGCATATGCAACCAGCGTTTAAGCATTCGGCTACCCATTGGTGTGACGCACTGGTCTAAAATAGCGGCGAGCGTATTATCACTACCACCCGACAAATTTTGTGTCAGCTCCAGATTACGGCGGGTTGCCGCATCCATAATGATGCCATCTTGTTGCCGCTCCATCGTCAACCCGCGAATATGTGGCAGAGAGGTTCGCTGAGTATCTTTAACGTATTGCAACAAGCAACCTGCAGCGCGTAGCGCTTGATGTGCCTGCTCTACGCCGAAGCCGATAAGATCGTGGGTACCAAATTGCATATTGAGCTGCTGGCGAGCCGTATCCAGTTCAAATTCCCAAAGAGGCCGACGGCGTAAGCCGTGTCGTTGTTCAATCAATGGCATTTGTTCAAAGGTTTCTGGATAGAGCAACTCTGCCGGATTGGTGCGCTGTAGCTCTGCCGCCATTGTCTCTGTATCCGAGGGTTCCGAGACACGAAAACGGCCGGAGCTGATATCCAAAGTGGCATAGCCGAATCCACGGGCATCTTGCCATATAGCCGCCAGCAGGTTGTCCTGACGCTCTTGTAGCAAGGCTTCATCGCTGACGGTACCGGGTGTGACAATGCGTACGACTTTACGTTCTACAGGGCCTTTACTGGTCGCGGGATCGCCTATTTGCTCACAGATGGCTGCGGACTCACCCAGTTGAACCAATTTGGCCAGATAGTTTTCAATGGCATGATAAGGTACACCGGCCATAGGAATAGGTTCACCGGCAGAGGCTCCGCGCTTGGTTAGCGAGATATCCAGCAGCTGAGATGCACGTTTGGCATCATCATAAAACAACTCGTAAAAATCACCCATCCGGTAAAACAATAGAATTTCAGGATGCTGAGCTTTTAATTTCAAGTACTGCTGCATCATCGGGGTGTGTGAATCTAAATTCTTATTGTCAATCATAGACATATTTTGTTTATTCCATTGAATTTAAAGTGAATTGTGATTTTTATTGTTATCATTAAGTATCACGTTGTCTCGTGAAGAATCACTAAAACCCGCTTGTAAGTGTAGGTTGTTATGTAGGTTATGGTAAATTGCACTAAATAAACGCACAACCTACACTTGGGAAAAAAGCTGGATTTCAGTCTCTGTAAATCAAGTGGTTAGCCATAAAATGGATCTTATATGACGGATAAACCAGCAGGCAAACCTTTGTCATCCAAAGCTATTGAAATGATGAAGCCTAGGGACAAAAACAAGGCTGATATAGGTGAAAACTGGGGCTTGCGTGTGACTTGCGGCGCTTCGGGTATCAAGACCTTTTTCTACCGCTATACTAGCCCAGAGACCAATAAGCTGTCACAGGTAAAAATTGGAAGCTTCCCGCAAACCTCGCTGGCAATGGCAAGGATATGAAAATCTGGACCTCGGTGGACAGTTAGTGTTTTCTAACTGTAGCCGGAGGTCTGGATATGATGAATGCTAAAGCGAAGCGAGATATAGCGCTCAAAACAAAAGCCTTAAACTATGCAAATAATGCCAAAAATGTCGCTAAAACCTGCCGACATTTTAGTATTAGCAGGCAAACCTATTACACATGGAAAAAAGCCTATGAGTGCTATGGAGAACAAGGGTTAATCAATCATAAGCCTTGCCCAGAAAATCCTACTCGACGAGTGGCAAAGCACATTGAAGAGCAAATAATTTACTTGCGCACAACCTATCATTTTGGACCTCAGAGAATATCGTGGTACTTGTTACGATTTCATAATATCAAGGTATCTCGCTCTGGCTGTTATTACGTCCTTCTTCGAAATAGACTAAATCAACTTCCACAAAATCAACGACAACGCTCTAAGCCGTTGTTCAAGCGCCATGAGAAACAGGTTGACCTGCCCCCAGGATTAGATACAACCTTCAGTTAGTAATGTCGGTTGGTTTTTCTTCATATTTCCTGTTTCGCCAGTCCGTTGCGAATTCAGCTGGTGTCTGGTAATCCAGCGATGAATGGGGACGGCACTCGTTATAATCCTGCCGCCAGTCATTAATCGTTTTCCGGGCATGAATAATATCGCTGAACCAGTGTTCATTCAGACACTCATCGCGAAAGCGTCCGTTAAAACTCTCAATAAATCCGTTCTGCGTTGGCTTACCTGGCTGGATAAGCCGTAGTTCCACACCATGCTCAAAGGCCCATTGATCGAGCGCGCGACAGGTAAATTCCGGGCCCTGATCGGTTCTTATTGTCGTCGGATAGCCCCGAAACAACGCGATGCTGTCCAGAATACGCGTGACCTGAACGCCTGAAATACCGAAAGCAGCGGTGATCGTCAGACACTCCTTCGTGAAATCATCCACACAGGTCAAGCACTTGATCCTGCGACCGTTGGCCAGTGCGTCCATAACGAAATCCATCGACCATGTAAGGTTCGGCGCATCCGGGCGCAGAAGCGGAAACCGTTCGGTCGCCAGCCCTTTACGGCGTCGTCTGCGTTTTACGCTCAGTCCATTAAGGTGGTAAATACGGTATACCCGCTTGTGATTGACGTGAAGGCCCTCCCTACGCAGCAACTGCCAGATGCGCCGATAACCAAAACGTCTGCGTTCAAGCGCCAGCTCAGTAATACGCCCTGATAAATGTGCATCAGCAGCCGGACGCTGAGCATAATAACGGCAGGTCGACAGGGACAAACCTGTAAGCCTGCAGGCACGACGTTGCGACAGACCGGTCGCATCACACATCAACACCACGGCTTCCCGCTTCTGGTCTGTCGTCAGTACTTTCGCCCCAGAGCCACCTGAAGCGCCTCCTTATCCAGCATGGCTTCGGCAAGCAGCTTCTTGAGCCTGGCGTTCTCTTCCTCAAGCGACTTCAGGCGCTTAACCTCGGGCACCTCCATACCGCCATACTTCTTACGCCAGGTGTAAAAGGTGGCGTCGGAAATGGCGTGCTTACGGCAGAGCTCACGGGCAGAAACCCCGGCTTCAGCCTCGCGGAGGATACTGATGATCTGTTCGTCGGAAAAACGCTTCTTCATGGGCATGTCCTCATGTGGCTTATGAAGACATTACTAACATCGCCGTGTATTAATCAACTGGGAGCAGGTCAAGGTTCCGGGGCATCATGTGCAGGTTGATGTTAACTTCTTGTTTTTTAATAGCCTTAATGGCCAACGGATTAAGCGTTTTCAATATACCGCAATTGATGATGCGACTCGGATACGTGCCTTAAAAATTTATGGGCGGCATAATCAAGCCAATGCGATTGATTTTATTGATTACGTTGTGAATAAATTTCCTTTCCGAATAAAAACCATCAGGACAGACAATAGCCATGAATTCCAGGCGAAATTTAACTGGTAGGTGCACGAGTTAGGTATGGAGCATGTTTATATCAAACCAGCGACACCGAGATTAAATGGAAAAGTAGAACGTTCTCATCTGACCGACAAACAGGAGTTTTATCAGCTTATCGATTATACGGGTGATGTTGACCTCCATGAAAAATTAGCGGAATGGGAGGCATTTTATAACTGTCATCGCCCCCATTCAGCACATGGTGGAAAAACACCTTATGAAGTGTTAAAAACTAAATTGGGTATGTAAGCTCAAATGTCAACCGAGGTCCTGAGTGACACACCTGCTGGCCACGTTCGTTATTGTTGCCCTACCTGTCCCCATGTTTTTCAGCTTGGTTTTATCATCAGTGATAGCTGGGGCAGCTACTACGCACGGGAGGTTCCACGCGAGATGTATCTGACCGGGAAAATCTTCACGCAGCGTATCGAACGCAACAACTTGACGTTCAGAACGCGCCTCAGGCAACTGCACGCTTTATTGAGCTCCACGAGAAAGTCATTGGCACCTTCATCGAAAAATACCACTTCAACTGATTGGATGAATTACCGTCGAGACTAATACAGATAAACACTAGATAAATATCACACTTAAGGTAAGATCAGGCATACAAAATTTTCGCTACTAATCTGTACAATCAATAATAGGTTAATTTATGAAAAAAATCATTTTAGAAAAACTTAATGAAGCTTTAGAGCAAACTGACGTAGAACAACGTTATGAGGACATACGTGATGATCAAATCTTACTCGAAAGCGGATTAGACTCACTAGGATTTGCGATTCTTGTTGCGTTACTTGAAGAAGAACTCGACTTTGACCCATTCCAACAAATGGAAGATGCTGTATATCCAACAACCTTCGGTGAATTTGTAGCTATTTATGACAAGTACTCTGCCTAACCCAAATTATTTGATTGATCTTGTAAAACGCGTGCCTCGTAAAAGGTTTTTTCTTTCCACACAGGCATCATCTTATACCTATAACGATGTCGTTGAGCTCTGCGATAATTTCCGCATGAGTTACTCTCAATTAACGAATAAAAACTGTGCCATTATTTCTGATGACCGCGAGTCATTAGCATTACTCCTTCCTGCAATCGACAGCATTTGTCACAATGTTTTGTTGCTACCTAAAGACGCAGAAGGACACGAAGATGAATTCTATCAATCTGCTGATATCCACTACGTTGTCTCTTTATCAGCAGGCCAAGTCCGAGACATAAAAGAAGTATCAGTCCAACAGTCCATTAAAGGTCAAACAAAAAGGGCTTATATTCTCGCGACATCAGGAACCACTGGTATACCCAAATTAGCCAGTTACTCATTACCAGCATTACTCGCAACATCGAAAAACGATATCAAACGAGGGGAAGAGTTTACTTGGGGGTTAACCTATGATGTTAATCGATTTGCAGGTTTGCAGGTTTATCTTCAAGCTCTAGCTTCTGGTTCAAAGCTCGCTGTACCATCAAGCACGGCAAGCATGGGGGAAGTTATTGCGCTTTTTATTAACTCGTCTGTGAACTGTTTATCGGCGACACCGTCTTTTTGGCGCAAACTGATGATGGAGCCTGAACACTCTCGGCTTAGTCTAAGGCGAATTACGCTCGGGGGAGAAATCAGTAACCAAAGCGTACTTTCAGCGTTAGAACAACGTTACCCTTCTGCGGCAATTATCCATATTTATGCTTCAACTGAAGCGGGTGTAGGTTTTGTGGTTAAAGATAAAAAAGAAGGCTTTCCTTCTTCATATCTAACTAATGAGTCCAATCTTGCCTGCCAACTAAAAATTATTGATGGCATCTTATGGATAAAAAACGCTAATAGTTGCACTAAGTTTGTAAAAGGAGATTTAGAAGTCAATGATGAGGGGTTCGTCAATACGGGTGATATGGTCAATCTCGAAGAAGGTCGTGTACTTTTCTTAGGGCGTGAAAGTGGCTCAATCAATGTTGGCGGCAATAAAGTTATGCCCGAAAAGGTGGAGTCTGTACTTGAACAACATTCATACATTATTATGGCAAAGGTTTTTTCCAAAGCCAATCCAGTACTTGGATCCCTCGTTGCCTGTGAAGTCGTTATTAATGAGAGCGCAAAAGGACTATCCCCTAAAGAGATCAAGCGTGAAGTTTTATCATTCTGCAAAGCAAAGCTTCAACCATTTGAAATGCCAGCATTGCTCAAAGTTGTTGAGTCAATAAAAACTAATATGGCAGGTAAAAAGGTAAGAAATTAATGAAAAATGTCATCATTACAGGTTGTGCAAAAGGACTTGGTCTAGAAACATCAAAAATGCTTGCTGACGCAGGGTATAATGTCCTTGGTATTAGCCGCACACCAACTGAAGAATATCAGCAACTACAAGCAAACAACCCTAAAACAGTCTTCTTCTATCAATTTGACTTTGCCGAAGTAAAAGAGATATCAGCACTCGTTAAACAACTCACTAAAGAGCATGGGCGTATTTTTGGCTTAATCAATAATGCCGCACTTGGACATGATGGGGTATTGGCAACGATGCATGAAACTGATATATCCCTGCTTCTGAAGGTTAATGTTGAAGCACCGATCATACTGACAAAGTATGTGTCTCGCTCCATGCTACTCAATCGTGTTGGCCGTATTATCAATGTTGGCTCAATTATCGGGTCTACAGGTTTCAATGGGTTAAGTGTTTATGGTGCAACCAAGTCGGCATTGGGTGGTTTTACTAAGTCATTAGCAAGAGAATTAGGGAAATCGCAAATCACAGTAAATACGCTTGCACCTGGATATATGGAAACCAACATGACCGAAGGTTTGGTTGGAGATAAGCTAGAAAAAATCAAAAGACGAAGCTGTTTAGGACGCCTAGCCAATGTGAAAGACGCAGCTAGCATGACCCTTTATTTACTTTCGGATGATGCCGCAGGTATAACTGGCGCTACGTTTACAATTGATGCAGGGAGTACAGCTTAATATGGGATTGACAATTAATTTATGTGCTGTTTCTGATGTTGAAAATCTAATCTCTTTTATAGATTCGGATTGGAAAAAGGATCATATTTTTGTTCGGGATCGAGAACTTTTTGATTGGCAACATAACGGTTTAGATTGTTATCATTTCGTTGTAGCTAAAGACGATGATGAAATTGTTGGAATTCTTGGCTATATCCCATTATCTCAATACTCTCCTTTGTTAGTTGAAAATAATGAGTTATGGCTTGCAATTTGGAAGGTCAAGGAAGGGGTAAAAAAACCGGGCCTTGGCTTGATGATGCTAAACCACTTAAATAGGGTATATAAAAAACCAACAATATGCTCTATAGGCCTAAGCCCTCAAGTTATTTCTATCTATAAAGCTTTAAAGTATAAAGTAGGTGTTCTTTCTCATCATGCTTTTTTTAATCAATATTTCAATGATTTTAGCATTGGAAAGCCTGATGGAAGCCACTTAGTATCAATTCTAAAAAATAATTTAATCCACGAAGTGTCTGATAGCATCGATGCCATCCCTGATTCATTCTTTTCCAATAATCCTAAGAAAAACAATGAGTATATAAAAAATAGATATATAAATCACCCAAGGTATAATTATAGGTTTTTATCTATCTATGATAATAGAGATCTGTTATCGGTTTCTGTTTATCGAGAAATAAAAATGAATGATACTAAAATAGGTAGAATTGTTGATTCTTTTGGTGAGAATATAATGAATTCTAAGTTTAATTATGCGCTATCTAATTTTTTAGATAAATCCAAATATGAATATGTGGATTTGGTTTCCAATTTGCCGTATAATTCTGGTAGTGGCTTTATAAGCTCTAGTGACTCTGTCATTATCCCCAACTACTTTGAACCATTTGAAATGAGAAACATTAAAATAGACTATGCTTACAAATCAGATAAAGAGTTAGTCATTTTCAGAGGCGATTCAGATCAGGATAGACCAAATATATGAATAAATTAACAGTGGTAATGTATCATTACGTAAGAAACATAAAAGAGTCTAGATACCCAGATATAAAAGGGTTAGAACTAGACTGTTTTATTGAGCAGTTGGATTTTTTCATTGATAACTATCACATCGTCACCATGGAGGAAGTCATATCTTCTTATGCTGGCAAAACTGAGCTACTCAGCAATTCTCTCTTGTTAACATTTGATGATGGGTATGCTGAGCATTTTAATCATGTGTATCCTATTTTAAAGGAGCGTGGAGTCCAAGGTTCATTTTTTGTTCCAGCAAAAGCTATTTTAGAGCACCAGTTATTAGATGTGAATAAAATACATTTTATATTAGCATCAATAAGTAATATTGATGATATGTTGTGTGATATTCGCAATGATATTAACTATTACAAAGAAGAATATAATTTACATTCTTTTGATGAATACTTTTCAGAGCTCGCTATACCTAATCGTTTTGATACGAAAGAGATCATTTTTGTAAAACGTATCCTTCAACATGCACTTCCTGAAAAACTAAGGAATTTACTATCTGCTAAGTACTTTAAAAAGTATTTAGGTATCCCTGAGGTGGTTTTTGCGAAAGAGCTATACATGAGTCAAGAGCAACTTAAGCAACTTGTACGAGATGGAATGCACGTCGGTTGTCATGGTTACGATCATTATTGGTGGAATAAATTAGACCAAGAGTCATTAAAAGTTGAACTTGAAAAGTCTAAGGGGTTTCTTAAATCTTTAGGTTGTGATATGTCGAAATGGACAGCGTGTTACCCCTATGGCTCTTCTAGTGATTTAGTTGTTGCTGAACTGAACTCACAAGGTTGCAACCTCGCATTCACTACAGTTGTAAAGCTAGCAGATATTGATTATAACTCTAAATTATTGATACCTAGATTAGACACCAATGACTTTCCTCCAAAGAGCGATAACTACAAGTGTTACAGAACATAAAGTCTAAGTAGTTGCCAAGGAAAATCATAAATACCTAGTGAGTAGCTCATTATTTTAGACTGTAAATTCAGATCCGGCTGGAAATTAAAAACTAGAGTCGCAGTCACTGGGAATTTGTAAATATCTCAGCGCAGCATGTCGTCTGGATGTAAGTACACCCATTTTAGTTCCACGTACTTTTTGAGATTTCCGGTTTTTCAGCCATCAACCGGTATTCTTCCGGCGTCAGGTTATTCAGGGATTCATGAGGTCGCTCGCTGTTATATTCATTCAGCCAGCGCTCCGTGATTTCCCGTGCTTCATTCAGTGTCCTGAACAGATAAAAATCCAGCACTTCTGTCCGGTAAGTTCGGTTAAAACGTTCGATAAATGCATTTTGTGTCGGTTTACCGGGCTTAATAAACTCCAGCATCACGTCATGTTCTTCAGCCCATTGTGCCAGAACAAGTGATATCAGTTCCGGCCCATTATCCATCCGCATTTTCAGCGGATATCCACGATTTGCCACGATCCTGTCCAGCACACGCACAACCCGTTGCGCCGGAATATTCAGGTCAATTTCAATCGCCAGAGCCTCGCGGTTAAAGTCATCCACGACATTGAACGTCCTGAATCGTCTGCCACAGACCAATGCATCATGCATAAAATCAATTGACCAGCTCTGATTCAGTTGCTCCGGTGTTGCCAGTGGTGCCGGATTACGCACCGGCAGACGTTGTTTTCCCTTACGACGAAAATTTAATTTCAACAGACAATAAATTCGGTGAACCCGTTTATGGTTCCAGCGGTGACCCTGCCTGCGCAGCACCTGAAACAACTTCTTAAAGCCGTATCGCGGATAGCGTTCTGCTGCCTCAGTTCGCCCCTGAATCACCGGTTGTAGTGGATCAATAATTCAGGACACCTCGAAATCCTGTTAATGTTAAAACAGTGAACGTGAGGTGATGCATGATCAAAAATCGTCGGATTAAACGCACATTTTCCCCAGAGTTCAAACTCGAAGCTATCGAACAGGTTGTTGAATACCAGCGAGATGTACGGGAAGTCGCTCAGGCGCTCGAACTCAACCCTGACCATTTGCGCAAATGGATACGGCTGTATAAGCAGGAAATTCAAGGTATTGAGCCCGTTGGCAATGCCATTACTCCTGAACAACGCGAAATTCAGCAGCTTAAAGCACAGATAAAGCGTCTTGAGATGGAAAAAGAAATACTAAAGCAGGCTGCCGTGCTGATGAGCGAAGCCCCCGGAAAGTTATCGCGCTAATCACACGGCTAAAAGCAAAGTTGGCCTGTGCAGATCCTTTGTCATTTATTCGGTATTCACCGTAGCGTTTATTACGCGCAGGTAAAGCGTCCTGTTAATGCACAAAGAATTGAAAATGCACAAAGAATTGAATTACGAAGTCGGGTGAGAGAATTCCATGACTCTCAGTCGTGGTGCTGCAGGTAGTCGGGCAATCAGTCAGATATTGCGCCAGAGTGGCGTTAATGCAGGTCGATGGCTGGCGCGACGACTGATGCAGGAATGCGGGCTGACTAGTCGCCAGCCTGTTAAACATCGCTACCGGGTAAATGAAGACAACAGTCCGGCATTACCAAACTTATTGAACCGGCAGTTTAACCCCGCCACACCAAACCGCGTCTGGTGTGGTGATATCAGTTTTATTCGCCTGCAGGACAGATGGTGCTATCTCGCGCTTGTTATTGATTTATATTCACGCCGGATTATCGGTTCAGCCCTCTCATTAACCGCTGATGCTGATGTGGTGTGCCGGGCTTTGCGTAACGCTCTGGAAACACGACCTCGTGATGGCCGTCTGCTGTTTCATTCAGATCAAGGGGTTCAATATAAAAGCAATAAATACAGGAAATTACTCTGGCGTGATGGGGTAATGCAAAGTATGAGTCGCAGAGGGAATTGCCTGGATAATTCGCCGATAGAAAGAGTCTTTCGCAGCCTTAAAAGTGAATGGCTTCCGAAAGGTGGTTATAGTGATTTTAGCCATGCAGTACGCGATATAAACCAGTGGATAAATGGTTATTACAACGTTTATCGCCCTCATACGAACAACGGTGGTTTACCGCCTTGCCTGCATGAAGAAAAGTGGAGACAGGTTATTCCGGTGTCCTGATTTTGTGATCCACTACACATAGCGATCTCCTCAAAGGGACATAGTCAGTATGTCGGAAGATCTCTAAAAGTGAATGGTTCTTTTAAGTGTGATACTTACACTATAGCCAGCAACATCTCAAATACTCATAGTGAGAGGGCAAAAAGCTCACTGCATTCTTGCCAGCAATTTTTCTAACTCAATAGAGGCACTGGATAGAGACTTTGCATTCTCAAGTGACTCACATAACTCGGCGAGGTCAGGGCGATCAAAAATCTGACATAACCCCAATACCTTATGGCTTATATGTTGCGCTTTTTTGAGATCTGCGGCTGCCAGAGCATTTTGGATGCTGGTTGAGTAGTCATGTATGGCAACGTGGAATGCAGCAACTAATTCGGGGCTATGCATTTTAAGCGCTCCTGTTACCAAAATGTTCAATGATTAACGAATGCCATGTTTTAACCGATACTGGTTTACGCATGATATGGTTCATGCCCACTTCTTTGGCACGCATATAATCGTCATCTTTCAATGAAGCTGATTGTCCAATGATAAGCACCGACTCGCTATTATTTTGCATTAACTTTCTCAGATGCAGTACTAGCTCAAAACCGTCACTGTTATCAAGACGGCAATCGGTAATAATCATCGGATGCTGATATTGAATCCAGCTTTTATACGCACTTTGAGCATCGGCCGCCGCGTCTACAATAAAGCCCATGGAAGTAAACATTTCGCTTTGAACCGCTCTTAGCAACGGCTCATCTTCTACTATCAACAATCTAGTCCCTTCGGGAAGGGGTAATTTTACACAGTCTTTTGTATTGGTAACCGGTGTGATCTGGTTTTCATCTCTGTGGCTATTGGTTAGCGACAAAATAGCCTGGAAAAACTCCGAGGCATAAATAGGAGCGTTGGATAACTTTCGTTGTTCGTTATTTCTATTACTCAAAATCCACAGAGTATTATTGAAATTGGGTTGCATAAAGAGTGCATGCTCTTCAGTCACGGTGGAAAATGACTGCACTCGAGGAACAACGCCCCAGGGATTAAGGAGATCTTTAATATCATCAATATCTGCCTGCGCGGTTCCCTCAGGCATGATAATCAATAAATGGTTAGGGAAGCGCTCTTGTATTGCATAATGAGCCGGCATAATAGGGAACACTATTTTTACCCGAGAACCTATACCCTGTTTACTGAATATAACCAGGTTTCCACCAATCAAATGTATATTTTTCTTGGCAACAAACAGACCTAGCCCAGTACCTTTAGGGATATAGTTTTCTGATTCATTACTCGTGGGTTGTTGACCCTGATAATAAGGCTCAGATAGCTTTTCAAGCGTCTCCGCAGGTATACCAACACCGGTATCTGTAATCTCAATTGAAAATTTATCTCTATCATCAACACGAACAACAGAGCATTCAATCAGCACGATACCCGAGCGTGTATGTTTTATCGCGTTATTGACAATGTTATTCAGAGCTTGCGAAATTAGTTGTGAATCAATCAGATGCGGCATGAAAAATTCTGGTGACAAGTAGCTGACTTTTATTTTTGTCTTATGTTTCTCAGCAAAACTTGCGAATAATTTGACTGTCGTATCACAAATATCTGATAGATTATGCGGATGAGGATTAGTTTGTACCTGTTTAGCATTGATCTTTGCATAATCGAGTGATAGATCAAGATTATCAAGCAATGACTTCGTCACATGTATAACATTAAGTAAACGATCTTTATGGGCAGTGACAGATATTTTATTTGATAGATCTTCACATGCGGTAAGAATACCAATAAGTGGCGTCCGCAATTCATGGGACATGACGGATATTTCTAGCGTGTTTTTATCTGCAATGCTATGAAGCTCACTCTTTAGCTTTCTGATATTTCTTATAGTGTAAATAAGCATAATGAATAAGATAAAAAGAGCAGAAAATGAAATTAATTTTATTAATTCATTATTTTTTTTGACATCATCAATTGGAATAATCCATTTTGATGCAAGATCATTTTGTTTCTGAGCAGAAATCGACGTTATCACTTTGTTCAGGATATCCACCAGAATTTTATCCTCTGGCTTGGTGCTCATCACGAGAGGGATTTTTTTCCCGGATGGTCGGGAAATTTTCAAAACCCCTTGATACAGTAAATTAACGTTATAGGTGGCATGCGGAGCAAGAACAATGGCCGCCGCAGCATTGCCTTTAGCGACACTTTCAATCGCTGTAGCGGGTGACTTCATGATTTTGTAGGTAATATTTGGATATTGCTCTTTAAACCAATTGATTAAAGACAAGTTGTCAGAAATGCTAACATAGCCTTCGTTAATATCATCTGGAGTATATAAATAAGTGCTTTTACTCCGTTTTACCATAGTTGGCCATGCGGAAAAAAAAGGAATGGTACTAATCAATCCATTAGCTTTAGGATAGTCTTCGGATGTACTAGTGAGTAACTTAACCTTACCGCTCTTTAAATTACTGTATGACTCAACATAGTTTTCACTTGGGACTAACTGAAATTTTATTCCGGTAATTTCCGAAAGCAAATTGATATAATTTCTCGTTAAGCCAGTGTGTATGCCTGAAGCATTAATTGACTCAATAGGGTAGTTATGTGGCTCAACACTATAGGTGATAACAGGGTTATCCTGGATATAACGCTGTTCCTCAGGAGTCAAACTGATTTTATTGTCTGCCTGAATTTCCAATGAAAATAAATTCAGTGAAAATAAAAATATTAATTTATAAGTCGATTTCATTGGCATATTTGAAAAAATCTGCATTAGAGGTGATGCCCAGTTTTTTAAAAGCTCGTATCTTGGTATTTGAAACAGTTTTAAAACTTATATTCAGTTGATGACCAATATTCTTCTGATCTAACCCTGATAGTAGTAAGCGGAGAACTTCAGTCTCGCGTTCGGAAAGATTATTAACAGAGTCATTTTTCCCTGCGGATAGATTACCCATGAGATCTGCAGGGAAATATTTTTTACCCTGTGCAGCATGTGTAATAGCAAAAAACAGCTCCAGTATGTTGCCACTTTTATTGACGAAAGCATGTGCACCAGCCTGGTAGACGATCCTCGCAACAGAAAGATTATTGTGAGCAGTATGCACGATCACTTTTAAGTCAGGTTGAATCTTGAGTATACGTTTTAGTAATGTAATGCCATCTAGCGGGATGTTTGGCTGCTGAAACGCCTCAGGGGACGGTGCCAAAGCATAATCTAACAATAATAAATCAACTTTATGATCTTTTAATAATTTTATTAATCCAGCAGCATGTTCCGTACTACCAACGACATCTAGCGTAAAATCGCTATAAATTAACGGTCGGGTAATATCCCTATTATCAAAAGGGTAATTCTCTAGAATGGCTTTTAGTGCCACACGACTTAAGGATTCATCCTCAGCGACAATAATATTAAGTTTCGAAGGCGTGGGCATATTAATTCTCTAGTGCAGGATGACATCCAATCTGGCCGTGTCAGTAACACATTAGGATGGCGTAACAGTTAATAGTATGTTTTTTATGATTTTTTTATTTTCGTCAATCTTACTAATATCTACAGTGATTATATTATCACTCATCATCTGTAATTCATCCTCTTTTTCTATCCGGGCACTTAGATAAACTTGCTGTTCGGATAACAAAATATCATCTGACATTTTAAAACGAAAGTGATGTGCCTGCGCGCTCTTTGACGTTAAAAAGGCAAATTCTTGAATAACTAAGCTACTATTAGATTGAGGTTTTTTTCTACTAATAGTGATAATTACATTAGAGTTATTAGGAATATCCTTAGCGAAGGAAGAAACTCTCCCTTCAATAGTGATTGCATAATTATTCGAATTTCCGCCTTGAGTTATTGAACATCCATTTAGGATAAAAGCCATTAAGAGCACTAACCCTAGCTTGATATGGAAATGCTTTGTTACATTAAAAAAATCATTCTATAACTCTCATATAGTGACGTAGTCAAAAATAAATATGGTTGCAGCTACAAGCAGCAGCGAGGTTGCCAGCGTTTTTAAAGAGCGGGTCTTTACAGAAATACTCCCATGGCTATGAGAACTGGCCGCTTCGGGTTCAATGATCTCTTGTGTTCCAACATATCTGACGCCAATACGAGGGAGGGTCATAATTGGATCTTCCTCAACACCGATGTTTGAAAACGAATATCTCAGTTGCTTAATTAACTTGTAGTAACTGCTATCCGTTACAATAATGCCGCGAGATTCCCAAATAGTATGTATTATTTCTTTTTTTTCACACGTTCTCTCTAATAACATCTGAAGAAGTCGAGACTCATTTTCAGAAAGACGAGTTTCTTTCTTATGCATTGATAACGTTCTTTGCAATGGATGGAAAATTATATTTCCATTAAGTCGTGAGATTTTAGCTGTATGCATATCATCGTTTCCTTATATAAATTTATTCGTTACCAGGTGTAGTATTTTCTGGGGAGTATTAAACGATATAAAATTCTATAAGTCTAACGGTCTATATCAATTGAAGAGTAATCTCCATTCCTATAGAGATTATTCCGCATATATATTAATAGTATTTGAAATTAGATGGTTGATATTTCAGTGTTAAAAATGGCGTTAATGAACGTGAATATAAAAATGAGATTGGACATAAATACTAGGATAAGAAAAGGAATTTTATAATTCCACACCAAAAATACGCTTTTTATGCTTTGAAAAGTCAGCGCCAGAACTCACTGTTTTCATTATATCATCCGCATATTTATCTCGCCGATATGGGGTTTCGGAGTGATAAGCTCCAACGGCCTTCCAGCTATAGCCATATTTTTTAAATTTTAGACTGAGTAAATAAGCACCTGCATGAATGTTATTGCAAGGGTCTAGAAGCATAGGTTTGCTGGTGATGATTCCGGCTGATTTCAATGAAGCAATATGAATAGAGTTGACCTGCATGAGTCCGAAGTCGTGACTACCATTCTTGTTACTATTGAGTGCTTTCTCTTTCCAGCTAGATTCTTTGTTGATAATAGCCTCAAGAATTATAGGGGGAATGTTCCACCGTTTAGAGGCTTGAATAAGATAACTGGCCGAAGCGGGCGATAAAGTTGCCAGAAAGGTGAAGATGGAAAGTATTATATATAGTGTATTTTTCATATTCTGTTATCTATAAATTTCTTTTTCGTCGTCATCATCATCAAAGTTCGATGATTCATTTAAAATTTTATTTAAGTACTCTGAAGTGATATTTTTAGTGATGGTGTATAGGGTATATGCCGGTGAAATAACCTCTTTTAATAAAGTGATATCATTCGTATCGGTTGAGCTATTTAGCTGTGAAAAAAATTCGCTTACGATCTGATTACTACTTTTCTGATCAATACCTTTTAGATGCTCATGGATGTATTGGATAGCTGTTTTTATATTGATGTTTTTATCATTCTTCAGCGTATCAGTTAAATTTTTTATTATTTTATTAATATCATCATTACTTTTAGATTTGTGAGTCACTGTGGTTACAGATGAATCTAAAATAGGTAGTGATGTAGAGTAATTATTAATTATTGTCATTTTTAACGCATTCCTTTAGTAGCGTATTTGAAATTATTTTTTTTAATTCTTTATATTTTTTAACATTCTCAACAGTTAGTTGATGAGATGCAATAGGTGAAAAAATGCTGCTTAATACCTGATTTGGGCTACTATCAGGATTGAAATTTATAATCTTGTCACCTGTCTTTAGTAAGAGATGCTGTCGATGGCTTTTTTCTATTTTTATTTCCTCATTGTCTTTAAATGTTGATTTTACTTTTTCGTAATATTTACTTGGTACGTATATTTCTAGAGCAGAATGATGAGTATTCATATTAGCGAAATGTTCTGCGACAATCTCGACGGTTCTTGGGTCGCTAAATATTTCAACTAACTTGTGTTTCAACCGCTTTTCTGTTTCGCCAACGGCCTGATGATAGGCATGTTGATAGTGGCTCAGTGATGATATTAAGTCTTTTAAAAACAACCGAATACCAGCCTCGTAACCCTGCTGTTGTGACTGGTTCTTGATATGTTCACCGTCGTTACAGGCTTGCTGAAAATACAATTTAGCTTATTTTTTAGCATAACTAATAATACGACGATGATAATCATCTGCCTTTATTACGGTGTTCTTTATTAATACTTTTTCCTGTGCTACTTTATGAGCCAGGAGGTTATTATCTGCCGACATAGTGACATACCTTTTCTACGACATTGTAAGGTTGACGTGGAAAGTAAAATGAACCCAATAATCTTCTTACCTGATTACTGAACATATATTCAGATCTGCTTTTTAGCATGGGATCAAATAGAGAAATCAAATCGATTATCTGAACTGCGCCCGCAGCAACAATATGATTGGGGGTCACAGTACTAATTTTTTCTGCCATCAACAAAGTGCTACGAGTTTCTGCTAAAACATACTTTCTCATCTCAACATCAGCCGGGCTCAAAAAATAGGGGCAATGTGTTGTATCTAGTGAGAGTAATCCTAGTCCCCAGGCTATTTCACGCAAATTTCCCCACGACTTTTTAATCATCGGGGGAAGGTTGCTAGTCATTTTCTCTGGTAGTGGAAGTTGAAATTTCTCTATCAAATACTGGTTTTGAATTGCTTGTAACATTTCCGAAAGGCCATGATAAGGGCGATTCATATGATCGTGATGAAAGTAGCTACCAGGTGACAACAATATTTGTAGATCTTGCATGATATCAATACCTACTTGGATTTATCACTTTCAATGGGCGCTTGTGTAGGTATATTCTTTTTCGTACCAGCAACAAAAATAGATCGACGGAAAAAGAAAATAACAGCAACAAGCAAACCTATACCAGCAATACCCAGGGGTATAATCTTGGATATTGAATTATTTGATTGAGTACTCGAAGCCACCATACGTTGAATAATAGGGCGTTCGACAATTACGACAGAAACATTATCGTAAGTACTATCTGAAAAACTGTTTTTAAGGAACAGTTTGATTTTACTCATCAAGATCTTAGTATCTTCACTACCAGCATAAGTGACCAGACTGGAGATACTCTGTGGCTGAGTCACTTTAGTATTTGTCGATAATGGATAACTGACATGTACCCGAGCGTTAACCACACCAGGAATAGTCGTAATGGATTGCTCAAGCCGCTGTTCAATTAATGATAACAGGCGTGTTCGTTCAGCCTGAGGTGAGGCTACGAGTGAATCACCGGGAAAAGCTTGAATAATCTCAACCGCATCTTTTGACGGCAAATTATATTGCTTGAGTAAATCTACGGCGGCAATGAAGTCATTTTTTGCTACATTGATAGAAAAGCCCAGTTTGCCATTCTCATGTTTGGTACCTTGAATACCATTTTGTTGTAGCGTAGCCAGGACTTCATTACTTTGTCGCTGATCCAGTTCAGTCAATAAATTTTGTTTATCGCAAGCTGTTAACAATAACGTTGAACCGGCAAATAACAGTGCACGTATGATTTGCATAATTATTGAGACTTAATCAGTGTTTCTACCGCTGAAACGGCTTTGTGGGTAAGAGAACTGGCGAACGTCATGGTAGTGGTATACTCATTATGGCGTTTTTGGTAAGCCAGCAGTTCTGCCGGGTTGGTAATATTACCGTGAGTAACCCAGTCTTCAAGCGCAGCTTTTTCCTGGCTACTGGTTACGGCCTGTTGAGAGAATAAATTTTTCACTTTTTCTTCAAGTGATGCTGTACCTACGGCTGAAATTTCTTCAGCGGCAGAGATTACGCTTTTAATCGGCAAAAAATTGATAAAATAAGACATGAAAACCTCAACGTTAAATAGCGGCTGACTGACTATCAGCCGCAGAGATATTAGGTATTACGAATAAGGGTCATAACCAGATCTTTCAGGTTTTTTGCCGTATTCGATTGAATGTTACGTAAGGCATTATATTCTGCGGATAGCTGGGTAAATTTTACTATTGCCACCGGATCCGTTGGATTATCTGCCATTTCTTTCTCTGCCGCGGCGAGAGCCTCCATTTTCCCTACTACAGGGGCATGAAATATATTGGCTTTATCAAGTAGGAAATTATTACCTACACCTGTTGCAGTAGGTTTTTCATAATTAGATAGGTCCCAACTTTTAGATGGAAGTGTTAGTGGGTCTGATGCCATGATGTTCTCCAGTGATAAATATAGAGGTTAATTTATTGTTTAAAATACCAATGATTATTGTCTAACAAGATATAACCACTTTGACTATTCAAAAATGATTTTCCTGCCAGATAATCGGTAGCTAATGAAATTGAGAACTGAACATAGTTATCGCCCCAATTCTGATTAAACTCGGTTACAAATTTAATTAATGACATAAACTGCTTATCATTAAGGTCGGTGTTAACAATAATGACCGGTTTTTTACTGTCATTAATTAACTTGAAAGGAATGTTATTGGATTTTATACCATTAATCGCTTCGTCAAGAATATCTTTTCTGTCATAGCTTTTGATCTCAATCTGGTTGGCACATTTTAGTTTTGACCGCACAGTGGTTTTAATCGTTTCTATTTCTGTTTGGTTATTAATCCTTCTGACTAGCTTAACCAAGGGAGAGCATGGCGTAGTGAGATCAACTTTAAGTACTGAACCTGTACTTGTTTGCACTAAGGCTTCCAATTCTTTCTCAAAACTATGAATAAGTTTAGTTGTAGCTTGTCCTGAATAACTCTCAGTGATCAATCGCTGAGAAACCCAATCCATATCCCGCTGTGTTTTCGCCAGTATCAAACTCGTATTCTCACCTGAATTAAGTATCGTCAAGGGAGCCGAGCTACCGGCTAATAATTCTGAAAGTGTAATGATTTTTTGCGAGTCCTTATCTCCACTGGCCAAAATAAAGGCAAAGAGACCGGCAATCAACAAAATAAAAATCACCAAGCAGGGAAGCGGCTTTAATTTATTTTTTCTTACTTTCTCTGACAATTCCAGATTTTCTATGAGAGTTGGGTTATGCTTATCCGCAGGTAATACCTGTGAATTGTAGTGCCACTCATCATTGACTGGTTTAATCAGTATCGGAAAATTGTCAGCAAATAATAGAGTATGAAAAACGATATCAATACGTTCATGTCGTTTCTCGCTATCTTCCAATATGGCATATAGGCCACCAGGTAAATCCTCACTATCGCTTTGACGATGCAGTGTAAATTTGTACTCACCTTCATCAGTCGGTAAAGAATAGGTTGTTAACTCGGAGTCTTCCTCCGTCACTGTTTCGTATTCGATACCCGGGGCTACGACGATCTGGCAGAAGTTGGGCTTGACCAACAGTTCAGTACCCGCCATTGGCCCGAAGGCAATTTTTATTATGTAGAGTTCAGTACTCATATTATCCATTAGAATAGATCCTGTCTCAGGGATGGCTTTAGGTATATCAGTGGCATACGGATATGTCATTTTGCCGCCTACCCTTGCAATAGAGCTATTATTAATCATTCAAAATAATTTTATTCGGAATAACTCTGACTCTCCTAGACCTGATATTAAAGAAACCTATATTCATAAGAGGTGGATTTTTTTCCATCTAATTCTGTAGAGCGAGGAGTGAACTTTCGTTAGATTCTTATTCAGAAACTTGGCGGTTGATGAAACTGGCAATCAATAACTAAGGTATGCCTAGTGATGAATATGCTAATAAACAAAGAAACAGAGGTTGAAGAGTATCTTCCAACGCTAGAATGCATGGTTGTTTATGTCCAGCCTGAGACAAACGATGCAAAATTATTACATTCTTCTATGATAGATAGATGTAATAATGTGATTGTTTCCCCTGCGGTAATTATTACACCATCGTTAGATGAACTTGATCCACTATCCGGTAGTTGGTATATCACGAGTATACCAATATTTAGCGCCATCGAGATACTCGCAACGCTTGATGAAGCAAAATATAAAACTGGTACTAAAGATAATATGACTCATGGTCGTGAAATTAAAATGAGTGATTTTATTACGTTACCGATGGATTATGTAAGCCCTGAAACCAATAAATTATCGGTAAGTGACCTGCTTATTGATGAAGTCATGGGGAGTAAAAATAATATCTCCCCGTTATTGGCTATTTTACGAAAATACGAAGCTTATGGGATGTTTCGCTATCTTATTTCACAGTCTGCCAATGGAGAACATATTAAAGTTGAGCAGCTAAGTAAGAAATATGGGTTGTCATCACCTTACTTTAGATTTCTTTGCCGTAAAAATTTCAATTCATCAGCCAAGAAAAAAATGATGAGTTGGCGTACGGCTACGGCGGTATTACTGCTTATCGAAAGCGATATGTCAATATTAGATGTTGGTCTGAGCTGTGGGTACTGCTCGGCATCTCATTTTACGTTAGATATTAAGAAAAACTTTGGTCTTACCCCATCAGAGATCAGACGCCTGGAGATGAATTTATATGAAAGGTAATCCTTTCGTCCACATTAAAATAGCGATGTTGCTATCTACAGTTGCTCTGACTGGTTACGTTTCCTCTGCCTCAGGGGAAATTATGATTGCAACCCCCGTCGCTCAAGAAAAAAGCTTGGATTCGTTCGTCGCTAACAATGTTCCGATCGCCAAGGTATTTGATGCGGTCTCATCCCGATTAGGGAAACCTATTATTCTCAGCAAAACTGCGCTGCAGAAGAAGGTCACGGGTAATTTTGATCTCTCTCAGCCAGCTGAAATGTTCAAATCGTTGGCCCGTCGTACCGCATTAGTCTGGTATGACGATGGAGCAAGTATTTATATTTACGATAATAGTGAAATTCGGAACCAGCTAATCAGCACTCGTTCAACAAGTTGGAATGAATTGATCAATTATCTTAAAACTGCGGGGATTTACGATTCCCGGTTCCCCGTTCGTTCACAAAATAAGAGCTCGGTGATTTATGTATCGGGTCCGCCGATGTATGTAGAGCTGGTTACTGCTGCCGCTCACTATCTTGATGAACAGAATCAGATGCAAGAAACGGCTGGTCGCGACGTTACGGTTATTCCACTGAAACATTCATCAGTCAATGATCGTGTTTACACTCAGCGCGGCCAAACAATTACCATACCGGGCATGGTCTCGGTGATTAATTCTTTATTCGAGAACGGTATTCCGGGTAATAAAATCACTGTAGTGCCGCGCGGAGATACGGCGGAACATCAAATCGAGGAAGGTTTTCCCAAGCCGCCTTCGGTGAAGAATTTAACCGCCAATAACGTTGGAATAAATCGTGGTGAGAATAGCGATAAGTTTGCGGTAGTTGCGCATCCAAACAGTAACAGTTTATTGGTGACTGGCTCTGCAGAGCAAACTCGCTATATACATCAATTGGTGAGAGCTTTGGACTCTTCGCGCCGGCAGGTAGAGCTTTCATTGTGGATTATTGATATATCCAAGAAAAAGCTTGATGAAGTCGGGGTTCGTTGGAGTATCGGTGATCTCAAAGCCGGCGGCGGCGGCATTGCTTTTAACCAAAGCACATTATCAAATAGTGCCAAGTTTTTGGCTCGAGTGGATGCGATAAGCCGCACCGGTGATGCGCAAATAGTGTCTCGCCCGATTGTATTGACCCAGGAAAATATTCCTGCGTTATTCGATAATAATTCAAGTTTCTATGCTCGCCTGGAAGGCGAACGGGTCGCTAAACTTGAGCAAGTGACATACGGCACTATGGTCAGCGTATTACCGCGAATTTCTCAAGGTGATCAGGTTGAGATGGACGTTAATATTGAGGACGGTAGTCCTGGACGCGCAGGCAGTAATGATGTTGATCAAATTGGCGGTTTACCTATCGTCAATAGAACCAATATCAGCACCGTAGCGCGTATTGCGAAAGATAGCAGCTTGCTTATTGGTGGTTATACTCGTGATCAGTTAGAAGAAAGTGATGAAAAGATTCCGCTGCTAGGTAGCATCCCTTATTTGGGGCGGTTATTTAGTTATCGTAGTAGTAATCAACAAAAAATGATCCGTGTTTTCCTTATTCAACCACGCTTGTTAAATGAATCTGAGAGCTGGGATGGACGACAGTTCTCCGAAAAAGATCGCTTAAGCGATCGAATTATCAATAAAAATGAGCAGTTGCAGGCTTCGGTCAAATTACTGCAAACCTATATGAGTCGCACATGGCAATAAGTCCTTTAGGAGGAAACTCTCGCTATTTGGTGGCTCAACGGGATAAAGGTGGCGAAGCGCCAGAAGTTCTAGATGATGCTGAGGAAACATTGCGTGGGCAAGGTGTTATCAATAACACCAGCGAGTATGCCTCTATGGCAATGCTGGCATCGCAATTTAATCGACGCAAAGAATTACGATCTCAGAGTGAAGAGAGCTCGCTGTATACCGACAGGATTCTTGATGATAATGCCGACGAGAAAATCAGTCACATTGAGAAAGTATTTAATCGTGAGGTAATGACGCCTAAACAGTTACGTTCTTATTTGGCTCAATATTTTCCCGATGCCAGCGATATGTTGATGGCTATTTTTGAGTTACTGCGCAGAAAAAAACTGACCGAGAAAATACTCAAAGCACTCAACGAGTTAAAATCGCAGTTACAGGAAGAAGATATTGATCGTGGAACTGAGGCTGGGGTTAATGTCGCATTGTCGGCACGGCTGTTTTCTTCATCGTTAAAAAAATCCTCAAGTGAGTTGAGGAATATCTATCGTGAGTTTATTTGCTATGACGGCCCGACTATATATATTTATGAACAGTGGGTTGATGAAATTGATGGGCAACAGAGAGAAGTGATGCTGCGTTATCTTACCCGCGCGTTAGCTTGTGATTTACAAGCAATACCGACGGGTAACATCAATGTTATCGAATTTGGTAATTTATTTCGTCGGGTAGGTAGTTTACGTGAACTACATTCTGCGGAATTTATGTTCCTGCAAAAAATAATACGATCAGATTTAATTGATAAAAATAAAGGGAATGAGACAGCCCTGGCAAAAATATTCATTACCGGCATCCGGAATGCTGATGATTACGAAAGAATTTTGAGTGAATTTATTGAGAATTTTTTCTCTGTTACAACGCTAGAGACTAAAGCTATTTTTATACAGATGTTAATTACAGGTTTTTCAACGATATCTGTTGATTTGTTTTTTTCTTTAGAGCTAAGAAATGATCTAATTGATTTACTCAAAGATTATATGAGTCGAGTAAAACAGAGAGAAGAAGAACTGGCTAGAGAAGTCTATTGTCAAGGTGCCATTAGAAATGAATAAAATAACAGGGTTACTTCTGAGTTTACGTAATAAACCGGAACTGATGGTATTGTTGGTCATGGTGACGGTTATTGCCATGTTGATTGTTCCATTACCAACATTTCTTATCGATTTTTTGATTGGTCTAAATATTATGATATCCGTGCTCATTTTTATGGGCTCGTTCTATATTACTAAGATCCTTAACTTTAAATCATTCCCATCAATTTTGCTTATCAGCACATTATTTCGCCTGGCTTTATCGATCAGTACCAGTCGATTAATTCTGCTTGAGGCTGATGCTGGTGATATTATCGCAACATTTGGCCAATTTGTTATTCAAGATAACTTGGTTGTCGGGATTGTTGTTTTCGCTATCGTCACTGTTGTGCAATTTATTGTGATAACCAAAGGTTCGGAGCGTATCGCAGAGGTTGCTGCCCGTTTCTCTCTGGATGCTATGCCGGGCAAGCAGATGAGTATTGATGCCGATGCGCGTTCGGGCATCATTGATAATGACCAGGTGAAAATCAGACGTGGTGAGTTAGAGCAGGAAAGTCAGCTATTTGGTTCTTTCGATGGTGCAATGAAGTTTATCAAAGGTGATGCAATAGCCGGCATCATTATTATTTTTGTTAACCTGATTGGTGGTATTTCAGTCGGTGTTGCTCAGATGGGAATGGACATGTCCACCGCGTTGAGTAGCTACACTTTACTGACTATTGGCGATGGTTTGGTGGCACAAATTCCCGCATTACTGATTTCTATTAGCGCCGGATTTATTGTTACCCGAGTGGGCGGAAATGATAAGAATCTAGGTGAGAATATTGTCGCTGAATTATTCGACAATGATTTTTCTTTATTAGTCACTGCGATTATAACCTGTGCTATTGGATTTTTACCTGGCTTCCCAACGTTCATTTTCCTCTTACTGGCTGGTTTATTATTCTCGCTCTACTTTTATCGTTTCTATCAGGGTAAAAAAGGTAATAAAGACTCTGATCATTCGACACAGGAAAGAGAAAATATTCCCAATGATGCGATATCAGGTGAGACAACCAGAGTAAAGAATGATATCGATAATTTTATTCCGGAAACATTACCGATTATTGTTTCTGTATCCATAAATCATAAAGAATCTCTTGAGTCACGAGATTTCTCATTACGAATAAAAAAAGATATATTTATTAAATTTGGCTACCGAATTCCTGATGTTGCGATTAACTACTCTCCTACAGTAGATAATAATAAAATCATTATACTGATTAATGAAATTCCTGCGGGTGATTTTCCTATTCAGTTTGATAGTTTTAAGGTTGTAGGGGCAGCAGAAGAGCTGGATGCTTTGGGATTTGATGTTACTGTTGTTAATGATAACAATGGTTCGGTCAGTACCTGGATAAACCAGAAAGATGAAAGCAAAGCAAAATCTCTGGATGTTAACTTGTGCGACGATATAACAGAAATGACTAACTGTATTAGCGTATTACTATTACGTCATATTCATGAGTTTTTTGGTATTCAGGAAGCAAAAAATCTACTAGATGATTTAGAAGTTAAATATCCAGAACTTCTGAAAGAGTGTTATCGACATGCAACGGTACAAAAAATAACAGAAGTTTTCCAACGGTTATTGGTGGAAAAAATATCGATACGTAATATGAAGCTTATTTTGGAGGCTTTAGTTCAATGGGCACCAAAAGAAAAAGATCCCCTAATGCTGGTTGAGCATATCAGAAGCGCATTGAGTCGATATATTTCTGATAAATTTTCTATCGGCAATGTAATGCATGTTTTGATGGTAGGCAGCAATATTGAAGACACTATTCGCCAGAGTATTCGTCAATCTTCGGGCGGGACATTTTTAAATCTCGAACCCGAGAAGGCAGAGAATATTCTTCAATATTTCTCCGTCGCTACCAGTGATTTAAATGTTTCATTACGAGATATCACGGTATTGGTTCCAGTTGATATTCGTCGTTTTGTCAAAAAAATATTAGAAGGCCGCTATCCGGATCTTGAAGTGATTTCATTCAACGAAATTTCCGAATCAGTAAAAATAAATGTCATAAAAACCATCTAGTGGAGTTGCAAATGAAATACCGATTTATTGAGATGTTAAACGAATTTCTTCAGTCCGTTGGACGTGATGATTTAATTAATGCCGAGCTTGATTGTCATTCAACAATTCAACTTGAGCTGGATAATATGCCGCCAATTAATGTTGATATGCAAACCGATGACGTCATTTTATGGACTGTTATTTCTGAATATGAACCGGTTCGAATCGAAGTTGCCAGTATTCCCTTGCTTAACTCGATTCTGGAATACCAGACATCCTGTTTTATGCCTGGACAGCCAGCATTACAGATAAATGATAATAGCTTGATTATGAGCTGTATTTTACGCGATGAAGCTCTGACTGAACCGATGTTATTCGGTGCCAGCCTTGAAGAGTTCTTTGATCGTAGCGTTCAGATTAATAAAATTCTAATGAACTAAGTCATGAAATTATTTGACTATTGTGCTCACCCCACTCGAATTAATGATGTACTGATTGAGGCCCCTTTGCAGGGGGTCTTTATTGGTGAGGTTTGTGCTATTGAGCGATCGGTTGCGGATGCAGAGATCATCGGAAAAGCGCAGGTCATTGGATTTCATTCAGGGAAAACTCAGCTCAGCCTGATTGGCCGAGCCAAGGGACTTTCTTTAGAAGTCGTGCTACGGCCAACAGGAAAAGCCTATCAGTTCTTGATGGGAGAGCACTTACTGGGCAAAGCCTACAAAGCCTCCGGTGAAGCGATTTGTTCGTTTAGTGACCAGCCAATGGATGCCGCGCCCATGACGCCAACAGAATGGCGATGCATCGATTCACCACCGCCAGAAATGACGCTCAGGCATCCGATTAATAGCCAATTTTCTACTGGCATCAGAGCTGTTGATGGCTTGCTGACCTGTGGGAAAGGGCAGCGGTTTGGTATTTTTGCCTCTGCGGGTGCGGGTAAAACCTCATTGATGAATATGATTATTGCCCATTCAGATGCCGATGTGTGCATTGTCGCTTTGGTGGGGGAACGTGGCCGTGAAGTGACTGAATTTATTCATGAACTCTCTTCATCTCCACGACGAGACTCTACTATTCTCGTTTATGCCACATCGGATAGCCCTTCTATTGAACGCTGTAATGCCGCGTTATTGGCCACCGCTATGGCTGAGTATTTCCGCGATTTAGGGCGCAATGTGGTGCTCTTTGTCGATTCTATGACGCGTTATGCACGGGCATTGCGCGATGTCGCACTCGCCGCAGGTGAATTACCTGCCCGCCGCGGCTATCCAGCATCGGTATTTGAACGGCTTCCTTCCCTACTTGAGCGGCCAGGTAATATGCAGAATGGCTCAATTACCGCTTTTTATACCGTATTGCTGGAAAGTGAGGATGAACCGGATCCGATTGGAGACGAAATTCGCTCCATTCTAGATGGACACATTTATCTCAGCTACAAACTGGCTGGTCGAGGGCATTATCCGGCTATCGATATTTTGAGCAGCATCAGCCGGGTCTTTCCGCAAATAACCACTGACAGCCATCGGAAATCTGCTGCTGAAATGCGCGATATGTTGGCTCGTTTAGATGAAATTCAACTTTATCTGGATCTGGGTGAATATCAACGTGGCGAAAATCCTGCCAATGACCGCGCATTGGATCGTAAAAGCGAGATTGAGGCCTTCTTACGCCAAAGTATGGCGATGAATAGCCCGTTTGAGGAAACGCAAAAGGCGTTGAATGGACTTATATCTTAAAAGTAAAAACTACTTACGGATGATTGAACGACGTTTGGATCGTGCCAGACGGGAATTAAATGTTGTTAACCGAAATATCCTCGAAGTCACCCAACGCATAACTGAAACACATACCCGGGTTGAGGTTTTACATGTGCAAACCCGGCTATTTGAACAACAGGCAGAATTCACCCGTAACGCTTTCTTTGATAGCCGTCGGCAGAAAGCCATCGTTTTGTCTGAAATTGCCGGACTGAAGTATCAATCGGAAACATTAGAGAACGATCTCTCCAAACTTGAAGCAGAAAAACAACGGAGTGTACTGCGGATCGCGGCTTTTAATGGGAAGTGCGTGAAATTCCAAAGTTATCTTGAAGGGTTAAGCCGTAAGCAGCGTTTAAAATTAGACGCTTATCAAGAAGGCGAAATAGAGGAGTTATCAATCCATGGTGGTGTCAGGAACCAGAATGAACGTCGCGGTTAGTACTGTGAGTCACGATGCAGTGCCATACGAAGCGGCACCTTTACTGCCTGCGGCGAATCAGGTTGCCGATCGCCAACAACAGGTCAATAAAAAGAAAATAAATGCGCAGTTAAACCGCCTCAAAGAGCAGCAACAAATGCAGGCCATGCGTAAGAAGAAGCAAGAAGAACTGGCATTAGCGGCACCTCCATTATTTGTGGCATTGCAGCCGGTGGGGATGGGGGCTCAGTTAGAATTATGGCAGAGCTTGCATGAGCAAATTGGCCGGGAAGAAAGGAACATACCTCAGAATCTAACCGTGACTCAGCCCAAGCTGACGAAATTAGATAAAGGTGAAGAACCCGGCGGTGTGAATCAGAGCACGATCCGACCCGGCGCACTGGGTTCAGTGATTTTGGGTGAGAGACTGCCACAAATCGCTGCCACTGATCTGTCTGCGACAAAGATGCGTGAGGCGCTGATTCAAGCTTATGGCATTCAAAATGACAATAGTTCGTTAGCTACGTCTGGTATGCGTGATACCACATTGGCCGCTATGCCGAATGTGCATGATACGACATCGGCCGCTATGCCGAATGTGCATGATACGACATCGGCCGCTATGCCGAATGTGCATGATACGACATTGAGCGCTGTGCCTGAGACTACATCGATATTGACTTCGTCGGGTGTCAATGAGAATCGTGGCCAATTCGCTGAGTCAGCCAGAATGCTTTCAGCATCGGATATTAGTCGTCCCGCTCTACCAACAAGCATTAATGGTAATGAATTCAGGTTGGCTCAATCGAGTTTTGGCGTGCCAGTCAATATCAACAAAACGAGTGAATTAGCGGTAGCAGAATCAACACCAGATATTAATTCTACTGAAAAAGGTGAGTCTGTAGCCGAAATTAAAGATGTCACTTTAAAGAGTGCATCTCGCGATGATGAAGGGCGTTCGTTCTCACAACTAACGGTAAACAACGCACGGACGACTTCGTTGCAAGAGAGTGCTGCAACGCCTGAAAATACGCCAAATAGCAGCAACGCATTGACCCCACAGCCAGAGGAGAGGGTCGGGCAATTGCAGCGTGGGCTGAATTATAAATTTACCTCATGGAATGATGGCTCCTCAGTGAGAGTTGAACTGGCTAAAGCACAGGAAATTCACGCCACGACTTCCAGTGACACTGTTCAGCAAGTTTTGGACGACAGTCAGCATTTACTGGAAACCGAAAGGACGTTGGTGATCGATGAGCACCGAGACGATGAAGAAAGAAAACAGCGGTATCAGCAGCCAGATCATGAAGAAGAAGGCTCGTGATGTTTAATTTTCGCCGGGTTACACGCCATCAGGCGTGTATGAGTCAACAGCAAGTGACCTATGCACCGCAAGCATTACCCGTTACACCAACTGCGGAGCGGAAATACGCAAGGTTTCAGCTTTGTGCAGCAGAAGAGCGTATTACAGCTCTGATTGACTTGGTTGAATGGTGCCGCCACGCTTGGCCAGAGATGGAAAGTCTGGCCTGGGAATGTATCAGTGAAGGGCAATTGCGGCAGCTCTTTAGCGCCGAGATTGAACATCATCGTTTTTTCTCAGGACGTTATGTACCACTAAATATTGAAGTTATCAGCGGCGATATTGTTCAGCAGCCTTGGCTTACGGTGCAAGAAAAACGTTTGGGACGAGTTTTGCTTGAACGAGCACCACTTGGCATGGCTCCCCATCCGATTAATATCGCTGGGTTTATGCACCTCCCTCTGGCAAGTAAATGGATATTGGGTACCAGCATAATCAGTGCCAGTTTATTGCATACATTGGCACTTCGCGATGTATTGCTGATACAAAACCTACTAATGCAGTTAGATATTTCCGGTAAGCGGATAGCGAGATTCCGATCTCAGGATGATGGAGTAATGGTTGTGGAAGAAGTCATACATAATGAATTGGAACCCGAACGTATTGATATTGAAGACGAGACGATGATGGAGGAGCAGGTATTGGTTCCTTTTGATGTTTCGGCAATCAGTATCACATTAACTTTTGTTCTGGGGCAGCGTTCGATAACAATTAATGAGTTGTCGAGCATTCAGTCTGGTTCACAATTTGCTCTTGGGCAGAACACTGAGAAATCTGTCAAGGTTTATGCGAATAAACAGCTAATCGCCGAAGGCGAGCTGATTTATATTGATGATGTGCTTGGGCTTGAAGTAACAAAAATGGCCACTATGGGCTCACTGGAGTAATATATTATGCCCAGTGATGTACCATTAATAGCCATTGTTGCGTTAACAACGTTACTTCCATTTATTATTGCTGCTGGCACCTGTTTTTTAAAGATATCGATTGTTCTGATCATGGTTCGTAATGCTATGGGGGTGCAACAAATACCCTCTAATATTGCTTTGAATGGTATCGCATTACTTTTATCTTTATTTGTTATGATGCCGGTTATTAATGATATTAACGATTATGTACGTGAACAAAAAGTAGAAATGACTGATGTTGACTCTGTTAATCGTTTTGTTGATGGAGGATTGGGTGGCTATAAGTCCTATCTGAAAAAGTATTCTGATCCAGAACTGCTTTCATTTTTTGAGTCAGTTCAACGTGGGCGCAGTGAACATGAGATTGATGTAGAGAAAGAAGAAGTTACATTATTCTCACTATTACCCGCTTATGCACTGAGTGAAATTAAATCGGCTTTTGAAATTGGTTTCTATATCTATTTACCTTTTGTTGTGATCGATTTGGTTATCTCCAGTATTTTACTGGCACTGGGTATGATGATGATGAGTCCAGTAACTATCTCGGTACCTATAAAGTTGATCTTATTTGTTGCTATGGATGGCTGGGCCTTGATTTCAAAAGGACTCGTAATGCAATACATAGAACTTGCGCAACAGTAGCGGCCTATGGAACAGATTATTTATGCTAGTAACAAGGCGATGCTATTAATTGTTGTTTTATCAGCAATTCCGGTATTAGTCGCTACCGTGGTAGGGTTGTTTGTTGGCCTGATTCAGACAGTCACCCAACTTCAGGAACAAACACTGCCCTTTGGTTTGAAGCTGTTGGCAGTATTCGGCTCACTATTTATGATCTCTGGCTGGTTGTCAGACAAAGTGATGAGTTACGCCATGGAGGTTTTATCCATCGCTCTCCAACCGATAGGATAAGGTCGATGAATAAGGAAATGTTAAACCTATATAGTTCGCTGTATGGCACGTTTAATTCAGGAATGATAACCCTGGCTCTAGCCTATATGCGTATTGCTCCGGTATTTTTTTTATTACCTTTTCTCAATACAAAATTACTGAATGGCGTTGTCGTTAAAAATAGTTTAATTATCTATATTTGTTTAGGGTTGTGGCCTTATTTATCTCGGGGGGAGTTCGTTCGCCAGCAGCTAGGAATTGTGGATATTATCCTTTATGAGTTATCTATTGGGGTTATATTGGCATTCTTTATTTGCATGCCATTTTTGATTGCTAATATTATTGGGGAAATAATTGATAACCAGCGTGGTGCCACTATCAGTGACACGATAGATCCAGCCAATGGCATCGAGTCATCTGAATTCTCTGCCTTGCTGAATTACATTGTATGTATGGTGTTTCTTTCCCAAGGAGGAATGTATAAGTTGGTCGAATCGTTTGCAGATAGCTATAAGCTGATGCCATTCGGCCAAGGTTTCTCCCTCTTCGAACCGCTGTTATTGGGAAGCTGGCTCAATACATTAGTTAGCCAGGGATTTATTATGGCGTCGCCAGTATTGGTAACCTTATTCTTGAGCGAAGTGGCTCTTGGGCTTTACTCCCGGTTTTGTCCACAACTGAACGCCTTTTCACTTTCTCTGGCGGTAAAGTCGATCATCGCATTTAGCGTTTTTTTACTTTATTTCCAAAATGAAGTGCCGTCGTTGCTGGTCACAATGGTAGATATTTCTCCGTTGGGGAAAATATTTACTCTTAAATAATAATCTAAGCGTCCTGAATTATTTAACGACGGTTCTTGAGTTGTTGGATTAGGAAATATGATATGGCAGAAAAAACAGAACAACCCACAGATAAAAAGGTACGAGACTCGGCTAAAAAGGGGCAAAGCTTTAAGGGTAAAGACCTGATTGCTGCCGCAGTTTTAGTCTGTGGTGCTTTAGCCATTAGTGGATTCTCAAGTCTGACCGCTTTGGGGCATTTACTGCAAAAAGTGCTTTTATCACCATCAGAGATAAAGATATCTGCATATTTAGATGAATTATATCGTCTTTTTTTGTACGCGGTAATACCGGTATTACTGTGCTGTTTATTACCCGGTATGTTACTTTCTTTGTTACAGAGTCGATTCCGTTTGGCTACTGAAGCATTAAAAATAAATTTTTCGCATCTTAATCCTATCTCTGGGTTTAAAAAAATATTTGGTATCCGTCCGTTAAAAGAATTAGTAAAGGCATTGTTGTATTTATTGGCTTTTGGTACGTCAATTTATACGTTTATTCTGCTATGGCGGCGAGAGGTTTTTATGCTTTACCATGCTGAGTTGGAAGAAATGATCACTCAGTGGGGAAGGTTGTGCATTATATTTATTTTTGTTTTTCTCGCGTCTTCGTTAATTCTATTGCTATTGGATACCCTGACTGAGCTTTTTCTGTTTATTAAAGATCTAAAAATGGAAAAGCAAGAAGTTAAAAAAGAATATAAAGAAAACGAAGGTGACCCGCAGATAAAACAGGCGCGTAAAGAAATACATCGGGAAATATTATCGGAAGAAACTAAAAATGGTATTAAAAATTCTCAAGTGGTCATGGCTAACCCAACTCATATTGCGTTAGGCATCTATTTTGATCCGTCGGTAGCCGAATTGCCTCTGATTATTGTTAAGGCTCAGAATGCTCAGGCCAGGGCGGTGATCGCTTATGCTGAAGAACAAGGGATTCCAGTAGTACGAGATATCCCATTAGCGCGACGGCTTTATCGGAACAACAGTATATTCAGCTTTATACGCGATGATGACCTGTTGGATATTATGAATATTCTCATCTGGTTGAAGAGAATTGAATTGGAAAAACTGGGTATATCGCTTCCTTCTGCGCTAGAGAGCATAAACCAGGAACTCGATGCTACCGACATTGAGGTGCAGGATGAAAACAGCGTGGTTAGTCAAGCGCTGCATAGCGAGCCACCTGAGAAAAAATCGGATTAGGTCGGTAAACAATATAGTTAAATCGGATTGATAACTTTCTGTGTTATTCAAGCGTTTTTTTAAAGAAGGTCTGATAGATCAAATTTAAAATAGCTTTATTGCATAGGGAACGTCTGATTTGAGTGTTAATAACATTAAAGGTATTTGTAATGAATGACTCAAAAGATATGAACCTACCCCAAGATATTGAAAGTGAAGCGGAAGCCGAAAAGTATATTGATGAAGTTTGTCAGGCATTACTTGACGGCGTGACATTTAAAGATATTCACGGCATTCCTGAGTCCACTATGCAGGGGATTTATGCCTATGCCTATGAGTTTTATCATCAAGGAAAATTAGACGAAGCTGAAACATTTTTCCGTTTTCTCAGTATTTATGATTTTTATAACTCTGATTATGTCATGGGGTTGGCGGCAGTTTATCAGCTTAAAAAACGCTATGACAAAGCGACAGAATTATATGCGCTGGCATTTATGTTAGCCAAAGACGACTACCGACCGCTGTTCCATGCGGGTCAATGTAATTTGATGTTAAAGAAAACTTCAGCTGCATTGCATTGCTTTGAATCCACAGTGAACAGCACCACTGACCCTGAGTTGAAACAAAAAGCTCAGGCTTATTTATCCGCACTAACGCAGAACCTGCAAGAGGCCACACCTTAAGCTGTCGATGCGTGAAGATTAACGGAAGGAAAAGGGTATGGCTGTTGATATTAGTAAAATCTCCAGTGAGCGAATCAGGAATGTTCAGCTATTTGCCGGGCAAGGAAATATAGTAAAAATCCAGGATGAGGCAACCAAGGCGCTGTTGGCCTGTGAGGATGCCTGTCGTGAATTGGGTGCCGAGGAGCAGCAACGTCGTCATGGTGTTGAAAATGCACCACAGCTGAATAAACCGGAAAGCCGATCGAATATATCGCTGCTGGCACGGGTAAAAAGTATTTCCGAAGGTGATTCCGCAGCGGAACCCACCACGTCACGGGCAGCAACATCTGAGGGAGCAGAGCATAAATCAACGACTGCTTTCAGCGAAATGCTGGGTTCGATGCTTAACTTGCGCAACATGATGCATGATGTTTCTGTGACTGAAATGCGCAACCGCCTTAAACTGCTTAACATTGAATCCGAGCAGCTGCGTGCTCAGGGCGATAAGCTCGTGGGAGCGTTTGAAGAAAGTAACAATCAGGCTAATAGCGCCAAGCAGCAGGCAGAGAGTAGTCAAAGGACTTACGATCAGGCAAAAAACCATCTGGATGGTTTGAATTCGCAACAGGCTGGCAATGTTAAGCAATTGGACAGCCTGCGGGATGAGCTGACGGCGGTAAAAGCCCAGTGGGCGGCAATCAGTGACGACCTGGCAGCATTACCCTCGCCTCTGACTACCGAAGCTGATAAGCAACAACATCTGACCCTCACACAACAACAAAACCAGTTGTCTGAACGACAGAACCTACTGGCCCGGCAAGTTCCGTCAATTGAGCAAAAAATAAACAGCTTGAATGCTCGTATTATTGACGGAAAAAATTCGTTGGCGCAGTCGGAAAACGAATTAAAAACGGCGATAAATATCGCCACCAGTAAAGTGGAGGATGCATCTTTAAAGCAAAATCAAGTCGAGAAATTTATTCAGACCGTATCCAGCCGTGCGGCCAGCGCGTTGGACACTCCGCGTTATCAAGATGCGATGTCGCAGTTGACCTTGCTCGCTGCACAGTTAAAAGAATTGATCAGTAAACTGACTGTGGATGGCTTAAGCCGGCAACAGGCGGTGCTGGAAAAAATCAACGAAACCGCCCGCCAGAACGCTGAAAAGAAAGCGGAAGAAATGGAAGAGGCGCAGAGAAAATCGGAAGAAGCCAGTAAAGCTGCGTCTTGTGCCAGCAAAATTTTAAGCTATGTGCTCATTGCCGTTTCAGTGATAGCGACGGTCGCCTCACTGGGAACCGCATCTGCTCTGACCGTTGGCATCGCGGCGATCGGTATCGCTATGGCGGTGGCTGATGTGGTGCTAGAAGAAACCGGAAACAGCAGTTTGATGCAAATGCTAGCCACGGAAATTTCCACCGGCATAACCAATATGCTGATTAGTTTTGGTGTTCCCAAAGAGAAAGCCGAAGAGATTGGCAAAATCGCCGGAATGGTACTGGCCGCGATCGCTTTCCTGGCTGTTTCGTTAGCTTCCATGTCCTCCTTTGTGAAAAACGCAGCATCCACAGTAGCCAAAATTGTCGGTAATAGTGTGGTGAAGGTGAGCGCTAAGGTCTTGCCGAAGGCAACCCAAGCGGTAGGCAATATGGCGAGTAAAGTGGGTGAAAAAATCAGTAGCGGCATGTCCAAAGTGAATAAGGCGATGGATATGGGGGAAGTTGTCCAGCGTAAAATTGAGGTGGGCACCAAGGTAGCAGGTGCGGTAACCAGTGCCGCCAGTGTCGCGGTGCCGGGATCGCTGAATCTGGTCGCCGCCGATCATAATTTGGATATGAAAAAGGCGCTGGCTGCTCTGATGTTAAATGTGGAGTTTATTGAAGCAATTAACGATCTGATTAAACGCCTCATTGAGGCGGCGTCCAAGACGACTGAAATGGCAAGCGATAATTTAGAAAGCATGATGGCTGGCATGAAACAGTCACAGGAACAGAAGCAAGCGATTATCAGAACGGCATTTGCTTAAGCCTCTTTTTTCACTCAACGTCCAACTAAAAAAACAATCGGAGCTATCATGACCGCAATTATTGACACCAGACCACAGCAGCAGATTTCCTCTTTATTTAACCAAAGCAATCAGAGCATTAAGGCTGCTGATAGCGAGACTACACATGAGGCTAAAAAAAGTCTCCCTCTCAGCGCATTGAGCCAGAAGGCCGCGAGTTTGGTTGAGTCTTCAGATAAAACCGTAGTTTTGACACCACCGCAGGTCGCGGTGAATGACGCTGACATTCTGTCTGAACTGGACAATATTCAGGCCGTAATGACTCATAGCCAGCAAGGTAATCTGGCTCCTCAATCGTTATTGCAGGCCTTTAGCATTGGCATTTTATCAGGCAGCCTGGCGGAGCCAGTCAACGGCTCGGTGAGTCCTCAAGCTGCTGCGGTTCCTCAGGCCAACGGCTCGGTGAGTCCTCAAACTGCTGCGGTTCCTCAGGCCAACGACGCGGTGAGCCCTTTGGTTGCTGCGGCTCCTCAACTCAAAGGCTCGGTGAGTCCTCTGGCTGCTGCGGTTCCTCCAGTTAAACAAGATATCCCGGTACCCATTACTGATATTGAGCAATTTAGTACGCTACTGGCCGATCCTGACTTTTCCCGCAAAGTCGCTGGTGCCTTGGCTGCGATGGGTATGACGCCACAGGCGCTCAAAGCCGAAAGCCTGACGGTGCAAAATGCGCCGGATAATATCGAGAAGAAAGGGCAGTCTATTGATACGGTCAAAGCGAACAATTTGGTTGGATTCCAAACGGAAGATTTGATTCTGGTTCTGATGTCATTACTGAGCAAAATTCGGGAAAGCGTGGATAAAGGCGATCGTCAGCTACATAGCCGCTTTGCTGAGTTGAGCGCCAATATGTCAGAAAAGGCAGCCCAATCGACGATCAATGAAGGGAAGCAACAAATGATAGGGGCGGTGATTGGTTTTGCTATCGGTGGCTTGATTGCCAGTGCCGGCACCATGACGCAACTCAAAGGGTTGAGTAAGCAGAATAAAGCGATCAACAGCGATCTTAAACAAGTTCATACTTCGAATAATAAAGCGAGTGAACTTAAGCAAAATATGAATATGGGCGCTCGTGACGTGAGTGGCTCTAAAACAACGATTCAGGGTAAAGATAATAAAGCGCTGAAAGTTAGCGAAGAAATCAATCCAGCTCAGAAAGAATTCCGAACGCAGGAACACCAGGCCGCAGAACTTAAATTGCAGCAACAAGCCAATGCCCATCAGATGAGTTTTGACATCAAAACCCATAAGGCACAGAAAATAGAAGCGGCTGGGCAGGCCGTCTCCCGCATGTCTGATAACAGTAATCAGATGGTCACGGGAGTGAATGGGATGGCGGTGAAAAATATCGAAGCCCAAAAAATGACCGAGGATACCGCAGCGGGTACGTTGAAAAATGTGGCGCAGGACAAGGAAAAACAGATCGATAAAACCTCGGACTTGCTGAAAACCATCAGAGAAACCCTGAACGGCATGCAAAACGACAGAAATGCCACTATTAGGGCGATGATTCGCGGTTAATCCGTTACGAGGTAGGGAAACAGTATGAATAATATAGTGATCAGCGATCTGCTGAAAACGAAACCGATGGCTTTCGTCAGCGAGCAGCCAGTAGCCATTGATAATACGCCACAGCATACACCCACAGTCGTGCAGAGCATGGCTAAGTTTATGCATGAAGTATCCCCCCTGGTCGGGGGGGATTTACCGCTGGCAGACAATCTGGATCAGCTGTTAAGGGAAACTACGCTGGTGACTACAGAAAGTCATGCCGTAGCCAATCTTGATAAGGCCATGCAACGTTACCAACGCAGTATGCAAGAGTCACAGTTTGATGATCAGCAGGTGGCGGAGGCAAGCCGTAATGTAAAGCATGCCGTCAACTATACGGTTGATGAATTTAGCCAAAAACAACGTCAACTTATCAAGAGTCTGTCTCAGGCTAGTAAGAACAGCGGCACGCAGCTAAGCAACTATCCAGCCCATATTGCCAATCTGGAGACTGTGGTTAAGGACGTTAAGGCAAACTTTCAGGATGTTTATTCTGAGGTGGTGAAGCAAGCTACGGAATACTTTAAAGATTTTAACCTGGCAATGAGCGAGTTAGATAAATGTATTGAGAGTGGAAGTGATGCCAATAAATTAAACTTTAAGAAAAGAAGCTTCGCCCGTGCTATAGAATTAATCATGTCGAAGTACAGTAATAATGATGATTTATATGACGGTAATGGCATCATATTGAATAATTCTTTCATTGACGCAAAATCTATTTATGAATTTAAAGGAAGTGAGGAAGCGCTGACTTTCTGGCAAGAGAAATTATCGCCAACATTTAATGTAAAGAGAGATGGGGAGATGATAAAGATCTCACCTAATCTTGATACATTAAAAGATGTTTTTGAAAGTCTAAAAGGCCCGGATGGAAAAATAGAGCCATTTGTTTCAGAAAGAAATAATATATTAACCGCCACTTTCCAAGCCTGGCAGGCTGGCTTTGATAGCCTTAAAAATCGTCAACAAACGGCGATAAATCAATTGATGGAAAAATATCGTCATGATATTTCTACTTTTGATAATCTAATTCAGATTCTAATAAAATCCATTGATGATCATTTTAGATATAACGAAGGTTATTTCCGTTAGTTTATTTTGACATGGTTACGCCATATATTTATTACCCAGATGATTTTTCTGGGTAATATTTCATTATTGCCAGGAGATATTTTATGCTACGTGCAAATGCGCCTTTCAGGCCGACGCCTCAAGTAAGACGTTCTCAGCCGGCGCAACCAACCTTATCTTCACCCACATTATCAACGACATTGTCGGGTATTAATCCTGGCGGAGCCGACGCAACGCTTCCGGCAAATTGTGTTATCTCGCCAGGTAACGTCTGTAGTCAGCGCGGTGGAATAAAGAATACGCTTGATAGTGACTGTCATGATAATTTTCGTCATGCCATTGGTGGTGAGATTGCAGAAAAATATCACCAATATTCCTCTGCAATCAGTGCTAGCTGTGTCAGTGATGTTGTTCATATGGGTAATAAGAACGGCATTAAAATTATTGAACGATTATATTCTTTTGCATCTGAAGATACTAAGGTGGAATTGAAAAAAGAAATTCAATCATTTGCAAAGGCATTAACTGATAAAGCCAGCAGGAAAGAGAGTGAGGGGCGTAATAAAGATATAAACAAATTAATTAACACATTCAGTGTTCATTTGATTGATAAAGTCATCGGTAATGATCTTGATGGTTTTAAAGGTCATTATGAAAAGACGATGGTTGATCCTCAGTGCATCAAGATGATGGCTCCCTTTATTGCCAGCGAACAGTTGACGATACCCTTAGATAGTTCGTTATTTAATCAGCATAATATGCAGACGCGCCAGGCTAATACGGAGAGCTGTTTAAATAATGTAAAAGGGTTTGAAGGGAAGAATAAGGCGGGCGGAGCTTACATTACAGATATGCTCAATCTTATGCAGCAGATTGAAAGCAAAGCTTCTTTTATCAATAGTTTCTCTCGTACTTCTGTCGAGTCTGCCATGTTACAGCAGAGCAATGATGATGTTGATAGCATCATGCCATTTCCTCGATCAACTTTACCGCTGTCAGGTATTTAATCCCAACCACAAAATCATCCATTCTCTGGGACGGATGGTGTTAAAGACCCCAATAGGGATATACCGGCGGGAAGTGGTGAGAGTACGACAATTACTTATAATGATCACTCTACAGTTAATAACATCTATATCGAAGGGAATACCGTTGAACCGGCAGGCTCGCCGCTAAACAGAGAGGGTTCCCATAAACTGGATGCCTTGGGTGATATGCTAAATTCACTCACTGATAAGATTCGTGATTTATATCAGAAAATAGACAGTTTGAGCGCGGGTTCTGAAAATCCGGTGTTAAAACAATCTGTGGCGGCAATGAAACCAGAAAATATGGAGCCTCACAAGACTAACCATACTGATGGTGTCATCTCAGCGACACGCTTATCGTCCAGCGGCGGTATTGTCAGTGAGGCGCCAGTGTTATCAGCTCCGGTGACGTTCTCTAACCCGGCATCTGCGGTGGCTGAACATCGGATAAATACGCAGTCCACTGTTGCTCGCTCTGCTACTGAGCCATCATCACGAGTCTACCGTACAGAGATGACCATCAATTTGGAGAGCGTCTCCCAGAAAACGATGAGCCAAACTGGCCGTGTATTGCCTTTAGCTGCGCCAGTAAAAATGATGGTTGAATCGACCACATTGCCGGCTTTATCTGAGTCTGAAGCGAAAAATACAGACAATCAGCCACTCGGTTTATCGGCACAGTTGGCTGAGGCGGCGGCTGAAGTCATTAAAGCAACCAGCGAAATGCTCAGTGCGGCTGAACCGGGTTTCACCTCGGCCAAAAACATAGAAAGCAATGTCTTGCCTTTATCAGAGCCGGTTAAAATGATGGCAGAATCTATGCCATTACCGACCTTACTTCAGTCTGAAGCGAAAAACATAGACAGTCAGCCGTCAACGTTATCTGCTCGCCTGTTTGAAGCGGCAACTGGGGTAATTAAGGCCACGGGTGAAATGATCGATGCGGCTGAACCGCGCCCAGTATCGGCAAAAGAGGCCCCCGGTTTGGCGGCAGATAATGTCCGCGAAAAAGTGACGCTGCGCCACCGTGAGTTTGAAAAACCGGTTGAAGAAAAAGCGCCTCTGGAATTTCAGGTTCTTGCCAGCCAGATGAAAGCAAGAAGAGAAAGCATGGGGAATACCGGCAACGCGGCTGGCAGTCCCCTCCGCAATGTTTCCTTGTCGGCTCTTGGAAAGAGTTCAACGGCGGAGAATACTTTAGGGCTCGATAGGACAAATATCTCTGTGGCGGAATTCCAGCTTAAAAGTGGTGAATTAAGCTCTACGGATGAAGTGAAGGAAGTGAAGGCTCAAGGCTCTTTGCTAAAAAATATTTCCCGCAACGCCTCCGCTCCCGCACGAAGCTGGCCAACGGTTGAAACGGATAACCGCGTATTATTAACTGAAAGAGGAGCACTGCGTAAAAGTATTCCGAAATAATCAGTAACTGATTACCGCTCCCGCGATTAAGATGAAATTTGTTAATTAGAACGGGTATAAGTATGGGAACGTTAACCAATAACACTGTCGGTGATGGTATTGTGGTGGAAAGCAGTTTCGATTGGTTTCAGCGCCAATTGAGGCTGATATCTATTAGCAATCCGTCGGAATATCGGCCTGAGTCTCGCTTGATCTTGGATTTACATATAGATTCACTAGAAATGCTCGAGTTGGTCATTGCCGTGGAGAAAAAAACCGCCCGACCATTGGCAGATGACATATGGTTAGAGTGGACAACGATCAAGGATGTGACTGATTATCTTGATTTAGCCAACGCAGAGCCAGTTAGGTAGTCAGCAGGAAGGATGTTTCCTTCCTGCTGTGATCTTCATTAAATTTATTCCCTATATTAACTTTAAGCTTATTTATCACCTCATAATCATTATTTTATATTTTCCAATCGTAGCTCTATGAGACTGTTACGGGTAGCGACTAAGCTATTTTTGATTTAAATATCAATAATAGATGTATTTAACTGCTCTATTTAATGGTTGCGGGAGAATAGCGTGGAACAGGATTTACAAAAATTTCATACTGCCATTACTGAACTGCTTATTATTATGGGGTTTGAAGCCCCCGATCTTGATAGAAATCAAACGGTGATTACGTTAACCATTGATGATTTTTTTCAAATAGACTGCTGTGCCATTGATCAGGAATCATGGGTAGTCTCGGCCAATCTGGGCCCGGTTGAACGCTACAGTTTACCTAAGTTACAGTCTTATTTGAGGAAGAATTCCCCAACTGATTATATCTGGCAGCCGACGTTTTCCATTGATGAAACCAATAGATTGCTTTACTGGTTGCGCTTACCTCTAAATGGAATAGAAATGCCCATGTTGTTATCGATTATTACCGCGTTTATCTCTGATGTAAACGAACAGGCAACCATAGAAAATATATTTAACCTCTCATCTGATGGAGTCGCACGTTTATTATAAATGGAGTTTTTATGGATAAAATTTCAAGGGTCACTTCTATTAAATTATGCAGTAAACTGAATGAATTGAATAAGGATGTTGATAAAATATACGCGGCGAAAGATCAGGTTTTGGGTTTAAGTAAAAGCGGAAAAGTGGTGATGTTCAATCATTTCAAGGCTTATCTTCACCCACGGCAGGTCAACCGTTTTCAGTGTGCTTATAATGGATTACCGTGCAAGAACAGTTTCTTTCCTACCAAGATAACGGTAGGGCATGCTGCATCAAGATTATCTAACCTATCGGGTGAGCAATTCAACTTTCTCACACTTGAAAAAACGTATTATAATTATAATAAAATCAATGATAAAGAATCATTTTCGGCTGTCGATCCTAAAAGTACTTCTGAATATATAAAAAACAAATCAGTCGACTTTGCCGGGCATGGAAAAGGTCAAAAGCAGCAGGATGGATTGTATCAGGGCCGTTATATTAAAGGACTTTCACATTTTAAAGACATACTGACTGCTTACGATACCATTGTTCGATCTGATGACGGGAAGTTATCACCGGTGAATAGACTGTCAGTGAATGGCGTAGAGGCTGGTTTTCGCAGAGATTACCCGAAGCATGAGAGTCTGGGGCAACATTTTAATATTCTTTATAAAGAACGTCCATCGGTCAATGTCGTATTAGCGACTGATGAAGATATTACAGAATATCGCCTTCCTCGCTATTTTGAACAAGAGGGGGATTATCAGTATGGCGATGAGACTTATCGGGTAAAGATCCTTGCTGAAAAGATATTAGCTGTCGGTAAATTACACGGCAAGGTCACGACTATAGCGATCGACAAAAATAAGGGTCAAGAACCGCCGTTAACGCTCTCAACTTTGCATATTAAAGATTGGAGGGATTTTGGTTCAGTCGATAACGCTGATATGGCGGCGATTACTGCGGAAATTGCTAACCTGCGTCAGATTTCCGGCCGCCCAGAGCATTGCACTATGATGCATTGCCGGGCTGGGGTAGGACGAACCGGCGTAATGGCGGCCTATCAAATGCTCAGCAATCCTGATAATCACTTTTGTCTGGATGAAATTGTGATCGGATTACGCCTGACGGGTAATAACCTGATGGTGCAAAATGATGAGCAATACCATTCATTGCGAAAAGCGGCAGAGAGCTTTAATAAGCCGATAACTTTTGCTGATAAACAGCAAGATAATAAAAAGGATAACCGACCTGCCGATGAGCGTTGGCAGACTCCGTTACCATTAGTCGTGCCTAAAAGTGACTATGCCAAAATATTGCAACAGAGGCTGAAAAATAGTTGAAGCTATCGACAGGTAAAGTGTCGCGATGGCCTATTTGTACATGTACGCATGATTAATTAATTGGCTTGTTTGTAAACGCCCTGCTAATAACAGGGCGTTTTTCTGTCTGTTATTGAGCTGTCTATTTGCGCATCTTCAAAGCAAGATTTTTTAATCTGTTAGCTTTTATCCAACACAATCCATCAATAATCAGGAAGGCCGCCAGGCTGACTCCCATTAGGGGTAGACAGCAGGCCAGCAACAGGGTTGGGGTCAGGCATAGGACTTTACCCATCAACGTTAAGCGGCCAAGTGAGGACAGCAGGGAACCTTGTAGCGGGAAGCGTTGATGCTTAGGGCGACGTCGCCACCACATACTGTAGCCAATAACAATGGTACTGCACAGGCCTGCACCAAAGGCGACCAACAAGAGTTGATTGGCCACGCCGAACAGAATGCCCATATGAGCATCAATGCCCCAGCGAATCAGTTTTGCTACCAGAGGAAACTGTTGAAAATTGAGCTGATCGACCACTTGCATCGTGGTGATATCAAACGCCCTTGCATCCACCTGCGTGGGCCAACTACGATCGATTTCGGTCACGGTCCAAGCATGATTGGCACTGGCTCCGGGGCGAATTTCTACTCTGGCTGCGTCAATTCCTGCTAATCGGGCCTGTTCCAGTACCGCGTCATATCGCCAAAGTCGGTAGGACGGCATTGCCATCCCGGTAGAATGGGCATGGCAGTGAGGGGCGGGTTCTCCGTGGGGTGAATAGACCCGGGTTTCGTAGACACTTTTTTGCCTCATAATGGAGGCCTAATGAAGGAGTGTTTATGTCAGTCAAAACGTTCACTGAAGAATTCAAAATTGAAGCTGTAAAACAGATTAACGAGCAGGGATACCCTGTTTCTGAGGTTGCGGCACGACTTGGTGTTTCCACCAATAGCCTTTACGCATGGATCAAGCGTTACCAAAAACCCGAACCACAGCGCAAGCAGGACGATGCCCTCCAGCACGAAGTAAAGCGCCTCAGGCAAGAACTTAAGCGGGTGACTGAAGAGCGAGATATTTTAAAAAAGGCCGCCGCGTACTTTGCAAGAACGTCAGGCTGAAGTACGCCTTCATTAAAAAAATGTCGACCTTTTATGCGGTACGCCGGTTGTGTCTGGTTCTTGGCCTCCATTACAGCGGTTATTACCAGTGGCTAAAACGGCCTCAATCTCTGCGCGCCAGGCAAGATGAGCGCCAAACAGGCCTCATTAAACAACTGTGGCTTGAAAGTGGTACGGTTTATGGTTATCGAAAAATCTGGCTCGACATGAAAGACTTGGGTGAGCGAGCTGGGCGTAACAGGATCGCGGGCCTAATGAGGCTTGCAGAGTTGGCTTCTCAAACCGGATATCGGAAACGCCGCTATACGGCGGCGGAAAACATCAGTTGCCAACCCTAATTACCTTGAACGCCAGTTCATTGTTCCTACCCCCAATACGCATTGGGTGAGTGACATGACCTATATCAGAACGCATGAGGGATGGTTGTATCTGGCCGTTGTTCTCGATCTTTTCTCGCGTCGGGTTATCGGCTGGAGTATGGGGGGGCGAATGACAGCAGAGCTGGTGATGGACGCGTTGTTGATGGCAGTGTGGCGACGTAAACCAACGGCAAAAGTACTAATCCATTCGGATCAGGGCTCGCAATATACGAGCGAAAGATGTCAGCATTTTATGACCGCTCACAATTTAAAAAGCAGCATGAGTCGCCGAGGTAATTGCCATGATAACGCGGTGGCTGAAAGCTTTTTTCAGTTGCTAAAACGAGAACGCATAAAGAAACGGATCTATAAAATAGAGAAGAAGCGAAGGCGGATATCTTCGATTATGTAGAGATGTTTTATAATGCTAAACGGCGTCACAGTGCCTGTGAAGATCAACCACCTGCAGTTTATGAAAGTGCCTGGTTCATGAGGCACGCAACCGTCTAGGAAACTGGGGTCTATTCAGGGGGCGGATTCTTCCGGGGTGAGTGCCGTAAGCAGTGAGGGTGTTTTCCATGCCAGCGTATCGCGCAAGAGTGAAATATTATCACCAGCCCATTTTGACCATGTCAGGCCGGTAACGGAGATAAACAGTAATAAAGGCAGAAGCGTCAGACCAATCAGCATATGACGTCGGCGATTATGTTGTTTCGAGTGCCTAGCCTGATGTTTTTTACGGCGTTGCGCTGCCCACATAATGACACCACCTAGTGCTGCTACCCACATCCATGAGGCTGCCAACTCGCTGTAATTACGGCCAACATCACCCAATAGCGCTCCGCTGTGCAGTTTATCCAGCCAGGTACGCAAGGGTAAGGAACCGCTGGAACCATATACCGCCATATCACCCAACACATCAAGAGTGACCGGATCAATAAATATTGCCCGACTTTCACCGCTATTCAGCCCCGTAGCATTAAACATGACCCGAGTGCTTTCACCGCTGTGCGGCGCAGGGCGAACAGCAATAATATTGGCCTCTTTACCGACGGCTCGTTGGGCTACGGCGATTTGTTGCATTAATGGTTTAGCGGAACCTTCGCTGGCTGGATACAGCTGTTCCGCATACAGTATTTTTTCAATATTGGGTGCAATGACATACAGGGTGCCGCTTAAAGCGGCAAAAAAAATAAACGGCGCAATAAAAAGGCCAATATAAAAATGCAGACGGGTTACCAGTGCCAGCCAGGCGGCGCGGCTTGAGGAAGTGATTGCGGTCATAAAATTTCCGATAGCGTTAAATAATATCAATAACCCGTTTTCTCCAAATTTTGCCGTACAAACGGGTGAGGCAGGGTTTCCCCTGCCTCTTGTTAGAACGCGGTATTAATCTTGCTTAATTAGCACGCGCCTTTATCTTCCCACACCAGACCCCAACCAGTGGAATCGCCGGTGGTGTCGGTGACTGCTGCATCGCCAGGTACGGAGTTGCCGTCAACCCACCATTTGCTCATATAGATACGGCCGTTATGAGTCACGGTATCATTAGCATTGTAAGAGGATTGTTTGCTCCAAGCTGGTGCAGAACATTGCTTGTCAGCGCCGTCAACTTCAGGTTTAACTTCCGGTTTGACTTCTGGCTTGACGGCTTCAACTTCGCCTTTAACCATAAAGTCGAAGCTCTGCTGCTGAGATTTACCTTGCGCATCGGTGCCGATGATCACCAGAGTGTGTTTGCCGGCTTTCAGGTTAGTCATTGCCATGGAGATATGCTTAGAGCTATCTTCCAGAGTGATATCTTCATAAGCTTTGTGCGAGTTATCAGGTGCGATAACTTCAGCCGTCAGCTCCATCTTGCCAGTGACTTCCAGATTGAAATGAATGGTCAAAGCGCCGGCAGCCATTTGGTATTCTTTTTTCATGCCGTTGGCAGAGAAGCTGGTTTGTACTCCTGTCGCTGCATCTACCGGAGCTTTTTCGATCTGAGTTTCAACACGAACCACTTCGCTGTTGGCATTGGTATAAACGGTATTGGCACCGTGGGTGGCCACTACCTTGCCGGAAGCATTTTTGTTACCTGCACGCAGATCTTTGTGGGTGTTGTTAACCTTGGTCGCCAGTGCGTAAGCCCAGTTGTTTTTCTTGCCTTCTTTCGCATCGGCAATAGCAATTTCCACCGCCAGATCGCTACGCTCACCGCGTTTGTCGAACATGCGCAGTTTCACGATGTCACCGGCACTCAAATCTTCACGCGGCTGAATGCTGCCGACGTTGGTAGCCCATTCAGAAACCACCACTTCACCGGATGCGCTACCGAATTCGGCGTCGATCATTTGATAGAATGTGCCCGGAGTATCAGAAACATCCCAAGCACCGTAAATGACTTGGTAACCGGTACGCTCTGGGACATCACATTCGTGAGTGGTTGAACTTGTGGTTGATGCTGGGCCACCAGGAATCACGCAGAATGGTGTCAGATCGAATGAATCACGCGTCAGAGGTTGGTTAGGGTTCCAATCCTGCTTGGTCATGTAGTATTTGAAGTCGGTAATAGGATGTGCGGCAAGGAATGTCCATTTGAAATCCTGCGGGCCAGACTGCATTTTGACTTTATGCCAGCGTGTTGCGGTTTGCTGATTCAGATTGACACTAAGATAGTTGGTGCCACTGGCCAGTTTGCCGTCTTCTGGACCTTGTTCCGGGAAGCCATCGGCGGTCTCACCAGAACTTTGTGGTTCATATTGTACAGCACCACAATCTTTGTTCATGTTTTTACCCATTTCACTACACAGGAAGTTACGTGATGGTGGGGTTTCGATGTAACCATGGGCCAATGCACTACCGCTGATCGACATAACGACCATCGCTAACATAATTTTATTCAATTTCATATTTTACTCATTATCCTATTAGATAAATAGATTCCGTTGCTCTATGCCAATGGAGTCCAGTTTTATTGTTTAACCTGAAGATTATGTTTTACAACTATTTTGTTACCGAATAATACTATCGGCGGTACAGAACATAGATGAATAGGGTGGGATATCGAAGTGTTTCGTCATTATAGAAATTAAACGATATAAATTAATGCATTAGGTTATTTTTTTAATGGCTGAGTCACTAACTTTATGATTGTTTTTATGATTGTTGTTTTTTATAAGGTGCGAGTGAGTAACTTAATAATAAGGAATTTGCTTATTACAAAAAATGATGGTTTTATTTTATGTAATTAAGGAACTAGTGGTGTTATGGATTTATATCCTGTACTAAAATTATCCTTTATTTATTTTTAACGAGATAATCAATGTTATCAGCTATGCGTAAGTTATCCTGGTGTTTGCCTTTACTATTATTAGCCGGTTGCCAGAATTCGGTGACTCAGGTCAGCCAACCGACGGCTCAACAGCAAATCAAGCAGTTGTCGGCACTGATTGCTGGGGCGCATTATTTACAGAAGGATTGCCAGCGGACGGATGTGCCTGATGAGGCTATCTTGGTTAAAACCGCGTTAAAACTGGCGACGGAACGTCATTGGGATATTAATACACCAGCTTATCAATTACTTGGCGAACATAGCCAGAAACGCTACCAGATGTTGGTGAAAGAGAACAATGCTGATCAGCAGTTGTGTACAGAACTTAATTTATTGATGGTCGATTTTGTGCATGAAGCGCAGCGCAGCGTAAAATAACACCGCGCTGTAATAAGAGTTAACGGTAGTACTGAAGGAATAGAATCCAGCCACCGAATGCGAGAAACGGCCCGAATGGCAGTGCCGTATTCAGTGGTCTGCCCCGTAGGAGACGTGCGGCCAGTGCGAAACTCATGCCGCAGAGCGAGGCGATCAAAAGTAAAGAGGGTAACGCCATCCATCCTAGCCAGGCACCTAATGCGGCTAATAACTTAAAGTCTCCGTAGCCCAGAGCTTCCCGCTTCGTCAACAGCCAGAACGACCAGTAAAGGCACCATAAGATCAAATATCCTGCGACAGCACCAATCACTGCCTCACTTAATGCCAACCGACTATCAAACAGGTGAAAAAGTAGCCCCATCCATAGCAGAGGCAATGTCAGATTATCCGGTAAGAGCAAGTGGTCAATATCGATCATGGTTAACGCGATCAGCATCCAACTGAGTAGTAGTGCGGCCAGTAACGGGCTGCCCAATGGGATGACTGCAGCAATAAACAAGGTCATCAACATCGTCATGATTTCAACCAGCGGGTAGCGCACTGGGATAGATGCCCGACAGTAACGACATTGTCCTTGCAGGAATAGCCAACTGAATACAGGAATATTATCTCGCCATTTCAACGAATGTTTACACTGAGGACAGTGGGAATGAGGTAGACACAGATTAAAACCATGCGGATTTTCGCGGGTTAACATCAGCGGTAGCCGATAAATAGCGACGTTGAGAAAACTACCGACACACAGGCCAAGAACCGCCAGCCCGCCCCACCACAGTGGCGCTATCATTTGAGCCATATAGAGCGCATCCATCATAATATTGCCGCCTCAGCACGTTGTAATACCAAGCTGGTGATATGAACCGCATTAGGGTTCTGCGCATCGACCGCCAGTTTTAGCTGGCTGGCTTGTAAGCCGTACTTTCTCTCGAGTAGTTCCAGCCAGCTCAATAATTGGGGAAAGGGCAATGTAAAGGGGGCTAAAACGGCTCGATTGGCACCGGCTTTCTGCAATGCAATGGTCAGATTTTGTTGTCTCGCACTTTCATGTACTGCCCGATCTGCCGGTACATCAGACCGCAGGGGGTGCTGTGCCTGTAGACGTACAATCCGCTCTTGTTGTTGCAACAAGGTGGCAAAGTCACGTTTAGCCTGCTGTAGGTTCAGTTCGCTTTGCTGCTGATAGTGATTCAGCGGTGCGAGAATGCCCCGAATCAGAATCAGTCCCAGGAGTACCAATCCACCGAGGGAGAAAATCCATTGCTCGCGTTTACTGTAGGTTTGCCAGTGCAGCTTAATCTTTGTCATCATGATGAATTCCTTTGACACTTAACATCGTGTTTTGCCGATCCAGTGCTTGGATGGCAATGCCGAGTTCCTGTGAATATTGACGTGGTAAACGCGACAAGAGTTCCTGTTCGGTCAACTTAAAAGTTAAAGTCAGGGTCTTTTCCTGCCATTCCAGTGTATTTGTTTTCGCTTCTTTCAGCGGCTGTAGCAGCGGTATCATGGCTCGGAGTTGTGCCAGTAAACCCGGTGGCGTGATACCTTTTTCCAATTGACTCATCTGCTGGGCGATGCCCTGAATCCATGATGTTGGCATGACGGCGTCAGGGAAGTTTTTCAGATATAACTGGCGGGTTTGGGCTTGTATTTGGTCAGCTTGTTGCTGGATACGGTAACCGTTGAGTATCGGTTGTATGGCAAAAGTCAGGAGATATATTGCAGCCAAAGCGATCGGTAATTTATTACGACGAGATTGGGGAGGGCGAGGCGGACTGAAATCACCCTGTAACAGGTTGATCGGGCTTTTCTGTGCACCTTCGGCTAACAGGGACCAAATTGGCTGAACGGTTTTTTGTAGCCAGGTTGATTCGTTATCCGGCCGCGGGCTGTAGGTTAGTATGTTTGGCAAGGTAGCATAGCGACCTAAAATACAGTCCAGTTCTTGTTCATCAGCACTGAATCCTTGCTCCGCCGATTGGCGTATCAGCCAGGTGTTTTTTAAGCGAGCGGCAGTCCAGCCAGCGGAAGGTGAAGGCAATGCCAATACATCAGGTAGCGCCTTGGTGGCACGTAAGCCCGCGTTTTGTAACCAGTCTAACCACTGTTGCAGCAGGTTTTTATCCACTGCGGCCAGAGCAAACTGTGCGCCTTGCCGATGCAGTACCGTAAGATGCAACTGCTCGACATCGCCTGGGCAGAATGTTTCCAGTTGCCAGGCAAGCGCTGAAAGGTGCTGACGACGATATTTCCCATTGAATGTGACGGTGTGAAATAGCACGCTTTTAGCGGGAATCAATAATGTTATCTGGCTGGTTGCGGCCAAAGGTTGCAATTCATGTAATGCTGTTTCATCAGCCAGTTCCCCTTCCTGCGAATCGCCCTGTCGCGGACGGTGATGCCAATGGATGGGCTGTCCCGCCTGACTATCGAATGCAATGAATAATTCATTGGTTATTTTTTTGTTGTTGTTTAATAACATGTTTTTCATTTCAATCACCAAAACCGTATTGACGGGAAAGGACGCTAATAGTCTGCCGGTTACGTTGGAGTCGGCTGCGTAACCTATTACTGTGTTGTTCTTCATCCAGCCATAACAACAGCTCAAAGTGGTCGCTGGTCAGCGTGATGGCGGTTTTCGCCCGAGCAAAAGCGCCATGGTTCTCTTCGATAAAGGGTTTGAGATCATTGACGCTGTTCCAGCCATTAGCTGGTCGGCTGGCAATAAGCTGCTGTGCCTCCTCAACAGACATTTCCCCAAGGAACAGGGCTGATAACAGCGGCGCTTGTGCTTGAGATAACGTATTAATATTGATGCGTAAATTCTGATTTGGCAGTGTACAAATCAGCGGCTTCAACCGTAGGTATAGCGCCTGATCGACACCGGGCAGCACTCTGAACTCGCTGATATCCAACAGTGGACGGTTAGCCGGAACCAGTATCGGTCGCTGCTCAAGATACTGTGCAGCCTCGCTGCCTCCACTACGGGAGATATCGTCGTTATCGATCCAGTCGGCCAGCGCAAAAGTCACTTGTTGCGCCCGGGCAGCATCCAAGCCTTGCGTACGCAAGAGATGCTGAAAAACTTGTTGGGAATAAGCTATCGAGGTTTTTTCTTCCTTATTGTTCTCTTTTCCTTGTTCCGGCATCGGCGGCTTTTTCGCGTCCGTATCGACCTCTATTGGGGATTCTGCCTCTGGTTTTGTTTCAGTCGTCCCCCCTACGCCACGGCCCTGAGCTATGCCATTCAGATTAAAACAGGCCTGACGGTCTCGAATACTAAAGTTGACCTGATTGCCGTCCAATGTGAGGTGTTGCGGCGTCCGCGCCCAAGCCTGGCCCAAGTGAACGCTATCTGTGGGTAACGGCAATAATTGTTGGCGCTGAACCAGCGATTCCATACTGAGCAACAGCCACTTGCTTTGCTGATGAAATTGCGCGCTGCTGGCACGGTTAAATGCCCGTAACCCGTAGTCATTCATATTTACCGCGATCATGGTCATCATGGCGGTAATCATCAATACGACCAACAGAGCCATTCCTCGCTGGTGGTGGTTTCTTATCGTTCTATTTTTCATGGTTCGTCGTCAGGAAGATAACCCGTTGCAAGATGCCAAAATCGTCGGTATCCAGCGTGACCTCCACGCCCTCGGGCAGGATTCGGCCATGACTCCAGCTATCCTGCCAACGGCCCTGTGACCAAAAACGCAGCTTGAAGGCGTTAATATTGTCCAGAGTGACACTCAATTGATGCGGTATTTGCTGGTGACTATCTGGTTGCTGATGGCTCACTCGCTGAAGCTTTCCTTGCTGAAAACGCCAGGTTACTTTTTCCAGACTAGAGCGATGGAGAAAAGCCGCAGGATTACGCCAGTTATCGTGAATCAGTGTCAGACTGCGGTTATTTCCGGCCTGCGAAAGGCGAAAGTCATCGGGAAAAGGGGGTAATGCCGACTGCGCAACGGGGCGAATTCGTGCCTGAGAAATATCGCGCTCCATCAGCGTAAAAGCGCGCTGAATAGCCGCCAACCGGGTAGCGTGCTGCTGGGTCAGTTCGCTGTTACGCAAAACCGCTTGCAGTAGTTGATAACCGGCGATGCAAAGGATCGAAAACAAAGTGATGGCCAGCATCATTTCTAACAGGGTGAAGCCCTGCTGTTTAGGCGGGGTCATGATTTAACCTGATAGCTGCGTAATTGGGATAATGGCGCGGCGTAGTGATCGTCCTGACTGACTTCAATTTCCAGTGCGCGTAATTGCGCATCCGAAGTGGCGACCCCACGCCAGCGCCAATACCAAGTGAGATCGGCCATCGTGCTCTCGCCCTGATGCCAATTCTCGGCTGGCCAGACATTTTGCAGGCGCAGCCTGACTAATTGGTTTTCTGCAACCCAGGCGGCAAATTGTTTCTTTTCGAGGTGACTCAGATTTCTGACTTGTTCACCGGTACTTTTAATGACGGCCAGACCGGCTAACGCCAGCACAGCAAGGGCAACCAAAACTTCCAGTAGTGTCATTCCACGGCAATTCATGCGGATGAAGTCCTCTTGGGTTGGTTATGGCTCAGTGCATTATCAGATATTGGCGCAGCCTCAGCATCAGGCTGTATACCTTGCTGGGTGATACGTCGGGTTTGTCCATCCGACTCAGTCAGCGTTAGTTCGAATATCGAGCTTTCTCCGCCAGGGAAAAAGACAATTTTCGGCTCATTAGCCAGGCTATCATCCAGCGTCGAACTGAGTGGAACCGGTTGATCTTGCAGAGTCAGTTCGAGGCTCAGGCTCTCAGGTAACTGGTGCTGTGGCCTTAATTTACGGTGGCTGATGGGGTGCCAGTAATGGCTTGGCCACAGGTAACTTTCCCCTTTATCGTGGGGTTGACCATTCAGTGTCATTAACTGCCATGTATTATTGGTAACGGAAAGCCCGTAGATCTTGCCATCCTGTTCGGCTTGTTGTGCAGCCCACTGTAACGCCATGGCTAACCGGTCTGTTTCCTGATTTATTTCGCGTGAAGACGATAGACTATTGAGTACCAGCGTCGCCATACTGCCCAGTAACACCAGGACCAGCATGATTTCCATTAAGGTAAATCCGCATGCTTTGGTTGTAGCTGCTCTCAAATGCATTAGTGCTTTTCTCCGCCATCAGCACCAATGTCCCAGTTATTAATATCGTCAGCTGTTTGCGAAATGCCATCGGGACCAACGGAATAGACATCTACTGCGCCGTGCTCTCCCGGGCTAGTCAATTGATATGGGCTGCCCCACGGATCGGACGGTAGACGGCGAATATAGCCTTCGGCTCGATAGTTTCGTGGTATCGGTGAAAGAGTCGGTTTAGTGACTAACGCATTCAAACCCTGATCGGTGCTGGGATAGCGATTGTTATCCAATTTGTACATATCCAACGCATTCTCCAGCGTTACCAGATCGCTCACTGCTTTTTGATTATCGGCCCGGTCTTTATTTCCCATCAGGCTGGGAATGGTGAAGCTGGCGAGCACGCCAAGAATAACGATTACCACCATAATTTCCAGCAAGGTAAAACCACCTTGGCAATGTTTATGCGATAACGTAACAGGCTGATTTTTCATGCGTAAATATTCCTTGAATCAATAAATAGGGAATTAACCCATCATGCTATTGAGTTGCAAAATGGGTTGTAGAATGGCGAGGATGATAAACAGCACCACACTGGCCATACTGACGACCAACAGTGGTTCAAATAGTGTCAGTGCGATGGTCATCCGGCTGACGAAGGCGCTTTCCTGAATATCGGCCGCCCGTTCCAGCATGCTGTCCAATTCGCCGCTATTTTCTCCGGAGGTAATCATATGGCGCATCATCGGCGACAATAGGCCGGTATAGTCCAACGCCAGTGCCAAGCTGCTTCCTTCCCGCACTCTCTCGCTGGCCTCAATCAACCGTTGGCGAGCATAGTTGTTGACCAGCACCGAAGCGCTGATATGCATCGCATCCAGTAGCGGTACGGCGCTGGCGTTGAGAATACTGAGCGTGCGGGCGTAACGCGCGAGATTAAGGTCTAGAACAACCCGACCGATTGACGGTAAGCTCAGCATTTTTTTATGCCACCACAGCAGATTTTTGGCGGATTTCAACCACTGACGTACCGCCAGCGCAGTCAATAGACCCGCCAGCAGTATCCATAGGCCAACGTCGCGTAATCCATCACTCAGCGAGATAAGAATGCGGGTAGAAAGTGGCAGAACTTGCTGCATATGGATAAATTGCTCGACCACTTTGGGCACCACGGCGGTGAGTAGAATGGCCACTACGGCAATAGCAACCAACGTCAGCACCAGCGGATAAATCAGCGCCTGTAGCATTTTGCTTTTTAACTTCTGACTCTGTTCAGCATTATCAGCCAGCCTTAATAACACCTTATCAAGATGACCGGATGCCTCGCCGGCCGCGATCATGGTGCGAAACAGCGGCGTGAAAGTTTTTGGAAAACTGGCCAGTGCATCGGCCAACGGCAAACCTTCCAATATTTTATTGCGGACTTGTTCCAGCAATGCACGATGGCGTGGTTTTTCACTTTGCTGCGCCAGCGCCTGCAAAGCTTCCTCCAACGGTAATGCAGCCGCGACCAGCGTCGACAATTGGCGGGTGAGTAACACCAATTCGCTGCCGCTAATATTGTCCTGAGAACCCCTCCAGGGATGGGAAAGCGTGCGTGAGGTGCTGCTTTCCTGTGTCAGACTGATCAGCGTCAATTGTTGCTCGCGCAATTGTGCCCGCGCGGCACGGGATGATTCTGCGCTGAGTGTCCCTCGGCATTTTTTCCCTTTATCTGTAACAGCCAAATAACGGTACTGCATCATGGTTCAGTTGCTCTTGTTACGCGTAAGACTTCTTCAAGACTGGTGATTCCCGCCAGCACTTTCTCTATTCCGTCATGGCGAATAGTTTGGGTTTGCCGATAAAGTTTCCTTTCTAATTCAACCTCGCTACATCCTTGTGAAATGGCTTCGCGTAATGAGTCTGTAACCTGCATCAGTTCATGTATGCCGGTACGGCCGCGATAGCCGGTGAAATTACAATGTTCGCAGCCTTCGGGATGATAAAGGCTATGTGTCCGATGATCGGATGGCGTAAAACCAAAGCGTTGCAAAAACTCGGCGCTGACCTGTTCTTGACGGCGGCAGTGTAGACAGAGTGTGCGCACCAGCCGCTGAGCCAGAACACCGATAAGGGAACTGCCGAGTAGAAACGGCTCCACGCCCATATCACGTAAGCGGCCAATGGCACCGCTGGCGCTGTTGGTGTGCAAGGTGGAGAGCACCAAATGCCCAGTTAACGAAGCCTGTACGGCAATTTGTGCGGTTTCGGTGTCGCGGATCTCACCAATCATGACGACATCAGGATCTTGCCGTAGGATCGCCCGTAGCCCACGGGCAAAAGTCATCTCTACTTTGGGATTAACTTGAGTCTGGCCAATATTGTCCAGATCGTATTCGATGGGATCTTCTACCGTCATAATATTGAGTGACTGGTTATTTATCTGCTGAAGAGCCGCATAAAGCGTGGTACTTTTGCCCGATCCGGTCGGCCCCGTCACCAGAATAATACCGTGAGGCTGTGCCAGAATTTGACCAAATAGTTCACGCTTATCTTCGGTCATACCCGAATGAGACAGGTCGAGTCGCACATTGTTTTTATCAAGCAAACGCATGACTACCCGTTCGCCGTGGTTTGACGGTAAGGTGGAAACACGAATATCGATCGCCCGACCAGCAATACGCAAAGAGATTCGTCCATCCTGGGGTAAGCGTTTCTCAGCAATATCCAACTTGGCCATGACCTTAATTCGCGATACCAACAATGCCGCTAGTTGACGGGGGGGGGAAAGAATCTGGCGTAATTCACCATCAATGCGAAAACGAATGGCGAGTTGGCGTTCGAAAGGCTCGACGTGAATATCTGAGGCGCCTTCTTTAATCGCTTCCCCCAGCATTGCATTAATAAGGCGGATTATTGGTGCGCCATCATCACTGTCTAGTAGGTCATCACTTTGTGGTAGCGCATCGACTAATTGATAAAAATCGATCTCGTTGCCCAGACTTTCCATCATTTGGCGGGCTTGATCGGAGTCTTGCTGATAGCGCGCCACCATACATTGATCGAAAACTTCGTCACTGACGAGTTGCAACTGACAGTGCGGCAGAATCCGTCGGGCTTCCAGCAAGGCTTCCGGGCTGGTGGTTTGTCGAAACACCAGTTGTTCGCCGAAAGTCGGGTGTTGCTGATGCAACACCCCGTGCTGTTGTGCCCAAGCAAAAGGCAGTTGTGGCAGTGACGTCGATACTTGGCTCATCACGCCCCCTTGGTATAAAAGGAATCAACATCTTTTAGCAAATCGCTTAGAGAGCGACCATGGGACAGCGCCTTATCTAAATTTTCATTCACTCTCTGCCCGTTAGCACCTTTATCCGCGCCTTGTTCCTGGCGAAACTTATCGAGTTTTTGCTGACTGGCATCAATATAGCTGTCTTGCTCACGAATGATTGTCGGGCGAATAAACAGCATTAAATTTCGTTTAACCATTTTCTGCGAGGTTGAGCGGAACAAAAAACCAATGCCAGGAATATCGCCTAGCAGGGGAACCTTGCTGGTAATATCATGGCTGGTGCTATCCAGTAATCCACCCACCACGACAATATTGTTGCTCCCAACCATCACGGCATTTTTTACTGTGCGGGTATTGAAAGTCGCGCCAAGATCACCGGTTCCGCCCGGCGTTTTTTCGGCCACGCTGGAAACTTCCTGTTCAATTTCAAGCAACACGGAGTCGCCTTTATTGATTTGCGGTTTGACTTTTAATTTAATACCGACGCTTTTACGGTCTACTGTTCTGAAAATATTATCCCCAGTCGTGGTTTGGGAACCGGTCAGAATAGGAACTTCTTGACCGACGCTGAATTCGGCTTCCATATTGTCAAGCGTGACAATACTCGGCGTTGCCAAAATATCGTTCTGACTATTCGTACGCAGTGCCGTAAACAGGCCACTCCAGTTACCACGATAAAACCCGGTTGCCAGACCCGCGACACCATTCAGTGAACTACCGATATTGTTAGCAGAGATAGAACTGGCCGATGCGCCGGTATCCGGGAAATTGCTTCCACCGCCATGACGGTTAAACCATTGCACGCCGAGATTCAGATCGTCATTGTCCTGAACTTCCACAATGATGGCTTCGACCAAGACTTGCGCCCGACGAATATCTAACTGAGTAATGACTTGTTCAAGATCACGCAGTAGGTCTGGCGCGGCATTGATAATGAGAGAGTTAGTCTGTGCGTCGGCTTTAATAACCACATTTTTTAGCATGGAAACGGCTGCTGTGGTTTGGCCTTTGCCTTCAGGTTGGTGGCTACTGACACCGCTGAGGACGTCCAACAGGCTTTCAGCCTTAGCAAATTTCAGATAAATAACTTTGGTATTACCGTGGATATCACCTTGTTTATCCAACTCTTGCACCGTATCGACCATTCGTTTGCGAACTTGCTCTTCGCCGCCGATCAATACTGAATTGGTGCGCTCGTCAGCGACAATTGTTGCCGACATCCTGCCGTTGGAATTTTTTCCGCTGCTTTTATGCAAGGATTCGGCAATACGAGCGACTTCAGTGGCTGAGGCATACTGCAATTTGATGGTTTCAACCGTATGATCACCGGCTTTATCCACATTTTTAATAATAGCGACCAATTGATTAACCACTGCCGCCCGGCCCGTCAATAACAAGACATTTGACGGATCGTAGTGAACCACAGTACCGAAGGCAGCATCGTTTAACTGGCGCAATAAAGGAGCCAGTTCTTTGGCAGCAACGTTATGCAATGAAACCACGCGCATAACGACCTCATCACCTTCAACCGGGTTTTCACCTTCGATTAACGGAATGGCAGAACCTTTGGCATTTTTGGCTGGGATAATCTTGATTACATCACCGGGCATATTGACCACGGTAAAACCATAAACTTCTAATACACTGAGGAAGAAGGGATAATAGCGTTCAGGTTCCAGTTCCTGATAGCTGCGCACACTGATATTCCCTTTTACTGCCGGATCGATAATGGCGGTTTTATTCAGATTTTTACTGACGGTATTGATAAACTCGTTAATATCCGTGTTCTTGAAGTTTACAGAAAACGTTTCTGCACGAGAATATGGTGCGTAAAGTGCATAGGTCAGGAGTAGCATGATCACGCAGAAAGATAGCGTTCGACGGCTTGATTTATGGGCGCTACGATTAAAATTTAAGGATATATCGCGTTTAAATATCATTTTTTTCATCTTTAATCTAATAGTAAGAGTAAGGCCAGCTAACGCTAATTCAATAACAGAGATTCGTAATTTCCCTGATGATTAATGATGACGCGATCGCCAAAAATCTTTACTACCTCGGCATGGTTTTCTGGTAGTTTATCGCCCTGGCTATATGACTGTTGGCGTTTGTTTTTTTCAATAATAGCTATGCTCTTTTCACGTACTGTACTGCTCAATATTCCTACCAGGCTAACTGCCAATTTGCTATTGGGAGCCTGAAATAATAATGGGTCATCGTAAGATAAATTACCCACACGAAAAGGAGATGGATAAGAGTTTATTGATTTAGATGAGAATAAATTCAACTGTTCCAATCCGGGAATATCTGGCTCTCGTGCGTTTTTCTTATTTTCTGGGAGCACTGGCATCGCTGCATCGGTTGGTTCAATAGACAACCAAAGTGGAATGACATGATGCTCTATGCGCAGCATAATCAGAATGAAAAGCAGTAAACCGACAAAAGTGTTTATCACTGTGTGGTTTAAGTACTTTGTCAAAACAGATGAACGAAAATAATTGTGTATAATCAAATTAAGACCATTAATTAAGGTGTGAAAAAGGAACGGCCAAGGTTAAAAATTCGGGTTAGCGTCGAATTAAGGTGGCTTTTTCGTACTGTATTATTTCCTTTTTTCTTACGCTGATTTATTTTTTGGCTAAAATGAAGGCTATTGGTAGTCAATAAACTTTCGTTCAATTTAAGACCATAATTAGGGATGGTGACAATTAACTCTCCAGCAATATTGTAGCGTTGCAATAATGCTCGCAACTGAAAGATTAGTTGATGGTAATTATTATCACTTATCCGTTGATGGTTTTCGTACCACACCAGATTAATGATTTGTCGTTTACAATTAATCCCTTTAAGTAAGGCAACTAAAAGTCTTTTCTGTCCTTCATTCAACGAGATGGTTTGTTGGCAACTGTTGATAACTAGCTTATTTAGCGAACACTGTAAGGTGAAAATATCTTTATAAGTGAGGGTCTCATCGCTAAGTAATTGGATACATTCCTCTCGCATTAACATGTTTTTACATCCTCAACTTGTACATTAAATTTAATGTTTTTATGATTTAATTCTAGGTGCGCAGTATGCCTTGCATTTTACGCTCAGGCACCCAGCGCTATCTCTCTGTGATAGAGAGTTGTCTTAAAATGGATTTTTTTCTTGCTCCATTTAATAGAACGAAATTAAGTTAACTGATTGATTTTAATTGAATATATTTAACATTCAATTCATCTTAATCCGTAAGAGAGTCTTAGTGATAAACTAATCATTTCTAAAGAGACATACGGCGGAGTACTTTTTTACCACACAATTCATGTTTAACCACTGCTGCTATATGTAGCACTATCAATGTACCCAGCGTAGCGCAAGAAAAGACATGGACAGTGTTAAACATTCCGGTAAGAGATAAGTCATGAATAGGTTGTGGAATAATGAAAAGATCAAAAACATTGATATCTCTTTCCATCATAAGAACACCGGTAATCAAGACTAACGTGATATTCAGATAAAGAAGAAAATGCACAAAATGTGCTATGAATCTGGTGAGTGAGTTGGTATTAATCTCTTCCGGATTTTCTGATGTAAAGTAAAAATAAATTCGGATAATAAAGACAGGGATAAGTAATGTTGTTAGTGAAACATTGATAAATGCGGTCAGAGTTTTTAACTCATCCGAAACATTAAATAGGCCAACATAAAAGCCGGTTACTGTAGCCCAAATGATCACAACAGCAGAAATCCAGTGTAATATCACCTGCTGCCAGGAATAATTTTTCTTCATTTAATTTCCTATTAGAATTAATAGTATGGGGTTGTATAACTCGTTTTTCGCTTTACCCGTCAAAAAAAATTGCCCTATACAAGCGGCAATGAGGGCGTTAACTGGACTAATAAGCGGTAAAGATAATAATAGTAATAACTGACTTTCCGCTTTTGGAGCGAGTGTTACCTGATTACTACTTAGAAATATAGGCAATAAAAATAAACAGCGTTGTTAGATATTAATTCACATTGCTATATTCTGAATGTAGTCTAATAGGAATAGTTGCAAAATGTAATTGGGTGCACTCTCCAATTGTTGTGGGAGTTATCTTACTCGTCATGTTTTGACTTAACGTGGTAGCTATGTAATAAAACATCACTGATGTGTTTTTAAACTTATCTATTTCACTATGCTGAAAATATTATTGTTAACATATCCGTCAATATTTTTTGACAATCATTATCAGAAGATTGACCTCTATTCTACCGGATTGGGCTTTTATGCTGTTTAGTTGATGTAATCTAAAAATTATAGAGTGAGCGCTCTTACACCTCTAGAGTTATTGGCTATCGGTAGCAAGTATGTTTGATATTGCTCCACGATTTTCTGGTGACTAACCGCTAATGATAAGAGGCCGTCTATGAGTAACCATATAATTACGCCATCCCCTGTAAAACTGATTAGCTTCGCAAAGCTAAGCCAACATCATCAAGATAATGACTCTCGCGGAGAAATAAGACGGTCGGGCCTCAGTGTCAAGATGATAAGTCCCCCATTTAATGTTAGCGACAGCCAGCATAATCTAGAGACTGCTGTGAACCGCTATGGAAGAGAGGGCCTTAAAAATGTCAAAAATGAAAAATCAGAAAGCGAGAATTTCATTCCTGGCATGGTGGTAGAAGAGACGAAAACGGGTGGGTTGAAAGTCAATATTTTGATGGGCTCAGTTCCGGCTGAATCTAACTCTAACGTGCAAAAGACGGCACCTGAATGGGGACAAAAATTTGCTGAAGTTAATAACTGTAAACTTAAATGGGAGATGGTCAACTAGCGATAATACCGATCTTTCTTGCTGCGAATTACATCGTAGTACAGATTTATTCGTTAATAAGTAGAAGTATTAACTCGGCGTCTGGCCGTGGTTATTAGAGCCAGACGCTGAGTTATCCTACCGTTTTTTATTGTTTATCTTCATTCCAACCCGGAGATGTCATATCCTGCTTGCTTTCAAAATACAGGAATGCGGGTTTACTTCCTTCTTGAGAACCCAGGCGTGTTTCGATATTTTTATCATCTGTGTTTACACAGAATGAAATTTCACTCTGGCCTTTTTCCCAAGCGGCTTTCACCACATTGGCAATACTTTCCGAATTTCGATACATGGCATTACCAGACCAACCCATCCAAGATCTCGCCACCCATTTCCCTGAACAAGAAGGGGCATTTTCCTGAGTAATTCCATACTCATCCCAATCATTGCTGGTTTCATAGAAATAGAGCATATGCTGTTCTTTAGACGCAACATTCGCGCCATAAAAATGGATATAGATATCTTTATAGGGAAGATCTTCGACGACAGATTTGTCTGGCACATTGAATTTAAGATAAGCAACTTTCTGCTGCTCAGGTGACTGTCCCTTTCCTTTCTTTATCAGCATGCTATCTGCATCACCAAAACGAGACGTCGCATAATCACCACCGCGAACATAACTGTCTGCGCTAGTTGGAAAGGCAGTGAACGGGATGTTCTTGTCACATTTTCTTTCCTGATTCAAACAGTTATCAACGACATACTCTATTGCATCCTCTTTCCATCCATTAAAGAAATCAGCGTGGGCAGTGTAAAGACTACCCCATTTTGGGATCGCCTGACCTTTTACCATCTCAGGATTCATCGATAATTTAAGTGCCGAAATATCGGTGTTTTTGGGTAGATGGTAGCCAATATTCATTTGTAGCTGTGGTATTTTTACCGGATAGTCTGACGGACAGACGCCGTTGATATCATGAACCGCATTTCTTGGCCCGTGGTGCGGCGGTTTGATGTTTTTGCCATCCCAGCAGTTTGGGAAGCTAAATGAAAGACTAAATAGCGTATTTTCACCGTCATAAAGTGGGCAAGATGCCGGAGGGTCATTGTAGTAAGTGCCCCCGTTTTTATTAATGTGACATAGATAGGATACTCCCGGTTTAGAGCGGGTACTTTCATGTTCGCCAATCATTAACTGTAAACCTGCCGGGAATGGGACAACCGGATAGCGAATGTCGGTATTGCGATAATAGGTTTTCATCATCGACGGTTTGATGATTTCGCCGGTACTGGTGTTCAGCATCTGTGGTGACCAGTAGGCTGAGCTGTCCGCTCTTGAAGTACAGGTTGTTTCGGGGGTGGCATGTAAATCACCAACGGTAGTAAAGGCATCAGTTTCTTTATTACCGTAAAAATCATGTACCATTGATTCTCCCGGCAGTCCAAACGCCATCATCGGGTCATCAGGCAAGGTGTGGGATAAACCACATTCTACGTTGAATATTCCCCATTTGGTTGGCGTTTTTTGCTGGGCATTAATAGTGGGTTTGTCACTATTCTGATGGGCAACAACAGTGGCTATTGCATGACCACTTACACTACCAATGAGTAAACTTCCTGATATAAGTAATAGCTTTTTTCTTGCCTGATATTTCATCATAACCCTGTTTAAAGAGACGAATAGAATATGACTATTCTCCATTTCATACGGATAAATGCCCGTGAGAAAAGGTTAAAAACTGGGTTATGTTCTTAAAATAAGCTCGACTAAGGACTTAAAAAAACTCCCAACAAATATCTTGTCAGGAGTCAGTTAACGCTCGGGCAGGTCGTTACGATTGATTTATCCGCAGCGGTTACATTTGGCAGCTTGAATTATCTGGAAGAAATCGTTGCCTTTATCATCAACCAGAATAAAGGCTGGGAAATCTTCAACTTCGATTTTCCAGATGGCCTCCATACCCAGCTCTGGGTATTCCACACACACCAGACTCTTGATGCTATTTTGTGCCAGTACTGCAGCTGGGCCGCCAATACTGCCCAGATAGAAACCGCCATGTTTATGGCAGGCATCGGTGACTTGCTGGCTGCGATTGCCTTTGGCGAGCATAATCATACTGCCACCATGGGATTGCAGTAGGTCTACGTAAGAGTCCATGCGCCCGGCAGTCGTTGGGCCAAGCGAGCCGGATGCATAGCCTTCTGGTGTTTTTGCCGGGCCAGCATAATAGATTGGATGATCTTTTACATACTGCGGTAACCCTTCACCATTCTTCAGGCGTTCTTCCAATTTTGCGTGCGCAATATCACGGCCTACAATAATGGTGCCGCTAAGGGAAAGACGAGTGGAAACCGGATATTGAGACAGTTCGTGCAGAATCTCTTTCATTGGCCGGTTCAGATCAATTTTCACGACTTGACCTTCAGTCGATTGGCGCAGATGTTCAGGGATATATTGCCCCGGATTTTGCTCCAGTTTCTCCAGCCAAATACCTTTACGGTTTATTTTGCCTTTAATATTACGGTCAGCAGAGCAGGAAACCCCCATTCCTACAGGACAGGAAGCTCCGTGGCGAGGTAAACGGATCACTCGTACATCGTGGGCAAAATATTTGCCGCCAAATTGTGCACCTAATCCTAATTCTTGCGCTTCTTTCAGTAGTTCCTCTTCCAACTGAATATCGCGGAATGCCTGACCGTGTTCATTGCCCTCAGTCGGCAAGCCATCGTAATATTTGGTAGACGCCAGTTTTACTGTCTTCAGCGTACTTTCAGCCGAGGTGCCACCGATAACAAAGGCAATATGGTACGGTGGGCAGGCTGCGGTACCCAAAGTCCGCATCTTCTCGACCAAGAAGGTTTTTAGTCGCTCTGGAGACAACAGCGCCTTGGTTTCCTGATACAGATAGGTTTTATTCGCCGAGCCACCGCCTTTGGTCACGAACAGGAATTTGTAATCTTCCCCTTCTGTACTGTACAAATCAATTTGTGCAGGCAGGTTACTGCCGGTATTCACTTCTTTATACATATCCAACGCTGCATTTTGCGAGTAGCGCAGGTTATCCTCTATAAAGGTGTTGTAAACACCACGGGACAATGCTTCTGCATCATTGCCACCGGTCCAGACTCGCTGGCCTTTTTTCCCGACGATAATTGCAGTACCGGTATCCTGGCAGGTTGGCAGAATGCCTTTGGCGGCAATTTCAGAGTTACGTAGAAATTGCAGTGCAACATATTTATCGTTTTCGCTGGCCTCGGGATCATCAAGAATAGCGGCCACTTGTTTTTGGTGAGCAGGACGAAGTAAAAACGAGGCATCGTGAAAGGCTTGTTGTGCGAGTAAGGTGAGGGCTTCTGGCTCGACCTTCAGAATATCATGACCTTCAAACTGCGAAACGGAGACATGATTATTGCTGACCAGATAATACTCGGTATCATCTTCCTTTAAGGGGAAGGGGTCTTGATAGTGGAACGGTTTATTAGACATTTTATCTCACTTGCAACATCAGTTATCGAAACTAAGGTAAATCAAGCCGGTATATTTTTTTAAGTATCCTTTGGCTCCGATCCTACTATATGTGGAGATAGCTAAGCGATGATGCCATACCTTTTATAGGGGGTAGATCGCATTTTCAGTACCTATTTATGGCGTAATCAAAAATAAGCTGTTTCAACGTAGCATTACTGAAGGTTATTTTTTATTTTTCCAAAAAGTCATTACGCCCCCGACGACAATCCCTAGAACGATACCGGTTAAAATCCACTCTGTTAATGTCATTTTACGTTTCCTTTTTATTCTCTATATACAGGTTTCTTTACTCAATAACGGTGTTACTTCTTTTATTTTTGACGTCAGGAACTAAAAAAAATAGTCAGCCGAAGTGGTTATTCGGAGAAATTAAACGCGTGGAACCGTGATAGTTTCAGGATCATCATTCTGATCCAGTGGCGGCATAGTATCTTGAATCATCTGCTCGTCAAAACTAGGGTTCAGCGCTGGGGAAAGTGGTGAACTGACCAGACTGTCCGGCATGGCGATATGGGGTACTGGCGCATCGTTAACAAAGTTGGATTCATCTTGTTTTACCGTGCGACTGAGAGAAACCAACGCGACGCCGCATAAAGCAAAGAAGGCGTATAAAATATTACCGCCCAATGGAGCAATCAATGCCCCCACTGCCAATGGCCCAATACTGGCGCCGACACCGAACGACATAAGTAGACAGGCAGCCAGAGAAACCCGTCTTTCGGGTTCAATCATATCGTTTGCCAGCGCGACAACCAGTGGGTACAAGGTGAATTGCAGCATACTGACGACGAATCCCACACCCAATAGCAGATAAAAGGGAATATGTGACCAGATGGCCAGCGGCAGTGCGGTAACAATGAGTAAGGTGGCATTGATACGAATTAACACAGTTCGATTATAACGATCGGACAATCTGCTCAATGGAATCTGTGCCACCAACCCGGCAAAAATAGACAGCGCCATAAACAGCCCGGTTTGCTCAGTTGTTAATGATTGTAGGCTCGAATACACCGGAGCCAGACCGTAGAAAGAGCCGACGATCATGCCGATGACCAGAGTTGAAGCAAGAATCTTCGGAATTGAACCGATAAAGAATTTTAACTCCATGGGGGCTGGAGACATCTGCCGAGCGTTGCTACGGGTAGTGAGAGCCACGGGGACTAGACACAGGGCGAAGAACAGGGCGACAACCATTAATGTACTGATGCTTAAATCAGGTTGCAGCATTAGTACCACCTGGCCTAGGGCCATACCGGCATAAGTCGCCGCCATGTAGAACCCGAATACGGTGCCGCGCTGATTAGATTCCGCTTGATCGTTAAGCCAACTTTCCAACACCATAAACTGACACATCATGCACAGGCCGATAATCAGACGCAGCACCACCCACGCAGGAATAAACTCGGTTAATCCATGACTCAATACTGCCGCAGTAATAATACCGGCACAGGCAACATAGGCACGAATATGCCCAACTCGGGCAATCAAAAAGTGCCCGATTTTCCCACCGATCACCAGACCGATGTAGTTTGCAGCAATAATAGCTCCAATCAATGTGCCTGATACATTAATCGATATCAAACGCAGTGAGATATAGGTTGTTAGCAGGCCTGAACCCAACAACATGAGTACCGTAGCGGTGTAAAGGGGGAAGAATGCATGCAGAATTTTTTTCACTATATCGTCCTGGTTTATCTTTCTGAAAAATTTTTGGTGTACAGACCTGAAAGTTGGACGCGAAACCGCCGGATCGAAGTATGACGTCAAACCAGTCTGTTCAGGTATGGCCTCTCTATAATCAATTTGATGATTTATAAGTTTCTTCGATACTACCAGCTAAGACTGATAGGTAAAGAGCCGTCTGGGCAAGAGCCTTTGAGGTGACATGCGAAACGTCTCGCATCTCTTGGCAGAAGTGCAGCAGAAATTAAGAGAAGTGCTACTATCGGCACTTCAATATTTCATAGAGTAGGGGGCATGATGAGCGAGACGCTATTACGCCAGCTAAGTATCAAGGTCGGTGAGCGGCTTAAGGCCCGTGGAGCATGGGTGACCTGTGCTGAATCTTGTACCGGCGGTTGGATCGCCAAGGTGTTGACTGATGTTGCCGGTAGCTCCGCCTATTTTGATCGCGGCTACGTGACTTATAGCAATAGCGCGAAACATGACCTGCTGAGTGTGGCAGAAGCAACGCTAGATGAGCACGGAGCTGTCAGTGAAGAGGTGGTTCGCGAAATGGCCGTGGGAGCATTACATGCCGCTCAGGCGGATTTCGCCTTATCTGTCAGTGGAATTGCCGGACCTGATGGTGGAACGGCTCATAAACCTGTTGGTACCGTCTGGTTTGGTTTTGCCACAAAGAGTGGTCAGGTGACAGCGCATAAGTGCATTTTTGATGGTAACCGTGATGAAGTACGCTTGCAGGCTGCTGTTTTCGCGTTGCAAACACTATTCGATGACTTTCTGAAAAAATAGGCTTGATACTGTATGATTGTACAGTATAATTGAGCGCAATTTCCTGCACAAAACAACATTCAGTGGCAACGATGAGGGTGACCTTACCTTGCCTGAGAGGGAGTAAAAATGGCTATTGATGAGAACAAACAAAAGGCATTAGCAGCAGCACTGGGCCAAATTGAAAAACAATTCGGCAAGGGCGCAATTATGCGTCTCGGCGAAGACCGCTCAATGGATGTTGAAACCATTTCTACCGGTTCATTGTCTCTGGACATCGCTCTGGGTGCTGGTGGCTTGCCAATGGGGCGTATCGTTGAGATTTATGGCCCTGAATCATCAGGTAAAACAACGCTAACACTACAGGTTATCGCCTCTGCACAGCGTGAAGGCAAAACCTGTGCCTTTATCGATGCTGAGCATGCTCTTGATCCTATCTACGCAAAAAAACTGGGCGTGGATATTGATAATCTGCTTTGTTCTCAACCAGATACGGGTGAGCAGGCGCTGGAAATTTGCGATGCGTTGACCCGTTCTGGCGCGGTAGATGTCATTATCGTTGACTCGGTAGCGGCCTTGACACCAAAAGCTGAAATTGAAGGCGAAATTGGTGATTCTCATATGGGACTTGCCGCTCGTATGATGAGCCAGGCAATGCGTAAGCTCGCCGGTAACCTGAAAAATGCGAATACCTTACTGATTTTCATCAACCAGATTCGTATGAAAATTGGTGTGATGTTTGGTAACCCGGAAACGACTACCGGTGGTAATGCATTGAAATTCTATGCCTCTGTGCGTCTGGATATTCGTCGCATTGGTGCGGTCAAAGAAGGCGATGTTGTGGTTGGTAGTGAAACCCGTGTCAAAGTCGTCAAAAATAAAATTGCTGCGCCGTTTAAACAGGCAGAGTTCCAAATCCTTTACGGAGAAGGCATTAATATTAACGGTGAGTTAGTTGACTTGGGCGTTAAACATAAACTGATTGAGAAAGCGGGTGCATGGTATAGCTACAATGGCGATAAAATTGGTCAGGGTAAAGCTAATGCCAGCAATTATCTGAAAGAAAATCCAGCTATTGCCGCTGATATCGATAAGAAATTGCGCGAGATGCTACTGAGCGGTACTGGTGAGCAAGGTGCAGTAACTCCTGCTGTAGACTTTGCTGATGAAGCCAGCGATGAAACCAGCGAAGAATTTTAAGCTATTGAACCTGAAGCTCGGGCTATATTAGGAATAATATGTCCCCGATAGATTTCGAGTTGCGGCAAGGCGACAATGGAGTGAATCCCCGGGAACTGAGTCCACTAAGTGACTGGGGTGAGTGATGGCAGCCAACACCGCAGCAGCTTGAAAGATTAAGGGGATATTTTGGCTAAAAACGAAACAGAACTACTCACTCGCGCAATGAGATTACTTTCCCAACGTGACCACAGCGAAATAGAACTGCGTCGCAAACTTGCGGCGCAGCCATTTTCAGCTAAAGGGAACTGGGGACGCGGACAAAAAAGATCGCCTTTGGGGATTTGCAGCAATAATGATGGTAATAACGACAGTTGCCATGACAGCAATATTCATAGCGGGCACAACGCGCATGATGCCGCAGAAGACATTGACCTGAAGGCGATCGACGAAATTATTGCTTATTGCTATCAACATAATTGGTTGGATGATGCTCGTTTTGCTACCAGCTACATTAACAGCCGTAGCCGTAAGGGATATGGAGTTCAGCGAATCAGGTCGGAACTGTCACAGAAAGGTATAGAAAAAGAGCTCGCGCAGTCTGCTTTCGAAATAAGTGAGATCGACTGGTGTAAGTTGGCAAAAGATGTCGCCCAGCGCAAATTTGGTGAAACCCTACCTGTCGAATGGAAGGAAAAAGCAAAAGTTCAGCGTTATCTCCTCTATCGTGGCTTCTTTCAAGAAGAAATTCACTCGATTTACAATGATTTTATCGAATGAATGCACGCGGTATTTTACTTCCCTCCGAAGAAAATTTATCTTATTCCCACTTTTTGTTTGTGAGCTGATTTACAGTACTCCCAATTAGGGAGGCGTTATCGGCTCGCAACCTATTCTTTTAGCTTGATTCCGGGACAATTATGAGCAAGAGCACCGCTGAGATCCGTCAAGCGTTTCTCGATTTCTTCCATAGCAAGGGACACCAAGTTGTATCAAGCAGCTCATTGGTTCCTAACAATGACCCGACATTGTTGTTTACCAATGCCGGGATGAACCAATTCAAAGATGTTTTCCTCGGTCTGGATAAACGTGCTTACACGCGTGCAACCACCTCCCAACGTTGCGTACGCGCAGGCGGGAAACACAATGATCTAGAAAATGTCGGTTATACCGCACGCCATCATACTTTCTTCGAAATGTTGGGTAACTTTAGCTTCGGCGATTACTTTAAACATGACGCAATTAACTTTGCGTGGGAACTGCTGACGAGCGAAAAATGGTTCAATCTACCGAAAGAGAAACTGTGGGTTACCGTTTACGAAACCGATGATGAAGCTTACGACATCTGGGCTAACGACGTTGGAGTGCCGCGTGAGCGCATTATCCGTATCGGAGATAAAGGTGCGGCCTTTGCGTCTGATAACTTTTGGCAGATGGGTGATACCGGACCATGTGGCCCATGCAGCGAGATTTTCTACGATCATGGCGATCATATCTGGGGGGGGCCTCCGGGTTCTGCCGAAGAAGATGGCGATCGTTATATTGAGATCTGGAATATCGTCTTTATGCAATTCAACCGTCAGTCAGATGGCACTATGTTGCCGCTGCCGAAGCCATCCGTTGATACCGGCATGGGGTTGGAGCGTATAGCCGCTGTATTACAGCATGTTAATACTAACTATGAGATTGACCTGTTCCGCGATTTGATTACTGCGGTTGCAGACGTCACTGGTGCGAGCGATCTCAGCAGTAAATCACTGCGCGTGATTGCCGATCATATCCGTTCTTGTGCATTCCTGATTTCCGACGGCGTTATCCCATCAAATGAAGGCCGTGGCTACGTGCTGCGTCGCATTATTCGTCGTGCTATTCGTCACGGAAATATTCTGGGTGCGAAAGAAACTTTCTTCTACAAACTTGTTGCGCCATTAATCACCGTTATGGGGCCCGCTGCGGATGAGCTGAAGCAGCAACAGGCAATGGTTGAGCAAGTTCTGAAAACGGAAGAAGAACAGTTCGCCCGTACATTGGAACGCGGTCTGGCGCTGTTGGACGAAGAATTAAGTCAACTGACCGGCGATACGTTGGACGGCGAAACGGCATTTCGCTTGTATGATACCTACGGTTTCCCGGTTGATTTAACCGCAGACGTTTGCCGAGAGCGCAATCTGAAGGTTGATGAAGCTGGTTTTGAGCAGGCAATGGAAGCTCAACGCCGTCGGGCTCGTGAATCGAGCGGTTTCGGTGCTGACTATAACAGCCTAATTCGTGTTGATACTGCCAGCGAATTCTTGGGCTATGACCACATAGAGCAGCAGGCGACTGTGATCGCGTTGTTCCGCAATGGCGAAGCTGTTGACGAAGTCCATACCGGTGAAGATGCCGTTGTGGTGCTGAATCAGACACCATTCTACGGTGAGTCAGGCGGTCAGGTTGGCGACGAAGGCGTATTGAAAAGTGCAATGGCCGATTTTATTGTGTCTGACACACAGAAATACGGTCAGGCTATTGGCCATTTAGGCCAACTGTCACGAGGCATTTTGCGTGTTAACGATAGCGTTGATGCTGTTGTTGATAGCATGCGTCGTAACCGCATCCGATTGAACCACTCTGCAACCCATTTATTACATGCTGCATTGCGTAAAACTCTGGGCGAACATGTGGCTCAGAAAGGTTCATTGGTTAACGACAAATATCTGCGTTTTGATTTCTCTCATTTTGAAGCCATGAAACCAGAACAAATTCGTCAGGTTGAAGATCTGGTGAATGCGCAAATTCGTCGTAATTTGCCAATCCAAACCGAACTCATGGAGTTGGATGAAGCAAAAGAGAAAGGGGCGATGGCACTGTTTGGCGAGAAATATGACGACCAGGTTCGTGTGTTGACCATGGGTGATTTTTCTACGGAACTTTGCGGCGGTATTCATGCCAACCGTACTGGTGACATTGGCTTATTCCGTATTCTGACCGAGTCTGGTACTGCGGCAGGCATTCGTCGTATCGAAGCTGTAACCGGCGAAGGTGCTATGGCGTTGCTTCATCAGCAAAGCGATCTGTTACAGAATATTGCTCACTTGGTAAAAGGTGACAGCAATAATCTGACTGATAAAATCCGTACGGTACTGGATCGCAGCAAGGCACTGGAAAGAGAGCTACAACAGCTTAAAGACCAGCAAGCAGCACAAGAAAGTGCTTCATTGTCAGCCAGTGCTAAACAGGTGAATGGCGTGAAACTGTTGGTCAGCCGGTTGGATAATGTTGAAGCCAAGATGCTGCGTACCATGGTTGATGATCTGAAAAACCAGTTGGGTTCTGCCATTATTGTTCTGGCGACAACGGCAGATGATAAGGTGAGTCTGATTGTCGGCGTTACTAAAGATCTGACCAACCGAGTTAAAGCAGGTGAGTTGATTGCAGATATCGCCCAAAAAGTGGGTGGGAAAGGCGGTGGACGCCCTGACATGGCTCAGGCTGGCGGTACTGATGTGCAGGCTTTGCCATCGGCGCTGGCTAGTGTAGAGGCGTGGGTCGCATCTCGGCTGTAAGCATGCAATGGTCGTGTAAAATAAATACGCCATACCCCAAAAATAGAGTGTGGCGTTTTTCAAGTTTCTTGTCATAACTTGGTTACAAAGTTAAACGCAAAATTGTTCGTGTCGTCTAAACTTGTATTAGTTAGGCACGCGACCAAGCTACTTACATTTTATGTAGGGGCGATGGCTTACGTTTTCACGGTGTATGATGGATAATGGCGGGGAAACTGAGAGACCCGACTCTTAAAATTTTTCAAGGAGCAAAGAATGCTTATTCTGACTCGTCGAGTTGGTGAAACACTCATGATTGGCGATGAGGTTACGGTTACTGTATTAGGAGTTAAAGGCAACCAGGTTCGAATTGGTGTAAATGCTCCGAAAGAAGTTTCTGTTCACCGTGAAGAAATCTACCAACGTATTCAAGCAGAGAAGTCTCAACCGACGACTTACTGATATTGAAGCAGCGTCTCGCGATATGCGAGGCGCTACTGCTTTACCTTTTCCCTCTATTCTTTCTGTCACTTCTTGTTTTCTTGGTGCTATTTCCTCTGTATTTCCTTTGCTTCAGACCCGCTCGATAATATTTCTTCATTTGTCAGCTATATCTATTTGGATGAGAGTCTGTTCTTGCCTGTTGATAAAATACTCTTTTCGATGGCAAATTGCTCATCTTGGCTGCGAATCGTCCAAGTGAGCGTTAGTTGGGAAAAATTGTTTGACTTATAAGTGCGAGAAAGTAATATGTGCGCCACGCAGTGCCGATGAGCTTCTTTAAAAGCAAGTTAGGCACAATTCGAAAGAAGCGTATGGTGAGGTGGCCGAGAGGCTGAAGGCGCTCCCCTGCTAAGGGAGTATACGGTCAAAAGCTGTATCGAGGGTTCGAATCCCTCCCTCACCGCCATTTACTATGCACCCATAGCTCAGCTGGATAGAGTACTCGGCTACGAACCGAGCGGTCGGAAGTTCGAATCTTCCTGGGTGCACCATATTTTGCAGTATGGTGAAATAGTTAAATGAACGTCAGATAGTATCAGAGATCTATTTGCACCCATAGCTCAGCTGGATAGAGTACTCGGCTACGAACCGAGCGGTCGGAAGTTCGAATCTTCCTGGGTGCACCATCTTTGTTGTTATAGTTTCACTCAGTGAAACACCTCGTAGTAAAAAATCAAACGCACCCATAGCTCAGCTGGATAGAGTACTCGGCTACGAACCGAGCGGTCGGAAGTTCGAATCTTCCTGGGTGCACCATATTAAGAAACCTCGCTTCTGCGGGGTTTTCTGCTTTTAGCGGTATCCTAATGACACTTGCTACGAACCGAGTGGTCGGAAGTTCGAGCCGAGCGTAGCGAGACAACGTTGCTTTAGCAACGGCCCGAAGGGCGAGGCGCTAGCCGAGTCATCTTCCTGGGTGCACCATATTAAGAAACCTCGCTTCTGCGGGGTTTTCTGCTTTATGAGCTTCAAGCGATCTTTTGCATCAAGATCTACGCTGAATGATCAATTCCCTTCATCTGCAATTCTCGTTTTTCTGGTTAAACCGTAATAGGTCCGTTTGTTATCTTGGTTGAACATTACCCATAAACTATTCATGCCATTATTCCGACTGAGTTAATGCCATCACTTAAATCACACGCATGACCGTCATCATGGGAAAACGTTAGCGATACGCGTCACCAATGCGTCAGTGTACTTTTGGCAAATGTAGCCGATGCGGGTATGAGGTTGGTGAGCATGTAGTCTCACAGTGAATAAAACCGCATAGACAGTGATTAGTGCAGGTTTTGCTGCTGATTGCAGTCGCGTCTGGTAGCCCGGGAGATAGCAAAGTAAAACGAGGTGACGATAAACTGTCCCTCATTCGCGATGACGCGGTTTTCTGAATAATTTATCTTTCCCATTTAATTGATTTCTTTAGGTTCACGGAATAACCACTTTAAGTGGGAATTATAATATTATTGTTTAAATACAATTAGTTATACAGTGAGCGACAATTTGGACGGTTTGCGATAAAGTAGCTTTTCCTTTTCTCAATGATCCTGGGATAACGATGTACGATCGCTACGAAGGCTTGATCTTTGATATGGACGGCACGATTTTGGATACCGAATCGACCCATCGTCGTGCGTGGTGCCAAGTATTGATGCCTCATGGTATTCAATTTGATGAGCAGGTAATGGTTGCCTTAAACGGATCACCAACCTGGTTTATTGCTAAGACGATAATCGATAATCACCGGTTAGATCTGGATCCCCATCATTTAGCGGCAAAAAAGACCGCGGCTGTTACCGCGATGCTTATGGATAATGTGAGACCCCTGCCGCTGATTGACGTGGTTAAGGCTTATCATGGGCGTAGACCTATGGCTGTGGGCACTGGGAGTGAGCACAGTATGGCTGAGGCGCTTTTACGCCATCTTGGATTACGACATTACTTCGATGTGATTGTCGCTGCGGATGATGTTACGAAGCATAAGCCGGAGCCAGATACCTTTTTACGCTGTGCCGAGCTACTTGGCATCGCGCCAATGCGCTGCGTGGTATTTGAAGACGCTGATTTCGGCATAGAAGCGGCAAAACGGGCGAATATGGACGTGGTGGATGTCCGCTTGCTGTGAGTAGCATACTGGCGGTAGCAACTTTGTTTGGCAGCAGTTTTCTCAGCGCGACGCTTTTGCCTGGCAGTTCTGAAATTCTATTAGTGACCTTGCTAACTGCTGGCAGTGCGCCCACGGTAATTTTGTTGTTATCTGCAACTCTAGGTAATACGTTGGGTGGCTTAACAAATGTAGTTATAGGGCGTTTTTTACCGGAGTTAAAACCGCAGCGTGGGCTGAATATGACGTTGGGCTGGCTCCAGCGCTTTGGCCCAGCAGCACTATTGCTGAGTTGGTTACCGGTAGTTGGCGATTTGATGTGTGTGTTGGCAGGTTGGCTACGTATGCCCTGGGCTCCAGTGGTTTTTTTTCTTTGTGTGGGAAAAGCTTTGCGTTACATCGTATTAACGGTGCTAACGCTGGAAGGTATCGCCTTGTGGCAATAAAGATGTGGCGGTTTACGTAGTCACATTGGCGTAGTTTCAGTATGCTGACGAGTTATGGTTTTTAACTGCGGGAGGTCGATTTGATCCCGGATGTATCACAGGCGCTAACTTGGTTGGAAGCGCATCCAAAAGCATTAAAAGGAATCCGCCGCGGTATTGAGCGGGAAACATTGCGTGTCACCGCAGATGGCCAATTGGCTGCGACGAGCCACCCTGAATCACTTGGGGCGGCGTTAACACATCAATGGATCACCACCGACTTTGCCGAAGCGCTGTTAGAGTTTATTACTCCAGTTGACGGCGATATCGATCATTTGCTGGCTTTTTTACACGACATTCATCGCTACACGACTCGTAAACTGGGTGACCAGCGTATGTGGCCGCTCAGTATGCCGTGTTTTATCGGTGCAGAGCAGGACATTGAGTTGGCCAAATATGGCTCGTCCAACATGGGTCGATTCAAGACACTGTACCGTGAGGGTTTGAAAAACCGTTATGGTGCATTGATGCAGACCATTTCTGGCGTGCATTACAATTTCTCCCTGCCAATTGAGTTCTGGCAGGCTTGGGCGGGCGTAGAAGATGAACAAAGTGGCAAAGAAGAGATTTCGGCTGGTTATTTCCGTCTGATCCGCAACTATTACCGCTTTGGCTGGGTGATTCCGTATCTGTTTGGTGCTTCACCAGCAATTTGCTCTTCATTCCTACAGGGGAGAGAAACCTCGTTGCCGTTCGAGCGTAATGACAATGGCATGTGTTATTTACCTTATGCCACTTCGTTGCGTTTAAGTGACTTGGGCTATACCAATAAATCACAAAGTAATTTAGGCATTACTTTTAATGACCTGAACACTTATGTGGATGGGTTGAAGCGTGCGATTCATACGCCATCGGAAGAATATGCGGCTTTGGGTGTAAAAGATGGCGATCGTTACTTACAGCTCAACAGCAATGTGCTGCAAATCGAAAATGAGCTGTATGCACCAATCCGACCAAAGCGTGTCACTAAATCCGGTGAGTCACCTTCGGATGCCTTACTGCGTGGTGGGATCGAATATATCGAAGTGCGCTCGTTAGATATCAACCCGTTCTCGCCAATTGGTGTGGATGCAGTTCAAGCCCGTTTCCTCGATCTGTTCCTGATCTGGTGTGTGCTGGCTGATGCGCCGGAAATGAGCAGTGACGAGTTGCTGTGTACCCGTAAAAACTGGAATCGTGTGATTCTGGAAGGGCGTAAGCCGGGGCAGACGATTGGTATCGGCTGCGATAGCACCCGTGAACCTCTGGAAACGGTCGGTAAAGCCTTATTCGATGATTTACGCCGTGTGGCGGAAGTGTTGGATGGGAAAGATAGCCGAGCGTATCAGGATGTTTGTGATCAGTTGGTGGCTTCTTTCGATAACCCTGAACTGACGTTCTCTGCCCGAATTTTGCAGGAGATGAAAGAAAAAGGCATCAGCGGTGTCGGGCTTGAGCTAGCTGAACGTTATCGTGAAATGTTGTGCAGTGAACCGTTGGAAATACTAACGGAAGAACAATTGGCAATAGAGCGTGATGCTTCCTGGATTCGTCAAGATGAGCTGGAACATGGCGATGAGCTAAGCTTTGAGGAGTATCTGGCGATACATGCAGGTCGTTAGAAAAAGAAAAGGCCACAATCAATGTGGCCAAATAACATCACTGTAGACAGGGATGATGATAACAAATGCGCGTCTTTCACTTATTAAGACGGCGGTGATCTGAATAAGTTTCATTGGTTCGAAAAAAAATTCTTCTATAAGAAATAATTTTTTTGAGGAGGTAACACCATGCCATTATTAGATAGTTTTACAGTTGACCACACCATCATGAATGCGCCAGCTGTTCGCGTGGCTAAAACCATGAAAACCCCTCATGGTGATGAAATTACCGTATTTGATTTGCGTTTTTGTAAGCCAAATGAAGAGATTTTGCCGGAAAAGGGCATTCATACTCTGGAGCACTTATTCGCCGGCTTTATGCGTGATCATCTGAACGGTAGTGGGGTCGAAATTATCGATATTTCCCCAATGGGCTGCCGTACTGGTTTTTATATGAGCCTGATTGGAAAGCCTGATGAGCAACGTGTGGCGAAGGCGTGGAAAGCGGCAATGGACGATGTGTTAAAAGTTACTGATCAGCGTAAAATCCCTGAGCTGAATGAATATCAGTGCGGCACATACCATATGCACTCGTTGGAGGAAGCGCAGCAAATCGCTAAAAATATTATTGAGCGTGGCGTCGGCGTGAACCACAACGATGATTTGGCATTACCGAAAGAAAAATTGGCGGCATTGCATATTTAGTCCGATTGACATTAGCGGAAAAAAGACGCGAGAGCGTCTCAGACTGCGATCTCTGGTGGGGAAAACCGGTAGAAGAGTCAAGCGTCCGCGCCAGGGATGGCGCGGAACGAGCCTACAAGGACGTATTCACGGCGTCTTGACGATCTGCCGGTTTTCACCGCAGCTAGCACTTCGTCATTAACCTCAGACGCGAGAGCGTCTTTTTTATTGGCTGAAGAAAGCGAGTCCGTCTTTATTCTTGCGGATGGAGGGACGAATGTGGATGATCAATTGGCGTCACTCTAACCCGCTTAATCATGTTGTCCTGCACATCCAGCACTTCAATTTCGTAATGACCGATACGTACCTGAGCATTAACCTGAGGAATGTCTTCCAGCGTTTCCAGCAGCATGCCGTTAATGGTGCGGGCATCGACAGGCAGCGACCAGTTAAAGGCTTTATTGAGTTCGCGGACGTTGGCTGTACCATCAATAATTACCGAGCCATCGCTCTGCGGATTGACCTCTTCCGCCAGCGTTGGTGACATGGAGGTGGTGAAATCACCGACAATCTCTTCCAGAATATCCTCAACGGTAACCAACCCTTGGATATCGCCGTATTCGTCAACAATCATGCCCACTTTTTCTTTATTACGCTGGAACTTAACCAGTTGAACGTTGAGCGGCGTACCTTCTGGGATAAAGTAGATTTCATCAGCAGCACGTAACAGATTTTCTTTATTAAACTCTTTTTTCTCGGTCATCAATCGATAGGCTTCCCGCACTCGCAACATCCCGATAGCGTCATCCAGAGATTGTCGATACAGCACAATGCGGCCATGAGGCGAATGTGTTAGTTGGCGCATGATAGACTTCCAGTCATCATTAATATCAATGCCTACCACTTCATTACGTGGAACCATAATGTCGCTCACTGTGACCTTTTCCAGATCCAGTACTGATATCAACATGTCTTGATTGCGGCGAGAAATCTGCGAGTGGGATTCATTCACGATGGAGCGCAATTCGTCTTTGCTTACCGCATCACTGGTATGCACATTCCCTTTGATTCCACATAACCGCATCAGCAGGCGGGTAATCGAATTCAGCAACCAAACCAGCGGCAGCATGATTTTCTGTAATGGTGCCAACAGCACGCTACTGGGAAATGCCACCCGTTCAGGATAGAGCGCGGCAATAGTTTTTGGCATAACTTCAGCAAAAATCAAAACCATAAAGGTCAGGACACCGGTGGCAATGGCGACACCAGCGTTACCATATAAACGGATGCCGACAATAGTCGCAAGCGCAGATGCCAGAATATTGACCAGATTATTGCCAATCAAGACCAAGCTAATCAGCCTATCTGGACGGCGCAATAGTTTTTCTACCCGACGAGCAGCACGGTTCCCCTGCTTGGCCAAATGGCGGAGACGATAGCGATTCAGCGTCATCATGCTGGTTTCTGAGGCAGAGAAGTAGGCTGACACTACGATCATAATGATTAAGATAATGATAAGTGTACTAGTTGAGACCTGGTCCAACGCAATATTCCTTATAGCGATAGATGAAGGTTCCTGTCAGGGCAACAGGAACCTCGCTGACGGTTGCTAGTGAACCATGACTTCTTGCAGCAGGCGGCTGCCAAAATAAGCCAGAGTGAGCAAAAATGCGCCAGCAAAGCTGAACCAGACGACACGGCGTCCACGCCAGCCTTCATGATAGTGGCCCCACAATAAAATAATGTAGACAAACCAAGCCATGATCGACAGGACGGCTTTATGGATATTTTCTTTGCTGAATAAATTATCCATATAAAGCAAACCAGTGCAGAGTGTCAGTGTCAGCAGTACTACGCCAATTTGCGTAATGTGGAACATTTTACGCTCAATACTCATCAGCGGTGGCATATCGGCAGTGAATGTCAGCTTCTTGTTTTTCAGTAAATAATCCAGCCAAGCCAACTGCAACGCATACAGTGCAGCAATAATCAGCGTAGCGTAACCCAATAGTGCTAACCCAATGTGGATAAACAACGCTGGGCTACCTTCCAGATGAGTGATAAATTCGCCTGGCATCAGACTGGCCAAAGCCAGATTGATCATGGCGAAGCTGTAGACAATCGGCAGCAAGAACCAACCACGCCCACGAGAAGCAACGAAAGTCATGATCGAACAGATCATCAAACCAACAATAGAACCGATATTCAGCAGGGTTAGGTTTTGGCCATCGCCAACATCAAATATTTGATGTTTCAATGCGATACCGTGGCAAAAGAGTGCCACAACGGCAGAAACCAGAGCCAGTCGTCGGTAAGCGTTGCTCTTCCTCACCAAACTGGGAATAATCAGCCCCAGACTGAGTAAATAGGCAATCAAAGCCAAAATAGAGAACACGGGCATAACGGTTATATAGACATCGGCTGAGTGAATTAGATAGCCAGTATAGCCTTAGCCGCGCCACGCTCCAACCGTTCTCCTACGTGAAGGCAGAGATCGTGCGAGAGCTTCGTGTTATAATCCCATCAATTGTGTCGCCCGGGCGGCCTGTTTCCACGTTGAGCATGAGACGATGTTTGAGAACTTAACCGATCGATTATCGCGCACACTGCGTAATATCAGCGGCCGTGGCCGGCTGACAGAAGAAAATATTAAAGAAACCTTGCGTGAAGTTCGCATGGCTTTGCTTGAGGCTGACGTCGCTTTGCCGGTGGTACGCGACTTTATCAACCGTGTAAAAGAGCGAGCTGTTGGCCATGAGGTCAATAAAAGCCTGACTCCAGGCCAGGAATTCGTAAAAATAGTCAAGAATGAGCTGATCGGCGCGATGGGCGAGGTCAATAACGAGCTCAACCTGGCGGCGCAGCCGCCTGCGGTAGTCTTGATGGCCGGTCTGCAAGGGGCAGGTAAAACGACCAGTGTGGCTAAACTGGGTAAGTTCCTGAAAGAAAAGCATAAGAAAAAAGTGTTGGTGGTGTCTGCTGACGTTTATCGCCCTGCGGCGATTAAACAGTTGGAAACGCTGGCACAGCAGGTTGGCGTTGATTTCTTCCCGTCTGATGTACAGGAAAAACCGATTGATATCGTGAGTCGGGCCTTGCAGCAGGCGAAGCTGAAGTTCTTTGATGTACTGATTGTCGATACCGCTGGTCGTTTGCACGTTGACGAAGCCATGATGGACGAAATCAAACAGATTCACGCCGCGATTAACCCGGTTGAAACGCTGTTTGTTGTCGATGCTATGACTGGTCAGGATGCTGCCAATACCGCTAAGGCGTTTAATGAAGCTTTGCCGCTTACCGGTGTGGTACTAACCAAGGTTGATGGTGATGCGCGTGGCGGTGCGGCTTTATCTATTCGTCATATTACCGGCAAGCCGATTAAATTCCTCGGTGTAGGTGAAAAAACCGAAGCATTAGAGCCTTTCCATCCAGATCGTATCGCCTCACGTATTCTGGGAATGGGGGATGTTCTTTCTCTAATTGAAGATATTGAAAGCAAAGTTGACCGGGCTCAGGCGGAGAAACTGGCAACAAAGCTGAAGAAAGGCGACGGGTTTGACCTGAATGATTTCTTGGATCAGTTAAAACAAATGCGCAATATGGGTGGCATGGCCAGCATGTTGAGTAAGATGCCCGGTGCAGGCCAGTTGCCTGACAACGTGAAATCGCAAATGGATGACAAAGTGACGGTACGGATGGAAGCCATCATTAATTCGATGACGCTGAAAGAACGTGCCAAGCCGGAAATCATCAAAGGTTCTCGTAAGCGCCGTATTGCGGCTGGTTCCGGTATGCAGGTTCAGGATGTGAACCGCCTGCTGAAACAGTTCGATGAAATGCAGCGCATGATGAAGAAAATGAAAAACGGCGGCTTGGCCAAAATGATGCGTGGCATGAAAGGTATGATGCCACCAGGTTTCCCAGGCCGTTAATGCCTTCGTTAACTGCGGTTAATCGTCGCGGTAACAGGGTGATCAATTTCCCGTCGAAAACGGCGGTAAACAATGAAAATTGGGCTCATTGTAAAAGTAGCGGAGAGGAATCTACGCTTTAGATTGCTTTTTGCGCCAAAATGAGTAAAATTTTCGGGCTTTTTATATTGCAACGGAACCCCGTTCCCCGATGGGGTTCCGTTGTTTTATTAACTAAAGAGGATGTTATGGTAACAATTCGTTTGGCTCGTGGCGGCGCTAAAAAGCGTCCGTTCTATCAAGTAGTAGTGACTGACAGCCGTAATGCTCGTGACGGCCGTTTCATCGAACGTGTAGGCTTCTTTAACCCGATCGCATCTGGTCAGGCTGAAGCTCTGCGTTTGGACCTGGACCGTATCGAACATTGGGTAGGCCTGGGTGCAACTGTTTCTGATCGCGTTTCTGCGCTGATCAAAGAAGCTAAGAAAGCAGCTTAATCTGTCGCGGTGGTGGTTATTATGAGCAAACAACTCAATCCAGTGGTTCCCGAGCAGCCGATTGTTCTCGGCAAAATGGGTTCAACTTACGGCATTCGCGGTTGGCTCAGAGTATTTTCATCCACCGAGAACGCCGAAAGTATTTTTGATTACCAACCTTGGTTTATCCAAGTGTCAGGTAAGTGGCAGCATGTCGAGTTGGAAGACTGGAAGCGCCACAGTCAGGATCTGATCATCAAAGTCAAAGACGTTGACGATCGGGATGCGGCGAATCTACTGACTAATTGCGAAATTATTGTAGATTCGAAACAACTACCAGAATTGGACGGTGACGACTACTACTGGAAAGACCTTATGGGTTGCCAGGTAGTGACCACCACCGGCTACGAACTGGGTAAAATCATTGATATGATGGAAACCGGTTCTAACGATGTCATGGTAGTAAAAGCAAACCTGAAAGATGCATTCGGTATGAAGGAGCGGTTGGTCCCGTTTCTTCATGGGCAGGTTATCAAGAATGTCGATCTCACTGCTCAACGTGTTGAAGTAGATTGGGATCCTGGTTTTTGACCTCCGAATTAAACGGTAACGGCGAGTGGAACAAAACAATGTGGATTGGTGTTATTAGCCTGTTTCCTGAGATGTTCCGCGCAATAACCGATTTTGGGGTAACTGGCCGGGCAGTAAAAAATGGCCTGCTGAGCGTGCAGTGTTGGAGTCCTCGTGACTTCACCTACGATCGGCATCGTACCGTGGATGACCGCCCTTACGGCGGTGGCCCGGGAATGCTGATGATGGTGCAACCCTTACGGGAAGCCATTCATGCAGCAAAAGCAGCGGCAGGCGAGGGAGCAAAGGTGATTTATCTGTCACCTCAAGGGCGCAAACTGGACCAACAGGGTGTTTGCGAACTGGCAACGAATCAGAAGATTATTCTGGTGTGTGGCCGATACGAAGGTATAGATGAGCGCGTAATCAAAACCGAAATTGATGAAGAATGGTCAATTGGTGATTACGTTCTCAGTGGCGGTGAACTGCCAGCAATGACGTTGATTGATTCTGTATCCCGCTTTATTCCGGGTGTACTGGGTCATAAAGATTCAGCAGAGGAAGATTCCTTTGCTGATGGATTGCTGGATTGCCCGCACTATACCCGTCCTGAGGTGTTGGAAGGGATGGAGGTTCCGCCGGTATTACTGTCGGGCAACCATGCTGAGATTCGTCGCTGGCGCTTAAAGCAGTCGCTGGGCCGTACCTGGCTTAGAAGACCTGAACTTCTGGAAAGCCTAGCTCTGACTGACGAGCAAATGGTGTTGCTGGCTGAGTTCCGTAAGGAACAAGAGGCCGGAGCGACAGAACTATGAAAGGAACGTTATGCCTTGTGCTAACGATCCTGATATATCAGTTTACCTAGGGTAAGAGACTTATTATGAGCAATATTATCAAGCAAATCGAACAAGAGCAGATGAAGCAAGACGTGCCTGCATTCCGTCCGGGTGATTCCGTGGAAGTTAAGGTATGGGTTGTTGAAGGTTCTAAAAAGCGTCTGCAGGCATTCGAGGGCGTGGTTATCGCTATTCGTAACCGCGGTCTGCATTCTGCGTTCACCGTTCGTAAAATTTCCAACGGCGAAGGTGTTGAGCGTGTATTCCAAACTCACTCCCCAGTAATTGACAGCATTACTGTGAAACGTCGTGGTGCCGTTCGTCAAGCGAAACTGTACTATCTGCGTGAGCGTACTGGTAAGTCTGCTCGTATCAAAGAGCGTCTTAACCGCACTAACTAAGGTATAGCTCAGGCTTCATCCAAAAGTTAATAGTTATGAAGGGGTTAGCCATTGGCTGACCCCTTTTTTTATTTGAGTGGTGGCAACGTGGTGGCAGAGATTTAATCACTGGTGAGAGACATAACAACGCTGCTTTCGTAGACTTCTTTTAAATTGATGGATTCTGTCTGGATATGGTGGCGCGGATATTCACGCTATTCATTTTCAGGAACCTAATTGCGAGCAATGGGAGTCGCAAAATAAGGTAACAGCAGAGATAAGAAAAGAGGTGCAAATATTAGCGTGGCCAGTGCCACGCTAAGAGTATTTATTCACTATTTGGTCGATTATAGACCGTAAACCAGGGTTACTGATGTGGTGGTATCAGTATTTTTTGGGGCGCTGGCCGGTGGTTTGGTATTGTAAGTTACGATGTAAGCCAGGCGCAGAGCAAAGCTTTTATTGATTGCTACGTTCAATGCCGTTTCAGAGTTCAGCGTAGTATCTTCGTTAGCCAGAGCAGAAACACCTTCACTCAATACGGTATTATCAGTCAATTGATAGGTATAATTTGCGCCAGCGTAAGCCAGTGCGTTTGTTTCACGACCACCGCGATAGAATTCGTCATGGCGTACGCCGGGACCAAATTCTACCCGCAGATCGTGTAAACCACCCGACAATACTTGGCGGCCATAGCCGGTAGTCACGACAGAACGGGAATCATAGCCGTTATAGCGATCATTCAGCCAACTGGCTTGCCCGAATATGTAGTTGCGATCGGTCAGGTTGTAACGCGTGCGCCCACCTAACTGATAACGTTCAGAGGACCTCACCTCATTGGAGCTAGTGTTTCTTGCTGACCCCCAAAGGCTATAGGCGGTATTCGGCTGGAACCAGGTTAAGGTCGAGTTGGCTGTCAGGGTTGAGTTATTAGTATTTCCTGATTGAGCGTTATAACCCGCCTCTACATTGCCAACAAAACTGTGTTTAGCCGTAGATGGGTCATCAAGAGCAGTAAACACCGTTGCATCTGCAAATGCGGATGTTGTAAATAATGAAATGGCTAACGTACTGAAATAAAAAGGTAACGCCTTGGTGTGACGCAAAGAAAACATAGTGCTTCCATGGTGAAAAAATAAAATTGAGAATGCGGGCAGCATTGTAGCAACTTGCGATCAAACTTATTCATAAGATATTGCCTATCTTCAAAGAAGTTATATCAAATGACTTTTAAAGATAAGATTATTATTGGCAATTGCTTAGAGTGAGGGAAATTAATGGCAAAGAGAGCAGTCAAAAAGTTATAAACCCTATTTATGTAAATTAATAAGTAATAGTTTTGTCGCCCAATATTTTATTTTTTCGCGTTAACTCATCCGATTTAACTTAACTGGGTGGTTTTTTTTTAAAAAAAGGGGCCATCTTTCAGCCCCTTACTTTTACATGAATGTAGTCACCAGTAGATAGCCGGTAATGCAGGAACAAGCCACGCCAATCAACCCAGGGATGATAAAGCTGTGGTTAATAATAAAACGGCCAATCTTAGTCGTACCTGAGCGGTCAAAGCCAATGCAGGCTAGATCGCTAGGGTAAGTTGGCAACACAAAATAACCATAGGCTGCAGGGAAGAATGCAATCAGCATTTTTGGATCGACGCCTAACTGCAAGCCCATTGGTGCAATAGCTGCTAATGCTGCGGCTTGGCTATTCACTAACTTGGAAACTAAAAATAGCACAATGGCGTAAGTCCAAGGCTGACTTTTTACCACGTCTTCCAGCACCAGTTTCAAGTCTTCCATATGAGCCTGGAAAAAGGTATCACTCATCCAAGCGACACCAAATACTGAGAAAATGGCGACCATCCCGGCTTTAAAAACGGCACCGTTAGCGATATCGCTGGGTTTTACTTTACAACCTATAAGAATAACTGCGCCGGCAATTAACATCATCATCTGGATAACCAGATTCATCGATAAGGGTTTGAATATACCTTTTACTTCATATGCCGGACGTAAATCACCAAATGCACCTAATAACACGACAATGGCAATAGCACTGAAAAATATCCAGGTAGACCAGTAAGCTTGTTTGGGGAAAACCTGATTGAGTAAGGTATCATTACTGCCATAAATGAAGGCACGTTGTTCTGGATCTTTAATCCGCGCCTGAAAATCAGGATCCTTATCTAAATCTTTACCACGACGCAAGCTCCACAATGCTGCAGCCAGCACACCAACTAATGACGCGGGAACAGAAACTGCCAGAATTTCCAATATGCTGTAGGCATGGCCGATGCCATGGGCTGCGCCAATAATAGAAACCAGAGAAACGACAGCCACCGACACGGGTGATGCCGTAATTGCCATTTGTGAAGCGACGGAAGCGACCGCCATTGGCCGTTCAGGGCGAATTCCTTTTTTTATCGCAATATCAGAAATGATCGGGAACATGGTATAAACCACATGTCCAGTCCCGCATAAAAAGGTTAATGTCCAGGTAGTAAAGGGTGCTAATAGCGTAATATGTTGCGGATGTCGGCGTAATAAACGTTCGGCAAATTGCATCATAACATTTAATCCGCCAGCGGTTTGTAATACGGAAGCACAACCAATAACAGCTAATATCGTCAGCATGACATCAACTGGTGGTTTACCCGGTTCAAGGCCAAATATAAAGGTTAAAATAAACAGGCCGATCCCACTAATAAGGCCAAGCCCCATGCCCCCAAAGCGAGTACCTACCAGTAGGCACATAATAATAATTGCAAATTGCAGCGTTATCATAACTATCCTTTGTATTTTTCGGTATTAAAAGAGGCTATTAGCCAATCCTGGTTTTAAATGACATAGATTTATTTACTGCAACCATCAAAGCACAGATCGCTAAAGTAAAAACTTGGCTAATATCAAGGGAGTGTTTTTTATTTAATGAATGAATTAAAACCGAGAGCAAGATCTTGTTTTTATTATTTTTTATCGATAAAAAAGAATAGGGATAATTGGCGTTATGATAACGGAGAATTAATGTCAATAATTTGTTTTAATATTGTTCTTTATGATGATGCGTGTTGAGTTCGTGGTTATATTATTTTGACCAGTGTCGTTCCAGCATTTCGATATTAGCGGAGTTTATACTATTTTCAGTGTTGCCATATTCTCATCATGGAGAATGATAAATCACTGAGTAAACGAAGAGTATTAGATTTTTATATTTTATTGGGTGAGATTTTCAGCATGACTTTTGCTGGTTTTTTATTAAAACGATAAGGTTACGTAATTCCAAGCTTTTCTTTTAGTGTTTTAAGATAACGTCGACTAACTGGAATATGTTTCCCCGTACGCGTCACCACTTCAGCAGAACCATTATCCAGTAGCTGTATTTCCCTCAGTTGCTCAGTATTCACCATATATTGGCGATGACAGCGAATAAACGGCGTTTTTTCCTCCAGTGTTTTCAGCGAAAGTTGGGTATACCCAGATTGAATCACGCCAACGACATGTACGCCGCTTAGTTCAGAACTGAGGTATTCGACCTCTTCTATTTTCAGCAAAAATATTCGGTTATGGCCAGAGCAGGGGATATGTCTAAGCATCGGCTCAGTGATTTTGTGTAAATTATTATTTACATTCAAGCCGCGGCGTAACCGGGTCAGTGTTTTTGCTAATCGTTGCTGATCGAGCGGTTTTAACAGATAGTCAAAAGCATGCTCTTCAAACGCTCTAATAGCATATTCGTCGTAAGCGGTAACAAACACAATATGGGGCATGTTCTCTGGGTTCAACATGCTGGCTAACTCTAGCCCGTTAATGCGCGGCATTTGAATATCGAGAAAGATAACATCCGGTTGTAACCGTTGAATCGCGGGGATTGCTTCAATAGCGTTACTGCACTCGGCGATAACCTCAATATCCTGTTCTTCACTCAATCGCTCGCGTAAATCTTCACGGGCGGGTTGTTCATCATCGACGATGATCGCTCTCAGCATACTGCCTCCACAAATTTTCCTCATTTTATCATGGTGATTTACTGTCTGGAGAACCAACATTGCAAACTGCGACATCCCGCAAAGTTAGCTTCAATGTCGCTGTAAATTTAGTGGTAATTATTTATTTACATATATGGATTGAAAAGTTTACATGACATGATATTGTGAAGCTCAGAAACAACATCGCACACCAAACGACATTCGCTCAACAGAGATAGGTAGGGAATATGATCATGCAAAAAGATGCACTCAATAACGTTCATATCAGTGCTGAACAAATACTGATTACGCCAGAAGAACTGAAAAATCAGTTCCCATTGAGTGAAAATGATCAATATGCAATCGCCTCGGCGCGCAACACTATTGCTGATATCGTTCAGGGGCGTGACCCACGCTTATTAGTGGTTTGCGGTCCTTGTTCCATTCACGATGTGGATGCTGCGTTGGATTACGCTCGTCACCTGAAACTTCTCTCTGCCGAATTAAGCGATAGTCTGTATATCGTGATGCGTGTGTACTTTGAAAAACCCAGAACGACCGTGGGTTGGAAAGGGCTAATTAACGATCCGTATATGGATGGATCTTTTGATATGGGAGCCGGTTTGCATATTGCTCGCCGTCTGCTACTTGATTTGGTGGGGATGGGGCTGCCGCTGGCAACTGAAGCCCTGGATCCGAACAGTCCGCAATACCTGGGTGATTTATTCAGTTGGTCGGCTATTGGTGCTCGTACCACAGAATCACAAACGCACCGCGAAATGGCATCCGGTTTATCGATGCCCGTTGGCTTTAAAAATGGCACTGATGGCAGTTTGGGTACGGCGATTAATGCGATGCGTGCTGCATCAATGGCACACCGTTTTGTCGGTATCAACCAATCAGGGCAGGTTTGCCTGTTACAGACGCAGGGCAATCCTGATGGACATGTGATTCTACGTGGTGGTAAGACGCCAAACTACAGTGCTCAAGATGTCGCGCAGTGTGAAAAACAAATGCAAGAAGCAGGGCTTACTCCATCCTTAATGATAGATTGCAGTCACGGTAACTCAAATAAAGATTTCCGTCGTCAGACGGCGGTGGCCGAATCAGTGATGGCGCAAATTAAAGACGGTAACCGTTCGATTATTGGTGTGATGCTGGAAAGTAACATTCATGAAGGGAATCAGTCATCTGAGCAACCAAGAGAATCCATGCATTACGGTGTTTCAGTGACAGATGCGTGTATTAACTGGGAAACGACCGAAACCCTGTTACGCACCATGCATAAAGAGTTAAGCTCGGTACTGACGGCGCGGACTGTAGGGGAAGAGTAGATGGTGGCTGAACTGACCGCATTGCGCGATCAAATTGATGAAGTGGATAAAGCACTATTGGATTTATTAGCCAAGCGACTCAGTCTGGTGGCTGAAGTCGGCGAAGTGAAAAGCCGCTTCGGTTTGCCGATTTATGTACCCGATCGGGAGTCAGCGATGCTGGCTTCCCGCCGAAAAGAGGCTGAGGCGCTGGGTGTTCCACCTGATTTAATTGAAGATGTTTTACGCCGGATTATGCGTGAGTCATATACCAGTGAGAATGATAAAGGCTTCAAAACGCTGAATCCAGATTTGCGGCCAGTGGTGATCATTGGCGGTAATGGGCAAATGGGTCAATTGTTCAGCCGGATGCTGCTGCTCTCTGGGTATCAGGTCAAAACGCTGGAGCAAGAAGATTGGCCACAGGCCGAATTTATTCTGGCGGATGCTGGTATGGTGATTGTCAGCGTACCGATTCATGCCACCGAAGAAGTGATTGCTCGTTTACCTAAATTGCCGCCAGATTGTATTTTATTGGATCTGGCCTCGGTGAAAAATCGGCCGTTACAATCAATGCTGGCGGCGCATGATGGCCCAGTTGTAGGGCTGCATCCCATGTTTGGGCCAGATGTTGGCAGTTTGGCGAAGCAGGTTGTGGTGTATTGCGATGGACGTCAACCAGAAGCTTATCAATGGCTCTTGGAACAGTTGCAAGTCTGGGGCGCGCGGTTACATCGAATCAGTGCCGTTGAACATGATCAGAATATGGCCTTTATTCAGGCTTTGCGCCATTTTGCAACTTTTGCCTATGGTTTACATCTGGCGGAAGAGAATGTGCAGCTTGAGCAACTGTTAGCACTATCATCGCCTATTTACCGTCTGGAGCTGGCGATGGTTGGGCGGTTGTTTGCCCAGGATCCGCAGCTTTACGCAGATATTATTATGTCGTCGGAAGATAATTTGGCACTGATTAAGCGCTACTACCAACGCTTTGGTGATGCAATCAAACTGTTGGAACAAAGCGACAAACAGGCATTTGTTGCCAGTTTCCAAAAAGTGGAACATTGGTTTGGCGATTACGCCGAGCGCTTCCTACAGGAAAGTCGCTCACTGCTACGTCAGGCTAATGATAATCGGCAATAATCAGGGTGATTGATTGAGGCTGGTGATAAAGTCATCCTGTTGCTGGGATGACTTTTTTATGGGGGTAATAGCGGATTTAACTCGGATTAACCGGTACAACGTTTTCACTTGGATAGCAGCCAAGCACTTTCAATGACCGGGTAATCGGCATTAAGTCGCTCAACGCTTTCTGCATGGCCTCTGAACGCAGGTTAGCCTGCACATCAATATAAAACATTTCCTCCCACGGGTTTCCATTGATTGGTCGGGATTCCAGCTTGGTCATAATGATACCGTGCTCTTTCAATACCAAAAGAGCTTCAACCAATGCACCAGATTGCTGGCCTGTCGCCATAATCAGGGTGGTTTTGGCCGGAATCTGTTCGGAAACATCGATAGCTTTACGCGCCAGCACGATAAATCGAGTGATATTTTGCTGCTGGTTGGCCAAATCATGTTCCAGTACTTGCAAACCGTAGAGTGCGCCTCCGGCTTCGCTGCCTAGTGCCACCGCTTTCGGGGAGTTTAACTGCGCGACTTTCTCCATCGCTGCCGCAGTGCTTTCGCAATATTCAATTTTCCAGTGTGGAAAGCGATTAATAAATTGGCTGCATTGCTGGAAAGGTTGTGGGTGGCTATAAACCGTTTCAATCTGGTTTAAATCGGTTTCTGTTGCCGTCAATACACAGTGGTTAATTGGATTAGTTAGCTCGCCAACAATAGACAGGCTGGTGTGCTGGAGTAAGTCGTAGACATCATTGATTGAGCCGGAACTGGTATTTTCAATCGGTAAAATGGCGTAATCCGCCTGCCCGGTTTCAGCCTGAGTGAAAATATCCTGAAATTTTAGGCAGCCGCACTCAATCAGACTCTCAAAATGGCGGGCGGCATACTGGCGGGCAGCCAGATGAGAGTAGGAGCCTTTTGGTCCAAGGAAGGCGATTCTGGCAGAATGAGCGGCGGTTTGATTAAGTTGATGCTGTAACAATGCCTGCTGCGTCAGTACTGAGTCTTCAATAATCAGTTGGAATAAGCGGGTAATATAAAATCCGTCGAGGTCATAAGGCTTAGCCGCAGTAATCAGCGCCGCTAGCAAATCGCGCTCCCGCTCTTTATCACGAATAGGACGGTGACTGTGTTGTTTGGCTCGTGCAACTTCAACGGCTAATTCACGCCGTTCCGCTAATAGTGCCAGCAGCTTTAAATCTAATGCGCTGATGCATTCTCGTAGCACCAGTAACGGCTTATCTGTCATAGGTCTGCCTTATTATATTCTCAGAATGATTTATGCATAAAAAAAGCCTCCCGCTTGGGAGGCTTGTTTGTTCGTCTTCGCATTCTTTATCACACGACGAAACGCCTCCCAATCAGGGGAAGGTAAAAAAGAATGCGAAGAAAAACACTTTGTGGTTCATGGTATGACCTAATAAATGGTGACTAAAGTTAACTTAACCGTCGCAGGTTATGGCGTCAATAAAAAACGCGCCCGAAGGCGCGTTAGATCCTCAATAAGATGGTCTACCCGTTACTCTTCCTGTTCAGGTTCCTCAATCAGATTGACATCTTTGATACTGGCTGCAGTACGTCGCGCTTCACCTTTATGCTGAACTTTATTGAGTTGTCGTTCGAGTTTCGCGATTAGCTCGTTGATTGCGGCGTACATATCATCATGCTTGGCACTGGCAACCAAAGGGCCGTTAGGCGTACTGATGGTGGCATCAACGACAAATCCTTCAGGGTCTTTAGACAGCACGATATGTGGATTGATCAGTTGGGCCTGCCATTTATCCAGTTTGGTCAGACGGTCTTCAACATGCTTACGAATTGCTGGGGTAATATCCATTTGTTTGCTGGTAATGTTGACTGTCATATGACTTACCTCTTTGTCTTGTCCGTCTTGGATAACTTCAGCATACCTCTCTTTTCAACAAATAGAATGATCTAAATCACATTTATTTGTCACGTTTTGCAAAGACAGATTGAACTGTGAGCCTTTCTAGATAAAGTGATTTAAGGGATTGAATTATTGGATAAAGTATTGCAGCATCGATAGGTATGTCCCGCTGTGTTTTGTTAAACTTTCCGATTTATAACAACCATCATTGAACAACCATTATTGGCTAATGCCAACCAAACTCCATTCGTTGAAAGAATAATGCGGCTTTGCTGCAGACGGTGATTAGCATGACGAATTTAACGCTATTCCTTATTGTGTAGCAACAATGGGGATTACCGTAAATCGCAGGGGGCAAGAACAAAAACGGCAGCTTAACTTTAAGCTGCCGTTTATTTTATATTGGTAACGAGGAACGGTTATGCCGGATTAGCAGCAATCACTTTATTCACTTTGTCGGCTTGCGCATTTAACTGGATTTGCTTGTAGGCATTTTCCATCAGTGGTAGCGCATCACGAGTGGCTTGAGTGCCGGGATAATCCCGCATCATTTGCTCAACGCGGTTAATTACCGCAACGTAAGCACCACGCTTAGTGTAGTATTCAGCAACGGCCAGTTCATGCTTGGCCAGTCGATTCTTTAGATAAACCAGGCGTTTTTGGGCATCTGTTGCATACTGACTATTAGGATGACTTTGAATTAACTGGTTAAAATCGCGGAAGGCAGCTTTTGCATGCTGCGGATCGCGGTCTGAACGGTCAATGCCGAAAAAGCCTTGCAATGCACTGTCATCCAGAGCCATGTCAGTCAGACCACGCATGTATAATACGTAATCAATGTTAGGATGTGTGGGATTGAGCCGCATAAAGCGATCGATCGAGGCTTGAGCCAGTGGCAAATCGGCAGATTTATAATAAGCATAAATCAAATCCAACTGCACTTGCTGGGAGTAAGGCCCGAAAGGATAGCGATTATCTAACGCTTCTAGTTGCGTAATAGCTCCCTTAAAGTTACCGTCCTGCAGTTTTTGCTGCGCGGTAGCATAGAGCTCAGAAGGCGGGTTGTCGGGAACCACGTCCTTGTTACTGGAGCAACCGGTCAGCACCAGGCTCAACGTGGCGGCAGCCACCAGATATTTCATACGCGTCATGACGTTTTGATTATCCTCGAAGTGTTATTCCGGGAGACTGTCCGTTAAGCTCCCGACAAAGATCTAGATACAATAGCACATTATATTAAACGGCATCGCCGTCAAAACCCAACGTTAACGAAGAAGCTGCATATGGCACAACAAGTACAACTCAGCGCAACGGTGGCCGAATCTCAACTCGGACAACGTTTAGATCAGGCTTTGGCCGAATTGTTCCCTGATTATTCACGATCTCGTATAAAAGAGTGGATTCTGGATGATAAGGTTTCGGTCGATGGTAAGACAATTAATAAACCAAAAGAAAAAGTGTTGGGTGGCGAGATCGTCGCGATTGACGCTCAAATAGAAGAGGCCGCTCGCTGGGAACCGCAGGAAATCCCACTGGATATCGTGTATGAAGACAGTGATATCCTGGTTATCAACAAACCACGCGGTTTGGTCGTGCACCCCGGTGCTGGCAATCCAGATGGCACGGTATTAAATGCATTGCTGTATTACTACCCTGAAATCGTCGATGTACCTCGTGCAGGTATCGTTCACCGCCTGGATAAAGACACCACTGGGTTGATGGTCGTGGCGAAAACCGTGCCAGCACAAACCCGTCTGGTTGAAGCGTTGCAAGCGCGTGAAATTACTCGTGAATACGAAGCCGTTGCCATTGGCAAAATGACGGCGGGTGGCTTGGTGGATGAACCTATTTCTCGTCATTCAACCAAACGTACTCACATGGCGGTTCACCCGATGGGCAAACCGGCAGTAACACATTACCGTATTATGGAACATTTCCGCGCCCATACTCGTTTGCGTTTGCGTTTGGAAACGGGCCGTACCCACCAGATTCGTGTGCATATGTCTCATATTAATCACCCGTTGGTGGGCGATCAGCTTTACGGTGGCCGTCCGCGTCCACCAAGAGGCGCGTCGGACAACTTTATCACTGTCCTGCGTGGCTTTGACCGTCAGGCGCTGCATGCCACCATGCTGCGTTTGTATCACCCAATCAGTGGCGTTCAGATGGAGTGGCATGCCGCTCTACCGGAAGACATGATTGAGCTGATCACGGCACTGAAAGCTGACACTCTGGAGTTCAAAGACCAGATGGATTGGTAATGCAGTCGCTGATTCTGCCGCAGTGGCCTCAGCCTGAGCGCGTCAAATCGTGTAGTACAACTCGCGAGGGCGGAATCAGTTCGCCACCTTATCATTCCTTGAATTTAGGGACACATGTAGGTGACGTGGTTGCTGATGTCGCAAAAAATCGTCAGCAACTGATGCTGTTGGCGAATTTGCCACAGGCGCCATTGTGGCTGGAACAGGTTCATGGTACTCGCGTGGTGCGCCTGACTGGCGAACCCGTGGTGGATTTGCAGGCTGACGCTGTATACAGCAACGTTCTGGGGCAAGTTTGTGCGGTTATGACTGCCGATTGTTTACCGGTACTGTTTTGTTCACTGGCGGGAGATGAAGTCGCGGCGGCTCATGCTGGCTGGCGCGGATTATGTGCCGGTGTACTTGAGCAGACGCTCGTGGCATTCAGTGCAAAACCTGCTTCTATTATTGCTTGGTTAGGGCCTGCCATTGGGCCTCGGCAATTTGAAGTGGGTGCAGAAGTGAAGCAGGCATTCGTTAGCGCAGACTCCCAAGCTGCGCTGGCGTTTACTCCGTTTGGTGATAAATATCTCGCAGATATTTACCTGCTGGCCCGTCAGCGGTTACAGGCTGCGGGTATCCATGGGGTATTCGGTGGCGACCTTTGTACCGTCAGTGATGAACAGCGTTTCTTCTCTTATCGCCGCGAAGGAATCACTGGCCGCTTGGCAAGTTTAATCTGGTTGATATAACCTATTGAATCAAGACGGTCCACTGACGCATACCGCAAAACTCAAATATACTTGTTAAGACAACCTTGAAAACTTGAGGGGTGACCTCATTTAATCTCCAGTAGCAGTCTTGACATGTATTGGAGGTGTTATGCGTTTGGATCGTCTTACCAGTAAATTCCAGCTGGCCCTCGCCGATGCGCAGTCTTTGGCTCTTGGGCGTGATAATCAATTTATTGAACCACTGCATTTAATGAGCGCTTTGCTGACTCAAGATGGCGGTACCGTTCGCCCGTTATTAACCTCTGCCGGTATTGATGTGGCGCGTTTACGCACTGAAATCGATCAGGCTCTGGGGCGACTTCCTCAGGTTGAAGGTACTGGCGGTGATGTTCAACCTTCGCATGAATTGGTACGGGTACTAAACCTGTGCGACAAATTAGCGCAAAAACGTGCAGATAAATTTATCTCTTCAGAGTTGTTTATACTGGCGGTACTTGAAGATCGTGGGTCACTGACCGACTTGCTCAAGGCCGCGGGTGCCACAGCCGACAAAATCAGCAAGGCTATTGAACAAATGCGTGGTGGAGACACTGTTGATGATGCTGGCGCGGAAGATCAGCGTCAGGCATTGAAAAAATACACCATCGACCTGACCGAACGTGCCGAATCTGGAAAACTCGATCCGGTTATTGGTCGCGATGAAGAAATTCGCCGCACCATTCAGGTATTGCAGCGTCGAACAAAAAACAATCCGGTACTTATCGGTGAACCCGGCGTTGGTAAAACTGCCATAGTTGAAGGCCTGGCACAGCGTATCGTTAATGGTGAAGTGCCTGAGGGCTTGAAGCATAAACGTGTGCTGTCACTAGATATGGGGGCGTTAATCGCTGGCGCTAAATATCGTGGTGAATTTGAAGAGCGCCTGAAAGGGGTACTGAACGATCTCTCTAAACAGGAAGGCAGCGTTATTCTGTTTATTGATGAATTGCACACCATGGTCGGCGCAGGTAAAGGTGACGGTGCGATGGATGCCGGTAACATGCTGAAACCCGCACTGGCTCGTGGCGAATTACACTGCGTAGGTGCGACAACCCTTGATGAGTATCGTCAGTATATAGAAAAGGATGCCGCGTTAGAGCGTCGCTTCCAGAAAGTGTTCGTTGCCGAACCAACGGTCGAAGATACCATTGCGATCCTGCGTGGTTTGAAAGAACGCTATGAATTACACCACCATGTGCAAATTACTGACCCGGCGATTGTCGCGGCGGCAACATTGTCGCATCGCTACATTGCGGATCGTCAGTTACCGGATAAAGCCATCGACTTGATCGATGAAGCCGGTTCCAGTATTCGTATGCAGATGGATTCCAAACCGGAATCATTGGATCGTCTGGAACGTCGGATTATCCAGCTAAAACTGGAACAGCAGGCGCTGAATAAAGAGTCTGACGATGCCAGTAAAAAACGGTTGGAAATGCTCAACACAGAATTAGAGCAGAAAGAACGTGAATATTCAGAGCTGGAAGAGGAGTGGAAAGCTGAAAAAGCCTCTTTAACCGGTACTCAGAATATTAAAACCGAGCTAGAGCAGGCCAAAATCAGTCTGGAACAGGCGCGCCGCGTCGGTGATCTTGGCAAAATGTCAGAATTGCAGTACGGAAAAATCCCGGAACTGGAAAAACAGTTAGCGGCCGCGACTCAGGCCGAAGGCAACACCATGAAGTTGCTGCGTAACCGCGTAACCGAAACGGAAATTGCCGACGTTCTGGCGCGCTGGACCGGGATCCCAGTTTCGCGGATGCTGGAAAGTGAGCGGGATAAACTGCTGCGGATGGAGCAGGACTTGCATAAACGGGTAATTGGTCAAAACGAAGCAGTTGAGGCGGTATCTAATGCGATTCGTCGTAGCCGTGCCGGTTTGTCCGATCCTAACCGTCCGATTGGCTCATTCCTGTTCCTCGGGCCTACCGGGGTGGGTAAAACCGAATTGTGTAAAGCGTTGGCTACTTTCCTGTTTGACAGTGACGACGCGATGGTTCGTATCGACATGTCCGAGTTTATGGAAAAACACTCCGTATCTCGTTTGGTTGGTGCACCTCCGGGCTACGTTGGTTATGAAGAAGGCGGTTACCTGACTGAAGCGGTACGCCGTCGTCCTTATTCAGTGATTTTGCTGGATGAAGTCGAGAAAGCACACCCGGATGTCTTCAACATCTTATTACAGGTGCTAGATGATGGACGGCTGACCGATGGGCAGGGGCGAACTGTAGACTTCCGTAATACAGTGGTCATCATGACGTCTAACCTGGGTTCGGATTTGATTCAGGAACGTTTCGGTGAAAGAAGTTATACCGAAATGAAGAACATGGTTATGGAGATTGTCGGTCATCACTTCCGCCCTGAATTCATTAACCGTATAGATGAAGTTGTTGTCTTCCATCCGTTAGGTCGGGCACAGTTGGCATCAATCGCCAAGATTCAATTGGCGCGGTTGTACAAACGCCTGGAAGAACGTGGCTACGAAGTCACTATTACCGAACCGGCTCTAGAGTTTCTGGGCGAAGCTGGGTTCGATCCGGTATACGGGGCACGGCCATTGAAACGGGCTATCCAGCAGGAAATCGAAAATCCGCTGGCGCAGCAGATACTTTCAGGCAAGTTATTGCCGGGTATCCCTGTCACATTAGATGTCGTCGATGGGCACATCGTGGCCAAACAGTAAATCGTGGAATGGAACGGGGCAATATTTCGCCCCGTTCTGTTGTTTATTTATCCATAAATGGCGTTTTTGGCGCATTTATAGCCGGTTGGAAAATTATTTGAAATTAGGGGTTGCAGCCTGTCAGGAACTCCCTATAATGCGCCTCCACTGACCGGGAACAACGAAACATACTTCGCCGGGTCAGGAAGAGAACAGATGAGTTTGACTTCGAAAGAAACCAAATAAAACCTTGACTCTTCAGCGGGAAAGCGTAATATGCACCTCCCGCGTTACCGTAAGATTCGCCGCAAGCGAACAGGTAACGAACGCTCTTTAACAATTTATCAGACAATCTGTGTGGGCACTCGCAAGGCGATATCTAGCCTGTTTCGGCAGGCAGAAGAAATATCAAAGTCTTGAAGAGTGACCAAAGCAGTACACATTTGAACTTCGGTTCGAATGCATATTTGCAGAAAGTAATCTTTGAGCATCGCTACCCTCGGGTAGCAAATCAAACAAATCTTAAATTGAAGAGTTTGATCATGGCTCAGATTGAACGCTGGCGGCAGGCCTAACACATGCAAGTCGAGCGGCAGCGGAAAGTAGCTTGCTACTTTGCCGGCGAGCGGCGGACGGGTGAGTAATGTCTGGGGATCTGCCTGATGGAGGGGGATAACTACTGGAAACGGTAGCTAATACCGCATAACCTCGCAAGAGCAAAGTGGGGGACCTTCGGGCCTCACGCCATCGGATGAACCCAGATGGGATTAGCTAGTAGGTGGGGTAATGGCTCACCTAGGCGACGATCCCTAGCTGGTCTGAGAGGATGACCAGCCACACTGGAACTGAGACACGGTCCAGACTCCTACGGGAGGCAGCAGTGGGGAATATTGCACAATGGGCGCAAGCCTGATGCAGCCATGCCGCGTGTGTGAAGAAGGCCTTCGGGTTGTAAAGCACTTTCAGCGAGGAGGAAGGGTTAAGTGTTAATAGCACTGAACATTGACGTTACTCGCAGAAGAAGCACCGGCTAACTCCGTGCCAGCAGCCGCGGTAATACGGAGGGTGCAAGCGTTAATCGGAATTACTGGGCGTAAAGCGCACGCAGGCGGTTTGTTAAGTCAGATGTGAAATCCCCGAGCTTAACTTGGGAACTGCATTTGAAACTGGCAAGCTAGAGTCTTGTAGAGGGGGGTAGAATTCCAGGTGTAGCGGTGAAATGCGTAGAGATCTGGAGGAATACCGGTGGCGAAGGCGGCCCCCTGGACAAAGACTGACGCTCAGGTGCGAAAGCGTGGGGAGCAAACAGGATTAGATACCCTGGTAGTCCACGCTGTAAACGATGTCGACTTGGAGGTTGTGCCCTTGAGGCGTGGCTTCCGGAGCTAACGCGTTAAGTCGACCGCCTGGGGAGTACGGCCGCAAGGTTAAAACTCAAATGAATTGACGGGGGCCCGCACAAGCGGTGGAGCATGTGGTTTAATTCGATGCAACGCGAAGAACCTTACCTACTCTTGACATCCACAGAACTTGGCAGAGATGCCTTGGTGCCTTCGGGAACTGTGAGACAGGTGCTGCATGGCTGTCGTCAGCTCGTGTTGTGAAATGTTGGGTTAAGTCCCGCAACGAGCGCAACCCTTATCCTTTGTTGCCAGCACGTAATGGTGGGAACTCAAGGGAGACTGCCGGTGACAAACCGGAGGAAGGTGGGGATGACGTCAAGTCATCATGGCCCTTACGAGTAGGGCTACACACGTGCTACAATGGCAGATACAAAGTGAAGCGAACTCGCGAGAGCAAGCGGACCACATAAAGTCTGTCGTAGTCCGGATTGGAGTCTGCAACTCGACTCCATGAAGTCGGAATCGCTAGTAATCGTAGATCAGAATGCTACGGTGAATACGTTCCCGGGCCTTGTACACACCGCCCGTCACACCATGGGAGTGGGTTGCAAAAGAAGTAGGTAGCTTAACCTTCGGGAGGGCGCTTACCACTTTGTGATTCATGACTGGGGTGAAGTCGTAACAAGGTAACCGTAGGGGAACCTGCGGTTGGATCACCTCCTTACCTAAAGATACGCATTGCGTAGTGTCCACACAGATTGTCTGATAGAAAGTAACGAGCAAATAAGGCCGGACTGAGAAATTGGTCGGGCTTTAGTACCTTGTTGGGTCTGTAGCTCAGGTGGTTAGAGCGCACCCCTGATAAGGGTGAGGTCGGTGGTTCAAGTCCACTCAGACCCACCAACTCATCTTCCTACTCCGTTGCAGCGGCATTCGTTTATCACCATCAACGTCATGTCACTGTATGTTGTCTGAGAATGAGTTATGCCGATAAGGTATTTTGCTTTTTATATGGGGCTATAGCTCAGCTGGGAGAGCGCCTGCCTTGCACGCAGGAGGTCAGCGGTTCGATCCCGCTTAGCTCCACCATATAAAAAAACTATTTCAAAACGTATTGCTACCGCAAGGTGAGCAGTGTGTTGTGAAATATTGCTCTTTAACAATCTGGAACAAGCTGAAAATTGAAACGATACAGCTGAAACTTGTCTCTCCGTAGCAGTACTGAGATAAGGAGTACCCTGTATCAGAGTCTCTCAAATAATTGCAATGCGATGTGTTTATCCTTTGTTGCAGTGTGAGTGAGAAGATACTCGGCGAAGCGTACAGCGCACGGCAACCGAAGTGAACTTGAGGTTCATGAGGATGGCGCGTACTGCACAATAACGCAGAGTGTGTTCACCACCACACCAGTAAAGAAAAGACACCTTCGGGTTGTGAGGTTAAGCGACTAAGCGTACACGGTGGATGCCTAGGCAGTCAGAGGCGATGAAGGGCGTGCTAATCTGCGAAAAGCGTCGGTAAGCTGATATGAAGCGTAATAACCGACGATACCCGAATGGGGAAACCCAGTGCAATTCGTTGCACTATTGCATGGTGAATACATAGCCATGCAAGGCGAACCGGGGGAACTGAAACATCTAAGTACCCCGAGGAAAAGAAATCAACCGAGATTCCCCCAGTAGCGGCGAGCGAACGGGGAAGAGCCCAGAGTCTGAATCAGTTGGTGTGTTAGTGGAAGCGTCTGGAAAGTCGCACGGTACAGGGTGATAGTCCCGTACACAAAAACACACTGGCTGTGAACTCGATGAGTAGGGCGGGACACGTGACATCCTGTCTGAATATGGGGGGACCATCCTCCAAGGCTAAATACTCCTGACTGACCGATAGTGAACCAGTACCGTGAGGGAAAGGCGAAAAGAACCCCGGCGAGGGGAGTGAAATAGAACCTGAAACCGTGTACGTACAAGCAGTGGGAGCACCTTCGTGGTGTGACTGCGTACCTTTTGTATAATGGGTCAGCGACTTATATTTTGTAGCAAGGTTAACCGAATAGGGGAGCCGTAGGGAAACCGAGTCTTAACTGGGCGTCTAGTTGCAAGGTATAGACCCGAAACCCGGTGATCTAGCCATGGGCAGGTTGAAGGTTGGGTAACACTAACTGGAGGACCGAACCGACTAATGTTGAAAAATTAGCGGATGACTTGTGGCTGGGGGTGAAAGGCCAATCAAACCGGGAGATAGCTGGTTCTCCCCGAAAGCTATTTAGGTAGCGCCTCGTGAACTCATCTTCGGGGGTAGAGCACTGTTTCGGCTAGGGGTCCATCCCGGATTACCAAACCGATGCAAACTCCGAATACCGAAGAATGTTATCACGGGAGACACACGGCGGGTGCTAACGTCCGTCGTGAAGAGGGAAACAACCCAGACCGCCAGCTAAGGTCCCAAAGTCATGGTTAAGTGGGAAACGATGTGGGAAGGCATAGACAGCCAGGATGTTGGCTTAGAAGCAGCCATCATTTAAAGAAAGCGTAATAGCTCACTGGTCGAGTCGGCCTGCGCGGAAGATGTAACGGGGCTAAACCATGCACCGAAGCTGCGGCAGCGACGCTTAGGCGTTGTTGGGTAGGGGAGCGTTCTGTAAGCCGTTGAAGGTGGCCTGTGAGGGCTGCTGGAGGTATCAGAAGTGCGAATGCTGACATAAGTAACGATAATGCGGGTGAAAAACCCGCACGCCGGAAGACCAAGGGTTCCTGTCCAACGTTAATCGGGGCAGGGTGAGTCGACCCCTAAGGCGAGGCTGAAAAGCGTAGTCGATGGGAAACAGGTTAATATTCCTGTACTGGGTGTGACTGCGAAGGGGGGACGGAGAAGGCTAGGCTAGCCGGGCGACGGTTGTCCCGGTTTAAGCATGTAGGCGGAGTGACTTGGTAAATCCGGTTGCTTATCAACGCTGAGGTGTGATGACGAGCCACTACGGTGGTGAAGTAGTTGATGCCAAGCTTCCAGGAAAAGCCTCTAAGCATCAGGTGACATTCAATCGTACCCCAAACCGACACAGGTGGTCAGGTAGAGAATACTCAGGCGCTTGAGAGAACTCGGGTGAAGGAACTAGGCAAAATGGTGCCGTAACTTCGGGAGAAGGCACGCTGGCATTAGGTAAAGAGACTTGCTCTCGGCGCCGAAGCCAGTCGCAGATACCAGCTGGCTGCAACTGTTTAATAAAAACACAGCACTGTGCAAACACGAAAGTGGACGTATACGGTGTGACGCCTGCCCGGTGCTGGAAGGTTAATTGATGGGGTCAGCCGCAAGGCGAAGCTCTTGATCGAAGCCCCAGTAAACGGCGGCCGTAACTATAACGGTCCTAAGGTAGCGAAATTCCTTGTCGGGTAAGTTCCGACCTGCACGAATGGCGTAATGATGGCCAGGCTGTCTCCACCCGAGACTCAGTGAAATTGAACTCGCTGTGAAGATGCAGTGTACCCGCGGCAAGACGGAAAGACCCCGTGAACCTTTACTATAGCTTGACACTGAATATTGAGCCTTGATGTGTAGGATAGGTGGGAGGCATCGAAGCGTGGACGCCAGTCTACGTGGAGCCAACCTTGAAATACCACCCTTTAATGTTTGATGTTCTAACTCGGCCCCATAATCTGGGGTGAGGACAGTGTCTGGTGGGTAGTTTGACTGGGGCGGTCTCCTCCCAAAGAGTAACGGAGGAGCACGAAGGTTAGCTAATCACGGTCGGACATCGTGAGGTTAGTGCAAAGGCATAAGCTAGCTTGACTGCGAGAGTGACGGCTCGAGCAGGTACGAAAGTAGGTCTTAGTGATCCGGTGGTTCTGAATGGAAGGGCCATCGCTCAACGGATAAAAGGTACTCCGGGGATAACAGGCTGATACCGCCCAAGAGTTCATATCGACGGCGGTGTTTGGCACCTCGATGTCGGCTCATCACATCCTGGGGCTGAAGTAGGTCCCAAGGGTATGGCTGTTCGCCATTTAAAGTGGTACGCGAGCTGGGTTTAGAACGTCGTGAGACAGTTCGGTCCCTATCTGCCGTGGGCGTTGGAAGATTGAGAGGGGCTGCTCCTAGTACGAGAGGACCGGAGTGGACGCATCACTGGTGTTCGGGTTGTCATGCCAATGGCATTGCCCGGTAGCTAAATGCGGAAAAGATAAGCGCTGAAAGCATCTAAGCGCGAAACTTGCCTCGAGATGAGTCTTCCCTGGGGCTTTAAGCCCCCTGAAGGAACGTTAAAGACTATGACGTTGATAGGCTGGGTGTGTAAGTGCAGCGATGCATTGAGCTAACCAGTACTAATGATCCGTGAGGCTTAACCTTACAACACCGAAGGTGTTTTGTGTTTGAGAGAATATGATTTTCAGCGAAGTATCCAGATTGGATTGACTGGTTGTGCAGAGATGCATGGCGGGTTGATTGAAACAGAATTTGCCTGGCGGCCATAGCGCGACGGACCCACCTGAACCCATGCCGAACTCAGAAGTGAAACGTTGTAGCGCCGATGGTAGTGTGGGGTCTCCCCATGCGAGAGTAGGACACTGCCAGGCATCAAACACAAGTGATCAGAGTGACATCTGGTGACTAAACAGCAGGGAAATGCTGACCCTAACGGGATTATATACGGAAGTATAAGTAAAAGAATCGGTGGAGCGGTAGTTCAGTTGGTTAGAATACCTGCCTGTCACGCAGGGGGTCGCGGGTTCGAGCCCCGTCCGTTCCGCCACTTATTGCATAACCCTGAATCCTAGATTCAGGGTTTTTTGCATTCTATTGTTCCATGAATTTTTATCAAGGCTTTAGTAATTCAATATCGTTATGTTTTCTGCCCATTTATCCTTTCAGTGTTCAGTGTTCAGTGTTCAGTGTTCAGTGTTCAGTGTTCAGTGTTTAGTTCAAAATGTTAGAATAAATCTTCATCGAAGAATACAACGTCCACTATCTTGTCATACGGGTTTATCTACCCTGATGCTACTTTTCTATCTCTGTACTTTTTCTCTCAAGACATCTCAACATGCTGATATCTTGGCTAAATAGCTAAAGATTAAAAAACATCGAAGAGTTGGTGATTAATTACTCTACTGCAGATCAGTATTGCTAGTCAGTATGGTATTACTTTTTATATGCTCATGAATTATGGTAAAACTCTAGAAAAATAGGTTATCCAGTTGATTGCTAAATTGCGTGATGCAATATCGGCACAGATTATTTTGTGTCAAGGTAATGCAGTCAGGCTACACAGTTAGCATAAATGGGATCAGAGTCCATATTTGTGTTTTTTTATGATACTAATCATCGCTATTATCCATTTAGATTTTAGATAACTGATGCAATTAGCCAGTATCCCATAATGATATGAGTCTACAGCCAACAAAAGAAATGTCGGGTTGAGCAATATCTAAGCGTATAATCACTGAACTATCGGCTGGTTTATCCGGCCAGCTTGCATTTAATGAAAATGGGCAATAGCGTGCCGAAAAGAACATATGCAATGCGGTATGTTGCGGGTCAACCGGTCGAACAAATATTTCCTGGTTCTGCTAGTCAACTGGGGTTGGGGCTACCATTGGGTGTGCCATTGCCGACATCTGAAAACTTGCGGATCATGGTATGGAATATCTTTAAGCAGCAGCGGCCGGACTGGCTGTCGGTACTTAGAGGGTTTGGCCGAGATGCGCAATTGATATTGCTGCAAGAAGCACAGACTACGCCTGAGCTGGTGAGATTTGCTACATCCAATTTTCAGGCTGCCGATCAGGTTCCTGCATTTTCGCTGCCTCAGCACCCTTCAGGCGTGATGACACTGGCAGCCGCTCATCCAGTTTATTGCTGTCCTCTGCGGGAGCGTGAACCATTGCTCCGATTGTCTAAATCGGCATTGGTAACGGTATATCCTATTCATGATGGTCGATTGCTTATGGTTGCAAATGTTCACGCGGTCAATTTCAGTTTAGGTGTGGATGTTTACAGTAAGCAGTTGGAACCTATTGGTGAACAGATCTCTATGCATCGTGGACCGGTTATTCTAGCCGGGGATTTCAATGCCTGGAGCCGACAGCGGATTAGAGCGTTGCAGCAATTTTCTAAAAAAGTTGGATTATCAGAAGTGGAGTTTCTTGCCGATAATCGTAGTCGAGCCTTTGGGCGTCCATTAGACTATGTTTTTTACCGCGAATTAAAAGTGGCAGATGCCGAAGTTCTGGTTACCCGAGCGTCAGATCACAATCCCCTTTGGGTCGAGTTTAAGCTTTAACTTATCGCTATACTTTTTTTAAGCATAAAAAAAAGCACCCCGTAGGGTGCTTTTTAGCAGTTATCTACTTGATTCTCTATGCTTCAGGCGCTTGCTGCCCGTTAACATACAGCGTCAATTTTAAACCAGGTTGCAAACTATTGCCTTTGCTGACTACCGAATTCCATCGCATCACATCGCTGGTATTTACACCGTGACGCTTGGCAATACTGGCGAAGGAATCACCCTTACGAACTTGATAGGTGATACTCTTGCTGGCTGTATTGCTTGCCAGTTGCAGGGTTTGCCCAACTTTTAAGGTACTCGAGGTACGTAAGTTGTTCCAACTCTGCAAATCGCTGGTCTTGATATTCAACCGCTTGGCTATCGTAGATAAGGTATCACCAGAGCGAACCTTATACTGCGAACCTGATGCCGATGTTTTGATGTTTTTCGCCAATTGAGTTGGTTTGGAAACAACAATATCAGCCTCAGCCAGTGAGTCTTTAAACTGCTCTGCATGGGTTTTTGGTAACATAATGTAATGAGGACCGTTAGGTGCCGTTACATTGCGCTTATACCCAGAATTATAAGCTTTCAGCTTGGTCAGTGACATACCCGCCATCTCAGCCGCCTGAGTTAGCTCAATCTGCTGACCTACGTCCACACGCGCTAATGCACGGTTTTCGTTAGTTTCAGGTAACTTGATACCGTATTTCTTGCTGTTCTTGATAATGTCACTCAAGGCCAGCACTTTGGGGATATAGATTGACGTTTCACGCGGAAGCGACAATGCCCAGAAATTGGTCGGTTTACCCTTAGCTTTATTGGCTTTCACTGCTTGCATGACTCGACCTTCACCACTGTTATATGCGGCGATGGTTAATAACCAATCACCGTCAAACATTTTGTTCAGGCGTTCCATCATATCAAGCGCTGCTTTGGTCGAGGCAACCACATCGCGGCGACCGTCATACCATTGGTTTTGCTTTAATCCATAATTTCGACCGGTACTCGGTACTATCTGCCATAACCCTGCGGCGTTGGCGGAAGAAGTAGCGTGTGGGTCAAAAGCGCTCTCCACTATGGGTAGCAGTACCAGCTCCATCGGCATCTTACGTTTCTTAATCTGCTCGACTATCAGGTACATGTACGGCTCTGCCCGTAATGTTACATCGTGGAGATAGCTCTTATTTTTTAAATACTTTCTTTTTTGTTCACGGATCAGGTTGTTTTCCTGAACCTCCATCTTCAGCTCGTCGCTAATGAAGTTCCACAAATCTTTCTGCGCGAGGCCGCCATTACTACTTTCCAGCCATCGCGCGGAACCCTCTCGGGCACTATCTGTGTACTCTCCTGCTTCACTTTCTTGACCTGCCGAAGACAAACTCTGTGCATGCTGCACGGGAACCTGCGCGTCCTGCTTGGACGTTTGGCACCCTACAAGCAAGACTGAGGCGAGAAATATCGCTTTGGTCTTCATGTGTGTGTCAATGTTAGTTGCTTAAAAGACGAACAATCATACTTTGCTTCGACAAATAACACAACTAAAAGCTTCAGAAGCTATCTTTCCTGGCCCTTAATTCAGCAAAAACAAGGGAGTAGTCATTAGATAGTGGGTGAAAGCCTAATTTTCTTTGTAAATCAACGTCATTGCAACGTAAAAAAACATTAATTTCACGCTCTAATTGCAACGTTGAAGGTAGGCTTGATTGGTTTTTTGCTCTTAATATCCTTATTTGTTGCTGATATGTTTCAATTCGTCGATCTTCCGGCAAAACCGTACGGGCAAAGTTAAGATTTGAGAGAGTATACTCATGTGCGCAGCAAATTAAGGTGTCATCAGGCAATGCTGTTAGTTGCTGAATTGAAGCATACATTTGCTGCGGGGTGCCTTCAAATAGTCGGCCACAGCCACCAGAGAACAGCGTGTCACCACAAAATAGATAAGGTGCGCTGTAGTATGCGATATGGCCGAGGGTGTGTCCGGGCACTGCGATAATGGTGAAATCTAGCCCACAAAGTGACAACTGATCGCCATCATTTACTATGATGGTGGCACCTTTATGAGCTGTTTCTTGCGGGCCATAGACCGGAAGGTTAGGGTAGTGGTTGAGTAATTCGACGACGCCACCGACGTGATCATGATGATGATGAGTCAGTAAAATTGCTTCGGGAGTCCACTTTTTTTCTTTCAATTCCGCCAATACAGGCGAGGCCTCTCCTGGATCGACAATCAGACAACGCTGCTGTCGGTTAACCAATAGCCAAATGTAATTGTCTTGAAATGCAGGAATGCTGATAAGATTCATGAGATACCATCGTTGGCACAGCTGATAGAAGATAATAAAATATGAAACCTGCCCAGACACGCCAAAAAATGCATGCTCCCGCTTCCTGGGCTGAGTTGCCTTGGGGGGAATACTATCGTGCGGCGATTGAGCAGCAGCTACAACCTTGGTGGCCAAAATTTTTCGGTTTTCATCTGCTAAAAATTGGGCAGCTAAGCGCGGAAATTGCCAGTGGGAGTTGTGCTATTTCCCATCAGGTTAATGTGGGAGAGCAAGGTCGTAATATGCAGGTCCTCGCCAGTCCTTACCAATTGCCGTTTGCCGAAAAATCAGTAGATGCGTGTCTTTTATCTCATTCACTCACTTATTCAGTTGATCCTCATCGAATTTTGCGCGAAGCCGATAGAGTATTAATTGATGATGGTTGGCTGATTATCACGGCTTTTAACCCGATGAGTTTACTGGGTGTTGGAAAATTGCTGCCAGTGATCCGAAGCCGCCAACCTTATGCCAGCCGGATGTTTACTCAAATGCGTTTACTGGATTGGCTTAGTCTGCTGAATTATGAAGTGATGCATCAATCCTGTTTTCATGTGCTGCCTTGGCATAAACAAGGTGGGCGCTTTCTTGGCACCCACTTACATGCATTGGGCTGTATTAGCTTGATTGTCGCCAGAAAGCGTACGATCCCCCTGACGTTTAATCCGATGAAAATGGGCGTGCGGAAACCTTGGTTAAGCCGCGCTGTCGGTGCAACAAAAAGTTACCGCAATCGGCCCTGAGACACTGAGTTAATCCGGATTGTAGCCAGTATCCTCTAGCGTTGGCGCGTTAGCCGCATCGCGGGCTAATACGTCGCAACGTTCGTTTTCTGGATGCCCGGCATGGCCCTTAACCCATTCCCACTGTACGTTATGACCCAAGATTGCTGCATCCAGCCGCTGCCAAAGATCGACATTGCGTACTGGTTTGCGATCAGAGGTTTTCCAGCCACGTTTCTTCCAGTTATGTATCCATTGGGTGATACCTTGGCGCACATATTGGCTATCGGTGCTGAGTGTGATTTCACAAGGAGATGTCAAGGCTTCCAGTGCGACAATTGCCGCCATCATTTCCATTCGGTTATTGGTGGTGAGGCGATAGCCTGCGCTGAAAGTTTTCTCATGTTGTTTGTAACGTAAAATTGCGCCATAACCACCGGGACCCGGATTGCCGAGGCAAGATCCGTCGGTGAAAATTTCTACCTGTTTGGTCATCTCTGGTAGACTCTTCCTAATCGGTTTAAACCCTAAGTCTGACATAAACGAGCGCTATGAGCACTGCAATATGATCCCTACTCCAACCAGACAGATTGTTCTCGATACTGAAACCACCGGTATGAATAAGCTGGGTGTTCACTATGAAGGTCACCGTATTATTGAAATCGGTGCCGTGGAAGTGATTAACCGGCGGCTGACCGGACGTAATTTCCATGTCTATATCAAACCGGATCGTCTGGTTGATCCCGAGGCTTATGGCGTTCACGGTATCAGTGATGAGTTTTTGCTTGATAAGCCGACTTTCGCCGATATTGCTCCTGAATTTATTGAATTTATCCGCGGTGCGGAGCTGGTTATCCATAACGCCACGTTTGATATCGGCTTTATGTATTACGAGTTTCGCATGTTGCAGCAAGCTATTCCGAATACAGACACCTTCTGTACCATAACTGACAGTCTGTTAATGGCGCGTCGGCTGTTCCCCGGCAAGCGGAACAATCTCGATGCGTTATGCGATCGCTATCTGATAGATAACACCAAGCGTACCTTGCATGGCGCGTTGCTTGATGCCGAAATTCTGTCTGAAGTCTATTTGGCGATGACGGGGGGGCAAACCTCACTTTCTTTCTCGATGGAAGGGGATCAGAATCAATCGGATTCTGCGGCGGATATTCAGCGGATTGTACGCCCAACGTCTGGGCTGACAATTATTTATGCCAATGATGAAGAGCTGGATGCTCATCATCAGCGCCTGGATCTGGTGCAGAAAAAGGGAGGAAGTTGTTTATGGCGTATTTCTCCTGAGGATGAAAATGCCGCAAATGTGGGTTAATTCTCCGTTTGGGTGAAAATATGTGCAAACGGCTTATTTGTCTGGAAAAAGTGTTGACGAAATGAACCCGCAACCGTAGTATTTACCTCGTTCTTAACCGGAACACAGCGTGGTGCGGTAGTTCAGTCGGTTAGAATACCGGCCTGTCACGCCGGGGGTCGCGGGTTCGAGTCCCGTCCGCACCGCCAATATTCAGAAGCCCTGAGTTAGCAATAACTCAGGGCTTCGTCGTTTCTGCGCTTTACCATTTATTTTCCATTCCTTTCTAGCACTCAACCGCATAAAAACCCAGCCGCGAGGCTGAATGCCAGTCACTTCAGGTTTGGTTGAATGATGCCAGTACGATGAGAACTGTCCCGTGATATCCAGAGGCTAGTGCAGTTTTGTACTCGCATTATATAAACCCCCCGGTTTAAGCCAGGGGGTTATGTTAGACACTTAACTTATCAATGGGGGTTATCAGTTACGCCGCTTCGGTTTGACGTGGCTGATTGAGTTGCTTTACCGCTGGCTGGGTAGCCAGCGCCTCCGGTTCAAATTCGTCAACGTTGATCGATCGTAAGCGGCTGGCTTCAGCTTTAATCAGCACATTCGCTTCCTCAGCGCTGATTTTACCCTCTGCCAGAGCACGTTTGGCTAGTTTGTCCAAACGGGTAAATGGCAGGCTTTTTCCGGCTTCTTTACTCAGGCGCTTATGGATTGGCTCTGCGGCAATAACGTCTTGCAGTGCGGCTTCCAGTAGGCCAACCGGGTTGAATTGACTTGGCGTCAGATATTGACCGCGACCAATGCGTGAACGGGTTGCTGATGGCAGTTGCAGCAGTTGCGCCAGTTGGTGATCCAGACGGTCAGACGGTGCGCTGTGAACGCGGCCCAACGGGAATATCACCACGCGCATTAAACCACCAATCAAGCGATTCGGGAAGTTGCGCAATAAGTCGTCCAGGGCTTGTTCCGCCTGATACAACGCATCTTGCACTCCCCAGTGAACCAGTGGCAGATCTTCTTTCTGACGACCTTCATCTTCATAACGTTTCAGCGTGGCGGTCGCCAGATACATTTGGCTAAGAATATCTCCAAGACGTGCAGAGATACGCTCGCGACGCTTCAAGCTCCCACCCAGTACGCCCATGGAAACATCGGACATCAGCGCCAGGTTGGCACTCAAGCGGTTAAGCTGTTGGTAGTAACGACGAGTGCTGTCACTAACCGGAGCGCGGCTGGTACGGCCATTGGTCAGGCCAAGCCAGAAACTACGAATTTTGTTGCTACCGACGTGACCCAGATGGCCAAACAGAGCATCATCAAATCCATTGATATCATTACTTTGTGCTGCGGCCATTTCCGCTAATACATAGGGATGGCAACGAATGGCACCTTGACCGAAGATAATCATACTGCGGGTTAGAATATTGGCACCTTCAACGGTGATACCAATTGGCGCTCCTTGATAAGAACGGGCAATAAAGTTGGATTCACCCAGACAAATACCTTTACCGCCAGCGATGTCCATCGCATCCATGACCGCGCGCTGGCCACGGTGAGTACAGTGATACTTTACAATGGCGGAAAGCACGGCTGGTTTTTCGCCCAGCATAATACCGCTGGTGATGAGAGTTGCCGCTGCATCCATCACGTAGGCGTTACCGGCAATGCGTGCCAACGGCTCTTCAATGCCTTCCATTTTACCGATCGAAATTTTGAACTGCCGGCGGATATAAGCATAAGCACCGATACCCATAGCCACACTTTTCAGACTGCCTGTCGCATTCGATGGTAACGTGATTCCGCGGCCAACGGACAGACACTCAACCAGCATTCGCCAACCTTGACCGGCCATTTTTGGCCCACCGATGATGTAATCAATGGGAACAAAGATGTTGTTACCGCGTGTCGGACCATTCTGGAATGGTACGTTAAGCGGGAAGTGGCGGTGACCAATTTCAACCCCTGGGGTATTTGTCGGGATCAAGGCGCAGGTAATGCCCAAATCAACGGTTTCACCCAGTAAATGCTCAGGATCAGAGAGTTTGAATGCCAAACCCAACACGGTAGCGATAGGAGCCAAAGTGATGTAGCGTTTGTTCCAGGTCAGGCGCATGCCTAATACTTGTTTGCCTTGCCATTCACCCATGCACACGGTGCCAGTATCGGGAATGGCACCCGCATCTGAACCCGCTTCCGGGCTGGTCAGTGCGAAGCAAGGAATTTCCTCACCACGTGCCAATCTTGGCAGGTAATGATCTTTTTGCTCGTGGGTACCGTAATGTTGTAGCAACTCGCCGGGGCCGAGAGAGTTAGGCACGCCAACGGTAATAGCCAGAATGCCGGAAACGCCCGAGAGTTTCTGCAATACGCGTGCCTGAGCATAAGCAGAGAATTCCAAGCCGCCATATTCTTTTTTGATGATCATGGCGAAGAAACGATGCTCTTTCAGGTAAGCCCACAATTCTGGCGGTAAATCAGCCAGTTCATGAGTAATTTGGAAATCATTGGCCAGATGGCAAGCCTCTTCCACTGGCCCATCGATAAAGGCTTGTTCTTCGGCGGTTAACTGCGGTTTAGGGTAGTTATGCAGTTTATTCCAGTCAGGTTTCCCTTGGAATAAATCACCTTCCCACCAGGTTGTGCCCGCATCGATCGCTTCCTTTTCCGTCCGTGACATAGCGGGCATCACTTTGCGGAAAGTACGCAGTGCTGGGGCGGAAAATAGCGAACGGCGCAGCGGTGCGAAGTTCAGCGGCAGTAACACAATCAGCAAGGGCAGCAAGGTCCAGAGCGACCAGACTTGCATTGCACCCATAGCGGCGGTGTATACCAGAAGAAGTAAACTACTGAGGTAAAGGTTCACCCGGTGATAAAACAACACACCAATAAGAACCAGCAAGGCAACAATGCTAAGAATCATCATATGAAGCTCCTGAGTTGTAGGAGGTCTGACCTGTTGAGTGATGTATTGGTTTTAGTTCATCCGATTGTTTTTATCAATACCATTACATATCAATTACAACTTGGTTCACAAATTCGCAGCATTTAAAGTCAAACGGCGTTGCAACAATTCACAACAGCGCTTCTCGCAGTTTGCGCTATCCGGTACACTTCCCGTGGAAGATTATTGATGTCACAGGGCATATAAAGGGGTCCCATGTACCATAATTTAATTCGAAGTGAACTTAATGAAGCGGCTGATACTTTGGCTAAATTCCTCAGTGATGATGCCAATATTGATGCTATTCAACGGGCTGCGATATTGCTGGCGGATTCCTTCAAAGCCGGTGGGAAAGTGCTGTCCTGCGGTAACGGCGGTTCTCATTGTGATGCAATGCACTTTGCTGAAGAGCTAACGGGGCGTTATCGCGAAAACCGGCCAGGTTATCCGGCGATTGCGATTTCGGACGTCAGCCACCTATCTTGCGTCAGTAATGATTTCGGCTACGATTATGTGTTTTCCCGGTATGTTGAAGCCGTAGGTCGTGAAGGTGATGTTTTACTGGGTATTTCGACTTCAGGAAATTCAGGCAATATCATTAAAGCGATTGAAGCCGCGAAGGCAAAAGGGATGAAAGTGATCACCCTGACCGGTAAAGACGGCGGTAAAATGGCCGGTACTGCCGATATTGAAATTCGGGTTCCTCATTTCGGCTACGCCGATCGTATTCAGGAAATTCATATTAAAGCGATTCATATCTTGATTCAGCTTATTGAAAAAGAGATGGTTAAAGGCTGATTACTGTTCAGTATGATATAGCCCGATCACGCCGTGACTTTCCCGGCGTATTATGCTGTTTTCTACCCTGTTCTAGAGGCGGTTATAGCCGCCTCATCGCATGATTTATCTCCAGTCGCATTGACCGAATATTTTGATTTTAGTGACTGCGGTACGCAGTAGAGGAGGTTGGTGATGTGCGAGTTGTTGGGGATGAGCGCGAACGTGCCCACGGATATCTGTTTCAGTTTTACCGGTCTGGTTCAGCGTGGTGGTGGTACAGGACCCCATAAAGATGGTTGGGGTATTACCTTTTATGAAGGTCGTGGTTGCCGCACATTTAAAGATCCACAACCCAGTTTTAATTCACCAATCGCTCGGCTGGTACAAGATTACCCGATAAAATCCTGTGCGGTGATTTCTCATATCCGTCAGGCAAATCGGGGAGAAGTGGCATTGGAGAATACCCACCCCTTCACTCGAGAGATGTGGGGACGTAATTGGACTTATGCCCATAACGGGCAATTGAACGGTTATCGGCAATTAGATACCGGAGCATTCAGGCCTATTGGTCAGACCGATAGCGAATATGCCTTCTGTTGGTTATTAAACCAATTGGCTAGCCGTTATCCCCGCACACCAGGTCATTGGCCTGCTGTATTTCGTTATATTGCGACCTTATCTGAACAATTACGCGCCAAGGGTGTATTTAATATGCTGTTGTCGGACGGGCGTTTTGTTATGGCATATTGCTCTACCCATTTGTATTGGATAACGCGACGAGCGCCTTTTGGTAAAGCAACTTTGCTGGATCAGGATGTAGAAATAGATTTTCAGCAACAAACCACACCCAATGATGTGGTTACAGTGATTGCGACTCAGCCACTGACGGCCAATGAAACCTGGCACAAAATTGCGCCAGGTGAATTCGCTCTATTTTGCCTGGGAGAGCGCATACTCTGAGGCTGGTGTACTGGATATTAACGGGCGATTGATGACATATTGTCCGTTAATAACACCCACTGGCGGTGGCATACGGTTTTTGGCAAAGTAGGTGTAGCCCGGCTGTAATTGACGCCAGAAGTTAATATATGTCGAATTGCGGTGACGCTGCATGTTTTGCTCGGTCATGCGGAAAGGGTAAATACTGATATCTACCTTGCTCTGCCCGTTAATAAATGCCATTTTGACATAGTTGAATATTTCATCCATGTAGGCATCGGTCATGGCATAACAGCCAATTGATTGACAGTCTCCGTGGATCATCAGATATTTCCCCGAGTATCCTTGAGACTTGTCAAAATCATTTGGAAATCCAATATTGATCGCCCGATAAAACTTACTGTCTGGCTTTAAATGCTGCATATCAATGCTGTAGAACCCTTCCGGGCTTTTAAAGTCCCCCTCGCGGCGTTTTGGCCCGAGGCCACCGGAGAAGTTACAAATCCGATAACTTTGGAGAAGACGATATTCTCCCTGTAAGCGGGCATATAACTCCAACGTCCGTTCTTCTTTGAATATCTGAATATAGACGGATGAACCCAGTAATTGCTGTTTTAGCTCTTTGGCCATCGTCACCGGTTCACTGGCTGAACTGGTCACTGATACCGCAGGCAAACAAATTATCAACGCGAGCAACAGCGTGATTTTGCCCATTATAATCCCTGATTATTTTAACTGGAGCCTAGCCAGGCGATCGACTAGGGAGCCACTGTTTTTGTTAGTTTGGATGCGCAGATTATCAGCCAGGATATTTTTATCAATAATTGATTTGTATAAAAAAGGAACTGTGATCGGTTAAATCGAATTAATACCAAGATATTATCGAGTTTTGGTCTAAATTTTAAGCAATTTAATGTCGTTTGCTTGAGCCAGGTCACTGCTTTTATCAGACAGTCACAAGCTAAAATGCTAAAATCGGCGGCATACTTTAGGTATGCTTGTTTTATGGATATCTGACCATTTTATCAAAGGCTGATAGTTTGGTTTTTGTATCTATTAACGCTATTTCTATCAACAGAAATTAACGTCGTTATTTAAATCATTCAATGCCTTCGAGTAAAATGCACGCCATCGCGCTGCCAGTTAATACATCAAATATTAACTGAACGGTTAAAATATCTAATCTTCGCGTTGCTGTACGCCTCTGGATTACGTGCAGCATTTGATACACCTGACAGAATCGTGCAAACCTTATGATTAAAATAAAAAAAGGACTCGACCTACCTATCGCTGGAGCACCTGCTCAAGTCATACAAGAGGGTCCTGTCATTCATCATGTTGCACTGCTCGGTGAAGAGTATGTAGGCATGCGCCCTTCAATGCTGGTGCAAGAGGGCGAACAGGTAAAAAAAGGCCAGGCGCTTTTTGAAGATAAAAAGAATCCCGGGGTACTTTTCACTGCGCCTGCTGCTGGCAGAGTGATTGCAATTAATCGCGGTGAGAGACGGGTACTACAATCGGTAGTCATCGCTGTTGAAAGCGACGAACAAGTGCCGTTTTCTCGCCATGAACCGGCCGAACTGACCAATCTGAGTGCTGAACAGGTACAGAGCACTCTGCTGGCATCAGGTCTATGGACAGCTTTACGTACCCGCCCATTCAGCAAAACCCCCAAACCTGGCACGCAGCCACGAGCAATCTTTGTTACGGCAATAGATACTCAGCCACTGGCTGCTGATCCGCAGGTAATTATTGCCCTGCAAATCGACGCCTTTAACCACGGTTTGAACGTGTTAACGCGTTTGACTGAAGGCAAGGTTCATGTTTGCCACGGTGCAGGGGAAATTATTCGCAGCCAGCAATATGGGCAAATTACTTATAACGAGTTTTCTGGGCCTCATCCCGCAGGGTTGGTTGGCACTCACATTCACTTCCTTGAACCGGTTAGCCAGAAGAAAATGGTTTGGCACATCGGTTATCAGGATGTGATTGCTATCGGAAAACTGTTTGTGGAAGGCGATCTATATACTGATCGGGTGGTGGCACTCGGTGGCCCACAGGTAAGCGAACCGAGATTATTGCGTACACGTTTGGGCGCCAATCTTGCTGAGTTGACCGCCGGTGAGCTGAAAGATGGCGATAACCGCATTATTTCTGGCTCGGTATTGAGCGGCACGGCTTCCTCGGCTACCCACGGCTATCTTGGACGCTTCCATCAGCAGGTTTCGGTGCTGCGAGAAGGGCGGGAGAAAGAGTTGTTCGGCTGGATCATGCCCGGCAGTGATAAATACTCCATTACACGAACCACTCTTGGCCATTTCTTTAAGCGCAAACTCTTTGCCTTCTCCACCGGATTGAATGGTGGTGAACGTTCGATGGTACCGATTGGTAACTATGAGCGGGTGATGCCACTGGATATTCTGGCGACACATCTGCTGCGGGATCTTTTATCTGGTGATAGCGACAGTGCTCAGGCGCTGGGGTGTCTTGAACTGGATGAAGAGGATCTGGCGCTTTGTACTTTTGTCTGCCCCGGTAAATATGAATACGGTCCGGTACTGCGCGACATTTTGACCAAGATTGAGCAGGAAGGATAACTCATGGGCCTGAAAAGTTTTTTTGAGAAAATCGAGCACCACTTTGAAGCGGGTGGAAAGCTAGAGAAATACTATCCGCTGTATGAAGCGGCCGCGACGATCTTTTATACCCAAGGTAACGTGACGCCAGGGGCTTCCCATGTGCGTGATGCTATCGATCTGAAACGTATGATGATCCTGGTTTGGCTGGCGGTATTCCCTGCTATGTTCTGGGGGATGTATAACGTTGGGCAACAGGCTATTCCGGCACTGAATCATTTGTATTCTGGCGCGGAACTGCAACAGGTTATTGCCAGTGATTGGCATTACTGGTTGGCACAAATGTTGGGCGCTTCTCTGGCTCCTGATGCCGGCTGGGTCAGTATGATGACGCTGGGTGCCGTTTACTTTATACCGATTTATGCCGTGGTATTTTTGGTGGGGGGCTTCTGGGAAGTTCTGTTCGCCATTATCCGTCGGCATGAAATCAACGAGGGTTTCTTCGTTACTTCCATTCTGTTTTCCCTGATCGTTCCGCCAACCTTGCCGTTGTGGCAGGCAGCGCTGGGGATTACTTTTGGTGTGGTCATCGGTAAAGAGATTTTTGGTGGCACCGGACGCAACTTCCTCAACCCGGCACTTGCCGGTCGTGCATTCCTGTTTTTCGCCTATCCGGCACAGATCTCCGGTGATCTGGTATGGAATGCCGCTGATGGTTTCTCTGGTGCAACACCATTATCGCAATGGAGTGTTAACGGTAGTCACAGCCTGATGAACGTCGTAACCGGCCAGCCAATCAGCTGGATGGATGCCTTTATGGGCAATCTTCCCGGTTCTATTGGCGAGGTTTCTACGCTGATGATTCTGATCGGCGGAGCCATCATCATGTTCGGCCGCGTGGCTTCCTGGCGCATTGTTGCCGGAGTTATGATCGGCATGATTATCACAGCCTGCTTGTTTAACTGGATAGGTTCCGCGACCAATCCACTGTTTGCTATGCCGTGGTACTGGCATTTGGTGCTGGGTGGTTTTGCTTTCGGCATGATATTTATGGCGACCGATCCAGTATCAGCATCCTTTACCAATAAAGGAAAGTGGTGGTACGGCGGCCTGATTGGCGTGATGTGTGTATTGATCCGAGTAGTCAATCCGGCTTATCCGGAGGGAATGATGCTGGCGATTCTGTTCGCCAACCTGTTTGCACCACTGTTTGACTATGTGGTTGTTCAGGCCAACATCAAACGGAGGAAAGCCCGTGGCGAGTGATAAACCAAGAAATAATGACACCATTGGCAAGACGTTGATGGTGGTGGTCCTACTGTGCCTGGTTTGTTCCGTGGTGGTTTCTGGCGCTGCAGTAGGGTTGAAATCCAAACAACAGGAACAGCGTTTGCTGGATAAGCAACGCAACATTCTGGATGTGGCCGGTTTGCTGCAACCGAGAATGGAAGCCGAGCAGGTCAAACAGGCGTTCACCGCCCGTATTGAGCCGCGTTTACTGGATTTACAAAGTGGCACTTTTGTCGATATTGATCCGGCCAGCTTTGACCGTTCACAAGCCTTACGTGATGATAATCAGAGTATTGCTCTGACAGCAGCGCAGGATCGAGCTGGTATTAAACGTCGAGCTAATCTGGTGGAAATTTATCTGGTACGTGATGAGCAGGGTAGAACCAGCGAGATCGTGTTACCGGTATATGGTTCCGGCTTGTGGTCGATGATGTATGCCTTTGTAGCAATAGATACTGATGGTAAAACCGTACGCGGCATCAGCTATTACGATCAAGGTGAAACGCCGGGGTTGGGTGGGGAAGTTGAAAACCCGATCTGGCGTAATCAATGGATTGGTAAGCGGCTGTTTAATGAGCAAGGCGAACCGGCTATTCGCGTAGTCAAAGGGCGCGCCGATGCTAATGATCCTTACGCCATCGACGGTTTATCCGGTGCGACGCTGACCTCCAACGGGGTGCAGAACACCTTTGATTTTTGGCTGGGTGAAAACGGTTTTGGCCCGTTCCTGAAAAAAGTGCGCGAAGGAGCGTTAAAAAATGGCTGATAGCAAAGAGATTAAACGGGTTTTACTGGGGCCGCTATTTGACAATAACCCCATTGCATTGCAAATCCTCGGAGTCTGTTCAGCGCTGGCGGTAACCACTAAATTGGAAACTGCACTGGTAATGACGCTGGCGGTGACGATGGTGACTGCCTTTTCCAGTTTCTTTATCTCGCTGATTCGAAACCATATTCCTAACAGTGTTCGTATCATCGTTCAGATGGTTATCATTGCATCACTGGTTATTGTGGTCGATCAGATTCTGCGGGCTTATGCCTATGAAATATCCAAGCAGCTGTCGGTATTCGTTGGCCTGATTATTACCAACTGTATCGTAATGGGTCGTGCCGAGGCTTATGCCATGAAATCTCCGCCGATTGAGAGCTTTATGGATGGGATTGGTAACGGTCTGGGTTACGGCGTAGTGCTGGTGCTGGTGGGATTTGTACGCGAATTGATTGGGTCCGGTAAACTATTTGGCGTTACCGTACTGGAAACGGTACAAAACGGCGGATGGTATCAACCAAACGGGTTGTTCCTGTTGGCACCTAGCGCGTTCTTTATCATTGGCATGTTGATTTGGGGCTTACGTACCCTGAAACCTGCGCAGATTGAAAAGGAGTAATTGACGATGGAACATTACATCAGTCTGTTTGTCCGCGCGGTGTTTGTCGAAAATATGGCGTTAGCTTTCTTCCTCGGCATGTGTACCTTCCTCGCGGTATCGAAAAAAGTGTCTACTGCGTTCGGGCTGGGTATTGCCGTCATCGTAGTGCTGGGCATCGCCGTCCCTGCCAATAATCTGGTTTATAACCTGGTGCTGAGAGATGGCGCGTTGGTGGAAGGGATCGATCTGAGTTTCCTTAACTTTATCACCTTTATTGGCGTGATCGCCGCTATTGTGCAGGTATTGGAGATGATTCTCGATCGCTACTTCCCGGCACTTTATAACGCCTTGGGGATCTTCCTGCCGCTGATTACCGTGAACTGCGCTATTTTTGGTGGCGTATCCTTTATGGCACAACGGGATTATAACTTCCCGGAATCCATAGTGTATGGGATTGGCTCTGGCGTAGGTTGGATGCTGGCTATCGTCGCGCTAGCCGGTATTCGTGAAAAAATGAAATATGCCGATGTACCGGGGGGCTTGAAGGGGCTAGGGATTACCTTTGTCACCACCGGGCTGATGGCACTGGGCTTTATGTCCTTCTCCGGTGTGCATCTATAAAGGCAGGAAGAACTCATGGAAATAATTCTGGGCGTAGTTATGTTCACTCTCATCGTGCTGGCATTGACGATGATGATTCTTTTCGCCAAATCGAAGTTGGTTAACACCGGTGATATTCAGGTGGAAATCAATGATGACGCGGAAAAAAGCTTTACCGCACCGGCCGGTGACAAATTACTGAATGTGCTCTCTGGGCACGGTATTTTTGTTTCATCTGCCTGTGGCGGCGGTGGTTCTTGCGGGCAGTGTCGCGTCACGATAAAAGAAGGTGGTGGCGATATTTTACCGACTGAGCTTTCCCATATCTCCAAACGTGAAGCTAAAGAAGGTTGCCGTTTGGCTTGTCAGGTCAGCGTGAAGCAAAACCTGAAAATTGAACTGCCGGAAGAGATCTTTGGTGTCAAAAAGTGGACCTGCGAAGTCATTTCTAATGATAACAAAGCCACCTTTATCAAAGAATTGAAATTAAAAATTCCTGATGGTGATGTCGTGCCATTCCGTGCTGGGGGCTTTATTCAAATTGAAGCCGAGCCTCATCATGTGAAGTATGCCGATTTTGATGTTCCGCAAGAGTACCGTGGCGACTGGGATAAATTTAATCTGTTCCGCTTTGAGTCTGTGGTGACGGAACCTACCGTTCGCGCTTATTCAATGGCCAACTACCCGGATGAGCACGGTATTATCATGCTGAACGTGCGTATTGCTACTCCGCCGCCGAATGTACCGGATGCGCCTCCGGGCATTATGTCTTCGTATATCTGGTCATTAAAAGCGGGTGATAAGGTAGTGATTTCAGGGCCATTTGGTGAGTTCTTCGCCAAAGATACCGATGCCGAAATGATCTTTATCGGTGGCGGTGCTGGTATGGCACCGATGCGCTCGCATATCTTCGACCAGCTCAAGCGCCTACATTCTAAACGCAAAATCAGCTTCTGGTATGGTGCGCGTTCTAAACGTGAAATGTTTTACGAGCAAGATTTTGACCAGTTGCAGGCAGAGAATGACAACTTTAGCTGGCATGTCGCATTGTCAGATCCTCAACCCGAGGACAATTGGACTGGCTATACTGGATTTATCCACAATGTGTTGCTGGAAAATTATCTGAAGAACCATCCTGCTCCGGAGGACTGTGAATTTTATATGTGTGGTCCGCCAATGATGAATGCGGCAGTCATTAAGATGCTGAAGGATCTAGGGGTAGAAGATGACAATATTATGCTTGATGACTTTGGTGGTTGATGTTCTGTCTGACAGCGTTCAACAATAATAGGATTATTGTGTATAAAAAGATAACTCTTTGGCTGGTGTTGCTGATGGGCGCATCATTGCTGGCGGGCTGTGGGCCTGAACAGGTGAATCTCAAGGGTAAAACCATGGGCACTTATTACTCAATAAAATATGTGAGTGACTCGTCCAGCCCATCACCGGAACGCCTTCAGGAGGAAATTGATCGAGCCTTGGAACAAGTCAACGACCAAATGTCGACCTATCGACCAAATTCCGAACTGAGCCGTTTTAATCAAAGCCGGGAAGTGAATAAACCGTTCCCGGTTTCAGCCGCGACAGCCAAAGTCGTGCAGGAAGCGATTCGTATTAATCGACTGACCGATGGTGCATTGGATGTTACCGTCGGTCCGTTGGTTAATCTTTGGGGATTTGGTCCAGAAGGACGTCCCGATAAAGTGCCTTCTGCCGAAGAATTGGATAAACGCCGCAGTTGGGTGGGAATAGAAAAGCTTGCTGTGGAAGGTCATGCGTTAATTAAACGTGTTCCTGAGCTGTATGTTGATCTGTCCTCGATTGCAAAAGGCTATGGTGTCGATGTGGTTGCGGAATATCTGCAATCACAAAACATCAAAAACTTTATGGTCGATATTGGCGGCGAAGTACGCACCCGTGGGAACAACGGGGAAAACAAACCCTGGCGTATCGCGATCGAAAAGCCGGGAGCTGGTGTTGAGCAAAGTGCGCAGGAGATTATCGAACCTGGCAGAATGTCACTGGCAACCTCGGGTGATTATCGTAACTATTTCGAAGAGAATGGGGTGCGTTATTCTCACACCATAGACCCGGCGACTGGGCGGCCTATCAATCATCGACTGGTTTCAATTACCGTGTTGAATACCAGTTGTATGACAGCGGACGGTCTCTCTACCGGGCTGGATGTCCTTGGTCCAGAAAAAGGTATGGCGCTGGCCAATCTGCTCGGTATACCGGTGTTTATGATTGTCAAAACAGAGAACGGTTTCGAAGAACGCTATTCGAAAGCCTTTGAACCTTTCCTGATAAATCGATCCTAGGGGGAGTTTATGTTGACGGTCTTTATCGCTTCTTTTGTCTTCTTTCTTCTGGTGATGGGTGGCATGTCTATTGGCTATGTCATCAAACGTAAGACTTTGCAGGGAAGCTGTGGTGGGATCAGCACCTTGGGAATGGATAAAGTGTGTGATTGTCCTGAACCTTGTGATTCCCGCAAAAAACGAATGGAAAAGGAAGCTGCTCGCCAGAAAAAACTCGATCAGTTCCGTATTCTTTGACATGACAGCCCGGCGCTATGGCCGGGCTGTACTTACCTAGACTTTCTTGTTCAGTATCTTTTTAAACTTTTTGGGCGAATCGACCATGACTGCATCTACGCCCAACGCTTTGGCTTGTTTGTAATCCTCTTCTCCATTGATACCAAAGAACACTATGTGGGCTTTCCCCTGTGAGCGGAAACAGTCCATTGCATTTTTATCCCAAGTCAGTTTGGTTTTAGTCTGTGAGTGTCCTTCACCCAGGGTGAATTTTTCTACCACCACCACTTCAACATCACGTTTCATTTCCAGCCCGTACCAGCGGCCATGATTAACCGTCGGCAATTTACATTGGTGACCCATAGTAATGTTGACCAATATATCTCGTGTATCATCTCGGCTTTCAAATCGCTGAATTCTATTGTTGTCGCTTTCCTCTTTATTAACCTTATCTATTTCATCAAGATAAATTTTTTCTGTTGAGTAAACTCGAGTGCGTTGAAAACCATTGTTTTCTTGTAATGTATTCTTTAGTGCCCGAATAAATTCAGGCGATATCTTTTCAGCATCAGGAGCTTTTATATCAAGATAGAATGTATTTTCAGGATATTTAACCAGTACCTCTTTTAATGTGGGGACATAGGCAGAAAATGCTGTGTTATGGATGTGGTTATAACGTTTTGCTGCATCTGCTTTTGCCAGTTCGGTGGCAGTAAAGTCGCGCACTTTCCCTGATTTATTAGTCAGTTCTTTGAGATCGGATGGCCGGTAGAGTACCGGAATATTATCTTTGGATAACTGCAAGGTAATCCAGATAACATCAGCACCGTTATCAAGCGACTTTTTGATCGCTGGAAGCGTATTTTCTGGTGCATCTGCGGTACCTGCCCGATGAGCGATAATTTGAGGGTGATGAATAATTGATGTATTAGCTGCAACTGAAATGGAACAGCATAATAAAGTGACTGCCATAATATAATTCCGCATAATATAAGCCTCGTATAACTCACTAAAATAAGAAAACAATATGCATACATTAAACTTTACATAAATAGTCAGGAGCGTGTGACTTTATCGAATCTAATGCTTTTTTATTAAAAATAAATGAAAAAATAACGGAAAGCTTAATAACAGTATTCAATCTGGAAATTGGAAATATTTATTGGTGATTAATTTAGGATAATCTTGATAATCGTCTCTTTGGCTGTATACTTATACAGTAGTTGGTTGTCGGTGGGAGATGAAATGCGCAAAATTATCCATGTTGATATGGACTGCTTTTTTGCAGCTGTAGAGATGCGGGATGACCCGAGCCTGCGCGAAATTCCTCTGGCTATTGGCGGTAGTGCTGACCGTCGTGGCGTGATTAGTACGGCGAATTATCCCGCTCGCCGCTATGGCGTTCATAGCGCCATGTCTACTGCAATAGCGCTTAAGCTGTGCCCGCAGTTGAAAGTTATTCCTGGGAGGATGGCGGCCTACAAAGAGGTTTCTTTGCAAATCCGCGAGATATTCTCACGTTATACTTCGCTGATTGAACCTTTATCTCTGGACGAAGCTTATCTGGATGTGTCTGATTGTCAGCAATTCAGCGGTTCCGCTACTCTGATCGCTCGTCAGATCCGTCAGTCTATTTCTGATGAGTTGCGGCTGACAGCTTCGGCAGGTATTGCGCCGATCAAGTTTCTTGCCAAGATCGCATCGGACTTGAATAAACCCAATGGACAATATGTGATTACGCCCAATCAGATCCAGCCATTCTTGCAAAACCTTCCTTTGAGTAAAATCCCTGGCGTTGGCAAGGTTACTGCGAAGCGTTTACAGGATTTGGGACTCACCTATTGCGTGGATATACAACACTATTCACAGGCCAAGCTACTCAAGCGATTTGGCAAGTTTGGCCAAGTGCTATGGGAACGTTGTCATGGTATTGACGATCGTGAAATTTCTCCCGAACGTTTGCGTAAATCTGTTGGTGTCGAAAGAACGCTGGCACAGGATATTCACTGCTGGTCTGATTGTGTTGCGGTCATTGAAAAACTTTATCCTGAGTTGGAAATGCGTTTGCGCAAAGTCAGGCCAGACCTGCAAATTGCCCGACAGGGAGTGAAACTTAAGTTTCAGGATTTTCAGCAAACGACCCAAGAGCATATTTGGTCGGTGTTGAATAAAGAGGATTTATTGCAAGTTGCAAAACAGGTTTGGCATGAACGGCGCGCTGAGCGAGGCGTTAGGCTGGTGGGATTACAGGTGACTTTGCTGGATCCACAAATTGAACGGCAGTTGTTATTGAATTGGGAATAGCCAAGAAATCACCATAAAAAAACGGCGTGCCCACAGGCAACGCCGTCTATATCACTCAATGACTCACCGCGCTTATCGGCGTTCAGGAATCGCTTTCAGCAATGCAGTCAGTAACTGCCAGTATTGGCCTACGCTTTCGATATGTACTTGTTCATCCGGTGAATGTGGGCCGGTCATGGTTGGGCCGATTGAGACCATGTCCATCTCCGGGTAAGGTTTTTTGAACAAACCACACTCCAGACCAGCATGAATCACCATGATGTTTGGCGTTTTATTGAACAGTTTTTCATAAGTTTCCCGCACCAGATGCATAACCGGTGAATTAGCGTCTGGCTGCCAGCCAGGGTAACCACCTTTTGGTGCAGTCTGTGCGCCAGCCAACTGACCCACGGCTGTCAGCATGCTGACCACATAATCTTTACCGCTGTCGATCAGGGAACGAATCAGGCACATAATTTCAGCCTTGTCTTCTTCCATGGTGACGACGCCCACGTTCAATGAAGTTTCAACCACGCCTTTTACTTCATCACTCATGCGAATGACACCGTTTGGTGTCGCATTCAGCAATGCCAGCAAACGATGCTGGGTATCCGCGGTCAGGGCTTTGGCGTTGCTGCTGGTTGGCTCCAGTAACACGGTCAGGTTTTTTTCTACCGTATACAGTTCATTTTTTAGAGTATCCAGATAATTCTGAGTCAGTGTTTTCAACTGATCCACTTTATCGGCGGCAATGGCCAGGATGGTAGAACCTTCACGAGGAATGGCATTACGCAGAGTGCCGCCATTCAAATCCAGAATCCGCAGACCCAGCTCAGCTTCATGTTCGAACAGGAAACGAGCCAGCAGTTTGTTGGCATTGCCCAGACCCAAATGAATATCGGCGCCGGAGTGGCCGCCTTTCAAACCCTTGATGGTCAGTTTCAGCGTTTGATAGCCAGTTGGTACAGCTTCACGCTGTAATGGCAAGGTACTGATAAAATCGATACCACCGGCGCAACCCATATAGATTTCGCCTTCTTGCTCAGAGTCGGTATTGATCAGAATATCGGCTTTCAACCAGTTAGGCTGAAGCCCGAATGCACCATCCATGCCCGCTTCTTCGGTCATGGTCAGTAACACTTCCAGCGGACCGTGTTCTACGTTGTCATCAGACAATACTGCCAGCGCTGAAGCCATGCCGATGCCATTATCAGCGCCCAGCGTGGTGCCACGAGCTTTTACCCATTCACCGTCAATGTAAGGTTGGATAGGATCTTTGGTAAAGTCATGAACAGTGTCGCTATTCTTCTGTGGAACCATATCCAAATGGGCTTGTAGCGCCACCGGTTTACGGTTTTCCATACCTTTGGTCGCGGGTTTGCGTAACAGGATGTTGCCTACTTGATCGCGTTCAGCATGTAAGCTTTTTTCTTTTGCCCAGGCAACGATGTACTGCGCCAGTTCTTCTTCGTGGTAAGAAGGGTGGGGAATAGAACAAATTTTAGCGAAAATATCCCACAACGGCTGAGGCGAAAGTTTAGACAGTTCAGACACTGTAAGTCTCCTTTAACAGCATATTCATATAGGAACCAGATTATTGCCGAGGTACCTGAGATACTGTAGGTTTTAGGGTTGATAACTAATCACCATTGCTATGGCGCGATCGGTCGAGAATATCACTTTCATTGGCATCGCGCGCGTTTAGCTGCACAATTCCCACATTCGATTCACTGAATTACCGGGATAATTGCTGGTTTTTATGTCGTTGTCTCACTATAATCTCGCGCAACCTTTTTCCCCCCTTCTAGACATGACAAGCCACCTCAACACTGGCTGGGACTACATTTTATGAGCGAAAAATACGTCGTAACTTGGGATATGTTGCAAATGCAAGCCCGCAAGCTGGCCGCGCGTTTACTTCCTGCAGAACAATGGAAAGGCATCATCGCGGTGAGCCGTGGCGGTCTGGTTCCTAGTGCAATTCTGGCGCGTGAATTGGGTATCCGTCATGTTGATACCGTATGTATTTCCAGCTATGACCACAATAACCAGCGCGAGCTGACGGTATTGAAACGGGCTGAAGGTGATGGCGAAGGTTTTATCGTTATTGACGATCTGGTCGATACTGGCGGTACGGCGAAAGCGATTCGTGATATGTATCCGAAAGCGCATTTTGTGACGATTTTCGCTAAACCGGCTGGACGCCCTCTGGTTGATGACTATGTTGTTGATATTCCTCAAGATACATGGATCGAGCAGCCGTGGGATATGGCCGTGACCTTCGTGGAACCCCTTGGCGGCAAATAATTTACATAGCTTTAAACGTCCGACGTCGTCGGGCGTTTCATTTCTCCTACGGTATTAGTACACTAACCCCATACTCCCCAAGCCTCAACCGAGGCGGGATCGCGGCTTATGGAGGCTATCGTAACCATGGCACAAGCCAACCTTTCTGAAATCCTGTTTAAACCAAAATTCAAGCATCCTGAAACCTCGACGCTAGTCAGACACGCAGGCTGTAATCAGACAGTGAATATCCATTCTGCATTGGATGGTGATACCGCGTGTCATTGGTATCGGATGATTAACCGTTTGATGTGGACCTGGCGCGGTGTTGATCCTATTGAAATAGAAGATGTGCTGGCGCGGATTGCGATATCCAATGCCGAGCACAGCAATGATGAACTGCTGGACACGGTCATTGGCTATCGCAACGGTAACTGGATTTATGAATGGTCTCACCAAGGCATGATGTGGCAGCAAAAAGCCATGGAAGAGACGGACCCACAGAATGCTGGGCAATATTGGTTGAATGCCGCCAATATGTACAGTATCGCCGGTTATCCTCATCTGCGTGGCGACGAACTGGCTGAGCAGGCCGAAATTTTGTCTAACCGGGCGTATGAAGAAGCGGCCAAGCATCTGCCTTATACCTTGAAGGCTCTCAGTTTTCCTATTCAGGACGGTGGTACATTAACCGGATTCCTGCATATGCCGACTATCGGTTGTGCACCATTCCCGACGGTACTGATGTGTGGTGGTCTGGATATGTTGCAGAGCGATTATTACCGTCTTTTCCGTGATTATCTGGCTCCAGCGGGTATCGCCATGCTGACTATCGACATGCCTTCAGTGGGAGCCTCTTCTCGTTGGAAATTGACTCAGGACACCAGTTATCTGCATCAGCAGGTATTGCAGGCTCTACCGACAATCCCGTGGATTGATGATCGGCGGGTTTCACTGTTTGGTTTCCGCTTCGGTGCCAACGTTGCCGTTCGTCTTGGTTATCTGGAGCCACAGCGTCTGCGCGGTATTGCCTGTATCGGCCCTATTGTTCACCACTTGCTGTGTGACAGTAAAAGTCAGAATCGAGTACCGGATATGTATATGGACGTACTGGCCAGTCGCCTTGGGATGGCAGATGCATCGGATGCATCGCTGAAGGTGGAATTGAACCGCTTTTCACTGAAAACACAGGGGCTACTGGGGCGACGCTGCCATGTTCCCATGTTGGCCGAATATTGGGAAAATGATCCCTTTAGCCCGAAAGAAGATGCGAAACTTATTGTCTCCTCTTCTATCGACGGTAAGTTGCTCAGCATTCCGTCAAAACCGGTTTACGACAGTTTTCATAGAGCTCTGTTGCAAACTTGCGATTGGTTGAAAGATAAAATGCGTTAATTAGTTACTTAAATTTAATAGTTTGCTAAAAAGGTGCGTCTACATAAGGAGATTGCAGCATGACGATATCCAGTGCGCACCCGAAAAGCAAACTGATGAAGCGATTTGCAGCTTTAGGGCCATATCTACGTGAAGGTCAGTGCCAAACCGACCGCTTTTTCTTTGATTGTTTAGCGGTCTGCGTCAATGTAAAACTTGCTCCAGAAAAACGCGAGTTTTGGGGATGGTGGATAGAGCTGGAGTCGAAAGACAACTGTTTTACTTATGTTTATCAGCTCGGTCTGTTTAATACAGATGGAAACTGGAAAGAGCAAAAAATTAAAGATCCCGAGGTGCAGGAAAAACTGGAAACAACATTGCGTGGCTTCCATAAGCGCCTTCATGACATGTTGGCCAGCCTGGAATTAACCCTGGAACCCGCGAAGGATTTCGGCGAACAGCCAATCAAACTCTCCGCATAACCCCCTTTTAGCTCAATAAACCTGTGATTTCGCGTTATGCCTGTTGGCATAACGCCTCTCTCCTGCTACAAAGTCTGCTGTATCATTCCTTTTTATTTGATCCCAATGGCAGAAAAATTATGAGTGGCAGCCAGACGTTGGTTGTGAAATTGGGCACTAGCGTATTAACCGGCGGTTCCCGTCGTCTTAATCGTGCCCATATTGTTGAATTGGTGCGCCAGTGCGCCCAGCAACACGCAAAAGGTCATCGTATTGTTATCGTTACATCCGGCGCTATTGCTGCCGGACGTGAACATCTGGGGTATCCGGAATTACCCGCCACTATTGCATCGAAGCAATTATTGGCAGCCGTGGGGCAAAGCCGCTTAATCCAACTGTGGGAACAACTGTTTTCCATCTACGGCATTCATGTCGGCCAGATGTTGCTGACTCGCGCAGATTTGGAAGATCGCGAACGTTTCCTGAATGCCCGTGACACCATGAATGCCTTGTTGGATAACCGCATTGTCCCTGTGATTAATGAAAATGATGCGGTGGCAACAGCAGAGATAAAAGTGGGCGACAACGATAATCTTTCGGCGTTGGCGGCTATTTTGGCTGGAGCAGATAAATTACTGCTCTTGACCGATCAGGCTGGATTGTACACGGCCGATCCGCGTAATAATCCTGATGCAGCGTTGATCCGTGAAGTCCATGGTATTGATGACACACTGCGTGCTATCGCAGGTGATAGTGTTTCGGGCTTGGGTACTGGCGGAATGGCAACCAAGTTACAGGCTGCCGATGTGGCTTGTCGTGCAGGTATCGATGTGATTATTGCTGCTGGCTCCCAAGTTGATGTCATCCGCGATGTGATCGATAGCACGCCGGTTGGCACCCGCTTCCATGCACTGGAGACTCCGCTGGAGAACCGTAAACGCTGGATCTTTGGGGCACCACCTGCCGGTGAAATCACCGTAGACGATGGCGCGGTTGCTGCTATTTTGGAACGCGGCAGTTCATTACTGCCCAAAGGTATTTGTAGCGTTAAAGGTGATTTTTCTCGTGGCGAAGTGATTCGTATCCGTGATCTGAGTGGTCGTGATTTGGCGCACGGCGTTTCGCGCTATAACAGCGATGCATTGCGTATGCTGGCGGGGCATCATTCCCAGCAAATCAGTGAGATTCTCGGTTATGAGTATGGTCCGGTCGCGGTTCATCGTGACGATATGATTGTCAGCTAAGGAGCTAGCATGCTGGAGAAAATGGGAAAAGCGGCCAAACAGGCATCCTGGCAACTGGGTGTGCTGGGGACAACGCAAAAAAACAGTGCCTTACTGCTGATGGCGGATTTGCTGGAGGCAGAAAGCGACGACATTTTACAGGCAAATGAGCAAGATATGGCTGCGGCTCGGGCAACCGGCATGAGTGAAGCTTTGCTGGATCGTCTGCTACTGACACCTGCACGGCTGACGGCGATAGCCAATGATGTACGCCAGGTTTGTCGCTTGAGCGATCCGGTCGGGCAAGTGATCGATGGCCGCTTGTTAGATAGCGGCCTGAAACTGGAGCGCCGCCGCGTGCCGTTGGGGGTGATTGGCGTGATTTATGAAGCTCGCCCCAATGTGACTATTGATGTGGCCAGCCTGTGCCTGAAAACCGGTAATGCCGTTATTTTACGCGGTGGCAAGGAAACGCATCATACCAATCAGGCTACGGTGAAAGTAATTCAGCGGGCACTTGAACAATGTGGTTTACCTGCTGCTGCCGTACAGGCGATTGAAAGCCCGGATCGTGAGTTGGTCAACGCGTTGCTGAAACTGGATCGCTACGTTGACATGCTGATTCCCCGTGGTGGTGCTGGGCTACATAAGTTATGTCGTGAACAATCGACCATTCCGGTGATAACCGGCGGCATTGGTGTGTGTCATACTTTTGTGGATGCTGATGTTGATTTTAATAAAGCGCTGACAGTGATTGAAAATGCTAAGGCTCAGCGCCCAAGTGCTTGTAACTCACTAGAAACCTTACTGGTTCATCAGGATATCGCCGCGACGTTTTTGTCTGCATTGAGTCGTAAAATGGATAGCGCTGGTATTAGGTTACATGCCAGTGAGCAGGCGATGCCTTATCTGTTGTCTGGTCCGGCAACCGTGGTTGCGGTTAAAGACGCTGATTATGATGATGAATGGCTTTCTCTGGATCTGAATGTTCACGTTGTGACGGACATCGATGCGGCAATTGAGCATATTCGCCAGCATGGTACCAGCCACTCAGATGCGATTCTTACCCGTTCATTATGCAGCGCCGAACATTTTGTGCGTGAAGTTGATTCTTCTGCTGTTTATATTAATGCCAGCACTCGCTTTACCGATGGCGGTCAGTTTGGCTTGGGGGCGGAAGTGGCGGTCAGTACGCAGAAACTGCATGCGCGTGGCCCTATGGGTCTTGAAGCACTGACAACCTATAAGTGGATAGGCTACGGGGATGATTTAATTCGTCGCTAACCGGGCAATAGCCGATAGGTTTTGGTGGCCATTTTTGTGCTTTATGCGGAATGCCAAACTGGCAAAACGCTCGGTTGGCGCTACACTACGTTATCTGATATTTAAGCTGTCTAACGGGCATCTATTCAGTTGCCCGCGTTTTTAGCCAGTTATATATAAATTTTTATCAATCCCTGCCGATATGTCAATTGATGGTTATACTCTTTCGCAGGGTGATCTGAGGTGATTAAATCAATAAACTCATGGTGGGGATTGGCGGGTGAGCGAAATATCCAAAGAACAATATGTTAGAAAAAATCGATTAGCTATCTGTACAATTTTAAGGGATTTGAAAAAAAATAATACCGCCATCATGGTGATTCATACCCATGGGCAATTTATTAGCCGTATTTTAGACGTCAACCCCGAGGCTAATCGGTTTGTTTTTGATTTTGGCAGTGTCGAACAAGAGAATATATTGGCTCAAAGTGCAGAAGAACTGACCTTCATCGCTGAACCTACTGGCGCAAAAATTGATTTTTCCTGCACTGCACTCACGACCATTACCTACCTTGGTCAGCCAGCATTCTATAGTCCCATCCCCGAGTCACTTTATTTTATTCAGCGCCGTGAATATTTCCGCGTGAATATTCCCCAATGGCCACCTTTTTATTGCTACGGTAAATTTCCTGACGGTACCGATTTTAAATATACTCTTGCGGATATCTCTTTAGGTGGAGTTGGGCTATTTACCAGTAAGGATAGCGAATTACCGATTAAAGACTGTGATATCATTCATGACATTGCGTTGGATCTCGGCGAGTTTGGTTCATTCAAATTAGACCTGCAGTTTATTCGTGTGATTGATAAAAAAATTGTTAGTAATAAAGGCGAAACCGTAACTATGCAACGTCTGAGTTTTAAGTTTCCCAAGTTATCACCGATGCAGGAGAAAAATTTGCAACGGGCAATTTTTGAGTTGGAAAAACATCAGATGGCGAAAAATCGGAAATTTCAGGAAGAAATATAGTGATCGAAGTTGGTACTTAGGACGAGATGCTAGCTTCGATTCTGCTGAATGAGAAAATCAATCGGATTTATCTGTGGCGCTTAAAATTAAAATAAAAAAATATGTTGTATTATCATACGTCCACCCCAATATTATAAGTTCATTCACCAAGGGGGTTGATGATGGGAATTAGCGAAGAAGAGAGTATCCGCCGTCTGACGAATGAAAAGAATTCTATTGGTCATACGGCAAAATGGGTCGCAATCATTTCTGTTATTTATTTTATTACTATGTTGTTTTATCAACCAAAAATGGGTGTTTTAACATTGGCTGGTGGTATTTTTATTGTATCGTTGACAATCTGGTTTAAAAAACGTCAAAAAGTAAAATCCTATCAGAAACAACTACAGCAATTAGACGGTAAACAACGGCCATAATATTGTTATGTCATTAATCTGGTCAATGTAAAACAATTAAAAATCTGGCTCGATAGAGACAATGCTCAAGTTGCATCGAGTCAATAAAGGCGAGCGACCAAACCAATCCGCAGATATTGACATCAATATAGGCTAAGAGGTATTCGTTGTTTCATTGCTCACTATGTTTAGATAATCGTTCAGCTTTACTCCGATTTTAGCGTTTTTGCCATGTTGTATCCGGTAATGACGAACGCCAATTGTTCATAGAGCTTTTTGGCTCGAGGGTTATCTGCCGCCACGCGCAATTTGATTTCAAAAATACCCTGTCTGACCAATATCTGCTCTAAAATCTGTAAACTGCGTTTTCCGTATCCCAACTGTTGAAATTCAGGTAACACGCAAAAGTCTTTGATAAAAGCGCAGGTTCCGCCATCATTTACGCTATACCAAAGATAACCCACCCGTTGATGATCATTTTCGATGCAGTAAATCTTATTTTCTGCGGTATTAATGCCGTCAGGTAAGGCTTGTTCAAAGGATAATTGCGCTAGTGATAGTGCTTTATCTTGGGTATATCCATAATTGGTAGCCAAATCTTCAGCGTACTCACCAACAAAAAAATGCTTATAGGCATGTAGTTCGCTAGCGGTTAATTCTCGTAATATCATCATTTATTCTCTTTGTTGATTAGATGTAGTAAAAGTAATCTTATAAAGGCCAGTTATGTCCCATTCAGGCTGATACTAAATGCCATTTAAGCCAAGAATAATATTGACGTTATTGGCAGTCTTTTTACTGCCGAAACAACTTAAACCATTTCCTCCTTAATTTCCTCATAATGATTGAGGTTCTTTACTTAGGATTACGTCCGTTTTCAGTATCCCGTACATAATTAATGCTACTAAACATCAGGCATAACCTGAAAGACGGAGCTAATCATGAAAGTATTCACCTTTATTGCTGCAGCCATTATTGCTACAACTTCATTCTCAAGTCTGGCCGCCCAAGAAATCAACAGTAAACAAGCTAACCAATTCCAGTCTATTGGTATTGTTTCGGTCTCCGGTATCAACGGCTCACCGAGTGATGTTGATGCCGCTTTAAATGCCAAAGCCGTTGCTAATGGAGCAAAGCATTATCGAGTCATTGGTATGAGTACTCCCGGTGATTCAAGTGACTATATCGCAAGCGCAGAGATTTATAACTAACCAATAAAATCTTAATGTTAGAAATATAGATGCAGTACATTGGGTTTCGATTGGAGTCATCAGATTAATCACTGACTGATTTCGTTCGGAACCCTTTTGTTATCCAGATTTTTGGGAGGAAAGTCAGTGTAGTGAGCAATTCCCCCGCTTTAGTCTATCTCTGCCATCCCTGCTAAATATGATTAACTGACTCGGCGCAGCACATCGCCGATATCGTTTCCCCAAGAGCAAACAGCAGAATCTTTTTAAGGATGTTTTTCGAAACATTGACCTTTTTACACTTATTACATCGGAAAATAATTGCCAACGCTAATGGTAATGATTACCATGCGCAATTATTATTTTCGCAGTGAACTATCATGGGTAGAATTTCAGCATTATTCATAACCTGTATTTTATTAATGTCATTTAGCGCTCAGGCTAAAAACATCAACGATATTATGGGGCGGCAGGTAACGGTTCCCGATAATCCTCAGCGTATTATTTTGGGTGAAAGCCGCATGCTATACACGCTGGCACTGCTTGAACCGGGTAATCCAGCCCAGAGAATTATTGGCTGGCCCGGCGATATCGCCTATTACGATGCACAAAGCTGGCAGCAATATCTGCAAAAATTCCCAGAAATGGCCAAAGTACCCATCATCGCTCAGGGAAGTATTCGGCAGATAAATGTAGAAAAAATCATCGAGTTACAACCTGATCTGGTCATTTTATCTCGCTACGCCAAAAATAATGCCGATGAAGACAGCATGCTTAATGGGCTGACTAAAGCGGGTATTCCCGTGGTGTATGTGGATTTACGTGTCGATTTACTGAAAAACACGGTTCCCAGTATGCGATTGTTAGGGGAAGTCCTGAATCGACAGGAAAAAGCGGAATCGTTTATTCATTTCTATCAGCAGCATATGCAGGTTATCCAACAACGATTGGCACACTCTCAGGCCGCGAAACCGAAGGTTATGTTGCACCTGCATTTGGGGCGGCGTGAAAGTTGTTGTACTACGGCTTCGCATGGCAGTCTTGGCGATCTGATTGACTTTGCCGGTGGCGATAATATCGCCCGTTCACAGATAAAAAGCGTTTATGGTGAACTGAACCCCGAGGCTATTCTGATGGCCAATCCAGATGTTTATATTGCCACGGGTATGGCGGGGCCAACAGGCAAGCGTCTTTCCAGTTTACAACTCGGACCAATGGTTGATAGCCATCAGGCACGCAGTAGCTTTCAGCAACTGATAACTGAGCATCCAATCCTTTCCCATTTGAACGCCGTTCAACAACATCGGGCTTACAGCATTTGGCATAACTTTTATCTCAGCCCTTACCACGTAGTGGCCGTTGAGATGTTTGCCAAGGCTTTCTATCCCGATCTTTTTGCTGATATCGATCCACAAAAAACATTCCAACAACTGTATCAACAATTTTTGCCGTTAACTTTTTCAGGGACTTATTGGAGTAACCTCAACAATGAAAATCATTAATATTCGCCGTTTGCATTGGTTCGGTTTGCCTTTGCTATTTGCGATCCCGACCGTTCAGGCTGAAACTGCACCACAGAGTGAAAAAACCAAGATGGTGGTGATAGGCCAGACCAATGAGGAAGAATCGCAAAGTTACCAACCGACCAGTTCCGTCACAGGGACTCGCACCTCAACCAACTTGCTGAATGTGCCTCAGGCCATCAATGTTGTTCCTCCGCAGGTGTTGCGTGATCAGGCGGTCAGAAACATTGATGAAGCTTTGTATAACGTCAGTGGTATTACCCAATCCAATACCTTGGGTGGGACGCAAGATGCATTGATGAAGCGTGGTTTTGGCGATAACCGGGATGGTTCCATTTTGCGCGACGGTGTACGTTCGGCGCAGGCTCGTAATTTTACCCCGACAACGGAACGTATCGAGGTGCTGAAAGGCCCTGCTTCAATGCTGTACGGCATGGGAGAACCGGGGGGCGTCATTAACGTTATTACTAAGAAACCGCAATTAGTACAGCGTAACCATATCGAAGGCTGGGGTAGCAGTTTTAATGGTGGCGGTGGGCAACTGGATGTGACTGGGCCGATTGGGCAATCCGGTTTTGCCTATCGCATGATTGTTGATCATGATGAAACCGATTATTGGCGTAATTTTGGCCGTAATCGGCAAACGGTCATTGCGCCATCATTGATGTGGTTTGGTGATACCACCACGGTTCGTTTGGCTTATGAACATATGGAGTACCTGACGCCTTTTGACCGCGGTACTATTATCGATAGTCGCACAGGTAAACCGGTGGATACGCCACGAAAACGTCGTTTTGATGAGCCTTTTAATGCGACTCGTGGCGATCAAGATAACATCACGCTACACATTGATCAGGAGCTGAATGACGATTGGAAAAGCGCGCTGACTTACGCATATAACCGTAATCGCTATAGTGATAATCAGGCGCGAGCCTTGACTCTGAACCCAGAGAGCGGCGTGCTGACTCGCAAGGCTGATGCAACCGCCAGCGCTGTAAGTCGCGCTCAGGCGGTGCAAGCAACATTACAGGGTGATTTGACATGGGGCAGCATCGGGCATCAAGTGTTGGTTGGTTTTGACTATGAAGACAACCGCACATATCGCGGTGATATGATTCGCGGAAAGAAAAATTCAGATTTTAATATCTATGATCCTGTTTATGATTTGATGCCACCTTCAACTTTGGTCAGTGCCAAAGACAGTGACCAGCGGGAAAATCTCAAAAGCTACGGCTGGTTTGTTCAGGATGCTATTGAGTTAGGTGATCATTGGGTGTTCCTGGCGGGATTGCGATACGACAGTTTTGATGTTTTTGCCGGCAAAGGTCGTCCTTTTGTCACCAATACCAACAGTTCTGATAGCAAATTGATTCCACGAACGGGTGTGGTATACAAATTGACACCCGAAGTATCACTGTATGGTAGCTATAGTGAATCCTTTAAACCTAATTCCTCCATTGCGACACAAATCAGCGAATTGCCACCGGAACAGGGGCAATCTTGGGAACTGGGCAGCAAAGTTGAAATCAGTAATGGCGTCACTGGGACGTTGGCACTGTTTGATATCACCAAACGTAATGTGATGGTGAGTGAGCTGGTGGGAACTGAAACGGTTACCCGAACTGCCGGGCGTGTGCGTTCACAGGGCGTTGAACTGGATGTTGCCGGGCAACTGACTGACAGCGTTAGCGCCATTACCTCTTATGCTTATATTGATGCGCGGGTGACGGAAGATCCAGTGAATACGGGGAATCGGATGGCTAACGTTGCGCGTAACAGTGCATCTTTATTTTTAACCAAAGCAATGGGTTCTACCGGATGGCATGGTGGAGATGATTTACGCTTTGGCGGCGGCATGCGCTATGTCGGAAAACGAGCTGGAGATGCGGCAAACAGTTTTACGCTGGATGATTACACCGTTGCCGATGCTTTTATTGCCTATACTTTGCCCATTCAGAATTATCGGGTGAAATGGCAACTTAACGTCAAGAATTTGTTTGATAAGACTTATTATCCTTCTAGCGGCAATAGTTATCGGGTCGCGATTGGTGAACCTCGACAATTTGTACTGAGGGCTAACGTCGACTTCTGATGCCGGATATTCCTGAATTGTCACTGAGGGCAATCATAGGTTGTGTGTCATATATTTTACAATCCCGTAAAGTTTGCACTACTCCCAATTACAGGTATGATTCGCATTGGCTGACCGATGGTCAGCAATGATGACTTTTACAGGACCGGTCAACGCAATAATGATCGGTTTTTTAATGCAAGAATCTTATCCAGAGAATTTGATGCAAAAGGACGCTCAGGCAATGACTCAAACTATCTTTATGGTAGGTGCGCGTGGTGCAGGTAAAACAACGATAGGGAATGCGTTGGCACAGGCGTTGGGATATCGATTTATCGACACAGATTCATTTATGCAGCAAACCAGTTTACTTACCGTTGCTGAAATAGTAGCCAGAGAAGGCTGGAGTGGTTTTCGCCGCAGAGAAAGCCTTGCGCTGCAAACGGTTACATCGCCTGAAACGGTGGTAGCAACGGGGGGTGGAGCGGTGTTGTCAGCCGATAACCGAGCTTTTATGCGCCGTCACGGTCTTGTGATCTATCTGCGTGCATCGGCTGATATATTGGCCGAGCGGCTGGCGGAAGAGCCGGAGGATGCGCAACGTCCAAGTTTGACTGGTAAACCTATTGTCGAAGAAATGCAGGATGTATTGGCCGTTCGGGAAACGATGTACCAAGACGTCGCCCATTATGTTATTGATGCCAGCCGTGATCCGCAGTGGGTGGTTGAACAAATTCAGTCATTATTGCTTGATGCCATCGTGAAATAATCGGCTATGCACTTGGTAGGACAAAGTATTTTTGCTGCGGATGAAAAAATAGTACGACGCATGGGGTTGGGTTTGAAAGGGGCCGGATCCTTTGCGTCATTTTATCGGGAATTCGTTGCTGATACGATATAGTAAGCGTAAAGTTATCACCTACGTAATAATTTCGGCGCAAACCTTTTGTTTGCGTACATCGGATGCCATTAAGGCGAGGCTGATGAAACATCTCAAGTGGTACCTCCATCGACACCGCAATTTTATGCCAGCGTTCTGGTCAATATTGATTGTGCTATTCGAAACATCACTGGCATTGTATATTCTACGGAATCTCTAAACCTGAGTTTATGCCTTCAGCTTATCTGAAGGTATTATTGATGGTCTCTCACTTTGTTGCTGCATAAAATTGATTACTCTTTTATATTTCACATGAGGAATATATTTTATTTCTTTTATTTTCTTTTCTTTATTTTGGTATGCATTGATTGGTTCTCTTTTGTTATTATCTTTGTGTTTTTTTATGGGAGTTGATATTTAATCTGTCATGTGAATCTTAAAATAAAAACTTGACGCTAAAAGCAAAGGGAATTATTTTTAATTTATCCCTTGGCAGAAACCTGGTTCCATATAGTGAAACTAATAACAATGAGCACATTAGGAAATGCCTCCTCAGTATTAAAGTTATTTGCTAAACAAAATATTATGCATTCCCATCCTGGAATTTCATTCAGTGATGTTATTAATCAGTTATGTTTGGCGAAAAGCACTACGTCACGTTTATTAATGGCGATGGAGTCAGAGGGATTATTAGAGCGAGATCCTGATACCAAGTTATATCATATTGGTCGATTATTATTGTCGATTTCAATTCAGTATCTCTCCACGCCGTTGGTTGATATGGCTGCATCAATGATGATTCGATTAAGTCAGACGACTCGTTGTACAGGCTATATTTCTGCTCTGGATGGGCGGGAAATTATGGTGCTGAGAATGTTTTACGGGCAGCAGTTTTTACCCGTGGTAACACCTGTAGGAACTCGTTCTCCAGCCAACGAAACAGCAGTTGGCCGCGCTATTCTGTCACGCCAAAATGATAGTGAGGTGCGTGAATGTTTTAGCGGTCATTATCGAGCGGGTTCACCAAACTCACCACAGAGTTTAGATGCATTATTGGCGGCGCTGGCACTCGCTCGCCAGTCGGGCTGGACATTCGCACGTAATGAAACCTTGCAAGGTGTTAGCTCCATTGCCACCAGTGTGACAAACAAACATTGCAGCGAAACCATTGGGCTATGCCTATCTTTTTCCAGTCGCGATGAAAAACCATTTTATCAAGATGAACATGTCGAAGCATTAATATCAATGACAAGGTTGTTAGCCGAAAAGTTGGACGATGATTATTGGTTGGGGAAATAATATCCATTAATTTATCGCTTTAATTTTTATTGATTACTTTTATTAAGATTATATATTTTATTCTACTGTGATGGTTGCTGCCAAGTGAAGGTTTAAACACGAAAACGATAATAACTTTGGCATTTTAAAATACATGCTTAATTTAAGTATCAGGAGGGAGTTTTATTTTTTTATTTCAAATTAAGCGCCGACACCAGCGGAACTTAGGGAGAGAAAATGCAGAAGAAATTAGGAAGTCAATGGAGTGATATTAGCACGATTGTCGTGATGATATTTCTCTCCATTGTGGGGGCTATTATTGGCCTTCAATTGATAACAACTTTAGGTGTAACGCCAAACACGTCAATAATCGGTGCGTTATTTGCCATATTATTGGCCAGAATTCCAATCCGTTTTTTCCAACATTATCGTTCCATCCATACACAAAATTTGGCACAAACCGTGATTTCATCGGCTACTTTTGGGGCGGCCAATAGCATTCTATTACCGATTGCTGTTCCTTACGCAATGGGGCAACCACAGCTCATTCTGCCGATGTTTATCGGTGTTTCTGCCGCAATGTTGCTTGATGCTTACCTACTTTATCGTTTATTCGATACCAAAATATTCCCCGCACAAAATGCTTGGCCACCGGGGGTCGCTACAGCAGAGGCGATAACCGCTGGCGATAAAGGAGGACGACAGGCTTGGCTACTGGCGGCTGGGGTGACTATCGGCACCGTTGGTGCCGTGTTGAAAATCCCGATGGCGGCTTTGGGCGCAGCGCTTATTGGTAATATCTGGGCGCTAAGCATGTTTGGCATAGGGCTATTGCTGCGTGGTTATTCCGAACCGGTTGTTGGTATTGATATTAATGCCCATTTTATTCCCCACGGCATGATGGTTGGTGCGGGATTAGTAGCATTGATTCAGGTTGTTCAGGTGATTCGTACCAAGACAGCCGTTGATAAACAGCAACGATACACTCAACCGACCACCGAAGTCAGTAAAGCTCTTGGATTGGGTTCCGTTGGCTATGTGGTGATTGCCACTTTATTGGCATTGGCTGGGGGGCTATACAGCGAGATGTCTATCAGCATGTTGATAGCGTTTGTTTTTTATGCCGCATTTGCCGCATTCATTCATGAATTAATCGTCGGTATTGCAGCCATGCACTCGGGGTGGTTTCCGGCTTTTGCTGTCGCGCTGATTACTCTAATGATTGGCATCTTTATCGGTTTCCCGCCGCTGGCACTGTGTATTTTGACAGGTTTCACTGCGGCGACTGGACCTGCTTTTGCCGATCTGGGTTTTGATTTGAAAGCCGGATTTATTCTGCGTGGTTACGGTGAAGATTTGAAACAAGAGTTACTAGGGCGGCGGATTCAATTATTTACCGCGTTGGTGGCTTTTGCCGTGGCTATTCCCATTGTGTGGTTCGCCCATACCAGTTACTTCGCTCAGAATTTACTCCCGCCGGTTGCCTGGGTTTATGCCAAAACTATCGAGGCAGGCTCACAGACCAGTATTGCCCTTAGTCTACTGATATGGGCGATTCCTGGTGCCATTATCCAATGGGTCGGTGGCCCGCAACGGCAGATTGGCGTGCTGTTATCTACCGGGCTATTAATCAACAATCCGATCGCCGGGTGGGTGGTTTTGACGGGGATTGCCCTGCGCATATTGATTACCCGATGTTGGGGGGAAAAGGCTCGTTCACCCATGTTGATTGGTGCCGCAGGATTTATTGCGGGTGATGCGTTATACAGCTTTTTTACCTCCATCTTATCCGGCAAAGGAAAGTAGTAATAACCCAAGATTGGTTAAATCTTAATAATAAAAGGTGTCCCTGATGAGCTTACAACAAACCTTACGTGTTTTTGAATTGATCGATAGTGGCCATGTTTGTGGCCAGGATGTGGTGGATTTGTTTGTTGATTTTCCGGGGGTTACAGCCAGCACGATCAGGGCTGAAGGACCAAATGGTGTTGCAGATTTGGTTCGGATAGACATAACGGGAAGTTCGGGAAAAATACAGGGGGGGCAAGCACCGACATTAGGCATTATCGGTCGCCTGGGAGGTATCGGTGCGCGGCCTGTGCGCATTGGTATGGTGTCTGATGCTGATGGCGCGATAACCGCCATTGCCAGCGCATTGAAACTGGCAGAAATGCGTTCTAAAGGAGATATTCTGCCCGGTGATGTGGCGATAACCACGCATATTTGCCCCCATGCTCCCATTCGGGCACATGATCCCGTTGATTTTATGAGTTCCCCGATAGATCACATCACCATGAATAGTCACGAGGTGATGGTCGAAGCCGACGCGATTTTATCGATTGATACAACCAAAGGTAATCGCATCATTAATCATAACGGTTATGCACTATCACCGACGGTTAAACAAGGGTATATCCTGCGGGTATCGGAGGATTTACTGCGGATTATGGAGATTACCTGTGGGCATTATGCGGTGACTTTCCCGATTACCATACCGGATATCACTCCCTGCGGTAATGGTATCCACCATTTGAATAGTATATTACAACCCTCGACGGTAACGCATGCTCCAGTCGTTGGTGTGGCTATCTGCACCCAAAGCATGATTCCTGGTTGCGCTACAGGTGCCAGCCACGAGACGGATATCGCCAAGGCGGTTAAATTTACTGTTGAAGTTGCGAAAGAATTTGTCAGCGGAACCTGTCGATTTTATGACGAATCAGAATTTTCCCGCCTTCTCTCACTGTATGGTTCATTGGCGCATCTGCAGCAGCATAAACATGACCATACGGCAACGAGATTATGAAGCCCTCTTTGGTTACATTGACCATTGGGCAGGCTCCGCGCCATGACATTATGCCGTTGATATCCCGCTATCTTCCGCTAGATAAAGTCAGCCACGTTGGGTTATTGGATGGATTAAATGCATTGCAGGTGACTGAACAGTATGGTGCCACGGACACTGATTCAGTGCTGGCTTCACGTTTAGCCGATGGGACTCCGGTTTTTCTGGCTGTATCGAAAGTCGAATGGGGATTACAGCATAAAATAGAGCAGCTTGAAGCCAAAGATTATCGATATATTCTGCTGCTTTGTACGGGTATTTTCCATCATTTGCAGACCCAGAAAGCATTATTGCTGACACCGGACCGGATCATTCCTCCATTGATCGCAGCAATGGCTGGCGATCGCCGAGTTGGCATTGTTCTCCCGGTATCAACACAGCGTCAGCATCAGGTGACCAAATGGACCATGCTTGCCAACCCACCTTGCATTGTCATAGTTAACCCTTATCAAGAGAATGTTCAATCGCTCGGAGTTGTTGCCAGCACTTTGCAAAAGCAAGGAGTGGAGATCGTCGTGTTGGATTGCATTGGTTATCGCTATCAGCATCGTGACTTTTTACAGGAAAAATTGATAAAACCCGTATTGCTATCAAATGTGCTGATAGCAAAACTGGCTGCCGAACTGATTATGTAATGCTGTGTTTAGATAATTATTCTGTTGTTATCGTCACCGGGGCATTTGGCTCCGGTTTTTTTGCATTATTTGTACGCTTTATCAACAACTGTTCCAGTGAATTAGCCAGTGATCTCATTTCGTCGTAATAATCAGTGACAGAATGATTGTTGTGACCCTAATATAAAAACTCATCAATGATTAGGATGCGGGTGCCAAACTATGCTGAAATTTAATGAGTATTTTACCGGAAAAGTGAAGTCCATCGGTTATGACAGTAGCAGCATTGGGCGCGCTAGCGTTGGGGTAATGGAGGAAGGGGAGTACACTTTCAGTACCGCTCAGCCAGAAGAAATGACCGTTATTACTGGCGCATTGAAAGTATTGATTCCGGGTTCACCTGACTGGCAGGTGTTTATGCCAGGAGAGACATTTTATATTCCCGCACAGAGCGAATTTAATCTGCAAGTTGCAGAAGCCTCGGCTTACTTGTGTAAATACCTCAGCTAATCAAGATATTGCCCTCTCCATGCCAGAGGGGGCAACATTATCCATGAGCCAACTTAACGTTGAGCTTCGCCACCCAGCGCCTCGATCAAATTTTTGATCAACGCGGCTAACTCACTGGTCATCAGAATAAAATCGGCATCAAAACGCTGTGCGAAATCGTCCCGATCAATATCATCATTCTGTTCACGTAATGTGTCTGAGAATTTCAACCGTTTCAGCGAACCATCATCAGCCAATATCAATTGCACGCGTTCTTGCCAATCCAGCGCCAGTTTAGTCACCAGTTTGCCCGCCTCAATATGAACAGCAATTTCATCGCTAACTAATGCCTGTTTCTTACAGCGAATAACGCCGCCGTCTTCAAGAATGGCTTTCAGTTCAGCTTCGTCCATTAAGGTAAAACCTGCGGGTAAATCACCGGAGCGAACCCATTCGGTTAGCGTTAGCTCAATCGGATTTTCCAGCGTCAGTGGAACAACCGGTAATGAACCCAAACTCTTACGCAATAATGCCAGCGTATCTTCAGCACGTTTGGCGCTGGCGGCATCGACCATAATCAGGCCATTAACCGTATCAATCCATAAATAGGTTTGGTTAAAACGGCTGAATGCCCGTGGCAGCAGGCTGTGCAGCACTTCGTCTTTCAGAGAGTCTTTTTCGGTTTTTTTTAGTTTACGGTGTTGCTCACCTTCCAGCCGCTCGATCTTGGCCTGTAATTCTTGCTTAATGACGGGTGAAGGCAGGATTTTTTCTTCTTTACGCGCACAGATAACAATCTGACCATTAACGGTATGGGTTAATGCGTCGCTGTGTGAGCCCATCGGCGGTACCCAACCGGTTTTCGCCATATCCTGACTACCGCACGGGGTAAAAGAGAGGGCGCTTAACTGTTTTTCCATTTCATCCGCAGACAGTGAAACTTCCCGGCTCAAACGGTAAACCATTAAATTTTTAAACCACAGCATAGTGTTATCCCAAACTCTGGCGCGCTCAAAGCACGCGTGTTAATCAAACGCAAGGCGGCATAATAACGAATTGAAGCCACAGTCCATAGCAAAATAGCGCAATGAATTTGGCTTTGAATCGAAATATTGGATGAAAAAGCGCTGCAACTGCATCAGTTCTTCAGACTGAAGGGTTCAAATTGTCAGGTGATATCAAATAGGAGAATTCAAAGATTGTGAGAGGCTTGAGGATTGTCCAAACTAGTATACAAAGGCTAATGATTTAGTGGTTTAGTGCTGAGGGCACAGATCAAGTTGAGTTTAGTCAAAAAAATACAGCCGGTTGCAAAGAGGTGAAGCACAATGCGCATTGGTATAGATTTGGGTGGCACCAAAATAGAAGTCATTGCATTAGCCAATGATGGGCGAGAGCTTTTCCGCAAGCGGGTGGAAACGCAACGGCATGACTATCATCAAACAATATTAGCAATTGCCAGTTTGGTTGCCGATGCAGAAAAAGCAACGGATGAACAGGGCAGTGTCGGTGTAGGAATTCCTGGAACCTTGTCTCCTTTTAGCGGAAAAGTGAAAAATGCTAACTCAGTGTGGCTAAATGGGCAGGCTCTGGATCGGGATCTGTCTGAAAAGTTGGCTCGCCCGGTCAGAATGGCAAATGATGCGAACTGCCTTGCTGTTTCGGAAGCCATCGATGGAGCCGGTGCTGGACGGCATTTGGTATTTGCGGCAATTATAGGAACCGGTTGTGGCTCAGGTATTGCCATTGATGGGCGGGTACATTCGGGTGGTAATGGTATTGCCGGTGAGTGGGGACATAATCCTTTGCCGTGGCAAAATGAAGATGAGCTGCACTATCAATCAGAGGTTCCCTGCTATTGTGGCAAAAAAGGATGTATTGAAACCTTTGTTTCCGGTACCGGATTTGCCACAGACTATTTTCGCCTAAGTGGTAATTCATTGAAAGGAAAAGAAATAATCACACTAATGGAACAAGGTGATGCCATTGCAGAACTGACTATGCAGCGTTATGAGCAACGGTTCGCTAAATCATTGGCTCATGTGATTAACTTATTTGATCCCGATGTTGTCGTATTGGGCGGAGGAATGAGTAACGTTGATCGTTTATATCAAACTCTCCCGGATTTGATCCGCCCTTGGGTATTTGGTGGCGAATGTGAAACACCCATTCGCAAGGCTATACATGGTGACTCTAGCGGTGTGCGTGGTGCCGCTTGGCTGTGGCCACAAGAGTAACTTAACCCGGCGTGCCGTAAACCTCGGCCTTCTGAACTGCACTCTAAAAGTTGAACACCCAACGGAGTAAGGCGCGTTTTCTTATCTAACTTGTTGTTTTTGTTTATAAATATATCGCTGGAGGATAGGTGTTGGCGCACCGCCATAGCTAAGTCTATACCGGTTTCCCGTTGTGTCACTATTGCTCTATAACCAACCACAAATGGATGGGTAAGATATCTCGGGTGCGCCACACTCAAGTGTGGCGCATGAATGCACTTACTGTTAACTATATGAATTAAATGTTTTTTTAACAGGTACTCCCTTGAGGGAATCTTAAAGATAAGATCCGTGTTGCTTTAATTTACAGCAAAAATACTGTCCAGCCGGCTAATGCCCAATCCGTTAATTTTCTTCACTTTAATTTGTACTGGTATTCGTTCTTTCATTGCCTCCACATGACTGATCACACCAATAGTTTTCCCGGTAGCGTTCAGACTGTCCAGCGCATCCAGAGCCGTATCCAGTGTTTCCGCATCAAGCGTCCCAAAACCTTCATCAAGGAACAATGAGTCAATACTGGTTTTATGACTAACCAGATCCGACAGTGCTAGTGCCAGCGATAGACTGACCAGGAAACTTTCTCCTCCTGAAAGCGTTCGGGTATCCCGAATGGCATCAGCCTGCCAGGTATCAACCACCAAGAGTTCCAGTGCATCATTGGTCTTGCGTTGCAGTAGATAGCGTCCGTGTAGCCGTGTTAACTGGTTATTGGCCAGATAAACCAGGTGATCGAGCGTTAGACCTTGTGCAAATTTGCGGAATTTATCGCCTTCCTTTGAACCGATTAAGTGATTGAGATAACTCCAATCATCGTATTGTTGCTGACTATTTTCTATTTTATCAAACAATGCTGACTGGGTTACCCGACGAATGGCGTCGCTCTCTAATTGATTACGCAATTCTCCCTGTCGTAGCGTACTGGTCTTTCTTTGGGTCGATAGCTGATCTGATCGTTGTTGCAGATCGGCTAAATCGGTATGCTGATCAATCCCCGATGGGCAAGCCTGTATATGTCGTGCCAGCGCTTCACTCGCTTGTTGTTGACGGATATCTGCTTGTTGCCGACGTTGGCTCAATTGTTGTTGCCACTGCTGTAAGTGCTGTCTTTCATCGTCACTTAATAATGCCGCTGTCAGTGTCTGTTCGTCACTAAATTCACTGTTTGCCAATGCTTGTTGCAATGCTGTTTGAGAGGCAGATGCCCGCAACTGATATTGCTGTAACTGTTGCTCCAGCGTCGCCAGTTCACCGGATAGACGGCTTAGCTGCGATTGCCATTGTTGTAACTCATCAGCGGCCTTCTGCTGCGCCAGTTCCAGTTGCTGTTGTTGTTGACGCAAAGTCTGGCGCACTTCGGCAACCATTCGGTCACCAAATAGAGACAGGCGGTGTTTAATCTGTTGCTTTAAGTCATCGCCAATCTGCTGATGTTGTCGAGTCAGTTCGGCTAGCTGCTCGTTAGCTTCCTGTAAATGGCTACGTTGACTTTCAAGGCGGGTCTCCAGCATTTTTTGTCGTAGAACCAAATCCTGTTGTTCCTGTTGGTGCTGTTGCCAACGCTGCCATTCACTTTCCCGTTGATTCAACCAATTTTGTTGCTGCTCTGGAGCCGGTAACTGGAGTCCCAGTTTGGCTAATGCATCAATGAAAGCCTGTTGTCGTGCTTTGAATTCATCCTGCTGGCGTTGATAGGACTGTTGCAACTCTTTGTGGGCTTGCTGAGTATCCGATAGTCGCTGTTGCAGTAGGGTGATGTCCTGTCGGTTCTTCTGTTGGCTTTGCTCTGCCAGGGCTAATGTATTTTTAGCCTGTTGGCTCTGTTGCTGCAGGTGCTCATACTCTGCCAGTTTCCGCTGACAATCCTGCTCTTGTTGTTCTTGTTGTTCCAGCCAGGTAGTCAGCAAGGTCGGCTCATTGAGCTGGAATGTTAGCGCTAGCGGCTGTGTCAGTGCTTGCCAGGTCTGCTGATAATCAGCAAGTAACTGACTACTTTGCTGTAGTTCCTGATCCAGACGCGCCTGATTTTGCCGCAAGCTTTCTGACTGGGCGCGTAACTCGCTACCAGCAGTGTACAGAGCTTCAACTTGCTTACGCAGGGCAGCAACGCGTAGCGCTGTTTCGGACGGCTTGAGTGCCTGATATTCCGCAATCGCGGGGTGTTCCAGTGCGCCACACAGTGGGCAGGCTTGGCCTGCCTGTAATCGGGTTCTTTCGGCTTCCAGCGTCACGATCTGCTTCTCACGCTCGTACAATGCTTCTAGATCCGTAAGATGCTGTTTCTGCTGTTGGTACTGCTGCCGTTTTTCTTCAAGCTGCTGTTTAAGAACATCAAGTTGCTGTTGTTGAGTAGAGAACTGTTGTCGCTGTTGATCATGCCTAGCCTGTATTTGTTGAGCCAGCGGCGATAATTTGGCAAGTTCTAGTCGACTTCTTCGCTGTTCATTCAGCTCGCCAAGTCGTTGGCGCAATGGGGCTTGTGGAGACTGTTGCTCAAGTAGTAATAGTTGTTGTTGAATATTGCCTGCCAGTTTTTCCGCTTCGACCAAGGTTGTTTGTTGCTGTTTTTCTTGCTGGTTAAGTACGGTGATTTGCTGTTGTTGAGTGTCAATTAGTGTGATTTTTTGCTGCAACTGTTGCGTGCCATCGGCGAGTAATTGCCTTTGCAGATGCAGTTGGTGGAATTGCTCCCGCCACAGCGGCAGGTTCTTTTCCCATTGCTGATGATGAGTGTGACTGATGGCATAGTCAGTCAACTGCCGTAACCGCTGATGTATTGTTTGTAACCGCTGTTCGTCTTGCTCGAACTGCTGGGTATCTTGCTGTGTTTTGGTCTGCAATTGCTGCAACTGTAGATCCAGTTGAGCCAACAGTTTTTTCTGGTTATCTATCTGATTATCCAGAGGAGCAATCTGTTGTTCTATGAGTTTTTCTTGTTCGTCTTGCACTGCAGTATGTTGTTGGCGAGCCTTGGTCGCTTGTTCAAAAGCCAGCGTCAGCGGCGTAAGTCGGAATTGGTATTGCTGCTGTTGTTGCGTTATTTCTGCTATGCGTTGTTGCGTTTGTTGCAGGTCTTGCAAGCACTGATTCCGCGCGATTTGCAAAGGGCGCAGTTTTTCAGCGGGTTCACTGCGCGCTAGCCGTAGCAGGTCAGGTTCTGCTTGCTGATATTCCAGTTCAACTTGCTGTCGTTGCTGGTTACATTGCTGTATATGTTGCTGTTGTTGCTGCAAGGACGTGATCCAGGCGATCTGATGTTGTAAAGCGAGTAGTTCAGCGCCGAACTGCTGTTCTTGTTGGTGCAGTGCGTCGAGTTCTGACTGTAATGTTTGTCGCTGATCTTCATTGAGCAATTCGATGCCGTTGGCGCGAAGATACAGTGTATCCAATTCGGCTTTAGCCTGTTTGTGCTGCTCAAAAACCTGTTCTGATAGCCGCCCGTATATTTCAGTTCCGGTTAACTCTTCCAATAACTCGGCGCGATCGTTGGCATCAGCGTTCAGGAAGGCGGCGAACTGACCTTGGGATAGCATCATCGATTTGGTAAATCGACCAAAATCCAATCCGGTGATAGCGGCTATCTGCGAGAGTTTGTCTCCCACTTTATCAGCCAGAATAGTGCCGTCCTGGCACAAGGCCAGTTCGACTTTAGGTGCCTGCAAGTTGCCCTCAGGCGAGTTTTTGGCTCGCCGCTGGCTCCAGAATGCGCGATAGCTAACACCCTTTACTTCAAATTCGACTTCAGCCAGTGATTCTGCGGTGTGACGGGTCATCAATTCATTCTGGCTGGGTGAAACTTTTATCCGCGGAGTCTGGTGATATAACGCCAAACAGATAGCATCCAGCAGCGTTGTTTTTCCTGCGCCAGTCGAGCCAGTAATGGCAAACAGACCATTGCTGGCGAAGGGCTCGGCGGTAAAATCAATCTTCCATTCGCCTTGTAGCGAGTTAATGTTTTTTAGGCGTAAACTTAAAATTTTCATGGATTCGTTTCTCCGGCCGCGTTATCCAGAGTGACGGAGTCGACAATCTGACTGAACATGTCCCGCATTTTTTGTTGGCGTGGTCCGGAGAGCTCCGCCTCAAGGGCCAGCCTACGTTCAAACACATCGCTGACGCTCAGTTCATTGAGGGTTTCTTTTTCTTGCCGCTGAATATGGCCTGGCTTCTGTTCTTTACAGCGCCGTAATAACACCACTTCTACCGGTAAATTTTCTGTCAATGCCTGAATTCGTCGTTGAATGTCGCTGAGATAGTCTGGTGTTGCGACTTCAATATCCAACCATACGGGCAGTCCGACATGATCGGAAAAGGTTGCAAGCTGTTGTTCTATTTGCTGAAGATTTCCTTTAATCAATTGCATTGGTTGGTGTTGCGGGATAATCAAAGATTCAATGCTGGTGAGTTGCTGCCCGGTAAAGGTTACTAGAAATACGCTCTTTTCTTTATTCAACTCGTCAAAACTAAGAGGAATGGGGGAACCGCTGTAGCGAATATGTTCAGATTTGGCGACCTGTTGAGCACGGTGAATATGGCCTAGTGCAATATAGTCGGCAGGGGGAAAAGCCTGAGCCGGAAAGGCATCAAGCGTACCGATATAAATATCCCTCACAGAGTCGGAGGCGCTGACGCCAACGGTAGTAAGGTGGCCAGTGGCAATAATCGGCAACGGCAGGCCGCATTGTTCACGCAAGCTCACCGCCGTAAGATAAAGCTGATGGTAGTGCGCCGCGATCGCTTCTTGCAATGCCAGTTGTTTCTGCGATCCCGATTCACCGGATTGGCTGATGATCAGATCGCGTGGACGTAGAAATGGAATGGCACAAAGTATCGCTCCAGGCTGATCTTGATGATCCTTGAGAATGAAAACCTGCTGTTCCTGATCGGCACTGGCGTGGGCAATAACTTGAGTATTCAGGCACGCCAAAAGTTCTCGTGACTCATTCAGGGTGGCGACAGAGTCATGATTACCGCCGAGCACCACTAACTGACAACCGGTGCGCTGAAGTGCAACGATGAAACGGTTATATAATTCTCTGGCATAGCTGGGAGGGGAGCCAGTATCAAAGATATCACCAGCAACGATCAACGCATCAACCTGATGTTCTTCAATCTGTTGGATAAGCCAGTGCAAAAAAGCCTGATGTTCTGGAGCGCGGCTTTTTGTGAAGAAATACTGACCTAAATGCCAGTCAGATGTGTGGATGATGCGCATAAAAACTCCCGCTATGGCAGGTTAACAATGGCGCTGATTATAAACGTTGGTGGAATGATGTCGCGGTGAAAAAGGTGCAATTGCGTCATTTCTGGAAGCGCTTCGCAAAGTTGGTTATATCACCTTGCAACGTACTACCGGTTAACCGCTATGCTTATTGGCGGCATAGAAGTGGTTTTTTTCATAAAACTGTCATAAAACTGACGCATAATGGCGCGGAAATCAAATAGCGATCGCTAACATATTGGCAGGATTGACGATGGCAAGACGCATACTGGTGGTGGAAGATGAAGCGCCGATTCGCGAGATGGTATGTTTTGTGTTGGAGCAAAATGGCTACCAACCGTTAGAAGCCGAAGATTACGACAGTGCTGTCGCGCGGCTGTCAGAGCCTTTCCCTGATTTGGTGCTGTTAGACTGGATGTTACCTGGTGGTTCCGGGATTCAGTTTATTAAACATATGAAACGTGAAGCGATGACCCGGGATATACCGGTGATGATGTTGACTGCCCGTGGTGAAGAAGAAGATCGGGTACGTGGGCTGGAAGTGGGAGCCGACGATTACATAACCAAACCATTTTCACCGAAAGAGCTGGTTGCCAGAATAAAGGCGGTCATGCGGCGGATTTCGCCAATGGCTGTTGAAGAAGTGATCGAAATGCAAGGCCTGAGTCTGGATCCTTCTTCACACCGGGTGATGGCGAAGGAAAAAGCGCTGGATATGGGACCGACCGAGTTCAAATTACTGCATTTCTTTATGACTCACCCTGAGCGGGTTTACAGCCGCGAACAGTTGCTAAATTATGTCTGGGGCACTAACGTTTATGTGGAAGACCGCACTGTTGATGTCCATATCCGCCGCTTGCGAAAAGCGCTTGAGCCTGAAGGGCATGACAAAATGGTGCAAACTGTCCGGGGAACCGGATACCGTTTCTCAACGCGCTATTAAGTGGTTAGTGCTGGAGAATTTGTCGTGCTAGAACGCTTATCATGGAAAAGGCTGGCTTTAGAGCTGGTTCTTTTTTGTTTGCCTGCATTACTGCTCGGGATTTTTATCGGTTATCTTCCCTGGCTATTGCTGATTTCAGTGCTGATGGCTCTCGCTTGGAATTTTTATAACCAGCTAAAGCTGTCCCATTGGCTGTGGCTGGATCGTAGTATGACGCCGCCTGCTGGCCGCTGGAGCTGGGAACCGCTATTTTATGGTCTTTATCAGATGCAGTTGCGTAATCGGCGGCGGCGGCGTGAGTTGGCATTATTGATCAAACGTTTTCGCAGTGGTGCCGAATCTTTACCTGATGCGGTGGTGATGACGACTGTCGAGGGGAATATTTTTTGGTGTAATGGATTAGCGCAGAATCTGCTGGGTTTTCGCTGGCCGGAAGATAATGGACAGCATATTCTCAATTTGCTGCGTTATCCTGAGTTTGCCCAGTACCTGCAACTGCAAGAATTTAGCCGCCCGTTAACGCTGCCATTGAATAATGGCCACCATGTTGAATTTCGCGTGATGCCTTATTCGGAAGGACAATTGTTGATGGTTGCTCGCGATGTTACTCAGATGCGCCAGTTGGAAGGGGCTCGCCGTAACTTCTTTGCCAATGTCAGCCATGAATTACGCACGCCGTTAACCGTGCTGCAAGGCTATCTGGAAATGATGCACGATCAGGATCTGGAACCAGCCTTGCGTAGTAAAGCCTTAAATACCATGCAAGAACAAACCAAGCGAATGGACGGTTTGGTTAAGCAATTGTTGACGTTATCGCGTATTGAAGCCGCACCGAATATTGATATGAGTGAACGGGTTGATATCCCGTTGATGCTAAAAGTGTTGCAGCATGAGGTACAGGCGCTGAGTGCGGGTCGCCATGAAATCACCTTCAGAGTTAATGAACAGCTTAAAGTCTTTGGTAATGAAGATCAGTTGCGCAGCGCAGTATCCAATCTGGTGTATAACGCGGTAAATCATACGCCAACGGGAACCAAAATTGAGGTGTGCTGGCAGTTAACGCCACAAGGTGCGCAATTCCAGGTTAGTGACAATGGCCCTGGTATTGGGTCGGAACATGTTCCACGCTTGACTGAACGTTTTTATCGGGTGGACAAAGCACGTTCGCGACAAACCGGCGGTAGCGGTCTGGGTCTGGCTATTGTGAAACATGCATTAAGCCATCACGATACGCGTTTGGACGTGATGAGTGAAATAGGCCTCGGGACACGTTTTGTCTTTACCTTGCCGAAGCGATTGATTGTTCAGCCAGTTTTAACCGAGAATGTGGCGAAAACCTAAGGCCTACGGACAATTTATCTGATGATTAAATGGATTAGGACAACGTTACTTGGCACCCTATTATTGGTGAGTATCCCCGCTTTTGCCATGACATCAGAAGGGATGCTTTCCGGTAATCTTTCCAGCGTAGGGTCTGACACCCTGGCCAACCTGATGTCGTTGTGGGCAGAAGACTTTAATCATCATTATCCGAGTATCAACTTACAGATTCAGGCTGCGGGCTCTTCCACCGCGCCGACGGCGTTGGCGGCTGGTGCTGCTCAACTAGGCCCCATGAGTCGGCCGATGAAGTCGGCTGAAATTGCGGCCTTTGTGCAACGCTATGGTTATGCCCCTCTCGCGGTTCCGGTAGCGGTAGATGCTTTGGTCGTATTGGTACATCAGGACAATCCGTTACCGGGTCTGAGTTTATCGCAGCTTGATGCTATCTATTCGCAAAATCATTTATGCAGTGCATCAAACCCGGTTAATTCTTGGGCCGATCTTGGATTAACTGGTCCTTGGGCAGCACGTTCAATCGAACGTTACAGCCGTAACTCAGCTTCGGGAACCTACGGCTATTTCAAACTACGCGCGTTGTGTGGTGGTGATTTTTGCAGTCAGGTGAATGAGTTACCCGGCTCTGCTTCGGTGGTACAAGCGGTGGCTGCCTCCCTGAACAGTATTGGCTATGCCAGTATTGGTTTTCGCGCTAGTGGTGTGCGCTTACTTCCACTGGCTGAATCCGGTCACGATTATGTTTTGCCAACGGCTGAAAATGTCCGTAATGGCCGCTATCCCTTATCCCGCTATCTTTATATCTATGTTAACAAAGCACCAGACCAACCGCTGGAGCCGCTGACTGCTGTATTTCTCAGCCGGGTATTATCCGCAGAAGGGCAGGACGTGGTCAGCAGAGACGGTTATTTACCGTTGTCGCCTGAAAGCTTGAGAAAAGCACGGGCGATACTCGGTCTGGCCAACTAAACGCCCAAAAGCACATTGATTTTTCGTACAATAAAAATGTCTCTATTGAATTCAAATCAACGAGATGACAATCTCCAACCGATATGACTTGGAGGCTCAGATGTATGGGGTTCTACTTTTAACTCAAAGAAACTCTCCCCGTGGTAAATCACTTATGTTGTAACGGCGTTGACTACCCAAGGTTAATTATTGGCTAAAAATGATACAAATCATATGGCGTGTATTTCTTAATAACCCACAGGTTCAACTGGTATTGACGAATTATCTGGTTGATGACTCTGCTTTTCCGATCCAGACTTGCCTTTCTCCGCTATAAACGTTCTACTTATCCTCCGTTGTTGGTTTATTCCATCTGCATATAACTTCAAAAACACTGCAAACTGTCGAAATTGATTAATCGCATTAGCCCATTTTCGGGGGGCATTAAATCGTTCTCGACTGATCTGGAAAGGCAACGACCCAGGGTTTTCCTTATTGGTCATTTAACTAGGCAACACGACAACCACTATGAGTCATCGTTTATCATCTAAAGATATCTTGGCATTAGGTTTTATGACCTTTGCCTTATTTGTTGGTGCCGGAAACATTATTTTCCCACCAATGGTTGGCCTGCAATCAGGCGAGCATGTTTGGATTGCCGCCATTGGCTTTCTGATTACAGCCGTGGGTTTACCGGTTATGACCGTCATCGCGCTGGCGCGTGTCGGTGGCGGTATTGATGCCCTGAGTAAACCGATTGGTCGCAGCGCAGGTCTGGTACTGGCAACGGTCTGTTATTTGGCCGTTGGGCCACTTTTTGCTACGCCGCGCACCGCCACAGTTTCTTTCGAAGTTGGGATTGCGCCGCTAACGGGTGATGGCCCATTGCCGCTGTTTATCTATAGCGTGGTCTATTTTGCATTGGTCATCGGAGTCTCTCTGTATCCTGGCCGCCTGCTGGATACGGTTGGGCATATTCTGGCTCCGTTGAAAATTGCCGCACTGGCGATTCTGGGGATTGCCGCGCTGCTTTGGCCTGCAGGTCCGTTGATTACGGCTACCGAAGCCTATCAGCAAGTACCGTTCTCTTCCGGTTTCGTCAACGGCTATCTGACGATGGACACCTTGGGCGCTCTGGTCTTCGGGATTGTGATCGTAAATGCTGCTCGCTCCCGTGGCGTGGTTTCTCCCGGTCTGTTGACTCGTTACACCATTTGGGCTGGCCTGATTGCAGGTATCGGCCTGACGCTGGTTTACCTGAGCCTGTTCAAACTGGGCGCCGGTAGCGGTGCTTTGGTGCCAGAGGCACAAAATGGTGCAGTTATTCTGCATGCTTATGTTCAGCATACCTTTGGTGGTCTCGGTAGCTTGTTCCTGGCGGCATTGATATTTATCGCCTGTATGGTTACCGCCGTTGGCCTAACCTGCGCTTGCGCCGAGTTCTTTAGCCAGTATCTGCCGTTGTCATACCGCGCACTGGTATTTATTCTTGGCATTTTCTCTATGCTGGTATCAAATCTGGGTCTGAGCCACTTGATTCAGATTTCGATTCCGGTTCTGACCGCAATTTATCCGCCATGTATTGTGTTGGTGGTGTTGAGTTTTACCCTACGTTGGTGGAACAATTCGTCACGAATTATGGCACCGGTCATGTTGGTTAGCTTGTTGTTCGGTATTCTGGATGCGATTAAAGCTTCGAGTTTTGAGCACTTCCTGCCAGCCTGGACTCAACATTTGCCACTGGCTGAACAAGGGTTAGCTTGGCTACCACCTTCCTTGTTGATCTTGGTTATTGCCGGTTTTTACGACAGAGTTTTCTGCCGTCATCAGGTTACTGCCAAGCAATAGTAGGCATGAAATAAGTATGTTGAGCCACGAGCTTTTGCTCGTGGCTTTTTGCTGAAAGAAGACGGGATACTGTTATGGAATTACCAGTCAAAAATAAGCTAAAACGCGGGCTGACAACGCGGCATATCCGTTTTATGGCGCTAGGCTCGGCGATCGGTACTGGGCTGTTTTATGGCTCCGCAGATGCAATTAAAATGGCTGGGCCAAGCGTATTGTTGGCTTACCTAATCGGTGGCATTGTTGCTTTTATTATTATGCGCGCCCTTGGCGAAATGTCGGTCAATAATCCGCAAGCCAGTTCTTTCTCGCGCTATGCCCAGGATTATCTTGGGCCGATGGCTGGCTATATTACTGGCTGGACTTATTGTTTTGAAATCCTGATCGTGGCTATTGCTGATGTGACCGCCTTTGGTATTTATATGGGCGTCTGGTTCCCTGATGTGCCCCATTGGGTTTGGGTACTGAGTGTGGTACTGATTATCGGCGCGATCAACATGATGAGCGTGAAGGTGTTTGGCGAACTGGAGTTTTGGTTCTCCTTCTTCAAAGTCGCGACCATTATCATCATGATTTTGGCCGGTGTTGGAATCATCATTTGGGGGATTGGCAACGGTGGGCAACCGACGGGAATCCATAATTTATGGACTAACGGTGGTTTCTTCAGTCATGGTTTTGTCGGCATGATGTTGTCATTGCAACTAGTGATGTTTGCCTACGGTGGGATAGAAATTATCGGGATTACTGCTGGTGAAGCCGAAGATCCGAAGAAATCTATACCTAAAGCCATTAACTCTGTGCCTTGGCGCATTCTGGTATTTTATGTCGGTACGCTGTTCGTCATTATGTCTATTTATCCGTGGAATCAGGTTGGCACCAATGGCAGCCCGTTTGTCCTGACCTTCCAGCATTTGGGCATTACTATAGCCGCAGGTATCCTGAACTTTGTGGTCATTACTGCCTCGTTGTCAGCAATTAATAGCGATGTATTCGGCGTGGGTCGTATGCTGAACGGTATGGCAGAACAGGGTCATGCACCGAAGATTTTTGGGGCTATTTCCAAACGCGGTGTGCCTTGGGTGACAGTGTTGGTCATGATGGGGGCGATGTTGACTGCGGTATATCTGAACTACATCATGCCGGAAAATGTGTTCTTGGTCATTGCTTCTCTAGCGACATTTGCCACCGTTTGGGTATGGATCATGATCCTATTATCCCAAATCGGTTTCCGTCGTTCATTGAGTCGAGAGCAGATTAAAACGTTAGATTTCCCATTACGCGGAGGGGTATTTACCTCAGTGCTAGCGATTATCTTCCTGTTATTCATTATTGGGTTGATTGGTTATTTCCCTACCACTCGAGTTTCTCTGTATGTCGGGTTGGCGTGGGTCGCCTTACTGCTGGCTGGCTATTATCTGAAAGTTCGCCATCAGAAAAAACAGGCTGCACTAACAGTATTATCTGAATAATCGTTGCGATCTGTACAGAAATAGACAAGAAGAACCGGGCTAAGCGCCCGGTTTTTTATCCAGCAATACCGGATGACTCTCCCTGTTTTTCCCACCCTTTATCCTGTCATCAAATAGTGATATAGGTGATGGTTAGCCTATTTTTGCCGTCTCCTCCCCCCGACTCCTCCCTGAAATTTACGCTAATAGATGAGTGGGTTCCTATCGCAACGTGGCATGGTTGATGTATCGATACAATTAGATCATGTTATTGCCGCAGCATTGAGTTGTCGCGCGGTAATTTTGCTTAGAGCAGGAGAGTTATATGTTGAGTGGTTGGCATCTGCCGGTCTCCCCTTACATACATCTGCGTGATGATGCGTTGCATATCAGTTTATGGCTGCGGGGCGCTGACTTACCGGAACAGGTTTTTCTTCGCTGTGAACCGGATAATGAAGAGTGGTTATTGAGGATGAAAGGTCGGCAGCACGATGGATTCTGGCGTTATCGTGCGGTTCTGCCTTTGCGCGAAGGCCAGCCAAGTCGGCGCTATTGTTTTAAATTGCTTTGGGCTGATCGTCAGCAGTGGTTTAGCCCGCAGGGCTTCTCGGTTATTCCTCCAGCTCAATTGGGGCAGTTTGCCATTGATATCCCAGATAACGGACCTGATTGGGTTGCCGATCAACTATTTTATCAAATTTTCCCCGATCGTTTTGCCAGTAGTCAGGGAGATCATGGCGTACAAGATGGCAGTTATTTCCACCATGCAGCCGGTTGTCCGGTTGTCCGGCGAGAGTGGAACGAACCTCTGGACGATGTGAATGCTTCCTCCACCTTTTATGGCGGCGATTTAGCGGGTATCTGTGAAAAACTGCCTTATTTACAACAGTTGGGTGTCACTGCCTTGTACCTGAATCCGATTTTCACCGCTCCCAGTGTACATAAATATGATACCCAAGATTATTATCAGGTTGATCCTTATTTAGGCGGTAACGAAGCATTCCTGCAACTGCGGGAAAAAACCAGAGATGCTGGGATCAAACTGCTGCTGGATGGCGTATTTAACCATACTGGCGATTCTCATTGCTGGTTTGACCGTCATCAGCAAGGAACCGGCGGTGCTTGCCACGATGAAACTTCGCCTTACCGCAGTTGGTTCAACTTTTCTCCTGATGGCCAAGTGCTAGATTGGAAAGGCAATTCCAGTCTGCCTAAACTGAATTTTGCCTCAGAGGGGGTGGTCAATCAAATCTATCGTGATGACGACAGTGTTGTCCGTCACTGGCTACGTCCGCCATACAGCATCGATGGCTGGCGTTTAGACGTAGTACATATGCTTGGTGAACAGAGTGGAGCAAAAGGGAATTTGCAGCATTTAGCTGGAATTTATCAGGCAGCCAAACAGGAAAATTCGCAGGCTTATATTTTGGGCGAACATTTCGGCGATGCCCGTAATTGGCTACATGCCGGAGTGGAAGATTCGGCGATGAATTATATGGGGTTTGCTTTGCCGGTGCGAGCCTTTCTAGCGGGGGTTGATGTGGCCGCTCATCCGATAAAATTGGATGCGGCTGAATGCGCGCAATGGATGGATGAATATCGTGCCGGCTTATCCCACAATTGCCAACTTCGTTTGTTTAATCAACTGGATAGCCATGATACAGCGCGGTTTATTACCTTGCTGAACGGCAATAAGTCACGGATGAAAATGGCTTTGGGTTGGCTATATAGTTGGATTGGTGTGCCTTGCTTATATTATGGCGACGAAATCGGGTTGGATGGTGAAAACGATCCCTTCTGTCGTAAAACCTTTCCCTGGGACGAAAGTCGCTGGGATCATGCACTGCTCGGTTTGTGTCGACGGATGATCACTCTGCGTCATAGCAGTATGGCGCTGCGGAGAGGGGGTTGTCAGGTGCTGTATGCAGCAGGTGATTCGCTGGTATTTATTCGTGCTCATCAGCATGAGCGAGTATTGGTCGCCTTGCAGCGTGGTTTGCCTACCCGGTTAAACCTGCCGGTATCACCTTTACTCAACGTTGAAACATGGCAGCGTGAAGAGGGAGAAAGCGAGTTGATGCAGCTAAACAGCGGCGTCAGTTTGCAGTTGGGCGCGGAGAGTTTTACTGTTTGGAAGGGCGTTGGTAAGTACTAACTTTCTTTTGGGCGCGGCGGAACTTGTGGCTGGCGGCTTCTCTGCAAAAGCAAAACCCACTGTGGTAACAACATGCGCCGTGGGTTCAAAATAATTGAAACTCAGAGACTGATTTCTTCCCTTTTTTGATTGCTATTTTTGCCTTATGGTAATCACTCCCGCCGCTGAAATCTGAAAAACTGTGCGGCAATGCAAGTTGAAGAGGATGAAGAATGAGCGCAACTAAAAAGACGGCATTAATCATTGGAGCATCCCGTGGTTTGGGTTTGGGGCTGGTAGATGAATTGAATCGACGCGGTTGGTCAGTGACGGCAACCACGCGTAACCATGCTAAAGAAACCGGTGCCAATTCCACTCGTTGGTTAATGTTGGATATTAATCAGCCAGACAGTATTGATGCTTTTTTACCTCAAATAATTGGTCAAAATTTTGACCTGATCTTTGTGAATGCTGGAGTATCCGGAGCTGATCACCAGTCAGCGTTGAAGGCTACGCCGGAAGAGATTTTAGCTCTATTCCAGACCAATACCCTTTCACCCATTAGAATTGCCGAATATTTACTGCCGTATCGTAACCCTCGCGCTAGCGTATTGGCCTTTATGTCATCACAACTAGGCAGTATTACCAACAATGAAACCGGTCATAAACCGATGTATTCTGCCAGTAAAGCGGCATTGAATATGATGACGCGTCATTTGGTCGCTGAAGTAGCGGATAACACGTTAACGGTATTATCGTTCCATCCTGGTTGGGTGAAAACGGATATGGGCGGAGATGCTGCACCGTTAACCATCAGTACTAGCGTGCAGGGAGTCGTGGATCAAATCGAGAAGCGTTCGGGGAAAGGTGGACATGCTTTTATCGATTATCAGGGTAAGTCGTTACCTTGGTAATAATATCAGGGTATTCAGTGTGGTTTGCCACGTAATGATAGTGCGAAGAACGTAACTTGATGTTGCCAAGGGATATGCGGAGCAGACGAAGCAAAAAAGACCAGTCAGCATGAACTGACTGGTCTTGTCTTATTCGGTTAAACCGAACGAATTCTCAACTGAATTACAGTTTGGAGGCGTTTTTAGACAGGTATTTTGCTACGCCGTCTGGAGATGCACCCATACCTTCCTGGCCTTTTTCCCACTGAGCAGGGCATACATCACCGTGTTCTTCGTGGAATTGTAGCGCGTCAACCATACGCAGCATTTCATCAATATTACGGCCTAATGGCAGGTCGTTAACTACCTGATGGCGCACAACTCCGTTTTTGTCGATCAGGAATGAACCACGCAGCGCCACGCCCGCTTCTGGATGTTCGATGCCGTAGGCTTTCTGAATATCGCGTTTGATATCAGCAACCATAGCGTATTTTACTTCGCCGATGCCGCCGTTTTCGATTGGGGTTTTACGCCATGCGTTGTGAACGAATTCTGAGTCAAAAGATACGCCAACAACTTCAACACCGCGTTTCTGGAATTCTTCGTAACGGTGATCGAAAGCAATCAGTTCTGAAGGGCAAACAAAAGTGAAGTCCATTGGCCAGAAGAACAGGACAGCAGGTTTGCCGTTCAGGTGATTTTTCAGGTTGAAGTTTTCAACGATTTCGCCGTTACCAAGTACAGCAGCCGCAGTAAAATCAGGGGCTTGACGAGTTACCAGAACCATAAATTACTCCTGTTAATAGGGATGGATTAACGAGTTGGGATAAAACTATTGTCACAGCATAGGCAGTTAGGCTTAATCAATAAAGGCTTAAATACCAATCGCTGAGATAGTTTGCGCCTATCAATATAGTGATTTTGTATCTTTTGTCTTTTTAAGATACTGGCTTTAATACAAAGAGCAAGTGGCTTGAGTCAAATAATCGTTATCTGACTTGAGTGAACCATTAAATCTGTTTATGTTGCGCTTTATGCATCATTTGCGGGTAGAACTGCCAGAATACCTGTTCCAGCGGCTTATAATGTTGCTCAATATCGTAAAAAGAGCCAGCTAATGCGACCAGTTTAGGTCTGCGGCTGGCCATGCCTTGTAACACATTAGCGATAAAGGGCAGTTCGGCATAGCGCTCCAGCCAGCGCTCTGGCCACAGATAGGCGTTCAGATTCTGAAAACGATCGGGTGTTTGCGGCAAAAATGGCACGATCTGACTTTGTGCCTGATGAATAAACACTGGCAAGCTCATGTCGGGAACCAGTTCATTCCAATGACGCGCCAAAAAATGATCCCACAATACGTCCAGAGTTATCGGGGCAACGCGTCGTGAGTCAGGACCAAAATAGCCGCGAGCCTCTTTAACCAGCGGTAAAGTATCGGTCATAACATCAACGCGGCGATGCATCATGATGCCAGCTGCAACCTCCTGATTGTAGTCATTCTGCGGGTTGCCGCGAACGAAATCGGCCATCAGGTTGCCTAGCAGGGAGCTGTCGGCCAGCTTGGCCAAATGGAGGTGTGCGAGAAAATTCATTTGCTCAGTATAATGCAAATAACCGGTTATCTTGCTTAATTCTTGCAGCTAACTCTTGTCGGCTCTAGACTAGGCCGCCTGTTTTTGTCGTCTAAGTCTAAAGTGGAAAGCCATGCGTGTTGCCGATTTTTCTTTTGAGCTCCCCGAGTCTCTGATAGCCCATTATCCACAGCCTCAACGTAGTGGCTGTCGTTTATTATCGTTGGACGGTCCGACCGGGACGTTAACGCATGGCATTTTTACCGATTTACTCGATAAGCTGGAAGCGGGTGACCTGCTGGTATTCAACAATACCCGTGTTATTCCTGCTCGTTTATTTGGGCGTAAAGCCAGCGGTGGCAAACTCGAAGTGCTGGTTGAACGCGTATTGGATGACCACCGGGTTTTGGCTCACGTTAAAGCATCCAAGGCGCCCAAACCGGGCACCGAAATGTTATTGGGTGACGATGAAAGTATTCGTGCAACGATGCTGGCGCGCCACGACACCTTATTCGAACTGCGTTTTGATGAAGAGCAGGACGTATTCAGTATCTTAAATGCAGTTGGCCATATCCCGCTGCCTCCTTATATCGACCGTCCCGATGAAGAGGCTGATCGTGAGCTGTATCAGACGGTCTACAGCCAACGTCCTGGCGCGGTCGCTGCACCGACGGCGGGATTGCATTTTGATGAGCCGATGCTTGCTGCGTTACGAAATAAAGGCATCGAAATGGCATTTGTGACCTTGCATGTTGGGGCGGGAACATTTCAGCCAGTGCGAGTAGAAAGTATCGAAGAACATATTATGCATTCCGAGTATGCGGAAGTGCCGCAAGAAGTCGTTGATGCGGTTCTGGCTTGTAAAGCTCGAGGCAAAAGAGTTGTGGCCGTTGGGACGACATCGGTTCGTTCTTTGGAAAGCGCGGCAAATGCCAGCGAAGACGGGGTGATTGCGCCTTTCTATGGTGATACTCGTATCTTTATTTATCCGGGTTACCATTATCAGGTTGTCGATGCCTTGGTGACCAACTTCCATTTACCCGAATCCACGTTGATAATGTTGGTTTCAGCTTTTGCTGGCTATAAAAACACGATGAACGCCTATCAGCAGGCGGTCGTCGAAAAATATCGATTCTTTAGTTACGGCGATGCAATGTTTATCAGCCGTAATCCACTGGCACCGCAAGAGACGGTTAACCAGTAAATTACAGGCCATGGAGTTTCTGTGGTCAGACAATAGCAACATCAGACTGTTTATCTGATGCTGGAGGTTATGTGAAGTACGAATTACAGAAAACCGACGGGCGTGCCCGCCGTGGCCGTCTGGTCTTTGAACGTGGTGTCGTGGAAACCCCGGCATTTATGCCTGTAGGCACCTACGGCACCGTGAAAGGAATGACGCCAGAAGAAGTTAAAGAAACTGGCGCACAAATTTTGCTGGGTAACACTTTCCATCTGTGGTTACGTCCCGGCCAGGAAATTATGAAGTTGCACGGTGATCTGCATGATTTTATGCAGTGGCACGGCCCGATTCTGACAGATTCCGGTGGTTTCCAGGTATTCAGCCTGGGAGCGATGCGTAAAATCAAAGAGGAGGGGGTGCATTTCAAAAATCCGATTAACGGAGATTCCGTTTTCCTTAGCCCAGAAAAATCAATGGAAATTCAATACGATCTCGGTTCTGATATCGTGATGATCTTTGATGAATGCACACCGTACCCGGCAGATTGGGACTACGCAAAGCGTTCAATGGAAATGTCTCTGCGTTGGGCTGCCCGCAGTCGTCAGCGTTTTAATGAACTGAATAATAAAAACGCCTTATTCGGCATTATTCAGGGGGGTGTTTACGAAGATTTACGTGATGTATCAGTAAAAGGACTGGTAGATATCGGCTTTGATGGTTACGCTGTGGGCGGTCTGGCTGTCGGTGAGCCAAAAGAAGATATGCACCGGATTCTTGAACACGTTTGTCCACAGATTCCTGCGGATAAACCACGCTATCTGATGGGCGTCGGCAAACCGGAAGATCTGGTTGAAGGTGTGCGTCGCGGTATCGATATGTTCGACTGCGTGATGCCAACGCGAAATGCGCGTAACGGTCACCTTTTCGTTACCGATGGCGTGGTAAAAATCCGTAACGCCAAGCATAAAGATGATACATCAACGCTGGATGCAGAGTGTGATTGCTACACATGTCGCAATTATAGCCGTGCCTACTTGCATCATCTGGATCGCTGCAACGAAATACTGGGTGCCCGACTTAACACCATCCATAACCTGCGTTACTACCAGCGCTTAATGGCAGGTTTACGTCAGGCTATTGAAGAAGGTAAATTAGAGAGCTTCGTTGAAGATTTCTACGGCAGGATTGGGAAACCTATTCCGCCATTAAACGTTTGATTTAGAATTTATTGTTTTGTAATTATAGATTGAACGGTTAGGATTTTGCGGTTACTTATTTTAACACACTGATGTCACACTACTGATATTGATAACAATGAGGGAATTTTAATGAGTCTTTTCATTTCCGATGCTGTCGCATCTGCTGGGGCTCCGGCTCAAGGAAGCCCGTACTCCCTGGTAATTATGCTGGTGGTATTTGGTCTGATTTTCTATTTCATGATCCTGCGTCCACAGCAAAAACGTTCTAAAGAACATAAAAAACTGATGGATTCTATCGGTAAAGGTGACGAAGTTCTGACCACTGGCGGTTTGATCGGTCGTGTGATTAAAGTTGCGGAAACGGGTTACATCGTTATCGCACTGAATGACACCACTGAAGTGATGATCAAGCGTGACTTCGTGGCTGCCGTTTTGCCGAAAGGTACAATGAAGGCTCTGTAATTTTCGATTTTCCCTAAGGGAACTACCGTGTTGAACCGTTATCCTTTGTGGAAGTATGTAATGCTGATCGCCGTGATTCTCGTCGGTCTGCTCTATGCGCTTCCCAACCTTTATGGTGAGGATCCGGCTGTTCAAATCACTGGCGCGCGTGGTATCGCCGCCAGTGAAACAACGCTGGACCAAGTCCGTACTGTCTTGGAAAAAGACAACATAGCGAGCAAGTCTATTGCGCTGGAAAACGGTGCAATTCTGGCTCGCTTTAAAGATCCTGATGTTCAACTGCGTGCCCGTGAAATCTTAATGGCAGCGTTGGGCGACAAATACGTTATCGCGCTAAACCTGGCTCCGGCAACACCGACCTGGCTTGCCAGATTGGGTGCTGAACCGATGAAGCTTGGCCTTGATCTACGTGGCGGTGTGCACTTCCTGATGGAGGTGGATATGGACACGGCGTTAGGCAAGCTGCAAGAACAGACGATGGATACCATGCGCAGTGATCTGCGTGAAAAAGGGATTCCTTATGCTGCGGTGCGTAAACTCGACAACTACGGTGTTGAAGTGCGTTTTCGCGATGATAAAGCGCGGGATGAAGCCATTAGCTACCTTTCTTCTCGTCACCGTGATTTAGTCATTAACTCCAACGGCAGCAATACATTGAAAGCCGTAATGAGTGATGATCGTCTACGTGAAGCAAGGGAATATGCTGTTCAACAAAACATTACTATTCTACGTAACCGGGTTAACCAATTAGGTGTTGCTGAACCATTAGTTCAGCGCCAAGGTGCTGATCGTATTGTGGTTGAGCTGCCTGGTATTCAGGATACTGCCCGCGCCAAAGAGATTCTTGGTGCGACCGCAACGCTTGAGTTCCGCTTGGTTAATACCAATGTCGATGGTTCTGTTGCTGCATCTGGTCGTGTGCCGGGTGACTCCGAAGTGAAGAATACCCGAGAAGGACGTCCGGTTGTACTATACAAACGTGTCATTCTGACCGGCGACCATATTACTGATTCAACCTCCAGCACCGATGAATATAATCAGGCTCAAGTGAATATTTCACTCGATAGCGCTGGTGGCTCGACCATGTCTAATTTCACAAAGGACAATATCGGCAAGCCGATGGCGACTTTGTTTGTGGAATATAAAGACAGTGGTAAGAAAGATGCCAATGGTCGTGCCATTCTGGTTAAACAGGAAGAAGTCATCAACGTTGCGACTATTCAGTCTCGCTTAGGTAACAGTTTCCGTATTACCGGTATTGATAACCCGAATGAAGCGCGTCAACTGTCTCTGCTGCTGCGTGCCGGTGCGCTGATTGCGCCAATCCAGATTGTGGAAGAACGCACCATTGGGCCAACTCTGGGTTCACAAAACATTACCCAGGGATTGGAAGCCTGCTTGTGGGGGCTGGCTGTATCCATCCTGTTTATGGTGGTTTACTACCGTAAGTTTGGTGTGATTGCCAGTACGGCACTGTTAGCCAACCTGGTGTTGATCGTCGGCGTGATGTCCCTGTTACCGGGGGCGACATTAACCATGCCGGGTATTGCCGGGATCGTGTTGACACTAGCGGTTGCGGTTGATGCCAACGTACTGATTAACGAACGAATAAAAGAAGAGTTTAAAAACGGGCGGTCGATTCAGCAGGCGATACATGAAGGGTACAAAGGTGCCTTCTCCAGTATCATCGATGCGAACGTCACGACGTTGATCACAGCGATTATTCTGTACGCTGTGGGTACCGGTTCGATTAAAGGCTTTGCTATTACGACAGCGATCGGCGTGATTACGTCCATGTTCACTGCAATAGTAGGTACTCGTGCCATCGTCAACCTGCTTTACGGCGGCAAGCGCATTAACAAGCTGTCTATTTAAGGAGTACGTTGTGGCACAGGATTATACTGTTGAGCAACTGAACTATGGTCGTAAAGTCTATGACTTTATGCGCTGGGACAACGTTGCTTTTGGCATCTCGTTGCTGTTGTTGGTGGCATCCATTGCAATTATCTCGGTCAAAGGCTTTAACTGGGGGTTGGATTTCACCGGCGGTACGGTGATTGAAATCAACCTGGAAAATCCGGCAGATCTTGATCAGATGCGTGACACCTTGGAAAAGGCCGGTTTTGAATCGCCAATTCTACAAAATTTTGGTAGCACCCGTGATGTGATGGTGCGCATGCCACCAGCTACTGGCGCAGCAGGCCAGGAATTGGGCAATCGCGTTATCTCGGTTATCAATGAGTCTGTTGATAAGAATGCTACGGTAAAACGTATTGAATTCGTCGGGCCAAGTGTGGGTAGTGATTTAGCCCAAGCTGGTGGTATGGCGCTTTTAGTCGCATTGCTTTGTATTCTGGTGTACGTCGGTTTTCGTTTTGAATGGCGTCTGGCTCTGGGGGCGGTAATCGCTCTGGCTCATGACGTGATCATTACTATGGGTATTCTATCGCTGTTCCAGGTGGAGGTTGACCTGACCATCATTGCATCATTGATGTCGGTTATTGGTTACTCACTGAACGATAGTATTGTGGTCTCGGATCGTATTCGTGAGAATTTCCGCAAGATTCGTCGTGGAACGCCTTACGAAATAATGAACGTATCCCTGACACAAACCCTAAGCCGTACCATTATGACGTCTGCAACAACCTTGATGGTTGTTTTGATGCTGTTCATTTTTGGTGGTGCGATGCTGCAAGGCTTCTCACTGACCATGTTGATCGGCGTGTCTATCGGTACTGTTTCATCCATTTATGTTGCTTCTGCACTGGCACTGAAACTGGGTATGAAACGTGAGCATATGCTACAACAGAAAGTTGAGAAAGAGGGGGCTGACCAGCCTTCCATTCTTCCTTAACCTACAGAACATATAGCATCATTATTGCTCTGCGGATTGCGAGTAACTTAATAAAAAGCCTCATTTTTGAGGCTTTTTGCTATTATTAACGTCGGTCTGGTTATCAGGCCTAATGACCCATTCAATATTGTTTTGGTGCTTATGATGGCCTAAAGGCTGCGTATATGCAGGGCTACCGTACTGCCATCAGCTGCGCTGACATAGGCTCGCCAACAATTCACTAATAATTGCGTCACGCTACGCAACAAATAGGCTTCAGCCTTTGTTGTCGCCGTACTTCGCGGTAAACTATAGGCAATTTTGGGAACAATTATCAGGAAGTGCTATGCATTGCCCATTTTGTGCCGCTGTTGATACCAAAGTGATTGACTCCCGCCTGGTAGGTGATGGTTCACAAGTCCGTCGTCGTCGCCAGTGCCTGGATTGTAATGAGCGTTTCACTACTTTTGAAATAGCTGAACTGGTGCTACCCCGCGTCATTAAAAGTGATGATGTTCGTGAGCCTTTCAATGAAGAAAAGCTGCGGCGTGGGATGTTGAAAGCGTTGGAAAAACGGCCGGTTAGCTCCGACGATGTCGAAATGGCGATTAGCCATATAAAATCTCAATTACGCGCCACTGGCGAACGTGAAGTGCCGACTAAAATGGTCGGTAATCTGGTTATGGAAGCGTTGAAAAAGTTGGATAAAGTTGCCTACATTCGCTTTGCATCGGTTTACCGTAGTTTTGAGGATATTCGCGAGTTCGGTGAAGAAATTGCCAGATTGCAGGACTAGCTCTGCCCACAGAATTTAAGGAATAGCATGCATGCATCCCGATGAAATTTATATGGCGCGCGCTTTTGAACTCGCGCGACTAGGGCGTTTTACCACCTCACCTAACCCCAATGTCGGTTGTGTCATTGTTCGGGATGGGAAGATCGTCGGTGAAGGTTATCATTTGCGTGCTGGAGAGCCTCACGCTGAGGTTCACGCTTTGCGCATGGCGGGTGATGCTGCCAGAGGGGCAACAGCTTACGTCACGCTGGAACCTTGCAGTCACCACGGTCGCACACCACCTTGTGCTGATGCATTGGTTGCTGCGGGCATTCGCCGTGTAGTTACAGCTATGCAAGATCCCAATCCACAGGTTGCTGGTCGTGGTTTGTATCAGCTTAAGCAGGCGGGCATTACAGTCGAGCATGGCCTGATGCTGGCGGAAGCTGAGGCGGTGAATCTTGGTTTTCTGAAACGTATGCGTACTGGTTTTCCTTATCTGCAACTAAAAATGGCAACGTCCCTCGATGGTCGGACTGCAATGGCCTCAGGCGAGAGTAAGTGGATTACGTCTCCACAGGCTCGTCAGGATGTGCAACGCTTTCGCGCCCAGAGCTCGGCAATTCTTAGTACTAGCGCCACGGTGCTGGCCGATGACCCTTCGCTCATTGTACGCTGGACAGAATTGGATGCGGATACCCAGCGAATCTACCCAGAGTTGGCGCTGCGTCAACCGACGCGCATTATCCTGGATAGCCAAAATAGGGTGACACCTGCCCATCAGGTCATTCGGCAACCGGGTGACTGCTGGTTGGCTCGAGTCGATGCTGACCAGCAGCACTGGCCGGACAACGTAGATCAACTGTTGCTACCACGCTACGGTAATGGGGTCGATTTAGTGCTGCTACTGATGCAGTTGGGCAAACGACAAATTAATTCAGTGTGGGTTGAAGCCGGGCCGCAACTGGCGGGCGCGCTGTTGCAAGCGGGGGTCGTGGATGAGTTAATTCTTTATGTCGCGCCAAAGCTGCTTGGAGATAACGCCCGAGGTTTATGCGGTTTACCAGGGATTGATCGGCTTTCTCAGGTACCAGAGTTCAGTTTCAGTGATGTCACTCAGGTTGGCCCTGATTTACGTTTGCGACTGAAACCAAAGTATTAATTTTTTGGCTTCAGGCCAATATTTTCTCCGCTTATTGCCGTCTTGTCAGGCGTTTTACAAATGCGCAGGCGCAGGCAGCGAAAGAATATGATAGAATCCGCCCCCCTGCGGGGTATGAACCGATATTGAGGAAAGCTATGAACGTTATCGAAGGTGTTGTTGCTACTCCTACTGCTCGTGTGGCGATTGCGATTGCGCGTTTTAACAACTTTATCAATGACAGTCTGCTGGAAGGTGCAATTGATGCCCTGAAGCGCATTGGCCAGGTTTCTGATGACAACATTACCGTAGTCTGGGTTCCTGGAGCCTATGAGTTGCCGTTGACTGCTAATGTGTTGGCAAAAACCAATCGTTATGATGCGGTTATCGCGCTGGGTACTGTCATCCGTGGGGGCACAGCGCACTTTGAGTTTGTTGCTGGTGAAGCAAGTTCTGGCTTGGCAAACGTCGCCATGAACAGCGATATTCCTGTTGCTTTCGGTGTATTGACTACCGAAAGTATTGAGCAGGCTATTGAGCGCGCTGGTACTAAAGCGGGTAATAAAGGTGCAGAAGCTGCCCTTACCGCACTTGAAATGATTAATGTAATCAAAGCTATTAAAGGCTGAATTTAGTTAAGTTAAGGGGAATTCCGTGAAACCTGCAGCTCGTCGCCGCGCTCGTGAGTGCGCTGTTCAAGCGATCTACTCTTGGCAGTTGTCTAAAAACGACATCGCTGATGTTGAATTACAGTTCCTGTCGGAGCAGGATGTCAAAGATGTAGACATCACCTATTTTCGCGAGCTGCTGTCTGGGGTTGCGGTTAATGTGACCGCTCTGGATGCATCGATGGCACCGTATCTTTCCCGCCAGCTCGAAGAACTAGGTCAGGTTGAAAAAGCGATTCTGCGTCTTGCGATTTTTGAACTGAGCAAACGTGATGATGTCCCTTACAAAGTGGCAATCAATGAAGCGATCGAACTGGCCAAAATTTTCGGCGCAGAAGATAGCCATAAATTCGTGAACGGCGTACTGGATAAAGTTGCTCCAGTCGTACGCAAACGAAAGTAATCGCATTACATCAACGATATAAATTAAGGTTGTATCTTGGTCTTGATTTATATCGGCTAACCTTTCTGGAATTGTATTATGGCATGTGGCGAATTTGACCTCATTGCTCGCTACTTTGACCGGTTCAGGAGCAACCGCCGGGACGTGGAGTTGGGCATTGGTGACGATTGTGCGTTGCTGACAGTGGGTGAAAAACAACTGTTGGCTATCAGCACCGACACTTTGGTATCCGGCATTCATTTCTTACCGGATATTGATCCGGCAGACTTGGGCTACAAAGCCTTAGCCGTAAACCTCAGCGATTTGGCTGCGATGGGTGCAGACCCTGCTTGGCTCTCCTTGGCACTAACCCTCCCTGAAGTGAATGAACCTTGGCTACAAGCGTTCAGCGACAGTCTGTTCGACCAACTCAATTACTATGGAATGCAGCTGATAGGTGGTGATACTACGAGCGGCCCGTTGAGTCTGACGCTGACGATTCAAGGACTGATCCCCGTTGGCCGCGCATTAACCCGTGCTGGTGCGAGAATTGGTGACTGGATTTATGTCAGTGGAACTTTGGGTGATAGCGCGGCAGGTCTGGCTATTTTGCAAAACCAATTGCGAGTAGAAGATACCAAAGAGCGGGCTGAATTAATCAATCGTCATTTACGACCTCAACCGCGAGTGCTTCAAGGCCAGGCGCTACGAGACTTAGCCAATTCAGCCATTGATATTTCTGATGGGTTGATTTCCGATCTGCAACATATTCTGAAAGCCAGTCACTGCGGAGCTCGCATTGAACTGGATGCTTTACCTTATTCAGATGCGCTAAAGAATAATGTTGAACCTGAACAGGCTCTAGCCTGGGCTTTAAGTGGCGGTGAAGACTATGAGTTGTGCTTTACCGTTCCTGAAATCAATCGTGGTGCGCTTGATGTGGCACTTAGCCACGCCGGAGCAGGCTATACATGTATCGGTCAGATTGCTCCTGTATCGGAAGGAATAAAATTCATCCGTAACCGCAAATCAGTAGATATTGATTTACGTGGCTTTGATCATTTCGCCCCTGCCGGGGCTACCTATGGATGAAGCCAAAAAACGTCTACGCCTGAGTAATCCCTGGCATCTGCTGGCAACTGGCTTTGGCAGTGGATTATCACCCTGGGCACCGGGAACCATGGGATCAATCGCCGCCATTCCATTATGGTTACTCTTGATCCAACTGCCCTGGCAGCTTTACTCCCTGTCTGTGATGTTTAGCATCTGTATCGGTGTCTATATTTGCCACCGAACAGCTAAGGATATGCAAGTCCACGATCACGGCAGTATTGTCTGGGATGAATTCGTTGGCATGTGGATAACTCTAATGGCCTTGCCAGTAAATGATTGGCAATGGGTATTAGCCGGGTTTGTTATTTTCCGCATACTCGATATCTGGAAACCTTGGCCTATTCGCTGGTTTGACCGAAATGTCCACGGCGGCATGGGGATTATGGTCGATGATATTATTGCTGGCGTGGTTGCTGCGGCGGTGATTTATGGGGTGGGGCATCACTGGCCTTTGGCACTCTTCGGTTAACCCTTCATCTTTCACGCCACACCTGCGTTGGCTGCCTTCACGCCCACGGTCACGGTTATTCAGTTGCCGACGCAGAATTAACTCAGACTCAGACTGCTAACAAACCTCGAATCAGTGATCCTGGGTGGAGAAGACAGGCAGAGAGTCAAGTGTCCGCGCCAGGAATGGCGCGGAACGAGCCGACAAGGACGTATTCACGGCGTCTTGACGATCTGCCTGTTTTCGCCGCTGCGAGCACTTTGTCATTAACCTCAATCAACGTAATCGTTCTTCTATTTCTTTCTGGATTCCTGCGGCACTTAAACCAAACTCGGCACGCATCTCGTCTTGTTCGCCCTGCGGAATAAATTGATCAGGCAAACCGATGTTTAACACATCAACCCGCAGGCATTTCGCTGCCAGTAATTCGTTCACGCCACTACCTGCACCGCCCATAATTGCATTTTCTTCCAGAGTAACCAGAAGACGGTGACTGGCAGCCATAGATAATACCAGCGCTTCATCTAATGGTTTGATAAAGCGCATATCTACCAGTGTGGCATTTAGATTTTCGGCAACCTGACGTGCTTCGGATAGCAGTGTACCAAAACACAGAATCGCGATTTTTTCGCCCTGACGACGGACAATACCTCGACCAATAGTCAGTTGCTGTAACGGTTCCAACGTGGTGCCAGTACCATTACCGCGAGGATAGCGAACTGCCGCCGGACCATGATAGTGATAACCGGTGAACAACATTTGGCGACATTCGTTTTCGTCACTTGGAGCCATTATTACCATGTTAGGGATGCAGCGCATAAATGATAAATCGAAGGCTCCCTGATGAGTCTGACCATCGGCACCGACAATACCACCACGATCGATGGCGAATAAAACCGATAAGTTTGGAATGGCAACGTCATGAATGAGCTGATCATAAGCTCGTTGCAGGAAGGTTGAATAGATCGCTACCACCGGTTTGTAACCACCGATAGCTAAACCGGCGGCGAAGGTCACTGCGTGTTGCTCGGCAATAGCGACATCGAAATATTGCCGTGGATATTCTCGTGAGAAGCGTACCATGCCAGAACCTTCGCGCATTGCAGGTGTAACGGCCATGAGTTGGCTATCTTTTGCTGCAGTTTCACACAGCCAATCACCGAAGATTTTGGAGTATGTCGGCAGATCGCTTTTACTTTTTGGCAATGTGCCTAGCGCGGGATCAAATTTGGGAACGGCATGCCAGCCGATGGGATCTTTTTCAGCCGGAGCATAGCCTTTGCCCTTTTTGGTCATGATATGCAGTAACTGCGGGCCTTTCAGGCTACGCATATTCTTCAGCGTTTGGGTCAGCGCCTGTACGTCATGTCCATCAACCGGGCCGATATAATTAAAGCCCAGCTCTTCAAATAGTGTACCTGGTACTACCATGCCTTTCAGATGTTCTTCGGTACGTTTGAGCAACTCTTTGATTGGTGGCAGGCCAGAGAAGGCTTTTTTTCCACCTTCGCGCAGTGTGGAATACAGTTTTCCAGATAACAATTGCGCCAGATGGTTATTTAACGCACCCACGTTTTCAGAGATCGACATCTCATTATCATTGAGTACCACCAACATATCCGGATTGATATCACCAGCGTGGTTCATGGCTTCAAATGCCATCCCTGCGGTGATTGCACCGTCGCCAATGACACACACGGTGCGACGCCCCTTACCTTCGCGTTCGGCGGCTACTGCCATGCCCAGACCGGCGCTGATAGAGGTAGAAGAGTGGCCGACTGACAGCACATCAAATTCACTTTCATCACGCCAAGGGAAAGGGTGCAACCCCCCTTTTTGGCGGATAGTGGCAATCTTATCTCGTCGCCCGGTAAGAATTTTATGTGGATATGCCTGATGGCCGACGTCCCACACCAGATGATCGAAGGGGGTGTTATAGACGTAATGCAAGGCTACGGTCAGTTCTACCGTTCCAAGTCCTGACGCAAAGTGACCGCTGGAACGACTAACCGAGTCGAGTAAGTATTGTCGGAGTTCATCGCACAACTTTGGTAGGCTTTCTTTTGGCAATAAACGCAGTTCCTCGGGGTTCTCCGCAAGTGCCAGTGTCGGGTATTTGGCTATATCAAGACTCATTCGATGCTCATATCAGAGGTGTTTACGTAGGCTACTGTATTTGCCATGTTGGGCAGGCAGTGCCGGTTTCAGGAATCACCTGAGCACCGGTGCGCTGGTTGCAGATAAACATTCTGCATGGGTAATGCCTACTGGATTAATTGTTTCTAATTATCGCGTTCAATTATAAAACTGGCTAGCGCTCGCAATGATGTGGTGTCATAGGATTGTTCGGCCAGAGTATCCAGCGCAGCCAAGGCTTCCTGATATAAATCCCAGGCTTTGGTTTGAGCGGCCTCAAGGCCCAGCAGTGCCGGATAAGTACTTTTACCCAATTGCTGATCGGCTCCCTGACGTTTACCTATTTTGGCGGTATCCCCAATCACATCTAAAATATCGTCCTGTACCTGGAAGGCCAGACCAATGGCATTGGCATAGCGATCCAGTTGTGGCATAGCCAGATGGCCAGCAGTACCGGCGGTCAATGCAGCCATACGTACTGCGGTGCGGATCAGCGCACCGGTTTTATGACGATGAATTTTCTCAAGTTCTGTCAGTGAAATCTGGCGCTCTTCTGCTGCCAAATCCAGCGCCTGACCGCCACACATCCCAGCAACGCCGCTGGCGGTGGCCAATTCAGACAACATACTTATCCGATCTTGCAGGGTAACATCAGGCATGGGCGCGTCGGCCAGAATGCTAAACGCCAGTGTTTGCAAGGCGTCACCGGCCAGAATGGCATTGGCTTCACCAAACTTGATATGGCAGGTTGGTTGGCCGCGCCGCAGATCATCGTTGTCCATTGCCGGTAAATCATCATGCATTAACGAATAGGCATGAATACATTCTACCGCCGCTGCTGGTGCATCCAATGTGGCTAACGGAACGCCAAACATCTGGCCGGTTGCGTAGACCAGGTACGGGCGCAGTCGTTTGCCACCCAACAAGGTGCCATAACGCATGGCCTGCACCAGATCGCTATGGTTAAACGGCAGCGGGGCGATAAAACTTAGCAACGCGTTATTGGCGCGTTGTTGATAGACAGCAAGCTGTTGATTGAATAAAACCGGTTCGCCCATATTCATCTGTGTATTTGGTGTAGACATACTATTCGTTATCCGACGTGAAAGTCGTCAGCGGCGCATCGGCGTCATCGCTGAGTAAAATTTGAACTCGTTGTTCCGCCTGCAACAGGGTTTGCTGGCCTTGCCGGGCTAATTGTATACCGCGTTCGAATTCGGTTAATGCTTCTTCCAGCGGTAATTCACCTGACTCCAGGCGGGTAACAATCTGCTCCAGTTCACTGAGTGAAGATTCGAAACTGGAGCTGTTATTTTCGGTTATGTCTTGCTTGACCGTCGTTTTTTCTGATGCGGATTTTCTAGGCATATTTTATTTTCAACGTTAAGTTGGCGTCAGTGGCCTATCTGGCCGCATTCGGTTTCTGGCTATTGTAACGAATAATGCCGAGCAAATCGTGACGTTTGCGTCGGGTTTTCTTAAGGCAGAGATCATCGATATGGTGATATACTCCGCTCCTTGAATATTATGGGTAAAGCAGACCGCCCGGAGTTGGCCTTACCGATAACATCGTCCATTTACTCAGTGACTGGCTATTTACCGCTGCGTCGTCCGGTCATTCCGACTCCACAGCATTGTTCCATCAATAGCTATCTAATCACTCATCATACTAGACAACTAAAGACCGCCATGAAGTTTATCATTAAATTGTTCCCAGAAATCACCATCAAGAGTCAAACTGTGCGTTTGCGCTTCATTAAGATTCTTACGACTAACATTCGCAACGTGCTAAAACACCTTGATGACTCATTGGCCGTCGTTCGGCATTGGGATCATATTGAAGTTCGCACCAAAGATGAGAATCTTGGCCCTGCTATTTGTGATGCTCTGAGCCGGATCCCTGGGATCCATCATATTCTTGAAGTGGAAGATCGTAGCTATACTGATTTGCATGATATTTTCGAGCAAACGTTGGACACCTATCGCGATACTTTAGTCGGAAAAACTTTCTGTGTACGTGTAAAACGTCGTGGGAAACATGAGTTCAGTTCCGGCGAAGCAGAACGTTATGTCGGTGGTGGCCTGAACCAACACATTGAAACGGCTAAAGTCAAATTGACTGCGCCGCAGGTGACGGTGAATCTGGAGATCGATCAGGACAAGCTGGTGCTGGTTAAAGCGCGTTATGAAGGTTTGGGCGGTTTCCCTATTGGCACGCAAGAAGATGTATTATCACTGATTTCTGGTGGTTTTGATTCCGGTGTTTCCAGTTATATGCTGATGCGTCGTGGTTGTCGGGTACATTATTGTTTCTTCAATCTGGGCGGTTCTGCCCATGAAATTGGCGTTAAGCAGGTCGCTCATTATCTGTGGAACCGTTTTGGTCGCTCCCACAAGGTACGTTTTGTCGCGATTGATTTTGAGCCAGTGGTCGGCGAAATTCTGGAAAAAGTCGAAGATGGCCAGATGGGCGTGGTATTGAAGCGCATGATGGTGCGAGCGGCCTCTCAGATTGCAGAACGCTATGGCGTGCAGGCATTGGTCACCGGTGAAGCGCTGGGGCAGGTTTCCAGCCAGACATTGACCAACTTGCGTTTGATCGATAATGCCTCTGATACTCTGATTCTGCGTCCGCTGATTTCTCACGATAAAGAGCACATCATCAATCTGGCCCGTGAGATTGGCACTGAAGATTTTGCTAAAACCATGCCGGAATATTGTGGTGTGATTTCAAAAAGCCCAACGGTTAAAGCGATAAAAGCCAAAATTGAGGAAGAAGAGTCCCACTTTGACTTCTCGATTCTGGATCGCGTAGTCAGTGAAGCAACCAATGTGGATATTCGCCAAATTGCCGAACAAAGCCGCGAACAATTGGTGGAAGTTGAAACCGTTGCCGAACTGGCTGACAGCGATATCGTGCTGGATATTCGCGCGCCGGACGAGCAGGAAGAAAAGCCACTGAATCTGGAGCGGGTTGAAGTCCGCGCATTGCCGTTCTATAAGCTGAGTACTCAGTTTGGCGATTTGGATCAGAGCAAAACCTATTTGCTGTATTGCGAGCGTGGTGTAATGAGCCGTCTTCAGGCGTTATATCTACGCGAGCAGGGCTATCACAATGTGAAAGTTTACCGACCATAATTTTGGCGGTATTCAGAGGCTCAAGGGCGCTTATGCGCTCTTGAGGTTAATGACAAAGTGCTCGCCGCGATGAAAACCGGCAGATCGTCAAGACGCCGTGAATACCTCCTTGTCGGCTCGCCCCACGCCATTCCTGGCGCGGACGCTTCACTCTTCACCCTGTTTTCCCCACCAGAGATCGCTGGATCGAGGTTTGTCAGCAGCCTGCCTTTGGTGTTTTCATATAACTAATAACGATAATCTTTTTTATCGATACCGTATTTTTTCATCCGCAAATAGAGTTTCTTGCGTGGTACCTGCAGATATTCCGCGACATCGTTAATTCGACCCTGATGAATATTCAGTGCTTCGTTAATAATCTTTAGCTCATATTGATCAATTCGTTCATCCAATGGGCCACCATCCGATTCAGTAGTGAATGCCATGGTATTTTCTGTGAGCGGCATGACGCCGACGGCAAATAACTCAGCAGCATTTAATAATTCACGAATATTGCCTGGCCACGGGCGGCGACATAGGCTTTTGACAAAGGCTTCAGTCAATTGCGGCTGTTGGCGATTCAGGCGGTTACAGGCATTTTCCAGATAATGACGGAATAATACTTCAATGTCGCCGGGGCGTTTGGCCAGCGGCAGACACTCGATCTGGCTCAAGGAAAAGCGGTAATACAGTTCAGGAACCAGTAATTGTTGCGCGGCCAGCTGTGTTGGTAGTGATTGGCTGAGAGCAATCAACCGGAACTGGCACTCTTCTGGGTTTTGCCGGTGTGCCAGCGTGCGCTGCTGTTGGCTATTAAGTTGTTCGATATTTTTAATGACCAGCGTGCCGCACTGAACCTGGTTTATTCCGCGATCCAGATCAAAATTTTTGTCACTACTGGGATCGAGGATCACCAACGGCTTATCCCGGCGTGGACTCAGTTGGTGCAAATAACGAGCAGCCAGAGAGCGACCCGTTCCCAGCTCGCCATAGAAAAATACCGGCACATTGACATCTGCCAGCATCTGTAACCGTTCACGTAGCTGCCGCACCCAACCGCTGTTTCCCAGTAAATGTTCGCTAAGTTGTTCCCGCTGCCAATGACGCCGGATAATCAGGGCTTTTCTGTCGGCCAATGCTTGTTGAACACATTGCAGCAATTTTTCTGGATTAACCGGTTTTTCCAGAAAATCGTAGGCGCCTTTTTTCACGGCTTCAACCGCCATCGGCACATCGCCGTGGCCGGAGATCAGTAAGACAGGTAAATGACGATCCCTGGCTAGCAAGATTTCCAGCAAGGCCATACCCGACAGATTCGGCATGCAAACATCGCTGATAACCATGCCTTGCCAATCGGTGGTTATCAATTCAGCAGCGGCTTGTGGTGAGTTGTAGGGAACCACCTGATAGCCTTCCTGCGTGAGAATTTGGCAATAGGCTTCCAGCACATCGATATCATCATCGATCAATAAAATTTGCTGCTCATTGGTTAGCATGGTTAACACTCCTGAATTGCAATATCACCATTCCGTGGCGGTTTAATGTAGATGCGATCCGCAATTCTCCTCCGCACTGTTCCATAATTGACTGACTTATAGAGAGACCGATTCCCAAACCGACACTTTTACTCGTGGTAAAGGGTTTCAGCAGGCGATCGGCCAACGCCAACGGCCAACCTTGCCCGTTATCACTCAGAATAAGTGAAAAGTTGTTGGTTTGTTGTTCGGTGGTAATTTCAATCACCGGCGGCTTTAGTGTGCAGGCTTCCAACGCATTAGTCAGCAGATTGACCAATACCTGCTGGATGCGGATATCATCGCCATATACCAACGGCAGATTTTCTGGTTTCCGGATCTGGGCATGCAGTGGGCGATGGCGTAGAGCCAGTAAATCCCAGGCGGCATCCAGGCTGGCGTTCAGGTCGATAGGTTGTCGCTGCTGGTCGGCATCGCTACGGCGGGAGAATTGACGTAGTTGTTTGATAATATTCACAATACGTAGAATCAAACCGCGCATTTTATCCAGGTTGGTTTCCAATTGATGGTGATCACCATTTTTCAGCGCCTTTTCGCTGCTGAATAAATACAGCGACATCGCGTTGAGCGGCTGATTCACCTCGTGGGCAAGGGTGGTCATGGTTTGCCCCACCACGGCCAATTTAGCCGCCTGAATCAGCTCATCCTGCGCCGTGCGTAAATCATTTTCGATCGAGCGCCTTTCGTCAATCTCCTGTTTAAGCTGGTTCTTTTGTTGATTAATCTGGCTGATGGTACGGCGCAACAGCTCGGCAATACGGCCTAACTCGTCACCGCCATACACGGGAATAGTGGTATTCAATTCGCCACAGCCTAGGCGAGCCACCGATTGATTGAGCAGAGTAAAGCGTTTAATCAGGCGTGAGCGAATGTAAAAATGGTTGAGGATAAAGGCAAACAGCAGAGCCAGTAAGGTTGCCACGATAATCAATAACCCACTGATACTCATGATATCGCCAAGACGTTGATTAAAGGTTTGTAATTGCTGATGGCTACTGCCTAATTGGTTTTCAATTTGGCTGCGGAAACGGCTCAGGGTTTGCTCTTTCGCACTCAGGGTTTGCTCTAGCAGAGTCAGCGCTTCAGCGCGTTCTTGCATAATTGCCGGCATTTTTTGTTCCGCAATACCCAAGTTAAGCAGTTCATCTATGGTTTGGCGCAACGTGATGGTACTGGGATGCCTAGCTAGCGACTGCATATTGGATTCGGCGGTTTGCTTTAGATAGCGTAGATAACTGATATGGTTATTCAGATTATCAATATTAGGGTTGGCCAATTGTTCCCGCAAATCATCGACAACCTGTGTTTCAATGTGTGCAAGGGCGTATACCAATTGCAGTTCATCTTGCACATTGCGCAGCGTTGTCTGTAACTGGCGGTTCTTATCCTGGCTATTTTTTTGCGTTAGTTGGTCGATTAACGACCCCTGTTGCCAACTAATATCCTGTGAAAGTGAGGTGAGTTCGTTATTAAAATCATCATGTAACCAGTTAATACGCGCGATAATCTCGGTAACTTTCTCTTTAGCGAGAAAGTTACTATAAAGTGCGCCGTCCAGCCGTGAAAGCAATTCCCGACTTCTGGCCAGTGTCGCGGCCAACTGGCGCTGATTATCTGATGTCAGCCGCTGGCTGGCTGCTCCGATAGTATCAAGGCGATGGGCAATCTGATCCCGCATTTGAATTCGTGCTGTGGTATTGGGCGCGTGTTGGAATTCATTCAATTCTTGAATCAGTGCATTCAGATTTTCCTCCAGTTGGAAGGAAGCCTGAATTTTTGGAAAGTAATCATCCAGCGCATAGCGAATTTGCTGGCTCTGGACATGCCATGAATACAGACTAACGGCGCTGACAAATAAGGTCAAAATTGCGCCAAAGGCGAAGGCCCAGCGTAAAATCGAGCTGATAGTGATGCGATAAAACAGTGGGTTCATTTCAGCGATTCCAACTGCTGGATTGCCAGATGCTGCTGTTTTTGGAAAAACTGCTGCCAGAGCATCAATTCAGATTCCGTTGTGTTATCGGCAGGCTGGTTAAAGCGTTGCAGATAATCAGCATCAACTGCCTGCTGTGGACTCACGGGAACGGCGGTCAGTAAGGCGCGAATTTCAGGCAATGGCCGCTTTAAACGAGCTTCAGCACTGTGCAGGGCTTTCCATGCGTCCTGCAACTGATGCAAGCGGAAGGTGATTGCCGTATCAAACAACTGCTGCACCAAGCGTTGGCGTTGTAAAATTTGACGGTAATCTAACGGAGTTTGTTGCAATAAACGCTGCTGTTGTTTTGCTCTGGGATCGGTTACGGGTAATGGCGTGACTGGATATTTCCCGGTGTCGGTGTCCGAAACGGCTTTTTGGCCGTTATCACTAAGTAGAAAATTGATAAATCGGGCGGCATCAGTTTGATGTGACCTATTGTTAGTCATCGCAATAAAGGTGGGTGATGCGCCGCTTTCAGGGAAGTAGCTGAAGGTTAGCTGTGGATCTTTCAGTAGCAGAGTCGCGTAGTTATCAATAATCGGCCCTGCGATACCCAGACCGGTTTTAATTTTATTGGATACGCCAAAGCTGCGGGACGAGATCGTGGCCAGATTGCCAGAAATTTCCAGTAAGGTTTCCCAGCCTTGTTGCCAGCCTCGTTGCTGCAATAATGTTTCTATCATCAAATGGTTGGTATCAGAACGGGAAGGGCTGCTCATCAAAATCATCCCCTGATAACGAGCATCTTTTAGCCCATCCCATGTGACTGGTGTGGGTAGGTGCTTTTCCTTTAAGCGCGCACTGTTGGCCAAAATACCATAACCCGAAATAGCGACTGCCGCCGTTGAACTGCGAAGTGACTCAGGTACTCGCTGCTGGCTGTGCATCGTTAGTGGCGGCAACATAGCCAGGCGCTGGTGATCCTGTAAATGCTGCATCAACATTGGGGATGAGGTCAGCACCAAATCAATGTTATCCCCCATTGGTGTGCTCAATAAACGCTCAAGAGAGGAACTGGTGCGATTCAACGTGCGAATAGGAACTGCCTGCGGCTGCTTATGCCACTCGGTAATGATATGTGCCGTTGCTTCAGGGGAGAATGTGGTGGCAATAACCAATTCATTGCTCAGCGCTAGCGGGGGAAATCCAGTATAGAGAATTACACTCAATAAGATATTACGCAGTGTCATCATGTATTTTTCATCCCCAGACTGATATGTGACTGATGTCAAATAAATAACAAATAAAACGAATTCTTTTTGGCCTGTTGATTGTTCTTATTTGTCCCATTTTTATATTTTTCAGGCCAGAAAAATAAATATAACTAAAAATGAGTTAATTCTGACTCATAAATTATGGCTCATTGTGTCAATGATGGAACATATTGGTACGGTTGCGCCAAACTGTCAGCCGAGGCATGCTTGACGGGTAACATCATGACGCAGTGGTACTGGGCTTATCAACCGCTTTATGTCATAGAACCGTTTAAATTATTCAGACAATGATCTGGGATAACAGATTTATTGGCGTCGATGCCAGGGATATCTATTTCTCAAAATAATATTTTAATAATAATTCTTAAAGGTGAACTATGCTCGCATTTATGAAACCTAAGATAGCAACCCATAAAGTTCCCGACGATAAAGTCATGGCAACATATAATCGTTATCGGGTTCAGGCGTTGTTCAGTATATTTATTGGTTACCTTTCCTACTATATTGTCAGAAATAACTTCACACTTTCTACACCGTATTTAAAAGAGCAATTACACTTGAGTGCCACAGAAATTGGCATGCTAAGTAGCTGTATGCTGATCGCCTATGGAATCAGTAAAGGCATCATGAGTAGCCTGGCGGATAAAGCCAACCCAAAAATTTATATGGCGATGGGCTTGCTGCTATGTGCTTTGGTCAACGTTGGCCTCGGGTTCAGCGGCGCATTTTGGTTGTTCGCCGTCTTAGTCATTTTTAACGGTTTATTCCAGGGAATGGGAGTTGGGCCTTCGTTTATTACCATCGCCAACTGGTTCCCTCGTCGTGAGCGTGGCCGCGTCGGTGCCATCTGGAATATTTCTCATAATGTAGGCGGCGGCGTTGTTGCTCCGATCGTGGGGGGCGCATTAGCCATCTTGGGTAGTGAACACTGGCAAACGGCCAGCTATATTGTGCCAGCCATTGTTGCGGTGGTCTTGGGCTCACTGGTATTACTGCTGGGTAAGGGATCGCCGGTTAGCGAGGGCTTACCTCCATTACCGGAAATCATGCCAGAAGATTTGGTGGTAGAGCCGGTGGCCGCCGGGCAGAAAGCGCCAGAAAATATGTCAGCATTCCAGATTTTCTGTACCTATGTATTGAAAAACAAACATGCCTGGTATGTCTCTTTTGTTGATGTATTTGTCTACATGGTTCGCTTTGGTATGATCAGTTGGTTGCCAATTTACCTACTGACGGAAAAACACTTCACTAAAGGTGAAATGAGTGTGGCTTTCCTGTTCTTTGAATGGGCGGCAATCCCCTCTACTTTATTGGCTGGCTGGTTATCGGATAAGTTTTTCCGTGGTCGCCGGATGCCGTTGGCGATGATCTGTATGGTGATGATCTTCATCTGTCTGATCGGTTACTGGCAATGTGATTCTCTGTTGATGGTGACGTTCTTTGCGGCAATTGTCGGGTGTTTGATTTATGTACCGCAGTTCTTGGCATCAGTGCAAACCATGGAAATCGTACCGAGCTTTGCTGTTGGTTCAGCCGTTGGTCTACGCGGTTTTATGAGCTACATATTGGGTGCGAGCCTGGGAACCAGCCTATTTGGCGTGATGGTTGATCGGGTCGGTTGGCACGGTGGTTTTTACCTGCTGATGGGCGGTATCGTCTGCTGTATTATTTTCTGCTACTTATCCCATCGCGGCGTACTGGAACTGGAGCGTGAGCGCAAAGGCCAGCAGGCGCGTTTGGCGGAAGAGGCTCTGGCCTAACGGAATTTTGGCAGCCGTTCAGAATTGAGCGGCTGCGATCTCAATCAATTTCGATAGTTAAATATGCCCGGCGGCAGAATGAGTTGGCGGGCAACTTCTTCAGCTTTCTCTCTTCCTAGTAACAGGAAAATAATTTTCAATGCAAAATCAATGGATGTCGCTGGTCCCTGACTGGTCAACAGATTAACCCGCCGGTCGTAAACCACTCGCTGATCCATCCATTTATTCGCAGAAATTTTCTCTTTCAACCCAGGGAAACCAGTCATATTTCCTATTGGAAATAAATTATGGTGTTCCAGAACCAACGCGGGCGCGGCACAGATTGCCGCAACCAAATAGCCTTCATTATGAGTTCGCCGTATTTTCTCTACCAATAACGGGCTATCGCGGAAGCACTCGGCACCTTTGATGCCTCCGGGTAACACGACTACCTCAAATTGTTGATCGACAATATCGACTAATCGGGCATCAGCTAATAGCTTTACACCACGCGAGCAAGTAATTACTAACTCCCCATTGCTGGCTACGCTTGCGGTAGTGACTTTAATGCCGCCGCGAACCAGCACATCAATAGTGGTGACCGCTTCGGTTTCTTCACTCCCAGGAGCCAGGCAGACCAGAGCCGATACGCTCATACTCATTTTCCTTTCGTTTAATAAAATGATACAGACGAGTATTGGCAGGTAACGTCATTCCATGATTGCGTGCCCGCTGCAATAAATAGCCAGTAATATAATCAATTTCGGTATGGCGTTGGTTACGCAGGTCTTGCAGCATCGAAGAGGTATTATCCGCGGTGCTTTGGATCACTTCATACACATAATCGAGCAGGCTGCTGGCTGAAGTGTGGAAGCCTTCCATTTCCATCACACTGGCAATTTCGGCACACAACACACGGATTTGCTCTGGATAGCGCTGTAAGTCGCAGTTACGGCACTCGTACCATCCGGTAAGCGGATTAATAACGCAGTTGACTGCCAGTTTGTGCCAACAGGAGGATGCAATATCATTGTGCCAGGCCACATCTGGCAAGGCGTGATGAAGTGTATCGGCCAAATAACTGACATCGTTGCTTTGTGCCAATGCGGGGCCAATATGCGTAATACCGCTGGCGACATGCACAATGGTATTGCCATCACGCCGTGCGGCGTGAGTGGTGACCCCGTGCAGGAATATGTGCCCCTCACGGGGTAATTCTTCCTGAGTTCCCATGCCGTTATGGAGTAGTAAAACCGTGCAATCAGGGTTAAGTTTTGGCAGCAGAGAACTGACGGCGCTGGATACTTGCCAGGCTTTCAGACACACCAGCAATAATTCACTTTGTGCTAAATGCTGTGGATCATTGGTCGGCAAATTTTGGTTGAATTCATCACCTTCCAACGTAATCAGGTTGACAGAGCAGTAGGGTTGGGGCACTCGTAGCCAACCCTGCACATCATGGCCCTGTTGATAAAGGGCAGATAACCAAAGTTGTCCCAGCGCTCCGCAACCAAGTACTGTGATTTTCATGAATGACTCCCTTGGTAAAAACGGAAAAAGCGCAAAATTATTCTAAGTGTTATGCTTCGATTATAGACTTTTTCTTCATTAAACGCTGAGTTAGCACTATTTCTCGCCTGTCATGGGCAGGATGAGTGGCTCAGTTTTGTCTATGGCGATAAAACGAGTATTATGCTCGCCATTCATCTTATCAGGAGGAGGGAATATGCCATCTTTCGACATCGTTTCTGAAATTGATATGCAGGAAGTGCGTAACGCAGTTGAAAACGCCACGCGCGACCTGGCAAACCGTTGGGATTTTCGTAACGTTCCGGCGAGTTTCGAATTAAATGAAAAAAATGAAAGTATTAAGGTTGTCAGCGAATCTGATTTTCAGGTTGAGCAATTACTCGATATTCTGCGCGCTCAACTGAGCAAACGTGGTATTGAAGGGGCAGCGTTGGAAATCCCGGCAGAAATGGACCGCAGTGGTAAAACTTACAGTGTGGAAGCCAAACTGAAACAAGGGATTGAAAGTGTTCAGGCTAAGAAATTGGTCAAATTGATCAAAGACAGCAAACTGAAGGTTCAGGCTCAGATCCAGGGTGAGCAAGTTCGTGTAACCGGTAAAGCCCGTGACGATCTACAAAGCGTTATGACATTGATTCGTGGCGCCGATCTGGGGCAGCCGTTCCAGTTCAATAACTTCCGCGACTAAGTCAACCAGCAAAGAGGAACAGCAACCCCATACCGGTGTGTTCCTCTTTTTTATTCGCCAATTAGACCGCGTTAACCAACTGTTCCAATTGATTGCGGTTAGTCTGTTTGGTATCAACCTTCACATAGGCACTACGCTCTGCCGCGACGACAATGGCTTCAGTGACCCCAGGTTGCGCTTTGATGCGATCTTCCAGTGCCGCGTCTTTTACCGCCAATTCGGACAAAGTAATACGTAAACTACTGACATAAGGCGGCTCCTGCATCGTTATGCTGACGGTAAACCACATCAACGCAATCAATGCGCCGGCAATAAAGACCATATCTGCGCCCTCTAAACCGAATAACCAACCGCCTAAACTACCGCCGATAGCGACACCAATAAACTGGCTGGTGGAGTAAATTCCCATCGCCGTACCTTTATAACCGGCAGGGGATTCCTTACTAATCAATGAAGGCAGAATCGCTTCCATTACATTGAATGCAATAAAGAAAATTTGAATGCCAGCAATAATTCCCCATAGATGTTCCCCCGATGCCCATAGCACCAGTTCGGCAATCAACAATACAAAGACACAGCCGATAAACACCTGTTTCATTTGCCGTTTTACTTCTGCATAAATAATAAAGGGAACCACAGCCATAAAGGAAACCAACATAGTTACCAGATACACTTTCCAGTGTTGCTCAGGCTGCAAACCCGCTTTAGCCATCGCCTGAGGCAGAACGACAAAACTCGACATCAGCAAAATATGCAGGCACATAATGCCAAAGTTGAGCTTCAGCAAGCGGCTATTTTTCAACACCTTGTTGACGCTGCCTTTGACAATACTGGATTCTCGGTTAAGCACATGAGTATCAGTCGATGGCACTACCGCCAAGGTGATGACGATGCCAAGCAGTGCCAAGACGGCAATGGCCCAAAATAAGGCACTTAGGCCAAAAGCGTGAGTCACAATCGGCCCGAGTACCATCGCAATAGCGAAGGTAATACCGAAGCTTACACCAATAAATGCCATCGCTTTAGTGCGGTTCTGTTCGCGGGTGAGATCGGAGAGTAAAGCCATTACTGCGGCGGCGATAGCGCCGGAGCCTTGTAAGGCTCTGCCGAGAATAATGCCCCAAATGGAATCACTTATGGCCGCGATGACGCTGCCTAATGCAAAGATCAGTAGACCCCCGACAATCAGTGGCTTACGGCCAATTCGGTCGGAAACCAGGCCAAAAGGAATCTGAAAAATAGCCTGAGCCAGACCATAAATACCGATAGCAATACCGATAAGTGCTTCACTGGCACCGGCCAGAGCCATCCCATAGGTGGTAATCACTGGCAACACCATAAACATGCCGAGCATGCGCAGTGAAAATACCGTTCCCAGACCCCAGGTTGCCCTAAGTTCTAACGGTGTCATTTTATTATCGTTCATTACCACCTCAAAAAAACCAATTGCACTATTGTAATGATGTTCGTGCCAACCGGTAAATCTATTGATGTTTAGAATGTATTACAGCCAGAGAAGGATTCTTTCAAAAAAAGACGTTATATCGGACCGCCGCCAGAGGTGCTTGAACGAAAGATCGGTATTAGCGGGAAAAACAGATATGAATAGATGAGTGAGATAGATAGGGTAGGAAAAATGACGCGGCCAAGAGGAAATCCGTCTGGCCGCAGTATAAATTTTTCGGTTTACTTATCCGACGTAAGTCAGTAATCCCGCAGATGAAGGGACATTGAAGTCCACAGACATCATTACGCTCAATGACGTGATAGCGATGATTGAGAATATGAAAAGTTTTCTCGCCCATACGCTGTCATTGGTAGCTTTGTAGCCACGCAACGCCATACCTAGCCACCACACGCTCACCGCAGCAGCGACAACCAGATATTTATATCCGGCGTAACCACTCAGGGTCAGCATCAGGGTCGCGACCATAAAGGCCAGAATATAAAGGGTAATATGGTTTTTGGTGACCGATATTCCTTTTATCACTGGCAATACAGGGATATTCGCAGCCTGATAATCTTTAAAGCGGAAAATAGCGATAGCGTAAGAATGCGGCATCTGCCAGATGCTGAAGATCAGTAATAAGATCAACGCGCCGGTGTCGAACTGGCCAGTAACAGCACAATAACCGATAACCGGTGGTGCAGCACCGGAGAGACTACCGATTAATGTACCGTAGACTGACTTACGCTTCATGTAGAGGCTATAAACCCCAACATAGATAATGAAACCAATGACGGCCAGCATCATTGCTAACGCATTGGCCGCCACATAAAGCAACAGCATGCCAGCAATACCCAGTACCGAAGCATAAATCAGGCTTATCTTCGGTTCGATAAGGCCTTTTACCAAGACCCGGTTCTTCGTTCTCTCCATGATGCAGTCGATATCGCGGTCGATATAGTTGTTAAACACACACCCGGAGGCAACAACTAACGAGACACCAATAAGCGTGGCGAGAAAAAGGGGGTAATCAATGTCGCCTTTAGAGGCGAGGAGGAATCCCCCAACGACAGAAATTAAATTGCCGAAAATAATTCCTGGTTTAGTTACTTGTAGGTATTGCTTAATCATCACATGCAGCTCTTTAGTCAACCATCATATTGATGTTGAGGTTGTACATAATCCACAGCGAGCCCACAACAACGATAGCGATAATCATCACGGTGAACAGAAACGCCACCAGGTTCCAGCGTTCTTCCGACTTTCCATTCATATGCAGGAAGTACACTAAATGTACGATAATCTGCACCACGGCAAGGGTGACCACCGTTGCCAGAATCATGGTATGAGAAGCCGTTCCCTGCATAACCATAACAAATGGAATTACTGTCAAAATAATCGACAGAATAAAGCCGATAAGATAGGACTTCAGGCTACCGTGGCTGGCTCCACCGTGGCCAGTAGTTGAATGACTCATTTACATGGCTCCTAACAGATAAACAACGGTGAACACACAGATCCACACCACATCGAGGAAGTGCCAGAACAGGCTCAGACACATCAGACGAGTTTGGTTAGTTGGATTCAGACCACGCTTGGCAACTTGAATCATCATAATGATGATCCAGACTAAACCTGTCGTTACGTGAAGACCATGCGTGGCAACCAGCGCGAAGAAGCTGGATAAGAACGCGCTGCGATCTGGGCCATATCCTTCTGCGATCAGGTGATGGAATTCATAGATTTCCATCGCCACAAAGCCCAAGCCGAACAGGAAGGTCATACCCAACCAGATATTGACCTGGTTTTTGTTGCCTTTGTTCATGCCCAGCATGGCTACGCCGTAGGTAATACTACTGAACAGTAACAGGAAGGTTTCAACCAGAACAAAGTTCAAGTCGAAAATATCCTTACCTGTCGGACCGCCAGCGGTTCCATTTACCAACACTGCATAAGTTGCGAACAAGGTCGCAAACAAAATACAGTCGCTCATCAGGTAGACCCAGAAGCCGAAAACCTTAGTGGCTCCCGCATCGTGGTGCCCATGCTCGGCATGGGCTACGTTGTGGTTAGTCAGAGTTTCAGTTGACATGATTCACGCCTGCTTTGCTGATTTGTTCATGGTGAAGATTTTCGATGCGCTCAACTTCTTCTGCTGGCACATAGTAATCCACATCCTCGTCGAAACTTTTCACGATCCAGGTGACGATCATGCCAACGAAACCAGCGATAGCCATCCACCAGATGTGCCAGACCATGGCGAAGCCAAAGATCAGACTGAAAGCCGCAATGATGACACCCGCACCGGTATTCTTCGGCATGTGGATCTCTTCGTATTTTGCTGGGCGTTTGTAAGCTTCGCCTTTCTCTTTCATATCCCAGAATTCATCACGGTCAACAACTTCAGGTACCACAGCGAAGTTATAGAACGGCGGTGGGGAAGAGGTAGACCATTCCAGCGTACGAGCATCCCACGGATCACCGGTCAGATCGCGATTTTGCTCACGGTCACGGTCACGGACACTGACAAAGACCTGGATAACCTGACACAAGATACCGCAGGCAATCAGCACTGCACCGCCAGCCGCTACCATCAACATCGGGTGGAATTCCGGGTTGATATCCTGACTTAAACGACGAGTCATACCCATAAAGCCCAGCACATACAAAGGCATAAAGGCGACGAAGAAACCGATAATCCAGAACCAGAAAGCACGTTTGCCCCATGTTTCGTTCAGCGTAAAGCCGAAGGATTTAGGGAACCAATAAGTCAGACCGGCGAAGCAACCGAAGACTACGCCGCCGATGATCACGTTATGGAAGTGAGCAATCAGGAACAGGCTGTTATGCAATACGAAGTTCGCACCTGGAACCGCCAACAGCACGCCGGTCATCCCACCGATAGAGAAGGTGATGATAAAGCCAACGGTCCACAGCATGGCAGAGTTGAACTGAATGCGGCCTTGATACATGGTGAACAGCCAGTTGAAGATCTTCACCCCGGTTGGGATGGAAATAATCATGGTGGCAATACCGAAGAAGGCATTTACGTTGGCACCGGATCCCATGGTAAAGAAGTGGTGTAGCCAAACAATAAATGACAGAACGGTAATGGCAATAGTGGCCCAAACCAATGAGGTATAACCGAATAGACGTTTCTTCGAGAAGGTCGCAGTGACTTCGGAGAACACCCCGAATACCGGCAGAACCAGGATATACACCTCCGGATGGCCCCAGGCCCAAATCAGGTTGATGTACATCATCATGTTGCCGCCCATATCATTGGTAAAGAAATGGGTGCCCATGTAGCGATCAAGCGTCAACAATGCAACGGTGACGGTCAGAATCGGGAAAGAAACGATAATCAGGATGTTGGTACAGAAAGCCGCCCAAGTAAAGACGGGCATTTTCATCATCGACATACCTGGTGCGCGCATCTTGAGGATAGTCGCGAAGAAGTTAACACCGGTCAGCAAAGTACCCAGACCTGAAATCTGTAGACTCCATATCCAGTAATCAACACCGACTCCTGGGTTGTACTCGATACCTGACAGTGGCGGATATGCCAGCCAGCCAGTTTGAGCAAATTCACCGACTCCCAGAGAAATGTTGATTAACACCACCCCGACGACGAAGAACCAGAAGCTTAGGGAGTTCAAGAACGGGAAGGCAACGTCGCGCGCACCAATTTGCAAAGGTACAACGATGTTCATCAGACCAACCACGAAAGGCATCGCCATGAAGAAGATCATGATTACGCCGTGAGCGGTAAATATCTGGTCATAGTGATGAGGTGGCAGGAATCCCGCCTCACCCGCCGAAGCCAGCGCCTGTTGGCTTCGCATCATGATGGCATCGGCGAAACCGCGCAACAGCATGACCATGGCCACCAGAATGTACATGATCCCGATTTTTTTATGGTCAACAGAGGTTAACCATTCGCTCCATAACCATTTCCATTTGCCGAAATAGGTCAGGGCGGCAACCAATGCCAAACCGCCAAGAACAATGGCAGCAACGGTAACCATTATTATTGGTTCGTGTAACGGAACCGCATCAAGTGTTAATTTTCCCAACATCGTTTTATTCCTCGGCTCCGGCGTGAGAGTGTTCGCCCATTTCCATGCCTTTGCTCATGTCCATGCCTTTATGCATGTCATCGCTCTTGTGCATGTTCATATCGCCCATAAATTTGCCAATAGTTTCTTTAAACAGCTCTGGCTTAACGCTGGAGAAGTACTCAACCGGGTTATTTTCACTCGGCTCAGCCAACTTATCGAAATCAGCAGTAGTATTCAGGGTGTTTGGCGATTTTTTCACCTGCGCGACCCACTGATCGAAATCACCTTGAGTCGGTGTTGCGATGGCAGTGAATTTCATTCCAGAGAAGCCTTTACCGCTGAAGCTGCTGGAAATACCTTTGTATTTACCTGGCTCATTGGCAATCAGATGCAGTTTGGTTTGCATCCCGGCCATCGCATAAATCTGCCCGCCTAACTGAGGAATAAAGAATGAGTTCATTACCGAGTTAGATGTGATCTTGAAGTTCACCGGAACATCTGTAGGGAAAGCGAGTTCATTAACGGTGGCAATGCCTTGTTCTGGATAGATAAATAACCATTTCCAGTCCAAAGAAACCACTTCAATGGTGATCGGTTCTTTACCTTCAACGACCAACGGTTTGAATGGATCCAATTCGTGAGATGTTTTCCAGGTTATCGTGGCCAGAATGGCGATGATAATGATGGGAACAGCCCATACAACCAGCTCAATTTTGTTGGAATGGGACCAGTTCGGGGTATAGGTTGCATTTTTGTTAGAAGCACGGAACTTCCACGCAAACGCAAACGCCATAAGAATAACCGGAACTACTACGATCAACATTAAACCGATAGCGGTGAGTATCAGCGTTTTTTGTTCGAGTCCGATTGTGCCTTTAGGGTTCATCAATACCATATCGCAACCACCGAGTGATACCGTGGCTGCAAATAAAGACAATATCCCAATATTTTTAATGTATTTCTTAAGTCTCATCTAACGACCTCAATTACAAAGGGCTCTATTGTCGTTTCATGTGTGCGGGCATTTTACGGGAAGGTTGCAAGACTGTAAACATGCTTAAGATTGTGTCAGCGGCTTGTTGACACTTTATGTTAAGGGGGTCACAGATGTTGCTTACCGTGACAATTTACTAATAGCAACAATATGTTGGCGAAGTGAGAGATGAACTAAAGTGACTATACTAAGTAAAAACAATGCCAAGCAGGCTTTTATTGCGGAAAAATAGAGATTTGGCGGGCGATTATTGGTCAGGGTATGTAAATAATATGTACGGAAAAGGTAAATTTAAATATCTTCCGGGGTGACTTAAATAGTTACCCCGGAATTATTTAGTTAGAAATTATATTTAACAGAGTAGATGATACCGTCTTGTAAAAAGTCTTCGCCCAACTTGTTGTAGGCATAACGGTACTGAATACCGGTAGTCAATTGCTTAACTGGTGTCCACCACAACGCGATAGCACCATTCACGCCATTGCGGCCACCGTTACCTGCTGCATAACGTTCTGCACGGTTGAATTCCAGCTCGTTCCAGTTGGTGATACTGAATTTCTCATCGAAAGCGGTAAAATCATAGCCTGCGACCCAGCCGACAACGTAACCGTTATTACCAGAATAATAGGTTTGGTCAACATAATGCAGGGCGACGAAAGGTTTCATCCACACGCCGGCAACAGTTGCGTTATAGCCGATACCGTACAGCGTGTTCACTTCGTGGAAGTTGCTGTAGTCATTGCCCTGAGCGCTTGGCAGAGAGTATGTACCGTATACGTGACCGTACAGGTTGAAACCGGAGTCACCCAAATAGTAGCGGCCGGTGGTTTTAAAGGTATAACGTTGGTTATCACCTGGCTGAGCGGTTTTGGAGTTGAACGGGTTTTCCAAATCGAAGAAGCCGTAAACTTCGCCCCAGCTAAAGCCCGCGCCGCCTTCCAGTTCAATGTAAGCAAAATCGTCTTTATGGGATGAATCACCAGATTTATGCGTAGTGCTCTTCGTCCAGTCTAGGTAGTTCATGCTGATGTTGCCAAAGCCCCATTGATATTCAGCTTGGACAGACGGTGCCAGAGTGACTGCGGTCAACGCGAGAGCGCCAACGAGAATTTTACGCATAAATGCCTCAATTAGGTTGAATTGTTTCTGGTGAAATAAAAGGACACATGTCCTTGATAAAAAGTGCGCACATCATAGTCTGACCGCACAAAAGGATAAAGACCCAGGGGTGATTCGACTCTCATTTTTAGGATAAAATTTCTGGGTGGTTACTTAATTATGTGATCTGCATCTAATTATTTCTAGGGTGACTGTTCCCATCACTGGCCGGAACATATAAAAAAAGCCGGTATGGGATACCGGCTTTTTAAAGTCTCTGTTTAGGTTAAATGGGCACGTCTCAAAGACAGATAATCGAGGATACCGCCCAACATCATGCCGATAATACTGAGTTGGATGCCCCGAAGCAGCAAGGTATCAGCCAGTTGTGTTGCCGATGTCCAGCCCCATGCATTGCAAATCAACAGCACCAGCCAGATGGCGAGTAACACACAACCTACGGTGAGAAAACGCAATGCCCAGCGGTAGCCGGTTTTAAATTCGGTACGCGGCATAAATTCATCAGTTTTTTGCGTGAATTCAAGCGTGTGGCGACAGATATACAGCAATATCAACCCAGGTACCGCTGCGGCGATGGAGAACAGATAAAATAACGACCAACCGTGAGTTTCCACAAACCAGCCAGCCACCGGCCCGACATAGACCCGACCTACAGCCGATAATGCGGATAGCAATGCGAACTGAGTCGCGGAAAACGACTTATTACACAAAGTCATCAACAGCGCTACAAAAGCTGCGGTGCCCATACCACCACAAATATTTTCCAAAAAAATGGCACTGCCCATGCTGAATATATTTTTGTCTGTAACCGATAAAATCCAATAACCTACGTTAGAAACACCTTGTAGAATGCCGAAAATCATCAACGCGCGGAACAAACTGAGTCGCTGCATCAACAGACCGCCATATAAGGCACCGATAATGGTCGCCAACAACCCGAGAGTTTTGTTCACCAGACCGACATCACCAGCGTTAAACCCCAATCCACGAATCAAAAACGGCGTACTTAAACTGGCGGCAAAGGCATCGCCCATCTTATACAGCACGATTAACAGCAAAATCAGCCAGGCGTTATTACGACCAAAGAAATCACGCAACGGGGCAACAATGGCCTGCTCCAGCGTTTTAGGCGCCGCGGGGGGCGCTGCGGGTTCCGGGGCCAGTAGGGTCGCGATCACCCCGATGATCATCAACCCAGCCATCAACCAATAGGTTGACTGCCAGCCGAGATAGCGGTCAGCAATCCACAATGCCAGCCCGCCGGAAACCAACATCGCCAGCCGGTAACCCAACACCGAAACGGCAGCGCCGGTGCCTCGTTCTTCTGCACTGAGCAAATCTGTCTTATAAGCATCGAACACAATATCTTGTGATGCGGAGCAAAATGCGACCAATACCGCAATGGCTGCCAGCCACCACAAATGCTTTGCTGGCTCCATAAAGCCCATCGCCACAATGGCGACGATCAATAATAACTGGCTGATTAATAACCAGCCACGCCTACGCCCAAGAAATGAGGGCGTATAGCGATCCATCAGCGGGGACCACAAAAATTTGAAAACATAGGCCTGGCCGACCAGCGAGAAAATCCCGATGGTTTTCAGATCGACGTTTTCCACCGTCATCCAGGCTTGCAGCGTGCCAGATGTCAGTGCCAGAGGAAGACCGGAGGCGAACCCCAGTAATAAAAGAATAAGCGAATTACGCTGTGTAAACAGGTTTGAATAGCGATTGGACATATAAAACCTATATGCTCTGCTCCAATTTGGGGCAGAGCAACGTTAAGCAACTAACGGATTAGCGAGCGTTCTGCTTGATAAAGTTGTTAACCGTGGTGTCTTGAGCCATATCAGCGATCACGTCACTCAGCACTGTATTAACTGCTTCGGTAATTTTGGTATTGCTGGCGGTAAAGGCACCTTGAACATTGTAGATTGAACGGTAGTTCTTAACCTGCTTGTTGCCGTTTTTAGCCTGTGCAGTGATCGAAATGTCGGCTTTGGTAGTGATGTTATAACGCAGGTTGCCTTCCTGCACATTGGCAAACAGTTGGTTGACCACAATTTGCAAGTCAACGGGTGCATCAGTACCGATCATATAACCGCGAGCAGTCATTTGTTTTTCAAGCACTTCCTGCAACAGGAAACGCAGATCGCGAGAGGGTGTTAAGGCCACTAGCTGGCCATCGCGGTTAACTTTTGCCAGCGCAGCATCTTGACGTTGATCGGCACCGTTAATACTGATGGTAACGCCCATCAATGTTGGATCTTGTGCTGGCAATACTATTTTCGGTGTGACTTCCAGTGTATTGCTGCTGGTAGTACAGCCCGCCAGAATGAATGCGGCCAACAGCGGGAAAAGAATTTTCTTTAGCATGTTCACGTTCTCAATAGTTATGGAATTTTTAATAATCTGAGCGGGATAGCTGCAATATTATTGGCACATCATAGCATTGCCGCGGATGGGGGGAAGATCACAACGAAGACAAATTCACCACAAACGTAGCTTTATAGCCAGAAACCATACAAATAACCTTTTGCTCTGACAATCGGATTATCCTCAACTTATGCGATTTGATGTCGGTGGTGGGCGTAATTACTCAAGAATTATTGTCAAAGGAATGTTATAAATCAGCCAAAACCGACTAATATTGCAGTAGAAGGTGTGCAGTTCTCTGCCGTAGCAGTAAGGAGATGTTATGATTCTGATTCGTGAAAAAATAGAAGAAAAACTCAGGGCGGCATTTGAACCTGTTCACTTGGAAGTGATCAACGAAAGCTACCGTCACAATGTTCCTGCAGGCTCCGAGAGCCATTTTAAAATTGTGATTGTGAGTGATAAATTTGTCGGTGAGCGTTTTTTGAGCCGCCACCGTGCCATTTATGGCATATTGTCGGAAGAATTGGCGGGGGATGTGCATGCGCTGGCATTGCACACCTACACAGACAAAGAGTGGGCTAATTTGCAGGATGCCGTACCTAGCTCGCCTTCATGCCGCGATGCTGGCACCTTGGCGTAAATTAATGCAGTGACCTGATTTCAGTGGAACTTTTCAACTGATTTAGGGTATTAGTAGTAGCGAAATAGACGAACGGCCTCTGGGGCCGTTTGTTTTTTAACTAGCGACAAAACCATTTTTACCACAGCGCTGCCAGTATTTTTGTCGAGGGATCGACGTCTGCGTAAATTTTCGCGCGCTGACATTCACCGCTTTCCTCGACTCGTAACCTATGCACCGCTATAATGTCGCGTCTTATTTTTCCGGAATGGTTTCGGGACGCTTCTGACATCTGGGATACTCGGTTCTGTAATGCGGCCGTCCCGGTTCTTAGAGGATGTTTTCAGGGGCGATGTCATTATTGCAATGATGCTCTCTTGATAGCGGCTTCTGGAGTTGACCGAGCACTGTGATTTTTTTGAGGTAACAAGATGCAAGTTTCTGTTGAAACCACCCAAGGCCTTGGCCGCCGTGTAACTATCACCGTTGCTGCTGACAGCATTGAGAAAGCAGTAAAAAGCGAGCTGTTGAAAGCTGCTAAAAATGTGCGTATCGACGGTTTCCGTAAAGGTCACGTACCGATGAGCATCGTTGAACAGCGTTACGGCGCGTCCGTTCGTCAGGATGTACTGGGCGATCTGATGCAACGCAACTTTGTTGATGCGATCATCAAAGAAAAAATCAACCCGGCTGGCGCACCAAGCTATGCACCGGGTGAGTACAAAGAAGGTGAAGATTTCACTTTCTCTGTTGAATTTGAAGTGTACCCAGAAGTTGAATTGAAAGATCTGGAAAGCATCGAAGTTGAGAAGCCGGTTGTTGAAGTCAATGACGCCGACGTTGATACCATGTTGGAAACCTTGCGTAAGCAACAAGCGACTTGGAAAGACACCGATGGCGCTGCCACAGCAGAAGATCGCGTGACTCTGGACTTCAACGGTTCTATTGACGGTGAAGAGTTTGAGGGTGGTAAAGCAACTGATTTCGTACTGGCTATGGGCCAGAACCGCATGATCCCAGGCTTCGAAGAAGGCGTTGTGGGCCATAAAGCGGGCGAAGAATTCACTATCGACGTGAATTTCCCAGAAGATTACCATGCTGAAAACCTGAAAGGTAAATCAGCCCAGTTTGCTATCGTTCTGAAGAAAGTTGAACAGCGCGAGTTGCCAGAACTGACGGAAGAATTCATCAAACGTTTCGGTGTTGCTGATGGTTCTATCGAAGGTTTACGTGCCGAGGTGCGTAAAAACATGGAACGTGAGCTGAAAGGTGCAGTGCGTAACCGTGTTAAAACTCAGGCAATCGACGGCTTGGTTAGCGCTAACGAAATCGACGTTCCCGCCGCTCTGATCGACAGCGAAATCGACGTTCTGCGTCGCCAGGCTGCACAGCGTTTTGGTGGCAATGAGAAACAAGCTGCTGAACTGCCACGTGAACTGTTCGAAGAACAAGCTAAACGTCGCGTTGTTGTTGGCCTGCTGCTGGGTGAAGTTATCAGCCAGCACGAGCTGAAAGCTGACGAAGACCGCGTTAAGGCCTTGATCGAAGAAATGGCGTCTGCTTACGAAGATCCACAAGAAGTTATCGAGTTCTACAGCAAAAACAAAGAGCTGATGAACAACATGCGCAATGTGGCTCTGGAAGAACAAGCGGTAGAAACACTGCTGGCTAAAGCCAAAGTAACCGAAAAACCAACGACCTTCAGCGAGCTGATGAATCAGACCACTGCTGCGTAATGTTTTTCAGCGCATAACGTTAAGTATCTTTGACTTAGCGTTTTGACTTTTAAGCCCGTCGCCTTTGGCAACGGGCTTTTTTCTTATTGGATAATTGGCGATAACGCAGCAAATTATCGGCTATGGTTACTCTGATTCTGGGCTATATTAAAAAAATGAAAGAAAGCGCTTAATTAAATTCGTAGCAGGTGCCATAAAATGCGTAGGGTAAGAAAGGGTTGCTGAGAGAATAAAAGACTATAGGACTTGAAAAACAGCATCCTTCCCCCAATTATTCTTACAGACGTTTATGTTATACCTTTGCCTTGCGTTGGCTGATTATCATCACTTGGTATGTCTTGAACGACCAACGCCTTATCATGGTCATCATTGCTTATCTCAAGTAGAATCGGTTATGAATGGTGCCAAAGTAAATTCTATTAGGAGATGGTAATGTCATACAGTGGCGAACGAGATCAATTTGCACCTAACATGGCTCTGGTGCCAATGGTGGTTGAGCAGACTTCACGTGGGGAGCGTTCTTACGATATATTCTCCCGTCTGCTGAAAGAACGCATTATCTTCCTAACCGGTCAGGTTGAAGACCACATGGCCAACCTGATTGTGGCTCAAATGTTGTTTTTGGAAGCCGAAAATCCGGAAAAGGATATCTTCCTTTATATTAACTCACCGGGTGGCGTGATTACTGCGGGCATGTCTATTTATGACACCATGCAGTTTATCAAACCAGATGTCAGCACAATTTGTATGGGTCAGGCATGTTCTATGGGCGCATTCCTGTTGACTGCCGGGGCGAAAGGGAAACGCTTCTGTTTGCCTAATTCGCGCGTGATGATTCACCAGCCGTTGGGCGGATTCCAGGGGCAGGCTACCGATATTGAGATTCATGCGAGAGAAATTCTGAAAGTGAAGTCTCGGATGAACGAATTAATGGCTAAACATACGGGCAAACCTCTCGAAGAAATAGAGAGAGACACGGAGCGTGACCGTTTCCTGTCTGCAGAAGAGTCTGTAAAATATGGTTTGGTCGATGACATATTCAACCGCCGTGACTAACCGCGTATTTCTGTGTGCCTATAGGCTATAGTTTAAGCAGTATTGCCTGAGGCACCGGCAGTCCGTTTGATAAAAACGTGACGTACAGAAGTAACGAGAATAGTCTCCCTGTCGCTCTGTTTTTAGCGGCGGCAGATACTAAAGAAGAGGTTTACTGATGACAGATAAGCGCAAAGACGGTTCTGGAAAGCTGCTGTATTGCTCTTTCTGCGGCAAAAGCCAGCATGAAGTGCGTAAGCTGATTGCCGGGCCGTCAGTGTATATCTGCGATGAATGTGTCGATTTGTGTAACGACATTATTCGCGAAGAGATCAAAGAAGTTTCCCCGCATCGGGAGCGTAGCTCATTGCCGACGCCGCATGAAATTCGTCGCCATCTGGATGACTATGTCATCGGACAGGAACCGGCGAAAAAAGTGCTGGCAGTGGCGGTATACAATCATTACAAGCGTTTACGTAACGGTGATACCAGCAACGGGATCGAACTGGGCAAAAGTAATATTTTGCTGATTGGTCCGACGGGTAGCGGTAAAACACTGTTGGCGGAAACGCTGGCTCGTTTCCTGGATGTGCCATTCACTATGGCCGATGCGACCACATTGACCGAAGCAGGCTATGTGGGTGAAGATGTCGAAAACATCATTCAGAAACTGTTGCAGAAATGCGATTACGATGTGCAGAAAGCGCAGCGCGGTATCGTCTATATTGATGAAATCGATAAGATTTCCCGTAAGTCTGATAACCCATCTATCACCCGTGATGTTTCAGGTGAAGGTGTACAACAGGCCTTGCTGAAATTGATTGAAGGTACGATTGCAGCTGTTCCTCCACAGGGGGGACGTAAGCATCCTCAGCAGGAATTTTTGCAAGTTGATACCTCGAAAATCCTGTTTATCTGCGGTGGTGCATTTGCTGGCTTGGATAAAGTGATCGGGCAGCGTCTGAATACCGGTACCGGTATTGGTTTTGGCGCAACGGTGAAAGGCAAATCTGAGAAAGCAACCGAAGGTGAATTATTGCGACAGGCTGAACCGGAAGATTTGATCAAGTTCGGTTTGATTCCAGAATTCATCGGTCGCTTGCCAGTGGTAGCGACTTTGAGCGAATTAAGTGAAGACGCATTGATTCAGATTCTGAAAGAACCGAAAAACGCGCTGACGAAACAATATCAGGCGTTGTTCAATCTGGAAGGGGTTGAGCTGGAATTCCGTGATGAAGCCTTGACCGCTATTGCCAAAAAAGCAATGGCACGTAAAACCGGTGCTCGTGGCCTGCGTTCTATCGTTGAAGCGGCTTTGCTGGATACGATGTACGATCTGCCATCGCTGGAAAGCGTGGATAAAGTGGTTGTTGATGAGTCAGTTATCGAAGGCCAATCAGCACCATTGCTGATTTACGGTCAACCTGAAGCGCAAGCTTCAGGCGAATAATTAGCCAAATAATCCAGACAGTTAGTAAGATAATGGGGGATTTTATCCCCCATTTCTTTTTCCTCGCATTGTAATCGTTGAATGTAAGACATTCGTCCCCATATACTCAATAACCTATTTAGTGAAACTCGTGGTGACCGTGTTTCACGAGATTTCCTGAAATCTGGCGGAAGCTAAACTAAGAGAGAGCTCTATGAACCCTGAGCGTTCCGAACGCATAGAAATCCCTGTATTGCCTCTGCGCGATGTGGTGGTTTATCCGCATATGGTGATCCCACTGTTTGTTGGCCGGGAAAAGTCGATTCGGTGCCTGGAAGCTGCAATGGATCATGATAAAAAAATCATGTTGGTTGCACAGAAAGAAGCGTCGACGGATGAGCCTGGTATCAACGATCTGTTTTCGGTTGGCACTGTTGCCTCAATCCTGCAAATGCTGAAATTGCCCGACGGCACCGTCAAAGTGCTGGTTGAAGGCTTACAGCGTGTGCGTATTACCACGCTGTCAGACAGCGGTGAGCATTTTGCGGCACAGGCCGAGTATCTGGAATCCCCTGTACTCGACGAGCGTGAGCAGGAAGTCCTGGTACGCACGGCAATTAATCAGTTTGAAGGTTACATCAAACTGAATAAAAAAATCCCACCGGAAGTGTTGACGTCTCTGCACAGCATTGATGACGCAGCGCGTTTGGCTGATACTATTGCTGCCCATATGCCATTGAAATTAAATGATAAGCAGGCAGTGCTGGAAATGTTCGATATTACCGAACGCCTTGAATATCTGATGGCGATGATGGAGTCGGAAATCGATCTATTACAGGTCGAAAAGCGTATCCGTAACCGCGTTAAAAAGCAGATGGAAAAGAGCCAGCGTGAGTACTATCTGAACGAGCAAATGAAAGCTATTCAGAAAGAACTGGGCGAGATGGACGATGCGCCGGATGAACACGAAGCGCTAAAACGCAAAATCGAAGCAGCAAAAATGCCGAAAGATGCGCGTGAAAAAACCGAAGCTGAGCTGCAAAAACTGAAAATGATGTCGCCGATGTCTGCGGAAGCGACCGTAGTGCGTGGTTACATCGATTGGATGTTGCAGGTTCCGTGGAACAGCCGTAGCAAGGTTAAGAAAGATCTGGTTAAAGCACAGGAAGTTCTGGATACCGATCATTATGGCCTGGAGCGCGTGAAAGATCGTATTCTCGAGTATCTCGCAGTGCAGAGCCGCGTGAGCAAAATCAAAGGGCCAATCCTATGTCTGGTGGGGCCTCCTGGTGTAGGTAAAACCTCGCTGGGGCAATCTATTGCCAAAGCTACCGGGCGTCAGTATGTACGAATGGCTCTGGGTGGCGTGCGTGACGAAGCGGAAATCCGCGGTCACCGTCGTACCTATATCGGTTCGATGCCCGGCAAATTGATTCAGAAAATGGCGAAAGTGGGAGTGAAAAACCCACTGTTCCTGTTGGATGAGATCGATAAGATGGCTTCCGATATGCGTGGCGATCCCGCTTCAGCGTTGCTGGAAGTTCTTGATCCAGAACAGAACGTAGCGTTTAACGATCATTATCTGGAAGTGGATTACGATCTGTCTGACGTGATGTTTGTCGCAACATCCAACTCCATGAATATTCCGGCACCGCTGCTTGACCGTATGGAAGTGATTCGTTTGTCCGGTTACACCGAAGACGAAAAACTGAATATCGCTAAACAGCATTTGTTGCCGAAACAGTTTGAACGCAATGCCATCAAGAAAGGTGAACTGACCATTGATGATAGCGCCATTATCAGCATTATCCGTTATTACACCCGCGAAGCTGGTGTCCGTAGTCTGGAGCGTGAAATCTCCAAGCTGTGTCGTAAGGCAGTGAAAAATCTGCTGATGGACAAAACGGTTAAACACATTGAAATCAACGGGGATAACCTGAAAGAGTTCCTTGGTGTGCAAAAGGTTGATTATGGCCGTGCTGATACTGAGAACCGCGTTGGTCAAGTCACGGGTCTGGCATGGACGGAAGTGGGTGGCGATTTGCTAACCATTGAAACCGCCTGTGTTCCTGGTAAAGGCAAACTGACTTACACCGGTTCGTTGGGTGAAGTCATGCAGGAATCCATTCAAGCGGCATTGACCGTGGTTCGCGCTCGTGCGGATAAATTGGGGATTAACCCTGATTTTTACGAAAAACGCGATATTCACGTTCACGTACCGGAAGGTGCAACGCCAAAAGATGGTCCAAGTGCCGGTATTGCCATGTGTACTGCGCTGGTTTCCTGTCTGACGGGTAACCCTGTCCGTGCTGATGTTGCTATGACCGGTGAAATCACGCTACGTGGTTTGGTGCTACCCATTGGCGGACTGAAAGAGAAGCTACTGGCCGCTCACCGTGGTGGTATCAAAGTCGTGTTGATTCCAGAAGACAATAAGCGTGATCTGGAAGAGATTCCTGCCAATGTTATTGCCGATCTGGAAATTCATCCGGTTAAGCTTATTGATGATGTTTTAGCCATTGCGTTGCAAAACCCAGCCTTTGGCGCACAGCCCGTTGCGGTAAAATAGTGACGTATAGCAAGAAGTATTGATAAAACTGATGCTGGTAAGCGAAATCCTGCTTGCCAGCCATTTTTTGTGCCGCTAAGTTAGATCGGCTGTCTGACGAAAGCATTCACCTTTAGGTTGCTTGCCAAGGCTAGACAGGATTGATATAACAGCAGCGCTGTCGTGTTGTCCGTAGGGATTCTCGGCGCGACGATAGAATTCTAAAGGGGATGAAAGAGTGAATAAGTCACAACTGATCGACAAAATTGCCGCAGGTGCTGATATTTCTAAAGCGGCCGCTGGGCGCGCGTTAGATGCAATTATTGCTTCTGTTACTGAATCCTTGAAAGCAGGGGATGATGTAGCTCTGGTTGGTTTCGGTACTTTTGCAGTACGTGAGCGCTCTGCCCGTACTGGCCGTAACCCTCAGACCGGTAAAGAAATCAGTATTCCAGCTGCTAAAGTTCCAGGTTTCCGTGCAGGTAAAGGTCTGAAAGACGCGGTCAACTAATGATTGCCTCAGATCTCTCCGGTGCCAAATATTGTTTGTGATAAACAATAACCTGACGCAGTTGAGTTGGTAAGGTAAGATATAAGGCGCATCGCTATTGATGCGCTTTTTTTTCGCTTGGCAGTTGAATTGGCATAAAATGCCGGCTGCGCCACCAGGCAATGAGGGCGTTAGTACCCTGAGTAGTTTTATCGCGCAGCAGCGATTATGGGCTGACGCAAGGAATGCTGGGTCTTCACACCTGCGCAAGAGTTTTTATCCACATTACAGCGGAGTATTGTCACATTATGATGGACAATTTACGCGCGGCTGCAAATAACGTCGTGCTCAAAATCATCCTGGCCCTGATCATGTTGTCCTTTATCCTGACAGGCGTGGGCGGCTATCTGATAGGTGGCTCCAACGACTATGCAGCCAAGGTTAATGGCCAAGAGATAAGCCGTGCCCAGCTAGAACAATCGATGCAAAGTGAACGTAGCCGTTTGCAACAGCAGTTAGGCGAGCAGTTCTCTGTACTGGCTGGCAATGAAGGCTATATGCAGCAACTGCGTCAGCAGATATTGGGTCAATTGATCAACAATATGCTGCTTGATCAGTACGCCAAACAGCTGGGCTTGAGTGCGAGTGACGAACAAGTGAAAGATTCTATTCGTCAACTGCCTTATTTCCAGACGGATAATAAGTTCGACAACAACAAATATCTCGAATTGGTCAATCGTATGGGGTACACCCCGGACCAGTTCGCTCAAATTCAGCGTCAACAGCTGATCAATCAGCAATTGCTACAGGCTTTCAGCGAAACGGGTTTTGCCCTGCCAGCGGAAGCACAGGCGATGTCTGAACTGATTCTGCAGCAGCGGGAAGTTCGTTTGGCGACGCTGGATCTTAAAGCGTTGCAAGCTAAACAGACTGTGACTGATGAAGAACTGAAAGCGTACTACGAGCAGAATAGAAACAGCTTCATTGCACCAGAAGAAATGAAAATCAGTTTCATTGAAATGGATGCAGCGGCGATGCAGGAAAAAATCACTGTTACCGAAGAAGATATTGCTACGTACTACGAGCAGCATAGAAGTAGCTTCACTCAGCCTGAACGCAGAAATTACAGCGTTATCCAGTTCAAAAACGAGGCAGATGCTAAAACAGCGCTGGCAGAACTGAAAAATGGTGCAGATTTCACCACGCTGGCAAAAGAAAAATCCACCGACATCATTTCACGCAAAAATGGTGGTGAGTTAGGGTGGTTAGAACCAGAAACCACGGCTGATGAGCTGAAACAAGCTAATCTGACTGAGAAAGGCCAGTTATCTGATGTGGTAAAATCTTCTGTGGGCTATTTGATCGTTCGCTTGAATGACATTAAACCAGAACAGGTTAAGCCGCTGTCTGAAGTGCATGACGCATTGGCAACCAAAGTCAAGCAGGAAAAAGCTGTTGATGCTTATTATGCGCTACAGCAAAAGGTGAGCGAAGCTGCCACTAGCGATAATGAATCGCTGGCCTCTGCCGAAGAAGCTGCTGGTAGCAAAGCGAAGCAAACCGCTTGGTTCACTCGTGATGCAGTTCCAGCTCAACTGAATTACAAACCGGTTATTCAAGCTATCTTCGAGGGTGCATTAGTCGGCGAGAATGGCGCACCGGGTAGCAATTCAGACGTTATCACCGTTGATGGTGACCGCGCCTTTGTTATTCGTATCGATGGCCACAAGCCGGAAGGCGTCCAGCCGTTTGATCAGGTTCGCGATCAGGTAGCCGAATTGGTTAAACGCCAGAAAGCCGAGCAGCAGGCTCGTGTTGATGGTGAGAAAATTCTGACTGCCTTGAAGCAAGGTAAAGGCGAAGAAGCGATGAAAGCGGCAGGCCTGAGCTTTGGTGAGAAGAAGATGATTGCCCGTGCGCCGGGTGACGATCAACTAGCGCAAACCGTATTTGCTTTACCACACCCACAGGTAGAAAAACCAGTTTATGGTTTATCCCAAGATCGTCAGGACAACATCGTATTGATCGAGTTGCTGTCAGTGACTCCTGGTAAACTGCCTGAAGATGAAATGCCGAACTTCACCACCAAAATGGCAGAAGGTATTAATGGTATTGCTCTGGATGCACTGATTGCTAACCTGCACAAACAGGCGACCATCAAAATGGGTTCAGCCGAGCAGCAATCGCAGTAAGCGTCGCATACATCTGCAAATCGATGTAACAACGAAAGGCCGCTTTAGCGGCCTTTCGCATATCTAGAATCCGTGGTTTACAGGCACAACATGTCTGAGGCAAAGTACAAATGCTGTCAAATACACGGAGGATACAGCATGAATAACAAAGGAAAAACTCTGGCTCTAGTTCTGCTTCTGGCCAGTTTTACGGCTCCTTTTACCGCAGTGATGGCCGCACCGAATCAGCCTCAGGAAAATCAGCAAGCCAAGTCACCAAAGGTTTCTCATCAACTCGCCGATAAACATCGGGATACATCGAAGCTAAAGACACCTTCACCAGGGAGCAATAGGGAAGCTTCATCACAGATTGATGTGAATAAAGCCAGCGCCGAGGAGTTAGCAGCAGGGCTTAGCGGTATTGGGTTGAAAAAAGCACAGGCTATTGTTCGCTATCGTGAAGAGTTCGGTTTCTTTAGCCAGCTTGAGCAGTTATTAGAGGTTTCAGGGATCGGACCCATGTTTATCGAACGGAATCGACAGAAAATAAAAATATAAACTCAGAGATATCGGCTCATGTAGTAACAACATGAGTTCATCGACAGTTATAGCTGAGCTGATGATAGTATTCAGAACAGCTATTTTACCGTTTAAAATCAATGTTTTAAAATTAAAAATATGCTATGCAAGAAAGTGGCGTGTAAATTAAATGTTAAGCAGTTGTGATCTAACTCTAAGTTATATTGTGAGTCTGCTATTAAATGAAGTTACTCTGCTACTATTCGTGAGGTCATACCAGTTTAATTTAACCCGTTCTGTTTTCATTTCTACTTCGCAGCAGAGGTTTTCCCATGCGTACTCAGATCAAAGTCCGTGGTTTTCATATTGATGTTTATCAGCATGTTAATAATGCTCGTTATCTTGAGTTTCTGGAACAAGCGCGTTGGGAGTGGTTAGATGGTGAAGAGGCATTTCAATGGATGAGCCGGAACCATATCGCTTTTATCGTCGTCAATATCAACATTAGTTATCGTAAACCAGCGGTATTGGGCGATGTGCTGCGTATTGATAGCCAACTGATAAAACTCAATGGAAAAAGTGGAGTTCTGAGTCAGATGATTACTTTAGAGACAGATGACTCACCGGTTGCTGATGCGGCGCTGACTTTCGTCTGTGTCGATCTGAAAACGCAAAAAGCACTGCCGATTGACGGTGAATTACGGCAAAGATTGGGTGCACTGGCGCAGCCGATGGATGATGAAAACCAGTCTGCGCAACGGTAAGTCTCACCTACCGAATATCAGTCTATTTGGCTAAAGGCTATGGTTTAACATCAACCTCAGACTGCGGGCAAAACTGGATGAAGCGATCTCAGGTGGGAAGTATTGGCGGAAGAGTCAAGCGTCCGCGCCATATATGGCGCGGAATAAGACGACAAGGTTCTATTGATGGCATCTCGACGATCTACCGCTTTTCACCGTAGCTGCCACCTGATCATTAACTTCTGGTTTAGCGCAAACCCGTTTTATTTTTGAGGCTGGTAGTCACCGCGGTTTTATTCGCCAGATAATTATTTAGGCCTTTGGCGCGTAAATGGCAAGCGGCGCATTCGCCACAGCCATCACCTTGAACGCCGTTATAGCAGGTCAGAGTGTGGTGTCGAATAAGCTCCAACTGCTGGTAGTAATCAGCCAATGCCCATGTTTCTGCTTTATCTAGCCACATTAACGGCGTGATAAAGGCGATATCCCGCGCAATTCCTAAGTTAATAGCGTGGTTGAGGGCTTTAACAAACTCATCTCGACAATCAGGGTAGCCGGAGAAGTCGGTTTCACATACGCCAGTAATGACGGCTTCAGCCTGCACCTGATAAGCGTAGATCGCGGCCAGAGTTAGAAATAGAATATTGCGCCCGGGAACAAAAGTGTTGGGGAGCGTATTGACACTATTCTCTTCGTAAACCGGAACAGGGATATTGTCGCGGGTCAGGCTACTGACTGCCAACTCGTTCAGCATACCGACATCCAGCACTTTATGGGCTTTAGCGCCGAGTTGACTGGTAAGCTTACGGGCGACTTCTATCTCTTCGCGATGGCGCTGGCCGTAGTCGAATGTAATGCAATGTACTTCATCATATTGCTGCAAAGCCTGAATCAGGCAAGTGGTGGAATCCTGACCACCGCTAAATACTACAACTGCTCGTTTCATTCTGCTGCCTCTAGCTCGGAGAGATGCTTGGAAAAATTTATCTTCAACCAAAATTGAATTTTCTAACCATGTTACCCAGTTAGTGAGCTAAAAGGTAGCAACCGACAGAATACAAAGGTTCTGATTCGTATTAATGGTTATTCCGGCGTGGGTGGCAGCCAGGCTCGGCAAAAATCAAACCAGCCATAGGCTGTAAGCATGACGCCTTTGATTCTTGGTGGCGCATTGACCTGATATTGATAATTAAAGAGTGGCAGGATTAATCCGTCAGACATCAGCTGATGATAATGCGCACGCAACAGCGTAAAACGTTCGGATGGCGCTTCAATCTGTTGGGTTTTTTCCAATGATTGCTGCTGCCAATCCCGTGTTTCATCGGGCAGAATGCTTTGCCATAGCGGGTCATGACGCAACCAGCTTTCCATTGTGGCTTCGCGAGACTCCCCCACCAGATGATCAGACATCAGTAAATCTGCTTGGTCACATTGACTTGCGCTTTGCCAGTGTTTGTTACGACAGAATTGCACTTCCAGCTCACAGCCATGAGCTGCCAGCAGCACTTTTAATTCGTGAGCCACTGCTGCCAGTTCTATCGGTTGTTGGTAGAGTAATATCAGATGGTTGGGTAGTGTTACCCCACTATCCTCAGTGAACTGTGGAATCGGCCATCCAGGCAGCATTTCCTGACTGGGAATGATGATTCCCCGTTGCACGGATAAGTGAGTTAGTAAGCCCGATGTTTGAATCAACATGATGATTTTTCTAGCTTGTTCTTGTGTCAGATGGTTGCGTTTAGCATTCATGGCGAGATAACAAAAACCGAGGCTGGTACTACGTTGTACTGGCTTGGCCAGGGGCAAATCTTCATTTTGGCCGATAGTAATGCTGACAGGGTGCGCAGCATTTCCCCCGTTCATCACATCGGGTAGCTGCGGGGCAATCCAGTATTCGATGATTTCGAGATAGGGATGCTGTAAATGATAGAACTCATGCTGTTCCAATCGAACCAGATGTTTTTCAAATTCAGTTAACTTAAACGATCCTGCACCTAATTGTGGCGTCTCAGGATGGAATAATCGGCAGGGGAGATCGGCCAGACGGTGGGCTAGCCAGTAGTCTGGGTATTTAAGTGTAAACTGGATGCATAAAGCATGAGGTAATGTAATCGCGCTAACATTATCCAAACTTGGTTGGCTACGTGGGTGTTGACGTAATATCTCAAATGTTGCCAATAATTGCGTACCACTCAATGGCTCGCCATTGTGCCAGCGCAATTGACTACGTAAATAAAACTGCCAAATTAAACCGTCGTGGCTGATGTGCCAATGGTGTGCCAAATCTGGCTTGGGTTGCGGATCGCCAGTCTGAAATCGAGTGAGGCCAGCATGTAGCGTGGAAATCAGATGTTGTTCTGCTCTACCCGTGGTATCGAGAGGAACGAGTGACTCTAGCTCGCGATAGTAGGGAATACGTAACACCGGGCTGTCGGCTTGCCATTGCCCGCCCATATGTGGGCTAAGTAAGGCATGCAGTTGTAAGGGTTCCAGTTGTGCTAATTGAAATGCACCCTGATGATCGCCTTGATCAAGAAGCTGCCGCAAACATAAGGCTCGTAGCTCATCGGGGGTTTTCAGGCAGTGAATTTTCGCTCGTTTGCCTCTGCCGACTTGCGCATCCCAATTTAGCCAGCCTTGTTGCTGAAATTTCTGGAGCAGTGTGCGGGCATGGCGATCACTGCAAAAAAGTAGCACAGCTAGCTCGTTGACGGTTGCCGTTTTCTCTTGATTGCCAAACTGCTGAAATAAGCGCTGATATTGAGTTAGTCGGTGAAATATACGCATAGTTAAATCCGGAAGTCTTTAAATTAATTGTTCACTATTAGTTCCCTAAATACTACGGCATACTTTTTGCACTGCCATCTGGCTCACAAATTATGAGGTAACTATGTACCGCCTGGCCGCTTTTGATATGGATGGAACCTTGTTAATGCGTAACCATGAAATCGGTAAGGCAACGCTGGATACATTGAATCAATTACAAGCACGTAACATTACCGTGACCTTTGCTACCGGTCGTCATTATCTTGATATGAAAGGTATTCTGACAACATTGGGTATTAATGGCTATCTGATTACGGGCAATGGCACCCGGGTACATGATGCGAAAGGCAACAGATTACAAGGCATTGACTTGTCTGATAACTTGGTGGAGTTTGTTTTGGGTACGGCGTGGGCGACCAGTGCGAGCATGCATGTTTTTCGTGACGAAGGTTGGTTTACCGATCGCGGCGATCCCGGGCTGTTGGCTGCCCATAAGCTTAGTGGTTTTCATTTTCAGCTAACCGAATGGAATCAGTTGCCTTTTGCCGGTACGCACAAGATTTGTTTCTGTGCACCACACCAAGAGTTGATATCGCTTAAAGAACGATTGGCAAAACAAATAGGTCAGGATGCAGATTTGTGCTTTTCTGCCAGTGATTGCCTTGAGATCCTGCCGCGAGATTGCAATAAAGGTACCGCGCTGAGTGCGTTAACTGAACTACTGAATATCGATATTACCGAGTGTATGGCTTTCGGTGATGCAATGAATGATAAAGAGATGCTTGCAAGGGTTGGTCGCGGCATCGTGATGGGAAATGCATTACCGCAGCTCAGGCAGGAACTTCCACAACTTCAGGTTATTGGCCACTGTGAACAGCAGGCCGTAGCCCACTATTTGCAACATTGGCTCAGTTCACCACACCTCACCTATTCCCCCGAATTCTGAGGTGATAGCTATTAGCCAGAGCCGGATAATTATCCGGCTTTTTTTTGTCTATGCCTCGCCAGCCCTCATGTGGATTGACTGCGAGTTTTGCGGATTAAAGATTAGCTAACTCATGATTGAAGGTACTAAGGTCACCAATATTGGCACTGACCCATTCAGGATTGTAATAGGTGTCCAGATAGCGTTCACCGCTGTCACACAGCAAAGTGACAATGGCTCCTGACTGACCTTTCTCGCGCATTTGCTTCGCGAGTTGTAACGCACCCCAAACGTTGGTACCGGTTGATGCACCGACTTTTCGACCTAAAATTCCCTGCAACCAATGTATGGTCGCTATGCTGGCAGCGTCCGGTACCCGTAGCATGCTATTGATGACTTCGGGGATAAAGGATGGCTCTACCCGTGGGCGGCCAATTCCTTCGATACGACTGCCGCAGGTGCCCGTAACTGACCGATCATGATGGTTGAAGCAGTCGTAGAAAACGGAATTTTCCGGATCGACTACAACTAACTGGGTATCATGGCCCTGATAGCGAATATACCGGCCTAATGTAGCCGAGGTGCCGCCGGTACCGGCACTCATGACGATATAATTTGGCACGGTAAAAGGTTCGCGAGCCATTTGGCGGTAAATGCTGTCGGCAATATTGTTATTTCCCCGCCAATCGGTTGCCCGTTCAGCGTAGGTAAACTGATCCATATAATGGCCGTTCAATTCTTTGGCTAATTGTTCCGATGCGGCATAGATTTGCCCTGCATGATCGACGAAGTGGCAGCGTCCACCGTAAAAAGTGATTTGCTCGACTTTTTTACGCGCAGTGCAGCTTGGCATCACGGCAATAAATGGCAGGCCAATCAAACGGGCAAAATAAGCTTCCGAAACGGCTGTACTGCCGGAGGAAGACTCAATAATCGTGGTTCCTTCTTTAATCCAGCCATTACATAATCCGTAGAGGAAAAGAGAGCGTGCCAACCGATGCTTTAGGCTACCGGTTGGGTGAGTGCTTTCATCTTTCAAATACAGATAAATGCCCGGAAATTCGGGTAGATTCAAGCGAATTAAATGTGTATCAGCCGAGCGTTGAAAATCCGCTTCTATTTCACTGATAGCGTGTTTTACCCAAGTATTGGTCATGTTGTTGGCCTGCGATGTGGTGGGCTTCTAATTATTACTAGGTTAACGGTATTTATGGAAAAAATCGTTGCCATTTTTACTTCTTTATTTCTTAATAGGAGAAATTTATTCTCCGGACGAGCCACATGCTAGATAAAATAGACCGCAAGCTGCTGCGTATACTGCAAGAGGATTGTACGCTTTCGCTTCAGGTATTGGCCGAAGCGGTAAACCTGACGTCAACGCCTTGCTGGAAAAGGCTGAAACGTTTGGAGGATGAAGGTTATATTCGTGGCAGAGTCGCATTGCTGGACAGTGAAAAGCTTGGCTTGGGATTGACAGCTTTTGTGTTGATTAAAACCCAACAGCACAACAGTGGCTGGTATCAGGAGTTTGTGCAATTTACCAAACAGATGCCGGAGGTGCTGGCTTTTTACCGTATGGCTGGAGAGTATGATTATCTGATGCAAGTCGAGGTGGCGGATATGAAAAGCTACGACAATTTCTATAAACGTATGGTAAACGGTGTTCCGGGGTTGATCGATGTGACATCCAGTTTCGCGATGGAGAAGATTAAATACACGACAGTGCTGCCTGTTCCAGAATGAATAATTCACTAAAAAATCACTTTATCGATGTTATTCTCTTCGCAAGAAATTTTGCGTTGCGAACGACATCGCTACGCGTGAAAACGATAGGAGATAGCTTATTTCAGTATCCATAGGATATTGATGGGCGTCGCCTTAACACCGTTTTCCTTCATACCATGGAATAAAACTGCGTGAGATTGTTTGCTCAACTAGGTTGGTATTTTCGTCGCGAATGGCGTCGCTATTTGGGGGCGGTGGTACTGCTAATGATTATTGCCATTTTACAGTTATTGCCTCCGAAACTGGTGGGTGTGATTGTGGATGGTATGACGGCAAAAAGCCTGAGCACCAAGATGCTACTGGTCTGGATCGGCGTGATGGTTATCACTGCGGTGGTGGTCTATCTCCTACGCTATGTCTGGCGCATATTGCTGTTTGGCGCATCCTATCAATTGGCTGTGGAATTGCGATCCAACTTTTATCGGCAACTCAGTCGGCAAACACCTGGGTTTTATTTACGTCACCGTACGGGGGATTTGATGGCCCGTGCGACCAATGATGTTGACCGAGTGGTCTTTGCCGCCGGTGAAGGTGTTCTGACGCTGGTGGACTCATTGGTGATGGGTTGTGCGGTATTGATCGTAATGAGTACCCAAATCAGTTGGCAGCTTACGTTGCTTTCTTTGTTGCCAATGCCAGTGATGGCGATCGTCATCAAATACTTTGGTGAGCAACTGCATCAGCGCTTTAAATCGGCGCAGGGCGCATTTTCAGCATTGAATAATCAAGCTCAAGATAGCTTGAGCAGTATTCGAATGATTAAAGCTTTTGGCCTGGAAGATCATCAATCGGAACAGTTTTCTCGCGTGGCCGCAGAAGCGGGGGCGAAAAATATGCATGTGGCCAAAGTGGATGCCCGCTTTGATCCCACCATCTATATCGCGATTGGTTTGGCTAATTTACTGGCGATTGGCGGTGGTAGTTGGATGGTTGTCAACGGCAGTATCACTTTGGGCCAGTTGACCAGTTTTGTGATGTATTTGGGACTCATGATTTGGCCAATGCTAGCACTAGCCTGGATGTTCAACATTGTGGAGCGAGGAAGTGCCGCTTACGGTCGAATCCGCAGTTTGTTGCAAGAAGCACCAGAAGTGGTTGATGGGAAAATACCTTTGCAGGCAGAGCGCAGCATACTGACAATTAATATCCGCCGTTTTGTTTATCCGGGAAGTGATAAACCGGTATTACAAGATATCAAGTTGAAATTAGTACCGGGAGAAATGCTGGGATTATGTGGGCCGACGGGTTCGGGGAAAAGTACGCTGTTGGCGCTGATTCAACGCCAGTTCGATATTGATGACGGTGAAATTTGTTATCAAGGGCGACCTCTGACAGATATTCGTCTGGACGATTGGCGCAGACGCCTTTCTGTCGTGAGCCAAACCCCATTTCTCTTCTCGGATAGCGTGGCCGGAAATATTGCATTAGGCAAACCCGGTGCGACTCCCGAGGAAATCGAGCAGGTAGCCCGTCTGGCTAGCGTGCATGAAGATATTCTTCGCTTGCCTCAGGGATACGCAACTGAAGTGGGCGAACGTGGCGTTATGCTGTCCGGTGGGCAAAAACAGCGGATTTCTATTGCCCGTGCGTTGTTGTTGGATAGTGAAATTCTGATCTTGGACGATGCACTTTCCGCGGTTGATGGGCAAACCGAATACGAAATTCTAAGTAATCTCCGGCAGTGGGGCACGAACCGAACGGTCATTATCAGTGCTCATCGTCTTTCCGCCCTCACCGAAGCGGGAGAGATTATTGTTATGCAGCATGGTGGTGTAGCCCAGCGTGGTGATCATGAACTGCTGCTAAATCAGTCGGGATGGTATCGGGAAATGTATCGCTATCAGCAAATAGAAGCGGCTTTAGATAGTGACGATGGGCAGGAGGCAATATCTCATGAGTAAAGCTCGGCAGCTTTGGCCGACGTTGAAGCGCTTACTCGCCTACGGTTCCGTTTATCGCAAGCCTTTGTTGATTGCCGTATTGATGCTGTGGGTGGCGGCGGCGGCAGAAGTGAGTGGCCCGCTGTTGATCAGTTACTTTATTGATCACATGGTGGCAAAGGGGAATCTGCCGCTGGCGTGGGTTAGTGGTCTGGCTCTTGCTTATCTATTATTACAACTGTTAGCCGCGACGCTGCACTATTTTCAGACCCTATTGTTTAACCGAGCCGCTGTCGGTGTTGTACAGCGTTTACGTATTGAAGTTATGGATGCTGCATTGCGTCAGCCGCTCAGTACTTTTGATACGCAGCCGGTTGGTCAGATTATTTCCCGTGTGACCAATGATACTGAAGTGATCAAAGATTTGTATGTGATGGTGGTTTCCACTGTATTGAAAAGTGCGGCACTGATCGGCGCGATGCTGGTGGCCATGTTTAGTCTGGATTGGCGCATGGCGATGATCGCCATCTGTATTTTCCCCGCCGTGTTGGTGGTGATGGTGATTTATCAACGTTACAGTACGCCAATTGTGCGACGCGTTCGCGGTTATCTGGCTGATATCAATGATGGTTTTAATGAAATTATCAATGGGATGAGCGTTATTCAGCAGTTCCGTCAACAGGCTCGTTTTGGTGAGAGAATGGCCATTGTTAACCGGGCACACTATATCGCGCGTATGCAAACCCTGCGTCTGGACGGTTTTTTGTTGCGTCCATTACTCAGCCTGTTTTCGGCATTGGTACTGTGCAGTTTGTTATTGTTATTCGGTTTGAGTCCTGAAGGTAGCATCGGCGTTGGGGTGCTTTATGCCTTTATTAACTATCTTGGTCGGTTGAATGAGCCACTGATTGAATTGACCTCCCAGCAGTCTATTTTGCAGCAGGCAGTGGTGGCGGGAGAGCGGATTTTCGAACTGATGGATCGCGCACAGCAAGGTTATGGTGATGATGATCGCCCTCTTACTGGTGGCAGTATTAGCGTTAAAAATCTTTCTTTCTCATATCGTTCGGATAAAACGGTGCTGCATAATATGACTCTTGATGTACCGTCACGGGGATTTATCGCGTTGGTGGGCCATACCGGTAGTGGGAAAAGCACACTGGCAAACTTGCTGATGGGTTATTACCCGGTACTACAGGGGGAAATTTTGCTGGATGGGCGGCCACTCTCTACGCTTTCCCATCATGCCCTGCGTCAGGGCGTTGCTATGGTGCAACAGGATCCGGTTGTACTGGCTGATTCCTTCTTTGCCAATATCACTTTGGGGCGAAACATCAGTGAAGAGCAGGTCTGGCAGGCGCTGGAAACGGTTCAACTGGCAACATTGGTTCGTGCCTTGCCTGAAGGGCTACATTCGCGATTGGGTGAGCAGGGGAATACGCTGTCTGTTGGGCAAAAACAGCTATTGGCGATGGCTAGAGTATTGGTACAGGCTCCGCAGATTCTGATTCTGGATGAGGCAACGGCCAATATTGACTCTGGCACTGAACAGGCGATCCAACGGGCGCTACAGCTTATCCGAAAAAATACTACGCTGGTGGTGATTGCTCACCGCTTGTCTACCATTGTTGACGCCGACAGTATTCTGGTTCTGCATCGCGGTATTGCGGTGGAGCAGGGTAAACATCAGGAATTGCTGGCACTGCATGGTCGCTATTACCAAATGTATCAATTACAGCTAGTCAGTGAAAAACTGGTGGCGGTAGATCAGGAGGAAGTTTCCGTTAGCGGATAAATTGTGTCAGGGGGAATTCCCCCCTGATGCCCAGTTAACGCCCAGTATTTTACTCTCTCGCACTAAAATCTGGCGGTCCGCGTTGGTCGAAGAAAGCAACTGCACTTTTGCGACGCACATCGCACTCTTTTGGTGCGCAAACAACGCTCATCCATGGTGTTAGCCGTCTCAACCGCGCTATTCAAGCTGAAAATCTATCCTCAATACCATCCTTTCATCGCTAAATTCGGCTTTAACTTATTTATGGCACAGCCTTTGCTTTATCGTGATGTGGCAGACATAAATTCGAGCTTAATTCGAGAAGGGGCAAATATGAAGCTGGTTACCGTGGTGATAAAACCATTCAAACTGGAAGATGTGCGTGAAGCCTTATCTTCCATAGGTATTCAGGGGTTGACCGTCACCGAAGTAAAGGGATTTGGTCGCCAGAAAGGGCATGCAGAATTGTATCGCGGTGCAGAATACAGTGTGAATTTCCTACCCAAAGTCAAAATCGATATCGCCATTGCTGACGATCAACTGGATGAAGTGGTTGATGTGATCAGCAAGGCAGCCTACACCGGAAAAATCGGCGATGGCAAAATTTTCGTTGCTGAATTGCAACGGGTTATTCGTATCCGTACCGGTGAAACAGACGAAGCAGCGCTGTAATTTCAGGTTCAAATTTAGTGAATAGGGATGGATTAATAATGAAAAAACTTTTATCCATGTTGGGTCTGAGTGCAGTCGCCATGTTGCCTTCAGTAGCAATGGCTGCAGTGCCCGCGCTAGCCGACAAAGCTGATAACGCGTTTATGATGATCTGTACGGCACTGGTGTTGTTTATGACGATCCCAGGCATTGCCCTGTTCTATGGCGGGTTGATCCGTTCAAAAAATGTGTTGTCACTGATGACTCAGGTGATGGTGACTTTTGCTATGGTTTGCGTGCTGTGGATTATCTATGGCTATAGCTTGGCTTTTGGCAGTGGAAATGCTTTTTTCGGCGGTTTTGATATGGTCATGCTGAAGGGAATTGGTCTGACGAATCTCAGTGGTACGTTCTATCAATTAATCCACGTAGCGTTCCAGGCTTCTTTTGCTTGTATTACCGTGGCACTGATTGTCGGGGCTTTTGCTGAACGTATTCGTTTCTCAGCGGTACTGATTTTCAGTGTAATCTGGCTGACATTCTCTTACTTACCCATGGCGCATATGGTCTGGGGCGGAGGTTTTCTGGCACAGGATGGTGCGCTGGACTTTGCCGGTGGTACCGTTGTGCATATCAACGCCGCAGTTGCTGGTTTGGTTGGCGCTTATATGTTGGGCAAACGTGCGGGTTTTGGCAAAGAGGCGTTTAAACCACACAATCTTCCAATGGTCTTTATGGGGACTTCGATTCTGTATATTGGCTGGTTTGGTTTCAATGCCGGTTCTGCCAGTGCGGCGAATGAAATTGCTGCGCTGGCGTTTATCAATACCGTCGTGGCCACCGCTGGTGCGATTCTTTCTTGGGTATTTGCCGAGTGGATGCTACGTGGTAAGCCATCCTTGCTGGGGGCTTGCTCAGGTTGTATCGCGGGTCTGGTTGCCATTACGCCAGCCGCAGGAACGGTTGGTGTAGGCGGTGCGCTGATTATCGGTCTGGTAGGCGGCGTTGCTGGGCTGTGGGGGGTCGTCTTACTGAAAAAATGGTTACGGGTAGATGATACCTGCGATGTGTTCGGTGTTCACGGAGTCTGTGGCATTGTGGGTTGTATCCTGACCGGCGTTTTCACTGCATCATCGTTTGGGGGGACGGGGTACGCGACGGGGGTGACCATGGGGCATCAGGTTGGAGTGCAGTTGTTCAGCGTCGGTGTCTGTATCCTCTGGTCTGCGGTTGTTGCCTTTATTGCTTTCAAAATTGCTGATGTTATCGTCGGGCTGAGAGTACCGGAAGAACAAGAGCGTGAAGGTCTGGATGTTAACAGCCACGGCGAAAATGCTTATAACCAGTAATTATGGTTAAACCGAATAAATAAAGATGATAGCGAAGGGGCGATAACAATATCGCCCCTGCAATTATTTCAACACATCGTAGTTCAACAATTCGGTAGTTAACCCCGGCCAAGTTTATCGGCCATGTAAACGGATAACCCCTTCCTGTACCGTTGATGCTATCAGCACACCTTCTCGGTTATAAATCTGCCCACGGACAAAGCCACGCGCGCTGGATGCTGAAGTACTTTCTACCGAATAGAGTAACCAATCGTCTAATCTGAACGGCCGATGGAACCACATGGAATGGTCGATGGTTGCGATTTGCACCCCCGGCTCAAGGAAGCCGATACCATGAGGTTGCAATGCTGTGGGTAAGAAATTGAAATCTGATGCATAACCCAGCAAATATTGATGAGTGTGCAAATCGTCAGGCATTTTACCATTAGCACGAAACCAGACGTGGCGATAAGGTTCTTCCAGGCTGCCTTGCAATGGATTGTGGAATTTAACTGGACGCATCTCAATAGGCTGATGACCAATAAATTTGTCCCGCAACTTTTCAGGAATCAGGTGGGACAAACTCTGGGCTATTTCAGTTTCGGACTTCAGGCTTTCCGGCGCTGGCACATCCGGCATAGTATTTTGATGTTCAAGGCCATTTTCCGGATTTTGAAACGAGGCTGTCATGAAGAAGATCGGCTTACCATTTTGGATAGCGCTGACGCGGCGAGCACTAAAACTGGTGCCGTCACGCAGGCTTTCAACATCATAAATAATCGGTTTGCTACTGTCGCCTGGCCGTAGAAAATAACTATGAAAGGAGTGAACATGACGATCCGTAGGAATAGTTTGTTTAGCCGCATAAATCGCCTGTCCGACGACCTGTCCGCCAAATACCTGACGTAACCCCAGATCTTCACTTTGACCACGGAAAAGGCCTTCTTCAATCTTTTCCAGATTAATTAAATTGAGGAGTCTCTGTAATGCTTGCCCCATATTGTGGCCCTCTATGTGTTCTCTCAGCATAGTGTGCTGAATGGATAGCCCACTAGTCAATATATTGATAATAATTAACTATTTTAATTAATTATCTTGGATAAGATCGTTATCTGGCGGATATCCAAGATGAATGGCTTAAACTTGGGTTTTGTATTTTACGCTAAAAAAACAGATTAATTAGATTAAAAAACTTTTTTGTTATCATAATGTTTGCATATTGACCATATTCATGCTGATCGAGCCGATTTGTTGTGAGTACTCAATATCCCTACACCGCTTCCAGTCACAGCCTAATCATCTTCATATTACTGAGTCAGGCAACATCAAGGTAATACATGAGTGTATTACCCACGCTGTTCCAGCTTACGAGCGCTTTACCAGCGCCAAGCAAATTGTTTTAGATCGATATGACCATCTGCTGCAAAGAGTACCCCTTCAGCCTGCAACGCAGTTTGTTGCCTCACATAGTCTTCGCCTGTTAATGATATTTCACCATGACGATTGACCACCCGATGCCATGGCAGAGCCGAGCCTTCAGGTAAACGTCTCAATACCCCACCGACCTGACGAGCAGCGCGTGGTGAGCCACACAGCTGAGCAATGTTGCCATAGGTTGTCACTTGTCCGTAAGGAATAGCGGAGACAACTTGGAACACCCGCTGGCGAAAGCTATCGTTATCCTGTGCCATTATTGGTTATTCCCCGTGGAGTGGTCGATGATGCTGAGAATATCCATCATGCAATAGGGATAATGAAGTGCAAAATACATTTCTGATGTAAGTTATGGATGGATTGGGTAAGAAATCACCAGTTGGTATTGAGTGTCTTGCTATTTAACGGGGCATGGTCAATAATGCCCACCGCTTCAGAGTATCAGAAGCCGTCAATGGAGGCTCTGTTGGTTCTCCCGCAACACTAACTTGTGAACTCGGTCAGATCCGGAAGGAAGCAGCCGTAGCAGGCGAGGTGTGTGCCGGGATGTAGCTGGCAGGGCCTCCACCAATTTCAGCCTCATGATATTCTTCCTAACATTATACCCATCATCAATTTTTTGATATTGCTGCTGTCTTAGATGCGATTCGGTCAAAAAAGTCATGAATACAACATATTGTCGATAATAAGCCCGTTGTTAACCCGAATGATGAGTTTATAAAATAAGCAGCTTACAAAGTCCCGAACGCTATCATCTGGTAAATATTTTAGAATATTCCGGCTAAAATTTTATTTTCCGTCAATGACTCATTAGGTTTGAGTGTGTTTAGGCTAACCGTGATTATTTTTTAACTGCGGGTATTTTAAGGACGATAAGATGATAACTGTAGCGATAAATAAATACCCGCATACAGAAAATATCTGTCAGTTTGCGTGAGGCAAACAGCCATGCTGGTTGGCGTGAAAATGGTCTGTGTGTCGATAAAACCAAGTAAACCATTACCACCATTGAGGCCGATATGTTTACCGGCTCAACGTTGTTCGTCTTAACCAGCGTTAAGCGAGTTACTTCACATGTTGCCAGACAGTTGCAGGAATTTTATCGTATAACTTATTCATGGTAAGTTCAGCTAGACGATGATCCGCAGCAGAATAGAATAATTCTAGTTCATCATCAGATAGCTCATACTTATTTTTTTCAATAACACGCTCTAGTGTGTCAATTGTTGTGCATTTTCTTAAACGCATTAGGTAGTCAGTTTTGGTCATAATAAATTTTCTTCTCAATATATAAATAAAGAAACATAGGGTAACGACCCTTTAATTTTTCATCAGGGCACATAGGTATTCCCCTGAAAATAGTCTGAATAATCGGTCTTTTGTTTTCTGCCAGCGGCGTAAATCAGGATCATTGATTCCGTAACTGCTGAACAAGGTATATGTATCGTCTAGATATTCCTCCACCAACTCGCAGAGATCGATTTCGTCTGCGTATTTTATTTTAAAACTCATCACAAATGAAGCTATGTGTTCGATTAAATCATTCAGTTGGAGATTTACCGCGGAGGTTGGATCATTAACCCAGCCGTGGTGGCTATCGCCCAATGTGGCGATACCTTCATCATACAAATTCTCACATAAGAATTTCAACTGAGCAATATCATGTCGCTTAGGTGAGTACTCATCCATATCATCCCCTCCGTTAAGTCTTAATCGGTGTGATAACACATAGTGAGTAGACTGATAATCATTATACGAGCAGTAAAAACAGCTAGGAACTAAATAAGTTTACCGTATAACAAATATAAATCATTTTTCTGGTCGCTGCTCTATCTTTATTACTCAACCTTACAATTTATCGGCAGTCGACGGCTTGTCGTAATCAATTATATCAAAGATTATTTTTTCAGGATGTACAATAAATGTTACAGTGTTGGTAATGAAATCTTCAGTATTGATATCTATACCGACATTAAAGATAGACCATTTATAACGATAAGTCATTGAATAACCATTAATCTGAATGTTCTTAATCACAAGGGTTTCTAATGAACCGGTCATGTAATGTGCATTATCAGAATAATACATTAGCTCAGAGGTTAGGTTTTCTTCAATCGTGCTAAAATTATCTTTTATTACTTCTTATGGCTGAGAAAGTGGGGCGCTGCAATCAGATAAGTTCCCTAAAATCTCTTTGTTCATTAATCATCCATTTCTGTTTTGGTGCGTTTGTTTATTGTGTCAATCGGTCCTAACCGGTGTTCAGAACGCTCGGGGTGGATATTATCCACATGATTTAAATGGTTTTTAAGTGATGATAAAGGCTTAAATTCCTGCTGAGATTTATTTTCTTAATTCACTTATTTATTTAGTGATTAAATCTTAGTCCTGTTTTATCACCCTGCATTTTAGTTACACAATACCTGCTTGTGCCATGTTCTCGTCTTTTCCTGGCATCAAAGAGGGGGGCTTAATATTGGCCTGATTGTGTAGAGGAAGGCCCTTGGCTTAGGTTTATGTTGTTCAAAACTGATAAGTAGAGACGATAAGTATTTCTTAATAGTATCAAAGGTTATCGGGTTATCAATACATCATGGTTAGTAAAGATAATTTAATTTACTGTTACGAATTATTTTAAATTTATTTAAAGACCATTAAACCTACGAATTATTTTACCCTGATCTCATCCACTTCATCGGGTTACTTTTTTTTGGGATTGTCTCTGTTTACGATAAGAGTGGAGAAATGGATTGCAGGTTTGGTGAGCGCGACGCTATCCGAGTGGTTCAGTCATAAAGTACGCTTAAAAGAAGATACCAGTTTACCGGCTTCTATCCTGGTTAATCAGGCGATGTTCCTTGCTTTAGTGGTGATGAATCGGGTTGTAGATACTCTTTAGCTGTATGAAATAGCGTTTCCCCCTGTCAATGCTACAGGGGGAGGTTTTACACTTGTGGGGGAGTTTCAACGTAACGGGGTTGCTTATTAACAGATGTCTGGCAAAGGAAATATAGTGATTAACGTTTTTTCCGCGTACCTCCCTGAACGGCTTTAAAGCGCGGATTAGTTTTACAAATAACAAAAATCCTACCGTGTCGGCGAACTATTTTGCAGTCAGGATGGCGTTTTTTCGCCGAACGTAATGAACTTAAAACTTGCATGGTATCTTCTCGCGTTAATTTAATTCTTATTGAAGAAACGGCCAAAACGTTGCTGGAAGCGCGCAGTGCTACCTTCTTTGGAGAATTCTTTCTGTTTCCCGGTGTAATAAGGATGGGAAGCAGAAGAGACGTCCAGCGTTACGTAGGGATATGTTTTACCTTCTATATTAATTGTCCGCTCAGTCGTGATGGTCGAACCCACAGTGAAGTAGGTGTCGGCGCTGGTATCATGGAATACCACGGTACGATAGGTTGGGTGAATGTTTGATTTCATGGTTACCATACTGTTATGTTATAATATAACAATAATTATGCACTGAGAAATAATGGGTATCAAGTGCTAAATCGCGGTAGAAGAAAAATAACAGGGAGTAGAGCGCTCAGCGCTGGATGTGGGGCATAAAAAAAGCCGCGAGTGCGGCTTTTTAAGAAGGTGAGTACAGCGTCAGGAATTATTTTGCCTGATGATCAACCGGATGAGCATGTTCAATGTCTTCGCTCTTCTTGCTAAAACGGCGGCGAACCACCACGAAGAACACTGGTACAAAGAAGATAGCCAATACGGTTGCGGTAACCATCCCACCCATTACGCCAGTACCTACGGCGTTTTGTGCGCCTGAACCGGCACCGCTACTGATGACCAGTGGCATTACCCCAAGGATAAACGCCAGTGAGGTCATCAGAATTGGGCGTAGACGCATACGGACGGCTTCCAACGTTGATTCCACCAGCCCTTTGCCTTCTTTTTCCATCAAGTCCTTGGCGAACTCAACAATCAAGATGGCGTTTTTGGCCGATAGCCCAATGGTGGTTAATAGACCCACCTGGAAGTAAACGTCATTGTTTAAACCGCGTAGAGATGCTGCGAGTAATGCACCAACGACACCCAGTGGTACCACCAGCATTACGGAGAACGGAATTGACCAGCTCTCATACAATGCTGCCAGACACAGGAATACCACAATCAGAGAAATGGCATACAGCGCTGGAGCCTGATTACCAGACAGACGCTCCTGATAGGACATACCCGTCCAGTCATAGCCTATTCCGCTTGGTAATTTAGACGCCAACTCCTGCATCAGATCCATGGCTTCACCGGTACTTTTCCCCGGAGCCGCCTGACCCAGAATTTCCATTGATGGCAAACCGTTATAACGTTCCAGTCGCGGTGAGCCGTATTCCCATTTCGCCGTTGAGAAGGTCGCAAATGAAACCATTTGTCCTTCATTATTACGCACGTACCACTTGTCGATATCACTCGGTAACATACGGAACGGCGCATCAGCCTGCACGTAAACTTTCTTCACCCGACCGCGGTCGATAAAGTCGTTTACATAGCTGCCGCCCATGGCGGAACCGAGAGTGGTATTGATATCGGAAATAGCAACACCCAGCGCTTGTGCTTTTTCCTGGTCAACTTCGACTTTGAACTGTGGTGTATCTTCCAAACCGTTCGGACGCATCCCGACCAGCACATCAGAATGCTGAGCAGCCATACCCAATAGCTGGTTACGTGCCGCCGTCAGTTTTGCATGGCCAAGGTTAGCCTGGTCAATCAGTTGGAAGTCGAAGCCAGTTGCCGTACCCAACTCGACGATGGCTGGTAGGTTAAAGGCGAATACCAAACCGTCTTTGATTCTCGAGAAGGCTTGAGAAGCACGGCCAACAATTGCTGGCACTTTATTCTCTGCACCTTGGCGCTCATCCCAGTTTTTCAGGCTGATGAACGCCAAACCGGTATTTTGGCCTTGACCACTGAAACCGAAGCCGTTAACGGTAAAGACTGAGTTAACAACGTCTTTTTCTTTATCCAGATAGTAATCCGTTACATGGTCTAGCACTTTCTGGGTACGCTCTTGCGTGGCACCAGCCGGCAATTGAACCATGGTCAGGAATACACCCTGATCTTCTTCTGGCAAGAAGGAAGACGGCAGGCGCAGGAACAACAAGCCCATGCCGATAACAATTGCCAGATAAATCACCAGATAACGGCCGGTACTGCGCAAAATATTGCCTACGCTGTCGGTGTAATGATGGGTGCTCTTATCGAACATCCGATTAAACCAACCGAAGAAACCGGTTTTCGGGCCATGAGAGCCTTTAGCTATCGGCTTCAACATGGTGGCACACAGTGCTGGAGTCAGAATCAATGCCACCAGAACCGACAGCACCATGGCTGAAACGATGGTGATGGAGAACTGACGGTAAATAGCACCGGTAGAGCCGCCAAAGAAGGCCATCGGGATAAATACCGCAGAAAGTACCATCGCGATCCCCACCAAGGCACCCTGGATTTGTTCCATGGATTTCTTGGTGGCTTCTTTCGGCGGTAGCCCTTCCTCCTGCATCACTCGTTCAACGTTCTCGACCACCACGATGGCATCATCAACCAATAGCCCTATCGCCAACACCATCCCGAACATCGTTAGGGTGTTTATCGAATAGCCAAATGCCGCCAGAATGGCGAAAGTCCCCAACAGCACCACGGGGACCGCGATAGTTGGAATCAGGGTCGCCCGGAAGTTTTGCAGGAATAGATACATCACCAGGAATACCAGAATGATCGCTTCAACCAGCGTTTTCACCACTTCGTGGATCGAAATCTTCACGAATGGTGTGGTGTCATACGGGTAAACCACTTTCAGACTGGCTGGGAAGAACGGTTGTAACTTGGCCAGCTCGGCTTTTACTGCTGCCGAGGTGTTCAGGGCGTTCGCCCCAGTGGCCAATTTGATACCGATCCCGGCAGCGGGTTTGCCGTTAAAGCGGGCAATAACGTTATAACTTTCAGCGCCCAGTTGTACGGTAGCCACGTCTTTCAAACGAACCTGAGAACCATCGGTGTTCACTTTCAGCAGAATCTTGCTGAACTCTTCGGCCGAGGTCAAACGGGTTTGCGCAATAATAGACGAGTTAAGTTGCTGGCCCGGAACGGGCGGTGTCCCACCTAACTGGCCTGCGGCAACCTGATTGTTCTGCACTTTAATCGCAGTGATAACATCAACGGGTGTCAGTTTGAAGTTGTTCAGCTTGTGTGGATCCATCCAAATACGCATCGCGTACTGGGAACCGAACAGTTGAACGTCGCCCACCCCAGAAGTTCGACTAATAGGATCCTTAATGTTGGAACCTACGTAGTCAGCGATATCTTCCTGCTTCATGGTGCCATCGTCGGAAATAAAGCCGGCAACCATCAAGAAGCTGCTACTGGACTTCTGAACGCTAACACCTTGTTGTTGCACTTCTTGCGGTAACAGCGGCATGGCCAGTTGCAGTTTATTCTGCACTTGAACTTGCGCGATATCCGGATCGATACCTGAGTTGAATGTCAGGGTGAGCTGTACACTACCCGACGAGTCACTGCTCGAAGACATATACATCAGGCCATCGATGCCGTTCATGTTCTGTTCGATAACCTGAGTTACCGTGTTCTGAACTGTCGTGGCATCTGCGCCTGGATAGTTAGCAGAAATAGAAATTGCCGGTGGTGCAATAGTCGGATATTGCGCTACTGGCAGCTTCATGATCGCTAGTCCGCCCGCCAACATGATAATGATGGCGATAACCCATGCGAATATTGGGCGCTCTATAAAGTACTTAGCCATGAATTACCGGCTCCTTTTAAGACTTCTTCGCTTGTTCAGCTGGTGCAGCATCAGAAACTTCCTGCGCTTTCACCTGCACGCCCGGTCTGATTTTTTGTAAACCGGTTACAATGACGCGATCGCCCGGTTTCAGACCGTCGGTAATCAGCCACTTATCGCCAATTGCCTGAGCCGCCGTTACCGTACGTAACTCTACTTTGTCACCTTCACCGACAACCAGCGCCGTTGCTTCACCGCGTGGATTACGGGTAATACCTTGTTGAGGAACCAACAGAGCATCGTCTCTCACGCCTTCATCCAGACGGGCGCGTACAAACATTCCCGGCAACAATGTTTCATTCGGGTTAGGGAAAATGGCACGGATAGTAATGGAACCGGTGGTTTCATCTACCGTCACACCAGAGAACTCCAGCGTACCGGTTTCGCTATATTCAGTACCGTTTTCCAGTAACAGGCGCACTTTTGCTTTGCCGTTTTCTTGTTTCATGGCTCCACTGGCCAGTTCTTGTTTCAGGCGCAGGAACTCATCACTGGATTGCGTCACGTCCACATACATTGGATCGAGTTGCTGAACAGTGGTTAATGCCGTGGCCTGACCACTACTGACTAATGCGCCTTCAGTCACACTCGACTTGCCAGTGCGGCCGGTAATAGGGGAGGTCACTTTGGTATAAGCCAGATTGATACGCGCACTTTCCAGTGCCGCTTTGGCTGACTGAACCGCAGCATTGGCCTGCATAAAATCAGAGTTCGCTTTATCGTATTCTTGTTTGCTGATGTAATTGGTGCCCAGCAGCGGTTTATAACGGTTAACGGTCAAACGTGCGATTTCGGCACTGGCCTGTGCTTTGGCCAAATCGCCTTTTGCACTGTCATAAGCGGCCTGATAGGTCGCAGGATCAATTTGATACAGAGAAGTCCCAGCGGTGACGTCACTGCCTTCCACATAATTTCGTTTTAGGATAATTCCGCTCACTTGGGGACGAACCTCAGCGACGCGGAATGCGGACGTGCGACCAGGAAGCTCAGTAGTAATATTGAGAGGTTGAGCTTTCAATGTCACGATACCCACTTCAGGCGCTTGTTGTGCATGCGCGCCTTGCGGAGCGTCTTTATCATTACATCCTATAAGTACCAAGCTGCCTGAAAGTACCAGAATTGCAGCCAGAGGCATTACCCCTCTGTTTTTGCTCATAGATAAACCTCAAGTGTCCGAATTTTAATTTACCAATGGATCACAAGCCCTAAAATCCATTGCTGCGAAAATGATATGTGCGTGCTATGGTACATACATTCGCAAATGTATGTAAATCACAACCCCCGAAAAAATAACGTCATGGCACGAAAAACCAAACAACAGGCCCTTGAGACCCGACAGCAAATTCTTGATGCTGCCGTAAAAGAATTCTCTGAACATGGCGTTTCAGGGACATCGCTCGCGGATATTGCTGATTCTGCGGGCGTGACTCGTGGTGCTATTTATTGGCATTTCAAAAACAAAGTTGATCTGTTTAATGAAATCTGGGCATTAGCGGAATTTAACATTGATCAACTTGGAATAGAGTATCAGGCAAAATTTCCTGATAATCCACTGCGGATTCTGCGTGAAATACTTATTTATATACTGATCGCTACTCAGGACGACGATCGCCGTCGAGCATTGATGGAAATTGTTTTCCACAAATGTGAGTTCGTGGGAGAAATGACCTCGGTTCATAACGCCAGAAAAGTCCTCTATCTCGCAAGTTATGAGCGAATTGAAACCGTTTTGCAAGACTGTATTGCGGCTCAACAGCTCCCGCCCGATCTGAATACTCGCCGGACCGCTATTATTATGCGTGCTTATATCACCGGCCTGATGGAAAATTGGTTATTTACGCCAGAATCCTTTGATCTAAAACAAGAGGCAACCATATTGATTGATGCTTTTCTTGAAATGATCGCGCAATGCCTCACCCTACGAGGTGAGGGGATACAACCTAAATAAGATTAACTGGAGTTTAATATGGGTTCTCTGGTGGTTATTGCTAATGGTGCGGCTTACGGTCAAGAGTCATTATTTAACGCATTGCGTTTGTCCATCGCATTAAAAGAGCAGCAGGACGATCTGGACTTGCGTCTATTTTTGATGTCGGATGCTGTCATGGCAGGAATTGCCGGGCAAAAACCGCATGAGGGATATAATATTCAGCAAATGTTGGAAATCCTTATTGCCCAGCAGGTACCGGTTAAATTGTGTAAAACCTGTGCCGACGCTAGAGGAATAACCGCGTTACCATTGGTTGACGGGGTTAAAATAGGTACGTTGGTAGAGTTGAGTCAATGGACGTTGGCGGCAGACAAGACGCTGACTTTTTAGTTAGAATTGCCCAATATTTTCATGGAATGAAAAACTTTTCTTATCATCGGCTGTTGCCGAACGTGGTAGGATTTCTGTCATCTCCACTGATATGAAGTTGGATCATGATTCGCAGGTTTAATACCCACTCGTTTCTATCGTTAACTACCGGCTTTGGCACGCATTATCTCCGTGTCTGGATGCTTTTCAGCCTGTTAATTATGGCGCTGATATGCCTGCCAGCCGCCACGGCTGCGAACTTAAACGGTGATATACCGGTTCGCAGTGAAGTGCAGAATCAGCTTGATGCGTTAGCCAAACTGAAAAATCCAACGCCAGCGGATAAATTGGCTCAGCAGGATCTCACCCGTACCCTCGAGTTTCTCGATGCCATTGATCGAGTTAAACAAGAAAACAGTCAGTTAAAACAGCAATTGGCGCAAGCACCGAACAAGTTGCGACAGGCAACTGACTCACTGGAAGCGCTGAAGAATAATTCTGCCGATACGCTGACTCGTGAATCTCTTGCCAATTACTCTTTGCGTCAATTAGAAGCCCGGCTGAATGAAACGCTGGACGACTTACAATCGGCACAAGAAGACCTCTCGACCTACAATAGCCAGTTAATCTCTCTGCAAACTCAACCAGAGCGAGTGCAGGGTGCCATGTATAGCGCATCGCAACGATTACAGCAGATCCGTAATCAGCTGAATGGGTTATCTCCTGGTCAGGATGGCTTGCGGCCAGCACAGCAGCAAACCTTGCTGACGGAGCAAGTCCTACTCAACGCACAGCTTGATTTACAACGTAGAAATCTGGAAGCCAACACCACGTTGCAGGATTTACTGCAAAAACAACGTGATTACACGACGGCACATATCGATCAGCTTGAACGTTATATTCAGATGTTACAGGAAGTTGTCAGCGGTAAGCGGCTAATTCTTTCCGAGAAAACAGCGAAGGAAGCGCAGACACCTGATGATGCTGCGGATATTCAAAATGATCCACTGGTTAGCCGCGAACTGGCGATTAATCGTGAATTAAGTCAACGATTAATTAATGCCACCAAAGAAGGCAATACGCTGGTTCAGCAAAATATCCGGGTAAAAAACTGGCTAGATCGTGCATTACAGGCCGAACGGAATTTAAAAGAACAAATCACCGTATTACGCGGCAGTTTGCTGCTTTCCCGAATTCTTTACCAACAACAACTGAATTTGCCAGCGAATGGGCTGATCAGCGATATGGGCGTGCGCATTGCCGATTTGCGTCTGGAACAGTTTGAGATTAACCAGCAGCGGGATCAGTTATTCCAAGGGGATGATTATATTCAGAAGCTGATGGGCAACAGTAAAGAAAAGGTCAGCGCGAATGTTGAAGACGCGCTGGGACAAATTGTCGATATTCGTCGCGAGTTACTGGATCAACTGAATAAACAATTGGGTAATCAACTGACGTTGGCGATCAATTTACAGATTAATCAGCAGCAATTACTCAGCGTGAACAGTTCGTTGCAACATACATTAACCCAGCAAATCTTCTGGGTGAGTAGCAATAAGCCAATGAACTGGGTCTGGTTGAAAAGTTTACCTGAAGCCGTTCACAATGAATTGAGCAACCTTAATTTCAAGTTATCACCTAGTGATCTTTTGGATGGTTTGCTGAAATCGCTGATCTTTATTATTCCACTCTCGCTGGTGGTTGGGATAATTCGCTGGCGTTATAAAATCATCGATAGCCATTTAGAGCGTCTTACTGATGATGTTGGTCAGTTAAAGCATGATACCCAGATGCATACGCCTAGGGCGATTTTACTCACGCTATTAAAAGTCTTACCGGGTGTATTGCTGATTTTGGGCATGGGTTGTTGGTGCTTGAATTCAGAACTGAGTATCAGCGACTTCCTGTGGAGTTTATCCCTACAATTGGCGCTGTTCTGGCTGATATTCGATTTGACTTATCGTATGTTGTCACCCGGTGGTATTACCGAACGTCATTTCAACATTTCTGCTGATCGCTGTGCGCATTACCGGCGGCAGATGGTGCGTTTGGGAATGGCGTTGCTGCCGGTCATTTTCTGGTCGGTATTGGGTGAGAAAAGTCCACTGCGGTTGGTCGACGACGTTATTGGGCAGGTGGTGGTGGTGATTGCTCTGGCGTTGTTGGCGGTGTTTGTTTTCCCATTCTGTCGTGATAGCTGGCGCGAGAAAAACAGCCACGCTGTGCGGCTAGTGATCGTGACTGCCATCGCGATAACGCCGGTGATTTTAATTGGTTTGATGGGCGCAGGCTATTTCTATACCGCATTGCGACTGGCTGGCCGTTGGATTGACAGTATCTACTTGCTATTCCTGTGGAATATTGTTTATTTAACGGCGATTCGTGGCTTGGGCGTTGCGGCGCGCCGTCTCGCTTATCGTCGTGCTATTGCCCGTCGTCAGAGTTTGGCTAAAGAAGGTGCCGAAGGCAGTGAGCCGGTAGAGGAACCACCACTGGCGTTGGAACAGATCAACCAGCAGTCATTGCGTTTGACTACCATGGTGTTATTCCTGATTTTTGCCAGCGCTTTCTATTGGATTTGGTCTGACCTGGTAGCGGTTATTTCCTATCTGGACAGTATTACGCTGTGGCATTACAACAGCACGATCGCCGGTGCCAGTGTGCAGCAGGCGGTGACATTGGGTAATCTGTTGGTTGGGGTGATGGCTTTGGTGGTGGCCTATGTGATGACCCGCAACTTACCGGGTCTGCTGGAAGTGCTGGTGCTCTCACGCCTACAATTGCGGCAAGGCACCTCCTACGCCATTACTACCATGCTGACCTATCTGATTACCTCGGTAGGTGCGATTACGGCGCTGAGTTCTCTCGGGGTTTCCTGGGATAAACTTCAGTTTCTTGTTGCCGCCCTGACGGTTGGTCTGGGCTTTGGTTTGCAGGAAATCTTCGCCAACTTTGTTTCCGGTATCATTATTTTGTTCGAACGCCCCGTGCGTATTGGCGATACCGTCACCATTGGCACGTTCTCCGGTACCGTTAGCAAAATTCGGATTCGTGCGACGACCATCACCGATTTTGACCGTAAAGAGGTGATTATTCCGAACAAGGCATTTGTCACCGAACGCTTAATCAACTGGTCGCTGTCGGATACGATCACGCGCATTCTGATCAAGGTTGGCGTGGCTTACGGCTCGGATCTGGATAAGGTCAAAGAGGTCTTGCTGAAGGCAGCCCATGATAACCCGCGGGTGATGTCCGATCCCGAGCCGCAAGTGTTCTTCCTTAATTTTGGGGCCAGCACGTTGGACCATGAGTTGCGTTTGTATGTGCGGGAACTGCGCGACCGCAGTTACACGGTGGATGAGTTGAACCGCTCAATCGATAAGCTTTGTCGGGAAAACGATATTAATATTGCATTTAACCAGCTTGAGGTCTATTTGCACAAGGCCGATGGCTCAGAAGTGCAGGAAGTCAGTCGTCCGATTAATCCGTCGTCAGATCATGGGCGTCAACAACCGGCGGTGTAACCGTTGAAGGGCGGCAGATAGTCGCCGTCTTACCGCATGCGGGATAAAAAGATAAACGAATGAGGGCGAAACCAATGCGGTTTCGTCTTTTTTTGGGCGCGACAGGGTTGGAAACCGCCAAGTCGGAAAATTATTCCTGACGACGATGAATCAGCTTTTGCTGATAGTCACGTTTAACAATTTCCAGTGCCGCCAACGCTGTTTCCGGCGCTATCTCGTTGCACTCCAGCAGATAGATTAAATCTACCGCCAGTTGCAGTTCTGGTGGGGCGTGTTCGACTGACATATGGGCCAACATTTGGGTTTCAGTTTGAGTTAAGTATTTCAATATGGCATCGACGAAGTGTGTGTCGTGCTTTTCCGCGACAGAGTATGGATTGCCAGCAAATCGGGTAAACCCAGCGGCACATTATCCTGAATGACGAGAGTGACTGGGCTTGGCGCTATCGCCGCTCAAACGCTCAGGTTATTTATATGGTGAATCAATCCGGGTTATCTGTCAGTAAATTCGAATACCATTATAGATAATAACTGATGATTACGTAATCATCAGTTGTGCAAATGTGACTAGCCTTCAAAAACCGTTTTCTTTTCGTTCAATACTACGTTCGATACGTAGTAACGCCTGACGGCAACGCATTAAGCGGCCTTCCAACGCCGCCAACTCTTGTTGTATCCGTTGCTGATCGACCAGTCGGGTCTGCTGCCCTAACTGGCTTTCACGATCCTGAATCATGGCGATGATGCGCCGCTCATAATCCTGATGTTCAGCCAGTTTATGATACGGATCTTGGCTAACCATGCGCGGTTTAGGCTGCGCTTTACGCAGCGTCTGGGTTGCCAACTCTCGCTGTAAGGCGGAAATTTGCGCGACCAGTTTTTCCGCTAAAAAAGCGACTTGTTCGGATCGTTGTTCGGCGACAACTTGTTTCAACTGCGCGAGGTTCTTGCGCACTTCCTGCAGATAATCCCGTAAACGGGTGCCGTGGTTGCTGAACAACAGTTGATCGAATCGTGCCTGTGTCGTTGGCGTGTGAGCCTGAGGGGCAATGTCTGCCGACAGCGCTTCTACCTGATTTTCAAGCACCTGTAATAATTTTTCTGTGCTCATGGCATATTCTCCTGATGGCTCTGAGGCTAGCTTGCCTTTGAACCCCGCAGGAAACAAGGGATAAGACTCTGGGGGGATAAATTGATCGATTAATCACGCTGTAGGTGAATCGAGTTAATGATAAAGTAATGATTAGCATTCAAGGCACATAATCGTGGCATCAAATCAAGGGATCTTATGTCTGGTTGGCTATTAATCATTTTAGGATGGATCGCTGTGGTGCTCGCCACGCTGGGTGTCGTACTGCCGTTGCTGCCAACTACGCCATTCTTGCTATTAGCCACTTGGTGCTTTGCCCGCTCTTCACCACGTTTTCATCAATGGTTACTCTATCGCTCATGGTTTGGCAGCTATATTCGTAGCTGGCAACAGCATCGGGCATTACCGCCGGGTACCAAATGGAAGGCAGTATTGGTGACTGTTTTCACTTTTGCCGTCTCGCTCTGGCTGGTAAAAATTTGGTGGGTAAGGGTACTGTTAGTGACGATGCTGATCGTTTTATTAATATTCATGCTGAGAATGCCAGTTATTGACTTATCGCAACAAAAACGGCGCTGATCGTCGGGCACCAGTTGCATTTTATCCACAGTTTGAATAGATTTGAGCGTTTTCGTACGCGGATTGCCTCGTTGGCTCTTTTCAGAGCGTTAAAAAGGGGTGGGATGTATTTTTCCCGGCGGTGTTTGATTGGCATCGGGTGGCCGCGTTTCAGTATGAACAGTAGTTTTATCAGGCACAAATTATGACCGCTACCGCACCTAATACAGCACAGCAGCTCCAGTATATTAAAGACAGCATTCAAACCATTCCTGACTACCCAAAACCAGGGATACTGTTCCGTGATGTTACCAGTCTGTTGGACAACCCTTTGGCCTATGCCTCCAGCATTGAAATGTTGGTTGAGCGTTATTTGAACGCTGGCGTTACTAAAGTTGTTGGTACCGAAGCCCGTGGCTTCTTGTTTGGAGCACCGGTTGCGCTGGCACTGGGCGTCGGTTTTGTGCCGGTTCGCAAACCGGGCAAACTGCCACGCGAAACCATCAGTGAAAGCTATGAATTAGAATACGGCACCGATGCGCTGGAAATACACACCGACAGCATTAAGAAGGGTGATAAAGTTCTGGTCATTGACGATTTACTGGCTACCGGCGGCACGATTGAAGCAACGGCGACGCTGATTCAACGTCTAGGGGGAGAAGTGGTTGCTGCGGCATTCATTATCAACCTGCCGGAACTGGGTGGTGAAAAACGTCTGACTGAACAAGGCATTGAGTGTTACAGCCTGGTGTCTTTCGACGGACATTAATTCCCATTCGAAAAAGTGCGGCCTCGCCGATATAGGTAGAGGCCGTTTTTTGTTATCAATCTGTGGTTATCACTCCACTCGAGTTAGTGTGTTCTGCCGATGTTTGCGCCAGCGCTTCAGTAGCAGAGGCAACAACAGCACGGCGACAGCCAAACCCAACAAGGTTTGTGCAATAGCGCCACTCCACAAAATACCGAAATCCCCATTACTGATCGACAGTGCGCGACGTAAATTCTGCTCGAGCATTTCTCCCAGCACAAACCCCAGAATCAGTGGCGACATCGGGAAGTTCATTTTTCTCAGTAGATAGCCAAAGATTCCCAGCCCCACCATCAGTACCAGATCGAAGGTAGTACTGTGGACCGCATAGACGCCAACCGCTGACACTGCGGCGATTGCGGGTACCAGGAACCATAGGGGGATCGTGAGCATGCGGGTGAAAAAACCGACCAGAGGCAGGTTCATCAACAGCAACATTACGTTAGCAATCAACAGTGAGGCAATCAGCCCCCAGACAATATCTGGTTGTTCGGTGAACATCGCAGGGCCGGGCGTGATGTTATACAGTGTCAGTGCGCCCATCATGACTGCCGTGGTGCCTGAACCAGGAACGCCCAGTGTCAGCATCGGAATAAATGAGCCGCAGGCAGAGGCATTGTTAGCTGCTTCGGGTGCTGCTACACCGCGAATATCGCCTTTACCGAAGCTGTCGCTATTCCCACTGATTTTTTTCTCCGTCATGTAAGTCAGTGCGCTGGCGATGGTGGCTCCGGCACCGGGTAAAATTCCGACGAAGAAACCAATCACAGAGGAACGCAGCGTTGGCCCAACACACTCTGCTGCTTCTTTGCGATTAAACAACAATCGTCCGGTTTTCCTCACCAGTTTTTGTCCCGAGCTGGTACTTTCCAGCATCAGCAGGATCTCGCTGACGGAGAACAGCCCAATCACGACCACAATAAACTGGATACCGTCAGAAAGATGGACACTGTCAAAAGTGAATCGATAAACCCCGGTGTTGGCATCGACTCCCACGGTTGCCAGACCCAAACCAATTAATGCTGCCAGTAATGATTTCAGCGGGTTTTGGCTCATCATGCTGCCAAGACAGGCGATGGCGAAAACCATTAAGGCAAAATATTCTGCCGGTCCAAAGGATAATGACCATTGAGCCAATAGCGGTGCAAATAGAATGATTCCACCGATAGCGATTAATGAACCTACAAAAGAACTAACCGCCGAAATAGACAGCGCAACCCCGGCACGCCCTTGTTGAGCCATGGGATAACCATCAAGTGCGGTCATAATCGCAGCGGCATCACCAGGAACGTTGAGCAATATTGACGAGATGCGCCCGCCGTACTCGCAGCCAATGTAGACTGTTGCCAATAATATCAGTGCCGATTCAGCGGGCAGTTTTAAGGCGAAAGCCAGCGGCAGCAAGATGGCGACACCGTTGATTGGCCCCAGTCCGGGTAGCAAACCAACAATGGTGCCAATAAAGCAGCCAATCAAGGCAATCATCAGGTTTTGCGGCACTAGTGCCACTTCAAACCCTTGAGATAAATACATCCAGGTTTCCATCATTGCCTCGTTAGTTCAGCCATACGCCGAGCGGTAGGGTGACATCCAGTAAATAATCGAAGGCGTAGAATAGCGAAACGCCGATGGTGACTGCTGACAGCAGCGCCTGAATCAAACTGGCTTGAAATAACCGTGCGATACTGAAGGTGAGTAACGCGGTAGCCAGTGGAAATCCAAGCCATTCGAAACTCCAGGCATAGAGCACTAGCGTGATGATCATAACCAGCAGGCGCTGTAATACCTTGCCAGGTGACCACAACACCACGTCGGGTTTACGTAACAGCAGTAATACCGCGCACAGCGCCATCAGCGCCAAAATGGTGATAGGGAAAGGCCTTGGCCCCAGCGGTTCGTAGCTGTACTCGCTTTGAATTCCCCAACCGATAAACAATCCACTGACACATAAAAGAATCCAGATACCGGCGAAAATGCGGTCGCTCATGTTCTTTCCCCTTAATTACTTGGCTAGGCCGAAGGTTTTAGCCTGCTCACGATACAGCTCAACCTGCTGCTTGACGTAAGTATCCAGCGCTTGACCCGTCATGTTGAATTCGAACAATCCGCGCATATCGCGTTGTTTTTTAAATTCTTCGGTTTTCATCAGGGTGTTAAAGGTATCCACCCACCATTGATATTCTTCATCGCTGACTTTTGGTCCAACATAGAAACCACGAATGATCGGCCAGACCAAATTGAAACCCTGTTCTTTGGCGGTAGGAATATCGGCTAATTGACCCGGCAGGCGTTGTTCGGCATAGACCGCCAGCACCCGCAGTTTATCGCCGCTTAAATAAGGCACCATCTCGCTTAAATCACCTGAAACGGCCTGAATGTGGTTACCCAGCAGTGCTGTTACCGGTTCGCCGCCGCCCTCAAAGGCGACATAGCGCATTTTGTGTGGGTCCACGCCCACTTCGCGCGCCAGCAGCGCGGTTTTCATCCAGTCTTGGCTCCCAATAGAGGCACCAGCACCAAATACCACGCTATTTGGATCTTTTTTAAATGCATCCATAAGATCTTTCAGGGTTTTGTACGGAGAATCACTGCGTACGGCGATCATGCCGTAGTCAGTTCCGATCGCGGCCAACCACTTCACATCATTGGCGTTGTAACGACCAAATTTGCCCTGTGACAGATTAAGTAGCGAACCGCCAGAAAAGGCGACAACGGTGCCGAATTCGGCTGGACGTTGTGCCACGATGGCGTTATAGGCCACGGCACCGACGCCACCGGGCATGTAAGTCACCCGCATTGGGCGATCAATGGCTTTGGTTTCTTGTAGTGAAACCTGAATGAGTTTGCAGGTAAGGTCAAAACCACCACCGGGTTTGGCGGGTGCGATACATTCGGTGCGTTTTGGTGGATCCATCGCCAGCACGTTTTGCGCGGCAAAAATCAGAACAGAAGTGGTGAAAGCACGGATAATTATATTTTTCATGTCGTTCCCCAGATTATTTTATTACAAACTGTGAGCTTTCCCGCGATTGCGAGGTTACTAAATTGTTAAAGCAATAACCTTTCAGTTACCTTTCAATGGACAGGAAAAAGTACAGGATGTGACATTATGCGTATCTTGTTGGTGGAAGATCACCCTGAATTATCTCACTGGTTGCAGAAGGCATTGACTCATGTGGGCTTTGCTGTGGATGTGGCGAACGATGGCATTGAGGCGGATCATTTACTGCAACACGAAAAATATGCCTTGGTGGTGCTGGATGTGGCCTTGCCACGATTAAATGGATTAGAACTGTTAGCGCGCTTACGTAAACGCGGTCAAACTCTGCCCGTATTGTTACTCACGGCTCGCACGGATGTCGCTGATCGAGTGAAAGGGCTGAATTCCGGTGCCGATGACTATCTGACCAAACCTTTTGAGCTCGACGAACTGGAAGCTCGTATCCGCGCTTTACTACGTCGAAGTGTAGGCGTGACGCAGCAGGCGTTGCAGTTTGGCTCACTGACTTATCACGACGAAGGTTATTTCTTGTTGGATAACAAACCATTGGCACTCACGCCTCGAGAGTCGGCGGTCTTGACGACCTTAATGCATCGTCGTGGCCGACCTGTGGCGAAACAGCAGCTTTTTGAACAGATTTTCACTTTGTCGGATGAGGCCAACCCCGAAAGCATCGAGTTATACGTACACCGGGTTCGCAAAAAACTCCAGGGCACTGATGTCGCCATTATCACGCTGCGTGGCTTGGGTTATAGTCTGGAATGCAACCATGTCCAAGGCTAGGTGCTATGGACTGCAAACGCCGCGCTCGCTATTTCATCAATTGTTGCTGTTTTTTGGTTTACCGTTATTAATCTTGGGTGGCATCTCAATCTATACCCATTATATCAGCGCCATGAATGCGGCGACGCTGGCTTATGACCGCACCTTGTTGGCATCGGCTCGCACCGTTGCTGAGCGTTTGCTGGTCAGAAATGGCAAGCTGGACGTGGATGTACCCTATATTGTGCTGGATAGTTTTGAACGCAATATGAATGACCAGCTTTACTATCAGGTGATCACGCCTGAAGGCAAAAGCATCGCGGGTTATGATGATTTACCGCCGCTGCCGCCCAACACATCCCGCTCCAATATTTATCCTGCATTAGTCCATTTTTATGATGCCAATTATGACGGAAAGCCGATTCGCGTTGCTGCACTCTATCAACCGATTAACGAAGCGGGTGTCATGGGCATGGCTTTGGTATTGGTGGCTGAAACCCTGGCATCACGGCACAGTTTGGCACAACAAATCATGGTTTCAGCCGTGCTGACCCAAGGGGTGCTGGTGGTATTGACTTTGGCGCTGGCCTATCTGCTATTAAAGCGCATCCTTAAACCGCTGCGTCAATTATCCGGTCTAATGTTAAGGCGCGATCCCGGTGAATTAACCCCGCTGCCGATGATATTGCCTTGGTCAGAAATGGAACCATTATTACTGGCATTCAACCGTTATATTCAACGATTGAGAGAGATGGTTGAACGTCAGGGACGATTTAGCGCTGATGCTTCACACCAATTGCGGACACCGCTGGCGGTACTAAAAACTCAGGTGGCAGTAGCCTTGGCCAGCCACGCGCCCTCACAGTGGCGCGAAAGCCTACAAGCCATGAGCCACACACTGGATAACACCGTAGCGCTAACCGACCGGTTATTGCAGCTATCCCGCATTAAAGTGGTGGAACGAACGTTACAGCCGGTGAATATTTCCCAGGTACTTCGTGATGCCTGTTTTGCCCGCTTGCCACAGGCCCGGCATAAATTGATCGATCTGGGTTATGAAAGCACGGAGGAATTCAACATTCAGGGCGATGGACTATTACTGAGCGAGCTTTGTGATAATTTGCTGGATAATGCGCTGAAATATACTCCGATGCAGGGAACGGTCACTGCACGTTTGCGTCAGGATAAAAGCGCCCAACAGTGCATTTTGGAAATAGAAGATAGCGGCCCAGGCATCGCACAGGATGAAACCGCGCAAGCGCTAATCCCTTTTCACCGCCTGGATAATGTCGGTGACCAGCCGGGAGCCGGATTGGGATTGGCACTGGTGAAAGATATTGCGAATTATCACCAAAGCCATCCCGAGCTACTTTTCGGTGAAACGCTGGGGGGATTATTAGTGCGTATTCGCTTTAGCCTACACCAATAAATAGCCGCGAAGACCAGAGTGAACTTGTGTGATGATTGACCAGCCATCGTGGAAAATCAGCTTTGCATCTGTTCTGATGACGAGTCTTGCTGCAAGGTGCGGTTCAAAGTAATAGGAATGACAATCAACCTACTGGTACAGTATAGTGATAGATTATGCCGGTATAAGCATTCCCATGCTTTGGTATAGAACGCGAATGAAAACAAAATAGTATAAAATATAGTCTACAGCATATTTTTGTTTTTCATGTATAAACTGTCTTCTCAATCTCAGCGATGAAGTATTAATGAGCTATCAGGTCCTTGCCCGCAAGTGGCGTCCCCAAACTTTTGCTGAAGTTGTTGGTCAGGAACATGTCCTGACAGCGCTGGCTAATGGCCTTTCGTTAGGACGCATTCATCACGCCTATCTTTTCTCTGGCACTCGCGGTGTCGGTAAGACTTCCATTGCCCGTTTATTGGCGAAAGGACTGAACTGCGAAACCGGGATAACTGCCACACCTTGTGGCAAATGCGCCAACTGCCTGGAGATTGAGCAGGGGCGTTTTGTCGATCTGATCGAAATCGATGCCGCGTCGCGCACTAAGGTAGAAGATACCCGTGAACTGCTGGACAACGTGCAATACGCGCCAGCGCGTGGGCGTTTTAAAGTTTATCTGATCGATGAAGTCCATATGCTTTCCCGCCACAGTTTCAACGCACTGTTGAAAACGCTGGAAGAGCCGCCGTCACATGTCAAATTTCTATTGGCCACCACCGATCCGCAGAAATTACCGGTAACGATCCTTTCCCGCTGCCTGCAATTTCATTTAAAAGCGCTGGATGTGGAGCAAATTCGTACCCAGCTTGAAAAAGTGCTGCAAGCTGAACAAATAGATAGCGATGCTCGTGCGTTGCAGTTATTGGCGCGGGCAGCCGATGGCAGTATGCGTGATGCTTTGAGCCTGACCGATCAGGCCGTATCTATGGGGCAGGGGCAGGTTACCACCGCCACAGTCAGCCAGATGCTCGGTACGCTGGATGATGAACAACCCCTCGCGATTATCGAAGCCTTGGTCAGTGCCGATGGCGCTCGCGTTATGGCGCAAGTCGAACAGGCCGCATCGCGGGGCGTTGACTGGGAAAACCTGTTGGTTGAAACCCTCAGTTTATTGCACCGTGTTGCCATGATTCAGCTATTGCCATCCATGCTGGATAACCATTATGTAGCGGTAGAACCGCGTTTACGTGAGCTGGCGCGCACCTTGCCACCGACGGATATCCAGCTTTACTACCAAACGTTGCTGGTGGGGCGTAAAGAGTTGGCATATGCTCCCGATCGCCGTATGGGCGTAGAAATGACATTGCTTCGGGCGCTGGCATTTCATCCCAAAGCGATGATTGCGGAACCTGAAATTGTACCGCAGGTTCAGCCGAACATTAGTGCGCCGATGCATACAATACCGTCGCACCATGCCGCTCCACCGCCAGTTGTCGCTGTGACCGCCCCGGTAGAAACGTCACCACCAGCATCGGTGCCGGAATCAACCGCTCAGCTACTACAGGCGCGAACCCAGTTGTTACGGCAGCAAGGGACATCCAGCCCAAAAAAGAATGAGCCGGCAGCGCCTGACAAAGCGCGGCCGGCAATCTCAGCCCTGGAGCGACTGGCTTCAGTGACTGAGCGTAGTCAGCAGCGTCAGGCGGCCAAAGCCATTGATAGTAAGCCAGCCAAGAAAGAGGCTTACCGTTGGAAGGCGCAAAATGAACCAGAAGCTGCGCCTGAACCGGCGGCGACGCCAAAAGCGCTACGCTCGGCATTAGAGCATGAAAAAACGCCGGAACTGTCAGCCAAACTGGCGGAAGAAGCTATTCTTCGCGATCCTTGGGCGGCAGAGATTCATCAGCTACAAATTCCTAAATTGGTGCAGCAGTTGGCGCTGAATGCATTTAAACAACAGATAGAACCGGGTAATATTTGCTTGCACCTGCGTTCGTCTCAGCGCCATTTGAATTCGCCGTCGGCACAAAAAGTGCTGGCTGAAGCACTCAGTGGACTGTATAGCAGTCCGGTTGAACTGAGCGTGATTGAAGACGACAATCCAGCGGAACTGACACCATTGGAATGGCGACAGGCTATTTATGAAGAAAAACTGGCGCAAGCGCGTCAGTCAATTAATACGGATAAGAACATTCAGACTTTGCGCCGATTCTTCGACGCAGATTTGGATGATGAAAGTATCCGACCAATTTAATCGCTGCGGTAAGTGCATGGTGCACAGACGCGGCCCTTGCAGTGAGAGAAGACTATGTTTGGTAAAGGCGGTATTGGCAATTTAATGAAACAAGCCCAGCAGATGCAGGAAAAAATGCAGCAGATGCAGGAAGAAGTCGCCAAATTGGAAGTGACCGGCGAATCTGGCGCGGGCTTGGTTAAAGTAACGATTAACGGTGCGCATAACTGTCGCCGTGTTGAAATCGATCCTAGTCTGTTGGTTGAAGACGATAAAGAAATGCTGGAAGATCTGATTGCTGCTGCATTAAACGACGCTGCACGTCGCATTGATGAAACGCAAAAAGAAAAAATGGCTTCCGTATCCAGTGGTATGCAATTGCCACCGGGCTTCAAGATGCCATTCTGATGCAAACCAGCCCGCTCCTTGAAACATTAATGGAGTCGCTGCGCTGCTTACCGGGCGTTGGTCCGAAATCGGCGCAGCGTATGGCATTCCACCTGCTACAGCGTGATCGCAGCGGTGGAATGCGCCTGGCTCAGGCATTAACCCGTGCAATGTCTGAGATCGGGCATTGTGCGGATTGCCGTACTTTTACCGAGCAGGACAGCTGCACTATTTGTGCTAATCCCCGTCGTCAGCAAAACGGACAGATTTGTGTCGTGGAAAGCCCGGCAGATATACATGCTATCGAACAAACCGGGCAGTTTGGTGGACGCTATTTTGTCCTGATGGGACATCTGTCACCACTGGACGGTATCGGTCCTGCTGATATTGGCTTGGATCGGTTAGAGCAACGCTTATCCAGCGAAACCCTTAGTGAAGTGATCCTGGCCACCAACCCAACGGTGGAAGGGGATGCGACCGCCAACTATATTGGGCAGATGTGTGGGCAATATGGCGTGTTGGCCAGCCGAATCGCACACGGAGTCCCCGTGGGTGGCGAGCTTGAAATGGTCGATGGCACCACACTGTCACACTCTTTGGCCGGGCGACATCCGTTCAAGTACTGATTTTTAATTCAGGTCAGGCGACGATTTATTATTGATGATCACGTCGCCCCTGCTTATGCATTTTTTCTCGCTAACTTCACTTTTTAGACTTGAAACACCGCGTTACAACCCCCATCTGATCTCCATCATTCGACTATATCCGCCTGCATGGTAATTTGGATTGAGGTAACTAATGAGTATGAAAGGTCAAGAAACCCGTGGTTTTCAGTCTGAAGTAAAGCAATTGCTTCATTTGATGATTCACTCGCTTTACTCCAATAAAGAAATTTTCCTGCGCGAGTTAATCTCAAACGCCTCAGATGCCGCCGACAAGCTGCGTTTTCGTGCGCTTTCTGCCCCGGAATTATATGAAGGTGACGGCGAACTGCGTGTTCGTCTGTCCTGCGATAAAGAAAAACGCACCCTGACGTTGAGCGATAACGGCATTGGTATGAGCCGCGACGAGGTGATTGATAACCTTGGTACTATCGCCAAATCAGGCACCAAAGCATTCTTGGAATCTATTGGTTCCGATCAAGCCAAAGACAGCCAACTGATTGGTCAGTTTGGTGTCGGTTTCTATTCGGCCTTTATCGTAGCCGATAAAGTCACGGTTCGAACCCGTGCGGCGGGTGCCCCGGCTGATGCTGGTGTGTTCTGGGAATCTGAAGGTGAGGGCGATTACACCCTCGCCGACATCACCAAAGAAGATCGTGGTACCGAAATCATCCTGCACCTGCGTGAAGGGGAAGATGAATACCTGGATGACTGGCGTTTGCGTTCAGTGATCGGCAAATATTCTGATCACATCGCACTGCCGGTAGAAATCGAAAGCAAAAATGAAGAAGACGGCAGCGCTACTTGGGAAAAAATCAATAAAGCCAAAGCGTTATGGACCTGTGGTAAATCAGAAATCAGCGATGACGAATATAAAGCGTTCTATAAGCATATCGCCCATGATTTTACCGATCCATTGATCTGGAGCCATAACCGTGTAGAAGGCAAGCAGGAGTACACCAGCTTGCTGTATATCCCGGCGCAGGCACCTTTTGATATGTGGAACCGCGATCACAAACATGGCCTAAAACTGTACGTTCAGCGAGTCTTCATCATGGATGACGCAGAACAGTTTATGCCGAATTATCTGCGCTTTGTTCGCGGCCTGATCGATTCCAACGATTTGCCGTTGAATGTCTCGCGTGAAATTCTGCAAGACAGCCGTATTACCCAGAATTTGCGTAGTGCATTAACCAAACGTGTCCTGCAAATGCTGGAAAAACTGGCAAAAGATGATGCAGAACAGTATCAGAAATTCTGGCAGCAGTTTGGTATGGTTCTGAAAGAAGGTCCGGCAGAAGACGGCAGCAATAAAGAAACTATTGCTAAACTGCTACGCTTTGCTTCAACTCATACCGACAGCTCAGTGCAAACTGTTTCGCTGGAAGATTATGTCAGCCGTATGGCGGAAGGGCAGGATAAGATTTACTACATCACTGCCGACAGCTATGCCGCAGCGAAGAACAGCCCACATCTGGAACTGTTCCGTAAGAAAGGCATTGAAGTGCTGTTGCTCTCCGATCGCATTGACGAGTGGATGATGAGCTATCTGACCGAATTCGATGGCAAAGTGTTCCAATCCGTCAGTAAAGCCGATGAATCTCTGGAAAAACTGGCCGATGAAGAAACGCCAGAACAGCAGGAAGCGGAAAAAGCGCTGGAGCCATTCGTTGAACGCGTGAAGACTCTGCTGGGGGAGCGAGTGAAAGATGTCCGTCTGACCCATCGTCTGACCGATACTCCAGCCATTGTGACGACAGAGGCTGACGAGATGAGCACGCAAATGGCCAAACTGTTCGCCGCTGCTGGCCAACAGGCGCCAGAAGTGAAGTACATCTTTGAGCTAAATCCTGAGCATGGCTTGGTAAAACGTGCTGCTGATATCGGTGATGATAGTCAATTCGCTGAGTGGATCGAGCTACTGCTGGATCAGTCATTGTTGGCAGAGCGCGGTACTTTGGATGACCCTAACCAGTTTATTCGCCGCATGAATCAGCTACTGACAGCCTAATTTGTAATGCTATCGCCCCTGACCAAAGGCTTGGTTAGGGGCATTTAGCCACGCAATCACGACCTTTCTCTGCAAAATCCATCTAGTTAACCTCATTTCCTCTGCTAGCTCCTCAGGCAAGGTGCCTTGAGCCAACCCCCGTAGAAATGGTATGGTTACGCGTTTTCTGTAATTTCGATTTCATTCTAGTAAAAACACATAGAAAAACTACATAGCAAGGGGATTTACGCAATGCGTATCATTCTGCTGGGCGCTCCGGGCGCTGGTAAAGGAACTCAAGCGCAATTCATCATGGAGAAGTACGGTATTCCGCAAATCTCTACTGGCGATATGTTGCGCGCAGCTGTTAAAGCCGGTTCAGAATTAGGCTTGAAAGCCAAAGAAATCATGGATGCTGGCAAGTTGGTTACAGACGAACTGGTTATCGCTTTGGTAAAAGAACGTATTACCCAGGACGATTGCCGCGACGGTTTCTTGCTTGATGGTTTTCCACGTACCATTCCTCAAGCAGATGCAATGAAAGAAGCTGGTATCAAGGTCGATTACGTGCTGGAATTTGATGTTCCAGACGAACTGATTGTTGAACGTATTGTTGGTCGTCGTGTGCATGCGCCGTCTGGTCGCGTTTATCACATTAAATTCAACCCACCTAAAGTTGAAAATAAAGATGATGCAACCGGTGATGAATTAACCCTGCGTAAAGACGATCAGGAAGATACTGTTCGCAAACGTTTGGTTGAATATCATCAGCAAACTGCACCATTAGTTTCCTACTATCGTCAAGAAGCTGATGCGGGCCATACCCAGTACTTTAAATTAGACGGAACCCGTAACGTTTCTGAAGTTAGCGCTGAATTGGCGACAATTCTGGGCTAATATAATGGGTATACCAGAGAGGGCGGCCATGGGTCGCCTTTCTTATTTGTTAATCATTAGGTTATGAGTAAGAGTGATCTCTGACATTGTTAATCGGCTGCAATTGATAGTTAAGGGAACAGACTTATGCAAAGCAAATTGGGGGTCTTATTGGTTAATCTGGGAACGCCAGATGCCCCAACCGCTCAGGCGGTAAAACGCTATTTAGCTGAGTTTCTTAGCGATAGTCGAGTGGTTGATACTTCACCTTTGCTTTGGTGGCCGTTACTGCGGGGCATAATATTGCCGATACGTTCCCCGCGCGTTGCAAAGCTTTATCAGTCGGTGTGGATGGATGAAGGCTCACCATTGCTGGTCTTCAGCCGTCGGCAGCAAAAAGCACTCGCAGCGCGGATGCCCGATACGCCGGTTGAACTGGGCATGAGTTACGGTTCACCCAGTTTGCCCGAAGCGATTGAGAAATTATTAGCACAAGGTATCACCAAACTGGTGGTTTTGCCGCTCTATCCGCAATACTCCTGTTCGACCAGTGCCGCTGTTTGGGATGCTGTCGCGCGGATATTGAAAAACTATCGCCGCTTGCCTTCCGTCAGTTTCATTCGTGATTATGCAGAACATCCTGCGTACATCTCTGCATTAAAGCAAAGTGTAGAGCGTTCCTTTGAACAGCATGGCCTGCCAGACCGATTAATACTTTCCTTCCACGGAATTCCCAAGCGTTACGCGCAACTCGGCGATGACTACCCACTGCGTTGTGAGGATACCTCTCGAGCGCTCACAGCGGCACTGCCGCTGCCAGCAGAACAAATTATGATGACTTATCAATCACGATTTGGTCGCGAACCCTGGTTAACCCCCTATACTGATGAAACCTTAAAGAGTTTACCTGCTCAAGGCATTAAGCATATTCAATTGATTTGCCCCGGGTTTTCGGCGGATTGCCTAGAAACACTGGAAGAAATAAAGGAACAAAATCGCGAGATTTTCCTCCACGCAGGCGGTGAAAAGTTTGAATATATTCCAGCTCTGAATGATGATGTGGCGCATATAGATTTGCTGGAGGAGTTGATTGTTGGATATATATAATATATTTTAATATATTCTTATCGCAAGGTGACTATGGCTTCCTTGCTGAAAAATAGTAAGCAAAATAAATATTCTTTATTATTATTTATAAAGGCAATAATTAATGAGTAATGAAATTAGACATAATGGCCCTGCTTCACCGAAACCGAATAATTATGGTTTTTCAGATATGTCTTCTTCAAAAGATGAAATTGATATTTTTGAACTGTTTACTATTATTTTTAGATCAAAGCTTAAAATAATATTAGTAACACTAATTTTTTTAATTAGTGGTTTGGTTGTTTCTTATATACTTCCCCAAAAATGGACCAGTACCTCCATCATCGTCCCAGCTGGTGAGGAACAACTTCAGGTTTTAGATAAGATTACTATCAATCTTGCTGTATTAGATATTAACCTTGGTATAACTTCAAATTATCTGTTATCAACATTTAAACAAAATTTTGATTCTCAAGACTTAAGAGAACAGTATTTAATCAATACTGATTACTTTAAACAAATGATGAAAGATAGTCCGGAAGATGCTATTGAAAGGCGTGCGGTAATTGAAAACATAGTTAACAATAGTATTGGTTCAATTAACCCTATAAAGGATAAGTCAGGCAATGACAACGAATATCGTTATTATAAGTTATCCTACAGTGCCTCCACTGCGGTAGATGCTCGTGATCTTCTGCAAGGTTATATCAATTTTGTTAACAGTACAGTAAACGCTGATGTTAACCTGAAAATACAGCGTGCGGTCGATTTAGCTAAAGGAATGGCGACAGATAAGTATTCTCTTGATCTGCTGCGTGCTAAAAATAGCCATGAAGTGAAGATCGAGCGCCTAAAATATGCTTCTTCTATAGCGGATGTTGCGGGCATTAAAAAACCGGTTTATAGCAGTGGTTCACAGATTAGTGATGATCCTGATTTTCCTATTACAATGGGCGCTGATGCACTCAATCGCAAATTGGAAATTGAGAAGTCTATTACTGATCTTACGACGGTCAATGCTGACCTGCTCAATCGTAAGTTGTATTTGGATAAGCTAAATGCGCTGGAAATCCCTAAAGTGGATGTGGTGCCATTTAAGTATTTGCAGCAACCAACGGAGCCAACTAAAAGAGATGCGCCTAAACGTGGGCTGATTATGGTTCTGTTTGCTCTGGCTGGCCTTGTTGGTTCGGTTGGGTTTGTTTTGGTTGGTCACTTTGTCAGTGAACGTGAGCGTCAGGAAGAAGAGATGCTGAAGTTGGCTAACACGAAAGAATAAATAGTATTGGATCTCACTGATTGATTTAACGGCCAGGCAGGTTTTTCTTCCTGGCCATTTTTTTATAAATCAAGGTATGAACCGACGATCCAGCGATATTGGTTTTTGTACGGGTCGTTATCTCCGCACTAATATTAGCCGATTATACTTATAGTCTTCCCTTATGCTAAAATTCCCGTCCTTTTCATCTTCACACTGCCGATCAAAACCATGAAATTTCCTGGTAAACGTAAGTCCAAACACTATTTCCCGGTCAATGCTCGCGATCCACTGTTGCAGCAAACGCAAGTACAAACCGAGAATGAAGTAAGCACTTCTTATATCGTGGGTATCGATCAAACCTTGGTTGATATTGAAGCTAAAGTCGATGAAGGGTTTATTCAGCGCTACGGGTTAAGCCAAGGGCATTCTCTCGTCATTGAAGATGATGTTGCCGAAGCCCTGTATCAGGAGTTAACCGATAACGGTTTGATTACTCATGAGTTTGCTGGCGGGACTATTGGTAATACATTACACAACTATTCAGTTTTGGCTGATGATAGATCGGTTTTGTTAGGCACCATGTGCAGCAATATCAAAATTGGCAGCTACGCCTACCGCTATCTGTGTAATACCTCAAGTCGTACTGATCTGAATTACTTGCAAGCGGTTGATGGTGCAATTGGTCGTTGTTTTACCTTGATAACGGAAAATGGCGAACGTACTTTCGCGATCAGTCCTGGGCAAATGAATAAGTTACGCCCGGAAAGTATTCCGGAAGCGGTGATTGCTGGTGCATCTGCACTGGTTCTTACTGCTTATCTGGTGCATCTGCACTGGTTCTTACTGCTTATCTGGTGCGTTGCAAGCCCGGTGAGCCGATGCCAGAAGCGACGATGCAGGCAATTATCTATGCCAAGAAACATCAGGTTCCTGTCGTACTGACGTTAGGAACAAAATATGTTATTGCAGATAATCCCCAATGGTGGCGCGACTTTTTGGATGAGCACGTTTCTATTCTGGCAATGAATGAAGATGAAGCACTGGAATTGACCGGATTAAGTGATCCGCTGATGGCGGCAGATATGGCACTGGACTGGGTTGATCTGGTTTTGTGTACTGCGGGGCCTAGTGGCCTGTATATGGCGGGTTATACCGAGGAGGCGGGTAAGCGTCAGACTCAGCATCCTTTACTACCGGGAACCATTGCTGAATTTAATCGTTATGAATTTAGCCGCGCAATGAGGAAGCAGCATTGTGAAAATCCATTTAAGATTTATTCCCACATTGCGCCTTATATGGGTGGCCCTGAGAAAATAATGAATACTAATGGAGCAGGGGATGGCGCATTGTCTGCTGTATTACATGATATTGCTGCTAATGGCTATCATCGTAATAATGTTCCTAACTCCAGTAAGCATGTTCGCAGTTATCTTAGTTATTCATCGTTGGCTCAGGTCTGCAAATATGCCAACCGCGTAAGTTATCAGGTGCTTAATCAGCATTCTCCCCGTTTGACACGCGGTTTACCGGAGCGGGAAGATAGCTTGGAAGAGTCTTACTGGGAACGTTAATCTGCGCGCAGTGAGTGAAAACCATATCGACAAAAGGCCTGCAATTTTGCTGGCCTTTGTCTTTGTTAGCACGTTATTTTAGCTTGGGTAAACTACCTGCTTGTCTTCTTCAGTTAATGTATCGACTTTTAGTATATTAAGCATACTGTTGGCGATCTCACGCTCGCCCATAACCACCTGATCGGCACCACGATCCGAAATATAGATCACTTCATCGTCATAATGCGCTCTGGCAATAATCTTAATATCAGGACGTTTTTCTCGCGCCGAAGCGACGATTTCTCCAGCCTCATAACCATTGGGAATGGTCAGCAGCAGCCAGCGGGCGCAATCCAGACGAGCCAGCGACATGATTTCTACATTGGCCGCATTACCTAACACGGCATGGATACCTTGTTCGCGTAATGCGGTAACCCGGGTTCTGGCGTTCTCAATGACCACCACCGGTACACCTGCCGTATGGAGCTTAGCGCCTAGCAAACTACCGACTCTGCCATAGCCCACCAATACAGCATGGTTGCACAAATTCACTGGGATCTGTTTTTCTTCTTCTACCGCTTCTTCAAGTATTTGATCTTCGATGGTTTCAGTTTTAATCAGATAGCGATCCAATAGGCTAAACAGTAGCGGATTTAGCATTATTGATAATATAGCGCTGGCCAATACCAGGTTACGACCATGTTCTGACATCAACCCTAATGAAATACCTAAACCGGCTAAAATAAAGGCAAACTCACCGATTTGCGCCAAACTGACCGAAATGGTCAATGCTGTGCGTTTTGAGTGTCCAAACATCCGCACCAATAGGAAGGCTGCGGCAGATTTTCCGAAAATAATGATAGCCAGTGAAGCGATCACCGCTAGAGGTTCGCGTATCAAAATCATCGGATCGAACAGCATGCCGACGGAAACAAAGAACAGTACGGCAAAAGCATCTCGTAGTGGCAAGGTATCTTGTGCAGCACGGTGGCTGAGTTCAGATTCATTCAATACCATACCGGCAAAAAATGCGCCTAGTGCGAAGGAAACGTCAAACAGCCCTACAGCACCGTAAGCAATGCCGAGAGCCAGCACCAGCACTGCCAGGGTAAATAGTTCTCTGGAGCCGGTACTGGCTGTTTTAGCCAGTATCCACGGCACCAGGCGGCGGCCAACAACAATCATCAGAGTAATAAAGGCAATCACTTTACCGATGGTTATGGCCAATTCAGTGAACAGCTGGCTCAAGCTGATGTTTTCACTCCCGATAACACCGGCGAATGCAGGCAGTAGAACCAGCGCCAGTACCATAGCCAGATCTTCGACGATCAGCCAGCCAATAGCGATTTGACCACGCTGGCTGTCAATCAACTGTCTTTCTTCCAGTGCGCGTAGCAGAACCACGGTACTGGCGGTGGATAGGCAAAGGCCGAAGACCAGCCCCGTGACCCAATCCCAACCGAGTAGGCTTGAGAGCCCGATACCCAATAGCGTCGCCACCGCGATTTGCGCGATAGCGCCGGGAATAGCAATGGATTTTACTGCGAGGAGGTCTTTAAGAGAAAAATGTAGCCCAACACCAAACATTAACAGAATGATACCGATTTCAGCCAGCTCCGGCGCTAACGAGGTGTCGGCGACAAAACCTGGCGTGAAAGGCCCGGCTAACACCCCTGCGGCAAGATACCCAACCAATGGGGATATGCGCAAGCGGTGTGCCAGTGTACCCAAGAGGAAGGCGAGAACGAGGCCTCCTACAATCGTGGTAATCAAGGGTGTTGAGTGATGCATCCAGACTCCTTCTTGTTATTCGGGCAGTGTTAATTGACAGTAATAGCATCAGTTTATGGTATTTGTGTGAACTTTGCGCGATAAAAAATCATTTTCTCTCAATAAATTCGTCTATTTTCATGTTAATTGATTGAAGTGATTATTTTATGGTTATATTGATTTTATATGCAACAAAACCATTATGTTAGATCTTGATTTTATTCTATCTACTCTATTTTTAATCATTGATTGTTGCTACTTATTATCAATATTTGGCGGTAAGGATGAAAATGTGCTCGGTAGTGGTAAAAATTCGCAGATTGGCTAAACCAGATTTATGTTGGTCACATCCGCCAGTGCTGCCTATCAGTATAAAAATCGATCCGTGGTGTCAAGGCGGAGGCTGCCGGCTGATATATCAGTGCGATTAAACCTATTTTGGGGACACTCAGACTGAATCTGGCCGGTGAATAAGGATAAATCGCCAGAATCAGCGATGGAATCATATGATCTTTACTCTATCTGACATTATTTGACAGGTATCGCAAAAATGTGAAATTTTGGTGTGGTTAATCAGGTTACAATGCAAACTACATCGAGGTATCACCTTGATTCTCACTGCAATCTTGAATTATCACCGGATCTGTATTTATCAGACAGACTTTTACTTGATCCGCTTTTGGCGATTACATGGAGATTTGCCATGCGTTTTTCATTAAATACCACAGCATGTGCATTGGCCGTAACATTGGCCTTTGCCCCAGGATGGGCTAGCGCCTGGGAAAAAGATAAAACTTACGATATTACAGTGCTACATACCAATGATCATCATGGGCATTTCTGGCAGAACGATCACGGTGAATATGGTTTGGCGGCGCAAAAAACGTTAGTGGATAATATTCGCCAACAAGTGGTAGCAAAGGGCGGCAGTTTATTATTGCTCTCCGGCGGCGATATTAATACTGGCGTACCCGAATCGGATTTACAGGATGCAGAGCCTGATTTTCGCGGGATGAATTTAGTGGGATACGATGCTATGGCGATCGGTAACCATGAATTTGATAATCCCTTGAGTGTGCTGCGTCAGCAGGAAAAATGGGCGACTTTCCCATTGCTGTCCGCCAATATTTACCAGAAAAGCACTCAGCAACGTTTATTTAAACCTTATGCTTTGTTTGATAAACAAGGGATCAAAATTGCGGTGATTGGTTTAACTACCGATGATACGGCTAAAATTGGCAATCCTGAATATTTCACCGATATTGAGTTTCGTGTGCCAGCGGTTGAAGCCAAGCAGGTTGTTGAAAAACTGCGTCAGGATGAAAAACCGGACATTATTATTGCAGCCACCCATATGGGCCATTATGACAATGGTAACCACGGTTCAAATGCACCGGGTGATGTAGAAATGGCTCGCAGCTTGCCTGCTGGTTATCTGGATATGATTGTGGGTGGTCACTCACAGGATCCGGTTTGTATGTCGAGCGAAAATCATAAACAGGTAGATTATGTGCCAGGTACGGCCTGTGAGCCTGATCGCCAAAATGGTACTTGGATTGTTCAAGCCCATGAGTGGGGAAAATACGTAGGCCGGGCTGACTTTACATTCCGTAACGGAGAGTTGAAGTTGGCTAATTACCAATTGATTCCAGTTAATCTGAAGAAGAAAATCGAGAAAGCTGACGGTACCAGCGAACGCGTATTTTATACCGAGGAAATTGCTGAAAATCCGGCGATGCTGAAATTGCTGACGCCGTTTGAAGATAAAGGCAAAGCGCAACTGGAAATTAAGGTTGGCAGCGTTAATGGCAAGTTGGAAGGCGACCGCAGTAAAGTGCGTTTCCAGCAAACTAATATGGCTCGGTTATTACTTGCGGCACAAATGGAACGCGCTGGGGCAGATTTTGCTGTCATGAGCGGCGGTGGCGTTCGTGATTCTATTGATGCTGGTGATATTACTTATAAAGATGTGCTGAAAGTGCAGCCGTTCGGTAATACGCTGGTTTACGTAGATATGAAAGGTAGCGAAATTGAGAAGTATTTGGCTGTTGTTGCGAATAAGAAAGTGGATTCAGGTGCTTATGCGCAGTTTGCCAACGTCGGTTTAGTGGCTGATGGTACTGGAGTGAGCGCTATTAACATTCAGGGTAAACCGCTGGAGGCTAATAAAACTTACCGTATGGCGACGCTGAATTTCAACGCATTGGGTGGTGATGGCTACCCGCGAGTTGATACCTTGCCGAGTTATGTCAATACTGGCTTTATCGATGCTGAAGTATTGAAACAATTTATTGAGAAACATTCTCCGCTAGATGCTGCGGCCTATGAGCCGAAAGGCGAGATTGTTTATAAGTAGAGTTATCGACGTTTTCTTTCGTTTATAGGCATGACGATTCTTTATCGTCGTGCCTATTTTTACCCGTTATTTAACGCAGATAAGTGATAACGGGTGGATAGAGATTATTAATCTCGTTTGGCAATATCCGCGAAGATACCATTGAGCAGGCGGCTCAACTCGGCGGGTGCCAGTTCAATATCCAGACCCCGCTTACCGCCAGAAACAAACATCGTATCGTATTGCAAAGCCTGATGATCAATCACTGTAGGTAGGCGTTTTTTCTGTCCAAGTGGGCTGATACCGCCAACCAGATAACCGGTCACACGCTGGGCTAATTGAGGATCGGCCATTTCTACCTTTTTGGCACCCAAAGCGCGTGCCACTTTCTTCAAATCCAACTGGGTTGCCACAGGGGTGACTGCCACGGCTAAATTTTTTGCATCACCATTTAAGGCAACCAGCAATGTTTTATAAACTTGCTGAGCATCCAGCCCTAATTTTTTAACCGCTTCATCGCCGAAATTGGTTTCTGAACTGTCGTGTTCATAAGGATGAAGGGTGAAAGTCACCTTTTGCTTTTCTAATAAAATAACGGCAGGAGTCATGATTTATGTCCGATAAATAATGAATGAAACTGACTGTGTTGGTTCATATTCTTGATGAATCTTTAATGATTTTAATATGTTAGGCTTAACATGGCTTAGTAAGCAAAAAATTAATTCAATAGAATCAAAATTATGACGTGATATTCCTCAATAATAATGAATGCCAGTTGCTTATTCGATCCACAGGTTGCTACCCTAACTTGGCAACAGAGTCGACCATCAGGGAGGCTAAGTTGTTACGTAATAACTAAAACAATGAAAATTCCTCTTTGACTGGCCAATAGAGATATTGGCCATTTTTTTATCAATGAGCGGAACGCATTAATGTCGGTAAATTTCCTTCACCATATAAATGTAATGCACCAACGGCAACCACATAACGTCCGGCAGGCAGCGCCTCTAGCCGCTTTTTCCACAGCTGATTGCGTTTAACCATTAATATTTCATATAAATCGTTGCTGAAGGTTGTGCTCAGTGTGGTGATCTGGTCGCAGGGTTGGCGTTCTAGCCACCAGCTGATCATGGTTTGCAGCATTCGTGCATTGGTATGCCAATGGGCGAGCGTATCTTCAAGCAGCGTCATACCGCTATCCGATAGACTTTCCAGCAGAGAAAGCTGCATCTGAGCGCCTTCCAGTTCAATAATACTCTTGCTTTGTGCCTTAGCAGCATTCAGCAATTGGTAGTCAATACCGTACTCTCCTCGCAGTCCCAGATTTTGCGCTTGTCGCGCCTGAAGCATCAAGGCAATCTGCCAGGCAGGAAGTGATGCCAGATCGAGAGGATCGCATTTTAGTTCTTCGCTTCGCTGCAAAAATTGCTGATAACATTGTTCGGATAAACGATCCATCAACGGCGCTTCATCAGGGTATTGCCCAAACGGAGAGCTAGCGACGGTGATATCAGCTTCGACGATCAATGCATCGGCTTTAATCAGGCGATCCAGCAGTATATCCGGTAACGGAAACATCCCTTCGGTGCCCATATGAATACTGCCAACCAAATGAAAATAGCGTTCGCCAGATAATTGGAGGTCCAGACCCGGATATGGGTAGGATGGTGGCGAGATAATGCCGAGAAAGGTGGCGAGTTGACGTAGAAGTTGACCCATATTGATGTGCGTCCCTGAAGTAGCATTGACTTCATGCTAAACGCTAAATGGCGCACAAGAAAGTGTTGTGCGCCATTAGGTTATCGCTTTGTTTACTGTTTAGGCTTAAAACGCAGTAAACGGTTGGCATTACTGACTACGGTAATTGATGACAGCGCCATTGCTGCCCCTGCGACCACCGGGCTTAGCAAGGTTCCGGTGAAGGGATACAAAATCCCAGCAGCGATAGGAATACCCAGTGCGTTATAGAAAAATGCTCCGAGTAGGTTCTGTTTCATATTGCGCAAAGTGGCTTTGGATAACTCAACTGCATCGGCAACGCCGTGCAAGCTGTGGCGCATTAATGTAATGGCGGCGGTTTCTATGGCAATATCGCTGCCTCCACCCATAGCAATCCCGACATCAGCCTGTGCCAGTGCGGGGGCATCATTGATACCATCACCCACCATTGCCACTTTATTGCCTGCGGCCTGTAACTGTTTAATTGCAGCGGCTTTGCCGTCAGGCAAGACACCCGCAATGACGTGATCGATACCCGCTTCTTTCGCAATGGCATGGGCGGTAATCGGGTTGTCACCGGTCAACATCACCAGTTTATAACCTTGTTGATGCAGGCGTTGCAGTGCACTGACGCTGTCGTTTCGCAGTGGATCACGGATAGACAGTAGCGCCGCCACCTTGCCATTCGCCGTCAGAATGACCGGTGTTGCACCACTTTCAGCTTGTTGTTTCATTAGGGTTTTCAATTCATGAATATCAACTTTCTGCTGCTCAAGCAGCGGCGCATTACCCAGTAGCAATGGCGTGCCATCCACTTCACCGCTGACACCCAAGCCGCGTAATGTTCGGAACTGGCTGGCAGTTGGCAGTGGTAAGCCTTTTGCTCGTTGCAAGATCGCCTGAGCCAAAGGGTGATTGGAGCCGGTTTCCAGTGCGGCAGCCCAGCTTAACGCTTGCTGTTCACTAACGCCGTTAAAGGTATGGATAGCCACGACTTGCGGACGGCCTTCGGTCAGTGTGCCGGTCTTGTCAAACACCAGCGTATTCAGATTGCTAGCCTGTTGTAGCGCATCAGCATCCCGCACCAGCACGCCAAATTCAGCCGCGCGACCGACACCAGAAATGATCGACATTGGCGTTGCCAATCCCAAAGCGCAAGGACAGGCGATAATCAGTACCGTGGTCGCGACCACCAAGGTATATACCATCTGTGGCTGTGGACCGAAGAAGTACCAGATAACACCGGCAAGCACCGCAATGGCAACGACCGTCGGGACGAAGACCGCAGAAATCCGGTCGGCAAGCTGCCCTATTTCTGGTTTACTGCTTTGGGCTTGGCGCACCAGCTTGATAATGCGGGCCAGTGTGGTTTGGCTGCCAATGGCATTAGCCCTAAACAGTACCGAACCATCTTGCACCGCCGTTCCGGCATGGACAATATCACCAGCCGATTTTTGTTGTGGAATCGGCTCGCCGGTCAGCATGGCCTCATCCATCCATACTTCTCCTGATAGGATCTCGCCGTCTACCGGCACACGGTCACCGGTGGTCAAACGCAGTGTCATGCCCAGTTGCACTTCAGCCAGCGGAATCAATTCTTCACGGTCTTCCTTGACCACTCTCGCTGTCGGTGGAGCCAGATCCAGCAAGCGTTCTAGCGCGTTGGACGAGCGTTGTCGCGCGCGTTGTTCCATCGCGTGGCCCAAATTGATCAAACCAATGATCATGGCGCTAGCTTCGTAGTAAAGATGGCGAGCTTCCATCGGGAAGATATCAGGCCAGATATTGACCGTAATTGAGTAGATCCAGGCGGCGCCAGTCCCCAATGCTACCAGCGTGTCCATAGTGGAGCTGCCGTTCTTTAGGCTGACCCAAGCATTACGATAAAAGTGTCCACCAGCGAAAATCATCACCAGTAACGTCAGCACCCCAACCACCAACCAAGGCGTTTGGGTTTCCGGCGTCAGCGTCATACTGCCACCGAACAGACCCCAGGCCATCAGCGGGATACCCAATAGCAAACCCAGCGCGGCTTGCCACTGGAAACGCTTCATATTGGCCTGTGCCATTTCCTGCTGGCGTTCGCGTCGTTTGGCTTCGTCTTCGATAATTTCAGCGCCATAACCAGCTTTTTCTACCGCGCTAATCAGGGCGGAATGATCGGCAGAACCGGTTACCAGTGCGCTGCGTTCCGCTAAATTGACTCGTGCAACTTGAACACCGTCAACGCCTTGTAACGCCTTCTGTACTTTAGACACGCAGTTGGCACAGCTCATACCGGTTAGCAGTAATTGCACATTGTCGATATCGTCGGAGTCAATCTGTGGCGCGGGTGTTTCATTTGCCGGAATAGAAGAGGCCGCTGCCAGAGATTCCGGCGGAAGGTGCATAGCGTGTGTCAGCGGCTCAGTTTTTGGGGCAGGGGCTACCGGGGTCAATATGGCGTGGTAGCCTGCATTTTCTACGGCGGCAATCAGTAATTTCGGTTCAACCTGGCCGAATACTTGGGCACTTTCGGTAGAGACATCCGCGGCGATAACACCTGAAACCGCTTCCAGCGCGTTACGGGTAGTGGCTACGCAATGCATGCAGCTTAAACCAGAAAGTTGTAGTTCAACGTCCGGCTGTTGTACCCATTCGGCCTGATAACCTGCTTGTTTTACCGTTTCAATCAACGCCTGAATATCGGCGTCGCCCGTGATTTTGGCACCGTGAAGGTTAACCTGTGCCTGTTCTACATCAGGTCGATTTTCCAGCGCTTTTTGCACCCGTCCGGCGCAATTCATACAGGTTAAACCCTGTAAAGCAAGCAGCGTAGTATGTGACATGATTAACTCCTTAAAGAGTAAAGAACTTATCCTTTTATCTGCGAGGATAAGTTTAGTCGGTATTAACCTCTTTACCTCGCTGCCAGTCTTTCAATGACAACAAGATGGATTTCATTTGACTGAGAACACTATTTTAACTAGTTATAGAGGTTAAACCTTCCAGCAAGGGTAAGGTCAAGGGGGAAAAGATGAACATCAGTGATGTGGCGAAAAAAACCGGCCTGACCAGTAAAGCCATTCGTTTTTATGAAGAAAAGAAGCTGGTAACTCCGCCGATTCGTACCGATAACGGCTATCGGAGTTATAACGCGCGGCACATAGAAGAGTTGACGTTATTACGCCAAGCACGGCTGGTGGGATTTACGCTGGATGAGTGCCGGGAATTATTGGCCTTGTTCCACAACCCTGACCGCCACAGTGCCGATGTCAAAGCGGCAACGCTGCAAAAGGTAGCAGAAATCGAGAATCATATTCATGAGCTTAATCAGATGCGTCTAAAATTATTGGCGCTGGCGGCTGAATGCCCTGGAGATGACGGTGCTGACTGCCCGATCATTAATAACTTGGCAGGATGTTGTCAGAGTAAGGAAAGTGGCAGCAGCGAAGAGAAGGGCGGATCATAAGAGGATAACTGCCCATCAACAGCAAAGTGCCATGATGGGCGGTTAATTAACGAGTTATTGCTCTGACATTCAAGGTGTTACCTTCAACAGAGATCACCTCGACTTCAGTTCCCACGCTCAGTTCATAGGCACTGTGAATACGCCAGCTGCTGTCGCCGATTCTCATCCGGCCAAAACCGTCTAATGTCGGTTCCGTCAGGGTTGCCCGCAGACCGATCATTTGATGATCACGTTGATTGAGCATGGATGGTTGTGGCTTGATTCGCTGACTCAACCAATACCACCACAGAATAGCGGCGCTCACGGTTAGAATGGCAAATAGCACACCTTGCCATTCCCAACTGAGCGGCAGCAGCCACACCAACAGACCGACCAGCACGGCAGCAATACCACTCCATAACAGATAACCGCTGGCACCCAACATTTCGGCGGCTAATAGCAAACCACCGAGTGATAGCCAAAACCAATTTGGGTTTGCTGCAATCTGTTTCAGCATGGTTATTTACCTCGGCTGTTTTTGCTCTCGCCAATCAGTTCGGCGATCCCACCAATTGCGCCCATCAGGCTGCTGGCATCCAATGGCATCATGACCACTTTGCTATTATTGGCAGAACCAATGTGTTGCAGTGCCTCGGTGTATTTTTGTGCGACGAAATAGTTGATTGCCTGAATATCACCGGCAGCAATAGCTTCAGAAACCATTTTGGTCGCCATCGCTTCGGCTTCGGCTCCACGTTCACGGGCTTCCGCTTGCAGGAATGCGGATTGACGCTCACCTTCAGCTTTCAGAATCTGTGATTGCTTCTCACCTTCAGCGCGTAAAATAGCAGCCTGACGTACACCTTCGGCTTCCAGAATATCAGCACGCTTGGTTCGCTCGGCTTTCATCTGGGCGTTCATGGCAGAAATCAGTTCAGTTGGTGGGCGCACATCGCGGATTTCAATACGAGTGATTTTAATACCCCACGGATTGGTCGCTTCATCAACAATATGCAGCAGGCGACTATTGATATTATCGCGCTGAGACAACATTTCATCCAGTTCCATCGAACCCAGCACGGTACGGAAGTTGGTCATGGTCAGGTTAACGATCGCCAGTTCCAGGTTGCTCACTTCATAGGCTGCTTTGACCGGATCAATAACCTGAATAAAGCAGACGGCGTCAATAGCGACGTTGGCGTTATCGCGGGAGATGATTTCCTGCGAAGGAATATCCAGGACTTGTTCCATCATATTGATTTTACGGCCAATGCGATCCATGAACGGGACAACAATGTTCAGGCCTGGCATCAGGGTTTTGGTATAGCGGCCAAAGCGCTCGACGGTCCATTGGAAACCTTGTGGGACAATCTTGATCGCGGAGAACACCACAACCAGCGCAACGACAATAATAATTGGGATAACCGTAAACATAGTTAACTTCCTGTCGGTTAATGAATATTGTTTCATAATATTACGCGACGACTGGCTAAAAGACTAACTAAAGGGAGGTAAATACGTGTAAGGAGGTATTTTAGTGGTGTAAGTGCTGGAAAGTGCGCGGGAAAATTCCCGCGCGGTGATCATTAATCAGGCTAATCAATACAACAAAGAATACAACTGGCGACGGTATTTGGCTGCTAACGCATCGCCAGTGCCCAGTGCAGCCAGAATATCCATCAATATTTTGCGTGCATTACCGTTAGCGGCAGCCAGATCTTGCTTCAAATGACCCATTAGCAATTCCAGCGCTTCTTCATTACGCCCGACCTGATGTAATTGCAATGCCAACTGAACCGCCAATTCGACGTTTTCAGGCTGCTCAGTTAATTGTTGCTGCAACTGCTGGATTTCCGGCGTATCTGCTGCCTGTTTCAGCAGTTCAATCTGAGCGATCAGACCCTGATAGACAGTATCTTGATCTTGCAGCGGAATGGTTGCCAGTACCGCTTCTGCATCATCGCTGCGATTCAGTTGTATCTGCACTTCAGCCAGTTTCAGACCGATTTCGCTGTTGTATTGGCTTAATTGCCAAGCATCTTTCAGCAGTGGCAAGGCATCCTGTAATTGACCTTCAGCAATGAGTTGAGCTGCTTCGGCAGCTTTCAGCTCCTCCGGCTTTGGCAGTACGCGTTGTAATAACTCGCGGATAACTTCTTCCGGCTGCGGTCCCTGAAAACCGTCAACCGGTTGACCATCTTTAAACAGATAAACGGCAGGAATAGAACGCAGACCAAACTGTGATGCCACCATTTGTTGAGCATCACAATCCACCTTCGCCAGAATAAACTGACCGGCGTATTCGGCGGCCAGCTTGTCCAGAACCGGTGACAGTTGCAGACAGTGCTGGCTACGTTCAGACCAGAAATAGAACAGAACCGGTTGAGTCATGGATTGTTCTAATGTCTGATGCAGGTTGGCTTCGGTAATATCAATAACTGTTGGTGCTAGCATGGCTTTTATCTCTCATCCGTTTTAGCGATAGATGGGGGCAGAATAACTGGCTTCAACCCTCTATCGCGGTTTATCGGTTATCAGGCATTGCCCCGCAGGAGGCTATCCAGCGCCCGACCCGGCAGAATACGGCGCAGTATCGTCATCACCTGTGCCACTACCGTCACGGGATAGCGCAGTTTAGGGCGAGGCGCTTCCAAAGCGTGACGTAATTTGGGCAAAATGGCCTCTGGTGGCAGAGTGAAGCGTTTGGCAATGCCAGGATTATTCACCGGCTTATCAGCTTGTGATTGGTTAACATTTTGCGTGAAATGGGTGCTGATCGGGCCTGGTTCAATCAGACTGACAAATAGACCGCTGCCATGTAATTCCATACGTAAGGCATCCGACCACGCTTCAAGGGCATATTTACTGGCGGCGTAGGCACCACGGCCTGGAGTTGAAATTAGCCCCATGACCGAACTGGTTTGAATGATCCGACCTTCACCGTGCGGCAACATGGCGGGAAGCAATAGCTGGGTAAGCTGGTGAGTACCAAATACATTAGTGGCAAACTGTTGTTCCATTTGCTGACGTGTAATGGTATTCAATGGGCCATATAAGCCAAACCCACCGTTATTAAACAGGCCGTACAGCCGACCGTGGGTCATGGCGATAACTTGCGCAGCAGCACGTTCGACGCTGGCGCTATCATCCAGATCCAGTTCAATGCCTTCCAGCCCTAATTGGGCCATATTCTCGACGTCCTGTGGTTTCCGGCAGGCCGCTAAAACCCGGTAGCCGCGATTTCTTAGATCCTGTGCCGCAACCAACCCAATTCCACTGGAACAACCGGTAATCAAAACCGCTTTTTGCATAACTTTACCTACTGAATGAATCTATTTGCACAGACTAGTGGTTTACTAATAAACGATATTATCAGCTCACTGATATCCTGAATGAATAAATTACTTCATTATTGGGATTCGGTGTTTTGGATGAAAGGCATCAATTGCTTCATCATCCAATCGGCAATGAACGGCTGAGCTTCCCCATTAGGGTGCAAACCATCGTCCTGCATCCACTCTGGCTTGATGGCTACCTGCTCCATAAAGAAAGGCAGTAGCGGAATATCGGCCTGCTTTGCCAGCGTGGGATACAGCGCCGTGAAGGACTCAGTATAACGGCGACCATAGTTTGGTGGAATGCGGATCTGCATTAACAGCGGTTGAGCATTGGCTTGTTTAATCAGATTAATGATTTTTAGCAGGTCTTGCTGAATGTCTTGCGCTGGAAATCCGCGCAAGCCGTCATTCGCGCCGAGTTCGATCAAAACCCAGCGCGGTTGATGTTGTTTTAACAACGCGGGCAGACGAGCCAGACCCTGAGCTGCAGTGTCGCCGCTGATACTGGCATTAACTACTTTGGGGGCAGCTGGCAACGTTTGCCACTGCTTATCCAGACGGGTAGGCCAGGCTTCGGCCATCGGTAAGCGGTAACCTGCGCTTAAACTATCGCCCAGAATCAATAAGGTATCATTTGCAACTGCGCGCAGACTGAATAATCCCAACAACAAAAGGAAGGGAAAATGCCAGCGGAAAACGTTCTTGAAGTTCATCATCTTAGTAAACACGTTGGTCAAGGTGAGCATCAGCTCTCCATCCTTACCGGAGTCGAGCTGGTTGTCAAACCCGCGCAGACCATTGCCCTGATCGGTGAGTCTGGTTCGGGTAAATCCACCTTATTGGGAATTCTGGCCGGTCTGGATGATGGTAGCAGTGGCGACGTTAGCCTGCTGGGGCAATCACTGACTACGCTGGATGAAGAAGGGCGTGCGCAGTTGCGGGCTAAAAATGTCGGTTTTGTGTTTCAGTCTTTTATGCTGATACCCACGCTCAACACTTTGGAAAATGTGCAGTTACCCGCGTTGCTGCGCGGGGAAAACGATCGCCAGAGTAAAGTGCAGGCCACGGAATTATTGCAACAATTGGGGCTGGGGGAGCGGTTGCATCATCTTCCCGCGCAACTTTCCGGTGGCGAACAACAGCGTGTGGCGTTAGCTCGTGCCTTTAGCGGCCGCCCTCAGGTGCTGTTTGCTGATGAGCCAACGGGAAATCTGGATCGCCAAACCGGTGAGCGCATTGCCGATTTGCTGTTTTCTCTTAATCGGGATTATGACACCACGCTGATTCTGGTTACTCATGATGAACAACTGGCTGCTCGTTGCCAACGACGCTTACGCCTGCGAGACGGTCAATTGTGGGAGGAAGTATGATTTGGCGTTGGTTTTGGCGCGAATGGCGCTCACCTTCACTGCTGATTGTGTGGCTGGCGCTGACGCTAGCGGTCGCCTGCGTGCTGGCGCTGGGTAGCATTAGCGATCGCATGGAAAAAGGCCTGAGTCAGCAAAGTCGCGATTTTTTGGCGGGTGACCGGGTACTGAGTGCCTCTCGACCGGTGCCAGAAGGCTGGTTATTGGATGCGCAGCAGCAAGGATTAACGCTTAGTCGTCAGCTATCTTTTATGACTATGACTTATGCTGGCGATAGACCACAACTGGCCGATGTTAAAGCCACGGATAGCGCCTATCCGCTGTATGGCACGTTAAAAACAACGCCGGAAAATGTCCGGCTGGAACCGGGAACCGCGCTGGTGGCTCCCCGGTTGCTGACGCTGCTGGGCGTTAAAGTCGGCGATATTGTGGAGGTCGGTGATGCCTCACTGCGAATTATTGGTGAGGTTATTGAAGAACCAGATTCCGGCTTTAACCCTTTCCAAACCGCTCCGCGCATTTTAATTAATCTAGCCGATGTGGAAAAAACTGGCGCCGTCCAACCAGGCAGCCGTTTGACTTACCGTTATATGTTTGCCGGTTCACCGGATAGCATTCAGCGTTTCGGCGCTCGGATCAAACCCGAATTACAGCCGGATCAACGCTGGTATGGTTTACAGGAATCGGGTGGCACGTTAGGGAAATCTTTGCAGCGTTCGCAGCAATTTTTACTGTTATCGGCCTTATTGACGTTGTTGCTTTCTATCGCCGCAGTGGCTGTGGCGATGAGTCACTATTGCCGCAGTCGTTATGACTTGGTTGCGGTGCTGAAAACGCTGGGTGCGGGGAAAGTGGCGTTAAGGAAACTGATTGTTGGGCAGTGGCTGTCGGTACTGGCTCTGGCCGCTGTATGTGGCAGCGCGGTTGGGTTATTGTTTGAGAAACTATTGATCACGCTGCTTGCGCCGGTACTGCCTGCGGCCTTGCCCAGCGCTGGGTTATGGCCGTGGTTGTGGTCTATCGGCTCGCTGGTGTTGATTTCTTTACTGGTGGGTTTACGTCCTTATCGACAATTGTTGGCCACTCAACCGCTACGGGTGTTGCGCCGTGATGTTGCCGCTAATGTTTGGCCATTGCGCTACTTTATTCCATTGATGTTGCTCGCGGTAGTGGGAATTTTGGCGCTGTTGATGGGCGGCAATAGCTTGTTGTGGGCGATTCTGGGCGGGTTGCTGATTTTATCGATATTACTGGGTTGCATGGGTTGGATCAGTTTACTGTTGCTGCGCCGGCTGACGGTAACGCGATTGCCTTTGCGTCTGGCGATTAACCGCCTATTGCGCCAACCGTGGATGACACTCACCCAGTTGGCGGCATTCTCACTCTCTTTCATGTTACTGTCGCTGTTATTGGTTTTGCGTGGTGACTTATTGGATCGCTGGCAACAGCAATTGCCGCCGGACAGCCCGAATTACTTTTTGCTCAATATGACTAAGGAGCAAGTGCCGCAGGTTCGCACTTTCCTCCGCCAGCACAATATTGAGCCCACCACTTTCTATCCTATTGTGCGGGTACGACTAACCGAAATAAATCAGCAACAGGCGACCGAACGGGTGCATGAAAACGATCCCGGTGGTGAAGCGGTCAATCGCGAACTTAATCTAACCTGGTTGCAGGACTTACCAGCCCACAATCAGTTAACCGATGGGCAGTGGCCACCGAAAGCGGATGAAGTATCGATGGAGCAGGGGATTGCCGACCGTTTGGGTATCAAGCTGGGCGATACTTTAACCTTTAGCGGTGATACTCAGTCATTTTCAGCCAAGGTCAGTAGTATTCGCAAGGTTGACTGGGAAAGCCTGCGGCCCAACTTCTACTTTATTTTTCCGCCAGGCGCACTGGATAAACAGCCGCAAACTTGGCTCACCAGTTTCCGTTATAACGGTGACGATCCATGGTTAACGCGGCTTAACCGACAGTTCCCGACCTTGAGCTTGTTGGATATTGGTTCGATGCTCAAACAGGTTAGCCAGGTATTACAGCAAGTGAGTCGAGCGCTGGAAGTGATGGTGGTGCTGGTGATGGTTTGTGGTTCTCTGTTGTTATTGGCACAGGTTCAGGTGGGGATGCGCCAGCGGCGGCAAGAGTTGGTAGTTTATCGCACCTTAGGAGCCGGAAAACGTCTACTACGCAGTACGTTATGGTACGAATTTGCCTTGCTGGGGCTGGTGGCCGGTATTGCCGCCGCGATGGGGGCCGAAGCTTCTCTTTGGGCTTTACAGCGTCTGGTATTTGATTTTCCGTGGCAGCCAAACTGGATTTTGTGGTGGTTGTTGCCGTTGTTGGGCGCATTATTGCTATCTTTATGCGGCGGGTGGCTAGGGGCACGACTGTTGCGAGGGAAAGCGTTATTCCGCAGTTATGAAGCTTGATACAAGGGCAACCTTGGGTGGCTCGGCATCAACAATAAAACAGCGGCATTCAGGTGGCCGCTGTTTTTATCCGATGTACAGTTCATTTCGGGCGGGGAAATACCCTCTTGGATATCAATTATCCCAGTTTCTGCTGCGCCCAGCGTAAACCGCTTTGGTATTCATCCGGCAATAATCCGGACAATGCGGTCAAGGTCTGAGTTAACCGCTCACTGGATGGATCATTGATGTTAAGGTGACCGACTTTACGCCCATCGCGCACTTCTTTTTCATACCAATGCAGATGAACTAGCGGCTGTGAAAGCCACGCCAGATTCACCGCAGTACCGATTAAATTCACCATGACTGATGGTGTGTTCACCACCGGTTTCGGCAGAGGTAAGTCCAGGATGGCGCGTAGATGCAGTTCAAATTGGCTGATTGACGCGCCATTTTGCGTCCAGTGACCACTGTTATGCACGCGAGGAGCCAGCTCGTTAATGAGCAGATTATCGCCGACGATAAAGCATTCCATCGCCATCACGCCGACATAATCCAGCTTATCCATAATAGTGGATAACATTTTTTCAGCCTGCGACTGCAACCGAGTATCCGGCTGGGGCAGTACTGCACTGATCCGCAGAATACCCTCTTCGTGTAAATTATGAGTCAGCGGATAGAATACGGTTTCACCCTGCTGGTTACGTGCGCCAATCAGAGACACTTCGCCGGAGAAATTGATACCTTGCTCGACAATACATGCGCCGTAGGCATCCACTGGTAAACTCTGTTGGTCGCCGGGACGCAGGCGCCACTGACCGCGACCATCGTAACCGCCGATTCGACGTTTCACGATCGCCAGTTCGCCCAGTAAATCAAACACCTGCGGCCATTGTTCGGTGTTACTGAGTAATTGCCACGGAGCAGTTGCCAGATTCAGGCTATCCAGCAGTTGTTTTTGCGTTAGGCGATCGGCCAGACGCGGGAAAATATCACGATTGACGAAGGCATTATGGGTGGCCAATTCGCGGGTTAATGCGGTTTCCGGCCAGCGTTCAATTTCCGCAGTAATCACACTGTGTTGATAAGGCACGGCTTCTGGTTCTGCATCCAAACCCACCGGGTAGACGGTGATCCCCAACGGCTCACCGGCCTGACGTAGCATTCGACCCAACTGCCCATTACCCAGCACGCAAACCGGTTTCATGCTTCCTCCCGCGGATCGGGATTATTCAGTACTTCATCAGTCTGGCTCTGACGCCAGGCCGCTAACCGACCCGCCAGTGCTTTATCGTGGAGTGCCAAAATTTGCGCCGCCAATAAAGCCGCGTTGGCCGCTCCAGCTTTACCAATCGCCAGTGTACCCACTGGAATACCGCGCGGCATTTGCACAATCGAATACAAGCTATCTACGCCGCTTAAAGCTGCACTTTGCACCGGAACGCCCAACACCGGAACCAATGTTTTAGCAGCCAGCATACCCGGAAGATGTGCCGCACCGCCGGCACCGGCGATAATCACATTCAGACCATTAGCCTCTGCCTGCTCGGCAAAACTGAATAATTTATCCGGCGTACGGTGAGCGGAAACCACTTCTGAATGGAAAGGAATATCCAGTTCGGTGAGCACGTCAGCAGCGAACTGCATGGTGGCCCAGTCACTTTTAGACCCCATAACTATTGCGATTTTAACCCCGGCTGCAATAGCCGAATCGAGGTTGGCTCCCATGGGTTTATGGCTCCTGTGATTGTGCAAACATCGGCCAGAGCGAATTATGTCTGGCGAAGAGGGCGTAGAGCATATCATGAGGCAAAGGCGAGGAAAACGGTTGCGTAGCCAGTTTTTATCGCAAAATAGCGGTTTTTTATGATTTGATAATGCGCAAGATTAAAAGGGGAATTGAATCAGTTCGACAGACTCGGGAGTAACACAGATCATTGAGCCATCAACATGCCAGGCACCTAATACTGCACGGTACGCGGTTTTATCCGCCAGTTTGATACTATGGATCGCCGGACGATGGGTATGGCCGTGAATCATCCAATCCACTTGGCTACGCTGGAAAGTATCAATAACGGTTTGATTATTCACATCCATGATAGCGTTGGATTTACCTTGATTATTCTGCTGACTGCTTTTTCGCATAGAAGCCGCAATACGCAAACGCAGAGAAAGAGGTAATGACAGAAATAACCATTGGATCAGTGGGTTATGTACTCGGCGACGAAAATGTTGATAGTCGGTATCATCAGTGCACAGCGTGTCGCCGTGCAAAATAAGAATTTTGTGGCCGTAAAGGTCAAGACGCTGTTGTTCGGGCAGCAGGATCATACCGCTTTCTGCCGCAAAGCGTTTTCCAACCAGAAAATCACGATTACCGTGAATAAAATAGCAGGGAACACCTTGTTCCTGGACGGTTTTCAGCGCGCTGGCAATTTCGCGATAAAGCGGTTGCGGATCATCATCGCCAATCCACGCTTCAAATAAATCACCAAGAATATATAACGCATCAGCATGAATGGCTTCACGTTGTAAAAAACACAGAAAACCGGCAGTGATTGCCGGTTCCTGAACGCTAAGATGCAGATCTGCAATAAAAAGCGTGCGCATTACGAAGCAATTATTCGCTAATGGTAACGCTTTTGATGATCACGTCTTCTTTTGGCACATCTTGATGCATGCCGCTACGACCGGTTGCAACGCTTTTGATTTTATCAACCACGTCCATGCCATCAGTCACTTCCGCGAATACGCAGTAACCCCAACCATCTGCACGCTCTGAACGGAAGTTCAGGAAATCGTTATCGGCAACGTTAATAAAGAACTGTGCCGTGGCAGAGTGTGGATCGTTAGTACGAGCCATCGCCAGAGTACCGCGGGTGTTTTTCAGACCATTGTTGGCTTCGTTCTTGATTTGTGCGCCGGTTTCTTTCTGGCTCATGCCAGGTTCAAAACCACCGCCCTGAATCATGAAACCGTCGATAACACGGTGAAAAATAGTGTTGTCGTAGAAACCTTTACGGCAGTAATCCAGGAAGTTTTCAACGGTAACTGGCGCTTTGTCAGCGAACGTATTGATGACGATGTCGCCATGATTAGTATGAAAAGTAACCATAATAATATTCCTGCTAGTGTAATATGTGGAATCACAAAGTGAGTCGCTACTCTTTAGACGGCTTTTATAACACATCTCCCCGATTGAGTCAGTATTCGCACCTTGCCAGTGAGTACAGGGCGCAACAGGCGACAGTTACCTCTGGTGTGAGCGGTTACCGCAATCATTATTATTCATTGTCTTACTGGTTGCTCGACCTTGCAATGCAACAAGGATCGCGTTTCAATATACCTGCGGGTTATTTAATGGCTCTTTTATTGGTAATATCCTTATTATACTTTCTTTATTCATACGCGTACGCGCCTAGCAAAAATCACGGACTGTCCCGATGCTAAAAATATTTAATACACTGAGTCGTCAAAAAGAGGAATTCAAGCCTATCCATGCCGGGAAAGTAGGCATGTACGTGTGCGGGATCACCATCTATGACCTGTGTCACATTGGGCATGGGCGTACTTTTGTTGCTTTCGATGTTGTAGCACGTTATTTGCGTTATTCAGGCTACTCGCTGACTTATGTGCGTAACGTCACCGACGTTGATGACAAAATCATTAAGCGTGCCGCAGAAAATAATGAAACCTGTGATCAACTCACATCCCGTATGTTGGCTGAGATGCACAAGGATTTTGATGCGTTGAACTTGGAACGCCCTGATCTGGAACCCCATGCTACGCACCATATCAGCGAAATTATCCAGTTGGTGCAGCGCCTGATCGAACGCGATCACGCTTATGTTGCTGCTAACGGTGATGTGATGTTTGCTGTCGACAGCGATCCGGATTACGGTTTGCTTTCTCGTCAGGATCTGGAGCAACTGCAGGCGGGGGCTCGGGTAGAGATTGCCGATGTGAAACGCAATCCAATGGATTTTGTACTGTGGAAAATGTCCAAACCAGGTGAGCCAAGTTGGGAATCTCCGTGGGGGCCAGGTCGTCCTGGTTGGCACATTGAATGCTCGGCGATGAACGGTAAACAATTGGGCGCACATTTTGATATTCACGGCGGTGGTTCTGATTTGATGTTCCCGCATCATGAAAACGAGATCGCCCAATCGACCTGCGCCCATGACGGCCCATACGTCAATTACTGGATGCATTCTGGTATGGTAATGATCGATAAGGAAAAAATGTCGAAGTCGCTTAATAACTTCTTCACTATTCGCGATGTTTTAGCTTATTACGATGCTGAAACCGTGCGTTATTTCCTGATGTCGGGTCACTATCGTAGCCAGTTGAACTACAGCGAAGAAAACCTCAAACAGGCTCGGGCCTCTCTGGAACGGTTATACACTGCGCTGCGCGGGATGGATACGAATGCGGTTGCTGCCGGTGGTGAAGAGTTTGAGGCCCGTTTCCGTGCGGCAATGGATGACGATTTCAACACGCCGGAAGCCTATTCCGTGCTGTTCGATATGGCGCGCGAAGTCAACCGCCTGAAAGGGGAAGATATGGCGGCAGCGAATGGGCTGGCGGCAGAACTACGCAAACTGGCGCATGTTTTGGGATTATTAGCGCAAGATCCAGAACAATTCCTGCAAAGTAGTGCGCAGACCGATGTCGATAATAATGAAGTCAGTGAAATTGAAGCATTGATCAAGCAGCGCAATGATGCCCGTAGTAGCAAAGATTGGGCGCTGGCGGATTCCGCTCGTGACCGCCTGAATGAAATGGGTATTGTGCTAGAAGATAGCCCACAAGGGACAATATGGCGTCGTAAATAACATCGTGATAGATGCGACGTAGAATCTTGCATTAATTTAATTCATTGCGGTTCTGGTTTTGGCCAGTCACCGCAATTTTTTTGCCTGTAGCTGACATAACGATAAATCTAAGTTTGAAATAATCTTGGCAGTTGATGAATTAACCTACCCGATAAATTTGGGATGATGATTCCACACCAATAAACCTCTCTCTTATACGGTCAATGACTTACCCTCCTTTAGACCTCATATTATTCTGATCGGTGATTATCTGAACTTCGTTCAGGCAGGCGATTCTCTTCGGATAGCACCAAGGATAATACATCTCATGTTAACGCCTTCGACAGGTAAAATTTTATCATGAACCGATGAATACTACCCATCAACGTAACCGGTTAATTAAAACACTAAGGTATGACGCACAATATTTTATTTTTATTATAATCAGAACGATAATTGACTAAAGATAATGGCTTAACCTGTTTGTTTTCTTATTTTAACTTATTAAGGTGTGCTAGTTATTATTTTGATCTTAATTTATTACTATCCAGTAATTAATTTTATTGTAGAATATTGTATGTGATGTCTTGGTACGGAATTCGAGTAGGTGGTTATTCAGTAATAGGGCTGGATCACGGTTTTGAGTGTAACACCGAGGCATTAAAGTTAAGCATGGTGTTGTTAGATTTCTAACCTTCTAGACGTTAAATTGTGTTTTTTATGTGCCTACAGAGCCTTTGTGCTGCAAAAATAACATTTAAATCATAATTCAGAGTAATATTCTGTTGAGGTGAGTTTTTTTGCATGAACTCATGCCGTGTTGAGTTTTAATTCATTTAATGTGTTTTTTTATTCACTTATGCATTTTTGTTACCACTATAAACAACCTGTGATTGATTTGTACCTTATTGAAATATAGTGATTTATTTTTTCTTTGCGATATCGTGCTGATAAATTGGTAGTCTGGAAAACAACTGGCACAGACATCCTTTATCAATGAAATGCTTTTTGTCTAGTAGCTTGAGAAATATGAATGATTTTTTTCTATTAGAACAATGAGTAATAAGCATTTTTATTTACATTGTTACATATTTCTTATTTTGTTACGACTTGGCCTGGTTAAGATTAACCCTGCACTGCTGTATTCCAGTTTGTTGATTTCTTTTTGTTAATCACCTAACATTAGCGACTTCTGAAACTAACTATTTGGGCAATTTCACATACAGACCTTTATCATCATTTACGCCAGGTATTAATAATGAGCCATAAGATAATCTTTAATAATAAAGTGGTTTATGACCATGCTATTGCTGCACTCTATAATATAAATAATAAAAGCGAGATGGTTTTTTTAACGACACCCGCTAATCACTGTTTACTCATTATTACTAACAATCGGCATGAGGTTGTTTCTCAGCGTACATTTTTTACTGAGGTCTGGGAAAACCACGGAGCACCAATTAATAGCAATACCTTTTATCAAAATATTTCTATTATCAGACGAGCATTCAAACAACTGGGTTTAACCGAGGATGTGATAGTTACAGTGCCACGCCGTGGTGTACGGATAGGCAGCAATATTGAAATCTCATCTTTTCCCCCGATCTCGGGTCAGACACCGGAATCAATGGTACTGATAGCGAAAGAATCCGCGGAAGTGAGTAAGCAAGATAATGAAGACACACAGTATCAAGAAGACGTAAAGAATTTCACTCACAATCATTCTGATAACAGAATTGTTGAAGAGAGAGGGGATTTCTACTATTCAGGAAGTAATAATAGTTCTTTTCTCAGACTGGTTAAAACCATCCCTAGCATCTGGGATGTAAACTATCATATTGTTATTGCGTTCATTTTTCTTGCTATTATGGCATTTTCCGCCTCCGTGTTTGACTCTTATTTTTACTCCAAGAGTCGGTTTTATGACTACAAGTCTTCATTTTTATTAGAACAGTGTGATGTGTTCAGCCAAATTTCCCGAGATATAGAAATAAGGAAATCGGTAGAGCACATGATTAAGATAAATAATATTTCTTGCCAGGAACCAAAACGAGTTTACTTTTCTAGCTTTCCGGCACTTCCCCGATTATCGTTGATTGTATGTGATGGTGACATTTTAAAATCAGGTACATATTGTAATTCTTACTACCATAGCTATTGAGTTGATCATGAAAAAAATCATTATGGCTACATTAGTCATCATACTTGCATTAGCCATCTCTTTCGGTTATTCATTTTATAAAAATGCGCCCTCATTGGATGACCGTATCGATTGTTATTCCCAAGTAAGTTATGACTATGTAGTATCAGGTCAGCGTAGCCACGTAAATACAGGGATTTATTTTCATTTATCTAAAGGGCGAGGAATGGTAGATTACTCAGGGGAGATGACTATTGATAATAAAAAATTTAAACTAAAGCGTTATGCTGAGGTCAATTACAATGAAAAGGATTCTTCAATTAACTCACTGAAAACGGTGAGGTTATATATTATGCCAATAGATAACGTGCCGCCTGATATTGCACAGAAATACCTTTATCCCTATCTTACCCGTGAGGGTGGTTGGGTTAATTTTGGTGTTTATCCTAATGCTAATAATGGTTATGTATTTTCAACAACCGCGACCCCCCAGTTCCTGTGTAAAAAATTATAATTTTTTTATGATAATGATGAAGTATACCTGGCTAAAATAGCGTGCATTTATCAGGGGTTCATCATTATCATATCCTATATCCTATATCCTATATCCTATATCCTATATCCTATATCCTATATCCTATATCCTATATCCTATATCCTATATCCTATATCCTATAGTCCTCATTGACACTGAGTTGTTGATGGGTTATTGGTGAGTTGGAATGATTTTTTATTTTTCTTTTTCTTTTTCTTTTTCTTTTTCTTTTTTCTTATTTTTGGATGCTGTCATTATCAAAGGGGGAATTTTGTTACTGCTTTGTATCTACTTAATTTATAGCGATTAAGTTAAGTTAAGATGATGTTCTAGTGCGATTTAAGAACTATTGAAATATATTAATAAGTAAAAGTTTGGTTATTTAAAATTATTGTATTTCTGTTTCCATTCTGAGTGGTCTACTATTTATTCGTCGAGATGTGTCGGGTTGAATAATTTCAATTTCGATTGATGACGCTAGGAATTATGTAAATGGTGATTATATTTCCGTTGCATTATTCCTATCTGCAATCTCAAGTGATGACTCAGTTTTTAATGAGTCTTTAATAATAAAATTCAAACTGAATGGAATTTAGTGATGATGAAATTAAACAAACTTAAAATGGTATTGGGTATGGGCATCGTAGTTATGGCTGCCGCCGCAAATGCTGCGCCAAAGGATCAAGGGCATGGTACCGTTACTTTTAACGGTTCTATCATTGATTCACCTTGTTCAATTACACCAGATACTATTGACCAGACTGTCAATCTTGGACAAGTTTCCAATGTTGCATTAAAAGATGGTGGTAAATCTAAGCCTAAAAATTTCCAAATTAAACTTGAAAACTGTGACACCACAACATTGAAAACGGTAACAACTAAATTTACCGGAGCGACTTCAACAGGTAATCCTGATTTATTAGGTATTACTGGTACCGCTCGTGGTGCAAGTATTGCTATTACTAATGGTTCTGGCGACGTGCTTAAATTAGGTGAATCTGGCAAGCCTCAAACCATTCAGGATGGTAATAACTCATTGGCATTCTCTGCATATTTACAAGGTGATGGCGCATCAGCAACCATTATCCCTGGTGAATTCCAATCTATTGCCAACTTCTCTTTGGCTTATCAATAAGTCAGTTGAATTGTCGTGAATATAAAGCATGCGGAATATACCCGCATGCTTTTATTAAACTTCATGATTGAATAAGAATTTATTTTCTTAGCAGGTAACTATTTGCTGTTACCTGCTAAGAATAGTGCTGAGTATTAATTTAAAGATTATTACAACTAATGGAGATAGTCTGTAATGCTGGCCTATGTTTATAAGAAAAAAGTATCTCGGCCAATAATACTCCTACAGATATTTACTTCATTGGTTTGTGTTATAGGATGGGCACGAGCTGCTGATAATATTGAGTTTAACATTGATGTATTAGATGTTAAAGACCGTTCTAACATTGATTTAAGCCAGTTCTCTCAACGTGATTACATCATGCCGGGCAGCTATGTGATGTCGGTGCATATTAACCAGCTGGTTATTCCAGAACAGTCGATTATATTTTATTCGCCTGATGAGAATCCGAAGTTGAGTTTGCCCTGTATATCACCTGAGCTGGCGGAGCAAGTGGGTTTTAAAGAGGAGATAGTCAATCAATTTAGTTGGTGGCATGAACAACAATGCTTAGATCTCGCGAAAATAAAAGGTGTTGAGGCACGCGGCGATCTCAGTGCATCAAGGCTCTACCTGAGTATTCCGCAGGCTTATTTGGAGTACCGAACCGAAAATTGGGATCCGCCATCAGCTTGGGATCATGGCATTACGGGCATGTTGTTTGATTATAATGTGAGTAGCCAACTGACCATGAGAAAAGGAGCAGAAAAAAGTTATACCACCAGTGGTAATGGTATTGTCGGAGCAAATATTGGCGCCTGGCGTTTACGTGCAGATTGGCAAGCTCAGTCCGAGCGGCAGGTTAATTCAATGTCAGAGGGTAAACCCCAATTGGAATGGAGCCGTTACTATTTGTACCGTGCAATGCCTTCTTTGGGGGCGAAACTCACACTTGGTGAAGACTTTTTAAATTCAGACTTGTTCGACAGTTTTCGCTTTACTGGTGCGAGCTTGCATTCGGATGACAATATGTTGCCACCTAATCTGCGGGGTTATGCGCCAGAAGTCATTGGTATTGCCAGAACAAATGCCCGAGTGATCATCAGTCAGCAAGATAGAGTACTTTATGAAACTCAGGTGGCTGCGGGACCATTCCGAATTCAGGATATCAGTGATTCGGTGTCCGGAAAATTGGATGTGCGGGTCGAAGAACGAGACGGTAGTGTGCAAACTTTTCAAATTAATACTGCCACTATCCCTTATCTATCTCGTCCGGGCAGTGTGCGTTACAAAATGGCGCTTGGGAAACCCTCAGACTGGTATCACCATACTACGGGAGCAACGTTTGCTACTGCGGAGTTTTCCTGGGGCGTGAGTAATGGCTGGTCGCTGTATGGTGGTGGAATTACTGGGGGAGACTATAACGCATTATCTTTAGGAGTAGGGCGCGACCTGATGCTTTTTGGCGCACTTTCCTTCGATATCACAGAGTCACGAGCACAATTTCCACAACAAGAAGTTTTAACAGGTTCTTCTTATCGCCTAAGTTATTCAAAAAACTTTGAGCAATATGATAGTCAGGTGACATTTGCGGGTTACCGTTTTTCTGAGCGTGATTTTATGACGATGGGGGAGTTTCTTGCTGCCCGTGAAAAAAACGAAAATGTGCGTTTGGGAAGTAATAAAGAAATGTACACCGTCAGGCTAAATAAACAGTTACGCTCGCTGGATGTCAGTACTTTTTTTGATTACAGCCACCAGACGTATTGGGATCAACCGACCAATGATCGCTACAGTTTTTCGCTGTCACGTTATTTTAACTGGGGAAAGATCAGTAATTTGAATTTATCGTTATCAGCGTACAAAAACAAAACTAATAATATCAACGACAATGGGCTTTATTTATCGCTATCTATGCCGCTGGGTGAGAATGGAACCATCAGTCTTAACAGTTCGAATGGTTCAGGGGCTAATTCGCAATCTGTTAATTATTATAACCAAATTGATAGCCATAATAATTATCAGATAAGTTCAGGGCATTCACAGCAGGGGGGGATGTTTGGTGGTTATTTTAGTCATAGTGGTAACAGCGCGGAAATAAACACTAATGCTAGTTATCAGGAAAACCAATTTTCCTCGTTAGGATTATCGTTACAAGGGGGGATAACGGTAACAGCAAAGGGAGCCGCTTTGCACCGTGCCAGCACTCAGGGGGGAACACGATTGATGATAGATACTGATGGAGTTGCTGGTGTGCCAGTACGCGGCTATGGCGCGACGACTAACACTAATACATTTGGCAAAGCTGTGATAACGGATGTTAATAGTTATTACCGTAATAGTGCCAGCATCGATTTAGACAATCTGGCCGATAATGTTGAGGCAACAAATTCAGTTGCTCAAGCCACTCTTACGGAAGGCGCTATTGGTTATCGGCAATTTAAGGTTATTGCAGGTGAAAAAATGATGGCAATAATCCGATTGGCTGATGGTTCTGCTCCACCTTTTGGTGCCACTGTAATAAATGAGAGTCAACAAGAAACAGGTATTGTGAGTGATGAAGGAAGTATTTATTTAACCGGTATTAATTCTGGGGAAAAAATGACGGTAACTTGGTCGGGTAGAGAACAATGCAATATTACCTTGCCAAAAATACTGCCCAGCATGACTCAGTCAAATCTGTTACTACCCTGTACTTCTATTACAGAAAACCACACAGGTTCTTTACCCAACAATAATGGCTAATTAAAACTAGATAACACAGGCAATTTATTATGAAACTACAGAGTATTTCCTTTTTATTACTGACGAGTGTTTTGGTCAGCCAGCAGACCTTGGCTGCTATCGCATTAGACCGCACTAGAGTGATTGTGAATGGTGGTGATAAGTCAGTCAGCCTTACTGTTAGCAATCAGAATAAGCAATTACCTTATTTAGCTCAGGGATGGATTGAAGATGAGCAGGGTAATAAAATTGCCTCACCGTTAACAATATTACCACCGATTCAGCGTATTGAGCCGGGAGCGGAGAGTCAGTTGAAAGTTGTTGCAATGCCTGCGTTAGATAAATTGGCTCAAGATAGAGAAACACTTTTTTATTTTAATCTACGTGAAATACCACCACGTAGTGATAAACCTAATACTTTACAAATTGCGCTACAAACTAGAGTCAAATTATTTTATCGCCCGAAAAGTATAGTACCGGGTAAAGCGGATATGGTGACGCCTTGGCAAGATAAGCTAACACTTGTTCGGCAAGGTAATGATTATCAAATAAATAATCCTACGCCTTACTTTATTACTTTGGTCGATGCCGCCAGTAGTATAAAAGGAAAAGGGATTGAAAATTTTAAACCGATAATGGTTGCACCAAAGTCTTCATTAAGCCTAGGGGTCTCTGCCGCGGCTTTAGGGAATGCTCCAGTGCTGACTTATGTCAATGATTACGGCGGTAGACCACAGCTGGTTTTCAATTGCAGTGGCAACAACTGCCAAGGTAAAACGATAAATCGTGATTAACACAAATGAAATTTAAGAAAAAACTGATTTTTTATTTTTTGGGTTATATCACTACTCTCCCTATTACTCATTTGGCGTATGGGGAAATAACACCAGTATCTATTACTGGCGTTATTTTAGCCCCGCCACCGTGCATGATAAATGGTAATAAGGATATTTCCGTTGACTTTGGGAGTAGAGTGATGACCAAATTGGTTAATGGGATTAACTATTTGCAGGAAATAAACTATTCTGTGACCTGTAATAATGCACCATCAAATAGTATGAGAATGCAGATTGAAGGTGATTCAGCCGGTTTTACTACTAAGGCATTAAAAACTACTAATGTAAATTTAGGTGTTGAAATATTGATTAATGGAAATAATCAAAGCGGCTGGTTCAATTTCACTTATCCTTCGATGCCTAAATTGGAGGCGGTACCGATTAAACGTAGTGGTTCCACATTAACTACGGGGCCTTTTATGGGAATAGCAACCTTAATAGTAGAGTACCGATAAATAGAGGTTATATTATGCTACGTATTTTAGTCTATTATTTCATGTTAATAAATGGCTTGGTGTATGGTGAGAATGCATACTCTTCTAATATGTATTTTCACGGTACTTTAATTGAGCCGCCTCCATGCATAATTAATGGAGATAAACCCATTAATGTTGATTTTGGCGATTCAGTAGTCACTACCAAGGTTGACGGGGTTAATTATAAACGTCCCGTTGACTACACGCTAAATTGTGAAAATAGTCAAACATCTATATTGAAAATACAAATAAAAGGCAATACCAGTGCTTTTGATTCAACGATACTGTTGACTTCATCTCCTAATTTAGGTATTCAGATTTTTAGTGATGGAGTTAAGTTATCTGTTAATGAATGGGATATTTTCGCACATAACACCCCCCCTGTATTAGAGGTCGTTCCGATTAAAAATAAAAATGCCATACTGAAGGGCGGTAAGTTTGATGCGACAGCTACATTACTCATTGATGTTATATAAAATGAGATAAATAATGAAATTATTAATTTCAACTATTCTGCTACCCGCTATTTTTCTCTTTTCAGAAAAACATGCTCTCGGTGCTGATATTAGCTTACATGGCACATTGATAGAATCACTGCCCTGTACAGTCAAACCTGATGATCAGAGTAGTGAGGTACGCCTAGGAGCAATATATGATAAGTATCTTTATCAATATCAACGCACTGCGGGAAAGGTATTTTATCTACATTTAGAACACTGTGATCTGAGCTTGGCCAATAGTATGACTATTCTATTCACTGGGCAGGAAAACCCCAAACTACCAGGACTGTTGGCGTTGGAAAAAGGGAGTCAAGCTAGTGGAATCGGGATTGGCCTGGAAACAGTGCCAGGTAAAAAACTCGCGCTTGATAAACCCAGTGACCCAATTCCACTGATTGGAGAGGATAATATTATTTCTTTACGTGCATATATAGCCGCAGAACAAAATGCAATCGAACAACGATCAATTACTCCCGGTTTCTTCAGCAGTATTGCCACCTTCAGCATCTCTTATAACTGAATGACATTCATTATTTTATTTTTGCAAAAAGCACTTTGCATCGAATGGATTAACTATGATACGACATATTGCTTTTTTCTTTAGTTTATTACCTGTTTTTTTCATCGGAGTAGCTTATAGCGCCGTCACTGTTGATCCCAATACCCGTCGGCTCAGCGGTTCATTCAGCGCTGCTGATCAGCCCTATGAACTGACGCGTACTAACGTCAGGCTGGCATCGAATAACTACTCCATGGATATTGTGCCTGGTCATCAGTCTTCTAGCCGATGTATCCCTGCCACGGATGCCACTGTTTTACCGCCTGGGTGCATTGATGTTATGGTTGGCTATCAAACGCAAAATATGGTGAGTTACTCGCAAGTTGCCACTTTTACCAACCAATATATCAATGCTGGTGTCACTCTTCCTAGTACGGTCAATCTGAATGTCGATAATACGTTAATTGCTTGTCATGGTGCAGTCCCTGCTATCAGAACTATTGTCAGAAAGTGTTTATCAGTAGTGATTCCCGCAGCAATTGTTGAACCGCCATGTACCATTAGTACCGCTCCGATAACGATTAATCACGGCTCACTTAATGCTAATGTAGTTAATGGAAATACGGCATCGAATTATTTATCGATCCAATGTAGAACTGGCCAATATTTGACGGTGACACCCGCAGCCACTGATATAACTTTACGTTCTGATGGCAGCTTGAAAACAAAAATAAGAGTTAATGATTCTAGCAGTGCTAACGGTGGTAGTCTGGTTTATGCTCCAGCAGGAGGCTATATTACGGTAAAAGTATCATCAACTTTGAATTTACCCTATGGTTCTGTTACTGCTGGCAGTTTTAATGGAAGCACTGTACTGACTATAAACGTTATTTAGTTTTACTTGTGAATTTTTAATAAAAACAGCTCCTTATATAAGTAAGGGGTTACCCTTAAATATTGATATGATATGCTTATTTTATAATGTTCGCATATCCTTATGCGGTCATGATGAAAGTGAAAAATATAATACTAGCCATTACTTCATTATATATGTTGCTTATTATGCACATATACATTCCCAATATGGGTGGTTCGGGATTGCTGCTGCCTGGTAATATAATTGGCTGGATTGTGATATTGTTAATCATACTTTATGCATGGTGTCACTTTGACCACTTTAGCATATTAAAGGTTAATTCATCATGCTATTTATTTCTAATTGGTATATTATTTCTATCTATACCAATATTTAATCAAAATATTTTCTCTAACCAACAAGGTACTATTAGGGTACTTGCCGTTTTCGGTGGGTTAGTATGCTATTTGACATTTTTACAATGCCAATTTAGTGCTAAAGATAAAATATTTATACTATGGATATTAGTCGGTTCAGCTTTAGTTGAGGCTGTATTGGTGTTATTGCAAGCGTTCATCCTGTCTGAAAATAATTGGATGGAGTTTGACATCTTATCCTCGCGTCCTTATGGTATTTTCCAGCAAGTGAATGTAATGGCTAGCTTTATTTCTACTGGGTTAGTCATAGGCATTTATTTGTATATCATGAGGAATGATAGGAAAGGTTTTTTCCCGATAGGAATACGAACTATTGATGTTGCTAATATTACTCTGCTTTTTTCACTCTTGTTGTTTTCAATGACCATAGTGTTGCTTCAATCTAGAATTGGTTATTTAGGATCTATATTGAGTGGTGGTTTTTTACTGATGACTCATTATAAGAATAATAAATTACATTGTTTTATAGTAGTATTGTTTATTATTGTCGGAGTATTCAACGGTTTTCTTATTTTATCGGAAAATATTATTACACAAGTTTCGCATTCATCTTCTAACAATGAAAGATTATTGATATTAAAATACACATGGGAAATGATTCAGCAAAAAATGTGGTTGGGCTGGGGATATGGTGGTTTTGAGTACGGTTTTCATCATTTTTTGGCGGGAAAAATACCAGCAATATCTATGAATCGCGTTACTCACCCCCATAATGAATTGTTGTTTTGGTGGGTTGAAGGCGGGGTTTTTGCTTTGGTCGGAATGCTATTTTTATTGGCGGGTTACCTTCGATTGTTATTTTATCCCCGTAATAAAATTAGCGCATCATTATGGTTACTGACACTGCCAATTACGTTACATATGATGACTGAATATCCATTATATCAATCAGTCGCTCATATCATTACATTGATTTTGTTATTGTCATTGATCACTAATGATACGAAAGTTAATTCTGGTTTAATTCCAGTGAAAATGAAGTTTTTCAACTCTGTGGTTGTGCTTTTTTCATTGTGTGCTTTGTATTTTATGGTCACTGGATTTAAGACGTCAATAGTATTGACGAACTTAGAACGAGGAAGGTTTATTTCATTCGCACCTGCCAGAGAATTATATAATCCATATATAAATATCACTAGGTATAAATTTGATGAGCAGATGCATAATTTGATATTATTCAATACCAATAAAGACTCGAAACTATTGCAAGACTATCTCATCTGGGGGGATGAGTATTCAAAGTGTTACGTTAATATAAATGTATATTTTAATATGATAAAAATAGCAAATTTTCTAAATATGCACGGGAAAGTTAAACAGTTAGTCAGTGAGGCCCGTTTGTTATTTGGTTACCGTGACGACTTTATTGTTTATCTCGATGGTCTATAAATGTTGTCATGAATAAAATCTTGCTGTGGGTTGTCTTGTGCTAGCGATAGAAAAATCAGCATGTATAAAAATCGATTTTTATAGGTTAAAAATAACATATTAAGTTAATGCTTTTTATTCGCTAGCCCATTAAAACTAAAAAATGCGGTTCTGACGTAGGTCAGTAACCGCAATTTTTTAGCCAGAATCTGTTGCAATAATTGGCTAATTAAAACTTGCCATAATCAATGGCAACTAAGCTTTAACTTGTACTTTCATGCCTTGAAACTCAACAATTTGGTCAGCTAGAATTTTGCAGCGTTTACGGGTTTCTACATTTCCGTCAACCTTTACCTGTCCATCAGCAATCGCGGCTTTTGCTGAGGCACCGCTGTCGTTCCAACCTTGCAACTTCAATAAATCACAAAGCTCGACGTGCGGGTGTTTTTCCAAATGAAAAATGTCCATTACTATCCTTTAAATCAATTTTCGTTGATACCGTGATATTCCTCGCAGGCTTGCAAGGTATTTTGAATCAGTGTTGCTACGGTCATTGGACCAACACCACCAGGAACTGGGGTAATCCAACCGGCACGTTCAACGGCGACATCAAACTCTACATCTCCCACTACTTTACCACTTTCCAAGCGGTTGATGCCGACATCAATTACGATCGCGCCTGGTTTAATCCAACTGCCTGGAATAAAGCCCGGCTTACCGACGGCGACAACCAGTAAATCAGCACGCTCAACATGCGCGCGTAGATCTTGGGTAAAGCGATGAGTCACGGTGGTTGTGCAGCCAGCCAGCAGCAACTCAAGGCTCATCGGGCGGCCTACAATATTGGATGCGCCAACCACAACGGCATTCAGACCGTAGGTGTTGATACCACTACGTTCCAGTAGAGTAACGATGCCACGAGGAGTGCAAGGACGTAGCTTTGGCGCACGTTGACACAAGCGGCCGACATTATAAGGATGGAAACCGTCTACGTCCTTGTCTGGGCTAATACGTTCCAGCACTTTTACGTTATCAATACCGGCAGGTAACGGCAGCTGTACCAAAATGCCGTCAATTTCAGCATCTTTATTCAGAGTATCAATCAAAGCCAGTAATTCGGCTTCAGAAGTACTGGTGGGCATGTCGTAAGAACGAGAAAGGAATCCCACTTCTTCACAGGCTTTGCGTTTACTACCCACGTAAATCTGTGAGGCTGGATTTTCACCCACCAGCACGACCGCTAGGCCAGGGGCACGTTTACCCAAAGCCAAACGCTGTTGAACCAGTGCAGCGACTTCAATTCTGACTTGCTGCGCAATCGTTTTACCGTCAATAATTTTTGCTGACATCAGTGGAGGAGTCCATCAATTAAAAAAGCGGGAATATCCCTATTTTGTCAGAAGCGAGGCGCGCTGTCAGGCGTAGAATAACGAATAAATGTACAGGTGAGTGGTTGTAAGGCGAAAACCCATTGACTCGCAGGTGTCTGCCCGTATAATCCAACTCCGCAACTGACCATCCGCAGCAAGTTATCTTGTGGAAAATCAACAATGCGCCCTTAGCTCAGTTGGATAGAGCAACGGCCTTCTAAGCCGTAGGTCACAGGTTCGAATCCTGTAGGGCGTACCATTTTCAAGTAAATAGACGTCAATCGACGTCTTTTTTTATGCCTGAAATTCAGTGAGTTGGGTGATTTTGGCGCGTCGAAATTCTCTCAGAGTCTACCTACATCTACCAGCATCAAGTAGTATCTGTTGGTATGTGTGATGGTACATCCCCGTTCAATGAAATCTTGTACCAACAGCCAGCAACGGAGGGCCTCAAATGGCATTAACCGATGTGAAGGTAAGAAGTGCAAAGCCCACGGATAAGCCTTATAAGCTTACTGATGGCGAAGGCATGCATTTAATGGTTCATCCTAATGGTTCTAAATACTGGCGCTTACAGTACCGCTTTGATGGTAAACAAAAGATGTTGGCGTTGGGTATCTATCCTGAGATTTCGTTATCTGAAGCCAGGCAGCGGAGAGATGAAGCTAAGCGGCAAGTCGCAAACTATATCGATCCCAGCGAACAGAAAAAGGTTGAGAAACAAGCTCGCAAAGTGACAGTGGAAAATACCTTCAAAGCTATCGCATTAGAATGGCATGAGTACAAACGTCCTAACTGGTCGAAGGGTTATGCTGAAGACATTATGGAGGCGTTTGAAAACGATATCTTTCCGGATATCGGTAAGCGCCCAATTGCAGAGATAAAGCCTCTGGAGATCCTTAGTTCACTTCGCAAACTCGAAAAACGTGGTGTACTCGACAAGTTGCGCAAAATCCGTCAGGCCTGCAACCAGGTGTTTCGTTACGCTATTGTCACTGGTCGAGCTGAAAGTAACCCAGCCTCAGAGTTGGCAAGTGCATTAACCCCGCCAAAATCTGTTCATTACCCTCATTTGCTAGCGGATGAACTTCCTTCTTTTTTAGAGGCTCTCACCGCTTACTCCGGCAGCCCAATAACTCGGCTAGCAACAAAGATTCTGATGTTGACGGGAGTTCGTACCGTTGAACTTAGAATGGCCGAATGGAAAGAATTCGACTTCGATAAGCGAGTTTGGGAAGTACCGGTAGAAAGGATGAAGATGCGCCGCCCACATCTGGTGCCATTGTCCGATCAGGTAGTGGGAGCACTACGTGAAATCCATGCTGTGACTGGTCGCTACAATCTGGTATTTCCTGGGCGTAACGACATCACTAAGCCGATGAGCGAAGCGAGTATTAATCAGGTACTGAAAAGGGTGGGGTATCACGGGAAGGCGACTGGCCATGGTTTCCGGCACACGATGAGTACTATCTTGCACGAACAAGGCTATAACACGGCGTGGATCGAGTTACAGCTTGCTCATGTGGATAAGAACACCATTCGTGGCACGTACAACCATGCTCAATATCTGGAGCAGCGTAGGGATATGTTGCAGTGGTATGGGGATTATATTGACAAACTAGAACTCGGTGGGGGTGTGGTTCACGGGGAGTTTGGTAGCCGAGCCTAAGTTAACGTGATTTTTCTTAATTAGATCAACAGTGCTAGAGCGAAAGTGCTGGCACTGTTGGTTTCAGCAGCCACTTGTTTTTTTTCGGTGAGATAATGGAAGGTTTGCGCTGGGTTGGTGACCGTAATCTGGCCGGAACCGATGATCGCGAACACCGTCAAAAAAGTAATGCGTGTGATGGACTATGATACCTAGGTTGAAATTGCGGACGTATTGTCACCGCCAAGGTTTTTGACCATATTTCAGAACTATGGCTTGTAGTTCGTTGATTGAGTCGGGATTGTGGTCGAAGGATGCGGTAGAGCGGCAGATGAGCCATCACGAGCGTAACTCTGTACATGCTGCTTATATTCATAAGGCGGAACACCTTGATGAGTGTTCTTGACCCGCCATATCCTACCAGTTATGCAGCCAATAGAAGATATCTTGCGTTGCATGGGTACCCTATCACCAAAAAAGTCAGTTACCATTAATGGCAACTGACTTTGATATCAGCGATTCAAGCTAAGAATAGGTCTGGTAGCAGGCCGAGATATGGGAATGGTTAGCCAGTTTTGTGGTAGCAAATCTTGGATTTTGTCTGGGGAATTTGTCCCTTTGGAAGAGGCCCAAGTACAATTCAAATTGCTGAAGTCGCCGACTCTAGATTTAAACAATAATTCCAAGTGCTTAATCCGGTCCGGGTCTTTGGTCATGTACCCAATAGGCAAACTCACCCCGCTATCGGTATTAGGTTGACCATGGTACTGAATCAGGCCAAAAATGTCGGGAATTACAAACAACTCGAGTCGATCGAGGGCTAACGGGGTCGACAAACCACATGGGAATATATTCTTCAGGTACTGTCGTACATCCCAGTGTCCACCTTGATGAATTAGGGATACTTTTGCATCGCTATCTTTCTGCTCAAGAATGCTTTTGAGATCCTGAACAAAGCGATCTATGTCTTCTGAGTTGGCCCCCCAAAATGGAACATTGCTCGGCATCCACAGTGCTTTTAGATCTGTAACTTCATCCTGCTCGTGTAGTGTTTTACGAATCCATTGCAACGCATCACGCCGATTTTCAAGTAGATATAAGGGTCCAAATACACCACGCGTATCAGTCGAGCCATAACCAGTCTTGCTCTCATCTCGGGCAAGCATCCAACGTGAGTAGTCTACCCGGTATCCGTTGACAAAATTTTTCAACACGTGGTCATTAGCTAATTGGCAGTAAGTTTCCGCATCTGTGCCTTTTTCTTCGATGTAGTTCGAGCCAAGGAAATCTGCGATATGGGCTTCCAGCTTACTGCTGAGGGGGCGACTCTGGTTAGGGCCCAGCCGTTCAGCGGAGCGGATCAACTGTTTTGGCTCACCCTTAGCCTGCTGATAGGTGAACTCAATATCGACTGCTAGCTGAAGTACATCACTAGCACTGCTGCCCATCACTTTGTAAAGTTGGGTACGTTGACGTTCGTGCTCGTTGTTGCGAGTGATTTCTAGATGGCTGCGGAACTGTCGACCGAATTCTTCAATGATTTTATCCATTCCTAATCCCTTTGCGGATTCGGGCATGGCAAGCTCTGGTAGACCGAACATCAACCGACTCAGCCGCTGTTCTTTACGTACTGTCAAAGCGAAAGCGTCAAGTATTACATGTTCGGTCTGCTCGTTGTATTTAACCAGCATTGGTACGCCATCACCATAACCGACCTGACTCTTTAACAGTGGACTGGGGACTAGGTAACCTTGGTTATCCAATGCGGCTAGGCGTTTATCTTCTAATGAATTAAGCAACTCTTCTTCTTCTCGCTCCGAGAGCCCGAAGAATTCACGGAGCTCGAGGGGCAACATCCGTTCAAAGAGTATAAGTAGTCGGCAAGCAAATAGCTCAATGGCAGGCATGGGCTTTTCTTCGGTCCATGCTACGTTCATGATGTATTTTCGGGCGGGAATCAGGATGGTGATGCGGTTCCCAACACGAGCTTTAGTATCTGTAGAAAGCGAGATCATACTGGTATGCCTTCCTTGTTGAATTCAAGAGTCGTAATCATCTGGTAATGGCTATTGTCTTGTATTGCTCGCTCAGTGATGTATTCATACACTGAGCCCAATGCAGAGTCATTGTTATCTTTACGCCACATCCTGCCAGCCCCAAGGATAACTAAGCGCTCCTGGGCACGAGAAATAGCTACGTTGATTCGAGGCGTATCCCGCAAAAAGCCCTGCAGGGCGTTGGGATTGTCCCGCACTAAGCTAAGAATGATGATCTTGTTTTCCTGACCCTGGTAAGAATCGACAGTGTCGATCCGGATTAGGTGACGCAGCGGGCCCATCCACTCAGCTTGATTGAGCTGAGTCTCAATCTCATTTTTTTGGGCTCTGTACATGGTAATGATACCGATCGGATGAGGGTGTTCATTTGTGACCGTTCGTTGCAGGTGTTCAACAGCATCTGCATCTACTAGCACTCGCAACGAATGCAATAACAAATCTATTTCATGCTGGTTGGTGTAGCCAGGTTTAGTCTGTTTCTCACCCTGCTCAGAGGTTGTATCGATCCAGCTAACCCCCTTGTTCCATGGGGCGGGTAATTCATCGAACCATGCCTTGGCTGGTCCTCGTCCTGTGTGCAGCTTACCAATATCATCTGCGTAAAAACAGGCTGAGACTAGATCGCCTATGGGTTCAATCATTCGGTATTGTGTATCCAGAGTCACTCCACCACATGCATTGAAGGCCCGCTCGAAATCAGATTCCACGAAGGCTTCTTTGCTCACATCGAGTAGTTTGCTGGCGTGTTTTATATGCCCATTCTGGTAAAATGGTGGTAACTGCTTATGATCGCCCACCAATAAGACGCGTTTTGCACTTTGCAATGCAACCATCAACTCACTGGCCTGAGCACGGCCAGCCTCATCGACAATAACCCAATCAAATTGGCTCTGATCCAACTCTAAACTGCGACGTCCAACCCCAACGAGTGTACCGCAGGCTAATTGTTTGGTTTTCAGCATAAAGCGGTCATAGCCAGCCTCTCCAGAGCGCAGGACATCGAGCCACTCCTGACTTAGGGATAACAATCGATGCAGGCGATCCACCTTGACGGGGTTGTTCACTCCATGGCTCTGAGCCAAGATTTGAAGTAGCTTGTCTAGTAACAGCTCACTATTTGTTGGCAACTCGCCAAATGCACTGTTGAACTGCTGGCGGACGATTGTCTCAATTGTTTCCACCGTCTGATTTCTTTGGTGCGTTAATTCCACTAACTGGCTCACATGGATCTCATTGGACTCTCCGCCAGTGCGCACCAGCTTTTCTCGCTGACGTTCATACTGTCCTAATTGCACCAACAAAGGAGCTAGACTACGGTGTAATCGCGTTGCATCTTGAACCAGCTCATGTGGTAGCTGTAGTCGGGTGGAGAGGGCGCTAACCCGTATGTCATATTCCCGGTGAAACTTGTGGCGGATCTTCTGCTGCAAAGCTCGGGTATGTGTAGGCAGCATACGATCATCGATCAGCGATTCATTGCCAATTCGAATAGTATCCAGTTCCAGACCCTTGTCAGAGCAAAGCTCTCTCGCCTTTATCGCGACGTTATCCACCGCTGAGTGCTGTTGGCCCACCAGTAAGATGTTGTTCATACCGGCATGTTCAAACAGATAGTGGATGAATTTACTGACAAAAGTAGTTTTACCAGTACCTGGCGGTCCTTGAAGCACACCGACAGGGCCTTGTCCTACTAAGAACTGAAATGCTTCAAGTTGTTTATTATTTGTTTCCTGTCCTGGAACATCGTACAACTCCCGCAGTTTCTGAACTGTCGGACGATCCGCCATTTCTCTCAGGGCTGGTTTTTGTCTGGTATCAAAATAGTCAGCCAAGTTGGGTATGAGCGACTTTTTCGTCATAACCCGGTTCAGAGCCTTAAGTCTCAGATCCCTTGATGATTTGCTGCGAATGGATTCTAGTTGAAGTGATTTTCCGGGTATAAACTGCTTACTAGCCCAATGGTTAACCGGCTGTATCGCCATATAGCTACCGGTCGTCTCGTTGATCAAGAGCTCACCAAGCTTTTCATCTGACTTAGGCTGATAGATATAGTAGGTCTCATCTGCATCGATCTGCAGATCCCGTCCATCGAGGCACAAATAGGGGTACATCGGGTATCCACTATCGCTGACTTTTTCCTCAACGTTAGATTCAATTTGAAAGCTTTGGCGAAGTTGCCCTTCCGTATCAGCCAACGCTTTCCATAATTTATCTGGGGACAACTCCAAGCGCTCTTCATCCGTCAAAGGAACGTCATAAACTTCCTCGGAAAGACTGAATTGCTCAATAATGGCATCAATCACAGCCTCCATGCTTAGAATTGCATCAACCAGAGTGCACTGCTCATCTAGAGGGCCATTTTGCAGAGCAATAGGCCGGGATAGTCGCCCAACAGAACGCCGTTGGGCGCTGACTACATCACTCAGTGGAATAGAAGCTGTGTGTCGGACTTTGGTTATTTTACGTGCTTCAACATCTAGGTTTACTTGTAGATAAGCTGTATTACCCGTAATAAAACAAGCAAGTTCTTTAGTAGGGCCGTGGACTCGGCTATTAACCCATTTGCAGTTGAAATAGTAACCGCCGTCGATTGTGTCCAAAAGTGTGGGCGCTGTCGGAAAGCTGTTAGCTCTCCAGCTCAACAAAATAGGTTCTTTTTTTTCAATCTCTGCTTGTTCTGACTGTTCTGACTGTTCTGACTGTTCTGACTGTTCTGGCTCTAGGGCTGTATGCAGTGCATTGAGCAATGGGGTAAGAGAGACTGGGATTTGAGTTTGATTGTCACGAGCTCTAATGAATTCCTCTTGAACTTTCGGTGGCAATTCTCCTGCGAAAAGCTCTTCGACGATCTTGAAGACGGCACATCGGTCACGACCATAGGCATCAGTTATGGCAGGGTTTGATGGCCCATACTCAGTATTAAACGCCTCCGTTTCACTACCGTAATCGAGCACGTCTACAAGCATGATTTTCTCGGCATTGCAGTCTTTCACAAGAATATTCTCTGGATGTAGATCTCCATGGGCAAATCGCTTTTCGTGAAAATCAATTACGGTACTAACCAGATTAATTGCAAGATCCCGCTTGTCTTTTTGAGACAATGTAAGATCCAATAGATAACTTGGCCAAGTTTCACCTTCCACATATTCTGTAGCGACAAACAGCCCCTGAGGATTCATTAAACCGAAGTCCACGATCTTTGGAGTTGCTAAAGTGGCGTCCTGGAACTGTTCCAGACGTTTCAGAAACTGTAGTATTCGACGGTTGGAGCCGGGTTGATTTCGAGAGACCTGAACGTTGTCCCACAACTTCACAAGCATTTCCTGGTTATCTTTATGAGCCAAGAAAGCCTTCTTGCTGCTCCCGCTGGCTAAGGCCTTGAATGCATCCTGAAGCTTATCTGGTGAAGGGGGAAAGGCCTGTAGTATTAAGTATGGTGTGAGATCTTGGCGTCGGTGGGGGCTGTGCATCAATTGCTCAAAGATCTGTTGGGAGTCCTTATCTTCTGCAGGGCACGTTCCGGTGAGGGAGTTGAACTCTGTCAGCATGCTAGGAGCACCTTCAAAGCGTTCAACTGCATCCCAAGAGAGAGCTTTTTCAAACCAAGAGTTCAGTAGGCCATCGAAAGGATCGTTTACGGGAATGGTCCATTCGGGGACTCCATCCACTTGCTCAAGCTTCTGATTGAAGCAGATCTGATAAGCCACTGAGGCCAGTAGGAAGACATCAATACGAAAAGCATCAATGATGTCACCTTCACACATAGCATCTTCGGGCAATGCGACTGGTGAACTTTGAAGCAATTTTCGATGTTCGGCCACTGTTCCAGATTCGGGAAAAAATGCGGCGCCAAAGCCAGATGCCAGAATACTATCGTGATTGTTGGCATACCAGAGGTTGTGTGGGTCAACATCACGATGAGCAATGTTCAACGCATGTAAGTCAGCAAACGGGGCCAAAAGCGCTCGTACGCGATCCATCCGTTGCTCCCTTGACCAGGCTGCAGAATCACTAGCGATGACTTCATCCAAGCGCTCGGTATTTCGAGGCAATTCATATAACTCACAGAAATCCTCCGTGACGTCATCGATGGAAACGTCGTTGACGTACCTAAGCAGGTAATCACGCATATTGCTGTTATCGCGAATGAATTTGCCTATCCGATTTTCACGGAGGGCAATATCAGCCCAGGTCGATTGTAAGGCATGCAGGGTACCTAATTGATTGAAGTCCCAGCGGCGGATCAGTCCCTTCGCTGAGGGCATTGACCGGTCTTGAGCCAAGTATTCCTTGTAGATTGAGTTTCGGTGAGCAAACCAAGATTTATTCGTGTGAGCCTGAAAGTTACCAACAACAAGCTCTTTTTTCTGAATCTTTGGGCCTTCGATAAATTTGTAGATGATCTGCAGGGATTTTTCAGAGTTTGGCCTCGCTTTCCCGGTTGAGTTGAAGAATCCGGCCAGTTTTTTATTGGCGACGAGAGTGTCATACTTTTCAGGAGCTCGAATAGCAAGAAACTCATCCAGTGAGTGAACGAAAGGCCTTTCTATGAGGGGAAGATTTTCTGGAGTAGCGTTTCCGCATAGTACAACATGGGCCTCTACGGTGAGCCAATAACCGAGGTTGTGTGACAACTCTCTATCAAGTAGCTTCTGTAGGCGTAGGGCATGTTCTCGTTTGATAGCAAAAGGGCTTTTGCCACGGTTTTGGCCATTCTGGATCCACATCCCATTGTCATATTCGATTATACCATTCCACTCTTTCAGCTCGACCAAAAGCAGACGGTCATGAGTAATTATAAGGCAGTCGATTTCCATTGGCCCTTGAGCATCCGACGCAACCAACCCCGCAAATCCGTGCCAGCTGCTTTGAAACTGCTGCTCCATTTTACTGATTGCCCTAAGCTCACTTGCGTGAAGTCCAGCTCCACCCACTTTTTTTATGTCCATCGACCTTATGCCCTTATTTCAGAGGTTTTATAATTTATTGAATATAAATTATTTTTATTGTCTGAAGCGGCAATCAGTTATAAGTCAAACTTCATGCCAATCCTCAATTTGATAAATCAGCTATGAAGGTACTTCTTGAAGTTCTCCGCCTGCTCTAGCACGCTCTTGTAGACTGCATCGTTGGCTACCGGTGGGAAACCATAGCGGTGTAATAGCAAGATAAGATCTACTTTCAGCTTGGCCTTGATATCGTCGCGGTTGCTCCAGTCGGGGTACTGGGCGCTGTCGTCGACAATAACCTTCATATCCTTGGCCAATTCCAACATCTTATCCTTGTCATAGGTGAAATCGTACTTCTCACACATATGCGCCAGGATATCGAGAAAGGCTTTCTCTTCCATATCGATGCCAATATCGGCGAACGACATCATCTCGGTCTTAATGTCGTAGATCATGTCGGCCATCTGCTGGGTGAAAGTATCGAACTCTTCACCGTTGAGCACGTCGTTCTCTTTACGCTGATTATACTGTTCAACCAATGCCTGGAAACGCTTGGAGAAATTGATGCCCTGAAGCTGGTTCACCTTTTGAAAATCACTAATAGCTTTTGCCAGCATCTTTTGCAGCAGTTGCATCCGGGTATTAGGCAACTTGATCTTGCCAATGCGAGCCATGTACTCATCATCAAAGATGTCGATGGTCTCAGCTTTATCTTCGCCTAAGGTGAAGATCTCCTCTACTCCTTCAGCCTTGAGTGCCTCGGCAATCATCTCACGCACTTTCTGATTCATCTGCGCGGTGTCTGGCGCATCGCCCTTAGTCAGCTTGAAGACGATAGAACGCACGGCCAGATAGAAATGAATTCGCTCTCGCTCATCCTGAGTGATCTCTTCACTGCCAACGCAAACGTCATAGGCGGCTTTCAGGCGTTTCACCAATCCCATAAAGCGCAACTCAATCTTCTTGGTCTGCAGCGCAAACTCGGCGGCCCGGTTGAGGCATTCCAGCTGTAAGGTCGGCGCGGCAGAGAAGTAATTGCGGCTATCGAAAGTATGGAACACCTGAGCAAGCAGATGCAGGTGATTACGCACCTCAATCAGTGACTGTTGGACATCTTCAAAGTTGGATTTATCAGCCTTCGAGTACATGGCCAATGCCATGTTCATCCGGCTTTTAATGCCGATGTAATCGACTACCAACCCCTTTTCCTTACCCTCAAACCGGCGGTTTACACGCGAGATAGTTTGGATCAGGTTGTGCTTTTGCAACGGTTTATCGATGTATATTGTATCAAGTTCGGGCACGTCAAAGCCGGTCAGCCACATGTCCACCACAATCGCAATTTTGAAGTTGGACTTAGGGTTCTTGAACTGTTTGTCCAGCTCACGGCGGTACTCCTTAGTACCGAGCAAGTTATACATGGCCTCATCATCATCTTGGCCCCGAGTCATTACCATGTTGACCAGAGGAAGACTCATCAGTTCTTTTTTCTCTTGCTCGGTAAGGGTGACACCATCGATAGCCTGTTTCGCCTCGAACCAATCGGGGCTCTGTAGCTTCAGACTCTTATAGAAATCGTAGGCAATCTCCCGGCTGGCACAGACAAACATCGCCTTACCTTTGATGGTCGAACCTTCCGTCACCCGTTTTTCGTAATGCTGTGCGAAATCCTTGGCCAATGCTTCGATGCGATCCGGATCGCCCAAGATGGAATTCATATTGGCCGTGGTTTTCTTGCTCTCTTCAATCTGGTGTTCACTGGCACCTAACTTTTCGCATTCTTGATAGTACTGCTCGATCTCTTCCAGCCTGCTGTTATCAAGCACCACTTTGGCCGCTCGTCCTTCGTAGACAATTCGCACCGTGATTTCATCATTAACCGATTCGGTCATGGTGTAACTATCGATGGTGGGGCCAAATACATCCAGAGTGGCGTCGATAGGGGTGCCGGTAAAGCCAACATAGGTCGCATTAGGCAGCGAGTCGTGCAGATACTTAGCAAAACCATAGGTTTTCTTCACTGTGCCGCTCTCAGCGTCGATGCTGATCTTAAGGTCGAGGTTAATCTGGCTGCGGTGGGCTTCGTCAGAGATACAGATGATGTTGCTGCGACTGGAGAGCAGTTGAATATCTTCAGTGAATTTATGAATGGTCGTGAGGAATACCCCGCCGCTGGCGCATCCGGCCAGCTTGTCCCGCAGATCCTGACGGCTGGTGACCGGTTCAATCACTGCATCTCCGATAAAAGCGGTGGCATTGCAGAATTGCTTCGCGAGCTGTTCATCGAGATCGGTGCGGTCGGTAATGAGAACAATGGTCGGACTGGCAAAATCGACGCTCTTCATCAACAACCGGGTAAGAAACTGCATGGTATAGCTCTTGCCGCAGCCCGTGGCACCAAAGTAGGTTCCCCCTTTACCAGTGCCACCGATATTCTCGCCGTTGGCCGCTATCTGCTTGCGCTCTTTTTTAATGTTGTAGTAAAGCTTACGGGCGGCGTAGTACTGCGGATAGCGACAGCAGATCTTCACTTCCTGTTTGCTGGTGTCTGGGAAGAAGACGAAGTTCTTCAACACGTCCAGCAGACGGACCGGATGAAATAGCCCTTGGATCAGGGTGTAGAGACCATTGATGCCATCTTGCTCTGTGGACTCGTTACCGTTCACCTTGCGCCAAGCGTAGTAGAACTCGTAAGGAGCAAACAGGTTACCTAGCTTATTGTTAACTCCGTCACTGAGAATACACAGAGCGTTATAGACAAACAGCTTAGGAATGTCGCGCTTGTAGCGCACGCATAGTTGGCGCCAGGCGTCATAGGTGGTGGCCTCTTCTTCCCGTACCGCCGATTTAAACTCGAAGACTACCAGCGGCAAGCCATTCACATACAAGATGGCATCGGGGATACGCAGTTGCAGCCCGCCGTCACGGGTCTGTCCTTCTATCTCTAGTTGACTAACCAACCGGTAGATATTATTGCCCACCTCGACCATATCTTCGCCATGCCCTGTAAATAAGCTGGCTAACTGCTCTGACAAGGTGCTGGTATCCATCAGCTCGATATAGAGGTCTTTCTTATTACGATCTTCACGTTTAAGTAAAAAGCCGTTGCTGAGCCAGTGGCAGAAGGTTTTATTGCTCTGGTAGAGATCGCTGGCAGGCAGTGTCTGCAACTGATGGAGGATGTGAAAAATCTCCCCTTCCGTGATCCCCTCAGCCTGATACTGGTTGACGAGAAACTGGCGCAGGTCATCCGTAATAAGCACTTCACTTTTATCGATGCGCGGCACATTGCTACCGACAAAATGAGGGTAACAGGATTGGCCTTCCGCATTCGAGTGCTGCCCCAGTAGGGAGATAATGGCCTGTTCCAGCTTCGCTTCCGTGAAAATATGGCTCATGGCAATGGCTTCTTCTTCGTTTTGTGGTCGGTATAGCCGATCAGTAATAACCGCCTCACCATAAATAAATCGTGTGGCGTTAGGAGGGTTTATGCCAATACTTCGTCTGCGGTGTCGACCTCACTATCGCTAATGCGCAGATCACCGGAGATTAGTTTGGGTAGCAAGGTATCTCGGAGTTTGATGAGCTCGGAGTTCTGTTGACGGTTTGATACCTGCTTTTCAGAAAATGACTTAAATGATCGCTCTGCTTTCTCTGCAATATCAAATGGCGGTAAAACCACGAATTGCTCTGATAGAATTTTACGACTAAGTTCTGTTTGTCCAGTGCTTCCCTCGCCCAGTCGCTCAATTAATGCTTCCAGAGAAAGCATTAATTGACCAAAAGTAAAAATAGGGCATGCATTATCACTCACCCTTACGACAGTGACATGCGAATCAGCAACTGTAGTTTCAGATAGATGAGTTACTTGTGCTATCCGCCCCAAGGTTCCAACCCCTGTAGAATTAACTAATACTGAATAGACCCGGGTTTCGTAGACACTTTTTTGCCTCATAATGGAGGCCTAATGAAGGAGTGTTTATGTCAGTCAAAACGTTCACTGAAGAATTCAAAATTGAAGCTGTAAAACAGATTAACGAGCAGGGATACCCTGTTTCTGAGGTTGCGGCACGACTTGGTGTTTCCACCAATAGCCTTTACGCATGGATCAAGCGTTACCAAAAACCCGAACCACAGCGCAAGCAGGACGATGCCCTCCAGCACGAAGTAAAGCGCCTCAGGCAAGAACTTAAGCGGGTGACTGAAGAGCGAGATATTTTAAAAAAGGCCGCCGCGTACTTTGCAAGAACGTCAGGCTGAAGTACGCCTTCATTAAAAAAATGTCGACCTTTTATGCGGTACGCCGGTTGTGTCTGGTTCTTGGCCTCCATTACAGCGGTTATTACCAGTGGCTAAAACGGCCTCAATCTCTGCGCGCCAGGCAAGATGAGCGCCAAACAGGCCTCATTAAACAACTGTGGCTTGAAAGTGGTACGGTTTATGGTTATCGAAAAATCTGGCTCGACATGAAAGACTTGGGTGAGCGAGCTGGGCGTAACAGGATCGCGCGCCTAATGAGGCTTGCAGAGTTGGCTTCTCAAACCGGATATCGGAAACGCCGCTATTACGGCGGCGGAAAAACATCAGTTGCCAACCCTAATTACCTTGAACGCCAGTTCATTGTTCCTACCCCCAATACGCATTGGGTGAGTGACATGACCTATATCAGAACGCATGAGGGATGGTTGTATCTGGCCGTTGTTCTCGATCTTTTCTCGCGTCGGGGTATCGGCTGGAGTATGGGGGGGCGAATGACAGCAGAGCTGGTGATGGACGCCTTGTTGATGGCAGTGTGGCGACGTAAACCAACGGCAAAAGTACTAATCCATTCGGATCAGGGCTCGCAATATACGAGCGAAAGATGTCAGCATTTTATGACCGCTCACAATTTAAAAAGCAGCATGAGTCGCCGAGGTAATTGCCATGATAACGCGGTGGCTGAAAGCTTTTTTCAGTTGCTAAAACGAGAACGCATAAAGAAACGGATCTATAAAAATAGAGAAGAAGCGAAGGCGGATATCTTCGATTATGTAGAGATGTTTTATAATGCTAAACGGCGTCACAGTGCCTGTGAAGATCAACCACCTGCAGTTTATGAAAGTGCCTGGTTCATGAGGCACGCAACCGTCTAGGAAACTGGGGTCTATTCATACATCACCGAGTTTAAGTGCTCTCCCATCAGTTCTCTTTGCTTCTTGATCATGACGGCGAGCTGGTTCATAGGATACCTCGTGATTACGAATACACTTTTGATTAATGACTTGAACTCCACCCTCGTCGATATATTTTGGTGAAATACCACGACGTAATTCGCTCGTTATCTCGCCGAGAATCTTTACTTTCCATCCTTTCGGCACCCAACCACCCAAACCAAGTGAAGGTTCGGAGCATTCCTCAAAAGCTGCAGGGAATAGCTGGCGGATATCCTCCGGCAAGGGTTTGAAGTCAGCACTTTCACGCACGGCTTTGCGGGCCTCTGCGCGGCGCAGCAACTCATCAGAGAACTTTAAATCCTGCTCGAAAAAGCCTGCATCCAACGCGTTATCGACTACGGGGTCAAAATCCACAAACCATGATTTAAAGAGCGCTTGTGCCATTAGCTCTAGGGTTTTGTTGATTTGGCGGTTGAGTGTGATTTTGTTATCAATTCCTCTTAACAATTTCGCACCATATTGCTGATATGTCAGCGGTGGAATTCTAATTGGAATTTCCTTTAGAGCCTTGCCTGTTAGATGCTTTATTGTCGTGCCTGTAAAAAATGGCTCAATATGGCCTGCTCGAGTAGAAAATAGGAACCAATAGTATAGATATTCACTATCCAACCCAGATAGCGTTCTTACTCGATGTAATGCCTTCTGAATCTTCATATTTGGGATCTCATCTTCCCAAATTGCACATCGTCCTGGCTCGCCACCTTCACAAATGATCAGGTCACCTTTTTTAAGCCCATAACGAGTATGTTCATGTGCTTCGAACTTCATTTCCGCAAGGTCATCAAGCTCAAATTCCCCCCACCTTACGTTACTGTTACCAAGGTAAGGATGGTATTCACCAGTATTTTTATTTTTGTCTAGCATTTTTCCTAGACAAGAATCGATGTAGTCACCTAATTTGGCTTGCGTCCAATCACTCTCCATAACCCAATGCCTCCATATTGGCACGAATCGCCTGATCCAGCGTTGCCGCTTCATCTAACTGTCGATAAAGAGTTTGGGTCAGTTCCTGCATCTTGGTTTCAAAAGCAATCCCATCATCCTCAATATCAGCAGCCCCGACATAGCGGCCAGGAGTCAGCACATAGTCGTTGGCCTTCATATCATCAAGAGTCGCGACTTTGCAGAAACCGGCCTGATCCTGATATTGCTCGACACCGATCTCGTTGGATTCGATACGGCGCTTGAGTTCGCTCTCGCTACTGCGCCAGGCGTGGAAGGTATCGGCTATGGTAGCGATATCCTCTTTAGTCAGCTCTTTTTGGGTACGGCTCACCATCGTGCCAAGATTGCGGGCATCAATAAACAGGGTCTCGCCGCGACGATCGCGATAGCCATATTGAGGGTTGGCTTTTTTGCTTTTGCTGATAAACCACAGGCAGACCGGGATTTGGGTGGTGAAGAACAGCTGTCCTGGCAAGGCAATCATGCATTCGATACGGTCATCTTCTATCAGCTTTTGGCGGATCTCGCCTTCACCGCTGGTATTCGAGCTCATGGAGCCATTAGCCAGCACAAAGCCTGCAGTACCGTCTTCACTCAGCTTGGAGAGCATGTGCAGGATCCAAGCATAGTTAGCGTTGCCGGTAGGAGGAGTGCGAAAACCTGCAAAACGTGGATCGTTGGTGAGCTCCGCTTCGTTGCGCCAGTCCTTCAGGTTAAACGGTGGATTGGCCATGATAAAATCGGCCTTGAGGTCCGGGTGCTGATCGGCAAAGAAGGTATCAGCAGCACGCTCTCCCAGATTGCCGGAAAGACCGCGTACTGCCAGGTTCATCTTGGCTAACTTGTAGGTGGTGCTAGTGAGCTCTTGGCCGTAAATAGCGATGTCCCTGCTTTTACCCTTATGACTCTCGATAAATTTGAGGGACTGCACAAACATACCGCCTGAACCACAGCAAGGGTCATAGATCTTGCCTTGATAGGGTTCGAGCATTTCAGCAAGCAAGGTCACCACTGCTTTAGGGGTGTAGAATTCACCACCGCCTTTACCTTCGCTGGCGGCAAACTTGCCAAGGAAATACTCGTAGACGCGGCCCACGAGGTCCTCTTCCGTCAGATCGCTTTCGTTGGCGAGAGTGTCGATATTCTCAATACTATCGATGAGAGAAGCGAGCCTTTTCACCTCTAACCCCTGACGGGAGAAGTAGTTATCCGGCAGGGCACCTGTCAGCGACGCATTGCGTTTCTCTATAGTAGAAAGGGCCGTATCGATAATCACCGCGATATCATCTTGCTTCGCGCGGGCTTTGACAAAAGACCAGCGGGCTTCTGGGGGGAGGAAGAAAACGTTATCCTGCTGATAGAAAACATCCATATCGACAAAGGCTTCCTGGCCGTTATCGATTAACTGCTTGCGCTTGGCTTCGAACTTGTCGCTAATAAATTTCAGGAATACCAGGCTCAACACCACGTGCTTGTATTCGGAGGATTCCACGCTGCCACGCAGCTGGTTGGCGGTATCCCAAAGTGTTTCTTCGAAGCCTTTGCCAGCTTTCTTGGTTGGTGATTTAGCCATGTAAATGCGTTCTCTTTTTCTTATGAAAAACAATCGGATTCCCATGAATTGGAAACTAAGCTCTGAAGAGCGAAAAAACCATCCTAGGTCAATTACGACGTGGGCTTCCGACAATGTTTGCAAAATGATATTGACCGGGATTATCTCATAGAACCAGCCTGACTTTATTGCCTTTGGCCAAAATAGATGCATGTTTGGTGTCATTACCGATGGGTAAGGCAATAGGTCGATCGTGAGTAGCATCATTATAAATAGTGGAATTGGCGGTTTGTACCAAAATCAGTGGTGAACTAGCTTGCCGCAGTGTTGGTGTCGAGTAGCGCCCTTTAACAGTATCTATGCTTGGTAAGTTGGCCACAAAATTGGAATGTTTTTCTCGGTCTAGCTGGTTATTGAATGTTGAGTCAAGGCCGATCTTATCGGTCACTGATGGAGTAGTCGGTTATTGACGCGATTGTGTAATACGCTGTTGCATCCAGCTTTCCACTTCGCTCTGTAGCCAGCGAGAGCTGCAGTCCAGTTTGATGGGCTTGGGGAAGAACCGTCCTGCATAAGTTTATAGAACCCCTTGTCGGGCATGACCGTGTAGGTGGTGATAAAGGTTATATCAATGAGCTGATCGTTTAGCAGGGTGGGGTGATGTTCATGATTACATCTCCTTTAAGTCAGTTGGTTAAAGGAGAAATGACTGTCTTCAGGACGGTATTGCAGCCTCCTCAGGGGATGGACGGTCGTGTAAAAAATAAAAGTAATGATGGTCTTAATACACACGGCGGGGATGTGTCTATGTTATCTGACACTCCCCCCAAATGAACGGTCTTCCTTGCTGTAGGCCTTGGTGTGTTCTTTAGCAAAGTAGCTCAGGTGGCGTCGTAATCCCAGGTACTGTTGTCCAAAGCGGTCCACCTGAAGACTCTCCAGATAATGTGGCGTGTTGTTGAAGGAAACCAGCGTTCGGTACTCAGGAAAGTCGAGTAGGCCTAATGCACTTAGCCAGGCCTCGCTGATATAGCTCCCCAGGTTATGGTCTTCCTTCGAATAATCCCCTAAACCATTGAAAGTATCTTTGTTAACGAATATCGCTGCGTGATAGTGAGATTTACCGCTGCTCCCTACCTCACGTACCCAGACGTATCTCAGGTCCGTTGGACATACCTGAGACTTTTCCCGTTTACGTCGTTGCTGATGGGCTGCTATACGCGCCCTCAGCGCCCCTGTGAAGCGTTCCATTAAACCGGTCTTCAGATTAGGGGTGCAGGCAATACTGTCACCTGTATCGCGGTACTCAGGCAGTCTGAGTACGAAGGTGAAAACGGATGTTCTGGCGTGGGCTTTTGTTGCTTTGCTGATGATTTCAGTAATACGACTCATATAGTCAGAGTTTAGGGGGCCAAATTTACTGTTGGTCATGAAGATTACTCCTGGGGCATATTTCAATCGTGCGCAGGCCCTGCCAGAGTAAATGGCAGCGATGGAGGCACGAATGAGGGTTAAAGTGACATTAAGTAGAAAGGCATGGTGCTGTAAGGTATGTGTCAACGGTCGATAATGAGAAACTTGACAGTGAATGCTTTTGTCAGTTGAATCTATGCGATGCAGAACAGAGGTGGGTTTAGTTATTGGTGGTCATCATAACTTAATGGATATCATAAGGTGTAAACTATGCTGTTATTATTAATGATATCTATACCTTCCATTAATTATATTCCAAAAGTGTTTTTTAATGTGCCATGTAATATCCTCGGTGACAAAATTAATATGATTTCGTTTATTTTATTCACTCCTTAACTGGTTGGTTTTATATATTTAGCAATCCATATTCATATGTCTTTCTGTATATTTTATTGTGTATGCTTATCCATGTATGTAATATATATACTGTATGGGAATAGGATGAAATTACTTTATAGTGCCTTGCAGATAGCGGTTGGACATATTTACTATGCTTAAATTTTACTCCAGGGTTATCAATTCAGAACTTAAAAGAAAGCATTGTTTTCTGAAAGACCGGGAGCTCTCATGAAACCACTCCTGCTTAATCCATTTTGGGCTTCTGCTAGACCTCACTGGTGATGGTACAGCCTTTCTTTTTTACCAACATGCTTCAGTGACCACGCGAGTCAGTTATACGCTGCTGCACCCAGGCTTCCACTTCACTCGTAAGCCAGCGGGAGCTGCGCCCCAGTTTGATAGGTTTCGGGAACTGTCCTTCGCTGATGAGTTTGTAGAACCATTTATCGCTGCAGTTGGTGTAGGTAGTTATGAATACCATATCAACAAGCTGATCATTCAGCAGAGTAGGTGATGTGTTCATGGTGGAATCCCCTTTACGTGAAAAGTGAAAGGAGGAATGACTGTTCTCAGTGTTGTGTTGCAGCCTTCCTCAGAGGATGGGAAGGTCGCGTAAAAAAATAATGATTACGCAATGTTCACTCTGCCTGTTCAGCATCATTACAAAGGTATGGTTGGGCTGAAGTTGAAAATAGGCAATGCAGATGGCGGAGAGTGAAGGCAGGGAGTTGCTGTTACGGGCAGGGATATCTCATTTTTAGCATCATTATGATAAACATTAAATAAAACAAAAGCAGGTCACTTTTATAACCTACTTTAATTTTTATTTACATCTAAAAGTAGGTTACAATCACGTATTGATGCGACTGCCTGCCAGGAATGTGAGATGGATGGCTGAGTGCCGGAAAGCGGTTATCAGGTGGTTTTACTTTTGATGCGGTGGTCATGATAGGAGACGGAGAAGATGGGTTATAAATACAAGGCGACGATGTACTATTCTGATGAGGATACAGAGCAGTTTCTCAGGGGAAAGGCAACGAAGCCTAATGGAAAGAAAAGTGCATCGCATTACCTTTATGCGTTAGTTAGCAGAGAAAGAGAGAACTTGGATATCATTAATACTACTGTAGGTGAAACAGAGGTAATCAAACTGTATCCCCAGTTTACGGTTGGGAAGAGAATTGATTTCAGTGGCCAGGTTTCTTTTTCGTCATTCATCTCTATCGGTGAAAAGAGAAATAAAACGGCGGATAATAGACTAAAATTAAAAAGCCTGATGGATGCTATTGATAATGCAATCGCTTCTGATTTTGCTTTGGACATGCGAAGATTTAAAATATCAGATGATAAAACCGATGAATACAGCTTCTCAGTTATCCTGAAAACAGAGGTGGACTGCTATTATAACGATGACGTTTTACCAGGTGAGAATTATAAAGGGATTTTTAGAGCTACATGTATAATTATTAATGTCAGCCGGTCTGAATGGGGACGGTTGGACGGGAAGTATGATTTTGAGGGGATAAAATATTTTAAATACGAGGAGGTTTTAAAAGCTCAGAATGGAAGGTTTAAAGGGTTATGTAAAATAGCCGAAATAGATCCCCGAGACAAAATTGGCGCATTTTTCATTCCTGTACGTGTAACTTCAAAAGAATTTCCATATGACAGAATACCTGCAGGTGGATTCTGTATTCAGGGGGTTAATGTCGACTTCAACAAGGGAAGAGTGAAACTCAAATCAATGAATACTAGTCAGAAGGAAAGGCATTTCGGATCAGGTATAGGCTGAGCCGGTTTAGTTATAAAAATCCACAGACCAATATCATCTCTGTGATAACCAGATTGAATTATTATCACAGGTGATATTGATGAACAACGAACATCCGGCAGATATGCCGCTGGCGAGGATACTCTCCCGTCTGCCAGCAGATACAGTACGTGAGATACAGCATCATTTCAGTCGTGCCATCTCTTATGAACCCTACATCGGACTGATGGGCAAAACCGGTGCAGGCAAATCCAGCCTGTGCAATACGCTCTTTAGCTCTCCTCCTGCAAGCGTCGATGCAGTGAAAGGATGTACCCATCTTGCTCAACAGTACAAAACCTCTGATGGTCTGCATGCACTTAACATTGTTGATTTTCCTGGGATTGGTGAAACACCAACGCTTGATAAGATGTATGCCCATTTGTACCAACACTGGTTGAATAGGCTGGACCTGATCGTCTGGGTGCTGAAAGCCGATGACCGCGCATGGAATGATGATATCCGATGTTACCGGCAGTTGGTTTCTCAGGGCACAGATCCCGCCCGCTTTCTGTTCGTTATCAACCAGGCCGATAAAATCGAGCCTTGCCGGGAATGGGATGCTACAGCCCACCAACCTTCTCTGCGGCAGATGCAGAACCTGCAGGAGAAGGTGACTCAGGTGAATACCGTGTTTTCTCCCGTTCATCCTGTCTTGGCGGTTTCTGCCTCTGAAGGTTTCAATATACCTCGGTGGGTCGAAGCCCTAATCACCGCTTTACCCGACAAAGCCATCAGTGCTGTGACCCGTCATCTTGAGCCTGAGTATCGGACGGAGAAGGTTACCACTACGGCACAGGAAGGCTTCACCCGCGTTGTAGTTAACATCTTTGACGAAAGCGTGGAGGCCCTGCTTGAGTCACATATTTTAAGAAAGTGGTTAAAACAGATCCGCTACCGACTGATCTCTCTGGCCAAGTTGCTCTGGCATCGCTTCTTTTAACGTATGCCCGACAACCTGCCATGCGTTCGATCTGTTTCGCCGATCGAATACAGATAACACATAGTTTTTGGCTATCAATTTAACACTAATGATCGATTTTGCCGATAGATTTGAACGATCGGTCTCGGCTAATTGATCTTTATTAACGATTATCCCTCCTCATTGTATCCTGATACGATCCCCCTCTGGGGAGGTTGTTCAATCCCAAAACTTTCTAATTTATTATTAATAAAGGAATATTTCTCTATGTTGAAACCTTATCCGTTTCTCAAGCAAGACACCTACGCCTGGTGTTTGTCCATTGGCCTTCCAATACTCTGGGTACCCTTCGCCATTTTCTGCCCTAAAGAGATTGCCCTTGGCCTGTATATGGTGTTTTCCCTTATTTGGGTGCTGCTGGACCGACTCAGCTTGATGAAGCAAGAAAAACTCGCACCTTCATTTTTATATTTCCTATTACCGATGGTTTATCTGCGACAACGGGACGAGCGTCAGGGGAAACCTTGGCGTTTGTTACAGGTTTGGCTGATTTGCACCGTTTTGTCAGCCGTGGCCGGTAATCATTTTAAAAAGCAGTCGGGTACCGAACAACTTGCAAAGAGCGCCTGTTCTACTGTTAGCCAGATCATGCAACGTGAAGGCATTGATGAACGCTGTATTCGCGTAACGGATTTAAAGGAAGAGGTCAGCGGGCGTTTTTATCGGGCTCAGGCACTGATGAACACCGGTAACAAGGAGCCAATGACCATTGAAGTTAGGGGCAGGGATATTTATGTCGTATTACCCGAACTGGGGGAATGAAAATGACAGATCACTTAAAAAGTATCGCCAGCGTTCTGCTGTTAAGTACCGGGCTGTTGCTGTCATGTATGAACGCTGCCCAGGCTGAAGGTCAGCGCTGTGCAAAGCCGGTCTTTTATGCGCAGACGCTCAACCATAATAAAGAAGTCGAAATCTGCATTAATACCCCATACGTTTCTTATTCCTTCGGTAAAACCGGCGCAACAAATAAAGAGATGGATATCACTGTTCCAGCGGCCAGCACCACTTACGCGTACCAGAGTAATCAGGTCATCAGTATTCAGGAATTTACTGTGCGAAACGGAGAAACCCGCTACCAGGTATCCGTCGGAACAAACGATGAGGGAGAGCCAGTAGCTTCACTTTATGTATTTAAGGGCGCTCCGGACACCGGAAAACTGCTGGCAGAGATAAAGCTCGATTCTCATACGGTGGTGAACAACATCAGCCACGCATTGGCGGATGACGGTATCGCCCAGGCCGATGGCTTCTGATGCTACATCTGGCCTGTGTGCCAGGATACAAACCGTTGTTAATAAGGAATTTTAATGATGTTTAAAACCCTGCTTACCACCATGCTACTTGCCGTCGCGCTTCCTGCGCTGGCGGATAATGCACCGCTGTCTGTCAATGCACAGGAAACTTATCTCCCGAAAGTTAATTTTCCAGTCTGGCAACTGACGCTGACCAGCCTTGAAAATGACATCACTATCCAATCAATCACCCTGAACCGGGGTAACTGCCTGATTTCAATGTCGGGGAGGGGACAGAATGTGAATAAGCGCCTGGGTTACGGTCAGACACTGTCCTTTACCACTCCTAGTAACAGCAGCTTCACGCAGTGTCGCCCTCTTGAGCTGAGCGTACAAACAAGTAAAGGCGCTTTTACCTTTAACTGGAAATAACAGCTTTATCGCATTCTGGATAAAATGGGTCCCAAATTTTCACCGGTAAATACTTAGCCGGTCATACATTACTGCACTGACAGGGCTGTTCCTCCTTCGGGAGGAGCAGCCCTTTTCTTTTTCTACCCGATAGGGAGTTAACCATGCGATTAGCCAGCCGCTTTGGATCCGCCAATCTTGTACCCCGTGACCGTCCGCTGATACGTGATGAACTTGCACACTATGTACCCAGCATCTTCAGTGAAGATAAACATGAATCACCCATTGACTAAAAAGGAGATTCATCATGTCTGCTGAATACAACTCTCACAACAATAATGACGCGACAACTACGACAGCGCTTCAGCCCACGCCCGTTGCTGATAGTGCGCGTATTCATTTCTGGCCGGAGCACTTTGGTAGTATCCCGCAGTGGATAACGCTGGAGCCCCGTATTTTCGCCTGGCTTGACCGACTATGTGCAGAATACCACGGTGACTGCTGGGCATTTTATACCCTGTCCAATGGCGGTGCCTTTATGGTGCCAGACACTGAGCAGGACTATGTATTGTTTAATGAACTCAACGGCAACGGGGCCACCGTTAGCCGTGAGGCGGCGGGAGTTGTCGCCTGTCTCATGACGTACAGCCACCACGCCTGCCGTACCGAGTGTGATGCCATGACGGAACATTATTATCGTCTGCGGGACTACGCCCTTAGCCATCCTGAATGCAGCGGCATCATGCACATTATCGACTGAGGATTTTTACCATGGAGAAGCAACTGGCTTTGTTTCCGTCCGCACTACCACTTTCAGCGCAGCTGACTATAAAACAGGCACTGGCCTTGTTGGAGCAGCACTTGTGCGAACCGGGTGCATCATTTACCTCAACCCATGCCACCCGTGACTGGTTACGTTTGAAAATGGCAGGGCTTGAACGTGAGATGTTTATGGTGCTGTTTCTGGACAACCAACACCGCCTGCTCGAGTGCGAAACGCTGTTTAGCGGCAGTATCAACAGCTCCGAAGTACATCCCCGTGAAATTGTCAAAGCAGCACTTCGCCACAATGCCGCTGCCGTGGTCCTGGCACACAACCATCCCTCTGGCTATGCAGAACCCAGCGAGGCAGATCGGCAGGTTACTCAGCGGACAGTTAACGCGCTTACTCTGGTGGAGGTGCGGGTGCTGGATCACTTCGTTGTCGGAGGTAAGGAAGTGGTTTCTTTTGCCGAACGTGGTTGGTTGTAAGAGATGCCAAAAATAGAAGCTTTGTCCGACAGAGAAAGACCCTACGGTCGCCCGGTTACCGATGACGATCTCTGTACCGAATGCTATTACCTCATCCATTACCCTGGCAGTTTGTCGTTGTGCAGCCGGTTAGCTGAGGGAAACCGTTGGCCCTGCGCCATCATCGCGGACGGTGACGCGCTTTACTGCGAGCGTTTTATCGACTGTCAGGAATAGCGTGTTTTCCCCTATGACTAAAGGAATACTGAAATGAAACCTACTCCATCCAAAACTATCCCACCGAAGGACACTACCGCCTGTCTGCAATGGGGGCTTCGGCACGACATCACGCCGTGTTTTGGCGCAAGACTGGTACAGGAAGGCCAACGCCTGCATTTTCTGGCTGATCGTGCTGGTTTTTGCGGTGTATTCAGCGAGGAAGGGGCCCGACATCTGGATCAGGCTTTCCCACTAATAATGAAACAACTGGAACTGGCATTACTCTCCGGTGAGCTTGATCCTCGCTACCAGCGGAGCATCACGCTGAGCCACAATGGCCTGACCTGCGAAGCCGACGCCCTCGGGTCGCACGGCTACGTCTACATCACTATTTATCCGACACCTTCAGTAACGGCATAAACCCCAAAAGTTTATCCTTAGGTTACCTCAACGCCTTCACAGTCCCTTTCCTTTCACATTACGAGATAATAACCATGCAAACTTTACCCGTATCTCCGACGCGGGAGGCTCAGCTTGGCCCGTCACCCGCAGCTGTCTGGAAACAACTCCTGACGCATCTGTTTGAGCACCATTACGGCCTGACGCTCAATGACACTCCCTTCTGCTACGAATTCGTAATACAGGAACATATTGAATCCGGCATTTTGCTGAAAGATGCCGTGAATTTTGTGGTCGAACGCTATGGCCTTTTACGTATTGATCGCAGTAGTTTCTCCTTTGATGAGCCGTCACCGTTTATTAATTTTACCGATATTCTTCGAGCCAGACGAGCAATCGGACTGATGAATACTTAAATTCTCAGAGCCCATTTCCTGATTTCCACCCCCGAACTTTCTCTTATTTCTACCCGCCGCATAATGCGCCAGCTATGCCCGGTTGGCGTGTTTGCTTTTATGCATGGAAAACACATTATGCAGACAGAACCCGAAGTATTAACTGACCATACTGAGCTTATATGCTCGACCAATATTGAGCGCATCGTTTCCAGACGTAACGCAGCACTGGCACAGACTGAAGCCCTTATCTGCCAGCTTGAAGGCATCTCGGCAACCACCAGCAGCATTGGCGGTGGAATTGCAAGAGACTGGGCCATGCGACAAGACTTTCGCTGCGGCTGCTGGCTTATGGAGAAAACAGAAACGGCGATGAAAGTGATCACCTGCAATCTTGATCGCGGTATATGGCGAGATTTGATGAAGAAATCGGGAATGCTCAGTTTGATGGACGCTCAGGCAAGGGACCAGTGGAACAAAAGTCTTGAGGATGAGAATATTCCTGCCATCAGTGAAACCAACATACTCAGTACCTTTGAGCAGCTACATCAGAGCAAAGATGAGGTATTTGAGCGCGGGATTATCAACGTCTTTAAGGGATTGTCATGGGATTACAAAACTAATAGTCCGTGCAGCTTTGGGAAGAAGATCATCATCAACAATCTCGTTACTCATAATCGCTGGGGCTTTAGCCTTAACTGGGGTTGGCGACGGGATCAACTGGCAGACCTGGAGAGAATGCTGTTTCTGCTGGATGGCAAACCCATCCCTGACAACCGGGGTGATATCTCTACCCGATTGATGGAGCATATCCAGGATAATCCGGCTAAGGACGTTTACGAAGAGGAGTTCTTCAGCATTCGTTACTTTCAGAAGGGAACCGCTCATCTGACTTTTAAGCGGCCTGAGCTGACTCAGAGAATGAATGATATCATTGCCAAACATTATCCGGGCATGTTGGCCCAGCGATAATGGGCTGTATTTTCTGACAAATTTATCTGTTGGTATAAATGTTGGTACAAATTTTATCGAACACGATTTTATCCATATAAAACATATCAATACTTGATGTATTCGAATCCTGTAGGGACCATAAAAATCAATAAGTTACCCTCTAATTATCAGCAAATTTTTTTTAAAGTGCCAGATTAGTGACATTAATCCCCAATATCGTCCAGAGCTACGCCATATATGGTCTAATCATTCCGGAGTTAACTCGCATCCTCACTTGTGTGGCTTAGAGACCGAAACCCTGTTCATCAGGCGCACTTCCTCCTGAGGGGTGCCGTAATACAATGAACATAAAAGCCTTCTTTGCTTGCCAAGATTGAGCGGATTGATCAGAGCGGCGAGTTACAATATTTGGGCTCCCAAATAACGCCAAAGAGTGAAATAGTAAATTGAGAGCCACTTTCATTACGGCTCTCAATTAATTAAAAACATTCAGTTATTAAATAAATAATACCAACCAAAGAAACCAATCCGGTAATCAGTAATCCTGCCGCTACTGCAGAGTAACTCACTGTTGTTGTCATGAACCAATTTTTAAATATTATCCACATAGCCATCATCCCGTTTTGTTTGGCAAGAGAATGACAGTGAAATCAGAGGGATGAAAACTGGTTGTACAGATCAATAAACGATTATTGATCGTTCAAAACGATCGTTAGCCAGTGAAAAACAATGAGAAAGAAAATGACTCAATGTGTCATGGTTGCTAACGGTAGTTAGATATTCCTTCTTAATCAATTAGATACAGATTACTACGACTTGCTTTGTTCGATGGAACTAGAACTACACCCTATTTAAAAACATATATATATGGAAAAACATATATGTATGTTTACATAATAATTAATTTCAGTATGATTTCATCAAGCCATAAAGGAACTCATATGACATTTACCCCCTTACAGCTCTTCAAAATTCTCTCTGACGAAACTCGCTTGGGTATCGTGCTGCTTCTCAAAGAGCTAGGAGAGCTGTGTGTGTGCGATCTCGGTGTTGCGCTTAATGAATATCAACCTAAGATCTCCCGCCATCTGGCTATGCTGCGGGAAAGTGGAGTATTGTTGGATCGCAAACAGGGAAAATGGGTTCACTATCGTTTATCTCCACATATTCCTTCATGGGCTGCACTGATCGTTGAACAGGCTTGGATAAGCCAGAAAGATGAAATCCAGGTTCTCGCCCATCATCTGGCATCAGTAAACAGCTCTACCAGCGGTAAAACTATTTGTACCTAAAAGTTGCACCTAAAAAAGGTGTAGCTAAAAAATTCGCATTAACACATGCGAAAAATCATATATATGGGGATTCTATGTTACTGGCAGGAGCTATATTTATTCTGACCATTGTATTGGTTATCTGGCAACCGAAAGGTTTAGGTATTGGCTGGAGTGCCACACTCGGAGCGATCCTGGCTTTGCTGTCCGGAGTGGTTCATATTGCCGACATTCCCGTGGTGTGGAATATCGTCTGGAATGCCACTGCTACCTTTATTGCGGTAATTATTATCAGCCTGCTGCTGGATGAGTCAGGTTTTTTCGAATGGACTGCACTGCATGTTTCCCGCTGGGGAAACGGGCGAGGTCGTTTACTGTTCACGTACATTATTCTGCTGGGTGCTGCCGTCGCGGCATTGTTTGCCAATGATGGTGCCGCACTTATCCTTACCCCGATTGTTATTGCCATGCTGTTGGCATTGGGGTTCAGCAAGGGCACCACGCTGGCGTTTGTGATGGCCGCCGGGTTTATTGCCGACACTGCCAGCCTGCCGCTTATTGTTTCGAATCTGGTTAATATTGTCTCGGCAGACTTTTTCCATCTCGGGTTCACGGAATATGCCTCGGTGATGGTTCCGGTGGATATCGCTGCGATTAGCGCTACGCTAGGAATGTTGCACTTATTCTTTCGCAAGGATATTCCAAAAACCTATGATCTTGAGTTGCTGAAAGTACCGGCTAAAGCCATTAAAGATCCGGCAACGTTCAGAACTGGCTGGATAGTTTTACTCCTTCTGCTGGTTGGCTTTTTTGTACTGGAACCACTGGGTATCCCAGTCAGTGCCATTGCCGCTGTGGGGGCATTAATCCTCTTTGTTGTAGCCAAAAAAGGCCATGCGATCAACACAGGTAAAGTGCTGCGCGGTGCACCGTGGCAGATCGTGATTTTCTCGCTGGGGATGTATCTGGTGGTTTATGGCCTGCGCAATGCCGGTTTAACGGAATACCTTTCTGGTGTCCTTAATTTACTTGCCGATCAAGGACTTTGGGCGGCCACTATGGGAACCGGTTTCCTGACCGCATTCTTATCTTCGATTATGAATAATATGCCAACGGTTCTGATTGGAGCCTTGTCTATTGAGGGCAGTACCGCTACGGGGGTGATTAAAGACGCGATGATTTATGCCAATGTGATTGGTTGCGATCTGGGGCCGAAAATCACGCCTATCGGTAGCTTGGCAACGCTGCTCTGGCTCCATGTTCTGTCACAGAAGAATATGATAATTAGCTGGGGATATTATTTCCGCATAGGGATTATCATGACTCTCCCAGTGCTGTTTGTAACGCTGGCCGCGCTAGCGCTACGTCTCTCTTTCAATCTTTAGTGAGATATTAATATGAGTAACATTACCATTTATCATAACCCGGCCTGCGGTACTTCGCGTAACACGCTGGATATGATCCGTAACAGTGGTGAAGAACCGACAGTTATTTTTTATCTTGAGACGCCACCAGGACGAGATGAACTGGTCAAGCTCATTGCCGATATGGGAATAACAGTACGAGCGTTATTACGTAAGAATGTGGAGCCTTATGAACAATATGGGCTTGGCGAAGACAAGTTTACCGATGATCAGCTCATCGACTTTATGCTACAGCATCCCATATTGATTAATCGTCCTATTGTTGTCACTCCCCTGGGAACGCGTCTGTGCCGCCCCTCAGAAATGGTACTCGATATTTTGCCAGCCTTGCAGAAGCGAGCATTTACCAAAGAGGATGGCGAGAAAGTCGTTGATGATGCGGGTAAACGCGTTAAATAAATTGAAGGGAGGGGCATCCCTCCCGGTTTATCATTTGCTGTGGTGCTAATGCAATATGCGTGGTGGGCTGGCCTTTAACTTCATTACTTGCTGAGTTCTGCCCGAAACCTCATGACGATAATACCTATTTTGGGAAGTCAGGAATTGCCTAATCCATCTTGGATGGCTTAGTCGTTTTGTTATTTTAATAAAATGTAACTACTGAATCAGCCTAAGTTTTTCTTAAGTATTCATCATTACACTCCTTATTATCAGTAAAAGGAGCGATTATGAGCATGAATATTCAGGCACCTTACCAGTTGTTGTTTGCTCAGAATGAGCAAGAAGAAAACCTACTGAAACAATATATACAGCGGGAGTATAGCCGTGAGTTCAATGCCATTATTCCGCATTTTTTACCTCATTTATTAGGACTCTATCGCGCCGATGGTGTCCTTGTTGGAGCCTGCGGTCTGAATCGTGGTGATTCCGGAGCATTATATCTAGAGCGTTATTTGGACGCGCCTATTGAGATGATTATTGCCACGCAAACCAGGCGTTCAGTTTTACGTCATCGTCTGGTGGAAATTGGTAATTTTGCCTGCTCGGAATCGGGAGATGCGCGAATTATGTTTGCGGCTATTTGCCGGTTGTTATGTGAGAACCAGCTTGATTATGTGGTATTTACTGGTACCCGAAAATTACGCAATATTTTTCACCGATTAAATCTAAATCCACTGGAGCTAGCCCCTGCTCTGGCAGATCGTCTCGGTGAAGATGCTTTAGCGTGGGGGGAATATTACCAGAGCCAACCTTGTGTGATGGTAGGGGATTTAAATCAGGGCCGCCAAGTCCTGAGTAAAACCAGTTTGTTACTTTCCTTGTTTGCGCCAATGCCCAGTATTTTTACATTTCAGATGAGGACGCAGCGATGATCCTTTTTGAACGACTGGCGGAAATGGCGGCACAAGCACCGCTACGTCCTGCGTTGTGCGATAGCCATCGGGTGATTAGCTATGGTGAATTACTGCCTAAAATAGAAGCACTGGCAGAGCGACTCCGTAATGAAAAAATATCGCGACTTGCACTCTTTCTGGACAATAGTCTTGATTGGGCTCTTATCGATTTAGCGGGCGCATTAGCCCATATTGTTATTATACCGGTACCGGTTTTTTTCAGTTATGAGCAACAAAATTGGCTACTGGATAGTAGCGGTGCGGATGCTTTGATTGGCCCAGCACGTGCAGGTTGGATCTCAACCGTATCATTTGAATACAATCTACAACGTCGCCAACCGGTATCGGTACCTGAATTACCGCGGCATACCGCAAAAATTACTTATACATCAGGAACTACAGGTCATCCCAAAGGGGTATGTTTGAGTTGGCAGCATCTGATGCAAGTCAGTTTATCGCTTATTGAGCGGGTGGCTCCTGCCAATGTGCAACAGCATCTCACACTGCTGCCTCTTTCAACATTACTGGAAAATATGACTGGGCTGTATGTTCCACTGCTAAGCGGTGCGTGTAGCCGTATCCCCTCGCTTGCTGAAGTGGGTTTTACCGGTTCCAGCCAATTCTCCTATCCGATCTTGGCTCAGGCTATTCAACAATGGCGGCCACACAGTTTGGTACTGGTACCTGAGCTTTTACGGTTGTTAGTGATGCTGTGCGCCATTAATCCAGATTTGGCCGCGAGTTTACGTTTTGTTGCGGTCGGTGGCGGTAAGGTCGCCAAAGATTTAGTGGCTAAATCGCATCAGTTAGGATTGCCCGTTTATGAAGGCTATGGGTTATCAGAATGTGGTTCGGTCGTTGCCCTGAATACATTGGGGAGTCTTTTGCCCGGCTCAGTGGGTAAGCCATTAGCGCATTGTCAGATCAACATCGCGCAAGATGGAGAAATTCTGATTTCTGGGTCGACAATGCTGGGCTATTTGGGTGAACCTGCACCCGAAAACGCTGTAGCGACGGGCGATCTGGGGCAGTTTGATCATCAAGGTTTTCTTCATATTACTGGACGTAAAAAGAATGTTCAGATTACGGCATTTGGTCGGAATTTTTCACCAGAATGGGTTGAAGCCGAAGCGCAAATTTTTCCGGCAATCTCTCGTCTTGTCATCTTTGGTGATGGGTTAAGTGCCAATGTGGCCTTGATTCAACCGACACCGGGTTATGAAAATAACCTTTCAGATCAAATAGACCAACTGAATAAGCGATTACCTGATTACGCACAGATCCACCATTATCTTCTGGCTCAGTTCAGTGTAGAGAACGGTTTACTAACCAATAATGGGCGCCCGAAAAGGCAACAAATTCTGGCCGAATATCACACCCGTATCAATCAATTAACTGCAGGAGAGATTGTATGAATTTTTATCAACAATTACAGCATGATACTGCGGTGGACAGAGATAAACTCCTTTCTGCGCCAGTGATAGCGGCTTGCCGTAGTGGCAATATTAATACCGAAATGTATATCGCCTTTTTGACTCAGGCCTTCTATCACGTCAGTCATACCGTTCCTTTATTGATGACGGCGGGCGGCCGGATGAGTTCAGAACATGAGTGGGTTCGTGGTGCTATTGCCGAATATATTGATGAAGAATATGGGCACCAAGAATGGATATTAAATGATATTCGCACTTGTGGGGGAAATGCTGAGGCTGTTCGTCATGGTCAGCCAGTATTGGCGATAGAATTGATGATCGCGTTTCTCTACGACTCTGTCTCCCGGCTTAATCCTATGGGTATTTTTGGCATGGTACATGTCCTTGAAGGAACCAGTGTTGCTATTGCGACTTCGGTTGCTCAACAGCTCAAACAAGGCTTAGGGTTACCGGAAAAAGCCATGAGCTACCTCAGCTCACACGGTGAACTGGATAAGGAACATTTGGCTTTTTTTGAATCATTAATGAATCAGGTTGAAAAAACCGACGATCGGGCAGCGATCATTCACTCTGCCAAGGTGGTTTACCAGCTTTATGGAGATATGCTGCGTGGCCTGATGGGGCAACCGCAATGAAGCTGAATAATAGCCGTATTCTGCTGACCGGAGCCAGTGGCGGTATTGGTCAGGCATTGGCTCACGCATTGGCGAAGCGGGGAGCCTGTTTGATATTGCACGGGCGTAATGAAATGGCTCTTACACAGCTTTTGCATGCATTACCCCATCCGGAAAAGCATCAAATATGGATCGCCGATCTTTGTGACACTGCGGCATTGGCAAAACAGGTTGAGGTATTTAGAGAACAATCTGGTATTGATATTTTAATCAATAATGCTGGCACCAATCACTTTGCGTGGCTTGAGAGCCAAAGTGAACAACAAATAATACAGCAATTATCACTAAATATTCAGGCACCCATATTACTGACTCGAGCTTTGTTACCCTATATCAATAAACCGGGCATGATTATGAATATTGGTTCCAGTTTTGGCAGTATTGGTTATGCTGGATATAGCGTGTATTGCGCCAGTAAATTTGCTCTACGTGGTTTTAGTGAGGCACTGGCTCGGGAATTAAGTGGTTCGGCCATTCATATTCTTTATTTTGCACCTCGAACGACACAAACTACGCTTAATTCAACGGCTGTTTATGCCATGAATGCAGAATTAGGGACAAAAAGTGACAGTGCCGAATGGGTGGCAAAACAGGCCGTTATTGCACTGGAGAAAGACGTCACACGGCGGTGGTTAGGTTGGCCGGAGCGGTTCTTTGTTAAATTAAATGCACTTTTTCCCGGCGTTGTAGATAAAGCTCTGGCTAAACAACACGCGATTATTGCTCGTTATGCCGATGCTTCCAGTAATAAGAAGGATTCACAATGAAGACGCTATTGCTGTTGCTCACATGTTTTGGCAGTACCGCGGTTTATGCCCAGAATGAGTTGGCCGATATCCAGAATCAATGGGCTGTTTGCCAATATCAGGTGGCGGCAAAACAAAAAGAATCCTGCTTGGAAAAACTCAGCACTGTTGCAGATAAAGCCAGTTCAGCCAATGGTTCACGCGCTGATCTATTAATTTGGTCTGCCATCGTTAAGAGTAGTTGGGCGGGAGAGAAAGGGGGACTTGGCGCATTGGATTTGGTTAAAGATGCGAAAGTTAAGTTGGAACTGGCCATAAAACTCGATGCTAATGCGTTGGATGGATCGGCTTATACCAGCCTTGGAACCCTTTATTATCAGGTTCCCGGTTGGCCCATTGGTTTTGGCGATAAAAAACAAGCTGAAGTGCTATTAAAAAAAGCGTTGCAGGTTAATCCCACTGGCATCGATCCCAACTATTTCTATGGTGATTTTCTATTGGAGCAAGGGCACAAAGCGGACGCAAAAATCTATTTACAGAAAGCGCTAGCGGCTCCGGCGCGTTCAGGCAGAGAATTAGCAGATAAAGGCCGTCATCAGGATATTCAACAGAGACTCGATAAACTCTGAAGTTTCACTTAGGCAAAGGTAGCGCCACGATGCACAGAGAACGGCATAGTATAGAAAAGATAGGTTGGCTCCGTGCCGCAGTTCTTGGCGCTAACGATGGGATTGTCTCTACCGCCAGTTTGTTACTGGGGGTGGCGTCGGCCAATGCAACACACCAGAGTCTTCTTTTGACCGGTATTGCCGGTCTGGTTGCCGGTGCTATGTCGATGGCTACAGGGGAATATGTCTCGGTGTCTTCTCAGTCCGATACTGAAAAGGCCGCATTGGCACAAGAGCAAGCGGAACTGGATGCTGATTTTCAAGGTGAATATCGTGAATTAACCTCGATTTATGTCCATCGCGGCCTTGATGTGGCATTGGCCAGACAAGTTGCTGAAAAACTGATGAGTCATGATGCGTTAGGGGCGCACGCGCGTGACGAACTGGGGATATCTGCAATCACGGCTGCCCGCCCATTACAAGCGGCGTGGACTTCGGCGATGAGTTTTTCGGCGGGAGCATTATTACCCTTATTGGTCGCGCTCATTGTCTCGGTTGATTGGGCAATTCCAGCGGTTAGCTTGTCAGCATTGATTTCTTTAGCCATTTTGGGCGGTATTGCAGCGAAAACCGGTGGCGCACCAATACGGCAAGGCATCATTCGGATAACTTTCTGGAGTGCGCTTGCGATGGGGGTATCATCGGTGGTTGGCATGTTGTTTGGCTTGGTAACCAGTTGAAAGCAGAATAAAGTAGAAACCGAATAATCGAATTTTTATTTCCGATAGTTAATGTTTACTTAATGTAATAGGTATAAATTTAAGTATCAAAATTCAGAGGATGTGTTATGAACAGAAAATTTGCACCTAGCCAAATTTTATTCCATTGGACTATCTTTATCTTGGTTGTACTCACTTATGCCGCAATGGAATTAAAAGGTTTTGCTGCCAAAGGCAGTGATATCCGTGAATTGATGAAGACCATTCATTATACGTTAGGTGTTAGCGTAATGATTTTAATGTTGATTCGCATTATTCTAAAAGTGACACATAAAGATCCAGCTATCACCCCCACCCCCCCACGTTGGCAACTTGTTCTTTCAAAAGCTGTTCATGGTGTTTTGTACCTTTTATTTATCAGTCTGCCATTGCTTGGCGTTCTATCTCTGTATTATGGACATGTCGAATGGTCATTTTTCTCGTATGCCATGCCGGTAGCAGTAGAAAATACTGAAAATAGTATTATGCAGCATGATTTAAAAGAGATTCATGAATTAATTGCTAATACAGGTTATTTCATTGTCGGCTTACACGCGGCAGCAGCAATATTTCACCACTATATTATGCGCGATAATACGTTACTCAGAATGCTGCCAGGAAAGCACTAAATTATATAAAATAGATTGTCGGGGCATCGATACTGAAGCCTGTGAACCTTCCCATTGTCACGATATCTTGTCCCGCGCCTTCCTTGGCGCGGACGCTGGACTTTTCTATCTGTCTTTCCCCCCGAGATCGCCAGTTCGCAGTCTAAAGCACTGGCATGCTTTTTAGTCCGAACTTTGGATTGAGCCGATGATATGTGGTTTTTTAACGCCCCGGTTTATTTTGACCTGCTCCACAACGCATAAATATTTTTCATCTAAAATCATCGGGTTTAACTACAATTGTAGAATGGCTCACACTATCCTACAGTTAAAGGGTTCTAATGTTAAAAGTGAGCCTAGGGTTAGGGCAAGTTAATACATGAGGGAGTCAGGCGTCATCCCTCTTTATCTATCGGTGATTGTTGTGGGGGCGTGGATGATTCACGCATTTGCTGTATCGGATCATAAATGTAGGACTACCGCCGTTTGGATAAAATCGTTTCGCTATACATCGCCGGATAAACGTGATCTCAGGATTGATTTTTTAAGAGGGATTGCTTTGGTGATGATGGTTGTCGCCCATATTGAAGTGATTTCTTTTTTTAATATATTAACTTGGGAACGTTTTGGTTTGACTACCGGGGCTGAGGGATTCGTTATTCTCTCGGGATTTATGCTAGGTGTGATCAACCGCCAGCGTTTAAAAAAAGAGGCCTGGTTAACGATTAGTTATTCATTGTATAGACGAGCAGTCAAAATATACGTCACTAATTTGTTAATTATACTGACTATTTTATTAATAACTAAAATAAGCTTTATAAAGACTTTTGAAGTTACCCATTTTACTGATCGTTTTTCAAAAGTCAGTTATACATTATATCCAATTTATGACCAGATAAAAGAGTCTTGGTTTAACATGGTGCTCTATTTACAAATTGGGCCTCATCAGAGCCAAATTTTGGGGTTGTATTTTTATCTATTATTAGTAACTCCTTTGTTTCTTTATTTATTGAAGCGTGGGTGGGTAAGTATATTGTTATTCTTATCCTTGGCTTTATACATAACTTATCATGTTACTGGGGTAAGAATTACATCAGCAGAATTTGAGTTTGCTTTCCCACTTTTAGCCTGGCAACTTATTTATGTATTTGGCATGACGATGGGTTGGTATAAAGAAGAATTGCTTTCTTTAGCTCGTACCCAGGCAGGTTATTGGGGTTTATCCGTTATAGTATTATTTACGCTTTTAATGATGTTTATTGCACAGAATCATACTAATCCATTTATGCCTTATGAGACTATGCTTCATGTTATAAGTGCGCATAACTTTAATTGGCTCTATGATAATTTTGCTGCAAAAAATGCATTAGGGCCATTACGTGTCATAAATGATTTTAGTCTATTAATAACATGTTATCTGATGCTGACTTATTTTTGGACGCCTATAAATAAATTATTCGGATGGTTTTTAATAACATTGGGGCAGCATTCTTTATATGTTTTTATCATCCATGTTTATGTGGTTTTATTGGTCAATCAGATGGTGAACTTTAGTTTATGGCATCGAGCATGGTTGCTAAACACACTAGTTCACCTGAGTGCCTTAATGATTCTATGGTTATTGGCAAAATATGATGTCGGTAGAAGGTTTATTCCTAACTGATTTGTATTTTTGAACATAAATTAAAGAGACTCAAAATGAAAAATACTCCATTGACTCAAGATAAAAATCAGATCAGCGAATTTCGTAATAGTATACTTTACGAACTGAAATATTCTCTTGGGGTGACACGGCAAACTGCATCATCCAGTGATATCTTCAGTGCGTTAGCATTAGTCGTTCGACGCAATCAAATGGATGATTACCTATGCACACAGGAACGACATTTTCAGTCAAGAAAAAAACGTATTTATTATATATCGATGGAGTTTTTGATTGGTCAGTCTCTCCGTAATAACTTGATAAATCAAGGTATCATGGAAACGGCCAAAGCTGCGTTAGAATCTCTCGACGTCGATTTTGAAAGCATTGTTAAAAGTGAAGAAGATGCAGCATTAGGTAATGGGGGATTAGGACGTCTGGCCGCTTGTTTTATTGATTCTATGGCAACCTTGGATATTGCTGGTTCGGGTCACGGCATAAAGTATGAATATGGTTTATTTCATCAACAAATTCAAGATGGGAAGCAGATAGAAAAACCCGATGATTGGCATTCTGCACATTCCCCTTGGCTGATAGAGCATCAAAGTCAGTCGATGATCATTCCGCTTTATGGGCGGATTATGGAGATAAAAGATCAGAATGGTCATTACAATCCGATGTGGATGGATTGGAAGATAATCATTGGTGTTCCTCATGACTATCTGGTGTCAGGTTATAATAATAACACTGTAAATTCATTACGTTTATACAGTGCTAGTGCTTCGGATTCTTTTGATATTCATATATTTAATCATGGTGATTATCTAAATGCGGTTAATCAAAAAATCGCATCAGAAAATATCTCTAAGGTTCTTTATCCATCAGATGAAGTACTGGCTGGTAAGGAATTGCGCCTGACGCAAGAGTATTTTTTGGTGGCATGCACATTACGTGATGTTATGCATGATTTTTTCTTACATTCTACCCATCTCAATCAGTTGCCAGAATTTGTAGCTATACAACTAAATGATACTCACCCGGCACTCGCCATTGTTGAGTTAATGCGAATATTGGTTGATGAACATGCTGTTGACTGGGATATCGCTTGGGATTTAACTCAACGAGTTTGTGCCTATACCAATCATACGCTAATGCCTGAAGCATTAGAAAAGTGGTCGGTTAATTTATTCGAATTATTGTTACCTCGGCACCTACAAATTATCTATGAAATAAACCGCCGTTTCTTATTGGAAGTACACAGATGGCAACCTGAACGTGAAGACTTATTAGTGTCAATGTCTCTTATCGAAGAAGTGCCAGAAAAGAAAGTTCGCATGGCCTACCTTGCCATTATTGGTTGTCATAAAGTTAATGGTGTGGCAAAACTTCATTCCGAATTAATTAAATCAAATCTTGTACCAGACTTTTATCGTTTTATGCCGGATAAGTTCACGAATCAAACGAACGGTGTGACACCTCGGCGCTGGATTCAACAGGCTAACCCCCGTTTATCTTCATTCTTGGATAGTCACTTAGGTAATGAATGGGTTACCAATCTGACTCTTCTCACCAAACTGAAAGCGTTAGCTAATGATAATTGTGTTATTGCTGATTTGGCGGAAATAAAAAAATCCAACAAAATAAAATTAAGTCAGATCATTACTCGTCAGCAAGGATTGATTATTAATCCGGAAGCGATGTTTGATTGCCAGATTAAGCGTATTCATGAATACAAACGGCAGTTATTGAATATTCTTTATGTTATCAGTCTTTATCAGAAAATCATTGATGGCGCAGTCTCTATTTACCCTAAAGTACATATTTTCTCGGGTAAAGCGGCACCAGGTTATGCGATGGCTAAATTGATCATACAGTTGATTAATCAAGTTGCACTTAAAGTGAATAATGACCCTAGGGTTAATGAACAACTTAAAGTGGTTTTTTTAGAGGACTATAAAGTTTCACTAGCGGAACATATTATTCCAGCCGCTGATTTATCTGAGCAGATATCTACAGCAGGAACTGAAGCATCAGGTACCAGTAATATGAAGCTGGCTATGAATGGTGCGCTAACCATTGGAACGCTAGATGGTGCAAATATTGAAATAAGAGATGCTGTCGGCCATGAGAATTTCTATGTTTTCGGTTTATCAGCTGAGCAAATTGCTGAAAAAACAGCCAGAGGACGATCGTCGTATGACGAATATTTATCTCATGTAGAACTTAAAGCCGCTATTGATTCACTTATCTCTGGAACTTTTCATTCTGATAAAAATCTGTTTTCACCCATATTCCATATGTTGGTGAGCCACGGTGATCATTATTTCCATTTGGCTGATTTTGACAGCTATCGTCATGCACAATATCAAGCGTTAACCGACTATAGTGATACTTACAGTTGGCACAAACGAGCATTGAATACGATCAGTGGTATGGGCGATTTTTCCAGCGACAGGACTATTCTCGGGTACAGCAAGGATATTTGGGGGGAGGCTAATATTAAGTGAAATTTTGCAGAACACTCACGGTATTACTCTGCGGGTTACTTTTTTCCCCGCTAGTGACTGCTGATGAACCAACTAACACCCAAGCGGTTAATTTATTTACCAGCCCTTGGTCTCGCCTTTTCTCTGGTGATGAGGCGAGATTTTCAACGGCACTCAGCTATAACTCACCACTGAAAAAGAGTCTGATTAATGTTCCTACCGGAAGGGATTCTTCAGAAAAAGTATACAAATTGAATCAGAAGGGACTGTTTAGTATGCAATATTCCCCGATAAGTTACTTTTTTGCCAATATGACGGTTCGGGTTCCATTACAAAACACAAATAAATACAGTACCAATTATGTTTACAGCTTTGGTTATGATGATTGGCATCCCGGTACTTTTAGCCTGGTGTATGGCAATTACAGCGATAATAATAGTTTTTTCCCTGCGACAGGAACCCAGAGCACTCGATTTGAACAAGGTGCCTGGACGCTGGGCTATAAATTTACCTTACCCAAGACGGCAGAGTCTGCGTTATTGATTAACAAAGATGACACGCTGGTTTGTCAGGTTGGTTATAGCTATGTGCCACGTTACTTTTCTGATGCTTCATCGACTATCAAGGATAATAAACATACCTTGTTAGGGAGTTGTGGTTATACCTTACAACAACACTATTTCTTGCGTGTATCGGCTTTTTACTATCCAGATAAGGCTCAGCAGCAACCTTGGAATTATGATTACACCTATAGTTTTGGTTATACCTCGGGCTATGCCCCAGGCTCTTGGTCAATTCACTATGATAATTACTCGGGGACTCGCTATCCGTGGCGACAGGATGCGAATGCGAATTTTCGGAGTGGGACAATCAACCTCAGCTGGACATTACCCTTATAAATTGAAGGTATAAGAATTTGTGCTACGCTTAATATCGTAGTGAATAGTGAAGTAAGCATGATGTTTTGGCGAGTATAAAAAGGTCAGGGATGTTGGGCATCTTTTACTGGGAACGATGTTTAATAGAGTGTGTTTACATGCAGCCTTTGGATAACTTATGCAACCTCATCCTTCCGTTACAGGTGTCAAATCTATTCTTGTTGTTGATGACTCGGCAAGTTATCGGTTTTTATTGGTTAACTTACTAAAAAACTGGCAATTCACTGTTTTTGAAGCGGAAAATGGCCAGGATGCATTGATGATCCTTGACAATAACTCGATAAATATGGTGATCAGTGACTGGGAAATGCCTGTCATGGATGGGTTGAAACTCTGTACAACTATTCGTAAGCACTATGCTGACCGGTATATTTATTTGGTATTGATAACAGTGAGGCAATCCGTCGAAGATTTGATCGCCGGACTTGATGCTGGTGCTGATGATTTTTTGTCAAAACCGATAAATCAAAGTGAGCTGCGCGCACGTTTGCATGCAGGTGAGCGGATATTAATGCTAGAGGCAACCCTCGCCGCTCGTAATCAGAAACTATCACTGGCCTACCAACAAATAGAAGATGATTTGCATGCTGCCGCGAAGCTGCAACGTAGTGTTTTGCCAGCAGAAAAATTAATGGTCAACGACTTTCAAGCCGAATGGATGTTTATACCTTCGGCTTATGTTTCTGGTGACTTGTTAAGCTTTTTTCAACTAGGCGATCAACATATCGGTTTTTATAGTATTGATGTAGCAGGGCATGGTGTGGCCGCTGCAATGCTCTCATTGTCAGTGGCACGCCAATTTCTTAATGGACGCACGGTGGATAATTTACTGATTTCACCTTCTGCTACCTCCTCTGGTTATCAAATTACTCCGCCACATAAAGTTGTGGGTGAGCTTAATCGCCGTTTTTGTATAGAGAATGATGACGTAGACAGTTATTTCACCCTTATTTATGGTGTTATTAATGTGCAAACCGCGTCTGGGGTGCTTTGTCAGGCTGGGCATCCAACGCCATTTATTGTCAGTTGTTTGGGTCAGATCACCCCGATTGGTGATGGTGGCGCACCCGTTGGATTGATTGATTCAATGGATTATCAGGACTCGGTCTTCAATCTTGCTGCGGGTGATCGGCTTTATTTATTTACCGATGGCATTGTTGAATGTGAAAACTTTGAGCAAGAGCTATATGGCGAGCGGCGATTACAAGACTTATTGGCCATGAACCCGAGAAACAGTATCCCAACTGTTTTTCGTCAGGTACAGCAGGCATTGGAAGGTTGGCATTCGTTAGAAAAAAATGAACATCAAAGTGATATTCATAATGGTCGTTCTATATTTAGTGATGATATCTCGTTACTGGTGATCGAACACAATAATAATTCTCCTCTCCTCACTGCATTGTAAGGACGAAATAATGAACTTTGAAACGCAGACAATTGACAATGTATTGGTGATCACCCCGTTAATTAGACGGCTAGACGCCTCGGTTTCTCTGAAGTTTAAGGAAGATATACAAGCAATGATTGCTCAAGGAGCCAAAAATATTTTATTGGATTTTAGCCGGGTGGATTTTATCGACAGCAGCTGTTTAGGTGCTCTGGTTTCATTGTTGAAATCCTTAAATGGCAGAGGAGAACTTGCTATTTGCTCACTGAACAACAATATCCACGGCATGTTCAAGTTAACCCGAATGGATAGGATATTTACTATCGGTACTCATCAATCCGAGACATTACAGCAGATGCAGTCCATAACGCGTTAATTTGTAAGGGATACCTATTTATGAAAGCCATGATCCTTGCAGCCGGGAAAGGAACCAGAGCCAGACCACTGACAACCATACTGCCAAAGCCAATGATCCCATTGATTCGCAAACCTATTATGGAATCGATTGTTGAGCATTTAAGAAAGTATGGTTTTAATCAATTAATGGTGAATACCAGTTATCTTTCTGTCGACATCGAAAATTATTTTCGTGATGGCCATGCTTGGGGAGTGGAAATAGGTTACTCCTACGAAGGTGTTATGGAAGGTAACACTTTTGTCGATAATGTTTTGGGTTCTGCCGGTGGTATGAAACACATCCAAAATTTCTCGGGTTTTTTTGATGGAACTTTTGTCGTTGTGTGTGGCGACGCACTGATTGATGTTGATTTTGACCAGGTATTGGCTTTCCATCGAGCCAGAAAAAGTGTGGCGACCTTGGTGATGCGCCCAGTATCAGTGGATCAGGTAAACAAATACGGAATTGTTGTCACTGATGAGCAAGGCAGAGTCACTAAGTTTCAGGAAAAACCTAAATCCGAAGATGCATTATCAAACAATGCCAATACCGGAATCTATGTTTTTGAGCCTGAGATATTCGATTATATTCCTGATAATGTTGAATATGATATTGGTAGCCAGTTATTCCCTAAACTTGCTGAATTAGGCGTTCCTTTCTACGGTATATCCTTACCATTCCAATGGGTTGATATTGGATCTCTGCAGGATTTTTGGCATGTTAACCGCATGATTCTTAATCAGGAATTACCTGATTATCCGATGCCGGGAATTCAAATTGCCCCTCAAATTTGGTGTGGGTTGAATGTTAAAGCTGATTTTTCGACCCTGGATATCGAAGGGCCGGTTTATATTGGCAGCAGTACAGAAATACAATCTGGAGTGACCATTAAAGGGCCTGCAATCATTGGAGCTGGGTGTTTATTAGAGCAGGGAGCCATTATCGATCAAAGTTTTATTGCTGATTATACTCGGGTCGGTGGTATCGCACATTTGTATCAACAGATGATTTTTGCTGGCAAAGTGATCTCGCCGGACGGCATGGCAATTGATTTATCTGAAGCGAGTTTGAACTGGCTCATTGATGATCAACGGCGTAAAGATATTATCCTGGCGGAGAAATCTTTGTTCAGTGAGTTTCTAGACAAAGATGCATTAATATGAGTTGCCGTCGGAATGACTCACAAGGCTGGCTAATGAGGATAAGTTTGCCTGCGTCACTATCGAGCCTATCCATTCTACATGAAAAGTTACTTCAATTTATTCAGCCATTGCAGATTGACTCATCCAGCAGTTATGCAATGGAACTTGCATTAAATGAAGCATTTATCAATATTGTGAAACATGGTGTTAACTATGATGCAACGCAAAATATTATTATTGTGATGCACTATAAAAATAACCAGCTCATTCTGACCTTACAAGATCAAGGGAAGTCCATACCTGCTGAGTTCTTGCAAAATAAAAGCGGTTTATCTCATTTCCCTGAACGGTCTGCACCAGACTCCTGGCCTGAGAATGGAATGGGGATAATGATGATGTTTAATGCTGTCGATGAGCTAAATTATAAAGTTATAGAGGGTGTCAATTACCTGTCTTTGATAAAAAAAATAGAAGATAAAACGTGAATGTTACATTCATTTATAAAGTAACATTCTCTACATTTTCCCTAAAGTGGGTTGGTTAATCTCGCATATCTTCTTAGATTGATTGAGGTTGTGATAATGGCTTTTTATTTCTCTTCTTTTGAAAACAGAAAACCACCATCACCATTGAAAACTCATTGGGTTACTGAGTTTTTATGGCAAATACTAGCGGTTGCTGCACTTATCCTGGGAGCAAATTATATCCGTTGGCGCTGGATGAATTCACTTAATTACGATGCGCTTTGGTATTCTATTCCGTTGGTCATAGCTGAAACGCTGGCCTATATTGGTTCTGTTTTATTTACTATCAATCTCTGGAAAGTGAGAGATGTTCCGGTCTTGCCAGCACCTGAAACCATCGATGATTGTATTGCTCCTGAAGACAGGGATGAAAAGCGTCCGATAAAAGTTGATTTGTTTATTGCTACTTATAATGAAGATGTTGAATTGGTTCGCTTATCGATTCGGGATGCACTGGCCGTAATCTATCCCTTTTCCTTAGATTATCGTATTTATGTGTTAGATGATGGCAAACGAAGTGAAATGGAGGCTGTCGCAACAGAAGAAGGAGTTAATTATTTAAGTCGTGAAAATAATATCGGTTATAAAGCCGGTAATCTTCGCCACGGTCTGGAAATGACTGATGGTGATTTTATTATTATTTGTGATGCCGATACGCGTGTTTTTCCCACCATACTTACTCATACTTTGGGTTATTTTCGTGATGTTGATGTTGCCTGGGTACAGACACCTCAGTGGTTTTATGATTTACCTCAGGGTAAGCGATTGCCTGTGTGGGCAAAGCAAAAATTAGGTTCAACAGGTTATTTTATTGGCAAAGGTATCGAGAGGTTAGTCGGCCCTCTCACTGTGGGGCATGATCCATTCTTTAACGATCCACAAATGTTTTATGATGTGATTTTACGCCGACGCAATTGGGCTAATGCCGCTTTTTGTTGTGGAGCTGCCTCTATTCATCGGCGTGAAGCTATTATGCAGGCCGCTCTGCGGCGCTATGTTGATAATATAGAAGATGAAATCGAACAGTATACTAATGAGTTAATCGACGGTGAAACCAAGGCTGATTTGGCTCAGGCTATGTTGCCTTATGTGGCTCATGATACGGAATTGATGCCGTATAAATTTCATGTATCAGAAGATATCTATACTTCTATCGTTTTACACGGTGATCCCGGACGTCAATGGCGCTCAGTCATGCATCCGCAAATAGAATCAAAAATGCTTTCTCCCCAAGATTTACTGGCATGGATGATCCAGCGATTTAAATACGCTGCGGGTTCAATGGATATCGCTTTACATGATAGGCTTTTTACCAGTAAGCGGATTAAGCTCAGTTTTATTCAAAAAATAATGTACGGAACCACCTTTTGGTCCTATTTTGCCTGTATTTGGAACACCGTGTTTTTAATTGCGCCGTTAATTTATTTATTTACGGGCATCCCGCCGGTTTCGACTTACTCATCTCCTTTTTATCTTCATTTTCTGCCTTTTATGATCATCTCTGAATTGGCATTTATGTTCGGAACTTGGGGTATCTCAGCGTGGGATGGAAAATCATCTTTTCTTGCTTTATTTTCCATGAATTTACGGGCACTGGATACGGTGTTGCGGGGAGAGAAAATCAAGTTTCATGTGACCCCTAAAGAACGGCAACAGGGTAATTTTTTATCCTTGGTTAAACCTCAACTGGCGATTATCGGACTGACTTTAGTGGGGTTGATTTGGGGCGCTATTCAAATAGCTGAAGGGAACGTAAAAGATCCCTCTGGCTTTGTTATAAATATCTTCTGGGGAGCAGCAAACATAGCGGCCATGATACCAATGGTCTTGGCCGCACTTTGGCAACCTGAGTATACTGAATCTACTGTACAGGAGGAGTTCTGATGTCATTCAAATATAACCTCCTTAAAGCGAGAAGTTATCTGGCCATGGTGATAGGTATTTTAATCGCGTTTTCTATTGTGATATATGTCGAAAAAAATTCTCAAGATGTGGGCGATTCCCGTGTCCATATTCCCTTGAGTGTGGGGCGGCCATTAATACCGACTCCACGCCCCCTGAGCGCGGAAGAAATTATTTGGGCCAAGACTGCGTGGCAATATTTTATAAATAATACCCAACCGAGTGGTTTAGTGAACTCGGTAGATCAATATCCATCGACCACGATGTGGGATACCAGTAGTTATTTTATGGCGCTGATTTCAGCTCAACGTATTGGCATTATTCAACAAGATGAATTTGATCAGCGGATCAGTAATGCATTGGCCGCATTAGCTAAATTGCCTTTGGTTGAGGGGAAACTACCCAATAAAGCCTATAATACGCAAACATTGGCTATGGTTAATTATAATAACCAACCCAGTTTGCAAGGAATCGGCTGGTCGGCTATTGATATTAGTCGTATGATGGTGCCATTAAATATATTGGTTTGGAATTACCCACAACATGCTGTTGAGGTAAATAAGGTTATATCTCGTTGGCATTTAGATGCGTTAGTCGCCAATGATCAATTACAAGGCTCTGCGATTAATGATAAAACTCATACCATTTCTTTGCATCAGGAAGGGCGTATGGGTTATGAGCAATATGCGGCGAGAACGCTACAGTTGGTCGGTATTAATGTCAGTTTAGCCATTGATTATACTGCACATCTTAAATTTATTAATGTTGAAGGAATATTAGTTCCTGATGATGACCGGGTCTCTAAAAAAGATGGGGCAAATACATTTATTGTCAGCGAACCCTATATGTTGACAGGATTAGAGCTGGGGTTTGATGATAATTCATCTGAATTAGCATGGCGAGTTTTTAAGGCTCAGGAAAATCGCTTTCAACGTACAGGTATTTATACTTCAGTTAGTGAAGATCACGTAGATCAAGCGCCTTACTTTATTTATAGCACTTTGCATTATGCTGATGAAGACTGGGCAGTGATTACGGAAAAAGGCGAACGTGTTGATCAGCTGCGACAGCTATCAACTAAAACGGCATTTAGTTGGTATGCTTTATGGCGCACGCCCTATAGTGAACAAACCCGAAACCAATTAAATCGTTTGATGGATCAAAACAAAGGTTGGTATAGCGGTATTTATGAAGTGAACAATAAGATAAATACATCATTTAATGCTAATACTAATGGCGTAGTATTAGAAAGTTTAGCTTTTATCAATAGTGGAAAACTACTTTGTATTGCCTGTGCTCAGGCGATACAACCCGTTGGTGCAATAGATAAACAACTAAAGTAGGAAGGTTTTATGATGGAAAATCAGTCAGTTTTGATAAGATCAAGCACCATGATGAAGGTGGGGTGCTTGATTTTTATTCTCTTGGTTATGCCGTCTATTAAGGCCTATTCTGCATTGCCTAATGATAAATTAGCGGCAGAAAACTACCCAATACGACACGGTGAGTTAACTCCGCGAGAAATGGCAATTGCCGTTAACGCTTGGCAATATTTTGTACATAATTTTCAGCCTACTACGGGGTTGGTTAATGCGGTAAATAATTATCCCTCAACGACGATGTGGGACAGCGCCTCTTATTTGTCAGCACTGGTTTCAGCCCGTGAATTGGGAATCATTAATAAAGAAGAATTCGATCATCGAATGCTGCCATTCTTGAAGACCTTGAATAATCTGTCGTTATTTCAGGGGCAATTGCCAAATAAAGCCTATAACACCATCACCGCTGAAAAAGTTAACTATATGAATAAACCTGGTGAAATAGGCTTTTCCGCTATCGACAGTGGTCGAATGTTAATTTGGTTGAAGATTATCAAAGAACGTTACCCTGAATATGCCAATAGCATTGATAACGTTGTCTTGGGGTGGGATTTCTCACATGCTATCGACAGTTGCGGTACGTTATATGGGGCAATTTTGGACAAAAATAATGTCCCTATGTATGTACAAGAAGGGCGTTTGGGTTATGAAGAATATGCCGCCAGTGGTTTTCAACTTTGGGGATTTTCAACGTGTCAGGCATCTTTAGCACAACCTTATGATTTAGCTAATATTTACTGCGTATTGGTTCCTTATGATTCACGAGACCCGCGAACTCATTATCAACATAATTATGTGGTTACTGAATCTTATATTTTACATGGACTTGAAATGGGTTGGGATCGCAGTGACGACCGTGCCAATAAAGTTGGAAGCTACAGCCACCCATGGATGAGGGATTTTGCTAATCGAGTCTATCAGGCACAGGAAAATCGTTATCGTGAAACCGGGATACTGACCGCGCGTTCAGAACATCAGTTAGATAAAGCACCTTACTTTGTTTACGACACTGTTTTCACCGATGGTTATAACTGGAACACGATCACTGACAAGGGGGTTTTTGTACCTGAAGATGCGGCACTATCCTTAAAAGCGGCGCTGGGTATGTGGGCATTATGGCAGTCGCCCTATACCGACAGGTTATTTGATGCCATAGAGAATGCCAATATTAAGGGGAAGGGTTTCAATGAAGGACTTTACGAAAATGGGCAGGGACCAATAAACGAATTTACGGCAAATAATAATGGCATCATGTTGGAAGCCTTATTATTTAAAAAAGAAGGTAAAATACTTCGTTTCACCAGTGGTGACCCTAGCCACAGCGACTATATTCCCTCACTGTGGGAAAGGCAGCTTATTAACGCATTTGATGAGAATAACAGTAAAAGAAATCGACCATTTATTGATGCAACTCCTAGTTTGAAAGCATTCTGCGATAAAAATGGTCTCGCAATACGTAAAGCGTCAGATTGTAAAAGCTGTCAATGCGCGCAGTGTCAGGATGAAAACAGCAGCAATAATTTATTTAAATTACCGGCAGCCACATCATCATGCGCAAAACAGTGAAATCTGCCGCGATTGCCTGGGTGATGGGTTCAGGGCTACTAGGTGCTGCGTTTATAGGCGGTATGTCTGTGGGGAGCAGCATTATGCACAGCACCGTGGCCTATTCTGTCCGCAGTGGTGTACTAGCGGATAATCAGCAATTGTGGGCGAAAGTTGCTTGGCGTTACTTTATTAAAAATACACAGGCGGGAACCGGATTGGTTAATTCTCTGGATAATTACCCGGTTGTTAACCTCTGGCAAATCGGCGATACATTGATCGCATTAACCGCCGCTGCGCAATTAGGACTGATTGAGCGGCAGGAATTTGATCAGCGTTTGTCGCAATTATTGGCCACAATAGGTCGTTTACCACTGGTGGACGGGAAAGTGCCAAATCAGCGGTACAATACCGTCAATGGACAACTAACTGATTATGCTAACCAACCAAAGCCACTGGGATGGTCAGCACAAGATATCGGTCGTTTAATGATCGGCTTAAAAATCGTGGGCAATTTTTATCCTGAATATGCTGAGTATCTGGATAAGATTCTATTACGGTGGAATTTTTGTCAGGTAATTGATAATAATGGATTATTATTAAAATCGGCTGCGGTTAATGGTCAGTTTATAACAAAATCGGATGGGGTACTGGGGTACAGCGAATATACCGCAGGTGCGTTTGGACTGTGGGGTTTTCCTGTAGGAATATCAGCAAATCTTCCTTATAACACTAGATTTATTTATGGCATTCCGATCGATTTCGATATCAGAGATCCCCGGATAACTCATATGCCATCTGTCGTCGTCAGTTTGCCTTATCTACTGACTGCAATGGAATTAAAGAATACTCCTACCTTTAAACAACAAAAAAAACGCATTGAAAATGTCTATCGGGTACAAGAAAAACGCTGGCAAAAAGAACATATATTAACAGCCCGAAGCGATTACTTGACCTCAGTTGCACCTTATCATGTTTACGATACGGTATTCGCTAATGGTTACCATTGGAATACGATCGACGAGGGTGGGAAGTTTTATCCAGAACTGGCATTGGTATCGACACGTGCCGTTTTTGGCTTATGGGTTTTGTGGAATAGCCCTTATACCGATGCATTAATGCAGTTAACCCAGATGCAGTATGATGATCAACGCGGATGGTATGAGGGGCGTTATGAAAATAATGGATCTTATAATAAGACCATCAGTCTGACGACTAACGCTATGGTATTAGAAACTCTGCTCTATAAAAAGGTAGGGAACTTAATTAACACTGAACCTACTACGGGATATCTCGACGTACGCATGCGTGATATTTTTTCACGACCACAGTTATGTCTACCGCAGGAAAGAGCCTCAAGTAGAGCGGTAGCGTCGAAATGAACATTAATGGTCGGTATCGTGCTGCTATTTTAAGTTTGGCGCTTCTTTTACTGCTTATCTCGCCAGTTATTTATGCTCAGTTGCCGTCCACTACAGATTTGGCCGGTCAATGGCGGGTAAAAGACGGAAATCCACCGGCCACTGAAGCCTGGAGTGGTACGCTGGATGATGATTCGTGGCAACGGCTGAAAGTACCCGCTAATTGGTATAGTGAAGGAATCGATCATCAAGGGATATTGTGGTATCGCACTCGATTTACATTACCGGTTTTAGATACTGATAATATGGCAACCTTAATATTTGATGGCGTCGATTATCAAACAGAGGTTTGGCTCAATAATCAGAAAGTCGGGCAACATAAGGGCTATTTTCAGCGGTTCAGCATCGATATCACCGATGCTGCTCAGCGTGAGAATGTGCTGGCTATGCGGGTAGATAGCCCTGACGAAACTCCGGGTAAAGTTTGGTCATTTCATAAACAACTGATTAAAGGGGTGCTCAATCATCATGATACCCGGCCAGGCGGTGCTTGGTCGGCGCACGGACAGGACGCTAATTCGGGCGGTATTTGGGCGCCGGTAGCGTCACATATCAGCCGCGGAGCGGTGATTGACAACTTACTGGCGGTGCCGGATTGGTCCGAGGGGCTTGAACATCCGATTCTAAAAGTGAGTGTGGATTATCGGGCTAACCGCAACCGCTCGGTTATTATGCGGCTACGCCTTATTCCCGATAATTTTATCGGGCAATCTTATCAACTGGAAAAAAGTGTTTCACTGGTTGCCAGCCAGCATAATGCACAAACGCTCACGACTAATTTTCTTATTGATAATCCTGCTTTATGGTGGCCGTCTGGTCATGGTAAACAAAATCTTTATCGGCTGGAGGTCAGCTTTTCCGATCGACTTGGGATCATGGATACGAGCCATGTGCGCACCGGATTACGACAAATAGCGATAGATTCGCGAGAAAAAAGTTGGTCAATCAATGGTAAGCGCCTGTTTATTCGAGGCACTAACTACATTGGTAGCCCGTGGCTGGGAACGCTGGCTCCCGCCGATTATCGTCGTGACTTAGTGATGATGATGCAGGCCAATATCAATGCCATAAGAGTACATGCCCATGTTGCAGGACGTGCTTTGTACGATCTGGCTGATGAGATGGGTATACTGCTCTGGCAAGATTTCCCGTTGCAATGGGGATATGACAATTCAGCCACTTTTGCCAGAGAAGCGGCAAGGCAGGCTGCAGATATGACGCGGCAGTTTGGCAGCCATCCATCGATTATAGTGTGGTCTGGGCACAATGAACCTCCTTGGGATGCCACTTGGATGCAATATCGTTATTCCGACTGGCGACCGGGTATCAACCGGGTATTAACCGCGAGTGTGGCGCAGGTTCTCGCTCAGGATAATAGCCGCATCACTCATGCCTATTCAGCAACTGGCGAGCACTACTGGCAAGGTTGGTACTCTGGGCAGAAAAGTGACCACCTTAAACCGGCAACGACTTCAATAATTAGCGAATTTGGCGCGCAAGCTTTACCCGATTTACCGACGTTAAAAACCATCATTCCCACGGCGGAACTGTGGCCGAAAACGACGGATAAAAAGGATCAGGGCTGGCGCATCTGGGCATATCATAATTTTCAACCTCATGAGACATTTGAATTAGCCAAAATCACTCGTGGGCCAAATATCAATACGTTTATTACTCATAGCCAACAATACCAGGCAAGTTTAATCCAGCTTGCCGCAGAGAGTTATCGACGGCAACGTTATCAACCAGTTGCGGCTTTATTTCACTTTATGTTTACCGAAACATGGCCATCAATTAATTGGGGGATAGTTGACTATCTCCGTCATCCCAAACCCGGTTATTTTGCTTTGCAGCGAGCTTATCAACCCATTTTACCCTCGATTGAACCTAAAACTGAACATTGGATAGCAAACCAGATCGGACGCATTGGATTGTGGGCTATTAATGATAACTGGCAGGACTATCCGCAGGCATCATTACATTGGAGAATAACGCAAAATGGAATGGTGCTCTCTGCGGGGATGCAGCCAATAAATCTAATGGCAGATAGCGGCCAAAAAGTGATTGAATTACAAGTCATACCTCGTAGTTTTCACGAGATAAATGTGACGAGTGATATTATCAATAAGCAGGAGGAAATATTGGGTCACAATGAAATGCAACTTCAGGTTCAGCCATGAGCAGCACTGCTTTTTGTTAGTAGAAATCAATTAAGTTAATTTTGAACGCTATTTTTACTGTCTAAAATGACAGAGTGATCCTAAGCTTTAGCCCATAATCATTATAACTGGATGGATTTTATATGAATTCTTCTCCGTTCAACGTCCATAAGCAAAAAGTCCATCCTTCTTGGCTTTCATTTAAGTTACAACAAAACATTCTACTACCACTGATTATTTTTATTATGGGATTGGCTATTTCAGGTGCGGGTGCCCGATGGCTTTATAATGAAATTGAAGCCAATGCTAAAGTCGATTTCCAACGTAACGTTGATCGAGTTTCTGGTGAGGTTATTCGTCGTTTTTCTCAGCCGATATATGGGCTGAATGGCGCTAAAGGGACATACGCGACCAATAACCAATTAACCCGCGCACAATTTCATGCTTATGTGGCATCGCGTAATTTGCCGGTAGAATTTCCTGGTGTCAGGGGATTTGGTTTTATTCAGCATGTTGAACGTAGTCATTTGAATGACTTTATTGCTGAAACTCGGGCTGACGGAGCACCAAATTTTGCATTGCGTCAGTTACAGGATAAGCAACATGATGATTTATATATTATTAAATATATTGAGCCAGCAGAAAAAAATCAAGGTGCCGATGGGCTTGATATTGGTTCAGAGTCCGTCAGACGAGAGGCTGCATTATCAGCAATAAACAGCGGTAAGCCGACACTTTCAGGTACTATCCGTTTGGTTCAGTCAAACGTTAATACCCCTGGCGTATTGCTTTTTGTCCCTGTGTATAAATGGGGGACTAATCCTACAACGCCGGCAGAACGGCAGGCATCATTAGTTGGTTTGCTCTATTCACCCATTGTTATTGCTGATCTATTGCGTGATATCCCAGAGTTTGTAAACGGGAGAGTAGACGTTGAATTGTTTGACAGCCTTAACGAGTTATCGAATCAAACGCTGGTCTTCGATGCAGATGGTAGTAAATATGCCGATTTTATACCAGATGAAAAGCATACAAATCAAACAATAGCCGCCAGAATATTCCATAATACCAATATATTGCCGCTTCCTGGTCGAGAAATGACGCTGCGAGTCAGTAGCACTCCAGCATTTGAAGAGTTGACGCAACGCTATGCACCCTGGTTGATATTGGTTTTTGGTTTTTTATTAAGTTCAGCGTTGGCATTACTTATCTGGCAGCAAGTTAGCGGACGTAATCGCGCAGAGATGCTGGCTCGGAATATGACCGCCGATCTTGAACGTTTGGCTTTAGTGGCAAAGAATACCTCTAATGCCGTTATTATTACCGATGTAAACCGTAAAATCGTTTGGGTTAACGAAGGTTTTGAACGTATTACCGGATATAGTCGAGCTGAAGCATTCGGCAAGTCGCCGGGGAAATTACTACAATGCAAAGATACCGATCAAGCCGTAGCAAGCAAAATGCGAACCGCGCTGGATGCGGGTGAATCATTTAAGGGTGAAATAGTCAATCGTGATAAATCGGGGCGGGAATATTGGATTGAGCTGGAGATTCAACCTCGCTATAACGATCAGAATGAACCTATCGGCTTTATGGCTATAGAATCAGATATCAGTGAACGCAAAGCAACTTATCAACGCCTTGAAGCCGCCTTACGCGAGAATAATGCTTTACTTAGTACCCTTAATTTACATGGCATTATTTCTACTGCGGACAGCACTGGGACAATCACGGATGTTAATAATGCATTTTGTAATATCAGTGGTTATAGGCGCGAAGAACTTATTGGACAGACTTACCGGCTAGTGGATTCTCACACTCATTCAGCTGAGTTTTGGCAATCGATGTGGAATGACATTGCCAGTGGGATATCGTGGCGAGGAGAGATCTGTAATAAGGCTAAAGATGGCTCTCTATATTGGGTTGATACTACGATTGCACCCTTTAACAATAGTGCCGGGCAGATTGAGCGGTATATTTCCATTCAAGTTGATATCACTGCCAATAAAGAGCAACAGGCAAGTTTAATTATCGCTAAAAATCAATTGGTTAGGGCTGCTGATGTGGCTGAGTTAGGCATTTGGACGTTGAATGTTTCAGATGGCTCACTGTCTTTTGATGATCGAATGAATGATATCTATAGCTTGCCTGAGTCATTGCGTAATACACCTATCCCTTTAACGTATTGGTATAGTCTTTTGCATCCAGAGGATATTTCTGAGGTTAAAAAAGCGATAGAAACTGCGCTGGAAAATGTCAGTGTTTATCGCCAGATTTTTCGTATTTTTGTGAAAAACCAAGTTCATTTTATTCAGTCGACTGGAACAGTAGAACGGGATGAAAATGGAAAAGCGATGTTGATGATGGGGATTAATCGGGATATCACGCAACAACGCGAAGCCGAGAATATACTGAAAACAGCAAGAGAAACTGCGGAAGAAGCCAATAAGGCCAAATCTGCATTTTTGGCAAATATGAGCCATGAACTCCGCACCCCAATGAATGCAATTCTCGGTATGCTGACTTTATTGCGTAGAACCGGACTCGATAGAAAGCAGGCTGATTATGCAGCTAAAAGTGAAACGGCCACACGGACTTTATTGCGTCTATTAAACGATATTCTGGATTTCTCCAAAATAGAATCCGGTAAAATGGCTTTGGAATGTATACCTTTTGATATTCACGTGATGCTGCGTGATTTGGCGGTCATCTTATCCAGCAATCTGAAGGCGACAAAGGTTGAAGTGTTATTTGATATTGACCCGTCACTTCCCCAGTTTGTTGAGGGTGATAGCATGCGGCTTCAGCAGATATTAACCAATCTCGGTGGCAATGCATTGAAATTCACCGAACAAGGTGAAGTGGTACTTTTCATTAAGGTTATAGATCGGAGTCGCCATCAGGTTAGGTTGCAGTTTGGTGTACGCGATACTGGAATAGGTATTGCCCCTGAGAATCAAAAAACTATTTTTAGTGGTTTTACACAAGCAGAAGCATCAACAACACGTAGATTTGGTGGCACAGGATTAGGATTGGTGATAAGCCAACGTTTTGTTGCACTCATGGGCGGAGAGCTGACGTTAGAAAGCCAGCTTGGTAAGGGAAGTTTATTCCATTTCACCATAATGCTATCTCTGCCTTCAGACACCAATTTGGTTATTAATAATGAAAAACCAGATGTTCTGGCAACCAGAGCTTTGGCATTGAATAATTTACGCGTCTTGGTTGTTGATGATAATCCGACGGCTTGTGAGCTCATTAAGCAGATGGGGGAATCACTTAAATGGATAGTGGATGTCGCAACCAATGGTAGTGATGCACTACAACGGATAAAACAGCAGTATGATAATGGAGTTGCCTACGGTGCTTTATTTATTGACTGGAAAATGCCAGGTTTGGATGGTTGGCAAACCAGTAAATATGTCCGTGAAATGATGCCAGTAGGTAACTTGCCAATGATTGTCATGGTAACCGCCCATGATCGCGAAATGTTATTACAGCGCAGCGAAGAAGAGCAGGCATTGCTGGACGGTTATCTGGTGAAGCCGATCACGGCTTCTATGTTGTTGGATTCAGTGATTGATGCATTAAGTGAACATCAACAGCCAGATGTCCCCAAATTGGTCACCGCTGAAGCTTCGCACCGATTGTCTGGTATAAGGCTATTAATTGTTGAAGATAATTTGAATAACCAACAAATCGCCCGTGAATTACTTGAGGATGAGGGCGCGGTGGTTAGCATGGCCAATCACGGTAAAGAAGCGATTGAAATATTAGAACATAATCCATCTTTATTTGATCTCGTCTTGATGGATTTACAGATGCCGGTTATGGATGGGTTTAATGCTACGCAATATATTCGGAAAAGTATTGGATTAAAAAACTTACCGATTATAGCCATGACGGCCAACGCCATGGTATCGGACCGCGATGCCTGCCTTGCTGCCGGAATGAACGACCATATTGGTAAGCCCTTTGACTTGAATAATCTAATACACATTATACGAAAATACACGGGGCAAACAGATGTTATCACTACGGTAAATCGTACCGCATCCTTCACATTATCTCCTGAGTTGAAAACCGTTGCAGCTACGGCAGGAATTGATGTGGATTCCGCCCTTAATAGATTGGGCGGGGATTTAACGCTGTACCAAAAAATGCTATCGCTGTTCAGTGATGATTTGGCTAATTTGCCTACTCAGTTGGAGAAATTGTTGGCTAAAGGTGACCTCCTGTCAGCATCCCGTCTGCTGCATACAATCAAGGGACTCGCTGCACAGTTGGGGGCAAATGAACTCTCTTTGAGTGCGGGACAAAATGAGGCGTTATTGAATAACGGTGTGATGCCTACAGCTGATAGAGTGAATCAGTTATTGAGTGAAATACGCAATAAAGTCTCCGCTACCCATGCTGGAACAACGGCATTAATTCAAATACTATCGAAAGACCATTCTAAAATTACCTCGGTAGAGGAGTTTGATATACAAGCTATTGAGCTGGAAGTAAATCGTTTGATATTGCTATTACAAAGCTCAGATATGGCTGCATTAGAGGTAATGAATAAATTAATGATAACTTTCGGTAAGCAACTCAATGGAAAGTTATCTACTCTTAATGATGCAGTAAATCAATTGGATTTTGCTAAAGCTATCCAGTTATGCCAAAGCATGATGGATAATCTCCCGACTCAAAGAAATGAGAAGATATGACTATACCCCATTCTTTTTCTCAAGATTTGACCTTGAATTTACCCGGGGTGGGAAAGCCCAAGATCCTTATTGTTGATGATCATCCGATCAACATTCAGATCCTCTATCAAGCATTTTCTGCCGATTATCATGTGTGCATGGCCACCAGTGGCAAACAGGCTATCGACGTCTGTATCAATCAGCATCCTGACCTGATTCTATTGGATATTGAAATGCCTGGCATGAATGGTTTTGATGTCTGTGCCAGGCTCAAGTCATCTCCAGACACTCAGGATATTCCCATTATCTTTATCACTGCGCATATTGATGAAGAGACAGAAACCCGTTGTTTTAACGAAGGTGCTGTCGATTTTATTAGTAAACCCATTAACAGGAATACCGTTCGGGCTAGAGTGAAAACGCACCTGTTACTTAAGGCTCAATCTGACTTACTACGTGAACTGGTATATTTAGATGGATTAACCGAAGTACATAATCGGCGTTATTTTGATAAGCAGTTAGATCTAGAGTGGAAGCTGTCTAATCGTAACCATACTTCACTTAGCATGATTATGATTGATGTTGATTTCTTCAAAAAATATAATGACTTATATGGTCATCAGGGTGGGGATGATTGCTTACGGAGAGTCGCCAAGGTTATTCGAGATGCGCTTAGACGACCTGCCGACCTGGTTGCTCGCTATGGCGGCGAAGAATTTGTTTGTTTGCTTCCTGATACCGAGCTGGCTGGGGCAATGGATATTGCGGAAATGATCAGACTACGAATTCTTGAGCAGAAAATCCCCCATACTGGATCCACCGTTTATCCCTTTGTCAGCATCAGTCTGGGTGTCTGTTGCAAAGAGACTCATAACACTTCCGCGCCAGCAGATTTATTGCTTCAGGCGGATTCCCAACTCTATCAGGCAAAGGAAAATGGTAGGAATCAAACTTGTGGTGAGTTTTTAGTGTCTTCTAAGGGGAATTTCCCCGTTTTCAACGGGAACGTTAAGTAGAATTATGCCACCTAAACGGCCAAATATACTGGTGTTGACAATATGCGCATGTACGCCATTTTCGGGAGTTTTTATGACTCAAGGCACAAAAACTCCCGAAGGGGCTTCCAGACGGTAAGGGCAACGGATGTTATGGTAAATCAATCGTCTTTGAGTCTGTTTTTACTGTTAATACTCAGCATTTGCGTAAATTGATGACTGATGTGCAGCAGCGTATCACGCCCCGTTCCCGCCTTAGACTGCATCGCCAGCCCTTTCTCAAACGTGAGAATAAGGATTGCGGTCTCCTGAGCGGTTCCCATGGTATGAATTTCCTTGTTGGCAATGCCGCGCTCTATCAAAGCACAAAGCGCAGCGAAAAATGCCTGTCCAGAAGCACGAAGTCTGGTAAATGTTTCTGATGGCTTCTTATGATAAGTAAACAATTCAAATAGAAGCATACAACCATGTGGATAATCTGGTTGAGTGATTACTTCGATAAAACGGTTCAGAAACAATTCCAGCTTGGCAAGGACTGACAATCCTGGCTCTTCAATGCTAGCGATAACCGGGCTCATATACGTCGATATATAGCGTTCCATTACCAGAGAAAACACCTGCTCTTTACTGCCAAATGATGCATATAAAGTTGGAGGATTTATCCCTGCGACTTTCACAATCTCAGCAATCGATGTCCCTTCGTAACCCTGCAACCAGAACAGATGTAGCAATTTGTCCAGTACCTGTTCCCGATCGAATTTTTGTGGGCGGCCCGCTTTTTTATTATTGTTTTCTATCATATTTATCCTTACTAAATAATATTTTGTATTGATCGATACAAAATAAATTGACATGCGTTAATGATCTCATGATAATGTATTGTATCAATCACTACAAAAAAAGCGAGATTATGAATTCATTCAAAGGCAATGAGAAAAAAGGTTTTTTAATAAGTTTGTGGGCGACTGCACTTATCTTAATTTGGTTGGGTATTTTCAAATTTACTCCGACAGAGGCAGCAGCAATTAAACCTTTGGTAGAACATCACTTTTTAATGGGTTGGTTGTACAGCATATTGAGTGTTCAAACTGTATCTAATCTGGTTGGGATGAGTGAAATCATTGTAGGTATAGCTCTGTTAGTTGGATTGAAGCAGCCTTTTGTTGGTTTCTGGTCTGGGATCGCTGCTAGCGTTATTTTCTTGGTAACGTTGAGTTTTATGTTCACCACACCCGGGATTTTTAAAGTGGTTGATGGTGTGCCTGTCACCGAGTTTTTCTTATTCAAAGATTTGGCATTTTTAGGTATTAGCTTGAGTATTATCGGACGTAATCAAGCAGTTATCCGTCAATTAGCTCAAAATTAATCCATCATGAAAATATCCCGCTTGTGCGCTTTGATACCTCTGGATGTTTGGGTAAAACATTGAGGGCGATTGAACGAATTTCTGAGCATATTGATTAACCTGCTCACCCCTGTATTTAATCAGCTTATCTATAGTAGACAATAAGGGCACTCTTGTATGAAGATTTATACCATCGCAGCGACTCTGGCGCTGTTATTTAGTGCAAATTCTGCTTTTGCAGCCAGTCAGATTAACTCTGAGCAGGCTATGAATCAGCAGCATATTGGTTCTATACGAGTTCAAATTCCTAATGGTACTTTGGATCAGTCTGTGGAGGCCCTAGCGCAGAAAACGGCTCAACTAGGGGGGAATTACTTCCGTATTACTGGAGCAGGGACTCCCGGCATGGGCAACAGTGCTACTGCTACCGCTGAAATCTATAAATAATTACGAATGCTTACTTGTTAATACTTTTACAATAAAAAAGGATCTTCTTGAGATCCTTTTTTCTGCACGTAATCTCTTACTCTGTAAACGAAAAATACACCTGAGGAGGTGCTTTTTCGCAGGTTAAGTCAGTTGAGGAACAGCTTCACAGAATAACTGAGTATACGAGAAGGTAGATACCTTAATTATTCTTTCAGTTTAGCCTCAGTCAGACTCATTCTTCAAGGGGGGAGTTTGTGCTTTTTGTACGTCTAGCACATTACTGAGTTTGTTCAGTTTATCTAATAATACTAATTCACGCATACATTAGCATTATTAGAGACGAGTTATTACAGCGGGTTTAAAAGACTCGCTACGTCAGACTACGCCGTATTTTAACAAATATTATCGCTCCTAAAAGAAACGGTTAGCATCGCGAGACAAAAAATAGGCTTTCCGTACATTATGTTTCGAATTTCAAATACCTCCTTTCGCAATTAATCGCGACGAATGTCATTTACCTTATTTGTTATTGTGAATAACAATTGTTTTGTTATATTTTTGATCATTTTTTTTGATAAAATGGCAGGAATCAATGGATCCACTCGTTAGAATTTGAATATTATCGCTATCGTCCGTGAGGATAACAATGAACAACCGGCATATTGCACTTTGGGGTTCGGCCACTGGTGGTCTACGGGCTGCTTTTCACAAGGATAAGGTGATTAGTTTTAATGATAACTTATCCTATGGTCCACTTTACGATGTAGTCAATCAGCAACAATTATCAGCCCGCTTGGAATGGGTGGATAAAATGTATCGCAAGAAATGTGTGCCTGACTGGCGTGAATATGAACATGAGGCGCGTATTAGTGATGTATCAGTGGCCGAGTTTCAACTGGATTCTGATGAAGAAGTGACGGTGTGGATTGGTGATAATGCGGATGAACAGTTAATGTTGATGGCATTACTACCAAAACTGGCATTACAACAGGTTGCAATAGTGAATGTAACGGATGAAGTAGATCGAAAAATGGTGGCTCTTTGCCCGATTGAAATGCTGGTTCCGTTATGGCAAAAACGTAAGCTTTTGTCTCCAACTGAGCGACAACGGCTGATCAAAGAGTGGACTCATTTGCGTAATGAAAATGCACAGCTTCATGTTTACGAACATGGTGTGGTTGTCGGTAAAGATCCAGATTTTTACGATCACTTATTGTTCTCGGCCTGTACTGATACTTTCACCCGAGGTTCTAGAGTGATTGGGGATGCCATATGCGCGTCACCAGATTATGTAGAGGATACCCTCCTTGATTACCGTATGAGGATCATGGCAGATAATAAATTGTTAATATTGGATAATCCTAAATTGAATATGAATAAGGTGAGTGTAAAACTTGCTTGATAATCATGGCACGGTAAGACCGTGCTTTAAATTAACATCTTAGATGTTAATGTGAATCGTAGGTTAGTTGATTTCATTGAATGCTAAAATAGTCGATGACTGGCAGGATGATTTATTTTATTTATTGCCCGGTTGAGATCGTATATTTCCTACAGAAAATTAGAAGGATATAAATCGAGATGTAAATTTATTAGATAATAATATACGTGAAAGTAGCACGGATGCGACAAATACAGAAAGCAACAGTGTAAATCTCAGTTTAATGTCCGATGGGTTATAGGCATTGGATATAAAGTAGAAAATTCCATCGTGTAGAATATACACCCCGATCATCGATGGGCTTATATAGGCCAATGTTTTTTTGATCCATTCATACTTGGTATCAAAGTTATCAAAAATGACAAAAAGACATAAACTAATGATTAATAAATGAAAGTTGTCAAGGAAATATCCAGCATTGATTGTTTTATACACATGTAAGGACATGAAACTTTCATAGAAATACATAGAGATAGCGGTAGGCACAATCAGTAATTTTGCCGTGATTCTGACTTTGATGTTTTTGGTCATTTCTTTACATCTATTCGAGCAAAGGAAGCGGCCGACCATATAGTAAAATATCCAAGTCCATAACCTAAAGTATTGAGGGAAATCGATTAAGTAAGGTTTTTCAGTCAACGTACTAATAATGTCTATTGATACTGAAAATAGCAATAAAGTGCCTAAGGTAATTAGTGTGCTTTTACGGCTCTTCAGTATTATTGCAATAATAGGGTTGATTATATAGATAAGCGCTATACTAAAGAGTAACCAACTCTGTAGAAAATATCCTTTTTTGAATCCCTCTTCATCGATAAAGTAAAATAGCACGTTCCAAAAAATTATTATTGTAAGTATTGATTTTATTTTTTTAAAAATATCATTTTTGGTTATTTCTTTAATCGAGTCGATATAACCTATTATCATAAAGAACAGCGGCGTCGCGATAATGGATAAAAAATAGAGGACACCCATGACTTCACCACTTAAAAAGCAGGTGTCAGTGCAGGTTTTACTGGCAGAGTAAAATGTTACTGCTGAAAAGCAACTAAGGCTTTTCAGTGCATGAAGGCCGACATTTCTCATAATGCTAAAGCCAAACAGGACAGTTCATTCAACCTGAATGGCTTGTATTGATCCTGAATTAATGATGCTACCGGCCAAAAGTTATCTCTGATGTCATTTTGTGGTTTATTTGTTTTTAATTTATTGTTTTTCATCAGAAAATAGTCTGTCTGTCCGTTAGTTAACGATATTTTTACACAAAACCCAATTTCTGTCACTGAGCAATCCCTATCTGCAAACCAAGGAAGAGCTTATTCATGGATTTTTATCATCTAGATATTGACCATTTCTGCTTATTTTACGCTGATTGCTTTAAGAATATCACTACTAAAAAAGGGTGCTTGTTGCTCTATATAGCCTAAAAACATGCTGTGCTTTACTGATTGAACGCAAAATACGGCGGTAACATAGCGGTCGCCAATATAGGCACAGCCATCAAAATGATGGGGTGACGCGCGCAGGGTGCTGAACAACAAACCATGTGTTAATGGTGATTTTGTCAACCTTGCGCCGGTGTTTTATACGCGAGTGTGGGGAGTGCCAGTCGTTCGCAGAAAAACAAACTTTATCGCTTAAAATCAATTAATTATATTTTCGGCTTCATTTTTTGGATGTGAGCAAAATGATAAGTTGCATGGTGGTTGATAATGATAGATATCTGGCTCTCGGAATCATGTCTATGGTTAAAAAGATTTTTGCAGATACTGGATGTAACGACGAAATCAAATTTTATAAACGTTCCAGTTATCCCCTTGATATTGTGTTCATTGGTGTCAATGAAGCTAATTTTTTTGAGGCGTTAGAACGGTTGGAGAAAGTTGCCATTGATACAAAAGTCTTCTTGATTGCTAATTTAAGGTTAAGCAGTTTTTTCCTGGGGGCACCAGGATTTCACAATGTCACCATGATTTATCGTGAAGATGCGTTGGAGGCATTGGAGTCTAAAGTTATCGGCGTAATTAAAAAAATGTTTCATGTTGTCGCTGATACATTCACCGAACGGAAAAAGCTCCAACCCGAAGTAGTTCAGCATGATGAAATCAGCTTCCTTACACGCAATGAAAATGCGGTTCTTGCCTTATTTAATGAAGGTTTTTCCGGCGGGGATATTGCTAAGATACTAAAGAAAAGCCAAAAAACGGTTAGCGGGCAAAAACGTTCGGCAATGCGAAAGTTGGGTGCCAGAACTGATGTTGAGTTAATAAAGATGTTTATGTTTAAGTAGTCGAAATTTGGGTTTAGCCATTGATGGGCAACTGCTCTCTGTTATTGCTTTGTATGTGTACAAGAACCTGGCAGGCTGATTTATTTGCTATCAGATTAACTGTTGAAGAAACTCAGTCCCCATAGTGCTATGGGGCTGAGTAGGCACAGAAGGCAGGTTTAAATATTTTTCAATTTGGCTAATGTACTATCAATATCGATTTCATGGTCAGAGAAGGTATAAGTTACATTTTGGTGTGTCGTCACTGACAGCATTTTTAACGGAACGGTTTTCTCCGCAATATCTTCTTCTTGAGGACGAATCTTGTTCATCAACAAACCGACAGAAAGCACGGTGTTGGCTTTATCGACTTCTGCCTGAGCCGGAACTTCTTTTATAAATGTTTTGAATGACTTAATGCTACTGAGTTTAATTCTTTCATTGGCAATGAAGATATATTTACTTTCAATGGCAACTTTGACAGCAAAGGCGGATAAACCTTTATTGTTCGTCGTCGGTTCAAAAGTGACTTCCGCGTTCTTCTTAATCATCTCGGGATTAGCAACTTTAATAACGTGAAAATAACGGTTATCTCCGTTTTCGTCGGTGATAAAACCAAAGCCTTTATCTTCAAAAAAAGTTGTTATTCTACCGTTCATCATGCATCTCGTTTAATTCAGTCTATTAGTTACCTATGATACAGGGGAATTCAGTACAGATACAGTCTGATACCGTTACAGAGATTTTTCCGTAGCAGGCTGCAACAGATTCGTAACGTAAACCTGTTGTCAGGTAACCTGTTTATCCTGATGGTTTGGTTGATACTGGTGCTTTTATCTATTTTTCTTATTTTTGTGATCTGCATTCTGGACAAAATGCGATCCAATTGCTGTACTGTAATTGACACGAATATTGTGTCCAACTATTCACGTAAAGGTAAGTTTGATGTCTAAGATTAAAGGTAGCGTTAAGTGGTTTAATGAATCCAAAGGTTTCGGCTTCATTACCCCGGAAGATGGTAGCAAGGACGTATTCGTCCATTTCTCTGCCATCGCTAGCAATGGTTTCAAAACTCTTGCTGAAGGCCAGCGTGTAGAATTTGAAATCACGAACGGTGCCAAAGGGCCATCTGCTGCTAATGTTATCGCTATCTAAGTAGCCAATATTCTTAAAAACCCGCCTCAACACTGGCGGGTTTTTTATTGCCCGAAAACGGCGATTTGAGCTATTTGTTATTTATTTTCAAACTGTGAGCAACGTGATGTGAGCCGGTGGTCGATCAGTATCGCTACGTTGAAAAAATTAGAATAAATAGGTTTTTAGAAAAAAAACTATAACAAGTAAGCAAAGAGCGACCGTTAGCAATTCAGTATATGTTTTAGGTAATCCGAACATAAGCTTTTCTCAGTACTTCAGTAACCGTCAGAGGTGACTGTTGTTAGGGTACTGATTATCTGATGTGGATATTAAGAAAACATTAAGATGTGAAAATAAGCGAAGTTAATCAGGGCGGAGATGTTCATCGCCCTGATAAGCGTAATTACTGTGCGGTCCACATATTATTCACTAGCATAAATGCCAGCATCGTCATCGCCAAAGAGCCTGCAAGGTTAAATAATACTGTCAGGGCTGCCCAAAGGAATCTACTGTCCTGTATCAGATAAACCACTTCTAGTGAAAATGTTGAGAATGTGGTCAGACCGCCGCAAAAGCCAGTAGTAATAAGCATCTTCCATAGGGGATCGAGATGTGCCATTCGATTAAACAGAGCCAAAGCCAAGCCAATAATAAAGGCGCCAATCAGGTTTACCGTTAAGGTACCAACCGGCACGTTAGGTGTTATATCGTTTAATTTTAGGCTGATTAACCAACGCAATGTACTGCCTATGCCGCCGCCGATAAATACTGCCAGTAATGTAGTTAGGAACATAAATACCTTTTTTGCCAATGGGTAGTTATCAGAACGGCTTGGGCATAACGCTACGCGCCTTTCTGAGAAGGTTACGTAGACATCATCAGCCTTGAGGGGCGGTTATGGAGGAATGTCATCTCCAGTGCTTTAGACAAAAGCTTACACTGACTTTTTCTTATTTTAAACTGGCAAAGTCTGATAGCCTGTTTTTAAATGACACTGTATCAAATACATTGAGGAAAAAAAGTGAAAATCCGGCAGGCAAGACTTAGCGACGAGATGGCTATATCCCAATTATTGGTAGCATTAGACTATCCGGGGACTGGGACTTTTTTACAGCAGCGGTTACAGCAACTTATTGAACATCCTGATAGCCGTTTACTGGTAGCGACGCTAGGTAGCGAAGTTTGTGGTTTTATTTCTTTGCATTTTATCCCGCAGATCGCGTTAGTGGGGGAGTTTTGCCGTATTAGCTATTTGTGTGTCAGTGAGAAGGTCAGAGGTGAGGGAATAGGTAAGCAGTTACTGGATGAGGCAGAAAAAATAGCCTGCGAGCGCGGTTGTGATCGTATGGAGTTACATAGCCACTCCCGTCGGATAAAGGCACATTCGTTTTACGCTCGAGAAGGTTATGAGGAATCGCCTAAATATTTTGTAAAACGCTTACCTTTCATTGCTATTTATCCATAGCTATTTATATTAAAAATCATCCTATTACTTGGCCAGCTCAATACGATCCCGTCCATTGTTTTTGGCATGATAGAGCGCGGAATCTACAGCTTTTAACCATTGTTGGTAGTTGGCCATCTCAGGTTTGAATTCTGCTACCCCGGCACTTATTTTCAGTTGTAGGCCTGGGGATTGTTTAAACTCTATTTCAGCCAGTTTCCCCTGGATTCTGGTTAATACTTCACGCGCCTGCTCAGCTGTAGTATTGGGTAAAATTGCACCGAATTCATCCCCGCCATAGCGGCCGACAATATCTATAGCCCTAAGCCCCAGTAATAGCTCTTCGGCTAATACAGTAATCGCATCATCGCCTACGGTATGGCCATAGGTATCATTAATGGTTTTGAATTGATCAATATCGATCAAAACCAGAGAGGAGCAGTGTTTATAACGGCGACAGCTATCAAATTGATTATGAAGCTGATGTTCCCAATGCCGCCGATTATATAACCCGGTTAATCCGTCGCGCACACTGATACGCAGTAGCTCCTCCTTATTTTCTACTAGCCGCTTGGCAGTATGAAAAGTAACCCATCCCAGAAGTGAAGGATAAATAAAAATCATCGGCAGGCAGCTGTAAACTTGACTGATCGTTGTTTCAGGCTGAAACGATAAATTAAATAACCAGAAAACCAATAGACTGCTGGAAATCTGCAGTAACAGTCCTTTGATGAATAGGGATTTGCCGCCCGAGGCAATGTTATTCATGCTCATCATCGAGAGAATAACAACGGAAGGCAGTGCATTGAATGACATGACTGCCACCCATGTGCCACCTAAAATAGAATCGATACTTAGATTAATTAACTCTTGCCGATGGGGGAAATCGGCATTAATAGAGAGTTGGTAAGCGACATGTGGCCAAATCAGGCCGTTAATCATCAGCAATAGCCAGATCCAGACCGGCATGGCCTGAGTGATGAGGACTGAGGTGACGCATAACATACCAATCCCCAAACCAAAAATTCGGGGAATATAAATCCGTTTGGCAAAATGTACCCCGGACTGACGCGAATTTGCTCTGCTGTATAAGGACAATTGGTGCCCCCAATTTAATCTGATTTTAAGGAATGCCGAAAAGCAAGATTCAGAATGAGTCAACATTCAGTAATTCAGACTCCTGCATCAATCATAGTTCACTAATGAAATCTGTTACATCTTACTATTGTTTTATCCGACATTTTATTCATAAATAACCCACAATTGATTTATCCAGAATTCTTAGTCCTGATCGAATAGAAGGAGTGTATGGAAGGTATCAGTATCACGAAACTGCTGGTGGTGGGTATATTGATTGTGCTGTTGTTTGGTACTAGCAAATTGCGCACATTGGGCGCGGATTTGGGTGCTGCGCTGAAAGGCTTTAAAAAAGCGATGGGTGATGATACAAATCCGCCAGCCAATAGCGCTGAGAGCAAACCTATGCCGCCAGTTGAGCATAAAGATTGAGTTGCCTGCGCCTGAATTAACAGCGGGAGTGACATCGGTTGAATAAGAAACGGATATCCCAAAAGGAGGTCCGTTTTTGCTGGTCAGCCGTTTTAGTTGTAATGAATTATGTCAGGACGACATAATAAATGATCAGCCTGAAACTGAATTCAGGCTTATTCAATTATTTGACTTCTTCGCCTTTGGCTTGTAAGTCTGCATGGTAAGACGAACGAACAAACGGGCCACAGGCCGCATGGGTAAAGCCCATCGCCATCGCTTCGGCTTTCATTTCATCAAATTCTTCTGGGCTGACATAACGTTGAACCGGTAAATGGTGGCGGCTAGGCTGTAAATACTGACCCAGAGTCAACATCGTCACACCGTGACGTCGCAAGTCACGCATAACTTCAACGATTTCCGCATTGGTTTCTCCCAGACCGACCATTAAACCTGATTTGGTCGGGATGTTAGGGTGCGCTTCTTTGAAACGTTCCAGTAATTTCAGTGACCATTCGTAGTTTGCGCCTGGACGAACCTGACGATAGACACGCGGAACGTTTTCCAGATTATGGTTAAACACGTCCGGTGGCGTTACTGTCAGGATATCCAGCGCTCGATCCATGCGGCCACGGAAATCGGGTACCAAAGTTTCGATCTTGATGGTCGGGTTTTTTGCACGAATAGCAGCGATACAATCAGCAAAATGCTGAGCACCGCCATCACGTAAATCATCACGGTCAACGGAAGTGATGACCACGTAACGTAGACCCATATCTTTGATTGTCTGTGCCAGTTTTTCTGGCTCGTTGGCGTCTGGCAGTGTTGGACGACCATGGGCGACATCACAGAAAGGGCAGCGGCGGGTACAAATAGCACCTAGAATCATAAAGGTCGCTGTACCGTGGTTAAAGCACTCTGACAAGTTAGGACAAGACGCTTCTTCGCAAACCGAATGCAGGCCATTTTTACGCATCGCCGCTTTGATGCCTTGAATACGGCTGGAATCAGCAGGAAGCTTGATTTTCATCCATTCGGGTTTGCGTAACAGCTCCTGACGTTCTGTGACCACGGTTTTCACCGGGATTAACGCCATTTTATCTGCATCACGGTATTTAACGCCGCGTTCCATCTGAATCGGTTTACTCATAATCGTACAGGTTCCAGTTCTGAATCTCTAAAGTGAGATTTTTCATTAAAATCAACGAAATGAGGCATTCGTTAAAAATTTTTTGAAAATTGTTTAAAAATTATATCATCTTTATCCTGATCCGTTCAGTCCCCAATTTTATATTGGTTTGTACTGCCAGAGTGCAGGATTGTAAGGAAAAAACCTTATTAAGAATGATAATCCTCTGCCAGCCAGGGCTTCAGGTCGGTACCCTGATAGCCAAGTTGACGAATAAACGCGTTGACCAATATAGGTTGAACATCAGCGACTGTTATCTCTGGGCATAACGCGCTCAGCTGTGTCATTTCCATTCCGGCATAGCCACAGGGATTAATCCGATGGAATGGTGATAAATCCATATCAATATTGAGCGCCAGCCCGTGAAATGAACATCCTTTACGGATGCGTAGCCCCAGAGAGCAAATCTTCTTTTGCCCAATATAAACACCGGGGGCATCAGGACGTGCGTGAGCTTCAACGCCAAAATGCGCCAAAGTATCTACCACGGTATTCTCGATGGCTGTAACCAACTGACGAACACCTATTTTGGCGCGCTTTAGGTTGATCATGACGTACATCACCTGCTGGCCGGGACCGTGATAGGTGACTTGTCCACCACGATCGCTTTGAATAACCGGAATGTCTCCGGGCATCAGCAGGTGTTCGGCTTTCCCTGCCTGACCTTGCGTAAATACCTGTTGATGTTCGACCAACCAGATTTCGTCCTGAGTGGATTCATCGCGGCATTCAGTGAAGGCGTGCATGGCTTGAGATACAGGGGCATAGGGCTGTAACCCCAACTGGCGTAAAATGATCTTGTGTTGTTGCAAGCGAGACATCATCTGGTTACAGAAATGGTGGCGCCAGTATACCAGCACCGTCGCAGGGAATCAGCGTTGAGAGGTGAAAAAACGGTAGTGAAATAATAATTACTAAAGAATCATGGAGATACAGATAAGATAAGGTTCTGCTTTATCTTTCACGCTGCGGCTATGTAGGCCACTGTCATTTACCCCGATGACTGCATGGGCTAACCTTTCGGGGACATACAGTTATCACTTGACCACAACGCGAAATCTATTGGGTATTCGGTATGAAGACTGAATGGAGAACCATGGCTAAATTACAGAACCATGCGCACCAGTTCGATTTTGCCTAATTCTTCATACAGGATTTCTACCTGATCGATATGTACCGCATTGATAGTGATCGATACAGAGTGATAGTTGCCTTTGCTGCTCGGTTTCACCTCAGGGGTATAATCACCCGGAGCATGGCGCTGTACCACCTCAACCACCTGGTCAACCAGCTGTGGTTCAGCGATGCCCATTACCTTGTAGGTAAAAGAACAAGGGAACTCAAGCAGTTCGTTCAGTTTAGTTTTCATGTGCGCTCCTGGGTTGTGGCCGGACAGTGTATAAAGCGAAATGCAAATCACTTCCAGCTATAAAAGTATAACTCCCGCCTGAGCGGGAGATTCATATTAATTATAATATGGGGATAGCTTTTAGACTTTCAAGCCCGTTAGCTTAACCGAACCAATGATGGAACATCAGTTTGATATAATCGACCATGCGGCTGAAGATACCGCCTTCTTTCACTTCGTTCATCACCACCAGTGGGCGTTGATCGATAGTTTTGCCATCCAGTTGGAAGTTAATGCTGCCAACAACCTGATTCTTGGCCAGTGGTGCATGAATTTCTGGGGTATTCAGCACATAGCTGGCTTTAAGGTCTTTCATTCGGCCACGTGGAATCGTCAGGTAAACGTCTTGATCTACGCCTAACTGTACGCGATCGGTATCGCCGAACCAAACGGGTTCAGAAGCAAATTCCTTGCCTACTTTCAATGGTGCTACGGTTTCAAAGAAACGGAAGCCCCAGGTCAGCAGTTTTTTGCTTTCGGTTTCACGGCCTTTATAAGTATGACCACCAAGTACGGCTGAAATCAGGCGCATCTGGCCTTCAGTGGCGGATGCCACCAAGTTATAACCCGCAGCATCAGTATGACCGGTTTTGATGCCGTCGACATTCAGACTGGTATCCCACAGTAAGCCGTTACGGTTCATCTGACGGATGTTATTGAAGGTAAATTCTTTTTCTTTGTAGATGGCATATTCGTCTGGAACATCACGAATCAACGCCTGACCAATCAACGCCATATCGCGCGCGGAGCTGTATTGACCTTCAGCATCCAGGCCGTGAACCGTTTTGAAGTGGGTATTTTTCAGGCCTAGCGCGTTGACGTAGTTATTCATCAGATTCACGAAGGAATCTTGGCTGCCAGCAACATAATCGGCCATAGCGACACAAGCGTCATTACCTGATTGAAGATTGATACCACGAGTTAGCTTGGATACGGGAACCTGATCGCCAGGTTTCAGGAACATCAATGATGAGCCTTGGAACACTGGGTTGCCAGTCGCCCAGGCATCTTTACCGACGGTAACCATATCTTCGGGGCCGATTTTGCCTGATTTGATTGCCTGACCAATAACATAACTGGTCATCATTTTAGTCAGACTGGCAGGGTTGCGGCGCGCATCGGCATTCATTTCTGCCAATACTTTCCCGGAGTTGTAGTCAATCAGTACATAAGCTTCCGCGTCGATTTGTGGCACGCCGGGAATCATGGTTTTCATATTGACGTCATCGGCGTTGGCAACGGAAGTTGCGCTTATGACGATAACGGTGCCGAGCGCTATGCTCTTGATAAAACGAGGGGTAGTTACATATTTCATGATCAGGATAACAACATCCGTGGGAGTAAGTTAAGAACGTGCCACACTATAGCAGATGAGGTGTTGGCAGACATCAGACAATCCCTATCTCTTGCGGCGTTTACACATTTTTACTTGTGAGCCATAATCCGATATTTTATAGCCTAACCTATTGTTTAAAAACAGATTAGGCCATTTTTTGTTAAAAGAGAAAAATTGCTACAAGGCATTTCTGAACAGCATGGGTCATCAGCGATTACGGTGCAGCGATAATAAACGACTGCTGCTGGGCTTCAGCGGATAAGCGTTGTTGCAATTCCGTTGCTTGCTGACGGCTACTGAATGGCCCCAGTTGTACCCGATGGACGTTACCTGCGCTGGACACTTTACCTGGCACGTCAAATCGCTGACTCAAATCTTGCTGCCAACTCGCGGCACGTTGAGCATCGGTCAATGCACCAACCTGAACGATATAGGTACCGGATGCCAATGCTGCGGCGGGTGCCACAGCAGCTACGCTGGCGGCTGAACCTGAATGACTGACAGCAGCTGGTACCACAGGCTCGGTTGTTTCCAGAATGCCAGCGGGTACAGAAGAAGGGGCGCGCAGAAAACCACTGCTTTGCGGTGCTACAGGTTGCGCGGCATCATCACCAGACAGTTTACTGTTATCAATGGGCAGCGCGGGAACGCTTTCCGCTGGTGCATCTTGCTGGATGGGGTTACCCATTGGGCCTGAGGCCAAGTCAGGCCGGCTTGGCAGAGCATAACTCTGTTTAGCGATGGTGGTGCCCACCATTCCCGGGCCAGAGAGTGAGCCATCCGGTGCGACGTTGATAAAGTCGATCTTGACCTTAGTGTTGTTTGAGATATTCAAACGATCAGCGGCAGCCTTGGATAAATCGATTACACGACCTGGCGTATAAGGGCCGCGATCGTTCACTCGCACCACAATTTGGCGACCATTGCTGACGTTGGTAACTCGCACATAACTTGGAATGGGCAAAGTAGGGTGAGCGGCGGTCAGCGCATTTGGATCAAAAATCTCCCCAGTTGCGGTGGTATTGCCATTGGCTTCTTCACCATACGAGGAAGCAAGACCGATTTGGCTGAAGTTTTGCGCATCTTTTATCACGCTGTACGATTGACCATTAACCTTATAATCCTGATTGAAGTTAGGATTGAAAGGTTCGTAACGAGGTTCGGCACCACCGATCTCTTCGACCGGGCCATTATAGGTTTGCTGCGCCTGTTCAATAGGTGCTTGATTTTCGTTAGTACAAGCTGATAACAGCACGCTGACGACGCCGATCCAAAGCCATTCCTTACGCATTGCTCACCTCTATAAATTCTTGGATAACATTTTCCGATGAGTATGTATCGACATCACGATACCAAACCCGGCCATCAGAACTATCAGTGCCGAGCCTCCATAGCTGACCAACGGCAAAGGTACGCCAACAACGGGCAAAATTCCACTGACCATCCCGATGTTAACAAATACATACACGAATAAGATCAACATCAGACCGCCGACCATAACCCGGCCAAAAGTAGTCTGCGCGTGAGCGGCGATAACCAGCCCACGCATAATAGTGCATAAATAGAGCGCTAACAGAATCAGTACTCCTACGAGACCCAGTTCTTCAGCCAAGACGGCGAAAATAAAATCGGTGTGGCGTTCCGGCAGGAATTCTAACTGCGACTGGGTGCCTTGCAACCAACCTTTACCGACTAATCCACCGGAACCGATAGCGATTTTAGATTGAATAATATGGTAGCCCGCGCCCAGAGGGTCGCTTTCCGGGTCTAATAGCATCATGACGCGGTCTTGCTGGTATCCATGCATCAGGAAGAACCAGAGAATAGGGATAAAGCAGGCGAGTAGAATCGCCGCAATAGCAATCAAACGCCAGCTCATGCCAGCCAAGAAAAGCACAAATAACCCGGAGGCGGCAACCAGAATCGACGTGCCCAGATCTGGCTGGGCGGCGACCAGCAGCGTTGGCATAAAGATGAGAATCAGTGCGATACCGGTATTTTTTAGGGTTGGTGGACAAACATCGCGGTTCATAAAACGCGCCACCATCAATGGTACGGCAATTTTGGCAATTTCCGAGGGTTGGAAACGAACGAATCCAAGATCCAGCCAGCGCTGCGCACCTTTACTGATCTGGCCGAACGCATCCACTAATACCAGTAAAATCACACAAACAATATAGAGATAAGGTGCCCAACTTTCATAGACGCGGGGCGGGATCTGCGCCATGACGATCATGACGCACAGACCGATGGCGATTTGCCCGAGTTTGCGCTCCATCATGCCCATATCCTGACCGCTGGCGCTCCACATGACAAAGGCGCTGTAAGCCAGTAGTGAAAGAATGCAGATCAGGAACGGTAGGTCGATATGCATTTTGGACCACAGAGATCCTTTTTGTTGGCTTTCAGTCATGATGTACCCTAATCACCTTCAGTGCCGGGAGGCGTCGGTGCCGCATCCGGTAGTTCAGTATTGTTGTCTCCCAACAGGATGTGATCGAGGATCTGGCGGGTAATGGTACCCACTGCCGGACCCGCGCCGCCATTTTCCAAAATAATGGCGACGGCAACCGTTGGATTCTCGTAAGGCGCAAAGGCCGTCATCAGTTTATGGTCACGTAAATGTTCGGCCACTTTGTGGGCATTATAGGTTTCATAACTGTATACCTGAGCTGTACCTGACTTGGCTGCCGCTTTATACGGCGTGCCTTCAAAAAACTTGCGTCCGGTTCCGTTAGGACGATTAGCCACGCCATACATGCCGTCTTTTGCCAGCTCCCAGAAACCGGAGTGAATATCGCCGATCTGGATCTGTTCTTGCTGACGATAAGGTACCAGTACGCCATTTATCTTGGTGCTTTGAAGCAAATGGGGAGTTTTGATATTCCCGTCGTTGATCAATGTCACCAGCGCCTTGGCCATTTGAATCGGTGTGGCTGTCCAGTAACCTTGCCCTATACCCACAGGGATAGTATCTCCTTGATACCAGGGCTTTTTGTGACGTTTTTGCTTCCATTCTCGCGTCGGCATAATGCCAGCGCGTTCTTCCGACAAATCGATGCCAGTATATTCGCCGTAACCAAATTTGCTCATCCATTCGGATAAACGGTCTATCCCCATATCATAGGCAACCTGATAGAAGAAAGTATCTGCCGATTCTTCAATGGCTTTGGTTATATTGAGGCGGCCATGACCCCATTTTTTCCAATCGCGGAAACGTTTTTCTGAACCAGGCAACTGCCACCAACCGGGATCGAACAAACTGGTATTTTTATTGATGACGCCAGCACTTAATGCGGACACGGCAATATAAGGTTTGACCGTAGAGGCTGGAGGATAAACCCCTTGAGTGGCCCGGTTGATTAACGGGCGATTCGGGTCGTTCAGCAGGCCTTGATAATCTTTGTTGGAAATACCGTCAACAAAGAGATTGGGGTCGTAGCTGGGATTGGATACCAGAGCCAGAATTCCGCCAGTTCGCGGATCGGTAACGACTACGGCTGCGCGACTGCCGCTGAGTAACTGCTCAATATAGGTTTGCAGATGCAGATCCAGCGTCAGGTAAATATCTTTTCCGGCTTGTGGCGGCTGCTCATGTAATTGTCGGATTACGCGACCGCGATTATTGACTTCGACTTCTTCATAACCGGTTTTGCCATGTAATACAGATTCGTAATAGCGCTCGATGCCCAACTTGCCGATATCGTGAGTGGCAGCGTAGTTTGCCAGAATGCCTTCTTTGTCCAGGCGTTCGACATCTTTGTCGTTTATTTTCGATACATAGCCAATTACATGGGTCAGAGCGGAACCATAGGGATAGTAGCGGCGTTGATAGCCTTTGACTTCAATTCCGGGAAAGCGAAATTGGTTGACGGCAAAGCGGGCGACCTGAACTTCGGTCAGCGGAGTTTTTACCGCAATAGAGGTAAAGCGTCGCGAACGTTTCCGTTCTTTCTGGAAGTTGGCGATATCTTCATCGGTAAGATCGACAATAGGACGCAAAGCTTCCAGTGTCGCTTTCAGATTTTCGATTTTTTCCGGCATCAGTTCGAGCTGATAAATCGTACGATTCATCGCCAAAGGAACGCCATTTCGATCGTAAATCATGCCGCGGCTAGGGGCGATGGGCACCAATTTGATACGATTGTCATTAGAACGGGTGCGATAATCTTCGAAGCGAACGATCTGTAAATTATACAGATTGGCGATCAGCACGCCGATAAGCAAAAGAATACCAATAAACGCCACAAGCGCGCGGCGCACGAACAGGGCTGATTCAGCCGAATAATCGCGAAAAGGGTTACGTTCTTTTTTCATCCCGCTCAATACTTACTCTGGTCAAAGTCACCACGTTGCTCAGGTACATCACCTGATTATTCACGGTGATAAGGATGATTAGTCGTAATACTCCAGGCACGATACAGGCTTTCTGCGACCAGAACGCGCACTAAAGGATGAGGTAGCGTCAGCGGAGAGAGCGACCAGCTCTGCTCGGCGGCGGCTTTACAGGCCGGAGCTAAACCTTCCGGCCCACCAATAAGCAGACTGACATTGCGGCCGTCCTGTTTCCAGCGTTCCAACTGTTGAGCCAACTGAGGCGTCTCCCAGGGGGTTCCTGGGATATCCAGAGTGACAATGCGGTTGTTCTTGCCTACCGCAGCCAACATCAGTTCGCCTTCTTTTTCCAGAATGCGCTTGATATCTGCATTCTTGCCCCGTTTCCCCGCGGGTATTTCTATCAGCTCAAAAGGCATATCTTTGGGAAAACGGTGCAGGTAATCCATAAAGCCGGTCTGCACCCAGTCAGGCATTTTTGTGCCGACGGCAACCAGTTGCAGTTTCACCGTTTAACTCCAGAGTTTTTCAAGTTCATACAGGCGACGGCTTTCTTCTTGCATCACATGTACGATCACGTCGCCCAGATCAACAACGATCCAGTCGGAAACCCCCTGGCCTTCGATACCTAATGGAATCATGCCAGCTTTGCGAGATTCCTGTACCAGATTATCAGCCAGAGCCATAACATGGCGGGTAGATGTACCGGTACAGATAATCATGCAATCAGTGATGCTTGACTTCCCTTTAACGTCGATGGAAAGAATATCCTGGCCTTTCAAGTCATCGAGCTTATCGATAACAAATTCTTGGAGCGCTTTACCTTGCAAAGGTTCCCCCTCGGGTGATTTATGTCCATAACCTTCGTAAATAATACGTTTTGCCGGGATTTCTTCCCAGTATGCAATCTGTTACGAAAAGTTATGCTGTATTTATCGGCAGGATGCCGCTGAAAGCCAACTGCTTACTGCATTTCTACAGGGGTTTTCAGCGAATACCTAAAATTAAGCGGCGAAGTATATCATGGGACTAAGGCTCGCGATATAAACCCTGTAATTCGATATATTGCTGAACTTTGCGCGGTAACAGGTCATCACAGCCTAGCCCATTGCGCCGCCGTCGGCGAATCTCAGTGGCGGAAATATCCAAAAGTGGTGTGTCAGCCAGATAAATAAATCCCTGTGGTTGCTGGCTCAGTTTTTCTGCCTGCGTGACCTGATGTTGCTCCAACCAGCGTTGAAGCGCCGGTGTATCCAGTGTTTCGGCATAGCCGGGGCGAGCACATACCAGCAAATGACAAACCTCCAGCAGGGATTGCCAACGGTGCCATTTATGCAGAGTAAGCAATGAATCCTGACCGATAATAAAGGCGAGTGGTAATTCAGGCCCTGATTCGGCTCGCAGTGATTCCAGTGTATCTATGGTGTAAGACGGCGTCGTGCGCTGTAGCTCCCGGTCATCAACGCGGAATAACGGGTTGCCTTCGATCGCTAACTGCACCATTTTTAGTCGTTGCTGAGCAGAAGCCTCAGGCTGTGGACGATGAGGCGGAACACGGTTGGGTAGCAAAATAACCTGCTGTAACCCAACTTGCTGCGCCAAGGCTTCAACCGGATGCAAATGACCAAAATGGATCGGATCAAAAGTGCCACCAAACAGGGCATGTAAACCAGGATCTGGCGCCGCTTTATCCGCGTATTTATCCGGCATTAATGAAGCTCTCAGGTAATATTTTTCCACAGATCAGCATAGATAACGTCTCCAGCTCTGGCCAGACTGATTGGCCATAATCCTGTTTGAGGCAGATTTCTATTCGTGTCAGTAAATGAACCGCTTGTTGTAGTTGCTGTAGCGTCAGGCGCTGTAGTGCCTGCGTTATCAACTGACGGCGGTTTTGCCACACTTTGTGTTGATCGAATAACGTACGTAGCGGCGAGTTGGCCATTTGCCGTTTCAGTGTGAGCAGCAATAGCAGTTCCCGTTGTACAGTTCTCAACAAGATAATCGGCTCACTGTCTTCTTGCTGAAGTTGTTGCAGAATATGCCATGCGCGTTTGCTTTTGCCCGCGAGCAGTGCATCCAGCCAATGATAGGGCGTAAAATGTGCGGCATCGTTGACCGCTTGCTCCACTCGAGGCAATGTCAGCTTGCCATCAGGATAAAGTAGGGACAGACGCGCCAAAGCCTGCGATAAGGCCAGCAGATTGCCTTCGTAACAGTAGCAAAGCAGTTGAACCGCCGCGTCATCAACATCGAGATGGATGCTTTTTGCCCGCGTCTGAACCCAGCGAGGAAGCTGAGCTTGTTCCGGTGCCAGACAATTCACCAAGGCACCGTGAGGGCTAAGTGCCTTAAACCAGGCGCTATTCTCCTGTGCTTTGGTCAGCTTGTTAGCGCGCAGCATCAGAAGAATATCTGGATGCAGCAGGGTCGTCAGCTTGACTAACTGTTCGCTCATCGCTGCCGTTAAACCCGTATCAGGAAAAACCAAGAGTAAGGTTTGGCGATTGGCGAAGAGGCTCATGGCCTGACAAATACCGAAGATAGAATCCCATTCAGTATGGGTGTCTAAGGTCATGGTGTAATGTTCGGTGAAATCTTGTTGGATAGCCGCTTGGCGAATGCGATCCTGGCTTTCCTGCAATAACAGTGGCTCATTGCCACATAATAGGTAGCAAGCGCGCAGCCCCTCATGGAGCTGCGCGGCGAGTTGTTCAGGATAAATACGAATCATGGGGCTGAAGTAGCACTGGTCACTGATTTGGCCGTAGTTGTAGCCGTTTTGATGCTTTCTTCCTGGGTCTTTTTAATGTCCTCTGCATGTACGGTCAGTAATTTCCGTACCAACTGCTGAGCGGCCTGTTCACGCATTTCCTGTGCAATAATGTCGCTTTCTGCTGTTTTTGCCAGGGCAGTCAACGGGTTATCAAAGAAAGAGCGGAAAACTGTCACATTAAGTGGATAAATGTCATGCCCTGGAATCAAGACTTGCGCTTGAACGTGCAGAACCATTTGGTATTCTGCCGTTACGCCGTTCTGGAATACCGAAACGGTATCCTGACTTTGATTTGATCCCAAAATACGCAGAGTCGGCAGATCCTTACGCATGGCATCGTCAACAATAGTGACGTTACTCAGCCGTAATTGCTGACGAACCGAACGAGCCAGCGGCCCATAAGGGTCGCCACTCTCCAACAGCAGTGTTTGCAGTTCCTGAGGCACTTGTGTTGTGCCTCGCAGATGAAAACCGCAGCCAGCGGTGACTAGCACCGCTAACCCCAGCAACAGCGTCAGAATACGATGTCGCACAACTCCTCCTTGTCTTAACCTACTACCAGGTTAAGCAGTTTGCCTGGGACATAGATCACTTTACGAACGGTAACCCCATCCAAATATTTTGCCACCAGATGTTCCTGACCTGCGCGTTCACGCACGTATTCTTCAGTTGCATCGGCTGGCACTGTGATTTTGCCACGAACTTTACCGTTTACCTGTACCACCACCAGCTTGGAATCTTCCACCATCGCTTGTTCATCAGCCACTGGCCATGGCGCGGTATCAATATCACCTTCACCACCCAATGCCTGCCACAGTGTGAAGCAAACGTGAGGCGTGAACGGATACAGCATACGAACCACGGCCAATAGCGCTTCTTGCATCAATGCGCGGTCTTGTTCGGTTTCCTGCGGCGCGCGACCCAGTTTGTTCATCAACTCCATCACCGCTGCAATGGCAGTATTGAAGGTCTGGCGGCGGCCAACGTCATCGGTCACTTTAGCGATGGTTTTATGCAGATCGCGGCGCAGTGATTTCTGATCTTCTGTCAGCTCGGCAACAACCAGCGGCTGGGTGGTACCTTTATGGGAGTGGTCAAAGACCAGACGCCATACGCGTTTCAAGAAGCGGTTAGCCCCCTCGACGCCAGATTCTTGCCATTCCAGCGTCATTTCTGCCGGTGAAGCAAACATCATAAACAGACGAACGGTATCTGCACCGTATTTCTCAACCATGACTTGAGGGTCGATACCGTTATTTTTCGATTTCGACATTTTGCTCATACCGGCATAAACCAGTTCGTGGCCTTCGCCATCTACGGCTTTAACGATACGGCCTTTCTCATCACGCTCAACGATGGCATCAACCGGAGAAACCCAGATACGCTCGCCATTAGTGCCGCTGTAGTAGAAGGCATCGGCCAGAACCATACCCTGACACAACAAGCGCTTGGCTGGCTCATCAGAATCCACCAGACCCGCATCGCGCATCAACTTATGGAAGAAGCGGAAGTACATCAGATGCATGATAGCGTGTTCGATACCACCTACATATTGATCCACTGGCAGCCAATAATTCGCTGCAGCGGGATCCAGCATGCCTTCATCGTATTGTGGGCAGGTATAACGTGCGTAGTACCAAGATGATTCCATAAAGGTATCAAAGGTATCGGTTTCTCGCAGACCCGGCAGGCCGTTGACAGTGGTTTTTGCCCACTCAGCATCGGCTTTAATTGGGCTGGTAATGCCATCCATCACCACATCTTCCGGCAACAGAACTGGCAGCTGATCTTCCGGCGTAGGCACAACGGTACCGTCTTCCAGTGTGATCATCGGGATTGGCGCACCCCAGTAACGTTGACGAGAAACCCCCCAGTCGCGCAGGCGATAGTTGACTTTACGTTGGCCAACGCCCAAAGCAACCAGCTTATCGGCAATAGCATCAAAGCTGGCCTGGTAATCCAGGCCGTCAAACTCACCTGAGTTGAACAGCGTGCCTTTTTCGGTCAGTGGCGCAGTGCTTAAATCTGGTGCACTACCGTCAGCGGACAGAATCACGGGCTTGATCGGCAGATTGTATTTGGTTGCGAATTCCCAGTCGCGCTGATCGTGACCCGGAACGGCCATTACTGCACCAGTACCGTAGTCCATCAACACAAAGTTGGCGACCCAGATAGCCACGGTTTCACCGGTTAACGGATGGATGGCCGACAGGCCGGTAGCCATGCCTTTCTTCTCCATCGTAGCCATTTCGGCCTCAGCGACTTTGGTATTGCGGCATTCATCAACAAACTCGGCCAGTGCCGGATTGGTTTTAGCGGCTTGCAGTGCCAAAGGATGACCCGCAGCAACGGCTACATAGGTCACACCAAAGAAGGTATCTGGGCGGGTGGTATAGACCGTCAGTTTTTCTGCGCTATCGGTGACATCAAAGGTGATTTCCACCCCTTCAGAACGGCCAATCCAGTTGCGCTGCATGGTTTTCACCTGCTCTGGCCAGCTTTCCAGCTTATCCAGATCGTTCAGCAACTGATCGGCATAATCAGTGATTTTGATAAACCACTGTGGAATTTCTTTGCGTTCGACTTTGCTATCACAACGCCAGCAGCAACCGTCGATAACTTGTTCGTTTGCCAGAACGGTCAGATCGTGCGGGCACCAGTTCACCGCCGAGGTCTTCTTGTAGACCATGCCTTTTTCGTACAATTTGGTGAAGAACCACTGTTCCCAACGGTAGTAGTCAGGCTTGCAGGTGGCAATCTCGCGATCCCAATCATAGCCGAAGCCCAGTAGTTTCAACTGGTTCTTCATATATTCGATGTTGTCGTAAGTCCAAGGCGCTGGGGCGGTATTGTTTTTAACCGCAGCCCCTTCTGCTGGCAGACCGAATGCATCCCAGCCAATCGGCTGTAGGACATTTTTACCCAGCATGCGTTGGTAACGGGAGATTACGTCGCCGATAGTGTAGTTACGAACGTGCCCCATATGTAGGCGGCCAGACGGATAAGGCAGCATAGAGAGGCAGTAATATTTCTCTTTGCTTGCGTCTTCAGTCACTTTGAAAGTTTGCTTCTCTTGCCAATGAAGCTGAACTTGCGATTCGATATCTTCCGGGCGGTATTGCTCTTGCATGGCAGCCAGTGGTCCTATAGTTAAAACAGCTACGCCTGTAGCATCATCTGTTTATTATCATAAAGTGAGATCCGCATAGCATAGCTGATAAGCGGCAGCCGCAACAACACTCAGCAGGCCACAGAAACGTTTTTCTGCGTAGCGGATAGCATTAATCTTCAGAGTGAGGGCGGTCACAACCCGAGGAACCCACGACATCATATATTTACGACTAAAATAAATAGAGATAACTTTAATTATCAGGCTAAAGAAAAGTCGTATCACAGGTTAACGAGGAGGGCGTATGAACAAGGTGGCTCAGTATTATCGTGAATTAGTGGCATCGTTGACTGAACGCTTGAAAAATGGAGAGCGTGATATCGATAAGCTGGTGGTCAGCGCTGAACAACGACTCAAGGCGGTGGAGGAACTGACACATAGTGAGGTCGATCAGATCACCCAGGCTGTTCGACGCGATTTGGAAGAGTTTGCCCGCAGCTATGAAGAAAGTAAGGACGAAATTACTGATAGCGTTTTCATGCGTGTCATTAAAGAGAGTTTATGGCAAGAGTTGGCGGATATTACCGATAAAACCCAGCTTGAATGGCGAGAAGTGTTTAAAGACGTCAGCCATCATGGGGTTTATCACAGTGGAGAGGTTGTCGGGCTGGGAAATCTGGTGTGTGAGAAGTGCCATCACAATCTGGCCTTTTATACCCCGGAAGTCTTGCCGCTATGCCCAAAATGCGGCCATGACCAATTCCACCGTCGTCCATTCCAGCCGTAGCCTAAAAAGGCACGCCACCCGCATGGCGTGCCTTCCACCCATTGACCTTCCTAGAAAGGGAGGTCAATGACCGGATATCGGTAGGCTTTGGGTCGATTAGTGCAGAATCTTGGCGAGAAAATCTTTTGCTCGCTCAGATTTAGGATTATTGAAGAAATCGTCTTTATTACTGTCTTCGACAATTTTCCCTTCATCCATGAAGATCACTCGGTGTGCCACTTTGCGGGCAAAACCCATCTCGTGGGTCACGACCATCATAGTCATGCCTTCGTGAGCCAGTTTGACCATGACGTCCAGCACTTCGTTAATCATTTCCGGGTCGAGTGCTGACGTTGGTTCATCAAACAGCATCGCAATCGGATCCATGCACAAGGCGCGGGCAATAGCGACTCGCTGTTGCTGGCCACCGGAAAGCTGAGAAGGGAATTTATCCGCGTGGGTTGATAATCCAACGCGCTCCAACAATTTAAGTCCTTTCTCCCTAGAGGCTGCTTTATCACGTTTCAATACTTTTACCTGCGCCAGCGTCAGGTTTTCGATGATCGATAAATGCGGAAACAATTCAAAGTGTTGGAATACCATGCCAACTTTGGAGCGCAACTGCGCCAGATTGGTACCTTTATCATTGACGCCAATGCCATTGACCAGAATGCTGCCTTTTTGAATGGGTTCCAGCCCGTTGACGGTTTTAATCAGAGTCGATTTTCCTGAGCCTGAAGGGCCACAGACCACGACCACCTCACCTTTTTTAACTTCGGTGGAGCAATCGCTCAAAACCTGAGATTGACCATACCACTTAGAAACATTTTTCAGGGAAATCATCAAACAGTCCTTTTCTTCAAATAGTTAACCAGCATTGATGCAGCAATGCTGATAACAAAATAAACCAAACCGGCGAACAGAACCATTTCGACCTGAGTACCATCACGCTCACCGATAGTGGTGGCGGTGCGGAAGAAATCGGCCAGGCTGAGTACATATACCAGCGATGTATCCTGGAATAACACGATGCCTTGGGTCAGCAATAAGGGAATCATTGCTCTAAATGCCTGAGGCAGAATGACCAATCGCATAGACTGACCTTGTGTCATGCCCAGAGCCAATGCGGCAGATGATTGACCTCGGGAGATGCTTTGGATACCTGCACGGATAATTTCCGAGTAATAAGCTGCCTCAAACAGTGAAAAGGCTACCATGGCAGAGATCAGGCGAATATCTGTTTTTGGTGATAACCCAAGCACATTTTGTAATAAGCTTGGAACCACAAGATAGAACCATAGCAATACCATAACCAAAGGCACGGAACGGAACAGATTAACGTAGAGAGTCGCAAACCAACTGACGGCCTTGATGGACGATAAGCGCATCACCGCCAGTAAGGTTCCCCACAGGATGCCAAACACAATTGAGATAACAGTAATTTTCGCTGTAACAACCAGTCCCTGAAGCAAATAGGGCATGCTGGGTGCGATAGAACTCCAGTCAAATTCGTACATTATTTACTCCCCAAATTACCGGGTAACTGCACTTTCTTTTCCACCAATCGCATAATCAGCATGATAACGGCGTTGATTAATACATAAGCCAGAGTGATTGCAGTGAAAGATTCATAGGCATGTGCTGAGTAATCCAGCAACTTCCCAGCTTGAGCTGCCATATCTACCAGACCAATGGTTGAAGCAATGGCTGAGTTCTTCACCAAATTCAACATTTCTGACGTCATTGGCGGAATAATGACCCGATAAGCATTGGGCAATAGTACGTAACGGTAGGTTTGCGGCAGGGTCAGTCCCATGGCGAGTCCCGCCGCTTTTTGTCCGCGAGGTAGTGATTGGATCCCGGCTCTGACTTGTTCACAAACGCGTGCGGCAGTGAATAGGCCAAGACATAACATGGAAGACAGGAAGAATTGTATATTCGGATCCAATTCGGTTTTAAACCACATGCCGATGTTAGTCGGTAGCAGTTCAGGAACCACCAGATACCAGGTAAAAAATTGCACAATAAGCGGTACGTTACGGAATAATTCCACATAACAAGTACCCATGGCAGCGAGAAAACGATTGGGAACGGTTCTCAATATGCCGAACAATGAGCCGATAAAGAAGGCGATAACCCATGCACACAGTGACAGTGCTACCGTGACCTGAAAACCGGACCAAATCCAGCCGAGGTAGGTGGTATTACCGAATGGGGCGGGTTGTAAAAAAATCCCCCAGTTCCAGTCTATAGACATAACTAACTCCCTTAAAAGGGCGGTGAACCCACCCTGAAGACTGATGATTAATCGCTGTACCGTGGCAACGAAGGGGAAAATAAAAAAATGCGGAGTGGGGAACGGCCACCCCGCATCCTGTCTACCAAGCGTTCATCATCAATCACGAGGACAGTATTCTGTCCCGAATATTATTTTTTTAGTTCAATGCCTTGTCGTTAGGTGCTTTGAACAGTTTTTTCATATCATCTGACAGTGAGAAGTTCAGGTTCAGGTTTTTCGGTGGAATGGGCTGAGTGAACCAACGTTCAAAGGATTTGGTCGCTACGCCTGAGGTTTGTGCGGTGGCAATAGTCTGATCCATCAGCGCTTTGAACTGCGGGTCATCTTTACGCAGCATACAACCATAGGCTTCCTGAGATTGAGGCGTGCCTACAATCTCCCACTCACCGGCTTTCTTGGCTTTAGCGCGCTCACCGGCCAGCAATGCATCATCCATCATAAAGGCAACGGCACGGCCACTTTCCAATGTGCGGAAGGAGTCACCGTGGTCTTTGGCGCTGATAATGCGCATGTCCATTTTGTTTTCTTCGTTCAGCTTGTTCAGCAATACTTCCGAAGTGGTGCCGGAAGTCACCACGACAGCTTTACCCGCCAGATCTTTAAAGTCTTTGATACCAGAGTCTTTTTTAGTCAAAAGACGAGTGCCGACCACGAAAATGGTATTGGAGAACGCGGCTTGTTTCTGGCGCTCCAGATTGTTGGTGGTTGAACCACACTCAAAATCAAAGGTACCGTTTTGCAGTAGAGGAATACGGTTTTGTGATGTCACAGGAATCAATTTGACCTGCAAATCAGGCAAATTCAGTTTCTTTTTCACGGCATCCACGATCAGATTGGAATAATCCTGTGAGTATCCGACCACTTTTTGCTGGTTATCGTAATAAGAGAAAGGAACAGAAGATTCGCGGTGCCCAACGACAATCACGCCGTTATCTTTGATTTTTTTCAACGTGCCAGTCAGTTCTTCTGCATGGGCTACGCTACTTGCCATTCCAACTAACAGTAGCGATAACGCCAGTTTACGCATTTGCATGGTCCAACTCCTGTGATGTTGTGTTACTGCTTGATGTTGTGATGCTAAAAATCGCCTTATCTGAATCGGGTGTATCACTTTCATTTCTCATATTTATTGCCATCTGGCAGCAGCGTGATATATGACCAAGAAAGTTAACACCACTTTATTAACGAGCGATTTATTGCCTTACTTGTAACAGATTATCGTGACAAAAATATCGATTGTTATGTTTGTGATATCAAAATGTTTGTTTTTTGAGACGGAAATCGCACCAAATAGAGGCAATAAAACGGATATGCACCGAATTCGTGCTATCAATGCGCTTAAATTGTGCGAGAAAAGCACTAACCTGAACTCAAAACAAAAATCTTGTGCGATATCGACCAGAGTCAGAAGAAATCTAGCAAGGTTTGTGCCAGTCATTGGATCTCCCACGGTAAGTGGAAGCGAAAAATAGGGGAGAAGCAGGATTATTCGGCGGGAGTTGGCGGTTATGTTATTGCTAGATCGTTGTTCGTTTGGGGCAACACGGTTGCACAGTTCAGGGTCAACACTAATTTTTGCGCGGCTATTCACTCTCAAGCGGTCACTCCAATCGGGAGTCAGAATACCGAGAAATGGGTTTTGTCGCAGATGATGAAGGCTATCCAGCCGGTTGTTTCTTGGGCGGTTCGGCAGTAGTCAGGTTTTATGGCCTTCCACCTGGATAAAACCCGTTTCACTGTCATAATGCGGGCGCAGAAATGACGCCCGCATTGATCAGCGGTTACGTGAGCGAATCATACAAGTCAGTGTTAGCGCGCCCAAAACCAGTGTAATAACCCATAGCGGCCAACCGCCAAAACGGGCATATGGCGTTAAGCCAGTAGTTGGCGTGACTTTTATTTCCAACACTTCACGCGTGAACTGAGGAAGTTGAGCCAGTACATTGCCGTCGGCACCTACTGCGGCAGTGATGCCGTTGTTGGTGCTGCGCAGCAGAGGACGACCTAACTCCAATGCTCTCATTCGCGCCATCTGGAAGTGTTGCCACGGGCCGATGGAGTGACCGAACCAGGCATCATTGGAGATCGTCAGCAGAAAATCAGAGTCTGCATTGAAGTTATCCCGCACTTGTTGACCCAAAATAATCTCGTAGCAAATGGCTGCGGTCATATTGAAACCGGCAACGGTAACCTGTGGTTGCGTATAATTGCCGCGACTAAATGAAGACATTGGCAGGTTGAAAAACGGTGCCAGTGGACGCAATAACGATTCCAGCGGTACGTATTCGCCAAAAGGCACCAAATGGTGTTTGCTATAACGATTAACGGTTGGGTAGTGGTAGGGTTCTTTATCACCAAGCACAATCAGGCTGTTAAAGAAACGATAGCCGTCGGGGGTGTTGCGAGCATCAACAATGCCAGTAATCAGGCTACTGTGATTGGCGCGCATCAAACCATCCATCATGGTCAGGAAAGTGGCCTGGTCGGTTTCGATATCAGGAATAGCCGATTCAGGCCAAATAATAATCGGTGCTTTACCCATATAAGGCTGAGTACTATCCAGATAAACCTGAAGGGTGCTGATCAGTTCTTTCGGATCCCACTTCAGCGACTGCGCAATATTGCCCTGAACCAAAGCCACGTTTACCGCTCGCTCTGGCTGCGGCGTAAACCAGTCCAACTGACGCAGCGGCCACGGCAGCAACAGCAATGCTACAGCGACAATGGCAGGTAGCAGGCGGCATTGGTGGAATGCGTAAGCGAGTAACCCACTGATGGAAACCAGAATAAAGGTCACACCATCAACGCCCAGTATTGGTGCAATGCCTTTCAGCGGGCCGTCAAGTTGGCTATAGCCGAATTGCAGCCACGGGAAGCCGGTGAGTACCCAACCACGCAAGAATTCAGTGAGTTGCCACAGCACTGGAGCCGCTATAGCCAGTCGCCACCAGGTGGCTTTGGGGCACAAGCGAGTCAATACACCGGCAAATAGCATGGTGTAGAGAGACAAGTAGGCTGCCAGCAGTACCACCAAGAATAAATTAACGACCGTTGGCATACCGCCAAATTCAGCGATAGTGACATAGACCCAGTTTACACCAGTGCCAAATAACCCCATTCCCCAGATAAAACCGATGAATGCAGACTGTTTGCTGTTGCGATTCAAGGTTAGGCTGAGTAAGCCAAATAGGGAGATTAGCGAGGCAGGCCAGAAATCAAAAGGAGAAAATGCCAGCGTACCACTGGCACCAAAAAACAGCGCCAGTAGGGCGCGAACCCACTGACGATTAAGCAATGAAACGATAGTCATTGAGGATTTATTCTTCCAATTTCGGTTGCGGTGCATCGTCCGGGATTTTAACGTGAACTTGAATAATACGTCGGCTATCGGCCATGGCAACCTTAAACAAGTAACCTTCAATTTCAATGGTTTCACCGCGCGCCGGCAGATGACCAAAGGCTTGCATCACTAAACCACCGATCGTGTCCACTTCATCATCATTAAAATGAGTTTTGAACACATCGTTAAAATCCTCGATCTGCGTCAATGCTCTGATGGTATAGGTATGACGGCTGAGCTGACGAACGTCACGATCTTCTTCGTCATCGTACTCATCTTCAATTTCGCCAACGATCAGTTCCAGAATATCTTCAATGGTAACCAGCCCGGAGACGCCACCGAACTCATCAATGACAATTGCCATATGATAACGCTGGGAGCGGAACTCCTTCAGCATCCGGTCGACGCGTTTACTTTCCGGCACAACAACTGCCGCCCGTAGTACTTTGTCGATGCTGAATGGCTCGGAATCTGTGCGCATAAACGGCAGCAAATCCTTAGCCATCAGGATGCCCTCAATGTGATCTTTGTCTTCACTGATCACTGGAAAGCGGGAATGGGCGGATTCGATAATCACATCCAGGCACTCATCCAGCGTTTGGTTACGCCTGAGTGTGACCATTTGAGAACGCGGGATCATAATATCCCGTACGCGCTGTTCGGCGATATCCATCACGCCTTCCAGCATGTCACGGGTATCAGGATCGATCAGATCGTTCTGTTCAGAGTCACGGATAAGCTCTACCAGATCGCCACGGTTTTTAGGTTCGCCGTGGAACAATTGGTTAAGGATGAGAGTAAAGAACCCTTTTTTGGGACTGGGGCTATCATTGTTTTGTGAATGGTCGTCGCTCATGGCGTTTTAGTTAAGTTTACTCATGTTAAGTATTGTCATTATCAGCAGCGCCAATTTCACGCTGCCAACGCATTATTCGGGGTCTTTTTCTGAGATATACGGGTCGGGATAACCCAAACCTTGCATTATTTCAGTTTCGATAGACTCCATTTCTTCGGCTTCATCGTCAACGATGTGGTCATACCCTAGCAGATGGAGACTGCCGTGAACAACCATATGCGCCCAGTGGGCTAGCAAGGCTTTGTTCTGTTCAACGGCTTCCTGCTCAACAACTTGGCGGCAGATGATTAAGTCACCCAACAGTGGCAATTCTATTTCAGGTGGTGCCTCGAAGGGAAAGGATAGTACGTTGGTTGACTTATCTTTACCACGATAGGTCAGATTCAATTCATGGCTTTCCGCCTCATCCACCACCCGAATGGTGACTTCGGACTCTTCCTGAAACTGAGATAACACCGCTTCCAGCCAGCGCTGGAAATCCGCTTCGGTTGGTAGACCCTGGCTGTTTTCACAGGCAATTTGTAGATCGAGTATAACCTGGCTCACGGAGCCTCCTGCTCTGAAGGGGTTGGGTTTTCACGCTTACGCTGTTCTGCGATGGCGTCTTTGCGTTTTTGTTCTGCGGCTTCCCAGGCTTCATAGGCAATAACTACCTGAGCGACAACGGGATGTCGCACAACGTCTTCACTGTGGAAGAAATTGAAGCTGAGCTCCTCGACATCCGATAACACTTCTATCGCATGGCGCAAGCCAGATTTCTGGTGACGTGGTAAGTCGATCTGCGTGACATCGCCGGTAATCACCGCCTTGGAGTTGAAACCAATGCGGGTCAGAAACATTTTCATCTGCTCGATGGTGGTGTTCTGGCTTTCATCCAAAATGATAAAGGCATCGTTGAGCGTGCGGCCACGCATATACGCCAGCGGAGCCACTTCAATCACGTTGCGCTCGATCAGTTTTTCTACGCGCTCAAAACCCAGCATTTCAAATAATGCGTCATAAAGCGGGCGCAGGTAAGGATCGACTTTTTGACTGAGGTCACCGGGTAGAAAACCCAGTTTTTCCCCGGCCTCAACGGCGGGACGCGTGAGTAGAATTCGGCGAACATTCTGCCGCTCAAGTGCATCAACGGCTGCCGCAACGGCCAGATAAGTTTTACCGGTACCCGCCGGGCCAACGCCAAAAGTGATGTCATGATCGAGAATATTGGCGATGTATTGCGCCTGATTTGGCGTCCGCGGTTTGACCATGCCGCGTTTGGTGCGAATGTTAACCGCTTTACCGTAGTCGGGAACGCTTTCTGCGGTTTGCTCCAGTACCCGGCTCTCTTTGACCGCCAGATGGATCTGTTCCGAATCGATATCGGGAATGATGCCGCGAATTGGGGCGGTGTCTACGTAGAGGTGGCGCAGGATTGCTGCGGCTGCATTGACGCAGATATTCTTACCGACCAGCTTGAAACGGTTATCACGGCGATTGATTTCAATGCCCAACCGGCGTTCAAGCTGTTTGATGTTGTCATCAAAAGGGCCACACAGGCTCAGCAAACGCTGATTATCAGTGGGCTCAAGCAGGATTTCTTGTGTCGCTACGTGCAAACTGTTTCTTTGGGTCACTGAGTTCCTCTAGGTCACATCGGGCCAGTTGATACTAATTCACATAAGGTGATAAGTATTGGTGACTTATATTTAATATCAATAATACATGTCATTTGGGAATTATTCATGGTGAGCGCGGTGGACGCAAGCCCACGGCTGATCTATCTGTGCGATGCTACGCAGAAAAACCGGTTCTTTGCAGAGTGGTTACTTTATATGATTCAAATGGTGAATACATAAAAAGCAACCATTAGAAAGGCTATTGGTCAAAATTAAGGCTGGTATTGCGCAACGCCAATATCATTCTCTTTGCGGGTGCGGGCAATCACGGAGGCCGGTGATTCTACTGTGCGTAAATCCATCTGTTTTTCGGTGCGAACGACCACGCCGCGTAACGAGTTTGTGTAAACGTCCACAATGTTTACATCGACAAATGTCCCAATCATCTCAGGCGTGCCGACAAAATTCACAATACGATTATTTTCGGTACGACCCGCCAGTTCCATTACGTCTTTACGTGAAGTCCCTTCGACCAATACACGCTGGACGGTGCCGACCATTGCCCGGCTATAGTTCATTGCCTGCTGCGTGATGCGTTCTTGTAGCGCATGCAGTCGCTGTTTTTTCTCGTCATCGGAAACGTCATCCGGCAAGTCTGCCGCTGGCGTTCCAGGGCGGGAGGAATAGATAAAGCTGTAGCTCATATCGAAATTCACCTCGGCAACCAGCGTCATGGTTTGCTCAAAATCGGCCTGACTTTCACCTGGAAAGCCGACAATAAAGTCTGAGCTGATATGAATATTGGGGCGAGCTTTGCGCAATTTCCGAATGATGGATTTATATTCTAATGCGGTATGGGCGCGTTTCATCATGGTTAGAATCCGGTCTGAGCCGCTCTGCACGGGCAAATGCAGGAAACTGACCAGCTCGGGCGTATCTTCATATACCGCGATAATATCATCGGTAAACTCGATAGGATGGCTGGTGGTGAAGCGAATGCGGTCAATACCGTCAATAGCTGCGACCAAGCGTAATAACTCGGCAAAACGACAAATATCGCCGTCATAGGTTGCACCTCGATAAGCGTTAACATTTTGCCCGAGCAGATTCACTTCGCGTACGCCCTGAGCGGCTAATTGGGCAATTTCAAACAGCACATCATCGACCGGGCGACTGACTTCTTCGCCGCGCGTATAAGGTACTACGCAGAATGTGCAATATTTATTGCAGCCCTCCATGATGGAGACAAAGGCTGTGGGGCCATCGGCGCGTGGTTCGGGTAAACGGTCAAATTTTTCTATTTCCGGGAAACTGATATCCACGATCGGGCTGTGGGTTCCCAGAACGTGGTTGAGCATTTCCGGTAGGCGGTGCAAGGTTTGCGGCCCGAAAATAACGTCGACGCAAGGCGCGCGTTGGCGAATGTGATCGCCTTCTTGAGAGGCGACACAGCCGCCAACGCCGATCACTAACTGCGGATTAGTGGCTTTCAACTGCTTCCAACGGCCTAGCAGGGCGAAGACTTTTTCCTGCGCTTTTTCGCGAATTGAGCAGGTGTTCAGCAATAACAGATCGGCTTCTTCAGGCACGTCAGTTAGCTCATAACCGTGGGTGCTGGCCAGCAGGTCCGCCATTTTGGACGAATCGTATTCGTTCATTTGGCAGCCCCAGGTTTTGATATGGAGTTTCTTTGTCATCGGATTTTATTTTGCTCCGTGCGGTGTGAATAACGCAAAGGCTTGGTACTTGCTGGGCATTGTAGTCATTTGGTCGAGCGGAGACCAGTATGGAAACGCTGAGTTAACCTGCCGGTTGGAGAAAAATCCGGTACACTGACGCGAGACAAAATGCCCGAAATAGTGGGCGTAACCTTAATTTCTTGAAGCGTAGCCGAAATGAAAAAATCTCAACAAAGTTACGATGTTGTCGTGGTGGGTGGCGGGATGGTGGGGGCTGCTACCGCTTTAGGTTTGGCGCAAAGCGGTTGGTCAGTGGCGTTGCTGGAACATGAGGCTCCGGTACCCTTTGATAGCCAGAGCGCGCCGGATTTACGGATTTCGGCCATTGGCTGCACTTCCGTTGGATTGCTCAAGCAACTTGGTGCATGGTCACGCGTGCAGGAAATGCGTTATGCCCCATATCGTCGGTTGGAAACCTGGGAAATGCCTGGCTCAACGGTAGTATTCGATGCGGCATCGCTAGCGCTACCTGAATTAGGTTTTATGGTCGAAAACCGGGTTTTGCAGTTGGCGCTATGGCAACAGATCGAAACGTGCGCAAATTTAACGCTACTGTGCCCCTCACGGCTACAAAGCATGGCGAGAGTAGATAGGTGCTGGAAACTGACTTTAGACACGCAGGAGCAGATACAGGCGCGTTTAGTCGTGGGTGCCGATGGTGCCAATTCGCAGGTTCGCCGTCTGGCCGGTATTGGCACTAGCGGTTGGCAGTATCGCCAGTCCTGTATGCTCATTTCCATCAATACGGGGGCACCGCAGCAGGATGTCACCTGGCAGCAGTTTTTCCCCTCAGGCCCGCGAGCATTTCTGCCGTTGTTTGATCATTGGGCCTCGTTGGTCTGGTACGACAGTCCGCAGCGTATTCGTCAGTTGCAGAATATGCCGCTGGAACAGCTCAATCAGGAGATTACGCGCGCCTTCCCTGATCGTTTGGGACGGGTTAACGCCGTGGCAGCGGGTTCTTTCCCATTAACCCGCCGTCACGCTCAGCGTTATGTGCAGGCGGGGTTGGTATTATTAGGCGATGCAGCGCATACCATCAATCCACTCGCTGGGCAGGGGGTTAATCTGGGATATCGTGATGTCGATGCGTTGCTGGATGTGTTGAGTCAGGCACGCGATCTGGCTGAAGATTGGAGTAGCGAAGCGGTATTACTGCGTTACCAGCGTAAGCGCCGCAGCGATAACCTGATGATGCAAAGCGGTATGGATTTGTTTTACAAAGCGTTTAGTAATGATTTACCGCCAGTGAAAATGATACGCAACCTAGCATTGATCGCTGCACAACGAGCGGGAAAACTAAAGGAGCACGCGTTGAAATACGCTTTAGGATTATAGCACTGTGCATGACAAAGCGGCTCGCATCTTGGTGAGTCGCTTATGTTGACTAGATTAGCCGCCACTTTCCCTTTCTCACGTTGAACGCTAACGTTTACAGAAAGCAAAAAAGCAAAAAGCCCGCCGAAGCGAGCTTTTCTAAATATGGCTGGGGTACCAGGATTCGAACCTGGGATGCTGGAATCAGAATCCAGTGCCTTACCGCTTGGCGATACCCCAAAAGATGGTGGCTACGACGGGAATCGAACCTGTGACCCCAGCATTATGAGTGCTGTGCTCTAACCAGCTGAGCTACGTAGCCATCTTTAAATCTTTTAAAGTTAAGAAATTGTATGGCTGGGATACCAGGATTCGAACCTGGGAATGCCAGGATCAAAACCTGGTGCCTTACCGCTTGGCGATATCCCAACTGAAATACAATTCTTTTTTATCACAACCCTGCCTAACAGTATTCCACTTCAGAGAAATGGCTGGGATACCAGGATTCGAACCTGGGAATGCCAGGATCAAAACCTGGTGCCTTACCGCTTGGCGATATCCCATCTACTGTGACAACCGATGAAAATGGTGCGGGAGGCGAGACTTGAACTCGCACACCTTGCGGCGCTAGAACCTAAATCTAGTGCGTCTACCAATTTCGCCACTCCCGCATACATGAAAAAGATGGTGGCTACGACGGGAATCGAACCTGTGACCCCAGCATTATGAGTGCTGTGCTCTAACCAGCTGAGCTACGTAGCCATCTTTTTTCTGCACAACCTTCATCGGCGTTGCGGGGCGCATTATGCGTATATGACCGATTTGCGTCAACTAGTTTTTTACCGAAAAAGCGCTGAAAGGGTTCGTTTGTTTGGCTTGTGAACAGTCCGGCGATAAATTAGCCAATTATGTGGATTCGCTGTTGAATTTTACGACAAAATAAAAGGTTATAACCAATACGTCTATTGACTTGAAAGGGAAACCGACGATGGGTGTTTCTGATAATAAAGCAGGGCGGCCCGAAGGTAGCCCTGATTAAGCTTATTTACCGCGCTCATTTCCCTTTAATGGCGAGGGAAACAACGGATTATTTGTAGGCATCCTGATGAACGCCAACGGCGCGACCTGAAGGGTCATCCATATTCTTAAATGACTCATCCCATTCAATGGCTTTCGCTGAAGAACAAGCCACCGATGGGCCGCCCGGCACACATTCTGCGGCGCTTGGCAGCGGGAATAACTCTTCAAAGATCGTCCGATACAAATAGCCTTCTTTCGAGTTTGGCGTGTTGTAAGGGAAGCGGAAGTGGGCTGTTTCCAACTGCTGGTCGGTGATTTGTTCTGCCGCCATGGCTTTTAGCGAGTCAATCCAACTGTAGCCAACGCCATCGGAGAACTGCTCTTTCTGCCGCCAGGCCACACTGTGAGGCAAATCGGCAGAGAAACATTCACGCAAAACATGTTTCTCCATTTTGCCATTACCACACATTTTATCCTGTGGATTAATGCGCATTGCCACATCGAGGAAGTTTTTGTCCAGGAAGGGAACGCGGGCTTCTACGCCCCAGGCGGACATTGCTTTGTTGGCGCGGGCACAGTCATACATATGCAATGCCAGTAACTTGCGTACGGTTTCTTCATGCAATTCTTTGGCGTTTGGTGCTTTATGGAAATAAAGATAACCGCCGAAAACTTCATCGGAACCTTCACCAGATAACACCATTTTAATGCCCATTGCTTTGATTTTACGAGACATTAAATACATCGGTGTTGATGCGCGGATAGTGGTGACATCGTAAGTTTCAATGTGATAGATCACATCGCGAATCGCATCCAGCCCTTCCTGCACGGTGAAATGAATTTCATGGTGTACCGTACCCAAATGGTTGGCGACTTCCTGCGCGGCTTTCAGATCCGGTGAGCCGACCAGACCTACAGCGAAGGAGTGAAGTTGTGGCCACCAGGCTTCACTGCGCTCATCGTCTTCTACTCGACGGGCGGCGAATTTTTTGGTAATGGCGGAAATCACGGAAGAGTCCAGTCCACCGGATAGCAACACGCCATAAGGCACATCTGACATCAGGTGGCTTTTAACCGCTTCTTCCAGCGCGTTGGCCAGCTGATTTTTATCCGTCACATTGTCTTTTACGTTGTCGTAATCGAACCAGTCGCGTTGGTAATACTCGCGAATCTCGCCGTCTTGGCTCCATAAATAGCTGCCAGCAGGAAATTCTTTGATCGTGCGGCATACCGGCACCAACGCTTTCATCTCCGAGGCAACAAACATATTGCCATGCTCGTCGTGACCCATGTACAGAGGAATTATCCCCATATGGTCGCGGCCGATCAGGTAAGCATTCTTCTCTGCGTCATACAGAATAAAGGCAAACATGCCTTGTAGATCGTCAAGAAAATCAGGGCCTTTCTCCTGATATAACGCCAGAATCACTTCACAGTCAGAACCGGTCTGGAATTCGAAACGATCGCCGTACTGTTGGCGCAGAATTTGATGATTATAAATTTCGCCATTGACCGCCAGAACATGGGTGCGCGCCTTGTTATATAGCGGTTGTGCACCTGCATTTACGTCAACAATCGACAGACGTTCATGAGCCAAAATAGCATTATCACCGGCATAAATCCCGGACCAATCCGGCCCGCGGTGGCGCATTAAACGCGACATTTCCAATGCGGTTTTACGTAACTCGATTGGATCGGTTTTAAGATCGAGCACCCCGAAAATAGAACACATAATTATCTCCCTAACTTTTTAGCTTTTGGCGGTAATGTTGTTGAAATACTTTATCGTTGTAGGGTTGAACGACCCTATCCCGCGATTTTTCACGCTGCAGTGGTATCAGTGCCCTTACCGCAACCCGAAATCTGCAAGAATATAACGACCAGTAATAAGAAAAGTATGCAAAAAATACGCCAATTTGGAATGCGGTTGTTTTGTCGATTTAGGCGGCGTGGATTATTCACATAACAAGAAAATGCGCTAAAAAGGGGCGTTAATGCAAGAACTTTGGTGCAGCGCACCAAAAAAGGGAATCCTCGACATCTTTCGTCTGGCACTGGCGCTGGTTGCCGGACTGTAAGGCAAAAACTACAGGTTATTCAGCCAGCAAGAAGGCGGGCCGGGTAGATTTTCAGTGCGGTGCAGCGATGGGTTTGTATCAAGGAAGCGACGTGGCGGCAATGGCCGCCAACGGAAACAGTCATATAATATCGATATCTGCTACTGACGGGTAAACGTAGCTCGGGCGGAATGGCATGGTTTCAATATCGTCCAGGGTGGAAACGCCAGACAATACCAGAATGGTTTCCAGACCTGCCTGAAAGCCGGCCAGAATATCGGTACGCAGATTATCGCCAATAATGACGGTACTTTCTGAATGACCCTGCATTTTATTCAGCGCTGCGCGGATAATCCACGGGCTGGGTTTGCCGACATAAAACGGTTTGCGGCCAGATATTTTTTCAATAGGCGCACATAATGCACCACAGGCTGGAGCAAAGCCTCGACCGTGGGTGTCTGGATTGGTAGCGATAAAGCGCGCACCATTAGCCACAAAGAAGGCCGCTTTGTGCATCATTTCCCAGTTGTAAGAGCGTGTTTCGCCGACAATCACAAAGTCGGGGTTGATATCGGTGATAGTAAAACCGGCTTTATACAGTTCATGAATTAATGCACCTTCACCGACAACATAGGCTTTTTTACCTTCCTGACGCCGCAGAAAATCTGCCGTGGCCATTGCCGAGGTATAAAAAGCACTTTCCGGTACCTCCAAGCCCGCTGCGGCGAAGCGGTTGGCCAAGTCTTGCGCGGTTTGCGAAGGATAGTTAGTCAGGATAACCAGCGGCATGCCTTCTTGTTGAATGCGAGCCAGAAAGGCGTCAGCACCCGGAACGGCGGTGTTGTCATGCAACAACACACCGTCAATATCACAGATAACGTTTTTAATTGTCATTGTTTTCATTACTCATTAGTACGGCAGTACGCCACTATAGCATGCGGTTATGAGGCGTGTGGATGACTCCTGCCTGCCGATAATCAACACTTAGTTTTCCAGCAATCGCTGTAGCAGTACACCGTTTAGCATGGCACGTTTGGCCAAGGCGAAGGCACCGATAGCCGAGGTGTGATCTAATTGTGATGTCACCACCGGCAGGTTCTTGCGGAAATCTTTTAGGACTTGATTATTGATACAGCTTTGAATCGCTGGGAGCAGGACTTTTTCCGCTTCAATAATTTCACCGGCAATCACCACTTTTTGTGGATTAAACAGGTTAATAACAATGGCAATGGCTTTACCGAGGTAACGACCCACGTGATCGATCACTTCATTGGCCAGCAGATCGCCACGGTTGGCGGCCTTGCAGATAGCGCTAATGCTGCAATCGTCCGGCGTCAGCTTGCTCGGATACCCCTGGCTCAGCAAATGACGTACGCGATTTTCAATGGCGGCGTTGGAGGCCACGGTTTCCAGACAACCAAAGTTACCGCAGTAGCAGCGCTCGCCCAGCGGATCGATCTGGATATGGCCAATTTCGCCGACGTTGCCGTTGCTACCGAGGAAAATTTGGCTATTGACGATAATACCGGCACCGGTTCCGCGATGCAGACGAACTAAAACCGAATCTTCACAGTCTTTGGTTGCACCAAAGTAGTGCTCTGCCAATGCCAAGCTGCGGATATCGTGGCCGACAAAACTGGTCACGTTGAATCGAGCCTGCAAATTATCCACTAGCGGCCAATTATTCACACTGATGTGGGGCATATAGCGGACGATACCTTTGTTGGGCTCGACCAAACCGGGAAGAATAACGGCAATTGCGATCAGTTCACGCAATTTGCGTTGAAACTGTTCGATAAATTGGTTGATGATGGTAAAGAGCGCATGTTCCAGCGTTTCTTGTGTCCGTTCAGGTAGGGCGTAATGCTCTTCCCCAAGGGATTTTCCGCTCATATCGTACAGCGTGATGGTGGCATCATGACGACCAAGGCGGATGGCAATAGTGTGGAACTGGCGATTTTCAGTGACAATGGAGATCGCACGGCGACCACCGGTGGAGGCTTGCTGATCGACTTCTTTGATCAACCCGCGCTCCAACAGTTGACGAGTAATTTTAGTGACGCTGGCGGGAGCAAGCTGGCTGTGATCGGCAATTTGAATGCGCGAAATCGGGCCTTGCTGATCAATGAGCCGATAAACGACGGCACCATTGAGTTGTTTAACAAGATCCACATTGCCAATTTGTGCCTGTCCGCCGGTGCTCATTAATATATCTACTCGCTTTTTTTCAAACTTCGTTGCCGTTAACGATAGTTTTTGTGATTTTATAATCGCGGGTAAAGGCAGTCAGGTTGGCTACTTTGCCGATTTCAATGCTTCCTAACTGCTTATCCACGCCAATAGCGCGGGCCGCATACAGTGTTGCCATGCGCAGTGCTTCGTCCAGAGAAATGCCAACATGTTCGACGCTGTTCTGCACAGCTTCAATCATCGTTAGCGCAGAACCACTCAGGGTTCCGTTTTCGTCCACGCACAGTCCATCGCGATAGTATATTGTTTTACCGGCAAAAATGAACTCTTCAATATCAGCACCTGCGGGCGCTGTCGCATCCGTCACCAATACCAGTTTGTCGCCCTTCAAACCTTTGGCGTTGCGGATACTGGCCCACGCTACGTGATGACCATCGGCAATCACTCCGGTATACACTTCCGGGGTATCGAAAATCGCGCCCATGAGGCCCGGTTCGCGCCCAGTAATATACGGCATGGCGTTGTACAGATGGGTTGCAAAACGGATACCTGCAGCAAACCCGGTACGAGCTTCCTGATAGGTCGCATTCGAGTGTCCGGCAGAAACGACGATGCCAGCATCCGCTAACTGACGGATATACTTGGCATCGACCATTTCCGGTGCCAATGTCACCTTGGTAATCACGTCCGCGTTGGCACATAGATAGTCGATCATTGCCGCATCGGGTTGACGAATAAATGCCGGATTGTGCGTTCCCTTTTTTAACGGACTTAAATAAGGGCCTTCCAGATGCAGGCCGAGAGCCTGATGCGGGTGTTTTTTCAGATAGGCACGCATCACTTTGATGCCGTGCTTCATATAATCGTCGCTACAGGTAATTAGCGTGGGTAGGTAGCTGGTACAACCTGACTTTTCGTTGGCGCGCTGCATGATTTCCAGCGTCTCTTCAGATATGGCCTCAAGAGAGTCGTTAAATTGTACACCACCGCAACCATTTAATTGAACATCAATAAAACCGGGGGCCAGGATGGCTCCACCCAGATCGCGCTTCTCAATCTCGGCAGGTAAATCCGCCTCGGGACAAACGCGTTCAATTAAACCATTAGCTACGATAACCGCGTGATTATCCAGTATTTCATGGCCGGTATAAATACGACCGTGAGTTAAAGCATACATCGGAGCCCCCTGAAGACAATTAAAGATCTTTGACGTTTTCTGCTTCTAATTCGTTGAAGTATTTTACGGTTTTTACTTTCAATTCCATAGTGGATGCTTCGTCACACACCATAACGGCCTTCGGATGCAACTGTAGGCAGCTAATGGTCCACATATGGTTGATGTTCCCTTCAACGGCTGCTTGCAGTGCCAAGGCTTTGGCATGACCTGTCACCAGAATCATCACTTCTTCAGCATCCAGCAAGGTTCCAACACCCACAGTCAGGGCGTATTTAGGCACCAGACTGGCATCACCACCAAAGAAGCGGGAGTTCGCGATACGGGTTTCTTGGGTCAGGGTTTTGATGCGAGTACGAGAGGCCAGTGACGACGCCGGTTCGTTAAATGCGATATGTCCGTCGTTACCCACGCCACCCATAAACAGGTTGATTTTTCCGTAGGATTTAATTTTTTCTTCGTAGCGCCGGCATTCTTCATTCACATCCGGGGCATTACCGTTCAGCAGATTAATGTTTTCTTTCGGAATGTCGACATGATTGAAAAAGTTTTGGTACATAAAGGTGTGATAACTTTCCGGATGTTCGGTTGGCAGACCAACGTATTCATCCATGTTGAATGTCACAACGTATTTGAAGCTGACTTCACCTGCTTTATGCATGGCAATCAGATGCTTATAAGCTTCCAGCGGTGTGCCCCCAGTTGGGAGACCCAATACGAAAGGACGTTCTGCGGTAGGTTTAAAGGCATTAATGCGGCTGACGATATGTCGTGCAGCCCATTTGCCAACTTCTACAGTAGTTTTCAGTGGGATAAGTCTCATCATGCACCTCATGGCTTAGTCAATAGTGTCTATACTGTACGCGGTTTGAATCACTGTTCTAAGGGTAACTCAGATTTTGATTCTCGTTTTGGTACAATGCTGTGTTGATTTTTCGGATGATAAAATAAGTTTTGTGTCATAGCCAGCAAATTGGTGTTTTTTGACTGTTTTTTGGTGACGTTTATCACAAAAAAGGAGGTTTTAATTTGCGATACGAAATAATTTTTTTACACTCCATAATTGAGTAATACCTGCTGTGCGTTTTTCTAAAAGGTAGTGAGCAATACCAATAAACTACTTAAAGGGTCCGATATCGGACGAATAGGGGGAAAGGTGAATATTCTTAGTTACTTGCAAAAAGTGGGTCGGGCTTTAATGGTCCCTGTGGCCACGTTGCCTGCAGCCGCGATACTGATGGGTGTTGGTTACTGGATCGACCCAGTTGGCTGGGGTGGAGATAACGCACTGGCGGCGTTATTTATCAAATCCGGTGCTGCAATCATCGATAACATGTCCGTACTGTTCGCCATTGGTGTGGCTTACGGTATGTCTAAAGATAAAGATGGTGCAGCCGCACTGACCGGCTTCGTCGGTTTTCTGGTTCTGACCACCTTATGTTCACCGGCCGCCGTGTCGATGATCCAGAAGATTCCATTGGATCAGGTTCCCGCTGCTTTTGGTAAAATCAACAACCAATTCGTGGGTATCTTGGTCGGTATTATTTCTGCCGAGCTGTATAACCGCTTTAGCCACGTTGAACTGCCAAAAGCTTTGTCCTTCTTCAGTGGTCGTCGTCTGGTTCCCATCCTGACCTCTTTCCTGATGATTGCTGTGGCCTTCGTCCTCATGTACCTGTGGCCGTTGATTTACAACGCACTGGTTACTTTTGGTGAGTACATCAAAGACATGGGTTCAGTGGGGGCTGGTATTTACGCCTTCTTCAACCGTTTACTGATCCCAGTTGGTCTGCATCATGCCCTGAACTCGGTATTTTGGTTTGACGTTGCCGGTATTAACGATATTCCTAACTTCCTGGGTGGCCAACAGTCTATCGACGCCGGTAAAGCGGTTGTCGGTATTACAGGCCGTTATCAGGCTGGTTTCTTCCCTATCATGATGTTTGGTTTGCCAGGTGCTGCATTGGCGATTTATCACTGTGCGCGCCCGGAAAATAAAGCCAAAGTAGCCGGTATCATGCTGGCGGGTGCATTCGCTGCCTTCTTCACCGGCATCACCGAACCACTTGAATTCTCCTTCATGTTTGTGGCTCCAGTGCTGTATGTCATCCACGCTGTGTTGACCGGTATTTCCGTGTTCATCGCCGCCAGTATGCATTGGATCGCCGGTTTTGGTTTCAGTGCCGGTCTGGTGGATATGGTGCTTTCTTCACGCAACCCACTGGCAACTCATTGGTACATGCTGATTCCACAAGGTCTGGTATTCTTTGTCATTTACTACGTGGTATTCCGCTTCACTATCAACAAATTCAACCTGTTGACTCCGGGTCGCGAACTGGCGACTGCCGGTGACGAAACCGACGGTTACGATGTTGATATTGATAATGCAAATCCGAACAACGAAAGCGAAATCAATGCGCTGGCACGTCGTTACATCGGTGCCATCGGTGGTTCAGACAATCTGACCAACATTGATGCCTGCATTACTCGTCTGCGTCTGAATGTGAAAGATTCTGCCCTGGTTAACGACAGTCTGGCTAAGCGCCTGGGCGCATCCGGCGTTATTCGTTTAAACAAACAAAGCGTACAAATTATCGTTGGCACCCGTGCCGAACTGATTGCCAGTGCTATGCGTAGCGTGTTGGCGGGTGGCCCGATTCCTGCGGCAAGCACTGTGGGTGCGGCGGAAGCCAAGCCTCAGGCGGTGATCAATACACCCAAAACCGCTTCATTGATGTTGGTTGCACCGGTGACTGGCGAAGTGGTTGCGTTGGAATCTGTGCCTGATGAAGCCTTTGCCAGCAAAGCGGTAGGCGACGGTGTGGCGATTCGCCCAACGGATAACATCGTGGTTTCTCCGGCTAAGGGCACCATTGTAAAAATCTTCAATACCAATCATGCGTTCTGTCTGGAAACGGAAACCGGTGCTGAAATCGTTGTCCATATGGGTATCGATACGGTGAAACTGAATGGTAAAGGTTTTACTCGTCTGGTTGAAGAAGGCGCGGAAGTTGATGCGGGTCAACCGATTCTGGAACTGGATCTGACATTCCTGAATGAGAATGCACGTTCGATGATCAGCCCGATAGTGGTTAGTAATATCGACGATTACGCCGGTATTACCTTACAACCAGGCAATACTGTAGTTGCGGGTCAAAGTAACCTGTTTGAGATTCGCGGCAAGTAAGGCGCTAATAGGTTAACTAATTGTTTCGCATTACAAACAAATCAGCGGGAAGAGAGTGATCTCTTCCCGCTTTTTATCGTGAAACGCCAATCCCCCCTTTTTTACTGTAACAAACGGTTGTTTCCGGGCCGGGCTTGTTGGATTATAGGCGGTTATGTGTTTGCGCTTTGCATTGAGGAATAAAGCAATGAGTGAGGCAGAAGCCCGCCCAAGTAATTTTATCCGTCAAATTATCGACGAAGATTTAGCCACCGGTAAGCATACATCGGTACATACTCGTTTTCCGCCGGAGCCAAATGGTTATTTGCACATTGGTCATGCGAAATCCATTTGCCTGAATTTTGGTATTGCGCAAGATTATCAGGGTCAGTGTAACCTGCGTTTTGATGACACCAATCCGGTCAAAGAAGACGTCGAGTTTGTCGAGTCCATTAAACAAGATGTTGAGTGGTTGGGCTTTGAGTGGAGCGGAAAAATCCACTATTCATCCGATTACTTCGATCAACTGCACCAATATGCGATTGAGCTGATCAACAAAGGCTTGGCCTATGTTGATGAACTGAGCGCGGAGCAGATGCGTGAATACCGTGGAACCCTGACGACTGCGGGCAAAAACAGTCCGTATCGCGATCGCAGCGTAGAAGAGAACTTGGCGCTGTTTGAAAAAATGCGTGCCGGTGAGTTTGCCGAAGGTGCTGCCTGCCTGCGTGCGAAGATTGATATGGCGTCGCCATTTATCGTGATGCGCGATCCCGTATTGTACCGTATCAAATTTGCAGAGCACCATCAGTCGGGCAACAAGTGGTGCATCTATCCGATGTATGACTTTACTCACTGCATTTCCGATGCGTTGGAAGGAATTACTCACTCTCTTTGCACTTTAGAGTTCCAGGATAACCGTCGTTTGTATGATTGGGTACTGGATAATATCTCTATCGATTGCCATCCACGTCAGTATGAGTTCTCTCGTCTGAATCTTGAGTACACCATCATGTCTAAGCGCAAGCTGAACCAGTTGGTGACTGAGAAGCTGGTAGAGGGTTGGGATGACCCACGGATGCCGACTATCTCCGGCCTGCGTCGTCGTGGCTACACTGCTGCCTCTATTCGCGAGTTCTGCCGCCGTATTGGTGTGACCAAGCAAGATAATAATGTCGAAATGATGTCATTAGAATCTTGTATCCGTGATGACCTGAATGAAAATGCACCGCGCGCGATGGCTGTGCTGGAACCTATCAAGGTTATTATCGAGAACCGCGAAGCGGGTGAAGAATGGCTGACGATGCCAAACCATCCGAATAAACCGGAAATGGGAACCCGCCAGGTACCATTCGATCGTGAAATTTATATCGATCGGGCAGATTTCCGCGAAGAAGCCAACAAACAGTACAAACGTTTGGTGCTGGGTAAAGAAGTTCGTCTACGTAATGCCTATGTGATTAAGGCTGAACATGTCGAAAAAGATGCAGAAGGCAATATCACCACCGTTTATTGCAGCTATGATGCTGATACGCTAAATAAAGATCCGGCTGATGGGCGTAAAGTTAAAGGGGTTATTCACTGGGTTTCAGTGGCTCATGCGCTGCCAGCGGAAATTCGTTTATACGACCGTTTGTTTAGTGTGCCAAACCCGGCGGCGGCAGAAGATTTCCTGTCAACCATCAATCCAGAGTCTCTGGTTATCCGCCAAGGCTTCGTTGAGCCAAGTCTGGCTGATGCTAAACCGGAAAAAACCTACCAGTTTGAACGTGAAGGTTACTTCTGTGCGGACTGCCATTATTCCAGTGCAGAACGTTTGGTGTTCAATCGCACTGTCGGCCTGCGTGATACTTGGGCGGCTAAAGCTACAGCCTAGCTGTCACGTTTAGCATTGAAAAATGCGTAGCTTAGGTTAGGAATGCTCGTCAGTTAAGTCTTTGAAGGTGGCTGCAGCGGATAACGTTGCGGCCTCTTTTTTGCCCATAATTGGCTGGTGGCCGCTGGGTTGAGTTTTTACTTTTTGACATCCTCCAGCCTTAATTGGCGAAATTGTTACCCTGTTCAGCGCTGGCTCTAACTTGCCGCAGTGGGTTCCGGTTTCATCGAATGAGTTAACGACCCCATCTCTCCACCGGCTTTACCTCCTGCATGTCCCTGCGATATCGATCATCGTTATTGGCCGCTGAGATTTTAGCGCACGCCAGATAAATATCCTTTCCCATTCCTTCACTCCTTTACGCCTAATGTTTATTTTACTAAACACTTTTCGGTGAGAATGTACGAAGAATCATCATCCAATGCAGTCTAGCCCGATATGAAATTGACAGATTTTATGCTGCTTTTTTATGTGCTGTGGATTTCATTACAATATTCGCATTGCGAATTAACGGCGCAATAAAAAACCGATAAGAATGTTTCCATTGACCTGTCAACCTGCGCTGAAACCTTTCAATCATCCTATATTGACTTTTTTATTCACTGTAATCATTGGTTTTTCATCAACATATGAATTTATTGTGGGTTTGGTAATATTTTTTCATAGTTGTGTGCTCATTGTCATACTTTGACTAATTTTCTGTTTTTTTAATTGATAATTCGCGTCGCGAAAAATAGTCTGTATTTAGCAAATAATGCTAACGAGGGTTTCTCCTCACCGATTTTAACCCCTGGTGGGTTTTTTCAGCGGAGCTTGTGAGCTGTGGTGGACACAAGACAACGCAATTTAAATGTGATGTCAAAGAGGATTTTTTTCATATGGTTACGCACTGTGCTAAACGTAAGACGTTAGCGCTCGCAGTCGCGGGCGCGGTGTTAGGGACTGGGTTCATGATGGCGCCTGAGGCGCGAGCTGAAGGTTTTATCGATGATTCAACGCTGACCGGTGGTCTGTACTATTGGCAGCGCCAGCGTGATCGTAAGGACTTAACGCCGGATAGTGCGGACTACGGCAAATATGTCGCCAACCTGCATCACTCGACTTTTAACGCCAACCTCGACTTCTCCTCCGGTTATGCGGCTGACATGTTCGGTATCGACCTGGCTGCCTTCGGCGCAGTAGAGATGAGCAACAGCGGCCCGGCGGCACCAAACGAAATCGGTTTCAGTGACGCCAAAACCCGTTGGGATGAGAAATGGACTGGTGACACCAGCGGCGTGAGTATTTACAAAGCCGCGGCCAAATTCAAGTTAGGCAATTTCTGGGCTCAGGGTGGCTACATTCAGCCAAAAGGCCAAACTCTACTCGCTCCACACTGGAGCTTTATGCCGGGCACATACCGCGGGGCTGAGGGTGGCGCGAAATTTGATTTCGATACTGCTGGCGCACTTTCCATGTCTTATATGTGGACTGATGAATACAAAGCGCCTTGGTATCGGAATATGTATGAATTCCGTCAAATCGATAACAAGACCAGCGTCAGTTATCTGCATTCCTTCGGTGCTAAATACGACTTTAAAAATAAGTTAGTATTGGAAGGCGCATTTGGTCAGGCAAAAGACTATATGGATCAGTATTTTGCTAAAGCCTCCTACGCATTCCCAGTTGCAGGTAACGACCTAAGAACCTCTTATCAGTTCTACGGTGCGAAAGACAAAGTCAGCGGCGGTGAGAACGACGTTTATGATGGGCTGGCATGGCTGCAGGCGTTGACTCTCGGCTATACCACTGGGCCATTTGACCTGCGTCTGGAAGGAACAATGGCGAAAGCCGAAGGCCAACAGGGCTTCTTCTTGCAACGTATGACACCAAGCTATGCTAGCTCTAACGGTCGTCTCGATGTCTGGTGGGATGCGCGTTCCGACTTTAACGCCAACGGTGAGAAAGCATTATTTGCCGGTGTGATGTATGACCTGGTTAACTGGAATATGGCCGGCTGGTCTGTAGGGACTTCCTATGCTTATGGCTGGGATGCAAAACCGAGTACTAATCCTCAGTTTGATCAGGCTACCCGCTTAAAAGAATCCGCCTGGAACTTCGACGTGCTGTACACCCTACAAGAAGGTCGTGCGAAAGGTACCTTATTCAAACTGCATTACACCATGTATGACAACCACACCAATATCCCAAGCTATGGCGGTGGTTATGGCAACATCTTCCAAGATGAGAAAGACATTAAATTCATCGTGATTGCACCTTTCACCATCTTCTAATCTGCGAGCCCCGGTGTGCAACCGGGGCACCTTACGGGATATAAATCATGAGAAAATTGATTGGTGTGGTCGCCGTTGTTTTGGGGTTGAGCGCCTGTGTTCAGCAACCGCCAGCACAGCCGGAAGATTTGAAACTTAAACAAGCTTACAGCGCCTGTATTCAGGCAACTGAAGGTTCACCGGAAAGATTGGTTCCTTGTAAAGCGGTGCTAAAGGTATTGAAACAGGAAAAAGCCCATCAGGCCTTTGCTGAGAAAGAAAATGTTCGCGTGTTGGATTACCAGCGTTGCATTGATGCGGCTCATACCGGAAACGGTCAGGTTTATGCTTCTCAATGTGGAAAACTTTGGCAGGAAATACGCAACAACAACTAAGGATGAATGAGGTTAGTGATGAACAAATTCAAATTACATGCGTTAGCTGCGCTGACTGCAACTTTTGGTTTTATGAGTGCGGTTCACGCCAGTCCTGCCGATCAGCTGGTTGTTGATCAACTGAGCCAGTTAAAAGTTAATTTCAAAATGCAGGATAACCGCGCCGCAGAAAAGGGGACGGATTGTGCTGCATTGGGTGCCGACTGGGCATCATGCAATAAGACACTGATTACTCTGACCAACACCGGGGATAAAATCCAAGGTAAAGATTGGGCTCTGTATTTCCATAATGTGCGTCAGGTGTTGGCGGTGGGTAATGACCAATTCAAAATTACTCATGTGACTGGCGACTTGCACAAAATTGAGCCGACCGACAAGTTTAGTGGCTTCCCTGCGAATAAAGCCGTTGAAATTCCGATTACCGGCGAATATTGGCAGTTATTTGAAACCGATTTTATGCCACGCTGGTACGCCACTTCTGGCGATGCAAAACCCAAGGTTTTATCCAGTACTGATACCGAGAATATCGATCAGTTCCTAACCCGTTTTACTGGCGACCAGTGGAAGCGCACCAAGGACGATAATAACGTTCTGATGACGCCAGAATCGCGATTCGTCAAGAACGAGAGCCTGAAAACGTTGCCAGCAAAAAGCCTGCGTGGGCAGATCGTGCCAACGCCGATGAACGTCAAAGTACATCAAGGCGATGTTGACCTGAGTAACGGTGTTGCGCTGGAACTGAGTGCGTTGCCAAAACCTGCAGCAGATGCCGTGCAACAGCGTTTTGACATGCTGGGCGTGAATGCAAAAGCTACGGGCTTCCCGATCAGTACTCAAATTAAGCCTTCGGCCTTTAAAGGTGATTTGGCGGTTTCTGGTGCCTATGAACTGAAGATTGGTGAGAAAGGTGCGCAGGTTATTGGTTTCGATCCAGCCGGCGTATTCTATGGCTTGCAATCCATCCTGTCACTGGTTCCAACAGATGGCAGTAAGAAAATTGCCATGCTGGATGCCAAGGATGCACCGCGTTTTGAATACCGTGCATTGTTCCTCGATGTTGGGCGTAACTTTAAAACCAAACAGGCGGTATTACGCCTACTAGACCAAATGTCAGCCTATAAGCTGAATAAATTCCACTTCCATCTCAGTGATGATGAAGGCTGGCGTATCGAAATTCCTGGCTTGCCGGAGTTGACCGATGTCGGCAGTAAACGTTGTCACGACCTGACAGAAACGACCTGTTTGTTGCCGCAATTGGGTTCAGGCCCAGATAGCAATAATCTCGGCTCCGGCCACTTTAGCCGTAGCGATTACATCGATATTCTGAAATATGCGAAAGCGCGTCAGATCGAAGTTATTCCTGAAATTGATATACCGGCTCATGCGCGTGCTGCGGTGGTTTCAATGGAAGCCCGTTATAACAATCTGATGAAAGAAGGGAAAGAAGCGGAGGCGAAAGAATTCCGTCTGCTTGATCCGACTGATGATTCCAACACGACATCAGTACAGTTCTACGATCGTAAGAGTTACCTGAACCCATGTCTGGATTCCTCAAAACGCTTTGTTGATAAAGTGATTGGCGAAATGGCTCAGATGCATAAAGAGGCCGGAATGCCGCTACAAACTTGGCATTTCGGTGGGGATGAAGCGAAAAACATCCGTCTGGGTGCCGGTTATCAGGATAAAAATGGCAAGATAGAGCCAGGAAAAGGCATTATTGATCAGAGCATCGAAGATAAGCCTTGGGCGAAATCTCAGGTTTGCCAGGATATGGTCAAACAAGGCAAAGTCCAGGACGTTGCGCACTTGTCCAGCTACTTCGCTATTGAGGTCAGTAAACTGGTCAATGCCCATGGTATTGAGAAAATGCAGGCTTGGCAGGATGGCTTGAAAGATGCCAAAGGCGCGCAGGATTTTGCTACTAAGCGTGTGGGTGTGAACTTCTGGGATACGCTGTATTGGGGCGGTGCGGACAGCATTAACGATTGGGCCAACAAAGGCTATGAAGTGATCGCATCCAATCCGGATTACGTGTACTTCGATATGCCGTATGAAGTGAATCCACTCGAACGTGGCTACTACTGGGCGACCCGCTTTAATGATGAGGCCAAAGTTTTCAGCTTTGCACCGAACAATATGCCGCAGAATGCTGAAACTTCCGTCGATCGCGATGGCAATCATTTCAGCGCCAAGAGTGACAAACCTTGGCCGGGAGTCACTGGCATTTCAGGCCAATCTTGGAATGAAACCGTACGTACTGATGAACAGTTGGAATATATGGTCTTCCCTCGAGCATTGCCGCTGGCGGAACGTGCATGGCATCGCGCATCTTGGGAACAGGATTATCAGGCTGGCCGTGAATATAAAGGTGGAGAAACCCAGTTTGTTGATATCAAAGCATTAAGCTCTGATTGGCAACGTTTCGCCAATATTATGGGGCAGCGTGAATTGGCTAAATTGGATAAGGCCGGTATCGCTTATCGCTTGCCGGTTCCAGGCGCACGGATTCAGGGAGGATTACTGGAAGCCAACGTGAGCTTGCCGGGGCTGGCCATTGAGTATTCGGTTGATGGCGGCAAGCAATGGCAGAAATATGATATGAAAGTGCAGCCGAAAGTCAGCGGTGAAGTGATGATCCGCTCTACCAGCCCTGATGGTAAACGTGCCAGCCGTGCTGAAGTGGTGAGTTCTACATTGTAATCATGAGTCTGAGTCGATGTACTGGCCCTGGGAACTGGGGCCATATCCAGTGTTGTAAATCTGTGTCTGGTTATTTTCTGTTATAAGTTGAGTAGAGAGTCATTTCCCCGGTGCTCCCGGGGTTTTTTTTGCCGGTTATTTGGCAAGCTAGGCGGTCTATTTTTAGCGATAAAAATTTATTCGGACACAATGTATTTATAGGGTGAATGCATTAATATTTATGTGTTTAATTTAAGAATAAATAAAATCTTGGTGTAGCGGAGAAAAATAAAATCATGGAAAATAAAAAGACCACTCAAATTCTATGCTTATTATGCGGCATAGAAAAAGGTGGCCTATGTTAAAACCTGATTAATCAGATTTTATTTTTTGTCATGAAACGTTTCATCGACACGGCAATCGCCGCCTTCACAGTGACCATATAAATATAGGCTGTGGTTTGTCAGCTTGATGCCATGCTGGGTTGAAATCTCGCGTTGGCGAACTTCAATGGATTCATCACTGAACTCAATCACTTTGCCGCAATCTAGGCAAATCAAGTGATCATGGTGATGCTGCTGCGTCAGTTCAAAGACCGATTTGCCGCCTTCAAAATTATGGCGGGTCACGATACCGGCATCGTCAAACTGGTTGAGTACACGGTAAACCGTAGCCAAGCCAATCTCTTCGCCCATATCGATCAGTTTTTTATAAAGATCTTCCGCACTGACGTGATGGCAATCTGGTTTTTGCAGCACTTCCAAAATCTTCAGGCGCGGAAGCGTTACCTTGAGGCCAGCGTTCTTTAATGCTCTATTGTTGTCAGTCATGCGGATTCAGTCCTGTTACTTTGTTATTCAAATTGAGGCTGTTCAGCCTGTGACATCGGTAGGCACAAAAAATATAATTGCGTCTCATTATAGAACCGGTAGCTCAAAATGAAAACCATAGGTTATTAACCAAGATATAATTGCACACTTTGCAAGATTAATCATGCAGCGTATTGATGAACGGGGAGAACAGATGACCCCAGTGTACAGTGTTGGCGGTAAAAGTTACAAATTTAAAACTGCCTAATTTATTTAACACCTTATTATCTTCTGGTGTTTATGGTTTTTAATCGAATAATTATATAGTTACAGAAAAAATTCATGCCCTGAGTTTGAAACCGGACTCAGGGCATGTCGGCCAGATTAACCAATGATATCCGACAGGCTCAGCTCTTCGCTGATTTGCTTCACCCAGGCGGTAACGCGTTCGTTGGTTAGCTCAGGCTGGCGATCTTCATCAATGGCCAAGCCGATAAAGTGATCGTCATCAGCCAGACCTTTGGATGCTTCAAAATGGTAACCGGCGGTAGGCCAGTGACCCACAATGGCAGCACCACGAGGTTCGATGATGTCACGTACTGTCCCCATGGCATCGCAGAAATACTCTGCATAGTCTTCCTGATCGCCGCAGCCGAATAGCGCAACCAGTTTGCCATTAAAATCGATCTCTTCCAGTGTCGGGAAAAAGTCATCCCAGTCACACTGTGCTTCACCGTAATACCAAGTTGGGATACCGATCAGCAAAATATCGAATTTCTCTAAATCTTCTTTGCTGCTTTTGGCAATGTCATGAACCTCTGCAACATCTTTACCCAGTTGCTTTTGGATCATCTTGGCAATGTTTTCGGTATTGCCTGTATCGCTGCCAAAGAAAATGCCTACAGTTGCCATATAGCTTTTATACCTTCTAAATTCAATTGGTTATGTTAATTTCCTAGCCTACTAATCCACAATATAGCACATTTTTAATCGCGCTTGTGGAAATGGGTTTTCTTGCTGAGTCCTGACTTCTCTCATCAAATTAACTGACTGATTATTAAGCTGTTGTCACCAAAACGAATCATCAAGTACGGCTACGGTGACTAAATACCTAACAAAAATAAGATATTAAGTCCCCAGGATCTCTTTTCCCATCGTTTGTCATCATGTCAGAAAATCCCCGATCGTTGATATCGAGTTCATGCGATATAAATTTTTCATCTGTCGCTCAACCTTGGGGAGCAACTGCCGATAACCGTGATAGAAACCAGAGGGTTTCTATTTGCGGTGCCACGAGGGCCTCATCAAATCTATCTTTGATGAGGAAGGATAAATCGTTAGCTGTATGGAACGTCCTAAAGCACTTTTCGGTCATCAAGTCCCGTGAGGGCAATAGTGGTAACAATCCGACAATAAATAGAAAAGGAACGAACATGCAGTTTTTAAAGAATATTACCATCAGAGCGGCGTTACTTTGGGTTTTTGGGGCATTTAGCCTGCTCTGGGGTGGGGTTTCTGCTTACACATTGTTCTCGCTGCATGAACTGACAGACGCTTCGAATGCTAACAGCGTTCTGGTGGAGAATATCAATCTGGTCAATCAGGGGAGTGACCAGTATTTTCGCACCGTCACCCGCTTAGGACGTTCGGTAGACCATCGTCTGGCGGGTAACATAGCCGAGGCCGATCGCGAGTTGAAATCGTCCAATAAGGCGTTAGAGAACCTGAAAAATAGCTTGGCTCAGTTTAAAGCCATCGATCATGCACAGCTTAATCCGGTATTGGTTAACGAGGTGATCTCAAGCTGGAATGGGTTGGTTATTCAAGGGGTTGATCCTCTTTATCAGGCCGCTGTGGTTAACGATAATAGCGCTTACCAGCTGCTGTCCAAACAGACGGTTCCTGCCTTGAGTCGCCAGTTTGGCGCATCGGCAGAGAGTTTTGACAAAGCGGCATCGGAACAAATTGGTGTAGTGAAGGTGCAATTTGCCCATTTGACCAAAGTGAGCAGCATTACGCTGATTTCTGCTTTGATCGCGGGTTTGCTGATTTTATTGGCGACGGATCGTTTCCTGGTAGCGAACCTGGTGCGACCTCTTCACCAGATGCGCGATCATTTCAAAGTGATTGCATCTGGCCAGTTAGGGCATCCTATCGTTGATTTTGGACGTAATTGTATCGGTCAACTGTTCCCGTTATTGCGCGAGGTACAAACCAGCTTGGCTAATACGGTGAAAACCATCCGCGATAGCACCGACAGTATTTATCATGGTGCGGCGGAAATTGCGGCGGGGAATACCGATTTATCTTCTCGTACCGAGCAACAGGCGGCAGCGCTAGAAGAAACGGCGGCCAGCATGGAGCAGTTAACGGCTACGGTAAAACACAATGCGGATAACGCACACCACGCCAGCCAATTGGCTGCGACAGCATCGTCAACGGCGAAAAAAGGTGGCGAACTGGTAGCTGATGTGGTTCACACGATGGCCGATATTTCAGCCAGCTCGAAGAAGATTGCTGAAATTACAACCGTCATTAACAGTATTGCTTTCCAGACCAACATTTTGGCTTTGAACGCTGCAGTGGAAGCCGCGAGAGCCGGTGAACAGGGCCGAGGTTTTGCCGTGGTTGCCAGCGAAGTCCGCAGTTTGGCGCAGCGCAGCGCACAGGCAGCCAAAGAAATTGATGGCCTAATCAACGAATCGGTCAGTCGCGTGATCAGCGGTTCTGCTCAGGTGGAAAGTGCGGGTAGTACGATGAATGAAATTGTTCGTTCTATTACCAATGTGACCGATCTGATAGGCGAGATTGCTTCCGCATCTGATGAACAAAGCAAAGGTATCAGTCAGGTTGGCCAAGCCGTGGCCGAAATGGATAGCGTGACGCAGCAGAATGCTGCATTGGTGCAGGAAGCCTCACGAGCGGCTGCATCTTTGGAAGATCAGGCTGCGAAGTTGAATCATGCTGTTGCGGTATTTAAGTTGAAAGATGACAAGGTCACACCGGCGGCTAAAACCAAGGTAACCCCAGTGAAAGCGCCGATGGCCCCACGCACAGACAATAACGCGAATTGGGAAACCTTTTAATTAGAGCTGATTTAAAGAGAGTAAATATGGAGTGGCGTAATGGACTACGCCACTCCAGCATGGTAACCGATGGCATTAAAGCCCTTCCTGATCTTTAGCCAACTGGGCAAGCAACATTTGCTCAATCAGTTCGCTACGGCTGATGTTGCGCTGCTCTGCAAGGCTATTGAGAGCATCTACCGCATCTGCATTAATCTTCAGTTCCACGCGCCGTAAGCCACGTACTTTATCGCGCCGTAGTTGATTTCGCTTATTAATTCTAAGCTGTTCATCACGGGATAATGGGTTTGTTTTCGGTCGCCCCGGACGGCGTTCATCTGCGAACAGATCCAGCGTCGTGCGATCCGTTTGTTCTTTTGCCATAGGTAGCGGTACTACAAGGGATTGACATCAGAAAGCGTTGAGCCTTTCCAGATGATTCGGTTAACACGTTTCAGGTTACAACCGCTAACCTGAATTTGCATTTGTCCTCGGTGCGGCCTGAATATTACGGCTGAACGCGGTGGCAAAATTATAGCGCGCCATAATACCCTAGCCGGTGAAGCGACGACAATGGCTAACTGCAATTAGATTGGGCTAATTCGTTCTTTTTTGCACAATTTTTCCACAGGAAATACATTTCTTTTCCCCAGGGTTCAATTTTTAAACAATCCCGTTGCCTCGGTTTTTATTGGGTGTCGATAAAACGATAAATCGCACGTAACACCGCCTCGGGTTTTTCCGCGTGAACCCAATGACCGCAGCCGGAAATAACATGGGCGCGCGCCTGCGGGAACTGGCGAGCGATTTCAGCCCGATAGCTATCCTGAATATACGGGGATAATTCAGCGCGAATAAACAGAATCGGATGTGGCCAGGCAGGAATAGGTTGCCAACCGACAATATTCTCGTATTGATCCCTCAGCGTCGCTACGTCAAAACGCCATTCACCACCCTGGAATGATTTCAGCAGGAATTGAATGACACCTTCTTCCTTTATTATTTCGCGCATAATTCTCGCGGCGTCCTGGCGCTGAGTCACGCCAGCATCGGTGACGGCAGCGAGGGCGGCGAAAATTTTATCGTGACGACGAGTTTGATAATCAATCGGTGCAATATCGATCGCGACCAGTCGTTCGATACGGTCTGGCGCAATAGCGGTGAGCGCCATGGCGACTTTCCCGCCCATGGAATGACCAATAATAATGGCTTTCTGTATCTCTAATTGGTCGAGTAATTCCAATACATCCTGCGCCATTATCGGGTAATTGATTTGCGGAGAGCGGGGCGATAAACCGTGGCCGCGCAAATCGATTTGCAGCACGGTGTGCGTCTGTTGCAGGTCGCGCGCAAGAACACCGAGGTTATCAAGGTTGCCAAACAGGCCGTGGATCAGTACTACTGGTAGTTTATCAGTAGAAGAATGTGCGCTTTGTAAGCGAAAGTTCAATTTCATGGCGAAGTTCATACTGAGAGATATTGCGGTTAGGGTATCATGACTGAATGATGGTGTGCTGCTCCGGAATGACGCGGATGATTAAAGCTAAGGTTATTTGGTGATGGACGCGGTTTTTCTCGGCCAGAACTGTCATGGCGCTATTCGTTAGCCCGCTTTAACTTTATAATCCTTGATATGAATACAGAAAGTAGAAAAACAGTACTGGATAAAGATGAAAACTATTGAAGTCGACGAAGAGCTTTATCGTTATATTGCCAGCCATACGCAACATATCGGCGAGAGTGCCTCCGATATTTTACGCCGTATGTTGAAATTTACCGCTGGCCAACCGGTACGTACAGTTTCGGCTGGTAATGACACCGCCAAGACTCCGGCAGTTGTCGTTCCTGGGCCTCGTGATCGCGTTCGGGCGTTGCGTGAACTGCTGCTTTCCGATGAATATGCGGAACAGAATAAGGCGGTTAACCGTTTTATGCTGGTACTTTCGACCCTTTATACCCTGGATGCCGCTGGATTTGCTGTAGCGACGGAATCTCTGCATGGACGTACCCGGACTTATTTTGCCGGCGATCAACAGACGTTACTGCAAAATGGCACCCATACTAAGCCTAAGCACGTTCCAGGTACGCCATATTGGGTTATCACCAATACCAATACCGAACGCAAGCGCAGTATGGTGCAACACATCATGCTGGCAATGCAGTTCCCACCGGATTTGACCGAAAAAGTGTGCGGGACTATCTAACTGATATCTATACCCGAAAGATATCGAGTGGCGGCCAACTGCGCGACGACTCGATATCTGGCGGGTAATAGGCCTCCTTCATTGGGCTGGAGCCTGTTGAAGATGCTTTTTAGCTTATAGGAGTAGTGACAGTGGCTTATCATCCTCGCGCTGGGCAGCCTACCCGGCAAAGTGACTTGATTAATGTTGCTCAACTGACATCACAGTATTACGTGTTGCATCCTGATGCTGAAAACCCGGCTCATGGGGTTAAATTCGGTACATCCGGCCACCGTGGTAGCGCGTTGCGCCACAGCTTCAATGAAGACCATATTTTGGCTATTGCCCAAGCGATCGCCGAAGTGCGTCATCAACATGGCATTACTGGTCCTTGCTATGTGGGTAAAGATACCCACGCACTGTCCGAGCCAGCGATTATTTCCGTACTGGAAGTCTTAACGGCGAATGGCGTTGATGTGGTGGTTCAGTCAGATAATGGTTTTACTCCGACGCCCGCGATTTCCCACGCGATCCTGATGCATAATCGGCAGAATAAAACACTGGCCGATGGCATTGTCATCACGCCTTCCCATAATCCGCCGGAAGACGGTGGGATTAAGTACAATCCACCCAATGGCGGCCCGGCAGATACCAATCTGACGTCTGTGATTGAAAAACGCGCAAACCAATTACTGGCAGAAAAACTTTCTGGTGTGAAACGTCAATCGCTGGATAAAGCCTGGCGCGGTAATCATTTGCGTGAGCAGGACTTGATTCAGCCGTATGTTGAAGGTTTGGTCGACGTTGTCAATATGCCCGCCATTCAACGCGCGGGCATGAAATTGGGTGTGGATCCGCTTGGGGGTTCCGGCATTGCCTACTGGCAGCGTATCGCTGAGCACTACAAATTGGATCTGACGCTGGTCAATGACGCTATTGATCAGACCTTCCGCTTTATGCATCTGGATCACGATGGTGTCATCCGGATGGATTGCTCCTCTGAGTGCGCGATGGGCGGTTTGCTGGCGCTGAAAGATAAATTTGAGTTGGCCTTTGCCAACGACCCAGATTACGATCGCCACGGCATTGTTACCCCCGCAGGGTTAATGAATCCGAATCATTATTTGGCGGTTGCCATTAACTATCTGTTCCAGCATCGTCCCGGTTGGGGGGCTGATGTGGCGGTAGGCAAAACGCTGGTTTCCAGCGCCATGATTGACCGCGTGGTCGCCGATTTGGGGCGCAAGTTGGTAGAAGTACCGGTTGGCTTCAAATGGTTTGTTGACGGCCTACATAACGGCAGTTTAGGTTTCGGCGGTGAAGAAAGTGCTGGCGCTTCTTTCCTGCGTTTCGATGGAACGCCGTGGTCAACGGATAAAGATGGCATCATTATGTGCCTGCTGGCGGCAGAAATTACGGCTGTGACGGGGCAAAATCCGCAGCAGCATTATAACGAACTGGCTAAACGTTTTGGCGCACCTAGCTATAACCGTATTCAAGCACCGGCGACTCAGGCTGAAAAAAATGCCTTGTCCAAACTCTCGCCAGAAATGGTTACCGCCAATACCTTGGCGGGGGACGTGATCACTGCGCGATTAACTGCTGCTCCGGGTAACGGTGCTTCAATTGGCGGTTTGAAAGTCATGACCGATAACGGCTGGTTTGCCGCTCGTCCGTCCGGTACTGAAGATGCGTATAAAATCTATTGCGAAAGTTTCCTTGGGGCAGAACACCGCGAGAAGATTGAAAAAGAAGCGGTAGATATTGTCAGCGAAGTGCTGGCCGGGGCGAAATAAGCCGGAAAAACTCTGCTGAAAAGGTGTGAATAACAGGCAGTCCTATGGCGGGGCTGCCTTTTTTATTCGGCTATCCTAATGCGACCAGCAAAGCACCCACACTAATCAGGGTCACACCGACACCAGCGATCAGCGAAATTTTCTCGCCGAACAGAATAACGGCCAATATTACCGCAAATACCACGCTGAGCTTATCAATGGGGGCAACCTGAGAAACCGTGCCACTTTTTATTGCCATAAAATAAAATAGCCAGGAAAGTGCTCCCGCCACGCCACTCAAGATGATAAATAACAGTGCTTTTTTATCGGCAAGTACCGCTCCCACCAGATTAAACTTCCCCTGAACGACCACGACAGCGATTAAAAACAGCGCCATAACCACAGCACGAACGGCGGTAGCGGTGTTGGCATCCAAGTGCTGTAAACCGATTTTGCCAAAAATAGCGACGAGGGAAGCCGTCAGTGCCGACAGCAAAGCATAAATTAACCAGGTACTCATGATGAATAAGACCCATTAGCAATAGAAAACCCGATGCTACGCCAATAACCTTTTTTTGCCTACCGTAACCGATTGTTTCATTAGGCTACTCTACCGACTCTGTTACTCAGGCGATGGCATCAGGCAGAGAAGGGTGCGGAGCTTGGTACTTAACGCGGTAGGGTATCTGGAATAAAGCGGTAGCCTACGCCCGTTTCGGTCAGTAAATGCTTGGGTCTGGTGGGATCGTCTTCCAGTTTCTGCCGCAAATGGCCCATATAAATCCGCAGGTAATGATTATGTTCGACATAGTTCGGCCCCCAAACCTGATTCAGTAGTTGCCGCTGAGTGATCACTTTTCCCGCATTGGCCAATAGGGCGGTGAGCAGGCGAAATTCGATCGGCGTTAAGTGCAGTTCTTCACCCGCTCGCTTAACCTGACGATTAATCAAATCTACGCTCACATCGGAAAAACTGACAATAGGATTTTCCTGGCCAGCGGCACCGTGGCGGCGTAGCGCAACCCGGACTCGGGCTAACAGTTCACTGATACCAAAGGGTTTGCTCAGGTAATCATCGGCTCCGGCATCCAGCGCGGCAACTTTATCTTCTTCACTATTACGGGCGGAAAGGACGATGATCGGAATAGCACTCCATTGACGTAAATCCCGAATGTAAGTCAGGCCGTCGCCATCGGGTAAACCCAGATCCAAAATGATTAAGTCCGGTTTGCGCGTACCCGCCTCGATCAATCCTCGTTGTAGTGTTTCGCTTTCAAATACGCGCCAGCCCTCACTCTCCAAAGCAGTGCGAACAAAGCGGCGGATTTCTTTTTCATCTTCAACAATCAAAATGGTAGCTGGAGAGATAGTCACATTTCCTCAGGATTATCGTTACCCATATCAGGTGGGGTTTCCAATGGCAGAACAAAATGGAAAACGGCACCGCCGTTCTGGCCTTTTTCTGCCCAGATTCTGCCTCCGTGTACATCAATAATGGCACGGCAAATGGCTAATCCCAAGCCCACGCCCGGAATTGCGGATTCTTTATTGCCACGGGAGAATTTATCAAAAATCAGTTGCTCCTGCCCGCTGGTAATACCGGGGCCATTATCCCAGACTTCTACATCCAGCCATTCCCCCAGCGCTTTGGCACGAATACCCAGTGTGGCAGCTTGCCCGGCATATTTATGAGCATTTTCCAGCAAGTTAATGAAGACTCGCTCCAGCAAACTGCCGTCACAGTTAATCAGTACCATTTCGCTAGGTAAATCCAGTTCAATGGTATGAGAACTCAAAGTCGTTTCCAGCATATGCAGGGCGCTACCGACGATCTCTTCCAGCGATTGCCATTCTTTACGCAAGTTAAATCCGCCGGATTGAATGCGTGCCATATCCAGCAAATTATTCACCAAGCGGGTGGTACTTAATACTTGCTGGCGAATCTGGTTGGCTTGCGCGCCGTGACGAGAGCCTTCCGCCGCCAGATCTAATGTCAGGATTTCTGCCTGACCAAACAACACCGTCAGCGGGGTGCGCAAATCGTGGGATAACGCAGCCAGCAACGAGTTGCGCAATTGTTCCCGTTCGGCATCCAGCTTGGCGACTTCGGCGGTGCGCGCCAGATGCAGTCGCTCCAACGCATTGGCGATCAGGCTGGTAAAAGTCTGCAAAAGTCGTTGTTGTTCCGGCACCATTAACTGACGCAAGTTAGCCGGCTCGATAGCCAGTACACCAAAAGTCCGCTTGGAGGTGGTAAGAGGAAGGAGCTGATAAGGTACGCCAGGTAGGGTATCTGTGCCCGCACCCGCTGGAGCGCCATGGTCAAAACTCCAACGGGCGATAGCTTCATCTACTGAAAAAGTATGACCGTCTTCAGTGCCAATCTGCCGTAAACTTCCGTCTTCCTGTGGTAATAGCAGGCCGGTTTTAGCCTGAAAGCTGCTGGAAAGAAAATGGCGGCTGGTCTTGGCAATATCAATGCAGGTCAGAGCACGACTTAGTCCACGAGACATTTCGTATAAATGTCTGGCTCGCTGTTCTCGATAACGCGCGATGCGCGCCTGATAGCGCACGCCTGCGGTTAGATTCCCCACAACGATCCCAACAATCAGCATGACTGCAAAAGTGACCAGATATTGCACATCGGTGACTGCCAATGACCAATGGGGTTGAACAAAAAACAGGTCGAAGCTGGCGACGTTGAGTACCGCCGCTACCACAGACGGCCAGCGCCCGTAAAATAAGGCAATAATCACCACACCTAATAAATACACCATCACCAGGTTGGCCTGATCAAAACCGGGAATGAGCCATTGGGATAAAATGGTGATGACAGCGCAAAGTCCGATGGCTGCGGCACATCCGCGCAATTGCATGCGCCATTTTTCGTTAAAGCTACGGGTGTCAGTTTCTTTAGTGGTCGTGGGCGGCGTATCCGTTTCCAACGATACAATCACCAAATCCAGATCGGGTCCCAATTTACCTAAACGGTCAGCAAAGCTGTCGCGCAGTTTCCATCGTTTTTCACTGCGGCGACCAATAATGATTTTGCCCAGATTTTGCTCACGTGCGTAGCGTAAAATAGCGCGTTCTTCAGCCGTGTCGGAAAGGGTGGCGGTTTCGGCGCCCAATTCTTGCGCCAGCTTGAGTGAACGCAATATTGCCCGGCGTTTGGCTTCCGGCAAGGCATGAAGTCGCGGAGTTTCTACATAGACCGCATGCCAGATACAGCCCAAACGCGCGGCTAATCGTGCGGCGGTGCGCACCAGTTTTTCATTACCAATATTGTGGCCGATACACAGTAAAATGGCATCGCGTGTATGCCAAACCCGTTCACGACCCTGAGTATCTCGAAAGGCGCGCATCTGATCGTCAACTCGATCGGCAGTGCGGCGTAACGCCAACTCCCGCAGGGCAATCAGATTACCTTTGCGGAAGAAATGCTCGATAGCGCGCTCAGCCTGACCGGAAATATACACCTTGCCTTCACTCAGGCGTCGACGCAGATCGTCAGGTGGCAAATCGACCAGAACCACTTCTGTGGCCTCATCGAACATATGATCAGGCACGGTTTCTCGCACCCGAATACCGGTAACACCGCCGACAACATCATTCAAACTTTCTAGATGCTGAACATTCACCGTAGTCAGTACATCAATGCCCGCATCCAGTAGCTCTTCCACATCTTGCCAGCGTTTAGGATGACGGGAACCGCTGGCGTTACTGTGTGCCAACTCATCCATCAGTATCAGTGCCGGGTGGCGAGCCAGTGCAGCATCCAGATCAAACTCGCGGACCTGCCGATTGCGGTGGGCAATGCGCTTTAAAGGGAGCTGGGCAAGGCCTTCCAACAAGGCGGCAGTTTCACTACGACCATGGGTTTCCACTACGCCAACCAGCACATCCAGCCCTAACGCCCGCAGGCGTTGTGCTTCTTGCAACATGGCATAGGTTTTCCCCACGCCAGCACAAGCGCCGAAAAAGACCTTTAATTTGCCGCGTGGTTTCTCGTTTGCCACCGCGAGCAAGCTGTCAGGATTCGGACGGGTTGGTTCGCTATCCACTGGGACTTTCCTTATTGTTTAATGGGCTTCAGGCTATCCAGCGCCATATTTAATGTCAGCACGTTTACCACGTTTTCACCGATGAAATTAGGTGCAGCTTTCTGTTCGTTTTTGGTAATCAACTGTTGTACTGCCGATAACGGCAACTGACGAGCTTTAGCCACGCGATTAGCTTGATAATAGGCGGCCTCTAACGAGATTTGTGGGTCTAGGCCACTGGCTGAGGCCGTCACTAAATCCACAGGAACCGAGCCGGATTGGTCGGGATTAGCCAGACGCTGTGCTGCGACGCGTTCGCTGATGATTTTATCCAGCGCCGGATTACTGGAGGCTAAGTTACTACCACCAGACGACATGGCATTATAAGGCATATCCGCAGTGACTGATGGGCGACCGGCGAAATAACCCGGTTGGGTAAAGGACTGCCCGATGAGGGCTGAGCCAACGACTTCGTCACCCAGATTCATCAGCGATCCATTGGCTTTATCGGTAAAGATAACCTGTGCCAGACCCGTAGTCAGCAGGGGATAGGCAATGCCAGTCATTAGGGTTAATAAAATCACCAATACCAACGCTGGGCGTAAATAAGACAGCATAAAAACCTCGTTATTCATACAAGCCGGACAACACTGACCCGGCATTAATTAGTGGATAAATTAGCCCATGTTCAATGCGGTCAACGCCAGATCGATCAGTTTGATCCCGAGGAAAGGCACCAACAAACCGCCTAAACCGTAGATCCATAGATTACGGCGTAACAATGCCGATGCACTCATCGCCTTATAGCTGACGCCCTTTAACGCCAGTGGAATCAAGAACACAATCACCAAGGCGTTAAAAATGACCGCAGACAAAATGGCTGACGAAGGCGAGTGCAATTGCATCACGTTCAGTGCGTTTAACTGTGGATAGGTCGCAGCAAATGCCGCTGGGATAATGGCAAAATACTTCGCCACATCGTTGGCGATACTGAAGGTCGTCAGAGAGCCACGGGTCATCAGCATTTGTTTACCGATGTGTACCACTTCAATCAATTTGGTGGGATTGGAATCCAGATCCACCATATTACCCGCTTCTTTCGCCGCCTGAGTACCGGAATTCATTGCCACGGCAACGTCAGCCTGAGCCAGTGCCGGTGCATCATTGGTTCCATCACCGGTCATTGCCACCAAGCGGCCCTCGGCCTGATATTGACGAATCAGCGCCAGTTTGGCTTCCGGTGTCGCTTCGGCCAGAAAATCATCCACCCCAGCTTCGGCGGCAATAGCCGCGGCGGTTAGACGATTATCACCGGTAATCATCACGGTTTTAATCCCCATTTTGCGTAACTCGGCAAAACGTTCTTTAATTCCGCCTTTTACTATATCTTTCAGTGCAACGACACCTAAAACTCGCGCCCCTTCAGCCACCACCAGCGGCGTGCCACCGGTTTTAGCGACGCGTTCAACCAGGTCGTCTACAGCGCGTGGGAAATGACCGTGATTAGATTCCACGTGACGGCGGATAGCATCCACGGCACCTTTGCGAATCATGCGGTCTTGCACGTTTACACCGCTCATACGGGTTTGAGCGGAGAAGGGCACAAAGGTTGCATTTAGTGCGTGGATATCTCGTTCGCGTAGATTGAAGCGCTGTTTAGCCAGAACGACAATGCTGCGGCCTTCTGGGGTTTCATCCGCCAGCGACGACAACTGTGCCGCATCAGCCAATTGCTGCTCAGTGACACCCGGAGCAGGCAGGAACTCCGATGCCTGTCTGTTGCCCAGCGTAATGGTGCCGGTTTTATCCAGCAAAAGCACGTCCACATCTCCGGCGGCTTCAACGGCTCGTCCGCTGGTGGCAATCACGTTTGCGCCCAGCATTCTACTCATTCCGGCCACACCAATGGCGGAAAGCAAACCGCCGATAGTGGTAGGAATCAGACAGACCAACAAGGCGACCAGCACGGTAATGCTCACCGGACTACCGGCTTGATTGGCCTCAACGCTAAATAGCGAGAACGGATACAGGGTTGCTGTCGCCAGCAAGAAGACGATGGTCAATGCGACCAGCAAAATAGTGAGCGCCACTTCATTGGGAGTTTTACGCCGTTTCGCGCCTTCAACCATTGAGATCATGCGATCGAGAAAGGTTTCTCCAGGGTTGACGCTACACTGCACAACCAACCAGTCGGATAGCACGCGAGTCCCGCCGATCACTGAAGAGAAATCCCCTCCGGATTCGCGAATCACCGGTGCAGACTCGCCGGTGATGGCGCTTTCATCCACCGAGGCACCCCCTTCCAGCACTTCGCCATCGCAAGGCACGATATCTCCGGCTTCGATCAAAACCAGATCACCCTTACGCAGGCTATCAGCAGAAACTTTTTCCTGTGGTGCATCGTAGCGCGCCGCGATCAGTTTTTTGGCCCAGCTAGTCTTTTTTACGCCTTTCAGGCTTTCGGCCTGTGCTTTACTACGCCCTTCAGCCAACGCTTCGGCGAAGTTGGCAAACAGCACGGTAAACCATAACCACAAAGCGACGTTACCAGTGAACAGAGCGTTGCCACCAGTTTGACCAGCGAGAATGGCCAGCCAGATGGCGGTAGTCAACCAACTGCCCAGATACACCACGAACATCACCGGGTTACGCCATTGGACACGCGGGTCCAGCTTTTTCACAGCATCGATCAGCGCAGTGCGAACCAGTGCAGGCTCAAAGATCGCGCGTTGTTTGCGAGTCATATGTGTTCTCTCTCTACAACCAAATTATTGTTAACATCAATCATTTATTAATAATTAGTGTGTTAACCAGATTTGCAGATGTTCAGCCACCGGGCCTAATGCCAGGGCAGGAATAAAGGTCAGCGCCCCCACGAGCATGATCGTTCCTACCAACAGGCCGATAAATAATGGGCCGCAGGTGGGTAAAGTGCCATTACCGGCGGGTTGACGTTTCTTACTGACCAGAGAGCCGGCAATAGCCAGAACGGGCAGAATGACGCCAAAGCGACCGAGGAACATGGCCAATGCCAACAGTAGGTTGTAGAACGGAGTATTGACACTCAGGCCAGCAAAGGCGCTGCCGTTGTTGTTGGCTGCCGATGAAAAAGCGTAAAGTACCTCACTGAATCCGTGCGCTCCCGGATTGAGAATACCCGCCCGTCCGGCGTCGGTGCTGAGTGCCAGAGCGGTGCCCAAGAGCACCAGAGTCGGCGTGACCAAAATGGCCAGAGCGGTCATTTTCATATCGAACACATCGATTTTTTTGCCCAGATATTCGGGTGTGCGGCCAATCATCAACCCAGCGATAAACACGGTTAACAGCACGAACAGCAGCATGCCGTAAAGACCAGAACCCACGCCACCGAACACGACTTCGCCAATTTGCATCAGCCACAGCGGAACCATCCCGCCTAATGCAGTAAAGGAGTCATGCATGGCGTTAACTGCACCACAGGATGCGGCGGTGGTTACCACGGCATACATACTGGAAGCCAGAATGCCAAAGCGGCTTTCCTTACCTTCCATATTGATATTGCTATCTGCGCCCAGCAGCATTAAATGTGGGTTACCTGCTGTTTCGGCATAAATCACCACCAGCACGGCAGCGATAAAAATCAGCGCCATCGCCCAAATTAATGTATGCCCCTGACGGTTATCACCGACCACCTGACCAAATGAAAAGCACAGGGCGCAAGGGATAAGAAAGATGGCTAGCATTTGCAATAAGTTGCTGAAAGCCGTTGGATTTTCAAATGGATGAGCGGAGTTGGCACCGAAGAAACCACCGCCGTTGGTACCCAGCAGTTTAATGGCTTCCTGTGAGGCTACCGGACCCATTGGCAAAATCTGTTTTGCTCCCTCCAGCGTCGTGATGTGCTGGTAGGCTTCAAGATTTTGCAAGACGCCCTGGCTGACAAATACCAGAGCAAGGATCAGCGCCAACGGCAATAACAGGTACAGCGTGATGCGCCAAATATCGACCCAGGCATTGCCCAGCGTCGTGGATGAATGACGGGCAAAAGCGCGAATCAGGGCAAAGACCACGGCAATACCGGTGGCGGCGGACAGGAAGTTTTGTACCGTCAAACCGGCCATTTGGCTGAGGTAGCTCAGGGTGCTTTCCCCGCTATACGCTTGCCAATTGGTGTTGGTGACAAAACTAACCGCAGTATTCAGCGCGAGATGCCACGACATCCCCGGAAATTGTTGCGGATTGAGGGGTAATGATCCTTGAGTTATTAATAATATGAATAACAGCAACGCACCCAACAGGTTAAAAAGCAAAATCGCCAGTGCGTACTGCCATGCATTCATCTCTTCATTTTTGACTCCACTACAGCGCCAAATAGCAGACTCTATGCGCTGTAATCTGGGGAAGGGTTCTCCTTCAATCAAATGAGCCAAAAAACCACCCAATGAACGGGATAGCACCAATAGAACCAGTAGGAAACTGGCGATAAACAGGAAAGCTGACGCTGCCATTTAAAAGTCCTCCGCATTAAACAGGGCATAAACCAGATAGCCAAGCAGCAGCAGGACTAGCAGCGCACCAGAAATGATGCTGAAACTCACGTGACACCTCCACAGGTGTAGTTTTTCGATAACATGAGGTTACAAAGCTCTAAGTATAGTTCCCGATAAAAAATCGGTCTGGCGTGTAAAAAAAGTATAAAGACGGTCAATAAAACGTCATAAAGCGGCGTTATTTTGAGTTAGTGGGTTTCTGTCGTGAAATTCTGAGTAGAAAATTCATACCTATTTAAAAATAGTGTTGATTGTAAATTTCCACGGCTCGCAAGGTAGCTATTTTGTAATCATTCATGGATTCTAATTAACCGTTCGGTAACAAAATTACATTTTTAGGCTAATTTTGGGATTTTTTCTGTCTTTCAGTGGTCGGATGAGTGGTAAAGTTTCATCCTATGCGGTAAAATTTTGTTCAGTTTTCACATTCACTAACTTATTTATTTTTTAGTGCCAGACTGTAAATCCATTTCGCAGACGCTGTTTCGTCAGCATTACAGAACGGTGCTTTTAAAGGAGGATCGCTATGTCTATGTACAATGTATATCCATTGCATCAGGTTCTCCTGCGCCGTAGCGCAGTAATCCTGATGGGTGTCTTGGCTTCACCAGTGATGCTATTTCGCCGTGATCGCGCACGTTTTTACAGCTATTTGCACCGTATTTGGCTGAAAACCAGCGATAAACCCGTTTGGTTGGCGCAGTCTGAATCCGCCGCGCGGGATTTTTACTGAATTTATCGATAAATAAAAAACCGTTATGAAATCAATGCCGGTCAGCGTTCGCTGGGCGGCATTTGTTATTTCAACGGTAGCAAAGCCGCGTAATGAACACTTTTAGCGGTAATACCATTGAATCGTGCGATAAAAAATATCAGGCAACCCAAGCAAAATCTTGTCATTCTGATGGTTCTTCACGCCTACAGCACCAGACATTACCCCGAAAAATAGAATTTATCCGCCAATCCGGTTATTTGATGCAATAACCGTTATGCTTTATTAGTAATAAGACAGATCATCCTATAAACACACAGATATATAGGAGCCTGTTTTTTCTGTATTTGATGGATAATCCGAGGGAGTGAACGATGGGTGAAAAAATTCCAGTGGGTATCAGTGCTTGCCTGCTTGGCAGTACCGTTCGCTTTGATGGCGGACATAAAAAACTGGGTTTTGCGACTGAAGAATTGGCTCCTTATATAGAGTTTGAAATGGTATGCCCAGAAATGGCCATCGGCTTGCCGTCACCTCGCCCAGCATTGCGCCTGGTACGCCAGCAAGATAAAGTCATCATTCGTTCCAGCAATGATGACAGTCAGGACATGACCGCTGCCATGCAAAGCTTCTCGATGGAAAGGGTTAAGCATTTCGGTCACTTATGCGGCTACATTCTGTGTGCAAAATCACCTAGCTGCGGCATGGAGCGAGTCCGGGTTTACAGCGAAAAAGGCGATTTCTCGAAAAAAAATGGCACCGGTATTTTTGCTCAGGAATTACTCAAACAGATGCCGTGGCTACCAATAGAAGAAGACGGTCGTCTACAAGACTCACAACTGCGTGAGAATTTTGTCGAACGCATCTATGCCCTGGCCGAGCTCAATGCCCTATGGAAAGAAGGGTTAACCCGTGGTGGCCTGATGGCGTTTCATAGCCGCTACAAACTGTCATTGCTGGCTCATTCCCAACCAGAATATCGTCAGATAGGGCCGTTTGTTGCCACCATGGACCAATGGACATCACTGGAAGATTTCGCCAAAGAATACCGCCTTCGACTCATGCACCTGCTCGCCAACAAAGCCACCCGAAGTAATCACACCAACGTATTAATGCACGTGCAAGGTTATTTCCGCCGCCATCTCAATCCAGCTCAAAGGCAAGAGCTAGCCCAGCTAATCGATCGCTATCGACAAGGCATGCAGCCGCTATTAGCACCAATAACGTTAATAAAACACTATATGGCGGAATATCCAGACCCGTATTTAGCGCAGCAGCGGTATTTTGATCCGTATCCGGAAGCGTTGCGGTTGCGCTACGGTCACTAGGTGATCGGCTACTGCGCGTCGCCATTTCGGGATTACGCAGTGCTCAGAATCCTCACGTACTATGTGTACGCTCCGGTTCTTGTGCGCTGGGCGCACCCGAAGTTGGCTAGCTCGCTACGCCCTCGACTTGGTCGGTGATCGGCTACTGCGCGTCGCCATTTCGGGATTACGCAGTGCTCAGAATCCTCACGTACTATGTGTACGCTCCGGTTCTTGTGCGCTGGGCGCACCCGAAGTTGGCTAGCTCGCTACGCCCTCGACTTGGTCAGTGATCGGCTACTGCGCGTCGCCATTTCGGGATTACGCAGTGCTCAGAATCCTCACGTACTGGGTTTGAGTGAATCGGTTATCTCTATTTAGTTAGACAAAAGGATAATAATGGCCACCCACCTAATCTGGTTTCGTCATGACCTGCGTGTCACGGATAATCTGGCACTGCACGCCGCTTGTCAGGATCCGCAGGCTCAGGTGATCGCGGTATTTATTGCTACGCCACAGCAGTGGGCCGCTCATAATATGTCGCCAAAGCAAGCAACCTTTATCCAGCAAAATCTACAATGTTTACAGCAGGCGCTCGCTTTGCGCAGTATCCCTTTGTATTACCACCAATGCCATGATTTTGATGCCTCGCGGCGTTGGTTAGCGGCTTTCAGCCGGGAAAAACAGGTCGATAAACTGTTTTATAATCATCAATATGAATTGAATGAACGGCGACGTGATGCTGAACTGGAAGACAGTTTGCGCGGGCAAGTTGCCTGTCAGGGATATCACGACAGCCTACTATTGGCACCTGGTAGCGTACTGACTGGAAACGGCGATATGTATAAGATTTATACCCCGTTTCGTCGCGCTTTTATTCAACGCTTATTAATAAGTGATTGCCAGTGTGTACCAGCACCGAGAGCTCGTGGAGAGCCGATTACCACCATCCAGCCACTTGCGCCGTTCGACTATCCGACTGAAAACGTGGATAGCGTCCTGTTTCCAGCAGGAGAAGAGGCGGCATTGCAGCGTTTGCGTCAGTTTTGCCGGGAACCGGTGCGGGATTATCACCAACAGCGAGATTTGCCAGCCATTGCCGGAACCAGCCAGTTATCGCCTTATCTGGCAATCGGGCAATTATCCCCTCGTCAGTGCTTTAACCGGCTGAGGGTTGAATGCCCTGATATGTTGGAACAGCCAGATAGCGGTGCCTTTAGCTGGCTTAATGAACTGATTTGGCGTGAGTTTTATCGGCATCTCTTGGTCGCTTATCCGCGATTATGCCAGCATCGCCCATTTATTGGCTGGACGGATGAGGTACGATGGAACACTGACGCAGAGAGGCTACAGGCATGGCAACAGGGCATGACCGGTTATCCGATTGTTGATGCAGCTATGCGCCAGATGAATGCTACTGGATGGATGCATAATCGGCTGCGAATGATAACGGCCAGTTTTTTGGTCAAAGATTTATTGGTGGATTGGCGTCAAGGCGAGCGTTATTTCATGTCCAAATTGTTAGACGGTGATCTGGCTGCCAATAACGGCGGTTGGCAATGGGCAGCATCCACTGGCACGGATTCGGCACCTTATTTTCGTATTTTCAACCCGACAACCCAAGGGGAGCGATTCGATAAACACGGTGTCTTTATCCGTCACTGGTTACCTGAGTTAGCGGCGGTACCAGCCAGTGATATTCATCAACCTTGGCGTTGGGCGCAGCGGCAACAGCAACATCTGGACTATCCGTTGCCGATGGTTGATCACAAGCAAGCCAGACTGGATACCCTGGCTGCATTTGAGGCCGCCAGACGGTTTCATCCCCAAAAGAGTTAATAGCAAGGAGCCAGTATGTTCAACAAAGGGTTAGCCCTGATTTTTAGTCTTTATTCTTCATTGAGCTGGGGAGGATTTGAGGTGGTCGCCCTCGGGGTAGACGGTGGCGTCAGCGATGGCAATCTCACTTCGTATTTAATTCGTGGTGATAATAATCCACTTTATTTGGCATTGGATGCCGGTTCGCTACTACCAGGCATCAGTAAGGCGTTGGATAACGGCCATTTCGCCGATGTTACTGATCAAATGGCGGCACCTTTTACTCGTCAGGGTTATATTCTCCGTCAGCGTATTAACAGTTATTTTATCAGTCATGCCCATCTAGACCATGTGGCTGGGCTGATTATTGCCTCTCCAGAAGACAGTAAAAAAACCCTTTATGGCACGGCTTCGACCGTAGAAACGCTGAGAAATTACTATTTTAACTGGCGTGTCTGGCCGAACTTTACCGATTCGGGTAGCGGCACACGCCTGGGAACTTATCGTTTGGAGGCGAAACGACCCGCCCAGAGTTTCACCATTGGACTCACCCGACTGCTCGGCGAAATTTATCCCCTTAGCCACGATCAATCCCCATCCTCGATGCTATTGATTAGCCAAAACAATGAGTCCTTTGCCTATTTTGGTGATACGGGTTCGGACGCGGTGGAGAACTCAAAGAATCTCGATCAGATCTGGCGCATTTTGGGTGAAAAAGTCAAACAGCAGCAGTTGAAGGGCATCATTATTGAGGTTTCCTACCCAAATAATGTGGCTGACGGCAAACTTTATGGTCATTTGACACCCAAATGGTTACTGACAGAGCTGAAGAATTTGGCGAAATACAGTGGTGAGAGTAAGCAGCCGTTGAAAGACCTGCCGGTGGTGATCAGCCATATTAAACCTTCCCTGCAACAGGGGGTAAATAGCCGTCAGATCATTGCCGACGAATTACAGCAAGGGAATGATCTTGGCGTTAAATTTATCTTTATGGATCAGGGTGAGCGCCAGCAATTCTAAAATTCGCCGGTTTGCTTTCACAGAAGTTGGCGGGTATGTTAACGCCAATAACGATGGTACGAGATAAAAGCATGCGTAATGATGAATTGGAAATCCTGCTTAACACCCAACTGAATACCACGGCCTTTCAGGATTATGCGCCGAACGGTTTACAGGTAGAAGGACGCCCTGATGTTCAGCGGATTGTCACTGGTGTTACCGCCAGCCAGGCATTGCTGGATGCCGCCGTTGAGCATCGAGCTGATGCGATTCTGGTTCACCACGGCTATTTTTGGAAAAACGAGCCAGTGATGGTGCGAGGTATGAAACGGAATCGGTTAAAAACCCTGCTGACCGAAGATATTAATCTGTACGGTTACCATTTGCCGTTAGATGCGCATCCTACTTTGGGTAACAATGCCCAATTAGCCAAGCTGTTGAATATTGATGTAAAGGGCGAGATCGAGGCCTTGCTGCCCTATGGTCAGTTTGAGCAACCGATCACTAATTTGGCGCTGAAAGAACGTTTGGAAGCACTGTTGGGTCGTTCGGTATTGCATTGCGGTGACCATGCACCAGCAGAAATTCGCCGCGTGGCTTGGTGTACCGGTGGTGGGCAGGGCTATATTCAACAGGCCGCTGATTTTGGGGTTGATGCCTTTATTACTGGTGAGGTTTCCGAGCAGACCATTCATATTGCCCGTGAAATGGGGGTGAATTTCTATGCGGCCGGGCACCATGCTACCGAGCGTTATGGTATTAAAGCTCTGGGGGAATGGCTGGCGGCGCAACAGGGTTTTGACGTGACGTTTATCGATATTCCCAATCCGGCCTGAGCATTGAATACTTCACGCCATCCTATCAGCGGATGGCATGACTTATCTTGGCGAAAACCAAAGACTACGCCTTTTTATCCGATTAAAATCCACTTTAATGCATAATTATGGGTAGAGATGAGATTTCTCATAATCTTTAATACCTTGCTACTGATTCTAAATAAGAAAAAAAACCTTCAAAGAATAAAATATGCCTTTAAAATAGGAAAATACTGTTTTTTTTGTGGCTAATATGGCTTTTTCACCCTTATTTGTTGATTAATCTCCCATCTTCTGTTGTTACCCGGCTATTGACAGTTTTAATACGCTAAAGCATAATTATGTATTCCTGACTAATAATTATTAAATTTCAGAAACAGTCAAAGTCTTATAAAAAACAGGGAGAACAGGATTGCAACGAGCACGATGTTACCTTTTGGGAGAAAGCGCGGTAGTTCTGGAACTTGAGCCGCCGGTGACGCTGGAAAACCAACAACGTATCTGGGGGTTGGCGGATCGTTTGATTCATCATCCTGATGTACGTGAAGCTATTCCTGGCATGAATAACTTAACGCTGTTGTTGGAAAATCCGCAACAAACGGCATGGGATGCTATTGAACGTTTACAGCGCTGGTGGGAAGACGGTGAATCTTTGCAACTGGAATCCCGTGATATTGATATTCCGGTGATTTACGGTGGCGCAGCTGGCCCCGATCTGGATGAGGTTGCCCGTCATACCGGCTTAACGCCACGTCAGGTAGTAGCATGCCATTCTGCTGCAAGCTATATCGTCTATTTCCTTGGCTTCCAGCCCGGATTTTCCTATTTGGGCGGTATGCCAGAGGCGCTGTCCACCCCCCGTCGTGCTGAACCACGGCTGGTGGTCGTTCCGGGTTCTGTCGGCATCGGTGGCAGCCAGACGGGTATTTATCCGCTGGCGACGCCCGGTGGCTGGCAGTTGATTGGCCGTACTGCACTGGCACTGTTTAACCCGCTGGAAATGCCACCAACCTTGCTACGGCCCGGCGATAACGTGCGCTTTGTGCCGATGAAGGAGGGAGTATGTTAAAAATTATCCGTGCGGGTATCTATACCACTATTCAGGATGAAGGACGGCCCGGTTTCCGTCGCTTGGGGATCAGCCAGGGTGGGGGGCTGGATCTGCCAGCGTTAAAAATGGCCAATATGCTGGTCGGCAATGCGCCCGGTGATGCGGCTCTTGAAATTACCCTAGGACAATTCAGCGCGGAATTTACCCAAGCTGGCTGGATTGCCGTCACTGGTGCTGGCTGTGATAGCAAACTTGATCATCAATCCTTATGGACTGGCTGGCGTTATCCGGTCAAAGCGGGTCAGCGTATTCAGCTCAGCGTACCGGTGCGGGGAATGCGTAGTTATCTGGCTATTTCCGGCGGTATTGACGTGCCCGAAATGCTTGGCTCACGCAGTACTGATCTGAAGGCTGGATTTGGTGGTCATCAGGGGCGATTAATTAAAGAAGGTGACGAACTGCCACTGGGCAAAGTGACCCGTTTACCTAATGCATCCGTTGGAATCAAACAATTATTATTCGGCAACCGAGTACGCGCTGTTCCTGGGCCAGAATATCACCAATTCTCAGCCAGTGCGCAAGAGGCGTTTTGGCGCAGTGCCTGGCAGCTTAGTCCACAAAGTAATCGTATGGGCTATCGACTGACCGGCGGGGCATTGGCTCGTACTACTCAGCGGGAAATGCTGTCTCACGGCTTATTGCCCGGTGTGGTGCAGGTTCCCCATAACGGCCTGCCGATTGTGTTGATGGCAGATGCACAGACTACCGGTGGTTACCCGCGAATTGCCTGCGTGATCGAAGCCGATCTCTTCCATTTGGCGCAGATTCGCTTGGGCGAATCGGTGCATTTTGTCAAGTCTACCCTTGAAGATGCGCTGCAAGCCAAGGCCGAACAACAGCTTTATTTACAGCAGATTGAATTCGGTTTAGCCGCAGGCTTTCGTCCGCTGGAGGCCAAATGAAGGTAGATTTAAACGCTGATCTTGGCGAAGGCTGCGCCAACGATCGCGAGCTACTACAGTGGGTCAGTTCCGCGAATATCGCCTGTGGATTCCATGCCGGTGATGCAGAAATCATGCGCCAGTCGGTACGCTGGGCCATGGAGTTTGGTGTGGCGATCGGTGCTCATCCCAGCTTTCCTGATCGGGAGAATTTTGGCCGCACGGCGATGAAATTGCCACCGGAAACCGTTTACGCGCAAGTGGTTTATCAGCTAGGCGCGTTGGCGGCGGTGGTGAAAGCCGAAGGTGGTCGTATGCAGCATGTGAAGCCACACGGCATGTTATATAACCAAGCGGCTCGCGATCCACAGTTGGCTGATGCGATTGCACGGGCGGTGAAAGCCGTTGATCCTACTTTACGTTTGGTTGGTCTGGCGGGGAGTGAATTGATTCTTGCCGGGCAGCGTGCCGGTTTACAAACGCGGCAAGAAGTGTTCGCCGACCGCCGCTATCAGGCTGATGGTTCGTTGGTTCCTCGTAATGAGCCAGATGCACTGATCAACAGCGATGCCCAGGCATTATCCCAAACGCTGGCCATGGTACAGCAACAGCGGGTTCAGGCGCGGGAAGGAACATGGGTAGCGGTACAGGCGGATACCGTTTGTGTGCACGGCGATGGTGAACATGCGTTGGTCTTTGCCCGCCGTCTTTATGACAGTTTCATCCAGCACAATATCAGCATCAGTGCTGATTAATAGGGCACCAATAATCATAACCGCCTGGCTCGGGCGGATTCAGTTAAAACTTCATTAGAACCCAGGAGAATAGATTTGGAAGCAACAGTTAATCTCTGGCCGCTTATCGGTATCGCCGCCATTATCATCGGATTTTTAATGCGAATTAATGCCGTATTGGTGGTGATTACCGCGGGTATTATTACCGGTGTTGCGGCCTTAATGCCGATCGCCACTATTTTGGAAAAATTGGGTGAAGGTTTTCTTAATACTCGAAACCTGCCATTGATTCTATTATTGCCGCTGGCAGTTATCGGTCTGCTGGAACGCCACGGCTTGAAAGAGCGGGCGCAAAGCTGGATTTCGCAAATTAAGAGTGCGACTTCTGGTCGTCTGCTGATTGTCTATCTGTTTATCCGCGAAGCCACGGCAGCGCTGGGTTTGACCAGTCTGGGTGGTCACCCGCAAATGGTGCGTCCGCTGTTGGCACCGATGGCGGAGGGCGCTGCGGAAACCCGTTATGGGGAATTGCCAGAGAAAGTACGCTATCGCCTGCGTGCCATGTCGGCAGCAACGGATAACGTCGGGCTATTCTTCGGAGAAGATATTTTTGTCGCCTTCGGTGCCATTATTTTTATGCATAACTTTATGCTGGAATCCGGCGGCATCCAAACCGAGCCGCTACATATTGCTCTGTGGGGAATTCCAACCGCAATTTGTGCCTTTATCATTCACGCCTATCGCTTGCAACGTTTGGACAAGCAACTGGCGGCAGAATTGACGGCGCTGAATCAGTCGGCACTGGCTGAAAAAGGGGCGTCAAAATGATTTTCCAACAACAATATCTTTACTGGTTAGCCGGCTCGGTTTTGCTGATCGTGGCCTTGATGTCCTTTCGCGATAAGGCTAATCCGCGTCGTATCACTACCGGCCTGTTTTGGGGTTTGTATGGCATGGTCTTCCTGGTGGGCGACTGGACATACCGTTTGGCAAATACGTTGGCGGGAGAGGGGCCGGATGAAAAACGCATCCTGAATATTGCGGTCGGTGTTGTGGTGGTCATTATGGCGCTGATCGCCGGTTTGGGTGGTGTACGTCTTGGTAGCTACCATCAGCGTACGCCAGTTGAACGTGAGGTGAGTGCCAAACGTTTGGGGAACCGACTGTTTATTCCAGCGCTGGCTATACCTATTGTCACGGTGATTGGCGTTTTACTGTTCAATAATATTCCGGCGTTAGATTTGTGGGTATTTGGTGCCGGTAATCATGCCACTTTGGTTACGTTATTCTCGATGACATTGGGCTGTGTGCTTGGCCTGATCATTGCTGTGGCCATGACGGGTGAAACTGCTGCGCAGCCGATTCAGGAGGCTCGTCGCTTGCTGGACTCTATCGGTTGGGCCTTTATTCTGCCGCAGATTCTGGCCACTTTGGGGCTGTTATTTACCACTGCGGGCGTAGGAACGGCGATAGCGCATTTAACGCAGGAATATCTGGCAGTCGATCATCGCTTTATTGCCGTAGCCGTCTATGCTATCGGCATGGCGGTACTGACCATGATTATGGGTAATGCTTTTGCTGCTTTCCCCATTGTCACTGCTGGGGTCGGCATACCAATTTTGGTATTACAGCACGGCGGTAATCCGGCGGTGATGGCGGCAATCGGGATGTTTTCCGGTTATTGCGGTACCTTAATGACGCCAATGGCCGCTAACTTTAATATTGTGCCGGCGGCATTATTGGAGTTGCCGGATAAAAATGCGGTGATTAAAGCACAGATTCCAACTGGCGTAACGTTATTGATTGTTAACGTATTCTTGCTCTATTTCCTGATGTTCCTGTAGGAGAAGTGATGAAAAATGTGTTGATTACCGGTTTTGAGCCATTTGATGGTGAGAGAGTCAATCCCTCTTGGGAAGTGGTCAGGCAACTGAATGATTTAATGTTGGGTGGGGTCAGAGTTGTGGCGCGCCAGTTACCTTGTGTTTTTGGTGAAGCATTGACGGCGCTAAATGTGGCAATAGATGAGCTACAGCCAGCGCTGGTACTGGCTATCGGGCAAGCTGGGGGGCGCGCTGATATGACTATTGAGCGAGTGGCGATTAATATTGATGATGCCCGCATTCCAGACAATAAAGGTCAACAACCGGTGGATCAGCCGATCATTGACGCTGGCCCGGCAGCTTACTTTACCCGTTTACCCATTAAAGCCATGGTGCAGGGGATCAGGGATGCTGGCATTCCTGCCTCGGTTTCCCAGACCGCAGGTACCTATGTTTGTAATCATGTTATGTATGGGTTATTACATCGGTTAAATCAGTCCGGCAATGTCAAAGGTGGTTTTATTCATATCCCTTATTTGCCGGAACAAGCTGTCAACCACCCCGGTGCGCCGAGTATGTCAGCGCAATCGGTGCTGGTTGCATTGGAGCTAGCGATTTCCATTGCTTTGCAGATTGATCATGATTTGCAGATTGCTGGCGGCGCGATTCATTGATTTTCATATGAAAATATCACAAGGAAAAGTGAGCGTTAGCCCATTTTTCCTTTAATATTCAGTGAGTTCTTTTATCCTTGGTCGCTGAGCTTAGACCGGTGTTGATTTTACTGATGGGGGGTGTTCGGTGGGTTGTGCTTCGATACTTATTTGATGCGTAAATCTTTTATTTGCCAATATTTTATTCCCATCATCTAATAAGGATTTCTTATTCCCTAAAATATCAGCAACACTTATTGCGAGTATCTTACCATCACTATAACTAACGGTTTTTTTATTTAAAATAGTTGCTAGTTGATCAGCCAGTCCTCCCGGCTTTCCCGCGTAACAAGCCGCGACATGTAATCGCTTTGTATCTTCTTTTAAATTTATTCCCGACTGCGTATTGATATACTGAACTAACTGAGTGGCAGTGAAGTATCTGGTATTTTTACTCTCGATGGTTTTAGAATCAATAATATATTCTACTGGTCCTGGAGTTACAGCATAATTCCCACATGGGGTACCATGTATCATGATCCCAGATTCACCCGTTCCCCTGAAATCACTAATATATGCACAAAAAGGTTTGTGCAGATGTACGGGGGCATCTGAGTTGGCTAAAAAAGCCTTAATATTAAACGCCTTGTAAAACTGGACGGGACTCGCCTGCTTTGGATGTAAGTTTAATTTAATATCCGGTCTGGATCTTACCAACTTGAAACCTTTTATTGCTTTGTTGCTAGATAAATTATACTTCATCACTTTCAATGAAATGTGAGTTCTATTTAATCGAGGGAATTCCATAACGCCTCCAAGGGAAAATAAAATTTTCGCTTAGTGACGAATCATTTTATATCATAAAAAGATAATTTGATATTTGGTGTTAAAATAAAATTGATATATTAATTATTAAAGTTATTTAAATAAAAATAAAAGGTCTGAGTTCCGCAACGTATTGAACTCAGACCAAAAACTAGCAGTCGGCTTATTTCTTCAACTGACTGTTAAATTCACGCTCGGCATAACCGGTATAAAGCTGACGCGGACGAGCAATTTTCAGACCTTCGTCATGCATTTCATTCCAGTGGGCAATCCAGCCGATGGTGCGAGCAATCGCAAAGATGACTGTAAACATGGAAGAAGGAATCCCCAAGGCTTTCAGGATGATACCTGAGTAGAAGTCCACGTTCGGGTACAGTTTTTTCTCAATGAAGTACGGGTCGTTCAGCGCGATACGTTCCAGCTCCATCGCCACTTCCAGCAGGTTGTCATTCAGGTTGAGTTCTTTTAACACCTCATGGCAGGTTTCACGCATTACCGTGGCGCGCGGGTCATGGTTTTTGTAAACACGATGACCAAATCCCATCAGACGGAATGAGTCATTTTTATCTTTGGCACGACGGATAAATTCAGGAATGTGCTCAACCGTCTTTATTTCTTCCAACATTTTCAGACAGGCTTCGTTCGCGCCGCCGTGAGCGGGTCCCCATAGGGAAGCGATCCCTGCCGCAATGCAGGCAAACGGGTTGGCACCGGAAGAGCCTGCAGTACGCACGGTAGAGGTGGAGGCGTTTTGCTCATGGTCAGCGTGCAGAATCAAGATACGATCCATGGCGCGTTCCAGCACCGGATTCACTTTATACTCCTCACACGGAGTGGAAAACATCATGTGCAGGAAATTGCCAGCGTAAGACAGGTCGTTACGTGGATAAACGAACGGTTGACCCAACGAATATTTGTAGCACATCGCGGCAACGGTCGGCATTTTGGACAGCAGACGGAAGGCGGTTATTTCGCGATGGCGCTCGTTGTTAACATCCAGTGCATCGTGATAGAAAGCGGCCAGTGCGCCAGTTACACCACAGAGTACCGCCATCGGATGAGAGTCACGACGGAAGCCTTGCAGCAAACGGGTAATCTGCTCGTGAATCATGGTGTGGCGGGTTACGGTGGTTTTGAAGGTGGCGTATTCTTCCGCCGTCGGTGTTTCGCCGTACAGCAGGATGTAGCACACTTCCAGATAGGTGGATTCTTTTGCTAACTGATCGATAGGGAAGCCACGATGCAGCAAAATACCTTCATCGCCGTCAATAAAGGTGATTTTGGATTCGCAAGACGCCGTGGAGGTAAACCCGGGATCAAAGGTAAAATAGCCTTTGGAACCTAAAGTTCGTACATCGATAACATCGGTGCCCAGAGTCGGGGTGAGTACGCCCAGTTCAATCGCTGCTTCGCCAGTCAAATTTAGCGTCGCTTTCTTGTCAGCCATTTACAGTCTCCTTAGCGCTATATTTTAAAATCCTTAACAACGGTAATGTCTTTTGTGCCTGCGACGCGTTTTTCAGATTATCAGCAGCACTCTGTTTTTTCATCGTTCAAGTCGCGATTTAGGGCACAGAGCATGTTGCTAATAGGTCGGTTGTCCAACACGCTGAAGAGTCAGGTGACGTTACGTGATTGTTAATGATTTGTCGGATACTTATATTCTTCTTATCATTGCCTACAGTCTATGTGTGGATATTTACTTTATACACTGTTGCATAACTCATGCTCATGGGGAAGTGTATCTGTAGACCTTTCACGCATCATAGAGCTTATTTAGCCCTTAGTTGTAATGGAAGTGTTTATTCTTTGTCAAATCAGATAATTAATTTTATTTAAATTGTGTGAATCGTGATCCTAATCACTGTTCAAGGGAAATGTTATTAATCAGTTTGTGTGGGAATTGTAATAAGAATGTGAACCCCCTATACTGCCGCTAGGTCTCCGGATTACCCTGAAGTAGGAGCACCCAGCGTTATACAGAGCACACATTTTTTGTACTCAGGACGTGGTATCGAAATTTGTGATGTGAAGGGTTACGACTCTTAATGCTGTCTGATCCCTGCCCAGGCCGGAGGAAGGAAAATAATAAGAGCTGTGTGGGCAAAACCGTGAAAAAACAAAGACCTGTCAACTTGGATCTGCAAACCATCCGATTTCCTATTACTGCGATCGCGTCCATCTTACATCGAGTCTCTGGCGTCATTACCTTCGTTGCTGTGGGTATCCTCCTCTGGCTACTGGGTTTGTCTCTCTCGTCTTCCGAGGGATTCATGCAGGCCGCTGCCATCATGAATAGCTTCATTGTTAAATTCATCTTCTGGGGAATCCTCACTGCGTTGGCCTACCACATCATCGTCGGTATCCGCCACGTATTAATGGATTTTGGTTATATCGAAGAGAGTTTGGCTGCGGGTACCCGTTCTGCCCAAGTGGCAATGGGATTAACCTTGGTGCTGTCAGTTCTGGCTGGAGTCTTGGTATGGTAAGCAATGCTTCTGCATTAGGGCGTAATGGTGTACACGATTGGCTGCTTCTGCGTGCGTCTGCGATCGTCATTACCCTGTTTGTACTCTACATCTTGGGCTTTGTTGCTATTGCCCCGGATATCACCTACGAAATCTGGCGTGGCTTTTTCGCCTCTTCCATCACCAAAGTCTTTACCTTGCTGACACTGTTGTCGATTCTCGCTCACGCGTGGATTGGGCTGTGGCAGGTACTCACAGACTATATAAAGCCATTAGCATTGCGGCTGGTGTTACAACTGGTCGTGGTTATCACGTTACTGGTCTACTTATTGTACGGAACTATTGTGGTGTGGGGAGCTTAAATGAAACTGCCGGTCAGAGAGTTTGATGCTGTTGTTGTGGGTGCGGGTGGTGCGGGTATGCGTGCCGCCTTGCAGATTTCTCAAATGGGGCTGTCTTGTGCCCTGATTTCCAAAGTATTTCCAACCCGTTCCCATACGGTATCAGCGCAGGGCGGTATTACCGTTGCGCTGGGTAACACCCATGAAGATAACTGGGAATGGCACATGTATGACACGGTGAAAGGCTCCGATTATATCGGTGACCAGGATGCGATTGAATATATGTGTAAAACTGGCCCGGAAGCGGTGTTGGAACTTGAACACATGGGGCTGCCTTTCTCCCGTCTGGAAGATGGCTCTATTTATCAGCGTCCGTTCGGGGGGCAGTCACTGAACTTTGGTGAAGGTCAGGCGGCACGTACTGCGGCGGCAGCTGATCGTACCGGCCATGCGTTGTTACATACGCTTTATCAACAGAACTTGAAAAACCACACCACTATTTTCTCCGAGTGGTATGCGTTGGATTTGGTTAAGAATCAGGACGGTGCCTTTGTTGGTTGTACCGCCATCTGTATCGAAACCGGCGAAGTGGTGTATTTCAAAGCAAAAGCAACGGTGTTGGCGACCGGTGGTGCAGGGCGTATTTATCAGTCCACCACCAACGCTCATATTAATACCGGTGACGGTATCGGCATGGCATTGCGTGCCGGTGTACCGGTTCAGGATATGGAAATGTGGCAGTTCCACCCAACCGGTATCGCGGGCGCGGGCGTGTTGGTGACCGAAGGTTGTCGTGGTGAAGGCGGATATTTGCTGAATAAACACGGCGAACGCTTTATGGAACGCTATGCGCCAAATGCCAAAGATCTGGCGGGGCGCGATGTGGTGGCGCGCTCGATCATGATCGAAATTCGCGAAGGTCGCGGCTGTGACGGTCCTTGGGGTCCACATGCCAAGCTGAAACTGGATCATTTGGGTAAAGATGTTCTGGAATCCCGTCTGCCGGGCATTCTTGAATTATCCCGCACCTTTGCTCACGTTGATCCGGTTAAAGAGCCGATTCCGGTGATTCCGACCTGTCACTATATGATGGGCGGAATTCCGACCAAAGTAACCGGTCAGGCTATTACCGTGAATGAAAAAGGTGAAGACGTGGTGATTCCAGGTCTGTTTGCCGTGGGCGAAATTGCCTGCGTCTCGGTGCATGGCGCTAACCGCTTGGGCGGTAACTCGCTGCTGGATCTGGTGGTGTTTGGTCGTGCTGCCGGTATGCATTTGCAAGAATCATTAATGGAACAGGGGCCGAGTCGCGATGCCAGTGATTCTGATATCGATGCCTCTCTGGATCGGATGAACCGCTGGAACAACACCCCGTCAGGCGAAGATCCAGTTGAGATCCGCAAAGCCTTGCAGGCCTGTATGCAGAACAACTTCTCGGTATTCCGCGAAGGCGATGCTATGGCTAAGGGATTGGAAGAGCTGAAAGTGATTCGTGAACGTCTGAAAAATGCGCGCTTGGACGATACTTCCAGTGAATTTAATACCCAGCGCATTGAATGTCTGGAACTGGAAAATTTGATGGAAACCGCGTTTTCCACCGCAGTCTCCGCTAACTTCCGCACCGAAAGTCGTGGCGCACACAGCCGTTTCGACTTCCCGGAGCGTGACGATGCGAACTGGTTGTGCCACTCGTTGTATCTGCCGAAAACTGAGAGCATGACCCGTCGTGAGGTGAACATGCAGCCGAAGCTACGCGCGGCTTTCCCGCCGAAAGTGCGTTCTTACTGATGTGTTTACCGAGTTAACCCGTTGCGGAGGAGTGAGTCATGAAACTCGAATTTTCGATTTATCGTTATAACCCGGACGTTGACGACGCGCCGCATATGCAGGATTACAGCCTGGAAGCGGAAGAAGGCCGGGATATGATGCTGCTGGACGCACTTATCCAGTTGAAAGAACAAGATCCAACCCTGTCATTCCGTCGCTCATGCCGTGAAGGCGTTTGCGGCTCTGATGGCCTGAACATGAACGGTAAAAATGGTCTGGCTTGCATCACGCCGGTATCGGCATTGGTCAATGGCAATAAGAAGATAGTGATCCGCCCATTACCGGGGCTACCAGTCGTACGTGATTTAGTGGTTGATATGGGGCAGTTCTACACCCAATACGAGAAAATTAAGCCCTATCTGCTCAATGATGGCAAAAATCCGCCCGCTCGTGAACATCTTCAGTCGCCGGAAGAGCGGGCAAAACTGGATGGTTTGTACGAATGTATCCTGTGCGCCTGTTGTTCAACCTCTTGTCCGTCGTTCTGGTGGAATCCGGATAAATTTGTCGGCCCGGCCGGTTTGCTCGCCGCTTACCGTTTCCTGATTGATAGCCGCGATACTGAAACGCAACCCCGTTTGGATGACCTTAACGACGCTTTTAGTGTCTTCCGTTGTCACAGTATTATGAATTGTGTGAGTGTTTGCCCAAAAGGCCTTAATCCTACTCGCGCAATAGGCCATATTAAGTCTATGTTATTGCAACGAAGTGCGTGATATGAGTTTATGTCGCCTGGGAGTTTCTTCCCAGGTGATATAAAAAGGTAGGGAATCTCTAAAAACTGGCGATGTGTCTGTTTCTAGAGGTTCCTTGAAAGGGGCCGATAAGGTCCATAACAGAACGTGCATCGAGCACGTCGAGTGAACCGTCTTTACGGCAAACCGTTTACTTCACGGTATATATGTTAACCACGGCGAAAACTGAAGCTTTAAAGCTTAAGGGATCATGATGCAGAACGGCGCAATGAAGGTCTGGCTGGATTCCTCCTATCTGGCGGGCGCAAACCAGTCCTACATAGAGCAGCTCTATGAAGATTTTTTGACAGACCCTGGTTCCGTTGATGATAGCTGGCGTTCAATATTTCAACAGCTACCGACTACGGGTGTAAAACCTGATCAATTACACTCTCAAACGCGTGAGTACTTCCGCCGGCTGGCGAAAGACACCACTCGTTATCACTCCGCGATCAACGATCCTGATACTGATGCCAAACAAGTTAAGGTGTTGCAGCTAATCAACGCCTTCCGCTTCCGCGGTCATCAGCATGCAAATCTTGATCCTCTGGGGTTGTGGAAACAGGAAGAGGTGCCAGACCTTGAACCTGCTTACCATCACCTGACCGAAGAAGACTTCCAGAACACTTTCAACGTCGGTTCTTTTGCCATCGGCAAAGAAACCATGAAGTTGGCTGATCTGTATGCCGCGCTGAAACAGACCTATTGCGGGTCTATCGGTGCCGAGTATATGCATATCACCAACACGGAAGAGAAACGCTGGATTCAGCAACGCATCGAATCTGTCGTAGGGAAACCAACGTTCAGTAATGATGAGAAACGTCGTTTCCTGAGCGAGCTGACGGCTGCGGAAGGGCTGGAGCGTTATTTAGGCGCCAAATTCCCCGGAGCTAAACGATTTTCGCTGGAAGGCGGCGACTCGTTAATCACCATGCTGAAAGAAATGATCCGTCACGCAGGGAAAAACGGTACCCGTGAAGTGGTATTGGGGATGGCTCACCGTGGTCGCCTGAACGTCCTGATCAACGTGTTGGGTAAAAAACCGGAAGATCTGTTCGATGAGTTTGCTGGCAAGCATAAAGAACATTTGGGTACCGGTGACGTTAAATATCACCAAGGCTTCTCTTCCGACGTAGAAACCGAAGGCGGCCTGGTTCACTTGGCGCTGGCCTTTAACCCTTCTCACCTGGAAATTGTCAGCCCAGTGGTGATCGGCTCTGTTCGTGCCCGTCGTGACCGTCTTGATAAAGCCCGCAGCAATATGGTTCTGCCAATCACCATTCACGGTGATGCGGCCATTGCAGGGCAGGGCGTAGTTCAGGAAACCCTGAATATGTCGCAGGCGCGGGGTTATGAAGTTGGCGGTACCGTGCGTATTGTCATTAACAACCAGATTGGTTTCACTACGTCCAATCCGCAGGATGCTCGTTCCACCCAATACTGTACCGATATTGCCAAAATGGTGCAGGCGCCGATTTTCCACGTCAATGCTGATGATCCTGAAGCTGTGGCGTTTGTTACCCGTCTGGCGTTGGATTTCCGTAACACCTTTAAACGTGACGTGATGATCGATCTGGTCTGTTACCGCCGCCACGGCCATAACGAAGCCGATGAGCCAAGTGCCACTCAGCCAGTGATGTATCAGAAGATTAAAAAACACCCAACGCCGCGCAAAATCTATGCTGACAAGCTGACTGAGCAAAAAATTGCTGGCCAGGAAGATGCCACGGAAATGGTCAACCTGTATCGCGATGCGCTGGATCACGGAGATTGCGTGGTTGAAGAATGGCGTCCGATGAATCTGCAATCTTTTACCTGGTCTCCGTATCTGAACCATGAGTGGGATGAGGAATATCCGAGCAAAGTTGAAATGAAACGTCTGCAAGAGCTGGCGCGTCGGATCAGTCAGGCTCCGGAAGCCGTTGAAATGCAGTCTCGCGTAGCAAAAATCTACGGCGATCGTGCTGAAATGGCGGCAGGAAACAAGCCATTCGATTGGGGCGCGGCTGAAACGCTGGCCTACGCTACGTTGGTGGATGAAGGCATTCCGATTCGCCTGTCAGGGGAAGATGCGGGTCGTGGTACTTTCTTCCATCGCCATGCGGTTATTCATAATCAGAAAAATGGTTCTGTTTATATCCCTCTGGCGAATATTCACAGCGGTCAGGGTGATTTTACCGTCTGGGATTCAGTGTTATCTGAAGAAGCGGTACTGGCTTTTGAATACGGTTATGCAACGGCTGAACCACGCACCCTGACCATCTGGGAAGCACAGTTCGGTGACTTTGCCAACGGTGCTCAGGTAGTGATCGACCAGTTCATCAGTTCTGGTGAACAGAAGTGGGGCCGTATGTGCGGCCTGGTGATGTTATTGCCGCATGGTTATGAAGGACAAGGCCCGGAGCACTCCTCCGCCCGTCTGGAACGCTATCTGCAATTGTGCGCCGAACAAAATATGCAGGTGTGCATTCCGTCCACTCCGGCTCAGGTTTACCACATGTTACGCCGTCAAGCGTTGCGCGGTATGCGCCGTCCGTTAGTGGTGATGTCACCAAAATCCTTGCTGCGCCATCCACTGGCGGTGTCTTCTCTTGATGAACTGGCTAACGGTACCTTCCTACCCGCAATCGGTGAAATTGACGAGTTGGATCCAAAAGCGGTGAAACGCGTTGTAATGTGTTCGGGTAAGGTTTATTACGACTTATTGGAACAGCGCCGTAAGAACGATCAAAAAGATGTCGCTATTGTGCGTATCGAGCAACTATATCCATTCCCGCATCAGGCAGTTCAAGCGGTTCTGGAGCAGTATGCCCACGTACATGACTTTGTCTGGTGTCAAGAAGAACCACTGAATCAGGGTGCCTGGTACTGTAGTCAACATAACTTCCGTGAAGTGATCCCATTCGGTTCCTCTTTACGTTATGCCGGTCGCCCAGCTTCGGCTTCTCCGGCAGTAGGTTATATGTCTGTGCACCAGAAACAGCAACAGAGTCTGGTTAATGACGCGTTGAACGTCGAATAGCTAATGGTTTAATACACAAGGGATAGATAATGAGTAGCGTAGATATTCTGGTTCCTGACCTACCTGAGTCCGTCGCGGATGCGACAGTCGCCACTTGGCATAAAAAACCGGGCGACAGCGTTCAACGTGACGAAGTCCTGGTAGAAATCGAAACTGACAAAGTGGTACTTGAAGTGCCTGCCAGCGAAGCCGGGATTCTGGACTCGATTCTGGAAGATGAAGGTGCAACCGTACTTTCCCGCCAGATTCTAGGTCGTATCCGTCCGGGTGACAGCTCAGGTAAACCAACAGAAGAGAAGAACCAGAGCAAAGAATCCACTCCTGCTCAGCGTCAAACCGCCAGCCTGGAAGAAGAGAACAACGATGCGCTCAGCCCGGCAATTCGCCGCCTGATTGCCGAGCATTCTCTTGATGCTAGCGCAATCAAAGGCAGTGGCGTGGGTGGGCGTATCACCCGCGAAGACGTAGACCAGCATTTGGCTACCAGGCTGGCGGCACCTAAGGTTGCTGAAGCCAAAGTAGAAATGCCAGTTCCTGCCTTGGGTAGCCGCAGTGAAAAACGCGTGCCTATGACTCGCTTGCGCAAGCGGGTGGCCGAGCGTCTGCTGGAAGCGAAAAACAGCACCGCCATGTTGACGACTTTCAATGAAATCAACATGCAGCCAATCATGGATTTGCGTAAGCAATACGGTGAAGCTTTTGAAAAACGTCACGGTGTACGTCTGGGCTTTATGTCCTTCTACATTAAAGCGGTTGTTGAGGCGCTAAAACGTTATCCAGAAGTGAATGCTTCCATCGATGGTGAAGACGTGGTTTACCACAATTACTTCGATGTCAGCATTGCGGTTTCGACTCCGCGCGGCTTGGTTACCCCGGTTCTACGTGATGTAGACACGCTGGGTATGGCGGATATTGAGAAAAAAATCAAAGAATTGGCTGTTAAAGGCCGTGATGGCAAACTGAAAGTTGAAGAACTGACCGGCGGTAATTTCACCATTACTAACGGCGGCGTGTTCGGATCCTTGATGTCTACGCCGATCATCAACCCACCACAAAGCGCAATCTTGGGCATGCATGCCATTAAAGATCGTCCTATGGCGGTTAATGGTCAGGTAGTGATCTTGCCAATGATGTATCTGGCGCTCTCCTACGATCACCGTTTGATCGATGGCCGTGAATCTGTCGGCTATCTGGTTACGGTGAAAGAGATGCTGGAAGATCCGGCTCGTCTGCTGCTCGACGTATAAAAAAGATAACTGGTAAAGGTTGCCTGTTGACTGGGTGAAATCCCGGATTACAGGCACCTGATGCCATAACAACCTATGTGCTAATAACGGTGGAACCCTGAGCGGTGTTATCTAGACACTGTAGGCTTCTCCCCGTTTTCAGACTTTATATGGATAGAACATCATGAATTTACACGAATATCAGGCCAAACAACTGTTTGCTCGGTATGGCTTACCCGCTCCAACCGGTTTTGCCTGTAGCACGCCTCGTGAAGCAGAAGAAGCCGCATCAAAAATCGGTTCCGCTCCTTGGGTGGTAAAATGTCAGGTTCATGCGGGTGGTCGCGGTAAAGCGGGCGGCGTGAAAGTGGTTAAAAGCAAAGAAGAAATTCGTGCTTTCGCCGAGCAATGGTTAGGCAAGCAATTGGTCACTTACCAGACTGATGCTCATGGCCAGCCAGTTCACCAAATTCTGGTTGAAGCAGCGACTGATATCGATAAAGAACTGTATCTGGGAGCGGTGGTCGATCGCGCTTCTCGCCGTGTAATTTTCATGGCTTCAACTGAAGGTGGTGTTGAAATCGAGAAAGTTGCGGAAGAAACACCGGAACTGATTCACAAGATTGCGCTTGACCCATTGACTGGCCCGCAGCCATATCAAGGTCGTGAATTAGCGTTCAAGCTAGGTTTGAGCGGCAAACAGGTCAGCCAATTTACCAAGATCTTTATGGGGCTGGCGGCACTGTTCCTGGAGCGCGACCTGGCGATGGTTGAGATCAACCCACTGGTGATCACCAAGCAGGGCGATCTAGTGTGTCTGGATGGCAAACTGGGTGCGGATGGCAATGCATTGTTCCGTCAACCAGAGCTGCGTGAAATGCGTGACCAGTCTCAGGAAGATGCCCGTGAAGCGCAGGCTGCACAGTGGGAACTGAACTATGTCGCGCTGGATGGCAACATCGGCTGTATGGTAAATGGCGCAGGTTTAGCAATGGGCACGATGGACATTGTAAAACTGCACGGCGGCGAACCGGCTAACTTCCTTGATGTCGGTGGTGGCGCAACCAAAGAACGTGTAACCGAGGCATTTAAAATCATTCTGTCTGACGACAAGGTGAAAGCGGTTCTGGTGAATATCTTTGGTGGTATTGTACGTTGTGATCTAATTGCAGACGGCATTATTGGTGCAGTGGCAGAAGTCGGCGTTAACGTTCCTGTGGTGGTGCGTTTGGAAGGGAATAACGCAGAGTTGGGTGCCAAGAAACTGGCAGACAGCGGTTTGAATATCATTGCTGCGACCAGCCTGACAGATGCGGCTCAGCAAGTTGTTGCGGCAGTGGGGAGTAAATAATGTCTATTTTAATCAATAAAGATACTAAAGTTATTTGCCAGGGCTTCACCGGCGGTCAAGGGACTTTCCACTCCGAACAGGCGATTGCCTACGGTACCAAAATGGTTGGCGGTGTCACGCCAGGCAAAGGCGGCACTGAGCATTTGGGTCTGCCAGTATTTAATACTGTACGTGAAGCGGTCGAAACGACAGGCGCAACGGCCTCGGTTATCTACGTTCCGGCTCCGTTCTGTAAAGACTCGATTCTGGAAGCGATCGACGCTGGCATTAAGCTGATTATCTGTATCACTGAAGGTATTCCTACATTAGATATGCTGGTTATCAAGGTGAAACTGGAAGAAAGCGGCGTGCGTATGATCGGCCCGAATTGCCCAGGTGTTATCACGCCAGATGAATGTAAAATCGGTATCATGCCAGGCCATATTCATTTGGCGGGTAAAGTGGGTATCGTTTCCCGCTCTGGTACCCTGACTTATGAAGCGGTCAAGCAGACAACGGATATTGGCTTCGGTCAATCAAGCTGCGTTGGTATTGGTGGCGATCCGATCCCAGGGTCTAACTTTATCGATATCCTGAAACTGTTCGAGGAAGATCCACAAACAGAAGTGATTGTGATGATCGGTGAGATCGGCGGTACTGCGGAAGAAGAAGCGGCTGCCTATATTAAAGATCACGTGACCAAACCGGTGGTGGGTTACATTGCTGGCGTAACTGCGCCGAAAGGCAAGCGTATGGGTCATGCTGGCGCAATTATTGCTGGTGGTAAAGGGACGGCAGAAGACAAATTTGCTGCTCTGGAAGCCGCTGGTGTGAAAACAGTTCGCAGTCTGGCTGATATCGGTGAAGCGGTAAAAATGGTTTTACCTCAGTAAGTTACCAAAAATGATTTGAGTTGTAGCAAGGCGCTAAATCCACCCGTCATTGAGACGGGTTATGGCCTATTGCTAACGCAGATACAACTTTAAGTTGATGGGAATAGATAACATAACGATTATCTCGACATCCTATGGCCACCTTTTTTGGGTGGCCTTTTTACGTTTTGAGCAAAGATACCAGGTAGAGGATTAGCCTCGTTTTTGGTGAGGGTTGGGTATTAGAAGTGATTTAGGGCCGTAATCAGCGTAATGTCATTTTGAGCTTGTTGCTTACTCTGTTCGCTTTTCGCCGTACTGACCTTCTGCCGCAAAGCGGCTAATGCGGCATCGTAGCTTGCTTGATCATTAAACAGCTTATCTTTGACGTTGATTGACGCGATATTGGTAAAGCGGCCATCCTCAGTCATCGGGAGTGTCATTTTCCCATCATTGATTAATTGCCTGACAATTTGGCGCTGCGGTTCATAGCCATCCAGACCTGCCAGTTTCCAGCGTTGTTCAGTTTTTCCCTGATACTGGCCTTTCTTCACCTCAGTCAGATAGCGAATGGTCAGATTACGGATAGTGCCTTCCTCTTCGCCAAACTCAGCTTTGGTATCAGACAATATCGGGAATATCTGGCCTTCAAGTATCCCGCCTTTCTGTGTTAAATGCCCCATGCGATAGCTGTTCATACCTAAACGAATAGGCATGCTGTCAGTGACGACACTGCCGTCATTAAAACGCAGGTTGGTGATACGTGAGCCAGCGGGTTGGCGTAGATCGATGGTATAGGTCACGCCATCAAAAAAGTCGTTGGTAGAATATTTGGAGGCGCGACGTAGCGGATTAAAACTGTAGGTGACATCGCCGGATTTGACCTGATTGAAATAATCAGCCGACCACTCCATATATTTTTTCAGCTCTTTACCTGTTAGCTGATAAACGGTTATTTCCCCACCAGCATACTGGTAGTTAAAAGCAATATCTTTAGCTTTTATCTCACCAAGATCTAATTTAGCTCGGTCATTATCGATCTGTAGGGCAATAACCTGCGCTTTCGGTGCATAGTAGCGAACGGCTTCCTGGAATAGGGCGCTGATACCAGTATCCTGAATATGGACCTGCGGGATGCCTTTAATCTGATCTTTAGGGACTAAATCAACCCCGCTTAGGATAGCAATAATTCGATTGGCGTTAGCACGTAACATATTGTGATAAGGCTGATAAATAGTTTCAAGTGCTACATCAGAATGAACACCTTTGATTGGATAGGTGTAGCTGTCTTTATTAATAAGATGATATTTTCCGTCTCGTTTTTCAAATTGCAGATCGATGCGGGAAAGCGCTCGGCCATATTTATCTGGCTCGGTAATAATCACACCGTTAACCACGGCTTTGTCGATTTTGACGTGCATATGGCCCGCAACAATGGCCGCCAGTTCTGGGTTGGCTTTAGCGATATCACCTACGCCGGTACCCGGACGCTGATTCTCGTTATCAATTCCCATATGAGCGACCAGCACAATCGCATCGACCTGTGGCTGAATTTGTTGAATAACTTGCTTAACTTCTTGCACCGGATCGGTAAAATGCAGGCCCTTAACACGATCGGTGCCTTTGGCAAACTCCGCCGTCATGGGGGTATCCATTCCGATGATGCCGATTTTGACCCCCTGACGTTCAATGATTTTATACGCAGGGAGATAAGGTTTGCCGCTGTCCCAGAAGATATTTCCCGCCAAAGCGGCGCCTTTAAACTGGTTCAGTGAGGTAGATAGCACCTTTAGGCCAAAATCGAACTCATGGTTGCCCATCACCCAGGCATCATAATTCAGGGCATTAAAACCCAGAATCATCGGGCTTAGTGCATCATTCTTGAAGGTTTCGACGAAGTTGCCTTGCAGGGTGTCACCGGCGTCCACCAAAATGATATTCGGCTGTGCGGCGCGGATTTTCTTCACCTGAGTGGCGATTTGGCTCAGACTGCCAGCCAGATTTTCGCTGTCGCTGGCATAATCCCAGGGAACAAAGGTGCCGTGAAGGTCAGAGGTAGCCAGAATTGTCACGTTAATAGGTTCGTTAGCCAGAGTGGTGGTGCTGAAGCAAAGTAGCGAGGCGATAACTGTTTTTTTCATTTTTATCTCTTGAAGGGGACAATATTTCATTGTGTAACAGCATTGATGATGCAACAAAATAGCAACACAAGCGAATGCTTCGCTGAAGATGAACTCATATATTCATATAAATTGCTAAATTGTGATTTAACTCACCCTCGTCAATATAAATAAAAAAGTTAATCTTGATCGCATAATAACGAAAAAATAATGCATTAGATAAACCATAAAATCACATTTATTTAACACTGAGGGGTTATATAAAAATAAAAGAACGATTAATTAACATGCGAAGAATAAAATTGTTCTAAATCAAGTTTTCAATATGGCAATAATGTTCATATGAGCTTAAATTGTTCTGGATCAAACTACCTGCCGAACGATAAATAGTCGGTTTGTTGACCTGTAGCCAGAACTCAACGCTGGGTCACGTAAAATCCTATTTATTGTGTGGGATTCAACGCTGGGTCACGTAAAATCCTATTTATTGTGTGGGATTAGAAGCGTAGTATTAGCATGGTGTAATACTGGGTAGTTGATATTGTTATTTTTGTTGTGTTTTTTTGGGCATTCACTGCTGGTAGTTATGAGACTTCCAATTAAAGCGGAGGTCGCGTTGCCGCAAGTCGGAGTCTTCCTGCGAGGAGCAAGGAGTCAAGATGTTTGATATTGTCGAACTGTCACGGTTACAGTTTGCCTTAACGGCTATGTACCATTTCCTATTTGTCCCGCTAACGCTGGGTATGGCGTTTTTGCTGGCAATTATGGAAACGGTTTACGTACTGTCTGGTAAACAAATCTATAAAGATATGACCAAATTCTGGGGCAAGTTATTCGCTATTAACTTCGCACTAGGGGTCGCTACGGGTTTGACCATGGAGTTCCAGTTCGGGACTAACTGGTCATATTTCTCTCATTACGTCGGTGATATTTTCGGTGCCCCTCTGGCCATCGAAGGTTTAATGGCGTTCTTCCTGGAATCTACTTTTGTTGGTCTCTTCTTCTTTGGTTGGGATCGGTTAAGTAAACATCAGCATCTGGCGGTGACCTGGTTGGTTGCATTAGGGTCTAACTTCTCAGCGCTGTGGATTCTGGTTGCCAACGGTTGGATGCAAAACCCAATTGCGGCGGATTTCAACTTTGAAACCATGCGGATGGAAATGCTAAGTTTCTCCGAACTGGTTCTTAACCCAGTTGCTCAGGTGAAATTCGTGCATACCGTTGCTGCTGGTTATGTTACCGGTGCGATGTTTGTTCTGGGTATCAGCTCGTACTATCTGTTGAAAGGCCGTGATATTCCGTTTGCCAAACGTTCCTTTGCTATTGCAGCCAGCTTTGGTTTAGCCGCGACATTGTCCGTTATTGTTCTGGGTGATGAATCCGGTTACGAAATGGGTGACGTTCAGAAAACCAAACTTGCTGCCATTGAAGCTGAATGGGAAACGCAACCGCCTCCGGCTGCCTTTACTCTGTTTGCTATCCCTAATCAGGAAAAAATGGAGAATGCCTTTGCCATTCAGATTCCTTATGCATTAGGTTTGATCGCAACCCGTTCATTGGATACGCCGGTTATTGGCCTGCGCGATCTGATGTCTCAGCATGAAGTCCGTATCCGTAATGGTATTCAGGCTTATCACTTGCTGGAACAGTTGCGTGCAGGTAACACCGATCCAGCGATTCGCGCTGAGTTCAATAAAACCAAACAGGATCTGGGCTATGGCTTGTTGCTGAAGCGTTATACGCCGAACGTAACCGACGCCACTGAAGCACAAATTCAGTTGGCAGCCAAAGATTCTATTCCCAAGGTTCTGCCGTTGTACTTCGCATTCCGCATCATGGTGGTATGTGGCTTCCTGCTGCTGCTGATTATCGGTCTTTCGTTCTACAACGTTTGTCGTGGCCGTATTGGTGAGAAGAAATGGCTGCACCGCTTGGCGCTTTGGGGTATTCCATTACCTTGGATCGCGGTTGAAGCGGGTTGGTTTGTGGCAGAGTATGGCCGTCAGCCGTGGGCCATTGGTGAAGTGTTGCCAACTGCCATTGCAAACTCATCGGTAACAGCAGGAGATATCCTGTTCTCCATGGGGCTGATTTGCGGTCTGTATACGCTGTTCCTGGTCGCAGAAATGTACCTGATGTTCAAATTTGCGCGTCTGGGGCCAAGCAGCCTGAAAACCGGTCGCTATCATTTTGAACAGCCGACTGCGCCTGCGCAAGAAGCACGGTAAACAGGAGTCCACTTATGTTTGATTATGAAGTATTACGATTTATCTGGTGGCTACTGATTGGTGTGCTACTGATAGGTTTCGCCGTCACCGATGGTTTTGACATGGGCGTCGGTATTTTACTGCGCATCATCGGTAAAACCGATACCGAGCGGCGGATCATGATTAACTCGATTGCTCCCCACTGGGACGGCAATCAGGTTTGGCTGATTACCGCTGGTGGCGCGCTGTTTGCTGCTTGGCCGATGGTCTACGCCGCAGCGTTCTCCGGTTTCTATATTGCGATGATTCTGGTGCTGGCAGCGTTGTTCTTCCGGCCCGTAGGTTTTGACTACCGTTCGAAACTGGAAAACAGCCGTTGGCGCAACATGTGGGACTGGGGCATCTTTATCGGTAGCTTCGTTCCTGCGGTGGTATTTGGCGTGGCCTTCGGTAACTTGTTGCAGGGTGTTCCATTCCATATGGATACCTATATGCGCTTGTTCTATACCGGTAACTTTTTCCAGTTGCTCAACCCGTTTGGTCTGTTGGCGGGGGTTGTCAGCCTGACTATGTTAGTCACACAAGGTGCAACTTACCTGCAAATGCGCACCCGTGGTGAAGTCCACCTGCGTTCTCGCGCTGCTGCACAGATTTGTGCGTTGGTGATGGGTGTGGCCTTCCTGTTGGCAGGTATCTGGGTAGTGAAGGGGATTGACGGCTTTGTGATCACGTCAGCACTCAATACGGCTGCAGAATCCAATCCAATGCGTAAAGAAGTCGCACATCAGGCCGGAGCTTGGTTGATTAACTTCAACAAATACCCAAGCCTGTGGGCATTGCCTGCGCTAGGTGTCATTCTGCCACTGTTCACGATTTTGTTCTCGCGGATGGAAAAAGGTGCATTGGCGTTTATCTCCTCATCACTGACTATTGCCTGTGTGATTTTGACAGCTGGGGTCACCATGTTCCCGTTCGTTATGCCGTCCAGCACTGTGCCAAACATCAGTCTGACTATGTGGGATGCGACATCTAGCCTGCTGACGCTGAAAGTGATGACTATCGTTGCTATCATCTTTGTACCGATTATCTTGATCTACACCAGTTGGTGCTACTACAAGATGTTTGGTCGTATTGATAAAGAATTTATCGATAACAACAAGCATTCACTGTACTAAGGAGCATATAGCATGTGGTATTTTGCCTGGATTCTCGGAACACTTCTGGCCTGCTCCTTTGGTATCATTACTGCTCTGGCATTAGAGCAGAGTGAGGCCAATGCGGCAGCGAAAGCAGCCAATAACGGCAGCGACGATGTTGTCCGATAAGTTGTACGCTTTAATGGATAAGGGCCCGCTGCGGGCCCTTTCACTTATTCTCGCCTTTACCTTGGCATTCTGCGTTTTCTGGGACCCCTCGCGTTTTGCGGCGGCCACCAGTTCACTGGCAGTCTGGCAGGAGGTGTTTTTAGTGTGGGCCGTCTGTACCGGGGTCATCCATGGCGTAGGTTTTCGACCGCAGCGGGTCTGGCTGAGGGCTTTTTTCTCGCCACTTCCTGCAATTGTGATCTTGGGCGCGGGAATTTTTCATTTTTTCGCCTAATCTTGCAGCTAATTTGCCTTATGGGTCGTCCGACCCATAATTATTTTCGTTCTCACCTTGCAAGTCATTCCAAAGCGAATCGCTCTTCAGTATAGTGTCTCCGTTAATTGCATTACTGGGAAGTAGAGTGAGTAATACGTTGTTTCGATGGCCGGTTCGCGTCTATTTTGAAGATACCGATGCTGGTGGCGTGGTTTATCACGCGCGCTACGTTGCCTTTTACGAAAGAGCGCGCACAGAAATGTTGCGCCAACGCAATTTTCACCAGCAGCAATTGCTCAGTGAGCATGTTGCTTTCGCTGTCCGACGCATGACGGTAGAATATCTGGCTCCAGCACGTCTTGATGATATGCTTGAAGTGGAGAGCGAGATTACCGAAATGCGAGGGGCTTCTCTCTCGTTTGCTCAACGAATTTTCGATTCTCATGGCAATCTTCTGAGTAGTGCAGAAGTATTGATCGCATGCATCGAACCACACCAAATGAAGCCAAGAGCGCTTCCTAAGTCTATTGTCGCGGAGTTTAAGTAGTGGCTGACATGAACATTCTGGATTTATTCCTGCAGGCAAGCCTATTCGTTAAGCTTATTATGCTGGTTCTGATGGGCTTTTCTATTGCGTCATGGGCGATCATCATTCAACGAACGCGAGTTCTGAATGCTGCCACGCGCGATGCTGAAGCTTTCGAAGACAAATTTTGGTCCGGTATTGAGCTTTCCCGCTTATATCAAGAAAGTCAGGCTCGCCGCGACACTCTGGGGGGTTCAGAGCAGATCTTCCACTCAGGTTTTAAAGAATTTGCCCGTTTACACCGTGCAAACAGCCACGCTCCTGAAGCGGTTATCGACGGTGCTTCTCGCGCCATGCGTATTTCGATGAACCGTGAATTGGAAGCGTTGGAAAATCATATTCCGTTCCTCGGTACTGTTGGTTCAATCAGTCCGTATATTGGCCTGTTTGGTACAGTATGGGGGATTATGCATGCCTTTATTTCTCTGGGTGCGGTGAAGCAAGCGACATTGCAGATGGTTGCGCCAGGGATTGCAGAAGCACTGATTGCTACCGCGATTGGTCTATTTGCAGCCATCCCTGCCGTTATGGCGTATAACCGCCTTAATCTGCATGTCAGCAAGCTTGAGCAGAACTATGACAACTTTATGGAAGAGTTCATCGCTATTCTGCATCGCCAGGCTTTCGCCAGCACCGAGAGCAAATAAGTAGGGGGTTGTATGGCGCGAGTACGTGGTCGTAAACGTCGCGAGCTTAAGTCTGAAATTAACATTGTTCCCTTGCTCGACGTACTGCTGGTTTTATTGCTGATTTTTATGGCAACAGCACCCATCATTACGCAAAGTGTTGAGGTAGATTTGCCTGATGCTACGGACTCGAAAACAGTATCCAGCGATGATAATCCGCCGGTAATTGTGGAAGTTTCTGGTGTTGGTCAATACACAGTGGTGGTCGATCATCAGCGGCTGGAACAGTTGCCAGAGCAGCAGGTTATTGCGGAAGCAAAGGCGCGTTTGACCGCCAATCCGAAAACCGTGTTCCTAATCGGTGGTGCCAAAGAAGTGCCTTATGATGAAATCATCAAGGCGCTGAATATGCTCCACCAGGCTGGTGTCACTTCGGTTGGATTAATGACTCAGCCGCTCTAAGAATGTGTTGATGCTGACTGGGTTTGAAATGCATTCCGGTCAGTAAAAACCCTGTTTTTGAACATCGAGTGTGGAAATCGAGCGTGGGAAAGGCAACCGAGCAAAACGATAAGTTGAATCGCGCCGTTATTGTTTCGGTCGTTCTGCACATTATATTGATTGGCCTGCTAATTTGGGGCTCTTTGACGCAGAAGACTGAAATGGGCGGCGGCGGCGCAGGCGGCGAAGTGATTGACGCCGTAATGGTCGATCCCGGTGCTGTGACCCAGCAATATAACCGTCAACAATCTCAACAGGCCGATGCTAAACGTGCCGAAGAACAGCGTAAGAAGAAAGCTGCACAGCAGGCAGAAGAATTACAACAGCAGCAGGCCGCCGAACAGCAGCGCCTGAAAGAGCTGGAAAAAGAGCGTCTGCAAGCACAGGAAGATGCGAAGCAGTCTGCGGAAGAACAGAAGAAAGCGGCGGCTGAGCAACAGAAGCTGGCCGCTGAACAACAGAAACAAGCGGCTGACGCAGCAGCAAAAGCCAAAGAAGAACAGAAACAAGCTGAAGCCGCTGCTGCCAAGGCAAAAGCGGAAGCGGAGAAGGTGGTAAAAGCCGCCGCCGATGCACAGAAAAAAGCCGAGGCGGAAGCTAAGAAAGAAGCGGCTGTAGCGGCAGCGGCGAAGAAACAAGCAGAAGCTGACGCCAAAAAAGCGGCAGAAGAAACGAAGAAGGCGGCAGAAAAAGCAGCTGATGAGGCTAAACAGCAAGCCGCTGACGCCGCAGAAAAGAAAAAGGCCGCCGCTGACGCCAAAAAAGCAGCAGCTGCCGATGCCAAGAAAAAGGCTGCCGCAGAGGCTGCTGCTGCCACGGATGTTGACGATCTCTTTGGTGGACTGGCTTCGTCTAAAAATGCACCTAAAAGTGGTACTGGTGCCGGTGAGGCCGCAGCAGGTAAGGGCGGGGGCAAGAAAAGCGGTGCATCAGGTGCAGAAATCAGTGGTTATCTGGGCCAGATCACCGCCGCGATTCAAAGTAAGTTTTACGATGCAGATTTGTATAAAGGCCGTACCTGTGATCTGCGGATCAAACTGGCTCCAGACGGTCTGTTGAGAGACATAACAGCGGAAGGTGGCGACCCTGCATTGTGTCAGGCCGCGATAGCCGCAGCGAGACAAGCTAAAATTCCTAAACCACCAAGTAAAGATGTTTACGAGGTATTTAAGAATGCGCCGGTTTCCTTTAAGCCACAATAAGTGTTGTTTAACCAGGTATTGGTTTGTTAATCAACCGCGGATTATGTAGTTTTGTTTGCGTTGGTTTGTTAAAATTCTGCTAATTATCGCGAGCATCCTGCTCGGGTAAGGGAGACAAGATGAAGCAGGCATTTCGAGTAGCGCTAGGTTTTTTAGTTTTATGGGCTTCTGTGTTACACGCAGAAGTTCGTATTGAAATCACCCAAGGGGTGGATTCGGCACGTCCGATCGGTGTTGTTCCGTTTAAATGGATGGGGCCGGGTACACCACCAGAAGAAATCGGTTCTATTGTCGCGGCTGACTTGCGCAATAGCGGTAAATTCAACCCGATTGACGTGGCGCGGATGCCACAACAGCCGTCAACCGCAGCAGAAGTCACGCCTGCGGCCTGGACTGCATTGGGCATTGATGCTGTTGTTGTTGGCCAGGTACAACCGGGCGCAGACGGCAGCTATCTGGTTTCTTACCAACTGGTTGATACAGCCGGTGCTGCGGGCAGTATTTTGGCGCAGAATCAGTATAAAATAACCAAGCAGTGGTTACGTTATTCTGCCCATACCGCCAGTGATGAAGTTTTTGAAAAACTGACGGGCATCAAAGGAGCTTTCCGCACACGTATTGCCTATGTGGTGCAGACCAATGGTGGCAAGTTCCCACACGAACTACGGGTTTCGGACTACGATGGCTATAATCAATTTGTTGTGCATCGTTCACCTGAACCTCTGATGTCTCCGGCCTGGTCGGCAGATGGCAGCAAGATTGCTTATGTTACATTTGAGAGTGGCAAGTCTGCACTGGTTATTCAAACGTTGGCCAATGGCGCAATTAAACAGGTTGCCTCGTTCCCACGTCACAACGGTGCTCCGGCATTCTCACCTGACGGTACCAAACTGGCATTTGCTTTATCTAAAAGTGGTAGCCTGAATCTGTACGTAATGAATTTGGCCTCCGGCCAGATCAGTCAGGTCACTGATGGCCGTAGCAATAACACGGAGCCAAGCTGGTTCCCTGATAGCCAGAATCTTGCCTACACCTCAGACCAAGGTGGTCGTCCACAGGTGTATAAAGTGAATATTAATGGCGGTGCGCCGCAGCGCATTACGTGGGAAGGTTCTCAGAACCAGAACGCGGATGTGAGCGCTGATGGTAAATTCCTGGCGTTGGTTAGTTCCAGCAGCGGGAGTCAGCACATCGCCAAACAGGATCTAGAAACGGGAGCCGTTCAAGTTCTAACGGACACGTTCCTGGATGAAACGCCTAGTATCGCGCCTAACGGCACCATGGTGATCTATAGCTCGACTCAAGGGCTGGGTTCCGTGTTACAGCTGGTCTCGACTGATGGGCGTTTCAAAGCGCGTCTTCCGGCAACTGATGGACAGGTAAAATTCCCTGCCTGGTCGCCGTATCTGTGATGCATGTGTAAATACGTATGTATGGCAAACTATAAAAAGGATCAAAGAGATGCAACTGAACAAAGTGCTGAAAGGGCTGATGTTGGCATTGCCAGTTCTGGCTATCGCTGCTTGTAGTTCTAACAAAAGCGCAAACAATGACCAATCTGGCATGGGCGCTGGCACTGGTACAGAAAGCAGCAACCTGTCTTCAGAAGAGCAAGCTCGTCTGCAAATGCAGGAACTGCAAAAGAACAATATCGTTTACTTCGGCTTCGATAAATACGATATCGCTTCTGACTTCGCTCAAATGCTGGATGCACATGCTGCATTCTTGCGTAGCAACCCGTCTTACAAAGTTGTTGTTGAAGGCCACGCGGATGAACGCGGTACGCCAGAATACAACATCGCTTTGGGCGAGCGTCGTGCTAACGCAGTGAAAATGTATCTGCAAGGCAAAGGCGTTTCTGCTGACCAAATCTCTATCGTTTCTTACGGTAAAGAAAAACCAGCAGTACTGGGCCATGACGAAGCAGCGTTCGCTAAAAACCGTCGTGCAGTTCTGGTTTACTAAGAGAATCGCATGAACAGTAACTTCAGACGTCACTTGTTGAGTCTGTCGTTACTGGTTGGCGTAGCGGTCCCATGGGCCGCTACTGCCCAAGCGCCAATCAGTAATGTCGGCTCCGGCTCGGTAGAAGATCGAGTCACTTCATTAGAGCGTATTTCTAACGCTCACAGCCAGCTATTGACTCAACTCCAGCAACAACTGTCAGATTCGCAACGCGATATCGATAGTCTGCGTGGTCAGATCCAAGAAAACCAATATCAGCTAAATCAAATTGTCGAACGGCAAAAACAGATCTACCAGCAAATGGATAGTCTGGGCGGGCAGGGTGCGCAAAATTCAGCGTCTGCCGCAGCTGGAGCGTCGGCAGAGAATGCTGCTACTGGAGCAACTGATAACGCAGTGGCAGGTACGGTAGCCAGTACAGCGGCACCGGCCAGCACTGGTGATGAGAACAGCGACTATAACGCAGCCGTTTCTCTTGCTCTGGAGAAAAAACAGTATGATCAAGCGATCACTGCTTTCCAGGGGTTTGTGAAGCAGTACCCAAAATCGACTTATCAGCCTAACGCCAACTATTGGTTAGGGCAGTTGTATTACAACAAAGGTAAGAAAGATGATGCTGCATATTACTATGCTGTTGTTGTAAAGAATTATCCAAAGTCTCCAAAAAGTGCAGATGCTATGTACAAAGTTGGTGTGATCATGCAGGAAAAAGGCCAAGGCGACAAAGCCAAAGCTGTTTATCAGCAAGTGATCAAGCAATATCCCAACACGGAAACAGCGAAACAAGCGCAAAAACGTCTTTCTGCACTTTAGTCTTTTTAAGCCCAGTAATTGGTCTGATTGGCTAATTTCTGGGCTTAATCGTGCGAAGAACAAGCAGTTAAACGATTGATTCGAAATTTAAGTTGCGCTGTGGGGAAAAATTAGTAATATATGCCGCCGTTGCCAAGACAACTTGCAAAACGTTAAAGCAGCCGAAAAATAGCACTAAATAATGGGTCGTTAGCTCAGTTGGTAGAGCAGTTGACTTTTAATCAATTGGTCGCAGGTTCGAATCCCGCACGACCCACCATTATGTGTCGTTGTAAAGAAAGTAAGTTATACCGCATCACAGCGGGTCGTTAGCTCAGTTGGTAGAGCAGTTGACTTTTAATCAATTGGTCGCAGGTTCGAATCCCGCACGACCCACCATTTGCCTCGTTGTAAAGAAAGTAAGTTGTACCGCATCACAGCGGGTCGTTAGCTCAGTTGGTAGAGCAGTTGACTTTTAATCAATTGGTCGCAGGTTCGAATCCCGCACGACCCACCATTTCCTCAAGTATCTATTAACTCGCCAAAAAAACCAAAACAGCCTATAACACGAACCGTGTGGGTGAGTAACCTGCGTTCAGGTTCGAGCCGAGCGAAGCGAGACAGCAACGCACAGCGTTGACCCGAAGGGCGAGTCCACAGGACGAGTCATCCCGCACGACCCACCATTTCCTCAAGTATCTATTAACTCGCCAAAAAAAACCAAAGCAGCCTATAACACGAACCGTGTGGGTGAGTAACCTGCGTTCAGGTTCGAGCCGAGCGAAGCGAGACTGTACGTCTGCGCATGGGGCGCAATATAAATTCTTTATTCTCGGTTGGTTAAGTCCCCCCGCTCGCGGTAGACTACACATCTGGTAAATTGTGCCAAACTCGTTTTAGCGATGTTCGACTTCCTCAGTGCCGAAGATAATTGCCGTTTTCAGCAGCGATATTTCTCTCCATTTTTAAATCGATTAAACATATTTTGCACTTTTCAATAAATTTGGGCGACTTTTGTTCATATCTTGGGTATTTTGTTTAGGATAAAAAACAAAATTACTTATTTTTATGGAAAGGTCGGTGAGTAACCCATTTTTTCCGTACACCCAGTGACGAGATATGAGCGATGAGCGAAACTTTTGACGTAAATGCGGCTATCTATCCTTTTCCGGCCAAGCCTGCCCCTTTGAATCATGATGAGAAAACTTTCTATCGTGACAAGATCAAAAGGTTGCTGAAACAGCGGAATGCTGTGTTGGTCGCTCATTACTACACCGATCCTGAAATTCAGGTGCTGGCAGAAGAAACCGGAGGTTGTGTCGCGGATTCGCTAGAAATGGCGCGCTTCGGCAATAGTCATCCGGCTTCCACGCTGTTAGTGGCCGGAGTGCGTTTTATGGGGGAGACGGCAAAAATCCTCAACCCAGAAAAACAGGTGCTGATGCCAACCCTTAATGCTGAGTGTTCGCTAGATCTGGGTTGCCCGGCAGACGAGTTCGCCGCATTTTGCGACAGTCATCCGGATCGCACGGTTGTGGTCTATGCCAATACCTCAGCGGCGGTAAAAGCACGAGCCGACTGGGTTGTGACCTCCAGTATTGCGGTAGAACTGATTGAACATCTGGATAGCCTAGGCGAGAAGATCATCTGGGCACCGGATCGTCATTTGGGCAATTATGTACAACAGAAGACCGGAGCCGATGTTCTATGCTGGCAGGGAGCCTGTATCGTCCATGACGAGTTTAAAACCCAGGCGCTGATACAGATGAAGGCCTTACATCCTGATGCCGCCATTTTGGTACACCCGGAGTCTCCTCAGGCGATAGTCGATATGGCTGATGCCGTCGGATCGACCAGCCAGCTTATTCAAGCGGCCAAAACATTGCCGCAGAAAAAATTAATTGTGGCCACCGATCGCGGGATTTTTTACAAAATGCAGCAAGTTTGCCCGGACAAAGAGTTATTTGCCGCACCGACCGCCGGAGAGGGAGCAACTTGCCGTAGCTGCGCCCATTGTCCTTGGATGGCCATGAATGGCCTCAAAGCTATAGCTGAAGGCCTGGAGCAGGCAGGGGTAATGCACGAGATACAGGTGGATGAAGCATTGCGTCAGCAGTCTCTGATTCCGCTTAACCGTATGCTTGAGTTTGCGAATCAGTTGAAACAGCAGGCACAGAGAAAAATCTGAGCATGAAATCTGGATTGATAGGGCTACAGTAGGCCGTTTTGGCGGATAACTAAAAGGATTAGCGGATGAACTTTTTTAGTACGGGCAATATATTGGTACATATTCCCCTTGGATCACAGGGATACGATTTATCTTGGATTGAAGCGATAGGCACGCTGTTTGGCTTGCTATGTATCTGGTTTGCCAGCAAAGAAAAGATTATTAACTACTTGTTTGGCCTGATTAATGTCACGTTATTCGCCGTTATTTTCTTCCAGATTCAGCTGTATGCCAGCCTACTGCTACAGGTTTTCTTCTTTGTTGCCAATATTTATGGGTGGTACGCCTGGAGTCGACAGACTGCGGATAATCAGGTTGAACTTAAAATTCGTTGGCTATCGTTACCAAAAGCGCTGGGTTGGGGCGTGGTGTGCGTAGTGGGGATTTTGCTAATGACCTTCAATATTGATCGTGTGTTTGCCTGGCTGACGGGTATAACCGTCGCCCTGATGCAGGCGCTGGGTGCCAATGTGCAGGTACCGCATCTGGAACCGGATTCCTTCCCGTTCTGGGATTCGACCATGATGGTGTTGTCCATCGTTGCCATGATCCTGATGACTCGGAAATATGTGGAGAACTGGCTGATTTGGATCATTATTGATGTGATCAGCGTGGTAATTTTCACCTATCAGGGCGTCTACGTTATGGCGCTGGAATACGTTATTCTGACGCTGATTGCGCTTAATGGTTGGTGGCTATGGATTAAAAGCGCCAGCCATAATCACTCTCGACCGCTATCAACAGAGCATTAGGGTAGTGAAGCTGTGATTGCATTCAAACTATGAATTGTACGATCTAATAATTTGCGAAGTTGAGTATAGGTTTCATCAATGATTTGCCCCTGCTGGCATTCAATAACCAGTTGTTGGCACAACGCTGCACCCTGTGCATGTTGCAGAATCAGGAAGCTGCCTTTAATGCGATGCGCGGTTTTTTCCACCAGCGATAAGGCGGGTTTCGGTTGCTCGAGCAAATTGGCATCCTGCATCAGGGAATCGATCAGCGTGGTTGCCAGTTTGCGCATCATGCCGCTGTTTTGGTGAGACAGAGCGTCGAGAAGCTGTCTCAAATCATCGGTATCATCGGGTTTGGCAATTGCTTCCAGATGCAGAATATTCTCAATAGCGGACAAGGAGATCGGTTTGGTCAGCCAATGGTCAATGGTGACATTACCGGGCAGAATCCGAGTGAATTCTTGTACGTCGGCCGAGCAGAGAATAATTTTTACCGGTACCTGATTTTGCTGGCGCTCCAAATAGCGGATCACTTTTGCTAATGTAAAACCGTCAGGATGCGGCATGTTGTAGTCGATAAATAATAAATCGAATGGCTGCAAGCGATGGGCTTGCAACAGATCTCTTCCATTCTCAAACAATTCGGACGGCCTGCCCAAATGATTTAACTGTTGCTGCATCAGTAACAGGTTGGTGGGATGATCGTCCACCACGGCAATTCTCAGTGATGGTAAGGCGGCCAATGGCACGCTGCTTTTTTTTATCGACAGGCCCGAGGTGGTTTCTTCAACTGCAACGGCTACAGCAGCAGGCAGGGAGATATTGACCTGTGTTCCTTGGCCTGTTTGTGAGGTTAGCGCTATGTGTCCACCCATTTGGTGGATGATTTCTTTGCAGATCGATAATCCTAAACCACTACCTTGCACCGACATACTTTTGCTGTTTCCGGCGCGATAAAAAGGCTGGAACAGATGAGGCAGTTCTTTGGCGGAGATACCGCAGCCTGAGTCCTGCACCTGCAAGTGCAAGGTGCCGGATTTATCATCAACAGGCTGCCATTGAATATCGACACTGATTTCGCCGCGTTGGGTAAATTTGATGGCGTTGGCAATCAGATTATTCATCACCTGAAGCAGCCGCCCACCATCGACCATAATGGCCCCCGGTAAGGACTCACTATGGCTAACCGTGAAGCTTACTGGGCGCATACCCAGTAAGGGCTGATAAACAGCACTGATATGGCTTATCCACGGCAACAGTGGCATCGGCTTGGCGTTCAGCTGTAAGGCACCGGTTTCCAGCTTGGCATAGTCTTGCAAATCATTGAGTAAACTGAGTAATGAGGAAGCCGAACTGTAAATCACCGGTAAATTGTTATTCTGCTGTCCCTGTTGCTTTAGTTCCAGCTCCAGTAACCCGAGAATAGCATGCATTGGCGTACGTAATTCGTGGCTGATGGTCGCCAGAAATTTGCTTTTCTTACGGTTTGCCGCTTCGGCGTCACGACGCGCCAGTTCCAGTCGGTTGCGTTCTCGCTGCTCTTTTCGTTGCTGGATAAATCGCCGTAGCAGGACAAAGAGTAATCCGGCAATAATCAACCCCAGCAGAGTGAGCAACCAACCCGCTTGGGGCATCATGCGATTTTCATTAACCGCAGCAATCAGGCTGCTGCGATCCGATGTCCAGTCATCACGCAGAGATTGCAGCGTGGCAGGAGGGATCTGTAGCAGATTCTTATTTAGGATGGAAAGTAATAGCGGTGAATCGGGCCTGATACCAAAGGCTATCGGATAGGCAATATTATTTGCGGCAAAAGCCAGCTTGATCGCACCAGAATAGCGGGAAAGTACAATAAAATTAGCGGAGATAACATTGTCTACCAGCCCGTCAATTTGCCCATTGGCCAAAGCGTCATACAGAGATTTACTGTTACCAAAGCTCACGATTGTTGATGCTGGCGGAATAAGGTGTAGAGCGAGGCTGCCATTAATGACGCCAATGCGTTTCCCGGCCAAATCTTTCCAGGTAGAAATGCTTTCTGTGTATTCATTGATGTAGACACCCCATAACGCACGATAGATGGGGATAGTGCTGTCGTAATGTTCTTTAAAACCTCGGGTTAATGGAAGTGCTGCCCGGAATAAGGCTTTTTTTTCATTAACTTGTTGGTCCGTCTGCTGAGGATTGCTACCCCAGACCGGGATGAACTTTAATCCGGTATTCTGGGCGATAATATTGAGAATAGCGACAATATAGCCGTGAGGTTCACCATCAGAACCTCGATAGCTGAAAGGGTAGTCATTTTCGATGATTGCATAATGAACCTGTGGATTTTCTTTCACCCATTCCTGTTCGAGTGGTGAAAGATCGGCGTTACCGGTATCCCGATAGCTGGGAATTTTTTTGCTCCAGCGATTCTGGATAATATTTACCGTTTCCATCGGTAAGTTACTGATAACTTGGTCGAGTATCTCAATTAGGGATTTGTGACTGGAGGAGAAGACCAGGGAGAGGTTTCCTAATTTAATGGCGCTCTCTATCTGATAAATTTGCCCCAGTTGTAACTGGTCGATAATAAAACTGGCGCTGGTTTCGTCGGCAATAAAGTAGTCATTGGTGCCATTTAATAATGAATAAACAGCCTGTAGATTACTGTCAAAAAGATTCACATGAGCGGTTTGATTATTGATCTCATCATAGGCCTGCATACCGGTAATTTTGCTGATGGCAATTCGGCTATCTTTCGAGTTCAGCATAATTGCGCGGCTATTTTGTCGATTGCGCAATACGCGGAGATTACTGACGTAATAAGGTCGGGATGAAAAGAGATTGGGCGTGGATCCATTCTGCGGTATACCAAACAGTAAATCGATCTGCTGGTTCTTCATCGCCAGATTTAGCTGGGCGAGATCGGCAAAGCCATAAATGGCAATATAAGCCCCTGTTGCTTGCTGAATATAGTCAAGATAGTCAGCATTCAGGCCATAAAGGTCATCATCGACAATAATATTGTAAGGGCTGAGGTTATCACTCAGAATGCCGACCCGTAGGGTTTTACCGCGCCAATCATTTTTCTGTGTAGCAAAGGTCTGATCTATGGGAACGTTGATACTGCTGATTAAATTATAACGAGCGGGGTCATCAGCCCGTACTGAAAGAGGCAGACCTAACTGGATAATGGTCAGCAGTAGCCAAAGATATTTCATGGTTGCAGATCGTTAAATACGGCAATTAATTCAAGAAGATTAGTTGCCCCGGTTTTATTCAAAATATTCTTCTTATGAGTACTGACAGTTTTATTGCTGATATTTAACATTTGCGCGATATGCAAATTAGAATGGCCTTTTGCCAGCAAACCTAATATCTGGATTTCTTTCTGTGTCAGACTATGTTTTTCCGTATTCTCCGCCGAGACGGTATAAGCAATTTCTTCCGGAAAGGCCATGTTCCCGTCGAGCACGCTGCCAATCGCATCCAGCAGTTGCGTCATTAAACTGCCCTTATGCACAAAGCCCTGAGCACCAGCATGGTAAGCCATTTTTGCGTAGACCTCAGTCTCTTGGGAGGTATAGACGATCACGGGTAACTCTGAGTAATGACGGCGAATTTTTCGTAAAAAATGCAATCCATCAACCTGCGGTAAGCCAATATCCAGAATTAATAACTCGAAAGAATGCTCCGCTAACCGCTGTAGCGCCTGCTGATCGTCGGATACGCCTTGCAACTGGTAGAGTACAGTCGATTGTAACAATGCCGCTTCAAGGGCGACATGTACAACGGGATGGTCATCAACTAATAGCAGCCTTGGCATAGCGTCTTTTACCTTTAGATATATATCATCCAAATTAATTATCTAACTAAATTCATTATGAGCGAGTTAAGTACTGGCGAATAGAGAAATATGAATAATTTTCAATAAAATGATGAATTAAAAAGTGTCTGGCTGTCCGATATGCAACGAAATATAGAGCAATAATTATAATTAGCATGCGTATATTATTTTATCTGGAATGGAGCGGTAGAAGGCAGTGGATTTTTACCAGAAGTTCAAGCTGTACGCTTAAAGCGATAAAGAAGATTTACAGCGTTCAATTCACAGGCTAGATTGGTTGAAACCTTAAATATGCAATGATTGTCACAAGACTGAATGGAAGAGCTATGAATTACCAGAATGATGATTTACGGATTAATGAAATTAAGGAACTCCTGCCCCCCGTGGCCTTGCTCGAGAAATTTCCTGCCAGTCGGCGTGCTGCTGAAACCGTCTCTCAGACGCGGAATGCGATTCATCAGATTCTGCGTGGTTCTGACGATCGTTTATTAGTGGTGATCGGTCCCTGTTCAATTCATGATATCCAGGCGGCGAAAGAATACGCTACGCGTCTGCTGTCACTGCGTGAAGAGCTAAAAGGCGAATTGGAAGTCGTCATGCGGGTGTATTTTGAAAAACCGCGGACTACCGTGGGCTGGAAAGGTCTGATTAACGACCCACATATGGATAATAGTTACGACATCAACGAAGGTCTGCGTCTGGCGCGTAAATTGTTGCTGGATATCAATGACAGTGGTTTACCGGCGGCGGGTGAGTTTCTGGATATGATCACACCGCAGTATCTGGCGGATTTGATGAGTTGGGGAGCCATTGGCGCGCGTACCACCGAATCTCAGGTTCACCGTGAGCTGGCTTCCGGTCTATCTTGCCCGGTTGGGTTTAAAAATGGTACCGATGGCACGATTAAAGTGGCGATCGATGCTATCAATGCTGCAGGGGCACCGCATTGCTTCCTGTCAGTGACCAAATGGGGCCACTCCGCAATCGTTAACACGGCGGGTAACAGCGACTGCCATATTATTTTGCGTGGCGGTAAAGAGCCGAACTACAGCGCTGCTGATGTTAGCGCAGTGAAAAACGGTCTGAATAAAGCCAACCTGTCGGCGCAAATAATGATTGATTTTAGCCATGCCAACAGCAGTAAGCAATTCAAGAAGCAACTGGAAGTGGGCACCGATGTGTGTCACCAGATTGCCAATGGTGAAAAAGCCATTATGGGCGTGATGATTGAAAGTCACCTGGTTGAAGGCAATCAAAGTCTGGAAAGTGGTGAATCATTGGTCTATGGCAAAAGTATTACTGACGCCTGCATCGGTTGGGAAGATACGGAAATTCTGTTGAAACAACTGGCTAATGCAGTTAAAGCGCGTCGCGCATAATATAATAGTGGCCTCCAAGATTGAGTACTGAAAATAATAAACCCCGGCTTGCCGGGGTTTATTTATGGATACAATCTCATCCGGCGAATTACTTCGCTTTACCTTGGTTTGCGACGGCAGCGGCTTTGGCCGCGATTTCATCAGCGTTGCCGAGATAGTAACGTTTAATAGGTTTCAGATTTTCATCAAACTCATAAACCAATGGCACGCCAGTTGGGATATTCAGTTCCAGAATGTCTTCTTCGCTCAGATTGTCCAGATATTTTACCAGCGCACGCAGGGAGTTGCCGTGAGCAGCAACAATAACACGCTCACCGCTGGCAATGCGTGGCTTGATCACTTCATCCCAATAAGGAATAACGCGTTCGATGGTCAGCGCCAAGCTTTCAGTCGTCGGCAACTCTTTGTCAGACAGTGATGCGTAACGTGGATCGTGGCCGGGGAAACGTTCGTCTTCTTTGCTCAATTCTGGTGGTGTGATAGCAAAACCACGACGCCATTGTTTAACTTGCTCGTCACCGTATTTTGCTGCGGTTTCGGCTTTGTTCAGGCCTTGCAGAGCACCGTAATGACGCTCATTCAACTTCCAGGATTTTTCTGTTGGCAACCAAGCCTGATCCAGTTCATCCAGAATGCTCCACAGCGTGTGGATTGCGCGTTTCAGTACGGAGGTATAAGCGAAGTCAAACTCGAAGCCTTCATCTTTCAGCAGCTTACCTGCCGCTTTTGCCTCGGTACGGCCTTTCTCGGACAGGTCAACGTCATACCAGCCAGTGAAGCGGTTTTCGTTGTTCCACTGGCTTTCGCCATGACGTACCAGAACCAGCTTTGTTACTGCCATAGTTCAAACTCCTCAAATGACTAACTTATTCAATGATAACTATTATCATTATATTGCGGGATGACTGCGAACAGCAATCAATAGTGTTTAACCATAGCCAATTTTTTCCCGCAAAGTAAGATCCTGAGTCGAATCGATTCACCTATGAGCCGGGTAGCCATATGCCAGACCGCAATTTACCGGAAGATCACAGCGATGAGATTGTCGTGACATAAGCCAGTGTAACGCTTGCGTATCAATAACCGCTCTTGTCGACTCATGTTGCCATCACACTTATTTTGGGTATTAAAAATACCCCGTAGTGGCAAATCTATCCATGGAGACAATCAGGCGGTTTTTTTCAGGCAACTGCTCATAAAGGTTTTACGGGCATCGCCTTTGAGATCTTTAGCTTCAGCGTTACAGGATTTCATCTTGTTCTGTTGTGGTGTCATGGCTGCTGGCGCATCGGCTTTTAGGCAGTTGCTCATGAATTTTTTCCGTTCATCCCCTTTGAGGGTTTTGCTGGTGGCGGCATGATTACAATCGGTCATTTTTTTCTGCTGCGCTAATTGGGCAGGAGACGGGGTTTTAGCCACATCCGCAGCCATCAAGTTAGCACTTAGCAACAGTCCAGCGGACAACAGCCACAATGTGGTCAGGCGCATAGCATTTCCTTTTGAGTCAGTAAGCGGAAGGATTGCAATCCGCCAGCGGCAACTAGCACGGTATATCTGATTAAGAAGAGGGTTTCTTTTCCCACTATCAGATCGTCAGTTATTGGTTTGACGGATCACTTTAAGCGTAGTCTGTGGTGTAGGCGAAGGGTAGGGTTGGGTGGAAATTCAGTGATATTTTAGGGTGTTTTCGTCTAGCCGCCGGACAGTGCGCCAACGGCAGTATTTTGCGTTTACCCGGAGCGCTGTATAGCCTCGCCCTATCGGGCGGGGTGGATGTCAAACTGCGTTAAATTGATACAAAGTTGTCGAGCGGTAGCGCTTGCCTGGCGTAATCCAGCAATCCGGCTGCGGCCACTCGGGGTGGTTGGGACTATCTGGTAGAAATTCGCTTTCCAGCGCGACGCCAGTGTAAGCGGTGTAAGTCCCACCTGAGCGATTAGGCGTGCCGGCCAGGAAATTCCCGCTATACAATTGTAACGCAGGAGCGGTGGTGAATACGCTCATTTTCACTTTGCCGTCAGCTGACCACAAATGCGCAGCCGGACTGTCGATAGCGCCACAGGTACGGTGCAGTAGGTAGGCGTGATCGTAACCCTTGACCCGTTGCTGATCCGGATCTTGCAGGAAATCCTGAGCCAGAGTTTTCGGCTGGCGGAAATCCATGCTGGTATTGTCAACCGCCGTCAGTGCGTTGGAGGGAATACCTTCGCTGTCTACCGGCAAGTAGCGATCGGCAAACAGTTGCAGGCGATGTTGTCGCACATCATGGCCTTCGCCATCCAGATTGACATACGCGTGATTGGTTAGATTGATTGGGCAGGCCTGATCGACCGTCGCCTGATAGGTAATCTCCAGGCGATTATCTTCCATCAGTTGATAACAGACTTCGACAGTGAGATTACCAGGGAACCCCTGGTCGCCATTTGGGGAGAACAGCTGATAACAGACTTGTCGCTCATCCTGACGAATAATCTGCCAGCGTCGGGCGTGGAACCCTTCAGGGCCACCGTGTAACTGATGTTGACCTTGATTGGGCAGCAAGGAAAATACCTGTCCATTCCGCTGAATACGGGCATTGGCAATTCGGTTAGCATAACGGCCGACGGTGGCGCCTAAATAGGCACCTTGATGCGGATAGTCCGCAGGTGTGGCACAGCCCAACAACAGTTCCCGCCGTTCGCCGTCTCTCAGCGGCAAAATCGCCGACAGCCAAGTTGCGCCCCAGTCCATCAGGCTGATGGTCAGGCCATTGTTATTTTGTAGCTTGGTCAAAGTAAACGGCTGACCGTCCGGTGCCAGTGCAACATGGCTGTTTAGCATATTCCCGCTCCTTGCGACGCCTGACAAACGTAGAACGTTGCCTGCATTCCGCCAGTTTGTAACGGGTATTCACGGCCAACAGTCATACGAACTTGTTCGACTTTATCCAACGGCATCAGCGCCACGATACAGCCGCCAAAACCACCACCGGTCATGCGTACACCGCCTTGCTCGCCAATGACAGATTTCACCATGTCCACCAGACGATCGATCGGCGGAACTGTAATTTCGAAATCATCACGCATTGAAATGTGAGATTCTTGCATTAATTTCCCGATCAATTTTAGATCGCCCTGTGCCAAAGCATCGGCTGCGGCCAGCGTGCGTTCATTTTCGCTAATGACGTGGCGGGCTCGTTTAGCTACCAGCGGATCCAGTTCATTCTGTATGGCGAGGAACTGCGCTGGATCGACATCTCGCAGGGCTTTTACGCCGAAAAAGCGCGCAGCGGCTTCACATTGCTGACGGCGGGTATTGTATTCACTGTCCACCAGACCCCGTTTTACATTGGAATTAATAATCACGACGGCCACATTTTTGGGCATCGATACCGCACGGGTTTCCAGCGAACGACAGTCGATAAGCAGAGCGTGACCTTGTTTGCCCAACGCGGAAATGAGTTGGTCCATAATGCCGCAGTTGCAGCCGACAAACTGATTTTCAGCTTCCTGACCGTTGAGAGCCAATTCAACACCGCTCAATGGCAGTTGATATAGCGATTGAAAGGCCTGACCCACCGCGACTTCCAACGACGCCGAGGAGCTTAATCCTGCGCCTTGAGGGACATTACCGCTGATCACCAAATCGGCACCGCCAAAATGTCTATTCCGCAGTTGCAGGTGTTTGACCACGCCACGGACGTAATCGGCCCAGCGTAATTCGGGATGGTTAACGATTGGCGCATCCAGAGAGAAAATATCTATCTGATTATCATAATCTGCTGCAATCACGCGAACCTGCCGGTCATCTCGCTTCGCCATACTGATGACGGTGGCGTAGTCAATGGCGCAGGGCAGCACGAAACCATCATTATAATCAGTGTGTTCACCAATCAGATTCACCCGACCAGGCGCCTGAATAGTGAGAGTGGGTTCGTAGGCAAAGTATTGACGGAAAATAGCCTGGGTATGTTGTTTTAACGACATGATGTGACTCCGGCTTCTCGATAATGAACATCACTTACCGCCCGCAGGTGTTCAGCGGCCTGTTCCGCCGTAAGGTCGCGCTGACTTTCGGCCAGCATTTCGTAACCCACCATGAATTTACGTACTGTGGCTGAACGTAACAGCGGGGGATAAAAATGAGCGTGTAACTGCCAGTGATGATGATCTGCGGCGTTGTAGGGCGCGCCGTGCCAGCCCATAGAATAAGGGAATGAACAGCAAAACAGATTGTCGTAACGGCTGGTTAATTTCTTTAGCGCCAGAGCCAGATCGGTCTGCTGAGCCGCCGTCAGGGAATCTATGCGTTGTACAGGGAATTTGGGCAACAGCAGGGTTTCGTAAGGCCAGGCAGCCCAATAAGGCACCACGGCTAGCCAGTATTCGGTTTCTACGACTGTTCGGCTGCCATCTGCGGCTTCGCGTCGGGTGTAGTCCAGCAACAGAGGGGATGCGTGTTGCTGGAAATAGTTACGTTGCAGCCGATCTTCACGCTCGGCTTCATTAGGCAAGAAACTGTTAGCCCAGATCTGGCCGTGAGGGTGCGGGTTAGAGCAGCCCATTGCTGCACCTTTATTCTCAAAGATCTGCACCCAAGGATAGATTTTCCCCAATTCTGCACTCTGCTCTTGCCAGGTTTTGATCACCGAGGTTAATTCGCTCAACGAGAGCAAAGGCAAAGATTTACTGTGATCGGGTGAGAAGCAGATAACCCGACTGGTTCCGCGTGCGCTTTGGCAGCGCATCAGCGGATCGTCGGTTTGTGGTGCATCAGGTGTATCGGGCATCAGCGCCGCAAAGTCATTAGTAAACACGTAACTAGCGGGATAATTTGGATTACAGTCGCCAGTTACGCGTAAATTCCCCGGACACAGGAAACAATCGGGATCGTGAGCTGGCTGCTTTTCTGTGGTCACGGGTTCCTGCTGCCCCTGCCACGGGCGCTTTGCCCGGTGGGGGGAGACAAGAATCCATTGATCGCTCAATGGGTTATAGCGACGGTGTGGGTGGTCCACAGGATTAAAGCCAGTCATTTTTCTTTCCTTAGTCAGGATAGCCTTGAGGATTTTGTGATTGCCAGCGCCAAGTGTCGACCGCCATTTCATCCAGCGAACGCTGAACGCGCCAACCCAACTGGCTGGCTGCTTTACTCGGATCGGCCCAATAGGCGGGTAGATCACCGTCACGGCGAGGGGCAAAATGGTAAGTCAAGGGTTTGCCGCAGGCTTTGCTAAAGGCGTTGACCACATCCAGCACACTGTGACCGTAACCGGCACCGAGGTTAAAGATGTGTACACCGGGCTGATCGTGACATTTTTTCAGCGCCGCGACGTGACCATCGGCCAAGTCGACCACATGGATATAATCGCGCACGCCGGTGCCATCAGCGGTCGGGTAGTCATGACCAAAAATGGCCAGAGAGTCGCGACGGCCAACGGCGACCTGAGCGATATAGGGCATCAGATTATTGGGAATGCCCTGCGGATCTTCGCCCATTAAACCCGATGGGTGCGCGCCGACTGGGTTGAAATAACGCAGAATGGTCATGTTCCAATTGGCGTCGGCTCGCTGCACGTCCTGCAAAATATTTTCGACCATCAGCTTACTTTTGCCGTAAGGACTGGAAGGGGTGCCAGTCGGGAAGCTTTCAACATAAGGGATTTTCGGCTGGTCGCCGTAGACCGTTGCTGAAGAGCTGAAGATCAGGTTTTTGACTCCGGCAGCGGTCATTGCTTCCAATAATACCAGTGTGCCGTGGAGATTATTGTCATAGTAGGCCAGCGGTTTATTGACCGATTCGCCCACCGCTTTCAGCCCGGCAAAATGGATAACGGCACCGATAGCATGTTGACTGAAAATGCTGTCCAACAGTTGGCGATCGCGGATGTCGCCGTTGTAAAAGTGTGGTCTGTGGCCGGTTAATTGCTCAATACGTGTCAGGACACTGGCTTTACTGTTGCAGAGGTTATCGATAATAACTGGTGTATAACCAGCCTCAATTAGTTGGACACAAGTGTGGCTACCTATGTAACCGCTACCACCAGTAACTAGAACAAACATATAAGGCTCCTGAATGGTACTTATGAGCTGAAGATATCATGCCAATAAGAGTAAAAAGGTGATCAAACATCAAAAATGGAATCGTTTACACACTTGTGCTGCGAGCATCAATGACAAGATATATTGCTAGCTTGAAGGCGTGAATTGAAAGAGAAAAGTATAACATTATGGTTGTGGTTTCAGCCATCTAACCAGCAGGAATCCCTGCTGGTTGATAAAGATTGTCTGAGGCTATCACATTATTGCGGCAGTGCTAGCGGGTAGGTAAAGAACAGTAGGTGGACTAAATTTAAGACAAAATGGAAGGCTACCGCTACCCACAGACGGCCACTCCACATCCAGGCTAGACCATAAATCACTCCGGCCATCGCGGCAAAGACCATCAATAGCGGCCCACCTGGAAAGTGTGCTGCGCCGAATAAAAGTGAAGCAATAATTAATGCCGGTAATGCACCAAGCCATTGGCTCAACCGTTGTTGTAGATAGCAGCGGAAAAACGCCTCTTCAACCAGACAGACGAAAAACAGGTTGCCAATGACAAAGGTACCGATCCATGCCGGTGCATGCAGTTCGATTTTCAGTCCGCCGAGAGCAACGGCTAAAAATAACAATGCCGGAATGGCAAAGACCAGAGCAATCCAGCCTGCTTTACCGACGGAAGGGTGTTTTCTGGCGACAAATAACCCGGGCAGGCAACTTGCAAGGATGAAAGGAATCAAAGCCTTATCTAAATTGTAGTACATTGAGAATGGTGCACTGAGTGGGCCAATCTGTACTTTATCCAGCACTTTAAGGTTGTTAAATCCGGGAATAAAATGAAATAACAGTGCAACTGAAACCACAATTAATAGACATTCCAATCCGGCGGCCAGTACGGTTTGCTGACGATATTTCTGTAGTGCCAATGTGGCCATCAGAATAAGAACCAGTGCTGCAATAGCCGGTAAGGTGAGTACCGCAGTAAAAGTGGCAATACCTAAGGTAATAGCCAAAAGTAGTAGGGCAATCACCCGGTTAAATGGCAAAAAAAGCAACGAAGCAGCAAGAACGCCCCACATAGAATAGTCCCTTTATGTGTTGAATCTAATGATGATTTCGGCACCGACAGCCTTGGCACCGAATGTGAATCGGGTCAGCAGAAGCTAACCGAGATCGATAATAACATAGCGCAAGCCGTTAAAAGGTCGGGTCAGTTGCCTGAATCGCTTTGCGGAGACAAATTAAATAGGGATATTTCCGTTTAGTGACGTATTTAATCTGGTTGCTGCATTAATGGGTAGCGTTAAGAATGTCCAATCGGTATCGGATTGAATACGCCGTTGTGGCCGATCGCGCGTTCGGGTATCACTTCGGCGAATGGGCAGGGAAAGGCGGATTGGCGGAAAAAATTCACTGCCCCATCAGCACCCCGACGCGGAAGATGCTGACGATATCGATGGGAAAAATCAGCAAAGGGTAGCGATAATGACCTGATCGGCATTAAACATGGCGGTAACGGGAGAACCAACCTGAAGATTAAGCTGGTGCAGTTTATGATTCGACAAGGTCGAGCACAAACTAGCACCGCCGCTGAGTGTGACTATAACCTCACTTTGTGCTGTTCCCGGATCGATACTGGCAACTGAGCCAGACAGCGCGTTGTCTGCCGCGCTAGCTAGCGCCTGATCGGTCACCAGTTTCACCCACGGAGCCTTGATCAGCGCCAAGACTTCTTTCCCCGCCGAAAGATGAAGGCGATCAGCGCTTTGCTGGGTTATCGCGGCGCAAAGTTGGGTTTTTCCATCGGCTAACAGAATAGTCACCTGCTGTTGAACCTGACGATGATCTCGCTCGATAACCGTGCCGAAAAACTGATTACGAGCGCTGGTTTGCAATGAAAAGCGAGAAATAGCGGCCAGTAAACTATCCAGCGGCAGCGAGTCATCACTTAATGTATCAAAGGCTTTTTGCTGAATTTGTGCTAGTAAATCATATAATTGGATTAGTCTTTCACCATAACGGGTTAACTGCGCGCCACCGCCGCCTTTGCCGCCAGTCGCCCGATCCACCAGCGTTTCTTCCGCCAGAGTATTCATTTCATTAATTGCATCCCAGGCACTTTTATAGCTGATTCCGGCCAGTTTTGCTCCCTGACTGATGGAACCAGTATGTTGAATTTGTTTCAATAACGCGATGCGGCGTGGGTCTGCGAAAAGGCGGTGCTGAAGCTTTAGCGTCAGAAGTATTTCGGCTTGCATAATATGTTCGCTCCGGCAGAAAAGGTATCATTGTCATCTATTGATGCGCATAGGCGCAAATCGCACTTTTGGCAGGTTACATTTCGCTATCAGTTGCTAAAATAATAAAGCTTATTCACTTAACGTATGAATTGCAGTTAATCATTGAAAGTCGTGTAGTATAGCGCTCAACGAGCAGTTAAATGAGGTTACCATCGTGGAATTATTGAAAAGTCTGGTCTTTGCCGTGGTTATGGTACCGGTGGTAATGGCCATTATTCTGGGTCTGATTTATGGCTTGGGTGAAGTGTTTAACGTGATATCGAAAGCTGGACATCCAAAAGAGCGCAACTGATTTATCCTTCATTTTTCATGCTGTTGCGTTGTGAGCTGAGGTGTTTCCGGATCGCAATGCGAAGGCGATAGAAGATAGATTCTATTGGCTTTACCTATGATAGAATAGACTTCGCTACGAATTTTCAGAACGTCTGGCTACTATGCTGGACGTTTTCGTTTCTGTTATCCGCCAACTTCCGCTATCTAGCACCAACAACTCAAGATATGTCACAGCTTGCCGATAAACAGCATGATCCCGTTATTCTCATGCGTTATATTGTTATCTACATAACGACTAGCTTAATGCGGAGAATAGAATGAAAAATCAATCGGGCAAGTGGGCTGCTGGTGTAGTTGTGGTATCGATGCTGTCAGGCTCGGCGATGGCGGCAGAGAATATCACTGTATTTGCTGCGGCATCGTTGACCAATGCGTTGCAGGATATTGCCATCCAATATAAGCAAGAAAAACAGATTGATGTGGTGGCATCCTACGCTTCATCATCGACGTTGGCACGCCAGATAGAACAGGGTGCACCGGCGGATCTGTTTATTTCAGCCGATCAGCAGTGGATGGATTATGCTATTGATAAAAAACAAATTGTCGATAGTACCCGCTATACTTTGCTGGGTAACGAGTTAGTGTTGATTGCGCCCAATGAAAGCAAAATTGATAAAGTCACCATCAATCAGAAAACCGAATGGAAAAAATTGTTGGATGGCGGTCGTCTGGCGGTGGGCGATCCCGATCATGTCCCGGCAGGAATGTATGCCAAAGAAGCATTGGAGTCTCTAGGTGCCTGGTCAACTCTAGCCCCAGAAATGGCTCGAGCTAACAATGTGCGAAGCGCAATGGCATTAGTCGAGCGGGCGGAAGCGCCTCTGGGTATTGTCTATGGTTCTGATGCTATAGCCAGTAAAAAAGTGAAGGTTGTGGGTGTGTTCCCTGAGCAAAGCCATAAGCCAGTGGAATACCCAATGGCAATTGTCAAAGACCATGAAAACGCCACAGTAAGTGCTTTTTATGATTATCTGAAAGGCCCGGAAGCGGCGGCTGTTTTCAAACATTATGGATTTACTCCACGCTAATGATATTGAGTGAGTATGAATGGCAGGCGATAGTGCTTAGCCTGAAAGTTTCAGGTGTTGCCGTCGCCTTTAGCCTGCCGTTAGGCATTTTGATGGCCTGGATTCTAGTCCGCTGTCACTTTCCCGGTAAGTCTTTGTTAGACAGCATTATTCATTTACCACTGGTATTACCACCGGTGGTGATTGGCTATTTATTACTGATCAGCATGGGTCGGCGCGGCATCATTGGTGAATGGCTGTATAGCTGGTTTGGTATTAATTTCAGCTTCAGTTGGGGTGGCGCGGCGCTGGCATCGGCGGTGGTGGCTTTTCCACTGATGGTACGGGCTATTCGGCTGGCGATTGAAGCGGTGGATACCCGATTGGAATTGGCAGCACGCACTTTGGGTGCGAGTCCGTGGCGGGTGTTCTTGACTATTACCTTACCGCTTTCTTTACCGGGTGTTATCGCCGGTACGGTACTGGCTTTTGCCCGTTCCTTGGGTGAATTCGGTGCCACTATCACTTTTGTTTCGAATATCCCTGGGCAAACTCGCACCATTCCACTGGCCATGTATACCCTGATTGAAACGCCGGGTGCAGAAGCAGCGGCAGCGCGGTTATGCATTATTGCTATCGGGTTGTCACTGATTTCACTGTTGCTGTCCGAATGGCTAGCCCGTTGGGGTAAAAAGCGTCTGGGGGGCACATGTTAGAGCTGGATTTCACGCAACAATTGGGCGATCTGACCTTACAGGTCAGTGCCGAGCTACCCGCTCAAGGGATTACCGCCATTTTTGGTCTTTCCGGCGCCGGAAAAACTTCGCTGATTAATGTGGTTGGCGGTCTGACCCGTCCACAACAAGGGCGGGTGGTTCTTAATGGTCGGGTGCTGGTGGATGTGGAGAAACAACGGTATCTACCGCCAGAAAAACGCAAAGTTGGCTATGTATTTCAGGATGCTAGATTGTTTCCCCATTATCGGGTACGGGGTAATCTGCAATATGGCATGGCAGCCTCAATGCGTGCCCAGTTTGATACCATTGTCAATCTGCTCGGAATTGCGCCCTTATTATCCCGTTTCCCTATGACGCTGTCCGGCGGCGAGAAACAGCGGGTTGCAATCGGCCGAGCCTTACTGACGGCACCTGAACTGTTGTTGATGGATGAACCGCTGGCGTCACTGGATTTACCTCGCAAACGGGAATTGATGCCTTATCTGGAACGTTTGTCGCAAGATGTGAATATCCCGATCCTATATGTCAGCCACAGTATGGATGAAATTCTGCGGCTGGCGGATCGTGTCATGGTGATGGATGCGGGAAAAATACGCGCAATGGGCGGTCTAGAGGAAGTCTGGGCCAGCAGCGCATTGCGTCCCTGGTTACAGCGGGAAGAACCCAGCAGCATTTTGCGCGTCACCGTCATCGGTCACCATGACCGTTACGCGATGACGGCATTGGCGTTGGGTGATCAGCGGTTGTGGGTGGGGGCGGTGGATGCTGAACCGGAAACGGCGCTGCGGATTAAAATCAATGCCGCTGATGTCTCTTTGGTATTACAGCCAGCGCATAACAGCAGTATCCGTAATATTCTGCCAGCCAAAATCAGCGAATGTCTGGATGTTGATGGGCAGGTCGATGTGAAACTGGCTGTCGGTGACCAATGGCTGTGGGCGCGGATTACACCTTGGGCCAGGGATGAATTGGCTCTGAAGCCGGGTCAATGGGTTTATGCCCAAATCAAGAGCGTCTCGTTTAATCGTAAAGGCCACTAACCGATGACAAGCGAGAATATCCGCTAAACGCGATTTTTCACCGATACCCAGCTCAAATAGGGTGACCTACTCCAGGAATCCTTTATCTGGCGTAGATCAACTTGAGATTTATCCGCTGTATGGATCACGCACGGATAGTTCCGATAAATCAACCGAGTACGTGCTGGCGAATCACGGCGGCAATGCCTGGTTTTTCGTTGTCGGTGATCACCAGATCGGCGCGTTGCTTAATAGCATCAACGCTGTTGCCCATGGCTACTCCCAGGCCGGCGGTTTCTAACATACTCAAATCGTTAAAATTATCCCCGAAGGCGATCACGTCCTTCATCTCTAGCCCCTGAGACTTAACCCACTGCTGCAAGCGCTTGCCTTTGCTGTTACCTGCCTGTGCGATATCCACCTGATCGTGCCATGACCACTCGCAGGCCAGACCCATTTCCTCTTCCACCATTTTAGCGAAAGCCTGTAGTTTGGTCGTGTCAGCGTGGGAGGTGGCAAATTTCCAAATCGCCGTGGCGCTATGTGCCGCTTGATGCAAACTGTCTACGTGAATAATGTTTGGGCGTTGATGCACGGGCAGATTTTCTGCCCAATTCAGCGAGCGGCTAACATGACCGTTAAGATGCTGATACAGCATCGCATCATCGACATACATCAGGCCGTGGATCTCGGCATGTTCTAGCAGTTGAATAACCTGAACGGCTTGCTGTGGTGCCAAGGGATCAGATGCCAGAACTTTTTTCGCTTGATAATCATAAAGGTAAGTGCCATTGCAGCATATTGCCGGCGTATCCAGTTCCAGCGCTTGATAGAACGGATGAATGGCAACATGGTGGCGTCCAGTGACGACGACCACTTTTACGCCTGCGGCTCGTGCTTCGGCTAAGGCTGTCAGCGATTCTGGCAAAATACGTTTCTGGTGGTCTAACAGAGTGCCGTCCAGATCTAGAGCAATTACGCGATAGGTCATATCAGTCTCATAAATTAGTTGATTAATAATACAGAATTAAATTGATACTACACCGGATAGGCGAGGGATTAAACCAAGCTGCTCGGTTCCTTGACCTTAGCTATAGATAACCTGAATGTATCCTGCAGTAGGACGTTGTTATGTCTGCCGAGTCAGGTAAGCTATGGCTCAATTAACCGTTTAGCGGTCATATTTGAATAGCCTGCATGACTAAGGAGTAGCGATGAATCAAGTGGTTTACGTGGCAAGCCCAGACAGCCAACAGATCCACGTCTGGCAATTGGATAAGGTGGGGGGCTTAACGCTACTACAAATCGTTGCGGTGCCAGGGCAGGTTCAACCGATGATCATCAGCCCCGATCAGCGTCATTTGTACGTTGGGGTGCGTCCGGACTTTGGTATCGTCACTTATCGCATTGCCGCCGATGGACAGTTACAGCAAGTCAGCATGGCACCCTTGCCCGGTAGCCCGACACATATTTCTACCGATTTGCAAGGTCGGTTCCTGTTCTCCGCCTCTTATAGCTTTAACTGTGTCAGCGTTAGCCCCATCGATGAGCATGGCCATGTGCAGTCGCCTATTCAGCAAATTGATGGCCTGACGGCACCACACTCAGCCAATATTGACCCAACTAACCAGATTCTGCTGGTTCCTTGCCTGAAAGAAGACCGTATCCGTCTGTTTGATCTGAACCTCAATGGTTTATTAACGCCGCATGATCAAATAGGGGTTTCCACCGCAGCGGGTGCTGGGCCACGTCATATGGTTTTCCACCCAAATAATCAGGTGGCATATTGTGTCAATGAGCTGGACGGCACGGTTGACGTATTCCAAATTGAAGATCAGGGTCAGCAATACCGTTTGATCCAAACGCTAGATGCGATGCCCACCGATTTTACCGCGACGCGTTGGGCGGCGGATATTCATATCACTGCGGATGGCCGTCATCTGTATATCAGCGATCGCACCGCTAGCCTGCTGAGCATTTTCCGTGTTTCAGCTGATGGTCGGGTGATTGCTTTGGTTGGCCACCATCCAACAGAAGCACAGCCTCGCGGTTTTAATATTGATCACAGCGGCAATTTCCTGATTTCGTCAGGCCAAAAATCTGATCATATCGCGGTATATCGTATTGATGCGACTAACGGTAGCCTGACGACTTTGGCACGCTATCCGGTCGGTAAAGGCCCAATGTGGGTCAGTATTCTACCCGCCAAAGCCTGAATGGCCGCCAGTGGACTAAGGTGATTACCGCTAGTCAGTGCCGTAGACGCGTAAAAAGTAGCCGCCACCGCCAGTCTATTCTGGTCGCGGCGGTATCAATGCTTTCTTTATCTGGCCACTGCGGCAGCAATGGCGTCGGTCAGACAAGTGAGTTGCTCAGGCTGAATAATGTAAGGCGGCATCAGGTAGATCAGCTTGCCGAAAGGCCGAATCCAGACCCCTCGTTCGACAAATCCACGCTGTAAAGATGCTACATTTACCGCCTCTTTCATTTCTATCACCCCAATTGCACCCAAAACTCGCACATCGGCGACGCTCGGTGCCGTTGCCAATGGGGATAATTCTTGCCGAAGCTGGCTTTCAATTTGTTGAACCTGCTGCTGCCAGCGGTTTTCGGCTAATAAACCGAGGCTGGCAGTGGCTACCGCGCAGGCTAATGGATTACCCATAAATGTTGGGCCGTGCATAAAGCAACCGGCATCACCATTACTGATGGTTTCGGCGACCAGACGGGTCGTCAGGGTGGCCGAAAGGGTCATATAGCCGCCAGTGAGCGCTTTTCCCAAACAAAGAATATCTGGCACGATATCCGCGTGTTCACAGGCAAATAATTTACCCGTACGGCCAAAGGCGGTAGCAATTTCGTCGGCAATCAGCAGAATCTGGTATTGGTCGCATAAGGCTCTGACTGCACGCAGATAGGCTGGATGGTAAATGCGCATTCCGCCTGCGCCCTGTACCACGGGTTCAAGAATAACAGCAGCGATCTCGTCATGATATCTGGCTATCTTGTCGGCAAAGTCCTGTATGTCGTCAGGATTCCACTCATCATCAAAACCACACTGCGGCGCAGTAGCAAACAGATGGTTTGCCAGATAACCATCGTACAGGCTATGCATGGAATTTTGCGGATCGCACACCGACATCGCGCCAAAAGTGTCGCCGTGATAACCGTGACGCAGGGTCAGAATACGTTGGCGTTTTTCTCCTTTTGCCTGCCAGTATTGCAGTGCCATTTTCAAGGCAACTTCCACTGCCACTGAACCCGAATCAGCCAAAAAAACGCATTCCAGCGCTGACGGCGTCATGTCGACCAACTGTCGGCAAAGGGCGACGGCGGGTGGATGGGTTATGCCGCCAAACATCACGTGAGACATTTTCCCTAGCTGTTGCGTCAGCGCCTGATTGAGCACTGGATGATTGTAGCCATGTATTGCCGCCCACCAGGAAGACATGCCATCGATGAGTTGACGTCCATCGGCCAGTTGTAGTTTCACGCCGCTGGCGGAGGCTACAGGATAGCAGGGAAGTGGCTGGGTCATTGAGGTGTAGGGATGCCAGATATGGCGTTGATCAAAAGCAAGGTCGGATGGTGTCATAAAGATCGGTTGTAAACTAAATTATAATATGGTGGTTGACAGTATATCGGGTTTACTTAAACTGACGAGACTTTTTCTACGTTGGAGATGCCAATATGGCAGATCGTATTCACTGGACAGTAGGGCAAGCCCAAGCCCTGTTTGACAAACCCTTATTAGAATTAGTGTTTGAAGCACAACAAATTCATCGTCAGCATTTTGACCCACGTCAGGTTCAGGTCAGTACTTTACTGTCGATAAAAACGGGTGCCTGTCCGGAAGACTGTAAGTATTGTCCGCAAAGTTCCCGTTATAAAACCGGTTTGGAAAGTGAGCGACTGATGCAGGTGGAACAGGTGCTGGAATCGGCTAAAAAAGCCAAGGCAGCAGGCTCTACCCGTTTTTGCATGGGCGCGGCGTGGAAGAATCCCCATGAGAGGGATATGCCGTATCTGGCGCAAATGGTGCAAGGCGTTAAGGCCATGGGTATGGAAACCTGCATGACGCTGGGTTCTCTGGATAAAAGCCAGGCACATCGTTTGGCAGCGGCTGGTTTAGATTATTACAACCACAATCTGGATACTTCGCCGGAATTTTACGGCAGCATCATCACCACTCGCAGTTATCAGGAACGTTTGGATACCTTGGGTGAAGTTCGTGATGCTGGCATTAAAGTTTGCTCTGGCGGCATTGTCGGCCTAGGTGAAAGCATTCAAGATCGTGCGGGATTATTGGTGCAATTGGCTAATTTGCCCAAGCCACCGGAAAGTGTGCCGATCAACATGTTGGTCAAAGTGAAAGGCACGCCGATGGAAAATAACGAAGATGTCGATGCTTTTGATTTTATTCGTACTATCGCGGTAGCTCGCATCATGATGCCGACCTCTTATGTGCGTCTGTCTGCAGGGCGCGAACAAATGAATGAACAAACTCAGGCCATGTGCTTTATGGCGGGAGCCAACTCCATTTTCTACGGTTGTAAATTGCTGACTACGGCTAATCCTGAGGAAGATAAAGATCGACAGTTATTCCGCAAACTGGGGCTTAACCCGCAGCAAACAGCCACTGAACATGGCGATCGTCAACAGCAACAAGCGCTGACGGATCAGATTAAATATAGCGATACCCCACAGTTTTATAACGCGGCGGTCTAATGAGCTGGCAGCATAAAATCGAACAAGGATTACAACAGCGCCATGAGCAGTCGACTTACCGGCGACGTCAGATCCATCAGGGTTCGACGGGGCGTTTTCTCCAAGTGAATAACCGCCAATATCTGAATTTTTCTGGTAACGATTATTTGGGCTTGAGTCAGGATGCTGCGGTAATTGCCGCCTGGCAGCAGGGGGCTACGCGCTACGGTGTCGGCAGTGGCGGCTCTGGGCACGTGACCGGATACACGCAGGCGCACGGCGATTTGGAACAACAATTGGCCGATTGGCTGGGTTATCCTCGCGCCTTATTGTTCATTTCCGGCTATGCCGCCAATCAGGCGTTGCTGGCGGCGCTGACCGTAGCGGAAGATCGTGTGTTAGCTGATCGTCTCAGCCATGCTTCGTTACTGGAGGCGGCCGCACATTCACCAGCACAATTACGTAGATTTCAGCATAACCAGCCAGAATCTTTGCAGACACTGCTGGATAAACCTTGTTCCGGGCAAACGCTGGTCGTGACCGAGGGCGTATTCAGTATGGACGGTGATAGCGCACCATTGGCCGCAATACATCAACGTACTGCCGCCAGCGGCGGTTGGCTGTTGGTGGATGATGCCCACGGCATTGGCGTGCGGGGCGAAGGTGGTCGTGGTAGCTGTTGGCAGCAGGGAGTGCAGCCTGAACTGTTGGTTGTGACTTTTGGCAAAGCTTTCGGGCTGAGCGGTGCCGCGGTACTCTGTCAGGAACCGGTGGCGGAGTATTTACTGCAATTTGCCCGCCATTTGATTTACAGCACATCGATGCCGCCAGCGCAGGCGTGTGCACTTCAGGCTGCGCTGTTACGTATTCAGCAAGGTGAGGAACTGCGCCAGCGATTACAGCAAAATTTGGCACAGTTCCGCCAGGGGGCAGCTGAATTACCTTGGCAACTGACGGCGTCGGATACGGCAATACAACCGCTGATTGTCGGTGATAACCAGCAAACGCTGGCGTTGGCACAGCGCTTGCGCGAACAAGGGCTCTGGATCACCGCCATACGCCCGCCAACGGTACCTCCGGGCGGCGCACGTTTACGCATTACCCTGACCGCAGCACATCAGCCTGAAGATATTGACAGATTAGTTGAGGTGCTCAATGTCGCTAGCCAGCAATGAAGCTGTGAATAAACAGGCTATCGCCAGCGCGTTTAGCCGCGCGGCCAGCAGTTATGATACTGCGGCTACCTTGCAGCGGGAAACCGGCGAGATATTAATGGCTCTCGCGGGACAACATCACGGCACCCAAGTATTGGATGCGGGCTGTGGAACCGGTTATTTCAGCCGTCGCTGGCGCGAATCCGGTAAAACGGTGGCGGCGTTGGATTTGGCGGAGGGAATGTTGCAATTCGCCCGCCAACAGCAAGCGGCTGATACTTACTTGCTGGGCGATATCGAGCATATTCCTTTGGCAGACAACGAGATAGATATCTGTTTCAGTAATCTTGCCGTGCAATGGTGTGGCGATCTACGCGCTGCACTCACCGAGCTTTACCGCGTCACCCGTTCCGGAGGCATCATTTTGTTTTCCACCTTGTCAGCCGGTTCTCTTGATGAGCTGAGCCGAGCTTGGCAACAGGTTGATGGACAACGTCATGTGAATGAGTTTTTGCCGCTGGAGGAAATTACCGCCGCTTGTGCGGGGATGCGTTATCAATTAACGCCAAGAATTCATCGACAGTCTTTTCATGACCTGATCGGATTAATGCGTTCCTTACAGGGAATTGGTGCGACTCACCTACACCAAGGGCGAGAGATTGGCCTGACCGGGCGGCGGCGGTTAGCTGCATTGCAGGCGGCCTATGCACAACAAGAGGGATTTTATCCGTTGAGTTATCAATTGGTTTATGGAGTTATTTATCGTGATTAAACGCTGGTTCGTTACTGGTACCGATACCGATGTGGGAAAAACTGTAGCCAGTTGCGCGCTGCTACAAGCGGCCAATTTGCAAGGCTATCATACTGCTGGCTATAAGCCGGTGGCTTCGGGTAGCCAGCTCACCGATCAGGGGCTACGTAATAGCGATGCTCTGGCGTTACAGGCTCACAGTCATCTACCGTTAAGCTATCAGCAGGTTAATCCATTGACCTTTATGGAACCGACATCGCCCCATATTGTGAGTGCGGAAGAGGGGCGTCCGATTGAGTTCTCGGTCATGTCCCAGGGGTTGCGTGAATTGGAACGGCAGGCAGATTGGCTACTGGTAGAAGGTGCTGGCGGCTGGTTTACACCGCTGTCTTCGCAGTTGACCTTCGCTGACTGGGTGGTGGTTGAGCAACTCCCGGTTATTTTGGTGGTGGGCATTAAACTGGGCTGCATTAATCATGCTTTACTGACGGTTTTAGCCATTCAACAGGCTGGGCTACATTTGGCTGGCTGGATCGCCAATGAGGTTGAACCGGCCGGTAAACGACAAAAAGAATATATCGCAACCTTGACCGAAAAACTTCCCACGCCCTTGCTGGGTGTGATTCCTCACTTGCCAGAGGTAGAAGGGCATCCATTAGGGGCTTATCTGGATATCAGCCTACTGACATAGCCAGAAAGTAAAAACTTGCGGGTGGAGAGTCATCTGCCTGCAGGTATAGATTTATCCCGTTAAATGCTCATTAATCAGATTATTATCTAATTGATCCCATGCTCCTTCTGCCACATTTCTCCCGTCTGACATCAAATAAAAACGATCAGCGACTGGCTGAATGTTCGCCAACCGATGTTCCACCCATAATACTGTCAGGCCGAATCCTTGACTGAACTGCTGGATAATCTGTCCTATCTCGACATTCAGTGTCGGCTGATTACCGCTACCCGGTTCATCCAGAATCAACAGTTCCGGTTCGGGAACCAATGCGCGAGCCAGCGCCAACTGTTGTTGTTGATTTCGGGACAAATCGCCGCTACGCAGGTGACGTTTATCGTGTAACTGCGGGAAAAAGTCATATAACCATGTGGGAATAACCTGATGTTTATTGCGGCCTGCCAGCAAGGCGATCAGAAGATTTTCTTCCACGCTGAGTTGCGAGAAAATTTGTTGCCCTTGAGGCACATAACTGATGCCCAGCGCAGTTCTTCGCTCAACTGGCTGTTGCAGCAGATTTTCCTCGGGCTTATCGGCGGGTTGCCAGGTCATGGTGCCACTCTTCACCGGCAGATGGCCCATAATGCAATTAATCAAGGTGGTTTTCCCCACTCCATTGCGGCCGATCAGGCAAGTACATTGGCCGCGAGGGAGCACCAGATTGATATCCCATAAAATATGGGTTTGACCATAAAATTGATTGACTGATTGTAGACGCAACATCAGAGAATCTCCTTGGTTAGTGGTACTGAATACTGTAAACCCAGTCAAATTCCGGCTCATTAACCTCCGTTTAATCGCTAATAATTAGCATAAAAAACTTTCGACTCAACGCACTGCATTGGAACAAAAAATGTAGGAATAAGGCAGTTGCGCGATGAAATAGCAGCCAAAGGCTATTTTCCACCCTGACTTTCCGATTTTGACCCTAAACCCAGGCCATTGAGTATTTGACCGCCTTTACTGCATCCTACTTTTTATGTGCTTAATCACAGTGAAACAAGCAACTGTTAGGCCAGGTTGAAAAATCAGCAACAATAATCCGAACGTTAATAATATGTAATGAAAATTAATGGGCAAAAAAAGCAGAGAGAGGCGAAATAGTGTAGAGCAGGCCGCAGTAAGGCTAAAGGGTTGCACCTGAGTGGTGCCGCTCTGTTATGGCATGGTGCAAAAAAGCAACAGTCTGGATAAAACGGAGGTTGCTCTACTCTGCTAGGCGTTGAATAGCAAATTATCAAGGGGGCTATTTAGTACTAATTGAAATAAATAGAGAGATAAAAATGTAAAAAAATAACTAAAAAAGCCGGTTTACCCCCATTTTTACCTTAACGACTGATTTTCGCCAACTCCCAGCACATACGGGTTTGAATGAGTTATCCACCATTCCTGTGGATAACCTTGTGCATTAGCCATAGAAAACTCATGGGAGACGAGAGCTGACGCGGCTTATGCTCCCGTTGTCCGGATTCTCTTCTTTTTGTTAAAATTGTTTATTTACAATAAGTTAATTAAAATCAAGACCCGGCAATTTAATGATCTTGGTTATGTATGATATTTAATCAATTTGTTTGGTGATGGTTAACAACAACGAACTTCTGGGGATAAACGGCATCTTGTCGTGTTCTTGCCCCGTTTGAAACCACGAAAAAAGGTATTTCATATTGTGATGTTACCCAGTTTCTCTCTATTCACACTTGATGCTGGTTTTATATCCAGTATCATAAAGGTGGAAAAAATCTGGGAGGCTCGCATAATTAGCTTCCTAACCGCGAGTGTCTCTCCATCGGGTAGCTAATTCATGAGTAAATTATTCAAACTGCATTCTGAGTTTAAGCCTGCTGGCGATCAACCGGAGGCGATTCGCCAACTGGAAGAAGGGCTGGAAAACGGCTTGGCGCACCAGACTTTACTGGGCGTGACGGGGTCGGGGAAAACGTTTACCGTGGCCAACGTTATTGCCGATCTTAATCGTCCCACCATGATTTTGGCGCCCAATAAAACTTTGGCAGCGCAACTTTATGGCGAAATGAAAGAATTTTTTCCCGATAATGCGGTGGAATATTTTGTTTCCTACTACGATTACTACCAGCCTGAAGCCTATGTGCCCAGTTCAGATACGTTTATCGAAAAAGATGCCTCGGTAAACGAACACATCGAACAAATGCGCCTTTCGGCGACCAAAGCCTTGCTGGAGCGGCGTGATGTGGTGGTGGTGGCTTCGGTTTCTGCCATTTACGGTTTGGGCGATCCGGATCTTTATCTGAAAATGATGCTGCATCTCACCAAAGGGATGATTATCGACCAGCGGGCAATTTTGCGCCGCTTGGCTGAGTTGCAGTATGCCCGTAACGATCAGGCATTCCAGCGTGGGACTTTCCGAGTTCGTGGTGAAGTGATCGATATCTTCCCGGCGGAATCCGACGAACTGGCACTACGCGTCGAGCTATTTGATGAGGAAGTTGAGCGACTCTCTCTGTTTGATCCTTTGACGGGGCAATTACAGCAAGAGATAGCGCGTTTTACGGTATATCCGAAGACGCATTACGTCACACCGCGCGAGCGAATTCTGCAAGCGATGGAAGATATCAAAGTCGAATTGGCGCAGCGGCGTAAGGTTCTGTTGGAGAATAATAAATTAATCGAAGAACAGCGCATTGCGCAACGTACGCAGTTTGATTTGGAAATGATGAATGAACTGGGCTATTGCTCAGGCATTGAAAACTACTCGCGCTATCTTTCCGGGCGTGGTGAAGGTGAGGCACCACCGACACTGTTTGACTATTTGCCGCCTGATGGTCTGCTGATCGTGGATGAGTCCCACGTGACTATCCCGCAGATTGGCGGGATGTACAAAGGAGACCGTTCCCGCAAAGAAACGCTGGTGGAATACGGTTTCCGTCTGCCGTCAGCGCTGGATAATCGCCCGATGCGCTTTGAAGAGTTTGAGGCTTTAGCACCGCAAACCATCTATGTTTCGGCAACGCCAGGGAAATACGAGCTGGAGAAATCTGCTGATGAAGTGGTTGAGCAGGTTGTGCGACCGACGGGGTTACTGGATCCGATCATTGAAGTGCGTCCTGTCGCTACGCAGATTGATGATTTGCTGTCTGAGATTCGCCAACGGGCAGCGATTAATGAGCGAGTATTGGTGACCACGCTGACCAAGCGTATGGCCGAGGATTTAACTGATTATCTGGTTGAGCACGGTGAGCGGGTGCGTTATCTCCACTCTGATATTGATACTGTTGAACGGGTTGAGATCATTCGCGATTTACGTCTTGGTGAGTTTGATGTACTCGTGGGGATAAACCTGTTGCGTGAAGGTTTGGATATGCCGGAAGTGTCATTGGTCGCTATTTTGGATGCGGATAAAGAAGGCTTCTTGCGTTCAGAACGCTCGCTGATTCAAACCATTGGTCGGGCAGCCCGTAACCTGAATGGTAAAGCAATTCTTTACGGCGACAGAATTACGGCTTCGATGGAAAAAGCTATCAGTGAAACCGAGCGTCGCCGAGAAAAACAGCAGGCGCATAACGAGGCTCTGGGCATTGTTCCACAAGGCCTGAATAAGAAAGTCGGTGATATACTACAACTGGGGCAGCCTTCTCTGCGTGGTAAAGCTCGAGGGAAACATGGCAAGGCAGCGGCAGAAAGCGCGGCGGCCTATGATGCGCTAACACCGAAAGCCTTGGATCGCAAAATCAGCGAACTGGAGGCACAGATGTATACTCACGCGCAGAACCTTGAGTTTGAGCAGGCCGCAGAACTGCGGGATCAGGTACATAAATTGCGGCAACAGTTTATTGCTATTTCCTGATGACCTTGCATCTTACACATTGCGGTGGCGTGTTTTGTCTTTAGCTAACTGAGCACTGAGTCGTCAGATTCTTGGGGATTCGCTCAGTTGTCGCCTTACTGCAATGGGAAATCAATTGGGTATGGTTTAGATGGATGTGATAAATCAGGAATTTCTTCTTGTCGCATCCGTAAATCCTGATTAATGTGTGCGACTTATAAATTAGCCACCTAATAACGTATGAGATAAATAATGAGCGACCACTTGTCTAAAGATCCACTCCACGGTATTACGCTGGAGCAGTTACTGACCAGGTTGGTGGAGCATTATGGTTGGGAAGAATTGGCGTACCGTATCCGCATCAACTGCTTTATGAGCGATCCTAGTATTAAATCCAGCCTGAAATTTTTACGTCGCACGCCTTGGGCACGGACGAAAGTCGAAGAGCTTTATATCCATATGACGCAAAAGCCAGACTGGATGAATGACGCCAATTGATAGAGTGTTTATGCTACTCATTCAGGCTCGCAATGCGGGCCTGATGTCTTTCTGTCAATGTGATAATCAGTCCAATTACTTGCGGAATAAATAATATGAGTATCACAATAGTGAAGCAGATTAATATCCTCCATTTTATTATTGATAATTTTTATTAATCATAAAGGGCACTCGTTTTATCTTTTTATGTTTAAATTATGTTAACTATTCATCTGGTGATGTGAATACGCTTCGATAATAAAAAAATAAAAATAACTTCTTGAGAATAAATGTAGATTCTTTTTTTAATTTATTTGTTCTTGACCGTAAATAACTTTGTCTATATCGTCCATGGAGACAATTGGCTTTATTCCTTATATTAAATAATGATTTTAATTTTTTTTATTTCTGGCTTTGTGAGTGTAATTTAAATAGATTCCAGCTATGGATGGTTGAAAATGAATGGATGCTATAAATCCCATTTATTACTCTCTTTTTTTATTTTTATTTCTTCAATCCCATTATCTATTAATGCCACTGAAGATAATAAACAGACTAATATGGAGGTTATTGGTCAGCCATATTCAGAATATGGTATTGCGCGTAGTTCTTATCAACAGGAACAGCAAAAACTTGCCCGGATTGCTGGCGGGACCAATCTGATGACACCCGGTGAGGAAGGTCGGTTAGGTACCTTACAAGATGCATTGGACTATCAACCGGGATTGGTCATTCAAAACTTCTTCGGTGGCGTTGATCAGCCTCGTCTGAATATTCGTGGATCTGGCGTACAGAGTGCGCCTTTATCTCGTGGTGTAACCCTATTGCAAGATGGCCTCCCGCTGAATGATGCGGATGGTGGTTTTCATATCAGCCTGTTGGAACCGAGAGAAAGTCAGTTTATTAGCGTCATACGTGGTGCCAATGCGGTCAGCCCAGTGAGTAATGCTCTCGGCGGCGAGTTGGATTTCATTTCCTATACCGGTGCTGATGAAACCGGGCGGATACGTTATGAATACGGCAGTTTTGGTCGCCAAGGGTGGCAGGGTGCTTTAGGGGGGCGCGATGGCGATCTTGACGGGCGAATCAGTATCAGCGGCGATCGTTTTAACGGTTATCGCCAGCACTCAGCCTCGCGTCGTAATGCAGTCAGAGCCAATCTGGGTTACGAAGGTGAAAATTTTGCCAGCCGAACCTGGTTTAGTTGGACTGATCTGGCATTTGATGTCGCAGGCTCTCTGTCGCAGGAACAGCTAAAAGCCAATCCCCGCAGCGTTTTCCCTTTGGTGCTGGTGCGAGATCCTCACCGTAATGTAGAGCAAGCCAGAATCGCTAACCGCATGAGTTGGCACGGCGATAATAGGCAACACCAATTAGGGTTATGGGCGCAGCATACACACGATAACTTTGTCACCCCAGTGGTATATGTGCTTAGCGGAGGCAACACTTATGGTGCGCAGTGGTTGACTCACTTGCAGCAAGGCCAGTGGCATTATCGCTTGGGTGCATCGACAGATCGATCTGATATGGAAAGGGATTTACATCAGAATCGGCGAGGAAAACCCGATAACTATAAACTTATCGGCGCTTATAACATGCTGGCACAAAACCATAATCTGGCGTTCGGTGCCGGGTGGAAACCCAATGAGCAGTGGCGGATTGATACCGATTTGAAAGGAACCCGCGCGGTACGTAATGCCTTGTCTAAAGATGGGCGTAGTGGGTTGGATCAGCACTGGTATTTTCTTTCACCTAAGTTGGGGGTGATTTGGACGCCTAATCCGCAACAACGCTGGTTTGGTAGTCTGAATTGGAGCAATGAAGCACCGAGTTTTCGTGAGATTATCTCCAATAAAGGTCTATTAACCCCGCTACGTCCACAGCAAGCAGTTACATTGGAAATGGGTGGTTCAGGCACATTGACCCGCCACATAAAATGGGATCTAGCGCTTTATCGCAGCCTGATCGCCGATGAGTTGATCACCACTTATGACAGTGAGGGAAATTCGGTCGGTACCTTCAACTATGGCAGCAACACGGTGCATCAAGGGATTGAAATGGGGTTCAAAGGGCATATTCCCATGCGCGATAGCAGCATTGAATACCGTTTTGCCTGGACCTATAACGATTTTCGCTTTAAAGGTGGAGAATATGCAGGCAAACGCATTGGCGGCATTCCACCGCAGTTAATTTCTGCTGAAGTATTGTACCAATGGCAACGTTGGAGTATTGGTCCCAATTTACATTGGTTACCAGAAATAACGCCAGTCGATCATCTTAATCGTACCCAGATTCAGGCGCGTGATAAATATGCGGTTTGGGGCATAAAAATGGATTATCGTCATCCTGACGGGTGGTCTGCTTATCTGAGTATGGATAATCTGACGGATAAACGGTATGCCACCGCATCGGTGACTGAACGGGAAGTGACATCAAAACAAAGTAAGACACTATTCCCTGGAATGGGCCGGTCAATTAATGGCGGCTTCACTTATACATTCTAATTAACGTTACCCACACTTATTTATCATTTAGCGATTTTAAATAGAGTCGGAGTTAATCACATCCGACGATTATCACAATGAAATATTGGTATCGGATACTAGAATGAAGAAGGTTTATCGCCTGTTAGGCTATTTTATTTTATCGATTTACTTATCAGTGCCATCCCTTTCATTGGCTGAGAATAATAGTTTTATCGATATGAATCAGCGCCACGTCAATTTACCTGCTGAGGTGAAGCGTGCGGTAGTGATTCCGATTCCAGCAGCATCATTGCTGGCTAGTCTAGATCTCGGCACTCAGCGTTTGGTCGGGATCCACCCTTTTGCCAAAGTGGCGGCGCAGGAAGGTCTACTCAGCCGGATGTTTCCGGCGATAAACCAGATCGCCAGCGATACTGTTGGTCAGGGATTCTCACCTAATATTGAAACTTTATTGGCCGCACAGCCCGATTTGGTTTGGCAATGGGGGCACTTAGGCAATGATATTGTTGAGCCGATTGTGCAGGCAGGGCTGAAAGTGGCAATAATCCTGTATCCCTATCACGATGATAGTCGTATGCAGCAGTGGATAACGCTGATGGGTATTTCCATCGGCCAGATGGCGCGGGCGCGGCAAATGATAGAATGGCGTCAACAGACGCTCGCTGACGTCATCAAAAAAACCGCACATATTCCTCGCGCACAAAAAGTTCGGGTGCTCTATCTTTCGCGGTTCTTATCCGAAATACAAACCATCGGCAGTACTTCTCATACCAACAGCGATATTCAACGGGCTGGAGGAGTCAGTATTACCGCTGATTTTGGTGGCGCACGCACCATTAATCAGGAACAAATCATGGTGTGGAACCCCGATATTATTTTGCTGGGTAATTTTGAGGTTGGGCTATTACCTGAGCATATTTACCAAAGTCCGGCTCTGGCTGAAGTTGCCGCAGTAAAGAATCGGCGGGTTTACAAAATCCCCATCGGTGGTTTTATCTGGGATGCCCCCAATCAGGAAACACCGCTGTATTGGCAATGGCTTGCGATGACGTTTTATCCCGACAATATTGCTTGGCCGTTACGGGCAGAGATTCATCGCCAATACGATTTTCTTTATGGTTATCGGCCGACAAGCCAAGACATTGATGGCGTTCTCCAGTTAGAGGCCAATAAGGCGTCAGAACGCTACCACCAACAATTCAAGGATGGTTTATGAGCACTGGGCATAGTGTTTACGGAGGAAATAAAAGCTTCTGGCTACTTTCGATATTCCTGTTGTTGATGGTCATGCTGTTGGCGCTCTGTTCTGGGCGTTATCACTTGCCTATCGACAAGGTGCTTTCCATTTTGGCATCGTCCCTATTTCCCCAGCAATGGCTGACATCATTAGTGCCGTATAGCCCGATAGAGCAACGAGTGGTTGAGTATATTCGTCTACCGCGAATGCTCATTGCCTTGCTGACCGGTGCCGGGTTATCTGTAGCCGGAGCTGCTTTACAGGGGATATTTCGCAACCCGCTGGTAGGGCCGCAAATGGTGGGCGTTTCCTCCGGTGCCGCGTTGGGTGGGGCATTAGGAATAGTGCTATTTTCTTCATTACTGGTGGTCAGCGGTTTGGCATTTATTGGTGGGATCGGCGCAATCTTGTTGGTGTATTTTCTCAGTCGCAGTGGCGGCAGTACCAGTATTTTGATGCTTATTCTGGCTGGAGTGGTGATCAGCGCCTTTTTCGCTGCGCTGATTTCATTGGTGACCTACTTTGCCGATCCGAATAATACCTTGCCAGCGATTGTCTTCTGGTTGATGGGCAGTTTTGCCACGGTGACTTATACCAAACTGGCTCTGGCAACGTTACCGGTATTCTGTGGCCTGTTACTGCTTTACGCTCTGCGATTTCGGATTAACGTTTTGTCACTGGGGGATGAAAACGCTGCTGCACTGGGTGTGCCGGTGGAAAAAGTACGTTGGTTGGTGCTGATTTGCGTTGCGCTGATTACCTCCGCGACCGTGGCTGTCGCTGGCACGATTGGCTGGGTTGGTCTGGTGGTTCCCCATATTGCCCGAATGCTGGTTGGGCCGGATCATCGGCAATTGATTCCAGCCTCGGCGCTGGTGGGAGCCATTTATATGGTGACGATTGATACATTGGCGCGAACCGCCAGTAGCGCCGAGATTCCATTGGGCATTATTACCGCTCTGATAGGTGCGCCAGTGTTTATCTGGTTGCTGCGTCAAACCGGACAAAAAGGATGGTCGCATGATTAAAGTTAACCAGCTAACGATGGTCAGAGAGCAAAAACCGTTGTTCGACTCACTGTCCTTTCACTTGAGCAAAGGTAGCGTAACCGCGATCCTTGGGGCGAATGGGCGAGGAAAAACGACTTTACTGCGGTTAATCCTTGGGACGATAAAACCCACCCGAGGATGTGTTTATCTCACGGCCAATACGGCCTATGTGCCGCAACAAGAAACGGCGGTTTTCCCTTATAGCGTAAAAACCATGGTGATGTTGGGGCGGGTGCGTCATATGGGATGGTTTGCCTCACCGAGTCATCAGGATCAAGACGTAGCGATGCGTTGTCTGGATTGCTTCGGATTGTTGCCGTTGGCGGATAAACCCGTTAATCAACTGAGCGGTGGTGAACGGCAATTGGTTTGTATTGCCCGCGCATTGGCGAGTGAACCAGAAATCTTGATTCTGGACGAGCCGGCTGCCGCGCTGGATTTATCTAATCAGGATAAGGTATTAACAGGATTACGGGAATTATCTACTCGTTTGGCGATGACGGTGCTGTTTACCACTCATTCACCGTTGCATGCGCTGCATATTGCCGATCTGGCTTTATTGTTATATCCACAGGGAGAGGCGGCATTTGGCGCGACACGGGAGATCTTGACCGACGAAAATCTGACGCGGCTTTATCAGTTACCGGTACATATTGATCAGGTGACCTATGCCGATAAAACGTGGGATACCGTAGTGCCGTTGTTTAACTGAGATGATGATTCAGGATGGTGCAAGCCCGGAAACCCGGGCTTGAGAACGTTAGCCAAGTTTTTGCAGAGTATATTCCAACGCCTGATGCAATAATTCCCGATCATGGCGATAAGGAATATCGACCGCTTCCAACGGTTGCTGAACCACGATGCGATCTTTCACGCCACTGGTATCGATGGTGGGGCTAACAATCACCGCATCAATCATTTTGCGTCCGATTTTGCTTTCCATGAGTGCCAGTTTATCTTGCAACCTCAAACTCGCAGCGGCCACGCTCAGTTCACGACCCAGATTACCAATATAAATCATACTGGCAGAACTACGGCGCAAAGCCTGGGTTAAATCATCCAGTAGCAACAAGGGCATCAGGCTGGTGAGAAAACTGCCCGGACCAATCAGGATGACATCAGCCTGGCCGATGGCCTCAATGGCTTCGCGGGTGACATTGACGTGAGGAGACAGCATCATTTCTTGTGGCATATGAGTCAGTTGATCGATATTCACTTCGCCGTAAACCGTATGGCCTTCATGGTCTAACGCCAGTAAGTCTACCGGCTGCTCCGACATCGGAATCAGCCAAGCGTCAACTTTCAACAGACTGCGTAACAAATTAATGGCTTCGATTGGCCGAACACTGAGATGGTCGAGAGCCTTTAACATCAGATTTCCGAGATTATGCCCCGATAATTCACCGTTGCCGCTAAAACGGTATTCAAACATGGCTGACGCCACGCTGGGTTCGGTAATCAGTTGATTCAGACAATTACGGGTATCACCCCAGGCAATACCGCCTTCAGAGCGCCGAATACGTCCGGTAGATCCACCGTTATCGGTGGTGGTGACAATTCCGGTCAAGCGCGATCCCAACGGAGAAAGTGCTGACATCACTCGGCCTAGCCCATGGCCACCACCAAGCGCCACAACCCGATCCAGATCGGCTAATGTGCGATTTCGCATAAGATTCCTATCGATTTGCCTAAATCAGGTCTATTTAGCAACCAACGACATAAAAACATGCCATAAGTTAACGGATTTACACGCGAAACGCGATAGAAGCCGCAATTTGCGTGATGTCGGGCAAAAATTTATCCAGCAATTAATCTAGCCTCGAAGTTCTGTTTATTTGTTGGCTAAGTCGTTGTATATGAAAATATATAGCGAATAGTCCGATTGGCTATCGCGGTGTTTTAGCGCTAGAATCCTGATGAAAACCACGGTTTCTCTTTCGGGTCTGCTGCCCGGAGATGAAGTCAAACTCCTAGCCTCCGTGTCTACGTTGCTGGTGCAATATGATGCTCAGGCCGTGGCTTATCGCCACCAGGGTGCAAGGTAGAAATGCCTGCATCTCCCGTATTTGGAAAGGTGTTATGGTACCGCAACTGACTGACGCTTTTGCGCGCAAGTTCTATTACCTGCGCCTATCGATTACTGACGTGTGCAACTTTCGTTGCACCTACTGCCTGCCTGATGGCTACCAGCCTAATGGGGTGAAAAGTTTTCTAACGTTGGATGAAATTCGCCGCGTTGGTCGTGCTTTTGCCGCATTGGGCACCGAAAAAATCCGGCTGACTGGCGGCGAACCTTCTATGCGTCGTGATTTTCCCGATATCATTGCCGCACTGCGGGAAAATCCGGCAATCCGTACACTGGCTGTTACCACCAATGGTTATCGGCTAAGCCGCGATGTCGTCCAGTGGCGGGATGCGGGGCTGACAGCCTTGAATATCAGCGTTGATAGCCTCGATCCACGCCAGTTTCATGCTATTACCGGGCAAGATAAATTCCATCAGGTGATGCAAGGGATCGATGCAGCCTTCGAGGCCGGCTTTGAAAAAATCAAAATCAATGCCGTACTGATGCGCGAGGTGAATGATCGTAGCCTGAAAACCTTCCTCGACTGGATTAAACCGCGCCCGATTCAACTGCGTTTTATCGAATTGATGGAAACCGGCGAAAGCAGCGATCTATTTCGTCAACACCATGTTTCCGGCGGCGTGATTCGCCAGCAGTTGCTTGCACAAGGCTGGCAACAGCAGGATCGCGCCCGCAGTGACGGCCCAGCGCAAGTCTTTCGCCATCCTGATTATCGGGGGGAAGTTGGGCTGATCATGCCATACGAAAAAGATTTTTGCGCCAGTTGCAACCGCCTGCGAGTGTCGGCCATCGGTAACCTGCATTTATGCTTATTCGGTGAGCAGGGCATTCCATTACGAGACTTACTGGCTGGCGACCTACAGCAGGAAGAACTGAAAGAACGAATTCAAAGCGCGTTACAGACCAAAAAACAAACCCATTTTCTGCATCAAGGCAACAGCGGCATCACGCAGAATCTATCGTTTATTGGCGGTTAACACGCGGGGGCATGACGCCACTATCAGGAGTTTCTATGAACCAATTGACCCATATTAATGCCGCTGGGGAAGCCCATATGGTTGATGTTTCAGGCAAAGCGGAAACGGTACGCGAAGCCAGAGCTGAAGCCTTTGTCGAAATGCAGGCGACCACGTTGGCCATGATTATTGACGGCAGTCATCATAAAGGCGATGTCTTTGCTACTGCCCGGATTGCCGGTATTCAAGCGGCGAAACGTACCTGGGAGTTAATCCCGCTGTGTCATCCGTTGATGTTGAGTAAAGTTGAAGTCAATTTGCAGGCTCAGCCGGAGCATAATCGGGTGCGGATCGAATCCTGCTGCCGCTTGAGCGGCAAGACGGGCGTAGAAATGGAAGCGCTAACGGCAGCCTCTGTCGCAGCACTGACCATCTATGACATGTGCAAAGCAGTACAAAAAGACATGATTATTGGCCCAGTACGCCTGTTGGCGAAAAGTGGCGGAAAATCCGGTGATTTTGAGGTGAATTCATGATTCAGGTTCTATTTTTCGCTCAGGTGAGAGAATTGATTGGCACCGAGAGCCTGCAATTGACTGCTGAGTTCTCAACGGTGGAAGCCTTACGTCAGGCACTGTGCCAGCGTGGTGATCGTTGGCAGTTGGCATTAGAGGAAGGAAAGTTGCTGACGGCGGTTAATCAATCGTTGGTCAGCCTCGATCACCCGTTGTCTGCCGGTGATGAGGTTGCGTTCTTCCCGCCGGTGACCGGAGGTTGACGATGGAAAATACCCGAATTCGCGTGGGTGCCGAGCTTTTTAATGTCGGTGAAGAATACCACTGGTTGGCACAGTGCGATGAAGACGGTGCGGTGGTGACGTTCACCGGCAAGGTGCGCAATCATAATCTGGGTGATCATGTTTGCGCTTTGACGCTGGAGCATTATCCTGGAATGACGGAAAAAGCGCTGAGTGAGATTATTGCCGAAGCCCGAGCTCGCTGGCCGCTACAGCGGGTGGCGGTGATTCATCGGGTTGGCGCGCTCTATCCTGGCGATGAAATTGTTTTTGTCGGCGTCACCGGTGCTCACCGTGGCATGGCATTCGACGCCGCGGAGTTTATTATGGATTACCTTAAAACCCGCGCACCGTTCTGGAAGCGAGAAGCAACGCCGACAGGGGAACGCTGGGTTGAATCTCGCGATAGCGACCATCACGCGGCTAAGCGCTGGTAAACTCATGTAAAGATCCCCCTGAAATACGTATTTTAACCTCCTGGCTATACGTTATTTTGTGGTAATCTTAGAATCAGGTGGGCTATCGTCGGATGGCCCGTATTCATTGTTCATATGCAAAAGGTAACTACCATGGATCGCTATCCACGCTCTAATGGTTCGATTGTCGAACGTGCCAACACAGGCATTCAGGCATATATGGCGCAGGTATACGGCTGGATGACCTGTGGTCTGTTATTAACCGCCTTTGTTGCCTGGTATACCGCCAGTACGCCAGCAATTCTCCACTTTATTTTCTCCAGCCAGATCACGTTCTTTGGCTTGATTATTGCTCAGTTGGGCTTGGTATTCGTTATTTCCGGTATGGTTAATCGTCTGAGTGGCACCATGGCGACCAGCTTGTTTATGCTGTACTCGGCGCTGACCGGGCTGACATTATCCAGCATTCTGGTGATGTACACTGGTGCGTCTATCGCCAGCACCTTCATCATCTGTGCTGGTATGTTTGGCGCGATGAGCGTATTTGGTTATACCACCAAGCGTGATTTAAGCGGTATGGGCAGCATGCTGTTTATGGGGCTGATTGGTATCGTGCTAGCTTCCCTCGTTAACATCTGGCTGAAAAGCGATGCATTAATGTGGGCAGTAACCTATATCGGTGTAGTGGTATTCGTCGGGTTGACCGCATACGATACCCAGAAACTGAAAAACATGGGGGCGCAGCTTGATGCGAACGATAAAGATAGCTTCCGTAAATACTCTATCGTTGGTGCGTTAACGCTGTATCTTGATTTTATCAACTTGTTCCTGATGTTACTGCGGATTTTCGGCAACCGTCGTTAATCACTGACAGGTTGCAGCGTACGGCATATTAACTTGTCGTATGCAGTTCTAAACGCTTTTAAGTCCTAAGCAACCTGAAAGGACACGATTTTAATCGTGTCCTTTTTTATGTCTGAGGAATGGTTATCCTAATAAGAATCGTGCGCTAATCAGGCAATTTTCCGGCGGAACATAGCATAAGCGGCACTACCGGTCGTCGCAGTAATGACCAGCAATGGCCATAGGCTATGCCAGATAATATCGAAGCTGGCGTCCTTCAAATATATTTGCTTGGTAATGTCAGTAAAATGGCGGATGGGATTAATCCAGGTGATATTTTGCAGCCACATTGGCATATTCTCCACTGGCGATACATAGCCGGAAAGTAATATCGCTGGCATCATAAAGACGAAAACGCCGATAAAAGCCTGTTGCTGTGTTGAACACAGTGACGAAATCAGTAAGCCAAAACCAACCAGTGATAATCCATAAATCAGCATCGTGCCATAAAACAGCACTAATGAACCGGCAAAGGGAATCTGGTAAAAGAAAATCCCAATCAGCAACACAATCGAGGCCTGACAAGTGGCGACAATCAGCGCCGGAACCGCTTTACCGATAAAAATCTGCCAAGTCGTCAACGGGGAAACCAGTAACTGATCCAACGTTCCCTGCTCCCGTTCCCGCGCCACAGAGAGTGACGTCACAATTAGCACGCCAATTGTCGTAATCATGGCGATCAATGATGGAACAACAAACCATTTGTAATCCAGGTTCGGGTTGTACCAATTACGCACGACCAACTCACTGTTGTTGGGTTTGATCTGCCCTTGTGTCACCTCGTCTTGATAGTTTTGCACAATCTGCTGAATATAATTGGCAGCGATTTGGGCACTATTGGAGTTGCGGCCATCCAGCAACAATTGCAGCGGCGCGGTCTTACCATTGACTAAATTCGCGCTGAATTGCTCTGGAAATCGGATAAGTAACAGCGCGCGCTGGTTATCAATCACCGGTTGAATCTCCTGCGGGCTGTGCAGCAACAACACCTGAGAAAAAGCCTTGGCCTTGGCGAAACGTTGAGTCAGTTCTACCGAGGCTTTACCGCTGTCTTCGCTATAAATAGCGATGGTGGCGTTGGTCACTTCCAACGTGGCGGCATAGGGAAACAGCACCACCTGTAAAATGACTGGCAGGATCAAAATTGCTCGGGTTTGTGGATCGCGCAGCAATGACTGCAATTCTTTGATAATCAAAGTATAAAGACGATGAAACATGATAACTCCTTGCTCAGTCCAACCGTCGCTTGGTTTTCCACGCTGTCAGCCCGATAAACACCACCGCTGAAGCGATCAGAAACAGCAGGTTAATCCACAACACCGTGCCGATATTTCCGGCTAAAAACAGGGTTTGCAGGCTGCTAACGAAATAGCGGGCTGGAATGATATAAGTCACGGCCTGCACAATGGCGGGCATGCTGTCTATCTCGAAAATAAAGCCGGATAACATCACCGAGGGTAAAAATGCGGCATTCAGCGCGATCATTGCGGCATTGAACTGATTGCGGGTGACGGTGGAAATCAACAAGCCCATGCCAAGGGTGTTGGCCAGAAACAAACTGGTCATGACAAATAATATCCCCAACGAACCACGATAAGGCACACCCAAAATAAATACCGACACGACCATGCATAGCACCATGGCAATCATGCCGAGGAAGTAGTAGGGGAGCAGTTTGGATAGCAGCAATTCGCTGCGAGTGATTTGTGTAGAAAGTAGAGCTTCCATCGTGCCGCGTTCCCATTCCCGGGCAATGACCAACGAGGTCAGAATCGCCCCGATAACGGTCATAATAATGGTAATGGCGCCGGGAATAATAAAGTGTCGGCTAATAGCCGCGGGATTGAACCAATAACGCAGTTGCACGTCGATTAATGGTTCATTGGTTTGCCCCAAATTTTGCCCTTGTTGCTGTTGCCAGACCTTCCAGATGCCCTGAGCGTAACCTTGTACGAAGTTGGCGGTATTGGGTTCACTGCCGTCGGTAATCACCTGAATCGGTGACGTATCCGGTGGCCGATCCAACCGCTGGGCAAAATCGCCAGGAATCACGATCAACCCGCGAATCTTACCTGCCTGCATTGCCTGAATCAGCGCATGGCGGTCGTCACTGATTTGTGCCGCGATATAAGGCGAACCGGTAAAGGCGGCGGCCAAATCTTGCGCGGGTTTGCTCTGTTGCTCCATCAAAATGCCCACGTGCAGTTTGCTGGAGTCTAGATTGATGCCATAGCCAAAAATAAACAGCAACATGATAGGAATAACAAAGGCAATCAGCCCGCTACTGGGATCGCGTAGGATTTGGCGGGTTTCTTTACGACACAACGCTCGCAGCCGTCGCCATGAAAAACCGGTATCCTGATAGGTTTGTTGCTGTGTAGTAGAGGATGGCGATTGATTAAGCATGCTGGTGCTCCTTATCGTAGTTTTGTACTAACCCGATAAATGCCTGTTCCATGGTGGGATTGGGGTCTTCAAGCGTAGCAACCTGCTGTTTGAGTTCGTCTGGTGTGCCCGCAGCAATGATTTTCCCACGATAAACCAACCCGATTCGATCACAATATTCTGCTTCGTCCATAAAGTGGGTTGTCACCATCACTGTGACACCTTTATCAACCATCCCATTGATATGTAGCCAAAATTCACGTCGAGTCAAAGGATCGACGCCCGATGTTGGTTCATCCAAAAATAGAATATCAGGCTCATGCATTAATGCGCAGGCTAAGGCTAAACGCTGTTTAAAACCCAGCGGCAGGGAGTCTGGCGTTTGGTCAAGGATTGGCGTGAAGTTAAAGGCCTCAGTCATATCACGGATTTTGTCGCGCTGAACTTTACCTTGTAGCCCATAAACCCCGGAAAAGAACTTCAGGTTTTGTGCCACGGTCAGATTACCGTACAAAGAGAACTTCTGCGCCATATAACCTAAATGCTGGCGAGCCTTACCGGAACTGGTTTTCAGATCCATTCCCAGCACTCGCGCATGACCTTCACTTGGTACCAATAGGCCGCACATCATTTTGAATGTTGTGGATTTGCCCGCGCCATTTGGGCCGAGTAAACCGAATATTTCACCGCGTTTGACCTGAAAGTCCACATGATCGGTAGCCGCGAAGTGGCCGAATTTTTTGGTCAAGCCGCGTGCTTCAATGACAGTTTCACTGTGATCGCCACTGACCGTGGGCATAATCTTTGCTAGCGCTGATTCGCTGGCTGGGCCGCCGCCTAATAGATCGATAAAAGCATCTTCGAAACGCGGTTCAGCTTCCTGAATTTTCGCATCGGGTTGTTTTAACTGTTGCAGAAGTTGTCGCCGGTCGGCATCCGGCTTCAGGATTAGTCGAACATATTTTCCCTGAATAACGCCGTCACTTACATTGGGTAGCGTCAATGATTTCTGTAACAGTTTACGGTTGGTACCGTTTTTCGCCGCCAGCAAAATAGTACGCCCACTCATGCGTTGGGTCAGGGATTGTGGCGCACCGCTGTACAGTAATTTGCCTTCATTCAGCAGTAAAATATCACGACACTGTTCCGCTTCATCCAGATAAGAGGTGCTCCACAGAATCAGCATTCCGTCACTGGCCAACTCGTGTACCATCCGCCAGAGTTCGCGGCGGGAAATGGGATCAACGCCAACACCTGGCTCATCGAGCAGCAATACTTTAGGCTGGCCAACCAACGTACAGGCCAAACCGAGTTTTTGCTTCATACCTCCGGACAGTTTGCCAGCCAAACGTTTGGTAAAGCGAGTCAGATCGGTAAAAGTAAGTAGCCGTTCAAAAGTTTGCAGCCGCAGTTCGCCAGTGATGCCTCGCAGATCGGCATACAGCGTCAGGTTTTCCATAACCGTCAAATCTTCATACAACCCGAATTTTTGCGGCATATAACCGAGAATAGCGTGTAATTGACGATCATCTTCAATCGGATCCAATCCGATCACCGACAGTTTTCCGCTACTGGGTTTGAGCAGCCCGGCTAGCATACGCAGCAGAGTCGTTTTCCCTGCGCCATCGGGACCGACCAGCCCGGTCACCGCGCCGCTGCGTATTTCAGTGGTTAAGCGGGCAACCGCCGGATTTTCCAGTGTGGGGAAGGTTTTTTCCACCCCATCCAGTGTGATCAAATGCTGGACTTCACGCATAATATCGCCTCTCGATTAAGGTTGTGAGAAGCGTATGGTGACCGGCATGCCTTGACGGAGTTCGCTATCGGCATCGGTGACGATAATGCGCAGGCGATAGACCAAATCGGTACGTAAATCCGGTGTTTCAACGGTTTTCGGTGTAAATTCAGCTGTGGGAGAAACAAAACCGATCTGGCCGCGATAAGGCTTACCGGGACGGCTATCGGTATAAACATCAACTTCTGTTCCGGGAACCGCCTGGCCTAAATGGCGTTCATCCACATAAGCACGCACCCAAACGGGATTGGTCAGCGACAAAGTGAATACCGTGTTACCGGCGGAAAGAATCGTCCCTGGCTCAACGGCACGAGTCAAAATAGTCCCTGATGACGGAGATATCAGGCTGGTATCATGAAGGTTGAGCTGCGCCTGCGCCAATTCGGCTTCAGCCTGTGCCACATTGGCTGCGGCCTGAGCGATTTCCTGTGGACGATTACCGCTCAGAAATTGCGCGAGCTTATCTTTGGCGGCCTGCAACGCAGCCTGAGCCTGATTTCGCGAGGTACGTGCATCGTCTAAATCGTTAGCAGAGGTCGCTTTGCTTGACCATAGGCCTTGCTGGCGTTTTAAAAAACTATCGGCGTAATTAAATGCGGCCTGCTTCTGCGCAACCTCCGATTTAACTTGTGCAATTTCCTCGTCCCGGTAGCCCGCTTGCAGCAATGCCAACTGTGCCTGTGCGCTTTCGACATTGGCCTGAGCCTGTTTTAACGCATTGTTAAATGGACCTTGGTCTAATTGCCCCAGTTGCTGTCCCGGCTGAATTTTGTCGCCTTCATCGACATCCAGAGAAGCCAGGCGGCCACCAACCCGAAAACCTAAATTCACCGTGCGAATATCGACATTACCATAGAGCGTCAGCGATTGATCCTGCTGCTGGCGATAGTCGCTCCATCCGTACATTGCCGCTGCTATCAGGGCGATAACGATAACTATCACTGCAATACGCTTGCGATTCATAACATTTCCTACCCACTAACATGTTGTTATTGCTGCGCTACCTGATGCCGCAGCCCGTTGAGAAGAAGGTCGATATGTTCGATAAGTACTTGATTGATTAATTTGTTTTCATGCTCTCCAATACTGAGCCAACCAGCCTGGTAGCGAATGGTTTCCCGTGCCATTCGAAACGCCAATACCTCACCCAACAGGGCATGGGTGTGGATAATGGTCTTGGTCGCCTGAGCATCAGCGCCGATATAGCGGGCTAACAGCAGATTAAGTTTTTGATGCAGGGGGGCAATGGCTTGATGATGGATCAGCGGATAGGCTTCAGTAGGGGAGAGTTGTTCTCGCGCCATGATCTTGCTGAGATTAATAGTTTCCTGTTGCGTCATTAAATGGCTGAATTCCAATAAGCCGCGGCGAATATAATGTAGCTGCTGTTCCGGTGATTGCTCCGCAGTAGGTTGTTGTAAGAAAACCTCAATTTCAGCGGCCAGCGGCATAAATGCCTGGCGGATAAAGTCAGCAATCTGTTGCGCTACCGCAAGATACAGCCCTTCTTTTGAGCCGAAGTAGTAGGTTATTGCTGCGATATTCTGGTCGGCGCGCTGCGCAATATCGCGGGTAGTGGCACCTTTCAGGCCCAGTTCTCCAAACAGCTCGGTCGCTGCGCGCAATAGTTGCTGCCGGGCCTGTTCGCCCCGGAGAGTGACAGGAACAGTCGAGTTAGGCATAACAGAACGCTCCGTATAGAAACCATTCTATATTAAGACTACCAGATACCTGACTAACATATTAATCAATCATATGATTAACTTTAGTCCATAAGTTTTACCCTGTAAAGTCAGGGGGTAGGAAAGGATTTTTAGCTGGGATAAGGCAATCTTTATGCATTTTTTACCTATAATTTCATCGTACTATTTAAAAAACTCATTTTTTGATAAAAATCTGATATAATCCGCCTTAATGGTGCACTGCAGTTTGTGCCAATCCCTCGTGGTAAAGCCTCATTTAATACCTCGTCTGATCATCTTCCCTTGAAACTGCACCTGACTGAATTGTCAGGATGGGGAAGATCTGGAGTTTCTCGTAATATGTCATTTGATTCCCTCGGCTTAAACGCCGATATCCTGCGTGCAATTGAAGAGCAGGGCTACCTTGTGCCGACGCCAATTCAGCGTCAGGCGATCCCTGTAGTACTGCAAGGCCGTGATTTAATGGCCAGTGCTCAAACCGGTACTGGTAAAACCGCAGGTTTTACCTTGCCGCTGTTGCAAATACTCAACGAAAACGCGCAACCAATCAAAGGCCGTCGCCCTGTACGTGCCCTGATTTTGACGCCAACGCGTGAACTGGCGGCACAAATCGGCGAAAACGTCGAACAGTACAGCAAGTATCTTAAATTACGTTCGCTGGTGGTCTTCGGTGGTGTGAGTATCAATCCGCAGATGATGAAGTTGCGCGGAGGTGTCGATATTTTGGTCGCGACTCCGGGCCGTTTACTGGATCTGGAACATCAGAACGCGGTAGATTTATCCAAAATTGAAATTCTGGTGCTGGATGAAGCCGATCGCATGTTGGATATGGGCTTTATTCATGATATTCGTCGAGTGTTGGCCAAATTGCCTGCCAAACGCCAGAATCTGTTGTTCTCTGCGACTTTCTCAGATGAAATCAAAGGATTGGCTAGTAAGCTGCTGAATAATCCAGCATCAGTCGAAGTTGCACGCCGCAACACCGCTTCTGAGCAAATTACCCAAAGTGTTCACTTCGTGGATAAAAACCGCAAACGTGAATTACTGTCCCAGATGATTGGCAGCCAGAATTGGCAGCAGGTATTGGTATTTACTCGGACTAAGCACGGCGCTAACCATCTGGCAGAACAATTGAATAAAGACGGTATCACTGCCGCCGCTATTCACGGTAACAAAAGCCAAGGTGCTCGTACTCGTGCGTTGGCTGATTTTAAAGACGGCAAAATCCGCGTGCTGGTAGCCACAGATATTGCTGCTCGTGGGCTGGATATCGATCAGTTGCCACATGTGGTCAACTATGAATTGCCTAACGTGCCGGAAGATTACGTTCACCGTATCGGTCGTACTGGCCGTGCAGAACGCACTGGCGAAGCGATTTCTCTGGTTTGTATCGATGAGCACAAATTACTGCGTGATATCGAACGCTTGTTGAAACGTGAAATTCCGCGTTTCGCTATCGAAGGCTATGAGCCAGATCCAAGCATCAAAGCGGATCCGATCCAAAACGGGCGTCAAGGCCGTGGCGCATCTCGTCCAGGTATGGGGCGTGGCAGCGCAACCCGCTCATCAGGCAGTGCAGGTACCGGTACTGGTCGTGGTGATAGCCGTGGCAATAGCAGCAAACCTCGTAGCCAGGGTGATGGCCAGCGCCGTTCAGCGCCACCGTCATCTCGCCCACGTAGCCGTAAACCGGGCGAATAAATTGTCAGTATTCACTGGAAACCGCCTTTAGGTATAAGGGCGGTTTTTTTTCGACTAAAATTCGGCATTTTCGGGTTTAATGCGCGGTATTGCTTGTCTTGTTCCAAGGTTCGCTCGTATTATTGCCGATCTTTTTTCGAGTTATCTTGATACAGATAATCACGATCATCATTAGCTGGTAGGTAACAGGGTCATGCGGGTACTTTTGGCACCGATGGAAGGGGTTCTGGATTCACTGGTTCGCGAATTACTTAGCGAAGTAAATGATTATGACCTTTGTATCACCGAATTTTTACGCGTGGTTGATCAACTGCTACCGGCTAAATCCTTTTATCGCCTGTGTCCTGAATTACACCATCAAAGCCGGACCCAATCTGGTACCTTGGTTCGTATCCAACTATTGGGTCAGTACCCAGAATGGTTAGCGGAAAATGCGGCTCGTGCCGTTGCGTTGGGCTCCTACGGGGTCGATCTTAACTGTGGTTGTCCATCAAAACTGGTGAATGGCAGTGGTGGCGGTGCCACCCTGCTGAAAGATCCTGAACTGATTTATCAGGGTGCCAAAGCCATGCGTGAAGCCGTGCCTGCGCATTTACCCGTAACCGTTAAAATCCGACTGGGTTGGGATAATGATTCTCGCCAGTTTGAAATTGCCGATGCGGTACAGCAAGCGGGGGCGACTGAACTTGCGGTTCACGGGCGTACTAAAGAAGATGGCTATAAAGCAGAACTTATTAACTGGGCGGCCATTGGCGAGATACGTCAGCGTTTGACTATTCCGGTGATCGCTAACGGCGAAATCTGGGACTACCAAAGTGCGCAGGAATGTCTGAAAGTGACAGGCTGCGATGCAGTTATGTTAGGCCGTGGCGCACTGAATGTTCCCAATCTGAGTCGGGTTGTGAAGTATAACGAACCGCGTATGCCGTGGCCGGAAGTGGTAAAACTGCTGCAAAAATATGTGCAATTGGAAAAGCAAGGCGACACGGGCTTGTATCATGTGGCCCGCATTAAACAGTGGTTGGGTTATTTACGTAAAGAATATACTGAAGCGACAGCGTTATTTAGTGAAGTCCGCGCATTAAAAACGTCAAAGGATATTGCACAGATTATCTGCCGCTAATTTTTCGCGGGTAGCGGTAGCTTATGCCAAACAGGATTGTAGTGGATCAGTCATGACTGCGCCAATGCCTTAAATATGTACCAAGCAGCCTCTTGCCATCAGTGTGGCAACAATTTCGGGTAACCGGGAAAAGTTGTTCCAACGTAAATCCAGCCGTTTTAACTGGTTTAATTCAGCGAAGCTATCGGGCAGCGCTGATAGTTGATTGGCGCGTAAATCTAGCGTTTGCAAGTTCTTCAATTCACCAAAGTTATCGGGTAACTGTGACAACTGGTTGAAGCGGAAATTAACATCCGTTAATTGTGCTAACCGGCAAAACTCATCAGGTAATTGACGTAAACAGTTATCTGAAATATCCAAAACTCGTAATTTGGTTAATGAGGCAATGCCTTTGTCAATCGATTCGATGTTATTCTTCATCAAATGCAGCTCCTGCATTTGCTGTAAGCGTCCGATAGATTGAGGAAGAATAGTAATAGCATTGTTATACAGGCGAAGTTCTTCAAGGGTGGAGAGGGAAAAAATAGCCTCGGGGATATCTTCCAACTGATTGTCTGTCACATTTAGGTAGACTAAATGCCGCAAGGCAGACAATGTCTCTGGCAAAGATTTCAACTTATTATTGCTCAGATACAAATATTCCAAATGGGTCAGATCGCCTAATTCAGCGGGTATAGAATCAATCTGATTGTGTCCCAAATCCAGCATCCGCAAAGCGGATAATTCAGCGATATCGACGGGTATAGCTGGAATATTATTACATGATATATTCAAAACCTGTAATGCTTTTAACGTACAAATCTGAAGTGGAAATGAATTTAAGTTATTATTATATAGACTAATTTCACGTAATCCCCCCCTCGCCGCGAGGCTTTCAGGAACGGAATTTAATCCTTTACCATCCATATTAAGCACCTGTTTGCTTTCAACAACGCCGTCGGTTTTTTCCTGTGGGTGTTGATGTAATAGCATAGTATTTTACCTTTCCAATTAAAGATGATACGCCATCTTAGTTAATTTCTTTCACCATGGGAAATTGATGCTGGAATTATCCTTTAACCAGATCTATCTTTATATTGGGTTTGATAAGTATTAATTAATGGATGATAAAGATTGACATCTGGTTATTACGGAACCAGTTACGCTACTCAACCAGATAAAACCTGAGAGAGGTCATGCTTAATCTTTGTAACAATCATTTAGATAATGTCTGGTGCGCAGTTTATAGTGGTAATTTATACTGCGATAGATTCTATTTCCGTCACTTACGACGATTCACTTAAGTCAGCGAACATGCATGCGAAAATCCGTTATTCATTATTAACTTTGGTTGTTTTATCAGCAACGGCGCTGGCTGTACCTCCGGTATTGGCTACAACAAATGTTGTTGTAAAACAACAGGTAGCACCGTTAGAATTGGCCTCTGGTAGCGCGATGGTGGTTGATTTAAAAACCAATAAAGTCCTTTACAGTAATAATCCCGATCATGTGGTGCCTATTGCCTCCATTACTAAATTGATGACAGCAATGGTAACCTTGGATGCTAAGTTGCCGCTAGATGAGGTGATTTCTGTTGATATTCATCAAACCAAAGAATTAAAAGGCGTGTTTTCTCGGGTTAAAGTCAACAGCGAAATAAATCGCAAGGATATGTTATTACTGGCTTTAATGTCATCAGAAAACCGCGCTGCGGCCAGCTTAGCCCATCATTATCCTGGTGGCTATAGTGCATTTATTACTGCTATGAATGTGAAAGCCAAATCTTTGGGCATGACGCATACCCACTTTGTAGAACCTACTGGGTTATCAATCAATAACGTTTCGACGGCGCGCGATCTCAGTAAGCTCCTGTTAGCGACAAAGCAATATCCGCTAATTGGACAATTAAGTACCTCAACGGAAAAAATGGCTACATTCCGTAACCCAAGTTATACCTTGCCTTTCCGTAATACCAATCATCTGGTTTATAATGATAAGTGGAATATTCAACTGACCAAAACGGGTTTTACCAATCAGGCTGGCCATTGTTTAGTGATGCGAACCGTGATTAATAATCGTCCGGTTGCTCTGGTTGTATTAGATGCATTTGGCAAATATACCCATTTTGCTGATGCAAACCGGCTACGTAGCTGGATGGAAACCGGTAAAGCCGCACCGATCCCTGGGGCGGCAAAAAGTTATCGTCAGCAGAAAGATTCTCAAGCTCGTTTGGCTCTGGTATCCGAGTAAGTCGGTATTGAGTTAAAGGAAGATGCAGGCGTGTAATGGCTTAAAGTGAATTCGCGGTGAGATGCCGCGAATTCAGCCAGAGTTTAAAAGATCAGTTTGAAAACACTGCTGATGGTCAGCCAGCCGCTTCTGCCACTCATCGCCACTGCCGATATTTAAGCATTAACTGAGTCATCAACGGATTCTTATTTATTGCTGCCAATGTTTACATTTGGACGTTTTACCCACGCCTGGATTAAAGCTATTGGTTGGGTCTATTGCCTGATAAAACTCTTTCAATTCAGGCTTAGCTAAATAGAGGTGACCGACGTTATGTTCAGCTGGATATTCAGCGCCTTTTTCATTTAGGATTTCCAACATTTTCTCTTTAATTTCCTGCGTATTATGGCCTTTTTTAATAATATAATCTTGATGAAAAACATGGCACATAAAATGGCCATAATAGAGTTTCGCCAACAAGCAGTGATCAATTTCTTCTGGTAAGGTTTCGAACCATTGGTCATCATTACGACGCAGTGCAATATCCAAAGCCAGAATATCTTCAACTTTATTGCAGTGAACTGCCTGATAACGTATCGCTGCCCCAGCGGCAGCAAAACGATGTAAAAAGGCCTTTTTCCCCTCATCAGCTGTACAGACTAAATAATTACCTGCAGCAGTAGCGAAAAAACGACGTAAATGCTCGTTAGCTTCTGCAATGCCTGCGCCGGACATTTTTAGCATTAAATGATGTTCATATTTATCACGATAACTTTTTAAACGTTTAGGCAAATGGCTAGGCAGAATATGGCTTAAGCCCTGCATAATTCGGTCGGTGAGATTATTGATTAGAAAAGGAACTTTATTTAGTCGGGCATCAAGCTTTCCCTTAATAGTAAAAAAGGTCGGCATTTTATCGGTACCCATGGTATTGATCATCATAAAGGTATCTTTGCCGTACACTTCGGCAATATCAAAAACGTCCCGGTGCATATATTCACCCGCCACCGGTAACTGTTTAAAATCGCGTAGAATTGTACGACGTAAATCAGTGAGTACGCGAGTATCGTTAGTGCCAATATAAAAAACCTGCTGTTGGGATTCCGCAGGGAATGTATCTAAACGCACGGCAAAAATGGCCAGTTTCCCGGCGCAGCCAGAGGCTTCAAATAAACGTCGTTTATCGGCATTGAATCGGGATGGTGTGCAGGCATCAATATCTCGAACTCGGTTGGCATAATCATGATCCGATGCTTTTTGCTCACCATAACCAATATCTTCTGGATCGTAATCCCCGAGGCTTAAACGCAATAAAATATCCTCCGGCGTATGGCCTAAATGGATCCCTAGGTGATTGACCAACTGTAGTTCCCCACGCGCATTTATTTGTGCAAATAAGGCCATTTCGGTATAGGCGGGGCCACGTTGAATTAACGAACCGCCGGAATTATTGCACACACCACCGACGATGGACGCCCCGATGCAGGAGGAACCTATCACCGAATGCGGTTCACGGTTATAGGGCTTTAAACGCTTTTCCAGATTGTTCAGGGTACTGCCGGGGAAAGCAATAACCTGTTTACCCTCACTGAGAATTTGTATTTGATCCAGACGCAGCGTATTGATAATAACGATTTGTCGATCATAATTATTGCCACTGGGCGTCGAGCCTTCCGTCAACCCGGTATTGGCTGCCTGCATAATAATAATCACATTGGCCGCAACACAGGCTTGCAGTATTTGCCATTGCTGAATTAACGTTGAGGGAAAAACCACGGCCAGTGCGGCACCCTGGCCAGAGCGAAAACCGGTTCGATAGCGTTCCGTTTGACGGGCATCGGTAAGAAGATAACGCTTGCCGACAATATTCTTTAGCTGTCGTAATAATTCTTGATTAGTATCAACGTCTACCTGATTCATTTTTCTCACCGAGAGTGCGAACATCCTGTTTAAATACGAAAATAAATCTGAATGGATTATTTACCGAACGAAATATTTTGTGTTGCCTTGAAGTAAACATGAGGTGGCAGGTTATTTCCTGGAAGCTGGGGTGACTCTGTGACCAGTTTCACACACTTATCTGTATGGGAAGTCGATCACTTACAGTATTAAGGATATTCCAGACTTTTTCTCCTGAATATATATAATCTTCGATACCCCACTGTTGGGGCGTGATGCTATATCATCAGATAATTAATTGACGTTTTCGGATACTTTCTATGAGTGAGCATTTTGTTGGGCAATATGAGGTCGAATTAAAATATCGGGTTAACAATGCAGATAATTTACTCGCAAGGCTTGCGGCATGTAATGCTGAGATTTTCACCTTTGAAAATCATGAAAAAGATTGTTATTTGGAAGTGAGCGATGACCATCTGGCACAGCAGAATATCAGCATGATATTGCGAGAAATGAATCCCTCTGGGATACGATTATGGATTATCAAAGGACCGGAAGCCGATCGTTGCGAAGCCAGTAGAGTCGAGGATCTGGCTAAAGTGCAGAGTATGCTCTCTACTCTTGGCTATCAACCGGCATTTGCCATTGAAAAAATACGTAGTATCTATTTTCTGGATAAATTCCACATTACGTTCGACCGGCTGACTTCACTAGGAAATTTTGCTGAAATAGCGGTCATGACAGATAATCTCAACGAATTAGCAAAGTTAAAACAAGAGGGTACACTTTTTGCCGCCCGTTTAGGACTGACACCCGAAGCCGTAGAACCGCGTTCTTACCGCCAGTTACTGGGTTATTAATCGTTAGACAAATTTGGCTCCAACGCTAATAACCGGTGAATGACACTCACCGGCCCAAAGTGGCTTATTTTTTCAATAAGGATTTCAGATTGGCAAAAGGATTATGAGTTGCGACGCCCTGATCTTTTTGCGCGTCATCTCCTGCAATAACGGTTGATCCATATTGGTCTGCTTCGGTGTACTTGGAATGCTCATGATCGTGGCAGAACAGACACAACATTTCCCAATTACTGCCATCTTCTGGATTGTTGTCATGGTCGTGATCAATATGGTGAACGGTTAACTCACGCAGATTCGAATAAACAAACTCTCTGGAACATTTACCACAAACCCAAGGGAACAGTTTCAGTGCTTTCTCCCGGTAGCCGCTTTCCAACCGAGAGTAATTTTTAGGTATATAAGCCATTAGAACCTTCAATTCCGTCGCATGATATCTGAGCTTATTTTAACGCGAAAGCCGGTGTGTCACCACGATTAAGATAGTCATGATCAGAATACCGTTGCTGACCTGCTGAAAATTGTGCTGGATGTCGGGTAAGGCTGGGAATGGTGTGAGTCAGCTAAAAATAATCTGATTAGCCGTATTTTGAGACTTTTGCTGATGATTTAAAGAGATAAGTCGTTTTACACTAACAAGATAATTAGGCTAATTTTATCTGAAGAATGGCATAACCAACCCGTGCCTGATAGATATTCCTTGCCGATAAAGTTGAGGCGATATGAAAGAATCTGAAATGCTGGCTGAAGTCAGTAATGAAAACCAGACCTTGATGGCGGTCGTTCAGCAAGATCAGCGGGTCGTTTATTTCTATATTTATCCCCTTGAGTCAACGGAAGATCGCTTCCCTGTGCGTGCCTGTTGGGTGAGAAATCTGACGGCAGCGCCACCATCCGATGATAGTGCCGCTGTGGCTCAAGGCGTTGCCCCGTGTTTGGCCGCAGAGTATTGCCGTAATATTGCCGGTGAAGCGGCGTTAGATGCCCAGTTTATTAACATCGTTTGGTCGGAAAGTGATGATGGTGCAGCCCTTTGGTATCAGGGGCAATTACTGGCTGTGATTCCCGGCTGGAGTTTATATATTGATCATTCGGTGTGCTATTCCGCGGGTTGCATCAAAGAAAATCCTCTGACATTACCGCTGGGTTCGGCCTCAACCAATACGCAATATGCTCTGGCTGAGCGCACCCGCTTATTTTGGCGTGCGTGGCAACAGGAAGAAGGAAACCCTTGGCCAGCAATACAGACCGAATATGTCCGCCGTTATGAACAACACTTTGGGCCATCACTAAAATATTACGCGATCGATCAAGGCACATGGCCTCCGATGGCAATATCCCAACATGAGAAAGACGGGATTTATTATTTTCTGACTCTTGGTGTCAGTATTCGCCCTCAGCCCTGGGTAGATATCTTGTTCAATGATGATGCCGGGCAATATAGACGTATAGAGATGGCATTGGCTGTCGATAGCCACTATGTCAATGAAGATAATGCAGTGAGAATGGCCAGTGCCTTGGCTGGTTTTGCCTCGGTTCCTTGGAGTAAAATAAGCTGGTTAGGGGAAGGGCATACATTGGAGTCTGACGTTGCGCCTCAGGGGTATGAAGGCTATGTATTATCCGCTCATCTTTATCCTGATGCCGATAGTTTGACACTGCCATTACAGCAAGACGATCCGGTTAATATTTATTGGGTCAGCCCGATATTTACCAGCGAGCGAGAGTTTGCTCATAGCACACCGAGCGGTGGCTTGGATTTACTGGCTAAAATGCGTCAGAGGCAGATAAATCATATTTTCACGCCGCGTGAACCGGTTATTTAACTGGCTGGTAGTCGTATTTTTCCTGAATAAATTTTTTATTTTTATTCGGGAAATTCGTTGTGTGATTTGCAGATTATCCTGATTGGGTCTTAACTTAATATTGTAGTTTATGCAGTAAGAGGCTAATGGCCAGTCAGCTAATGACTTATAGTCTGTCTGGTTTTTTCATTTTTGGAGGACGCTATGGGCATTCTATCCTGGATTATTTTTGGTCTTATTGCCGGTATTTTGGCTAAATGGATTATGCCGGGTAATGACGGCGGCGGTTTCTTTATGACTATCATCCTCGGCGTTGTGGGTGCCTTGGTTGGGGGATATATCAGCACCTTTTTCGGCATGGGGAAAGTAGACGGTTTCAACATTGGCAGTTTTATCGTTGCCGTTATTGGTGCATTGGTTGTGCTGTTTATTTATCGAAAAGTCCGCAGTTAATTCAATTCGAAAATCTATCTTCTTTCAAGAAAGGTGGCAAAGTCATGTCACCTTTCTCTCATAAAACCATCATTTCTCTGTCATAAAAATAACCGTTAATGGCTCGAAGGATAACTTGTAACCTGAGAGACATTTTATGGGTCAGGCATTACGTAAGTATACAGCGGATTCCCCTGAATCATTGCCGGAAACCAAAAAGAAAGTGCTTGTGGTTAAAGGCTTGGTCAAGGCTTACACCTCCCAGCAAAAAGTATTGGATGATATTAACTTTGAACTTCATGCTGGCGAGTTTGTTGCCATTATTGGTCGCTCTGGGGCGGGGAAATCCACGTTACTCCATGTATTGAATGGCACTATTTCGTCAAGTGCCGGGGAGATCCTCAACTACCAGGAAAATGGTGAAACACAAAATATCGCAGCCCTTACAACCAAGCAAATGCGTCAGTGGCGGGCGAAATGTGGCATGATTTTCCAGGATTTCTGTTTGGTTCCTCGGCTAGATGTGATTACCAATGTGCTATTGGGGCGTTTAAGTCACACCTCAACATTCAAATCCTTTTTTAAAATTTTCTCCGAACGGGATCGCGCCAGAGCTATAGAGTTATTGCAATGGTTAAATATGTTACCCCATGCCCTACAGCGGGCAGAAAATCTGTCTGGCGGTCAAATGCAGCGAGTAGCAATTTGCCGCGCCATGATGCAAAACCCTAAAATCTTATTAGCCGATGAACCCGTTGCTTCCCTCGATCCTAAAAACACCACACGAATAATGAATACACTACAAAAAATCAGTGCAAATGATATTGCGGTGGTAGTGAATTTGCATTCTGTAGCATTGGTTAAAGATTATTGTACGCGGGTGATTGGTATTGCTCAGGGGAAAATTGTATTTGACGGACATCCAAATCAACTCAGTGACAGTATTATTCAAGATATTTATAGCGACGAATCGATAGACCTCTTACATTAATTTCCATTAACCCTTTACACACATAGGTTATTTTAATGAAAAAAGTACTGAGTGTTACTTCGTTAGTAGCAGGTGTAATGATGGTATTTAACGCCACTGCGGCAGATACACCAAAAGAAATCAATTTAGGTATTCTTGGCGGGCAAAATGCGACGCAGCAAATTGGCGATAATATGTGTGTGAAGGAGTTTTTAGATAAAGAATTAAATGTAAAAACCAATTTGCATAATGCATCAGATTATTCGGGTGTTATTCAGGGATTGTTGGGCGGAAAAATTGATATGGTGCTGAGTATGTCACCATCATCCTTTGCGTCGGTCTATATAAAAGACCCCAAAGCTGTCGATCTAGTCGGCATTGTGGTCGATGACACTGATCAATCTCGTGGTTATCACTCGGTAGTGGTGGTGAAGGCTGACAGTCCGTATCAGAAAATTGAAGATCTGAAAGGGAAAGCTTTTGGTTTTGCCGATCCAGACTCTACTTCAGGCTTCCTGATTCCGAACCAAAGTTTTAAACAGAAACTGGGTGGCACGGCAGATAATAAATATAACGATTTCTTTTCTAGCGTGACTTTTTCCGGTGGTCATGAGCAAGACATTCTCGGTGTCATTAATGGCCAGTTTGCAGGAGCAGTAACCTGGGCCTCAATGATTGGTGATTACAATACCGGTTACACCAGTGGTGCCTTTACCCGAATGATTCGCATGGATCACCCAGATTTAATGAAGCAAATTCGAATCATCTGGCAATCACCATTAATTCCCAACGGCCCTATTTTGGTTCGCAGTGCCTTACCAACAGAATTTAAAGCACAGTTGGTTGCGGCAATCAAAAAGCTGGATAAAGAGGATCATGCCTGTTTTATCAAAGCGGTGGGCGGTAAACAACATATTGAAGAGACTTCTCTGAACGAATATCAGACCGTAATAAACCTGAAACGCGACCTAACCAAAGGCGACCGTTAAGTCGGTTGATGTGATGAACAGGATAGCTTTGGAACGCCATTTCTAGAGCTATCGCTTTTTAGGCGGTAAGTTATTTTGAATACTGATTTTAGCCATTATTATCAACAGATTCGCAATAAACAAAAACGTGAAACATTGCTATGGTCATTAACGCTGGTCGTTTTTTATTTAGGCGCGGGCCGTGTTGCTGAATTTAATCTCCATACTGTATGGGTGTCTTTCCCTCATTTTTTCGACTATCTGGCGGAAACTATTCCGGTTCTACATTGGCAGAATCTGTTTGCTGATGGATATACGGAAGGTTCATTAGCCTATTGGGGTTATCGTTTGCATATCCAATTGCCACTGATCTGGGAAACATTACAGTTAGCAATGGCTGCGACTATTCTCTCGGTAATTGTGGCCTGTATATTGGCTTTTTTCGCAGCGAATAATACGCATAGCCCGGTTGCACTTAGATTGGTCATTCGAACCTTTGTGGCCTTTTTACGCACCATGCCGGAATTGGCTTGGGCGGTCATGTTTGTTATGGCTTTCGGTATCGGTGCTATACCTGGTTTTCTTGCACTGGCACTACATACTATCGGTAGCCTGACAAAATTATTCTATGAATCTATTGAAACGGCATCCAATAAACCGGTTCGAGGTTTAACGGCCTGTGGTGCCAGTCAATTACAACGTATGCGCTTCGGTATTTGGCCGCAAGTGAAGCCGATATTCCTGTCTTATAGTTTTATGCGTTTGGAGATTAACTTTCGCCAATCGACTATTTTGGGTTTGGTTGGCGCTGGTGGAATAGGGCAGGAGTTAATGACGTCAATTAAACTGGATCGTTATGATCAGGTCAGTATGACGTTATTGCTAATTATCACCGTGGTTTCACTTTTAGATTATACCTCGGGGAAATTACGCAAACGGGTTGTGGAGGGCATTGCCTAATGTTAATGAATACACTTTCACCTGCTGATGTGACATTATTAAAGCAACAACATCCAGCGCTATTTTCCCTACAGCGCCGTTATATTGGTCTGATAGCCACTGTTGGTATCGTTATCGTGCTTTACTATCTGTTATTTTTTAAATATTTTGGTATCGACTGGCCTGCATTTATTCACGGAAGCCAACAAATTGGCCGTTATTTTTTACGTATGTTTGTCTGGCATGATTTTATTAACTGGCCATTTAAATATTACTTTGGCCAAATTTTTATTACCTTGGCGATCGTTTTTGCCGGTACCCTAACCGCAACCTTAATTGCATTGCCACTTTCATTTCTTGCCGCCAGAAATGTAATGGATACGCCGTTATTACGGGCTATCTCTTTCGTGGTTCGCCGTTTCCTCGATATATTCCGTGGTATCGATATGGCAATTTGGGGGCTGATATTTGTTCGAGCGGTTGGGATGGGGCCTTTGGCTGGGGTATTGGCAATATTTATGCAGGACATGGGGTTACTGGGGAAACTGTATGCCGAAGGTCATGAGGCAGTAGATAAATCGCCAAGCCGTGGTTTAACAGCGATGGGTGCCAATCCACTACAAAAATATCGCTTCGGTATTTTCACGCAGTCTTTTCCAACTATTTTAGCTTTAAGCCTATATCAGATTGAATCCAATACCCGTTCCGCCGCGGTATTAGGCTTTGTCGGAGCCGGAGGAATTGGTCTGGTGTATGCTGAGAATATGCGGTTGTGGAACTGGGATGTGGTGATGTTTATCACGTTAATTATGGTGGTGATTGTGATGATTATGGATAAGATTTCGTCCCTGCTGCGTAATAAATATATTATTGGCGAAGAGATAGCACTGTATAAGTCAACTACAGGCGAGATTGGTGTGATAAACAGTGATAAATAGCTAAGATTTATTACCAGATTAACCTGGTCAGGATAAATATATTCCTGACTGGGTTGGCGGTTTTTTTTAAAGATATGCTGAGTACGATTTTTATCTGAATTACGTCTCATGATTTTAATTGGGTTTTATTATTTCAAATTAACTTTTATTTCTATTTTTATATTAAATTAAATTTACATTGAGAAAGTCAACGTAAATCTATATAATACTGCCCGCCAGACGTTAAAGAAGTGATTCTGTTATTCTTGCGACATTCGCACACGTCTATTAAATTAATTTAAAATAGGGCAGTAATATGATCAACAACGATGTGCTCCGCAGTGTTCGCTATGTGCTTAATGTTAACGATGCAAAAATTGTAGAAATCATTAAGTTAACGGATTTCGAAGTGAACAGTACGGATATCGTTAATTTTCTTAAAAAAGAAGATGAAGATGGCTACCAGAATTGTCCTGATGAGGTGATGGCTCATTTTCTTAATGGCCTGATCTTCTTTAAACGCGGTAAAGACGACAAGTTCCCCGCGCCTTCTATTGAAGCCCGTATTACTAACAATATTGTACTGAAAAAGCTGCGTGTAGCCTTTGAGCTAAAAGATACTGACATGCACGATATCTTTACGTCTGTTGATTTCCCTGTATCCAAACCTGAATTGAATGCATTATTCCGTAAGGATGACAGCAAAAACTTCCGCCCTTGTGGCGATCAGGTATTGCGTTATTTCCTGAAAGGTCTGACGCTGCGCGTACGTGGCCCGAAAAAATAATTTTATTTTTCGGTTAGTTAGGTTAGTCACAGTAGTTATCCGGCGAGTCGCCTCCTTTGTTGGGTATGGCAAATAAATGCGGGAAAAGAGAAGCGTGGCACTATTGTCACGCTTGTCAACAAGCAGGAGTATTTTCTTAGATTAATTATATTATTTAATTAGTGGTAATTCGATTTTATAATATTTCAAATAATCAATCCTAATATCAAAAATATTTTCTTCAAAATCGTAAAAATATAAGATGGCATCAATTTTTGTTATTTTATTTGTTTTGAGATGCACGACTTGTTTGCAGCTATATTATCGTGCACCTACGGTGTTATTTAACCAAGGTTGCAATCGGTAAACTATCAGAGGCTCCCCATTCCGCCCAAGAGCCATCGTACAGCGCCACCGAGCGGGCTTTCACCGCATGTAAACCTAAAGCCAGCACGGCGGCTGTCACGCCGGAGCCACAGCTGACAATAATCGGTTTATTCAGGTCAACGCCTTTTGATTGGAATATTTCACGTAAAGTATCCGATGATTTAAGTTGGCCTTTATCGATCATCTGCCCCCAGGGTATATTGATGCTTCCCGGAATATGACCCAATCTCAGACCGGGGCGTGGTTCAGGTTCATGGCCGGCAAAACGTGCAGCCGGACGTGCATCCAGAATCTGAGTCTCTGGATCGTCTATTGCTTTCAGTATTTCAGCGACATTTTTAACTGATGATCTTTTCAATGTTGCAGTAAACCATTGTGGACTGGGATTGGCTGGCCCACTTTCCAGCGGATAAACCGCTTGTTGCCATTGTTCGAATCCTCCTTCCAAAACCCTAACGTCGCGAGCGCCGAAAGTACGAAACATCCACCAACCGCGTGGTGCGGAAAACAGGTTGCCATCGTCATACAGTACAATTGTGTGCTGATCGTTGATCCCAAGTTTTCCGATTGCTTCGCTGAATGCTTCGGCGGTAGGTAGCATATGTGGCAAAAGGGTACTGTGGTCAGATATCGCATCAATATCCAAATAAACGGCTCTAGGGATATGCGCCAACTCAAACTCCTCGCGAATGTTTCGCAGCGGAGACTGTCCCGGAGGTTGTAGGCGGATGTCCAGAATAACCACTTGGTTATCGTTTAAATGTTCAGCCAGCCACTGCGGGCTAACCAGAAAGGAAGGATTCATAGTGAGTTATCTGTCCATAGGTTAAAGAAAACAGTGACTGAACACTATATATCGAAATTTGCTCAATGGGATTTTCTCTGGGTGTTATCTTTTTCTATTGCGCGCTGGCTCTGAGTTTTGTTCGATAGATAAACAATATTTTTTCGCGATATGTTTATATTTTAGCCATTAAACTTTTGCCGAACCACGCTGTGAGTGGCGTGAACTAAGGGCGATGCCAAGCAGTTGATCTCGCTTGAGATCACTGCGCTGCAGGAATGTTGGCTAAAAGACTATACTGAATAAAGGTATTTTTTCGTCATATATTCATCCCCCCACTTAGTCTGGTTAGTCAGACTAAGTGGCGACAAACCAGCAAAATTAATGGTTATTTATATTGAGGCGAATGGCGGTTGATTAGGGGGGGTAGTGTGGACTGGTTACTGGATTAAGATAAATAAAGTCAATATAGTTATTGATTTGTTAATAGTTATTGGGCCATAAATAACCCTGTAACTGATTAAATTCATTCGCTGACAAGAGGTAAATCGATGGCGCTACATCTTACCCGCGGCCCCATTTTTGCACTGGCCACCATCATGTTAAGTCTGGGTTCCGGTTTGGCTCATGCCGCTGATAGTGTGCGTGTCGGTTCGAAAATTGATACTGAAGGTTCGCTGTTGGGCAATATCATTGTGCAGGTTTTGGAAGCCAATAATATTAAAACGACCAATAAATCGCAGTTAGGGACGACTAAAGTCGTGCGAGCAGCGATGACTGCTGGTGAGATTGATATTTATCCAGAATATACCGGTAACGGGGCTTTTTTCTTCTCGGATGAGAAAGATCCGGCTTGGAAGAATGCTCAGGCTGGCTATAACAAAGTCAAAGCACTCGATTATGAAAAAAACAGGTTGGTATGGCTTGAAGCTGCGCCAGCCAATAACTCTTGGACTATTGCCATTCGTCAGGATTTAGCCAGCCAGAATAACCTCAAGACACTAGATGACTTAGGCCAATGGGTGCGTAGTGGGGGGAAATTCAAACTGGCGGCTTCTGCCGAGTTTATTGAGCGACCTGATGCCTTACCCGCTTTTGAGCAGGCCTACGGATTTAAGTTGAGCCAGGATCAACTGCTATCGTTGGCCGGGGGGGATACTGCAGTGACGATTAAAGCTGCAGCAGAGCAGACCTCGGGTGTTAATGCTGCCATGGCCTATGGTACGGATGGCCCGGTAGCGGCTCTGGGATTACAGACGTTAGCGGATCCAAAAGGGGTTCAACCTATCTATGCGCCAGCACCCATTATTCGCGAAGTCACGTTGAAGCAACATCCGACGATACCGGCCATACTCAATCCGGTTTTCGCTACACTTGACGGACCTACCTTACAGAAATTGAATGCGCGCATTGCCGTTGAAGGACAGGATGCGAAGAAAGTTGCGGCGAATTATCTAAAAGAAAAAGGGTTCATCAAAGGGTAATTCGTTTTGTGTAATACGGGCCGGTAAAGGATTCGGTATTTGCCTGTCATGGAGACCTTTTGTTTATGGTAGTAAAAAACCGCGTGTTGCTAACGTTGGTCATGTTGTTGATTTTGGCTGGCGGCGGACTCTCGTTTCTCAGCCATGCGCCGAACCGGTTGATTTCAGGGCAGGGTATAGCCTTGTTCTCTTTGCTGCATGGGGCAGTCTGGCTTTTACTGTTGCCAGTGATCCTTTTAGTCTTGCTTTCTTTTTTGCCGCCTAATCGCGTGAACTGTGGTTTGGTCGTGCTGTCCGCCGAGTTACTGTTATTTGGCTTAACCTGGCTGGCGGGATTCTCGGCGTTTCAACTTTCTGGGCCGGAAGACAGTCTGGTGCGGACTTCATTAGGTAGTGCTTTTTGGCTGATGGGGGGGCTGAGTTTCTTGATTGCCGCAGACAGCTTATCCCGCGCTATTGTCAGCCCAGTCTGGCGTATGTTGGCAAGCTTGCAAGTATTGTTGCCAATTATCGTGTTGTTGGTCGGTGGTCAACTGGATCAGCTCTCTCTGATGAAAGAATATGCTAATCGGCAGGATATTTTCGACGATGCCTTATGGCAGCATCTGGGGATTTTGCTGGCGACGATAATTCCTACCGTGCTGCTGGGAATTCCTCTTGGCTTACTGTGTTTTCGTTCCTATCGTTTACGTACCGCAATTTTTTCCTTTTTGAATATTATTCAAACGGTACCTTCTATCGCGCTGTTTGGTTTACTTATCGCGCCATTAGCCGGATTGGCCGCCGCGTGGCCGTGGCTGAGCACTCTGGGCATCAGTGGTATAGGTCTGGCTCCGGCGATTATTGCATTGGTTCTCTACGCCTTATTACCGCTGGTTCGTAGCGTCGTTGCTGGGCTAGAAAGCGTGCCCGATAGCGTGATGGAGTCAGCTCGAGGTATGGGGATGACACGCAGTCAACTTTTTTTTCGCGTGCAGATTCCGCTAGCTTTGCCACTGATCCTCTCGGGTATTCGTATTATTGCGGTGCAAACCGTTGGCCTGGCAGTCGTTGCTGCTTTAATTGGTGCTGGTGGGCTGGGGGCGATAGTGTTTCAGGGGTTACTCAGTAGCGCATTGGACCTGGTGCTGTTGGGGGTTATTCCCGTCATAGTGATGGCCATCGTTGTTGATTCACTGTTTAAATTTATAGTTACTTTTTTGGACGTGGCACGCCGATGATTCAGTTTTATCATGTTAGTAAATACTTCGCCGGTAAAGTGGCGGTGGATAATCTTTCTCTGCATATTGCCAAGGGGGAATTCACAGTACTGATTGGAACCTCAGGATCGGGTAAGTCCACTACGCTGAAAATGATTAACCGGCTGATTGAACATGATGAAGGGCAAATTCATTTCGCCGGTGAAGAAATCCAAAAGTTTAAAGCGGAGGATTTGCGACGGTGCATGGGTTACGCCATTCAGTCTATCGGCCTATTCCCACACTGGACGGTTGAACAGAACATTGCCACCGTACCGCAGTTGCTGAAATGGCCACGAGCTAAAATACAGCAACGGGTTAGCGAATTATTGACGTTGCTACACTTGGATCCAGAACAGTTTCTCCACCGTTATCCCCATCAACTTTCTGGTGGTCAGCAGCAGCGGGTTGGTGTGGCAAGAGCGCTGGCGGCCGATCCGGAAGTGTTGTTGATGGATGAGCCTTTTGGTGCTCTGGATCCGGTTACCCGCTCGGCATTGCAATTCGAAATCGCCCGAATCCATCAACTGTCTGGTCGTACTATTGTGTTAGTAACACATGATATTGATGAAGCTTTGAATCTAGCCGATCGCATCGTGCTGCTTGATCAGGGCAAAGTTATTCAGCAAGGTACGCCTTTTGAACTGTTAACCCAACCGGCTAATGACTTTGTACGAGATTTCTTTGGCCGTAGCGATGTAGGCATCAAGTTATTGGCGCTCGGGTGGGCCGAGCAGCGGATGCGTCGAGGGGAAACTGTTGCGGGGGAACCTATTCTGGCTTCAACCAGTCTACGGGAAGCATTATCGCTGTTTGTTTCGCGCAAGGCCGACAAGCTACAGGTGATCGACGATTTGGCTAAACCTCTTGGTGTACTCTATTTTTCCGATCTGATTGTCGAGGATGGAAAACCATGAAAAGGTTTAGCGAGGGTTGCATCTGGCGTCGGTTAACCGATCCGCTGAGCTGGGTGATATTGCTGTTAGTGGGGTTGGTGTTTGGTATGACATCGTTACACGGCCTGTTCGCCGTATGGTTTCCCGATCTCGATCGACCCGTGTATTTACAGGACAGTTTCTGGTCTTTAGTTGAGGCTCATGTACTACTCGTTCTGGTCTCCAGCGTTATTGCCATTATTTGCGGTGTGGCCACTGGGATTGCAGTCACTCGCCCAGCTGGCCGGGAATTTCGCTCGGTCGTCGAAACCGTTGTGGCTATCGGACAAACTTTTCCCCCTGTCGCGGTATTGGCTATCGCGGTGCCAGTTATGGGGTTTAGTGAAAAACCCGCGATTATCGCGTTGGTGTTGTACGGTTTATTGCCGATTTTGCAAGGGACGCTAACGGGGATCGAGTCTGTTTCGCAGTCAATTCGCGAAGTGGCACAGGGCGTTGGAATGAGCGCCAGGCAAATCCTCTGGCGTGTCGAGTTGCCACTGGCTGCACCGGTGATGGTGGCAGGAATTCGCACATCGGTAATTATTAATATTGGCACCGCAGCCATTGCCTCTACCGTTGGCACCAAAACGCTGGGCTCACCCATTATTATTGGACTCAGCGGTTTTAATACTGCCTATGTGATTCAGGGGGCGCTGGTGGTAGCGTTGTTGGCGATTATTACGGATATGTTGTTTGAGCGCTGGACGCGGCGACTTTCAGCCTGGCGTGACATACAGCAAGTTTCTACATCAGAATAATCATTATTATCTTTCACTATTCTTTCAGTGATATTAGAAAGCTCGGATCCCATGTGCGTCAACCAGATAGCTATATTTTATACTGAAATTCAATGTGCCTGGGTTAACAGGTGATGGCCGTTATTATGGTTTCAATGACAGAGATGGCATCGAATGTTACATCAATAGCTAAAAATCACATAGTGATTGCCGCTAATAGGATTGAAAAATAAGTGAGTTCAGTTCGTACTGATTAAAAAGTTTATTTTTTCACAGGCGCGATGCTCAAATAACAGAAAACAAATTCCGTGTTAGGGATGGAGTCATTGATTAATATAGTGATGTTTGTTTATTGTGTGGATGATCAATAACTTTTATTTTCTATAATGACTAAATTTGATTTATATCAATAGTTGGATGGTATGCTCTTATATATGTTCTTCCATACAGTTAAGTCACATATTGTTACATGGATGATACCAATAAACCCAAGAGATTAAATAGCCTCAATAATATCTATTTACCTATATAATTATTACGTCACTAAGTGGTTTGTTATATTTAATATTATATTAAAATTGGTGTTTTATTCTGATGCCCTGTGCTGTAATTGCTGTTAATAGTGTTTTATCATTAAACTTATCGTCACACCATTGTCCCATGGGGGTTGTCATTAATTGTTTTTTATCGAAAATATCATTTTAACCTTTTATATCAATGGCTTTAATTTCAATCTTGTTATTATCATAATAACGAGTTGTTATTCTTCTCCTTACTTGGTATTGCGTGGATAACTTTCCTTCTACAAGTTATTGCTATGGCTTTTTTTTGATCAAGATTAAACTTTTTTAGATTATTTATTTTCTTTCTTTATAAATTTCATCGACTATCTTTAAATATGCATTTGGTTATTACTCATTATTTTAGCCCGACTAGTCGGGGTTTGTAAGGATGACCTATGTCTACAGATGATCAAAAGGTGGGCCTAATCCCTGTTACCTTAATGGTTGCAGGCAATATAATGGGCTCTGGTGTTTTTCTGTTGCCTGCGAATCTGGCATCAACGGGTGGTATCGCTATTTTTGGTTGGTTGGTCACTATTATTGGTGCACTGGCACTTTCAATTGTTTATGCAAAAATGTCATCAATTGATGATAGCCCAGGGGGGTCTTATGCTTATGCACGTCGCGCATTCGGACCTTTTTTAGGTTATCAGACTAACGTTCTTTACTGGTTGGCTTGCTGGATTGGGAATATTGCGATGGTGGTAATTGGGGTCGGTTACCTCAGTTATTTCTTCCCTATCTTAAAAGAACCAATGGTATTAACCATCACTTGCATTATCGTTCTGTGGATATTCGTTGGGTTGAATATTATTGGCCCAAAAATGATAACACGGGTGCAAGCGGTTGCTACCTCACTGGCCTTAATCCCAATTGTCGGGGTCGCGCTGTTTGGCTGGTTTTGGTTCAAAGGCGAAACCTACATGGAAGCTTGGAATGTTAGCGGAATGGGGACTTTTGGCGCGATTCAAAGCACCCTAAACGTGACATTATGGTCATTTATCGGGGTTGAAACCGCCTCGGTTGCGGCTGGGGTAGTTAAAAATCCAAAACGTAACGTGCCTATTGCAACTGTCGGTGGCGTATTGATTGCTGCGGTATGTTATGTCCTATCCAGTACTGCCATTATGGGGATGATTCCAAACGCAGCGCTGAAAGTTTCAGCTTCACCTTTTGGCGATGCGGCGCGTATGGCATTAGGTGATACCGCAGGGGCAGTGGTTTCTCTGTGTGCGGCTGCTGGATGTTTAGGTTCACTCGGGGGCTGGACGCTGGTTGCAGGTCAAACGGCTAAAGCGGCGGCGGATGACGGTTTGTTCCCACCGATTTTCGGTAAGGTCAATAAAGCCGGTACGCCGGTCGCCGGGCTTCTGATTTTGGGGGTACTGATGACCCTATTCCAGATCAGCAGTATTTCTCCTAATGCAACTAAAGAATTCGGTCTGGTTTCTTCCGTCTCGGTCATATTCACTTTGGTACCTTATATTTACACCTGCGCTGCGTTACTGCTGTTGGGGCATGGTCATTTAGGTAAACAGATCAATACCTACATTGCGATTACGATGGTGGCGTTTGTTTATTGTATCTGGGCCGTGGTGGGCTCTGGTGCTGAAGAAGTCATGTGGTCGTTCGTGGTGCTGATGGTGATCACCGCGCTCTATACCTTCAATTATAACCGTATACACAAAAACCCATTCCCGTTGGATGCTCCGCTCGATAAAAGCAATTAATTCATTTATCTCCCCCCGCAGCCAAAGCGCGGGGAGAATGAATCAGATGTTTTAGTCTATTAACAAGGACAGCTACGATGATTGATTTAAGTAGTCACAAAAAACGCAACGTTCTGGTGGTTGACAGTAATATTCTTGAAACCAATACCGCCAATGGACGAGCTGTGAACGAACTGATTGAAGCCCTAAGAGACATCAATTTTAATGTTATCGCTGCGGCCACTTTTGAAGACGGCACAGCCACAGTCGCTTCAGATTCATCTTTGTGTTGTATCTTCGTCGATTGGACCTCTGGAGGGAATGATGACGCCTCCCATAGTCAGGCTTTCGCACTGCTGCAAGATATTCGCCGACGCAATAAGAATGTACCGGTATTATTGATGGCGGAGCATTCGTGTATTAATAGTCTCAGCCTTGAAACCATGCGTCTGGTAAATGAATTTATTTGGATGCATGAAGATACCGCTGAGTTTATTGCAGCTCGTGCTCATGCGTTAATCACTAAATATTACGAACAGCTATTGCCACCGTTCACTAAAGCTTTATTCCAGTATACGGAAAATAATCCTGAATATTCCTGGGCTGCTCCGGGCCATCAGGGCGGTGTTGCGTTCAGCAAAACTGCCGTAGGTCGTGAGTTCCTCGATTTCTTTGGTGAAAATCTATTCCGTACCGACACCGGTATTGAACGTGAATCCTTGGGTTCTCTGCTCGATCACAGCGGGCCGATCAAAGATTCAGAAGCTTATGCCGCCCGAGTTTTTGGTGCGCACATGAGTTATTCGATGCTGAATGGTACTTCCGGTTCTAACCGTGCCGTGATGGCGGCAGTGATCGGAGACAAAGAAATCGCTCTGTGCGATCGTAACTGTCACAAATCTATTGAACAGGGTTTAGTGATGACCGGAGCCTTGCCGGTATTCTTTATGCCAACTCGCAACCGCTACGGTATTATCGGGCCGATTCCAAGATCTCAGCTCAAGCCGGAAGTCATCCAGCAAAAAATTGAACAGAATCCGTTAAGATCGCAGGGTAACAGTACCAAACCCGTTTATGCGGTATTGACCAACTGTACTTACGACGGTATGTGCTATAACGCGAAACAGGCGCAGGATTTGCTGGCAAAAAGTGTGGATCAGATTCACTTTGATGAAGCTTGGTACGCGTATGCCCGCTTTAATCCGCTGTATAAAGATCGCTATGCCATGCGTGGAAACCCTGCGGATCATGATCCTGACGGCCCGACGGTATTTGCTACCCAATCAACGCATAAATTGTTGGCAGCATTGTCCCAGGCTTCCTATATCCACGTCCGTAACGGTAAGAAACCAATAGAGCATTCCCGCTTTAACGAATCTTATATGCTGCAATCCACGACATCGCCACTGTATGCGATTATTGCCGCCAACGAAGTGGGTGCCGCGATGATGGATGGTGAGCAAGGAGAGGCATTGACTCAGGAAGTGATCAACGAGGCGGTTGATTTCCGTCTGGCACTGGCGCGTGCTCATGATACTTTCGCTGAGCAGGGTGACTGGTTTTTCAAACCGTGGAATGCTCCGGAGATTACCGATGCTGAAACCGGTAAAAAAGTCCCCTTTGCCCAAGCGTCGCGCGAACAGTTGACTACCGACCCATCTTGCTGGGTATTGAAGCCGGGCGACAACTGGCACGGTTTTGATCAGTTAGAAGATGACTGGTGCATGTTGGATCCGATCAAGGCTGGCATTATGGTGCCGGGGATGGGCGACGACGGCAAAATGCTGGATACAGGGATTCCAGCGGCGGTAGTGACGGCGTTCCTTGGGCAAAAAGGAATTGTACCATCACGGACCACTGATTTTATGGTGTTGTGTCTGTTCTCCGTCGGTATCACCAAAGGGAAATGGGGGACTTTAATCAACGTATTGCTGGAGTTCAAACAGCACTATGATGACAATACGCCAATCGCGCTTTGCCTACCGGATTTGGCGAAAAATTATCCACAGCAATATGGCAAAATGGGACTGAAAGATCTGTGTGATGATATGTTTGCACACATGAAAACCAGTGAAATGGATAAACTCCAGTCTGAAGCGTTCAGCAACTTACCAAAACCTATTACTCTGCCGCGCAAAGCCTTCCAGGATCATATGGCTGGTCGTTGCGAATTACTACCAATTGAAAAACTGGCTGGTCGCATTTCGGCGGTAGGGGTTATTCCTTACCCACCGGGTATTCCTATTATCATGCCAGGAGAAAGTTTTGGTTCTCAGGATGAACCTTGGCTGCGTTACATTCGGAGCATCGTGGCGTGGGGAGATAAATTCCCTGGTTTCGAGAAAATCCTGGAAGGCGCTGAGCTGAGGGAGGGTAAATACTTTATCTGGGTTCTGAAGCAGTCATAGAAACGCAGGAGCATGGTGAGCTGCGAAAATAAAAGGGTTAAGGACGTTTTGCGCGTTCTTGGCCCTTTTTTACGCCTACCACGGTACTTAAACGGCATAGGGTTGTGACCGCGTTCTCAGCAATGATGCGGGAGATTAAGGCTTGGCCTTCGCCTGATTTGACATACCTGCTGGAGCGATATCCCCCAATGGCGATGATGCCGTTTCGGTTTCCAACGGAGTAGTTGAACGGGTATACATGTTCAATCCCGCGAGGAATACGCCGCCAAGAGAACTCAGTGCCATCACGGCAAACAGGGCAATCAGTAATTTCTTCTGCATAGTTATATATTCACTTTTTATTGAAACATCCGCAATTATAGTCGTTTACCAGGGTGAAACAAAGGCGCAACTTTTAATGTTTACCAATCAAAAACTTGCCTAATGTCACCAATAGCACCGCAGAAACGATGATGCCAAGCGCCAGCCATTCGGTTAGCGATAGACTTTCACCCGCGAAACCGATACCGAGTAACACTGCGACCACTGGATTGACATAGGCATAGCTGGTCGCTACCGCCGGGCGCACGTTTTTCAGCAGGAACATATAGGCACTGATAGCCAGCATCGAACCGAAAACAATGAGATAAAGCAGTGCCAGAATTCCGCTAGTCGTTGGCAGTTGTGTCAGTTCTTCACCGCTGAGGGTTGAACCCAGCAGTAATACCACGCCAGCAACCAGCATTTGCGCCGCGCCGGACATCGCCCCAGTGGGGAGTGCCAGTTTTGAGCTCCAGATAGAACCAAAAGCCCAACTGGCCGATGCCAACAGAATCAATAGGGCGCCAGTGGGATTATCGGTCAGGTTACTGCCAGTATTCAGCAGGACTATCCCAACCAAGCCGAGAGCAATACCCGCCCATTCTAATTTGGTATTTTTCATGCCCCAGAGCAGGCTAAAACATAAAGTGAATAAGGGTACGGTGGCGACCATAACGGCGGCGATACCTGATGGAACATGTTGATGTTCCGCAATGGTGACTAGACCATTACCAATCGCCAATAGCAAAATCCCGATAGCACTGGCTGCTAGCCACTGACGTGCGGTGGGCAAGGCATGGCCGCGAATGATGAGAAAACCAAACAGGAGAATACCCGCGACCAGATAGCGAATACCGGCCATCATCAACGGGGGCCAGCTTTCTACGCCAATGCGAATCACCAGGTAAGTCGAACCCCAGACGAAATACAGCGTGAAAAGCGCGCCAATGAGTGGCCACGGATTACGACTAGCTTGCTTTAGCATAGATTATTCAACAGGTAAGCACGGGGGAAAATAGTGTTATAAGTAGACATGATATTGCTCACAATAAGCAAAGAATTAAATATGCTTTTTATCTGATATTATGTGACGAATAACTCCTTGTTTGTTGTATGTCTATCTGCGGGTTATTTCCTTACACTTGATCGCCGACGGATGCTGGGATGCATTTGATGTAATGCAATGTAATCTTAGTCTTGCTACAGCGGCCCGTACTCCAATCGCTAGCGGGATGGTTACGTGGAATCAGGTGGATAACGCCCTTAAACAGCGGTATTGCGTAATCGTAGGGGATTGTTATTTATATTGAAGATAAAACAAACGATTGTCATAAAAAAACCGGGAATAATCCCGGCGAATGATTTGAAAATATTTCATATAAAATGAGGGTAATACTTTCCTAAATCTTAGAACTGATAAACTAAGCCGACTGCAACGATATCATCACTATTCAGTTTAAGTTTATTATCGCTGCTCAGTTGATTAATTTTATAATCAATATAGGTGGACATATTCTTATTAAAGTAGTAATAGGCACCCACATCAATATATTTAACCAGATCGGCATCGCCGACACCTTCAATATCCTTTCCTTTAGACTGAACATATGCCAGCGATGGTTTCAAACCAAAATCAAATTGATATTGCGCGACTAACTCAATATTCTGCGCTTTATTGGCAAACCCGCTAACGGCTGTTGGCGTATTATTAATGCTGGCAGTACCAGAAATCGGGGTCATATTGCGGGTTTCAGCATAAGTCGCTGCCAAATAGATGCCATTATCGTCGTATTTCAGACCGGTAGCCCAGGCATCGGCTTTATCGCCCTTACCAAATGCACTCGCTTTTTGTGCGGTAGTACGGTTGGAAGAGGTATAAGCCGCACCAACGCTCACGCCAGAGCCGATGTTATAGCTGGACGCCAGACCAAAACCGTCACCGTTTTGTTTCGAAGTACCGCGTGACGTATCGTCGTTTTTACCTTGATATTGCAGGCTAAATTTCAGGCCGTCTACCCACCCGAAGAAATCACTGTTACGATAAGTGGCTACACCGTTGGTGCGGCCGGTCATGAAGTTATCGGTTTTCACATAGCTGTCACCGCCAAACTCTGGCAGCATATCTGTCCAAGCTCCGATATCGTATAACACACCGTAGTTGCGGCCATAATCGAAGGAACCGAATTTAGCATAACGTAAGCCAGCAAAACCTAAACGGGTTTTGGTATCGGTGGTGCCTTCGCTTTCGGCATGATTAACAGCTACGTTATATTCCCATTGGCCATAACCAGATAGTTGATCATTAATCTGTGTCACGCCTTTAAAACCAAAGCGGACATAAGATTTATCGCCATCACTATTTTTATTGTCAGAGAAATAATGCAAGCCTTTTACTTTTCCGTATAAGTCTAATTTATTACCGTCTTTATTATAAATCTCTGCTGCGTGGGAGGTGGCGGTAATGAAAAGTGCCGGTATAAGCATTGCCAGAATATTAATTTTCATGTTTTGCCCTGTTTCTCTTATTGAAAGATGCTAATCACCAATTTTTTTGCTGTATTCAATATCAGTCTGAACTTTCTCAGCGCAGAATTTTTACCGCAACTGTGTGATATATTTATGACAAAGTGAATTTAAGAACGATATTAATGAAAATAAGGGAGTCTGGCAGACATAACGGTGGCTCATTGTTGTTTTTAAGAGGCTGACGTGAGCGGCACTCTGTGGGACAATAGGACAACATTCAGTTTAGATAAGATATGCATGGCGTTATCCCCCGCAGTAAAAAACCAGATCAGCCAATGGTATAAAGCGCTTGGGCAACAAATTCCGGACTTTGTTTCTCGAACACCGCAGCGACAAATGATTGCCGAAGTAGCGAAAACGTTGGCAGGTGATGCTGGACGACATTTGGCCATCGAAGCCCCAACGGGTGTGGGGAAAACTTTGTCTTACTTGATTCCCGGTATTGCCATTGGTCGGGCGGAAACCAAGCCGCTGGTGGTCAGTACCGCGAACGTTGCGTTGCAAGATCAGATTTATAGCAAAGACCTGCCATTACTGAAAAAAATCATTCCTGATTTGAAATTCACCGGAGCCTTTGGCCGTGGGCGCTATGTGTGCCCACGTAATCTGGCCGCCATGTGTACCGATGTCTCTGGTCAAGGGGATTTATCGCTATTTTTGGGTGATGAACTGGCACCGGCCAACGGGGAAGAGCAGGCTACCTGTGTGGCATTATCAAAATCTCTCAATAGCTATGCCTGGGATGGTTTGCGAGATCATCATCAAAAGTCGCTGAGCGATGGGCTGTGGGCCAAACTCAGTACGGATAAAGCCAACTGTTTAGGCCGGAATTGTCACTATTTTCGCGAATGTCCCTTTTATATTGCGCGTAAAGAGATCGAAACCGCCGATGTGGTGGTCGCCAACCATGCTCTGGTGATGGCGGCGCTGGAAACTGAATCAGTGTTGCCTAATCCGAAAGAATTACTGTTGGTGTTGGATGAAGGCCACCATTTACCGGATGTTGCGCGCGATGCACTGGAGATTGAAGGGGAAATCACGGCAGTTTTTGCCAATCTACAGTTGGATATGATCGCCAGACTGGTAGATCAATGTATGGTGCAATACCGGCCCAAAAACCCACCAAAGCTGGCTAATCCTGAGCGCTTGCAAGATCATTGCGAGCAGATGCGGGAACTGATTCTTGACGTTGAGCAGCAGGTCAACCAACTGTTGCCAACCGATAGTATTCAGGCAACTCACCGCTTCGAAATGGGTATTTTGCCCGAGAGGCTGACGGAAAGTTGTGCCAAACTGTTCAAATTGACCGATGGTCTGCGGGGTCTGACTGAATTTGTGTTGAACGATTTGAGCGAACAAACCGGCAAGCACGATATTGTTCGTTTGCATCGAGCCATTTTACAAATGAGCCGAACCTTTGGTTATCTGGAAGCGATGACCAAATTGTGGCGTTTGGCAGCACTGGATAAAGCCTCTAACGCGCCGATATCCAAATGGGTAATGCGGGAATATCGTGAAAACCAAACGCACCTGTCTTTCCACTGTGTGGGTATTCGCGTGAGCGATCAGTTAGATAAAATGCTATGGCGAAAAGTCCCTCATGTGATCGTGACATCGGCCACGTTGCGCTCTCTAAATAGCTTCGCCCGCCTGCAAGAATTATCCGGCCTGAGTGAGAAGGCGGGTGATCGTTTTGTGGCTCTGTCTTCGCCGTTTAACCACGTTGAGCAGGGCAAGTTAGTGATCCCGCAAATGCGTTTTGAGCCGACTATGGCCAATGAGGCCGATCATCTGGCTGAAATGGCGCAGTTTTTCCGCGCTGAACAAGCCAGTGGCCGACATAAAGGGATGCTGATTTTGTTCAGCAGTCATCGGGCGATGCAGACTTTTCTCAGTCACGTGACAGATCTGCGGCTGATGCTGTTGGTGCAGGGCGATCAGCCTCGTTATCGTCTGGTCGAAGAGCATCGAAAACGGGTTGAGCAGGGAACCGCTAGCGTGTTGGTTGGTTTGCAGTCATTTGCTGAAGGTCTGGATCTTAAAGGCGAATTGCTGACCCAAGTACACATTCACAAAATAGCGTTTCCGCCGATCGACAGCCCAGTGATATTAACAGAAGGAGAGTGGCTAAAATCATTAAAACGCTATCCTTTTGAAGTCCAAAGTTTGCCGAGCGCGTCTTTTAACCTGATTCAGCAGGTTGGCCGATTAATTCGCAGTAATGAATGCCGTGGCGAAATTGTCATTTATGACCGTCGATTACTGACGAAAGGCTACGGTGCGCGTTTACTGGCGGCGTTGCCCGTTTTTCCGATTGAACAACCTGAAATGCCCGCCGCTGCCGCACTGCCGGTGAGTGTGAAAAAAACGCCGCGCAAGGCGGTGATAGGTAAGAAAAGAACACCCAAACGGCGTCGAAGCAATGTCACTCTCGGTAGCGGATGATATTGATGGCCAGTGGCCAATAATCGACCGTTAAACCCTTTTTATTCTAACAAAAATAGCGAGAAGGAAGCCTTGTCGATGGATTACCGCAAAATTATCAAAGAAGTGGGGCGGGGTAAAAATCATGCCCGCGATCTGGATCAGGAAACGGCCTATGGGCTTTATCAACGGATGCTACAAGGGCAGGTTCCTGAACTGGAATTGGGTGGAATTCTGATCGCTTTTCGAATTAAAGGTGAATCGGAACAGGAAATACTCGGTTTTTATCGGGCAATGCAAGAGCAGGTTATGAATCTGAAAGCCCCTCAGGGACGGCCAATTCCGGTGGTGATCCCCAGTTATAACGGCGCACGCAAGCAGGCAAATTTAACTCCATTATTGGCGTTGTTGCTCTCTCGCTTGGGATTCCCTGTGGTGATTCACGGTGTGACTGAGGACAGCACTCGTGTCACTAGCGCGGAAATATTTCAGGCGCTGGGCGTGCCGTGGTCGCTCACCAAAGACGATGCGCAAACCCGTTTAGATCATGGTTTGCCGGTATTTATTCCGGTAGCGGTGTTCTCGCCTGAGTTGGATCAACAATTAGCGTTACGCTGGCAGATGGGCGTGCGTAACAGTAGCCATACCTTGGCCAAATTGGCGACGCCGTTTGGGCAACACCCATCGTTGCGTCTGGCGAGTGTCTCACACCCAGAATATATGCAAAAAGTCGGCAGTTTCTTCCAAGAGATCGGTGCGCCAGCGTTGTTGCTACAGGGCACTGAAGGTGAAGTGTATGCCAACCCACTGCGTTGCCCGCCGATTCACGCTATTGTTGAAGGGGAACAACGGATATTGATTGAACGCTTATCCAATGATGACACGCCGACTCTTCCTACTTCTAAAGAAACAGCTGAAACTGCGCGCTGGATCGAAAGTTGTCTGGCGGGAGAGGTGCCTATTCCGGCATCAATAATCAAGCAATTAGCTTGTTGTTTACTGGTTACCGGGCAGGTCAGTTCGCTGGAGCAGGCACTGAAACAATTCGCTGGCTGAGTCAGGTTTGCCACCCCGGAACGGCAGCGTTGTCCTTGGCGTCGGCCTGTTCTTATTGGCATTTTATGCTATCTTACGCGCCAGAAAATGCCCACCAGAGAGTCAACCGATGGAAAACAAAAAAATCTTTCCCAAAGAAAAAAGCGGATTACATCCCCGAAATCATCATCGTTCTCGCTACGATTTTGATGCGCTTTCAATCAGTTGCCCTGAGTTAAGTGCGTTTTTGGCACCGAATGCCTACGGTGATATTTCAGTAGATTTTGCCGATCCTGCGGCGGTAAAAATGTTGAATCGGGCATTATTAAAACATTTTTATGGCATTGAATTTTGGGATATTCCTGCCGACTATCTATGCCCGCCGATTCCGGGGCGAGCCGATTATCTGCACCATTTGGCCGATCTGTTAGCCAGCGATAACGGTGGCGTTATCCCGCAGGGGAAAAGTGTCGCGGTATTGGACGTCGGTGTCGGTGCCAACTGCATCTATCCTATTATTGGTCAACGGGAATATGGCTGGCGTTTCACTGGCACAGAAATTGACCCACAGGCGCTGAGTGCTGCGAAAATGGTGGTTTCCATGAACCCAACGCTGAGAAATACACTGCGTTTGAAGTTACAGAAACAACCTGCGGCTATTTTTGACGGTGTATGGGCGATTAACGAGCGTTATGACGTGACGTTATGCAACCCGCCATTCCATGCTTCGGCGGAAGAGGCTGCAGCCACTACGCGGCGTAAACTGCATAAGCTAGGCAAAAATGAAGTGGCGGCGCAGCCGGTACAAAACTTTGGTGGTAAAAATGCCGAGTTGTGGTGCGATGGTGGTGAAGAAGGTTTTGTGACTCGTATGGTGAGAGAAAGCGTCGAGCGCGGCAACAACTGCCTTTGGTTCACGTCACTGGTTTCCAAAAAAACCAGTCTACCGGCGATTTATCATGCTCTCCGTTATGCGAATGCTGCGGAAATTCGCACCATTGATATGGCACAGGGACAAAAAGTCAGTCGCTTTGTCGCTTGGACATTCCAGACTGAAGCCCAACGTGCTGTCTGGGTTGCCGAACGTTGGTAGTTTTTTGACCGGTTAAATCGAATTTTCACCCTACGGCAGTTAGCTCATTGTGCGGGTATTTTTAGGCGCTTTGAATGGTGATTAATTTTAGCAATCAGAGATAAAACAGAGCGAAATACCTTGCGGGAGGCATGATTGTCCCCCGCAAGGCTAATTTATCAGGATACGTGTTGCAAGAACTCGCGCAAGCGATTACTTGGCGGGTTGGTGATTAACGTATCAGGATCTCCGTCCTCGGCTACGCGACCTTTATCAATAAAGATCAACCGTGACGCCACCTTCTGCGCAAAGCCCACTTCGTGAGTGACGATGACCATCGTCATGCCTTCTTCAGCCAGATCCTTCATTACAGTCAACACTTCATGACGTAATTCTGGGTCCAGTGCGGACGTTGGCTCATCAAACAGCATCAGTTTGGGTTTAACTGCTAGTGCTCTGGCGATAGCCACACGCTGCTGCTGACCGCCGGACAGTTCGGCAGGATAATGGTGTGCTCGTTCGGATAGCCCAACTTTTGCCAGCAGTTCGCGAGCCTGTTTTTCTGCATCCTGTTTACTGGCATGGCGCACTCGGATCGGGCCAAAGGCCACATTTTCCAACGCAGTCAGGTGCGGGAACAGATAAAACTGTTGGAAAACCATACCGGCTTCCTGGCGAATCAGACGTTCATCGACTTTAGGGTCGTTAACATCTAAACCATCAACGATCAGTTGGCCTTTGGTGATGACTTCCAGCTTGTTGATGCAGCGCAGCAACGTGGATTTACCTGAGCCAGAAGGCCCGATAATCACCACCACTTCGCCCTTGGTGATATTCAGATTGATATCGTGCAGTACCTGGGTTTGCCCAAAGTGTTTAGAAACATTCTTGAATTCAATCATATTATTTTCAATTTTCTTTCTAACCGACGCAGGGCAAAGCTCAGCGCCAGCGTGATAATCAGGTAAATCACCGCAACGGCCGTCCAGATTTCCATGGCACGAAAGTTACCGGCAATAATCTCCTGACCCTGACGAGTCAGTTCGGCCACACCGATCACGATAAACAGTGAGGTATCTTTAATGCTGACAATCCATTGGTTGCCCAGCGGCGGTAACATACGACGCAGTGCCAAAGGGGCAATGACATAACGCAGCGTATCGCGCTTGGATAAACCCAATGCCAAACCGGCTTCGCGGAAACCATTGTGGATTGACAGCACTGCACCGCGGGTGATTTCCGCAATATAAGCGCCGGAGTTAATCATGATGGTCACAACGGCTGCCGAGAAAGGATCGATGCGTACTGGCATCATCATTGGCAAGGCGAAATAGATAAACATCACTTGTACAACAATTGGCGTACCGCGAATCAATTCAATGAAAACTAACGCGATATTTCTACTTAACCAACCACCATAAGCACGAGCAAAACCTGCGACAACCCCAATAATCAGGCCACCAAGCAACCCGAGAACCGAGATCCACAGGGTTAACTTGGCACCTTCAAGCAAGATTGGTATGGCGGGCCAAATAGCGCTCCATTCAAACTGCATGTATATTCTCCTGGTATAAAAACCGCAAAAAAAATTAATTACTTAGGTTCAACACCAAACCATTTCTTATAGATTTCATTGTAAGTGCCGTTCTCTTTCAATGTCTTCAGTGCCGCATTGACCTTCACCCGCAACTCACTGCCTTGTGGGAAGGCGATACCGTATTGTTGTGCCTTGATGGAATCACCGACCGCTTTAAACTGGCCATTACCGGCAGTTTTGATGAAATACAGGATGTTCGGTGTGTCGTGCAGAACCGCATCAGCACGGCCAGTACCTAATTCCAGGTAAGCGTTGTCGATATTAGGGAACTGACGCAGGTCTTTGGTTTTGATGTTGGCTTTGGCGTAATCAACGGAACCAGTACCGCTTTTGACTGCCAATACTTTACCTTTCAGATCGGCTTCGCCTTTGATGTCATTGTTGGTGGTTTTTACCATTACCAGCAAGCCGCTGTTGTAGTAACCATCAGAGAAATCGACCGCTTTTTTGCGCTCGTCGGTAATGGTGATACCAGCCAGAGCCAAATCAACGTTTTTGGTTTGCAAGGCAGGAATAATGCCGCTGAAATCCATAGGTTTCAGTTCGTAATCCAACTTCAATTCTTTGGCGATAGCCGCCCAAAGATCAACATCAAAACCAACGTACTTATCCCCTTGTTTAAATTCGAAAGGAACGAAAGCGGTATCCGTGGCAACAATCAATTTGTCCGCTGCGTGAGAACTTACTGCAAAGGCCAGAGTGATAGCGGCCAATGAAACTTTTACAAGTGACTTCATATGTGGGAGTTCCTTTGTACTTTGAGTGGAGGAGATCCGTTTTTTTATAATTCCGGGAGCAATATGAAAAAATCGTGCCAAAATTGCAAGTCTTTTAAAAATAAAGCATTTAATACAAATTATTAGGCTGCAACTACTTAGCTACAATCAATTGCACTGCAACGAATCACCAAAATGGTGCATTTTGGCTATTTTGGTGCAATGCCATCATAATTAACTCACTACTAACTAATTAGTCAATAATTAATGATTGTGTTTTAACATGAAAACAACACAATTGCTGGTGGGCGCAGATTTTTATGTGACAGGCGTCAGAGGTAACATCAATGCGTGAGAGGAAAATATCACGTACAGCAATGGCTAAGTGAACGGGAAAAATGACGAAGGGCCAGCGTTGCCAGCCCCAATCATTTAATCTGATAGCATTCTTTCAATATGTCAGCGTTATTCGATATTGGCTTCGATAAACCATAGGAATTGGTCTAGATCGCGGGAAGCGGCGGTAAACATGTCAGCAGTGTCTTCGTCTTCGACCTGATTAATGGCTTTGCGAATATCATTAGCGACAACGGCGTAGCGATCCGCCAGCGCTTTCAGGTGTTCCTGTACGCTATGAATATTGGTCGGATAGCTTTTAAGCGGTGATTTATCATTCACAACCTGTACAGTACCTAATGCAATACCACCGAGCTGTACAGCACGTTCTGCAAAAGTATCCAAATGCCCGGTAATTGAGGTACGGAAACCATCCAGCATTTCATGTACGGCAATGAAGTTTGCCCCGCGCATATTCCAGTGAGCCTGTTTGGTTATCAATGAGAGATCGATAAATTGAATAAGCATGCGGTTCAGTGCCTTGATGGCAGCAATTTTTACGCTTTCATCCAGATCATTACGGGTGTAAAGCAGATCAGAAGATTTGGTTTTTACCAGTTTAGCGGTACTCATGATAGGTATCCTCTTGATAAGTGATTTATTCATTTTCTTACCGAATAATTATAGCAGTGATATTTATTTGCATTAAGCGGTTACGGCCTATCAATGACATCGGTTATATCTTGATATAATGAGTGGTAAATTATTTTTTATAACCATTGTGTTTTATTTTGATATTTATCAAGGATTTTATTTTTTATTATTAATGATTGTCGATGAGTTTATTTAACATTTAAATTAACCCGTCAATCTGAAAGATGAATAATCACTCAATACCTAACCATTACACTAAAGTTTATTATTTCCAATGGATATAATAGGAATAGATATCTTCTACTCCGTTAATTTTCACTGTTTAAAATCAACGGAGTAGAGACGCTATCTACCGACTTGCGCCACAATAAATAGGCGCGGGAAGGTCAGTAAACGGCGACCATCGCTTTGGATGCGATAAGCGGCATCAATCTTTCGTAAATAGGCTTGCAGAAAAGCTTGGCGTTGAATGTCATCGAGCGGATCGAGAAATGGCCTTAATCCGGTAGCACGAAGCCAATTGACGATGGCTTCAGCAGACGGCATCGGGTGGTAATAAAAGGTGCGCCATATATCAACCCGCTGAGCGAGCGGAGCCAGTAAATTGTAATATTCGCGCACAGACAGTATTTTCACCTGCTCGGCATGACTCGTTGCTAACAGCGATTGCCATGGGCCTTCCGTTGCCACTTCACGCATGGCTCTGTGGCTGGGTTCGTCGCGATTATCGGGCATTTGCACTGCCAGAATGCCTTGCGGGGCAAGCTGCGCCAGTAATTGTGGCATTAAATGTTTATGCTCTGGTAGCCACTGTAAACTGGCATTGGCGTAGATCAGATCCTGTGGCTGCGGAGGTTGCCAGTGCTGAATATCGCCCAGTTGGAATTGGCAGCCAGGTAAGCGCTTTTGTGCACTGTCTAGCATGGTTTGCGAGTTATCAATGCCGACTAGGTTGCCGGTAGAAAAGCGCTGCCACAATAATTCGGTGGAATTACCAGGCCCACAGCCCAGGTCGCTGATAAATAGAGGGTTATCGAGTGCCACCTTGGCAAGCAAATCGGCGGCTGGTCGGGTGCGTTCGGCTTCAAATTGACGGTAAAGATCGGGTTCCCAGTCTGACATGTCAATCCTCACTTTAGGTGTGTATCAGCGCTGTCATTGCGGCTCACTATTTTGCAACGAGCCGCTGTACAGCACCAATAAGTTGTCCAGTGGGTGAATCGCCTTCGGTTCCAGTCTGATAGCGCTTAGCCCTAAAGAAACCGACCGGCGTTAATTCGTCGGTATCCAGCGGGCCAAGAGAGTGAAGTTGCTCGCTAGCAGCCAGATTTCATTGTGTGTTGCCGGTCTGGCTTCCAGATTGTTGCTCTTGGGTGGCGGATTAAGCCAATTCTTCTATTTTAGATTTAGCTCTAATGGTTAAGGTTGCGCCAATCGATGCACAGATAATCGAGGCGAGTGCCAACCATTGCACCAGAGACAGATGCTCATTGAGGAAAATTAAGCCGGAAATAGCTGCCAGCGCTGGTTCCAGACTCATTAAAGTACCGAAGGTACGAGCGGGTAGACGAGTGAGTGCAACCATTTCCAACGAATAAGGCAATGCGGTGGAGAGAATGGCAACCGCTAGCGCAACAGGTAAAATAGCGGGCGAAAATAACGCCATGCCATTATAAGCGACACCAATCGGACAGAAAACCAACGCAGCGATTAATGAACCTATTGCCACCGTTCCGGCTCCGTGATCGCCACCGGCTTTTTGTCCGGAAAGAATATAAATCGCCCAGCAGGCACCGGCACCCAGAGCGCAGGCTGCACCAAACAGATCAATACGTTCGACGCTTTGACCGAGGGGAAGTAAAAAGGTTAATCCCAGTATAGCCAATCCCACCCACAGGAAATCGATCGGGCGACGTGACGAAAACATCGCCACCGCCAGTGGGCCGGTAAACTCAAGTGCAACGGCAATGCCTAGTGGCACCGTTTTTAATGATAAATAGAAAAGAAAGTTCATTCCGCCAAGTGCCAAACCATATATCAGCAGGGCTAACCGACTTCCTGCGGCAAAACGCATTTTCCACGGCTTGAAAATAACGAACAGAATCAGCGTGCCAATTCCCAGTCGTAGAGAGGTAATGCCCTGCGCACCCACTAACGGGAATAGGCTTTTTGCTAGTGATGCACCGCTCTGAATTGAAACCATAGCAATGACCAGCAGGCAAATGGGAAGCAGGGGAAATGACGATTTGGATGGAGGGGACAGCGACATCCTTTGAGACCTCGGTAAAATTAATAAATATTCAGTTTTTTACCAGTGTAAATGAATTGCTATCGATGTATCCAAAAATTAGCAAAAGCAGTGAGTCAAATGCAAAAAAAGGCAAACAACTTTAGCGCTGTATGTTTTTCAAACGCCAAAAGTGGGTTTTATAGACGATATGTTTAAGAATTGTCTGGAATTGAATAAAGTGATGAACTTCACAGTTCAAGCTTAATTTGGCTAAATCATGTATACTTTTAGCAAGTTACCTGTTCTAGAAAAGATTTGTTACACCATATAAAAGTTTAGACAACGATTCAGGTGCAGAGTTTCTATCTAATATTTGTTATATTTTAAAGGTGCTTTGTTTAATTAATAATAATTTGCGTCTTGAGGTAGTTATGAAGAAAATTGCATGTCTTTCAGCAGTAGCAGCTTGTGTGTTAGCAGTAAGCGTCGGTAGTGCATTTGCAGGCGAAAGCACCGTTACTGGTGGTTATGCCCAGAGCGATTTACAAGGTGTTGCTAACAAAGCTTCAGGTTTCAACCTGAAATATCGTTACGAGTGGAGCGATTCCCAGTTGGGCGCTATCGGTTCTTTCACTCACACTGAAAAAAGTTCTTTCGGTGATAAAGACAGCGCTTACAACAAGGCTCAGTACAACGCAATTACTGCGGGTCCAGCTTACCGTATCAACGATTGGGCTAGCGTTTATGGCGTAGTCGGTGTGAGCTATGGTCGTTTCACTCAGAACGGTCTGGCTAGTGACAACAAAGCAAGTTCAAGCGATTACGGCTTGGCATACGGTGCTGGCGTTCAGTTGAACCCAATCAAAAACGTCGCGTTGGACTTCTCTTACGAGCAGAGCCGCATCCGCAGCGTTGACGTTGGTACTTGGATCGCTGGTGTTGGTTACACTTTCTAAGTGTAGTTAGCCGCTAGGGTATTGGTTCTTTGGAACTCAGTACCCAATCCAATAAAAATCCGCCTCCGTGCGGATTTTTTCGTAATGGAAAACTTTTTAAGTTCAGTTAGTTATATTTTCATTCTTCATACGATGGGTCATCTTAAATAAGATAAAGTGCAAATTTATTTCAGCGGCAGCACTGATTTTTTAAAACCAACTTATTTTTATCTATGACTACTTTTTTCTAAATATTACTTAAACGACTTGCGAATGCCCGGAAAATTTTGGAAAGGGCGTGCTTTAATCACCGCGAAACAAATATGTATGCAGTATCTCGTTTGGCGAGGCTCCTATACAAACACAGGTTACTGATCTGACGACATCGAGAGATGCCCAAGGTTAAGACAGGCTTTATCGGATTAAGGTTCAGCCCAAGGTAACTTCTGATGACATCATCAGATACGTTGTATAGTGCTAAAACCTGGACGCGGAGATAGGCAGTCTGCACTCCCTCTTTGGTTACCGCCCCTATGCGATCACTGTTGAAGTCTAAACAGATATAGGGACAATCATGACTCATTCATTATCACACCATAATACGCTATTAAAAACTGACGCTGATGCCTGTGAAGAAGCATCCGTGGCGGCTTATATGAGCGATAACTTTATTACCATTTCTGAAAAGCTGACGACGAAGGAAGCCCGCGATTATCTGCTTTCTCAGTTAAAGACCGATGAAATTCCTTCTCAATTATTTGTCACCAGCGATAATTGTCATCTGTGCGGCGTGCTGTCAGTAAAGAAACTACTGCAATCGATTGAACCAAACAGCCCGATTAGTACCATGATGAACCAAAGTTTTTTCCATGTTTCTCCCGATGATGAGCGTAGCCATGTCGCGCAGTTATTAAGTCAGGGTGGCGTTGATGTTGTGCCAGTATTAGCGAATTGGAGTTTGGTCGGTGTGTTGGGTGAAAAAGAAATTGCTCGCCTGGTCGAAGACGAAAATACCGAAGATGCTCAACGTCAAGGCGCCAGTTTACCGCTGGATAAACCTTATTTGAGTACCAGTTCATGGGAATTATGGAAAAAACGCTGTCCGTGGTTGCTGATGTTATTTGTTGCTGAAGCTTATACTGGCACAGTGATCAAAGCCTTTGAAGAACAGTTGGAGGCGGTTATTGCGTTAGCGTTCTTTATTCCCTTATTGATTGGTACTGGTGGTAATAGTGGTACGCAAATCACCTCAACCTTGATTCGTGCTATGGCGTTAGGCGAAGTCAGCCTGCGCAATGTGGGTGCCGTCATTAAGAAGGAAGTGACAACCTCATTGATGATTGCTGTGACTATTGGTGGCGCGGCTTGGGTGCGCGCCTGGGTTATGGGCGTCGGTACGGATGTGACCTTGGTGGTGAGTTTGGCTCTGGTGGCGATTACCATCTGGAGTGCTTTTGTATCGTCCATTATTCCTATGATACTCAAGAAAGCCGGTATTGATCCCGCCGTAGTTTCAGCGCCGTTTATCGCCACTTTTATTGATGGTACGGGGCTGATTATTTATTTTAAAATTGCTCAGGTCATATTGAATATATAACAGACGAGTTAATACATGATAGAGAGCCACGCATTATTACATTAAGAATAACCGTAATAATAGTGTGCGTGGCTTTCTTGTCAGAAGTCTGTGAGTAAAAACTATTAATCTTGAAGCGGTTATTCAGGCAGTCAGTTTTATTGATAGCTTGCTGTTGTAGATATAATGGGTTGTTCGCCGTTTGTATCTGTGAAGGTGCCTTTTATGCATAATATTGTGGTAGTTATGTTAACCCTCAGTTTTACCAGTATATTGGTCTTCTTCGCTATTGCTATGCATGCTTGATGGGATGATTCGTCGAGAAAGTGAGACTCGCTAAATACATCCTTCTCGTGTTTGATCTTAATGAGTACGACAAAAAAATAGAGGTCATTGTGGTATTTTATTTTATCGGGATTATATATGCCATCTTTATGATTTATGTCGGTATTTATGAAATCAGCCAGGAATCAGGCGAAAGTCATGCTGTTTTCTACCAGATGTTATTAATATTTTCTGGGAGTATAATCGTCGTGGCTTTTATCTGGAGTCTGCTGTATCGGATAAATAGCGCGAAAAAATAAAGCTTATGTCGAACGACAATCAGCATCTGTGCACCTTGAGCGTATAAACGGGATCATCATAATCCAAATATCCGATATTAAAATCGGAGAGTTTATTGTAGGTAATGTCGATAAATGTGGGCATTGCCGTTATTGAGTGAGTCGTAAAATGCGAAATGAAAAACAAGATGTGGCTTGGAAATCAATGATTGCTAGTGGTTTACTTTCGATCGGAAAATTTGCCGTTGGGATATTCACCGGAAGTATTGGTCTTATTTCTGAAGGAATACATTCTCTTACCGACTTTATCGCCACTACCGTCACCTGGTGCGCAGTGCGGGTCAGTGATAAACCCGCCGATGACGATCACCACTTTGGGCACGGAAAAGTAGAGAATATGGCGGCTCTGTTTGAAATTTTGCTGCTATTAATGGCCGCAGCTTGGATCGCCGTCGAAGCATGGAAACATTTTTGGGGAGAAACCCAGCCGATTATTGCCGCGCCAGCGGTTATTCTGACGCTGATTATTGCGATGACGGTTGATTTTTATCGTGTCCGTGCCTTAAAACGAGTGGCCGAAAAAACCAATAGCACGGCGCTGGAAGCCGGTGCTCTGCATTTTCTCTCCGATATGATGTCGTCTGGAGTGGTTTTATTGGGCATGGTATTTGTGTTGTTTGGCTACCCAAAAGCCGATGCGCTGGCAGCGATGGTGGTAGCACTGTTTATTCTGGTGACGGCAATAAGACTGGGAAAACGTTCCTTTAACACGTTAATTGATACCGCTCCGGTCGGTAAACAGCATGAAATTACTGCTTCATTAACCCGTTTTCCCGAGGTTATTTCCGTGGCTAAATGCCGGGTGAGAGATGCGGGAGCGATGTTGTTTATTGAAGTAACCATTATTGTTTGTCGGACATTGTCGTTAGAGCGTATTGATCAGCTTAAAAGTCACATTGCTAAAAACTTGGCTGCGGATTATAGCGATGCCGAAATAACTGTATTGGCCACACCGAAAAAAAGAAATGATGAAAGTATGGCAACCCATTTACGGGTTATTGCGGCCAACAATGACGTAGCGATCCATAATCTGACCTTGCAGCAATTGTCTTCGCATACGTCGATTAGTTTGGATTTGGAAGTGCCAGCTCATTTTAGTGTAACCCAGGCCGATGTGGTGGCGACCGCCATGAAATCAGCCATTAGAGACGAGATGGGCGCGGCAACCGAAGTCGATATTCATATTGAACCGCAGATCAACTACTTGCTAAGTAGCGCGGATGTACCAAAAGCAGAACTCGTTACTATTCGCGAGGCACTATGCCAGTTGATGCAGCAAGACAGTATGTTGCGTGATATTCGCGACGTGAAAGCGAGAAATACCGATGTAGGTATTGTCGTCAGCTTTAATTGTATCGTACAACCTTTTATTTCTGTGATTAAAGCTCACTCGGCGATCGATAATATCGAGATGAAACTTAAAGCGCTTTATCCGGCCATTTCACGCGTTGTGGGTTATGTTGAGCCAGGTGACATTGAGCCGGTTGAAGCTTTGCAATAGTGGCGGTTTAAAGCTGCATTCTTGGCGGTCGATGGGGTATTGTGCAAACGAGAGGCGATTCTGCCTCTATCTTGTGGCATAATGCGCGCCGAATCACATATTTCTAATATTGATCCCCCTATTCAGTTATCCAATCGAGAGCGAGCTCTGTGCTAAGTACTAACAACATCACCATGCAATTCGGCAGTAAGCCGCTGTTTGAAAACATTTCAGTAAAATTTGGCGGCGGCAACCGCTATGGTTTGATCGGCGCTAACGGCTGCGGCAAATCAACCTTCATGAAAATTCTCGGTGGCGATTTAGTGCCGAGCGCAGGTAACGTGTTCCTCGATCCCAATGAGCGTTTGGGTAAATTGCGTCAGGATCAGTTCGCCTTTGAAAAGTACACTGTTCTGGATACCGTGATCATGGGTCATGGTGAACTGTGGGAAGTGAAGGAAGAACGTGACCGCATTTATGCTTTAGCCGAAATGAGTGAAGAAGACGGCTATAAAGTGGCCGATCTGGAAGTTGCCTACGGCGAAATGGACGGCTACAGCGCGGAAGCCCGTGCCGGTGAATTATTACTGGGCGTAGGTATTCCGGTCGAACAGCATTATGGCCTGATGAGCGAAATCGCTCCAGGCTTTAAACTGCGTGTACTTTTGGCGCAGGCGCTATTTTCCAACCCGGAAATTCTATTGCTTGATGAGCCAACCAACAACCTGGATATCGATACTATCCGTTGGTTGGAGCAAGTGCTGAACGAGCGTAGTAGCACCATGATCATTATTTCCCATGACCGTCACTTCCTGAATATGGTGTGTACTCACATGGCGGATTTGGATTATGGCGAACTGCGGGTTTATCCGGGTAACTACGACGAATACATGACGGCGGCAACGCAGGCACGTGATCGTCTGTTATCCGATAACGCCAAGAAAAAAGCTCAGATTTCTGAGTTGCAGTCTTTCGTTAGCCGCTTTAGCGCCAACGCCTCGAAATCCAAGCAGGCGACATCGCGTGCTCGTCAGATTGATAAAATTCAATTGGATGAGGTGAAAGCTTCGAGCCGTCAGAACCCGTTTATTCGTTTTGACCAAGAGAAAAAACTGTTCCGTAACGCGCTGGAAGTTGAGGCGCTGACCAAAGGCTTCGATCATGGCCCACTGTTTAAAAAACTCAATCTAATGGTTGAAGTGGGTGAGAAAGTTGCCATTCTGGGGCCGAACGGTATCGGTAAAACGACCTTACTGAAATGCTTGGGGGGTGACGCGCAGCCGGATTCTGGCACCGTTAAGTGGTCAGAGAACAGCAAGATCGGTTACTACGCGCAGGATCATGCCAGTGATTTTGAGATCGACCTGACGGTATTCGACTGGATGAGCCAGTGGAAACAGGAAAAAGATGATGAGCAGGCGGTTCGCAGCGTGCTAGGTCGTCTACTGTTCAGCCAGGATGATATCAAGAAGAAAGTCAAAGTGTTATCTGGTGGTGAGAAAGGCCGCATGTTGTTTGGTAAGTTGATGATGGAACGTCCTAATATTCTTATTATGGATGAGCCAACCAACCACCTTGATATGGAATCCATTGAAGCTCTGAATATGGCACTGGAAATGTATGAAGGCACCTTGATCTTCGTTTCCCATGACCGTGAGTTCGTGAGTTCACTGGCGACCCGTGTGATCGAAATGACGCCGAGCAAGATTCACGACTTTACCGGTAACTACGAAGATTATCTGCGTAGTCAGGGTATTCAGTCTTAATCGACTCTCGTTCCGCGCCATCCCTGGCGCGGACGCTTGACTCTTCTCCCCGTCTTTCCTTCCAGAGATTGCGTTATCGAGGTGGATCAGCAGTCTGAAGAGGGTACTCGGAACAATGGCTACTTACCGCACACTTCACACTGCGGCGCTTTAGTCAGTTTCAGGGTGCGAAACTCCAGCGTCATGGCATCCAGCATTAACAGGCGGCCACGGCGTACCTCTCCGTAACCAGTTAGCAGTTTAATTGTTTCCATCGCCTGTAAGCTGCCTATGGTGCCGACTAACGGTGCCATCACTCCAGCTTCAACGCAGGTAAGTGCCTCTCTACCGAATAAACGGCTGAGGCAACGGTAGCAAGGTTCGTCATCTCCATAGGTAAATACGCTGATTTGCCCTTCCATACGAATTGCTGCGCCGGAAACCAGTGGTTTTTTCTGGTAAAAGCACTGACGATTCAACTGTTCACGTATCGCTACGTTATCGGTACAGTCCAGCACTAAATCGTGTTCGGCTATGCTTACCGCCAGCGGCTGATCGTCCAGTTGGCGATCCAGCGTGGTGATGCTCAGGTGTGGATTGATTTGCTCAAGTGTCAAACGGGCAGAAGCCACTTTGCTCATGCCAATCCGGTCATCCCGATGTAGAATCTGTCGCTGTAAATTGGACAGTGAAACTCGGTCGAAATCCAGCAATGTCAGGTGACCAACCCCTGCTGCGGCTAAATATTGCGCAGCAGCGCAGCCCAGACCACCCAAGCCCACCACCAGAACCCGCGAAGCTTTCAGTTTTTCCTGACCATCAAAATCAAAACCACGCAGGACAATTTGCCGGTTATAACGCATCATTTCCGCATTCGATAGCTCCGGCAACATATCAGCCTCTCAGCACAGGGTTAAACAGCTCGATCTCGACGCTTTCACCAACGGCGACGGAACCGCGATCCTGTTCCAGCACGATAAAACAGTTACCTTGACTAAAAGAGCTAAAAACGTGCGAACCTTGATGACCGGTGCTGCTGACTTGCAGTTTTCCATCCGCGCTACGGGAGAGGCGGCCTCGCTGGAAATCCAGTCGCCCTGGCGATTTTTTCAGCGGTGTCATAGCAGTAGCAGTCAGGCGTAGCGGTGGCTGCCAGTGGGTATGCCCAGACAGTTTCGCCAGCAGCGGTTGCACCAGTTGATAGAAGGTCACCACGGCGGAAACTGGATTGCCCGGCAGGCCACAGAACCAGGCATTTTTCAGCTTACCGAAAGCGAAAGGTTTACCTGGCTTGATGGCCAGTTTCCAGAAGCTGACATCGCCCAGTTCTTCCAGCATTTGCTTGGTGTAATCAGCTTCTCCCACGGAAACACCACCGCTGCTGATCACCAAATCGGCCACTTCATCGGCTCGTTGGAATGCGGTGCGCAGCGCGGATTGATCGTCGGGAATGACACCTAAATCAATAACCTGACAGCCTGATTGTTGCAGCATTAAACGTACTGCGAAACGATTGGTATCGTAAATTTGCCCTTCAGCCAGTGGTTGCCCGATGGCTTGCAGTTCATCTCCGGTTGAGAATATGGCCACTTTCAACTGACGTATGACTGGCAGTTCGGCGATACCCAGTGAGGCCAACAACGGTAACTCAGCCGCGCCCAGTTTGATGCCCGCAGGCAACACATCGGCACCTTGGCGAATATCTTCACCAGCTAGTCGAATATTTTGCCCACTTTTAATGGGTACATTGAACAATATGCCGCCATCGCTGATGGTAGCTTGTTCCTGCATAATAACCGCATCAGCACCGATGGGAATCGGCGCACCGGTCATAATTCGAATACAGGTATTGGCTGGCCATTCACCTTTGAACGGCGCGCCGGCAAAGGCTTTTCCAGCTACCGGTAAGGCTGTGCTAACGTTAATCTCATGGCTACGTACGGCGTAACCGTCCATCGCCGAGTTGGCAAAAGGTGGGACATTAATCGGGGAGGTCACGGAGGTAGCAGTCATCCGGCCAGCAGCATCGGTCAATGGAATGGATTCGGTGGCCGTTAACTGAGTCACTTGCGACAACATTTTTTTCAGCGCCTGTTCCAGAGAGATTAAATCCGGGGTGTTACAGTGATCCATGCTGGGCTCCGTGGTCAGGATATCTGGCGGGTAAACAACTTCACCGGCGGCAGATGATCCAATCAAATAGGTGAGGTGACTATTATGTCAGAGATCGGCAATTGGGTGAATGAATGGTCGGGGGAAAGTCGTCAGCACTTCACTCTCAGGCAAAATCAGGTATTAAATGGGGAGCAGCGATGAACAGCCAACAAATTCTGGATTTTTGGTTCAGTGAAATTGACCCGGCATTGTGGTTTAAAAAAGACGATAATTTCGACAAATTACTGAGCCAGCGTTTTGGCACGGTGTGGCAGGCGGGTGCCAAGGGAGAGTTGGCCGAGTTTCCAGTGCGGAAGAACTGGCTTTTTTATTGCAATCCGACTCTTCTTTTTAACCTCAGATTAAATCAGGTGCTCTTTAGTCATACTGAGCACCTGATTTAATCGCGGGTTTGCATCTATAACTTTGTCATTAACCTCGCAGGGTTCTGCTTGCTACAATAATGATTTTTTATGTAAATATTTTGCGTGAAAATGCAAATGATCTGCAATAAATGTCGCTATGGTAAAATAACTATGGTCATAGCCTGGCTGAATACGAAGCACCAGCGACCCGTCTCGTTGGCGCGCAATTTCAGCCAATTTGGCCGGCTGAAGTTGGTCGGCTAAAAACTGATCGCCATCGCCTTGATCGACCAGAATGGGCAACGCGGTGTTGCTGATGGATAACAAATGGCAGCTATCGTATTGCAACCACTGAGATTCATCTTCCCCCAGATAAGCGGTGAAAGCTTTACGCCCCCATGGTACCTGACAAGGATTCACAATCGGTGCGAAGGCGGAAACTGACTGATATTGCAGAGGATTACGCAGTGCCAGCATTAAAGCACCGTGGCCACCCATTGAGTGGCCGCTGATGGATTGTCGATCGCTGACGCTAAAGTGCTGACGAATCAAGTCGGGCAACTCTTTGCTGATATAATCATACATCCGAAAATGATCGGACCAGGGTTTTTGCGTGGCGTTCAAGTAGAACCCGGCACCCTGGCCAAGATCGTAGCCTTCATCGTTCGGCACATTCTCACCGCGTGGGCTGGTATCCGGCATGACCAGTACCAGACCCAGTTCGGCGGCAACGCGCTGTGCCCCAGCTTTCAGGGTAAAGTTTTCGTCATTGCAGGTCAGGCCTGACAGCCAATACAGCACCGGTGGTGGCGTGTCATCCCGCGGTGGCGGCAGATAAATGCTGAATGTCATGTTGCAATTCAAGCTGCTGGCGGTGTGGCGATAGCGCTGCTGCCAGCCGCCAAACATCCGGTGCTCTTCGAGAAGTTCAATTGACCTGTGCATATCTCTGCCTCCTTGCCTTATTGATTAAAGTGAATCACAGTGCGGATCGATTTACCTTCATGCATTAAATCAAAGGCTTCATTGATTTGATCCAACCCCATCGTATGGGTAATAAAGTCGTTCAGTTGGAATTTCCCGTCTAAATACTGCTGTACGATGCCTGGCAGCTGTGAGCGGCCTTTAACGCCACCAAAAGCGGAACCGCGCCATACGCGGCCGGTGACCAACTGGAATGGTCGGGTAGCGATCTCTTCACCGGCTCCGGCTACGCCGATAATGACCGATTCACCCCAGCCTTTATGGCAGCATTCTAGCGCGGAACGCATGACATTAACGTTACCGATACATTCGAAAGAAAAGTCTACGCCGCCATCGGTCAGCTCAACGATGACATCTTGAATCGGCCGATCATAATCTTTCGGGTTGATCAGATCGGTGGCACCCAGTTTCCGCGCCAAATCAAATTTACTGGTATTCAGATCGATACCGATAATTCGACCGGCACCCGCCATTTGCGCGCCAATAATCGCTGATAACCCTATACCGCCGAGACCAAAGATCGCTACGGTATCGCCGGGTTGGACTTTAGCGGTATTCATCACGGCTCCCATGCCGGTGGTGACGCCACAGCCTAACAGGCAGACTTCTTCTAACGGTGCTTCTTTATTGATTTTTGCCAGTGAGATTTCAGGGACTACGGTCAACTCAGAAAAAGTCGAGGTACCCATATAGTGGAAGATGGGTTGGCCATTTTTTGAGAAACGGGTAGTGCCGTCTGGCATTAGACCTTTGCCTTGTGTAGCACGAATAGCCTGACACAGGTTGGTTTTACCGGATCGGCAGAATTTACATTCACCACATTCCGGGGTGTACAGCGGGATCACATGGTCACCGACCGCAACGCTGGTTACGCCTTCGCCCACCGCTTCGACAATACCGCCACCCTCATGGCCCAGAATTGCCGGAAATACGCCTTCAGGATCTTTGCCGGACAGGGTGTAGGCGTCGGTGTGGCAAACGCCAGTGGCGACAATACGCACCAGCACTTCGCCTTTCTGTGGCGGCATCAGATCCACTTCTTCAATGGATAGTGGCTGATTCGGCCCCCATGCGACGGCTGCGCGGGTTTTGATCATCTCCATGCTATTACTCCTCGGTTTTGCTACTGTAAATGTGATTTAATTTAATGTTTTTTGTATTAAATATGTTAATTTAATCAATTCAACGATTGATGATGGGACTGAACTTAAACGGCTCAGGCGGCTTCAATTTGCTCAATAATTAGCTGTTTCAGTGCCCGTACATTGGGGCTGAAGGCATCTCTACGCCAAATCAGCCAAGTGGCGGTATCGGCAAACTCAGCCGGTAGCTGATGCACCCGCACACGTTCGTGGCCAGGTAATAACGCCAGTACTGAATGGGGAATCAACGCCAGACCGGCACCGCTAACCACGCAGGCCAGCATGGCGTGATAGGACTGGATTTCCAGAATGGCACCAGGCAAGACACCAGATTGACGAAACCAGGACTCCAGTCTTAAACGGTAGGAGCAACTGGGACGGAAGGCAAACAAGGTTTTATCCACTGCATCGCTGGCCTGCTCGATCGGCGGGTGATCGACACAGGAAATGATCACCAACTGTTCGTCAAAGGCGCGACAGCCATGCAGTTCATCATGTTGAACTGGCCCATCGACCAGCGCTGCTGCCAGCGTACCGGCACGCACCTGCTCAATAATTTCGCCGGAAGTGCCGGTTATCAGGGAAAGTGACACCTGAGAATAGCGTAGATGATAAGCCGCCAACAGATTGGGCAAGCGGCTGGCGGCAGTACTTTCCATTGAGCCTAGCGGGAAGCTCCCCGCTGGCTCTCCGGCATGGGTAATGCGCATCGCTTCTTCACTCAATGCCAGAATACGGTGGGCATAACAGAGAAAGTTATGGCCCATCGGCGAAAGGCGCAGACGCTGTTTTTCTCGGATAAACAGGTCGGCTCCCAGCTCCACCTCCAACTGGCGCAGGCGGGTGGTCAAGTTAGACGGCACACGGTGCATCTGTTCTGCAGCACGAGCGACGGAACCGGTTTCCGCCACGCAGCAAAACATACGCAGTTGGGTCAAATCCATGGGCATTCTCTTTTCGTGATTAACTTTGTGACTATTATTCATTTTTTTTGATTCTAGTGTCGGCGCATGATATTAGCAACTTTCTTTTAACTGGCAGTATTGGTTCCGGTAGGTGATGGATATGGCGTTAAGAATTGCATTAAGTGGTTTTCTGGCATTGGTCGTCGCGATGGGCATTGGCCGCTTTGCCTTTACGCCACAGGTGCCTTTAATGATAGCCGAACATCAGTTCAGCCTGACTGGAGCGGGCTTGGTCGCGGCATTTAACTATTTGGGCTATCTGTGTGGTGCCTACGACGCTATGCGCGCCAGCCGTCATGTCGAACGGCGTTTATGGCTTGGTGTGTGGGGCGCGGTGACGCTGACGTTGCTGTCGGCCGTGGTCAATGGCCCGTGGTGGCACGGCGGGGTGCGTTTCGCCATTGGCTGGGCCAGCGGTTGGTCGATGGTGCTGGTGGCGGCCTGGACCAATGAGCGTCTGGCACACTATGGCCGTCCGGCGTTGAGCGCCGCCGTCTTTGCTGGGCCGGGTGCGGGAATCTTCATCAGCGGCCTATTAGCCGTTATCATCCACAGTTTTGCCTTGAGCGCCTCGCAGGCGTGGCTGGTTTATGGTGCATTGGCTTTGCTATTGATTGGCTCGATCAGTATTAATCTGCCGAGGGCTGGGGAATTACACCGTCCGCAGGTGGTGGTTACACCGTTGGTGCTGACACCCGCGTTAAAACGTTTGGTGTGGAGTTATAGTCTGGCGGGCTTTGGCTATATCTTACCAGCGACGTTTCTATCACAAATGGCGACGTCCCGCTTCCCTGATAGCCTGTTTGCACAATTTGTCTGGCCGGTATTTGGTGGCGCGGCGGTTATCGGCATTGGTTTGGGCATTCTGACGAGGCACTGCCTGAGTACGCAAACTCGTTTGGCGTTGACGCTCTGGGTACAAGCGCTGGGCGTGTTGTGCGCCGAATGGGTTCCAGGGGTGAGCGGTCTGATACTTGGAGCGGTATTTACCGGCGGTGGTTTCCTCAGTGTCGTGCAACTTGCTCTGCAACATGGCCGTGAACTGGCACCTAACCATACTCGTTATATGGCAGGTTTGCTAACCACCGGCTATGCCCTTGGGCAATGTGTTGGGCCGATATTGTCGGCAATCTCAACGGCATTAACCCATCGGCTAGAACCTGCGCTTTATGTCGCGGTGATGGCATTGATGATTGCTGGTGGTCTGGTGATCAATACGGCAGCTCGCACCGGTAAAAATACGGCAGCATAAATTGCGGGAATCAACGGTCTTAATCTTTGTGGATCAGGCTGTGATGCCGTTATTTCATCGGGACATGAAACACAATCACTGGATAATCCTGACGCTCTCATCTAGAGTGGTGCACAAAATCCGGACGTGATCTGCATCAATGTTTACGCCTGCCGGGTGCGTACGCCTGCTGGAGAGAAGAATGTCATCGCTAAGTAAAGAAGCAATATTGGTTCATGCTGCACTGGAAGCTCGTGGTCTTGAAACCCCTTTACGGGGGCAAGTGTTAGATTCAGAAACACGTAAACAGCGGATTCAGGCTCATATGACCGAGATTATGCAATTACTCAATCTCGATTTGTCTGACGATAGCCTGGCTGATACCCCAAGACGTATCGCAAAAATGTATGTCGATGAAATTTTCTCCGGTTTGGATTATGCCAATTTCCCTAAAATCACCGTCATTGAAAACAAGATGAAAGTAGACGAAATGGTCACGGTGCGAGACATTACGCTAACCAGCACCTGCGAGCACCACTTCGTCACCATTGATGGTAAGGCCACGGTTGCTTATATTCCGAAAGACAGCGTGATCGGCTTGTCCAAAATTAATCGCATCGTTCAGTTTTTCGCCCAGCGCCCACAGGTGCAAGAACGTTTGACGCAGCAAATTTTGCTAGCGTTACAGACTTTGTTAGGAACCAGTAATGTCGCGGTATCGATTGATGCGGTGCATTATTGCGTAAAAGCTCGCGGTATCCGCGATGCGACCAGTGCCACGACGACCACGTCATTGGGCGGGTTATTTAAATCCAGCCAGAATACCCGCCAGGAATTCCTGCGCGCGGTGCGTCACAGCAGTTAATCCTTTTTTGCATAAGATGGCACGCCATTGTGCCACTACACTGGATGTCAACTATGCGTCAACGGATCGCAACCTTGGACAGCGTGAGAGGGCTGGCCATTCTTGGCATTCTTCTCCTTAATATCAGCGCTTTTGGCCTACCTAAGGCGGCTTACCTTAATCCGGCCTTTCTGGGACTACCTTCGTTATCTGATGCCTGGACCTGGGCGGTGCTGGATATTTTTGCTCAGGCCAAGTTTTTATCGATGTTCGCCATTTTATTTGGCGCCGGACTTGAGCTATTACTTCACCGAGGAAAAGGCTGGATTCAGGCACGGCTTTCGATTTTGCTGTTGCTAGGGCTGATTCACGGTATTTTCTTTTGGGATGGCGATATCCTGCTGGCCTACAGTCTGATTGGTTTGGTGTGCTGGCGAATGATCCGCGACGCCAAAAGTGCCGATAGCCTATTGAGAACCGGAGCCGTGCTATATCTCATCGGCGTGGGTGTATTGTTACTTCTTGGGTTTATTGTGACTGGTGAGCCGGGGCAGTTCTGGATGCCTGGCCCAGCGGAAATCCAGTATGAGCAATTTTGGAAACTAAAAGGTGGCAGCGAAGCCTGGATCAATCGCGTTGATCTATTATCGTCCAATTTGATCGCCATTGGCGCGCAATATGGTTGGGAATTGGCTGGATTTATGCTGTTTGGCGCAGGATTGATGCGCAGCGGTTGGTTACGCGGACAGTATAGTTTGCAGCATTATCGTTTGCAGGCGACGTGGATGATACCGCTTTCACTGCTTATCCAGATTCCGGCGATTGCAGCACAATGGCAGTTGCAATGGGAATATCGCTGGACGGGTTTTCTGCTCCAGGTGCCGCGAGAACTGGGCGCACCGTTACAAACATTGGGCTATCTGGCGCTATGCTACGGTTTCTGGCCGACGCTATCACGTTGGCGCATCAGCCACTGGTTAGCGAATGTTGGCCGCATGGCGCTGAGTAACTATCTGTTGCAAACCTTGATTTGTACTACACTGTTTTACCGCTTTGGCCTCTATCAGCAATTGGATCGACTGCAATTACTCATGGTGGTACCCGCTGTTTGGTTATGTAACCTATTGTTTTCTAATCTTTGGTTAAGCTATTTTAACCAGGGACCGATTGAGTGGGTATGGCGCCGGTTGACGGCCTATGCCAGCGGGCAACCGGCTCGTCATTCTGACGGCAAAGCTTAACGGCGATAAATGAATAAACTGCAATCAACAGGTTAAAATAATGTATGTAAGCGTTTTCTTTCCTGTGACGGATTTCACGTAGTCACGACCACAAACTGGTTAGGATAGGCGGATTATTGGCGCGATGGATTCATCCGCACTGCCTACTTCACCACAGGTCGAGATGTCTATGACGGTTACACACATTATTACTATCCGCGATGTGGCTAGGTTGGCTGGCGTCTCACTCGCTACTGTGTCGCGGGTGCTGAATAATAGCGCTGCGATCCGACCTGCGACTCGAACTGCTGTCCTGCAAGCCGTTGCAGAGCTGGGTTATCGCCCGAATGCCAACGCGCAGGCATTGGCCAGTCAAAGCAGCGATACCATTGGTGTCGTGGTGATGGATGTGTCCGATCCCTTTTTCGGTGCTCTGGTTAAAGCGGTGGATACCGTGGCACAGCAGCATAATAAATATCTGTTGATCGGCAACAGTTATCATCAGGCAGAGAAAGAACGTCATGCGATTGAGGTATTGATTCGTCAGCGCTGCAATGCGTTGGTCGTTCACGCCAAAGCATTGGGCGACGCTGAACTGATCGACTTTTTGGATCAGGTTCCCGGCATGGTCTTGATTAATCGTATTATCCCCGGTTATGAATCTCGTTGTGTTGGGCTGGACAATGTTAGCGGTGCGCATATTGCCTGCCGGTTACTACTCAGGCAAGGGCACCGGCGCATTGGTTTCCTCGGTTCTAATCATCCGATTGAAGATGTTGTCCAGCGTCAGCAAGGATATATTCAGGCGTTAGAATCTGCGGATATTAACCCGCAGGAAAGCTGGCGAGCTTATGCATCACCTGATCTAGCGGGTGGTGAAGCCGCCATGATCGACCTATTAGGGCGCAACCTGAATTTGAGTGCGGTTTTTGCCTACAACGATTCCATGGCTGCTGGCGCGATGGCAGTACTGAAAGAAAACGGTATCATGGTGCCGGAACAATTCTCGCTGGTGGGTTTTGATGATATTCCGATTGCCCGCTACACCAGTCCAAAGTTAACGACTGTGCTCTATCCTATTGTTTCAATGGCGACTTTAGCCACCCAACTGGCCCTATTTAGTGCTGGGCAGGTCTCTGAAGATAACGCAGCTTACTGCTTTCAACCCACCCTGGTACCGCGTCATTCAGTGGCGGTTTGTCAAACTGTGGCACCGCTCACTAGTTGAGCATTTATTCTTGTGTAACCGTTTTCAATCTGTGAGAAAATTCACAGATTATTAACAAGCTCCCGTCTATGCTTTAATCGTTTTCTATCTAAATGGATCAAAAAATGACCCGGCAGGGGATAAACATTGCCGGTAATGGCCAGCAGATAGTGCCAAGCGTTTTCACCGTCACTAACGATAGTCCGTTCTTTTCCCGGAAGCGTCACTTTTCAGACCGCCTGTTTGTTGGTCAGAAAAAGTTGTTTTCAGGGACGCGTAATTTTCGTTAATGATAGGCTGCCTACACAGCTTTTTCGGAGTGAATGAGGTCAAGGACGATAGGTATTCAGTTGTCAGCTGCTCTAACCGATGGTTTCGATTATCGCAAAGGCAACGGTGTTATCACCCTGTACTACCCTACATAAACCCGGAGATACAAATGAATAAGAAGGTTTTCACTTTAGCTACCCTGGTTGCCAGCATGATGTTTGGCGCAGCCGCTCAGGCAGATACCCGCATTGGTGTAACCATTTATAAATATGACGACAACTTTATGTCTGTTGTGCGTAAAGCGATTGAAAAAGATGCCAAAGGCTCACCTGATGTGACTTTGCTGATGAATGATTCGCAGAATGATCAATCGAAACAAAATGACCAGATCGACGTATTGTTGGCCAAAGGCGTTAAAGCGTTGGCGATTAACCTGGTCGATCCTGCGGCAGCTCCAGTGGTGATTGATAAAGCGCGCGCAAACGATATTCCTATCGTGTTTTATAATAAAGAGCCATCTCGCAAAGCGTTGGATAGCTATGACAAAGCTTATTATGTCGGCACCGACTCCAAAGAGTCTGGTGTGATTCAAGGTGAATTGATTGCCAAGCACTGGAAAGCTTCACCTGCATGGGATTTGAACAAAGATGGTCAGATTCAATATGTGTTGCTGAAAGGTGAACCGGGCCATCCAGATGCTGAAGCGCGTACCACTTATGTCATTAAAACCCTGAATGATAAAGAAGGTATCAAGACTCAGCAATTGCAGTTAGACACCGCAATGTGGGATACGGCGCAGGCGAAAGATAAAATGGATGCCTGGTTATCTGGCCCTAATGCCAATAAAATTGAAGTGGTTATTGCCAATAACGATGCAATGGCAATGGGCGCGATTGAAGCACTGAAAGCTCACAATAAAACCAATATTCCAGTATTTGGTGTCGATGCTCTGCCAGAAGCGCTGGCACTGGTTAAATCAGGCCAAATGGCCGGTACCGTTTTGAACGATGCCAATAACCAGGCGAAAGCGACCTTTGATTTGGCAAAGAATCTGGCTGCAGGGAAAAGTGCTACCGATGGTACCCAATGGAAAGTGGATAATAAAGTTGTCCGTATTCCCTATGTCGGTGTAGATAAAGACAACCTGACCCAGTTTACCAAGTAAGTTATTTATTCACCCTTTGCCTCGTATTATTCAGGCGTGTTTGTACGAGGCAAAGGGCATTTATCAGGCGTTCTTATTTTAAAGTGGTTTTGATCACCATGATGCAGAACCCTTTTTTAGCCAGGTGTAGCTATGGCCGATATTAATACAGCGCAACCCCGTGAGTGGTTGCTGGAAATGAGTAACATCAATAAATCATTTCCAGGTGTAAAGGCATTGGATAACGTTAATTTAAAAGTCCGCCCACACTCCATTCATGCATTAATGGGGGAGAACGGTGCAGGCAAATCAACGCTACTAAAATGTCTGTTTGGTATCTATAAAAAAGACTCCGGTAGTATTATTTTTCAGGGGCAGGAAACCGAATTCAAAAGCTCGAAAGAAGCGCTTGAACACGGTGTATCAATGGTGCATCAGGAATTAAACTTGGTACTGCAACGCACCGTAATGGATAATATGTGGCTGGGGCGTTATCCAACCAAGGGCTTGTTTGTCGACCAAGACAAGATGTATCGGGATACCAAAGCAATATTTGACGAGCTGGATATTGATATTGATCCCCGAGATAAAGTGGCGACTTTATCTGTATCGCAAATGCAGATGATCGAAATCGCCAAAGCTTTTTCATACAATGCCAAAATCGTTATTATGGATGAGCCAACGTCATCGCTAACGGAAAAAGAAGTGAACCACCTGTTTACTATTATCCGAAAATTGAAAGACCGTGGCTGTGGCATTGTTTATATCTCGCATAAAATGGAAGAAATATTCCAGTTGTGCGATGAAATTACCATTTTACGCGATGGTCAATGGATCACTACCCAGCCACTAGCTGGTCTGGATATGGATCAAATCATCTCCATGATGGTAGGACGCTCTCTGAGCCAACGCTTCCCCGATCGTCAAAATATACCTGGTGAAGTCATTCTGGAAGTCAAAAACCTCACCTCTTTGCGTCAGCCTTCTATTCGCGATATTTCTTTTGACTTACATCAGGGAGAAATCTTGGGTATTGCTGGTTTGGTTGGTGCAAAACGTACCGACATTGTGGAAACCTTATTTGGTATCCGCGAAAAAATCAGTGGCACTATTAAGCTGCACGGTAAATCCATTAATAACCACAGCGCCAATGAAGCGATTAACCACGGGTTTGCATTAGTGACGGAAGAGCGCCGTTCTACCGGTATTTATGCTTATCTGGATATTGGTTTTAACTCGCTGATTTCTAATATTCGTAACTATAAAAACAGATTTGGTTTGTTAGATAACAGCCGGATGAAAAGTGACACCCAATGGGTGATTGATGCCATGCGAGTAAAAACGCCGGGGCACCACACCAATATTGGTTCATTGTCCGGTGGTAATCAGCAGAAAGTCATTATTGGTCGTTGGTTATTGACTCAACCAGAGATATTAATGTTGGACGAACCGACCCGCGGTATTGATGTTGGTGCTAAATTCGAAATTTATCAGCTAATAACCGAACTGGCAAAAAAAGGAAAAGGAATCATTATTATTTCATCCGAAATGCCTGAGTTGTTAGGAATTACCGATAGAATACTTGTTATGAGTAACGGCCTGGTTGCGGGAATTGTTGAGACTAAACAAACCTCGCAAAACGAAATATTGCGTCTTGCCTCCTTGCACCTCTAATCTAGTTGAAGGTTCTTATTATGAATACGTTAAATAAGAAAAGTTTGCTCACTTATCTTAAAGAGGGCGGGATTTATGTGGTTTTGCTCGTGCTACTGGCGATTATCATTTTCCAGGATCCGACCTTTCTCAGCTTAATGAATTTAAGTAATATTTTAACCCAATCGTCGGTGCGTATCATTATTGCATTAGGTGTGGCCGGGTTAATTGTTACTCAGGGTACTGACTTGTCAGCCGGACGTCAGGTTGGTTTGGCGGCGGTTGTTGCCGCTACCATGTTGCAGTCAATGGATAACGTCAATAAAGTTTTCCCTGATTTGCACACCGTGCCGATTCCGTTTGTTATTTTAACCGTCTGCCTGATTGGCGCGATTATCGGTTTAGTAAACGGTATTATTATCGCTTACCTTAATGTGACGCCGTTTATTACCACATTAGGCACCATGATTATCGTTTACGGTATTAACTCGCTGTATTACGACTATGTGGGGGCTTCACCGATTGCTGGTTTTGATCCTGCCTTTTCGTCTTTCGCGCAGGGATTCTTGCGATTCGGTGACTTTAAGCTGTCGTACATAACATTCTATGCTTTGATCGCCATTGGATTTGTCTGGGTACTATGGAATAAAACACGTTTCGGTAAGAATATTTTCGCCATTGGTGGCAATCCAGAAGCAGCTAAAGTATCCGGTGTTAACGTTCCTCTAAACCTGATTATGATTTACGCTTTGTCTGGCGTATTTTATGCCTTCGGTGGGATGTTGGAAGCGGGTCGTATCGGCAGTGCCACCAATAACCTCGGTTTTATGTATGAGCTGGATGCTATCGCCGCCTGTGTGGTGGGCGGTGTTTCCTTTAGTGGTGGGGTAGGTACGGTCTTTGGTGTGGTAACTGGTGTCATCATTTTCACCGTGATCAACTACGGTTTAACCTATATCGGCGTAAACCCTTATTGGCAGTATATTATCAAGGGTGGCATTATTATCTTTGCAGTGGCACTGGATTCGTTGAAATACGCCAAGAAGAAATAATATTTAATAGACGTTTACGGTAAAAAAGCCAGTTGGATTGAATGCTAACTGGCTTTTTACTTTATATTATTTGTCGTAGTGGCATTGGCTATTTAGCTCGCTTCTCACTAGCCAGTTTATGCTCCAACTCCACCAGTTGTTCCGGTGATACAGCTGGATAACCTTGAGCATTTTCCGGGACGATATGCACTGCCGGAATGGGAACCAGCGGGCCAAGAAAACGAGGTTCTCTTTTTAGAATATACAAATCGGTCAATGCGCCAAGACGGGCGAATATTTCTCTTACTCGCACCGACAGCATATTTTTTGGCGAGGGAACGGCGAAACACTGTGCCTGAATCCCCATATGTAGAGCAATAAACAGCGCTCTTTCACAGTGGAAGCGCTGGGTAATAATAATGAAATCGTTGGTATCAAATACTTTACGGGTACGCACGATAGAGTCCAGCGTCCGGAAGCCGGCATAGTCCAGTACGATATCGGCAGGTGCGACGCCTGCGGCAATTAAATCGCGGCGCATGGTCATGGGTTCATTGTAACTTTGCAGGGCATTATCACCACTCAACAGCAAATAATTCACCTTGCCGCTGTTATAGGCGTTAATTGCGCCCTGTATGCGATAAAGATAAAACTGATTGATCACGCCAGTACGGTAATATTTGGCGGTACCCAACACGACTCCGACTTGGCGATGAGGAAGTTGCTGAATTTCATCGTAGATATAGGGGGCGGTTTTCCAACTGATCCAGCGATCGAGCGCAATAGCCGATACCATCAGCAATCCTGCAATGGTAAATAAGCTGATTATCAGGCGTTTCCACATTCTCTTGCCTTGGTTGCGTCGGCTCTTGGGGTTATCTGCAAGGCTACTTTACCTGATACCACGGCGCAAGACGTGCCGGAGAGAGTTAAGCTGATTTTTATCATTAAAAAGTGAGGAAGAGGAATAACTGGATAGAGATTAACCTGCCCACAGGTTTGATATGGGCAGATTATAAGCGACTTAGAAAGAGGTGCTAGAAAGAGGTGCGCTTGTAAACCCGGTACTGAGGTTGCCAGTAATTATGCTCAATGGCTTCAGCCAGCGCATTATCAGAAGTGACGGTGGCCACGCCTTGTAACTGCGCGGCTTTACCTACTTGCATGGCAATGCTTTTGGAAACGGACTGAATATCATCGATATTTGGCAGCAACGCGCCTTTACCATTGATCGCCAGTGGTGAACAATCAGCCAGTGCCCGGCTAGCCGCCATCAGCATACCGTCAGTCACCCGGCGAGCGCCGGAAGCCAATACGCCCAAACCAATCCCAGGGAAGATATAGGAGTTGTTACATTGAGCGATAGGATACAGCGTGTCTTTGTAACTGACTGGGGAGAACGGGCTACCGGTAGCGACCAGTGCCGCGCCATCAGTCCAGTTCAGGATATCTTCTGGGCGCGCTTCTACTCGAGAGGTTGGGTTAGACAACGGCATGACGATTGGACGTGCACAGTGGCGGTACATTTCGCGAATCAGTTCTTCAGTAAACAGCCCCGGTTGCCCTGACACACCAATCAATACGGTGGGTTTAGCGTGACGAACGACATCCAGCAAAGAAATGGCATCGTTCTGCAAATCCCAGTGTTGCAGTTTTTCGCTCTTCTGCACCAATTTGCTTTGGAAATCCAGCAAATTAGGTAGCTTGTCCGTCAGCAGGCCAAAGCGATCAACCATAAAGACGCGGCTTCTGGCTTCTTCTTCACTTAATCCTTCCGACATCATTTGAGCAATGATCTGTTCGGCAATACCACAACCAGCAGAACCTGCGCCAAGGAAGGTCACGGTTTGGTCACGCAACTGACTGCCCGCAGCGCGACTGGCGGCAATCAAACTGCCCAGCGTGACGGCAGCAGTGCCTTGAATATCATCGTTGAAGCAGCACAGTTCATCGCGGTAGCGGTTCAATAATGGTGTGGCATTTTTCTGAGCAAAGTCTTCAAATTGCAGCAGAACGTTTGGCCAACGGCGTTTTACCGCCTGAATAAATTCATCAACAAAAGCGTAGTATTCATCACCGGAAATTCGCGGATGACGCCAGCCCATATACAGTGGGTCGTTTAGACGTTGTGGATTATTGGTGCCGACATCCAGCACGACTGGCAAGGTGTACGCTGGGCTGATACCGCCACAGGCGGTGTATAGCGCGAGTTTCCCAATCGGAATCCCCATACCACCGATACCCTGATCGCCCAGCCCCAGGATACGTTCGCCATCGGTAACCACAATGACTTTTACATTTTGCTTGGTGGCATTTTGCAGCATATCGTCGATACGATCGCGGTTTGGATAGGAAATAAACAGACCACGGGCGCGACGGTAAATATCAGAGAAGTGTTCACAGGCTTCGCCGACCGTCGGGGTATAGATGATTGGCATCATTTCACTGAGATGCCCTTCCAGCAGGCGGTAGAACAGGGTTTCATTGGTGTCTTGAATGTTACGTAGGTAGATGTGTTTGTCGTCATCATTCTTGAAGTCTTGATACTGGCGATAAGCGCGCTCAGCCTGTTCTTCAATAGTTTCAACCGCTTCTGGCAATAATCCGTGCAGGTTGAAATGGCTGCGTTCGTCGTCAGTAAAGGCACTGCCTTTATTCAATAAGGGAAATTCCAATAAAATTGGGCCAGCGTAGGGAATGTACAGCGGGCGTTTACTTTCGTATTCAAGTTCCATGAGTTTTACTCTTAAACGTTATCGGATAGCCGTGACTGCCTCCGATCCTAAGAGATAGGGAAAATATGTACAGCTTTTGTTAGCAAATTATAACAATCGCCAACAAAAATGAGAGTTAAAAGGCAAAAATGGACGATATCCACTGAGGAAACTCATGGCTTAGCTGATACTTATTAAAGTGCTCGCTAACTTTAATGATTAATTAATGACATAACCTACAGGTTTAAATATGGCGATTCACACGGCTTAATTTATTTGTTTTGTGAATCTGTTACCGTCAATTCTATTCGCTGACCGTAAGACACTTCCAGCGTATTATCATCAGGATCGGCAAAATAAGCCCAGTAACCGACCGGTTCGCCTGAATCCGTTGGCGCGGAACGTAAACAGCCTTCTGCGGTTGCCAGGGCGACCAGTTCGTCCACGTGTGCGCGGCTGGCACAGGCAATACCAATGTGACCAAACGGGCCGAGTGGCGTGTCTTTCAGCACCGGAGACTGTACCAGCACTATCGCAAAAGGCCGACTATGGTCAGTCATCCACACCACCTCCTCGCCGGGTTTTCCCCCAGCTCGGCGATGAACCAATATCATTCCTGCATAACGTTGGTAAAATGCCAGACTAGCATCAATGTTGTGCACCACCAGTGCAATATGACTGAGTCCAAGATCAAGAGGGCGGGTAATATCGGTTACAGTGGCATTCATTACATTTCTCCGGTTAATAACTTCAGGTTCTCTTCACCCGTCAAATGATTCATTATTCTCTGAACGATTGAAAATCGATATTTTATCTAATGAGTATTCTTCTGATGAATAGTTTGCGTGCCATCGATCTTAACCTCTTGGTGATACTGGACGTTTTGCTAAGTGAGCGGCATGTTTCTCGCGCAGCGAAACGGCTGTATATGAGTCAGCCTGCGGTTAGCCATGCGCTGAACCGTCTGCGATATTTACTGGATGATGAATTGTTGGTGCGCGTGGCGGGCGGTTTTCAATTGACTCGTCGGGCAGCAGCGCTGATCGAACCGTTGAAAGAGGTATTAGAAAAAGTTCGCTATATTATCGGAACCGGCAATTTTGAACCGGCACTGGCTACACAACGCTTTCGTATTGCACTTTCTGATTATGGTGCTGCCATGGTACTACCCGGGTTGTTACAGCGCTTGCGCCAGCAGGCTCCGGGGATTGATTTAGTGGTGGAACAGGCCAGTCGTGAGCAGATGATTGAGCAGGTAATGGCTGGGCAGTTGGATTTGGCTTTGGGGGTATTCCCGGATCTTCCTGCCGATATGACTGCCAGTCGATTGTTTGAGGAACACTTTGTTTGCGTTATCGATCAGGCTAATCCGTTGGCGCGAAAAAAATATTTTACGTTAGATGATTATCTGGTTCAGCCGCATTTACTGGTTTCCATGCGTGGAGAAAGCGTGGGCGAAGTGGAAACCGCGTTAGCTGAATTAGGTGTAAGGCGGCGGGTGGCCGCAATTATGCCGCATTTTCTGCTGGCACCACAGGCACTGGCCGGAACTGACCTGCTGCTGACGGTTGCCAGTCGGGTCGTGACTATCCAGCAAGAATCAATGAATCTACAAAGGCTTACATTGCCATTTACCGTACCGAATTTTGATTTCGTACAAATCTGGCATAACCGGAATCACGGTAAAGAGGATCACCGCTGGTTACGGCAACAGGTAGCGGAAAGTTGTTAATTTAACCGCCGGATCACAAAGTTCATGCTCCGGGGTTTTTATTCTGACATCCTGAGCTTAAAAGGTCATACGGCGAACGTCCTGACAACCCATGGCTGCCAGTGTAGAACGGGTGGCATCCCATTGGCTCAAAATCGGCGTGGTTGGCTCCGCCAGCACTGCTCGACGGATCTGCAAACAATCGCTGCCGGACATATTCATTAGAATCAGTGCAGCTTGCAGCGGCGGCAAACTGGGGTTGAATGCGGCATTTTCCGCGTAGCGACCCGCATAAACTACGCCATTAGCATCTTCGAGGGCGACGCCGCTGTGGGCTTTGCTATAAGGTGCGTGGCTGTGGTTGGCCGCGTCGAGCGCCGCCTGAATCAAGTTATCGCTATTGTTGAGACAGTAGCCGTGATCGACGTCATCCATTAACAAACTGCTGATAGCCAAATCTTTCGGACCAAAAGCGTCAGGCAGATAGTCAGCTAACGTTGCAACCGGACGTCCAGGCAAATGAATATGCAGGCCAGTCCCGCTATTTAGTTCATTCATAAATTGGCGACAATGCCCGCAAGGCGTGTAATTCACGGTAATGGCTACCAGAGCTGTTTCACCCCGCAGCCAGGCGTGAGTTACAGCACATTGTTCGGCGTGAATGGTCTGTTGCAATGGCGTGCCACTGAACTCCATATTGGCACCAAAATACAGATTGCCACTTTCCCCGCGAGCAATGGCTCCGACCTTAAAATGAGAAATCGGTGTCAGTGAACAGGCGGCGGCCAAAGGCAGCAGGGCAAAGGCCAACTCATCGTCATTCAGGCCACTGATGTGTTTAACCATTTCTACTTGTGCAGCGCTAAGCATTGCAGGGAAGCGATCGTTGCTCAGCAGAGGTTCCAGGGCAGATTGTAATGCTGATGGCAGTTCGGCCAGCGGCGCGTGAAAACGTGCTTGCATAGAGATTCTCTCCAACATTAACGGGAAACTATTTTAGATAGCTTGCTTGGGTAGTATTGTGATGTGAATCTCGTTATTTGTGAAATCCATGCAATAAAAAACATTAAATGAGAGATATATCTCAAACTTATGCCATCTTAACCATCCATTCCTCTTCGGAATTTCAATTTAGCCGAACAAATGCAGCAAAATTGGGAATAAAAAAGGTGCGAGCAATGAAGTCATGATCCCGCAAATAACGAGTGCAAGTGAACTGAATGCCCCTTCCTGAAAATCCACTTCGGCACAACGTGCGGTACCCAAGGCATGAGAAGCGGTGCCCATCGCCAAGCCTCTGGAGGCTTTGGTGGTAATTCTCAGCCGATTAAGCAGGGTATGGCCGAAAACGGCACCGAGGATCCCGACGAAGATAACGCAAACAGCGCTGATTGCCGGAATGCCGTTAATGGAACCGGCGACGGCCATGGCAATCGGGGTGGTCACGGATTTGGGTAATATCGACGCGGCAATTTCTGGGGTTGCTCCCATCCACAGTGCGATCGCAGTACCGCTGACCATCGCCGTTATGCTGCCAATAAAACAGATACTGATAATCGATTTCCAGCGCGCCCGAATCTGGTGTAACTGCTCATATAGCGGGAATGCCAGCGCGACGACCGCCGGCTGCAACAGGTCATTCAGAATTTTACTGCCTTTAAAATAATTGGCGTACGGCATATGGGTGAGCAGGAGCAGGGGAATAATCACCAGCATAGAGACCAGCAAAGGATTCAGCAGCGGCATTTTCAAGCTAACAGCCAGCTTGCGTGCGCCAAAGAAGACCAGCAGAGTTAACGGCAGCGACCACCAAATATGCTCCATTATTTGTCCTCCGATGATTCATCGACTGAACCGATAATTTTACGTTCGCGATGAATGAAATGCGAACTGTAGCCGACCACGATCATAACAATCAGCGTGCTGATAAAACAGGACACCACGATAGGACCGAACTGTTTGCTGAGTTGGTCATAATACTGCATAACACCGACACCGATTGGCACGAACAGCAGCGCCATGTAGCGAATCAAAATATGGCAACCGGATTTAACCCAGCGCGCTGGCAGGATTTGTGATGACAGCAAGGCAAATAAGATCAACATGCCAATAATGCTGCCTGGAATGGTCAGGGGTAGCAGCGCGGACAGGCCATTACCCGCCCATAAACAGAGGTAAATAAATACAAAGGCTCGCAGGTATTGCCAGCAAAGTGTAATCACATTGCGCATAATAAGTGTCCTAAGTAACGGAATGTAATCATCATACAATTATGACGAAAAATGTGCTACTGATCACAGCATGAATTATATCTATGGTTGTATTCCATTAGCGACATATGACTACTCGCTGGCTATTATCCCACTTATTTTATTGAACTAACCTTATCTCTGACGCTGGGTCAAACTCGTTCCCCTGCATTTTTTCCAACCGATAATCGCGATAGATAAAGCCCTGCCCGAGCCATGCATAATCATTAACATAAAAACGGGGTTTCTGGTACAGAATCGACCATTAAGAAACCACTCATCACGGGGGGGCTGTATTACCTGGATTAGCCAGATTTTGCACAAGGTAACAGCATAATGGCAAAGATAGTACGGTTGTTGCCGTTGCGAATACATCCACTTATTCACTAATGTTATTAAATTACTGGCTTAATAAGTCACTATTAATAGTAACCATCTTTTCTATTTTTGAATCATCTGGAGTATTATTGGTCAGATAGCGGTAGTCATTTCCTGCTATAGCGAGTAAGTGAGTTAACCCAATAAAAAACGAAAGATAAACACTTATTAAACGGATACGGGGCATCGTTAGGCTAATGTTATTCAATTTGAAACAGAATCAAAGGACCCGATCTCGCCATGAGTAAAGTTAGTCAGCTATTTAGTTTTTCGGATGTATTTAAAATGACTGAAATGGGATATCGCTACTCAGATATCAGTAACAACCCGGCCTTCTATTTTATGTCACGAGGCGAGTTTTTGATTGTTTTAATGCGTTATTTATTGGTATTGCCATTACTGCTTATTTTGATGGATGTACTGTGGCCTGATTTGTTTGATGAACTGGTGATAGTTGCACTTCAATCCTGGCCGGCGGTATTTTCTTTGGTGCTGTTGATACCTTGTTATTATCGATTAAAATCACAAGGCCTGAGTCATTACCTGCTCTTGATTAACTTATTTCCATTGATTAATTATTTGCCGCTAAATATCCTGACACTTCCATTATGTGGCGCATTTTTACTTTATCTTATCTTTATCAATATTTATCCCGGAGAAAGGCACCGTTGTGAGCGTAAAATAGAAATAAATCATGAAATACCGGGGGAATATCCCTTGAAGCCGACGATTGGCTACTTTTTTGCGTTGAATTTACTCGGTTTTTTATTTTTCGAATTAGATGATGCAGCAATACTGCTCATTATGATTTCGTGGATTTCCTTTCTTCTCACCAAATTTCATTGGCCTATTGTGATAATAAATATCATTGGTGCTATTGGTATTTTTATTTTCTTGAGTTCTGATTTCTCCGATCTCAAACACCATCAGAATATTTTTATCGATGCGTTGATAAAGATATCGCTACTGGACTCGGTACTATTTTTGATGTTCTCACTGAGTCTATTTCTGAATATGCTATTTTGGCTGGAAGAGCGTGATCGCAACAAAACAGCGCCGGAAGCTTAAAAGAGAACGGATAGATTGAGGGCGTTGAGCTTGATATTCTTTGGGATACAAAACGCGGGAAGTTGAATTCGTCAGTGCTAAATCCAGATCATGCCGGTAAGGTTTTCCCTACCGGCAAGCGATTTTTATTTGACCTGCATACCTGGTTGAGCACCGCTGTCCGGACTAAGTAGGAAGATCTCTTTCCCGCCAGGACCGGCAGCCATGACCATACCTTCTGAGAGACCAAAACGCATTTTGCGCGGTGCCAGATTGGCGACCATCACGGTCAAACGGCCTTCCAGTGCTTTCGGGTCGGGGTAAGCGGAACGAATACCGGAGAATACCTGACGAGTTTCACCGCCTAGATCCAAGGTCAGTTTCAGTAATTTATCGGAACCGTCAACGAAATCTGCCTGTTTAATCAGAGCGATTCGCATATCCACTTTGGCGAAGTCATCAAAGTTGATGGTGTCCTGAATGGGATCATCAGCCAACGGGCCAGTCACCGCAACCGTCGGCTCCAGGTTCTGCTTGGAATCGCTGACCATCTCGCTCACTTTATCCAGATCAATGCGGTTAAACAGTGCCTTGAACGCACTGATTTGATGATCCAACAGAGGCTGTTCAATGCTATCCCAGGCCAGTTCTGTATTGAGGAACGTCTCGGTTCGCTCTGTCAGCGCTGGCAATACCGGTTTCAGGTAAGTCATCAACACGCGGAACAGGTTAATGCCCATGGAGCAGATAGCCTGGAGATCGGCCTCGCGGCCTTCCTGTTTCGCCACCACCCACGGAGCCTGTTCATCCACATAACGGTTGGCCACGTCCGCCAGTGCCATGATTTCACGGATAGCCCGGCCACTTTCACGACTGTTATAAGCTTCAGCAATGGATGTGGCTGCATCGGTAAAGGTTTTATATAACGCGGGATCGGCCAATTTGTCAGCCAGTTTGCCGTCAAAGCGTTTATTAATAAAACCGGCGTTACGCGAAGCCAGATTAACCACTTTATTGACGATATCAGCGTTAACGCGCTGTACGAAATCTTCCAGATTCAGATCGATATCATCAATGCGCGAGGATAGTTTAGCCGCATAATAGTAACGCAGGCAGTCGGCATCCAAGTGTTGTAAATAGGTGCTCGCCTTGATAAATGTGCCGCGAGACTTCGACATTTTTGCACCGTTAACCGTTACATAACCATGTACAAACAGGTTGGTCGGTTTACGGAAATGGCTGCCTTCCAGCATGGCTGGCCAGAACAAACTGTGGAAATAGACGATATCTTTACCGATGAAGTGGTATAGCTCAGTGGTGGAATCTTCACGCCAGAATTCGTCGAAATCCAGATCGCCGCGTTTGTCACACAGGTTTTTAAATGACCCCATATAACCGATAGGTGCATCCAACCATACGTAGAAATATTTACCCGGCGCATCAGGCACTTCAAAACCGAAGTAAGGCGCATCGCGGGAAATGTCCCATTGTTGCAGACCGGAGTCGAACCATTCTTGCATTTTGTTCGCAACCTGCTCTTGCAGTGCGCCAGAACGGGTCCAGGCCTGAAGCATTTCGCTGAACGCCGGCAGATCAAAAAAGAAATGCTCGGATTCACGCATCACAGGCGTCGCGCCGGAAACGGCAGATTTCGGATCGATCAATTCAGTCGGGCTATAGGTTGCGCCGCAGACTTCACAGTTATCGCCGTACTGATCCGCTGCTTTACACTTGGGACAGGTACCTTTTACAAAGCGATCCGGTAGGAACATACCTTTCTCAGGATCGTACAACTGAGAGATGGTGCGGTTTTTGATAAAACCATTTTCTTTTAAACGGGTATAAATCAGGCTCGATAGCTCACGGTTTTCATCACTGTGAGTCGAATGATAATTGTCGTAGCTGATACCAAAACCGGCGAAATCCTGTTGGTGTTCCTGGCTCATTTCAGCAATCATTTGCTCAGGTTCAACGCCCAATTGCTGTGCTTTCAGCATGATTGGCGTGCCGTGAGCATCATCCGCACAGATGAAATGAACTTCATTGCCGCGCATTCGCTGGAAACGGACCCAGATATCTGCCTGGATGTGCTCGAGCATATGACCGAGATGAATAGAACCGTTAGCGTATGGTAGCGCGCACGTCACCAATAATTTTTTCGCGACTTGAGCCATAGTAGGAAATTGCTTTCTGTAATAGGAATAAGGGGTCTTTGATGTTAACCGATCCCGTCGATTGCCGCTAGGGTCAGGGAACGACTGGTGGTGCTTGAGGCAAATTGCGGTGATTTAAATGTGCTTTTTCGTAACGATTGGCACTCCGTCAGCGGAGTTCTGGTATGCTAAAGCGTATTGTCTTTAGGTTAATAACGATAAAATCAAGGAGCCGGGATGAGCAAAAAATCCCCCGAGCAGACCACCCCTGACCTGCTGCAATCTCAAGTATCAAAGGTGTTGGCTGCCTTTACCCATCCTACGTTGCAAAAAGATCTGACCGCATTACGCGCGGTTCACCACTGTGCATTGCTGGATAATGTTCTGCATATCGAATTGATCATGCCGTTTGCCTGGCAGTATGGCTTTGAATGCCTAAAAGAAGCCGTTACCGTCGAGCTGCAACAACTGACCGGTGCCAAAGCCATTGATTGGAAACTCAGCCACAACATTACCACGTTGCGTCGTGCCAACGATCAGCCTGGCGTGAAAGGGGTGCGTAATATAGTGGCCGTCAGCTCTGGCAAAGGTGGGGTCGGTAAATCCAGTACGGCGGTGAATCTGGCGTTGGCATTGATCAGTGAAGGTGCCAAAGTGGGGATTCTGGATGCGGACATTTATGGGCCATCAATTCCCAGTATGCTCGGTACCACCCATGAGCGACCAACCTCGCCGGATGGCAAACATATGGCACCGATTCTGGCTCATGGATTGGCGACCAATTCCATCGGTTATTTGGTCACTGATGACAATGCCATGGTGTGGCGTGGCCCGATGGCCAGTAAAGCCCTGATGCAGATGTTGCAGGACACGTTGTGGCCGGATCTGGATTATTTGGTGATCGATATGCCGCCAGGTACCGGTGATATCCAATTAACCTTATCGCAGAATATTCCGGTCACTGGTGCACTGGTGGTGACTACGCCACAGGATATTGCGCTGATCGATGCGATGAAAGGGATTGTGATGTTTGAAAAAGTGCATGTGCCAGTATTGGGTATTATCGAAAATATGAGCATGCATATTTGCAGTAACTGCGGTCATCTGGAACCGATATTCGGCACTGGCGGCGCAGAGAAACTGGCAGAGAAATACCATTGCAAACTGTTAGGACAAATTCCGTTGCATATTTGCCTACGTGAAGATCTGGATCGTGGTGAACCGACGGTGGTCAGTCGTCCAGATAGCGAGTTTGCGGATATTTACCGTCAGTTGGCCTCCACGGTTGCGGCTGAAATGTATTGGCAGGGGGAGGCGATCCCGACGGAAATTTCTTTCCGCGCGCTATAACCCAAAACGATTAGGCTTTGATGGTTCGCTGTGTTTAATCTGAGCGGACCATCCTTTCAGACCCGATTATTTGACTGTCAGCCCAATAATTCGCTCATCTATCCTGCATTGCTGTGCCTTAGCACTGGCGTGATGCCAGCTAACTCCTTATAATTGGCGCGTTCTTAGCACCCGCGTGCTTTGCCCCTCCACACTACGTAATCAGGTCTTTAATTTTATGACTGACAAGGCACATCAGTGCGTCATTATCGGGATTGCCGGCGCATCTGCCTCCGGAAAGAGTCTTATCGCCAGTACGCTGTATCGTGAATTGCGTGAGCAGGTAGGCGATCAACATATTGGTGTTATTCCAGAAGATAGCTACTACAAAGATCAAAGCCACCTGTCGATGGAAGAGCGTGTAAAAACCAATTATGACCATCCTAATGCAATGGATCACAATCTGCTCTTGCAGCACCTGCAATCGTTAAAGGCGGGCACGGCGATTGAATTACCGCTGTATAGCTATACCGAGCATACACGCAAGCAGGAAACCATCCATCTTGAGCCGAAGAAAGTGATTATTCTGGAAGGCATTTTATTGCTGACGGATCTTCGTCTGCGGCAGGAAATGAATTTCTCCATCTTCGTCGATACTCCGTTGGATATCTGCCTGATGCGACGGATGAAGCGTGATGTTAATGAACGCGGCCGTTCAATGGAGTCGGTGATGGCGCAGTACCAGAAAACCGTGCGTCCAATGTTCCTGCAGTTTATCGATCCCTCTAAGCAGTACGCTGATATTATCGTGCCGCGCGGTGGCAAAAATCGCATTGCCATTGATATTCTGAAAGCCAAACTTAGCCAGTTCTTCGAGTAATATCCGTCTGGATCTTTGCTCTTTTCTATGGCAGTTTTTGTAACATACGAATTTAAATGGAGATTTCATCGATGAGACTGTGCGATCGTGATATAGAAGCATGGTTGGACAATGGCAAGCTGGTTATCACCCCACGTCCACCGGTTGAACGGATCAATGGCGCCACGGTCGATGTTCGTTTGGGTAATCAATTCCGTGTATTTCGTGGCCATACGGCAGCGTTTATCGATCTGAGTGGTCCGAAAGACGAAGTCAGCGAAGCACTCGAACGGGTCATGAGCGATGAAATCATCTTGCCGAAAGGTGAGGCTTTCTTCCTGCATCCCGGTGAATTGGCGTTGGCGGTGACACTAGAGTCTGTCACCATTCCTGATGATTTGGTGGGCTGGCTGGATGGTCGTTCTTCTCTGGCTCGTTTAGGACTGATGGTGCATGTTACCGCGCATCGAATTGATCCCGGCTGGCAAGGCTGTATTGTGCTGGAATTCTATAATTCGGGTAAGTTGCCGTTGGCGCTACGTCCGGGAATGTTGATCGGTGCTCTCAGCTTCGAACCGCTGTCTGGGCCGGCAGCTCGTCCTTATAATCGTCGTGAAGATGCCAAGTACCGCGATCAGAAAGGGGCGGTTGCCAGTCGAATTGATAAAGACTGATTCGTGCCAGTCTGCTCTCCTGTTTAGCTAAGAGGATGTCATGAAAAGATTACTGACAACGTTAGCCATTTTGCTAGTGGTATTGATCGCCGGAATGAGCGCGTTGGTTCTGCTGGTTAATCCCAATGACTTTCGTGCCTATATGGTTAAACAGGTCGAGAAAAAATACAGCTATCAGCTCTCGCTGGAGGGGGATATGCGTTGGCACGTCTGGCCCCGGCTCAGTATTATTTCTGGCAGAATGTCACTGATTGCACCCGGCGCTACCACACCGGTGGTCAGTGCGGAAAATATGCGCCTAGATGTCAAACTCTGGCCGTTATTGTCTCATCAGCTAGCGGTTAAACAGGTAATGCTGAAAGGGGCGGTGGTTCGTCTGACACCCGACAGCGAAGCCCAAGCGCTGGCCGATGCCCCGGTGGCGCCCGCGGGAAACACGCCGTCATCAGAACGCGCGTCGTGGAGTTTGGATATCGGCAAAGTGCAGGTTGTCGATAGTCTGCTGATTTGGCAGCGTGCCAATGACGATCAAATCAATGTTCGCGATATCAATCTGTTAATGGAACAAGGCCCACAGCATCAGGTGAGTGTTTCTCTGAGTAGCCGGGTAAACCGCGATCAGCGGGATCTGACCTTGTCCCTTGCTGCTGACGTTGATATGCAGCGCTACCCGCAGCAAATAATGGCCAATATCAGCCAGTTTAGCTACAAGCTGGAAGGTGCCGATGTGCCGGTTGGTGGCATTGTTGGGCAAGGTGCGTTGACCGCATCCTATCAAAAAGAGGATGCTCGGATTTCCATTGATAAAATCAATATCAGTGCGAATGATAACGTCCTGACCGGCAGTTTACAGGCCAGCTTAGGTGATCTGCCAGACTATCGTGTTGATCTGCAAAGCGATAACCTTAATCTGGACAAACTATTTGGCTGGCAGGCTAAAATGGGTAATACCGACAGTTCCTCGCCGCCTTCATCTAGACAACAGGTTGTTGCCGCACCGGTGATTGCCAACCAAGATGTGGATGTCGGCCGGGATCTGCAAAGCCTGCGAGATTTCACTGGTCATTTAGCCTTAACAGCGACAAATCTGGTCTATCGTGGTATCAGCGTCAATAAGTTTACTGTGCTGGTGGATAATCAGCAGGGAAAACTGACCGTTAGCCGTTTATCCGGCCAGGCGTTGAATGGTGAGTTTTCATTCCCTGGTACTTTGAATATCACGAATAAGCGCCTACTACTTTCGGTTGAGCCAGTGATTCAGCATATGGATCTTGGCCCGTTATTAAAAGCGGCAGATTTGCCACTGATATTGACTGGGCAATTCTCAATGACGGGGCAACTTTCTGGTGTTGGCTTCGATATTGCGGCGTTGAGTCGCCGCTGGAATGGTAATGTGCGGTTGGAGATGAAAAGTGCCCAGTTACATGGCATGAATATTCAACAGCTTATCCAGCAGGCAGTGACCCGCAGCACGAGTGACGTGACTGGCCCTGACCGCTTTGAACGTTATACTGAAGTGAGTCGATTACAGGCTAATCTGGTGCTCAATAAGGGACTGTTAAGCGTTAACGAACTGAATGCTGATTCTGCGCTACTGTTGCTGAAAGGGAGCGGAACCCTGAATTTACCTGCTCAACAGGCTGATATGAACTTGATTGTGCGCATAGTGAAAGGTTGGCGTGGGCAGGATAAACTGGTGAGCTTATTGCAAACAACCGATATTCCTTTGCGTATTTATGGCCCGTGGTCTCAATTAAAGTATCAATTGGAAGTGGAAAAATTGTTGCGTAAGGAATTACAGCAGCGGGCGAAAAGTGCGCTTAACGAATGGGTCGAGCGTAATAAAAATAAGGGTTCAGATCAGGAACTGAAGAAGCTGTTGGATAAATTATAATATTACGTCAGGCTGGCGGGAGTGAGTTCTGCCAGCCTGATCGAGTTATTGAATTGTGTCATCTTTGTTTTATTTTCTAATATATTTTCTCCCTAAAGCCAAACATCTCGTCACATATTTTTCCTTCTGTATAAAATCCCTGCTTATCCTTGATAGATGTCATAAAATCGCGGGCTGACTTTAGGCAGAGTGCAGAACGTATTATTGTCCAATCCATGAAAAATAATATCCAAATGCGCTGAAACCTGGCCAGTACTGGATAAGAGAGGGTAAATGTTGGATCTGTTGATCGGGGTAGTGGTGGCTATAGCAGTAGGTCGCTATATCATCAAAGGCTATTCAGCAACTGGAGTGCTGATGGTCGGTGGTTTACTGTTGCTGGTAATCAGCGCATTGATGGGAAAAAACGTATTACCGGCCAGCGCGACATCGACTGGCTGGCGGGCAACCGATATTGTTGAGTATGTCAAAATCCTGCTGATGAGTCGTGGTGGCGATCTCGGCATGATGATTATGATGTTATGTGGTTTTGCCGCCTATATGACCCACATTGGCGCAAATGATGTGGTCGTGAAAATAGCCTCTAAACCGCTGCAAATGATCAACTCGCCATATTTGCTGATGGTGGCAGCCTATATCGTCGCTTGCCTGATGTCGCTGGCGGTCTCTTCTGCGACGGGGTTGGGGGTGTTATTGATGGCAACCCTGTTCCCTGTGATGGTCAACGTCGGTATCAGCCGTGGAGCTGCAGCCGCAATCTGTGCCTCTCCTGCGGCGATTATTTTGGCTCCGACTTCTGGTGATGTGGTCTTGGCGGCTAAAGCATCGGAAATGCCATTGGTAGACTTCGCATTTAAAACAACATTGCCAATTTCCATCGCCGCTATTGTCTGTATGGCTATTGCGCACTTTTTCTGGCAGCGCTATCTGGACAATAAAAGCCACGAAAAGCATGAAATGATGGATGTGAACGAAATCACCACTAATGCGCCAAGCTTTTACGCAATTTTACCTTTTACGCCGATTATTGGGGTGCTGATTTTTGACGGAAAATGGGGCCCAGAACTGCATATTATTACCGTGTTGGTTATTTGTATGCTGTCGGCGGCCATTATTGAGTTTGTCCGTAGTTTTAGCGCCAAGGTTGTATTTGCCGGTCTTGAGGTTGCTTACCGTGGTATGGCTGATGCTTTTGCTACCGTCGTGATGCTATTGGTTGCTGCAGGGGTTTTTGCTCAAGGCCTAAGTACCATTGGCTTTATCAGCGGGTTGATCGGATTGGCTCAATCCTTTGGTACTGGCGGTATTATCATGATGCTGGTTTTAGTCACCATTACCATGCTGGCGGCGATGACAACCGGCTCGGGTAATGCGCCTTTCTACGCATTTGTTGAATTGATTCCTAAACTGGCGAGCCAGATGGGAATTAATCCAGCATATTTAGTGATTCCAATGCTACAGGCATCGAATCTGGGTCGGACATTGTCACCGGTTTCAGGTGTGGTTGTCGCCGTTGCCGGGATGGCAAAAATATCGCCGTTTGAAGTGGTGAAACGGACGTCAGTTCCGGTTCTGGTCGGATTGGTGGTGGTTATTGTGGCGACAGAAATTCTGGTTCCACTGCGTTAAAAATGCATTGCCGTCAGGTGCGATAATACCTGACGGCAACAATGGCAGTTTACACTTCGTAGTCCGGTTCCGGCACGGTCAATGGCGTGATTTTCACCTTTAGAATACGGTGGCTACTGACTTCCAGTGGCTCGAACAGATAGTCTCCGATCTGCAATTGTTCTCCCACCTTGGGAATTCGCTGGGTGTGTTCCATCAACAATCCGGCCAAGGTGTGATATTCCCGTTTTTCATCAATCGTTAACGGGAGATACATCACCAAATCTTCCAGTGGCATATAACCATTGGCAATCCAACATCCGTCTTCAGTTTGTTGAATATCATGACGAGCATCGGGGACTTCACCGGCCTCCGGTAGATTACCGGCAATGGTTTCCATTACGTCAGTCAATGTCACCACGCCTTCAATTGAACCGAACTCATCTACCACAAAGGCAAAATGAGTTTGCGCCTGGCGGAACTGTTCCAGTGCCATCAATAACGATACCTGTTCAGGAAAGATCAACGGTTGACGAATCAGAGCGCGCAGATCCAGATATTCTTGTTCAAGTTGCTGTTTTAATAAATCAATGACGTGAATCACACCCACAGGTTCATCCGTTGCGCTGTCTTCTGTTACAACGATACGGGTGTGCAGATTTTTGCTCAGCAGAGCCGTTAATTTCTCTGGCGGATCATTCAAATCAAGATATTCCACATCGTGGCGTGACGTCATAATGCTGCTTACGCTACGTTGTGCCAGACCCAGAACCCGCTCAATCATTCGTCGTTCTTGCAGATTGAAGATTTCCTGACTATTTCCACCATGGTCAGCAATCAGGCCTGCGGTATGATTATCCAGTTCGGCTTCTTCATGTTTACCGCTGAGCATACGTAGCACCGCTTCTGCGGTACGTTCACGTAGCGGCCGTGCCGATGACAGAAAACGGCGGCGGTTGAATTGCGCAAACTGATTCAGCGATTCGATAGTGACCGAGAAACCAATAGCTGCATAGAGATAACCCTTTGGAATGTGGTAGCCAAAGCCTTCAGCCACTAGGCTGAAACCGATCATCAGCAAAAAGCTGAGACATAAAATCACGATGGTCGGGTGTTCATTGACAAAATGTGTCAATGGCTTGCTGGCCAGCAACATCAAGCCGATTGCGATAATGACGGCGATCATCATCACGGCCAAATGATCGACCATGCCAACGGCGGTGATAACTGAATCCAGTGAGAAAATGGCATCAAGTACCACGATCTGCGCCACAACCGGCCAAAAACGGGCCGCTTTCCGTTGGGTGTTTTGTTGATGATCTTTACCTTCCAGCCGTTCATTAAGCTCCATGGTGGCTTTAAACAGCAGGAAAATCCCCCCGATCAGCATAATCAGATCTCTGGCGCTGAACGGGTGTTCGGCGATGGTAATCAACGGCGCGGTGAGCGTCGCTAGCCATGAAATGCAGGCCAGCAGTATCAGGCGCATGCCCAAAGCACAAAGCAGTCCGGTTACCCGAGCTTTATCGCGAAGATGGCGAGGAAGTTTATCTGCCAGAATGGCAATAAATATCAGATTATCAATACCTAATACAATTTCGAGTACGACCAGCGTGGCTAATCCAGCCCAAATTGTTGGATCCGCGATCCATTCCATATGCCCAATTTCACCTTCTATTCCTACGGCTTATGCCGCAGGCTGAATAATGGGCGCTGATCGGGCAAAATTCAACTCTCAATCGGCTGATAGCAAGGGATTGCGGGAGAAATAACCTGATCGCTGAGTGATTATCTTAAAAATCCGCAGTGATATCGTATTGATGGCAGGGTTGCCGTAAGCTATCTCCTGTCATTAATCCATTTGATGACTAATAGATGTGGAATATACTGCGCAAGCTATTTTCGTTAAAACGTCGAAAGAATAGCAGGCTAATATTATTGTTGTCATGTACGTGATTAAGCTGAGTACAATATAATAGTTCAATTAACTTCTTGATGAAGATAACGGTTATTTTTTAGATTACAGCAAGTATCCAGATGTAAATGAATATGATTTGGCAAAAGGTTTAACCTCTGGGTTAGATAAATTACCAAATCATACTTGATTTTTATTTGCAGGTTATCGCATTGGGTAATTGGAAAAGAAGGAAAGGCAGATGATTAAAAATTTGAAGGCCGTGATCCCGGTGGCTGGTTTGGGTACGCGTATGTTGCCGGCGACTAAGGCGATTCCCAAGGAGATGCTACCTGTCGTAGATAAGCCATTGATTCAATATATTGTTAATGAGTGTATTGCCGCAGGCATAAAAGATATCGTGCTGGTTAGCCATTCGTCAAAAAATGCCATTGAAAACCATTTTGATACCTCATTTGAATTGGAAGCCACGCTGGAGTCTCGGGTTAAGCGCCAATTACTGAGTGAAGTCCAAAACATTTGCCCACCAGACGTGACTATTATGCAAGTTCGCCAGGGGCACGCTAAAGGCTTGGGTCACGCCGTACTTTGTGCCCAACCGATGGTTGGTGATTCTCCTTTTATCGTCTTATTACCCGATGTGTTATTGGATGAGGCGACCGCTGATTTATCGCGAGAGAATCTGGCCAGTATGATTAAGCGTTTTGAAGAAACCGGGTACAGCCAGGTTATGGTGGAACCGGTGCCGAAACAGGACGTATCCAAATACGGCATTGCCGATTGTGGCAATGTAAAACTGCAACCAGGCGAAAGCACCCAGATGACTGCCGTAGTAGAAAAACCCAGTGTTGCAGATGCGCCATCTAATCTGGCCGTCGTCGGCCGTTATGTATTATCTGCGGATATTTGGCCATTATTGAAAAAAACACCACGCGGTGCCGGTGATGAAATTCAGCTTACCGATGCTATTGCGATGCTTATGGAACAACAACCGGTAGAGGCTTTCCATATGACCGGAAAATCACATGACTGCGGTGATAAGCTCGGTTATATGAAAGCTTTTGTGACTTATGGCGTTCGTCATCATACCGAAGGTGCAAAATTTGCAGCTTGGTTAAAACAGCAAATAGACGAGTAAGTCGTGCCATATTTTTTTGTTCGTTTCTAAAATCACCAGGTTAATTATGACTAAATTAAAAGCAGTCATCCCGGTCGCCGGTCTGGGCATGAGAATGTTGCCAGCAACCAAGGCTATTCCGAAAGAAATGTTGCCAATTGTCGATAAGCCATTGATTCAACATATTGTTAATGAGTGTGTTGCGGCAGGTATTACGGATATTATTCTGGTGACCCATTCGTCCAAGAATGCGGTCGAAAACCATTTTGATACGTCTTATGAATTGGAAGCCATGCTGGAGGCACGGGTAAAACGTCAATTACTGGACGAAGTGCAATCGATTTGTCCTCCGGGTGTGACCATTATGCATATTCGACAGGGGCATCCCGAAGGTTTGGGCCACGCGGTGCTCTGTGCCAAGCCGTTGGTCGGCGGGTTACCCTTTGTCGTTATGCTGCCGGATATATTGATCGATGATGCGCAATCCGATCTGATGAAGGATAATCTGGCTCAAATGGTGGAGCGCTTTGAAGAAAGCGGTATTAGCCAGGTATTGGTTCAGCCAATGGCCATTGAAGACCTGCCTAATTACTCTGTCATTAGCTGTGAAACACCGACGCTAGCACCGGGAGAAAGCAGCCCGATTGTTGACATGATGGAAAAACCGCAAAACCTGAGTAGCCTGAACTCTAATTTATCGGCAGTAGGGCGTTATGTTCTTTCCGCTGATATCTGGCCATTGCTGGAGAGAACTCAGCCGGGAGCCTGGGGTCGGATTCAGTTAACCGATGCAATTGCCGCGTTGAAAGAGCTGCAACCTGTCGATGCGGTAGCGTTGACCGGAACATCTTATAACTGTGGTGAAAAACTGGGTTATATGCAGGCTTACGTTGCTTACGGTTTACGCCATCCGATTCAGGGGACTGAATTCAGGTGCTGGCTAAAGGATTTTGTTGCCTAAAACAGCCCATATTTACTGCTACCTGACCGATAGTCACCTGACTGATAACCCGGTCTTCCAGTTAGGAGATTAATGACAAAGTACTTGCGGCGGTGAGAACCGGCAGATCGCCAAGACGTCGTTAATACCTTCTTATCGGCTCGTTTTGCGCCACCCCAGGCGCGGACACCTGACCCGTTTAACTGACTTGCCCACCAGAGGCCGCAGGATCGAGGTTTGTCATCAGTCTTAGGCAACTTTTGGGTTGCCTTTTCTTTTTGGCAGAATGACTTTTACCGTAGGCAAACGACTGCGTACAGCAACTGGTCGGTTGTGCTGTCTATCGCACCAATCACTACCCACCTGACATAATCCTGAGTTAACATGTTTCCCACTGCAAAAACCTGTTGGTCTTCTGGCCATTAACAGGTGTCATCTTTCAGACAGGAGTTTTTTAATGTCCAAACAACAGATCGGTGTTGTCGGTATGGCGGTAATGGGCCGTAACTTGGCGCTTAACATCGAAAGTCGTGGCTATTCCGTTTCCATCTTTAACCGTTCAGCAGACAAAACCGACGAAGTGGTTGCTGAGAATCCAGGTAAGAATCTGGTGCCGAGTTATACCGTTGAAGAGTTCGTTGATTCATTGGAAAAACCACGCCGTATCTTGCTGATGGTTAAAGCAGGAGAAGCAACGGACAAAACAATTGCTTCATTAACACCGCACCTTGATAAAGGTGACATTCTGATTGATGGTGGTAATACCTATTACAAAGACACCATTCGCCGTAACCGCGAGCTGTCTGAGCAAGGTTTTAACTTCATCGGGACTGGTGTATCCGGCGGTGAAGAGGGCGCATTGAAAGGTCCTTCTATCATGCCCGGTGGCCAGAAAGAAGCTTACGAACTGGTTGCTCCTATTCTTGAGAAAATTGCTGCCCGTGCTGACGATGGTGAAGCATGCGTCGCTTACATTGGTGCCGATGGTGCGGGTCATTACGTTAAAATGGTTCACAACGGCATCGAATATGGTGACATGCAGCTGATCGCTGAAGCTTATTCTTTACTGAAACAAGCCTTGGGTCTAAATAACGAAGAACTGGCTGCGACCTTTACCGAATGGAATAAAGGTGAGTTAAATAGCTACCTGATTGATATTACTAAAGATATATTCACCAAAAAAGACGAAGAAGGTAAATATTTAGTTGATGTGATTCTGGATGAAGCGGCGAACAAAGGTACCGGTAAATGGACTAGCCAAAGTTCTTTGGATCTGGGTGAACCACTGACGCTGATTACCGAGTCTGTATTTGCACGTTATTTATCTTCATTGAAAGACCAGCGTGTTGCCGCATCCAAAGTATTGAGCGGTCCAACAGTTAAGCCTTTCAACGGTGATAAAGCCGAATTTATCGAAAAAATTCGTCGCGCGTTGTACTTGGGTAAAATCGTTTCTTATGCTCAGGGTTTCTCTCAGTTGAAAGCGGCATCTGATGAAAACAACTGGGATCTACATTACGGTGAGATTGCTAAAATCTTCCGCGCTGGCTGTATCATCCGCGCCCAATTCTTGCAAAAAATCACCGATGCGTATGCTGAGAATCCTAAGATTGCAAACTTGTTGTTAGCACCTTACTTCAAGCAAGTTGCAGACGAATACCAGCAAGCGCTGCGTGATGTCGTATCCTACGCCGTGCAAAACGGTATTCCTACACCGACTTTCTCAGCAGCTATCAACTACTACGATAGTTATCGTTCCGCTGTTTTGCCCGCGAATCTGATTCAGGCGCAGCGTGATTACTTTGGTGCCCATACATACAAACGCACTGATAAAGCAGGTGTGTTCCACACTGAGTGGATGGAGTAATTCAGCGGCTACTGCGCTTTGTCATTTTGGGATTGCGCAGTGCCCGGATTCCTCATGTACTGGGTGTACGCTCCGAGTCACTCGGTGCTGGGCGCACCCAGACTGGCTTTGCTCGCTACGTATTGAATGGATATGCTGTTAAGACAAACTTAGCAAGAGCAGATGCTCGTGGGGTTTAAAGGTTTATCTCAATAAAAAACGCTCGCGATGATCAGTCGGGGGCGTTTTTCTTTTGCCAGCAATCAAGACAATTAGGTGTTATTTCTCATGACGTTCGCGCAAGCGCCCGATCACTTTGCTCAGGTCTAAATCCTGATCCTGCAATAGTACCAATAAGTGATATATCAAATCTGATGCTTCGTTAGTCAGTTCTTCCCGATCATTTACTGTGGCGGCTAACGCGGTTTCTACACCTTCTTCACCAACTTTCTGCGCGATACGCTTAGTACCGCTGGCGTACAGGCTGGCAGTATAGGAACTGCTGGGATCAGCGTTTTTCCTTTCAGCAAGTAGTTGTTCCAACTGATACAGAAAACCCCAGTCGCTGGCTGCCGGTGAGAAGCAGCTACTGTTGCCCAAATGACAGGTAGGACCAATCGGATTCACCAAAATTAATAGTGTATCGTTATCGCAGTCAGGGTAGATATTCACCACGTTCAGGAAGTGACCCGAACTTTCACCTTTGGTCCACAAGCGCTGTTTGGTACGAGAGAAGAAGGTCACTTTCCCCGATTTTTCAGTGGCCGCCAGGGCTTCCTGATTCATGTATCCCATCATCAGAACTTCGCCAGATACAGCATGCTGAACGATTGCGGGCATCATTTCATCGACTTTTTTCCAATCTAATTGGCTTGTTTGTAGTTCAGTTAACACACTCGTATCTCCACGCCTTGTTCAGACAAGTAGGCTTTCAGTTCGCCAATATTGATGATTTGTTTATGGAATACCGATGCAGCAAGGGCACCGTCTACATCGGCATCGCGGAAGGCTTCCAGAAAGTGTTCCGGTGTCCCCGCGCCGCCAGAAGCGATCAGCGGAACCCGACATATGGCACGCATTTGTTTAAGCTGAAGTAAATCATAGCCATTACGTACGCCATCCTGATTCATCATATTCAGCACAATTTCACCGGCACCGCGCAACTGGACTTCGCGAATCCAGTCTTCGGTCTGCCAAGTGGTGGCTTTGGTTCGTTTTTCATCGCCGGTAAATTGATAAACCTGATAACTACCGCTTTCGGCGTCATACCAGGTATCAATGCCGACAACGATGCACTGTACGCCATAACGATCAGCCAGGCGGGTAATCAGGGTCGGGTCTGTTAGTGCAGGAGAGTTAATCGAAATCTTGTCAGCGCCATAGGTCAGAATTTGACCAGCATCTTCTACGCTTTTAATACCGCCAGCGACACAAAAAGGAATATCGATCACTTCAGCAACGCGAGCTACCCAGCTTTTGTCCACGACCCGACCATCAGAGGAGGCGGTGATATCATAAAACACCAATTCATCGGCACCTTCAGCAGCATAGCGCTGGGCAAGTGGGACGATATCGCCAATGATTTCATGGTGACGAAATTGAATTCCTTTTACCACCTGACCATTTTTTACATCCAGACAAGGGATTATGCGTTTTGCCAGCATGCGATAGCCTCCTTCACATTGAATTTGCCGTCCAGCAAGGCGCGACCCACAATCACACCTTGTACGCCACTGGTACGTAAGCGGGCAATATCATCCAGGCAACCGATGCCGCCTGAGGCCTGGAAAGCCACTTGTGGATAGCGGATACAGATTTCCTGATACAGTTCGACGTTAGAACCTGTCAGGGTGCCATCACGGGAAATATCGGTGCAAAGTACATGTTTCAGGCCAAAGGGCAGGTACTGCTCAATAATCTGCTCTAGCGTGACATTGGAATTCTCCTGCCATCCGCTGATCGCCACTTCTTTCCTTCCGGTGTTATCAATACGTATATCCAACGCCAGCACAATAGCATCAGCGCCGTAACGGGCGAACCAGCTTTGTACCAGACTTGGTTGTTTTACTGCTGTTGAGCCGATGACTACCCGAGTCGCGCCAGCTTCTAATAACGCGGCAACGTCTTGTTCATTACGGATACCACCACCCACTTGCACTGGCACATCGACCCCAGCCAACAGTTCGCGGAGTAACGGAATCTGTCGTGCTGCAGGGTCTTTGGCACCGGTTAAATCAACCAGATGTAGCACCTGAGCGCCTTGCTGCTGGTAATCTTGCAAACGGGGTAGCGGGTGATGGCCATAGTCACGTTGTTGGCCGTAATCACCCTGATGCAAGCGTACCACCTTGCCGTCGATCAAATCCAAAGCGGGAATAATCATGGTACTTACATCTCCAGAAAGTTTTTCAGCAGTCGTGCACCTGCTGCGCCAGAGCGCTCAGGATGAAATTGCACGCCAAAGAAGTTGTCTTTTTCGACCGCGGCGGTAAACGGCTCGCCGTAGTTGGTTTGGGCGATGGTATTTGGGCATATTGGCATCGCATATCCGTGGACAAAGTAGAAATAAGTACCTTCAGCAATCCCTCGAAAAAGAGGGTTAGCGGCTTGTGGATAAACTTGATTCCATCCCATATGTGGCAGCGGTAAGCCAAAATCTGTCATCCGATTTACTGGCGCATCAATAATGCCCAGCGTGTCGATACCACCACTTTCCTCGCTATGGCGAGCCAGTAATTGCATACCGAGGCAGATGCCCAGCACTGGTTGAGTGCAGACTTTGATCAAATCGATCAGATCCCGTCTTTTGAGCTGATCCATTGCAGCATGAGCAGTACCTACGCCGGGTAAAAATAACTTGTCGGCTCGTAATACAATTTCAGGTTCACGACTGATGACCGGCTGGTAACCCAAGCGTTGTACGGCATAAGTGACTGAAGAAAGGTTGGCGCATCCGGTATCCAGAATTACCACATTCATTACAGTACTCCTTTCGAGCTTGGCAAGGTGTTGCCTTCAACGCGAATAGCCTGACGTAACGTGCGGCCAAAGACTTTAAACAGACTCTCGACTCGGTGGTGATCGTTACGGCCTTTGGTTTTCAGATGCAATGTGCAAGCCATCGCATACGAGAGGGAGCGGAAAAAATGCTCAACCATTTCTGTACTTAAATCGCCTACGCGTTGATAGTTAAATTCGGCTTTGTATTCCAAATGTGGGCGACCGGAGATATCTAGCGCACAACGAGCCAGGCATTCGTCCATTGGCAGCACGAAGCCGAAACGGCCAATGCCGCGTTTATCACCCAAGGCGTTGTTGATCGCTTCACCGAGCGCTAGCGCAGTGTCTTCCACGGTGTGGTGATCGTCGATATAGAGATCGCCACTGACCTGAATATCCATGCGAAATCCACCGTGGGTGGCGATCTGATCCAACATATGATCGAAGAAACCGACGCCAGTCTTGATTTTGCTGCCGCCTTCACGATCCAGCCAGACATTGACGTCAATGGCGGTTTCTTTTGTCACACGGTTGACATGAGCATGGCGATCGCGTTGGGTCAACTGTCTGGCAATCTGTGCCCAGTTCAAGCCATCACGCTGATAACGTAAGCCACTGATACCCATATTTTCTGCCAGTTGCAGATCGGTTTCCCGATCGCCAATCACATAGCTGTTGGCACTATTCATGACGCCGTCGTCCAGATAACGTGCTACCAGTGCAGTTTTGGGTTTGCGGCATGTGCAGTTATCGGCTGGCAGATGTGGGCAAATCAGAACCTGTTCAAAATTGATGCCTTGTGAAGTAAAAATCTGCATCATCAGATTGTGCGGCGGATCAAACGTCGCTTGCGGGAAGCTGTCGGTACCCAGACCATCCTGATTGGTGATCATCACCAGTTTATAATTGGCTTTTTGCAGAGCCAGTAGGGCAGGGATAACCTCTGGCTCCAACGCTAATTTATCCAGCCGATCAACCTGATAGTCTTCCGGCGGCTCTGCGATCAGGGTGCCGTCGCGGTCAATAAAAAGAAATTTCTGGCTCATAACGTTCCCTTTAAAGGCTGGATGATGATGTATTGGTTGCATTGGGACTGTTTATACCGGGTAGTGGCATCAGGGCGGTGATCACTCGCTCACATTCTCGGCGAGTGCCGATGGTGATACGTAGGCACCCAGATAATCCCGGCTGTTTGTTCTGATCTCGTAGGATAATACCTTGATCCCACAGGATTTTAAATACGTTGCTAGCGGCGGTAAAGCGTGCCAGAACATAGTTGGTTTCGCTGGTGAAAACCTGTTCTACGCAGTCGCACTGTCGCAATTTGTCAATAAACCATTGGCGCGTAGTTTGTATCTCTGTAACTCGCTGCCGCATGATGGTGATACCCTGCGGGCTAAGTGCCTGCGCGGCGATATCTGCAACCGGTGTGGACAATGGGTAAGGCGCAATCACTTTAAGCAGTAACTGGATAATATCGTTGTTAGCCAGGGTAAAGCCACAGCGTAAACCAGCTAATGCAAAGGCTTTAGAGAGAGTGCGCAAAATGACTAAATTCGGATAATCTTTTAACCAACCGCTGACGCTGGCCTGTGGACAAAACTCAATATAGGCTTCATCAATAGCGACAATAGCGCGCCCCTTGGCCAAATCCAGCACCTGACGTAAATCTGCTCGATTAATCAGATTTCCGGTTGGGTTATTTGGGCTACATATATAGATGACTTTAACGGCGCTTAGATTAGCGGCGATAGCCGGTAAATCGAGCTGCCAATCCTCTTTGGTGGGTACGATACGGCGCTCTACGCCAAAGGTTTCTGCGCTGACCGAATACATGCCATAGGTCGGTGGGCAGAATAAAATAGCATCTTGACCCGGCTCGCAAAAGGCACGAATCAGCAGCTCAATGCTTTCATCAGCACCCCGGCTAACCAAGACCTGATCGGCACCCACGTCAGCATAATCGGCATAACTTTCAATCAGTTGGTTCGGCTGACATTCCGGATAACGGTTGAAGGTTTGCGCCGTTAATTCAAATTCGGTTGCCAGTGGATATTCATTGGCATTGAGCCAAACGTCGCCATTGCCACCCAGTCGGCGTGCCGACAGGTAAGGTGTTAACTCACGCACATTGGCGCGTGCCAGTTCACTGATATTGATCAATGTGCTCATTTTACCTCCTGGCGCATAGCATTAAGGGCGGCAACCCGCAGGGTGACGGCATTTTTGTGGGCAGTCAGTTGTTCTGCCTGCGCCAGAATCTCAATGGTTGGCGCGAGTCCCAACAGACCTTGAGGCGTTAATTGTTGCACTGTCATACGTTTCACGAAGTCTGCTAGCCCAAGACTCGAATAAGTCGAGGTATAGCCGTAAGTCGGTAACACATGGTTGGTACCCGAAGCGTAGTCACCGGCTGATTCTGGTGACCAATCGCCGAGGAACACCGAGCCTGCGTTATTAATTAAATCCACCATTTTTTCTGGTTCCCGGGTTTGCAGAATCAAGTGTTCCGGGCCGTATTGATTGCTGATATCAATGCATTGTTGTAAATCTTTGGTGATAATCAGACGGCTGCTTTCCAGCGCCTGACGGGCGATAGCCGAACGAGATAGTTGAGCCAGTTGTTTTTCCACCTCTAATGCGACGGCTTGCGCCATTTTTGCATCTGGGGTCAACAAAATGACCTGAGAGTCGGGGCCGTGTTCTGCTTGCGACAGTAAGTCTGAGGCTACAAAAGCTGGCGTGGCACCGCTATCGGCAATGACCAGCACTTCTGAAGGACCCGCCGGCATATCAATGGCTGCACCACCCAGACACTGGCTGACTTGACGTTTGGCTTCGGTAACATAGGCATTGCCCGGCCCGAAGATTTTGTCTACTTTGGGTACCGATTCACTGCCAAAGGCCAGTGCGGCAATGGCTTGAGCACCGCCTAATTGGAATACTTCTTCAATGCCACATAGCTGGGCAGCGTAGAGAATTTCGTCAGTAATCGGTGGAGGGGAACACAGCACTACGCGTTTGCAACCAGCAATACGCGCGGGTATCCCCAGCATCAATACGGTTGATGGTAGCGGTGCAGAACCGCCGGGAATATATAGGCCGACGGAGGCAATTGGGCGCGTAACTTGCTGGCAACGTACACCTGGCTGGGTTTCAACATCCACCACTGGCATTTTCTGCGCCTGATGGAAAGCGTCAATATTGCGTACGGCTTGTGCCATTGCCTGTTTGACCTCGTCACTCAAACGGACTGAGGCCGCGGCAATGTCTGCTTCGCTGACACGAATATCAACCATCTGCACATGGTCAAAACGCTGGCTAAAATCGCGCAGGGCACTATCACCCTCATTTTTCACCCGATCCAATATCTCATTGACTGCGGCGGTAATGCGCTCAGAGGCAGTCATTGCCGGGCGGGTCAATAGGGCTTTCTGCTGTTCTAAACTGCATTGTTGCCAGTCGATCAGAGTATTGAAGTTCGTCGGCTGCATGGTTTACTCCATCATCTTTTCAATAGGCAAGACCAGAATTGAACTGGCACCCAGTGCTTTCAGTTTTTCCATGGTTTCCCAGAATAGGGTTTCGCTACTCACCATGTGCATAGCGACGCGGCTTTTATCACCAGCCAACGGCAGAATAGTTGGGCGTTCCGCACCCGGCAGCAGAGTGATGATTTCGTCCAGACGCTCGCTTGGTGCGTGCAGCATGATGTATTTGGATTCGCGGGCTTGAATCACGCCCTGAATACGAGTCAATAGACGATCAATCAGCTGCTGTTTAGTCTCCGGCATTTCACCATCACGCTGAATCAAACACGCTTTGGAGCGATAAATAACTTCAACTTCACGCAGTCCGTTGGCTTCCAAGGTTGCGCCGGTAGAGACCAAATCACAGATGGCATCGGCCAGTCCAGCACGAGGTGCAACTTCTACCGAACCGTTTAACAAGCAGGATTTAAAACGGACGCCTTGTTTATCGAGGTATTGCTTTAACAGGTGTGGATAGGAGGTCGCGATGCGGGTATCTTGCAGGCACTGAGGTCCAGTGTATTCTGCATCCAGTGGCGTGGCCAGCGACAGACGACAGGTACCGAAATCTAAACGCCGCAGAGTAAAATAGCGCGGATCTTCGCCCTGAGCGCGGCGGTTCAGTAATTCTTCTTCCAGTACATTTTCGCCAATGATACCCAGGTCTACCACACCGTCCATGACCAGACCGGGGATATCGTCATCACGGACTCGCAGGATATCGATGGGCATGTTTTCTGCGAAGGCAATCAGACGCTGTTGTTGCAAATTGATTTTGATACCACAACGAGCCAGCAACTCTCGCGAATCTTCGCTCAGGCGACCGGACTTTTGCATTGCGATGCGTAAACGTGTTTTATCTAGCATGGTAATCCTCATAACTTATTAATTTAAATTCGAAAAATTTGGACAACAAAAAAGCCCTCGGAAGATTATCTTCCGAGGGCTCTCTTTATGCGTTCTACGCCACCTGGAAGATTGGTTAACCGTCTTCCAGCACACATCGGCCTGTCAGACTAGTCAGGATGATGGTGATGATGGTGATTAAATTGAACGCGGTTCATAATGTGTTCTCGCTTGAGGTTGACCGGCTCAGTGCCAGTCACCAGAATATGTCGTTTTCTCTGTCAATCAACCTAAACCATCTGGCAATGTGAAAGCAACCTTTTTTTATTAAGGTGATGGTTATTCGCATGATAGCCGGTATTAATTCATCTTGTTGGTGTTATCGCGAGAATTTTGTCAGTCAATGTTTATCAGTGTGACATTTACCTTATTATACATTGGTATTATCGTGGTTAGAGGCTAGTTTGCCATAATGAATACGAGTCGGATTGAGTGCAGCGCTGAAAGTGCAGGCATCAGGTTCATAAGATTGAGCGGTATAGACTGCATAAGCAGGAGAGCGGATTGATGAAAAAGGTCGCTATCATTGGTTTGGGCTGGTTGGGTATGCCGTTGGCACAAGCGTTGATCCGGCGGGGGATTCAGGTCGTGGGCAGTAAAACGACACCTGATGGTGTCGATGCTGCGAGAATGAGTGGCGTTGAGTGTTATCAGTTGGAATTGACGCCGGATCTTATGTGCGATCCGGAAGATTTACCACGGTTATTCGATGTCGATGCATTGGTGATCACATTGCCAGCCAGCCGTACCGCAGAGGATGGCGATGGTTATTTTCTGGCGGTTCGCGAGGTGGTGGACAGTGCGTTGGTATACGGTGTACCGCGTATTATTTTTACCAGTTCTACCTCGGTTTATGGCGATACTGTGGGGCAGGTAAAAGAAGATTCTCCTCTGCGCCCGGTATCTGGCGCGGGTAAGACGTTGGTGGCGTTGGAGCAATGGTTACATCAGTTGCCTCATACATCGGTAGATATTTTGCGTTTAGCGGGGTTGGTGGGAAATGAGCGCCATCCTGGGCGTTTTCTGGCGGGTAAAACGGCAGTGAAAGGTGCCTCTCAAGGAGTTAATCTGGTGCATCAGGATGATGTTATTGCCGCCATTGAACTATTGCTGAATTTACCTAAAGGTGGACATATTTATAATCTCTGTGCGCCTAAGCATCCGGCCAAAAAAGATTTTTACCCTGAATGTGCTCGTGCTTTGCAACTCACGCCGCCGAAATTTGCGCCTGAAGATGGAGTGCAGCCCAGCCGTCTGGTCGATGGCAGCCGGATATGCAGTGAGTTGGGTTTTGAATATATCTATCCGGATCCAGAGAGAATGCCGGTAAGTTGATGTTTTAGTTAAGGAGATGGATCAGATTTTAGTTAATCATCGTACGATTAATGTTGCATTCCGAGATCGCTACTGAAATCTGATCCATTGAAAGGCTGTGTACTTAGCTTAGCCCAATCTCTACCACTTGCTTAAACGCTGGGCGTTGGCTGATTTGTTGATACCATCGCTCCAGGTGTGGGTAATGACTGCGTTCAATAGGTAAATTGAACCAGGCATAAGCCATGCAACCTAGCGGAATATCGCCAATACCAAAGTGTTGACCGGATAAGTAAGGCTGCTTTTCCAACGCACCGTTCGCGATACCCATCAATGCATCCCATTCTTTGAGACCCTGCTGAATCTTCGGTTTGTCTTGCTGTTCCGGTGGAGTACGCACTAAACCGATAAAGGCAGCCTTGAACGGAGCGACAAGTGCATGAGTCCAATCCATCCATTTTTCGGCGCTGGCGCGCTGTTGGATATCAGATAGGTAAAGTGTACTTTTTTCACCGTACTTCAACGCAATATAGCGCACGATCGCGTTAGATTCCCACAAAACAAAATCATCATCTTGCAGGCAGGGAATCAGTCCGTTGGGGTTGAGCGAACGGTAGCGGGGTTCGTTCAGTTTGCCGAACTTGCCACCAGCATCAATTTGCTGATATTCAACGCTCAACTCGGTCAGGCACCACAACACTTTTTTTACGTTGGTGGAATTATTTCGACCCCATACTTTCAACATTGATTCCTCACTTATTGACCTGAAATAACTAGGTTTAACCGAAACGTCAGTGCCACTATAGGCCGGTTTCTCAGCCTAAAAAAGAGGGATTATGTCGCGGATATTCACTGCGCCAGTGAACCATATTCCAATCATGGAGAATTGCCAGATCCGCTAACTGATTGCTGGGATTGATAACCGTAGCATAATCAACAAACTCCAGCATTGCCTGGTCATTTATCGAGTCGCTATAGCCATAAATATTGGCAAAAGAAAGATGGGGTGAATTTGTTAGCCAATGGTTGATGCGCAGCACCTTGCCTTCGCGAAACGTGAGTACGCCGTAGGTTTCACCGGTAATCCGGTTATCTTCCAGCGCGACGCCAATGGCCAGCGCCGTGTCGGCACCTAAATGGTGGGCAATTGGCGCGACCAGGTGTTCGCCACTGGCAGAGATAATCAGAATATGGTCTCCCCGCTGTCGGTGCCAATCTAATTGCTCCCAGGCTTGTGGGTAAACTCGTGGCAGAATTTCCTGTTGAATAAAGTGTTCAATCCAAGTTGCCACTTCCTGCGTTGAATAGCCCACTAATGGAGCCAGTGTAGCGTGCATATAGCATTCCATGGAAAGTTGGCCACGGTAATAATCCTTCATCAACGCCTGTTCTTGTTCCAATAAGGATAACGGAGCCAGGTTCTGTGTGACCAGCCAGCGCAACCATAGGCTAGCGCTGTCTTCGCTAATTAGCGTTTCATCTAAATCAAACAAGGCTAAGTCCATCGGTTACCTCTCAAACATTCAAGATAATTAAAGCGCTGCAGTCGAGGAAATGAGCCTGAATCGGGGTGACTGCTGCGGTAAACCATTAATCGGTAGAGTCATGCTTTAAATGAAGACTGGGTGGTTAATTAACGACTCTAGCCAAGAATACGAAGTATTACGATTTTGCGGCGTAGGTCATAGCAAAAGATATTTCTGTTTTTATCCCCCAGTTTGGCAATAAATCGTGCCAAGAGATTGAGTGAGAAATATGACCGTTTCATGGCATAAGTCGGTTTTTTTACAGTTTTTTTGGATCTTCTTGCGGCTGCGGCAGATATCACTCGTTATGAAAGAAATAACATAGAACTTAAAGATATTGGTGTAGGTAAGATTTTGCGTGTTAATTATTTATATCTTTTAGGTATTGATTGTTGATTATATAGACGAAAACGCTATTAAAGATGGCGTATTTTTACACCGCCAGAATTTTGTATTCAGTCGGTTTTCTCTACTACTTAGGGGCTGATTATGTTTGTTATTCGTTTGTATTGTTGTCCGGTATTTATGGATTTTAAGCAGGATAAAAAGTCGAATAATCATACTACTGGAGTAAAATATGCGTCACCAACCCACACCCTATCGCCTGCCTCTGCTGGATCTGTCCCAGCTTAAACGCGGAGAAACCGAGCGTCAGGCGTTCTTGACTAGATTACGTCATGCTTCGCGAGATATCGGTTTCTTCTACCTCACTGGACACGGGGTGAACCCCGAGCTTTCCCGGCAAATACAGCTTCTGTCCCGACGTTTCTTTGAGCTACCTCTAGCCGATAAACTGGCGGTACAAATGGTACATTCCCCGCATTTTCGTGGCTACAACCGGGCGGCAGCGGAATTAACCCGTGGGCAACCCGACTGGCGTGAGCAGTTCGATATTGGCGCGGAACGTCCTCCGTTGAAACTTCTTCCGAAAACCCCCGCTTGGGCACGGTTGCAGGGGCCAAATCAATGGCCGCCAGCCTTACCAGAATTAAAGCCGCTTTTGCAGCAATGGCAAGCCGAGATGACCCTGATGGCACTACGCTTATTACAGGCTTTTGCACAGGCTCTGGAGTTGGACGAACACGCCTTTGATGAGTTGTATGGCGATAATCCCAATGAACATATCAAATTGATTCGCTATCCGGGGCGTGAAAATACCCAAAGTGGGCAGGGTGTCGGTGCGCATAAGGATTCTGGCTTCCTGACTTTTTTGTTACAGGATGAACAAAAAGGATTACAGGTTGAGGTGAATGATGATCAATGGATTGATGTGGAACCGTTGGAGAATACCTTTGTCGTGAATATCGGCGAATTGCTGGAGTTGGCGACCAACGGTTATCTACGCGCCACGGTACACCGGGTTGAAACGCCGCCAGCAGGTATTGATCGTCTATCTATTGCCTTTTTCCTTGGTGCGCGTCTGGATGCGGTCGTACCTTTGTATCCGCTTCCCATGCATCTGGCGGCAGAGGCCTACGGCCCCGCCAGTGATCCTCTCAATCCCCTATTCCGCGATGTGGGCCTTAACTATTTGAAGGGACGTTTGCGTTCTCATCCTGATGTTGCACTGCGCTACTACCCCGATCTGTTGGCTACCGCAGAACGGGCATTTTGACCCTCTTTTTGACAAGTCATCCATTACGGGTTAATTCTGCCCCCGGTGAGTCATTTTTGTTACCTACCGGGGGCAGAGAACGGCTGGGCAAGACGCCAGTGGCAGAACTCATTTGCTTCGATACATTATTGCCTTGCTATTCAATGAGTTGGTAAAATGATTCACACGATATTGGCGGACGGCAGATAAATGACGTCAAAGATCAACGACCCAATGCAGGGCCGTTGCAGGATTTCAACATTATTCTGGCTGGGATTAACTGGCCAATGCCTGTGCCAGATCGGCGATCAGATCTTCAGTGTCTTCAATTCCGATAGAAAGACGTAATAACTGCGGCGTGATGCCGTGTTTAAGGCGGATCTCCAAGGGGATAGAAGCATGAGTCATGCTGTAGGGTTGGCTGATCAGGCTTTCTACGCCCCCCAAACTTTCCGCTAAAGTAAACAGATGGGAACCCTTGATGACCTGACGGGCATACTCCGGTTCACCTTTCAGGCGTACTGCAATCATGCCGCCAAAACCAGACATTTGTTTGCGAGCCAACTGATGTTGCGGGTGGCTTTCAAGCCCCGGATAATACACCGCTTCTACCTGCGGCTGCTGTTCCAGCCAATGGGCAATCCGCAGAGCGCTTTCATTATGACGAGCCATTCGCAGTGCCAGTGTACGTAGGCCACGGAGAGTCAGGAAGCTGCTGAACGGATCGAGAATCCCGCCAACCGCGTTGTGTAAAAATCCTAATTGCTCTGCCAATTCTGGATTATTTCCTACCGCAGCGACCCCAGCCACCACATCTGAATGGCCGTTGAGGTATTTAGTCGCCGAATGCACCACAATATCGAAACCTAAATCCAGTGGGCGTTGGATATAAGGCGAGGCAAAGGTGTTATCCGCCACACTGATTAATTGATATTTCTTGGCAATCCCGGCGATGGCCGCTAAATCGGCCAATTTCAGCAACGGATTGGTCGGCGTTTCCACCCAAATCATTTTGGTATCCGGCTGAATAGCTTGTTCCAGTCCGTCAGTATCTGCCGGTGAAACATAGGTAACGCGCAGGCCAGCGGTGCGATTGCGCACTTTTTCCAGCAGGCGATAGGTGCCGCCATACAGGTCGTCAACGGCCACAATATGGCTACCTTGATCCAATAATTCCAGCACTGTCGAACAGGCGGCCAGACCGGAGGCAAAAGCATAGCCACGACTGCCGTTTTCCAGCTCGGCAATCGCCTTCTCTAACGCGCTGCGGGTGGGGTTACCACTGCGGGAATATTCGTAGCCGGTGTGTTCGCCCGGTGCGGGCTGGGCGAAAGTAGAGGTGGCATAAATTGCCGGCATGACGGCACCGGTGCTATCTGGGGTATAACCTGCATGTACAGTCAGAGTGTCAAACTTTGCCATGATTAGATCCTTGAAATATAAATTAAGCCAGAGCCTGGCGGCGGACATTTAGCACATCGGTGCGGGTAATCAAGCCAAGGAATTGCTCCCCGTCCAGCACGATAGCCACATGTCCTTGATCGAAGGTTGAGAGTAAGTCAGCGTAACTTGCTTCTTTTTGTAAGGTTTTCACTTGCTGCGTCATCGCCTCGCTGGTTGGTAAATTGAAATGGCTGGCATTTTCCTGCACCTTATTGAGCAGGTCCCACTCGTCAATCAGGCCAACCACTCGTTCGTTTTCCAGCACCGGTAATTGGGAAATATCGTAAAGACGCATGCGCGCGTGTACTACTGCTAGTGAATCATTCGGTGAAACCGAAACGGTGGCACCTGTCTGATGGCTGTAGGTAATGTAATCGCGCAGATCGCCGTGTTGAGTGCGAGCCAGCAAACCCTGTTCCAGTAACCAGTAGTCGTTAAACATTTTTGAGAGATATTTATTGCCGCTATCGCAGACGAAAGTGACCACTCGTTTAGGTTCAGTTTGTTCTTGGCAATAGCGCAGAGCCGCCGCCAGCAGCGTTCCGGTAGAAGAACCGGCCAGTACGCCTTCTTGTTGCAGTAAGCGGCGGGCAGTAGTAAAGGCTTCAGCATCATCAATTTGATAGGATTTGGTTACCAATGAGAAATTACTGAGCGGGGGGATAAAGTCTTCGCCAATACCTTCTACCAGCCAGCTCCCAGCTTCACCGATGCGAGCTTTCATCACATAATCGGCCAGAATAGATCCAGCCGGATCGGCCAAAACAAACTCAGTGTTGGGGGAGATTTCGGTGAAATACTGGCTTAAACCGCTGAGTGTTCCACTGGAACCGACGCCAACGACGATGGCATCGACCTGACCTTCCATTTGTTCGAATAGTTCCGGGCCGGTGGTAGTGCGGTGGATCGCAGGATTGGCTGGATTATTAAATTGGTCAATATAAAACGAACCGGGTATTTCCTGAGCCAAACGCAGCGCGTAATCCTGATAATACGCCGGGTGACCTTTACCGACGTCGGAGCGGGTGAGTAGCACTTGAGCACCCAACGCCCGCAGATGGAAGATCTTTTCTTGGCTCATCTTATCCGGCACAACCAATACCAGTTTGTAACCTTTTACTGCCGCGACCAATGCCAGACCCAAGCCGGTATTACCGGCCGTAGCCTCGATAATGGTGCCGCCTGGCTGTAGGTGACCGTCATGTTCGGCCTGCGTAATCATAGATAACGCCACACGATCTTTAATCGAACCGCCAGGATTTTGATTTTCTAATTTAACGAACAACTGGCAAAGGCCAGTATCAAAATGCGTTAATTCCAGCAGAGGTGTGTGGCCAATAAGATCGATAACCGAACGTGGGATTGCCATAATAGCTCACGAATCCAAAAGAATGAGTAAACAATGACCGAATCATAGCCCTAGTTTCTTAGTCACTAAAAATAACAAATAACCTTCTTATATTTCTTTTTGTTATATGAACGGGGGGTTTTAAGATGCTTGGGTGCTTAGATGGCTGGCGGTATAGACATTGAGATGTTTAGCTGTGTGGCCGTTAAAGTGGAGTGAAGCGTAAATAAGCGCAAAACATCACCCCATTAGTGCGGTTATCGGATAGATTTAAAGGAGGTATGAGTTTTTGACCCAGTTAAGATCTCTATCTCAGTGAAAAAGTGCGATTTTTCGCTAATTGGATAACAACTTAGTTTTGGGAATACCGCTTATTTCCGATTATTTGCAAGGATACTCTGGCGACCTCATGATGAAATATACAATCTCCTCCAAGCTAAAAAATGTCACTTTCAGTGCTGGTTTATTGCTATTGACGATGCCTGCCGTCAGAGCGGCAGACGAGCAACCGGCGCCTCCTATTGATGCCAAAGCTTATGTCTTGATGGACTTTAACAGTGGCAAGATACTGACGCAGGGTAACGCCGATCAGCGTCTGGATCCGGCGAGTCTGACAAAAATCATGTCCAGTTATGTGATTGGTCAGGCGATCAAAGCTGGCAAAGTTCATCCTGACGACATGGTGACGGTAGGTAAAGATGCCTGGGCGACCGGTAACCCGGTGCTGCGTGGTTCGTCATTAATGTTTTTGAAACCGGGTGATCAGGTAAAACTTCTGGATCTGAATAAAGGTATTGTTATTCAGTCAGGTAATGATGCCAGCATCGCGTTGGCTGATTATATTGCCGGTAGTCAGGACAGTTTTGTCGGGCTGATGAACAACTATGCGAAAGCGCTGGGGTTGGATAATACTCACTTCCTGACGGTACATGGCCTGGATGCTGAAGGGCAATATAGCACGGCGCGTGATATGGCGGTGCTGGCGCAGGCTTTGATTCGCGATGTGCCGGAAGAATATGCATTACATAAAGAGAAAGAGTTTACCTTTAACAATATCCGCCAGATAAACCGTAACCGCCTGTTATGGAATACTAATCTCAATGTCGATGGTGTAAAAACCGGCCATACCGCCGGAGCTGGACATAATCTGGTGGCATCGGCTACCGATGGCCCAATGCGTTTGATTTCCGTGGTTTTGGGGGCACCGAGCGATCGAGTTCGTTTTAGTGAGAGTGAGAAGCTATTGAGCTGGGGATTCCGTTTTTATGAAACGGTTGTGCCAATTAAAACCGATAAGGCATTTGTTACGCAGAAAGTCTGGTTTGGCGATATTGGGCAGGTGGATTTAGGTGTTGCTCAGAATGCGGCTATTACCATTCCCAAAGGGCAAATGAAAAACCTGAAAGCCAGCTACAAACTGGACTCAACCGAGTTGCGAGCACCATTAGCCAAACATCAGAAAGTGGGTGTCATCGATTTTCAGTTGAATGGTAAAAGTATTGAACAGCGTCCGCTGGTGGTGATGAACGAAGTGAAAGAGGGCGGTTTCTTCAGCCGTATGTGGGATTTCGTGATGATAAAATTCAGTCAATGGTTTGGCGGTATTTTCGCTTAGTTCTCGAATAAATAGTCGTTAAATAAACAACAGGGCCGTTGATAACTACGGCCCTGTTTTATTTCAGTTTGGTTGATGACCGATCAATTTATTAATAGAATCATCAATCACATGGCACGATTTTAATTGCCAGACCACCGCGGGAAGTTTCACGGTACTTGGCGTTCATGTCTTTACCCGTTTCGTACATGGTTTCGATCACTTTATCCAAACACACGGTCGGCTCGCTGGTACGGCGCAGGGCCATACGGGCTGCGTTAACTGCCTGAACGGCGGAGATAGCGTTACGTTCGATACAAGGAACCTGAACCTGTCCGGCTACGGGATCGCAGGTCAGACCCAAATTGTGTTCCATCGCAATTTCTGCGGCGATACACACCTGTGCCGGGCTGCCGCCCATCAGTTCGGCCAATCCTGCGGCTGCCATGGAACAGGCTACGCCGACTTCCCCCTGACAACCGACTTCAGCTCCGGAAATGGAAGCGTTCATTTTATATAACGCACCAATGACGCCGGAAACCAAGAAGAAGCGACTGTAAGAGTTTTCATTCACCGGACGGATAAACTTATCGTAATACGCCAGCACAGCCGGAATAATGCCACAGGCCCCGTTAGTGGGAGCCGTCACGACTCGGCCTCCGGCGGCATTCTCTTCGTTAACTGCCAACGCGAACATATTGATCCAGTCGACAACCATCATTGGATCGGTGTTGTTTTTATCGTTGGTCACCAACATGCGACGCAACGCTGCGGCGCGGCGCGGGATACGCATTGGGCCAGGTAATAAACCTTCGGTATTGATACCGCGTTCGATACCGTTTTTCATCACTTCCCAAATGGCGGCAAAGTGAGCGTTAAGCGCTTCTTTGGTGTGTAGTGCCAACTCATTTTGCAGCACCAGACCGGATAGCGACAGACCGGTATCTTTACAGTGTTTCTGCAAATCACGGGCATAATTGAACGGATAAGGTACCGAAATCTCGTTGCTGTCTGCTTTACCAAAATTTTCTTCATCAACGATAAAACCACCGCCGATAGAGTAATAGGTTTTACTGAACAACAGATTATCATTGGCAAAGGCACTGATAGTCATGCCATTTTCGTGCAGCGGCAAGTTGGTTTCGCGAAAATTCATTCCCCCTTGCAGCGGGAAATCCACTTCATGCGCGCCATTTGCCAACAGTAGACGTTCGCGGTGCTCAACATCGCGGATAAATTCCGGAATGCTATCGATATCAACACTATCCGGCAGATTTCCCGCCAAACCCATGATAATGGCGATATCGGTATGGTGACCTTTACCGGTCAAAGACAAAGAACCGTAAACATCAACGGCAATTCGGGTGATGGCAGAAAGATGCCCAAGCTTGATCAAGTCATCGGTAAACAGCTTGCCAGCCTTCATCGGGCCGACGGTGTGGGAGCTGGAAGGACCAATACCAATCTTAAAAATGTCAAAGACGCTGACCATATACTCGCCTCCTTAGTGTTAAAGGCGTTAATTATGAAAGTGCTTACATTACCGTGGTAGTAGAAGCCGGTACGATCGCACCGGCTTTTGATGCATTAATTCTGCGGCTTACTGTGCATTGGCACAGTGAGCTTGGCCAGCTTGGAACACTGGCCAGACAGGATTATTTAAACAGGCTGAACAGGATTGCAGAGATTGCAATCAGACCCATAATCACAACGAATACGTTACTGATGTGACCACTGTATTTGCGCATTGCTGGAACTTTATGAATGGCATACATCGGCATCAGGAACAGAATCATTGCGATAACCGGGCCACCCAGCGTTTCGATCATGCCCAAGATACTTGGGTTCAGAGTCGCAACAATCCAGGTAGACACTAGCATGAACAGTGCAGTCAGACGGTTCAGTTTGTCACCATTGATGGTTTTGCCACGGCTACGCAGAGACTTGATCACGATACCGTTGAAACCTTCACGCGCGCCAAGGTAGTGGCCGAGGAAAGATTTGGTAATAGCGATAAAGGCAATAACCGGTGCCATATAGGCAATCATTGGTGTATTAAAGTGGTTAGCCAGATAAGACAGAATAGAAATGTTCTGTGCTTTGGCTTCCATCAGATCTGCCGGAGACAGGCTCAGTACGCAGCTGAATACGAAGAACATCACGGTCAGAACCATCATGATGTGGCTGTATGCCAGAATGCGTGAGCATTTCTTCTCGGCGTCTTGGCCGTATTCTTCGCGTTTTGCTACAGCAAATGCAGAGATGATAGGGGAGTGGTTGAATGAGAACACCATCACTGGGATAACCAGCCACAGCGTCATTAACATACCATTGCCTACGCCATTACCGTCGAGAGACAGATTCTGGAAGATTGCGCTGCTCCAGTTTGGAATCAGGTACACCGCCAACAGCATCAGTACCGCAACAAACGGGAATACCAGAACGCTCATCGCCTTAACGATGAAATGTTCACCGAAACGAACAATACCCATCAGGCCAACGATCAGAATCAGGGACAAAATTGCCCGAGGTGGTGACGGCAGGTGCATTTGGTGGGTAATAAAGCTATCAACGGTGTTAGTGATAGCAACGCTGTACACCAACAGAATAGGGTAGATAGCAAAGAAGTAAAGCAGGGTAATCAGTTTACCCGCGCCAACACCAAAGTGTTCTTCAACAACTTCGGTGATATCTTCACCAGGATTTTTACCTGACAGCACAAAACGGCACAGGCCGCGGTGAGCAAAGAAAGTCATCGGGAAGGCGATGATAGCCATCACGATTAATGGCAGTAGGCCACCGATACCGGCGTTGATAGGCAGGAAGAGTACACCTGCGCCGATGGCAGTGCCGTATAGACCCAGCATCCACATGGTGTCGCTTTTACGCCAGGTGCTGGTAGAGGTTTTTCCCGTGGAGGCAATGGTGCTGGTTTGAGTAGTGTCCATAAAGGTCTCCGATTTGAACACGAAATTAAAATCCGAAAGTTAAATATCTGTCAGTGCGTTATTAAGTCGCCTAATCAGATGATAAATTCAGTCAAAGTGATGCGTTTTAAATCATATCTGGTTGTTATTGGGTTCCCGTGGCAGTGCAAATTACCTGAAGCCGTAAAATAAAATTTAATCCGCGTTGAGTAATGACTCTGCTCTCTGCCGATATTTTTGTGATTCTAATGCGTACCCTAGTTTTTGCTGGCGGCAAGATAGCGATTCATAGTGAAAAGTACCGTGATCATGCTCCCAAATGCAGAATAAATGCCAATAAAGCTAGTTGTTATGTATTTATATCTAATTGTTACAATAATGTTTGGTGTTTTGTCCTGTTAATCACGTGATAAAGGATAAAAACCCATTTCCTAATTCCGGTTGGCTACAGCCAATAACTTAGTGACTACCCATTATATCTTGCGTGGCAATATATTTTAACCTGCGTTTTGAATCTAGCGAAAATCGATACTTTATTGACAAAAATCATTATGTCAAAATAACAAAACTTAATTAACATTATGATTTATAGCTAATAATGTTGTTTTTTTATTTAAGTGTATATGTATTGATATTTATCACGGACACTAACGAGTGTTTGTTATATAAACAAATTACTGGCTGAGTAAAAAGGTCAGAAAGATACAAGCTCTATCAATTTATCATGTTTAAAATATGGATATCAGACTTATTTGTCATATGAAAGTTCGATAAGTTACTTTTGTCTGACAATATAAATCGACACTTTTTATCGGTGAAATGTGACGGTTAGTAATAAATGTTAAAATAATTTACTTTTAAAATTGCTTGCCTGAACATTTAATAAGCAGTTCTAAAAAGAGAAGTGCTTTTTTTATAAGCAATAGCTATTAACCTTAAATTTAAAATGGTTATTTCATTATCGAGTTATTGTTACAAAAAACAATTCCGCTCTGAAAGATAAACTGCGTTACTACTTTTATTCTTGATGTCCATTCTACTTATGTCTGCTGGGTCAAAAAATAGACGCTTTGTTATCGATTCGGTACCCATTCCGAATAGGGCTAAAAATCTTAACGGGGTCGGTTTTGTGGTGAGAGGTAGGCTTAGATGGCGTTACCGGTTATCCAATAAATAACCGGCAAGCAGATTTTCAGCCGAGAGCCAGCGGAAAGCCTGCCAAGGGAAACGACCGGAAAAATCGTCCGAATACTGTTCTAGTAGTATGTTTTTATGCCATTTTCAGCAAAGAAGTCGCTGAACGATTTATCCGGCTGGCGGTCAGTGACCAAGGCGTCAAATAACGTCAGTGAGCCGATACTAGCGGGTTTGATTTGGCCAAATTTACTGTGATCAACGACCAGTATTTTATGTTGTGACTTCTCCAGAGCCTGTTGTTTCCAGGGGAGTTCATCGAAATTAAAGCAGGTTACGCCATAGCGGGGAGAAATCCCTGCGGTCGAAATAAAGGCCTTGTTCGGGCAGATATTGTCCAGTTCGTTGTGTTGGCCAATCGGCGTGAAGATATAGTTATTCGGCTTAAATTCTCCTCCACACAGAATCACCTTACAGTTTGGTTTATCTTGTAGTGAAAGGAAGGTGTTGAGGGAATAGCAGATCGCGGTGAAGATCAGATCTTCCGCGATCTCATCGATGATGAGCGGAATAGTGGTTCCACAGTCAAAAAAGACCGTATCGTTTTCTTCAATCAGCTGCGCAGCCAGTTGACCAATACGTCGCTTTTCTTCCACCTGTTTTGCCTGTTGATCAGAAACAAAGTAGTTGTTGGCGTTATTAACCTTTGGATCCATGACCACATAACCGCCAAGTAGGATAACGGCGGAAGGTTCAGCACTCAGATCTCGACGGATAGTCATTTCTGAAACTCGTAGCAAGCTGGCCGCATCTTTCAGATGGATCTTGTCAGAACGTTTTAATGCCTGAATCAGTTTATTAATACGTTCGGCGCGGCGAGTTTCCATTGACGGTTCCCAATAAAGTAAACCCGGCCTTAGCCGGGTTAATAATCATTTAGTAGCTGGACGCGGCCGCTTGCTGGCCAGAGACGATGGCTACACCTGAGCTGGTGCCAATTCGCGTTGCGCCAGCCAGAATCATTTTTTCAGCCGTGGCGCGGTCACGCACGGCACCCGATGCTTTCACGCCCATCTCTGGACCTACGGTGGCTCGCATCAATTTGACATGATCTTCACGAGCACCGCCAGTGCTGAAACCAGTGGAGGTTTTCACAAACGCGACGTCAAGCTCGCGGCACATTTCGCAAACTTCAACGATTTGCTCATCGCTGAGTAGACAAGTTTCCAATATTACCTTCAATGGAATAGTGGCGCAAATACCACGCACGGCTTTGATATCCGCTTTAACTTCAGCTGATTTACCGCTTTTCAGCCAGCCGACGTTAATCACCATATCAATCTCTTGTGCACCAGCTTCAATGGCAGCTTGTGCTTCAAAGACTTTACTGGAAGTCAGGCCAGCACCCAAAGGGAAACCGATAACCGAACAGACTTTCACCTCGCTACCCGCCAATTGGCTGGCTACCAGTGGGACATAACCGGAGTTTACACAAACGGCATAGAAGTGGTGTTGTTTGGCCTCTTCACACAGTTTGACGATCTGCGTGTCGGTTGCATCCATCGCCAACAGCGTGTGATCGATGTAATTAGCATAATTGATGGTCATAGGAAATATCCTTGGTTTAAGTAGATGACAGTATTAATTGTTATAATAGTAACATCAAGTCAGATTGACAACTAAAATGTCACCTTTTAAACATGTATTGGCTGACTAATGTTATTTAAATAACATTTTTACGGGGTGATATGACAAATTAAGATGAGAAGTACATATAACTTATTGATTTTTATTTTTTCGCAGGAAGCGACACCGACAGAGAATCTGCCGGTGAGAGGATGGCCGAAAGTCAGCTTTTTACCCAGCCTTTACTGATTGGGAAGGAGAAACAACGGTGATAAAGATGTGTTAATCCAGTTGAAATATTTTCACCAAACAGATTCCACAGTAGTTGAGAAAAAAGACACCCAACTATTGCCACCAAAAATGCCCCAACCATATCCAGCGGCCAATGCACACCTAGATAAACTCGTGACCAAGCGATAGCAAGCCCGATAATCAGTAGAGTGACACCAGACCAAACCCGATGCCAACATAAGAAAGCCAGGGCAAAAGTGAAAATGGCAGTACCGTGATCGCTAGGAAAAGAGCTATCAGGGGCATGCGGTAAAAAGTTATAACCAAAACCTTCAACAAACGGACGATTATGTGGGAATAGCATGCCAATACAAGCGGCAGAAAGCATAGCGAATACCAATGCGATGGCCGTTTTGCTCACGGCTTGACGCTGTAACGTCATTTGTTCCGTTGAACCCCAAAGCCAAAGTCCGACCATCAATAATGGAATAATGTTGATCAGATCTCTGGCAACAAAAGTGGCAAAGGCGATCGCCCACTCTGGTGAATGGGGGGTGGCGTTAATCAGAGAAAATAAAAAATGATTGAATTGTTCCATTACTCAGTACCTTAATTGCGCTTGTAATAACGACTAATTAACCCAAAAAAAAACAACTGGCTTAGCCAAACCCACCATCCAGCCCACAGGTTATGGCTGATAAAATGCGCGCCACGCATAACTTGGCCAAATCCCATCAGCATTCCCAGTGTTACGCCGCCTAACCAGCAAAAGGTTGCCAGACGAGGACGCTCTGGATAAAACAGGAAAAATAAAGCCATAACAGAAAAACCGCTAGAGGCATGCCCACCGGGAAAACAGTGCCCAGGGCCAGCGCCAACCGGAGTCGCATCCAGCAGGGCATAACTGAGCGCTTTCCCACCGTACTGGACTAAATCCCAGGGACAGGAATGGCCGCTGGTGGATTTTAATATGCCAATGATTAACGGGCCGACACCGACCAGCAGCATCGTTACCACCAAACGCCAATTGCGTCGATATATTCCCCAAAATAGCGAACAGACGGCTACGCTAATAATGGTCAGTTTCAACAGACGATGATTGAGTAAATCTAACCAGTCATTATGTTCCCAAGGGAAATTTCGCATGACGGGATCGAACCAGTAATCACTTATCCAAAAGTCGAGTTGTTCATTCCGTGATAGCCACAGAAACAACAATCCGCTGATGACTAAACCGAAAACCTGCCAAAGGTAAAAGGATAAAGGAAGTGAGTAAAGGGCGTTTGTCCTAATTTTGGTTTTCGTTGTGTTTTGATTTAGGCATGGCGCATCGGTTTTACGAACATTCACGGGCTAATCCACAATCGAGCTAACAATACAGCCACTGTAATAATCCTAGATTAAGAAAGCCTTAGGCCAGTTACGGTGGTGAATGGATTTATACCGATGCAGGGGATTGTCCGCCAGCTTAGTGGGGTATCAGAGTCAATAATGTTGGTGAAAAATAGGTTTTTTTTACTTTTTAGGTGAAGAACGCAAATTCTAGACAAGAAAAAAACCGATACTCTAACAAGTCCATATAAAACAATAATATATAATGTAAACAAAGAGTTGATTGTTTAGTAAGGGTTAGCAAGGACTAGGGAAGATCAACTTGCGCCGCCACTTTGTCGCCAGTGTTCATGGTAGCCAGCGGATTGAATAATACGGCGGTCTCAAGGTGTTCCGGTGCCAGGTGAGCATAGCGCATGGTCATTTGAATATCACTGTGACCGAGGATGCGTTGCAGTACCAGAATGTTACCACCGGACATCATAAAGTGTGCGGCGAAAGTATGGCGCAGAACGTGAGTTAATTGGCCTTTGGGTAACTTAATATCGGTGGAGTTAATCGCCGCCATGAAACGAAAATAGCATTCACTGAAAAGTTGGTCGCCTTTAATTTTTACAAGTTCGTCGTGCAGTGCTTTGCTGATCGGTACGCTGCGGTTCTTTTTGCCTTTGGTTCTGACAAAGGTAATTTTATGTGGGCTGATTTGCGAACGAGTCAATTTCTCCGCTTCATTCCATCGTGCGCCGGTGCTTAGGCAAACTTTGACCACCATCGGCAAATCATTACGGCCTAAACTACAGGCGGCTAATAGGGTTTCGATTTGCTCATGAGTCAACCAGGCCTTTCCTTTTCAGCAATTGCGTACTTGCGCATATTGTCTAATGGGTTCGGTAGGTTCCATTCTCCTAGTTTTGCCAGCTCATTAAACATCGCATTCAAATAACTTTGTTCCTGATTCACCGTCACCGGCTGCGCGCCTTTTTTCCATTTTTCGGAATAGTAGATATCCCCGGACAGGCGTTTAGAACGATAGTGGGCAAAATCTTTCGCGTTAAAACTATGAGCGGCGGGATCACCTAGGGCATCAACAATAAGATCCAGCTTTTTATACACCTTATCGCCAGCGGCCAGCGAACGACCGTGGAGGTTATACCAAAGCTTAGCCAGTTCACCGAGAGTGCGGCGATCGGGTGCTTCCCCTAACCACGGCTTGTTGTTTACCTGTTCCATAGTGAAGCGTTCAAATGCCAGTGCTTCACCTTTGGTCGCAAACATTTTTCTAACCCGGCGACCTGTGCGGCCTGCCGGGTAGCACTCACATAGCCATTGACCTGTTGGTTGCTTGCGTACTGACATTGAGAACTCCCTTGAAAGATAAGGGAGTATTTAACTGTATGAATGAACAGTGGTCAATGTGTTTTTTTTATAAAATAAACATTTGATAATAAATTTATCTGTCAATCTATTGGATCACAGATATTACGACAGGGGTTATTAAGTGTATAGAAATCACAATAATTATCTGATAAGGAGAGTATCTTTATAATTACTCTGTTGCACATGACTCTTAGAACTTTATTTTCTCTTATCAGTGAGATGTAATCTGCATTAGGCGTTTTATTGCCATGTGCGGCATCATGTCTACGTTTATATGAATTCTTTTCAATCTCTCCTAAATTAATCCCTATAACTTCAAAAAATCTCTTTGTTTGTATGTCTTGTGGCGTGTTATTTAAATTGCTTATTTTGTTTCTCAAAATAGATAATGCACTTTCATCTATTTCATTTATGTTTTCTATAGCATTATCCAATGATAAACTTATTTCTTTCCACTTCTCGCTAGTAACTAGTTTAGTTGAAAATGAAGATTTGTGCTTTTTAATATAGGCTTTCTGTGTAAATTCTAAGACAGCACCAAAACAAACTGCCTGTAAATGGATTGGGGCAATGATTGCATGGAAATAAAGCCATAAGATATGAGGGATTTCATTTTGTTCATATTTAAAAATAAAATTAGAGATGAAGTTTTCAATTGTTTTTTTGTCGATTAACAAATATATAGCATTACTTTCGGCAAGTGAACAAGGGGGTAGTTTGGGTTCTTTAAAAAAAAGTCCATTCATTGTGTTTGGTGTAATGGCTTCTTTTGATATTATTTTATGTTCAATATCTAAAATAATATTACCTATATATATTATTTTACTGCCAACCATAAAAGAAAGGGCATCTATAAATTTCGAGCGGAATTCATCGCTTGCTTTTCCTTTGTAAAGGATAAATCCAGGGCTAAAAGTATTATCAATATTACAGTCTAATGCTTTCCCAAAGTAAATATCTATTCCCTCAATTGTTATGTGGCAGCAACTCATCGAACTTCCACAACTAGTAGTATTAGATAAGAAAGTTAATGGTTCTTGAGAGCCTATTTTATTAATTAGTTCTTCATTGGTAAGTGTTTCTATGCTTTCTGGCCAAGGATAAGAGCCAAGTCCAATATTTAGAACCCACTCTATGAAAAATTCTGGCTCTAATGATGGATTAACTAATGCTTTAAGTTTATCTACTTTTAGTTGGGTAGTGATTTTACGGCTTCCATCATCAACTTGTTTAGCATTTAAATTTACAATCGTCAAACCAGATAAACTAAGCTCTTGACCATCTATATTTTTGAAATTAGCTGTAGTATTATTATATTCAACAGTCCCTAATGGTTTTTTTGTTTGTTGATATTGATGTATATCATAGTCACTATATAAACAATTCATGGTGAGTTCATAACTATCATTTCTTTTTATTTCATATGAAATGATGTTTTTATGAATGATATCACTACATGTGAGATTTTTAAAATTCTTGCCAAAATCGTCTATATATTCCCATTGGAAGTATTTCATTTTTACTCCAAAATAAAAGTAAGATGTTATTTATTTACTATCTCTAAAGTTATTTTATATAGAAAACTGATATCACTCTCTAGACAATCGAAAGAAATATTTCCACCCTCAACTTTTATTTTCCCTCCGGGAATGCGAGCTATTTCACGAGTACTAACTTTACCCTCTATATCAACAACCCACTTGCCATCCTGTACCTCATCGAACTTGCGATCAGCAATATAGGTGACATCACCATCAAGGATAACAACTGGGTCTTTCAGTCCATCAGGCAAGAACGCCTTATCGAACATATAGAAATTCGAGTCGTAGAGTTTTCCATCTAATAATTTTTTGCGTGGAATTTGCACGATATCTGTCTGTTGGGCGCTTTCAAACATCACACCTTCACCCGTTGTTAACCAACGCAGCGATGCACCAGTCTCTAAAGCACACTGAATAACCCAATCAGATGGGAATGAATCACGCATATAACGCGTCGCAAGCGTACTTTTCGACACATTCAATTGATCGCAAAGTGCCTGACGGGTTGTAAAACCATAGGCTTCAACCATGCGCTCAATAGCGCCGCGGCCACCTTTATTTAAATCCATAAGATTTCACCGTGTGAACTTTTTTTATTGATGTTCGTTTATTGTGATCTTATAGTTCTCATGATTTCAAAATGTGAACTACTACTATTCGTCACTAATAAGCACTGATAAAAGAGGGATGTTGCACTATGAGACCTAACATTTCAATCACTCTTCTGACCCCCCATGTCACAGTAGAGAAATATAGTGAATTAACGGGGTTAGATTCAGACACCATCAGAGCAATGTTGGCTGATGGCCGTTTGATTCGCCATCGTCTGCGTAAAGATATGAAACGTGAAAAAGTCATGATCAACATGGCCGCTTTGACCGTAGATGCACTCTCGAACTGTGATGTTGCAATCGCCTAGTTCGATATTGCGTTACCGAGAGGGGTATCGACCATGTTTGATTTCGAAATTTCTAAACACCCGCGTTTTGATTCCTCGTGCCGGGCTTTTGCCCTTAATAACAATTTAGCCAGCGTTGCAGAGCAAATTGGTATGAGGCCGCAGATGCTACGCAACAAGCTCAACCCCGAACAGCCGCACCAACTGAGTTGCATAGAGTTGTTGGCGTTAACAGACGTCACCGAAGATCCAACCCTGTTAGATGGTTTGCTGGCTCAACTGCAATGCTTGCCCGCTGTGCCAGTGAATGAAGCCAATCCCGGCAACTTGCCGCTGCATACCCTAAGCGCTACGGCTGCTATCGGCGTGATTGCTGGTGAAACCGTTACGCCTGGTCCTATGACGCAATCCCGTAGAAACGCCATTCTTGACCGTGCGAATCAGGCCATTCGTGACCTGTCGCTGATTGTTGTATCGGTTGAAGCGCGTTTCCAATCCACGCCAGCACTGGCCGCCGCCGTTGACATGATCAGCGCCTGCGGTTTGGTGCCCGGCTTGAACTGAGGAATAGATGAAAATTTTCGCTAGATATCTGAAACAACAATCACCCAGCCCGCAATTAGGCAGTTATGGCCACGGCTGGATTGAATTACCCAACGGTCAACGCTGGCAGCCATGTACCAGCCGAGTGGTGTTTCTAGGGGCGTTACGTAAACCCGTATTGAAAAACAAGCGTCGCCCGTGGTGGTTCCGTTTAATGGGATTGAAAAGGGGGCGCTATGTCGGGCAATAACAATAAATGGTTGGCGATCATTCGTCACAAAGTGACCGGTAGCCACAGTAAGGTGCGTTTGATATGGGAGCGTCTACCGGCAGAGCATCGGGGGCTTTGATCTTACCCACGAACAATGGACACATGGCTAGCGAGGTTCTGTTTTTCAAATTGTTCCGGGCTAAGACCACCACAGGCACTGTGGCGACGCCAGCGATTGTAATCGCACTCGATATAATTAAACACAGTCGTTCGCATCATTTCCCGACTGGCAAAGTGCTCGCCGTGGATACATTCCACTTTCAGTGAGTGGAAGAAGCTTTCCGCACAGGCATTGTCGTAACAACAGCCTTTGGCGCTCATACTGCCACGCAGATTATGGCGTTTCAGTAAGGTCTGATAATCCACCGAACAGTACTGGCCGCCTCTGTCTGTATGAACAATGACATTTTCCGGGCGTTTACGCCGCCACAACGCCATTTGCAGCGCATCGCAGGCCAGTTGTGCCGTCATCCGCGAAGACATCGACCAGCCGATGACGGCCCGCGACCACAGGTCAATCACCACCGCCAGATAAAGCCAACCTTCGTCTGTACGTAAGTAGGTAATGTCACCCGACCATTTCTGATTTGGCCCACAGGCGGTAAAGTCCTGCTTCAACAGGTTTTCCGACACCGGCAGGCCATGTTCACGGTAACTGACTGGCCTGAACCGGCGTGAGGCCTTTGCGCGCAGCCCCTGACGCCTCAGGCTGGCTGCAATGGTTTTGACGTTGTACGCCGGAAGCTCATCAGCAAGACGCGGCGCACCATAGCGCTGTTTGGCGTCATTGAATGCCTGTCGAACGGCATCATCGCAGACAAGACGGAACTGCTGACGCGGGGTTATCTGATGACGACGCAGACGCCAGGCATACCAGCCACTGCGGGCGACACGGAGCACTCTGCACATGGCTTTGATGCTGAAATCAGCCTGATGTTTTTCGATAAAGACATACTTCATTTCAGGCGCTTCGCAAAGTATGTCGCGGCCTTTTGGAGAATAGCCAACTCTTCCTCCCGTTCTGCCAACTGACGTTTGAGCCGGGCATTTTCGGCAGCCAGTTCGCTTTCACGCTCGGATGATGTCAGTTGCTGTTGTTGTTTGCTTCGCCAGGTATAAAGTTGCGATTCGTAGAGACCGAGTTCGCGCGCGGCTGCGGCCACGCCAATACGTTGAGCGAGCTTAAGCGCTTCGTCCCGAAAGGCAGGCGTGTGTTGTTTGCGGGGCTTGTTTTTCGTTGCTGATGGTTTAGTCATGAGTCACCTCTGGGTTAAGAGTTTACTCACTTAGTGCCGTGTCCACTATTGCTGGGTAAGATCATTAGACCGTTTCTCTTGGTTTAAGGACAGAGATTTAAATTCACATGCTCCTTCACTAGCCACATATGCACGGATGTACAAGGTTTTTGAACCAATCTTTAAAGATTTGGATGGGCGCGATTTAGATGTTGATGAGTTAGCCGCTATATTAAATGCCAAAAGATACTCTTGATCCGAGAGCTTAAGCCCGCCGCGCGCGGGCTTTTTTACGCCTATCACAAATCACCGCCAGCCGCCTGATACACCACGCAATACCCATGCCACCACACCGCAATAGTCTAAATGGATCGCGCTCGCCTCGTCCCGCCAGCGCCGCAGAATCCCCACGAAAGAAACGTAATCCCCACGGAAACGGCACTACACCGCACCCGCCTGCACACTTTGCGTTATAAAGTTTTTTCAGTTTTAAATTCCTACAAAACACCCCACCAGCCCGCGCCGTGGCTGGGGCTTTGCAGCGTTTCGCCAACTGAAAAGATTGAAAAGAATTTCAGTGAATTTCAGTTTTTGGATCTCGGATTGGATCGCGGGGAAATATTAGTGCGTTGAATTTAAAGGGGATTGTGTAAATCACGTGGAATCTCTAAAAACTTTAACAATCTTATTATTGCTATTTGTTCACATTTATAAATGTATTTTTACAGTTGTAAATGTAAAGGCTATATTGATAGCACAAATACAATTAGTTATAGGTGATTCTTATGCAACCTGTTGATGATAATGTTTTTTTGGGTTTGCAGTATAAAGATTTTATTATGACCGTAGCTGTTATTTTAGGACCAATTTTGGCTGTTCAAGTGCAAAAATACCTTGAACAATTTAGAGAAAAGAAGAAACGGCGTCTTGAAATATTCAGAACTCTAATGTCAACAAGAGCAGAAATTCTGAATCGAAACCATGTACAAGCCTTGAATATGATCGACATCGAATTTTATGGTTGGATGATTCCTATCATTAAAACGAGATATCAGAGTCGTGCTGAACAAGCAGTTACACATGCTTGGAAGATTTATAACGGTCATTTAAACAAATTCATTGAATACGGTGATGCAATCTCTTGGGGTAATAAAAGACAAGAGTTGCTAACAGATGTTCTCTATGCGATGGCTACTGCACTAGATTATGATTTCGATAAGGTTCAGCTCCAGAGAGACTGCTATAGACCTATGGCTTATGGTGATCTTGATAACCTTCAGGCTGGTATTGTTACTAGTTTAGGAGAGGTTCTGAAGGGTGAAAGGCCAATTCCGATGAAAATAGTAGAATGGCCCTCGGCTTCTGAAAGTACGGCTGAAACTAAATACTCAGACCCCAAGCAAGAAAGCCAGCCGACAGACCAAGAAAATAAGAATACTAGTAGCTAATTCTTTGTTGCTGCCGCCATTCCATCGCCAATGGCAATGCAAAGTGCTCGTAACGTATTGATAGATAAGAGATTGAATTCCAGACAAGAAAAAACCCGATAAGTCTTGAACCTAAGAAGGCGGGACTATCGGGCTCCTCAATATGGGGACATCAAAGAAAAGCAGTGGCATTAATTCAGACTACAACCTATCGAGAAAGTTCTTACCCGAGAGATAAAAATATAAAAATTACTGTAGTTTTCGCGAAATAAATTAGGGTTATCCTAAAATCCCCGGCCAGATGATCACGATAAGTGAGCCTGCGAGGGTGAGTAGCACGTTGGCGATAGCATAAGTACCGGCATAACCCAACGCGGGAATGTTGCTGCGAGCCGCATCACTGATGATATCCATCGCGGGCGCACAGGTTCTTGCTCCCATAATTGCACCGAATAGTAGTGCGCGGTTCATCCGTAGAATGTAGGCACCAAACAGGAAGCAGATGATGACAGGCACCAGACTGACAATTAACCCGGAAATCAGCATTTGCCCACCAACGGCACCTAAACTGGAGTTAATGCCGCCGCCAGCGCTCAAGCCGACACCGGCCATAAATACCATCAGGCCGAATTCTTTCACCATATTCAGCGCACCCTGCGGGATATAACCGAAAGTAGGATGATTGGCACGCAGGAAGCCCAGCATGATACCGGCCATGAGTAAACCGGCCGCATTGCCAATGCCAAAGCTGAAGCTGCTGAATTGGAAAGTGATCAGACCAATCATCAGGCCAATAATGAAGAACGCGCAGAAAGCCAACAGGTCGGTCACCTGACTGTGAATGGAGATAAAACCAATTTTCTCCGCCACACTTTTTACCCGGCGGGCATCACCGCTGACCTGCAACACATCGCCTTTATTCAATACGACACTGTCATCGATCGGCATTTCAATCTGGCTACGAATAACTCGGTTCAGAAAGCAGCCGTGATCGGTCAGTTTTAAATGGCTGAGACGTTTGCCGACTGCATTGCTATTTTTCACCACGATTTCTTCAGTCACGATACGCATATCCAGCAAATCGCGATCAAACACTTCTTTACCGTTGCGAAAACTGGGATCCAGCCGGGAATGGGCATCTGGGTAGCCAACCAGTGAGATCTCATCGCCGACCTGCAAAACAGCGTCGCCATCCGGGTTTGCCAAAATGCCGTTGCGGCGAATTCGTTCTATATAGCAGCCTGTCTGACGATAAATCCCCAGTTCACGCAGATTTTTTCCGTCAGCCCAAGCGACCAATTCCGGTCCGACGCGATAGGCGCGAATCACCGGTAGGTAGACTTTTCGTTGGCTGTCGGCATCCAGGCCGCGCTCACGCGCTATTTGCTGGGCGCTGGTTGGCAAATCCTGATGCTGCAACTTGGGTAAATAGCGGGCACCAAAAATCAGACTGACCAATCCAATCAGGTAGGTCAGGGCATAGCCGAGGCTCAGGTTATCCTGCGCATGCTGTAGAGCTGGATTATTGGCAATCGTGTGGCGTAGCGTATCGCCAGCGCCGACCAGAACGGGCGTGGAAGTCATCGAGCCTGCCAGCATACCGGCGGTGAGTCCGATATCCCAACCAAATAGTTTGCCTAATCCGATCGCCAGAATCATGGCACTACCCACCATCACCAATGCCAGCATGAGGTAGTTTTTGCCATCGCGGAAGAAGATAGAGAAGAAATTGGGGCCGGCTTCGACACCGACACAAAAGATAAACAGCATAAAACCAAGATTGAGGGCTTCGGTATTAATGGCGAAATGTTGTTGCCCAAGTAACAGAGACACGACCAAGACACCAATAGAGTTGCCTAACTGAACGGAGCCAAGGCGAACTTTACCAAGACATAGCCCTAACGCGAGGACCACGAATAACAGCAGGATGTAGTTGCCGTTTAACAGATTTGCGACGTTTATATTCACAGAGAATAACTTATTGTTTAACCTGAAGTAGATAACGCTAATAAGGGCTGATATGCCCAGTAATATCCTAATTTTCCGCTACAAAAATACGTTAGATGCGCTTTGACATCTTCAGTGTTGATAGCGGGGCTATTCTAGTCTGTCCGAGGGATTACAGCCAGTGGTTAGCGGGGAAATCACTGTTAGCGGATAAATATGCTTGTGAAGGGGGAATAAAGAGTAAAGTCAGCCAGATAATCTCGATTTCCGGATAAAATCTTTCCCTTTCAGTCGGTGTAAACAAGTCTGTTGATAGCATCGAGGTGAAAAAGGGTGCAGAAGCACCCTCTATTCATCTCGTCATCTCGAAAATCATGTCATCAGCAAAAAACGTGCTTATTTGAACAGGTTCAGATGTTCTTTGGCGTAAGCTTCAAAATCAGTAAAGCCACCAATGTGTTTTTCATCGATAAAGATTTGCGGCACGGTTTCAACCGGCTTGCCGACAGTTTTTTCCAGATCGGCTTTTGTGATGCCTTCGGCATGGATATCAATATAGTTGAAATCAAAATCGTCGCGTTCTGCTTTCAGTCTCTCAGCCAGTTCTTTAGCTCGGACGCAATAAGGGCAGCCAGGACGTCCGAAAATTACAGTAAACATGCAAAACTCCTTGATTATATTGAGTTAATCACTTCGTCTGCTCATCGGTTTAATCCGATGGTTGAATGACTTGTCGCGTATTACTCACTTTCATTGGGTGTTACTATGCCCGCTGATGTAGCGAAAAAAAAGCAGGAATTGCCTGTTAATCTAATTATTCGAACCTATCGGTGGCAGGAATCCTGTTGGAACGTTGCTGGATTTAATAGACTTGGCTAAACCTTATGGATAAGTGGAAAGGAGAAAGATATGCGTGCACTTGGCGACATGCCGAAGAGAGTGATGCTACTTGAAGCATTAGGGATACTATTGTTGGTGCTGGCCTATTTAAGCCTTCATCAATACCTGATATTGCCCGCAGGTCTCAGCGAGCCGACGGTTGCAATCATGATGATATTTATCGGCATAGGTTTAATGATACCTGCGGCTGCCTGTATTGTGTGGCGCGTGGCTCAGGGATTCGGTCCGTTGTTGGGCATGAACGGGATTGATAAAAAAGAACCGACTGATGCGGATAAAAAAACACTAAACCCTAAAGTTAATAATGATAAAAGCTGATTTTGACGACCGTTTGCTTATCTCACTGTCTATCAAGTGGATCGTGTTGGTCGTTGCTATCAATTAGTCAGGATTGGTCATGGCGCTAACGGCGAATATTCCGTAAGCTATGCCACTTTTCTTGTTGCGAGAATCGTGAGGTGGTTGCTATGGATTCACTCATCGTCCCGGATTTAGCCTTATTACGGCGCTGGCTGGATCAATTGGGGATCTCATTTTTTGAATGCGACTCGTGTCAGGCGCTTCATTTACCCCATATGCAAAATTTTGAAGGCGTTTTTGATGCCAAAGTGGATTTGGTTGATAACGTGATTCTGTTCTCTGCATTGGCTGAAATCAGACCTACGGCGCTGATTCCTCTGGTTGCCGATTTAAGCCAGATCAACGCCAGTTCGCTGACTGCCAAAGCTTTTATCGATATTCAGGATGACAATCTACCAAAACTGATCGTCTGCCAATCAGTTTATGTCACTCAGGGTATGACCCTGGAGCAATTTGGTTATTTTATGCAGCAGAGCGAAGAACAAGTGTCGATGATTATTCTGGAGGCTCGGGCTAACGATCTGTTGTTTATTGGTGAAACTGAAGAGGACGAAGGACCGATTGTTCCCACTTCTTTCCCGGTTATCCATTAATTTAGCTGGCCGCCACCCTTGGCGGCATGCTGTTACTCATTTTTCTCACCACAAGATCCTCTGCTTTTTACCCTATTTTGCCAGATATTTAGCGCCGTTTATGCCGTAAGTGTCGAATGACATAGATTAACTATGCATAGAAAATCGATAAAAGGCGTTTTTTACGCTAGAGTCTAGTACCGGTATCTCACTGCGGTTATGCTTTATTTCCTGTAACGGCTAACTGATTATTCCGTGAGTTTGTGATTATTTGCTCAGGCAGGTAACGCTATCTCCAGTGCATAGACATGCATAATGAACTTTGCGGCAATAGCGCTCGATCAGGAAAGGTATTGCGTCCGAAGGACGCAAATTCAATTCGATGATTTATTCCTGTTCTGGAGGAGTTAACGGATGTTCACCCAACATAAAAAATGGTTATCGGGTGTGACTGCTGGCCTATTCATGGCCGCGTCCGTCGCAGTATCTGCTGAGGAAAAGGTACTGCACGTCTACAACTGGTCCGATTATATTGCCCCGGACACACTGGCTAATTTCCAAAAGGAAACCGGCATTAAAGTGGTTTATGACGTATTTGACTCTAACGAGGTGTTGGAAGGGAAATTAATGGCTGGGAGTACCGGATTTGATCTGGTGGTGCCTTCGGCCAGTTTCCTTGAGCGCCAATTATCTGCCGGTGTATTTAAGCCGTTGGATAAAAGTAAATTACCGAATAACAAAAATATGGATCCAGAGTTACTTAAATTAGTGAGTCAACACGACCCACAAAATCAGTATGCCATTCCTTATCTTTGGGCGACCACCGGGATTGGTTATAACGTCGAAAAAGTCAAAGCTGCATTGGGTACCGATGCACCGATCAACAGTTGGGATTTGGTGCTCAAACCGGAAAATTTGGAAAAATTGAAAAGTTGTGGCGTTTCTTTCCTGGATGCACCGAGCGAGATATTTGCCACGGTTTTAAATTATCAGGGGAAAGATCCCAATAGTAGCAATGCGGGTGATTACACCGGTTCGGCAACCGAACTTTTGCTAAAACTTCGGCCTAATATCCGTTATTTCCATTCCTCTCAGTACATAAACGATCTGGCTAATGGTGATATTTGCGTAGCCGTCGGTTGGGCAGGCGATGTGATGCAGGCGTCTAATCGGGCGAAAGAAGCGAAAAATGGCGTCAATGTGGCCTACAGTATCCCGAAAGAAGGCGCGCTGGCATTCTTTGATGTATTTGCCATGCCAACGGATGCCAAAAATCAGGATGAAGCCTATCAATTCCTGAATTACCTAATGCGGCCAGATGTGATTGCCAATATCAGTAATCACGTGTTCTATGCCAATGCTAATTTAGCGGCGACAGCGCTGGTGAATGTGGACGTCAGGGATAATCCAGGTATTTATCCACCGGCTGATGTTCGTGCCAAACTGTTTACACTAAAAGTCCAGTCGCCGAAAATCGACCGGGTGATTACGCGTGCCTGGACAAAAGTCAAAACAGGTAAATAACCCGCCATACCCTAAACAATCAGGGCGGAAACAGCGTAGGGGTTGGCTGTTTCTGCTGCCTATTTTCGCCGCATATTAATGCGGTCTGTTCTGCTTTTATGGAGAGCACGCTGAGTGAATGACGTTATTTCCCGCCCGCAGTCGAAATCCCTGAAGGTCTTCAGCCCTTTATTGGAAATCCGTAATTTAACCAAATCTTTCGACGGTCAGGCCGCCGTAGATGATGTCAATTTAACGATCTATAAAGGCGAGATTTTTGCCTTGCTCGGTGCGTCAGGCTGCGGAAAATCAACGTTGTTACGCATGCTGGCGGGGTTTGAACAACCCACGCAGGGGCAGATTGTGCTGGATGGACAGGATTTGTCTCATGTTCCACCTTATCAGCGCCCCATCAATATGATGTTTCAATCTTACGCGCTGTTTCCTCATATGACAGTAGAGCAAAATATTGCTTTTGGGCTCAAGCAGGACAAGTTGCCGAGTGCTGAAATTAAACACCGGGTAGAGGAAATGTTGGCTTTGGTGCATATGCAGGAATTTGCTCGACGCAAACCACACCAATTGTCCGGTGGTCAGCGACAAAGGGTCGCGCTGGCACGCAGCTTGGCCAAACGGCCCAAGTTATTGTTGCTGGACGAACCTATGGGTGCGCTGGATAAAAAACTGCGTGACCGGATGCAACTGGAAGTCGTAGATATTCTGGAGCGCGTTGGTGCGACCTGCGTGATGGTGACGCACGATCAGGAAGAAGCCATGACCATGGCCGGACGTATTGCCATTATGAATCGTGGTAAATTTGTGCAGATTGGTGAACCGGAAGAGATTTATGAGCATCCTAATAGCAGATTTAGTGCTGAATTTATTGGTTCGGTAAATGTGTTCGAAGGCGTGTTAACCGAACGTCAGGAAGATGCTTTGGTGATTCATAGCCCAGTTTTACGGCATCCATTGAAAGTAGATTCAGATGCATCGGTGGTGGATGGTGTGCCGGTGCTGGTCGCGCTGCGACCGGAAAAAATCATGCTGTGTGAAAGTATACCGGAAGAAGGCTATAACTTCGCCGTGGGCGAAGTGGTGCATATTGCTTATCTGGGGGATTTGTCGATTTATCACGTCAAGCTCCACAGTGGGCAAATTATCAGTGCTCAGTTGCAGAATGGTCACCGTTATCGGAAAGGAATGCCAACTTGGGGCGACGAAATGCATCTGTGCTGGGAAACCGACAGCTGTGTCGTTTTGGGGAGCTAGAAGATGAGACCTGATTCTGTGCCGCGCCACCAAGAACCTTCGGCCGATCCAATCGGTGGGCTAAAAGCCCGTTTACAACGCTGGCAAATGGTTCATGGACGTAAATGGGTAATAGGTCTGCCTTATTTGTGGCTATTTTTACTGTTTATGCTGCCGTTCTTGATTGTGTTTAAAATCAGTTTGGCTGAAATGGCTCGTGCTGTTCCACCTTATACAAATTTGGTCACCTGGTTGGATGGTAAGTTGGATATTTCCCTTAATTTGGGAAATTACCTGCAATTACTCGATGATCCGCTGTATATCGATGCTTATCTGCAATCTTTGCAGGTAGCGGGCATTTCCACCTTATGCTGCCTGATGATTGGCTATCCACTGGCCTGGGCAATTGCCCACAGCCGTTCTTCAACGCGTAATATTTTGTTGTTATTGGTTATTTTACCTTCATGGACCTCATTCCTGATTCGGGTTTATGCCTGGATGGGAATCCTGAAAAACAACGGCATTTTGAATAATGCGCTGATGTGGCTTGGTGTTATTGATCATCCGTTGGTGATATTGCAAACCAATACGGCGGTTTACATTGGCGTGGTTTATGCCTATTTGCCATTCATGGTGCTGCCGATATATACCGCACTCACGCGTCTAGATTACTCGCTAGTGGAAGCGGCTTCCGATCTGGGTGCCAAGCCGTTTAAGACTTTCTTTTATATTATTGTGCCGCTGACGAAAGGCGGAATCATTGCCGGTTCGATGTTGGTTTTTATTCCTGCCGTGGGGGAGTTCGTGATTCCCGAGCTGTTGGGTGGGCCTGATACCATCATGATTGGTCGTATTCTGTGGACTGAGTTTTTCAGTAACCGCGATTGGCCGGTCGCTTCGGCGGTAGCAACAGTCATGTTACTGCTGTTGATCGCACCGATCCTCTGGTTCCATAAACATCAGAATAGAGAAATGGGAGGCCAGGGATGAATAACTTGCCTGAAGTGAAGTCAGTGTGGCGGCGGGTTATTTTGCTGGTGGGATTCACTTTCCTTTATGCCCCGATGTTGATGTTGGTGATTTATTCATTTAACAGTAACAAGTTGGTGACTGTATGGGGCGGATGGTCAATCCGCTGGTACATAGAACTGTTCCATGATTCCACCATGCTCTCCGCCGTTGGGCTGAGCCTGACTATCGCTGCGGCCTCAGCCACGATGGCGGTGATCCTCGGAACGATTGCTGCGGTTGTGATGGTGCGTTTTGGCCGTTTTCGCGGTTCAACCGGGTTTGCTTTTATGCTGACAGCACCGTTGGTTATGCCGGATGTGATTACCGGATTATCGCTGCTGCTGCTGTTTGTTGCCCTGGGGCATGCCATTGGTTGGCCAGCGGAACGCGGTATGCTGACCATCTGGCTGGCTCATGTCACTTTCTGCACTGCGTATGTCACAGTCGTTATCGGTTCGCGTCTGCGGGAGCTGGATCGTTCCATTGAGGAAGCCGCGATGGATCTGGGAGCTACACCGTTGAAAGTGTTCTTTGTGATCACGGTTCCGATGATCGCTCCAGCGCTGATCTCTGGCTGGCTGCTGGCTGGCTGCTGGCGTTTACGCTGTCATTGGACGATCTGGTGATCGCCAGCTTCGTTGCCGGGCCAGGAGCTACAACTTTGCCTATGCTGGTGTTCTCCAGTGTACGGATGGGCGTTAATCCGGAAATCAACGCCTTGGCCACGCTGATCCTCTTGGTGGTGGGGATGGTTGGCCTGATTGCCTGGTGGGTTATGTCCCGCTCGGAAAAACAGCGGTTGCGTGAATTGCGCCAATCCACCCATAGCTGAAACCGCCCAAAGCTGCTAGGCTTTCTTTCGCTCACATACTACCGGTTGGCGGCGTTAATGTGAAAGATAACATCGGGTTGTGGGAGAGGGTTGATGAGTGTCAGTCAGGGTGTCGGACAAACTAAAATGAACGGTTCCACAGCCACACCGGTCGCCGTGTTAATTGGTGGAACCGCCATTATTGCCACTCGAATTTTAGGTTTGCTACTGCTGATTGCCGAACTGGGAATGGGGGAGATGCAGGCTTTTATCGCGGAAAATTTGCAAGGTTGGGATTCTGCACTGATTCTGTTGGCCAGTCTCGGGCTACTGTCATTGGAAATTGCCTGTGGCCGAGCGGTTATCCGGCGTAAAAATTGGGGGCGTTGGTGCTATCTGCTGTGCCAGTTTCTGGTGATCGTTTATATGTTGTTGGTTTCATTGGATTGGTTATATGTGGATGTTTTTCGTATTGAAGGTGAAACCAGTATTGATGTGTTACGCAGCCTACTGATGCAGAAAGTTCCAGATCTGGTCATTATTGGCCTATTGTTTATTCCCTTTCACTCTCAACGTTTTTTCCGCCAGTCAAAATGAGTGTTTAGTCGTTGGGGGTGTTACAATTCGCCGCCATCGGCAGCCGATGGCGCTGCAAACCTTAACCAATCAAAAAAGTAACGGTCAATATTCATGCATTGCGCACAGTATACGGCGGGTCGCTGCCGTTCCTGTCAGTGGTTGGAGAAAAGTTACTCCCAACAACTGGCGGATAAACAACATCATCTGGAAAGTTTGCTCGCCGGGCAGCCGGTTGCTGAATGGCTAACGCCAGTTTTCGGTCGTGAAAGCGCGTTTCGTAATAAAGCGAAAATGGTGGTCAACGGCAGCGTAGAACGGCCATTATTAGGCCTATTACAGCGTGATGGCACGGCGGTAGATCTCAGTGATTGCCCGTTGTATCCCGCCAGTTTTGCGCCAGTATTTGCTATCCTTAAACTGTTTATCGCCCGAGCAGGCCTGACACCCTACAACGTAGCGCGCAAACGTGGGGAATTAAAGTTTCTACTGCTGACAGAGAGCACTGTCAGTGGTGATATGATGCTGCGTTTTGTGCTGCGGTCAGAAAGTAAACTGGCTCAGATTCGCCATGCATTATCCTGGTTACAGCAGAAATTACCGCAACTGCGGGTTATCTCTGTCAATATTCAGCCGGTGCATATGGCGATTCTGGAAGGGGATCAGGAAATCCTATTGACAGAACAACATACGCTGGAGGAACAGTTTAATCAGGTTCCGTTGTATATCCGGCCACAAAGTTTCTTCCAGACCAATCCACAGGTTGCGGCGGCGTTATATGCGACCGCACGAGATTGGGTACGTGGATTGAACATTGGCAGTATGTGGGATCTGTTTTGCGGTGTCGGCGGGTTTGGCTTACATTGCGCGACAACAGAAACCCGTCTGACCGGCATCGAAATCAGCGCCGAGGCTATTGCTTGCGCCCGCCAATCGGCAGAAAAATTGGGGTTGAAGCAGGTCAGTTTTGCCGCATTGGATTCAACCCACTTCGCGACGGGTGAGGCTGAAGTGCCGGAGTTGGTATTGGTTAATCCGCCACGACGCGGCATTAGCGCTGAACTTTGTTGCTATCTCAGCCAGATGGCACCGCCGTTCATTCTTTATTCCAGTTGTCATGCGGAAACGATGGCTCAAGACATTGCCGCACTGCCGGATTACCGTATTCAACGCGTTCAGCTATTTGATATGTTTCCACATACCAGCCACTACGAAGTACTGACGCTGTTAGTGCGACGCGAACTGACAGCATAAGCGTTTATCCATTAAAAAGGCCGGAGATACAGATGAAATCCGGCCTGATATCTTCAGAACTCATGGCTATCTTTCGCTTATTGCGGGAACCATTTGTCGTTAATGGTTTTATAGCTGCCGTCAGCTTTCACCGCATCAAGGGCTTTATTCAGTTTATTCAACAGCTCGGTATTTTCGGGACGTACCGCGATACCTAAGCCAGTACCGAAATACTGTGCATCGGTCACGTGCTCACCCACTGAGGCCAGTTCAGGATGCGTTTTCAGCCATTCATTCACTACCGCAGTATCACCAAACACGCCGTCAATCCGGCCATTTTTCAGATCGAGAATGGCATTCTGGTAGCTGTCATAAGAGACAGTTTGAATTTCTGGATGTTTTTCCTGCATATATTTCTGGTGAGTGGTGCCATTCTCCATCCCGATCCGTTTGCCTTTTAAATCGGCAAGAGAGGTGAATTTGCCTTTGTGGGCAATCACAATAGCCGAGTTGGCGTAATAAGGCTGAGTAAATGCCACCTGCTTGCTACGTTCCGGCGTGATGTCCATACCAGAAATAACTGCGTCATAGCGGCGGAATTTCAATGCCGGAATCAGGCTGTCAAAGGCTTGATTAGTAAAGGTGCAGTTGGCTTCCATCTGTTTGCATAACGCTTTTGCTAAATCCATATCAAAACCAACAATCTCATTATTGGCACCCATAGATTCAAACGGCGGATAGGTTGCCGAAGCCGCAAAACGGAGGGTTTCCGCCGCGCTGGCGCTCAAGGCCATCCCGGTTAAAATTGTTGCCAGCAATAACTTTTTCATGCCTAAAACTCCTGTCTGAAGATCTAAAATGAAATACAACATGACTTATTGATTTTATTGACACTAAGGAAAATTTAGCGGTGCGCAATGCTGTAATCAACCGCAATTACATTGCCACGATATGAATTAATATGCAATAAAAGTGATTAAAAATATAATAATAAATGAATCTATCATGATGACTCAAACGAGAGATAAAGGGCGGCGGCTTATTGGGAGGCAGAAAGCGGTGGTTTGGTCGTTGGGAGAAAAGTGCGTTTTAGCGTGGATGTTCCATTCACCAAAATTAGAAACCCCGGCAGATACCGGGGTTTCAGAGCAGGCATGATTTTGATTTTAATTACGCCGTTCGAAGGCCAGTGCCCGGCGTTCGACCAACCGCATTAACAGCGTCAGCAAACCGTTGACGCACAGGTAAACGATACCTGCGGCACCAAACACCATGACGTCGTAAGTGCGGCCATACATTAACTGGCTATAGCCCATCACTTCCATCAATGTAATGGTATAAGCCAGTGAGGTACTTTTAAAGACCAATACCACTTCGTTGGAATAAGAGGAAAGTGCACGCTTGAAGGCGTACGGCAGCAGGATGCGCAGTGACTGCGGTTTAGACATTCCCAGTGCTTCACAAGACTGCCACTGACCGGCAGGAATAGCACGCACGGCACCGTGGAACAACAACGTGGTATATGCCGCACTGTTCAGCGCCAAAGCGATCATGGCACACAGCCAGGGTTGCGACAGCACATGCCATAACCACGGAAATTCCCGAATCGCTGGGAACTGACCAGGACCATAGTAGATCAGAAAAATCTGTACCAACAATGGCGTACCGGTAAACAGCGTGATGTAAATCTTCACCAACTGGGTGGCTATCGGGGTTTTCAGCGTCAGAATAATGGTGAAAATCAACGATAAAACCAAAGCCACCAACAGCGATACCAGGGTTAGCGTCAGGCTGGTATGCAGCCCTTTGAGTATCTCGGGGAGGTATTCAAACATCAGGATGGGCTCCGTTCAAAACGTGTGGTACGGAGTTCAATCAGCTTGATGACATACTGACTCAGCAGTGTGACGACCAAATAGATGGCCGCCGCAATCATATACCAAGTGAAAGGTTCCTGAGTCCGTGTCGCGATACTTTTAGTCTGCAACATCAAATCATTGACGCTAATCAGTGATACTAAAGCGGTATCTTTCAGTAATACCAACCATTGGTTACCCAACCCCGGCAGAGCATGACGCCACATCTGCGGCATGATCAGGCGGAAGAAAATCGCCGTCTGGCTCATGCCCAGCGCTTGACCGGATTCCCACTGACCGATAGGCACGGCTTTCAGCGCGCCGCGCAGTGTCTGGGAGGCGTAAGCGGAATACAGTAACGCCAGTGCAATGACGCCACACAGGAAGGGACTGACCTCGAAAGTGTCGATATTCAGTTTAACCGGCAGTTCGAAGAGATAAAAATTCAGGGTAAAGCCATCTGACAGCATCATCAGCAACTGTGATGAACCGAAATAGATAAACAGCACCACCAGAATTTCCGGTAGACCGCGCAACAACGTGACCCAGGCGGTGCCCAGATAGCTGACGACTTTCCAGCGGGAGGATTCCAAGACGGCAAAGAGCATTGCCAGAATCAGGCCGAGGACCAACGCGCAAAGGGCAAGGCCGACGGTCATTCCGGCGGCGCTTGCTAAAGGTTGAAATTCATTCATGGGGGCTTAAATTACTGTTGGAACCATTTTTTATAGATTGTCTGATAGGTGCCATCGGCTTTCACTTTCGCCAGTGCTGCATCTAACTTACCCAGTAATTCGGTATTATTCTGACGAACCGCAATGCCCAGGCCGGTACCGAAGTAATCTGCATCAGAAATCTTGTTGCCGACGGGTGCAAGTTCCTCACTCTGCTTCAACCATTCGTTGACTACGGCGGTGTCACCAAAGACTGCATCCAGACGGCCATTTTTCAGATCGAGGATCGCATTTTGGTAGCTGTCGTAAGGGACTGCGGTGATTTCAGGATGTTTTTCCAGCAGGAATCGCTGGTGAGTTGTGCCGTTTTGCATACCGACACGTTTACCTTTCAGCGCCGCCAAATCCGTTACTTTGCCTTTTTGGGCAATAAACAGCGCGGAGTTATCGTAGTAAGGCTGGGTAAAGGCAACCTGCTTCAAACGTTCTGGAGTAATGTCCACACCGGAAATCACCGCGTCAAAACGTTTGAATTTCAAGCTTGGGATCAAACTGTCAAAGGCTTGGTTGGTAAAAGTGCAAGTGGCCTGCATCTCTTTACACAATGCATTGGCTAGATCGATATCAAAGCCCTGCATTTTATTGTTGGCATCAATGAACTCAAACGGCGGGTAAGAGGCTTCTGCCGCAAAACGAATGGTTTCCGCCGCAGAGGCAGACAGACTGATACTGGCAAGGACCGCAGCAATTAGTATTTTTTTCATCGCAAATTCCCAAATAGATATCAATGTGACAGATAGCTGGCAAAAGCTTCAGTGTGGGGGTGGGCAAAATGACTGCCATCGCCTTGTTCCACCACCTGGCCGTTCTCCATATAAACTACCCGACTGGCAGTTTTACGGGCAACTTCAACTTCATGTGTAACGATAACCTGTGTGATGCCGGTTTCGGACAATTCGCGGATAATACTGACGATTTGTGCGGTAATTTCTGGATCCAGTGCTGCGGTCGGTTCATCAAACAGCAACACTTGCGGTTCCATCATTAATGCACGAGCAATCGCCACCCGCTGTTGTTGCCCGCCGGAAAGATGCAACGGAAAACGATCAACAAAGTCGGTCAAACGTAAACGGGTCAGCAATTTTTGCGCGCGTGCCATCGCCTGATCTTTGGATAAACCCAAAACCCGGCAAGGTGCTTCGATCAGATTCTGTACCACGGTGAGATGCGGCCACAGATTGTATTGCTGGAATACCATGCCAACGTTCTGGCGCAGTTCGCGGATCGCTTTCGCCCCAGGGACTTGGGCAAAGTCGAAATGATTACCGGCGATCTGTAATGTGCCGGAACGCGGCATTTCCAATAGGTTGAGTACACGCAGCAAAGAACTTTTACCTGCGCCACTAGGACCCAGCAAAACCAGAGTTTCCCCTGCTGGGCAGTTTAATGTGATGTCGAACAGCGCCTGATGTGCGCCGTAGTAACAGTTAATTCCGTTAAGTTGAATACTCATGCGCCAAATCTGAATAGCCAATGATGCGGAGAATGTTAACTCTCACAGCATACTTATGCAATCTTTGTGCGTTAAAATTTATTAATAACCGGTCTGATAGCACAAAAGTAGCATAATAGTTGGCATTATTCCCTGTGAGGGAGAATTTGTCGGGTAGTGAATAAAACCGGCAGATAATTCACTGTGTCGGCAGTCAATTTTGCCCTCGTTGGGGAACGTTTACTGCCGATTTTATCCAGTTAATGAAATTAATGCTGACTTAATAATTGGCGCAGGCTGCTGGAGGTCGCACGACTATCGATAAAGCGAATATCATCGACAACCCAGCAGGTGCCTTCGCGCACCATCAGGACTTCATCCTGCCAGCGATATTCATGTCCTTCGGGTGTTTTATGCACTAAATTCACCCGTAGTGGAATATGTTTGGCATCGCTATTGGGAATGGTTGACGCGCTGGCGACATCAGCATCGCTGAAATTTTTGTAGAGATTATCGATAACCTCTTTTTCAGTCGCGGCAGCTTGAGGGGTCGCTTGGCTACGGCTCTGCTGCTGTCTGGCGGTCTGAATATCCTGATAAAGTGCCTGACTCAAGAATGGACGTAATGACTCGCTTGAGTTTACGCCACCTAGCTGTTGGATTCGCAGGGAATAAAATTGTGCTGCGACTTGGTCGGGGCCACCGTCAATGCAAGGGCTGCTGCGGCTACCAATGTCCTTAAACGCGGGCGTAACAGAGGTCGTGCAAGCACTTAACAGTAATGCCAGGGGGAGTGCCAGTAAAATATTTTTATTTTTCATATTATTACCTATGTGAAATACCGGAGATACAACTCGGTTCTGCACTGACTCGATTCTGAACTTAATATAGTACAAATCACTTTTTATGTATGAGCTTAGGGTGCCGTATTCTTTCCCTGAGATTCACTTTAGTGTTGTTATAGCGATCTATCAGACATTCATTGCCGCTATTTGGGCGGTCACAATTTTAAATCTGCCTTAAGGAGTTTACCGTGCAGTTATCCACTACCCCGACATTAGAAGGTTCGACCATCACTGAGTATTGCGGTGTGGTTAGTGGCGAAGCGATTTTAGGGGCGAATTTTTTTAAAGATTTCTTTGCTAGCGTGCGGGATATTGTCGGCGGTCGGTCTGGTGCTTATGAAAAAGAACTGCGTAAAGCCCGGCAGATCGCTTTTGCAGAGTTACAGGAACAGGCTGAAGCATTGGGTGCCAATGCGATTGTCGGCATTGATATTGACTATGAAACCATTGGAAAAGATAGCAGTATGTTGATGGTCTGTGTGAGTGGTACTGCGGTTAAAGTGTCACGTTAAAGGCCGCGGGTGCAGCGGGTAGAGAGGATTCCACCGCTGCACCAACCGGTCAGAAGCCGCGCAGTTTCCCGTGTTCTTTTAACCAACGGGCGGTGCGATTAATACCTTCATCCAGTGAAATCAGCGGACGATAGCCCAATTCTTTCTCTGCGCGGGTGGTATCCAGCGTCAGATCAAAGTTCAGCTTGGCCACGCCGTAATGGGTTAATACCGGCTCTTTCTGGTTTTTGTCTCCCAATTTCTCCAGTGTTCGCGCCATAACATCCAGCATCGGATAAGGCACCGAACGGATGCGGCACGGCATATCCAGTGCATCCAGCAAATGCTGCACAATAGTGCGTAAAGGACGCGGTTGCTGGTTGGTAATGTTGTAGGCGCGGCCAGACGGCGTATGGGTGGCTTGAGTTGCCAACCACATAGCGTGGACTGCATTTTCCAGATAGGTCATGTCCACCAATGCTTCACCACCGCGGGGCAATAATAAGGTGCCGGAGTGCTTAATCATCTGCAATAAACGCGGCAGCATGACTTTATCGTGAGGACCAAATAATCCCAGTGGGCGCAGAATGGTAAAATGTGTCTGCGGGTTGGAAAGAGCCAACTGCATAACCACATTTTCACCGGCGGCTTTGCTACGGGCAAATTCATTCGCGAAACGCAGTGGGCGAAAATCTTCCTGAATATTTCGGTGATGACGGTAATCAAAATAGATCGCTGGTGAAGAGATATGCACGAAATTCTCTACGCCATAAGCGGTAGCCCATTCGCCTAAACGGCGGGTGGCGCGGACATTAGCCAACTCAAAAGCCTGCTCGGTTCCCCACGGAGAGGTGAAACTGGAGCAATGCCAGAGTGTATCCACGTCTGCCAGCATGGCTTTGGCCTGCGAGGAGACCAGATTCGTTAAATCAGCATGAATAAATTCAGCGCCCATTTTCTCCAATAGGCTACCCATAGCCTGATTACGACCAGTCGCGGTGACTTTAATGCCTTGACGGCGGAGATATTCAACGGCGTTTCGGCCTAACCCACTGGTTGCGCCGGTGACCAATACCTTCATAACGAATTCGGTTCCCACCAAAAATCAGAGTGCTGCATGATCATGATTATACGTGCAGCAAATAGGGTGCCATTCTTTCGTGAAATGATGCGCTATGCAATCAGAAAGGGCTGACTAAGCGTCGCAAACTGTGTAGTCGATCGCCAAATGCACGCTATTTGCGCGTTTCTCGGTCATATTGTTCGGCCAGTTGGGCTATTCGCTTCGCCATGCCGCGAAAAATAAACAGGTGAGCGGGCATCATAACGAACCAGTACAGTAGGCCGCTGAATCCGGCTGGATGCCACCAGGCTCTGACATCAAAACTACGTTCATTACCTAAATCTTTGATAGTAAAGGTTAGTCTCCCCAGTCCTGGCGCTTTCATACCAAATATCATCGCCAATTGGCGCAACGGTTTTAAGGTAATGACTTTCCAGCCGTCAATCAGATCACCAGGCTGTAAAGTGGGTCGATCAGGGCGACCATAAACCACGCCGCCACCGACCAAATCGTCGATCCAGGCACGGGTTTTCCACAGCGGATTACCGTAAAAATAACCTTCTGGTCCACCAAGCTGCTGCACCACATGCCACAGGGCTTCGCTGGAGGCGCAGGTCGTCAACTGGCAGCCCGCCTGTTTAGGATAGAAACCGTAACCAGGTCGCCAGCGAGCGCGAGCTTCCGGGTCGTAACCCCAATCGGCGGAATCGACCACTTCATCTTCCCGCCGCAAGGTTTCCCGTACCGCATCATCAAAACGGGTCAGATGCTGTGGAATCAGCGCTTGCAGTAGGCGGCCGTCAGCAGGTAAGTCATGATTCAGCCCCTGAATCAGAGCGCTGGCAATAGGGGTGGGAACCGAAGTGATCATGCTGATAAAGTAAACCGAGATAAAGCGGGTCGGCAACGGAATTGGGATCAACCAGCGGCGTTTACCACTGATGGCAATAAAGCGTTCAAACAGCGTTTGATAACTGATGTACTCTGGCCCGGCCACGTCAAAAATGCGGTGTTCATCGGCGGGGTGATGCAAGATTTCAGTGAGATAAACCAGCAGATTATCCAATGCGATCGGCGAGGATTTTGAACGTACCCAGCGTGGCGGCGTCAGGATCGGCAGGTTGTAAACCATATCCCGCATCACCTCAAAGGCCGCAGAACCTGGGCCTACGATAATGCTGGCGCGCAGTTCGGTAACGGGAACGCCACTTTGCCGCAGCAGGTCTCCGGTCAGCTTTCTGGCTACCAGATGAGGCGAACTGTTGTTATCAGGCTGTAACGCCCCAAGGAAAATGACCTGCTTAACGGAGGATTGTCTGAGTGCTTGTTGCATATTATTGGCGGCCAGTCGTTCCTGCTCGACCAAATCGGTGCTGTCGCCCATCCCATGCACCAAATAGTACAACACATCAATATCTTGTAATGCCGAGGTGAGCGTTTCTGGTTGATATAAATCAGCAAAACAGCAACGAACATTTGGCCATTCCTGCTCTTCCAACCATTCAATCCGGCGAGCGGCAGCGGTAACCTGATGCCCTTGTTGGCACAGGCGGGGAATTAAATTCTGGCCGATGTAGCCACTGGCCCCTAACACCAGGATTCGTTGCGGTGTCATGATCATTCCTCAATGATATTTTTCAGTCACGCGGTGATGTGGACGCCCTGCATGATGGTATCAGCAGAGCGTCAAACAGCGAAAATCATTACTTTCAGTTATGTGCAGCAAGAAACTCGCGCCACAGGCTGACAACTCGCTCCAGATCGGCACGGCTGACATTCAGGTGAGTTATCATTCGGGTAACAGGACCGGCGCTGATTAGCACGCCGCGTTCACGCATCCACGCCCCCATTTGGGCGGCGAGTTCAACCGACTGGCGGATATACAGCACATTGGTTTGCGCACCCGGTGCAATAATTTCCACACCCAATTGCTGCAGTTGGCGTTCCAGCCATAGCGCATTATCATGGTCTTGCTGCAATCGGGCTACATTGTTCTGTAGTGCAAACAGACCAGCTGCCGCCAGAATACCGGCCTGACGCATGCCACCGCCGGTCATTTTGCGCCAACGGCGTGCGCGTTTGATATAGTCTGCACTCCCGCATAGCAGTGAACCCACCGGCGCTCCTAACCCTTTGGAAAGACAGATGGTCAGCGTATCGCAATATTGGGTTATTTCCGGCAGTGGCAGATTCAGCGCCACTGCCGCATTCATAATCCGCGCGCCATCAATATGCAGCGCCAACTGGTGTTCACGGGTCAATTCCCACGCTTGTTGCAGGTAACTTATCGGTAGGACTTTACCACTGTGGGTATTTTCCAAGCTGAGCAGGCGCGTTTGTGCAAAATGAATATCATCCGGTTTAATGGCGGCCAGGACTTTATCCAGCGGCAGGCTGCCGTCATCATTGGCATCAATCGGCTGTGGCTGAATACTGCCGAGCACAGCGGCACCGCCAGCTTCATACAGATAATTATGAGCTTTCTGCCCAACAATATATTCTTCGCCACGCTGACAGTGGCTCAGCAACGCCACCAGATTAGCCTGAGTACCACTGGGTAAGAACAGTGCGGCGGCTTTACCAGACAGCTTTGCTCCTTCGGCTTCCAACGCGTTGACCGTCGGGTCATCGCCATAAACGTCATCGCCAACCTCGGCATTAGCCATAGCTTCACGCATAGCGGTGCAAGGGCGAGTGACTGTGTCACTGCGTAGATCAATAAACATAAAGGAAAGGCTCCCGGTAACGAAAAGGTAAACCATCATAGCGGGATTGTTAAAACAAGAAACAAGAAACAAGAATGGAGGTTAATGACAAAGTGCTCGCCGCGCTGAAAACCGGCAGATCGCCAAGACGCCGTGAATACCTCCTTGTCGACTCGTTCCGCGCCATCTCTGGCGCTGACGCTTGATTTATCTATCTATTTTCCCACCAAAGATCGCCGGAACGAGGTTTATCAGCAGTCTGAATGGCGATATTTTATTTATTACTAGAATGGGTTGGCGAAGCAGTTGGGTGTTGATAAATAATATCTGGCAGGGAGAATCGCACCCTGCCAGTATTGGTTGCTTCATCAGACACCATAAACAGCATGGTTGCCGTTGATGGCGTGGGATCAGGCCAATTGGGTATCGCCGTGTAATTGACAGCTACATGCCAACACATAGCCTTGGGCAATTTCTTCTGGCGTCAGCGTCATGGTACTGGTGGTGGTGTAATTTCCGCCGATAATCTGCGTCTTGCATGATCCGCAGACTCCGGCCCGACAGGCGGCGCTTACCGGCAACTGATTTTCCTCCAGAGCGAACAGCAAGGATACACCCACTGGTACCGCTAAACGGCGCAGAGGGCGATTAACGGTCAGCGTGAGTTGATTTTCAGACTGCGGCACTTCGGTGCCAATATGGAATTGTTCTTTCTGGAAATGATCGGCGGCAACCTGTTGCTCACGGCAATAATTCTCTACCCATGCCATATAAGCAGCCGGGCCGCAGGTCATCACCTGACGTTGACGAATATCCGGTGCCACTTGTTGCAGTATTTCTGCTGAAATTCGACCGCAGATAAAACCCGCTCTGGCATCAGATTCCGCCATCAAAGTGAGATGCAACTGTTGGGGATGTGCCTCAACTAATGCCTGCCATTCTGCGGAAAAAATCACGTCATCGGGGGTTCGGACGTTAAAAATAACTTGAATATCGACTTGGGTTCGGTGTGCCAATAGCCAACGGCACATTGACATAATTGGCGTGACACCGCAGCCAGCCGCTAGCATCAGGTAGCGGTTAGCCGTTGTCTCGACACAAGTAAATTCGCCTTGTGCATCGGACAGCCACAAATAATTGCCCGGTTTGACTTCCTGCGTGAGCCAGCGCGAGCCAACCCCATCGGGCAGGCAACGGATCGTGAGACGGATAAAGCGACTCAGACCCGGTGATGATGACAGCGTGTAAGCGCGCAGAGTTTCATCGCTATGGTGAATGCTCACCAACGCGTACTGGCCTGGCTGATAAGGATAAAAGTCATGGTTGATTAATTGCAGGCTCCAGACATCGGGCGTTTCCTGCACAATAGAGTGTACCTGCATACGATTAGGGCACATCGGTGTAGGCATAGTCATAGCAAACCTCATGGTGGTGTCGAGTAAAAGCGGCCAGCAGGTGCTGGCCGCATGACCTTTTAGGCCACCAAAATGTCGTTCAAATCTTGTTCGACCGAGGTGATCGGACGCATACCAAACTTTTCATTTAGAATGGCCAGCAGATTATCGGTCAGGAAGCCCGGAGCCGTTGGCCCGGTATAGATATTTTTGACGCCAAGAGACAGTAAGGTCAGCAGGATCACAATGGCTTTTTGCTCGAACCAGGATAGCACTAAGCTCAGAGGCAATTCATTGACGCTACAGCCCAGTTGTTCTGATAGTTTTACCGCTAACATAATGGCGGAATAAGCATCATTACATTGACCGACATCCAGCAAGCGTGGCAGTCCCTCTAAGGTACCGAAATCCAGTTTATTAAAACGGTATTTCCCACAGGCAAGGGTCATGATCAAGCAATCTTGCGGAATACTGCGGGCAAAATCGGTGAAATAGCTACGTTCATCCCGACTACCATCACAGCCACCGACCAAGAAGATATGGCGCAGCTTTTTGCGCGAAACCAGGTCAATTACCGTGTCTGCGGAGTTCAGCAGAGTCTGACGACCGAAACCGACAGTAATCATGTGTTCCAGCTCGTTGTACGGGAAGCCAGCCATGCTTTGCGCCTGAATAATAATCGGTGAAAAATCATCGCCTTCCAGATGATTGACGCCTGGCCAACCTACGATACTGCGGGTCCAGATTCGATCGCCATAATTGCCGACATTCGGATCGATAATACAGTTGGATGTCATCACGATCGGGCCAGGGAATTTGGCAAATTCCACCTGCTGATTTTGCCAACCGCTACCATAGTTACCGACCAGGTGACGGAATTTCTTCAGTTCTGGATAGCCGTGCGCTGGCAGCATTTCGCCGTGGGTATACACATTGATATCCAGCCCTTCGGTCTGTTCAAGCAACATTTGCAGATCTTTCAGATCGTGACCGGAAATGAGAATAGCTTTACCGGCTACTGGACGCACATTCACCGCCGTTGGCTGTGGGTGTCCGTATGCTTGGGTTTCGCCGCTGTCCAGAATCGCCATGACGTTGAAATTCATCTGGCCGATGCCCATGGCATGATTTAGTAAGGTATTGACATCGCGGGGCTGAGTCCCCAGCCATGCCATAAACTCATGATATTGAGCGTAAATTGTCTCATCAGATTGGCCCAGAACATGGGCATGTTCCATATACGCCGCTGCGCCTTTCAAACCATACAGACACAGCATCCGCAGGCCGTGGATATCATCGCCGACCTCAGCCTTATCGCTATTGAGAGCGAATTGTTGAGATTGCTGTTGCAGGGTTGGAATATCATCTGCCAGCAATTGCAGTTCGGCCATGGGATGGTCAACATTGGCTGTGGCATCCAGCAGACGGCAGCGCGCGGCAAGAGACTCGCGTAACACAATGGTTTCACGGGCGTAACCGATAATGCGTTCTGAATCAAAATTGACATTAGTCAGCGTTGAGAAGAATGCTCGGGGAGCAAAACTATCGATTTCCGCATCGATAATACCGAGTTGGCGAGCCTTCAGTGCCCAAGCGGATAATCCTTGCAACACTGCCACCAGCAAGTCTTGCAGATCGGAGGTTTCAGCGGTTTTTCCGCACATGCCCTGAGCGTAAGAGCAGCCGTTACCTGCCGGAGTACGAATGGTTTGTTCACATTGCACACAGAACATGATGGTTTCCTTTTAAAAGTGCATTTGTAATGCGTGTTTAAAAGCATAGATGTCTGGCACGGCCTTAAAAAGGCTTTTTTAATGCAACTTTAACTTATGTTGATTTGGCGCAATTTTTCTTACGAATGAGACTTTTTCGCTTTTATTCGCGGAGGGAGAAAATAATGGATTGTAAAATAACGGACTCAGACTGCTGACAAATCTTACCCCAGCAATCTCTGTTTTCACCGTTGCGAGCACTTTATCATGAATCTCAGTGGGTTATAAAACAACCCACTGAGATTAAATCAAGAGAAGAGGGCGATCAGCACGGGAGCCAGTAAACTGAGCAGGAAGCCATGAACAATCGCGGCTGGCACCATTTCCAGGCCGCCGCTGCGTTGCAAAACCGGTAAGGTAAAATCCATCGAGGTGGCGCCACATAAACCCAGGGCGGTTGAGCGGCTGCGGCGTACCAAGGTCGGAATAAGCATAATGGCCACTAACTCGCGAGCCAGATCGTTGAAGAAGGCGGCGCTACCAATCACGGGTCCGAATGCATCGGTTAACAAAATGCCGGAAAGGGAATACCAGCCGTAGCCTGACGCAATGGCTAAACCTGTTTTTAGCGGAAGCCCAAGGAAGAATGCGGCTAAAGCACCGCCAGCCAGCGCACTGACGGCAACCACAATTGCGACTATTGTCCCACGACGGTTAAGTACGATTTGCCGCAACGTCATACCACTATTACGTAACTGAACACCGACCAGCAATAACAGGAAAATCAGCGCCAGTTCGCTACCTTTGGCCGCAAATTGCAGTGGCGGCCACTCGGTTAAACCGAGCAAGAATCCCCCCATAACCACGCCACACAGCTTTAAGGATTCCAGCACCATATGCAGACGGGAAGGCAAGGTTTCCTGGCGGTGGGTATTTTTCCACGGACGCCGATGTTCCAGTAAAAACAGCGCCAGCAAATTAGCACAAAAAATACACAGGAAGCAGACGCTGGCGTATTGAAAAATAAGTAACAGGTTAGCGCTGAGATTTTCCAAAAATGCCAGACTTATCCCCATAAAAAATAAAATAACGTAAACCATCCAGCTTAATAAACGGTTAATCGCCTGAATTAAAGATTTACGGCTAAGGGGAATTAAATAACCGATAATTAACGGCAAAAGAATAATCAGCAATCCTGAATACATATGAGTTAAACCGTCCTGTTCGCGGCTAGCTGAATGAGCAGACATAAGGCTATAACTGATTGGTAATAGCCATTAAATCGGGCATTGTTAGGTAATGGCAACAAGCTATCTAAAAATGCTGGTAGAGTAAAGCCAGAACATTGGCGCTTTGTCTGACCTGAACGAGTTTTTAGCGTCATCCTTATTCATGTCAGCGCAGAGGTGGCTGGCGATGATTTAACTTCGCATGGGAGGCGTAGATATGTTTCTTGAACGCGTAGAAATAGCGGGTTTTCGCGGTATTAACCGGCTTTCACTGACGCTGGATGATAATACGGTACTGATAGGTGAAAACGCTTGGGGCAAATCGAGTCTATTGGATGCGCTGACATTATTGTTATCGCCGGAGCCACAACTTTATCATTTCAATGTGCAGGATTTTTATTACCCACCAGGCGATGAAACGTCAAAAGAGCGCCATCTTCAGGTTATTTTGACCTTTTGCGAAAAAGATATCGGCCACTGGCGTATTCCGCGCTATCGCCATTTAACCCCGATTTGGAACCCATGCGAAGACGGTTTACATCGTATTTACTATCGGGTGGAAGGTGAGTTGGCTGACGACGGCACCGTGTGTACCTGGCGTACTTTTCTCGATATTGAAGGTTTGCCGCTACCATTGCACGATATTGAAAAATTGGTGCTGGCGGTCATTCGTATCCATCCGGTATTACGCCTGCGGGATGCCCGTTTTATTCGGCGACTGCGTTCTAGCGTACCGGATAAGGTTCCGGGACAAGACAAAGCAGCGCTCAATCAGCAACTCGATCAACTGGGGCGTGAATTGGTGCGTAATCCGCAAAAACTCACCAATACCGAACTGAGACAAGGGCTGGATGCCATGCGGCAATTACTCGACCACTATTTTGCCGAGCAGGGATCCCAAATAACGCAGCGACATCATCGCCCGCGTCCGCAGCCCGAGCGTCAGGCGTGGCAGGCTTTAGATAGTTTTAACCGCATTATTGCCGAGCCGAACAGCCGAACGATGCGACTGATTTTGTTGGGTATGTTCTCCACGCTGCTTCAGGCAAAAGGGCCAATTCGTCTCGATCCACATGCCAGACCACTCTTATTGGTGGAGGATCCAGAAACCCGTCTACATCCTATTATGTTGTCGGTTGCCTGGGGGTTGCTCAATCAACTGCCTTTACAACGTATTACCACCACTAATTCCGGTGAACTGGTCTCTCTGGTGCCGGTTGAATGTATTTGTCGATTGGTGCGTGAGTCTGCCAAAGTGGCGACTTACCGACTTGGGCCAAAAGGCATGACAGCAGAAGACAGCCGCCGTATCGCGTTCCATATTCGTTTTAACCGACCTTCAGCACTGTTTGCACGCTGCTGGTTGCTGGTGGAAGGTGAAACGGAAATCTGGCTGCTCAATGAGTTGGCTCGTCAGTGTGGCTATCATTTTGAGGCTGAAGGCGTGAAAGTGATCGAATTTGCTCAAAGTGGCTTGCGCCCATTACTCAAATTCGCCAACCGGATGGGTATTCAGTGGCACACGCTGACTGACGGCGATGATGCCGGTAAGAAATATGCCGCGACTGTGCGTGATATGGCGGATAGAAATCGTGAAAGTGAGCGCGACCGTCTCACCATGCTTCCAGCTCCGGATATGGAACAATTTCTCTATCGCGCAGGTTTTGGCGAAGTTTACCATCGTATTTCGGGCATTCCGATGAATGCCAAAATGCCACCGCGCCGCGTGATAGAGAAAGCTATTCACCGCACATCAAAACCGGATCTGGCTATTGAGGTTGCCACTCAGTCTGGGATTTGGGGAGTGAATGCGGTACCTCCAATTCTGAAAAAGATGTTTTCCCGCGTGGTTTGGTTGGCTCGTGGACGGGCGGATTAGCCGTCAAAGTGGGGGTGATAGCGGCATGCTGAAAATGCGCAGCAATACCGGTTTCCAATTGATCTAACAATTGGTAACGACGACGGTATTCAGCGCGTTTTTTACTGGCGATGTCCTCAATAACTTTACGGGCAATGCGAGTCGGTAAAGCATAGTATCCATCGTCGGCTTTCTTACCGCCCAAAGATTGCCAGAAGTCATCGTAATTGGCGTGCAGTTTGTCTTTTTTCTGTCGGCGATAACGCCAGTTTTGGTAAATATGGGTACTATTTCCGACAGCAATAATCTGCGAGATCCCCATTGATTTAGCCAAACAATAAGCCGCTTCCAGCAACAAACGTTTCGGGAATAAACCGTGGCACTCTTTGGTGCTGATTTGAATTTTCTCATGAGGAATCTGCGATGCAGCACCTTGTAACCCGCCAATAAATAAGGTTTTCTCCTGCCGATACATCATCAGATTGAATGTCAGTAATGCCAGTATTTCTCCCTGCGGATTGGCAAACATCAACGTGGCCTCACCTTCCTTATTAAGGCTGGGAAGTGTGCCGAGAAAGAGAGAGAAAACCTGCTCATGACGCCCGGTGACATCGGCCAGTTTAAACGGGCTACCCTGAATATAGCCCAAACCCAGACTGGTTGGCATAAGCTCATTCACCAATTGGTAATGATCTTTTATGGCCTGCAGGCCCTGACGCTTAGTCAAGTTGGCGCTGAGGTAGGGGCGGTGGAGTTTACAAGGGAAATCCGGCTGTGATTGTAGCAGGGTACCTAGCTGAGGATTACCCGCCAGTTCACTGAGTAATCCCAGCGTAACCTGCGGGAAAACCAACGTCCTGGCGAGGGATTTCCAGCGGAAAATCGGCTTATGCCATGAGCCAGGTAGATTCGCATCGCCCTTAACCAGCCGTGAAATTAATTGCCAGCGATTGACCTGACCAACGTTTGCTGAGGATGCATTGAGCAAATACATAGAATATCCATTTCGTTAACTAATCATAAAGTAATTAAAACAAGAGGGAACTAAACGGGGACTAAATGTATCTGAGGCAAGTATTGTTATTATGATTTCTGGTTTATGTTCTGTTTATATTAGAGTGATTGTTGGATGATAATTTACTCTTTAGTGATGGGATTCTTCGTTAGTACTTCAGTATTCAGCATTAACTTTAAAAAGGTGGGGTAATAATTTGACGTGGTTTGATGGACGTAAACGACGCTGGATTTTGATCATTCTGATTCTGGCTATAGGTGGTTTTTTTGCGATCAAGGGTGGGATGGCACCGACACCGATACAGTATCAAACAGTGAAAGTCACTCATCGTGACTTGCAGCAAAACGTACTGGCAACGGGTAAATTAGATGCTGTACGCAAGGTTGATGTGGGAGCCCAGGTGAGTGGGCAACTTGAGCGGCTGTACGTTGCGATTGGCGATAAAGTCAAACAAGGCCAGCTTTTGGCCATGATTGATCCGCAACAGGCGCAAAACCAGATTAAAGAAGTTGAGGCGACGCTACAGGATCTGAATGCGCAATTGTTGCAGGCCAAGGCCGAGCAGCAATTGGCCGAAGTCACGTTACGTCGTCAGCAGGCACTAGCGAAACTGCAGGCGGTATCTCGTCAGGAACTGGATCAGGCAGCGACTACACTGACGGTGAAAAAAGCCAATGTTAGCGCCATTGATGCGCAGATCAACAAGGCTAAGGCTAGTCTGGCGACCGCCAATATCAATTTGGATTACACCAAGATTTCCGCACCAATGGACGGTGATGTAGTGCAAATTACCACCCTGCAAGGCCAAACCGTAATCGCGGCGCAACAAGCGCCAAATATTTTGACGCTGGCTGATATGAGTACCATGCTGGTGAATGCACAGGTTTCTGAAGCGGATGTTATTCACTTGAAACCGGGTTTAAAAGCCTCCTTCACCGTATTGGGCGATCCGAGCAAAAGTTTTGATGGTGTACTGAAAGATATTCAGCCAACCCCAGAAAAAGTGAATGATGCAATTTTCTATTCCGCGCGCTTTGAAGTGCCGAACCCGAATGGTGTATTGCGGCTGCAAATGACTGCTCAGGTTTCTATCCAATTAGCCAAAGTCGAAAACGCCAAAGTGATCCCGTTGTCGGCGTTGGGCAATGAATTAGGCGTTAATCGTTACGAAGTGGCGATCTTAAAAGAGGGAAAAGAACAGCCGCGCGAAGTGACCATTGGTATTCGCAACAATGTTGACGCGCAGATTCTCAGCGGGCTTGAGGTGGGTGATGAAGTGATTACCAGCCGTGGTGTTGCGGAGAAAACATAATGGCGGCTTTGCTTGAGTTAAATAGCATTCGGCGAAGCTATCAATCCGGTGAGCAAACGGTCGATGTGCTGCAAGACGTTTCGTTGGAAATTAATGCCGGTGAATTGGTCGCCATTATTGGTGCATCTGGATCGGGTAAATCGACGCTGATGAATATCCTCGGCTGCCTTGATAAACCGAGCGCGGGGATATATCGCGTAGCCGGGCAAGATGTTGGCCAAATGGATAATGATGCGCTGGCGGCGTTACGCCGTGAGCATTTTGGCTTCATTTTCCAACGCTACCATTTATTACCGCATTTAAGTGCAGCGCATAACGTTGAAGTTCCAGCCGTTTATGCCGGTGTAGGTAAAAATGAGCGACGAGAACGCGCCAAAATGCTGCTGACCCGTTTGGGGTTAGGAGATCGAGTCAGTTATCGCCCCAGCCAGCTTTCCGGTGGACAACAGCAGCGAGTCAGTATTGCCCGAGCGCTGATGAACGGTGGGCAGGTCATTCTGGCGGATGAGCCAACCGGAGCGCTGGATAGCCATTCCAGCGTTGAAGTGATGGCGATTCTAAAGCAGTTACAACAGCAGGGTCACACGGTAATTATTGTGACTCATGATCCCACCGTCGCGGCTCAGGCCGATCGGATTATTGAAATCAAAGATGGCCATATCATGGCTGATTCGGGCAGTAAAGCTCCGGAAAAGCCGATAGTGTCAGAGCCGCTTAGCCTTTCACCGCCAGCACCATCGTGGCAACAATTAGGCGGGCGTTTCCGCGAGGCTTTGCTCATGGCTTGGCGCGCCATGGCCTCCAACAAGATGCGTACTGCACTCACTATGCTCGGAATCATCATTGGCATCGCCTCGGTGGTATCCATTTTGGTGGTGGGCGATGCCGCTAAACAGATGGTACTGGCAGATATCCGAGCTATTGGTACCAATACCATTGATATTTATCCAGGCAAAGATTTCGGTGATGACGATCCCAGTAACCGGCAGGCGCTTGTCTATGGTGATATGGCGGCATTAAAAGCTCAGTCTTATGTTAATGCGGTTTCACCGGTAATATCCGGCAGTATGCGGTTACGCTTCGGTAATACTGATGTTGCCGGTAGCGTATCTGGCGTGAGTTCCCAGTACTTCCGCGTTTACGGCATAAAAATCGATCAGGGAACGGCCATCACTCCGGATCAGGTAGAACGGCAGGTTCAGGTGGTGGTGATTGATCGTAATACCCAGCGTCGCTTATTTCCTCATATGAACGACGTGATAGGGCAGGTCATGTTGATCGGTAATATGCCCGCAACCATTATTGGTGTTGTGGAAGAGAAACAGTCAATGTTTGGTAGTAGTAAAGCACTACGGGTGTGGATTCCCTACACCACCATGGCTAACCGATTGATGGGTAAATCCTATTTTGATTCGATTACCGTTCGAATCAACGACGGCTACAACAGTAAGGAAGCGGAGCAGCAGTTGGTGCGTTTGCTGACGTTACGCCACGGTAAGAAAGATATCTTTACCTACAATATGGACAGCTTGTTGCAAACGGCAGAAAAAACCACGCGAACGATGCAGCTGTTCCTGACATTGGTGGCGGTGATTTCGTTAGTGGTTGGTGGTATTGGCGTGATGAATATCATGCTGGTTTCCGTCACCGAACGGACGCGTGAAATCGGTATTCGTATGGCCGTGGGTGCGCGATCCAGTGATGTGATGCAGCAATTTCTTATTGAGGCCGTTTTGGTTTGTCTGGTGGGGGGAGCCTTGGGTATAACGCTGTCATTTGCTATTGGAATGGCCGTGCAACTGGTTCTACCTAGCTGGGAAGTCACCTTCTCGACCACGGCGCTGATCAGTGCCTTCTTGTGCTCAACGGTAATTGGGGTGGTATTCGGCTATCTGCCGGCTCGCAGTGCGGCCAGATTAAACCCGATCGACGCCTTGGCACGAGAATAAGTGAACAGACGGCACCTATCTAATGGCGTAACATTAATGGATTAACGCAGTATAAAAACAAAAATGCCAGTCGAATAGCGGCTGGCATTTTGAATCGCAGTGACTTTGGTGTCAGGCAATGGCTATCATGTCCAACGGCACAATCAGACTGGCATGATTGCCTTTGGGGCCTTGATGGATATCAAAGTTAACTTGTTGACCCGCTTTCAGCGTTCGATAACCATCCATCTGAATTGTGGAATAATGTGCAAAAATATCTTCGCCGCCGTTTTCCGGGCAGATAAACCCAAAGCCCTTGGCGTTATTGAACCACTTAACAGTACCTGTCTCCATACTTCTACATCCCTCGCAAGGTTATTTTAATTTTAGATGAGGTAATCGCCGGTTAAAGTGAATGCAAGTTGGTTAAAACTTCAGCAGTCCACAAATTTACACTCTAGTGGAAATGCGATTAACGTCAAGTGGGCGGCTTTTCTCATCGCGGATGAGTTCATAAAAGTTTGATGCAGATAACGCTATTGCGTTTATTTGGTTACAATTTTGCTATTTTGGATGCGAGTTTTTTCGCCGGTTTCTAAAGCGGCACTTCACCGCAAGAGATGTTAAAATAACAATAGAAATCGATACAGAATGGTCTTATAACCGGTACTGAATGTTGCTTTTGTATGATTCAGTGAAATGATGGGTAAGCAATGGGCAATAACAACGACTGGCTGAATTTTGAGCATTTAGTCAAAGATAAACAAATCGATGCGCTAAAACCGCCGTCTATGTATAAAGTTATACTTAACAACGACGATTACACACCGATGGAATTTGTGATTGACGTTCTACAAAAGTTCTTTTCTTATGATATTGAGCGTGCAACCCAGTTGATGTTGAACGTTCATTATAAAGGGAAGGCAATTTGTGGGGTGTTCACTGCGGAAGTTGCAGAAACAAAAGTTGCACACGTAAATCAATACGCCAGGGAGAACGAGCATCCATTGCTTTGTACGCTGGAAAAAGCCTGATTAAGGCAATTTATTGGGGAGGTGCCTATGCTCAATCAAGAACTTGAACTCAGCCTTAATATGGCTTTCGCCAGAGCGCGTGAGCACAGACACGAGTTTATGACCGTGGAGCACCTGTTGCTGGCATTACTCAGCAACCCTGCCGCGAGAGAAGCGCTAGAGGCCTGTTCGGTTGATTTGGTGGCGTTACGCCAAGAACTGGAAGCCTTTATCGAACAAACCACGCCGACATTACCGGCTACCGAGGAAGAGCGAGACACCCAACCTACGCTAAGCTTCCAGCGCGTACTACAACGCGCCGTTTTCCATGTTCAGTCATCCGGTCGCAATGAAGTTTCCGGTGCGAACGTACTGGTTGCCATCTTTAGTGAACAAGAATCTCAGGCGGCTTATCTGCTGCGTAAACACGATGTCAGCCGTTTGGATGTGGTGAACTTTATTTCTCATGGCGCGCGCAAAGATGAACCGGGTCAAGCGCCTAATGCAGAAAATCCGGTGAATGAAGAACCGGCGGGAGGGGAAGATCGTATGGAGAACTTCACCACCAATCTTAACCAACTGGCGCGCGTTGGTGGCATCGACCCGCTGATCGGTCGCGAGAAAGAACTGGAACGTGCTATTCAGGTTCTTTGCCGCCGCCGTAAAAATAACCCACTACTGGTTGGAGAATCTGGCGTAGGTAAAACCGCGATAGCTGAAGGTCTTGCCTGGCGCATTGTACAGGGCGATGTACCGGAAGTGATGGCGGAATGTACGCTGTACTCGCTGGATATCGGTTCTTTGCTGGCCGGAACCAAGTATCGCGGTGATTTCGAGAAACGTTTTAAAGCGCTGCTGAAACAACTGGAGCAGGATAAAGACAGCATCCTGTTTATTGATGAAATCCACACCATTATCGGTGCGGGTGCCGCTTCCGGCGGGCAAGTTGATGCAGCCAATCTGATCAAACCGTTGCTATCCAGCGGAAAAATTCGGGTTATCGGTTCAACGACCTATCAGGAATTCAGCAATATCTTTGAGAAAGATCGTGCGTTAGCACGCCGCTTCCAGAAAATTGATATTGTGGAACCGACGCCAGAAGAAACCGTGCAAATTATCAATGGCTTGAAACCGAAATACGAAGCGCACCACGATGTTCGCTATACCGCAAAAGCCATCCGAGCCGCAGTCGAACTGTCGGTGAAATATATCAATGATCGTCACTTGCCGGATAAAGCCATTGACGTTATTGATGAAGCGGGCGCTCGCAGCCGTTTGATGCCAGCCAGCAAACGCAAAAAAACGGTCAACGTATCGGATATCGAATCGGTGGTTGCACGGATTGCGCGTATTCCGGAGAAAACCGTTTCTGCCAGCGATCGTGATGTTCTGCGAAATCTCAGTAGCCGTCTGAATATGCTGGTATTCGGGCAGGATAGGGCGATTGAAGCTCTGACCGAAGCTATCAAGATGAGCCGTGCTGGTCTGGGTCATGAGAACAAGCCCGTTGGCTCCTTCCTGTTTGCTGGTCCGACTGGGGTAGGTAAAACGGAAGTCACGGTGCAACTGGCTAAAGCTTTGGATATCGAGCTGTTACGCTTTGATATGTCAGAATATATGGAGCGTCATACGGTCAGTCGCCTGATCGGTGCGCCTCCGGGCTACGTCGGTTACGATCAGGGTGGCCTGTTGACGGATGCAGTTATCAAACATCCTCATGCGGTATTGTTACTGGATGAGATTGAAAAAGCGCATCCGGATGTCTTCAACCTGCTGTTACAGGTAATGGATAACGGCACACTAACGGATAACAATGGACGCAAGGCTGATTTTCGCAATGTCATTCTCGTGATGACCACCAATGCTGGTGTGCGGGAAACTCAGCGTACCTCCATTGGTTTCCAGCGCCAGGACAACAGCACTGACGCGATGGAAGAAATCAAAAAGGTATTTACGCCGGAGTTTCGTAACCGGTTAGATAACATTATTTGGTTCAACCACTTATCGACTCAGATTATCCAACAGGTCGTCGACAAGTTTATCGTCGAGTTGCAGGCTCAATTGGACGCCAAAGGCGTTTCACTGGAAGTCAGTGATGAGGCTCGTAATTGGTTATCTGAAAAAGGCTATGACAGAGCCATGGGTGCGCGGCCAATGACGCGGGTGATTCAGGAAAACCTGAAAAAACCGCTGGCAAATGAACTGCTGTTTGGCTCACTGGTTGATGGCGGCTCTGTTTCTGTCGGATTGGATAAAGATAAACAGCAACTGGCTTATGAATTCCAAAGTGCGCAAAAACGTAAAACGGAAGGTGCGGTACACTAAGTGCAACATTATCAGTTAAGTTGACGTCAGAAGTTGAAATCAACAGTTGAATAAATGGAAGGGCGATAGCGATATCGCCTTTTTATTTTTCTGTCAATTTTTTCTGTCAATCTGCTGGGCGCTACTACGCTGAGATATCGCGCCGAAAAGATAAATTGCAAAAAAAGCAAAACGCCCTAGCCAATAAATGGTAAGGGCGTCGGAGGGGGACTACATCCTCAGAGCTCGCTAGCGACTAGCGACTTGGCAACCGATTAACGGCTACGGAAGACAATGCGGCCTTTGCTCAGGTCGTACGGGGTCAGCTCTACAGTGACTTTGTCACCCGTCAGGATGCGGATATAGTTTTTACGCATTTTACCGGAGATATGAGCGGTTACCACGTGCCCGTTTTCCAATTCAACACGGAACATGGTGTTCGGCAGCGTATCAAGAACGGTGCCCTGCATTTCAATATTGTCTTCTTTGGCCATCGAATCCTCTAGGAGTAACTACCTTAGTTTTTAACCGGCAAGATAATGCCGAAAAACCCACATTATGTAAAGAAGTGTTGGCAGTCATCACACCATTTCTGCAAAATTAGTCTGCTGAGGAAGGGATGAAGCCTAATGTGGGGTGCTTTTGTAACATTGATCTTTACTGCATCGCGATTTCGATATCCAGCGATTGCGGTAACCAGCATTCAGCCGGTAGCGGACTAAACTGGAGTTGACTCAAGTGCTGCAAAAAGTGGCTGCGAGGGATCTCTCTCGCACCCAGCGACGCAGTGTGAGCGTTGAGGACCTGACAGTCAATCAGTTCTCCTCCATGATGGGTAAAATGATGACAAAAAGCCATTAATCCGCTTTTTGACGCATTCTCTGCACGGCTAAACATTGATTCTCCGCAAAATAATGCTCCCATGGCAATACCATATAGCCCACCGACCAGTTCATCATCCTGCCAGACCTCCAGCGAGTGGGCGTGGCCCATCCCGTGCAACTGGCAATAGGCTTGTTGTACTTCATGACCAATCCAGGTGCCGTCATCCGGTCGATCAGCGCAGGCTGCTACCACATCGGCGAAAGCCTGATTGAGGGTAAAACGATAAGGGCAACGGCGATGAAAACGGCGCATGCTGCGGCTGATATGCAGTTCTGCTGGGTAAAGCACCGCGCGTGGATCCGGTGACCACCATAAAATCATCTCGCTGGGATTAAACCACGGGAAAATACCACGCTGATAGGCCGCCAGCAGACGTGGTGCGGATAAATCACCGCCGAGTGCCAATAAGCCATTAGGTTCGCGCAGAGCCAGCTCAGGCGCAGGGAACGCGTAAGAATGTGATGATAGGTGGGTAAGACGCATAAATCCCCTTAACGGCGCTCACAGGCGCATCTAGCTGTAGGGTATTGATAATGCCGCCGTTGTTCTAGCGGCATTCGATAACATTAGCCAAAAATTGTTTTAGCGTCGCTGGCGGAATTGATAATAGCGGCCCTTATTTTTCAATAAGGTTTGATGATTCCCTTGTTCGACGATATGGCCACCGTCCATGACGCATATCCGATCCATATATTCCAATCCATACAAACGGTGGGTGACCAGAATCAGACTCTTATGCTGGCAGTGTTGGCGTAGTAACATCAGAATCTGTTGTTCGGTTTCGGCATCGAGTCCTTCGGTAGGCTCATCCAGCAACCACAACGGTGCCGGATGGAGCAGGGCGCGGGCAATGCCCAGTCGGCGTTGTTCACCGCCGGACAAGGGACGACCCCCATCACCCATCCACGCGTTGAGTCCTTCCTCGTTCTCCAGCAAATTATCCAGCCCGACCTGCTGCAAAGCGGTGACCAGTTGCTGATCGCTGGCATTTGGGCATGCCAACAGCAAATTCTGCCGCAACGTGCTGCTAAATACGTGCACCCGCTGGCTAACAACGGTCATCATTTGGCGCAGTGTGGCCTCGTCGTAACGGGCTAGCGGTTGCCCATTGAGCAAAATTTGGCCCTGATCGGCATCCCAAGCGCGGGTCAGTAACTGCAATAATGTCGATTTACCGCAACCAGTGCGGCCAAGTAGCGCGATATGCTCCCCAGCAGCCAGTGACAGCGATATATCCTGTAATACCGGCAATGGTTGCCCTGGGTAGGTAAAACTCACCTGCGAGACGCTCAGCGTTACCTGAGTAGTCGCGTCTGGCCCGCTTAACGGGAAGGTCACTTCAGGTTTTTGTGCAATAAGCTGTGCGACGCGTTCGGCAGAGGCAATGACCTGCCCAAGATGCTGGAAAGCACCAGCAACGGGCAATAACGCCTCAAAGGCGGCTAATGATGAAAAAACAAACAGCGCAATCAGTGCGCCGGGTTGGGTATCGCCACCGACGCCTGCCGCTGCCAGCCATAAGATCAGCGTCACGGTCAGGCCGGATGCGAGAATCATGAGTGCCTGTGCCAGCCCAGCCAGCGAAGCCTGCTGCTGCTGACGTGCGAGCCAGCGTTGCTCTATTTCTTCTAGTGTTTGACGAAAACGCCCGAGAGCGCCAAACACCAGCAATTCAGCCTGGCCTTGCAGCCAGCAAGTGAGTTGCGAGCGATACTGACTGCGGAAACGGGTGAGATCGACCCCAATCGGCTGGCCTGCACGATAGAAGATCAGTGGCAGAATCAGCAGTAATCCCAGCAGGATCACGCCAAGCGTTAACGCCAGATCAACATCGAGGAAACTCAGTCCGAAAGTGACTGCCGCAATAATGGCAATGGCTGCGATGAGCGGTGAAATAACACGCAGATAGAGATGATCCAATGTATCGACATCAGCAACCAAGCGGTTAAGCACTTCGCTTTGACGAAAACGGGCAATACCCGCAGGGGATAGCGGTAAAATGCGCTGAAAAGCGAAAACCCGTAGATGAGCCAGTACCCGGAACGTGGCATCGTGGCTGACGACTCGCTCGGCATAACGTCCTGCTGTACGTAGAATCGCCGCGCCGCGCACCCCAGCCGCAGGCAATAAATAGTTAAACGTATATAATCCTGCGGGGCCAGCCAACGCTGTTCCGGCAAGGAACCAACCGGACAGTGTGAGTAAGCCGATACTGGCCAGCAGCGTGATAATCGCCAGGAGTATGCCCAAGCTGATCAAAAACCAATGACGACGATACTGCGCCAGGAAGGGGAGAAGTACACGCATGATCAAAGTTCCTCACTGCGATGCGACAGCAGGCTGGCGAACGGCCCGACAGATTGACTTAGGGTGGCGTAATTTCCTTGCTGAACCAGTAATCCCTGATCCATCACCCATATTTGGTCGTAATCCAGCGTATCTTCCAACTGATGGGTTACCAGCAAGGTAGTTTGTGCCCGCGAAGCATCGCTCAGCGCTTTCATCACCAATTGTTCACTATGAGCATCGAGACTGGCCGTTGGCTCATCCAAGAGCAGCAATCGGCATGGATTTAGCAATGCACGCGCCACAGCAACTCGTTGCGCTTGCCCAACAGACAATCGGGCAGAGTGGTCGCCAATTTCAGTGGCTAATCCATCAGGCAAATCAGTAATAAACTCATTGATATAAGCTCGCTCAATGGCGCTGTTCAGCTGTTGTTCGCTGGCATCGGGCTGGTTAAGTAGAATATTGGCGGCCAGCGTTTGCTCTGGCAAATGAGGATTCTGCCCCACCCAACTGAGCTGGCTGCGCCATGCCTGAGGTGCCAGTTCGCGCAGTTCGATGCCATTAACCTGCAAAGAACCACGATAGGGCAGGAAACCCAATAGCAGGTTGAGTAACGAACTTTTCCCCGCACCACTTTGGCCGACAACGGCAACGCGTTGGCCGGGCAGTAGAGTGAAGTTGAGCGGGCCAGCCAAGCGGGTACCGTTGGGTGCGAGGATCTCCAACTCTGTCGCTTCCAGAGTCACGGTTTTCTCTGGCGGCAGTATTTTATCGCCTTGACCGATGGCCTCACCTTCACTGCTTAAAAAGGTCACCAGAGATTCCGCCGCACCCACCGCCTGAGCTTTAGCGTGGTAGAAGGTGCCCAAATCTCGCAGCGGTTGATAAAACTCGGGAGCCAGAATAAGCACCAAAAAACCGGCAAACAGCGTCACGCCAGTGCCATAACTGCCGAAGTTCAGTTCGCCAAGATAGGAAAACCCAAAATAAACCGCGACGACAGCGATGGAAATGGCGGCAAAGAACTCCAGTACGGCGGAGGAGAGAAATGCCATCCGCAATACTTCCATGGTACGGCTGCGAAAATCTTCGGAGGAATCGCGAATCTGGTCAGTTTCAGCTTTGGCGCGGTTGAATAGGCGCAGCGTATCCAGACCGCGCAGCCGGTCAAGGAAGTTGCCACTTAAACGTGCCAATGCGACAAAGTTGCGCCGATTGGCGTCTGCGGCACCCAAACCGACCAATGCCATAAATATCGGGATCAGCGGAGCGGTGACAAACAGAATCAGCCCAGCAGCCCAGTTAATCGGGAATACGGCAATCAGAATCAACAACGGAATCAGACCTGCCAAGTACATCTGCGGTAGATAGCGGGAATAGTAATCCTGCATATCTTCAATTTGCTCAAGAATAATGGTCGCCCAACTACCGGCAGGTTTGCCTTTTACCCAGGATGGACCGAGCTGCTCCAGCTTATCCAACACCATTTTGCGGATTTGCAGGCGAATCTTCATCCCACAAATAAAACCGACGCGTTCACGTAACCCGCTGATAACGGCGCGCAGAGCGAAAGTACCTGCCAGCAACCCAAAATCGGTAACCAAGGTATCTCGCGGGATATGCTCCATAATCAGGGCTTGCAGTAATCCGGCTAATAACCAGGCTTGCGCAATAATCAACAGCCCACTGAGCAAACCCAGCAGCATGGAAAGGCGGAGCCAACGTTGCGCAGGCGCGCTTTGTTTTTTCAGCCAACGAATCAATTCATATTGTCTTGTTTTATTCATCAGGCAATTATTCTGCGCAGGAAAATGGATGATAAAATTATCATTAGATGTCTACTCCTGGTTGGGGATAAACCAACGAAATCTAATGTTACCGCGTCATAGCACCTTGTGAAAACAAATAAGGGGAGAAACGAGGTTTTAAAGAGAGTTGCAGAAAAGACGAGAGTGCAGACTTTTGATTTAGCGCCTTGATTATCAATTAGAAAAAACGTGGATTCTTGATATATATTCGGCAAGTGCCAAAAGAATAACGAAACGAATGATTTACAAATAAATAACAAATTACCGACATGTAAGTTATCACATAGAATAAACGAACCGCCTGTTCCCCTCTATTTCTCTCAACTGTATATTGACTTTTTATTGGCGTGAAAAACCGCTTTCCTCGTTCATCTTAATTCAGAAAATAATGAAGAGAGGATAATAACAAATAAGAAGGCGGCCAACCTGAGGTTAAGCCGCCAGTAAAAATGGCCGATAAAAATGCTAGAGACGAGTTATCTTGCAACCACGCAGTTATTTATCGTTTGCCAAACCGTCCAGATAACGTTCCGCATCCAGCGCCGCCATGCAGCCAGTACCTGCTGAGGTAATGGCCTGACGATAAATATGATCCATAACATCCCCGGCAGCAAAGACCCCAGGCACAGAAGTTTGGGTGGCATTACCCTGAATACCGGACTGTACTTTGATATAGCCGTTTTCCAACGCCAATTGATCGCCAAAGATAGCGGTGTTTGGGCTATGTCCAATGGCAATGAATACGCCAGCAACCGCCAGTTCTTGAGTTTCGTTGTTTGTGGTCGAACCTAAACGCACGCCGGTCACGCCCATTTGGTCGCCTAATACTTCGTCCAGAGTGCGGTTGGTGTGCAGCACGATATTACCGTTGGCCACTTTTTCCATCAAACGGTCGATCAGAATTTTCTCTGAACGGAAAGTTTCACGACGATGGATTAAATGCACTTCTTCGGCGATATTAGCCAGATACAACGCTTCTTCCACGGCGGTATTGCCGCCACCGACAACCGCGACTTTCTGACCACGATAGAAAAATCCATCGCAGGTTGCGCAGGCAGAAACCCCTTTGCCTTTAAACGCTTCTTCAGATTCCAACCCTAAATAACGGGCAGAGGCACCCGTGGCGATAATCAGCGCGTCACAGGTATATTCTTCACTGTCACCCACCAAACGGAATGGACGCTGTTGCAGGTCAACTTTCTGAATATGGTCGAAAATGATGTCGGTCTGGAATTTTGCCGCATGTTCATGCATGCGTTCCATCAGTGCTGGGCCAGTCAGACCTTCTGGATCACCGGGCCAGTTTTCAACTTCAGTGGTGGTGGTGAGCTGACCGCCTTTTTCCATACCGGTAATCAAAACGGGTTTCAGGTTGGCGCGCGCAGCATAAACTGCTGCGGTGTAACCCGCCGGACCTGAACCAAGAATAATTAATTTGCTGTGTTTAGCCGTGTTCATGAATACCTCTTTACTACATTATTGGCGGACAATGTCAGCGATTGTAGGGAAAATATGGACGTAAAAAAAGCGTACAAAAATGTTGTTAGCGATTTGTTTGATAGGTGATAACTATTTTTTCTGCGAAATGTATTAAGAATAAGCAGTTAGGAAAAAATCATCTTGGGTCAGTCAGTCATTCTGGTTGTATTTCTATCTGGCGTATCGCCGGAATCGCCGGTTTTTGCTGAGTTCCCACGAAATATGCAGCCCAGTATGTTGTTTAACGCGGTACCAGCGACTTTTTTCGTCTGATTTTTCGGTGAACAAAAAAGAGTAACAATGGGGGAAAAATGTGCGGGTAAGATTTTTTATCTGGCACGTTCTACTGATTTAACTTCTTTTACTTTGACAATCGGCTGTACATTTGCGAAAACATCCTAGGAAGAAGAAATTATCTGCGTGCCATGACTTTAGAATTGGCATCGCTGGTGCCAATCGAAAATCCTGGAATATTTTCGATTAATGCTGGGTGGCTACACGCGATATTTTCTCAGCCTCGCTGAAATCAATGTCAACGGGGGCCTGGATGTTTTCATCTCTTTCGGGACGCTAATAATCATCGAGTACCTCGCATGCGATTGGACAGACAAGGTGTGAGTGATAAACGTGTTGATATATTTGCATAAAAACAGGCTGTGGGTCTTTGTCTGTGGCAGGCTCATAACACCGACTTCCGGTTAGGGCATGTAACGGATTCAAGGAAATTAAGAGAGACAATGAGATGATAGACAATAAAAAACGCCCGGGGAAGGAGCTTGACCGTATTGACCGTAACATCCTGAATGAACTTCAAAAGGATGGTCGAATCTCTAACGTAGAGCTGTCAAAACGAGTAGGATTATCGCCTACGCCTTGTCTGGAGCGGGTTCGCCGTTTAGAGCGTCAAGATTTCATTCAAGGTTATACCGCTCTGCTTAATCCTCAATATCTGGATGCTGCATTGCTGGTCGTGGTTGAGATTACTCTGAATCGTGGTGCGCCAGATGTGTTTGAGCAATTTAACACCGCAGTGCAAAAACTTGATGAAATTCAAGAGTGTCATCTGGTTTCCGGTGATTTTGACTATTTGCTGAAAACCCGAGTGCCAGATATGTCTGCCTATCGTAAATTGCTTGGCGAAACCTTGCTGCGTCTGCCGGGCGTGAATGACACCCGTACTTACGTAGTGATGGAAGAAGTCAAACAAAGCAACCGTCTTGTGATCAAGACGCGATAAACGGGCAGGTGCAAAACCTGAGTAATTTGGTTACACTCCTGTTTATTCATACAGTTTCAGCGCCGAGAAGGGTTCTCGGCGTTGTTGCTATACCAATTCACAGGAACCTGGAGAGCCTTTCTTGAGCCAGGAATATACAGAAGATAAAGAAGTTACCCTGAAAAAACTCAGTAACGGTCGTCGTATGCTGGAAGCCGTGCTGATTGTGGTAACTATTTTGGCAGCGTACCTAATGGCTGCGCTGGTGAGTTTCAATCCCTCCGATCCAAGCTGGTCACAAACCGCATGGCACGAACCTATCCATAATTGGGGAGGCGGTGTCGGTGCCTGGATGGCTGATACATTATTCTTCACCTTTGGTGTGTTGGCTTATGTTATTCCACCTATTATGGTGATGCTGTGCTGGGCGGCGTTCCGGCAGCGTGAAAGCCACGATCATCTTGATTACTTTAGTCTATCCCTTCGCCTGATTGGTTCACTGGCATTGATTTTGACTTCATGCGGGCTGGCTGCACTTAATGTTGATGATATCTATTACTTTGCCTCCGGCGGCGTCATTGGCAGTCTGTTCAGTAACGCCATGTTGCCGTGGTTCAACGGCGTAGGTGCAACATTAACCTTGTTATGCATCTGGGCTGTGGGACTGACCCTGTTTACCGGCTGGTCATGGTTGGTTATCGCTGAAAAAATCGGCGGTGTGGTGCTAGGCTCTCTGGCTTTCCTGACTAATCGCTCCCGCCGTGAAGAACGTTATCTCGATGATGAAGATGATGTTTTGGTCTCGGACGCGGTGACTGAGAGAGAACACCCGCCAGCGGTTGCTATCGCGGCGACTTCTGCATTATCCGCGACCGCTGCGGCCAGTGCAGATGATGACGATGTGTTGTTCTCTGCTCCGTCGGTCGTCGACATCCTGGCAGAAACACATGAAGAGCGTGCAGATGCCGTATCCACTCCCGTGGTCGCTGTAGAAGAGTATGATCCGTTATTAAGTTCATTACGCGCGACGGACGATGGCGACCAACCCGCATATCCCGCATGGGCGACGGCAGAAACTACGCCAGTTGCTGCTCCGGCGCAGGCGGCTGGTCACAGTGTATCGCCGATGACAGTCAATACGACTACGCCACCGTTGTATTCCTTTGAGATTCCAGAGGATACCCCGGCACCAACTCAACCGACTTCCACGCTGCAAGTCGAGAAACATGAGCCTCAGTTGGGCGCATGGGAACGACCTCACGAATCTGCGGCTTCGCCGTTTGATTTCAGTGCCGCCCAAGGACATAGCGACCAGGTAGAACCAACGGCTTATCTTAATCCAGGAAGCGCTGCGCTTGGCACGGGCGCGGCCACTGCCGCTTTCGGTGTTTCTGCCAGCGTGACCAATCCGACGCTGGGGGCTGTGGCTGCAGCGGGTACGACCTTTATGCCTGCATTTACTGCCATCAGTGATAGCAACTCGCAGGTTAAACAAGGTATTGGCCCTGAATTACCACGGCCAAATCCAGTGCGAATTCCTACCCGTCGCGAAATGGCATCCTATGGTATTAAGCTGCCTTCCCAACGGATGGCAGAACAAGCGCAACGTGCGCAGCAGGATGAAGTTTCGCCAGCATTACCGCAAAGTGAAGAAGCTCAGCAGGATGAGGAAGCGCTGCAACAGGCGATATTGCGTAAGGCCTTCGCAGACCAACAGAATCAGCGCTATGGCGAAAACTATGCAGTAGAATCAGGGCTGGCGGTTGAACCGTCTTATCAACCGGAGGACGAGCAGGCATTACAAGAAGCTGAACTGCGTCAAGCTTTCGCTGCGCAGCAACAGAATCGGTATGGCATTCAGCCTGAGGTGGAATCTGTGATCGTTCAGGATAACCGACCGATTGATACACATAATGCCTTCACTTTCTCACCGGTTGCTGATTTGGTCGATGATTCGCCGCGTGAACCCTTATTCACACTGTCGCCTGTAGACATCCAAGTCACACAGCCAGAGTCAGAACCACAACCGGTTGCCCCGGCTTATCAACAACCGACGGAGCCAGTTTATCACCAGCCGATTGCTCCGGGTTATCAACAGCCTGCGGCATCAACTGGTGCGGCAACAGCACCGCAAACGTCGGCTGCACCACAGCCCGTTCACCAGCCGGTAGTGGCGATGGATAGCCTGATTCACCCATTCCTGATGCGTAACGATCAACCATTGCAAAAGCCGACCACGCCGCTGCCAACGCTGGATCTACTGACCTCACCGCCAGAAGAGGAAGAGCCTGTCGATATGTTTGCGTTGGAACAGACCGCCCGCTTGGTTGAGGCTCGTCTTGGCGACTATCGCGTTAAGGCTGAAGTGGTGGGTATTTCACCAGGGCCGGTTATTACTCGTTTTGAACTGGATTTAGCTCCCGGCGTTAAGGCATCGAGAATTTCTAACTTGTCCCGCGATTTGGCGCGTTCACTTTCGGCCATCGCGGTGCGCGTTGTTGAGGTTATTCCCGGTAAACCTTATGTTGGTCTGGAATTGCCGAATAAGCATCGCCAGACGGTTTATCTGCGGGAAGTGCTCGATTGTGCCAAATTCCGTGATAATCCGTCACCACTGGCAATTGTTCTGGGGAAAGATATCTCAGGGCAGCCAGTGGTAGCCGATTTAGCTAAAATGCCGCATTTGCTGGTTGCTGGTACGACCGGTTCGGGTAAATCGGTCGGCGTCAATGCCATGATTATCAGTATCTTGTATAAAGCCACACCAGACGAAGTGCGCTTTATCATGATCGACCCGAAAATGCTGGAACTGTCAGTGTATGAAGGCATTCCTCATCTGTTAACCGAAGTGGTTACTGATATGAAGGATGCTGCCAATGCATTGCGCTGGTGTGTGGGGGAGATGGAACGTCGCTATAAGCTGATGTCAGCACTTGGTGTCCGTAACCTTGCAGGTTACAACGAACGTGTGGCTCAGGCAGAAGCGATGGGCCGACCGATTCCAGATCCGTTCTGGAAACCGGGCGATGGCATGGATATCGAACCGCCGATGTTGGTGAAACTGCCATATATTGTGGTGCTGGTGGATGAATTTGCCGATTTGATGATGACTGTCGGTAAAAAAGTGGAAGAGCTGATCGCCCGTTTGGCGCAAAAAGCGCGTGCCGCAGGTATCCATCTGGTATTGGCTACTCAGCGGCCTTCGGTTGATGTCATCACTGGTTTGATTAAAGCCAATATTCCAACTCGCATTGCCTTCACTGTCTCGAGTAAAATCGACTCCCGCACCATTCTGGACCAGGGCGGCGCTGAATCACTGCTTGGGATGGGGGATATGCTGTATATGGCACCAAACTCATCGATACCGGTACGTGTACACGGAGCCTTTGTGCGCGATCAGGAAGTACATGCGGTGGTCAATGACTGGAAAGCCCGTGGGCGTCCGCAGTATATTGAAAGCATTCTGAACGGTAATGATGACAGTGAGTCCGGTGCCTTTGGGTTAGACAGCGATGAAGATCTGGATCCACTATTCGATCAGGCGGTCAGTTTTGTGCTGGAAAAACGCCGAGCCTCAATTTCCGGGGTTCAACGTCAATTCCGTATCGGTTATAACCGGGCTGCTCGTATTATCGAACAAATGGAAGCACAGCAAATTGTTAGTCCACAAGGGCATAATGGTAATCGTGAAGTTTTGGCTCCGCCACCTCACGAATAAACCATGCCAATGATCGGATCATCACGTTATAAAGGGCCGCATCGCGGCCCTTGTGCAAAGAAGCGTAAACCGCTCTATTTATCAGACTATTGAGCTATCGCTGAGTCATTGTCTTTGGCTAGAGTACGGATAGTTCAGTATTGAATACGGTCCCTGTGACAATGGTTGCCGGGGTAATAGCATTTAAAAGGTGTTTGGAATAATGAAAAAACTGCTCGTTGCCTGCTGTTTGCTCTCTAGTATGATTTCTGCCTCTGCTTTGGCTGATGCCAACCAGGATTTACAAGGCCGACTGAGTAAAGTTAACAGTTTCCACGCGAAGTTCTCGCAAAGTGTCACCAGCTCTGATGGCGCGGCGGTTCAGGAAGGTGAAGGGGAGTTGTGGGTGAAACGCCCGAATTTATTTAACTGGCATATGACTTCACCAGACGAAAGCATACTGATTTCTGATGGTGAAACGCTCTGGTTCTACAACCCTTTCGTGGAGCAAGCAACGGCAACCTGGCTGAAGAACGCCACGGGTAATACGCCATTTATGTTGATCACACGCAACAACCCGGAAGACTGGAAACAATATAACGTAAAACAAAAGGGCGATGATTTCGAGTTGACGCCAAAAGCGGCAAGCGGAAATCTTAAGCAGTTCGCCATCAGCGTTACGCCAAGCGGTACAATCAAAGGCTTCACCGCGATCGAACAGGACGGTCAACGCAGTGCATACGTACTGAAAGGCCAGCAAAACAGTTCAGCCGATGCCAGCAAGTTTAAGTTTACTCCGCCGCAGGGAGTGACGCTGGACGACCAGCGCCAGTGAGGTATCAGTGAGTAACCTGTCTCTCGATTTTTCTCAAAATGAATTTCAGCCTTTGGCCGCGCGAATGCGGCCATTAACATTGGCTGAGTATATTGGCCAGCAGCATTTGCTGGCTCCGGGCAAGCCTTTGCCACGGGCTATCGAAGCGGGACAACTGCATTCGATGATCCTGTGGGGGCCGCCGGGGACCGGTAAAACCACATTGGCTGAAATTATTGGCCGCTATGGGCAGGCTGATGTTGAGCGAATTTCTGCCGTCACTTCCGGGATCAAAGAGATCCGTGAGGCAATCGAACGAGCGCGGCAAAATCGCGATGCAGGGCGACGCACCATTCTGTTTGTTGATGAAGTTCATCGGTTTAACAAAAGCCAGCAGGATGCTTTTTTACCGCATATTGAAGATGGCACTATCACATTTATCGGCGCGACCACCGAAAATCCCTCTTTTGAACTGAATTCAGCCTTGCTTTCACGGGCGCGGGTTTATCTGCTAAAAGCCTTAACGGCGGCGGATATCGAAAAAGTCATCGATCAGGCGATGTTTGATAGTCCCCGAGGGTTGGGCGGGCAGAATATCAAACTGTTGGATGAAACTCGTCGCATGATGTCGGAACTGGTCGGTGGTGACGCTCGTCGTGCGCTTAACAGCCTGGAAATGATGGCAGACATGGCTGAAGTTGATGCCAGCGGTGTCCGTGTTCTAACGCCGGAGCTGTTAAAAGAGGTTTCAGGCGAGCGCAGCGCCCGCTTTGATAATAAAGGCGACCGTTATTACGATCTGATTTCAGCGTTGCATAAATCGGTGCGGGGATCAGCGCCGGATGCTGCACTGTATTGGTACGCGCGCATCATTACCGCTGGCGGCGATCCACTGTACGTTGCGCGTCGTCTGCTGGCCATTGCTTCTGAAGACGTCGGGAATGCCGATCCACGGGCGATGCAAGTGGCCATTTCCGCCTGGGATTGTTTTACCCGCGTTGGGCCAGCTGAAGGTGAGCGGGCAATCGCCCAAGCCATTGTTTATCTGGCCTGTGCACCGAAAAGTAATGCGGTTTACACCGCCTTTAAAGCGGCAATGCACGATGCGCGTGAAATGCCGGATTTTGACGTGCCGGAGCATTTACGCAATGCGCCAACCAAACTAATGAAAGAAATGGGGTTGGGAGCCGAGTATCGCTACGCTCATGATGAGCACAATGCTTATGCGGCGGGAGAGAACTATTTTCCACCTGAAATGGCGGCAACCCGCTACTATTTGCCGACTTCTCGCGGTCTTGAGGGCAAAATTGGTGAAAAGCTGGCATGGTTGGCTGAGCAGGATCAAAATAGCCCGATAAAACGCTACCGCTAGCCGGGTCATTGCGGTAAGGTTATCTTTATAACTACTTGGTAAGCGGTGAGTTACTCTGTTTACGCCAGTAAGATTCCTTCTAACAATCTTTTATTTTTAACTACAAGCACAGGACTAGCATGCTCGATCCCAATATGCTGCGCAATGAGCTAGACGCAGTCGCAGAAAAACTTGCTCGCAGAGGTTTTAAACTGGATGTTGATACATTGCGCGCGCAAGAAGCCCGCCGCAAGGTTTTACAAACTGAAACAGAAAGTCTGCAAGCAGAGCGTAATTCGCGATCGAAAATGATCGGTGCGGCAAAAGCTCGTGGTGAAGATATCGAGCCATTGCGTCTTGAAGTCAATACGCTGGGTGACAAGTTGGATGCCGCTAAAGCGGAACTGGAAACGCTGCAAAACGAAATCCGTGATTTGGCGCTTTCTATTCCTAACTTGCCAGACGATTCGGTGCCGATAGGTAAAGATGAAAACGATAACCTGGAAGTGAGCCGCTGGGGTCAACCGCAGCAGTATGATTTCGACGTTCGTGATCATGTGTCTCTGGGGGAAATGGCCGCTGGTCTGGATTTCGCTGCTGGCGTCAAACTGACCGGTGCACGTTTTGTCGTGATGAAAGGGCAAATTGCTCGCATGCATCGCGCATTGGCGCAGTTCATGTTGGATTTGCATACCGAAAAGCACGGTTATCTGGAAACTTACGTCCCTTATCTGGTTAACCATGCAACGCTGTATGGTACTGGGCAATTACCTAAGTTCGGTGGCGACCTGTTCCATACCAAACCACTGGATGAAGAATCAGCCAGCAGCAACTATGCGCTGATTCCAACCGCCGAAGTCCCGGTTACCAACTTGGTGCGAGACGAGATTCTGGAAGAAGAATCCCTGCCATTGAAGATGACTGCCCATACTCCGTGCTTCCGCTCTGAAGCCGGTTCTTATGGCCGTGACACTCGTGGTTTGATTCGTATGCACCAGTTCGACAAAGTTGAACTGGTACAAATCGTGCGTCCGGAAGATTCCACAGAAGCTCTGGAAGAACTGACTGGGCATGCAGAGAAAGTGCTGCAATTGCTGGGATTGCCTTATCGTAAAATGTTGCTGTGTACTGGCGATATGGGATTCGGTTCACGTAAAACCTACGATCTGGAAGTGTGGCTGCCTGCGCAGAATACCTACCGTGAAATCTCTTCATGCTCCAACATGTGGGATTTCCAGTCGCGCCGTATGCAAGCTCGCTGCCGCAGCAAAACCGATAATAAACCACGTCTGGTTCATACCTTGAATGGTTCTGGTCTGGCGGTTGGCCGTACTTTGGTCGCCGTACTGGAAAACTATCAGCAGGCTGATGGTCGAATTAAAGTGCCAGAAGTGTTGCGTTCATATATGGGCGGCTTGGAATTTATCGGCGGTTAAGCCATAGTTTTCACTCGTTAGATGGTAAAAAGCCTCGAAATACGAGGCTTTTTTATGTCTTCAGAAAAATGTGACTGTTCCATGTCAGACCAATATTTTTCGGTTATTACCTTGTAGATCAAGGAGAAGCGATGTTGATATCGATTCTTGTTTTTTAATTTATACGCATTGATAAACTTCGGTAGCATATCGTGCTATTGCATCCCTCAGGATCATTGACTTTTTTATCGCCAGTGGCATGATGCGCTCACTTTTTATCGCGCCAACGGTCCTCGTTCCATTATGTCCGCATACACTCGCCCAGTGCTATTACTGCTCTGTGGGCTTTTGCTATTTACAGTTTCAATCGCGGTATTAAATACATTAGTACCACTTTGGCTTACACATCAGACTCTACCAGTATGGCAAGTGGGTATAGTCAGTTCGTCTTATTTCAGCGGGAATTTGGCGGGAACTCTGATTGCAGGACGTCTTATTCAACTGTGCGGCTTTAATCGTAGCTACCACTATTCCTGCCTGTTGTTTGCCGTCGCTACCTGCGGACTCATGCTATCAGTGGACTTTTGGAGTTGGCTCAGTTGGCGCTTTTTTGCCGGTGTGGCTTGCGCGCTGATTTGGGTGATTGTTGAAAGCGCCTTATTGCGGAGTGGAACACCCACTAATCGCGGTCAGCTTTTGGCTGCTTATATGACAGTCTACTATTTGGGTACCGTCGGCGGTCAACTGCTATTAGGTCTGGTTTCAACGCAGTTGGTCAGCGTGATCCCGTGGGTTAGTGCATTAGTGATTACTGCCATGTTGCCATTGTTGTTTGCTCACTTCGCCAATCAATCGGCTGAAACCACTCATGTGAAGGTTTGGCCGATGTTTAAGCGCCGTAGCGCCCGGTTGGGGATCAACGGCTGCATTATCTCAGGTATTGTGCTGGGTTCGCTCTACGGGTTGATGCCACTATATTTATCCCATCAAGGGATGAGTGATGCCAACGTGGGATGGTGGATGGCGCTGCTGGTGAGCTCGGGCATTATTGGACAATGGCCAGTAGGACGCATGGCTGATCGCTATGGTCGTCTGCTAGTACTGCGTATTCAGGTCTTTGTGGTGATTCTGGGTAGTGTTGCCATGCTGAGTCACGCAGCTATGGCTCCAGCGCTGTTTATTCTTGGTGCGGCCGGTTTTACGCTCTATCCAGTGGCTATGGCGTGGGCGTGTGAAAAAGCCAGTTCCGATGAGTTGGTCGCCATGAATCAGGCATTATTAATGAGTTACACGATGGGGAGTTTGGCTGGGCCAACGATGACGTCAATGTTGATGCAGCATTTTTCCGACAATTTATTATTTGTGATGATCGCGGCAGTGGCCTTGGTCTATCTGATGATGCTGCTGAAAAAACCGGATCAACAACATACGCCTTTTGCAGCGGTGTAACGCTCTCTGCCAGCCGGTTGCGAAATTCCGACTGGCAGAATAAACGATAAGTCAGTAAATCACTTTGTGACCGTAACTTTCCAGTATACCTTTCACTCGATCCATAATTTCCTTGGATGGTGGCTTAACGCCGTCCAGTTTATATTCTTCGCCCATGGCTACCCATTTATGCTTGCCTAACTCATGATAAGGCAGTAATTCGATTTTCTCGATGTTAGTCATATTCTGAGTGAATTCGCCCAGCATATGGGCGGATTTATCGTCATCTGACCAACCCGGAACCACCACATAGCGAATCCAGGTTTTTTGGTTACGTTTGGCCAGATAGCGGGCAAATTCCAGCGTACGGTGATTGGATACACCCACCAGATTCTGGTGGATGGCGTCATCCATTTGTTTCAAATCCAGCATCACCAGATCGGTTTCGTCCAACAGTTCATCAATCACTGGGTCATAACGACGCACAAAACCGTTGGTATCCAGACAAGTGTGAATGCCTTCTTTGTGGCAGGCACGGAACCAGTCACGCACAAATTCAGCCTGCAAAATAGCTTCACCGCCGGATGCGGTTACTCCACCGCCGGATGCATTCATAAAGTGGCGATAGGTCACGGCTTCCTTAACCAACTCCTCAACGGTGACCTCTTTACCGCCGTGGGTATCCCAGGTATCACGGTTGTGACAGTACAGGCAACGCATGAGGCAACCCTGGAAGAAAACGATAAATCGAATACCAGGGCCATCAACGGTGCCACAGGATTCGAATGAGTGAATGCGACCAAGTACAGACATTGCAGGGGTTCTCCAAATTGACCGATCAATGGCAGTCGAAAACAACATCATGTCGACAAAGCAGAAGAGAAGGGGCGCCCTTGGCAACTCAGTGATTCGGGCGATCACATAGTGAGTTGGCACTACTGCTGCCGACATGATGTCGGATAAAACTGTTTTGCCGGACACCCACGCGAGGGAGATGGCTGGCAAAACAGACTTTCTGGCCAGTACGTCGTGCTGTGGCTGATAAAGACTGATGGTTTTGATAAGTAAAGGCCCCACAGTCGTGGAGCCTTTAAGTTTATACCCTTAGGACTTGAAGCAACAGAGGGCGCTACGTTTACTTGCCCGAATCACTGACCTGAGTCAGTTCATCGGGGTTCGTTTGTTGGCTACCGGCCTGTCATCCCAGGTTCTTTGCGTATATGCCATTTTACGTAGGCAGGAGATTAAATCGACTGGGTGAAAGTACGAGTAATCACATCCTGCTGTTGTTCTTTGGTCAAGGCGTTGAAGCGAACAGCGTAACCGGATACACGGATAGTCAACTGCGGATATTTCTCCGGGTTTTCCATCGCGTCTAACAGCATTTCACGGTTCATCACGTTCACGTTCAGGTGTTGACCACCTTCGATGGACGCTTCGTGATGGAAGTAACCATCCATCAGACCCGCCAGGTTAGCTTTACGCACTTCATCATCTTTACCCAAAGCGTTTGGTACGATAGAGAAGGTATAAGAGATACCATCTTTCGCATAGGCAAACGGCAGTTTGGCAACCGAAGTCAGAGAGGCAACAGCACCTTTCTGGTCACGACCGTGCATTGGGTTAGCGCCTGGGCCAAATGGTGCGCCAGCGCGACGACCGTCTGGAGTATTACCGGTTTTCTTACCATAAACCACGTTAGAGGTAATAGTCAGAACGGATTGAGTCGGTACCGCGTTACGGTAGGTACGCAGCTTCTGAATTTTCTTCATGAAGCGCTCAACCAAGTCACAGGCAATATCATCTACGCGAGAATCGTTGTTACCGAATTGTGGATATTCGCCTTCGATGTTGAAATCGACAGCCAAACCATCTTCATCACGAATAGTTGAGACTTTCGCGTATTTGATCGCAGACAGGGAATCGGCAGCAACGGACAGACCGGCGATACCACAAGCCATGGTGCGATACACATCACGGTCATGCAGAGCCATCAGCGCAGCTTCGTAGCTGTACTTGTCATGCATGTAGTGAATGATGTTCAGCGAAGTCACGTATTGTTTAGCCAACCAATCCATAAAGTGATCCATGCGTTCCATGACTTTGTCATAGTCCAGCACATCATCCATCATTGGGGCTTCTTTCGGGCCTACCTGAATTTTCAGTTTTTCATCAACGCCGCCGTTGATTGCGTACAACATGGTTTTCGCCAGGTTGGCACGGGCACCGAAGAACTGCATTTGCTTACCGACGATCATCGGGCTAACGCAACAGGCGATGGCATAGTCATCGTTGTTGAAGTCAGGACGCATCAAATCATCGTTTTCATACTGTACAGATGAGGTATCGATAGAAACTTTCGCTGCGAACTTCTTGAAGTTCAAAGGCAGTTTCTCAGACCACAGAATGGTCATGTTCGGCTCTGGAGAAGGCCCCATGGTGTACAGCGTGTTCAGGAAGCGGAAACTGGTTTTGGTCACCAGAGTACGGCCATCAACGCCCATACCAGCCAGAGACTCGGTTGCCCAGATTGGGTCACCAGAGAACAGCTCATCGTATTCAGGGGTACGCAGGAAGCGAACCATACGCAGTTTCATTACCAGATGGTCAATCAACTCTTGCGCTTCGATTTCGGTCAGTTTGCCGGCTTTCATGTCGCGTTCAATGTACACGTCAAGGAAGGTAGACACGCGACCGAAGGACATGGCAGCACCGTTCTGGGATTTCACTGCGGCCAGGTAGCCGAAGTAAGTCCACTGTACTGCTTCACGGGCGTTAGTTGCAGGACCGGAGATATCGCAGCCGTATTTGGCCGCCATTTCTTTGATCTGGGCCAGAGCACGATGCTGTTCAGCAATTTCTTCGCGCAATTGGATAGTCATCTCCAGATCTTCGCCGTTTTCCAGACGAGATTGCAGAGAATTGAACTGAGCCAGTTTGTCTTTCATCAGGAAGTCGATACCGTACACGGCTACGCGACGGTAGTCACCGATGATACGGCCACGGCCATAGGCATCGGGCAAACCAGTCAGGATACCTGACTTACGGCAGTTCAGAATGTCTTTAGTGTAAACATCGAATACGCCCTGGTTATGGGTTTTGCGGTATTCGGTGAATACTTTTTTCAGTTGCGGATCCAGCTCACGACCGTAAACTTTGCAAGAGTTGTCAACCATTTTGATGCCGCCGAATGGAATCAGGGCGCGTTTCAATGGTGCTTCAGTCTGCAAACCAACGATGGTTTCCAAATCTTTGCTAATGTAACCAGCATCGTGGGAAATGATAGTTGCTACGACGTCGGTATCGAAATCAACTGGCGCATGAGTGCGGTTTTCCAGTTTGATGCCTTCCATGACCTTTGCCCACAGCGAGTCAGTCGCTTTGGTAGAGCCAGCAAGGAAGGATTCGTCACCTTCGTACGGGGTGTAGTTCTTCTGGATGAAGTCACGAACGTTTACTGCGTTCTGCCAGTCACCCTCGGTAAAACCTTGCCATGCGTTGGCCAATTTTTCATTAAGTTCGGTCATAATGCATCTACCTTTTAATGTGAATTTCTTCGTAAACCAGACGTAGCGGCCACACTTTAGTGTTGCTGGTCACCGCGCAGATAAATGACCCAATAAGTTAACCCTACCAATAATCCGCCACCAATGATGTTACCAATGGTTACAGGAATAAGGTTATCGATAACAAAGTTACTTACGGTCAGATTAGCAAATTGCTCAGGTGTTGCTCCTACGGCTTGCCAAAACTCAGGCGATGCGAAATTTTTAATCACAATACCCATAGGAATCATAAACATATTAGCGATGCTATGCTCGAATCCGCTGGCGACAAACATGCCGACCGGTAGAATCATCGCGAACATTTTGTCCATAATGGTACGGCCGGAGTAACTCATCCATACCGCTAAACACACCATCAGGTTAGCCAAAATGCCCAAACATACCGCTTGAATAAAAGTATGGTGCAATTTGTGATCTGCAGTTTGCAGAACATTCATGCCCCATTGACCATTGGCCACCATATATTGACCGGCAAACCAGATAAGGCCAACAAAGAATAATGCACCCACCAGGTTGCCGATATACACATTAGCCCAATTAGCGGCCAATTGACGCCAGGTAATGCGGCCGCTGGCTTTGGCTACGGTAGTTAATACGGTTGAAGTGAATAAATCACCGCCGCATACCACAACCAACATCAAACCCAGTGAAAAGCAGATACCACCAACCAGTTTTGCCAAGCCAAAAGGGACAGCAGCAGTTCCGGTGGTCGCCGTAATATAAAAAACGAAAGCGATTGAAATAAATACGCCTGCGGTAATTGCCAAATAGAAAGTTTTTATCGGATGTTTAGTGGCTTTGTAGACACCGGCATCCTCGGCTACTTTCGCCATTGCCGCGGGTAGTAATGCATCGAAGGGGTTGTCAGCTTTCACACTAACTCTCTCTTTAGGGTTAATAAAGCACAACGAGATACTAGCAAAGCAGTATAGCGTGAAAATTGACGTGGATCATAAGGGGCGACTTTAGTTGGCTATAAATACCTATAAAACACAGGGATAATTCACTTATCATTATGAAAGTAAAGAAGAAAAAATATTTTAAGATTTGCAAATTTTTTTGATTACGTATCCGGAATGGACAGGAAAAGGTTAACAAATAGCGCTATTTGTAGATTATTCACACCAACGCGGTTATTAAAAATTAACTATTTTTTTACTTCCGCACTGAGGCTGCTGTTTGACTGAATTTTGCTTGCCTAAAAATGCGATTTTAAACAAAAGAGTCGGTTGATCTTTTTACCATAAAATTAAATTAATCGTTGGGAATTTCTGTAGTTAAATGATCAATGCTGCAGGGAAGCTAAATAGCGAGTTAAGCTGAATCGATAAAAACAGCGATCCGTTAGGATCGCCGTGGGTGTCAGATAAAACGCAAACGTGTAAAAACGCGCGTTATACCGTTTTCTTCCAATAGCGACGTTTGGCGACTTGCAGTTTTTCATAAGCCCCCAGTAACGCCTGGTGGGCCGGTAAGGCTTTCAAATCAGCGTCAACGCTAAACAGGCCATAGAACCGCTCTTCACCACACAATACAGCCGATGCGGCATCAACGGCATCTTGACCGTACATTTTCATAAAAGCAGCGTGATATTGGACTGGATCGCGTTCTGGCTCTTGCGTCAATAACAGCAAGGTCTGTAGGCAACGGTAATAATTTGCTTGTTTGGGAGTCAATACCGAGGCGTTGAAATCCTGTGTCCATTCTACCCAGATCAATGCCTGCTCCAGGTCACCACCCGCCAGCGCCAGCATCGATTTCAACTCACCAACCCGCAGGGTATACCAACCGTTGTCTTTACCGGAGGCAATACCGAGCAGTTCACGTACTCGGGCAAAATCATCCAGACCTTCATCATCCAGTCGTTCGATAAGCGCCAGATACTCTTCTGGCTTCCAGTCACTATCGGGTAATGACAGCAGCGTTTCCCGCAGATGCATCCCCATCGTGTTGTTCGCCATCAGCAGATCTTCAGCCGGATAGATGTCAGACATGCCCGGTACCAGAATACGGCAGGCGTAAACGCCCAAATGCTCGTAATCCGCGATATACACTTCAGCATTTTCCTGTTGGAAGATCGCCATCAGCGTGGCGAATTCTTCTTCGGTGGTGTCGCTGAAGTTCCAATCGACGAACGGATAGTCCGCATCCTGTTTGAACATATCCCAACTGATTAAACCGCTGGAATCGATAAAGTGGGTTTCTAGATTAGTATGCTCAGCCACTTCTTCGTCATCAAAAGTCGGGGCGGTGAAAACGTCCAGATCTTTCAGACTACGGCCTTGCAGCAGCTCGGTAACGGTACGCTCAAGAGCGACGCCAAAATCTGGGTGCGCGCCGAACGAAGCAAAACAGGTCCCATTGGCCGGATTGAACAACACCACACAGATAACCGGGTATGTGCCGCCCAAAGAGGCATCATAAGAAAGGATAGGGAAACCTTCCTCTTCCAGTTTTGCAATGGCTTCAACCACGCCAGGATAGCGATTCAGCACTTCTAGCGGGATTTCTGGCAGGCTGATGGACTCGGCAATAATGCGGTTTTTCACATAACGCTCGAAAACCTCCGACAAACCTTGCACCCGCGCTTCATTGGCGGTGTTCCCTGCAGACATACCATTTGAAACATAAAGGTTTCCTATAATATTCATAGGAATATATACTGTTTTCAGATCAGACTGACGGGTGAATGGCAGGGAGCAAATCCCACGTTCTCCGTTGCCTGACTGTAAATCCACCAGGTCGTTGGCATCCAGCTCGTGATCCGGATTATAAAAATCATGTAGACGGGCATCCAAAATGCCTTGTGGCAAGGAGCCATCAGCAGGAATAGGGAACCACTTCTCATTCGGGTAATGAACGAATTCGCCATTGGCGATTTTTTTACCTAGATAAAAATCAGCGAAGAAATAATTAGTTGATAAACGCTCAAAATATTCACCCAGAGCGGAGGCCAGTGCGGCTTTCTTACTTGCGCCTTTGCCGTTGGTAAAACACAACGGACAGTCGCGGTCACGGATATGCACTGACCAAACATGAGGAACCGGATTGAGCCAGGAGGCTTCTTCGATATTAAAACCGAGGTCGCTCAATTTTTGCTGAAAACGGGAGATGGAGTCTTCCAGCGCAGCGTCTTTGCCAGGGATAAAAGTTTGCGTCATGTTCTTCACTTTTTGACCGTACTAAAAACGCGCAATCATACGGGGTTTTGGCCGATAGCTCCACGAATTCCTAAAGCACAATAAATGTCACAGTTTTTATATGGATATACCGGATAATTCATTTTTTATAAAAAAGGGAAGTTACAAATGAAGTCTTTAAAATTAACCGTGTTGGCAGGGGTTTTGGCAGGAATTAGCGGTTCGGCTTTCGCCATACCGAATATTACGTTATTAGCTACTGGTGGGACTATTGCTGGTGGTGGTGATTCGGCAACAAAATCCAATTATACCGCAGGAAAAATCGGTGTAGACGCCTTGGTTAATGCAGTACCGGAAATTAAAAATATTGCCAATGTGCAGGGTGAGCAACTGGTTAATATCGGTTCGCAAGACATGAATGATGATGTCTGGTTGAAACTGGCGAAGAAAATTAATGCTGATTGCGCAAAAACTGATGGCTTCGTCATTACCCACGGTACAGATACTCTGGAAGAGACAGCTTATTTCCTCGACCTTACAGTTCAGTGTGAAAAACCTGTCGTGGTGGTGGGGGCAATGCGCCCAGCCACCGCAATGGGTGCCGATGGCCCACTGAATCTGTATAACGCAGTGGTAATTGCCAGTGATCCGCAGTCGGCCAAACGTGGTGTACTGGTCGCGATGAACGATATCATTCTGGATGCGCGTGATGTGACCAAAACCAACACTACATCGGTACAAACCTTCCAGGCACCAAACACCGGCACCGTTGGTTTGATCCACGATGGCAAGGTGAGTTATCTGCAAGCCAGCAAACATAAAAAGACATCTTTCGATGTGAGTAAACTGACTAACTTACCGAAGGTCGGTATTGTGTATAACTATGCAAATGCCTCAGATCTGCCAGCTAAAGCCTTTATTGCCGATGGTTATCAAGGCATCGTCAGTGCCGGTGTGGGTAATGGCAATATGTATCACAGCATTTTCGACACGCTGGCTAGCGCTGCTCATAACGGTGTTGCGGTAGTCCGCTCTTCCCGCGTGCCAACGGGCTCTACCACGCAAGATGCCGAAGTTGATGATGCTAAATACGGCTTTGTCGCTTCTGGCTTGCTCAACCCGCAAAAATCCAGAGTCTTGCTGCAATTGGCTCTGACGCAAACTAAAAATCCGCAAGAAATCCAACAAATGTTCCTGACTCACTAAGTCGAACATTGGATTTGCCGGGGGCAGTTGCCTGCCCCCAATTCCCCTTTCTGATAGATATTCAGCGCTCAAAGCGAACTGTAAACCTGCATCCGTAGCACCTAATGGGAAAATTCAGTCATCTATCACGTTACCGGGTCATGGGTGGCTGATTTTCGGTGATTAATTCTGCACAAGAGGCTAAATATCACAGGGACGATGGTCACTGTGCGAGACACTTTCGTTTTCTTGGATGAATAAGCGTTGCAGCCGTTGGATGCGAATGATAAAACCGAGGTATGGGTTAAAACGATAATTATCTCAGTGAAAGCGGTGAGGGGAAATGACACAGGTTTACAATTTTAGCGCTGGCCCGGCAATGCTACCAGTGGAAGTATTGCGTCGCGCACAACAGGAATTGTGTAATTGGCATGGTTTAGGCTCATCGGTGATGGAGATCAGCCATCGCAGCGAAGAGTTTATTCAGGTAGCCAAAGAGTCCGAACAGGATCTGCGGGATCTGTTAAATATTCCAGATAATTACAAAGTCTTGTTCTGCCACGGCGGCGCTCGCGCGCAATTTGCGGCTGTCCCACAAAATTTACTGGGTGACAACACCCACGCTGATTATATTGATGGCGGCTATTGGGCACATAGCGCCATTACCGAAGCGCTAAAATTTTGCACGCCAAATGTAATTGATATTAAAACAAAAATTGATGGTCAGACGGGTGTTTTGCCGATGAATCAGTGGGCGCTGAACGATAACGCCGCTTATGTTCACTATTGCCCCAACGAAACCATTGATGGCGTAGCTATCCATGAAGAACCTGATTTTGGTAACAAAATTGTCGTCGCCGATTTTTCCTCATCGATCCTTTCACGTCCGATTGATGTCAGTCGCTATGGCGTGATTTATGCGGGTGCGCAGAAAAATATCGGACCGGCTGGGGTGACGCTGGTTATCGTACGTGAAGATCTGTTGGGGAAAGCACATCAGGACTTGCCTTCTATCTTGGATTATCAGGTATTGGCAAAAAATGACTCGATGTTCAATACCCCGCCGACCTTTGCCTGGTACCTTTCCGGTATGGTATTCAAGTGGCTGAAAGAGCAGGGTGGTTTGGTCGAAATGGAAAAACGCAACCGTGCGAAGGCTGAGTTGTTATATGCGGCTATAGACAGTAGTGATTTCTATTGTAACCAAGTGGCTCCTGCCTATCGTTCGTGGATGAATATTCCGTTCCAATTGGCCAATCCGGCGCTGGATGAGGTGTTCCTGAGCGAAGCCGAAGCTCAAGGACTGGAAGCTTTGAAAGGTCACCGGGTTGCCGGTGGGATGCGCGCGTCGATCTATAATGCCATGCCAATAGACGGCGTTAAAGCGCTGACCGACTTTATGGCTGATTTTGAGCGTCGTCACGCTTAACGCTAAAGTTAATGTCCTAACCCTGTTTACTACGCCTTAAAATAACCCCGGCATGTCCGGGGTTGTTGATGAATAAAAGACTGGAGAGTGTTTTTCCCATGCTGGAATCCCTGACGTTACAACCCATCGCGCTGATCAATGGCACCGTGAACCTTCCTGGCTCGAAAAGTGTGTCCAACCGTGCTTTACTTTTGGCAGCCTTGGCTGAGGGGACAACCCGGTTACACAACCTGCTAGACAGTGATGACATTCGCCATATGCTCAATGCGCTGAAATCGCTGGGTGTCAATTACCGTTTGTCTGCTGATCGTACCCAATGTGACGTTGACGGTTTGGGTGGGCCACTGGTCGCAGACAAAACGCTGGAATTATTCCTCGGCAATGCTGGCACGGCCATGCGCCCATTGGCGGCGGCACTGTGCTTGGGGAACAGTGATATCGTGCTGACCGGCGAAGAGCGGATGAAAGAGCGCCCGATCGGTCATTTGGTTGACGCTTTGCGTCAGGGCGGCGCACAGATTGATTATCTGGAACAGGAAAATTATCCGCCATTGCGTATTCGCGGCGGTTTCCGCGGTGGTGAACTGACGGTGGACGGCAGTGTCTCCAGCCAGTTCCTGACCGCGTTGCTGATGGCGGCACCACTGGCAACACAGGACACGCATATCCGTATTCAGGGCGATCTGGTGTCCAGGCCGTATATTGATATTACCCTGCATCTGATGCGCAGTTTTGGTGTTGAAGTGACACACCAAAATTACCAAGTATTCCATATTCAGGGGGGGCAAACCTACCATTCACCGGGTGAGTATCTGGTGGAGGGGGATGCTTCCTCTGCGTCTTATTTTCTCGCCGCAGCAGCAATCAAAGGCGGAACGGTTCGCGTGACTGGCATTGGTAAGAAAAGCGTTCAGGGCGATACCAAATTTGCTGATGTACTGGAAAAAATGGGCGCCATCATCCATTGGGGCGATGACTATATCGAATGCAGCCGTGGTGAGCTGCGCGGTATCGATATGGATATGAACCATATTCCCGATGCGGCCATGACCATTGCCACTGCCGCGCTGTTTGCCAAAGGGCCGACCATTATTCGCAATATCTATAACTGGCGAGTAAAAGAGACTGACCGTTTATCGGCAATGGCGACCGAACTTAGAAAAGTTGGCGCAGAAGTGGAAGAAGGCCAAGATTATATTCGTGTCGTCCCACCTGCGCACCTGATCGCGGCGGAAATTGGTACTTATAACGATCACCGGATGGCGATGTGCTTCTCGCTGGTGGCGTTATCTGATACGCCAGTGACTATTCTCGATCCAAAATGCACGGCCAAAACCTTCCCGGACTATTTCGAGCAACTTGCTCGTTTAAGTGTGCTGGCGTAATACCTTGGCTGAATGATGAGTGAGGTTTATTCGCGGATACCTTTAGACACTCAGTTATCAATTTTATGAATATTCTCAGCGCGAGGTATAAACCTCTTCTACACTGATTAAACAGGGTGTGCTTTTATTTTGAGCAACTGAACCTTGTAGGGTAACAGTTCTCGCAGATGCGGCGTATAATGTCGCACCTGTGTTTGCCCGCTTGGGTAGACAAGAGGTTTTGCCTACCGAAAGGAGAGATAAATGACGGTAATAGCCCCGGTGATAACCGTTGATGGGCCTAGTGGTGCAGGCAAAGGCACGCTTTGTAAAGCACTGGCAGAAACGCTGAACTGGCGTTTACTGGATTCTGGTGCGATTTACCGGGTTTTAGCCTTGGCAGCGATACACCATCAGGTCGACATCAGCACCGAAGAGGCATTGGTTCCACTTGCCGCCCATCTCGATGTTCGTTTTGTCGCACAAAATGGTGAATTACGCGTTATTCTTGAAGGTGAGGATGTCAGTAACGCCATCCGCACAGAAAATGTAGGTAATACGGCTTCTCAGGCTGCTGCGTTCCCGCGAGTCCGTGAAGCGCTGCTACGTCGGCAACGTGCATTCCGTGAAGCTCCGGGGCTGATTGCTGATGGTAGAGATATGGGAACGGTTGTATTTCCCGATGCGCCGGTGAAGATATTTCTTGATGCCAGTTCGGAAGAACGCGCACACAGACGCATGCTACAGTTGCAGGAAAAGGGCTTTAATGTTAACTTTGAACGTCTTTTAGCCGAGATACAGGAGCGAGATGATCGCGATCGTAATCGGTCTATAGCGCCATTGGTACCCGCAGCTGATGCTTTAATACTGGACTCAACCAGTATGTCCATTGAGCAGGTTATTGAAAAAGCGCTGGCGTATGCCCAAAAAGTTTTAGCGTTGCCGTCGTGTTAATAACGTCAGCGTAGCAAGAACCAAGCCCCGAATAACTTGTTATTAAAGGGCAAATTAACCTTACTGCCACGGATGGAAGGTGAGGCATGTGAAACAACCCCATTAGGCAGGATGCCCGATGGACGTTAAACTTAAGAATCCTGAAGATTATTAACATGACAGAATCTTTTGCTCAACTCTTTGAAGAATCCCTGAAAACAATTGAAACACGTCCGGGCTCTATCGTCCGTGGTGTTGTTGTTTCTATCGATAAAGATATCGTACTGGTTGACGCCGGTCTTAAATCTGAGTCAGCAATTCCAGTAGAACAGTTCAAGAACGCGCAAGGCGAACTGGAAATTCAAGTTGGCGACGAAGTTGACGTTGCACTGGACGCTGTTGAAGATGGCTTCGGTGAAACCCAGCTGTCCCGTGAGAAAGCTAAGCGTCACGAAGCATGGCTGACTCTGGAAAAAGCTTTCGAAGTTGCTGCAACCGTTATTGGCGTGATCAACGGCAAAGTGAAGGGCGGCTTCACAGTCGAACTGAACGGCATCCGTGCGTTCCTGCCAGGTTCTCTGGTTGATGTGCGTCCAGTTCGCGATACTCTGCATCTGGAAGGCAAAGAGCTTGAGTTCAAAGTCATCAAGCTGGATCAGAAACGTAACAACGTCGTTGTTTCCCGTCGTGCCGTTATCGAATCCGAGAACAGCGCAGAACGTGATCAACTGCTGGAAAATCTGCAAGAAGGCATGGAAGTTAAGGGTATCGTTAAGAACCTGACTGACTACGGTGCATTCGTTGATCTGGGCGGCGTTGATGGCTTGCTGCACATTACTGATATGGCTTGGAAACGCGTTAAGCACCCAAGCGAAATCGTCAATGTGGGCGACGAAATCACTGTTAAAGTGCTGAAGTTCGACCGCGAACGTACTCGTGTATCCCTGGGCTTGAAACAGCTGGGCGAAGATCCATGGGTTGCTATCGCTAAACGTTACCCAGAAGGCACCAAGCTGACTGGCCGTGTAACCAACCTGACTGATTACGGCTGCTTCGTAGAAATCGAAGAAGGCGTTGAAGGTTTGGTACACGTTTCTGAAATGGATTGGACCAACAAAAACATTCACCCGTCTAAAGTTGTTAATGTAGGCGACGTAGTGGAAGTTATGGTTCTGGACATCGATGAAGAACGTCGTCGTATCTCTCTGGGCCTGAAACAGTGCAAATCTAACCCATGGCAGCTGTTTGCAGAAACTCACAACAAAAACGACCGCGTTGAAGGTAAAATCAAGTCTATCACTGACTTCGGTATCTTCATCGGCCTGGACGGCGGCATCGACGGCCTGGTTCACTTGTCTGACATCTCCTGGAACGTTGCAGGCGAAGAAGCCGTTCGTGAATACAAGAAAGGCGACGAAATCGCAGCTGTTGTTCTGCAAGTTGATGCAGAGCGCGAGCGTATCTCCCTGGGCGTGAAACAACTGGCAGAAGACCCGTTCAATAACTACCTGTCTATGAACAAGAAAGGTGCTATTGTTACTGGTAAAGTAACTGCTGTTGACGCTAAAGGTGCTACAGTTGAATTGGCAGGCGGCGTAGAAGGTTACCTGCGTGCTTCTGAAGCAACTCGTGATCGCGTTGAAGATGCAACTCTGGTACTGAACGTAGGTGATGAAGTTGAAGCCAAATATACTGGCGTTGACCGTAAAAACCGCGTAATTAGCCTGTCTGTTCGTGCGAAAGACGAAGCTGACGAGAAAGATGCAATCGCTACTGTTAACAGTAAGCCAGAAGAAAGCAACTTCTCTAACGCGATGGCTGAAGCGTTCAAAGCTGCAAAAGGCGAGTAATGACTGGGGGTGGATGTTTCGCCCCTATACGGTAGTTTAGCTGCAAAGCTTGGAGGTAATATGACCAAGTCTGAACTTATTGAAAGACTTGCTGGCCAGCAATCTCATATACCGGCTAAGGCCGTTGAGGATGCAGTGAAAGAAATGCTTGAGCATATGGCTGGAACATTAGCTGAAGGTGAGCGCATTGAGATCCGCGGATTTGGCAGTTTTTCGCTTCACTACCGTGCTCCGCGTGTTGGCCGTAATCCGAAGACTGGTGATAAAGTAGAGTTGGAAGGTAAATACGTTCCACACTTTAAGCCAGGTAAAGAATTACGCGATCGCGCTAATATCTACGGCTAAGTTGTTTACAACTAGCTGGGTTATTGCTTGTGAAAATACGAAACGGTGCCTTTATGGCACCGTTTTTCTTTTACTAAAATCCATGTCGCCTATCGTTCAACATCCACTTCTTTTTTAACCAAATAATCTCGCTGGCTGTTTTCACATTTGCCACTATTTTGAAGTACATCGCATCCCGAATCTGATAGTTGCAACATATCGAAAGAAATTTCGAGACTTCTCTGAACATGGATATCTCACGGTAGAAATACGGCGTTCTGCTGTGGAGAATGAGCTTACTGTCCAGGAACCGATAAATAGAAATCATGTTCAATAATCAAGGATGATTATCATACTGTGCTGCCAATTAATCAGATTGCAACTGCTATTATTATAGGGCTATTACCCCTTATTTTCTTACCCCAATTGCCTGGTTTTATTTCTTGCAGCTTGCTATTAGTCTTTGCACTGCTTTTCTGGTTTAGTCGCAATAATCACGGACAATTTATTGCATTAGCCATTTTGGCATTTATATGGGGATGCTGGAATGCCAACACCCTAGTGGATCAGATCGAAAAATGGGTAAAGGGAGATCAATGGATTGTCGCGACGGTAAAAAGTATTTCGCTAATACATGGAGCGAGCCATACCGCTAAAGTACTATTGAATATCGAGTCTGTTGCTGGGCAACGAGTCTTTCCGCCGATTGCGGTTTCTGTAGCTTGGCCAGATCAGTATTCTCAATGGTGCGCGGGGCAAAGATGGCAATTTAAAATCCGCATGAAGGCTGTGCATAGCCTACTTAATGAAGGTGGGTTTGACAGCCAACGTTGGGCTGTGGCGAATCGACGTCCTCTGTTTGGTCGGATTATTGATGGAAAATTGCTGGATGGTCATTGCAATCTGAGACAACGTATTATTCTTCGGGTAGAACAACAACTGGAGCCTTATACTCAACGGCATTTGTTGATGGCGCTGGCTTTTGGCGAACGTGCCGGGTTGTCTAAAAATGTGTGGCAAATTTTACGTCATACCGGAACGGCTCACCTGATGGCAATCTCGGGTTTACACATTGTTATGGCGGCCTTATTTGGCCATGCTCTGGTCAGAGCCGTCCAGTATTTATTGCCTTCACATTGGATTCGGCCCGTATTTCCATTGATTGCAGGTTGGCTAGTCGCATTGATGTATGCTTGGCTAGCAGGCGCGAATCCTCCAGCTGTGAGGGCAGCATTGGCATTGAGCTTATGGTTGGCCTTACGGCTATCCGGTGTGCTGTGTAGTTCATGGCAAATATGGCTATGGGCTGTAGGGCTGATTTTATTAAGCGAACCACTGTCTGTGCTATCGGATAGTTTTTGGCTTTCCTGTCTTGCGGTATTCAGCCTGATCTTTTGGTTTCAGTGGGCACCTATGTCTTCTCATCGAGCTTCTGGTCACTACGGACTGCTATTCCGATGGCTACATGTGCAACTCGGCATGATGCTCTTGCTCGCGCCGCTGCAAATTGGTTTGTTTCATGGCATCAGCCTATCTGCAATTCCGGCAAATTTATGGGCGGTTCCTATCGTGTCATTTATAACCGTACCAACGGTATTATTGGCACTTATTTCCTCAGCTAGCACTCATTTGGCGGAATTATGGTGGTGGGCAAGTAATGCCTCACTGACCCTGGCTATGCTGCCGTTAGATTCGTTAAGCCAGAGTTGGTTACCGCGAGGGGGAGATTATCTTGCCCTCAGTTTTATCGGGTGGTTTGCCATCGTTATCTGGCGATTTCAGTGGTGGCGTTCGCACTCTGTTAGCGTATTGGTGCTTTGTATTAACCTGATATTTTTGACATCACGGCGTGATATGGCGGGTTGGCGGGTTGATATGCTTGATATTGGTCATGGGCTGGCCGTTGTTATTGAGCGCAGACAGCGAGCAGTGGTGTTTGATACGGGTAATCGCTGGAAACAGGGCAGTATGGCAGATAAGGTGATCCTGCCTTATCTTAACTGGCGAGGGTTGCGTGTTGAGCAGATTATTCTCAGCCACGATCACCAAGATCATACTGGCGGTGTGTACGCGCTGCGTGCCGAATTCCCTTCAGCAACCATCAGAGCGCCATTTATAATGACAGATAACGGGCGGCCAATGGCAACCTTACCTTGCCGGCAGGGTGAACAATGGCAGTGGCAGGATCTGCATTTCGAAGTGTTATGGCCACCTCAAATCGTGGTTAATGCACAAAATGATGATTCATGCGTGATACGCGTCAGTGATGGCAAGCACAGCTTATTGCTCCCTGGGGATCTGGAAGCAAAAAGTGAGCTGCTACTGGTAAAACAATTTCGCAATAAACTGAAATCAACGTTACTTCAGGTTCCGCACCACGGCAGTAATACCTCGTCAACCGCACCTTTTCTGCGGGCGATAAAACCAGAACTGGCTTTGGCTTCTGTCGCTCGCTATAACCAATGGCATCTACCCACGAGAAAGGTTGTTAACCGCTATAAGAAAAATGGCATCATTTGGCGTGATACCTCGGTTTCAGGGCAACTTAGCGTTGATTTCTCGTACAGAGACTGGCGTATAAAAGGCTACAGAGAACAATTATTTCCTCGTTGGTATCACCAGCGATTTGGTGTTGAGGCTCATAATGAGTAGAATAGGCCGCTATTTCTTCTGGTACTGGTATTTGAATGATGAATGATAAAGATCTCTCCACCTGGCAGACTTTCCGTCGCCTCTGGCCGATGATCGCTCCTTTTAAAACCGGTCTTATCGCTGCGGCAATAGCGCTAATCCTCAATGCGGCCAGCGATACCTTTATGCTGTCGTTGCTGAAACCGTTACTGGATGACGGTTTTGGCAAGGCGAACAGTTCTATTCTGATGTGGATGCCGTTAGCGATCATTGGGTTGATGCTGGTCCGTGGGGTCAGTGGTTTTATCTCCAGCTACTGTATTTCATGGGTATCAGGAAAAGTGGTGATGCACATGCGCCGCCGTCTGTTCAGCCATATGATGGGCATGCCTGTTTCATTTTTTGATCAACAATCTACAGGTACGTTGTTATCACGTATTACCTATGATTCTGAGCAGGTTGCCTCATCTTCTTCCAGCGCGTTAATTACCGTGGTTAGGGAAGGTGCTTCAATTATCGGCCTGTTTATTCTGATGTTTTATTACAGCTGGCAATTATCGCTAATATTAATTGTTATCGCGCCTATCGTCTCTATCGCTATCCGCATGGTATCCAAGCGTTTTCGTAATATCAGTAAGAATATGCAAAGTACTATGGGCGAAGTGACAACCAGTGCTGAACAGATGCTGAAAGGGCACAAAGAAGTGCTTATTTTTGGTGGACAGCAGGTTGAAACCGAGCGTTTTAATACGGTCAGTAACCGTATGCGCCAACAGGGCATGAAGATGGTCTCTGCCTCGTCGATTTCAGATCCGATCATTCAGCTCATCGCTTCTTTTGCTTTGGCGTTTGTACTGTATGCCGCCAGTTTCCCCAGCGTAATGGAAACCCTGACGGCGGGTACAATTACGGTTGTCTTCTCATCCATGATTGCCCTGATGCGGCCACTTAAATCACTGACAAATGTGAATGCCCAATTCCAGCGTGGTATGGCTGCATGCCAGACTTTATTCGCTATTCTGGATATGGAACAAGAAAAAGACGATGGTAAACTGGAAATTGACCGCGTCAAAGGTGACATTGATTTCCGTAACGTTACATTTAAGTATCCAGGTAAAGAAACGCCAGCACTGATTGATATCAACATAGAGATTAAAGCCGGTAAAACGGTAGCACTGGTCGGACGCTCAGGTTCTGGCAAGTCCACCATTGCCAATTTACTGACCCGTTTCTACGATGTTAGTGCTGGCAGCATCCTGATGGATGGTCATGACTTGCGTGAATATACCTTGAGTTCTTTGCGTAATCAGGTCGCATTGGTTTCGCAGAATGTTCATTTGTTCAACGATACGGTCGCTAATAACATCGCCTACGCACGTGATCATCAATACACTCGCGCCGAAATAGAGAAAGCTGCTCGTATGGCTTATGCCATGGACTTTATCGAAAAAATGGATAACGGTCTGGATACGGTGATTGGCGAGAATGGGGTGATGCTTTCCGGTGGTCAGCGTCAACGCATTGCTATTGCCCGTGCTTTATTGCGCGATAGTCCCATTCTGATTTTGGATGAAGCCACTTCTGCGTTGGATACCGAGTCTGAGCGGGCGATTCAGTCGGCGCTGGATGAATTGCAGAAAAACCGTACTTCACTGGTTATTGCTCACCGCTTATCGACTATTGAAAAAGCGGATGAAATTCTGGTGATCGAAGATGGCCGGATTATTGAACGTGGTGAACATGCGGAACTCCTGGCTCGCCAAGGTGCCTACGCTCAACTTAACCGTATGCAGTTTGGCCAATGATTGAACGTATTTGGTCTGGTCAATCGCGGCTGTACTGGCTGTTGTTACCCTTATCCTGGCTATATGGTGGGGTAACATGGCTTATTCGCAGTAGCTATCGACTAGGCTTGCGCTCTGGCTGGCGCTCTCCTGTCCCTGTGGTTGTCGTTGGTAATCTGACGGCGGGGGGGAATGGCAAAACGCCAGTAGTGATTTGGCTGGTGGAGCAACTTCGCCTGCGCGCTAAGCGTGTTGGGGTCGTTTCCCGTGGCTATGGCGGTAAGTCAGATCACTACCCGTTAGTATTGAACGAACAGACTTCAACGGCGCAGGCTGGTGATGAACCGGTATTGATTTATCAGCGCACTGGCGCGCCAGTAGCAGTAGCGCCTAAACGGTCAGAGGCGATTCAGGCATTGCTGAAAAATCATGCGCTGGATGTGATCATTACCGATGATGGCTTGCAACATTATGCTCTGCAACGGGATTTTGAACTGGTGGTTATCGACGGTGTTCGCCGTTTTGGCAACGGCTGGTGGCTACCCGCAGGTCCGATGCGTGAACGAGCGGGGCGGTTGTCTTCGGTCGATGCAGTCATTACCAACGGCGGCGTTGCGGCACGAGGTGAAGTGCCAATGCGGCTTAAAGCTGAAAATGCGGTAAATATTCTGACCGGTGAACGATTACCGGTACAGGAACTGGGTACCGTCGTCGCCATGGCAGGTATTGGCCATCCACCGCGATTTTTCCAAACGTTACGGCAATTGGATGTGATAGTAGAGAAAGAATATGCGTTCGCCGATCATCAGGATTTTTCGTTATCTCAGCTACAGCCTTTGGCAACCTCAGCACAAACTTTGTTGATGACAGAGAAAGATGCGGTCAAATGTCGGGTATTTGCTCAACCGAACTGGTGGTATTTACCGGTAACGGCAGAATTCCCACCAGAACAGGCTGAGCAATTATTGGCTGATATTCTCTTTCTGTGCCAAACACGGGATTGAGTCAGTCCGTCTGGTTCTGAAGGAGCGCAGGCAGATTCAGCGCCTGCGCACAGTCCACGAGTGAGCGGCGCTGCGTTTCTTGATACAACGCTAGCTCATCAAAAACCGGTACACCTAAATCTCGTTCGAAAGCATCCCTACTTGAGTGTTCACTAAAGTGTCCCTGCGTTTTCTCCCCCAGATTGGATTGAAATATTCCCGCCGCACTGACCGGTAGGAAGTCTTCATAGACCAAAGGTTCATAATAGATATAACCTTGATCAATCAATGTTTCTAATAGATTTGTATTGCTTGTCGGTAATGTAGTCACCTGTTTTTTCCCTGAAGGGAAGTAACGGAAAAATGCCAGCTTCTGGCGGCGCATTTCTGCATAGTCATCAGGAAAGACGGCAAACTTATCGGCCAAAATAGCCATATATTCGCTGGCATTTTTCTCATTAACTGGAGCGCCTAGTCGATCCTGCGCAGCTTGCAGTAAATCGTCGTAGAGCGCCCGACCTTTGGCAGTTAACGCTGCACCTCGTTGCTCAATTTCGCCGAAACGTGCGGTATGTTTACCCTGAATGTTGTGTCCATTACCCTGTGGGAATGCAACCTGCTCCTCTAACGCCTTGAAACTGGTTTGGCGCAATAATATCGGACAACGGCGTGCCGGTGGCCCTTCAATCACTGCTTTTGGTGTGATCCGATGCTCAGGCATTGCCCGCTGAACAGCATCTATATCCAATGTTCGTGGCGTTAAGTGATTAATATGTGGGCCTTTAAACGCGACGACATCGGCAATCAGGCGGTGTTGATCGTGTAGCTGTTGATAAACCTCGGCGCTGACAGTCGCGGTGCTATGCCAGCGGAATGTTTCCAGAGACTCAGTGATAAAGTCTCGGGCTTCATCCGATGTGAGACCGCCGACTTTTTCGTAGCGTTGGATGAGTTCGAGTACGCGCGGAGTGAAAATAGTACGATGAGATAATATTTCGGTAGCTAATTGCCGTAGCTCTGGCTGATCGATCAGTTCCAGACGCAATAATGAGGTAAATACCCTGAACGGACTGGTTTGCAATGAGGTTTCATGGATAGCCCGGAATGCGGTGGAATGTACCGGAACACCAGCCGGTGCCAAGTCATAGTAGGCGACCGGAACCATGCCCATTACGGCAAATAGACGTCGTAGCATGGCAAGCTCTTCAGCCGTCCCTACGCGAATGGCTCCGTGGCGTTCCATCGCCAGTCGCTCAATTTCGCCGGTACGAGTTAAGTGTTTTTCCAGCTCAGGATGTTCAGTTATTGCCTGCCTATTGGTTTGGGCAACAATGTGTAGCAGAGTGCTATAAAGTGGTACTTCCGTTTGGTACATCTCTGACATCGCACGTGAAAATCCGGTGCGGATTTCATCTGGCTGAACTCGCTGCGGGGTGTTCATAATAGGGTCGTTCCTTTTATCGTGTTATTTATCAATTAACTGTGGGCAGGATGTTGTTTGGTATTAACAGAAAATCGCTACGCATCAGTATTCAGCCCTCTTTTAGTCTAGGTTGTGGATGGGGAGTTGGCGGCTAACAGCACGAGAATATTGAGGATTTATGCGTGAGCTCTCATGGGTATGACCACCATGGAAAAATAAAGAGATAAAATAGTTGCACTATTGAATATTTTATGACTTAATAGCGCTCGGCCTGTGATACAGACCTATTTATGTGTAAGAGTGTGTAGTGAGAGTATAAAAAGTACTAGCAGTTTCTCCCAAGCCGTTATCATTTGATTCCGCTTCAAAGACGAACCTTCTAAACATCTCCGGTAAACAACTTCCATAAGTAACGTTCCTGAATGCAGTCCAGCTATGTTATATAGCAATAAGTGCCTTGTGGCAGGTTATTAATATTTTTGAAGGTAAAGTTTATGTCTAAGAAGACAGGTCAAGTTAAATGGTTCAACGAAAGCAAAGGCTTTGGTTTTATTGAACAGAATGACGGTGGCAAAGATGTATTCGTACATTTCTCTGCAATCGCAACTGACGGATTCAAAACCCTGGCTGAAGGCCAGCGTGTAGAATATACCGTTGAAGACAGCCCGCGCGGGCCGGCTGCTGCAAACGTTGTTGCTCTGTAATTCAGAGATTAATAATGTTTAGAATATTCCAGAATCTGAAACGGTAAAGCAAATGCGCTAACCGTTTACTTGGATATTTAAAAATTATAAAACCCGCATTATGCGGGTTTTTTCATTAATTCAAGCTCATAGAGGTTTAATCAAAAACTTTAGGATGGGCAACTGCATCTAAACAATAAATAAAAATGAGTTGTTAGGATGCCCAGTAAAAGGATATTTATTATGATGTTAAAAATGGGTCGGGTGAAATGGTTCAACCAGCTGAAAGGCTACGGTTTTATTTCGCCACTCGATGGTGGGCTGGATGTTTATGTCAGCAAAACGGCAATTGCCAACACCAAAAATAAATCACTGAGTGAAGGACAAAACGTTGAGTTCTCCACTTATAAAAGTATTCACGGGCCCTCTGCGGCTGATGTGATCGCTTTCTAAAGCAAACGGCTACCTCGGTAGCCGTTTGTATTTTAGCGATGTAATATTTTAAAGCGATAATGGTGCAGGTGCTCTTTATGCTTACATTAAGATCAATACCCTGACCACGATCTTAATGACTAAAGTTAGCGAACATCGCGATGATTTTATGGAACAGTTTCATCTTTGGCTCAATAGTTATGTTATGTGATGTACATCACAAAATTCTACTCTTCGCATTTCAGCATATCAATAACAACCACACCAAAAGTGCATAATATTTACGGATAGTTGCAATGGATGACTGAGCGTTGCAATGAGCTAAATATTCCTTTGATCAATGTAATATCGAGTTGGTTAACCTGTCTGACGGGATATGCTATCCTCCTAGACTTTCCCGCTGTCTATGACTCCACTTCTTCGGAGGGTGTATGGATCACCGTTTACTCGAAATTGTTGCTTGCCCGGTGTGTAACGGCAAACTGTATTTTAATAAAGAAAATCTGGAGTTGGTGTGTAAAGCCGACAATCTGGCTTATCCCGTGCGTGATGGCATTCCAGTATTGCTGGAGAACGAAGCACGCGCACTTTCCGTCGATGAGAAACACGCATGAGTTTTATCGCGATTATTCCTGCACGCTATGCGTCAACCCGTTTACCGGGTAAACCTCTGGCCGATATTGGTGGTAAACCGATGGTGGTTCACGTGATGGAACGGGCTTTAGAGTCTGGAGCCAGCCGGGTTATCGTTGCAACGGACCATGAAGATGTGATGCGGGCGGTAGAGGCTGCGGGTGGCGAAGTGTGTCTGACGCGAGTGGATCACCAATCTGGTACCGAACGTTTGGCTGAGGTGATTGAGCATTACGGTTTTGCTGATGACGACATTATTGTCAATGTGCAAGGCGATGAGCCCCTGATCCCACCGGTTATTATCCGTCAGGTCGCGAATAATTTGGCTGCATCCCGCGCGGGTATGGCCACGCTTGCGGTACCGATTGAAAGCAGCGAAGAGGCATTTAACCCGAATGCGGTCAAAGTTGTGATGGATGCTCAGGGTTACGCGCTCTATTTCTCCCGCGCAGCTATTCCCTGGGAGCGTGAGCGTTTTGCTCAATCTAAAGACAGTATCGGTGACTGTTTTCTCCGCCACATAGGTATTTATGCATATCGAGCTGGTTTTATTCGTCGCTATGTTAATTGGGCACCAAGTAAATTGGAGCAAATAGAATTACTCGAGCAATTGCGAGTTCTGTGGTACGGCGAAAAAATTCATGTTGCTGTTGCCGAAGCGGCTCCAACTGTAGGTGTTGATACGCTAGAAGACCTGCAAAGAGTTCGGGAAATCCTGCTCAAAAAATGTAATTAATTAATCGTCACGGTGAGAGCCTGGACACTTATTTATTCTAAACGCCGGGTTGCCAGTCCTCTCGGCGTTGTTATATTGACTGCTTTTTCTTTTTGCCTCCCTTTTGTTTGATCTGTGTTCTGGAAATATCTTTTGCCTGCTTCCATTATGGGATTTCACCCCTGAGCTAATAATAGGCAAATCAGGTATGGAACAGTTAAAAGCTGAATTAAGCGTGGTACTGGGCGAGTCGATCACCCGCCTCGAATGCGTGAGTGAGCAACCCTATGCCCATTTGTACGCTATTTATGATCGGCAGGGGCAGGCGATTCCTTTACTGGCAAAAAGCTATGTCTGCCAGGGGATTGCTCAGCAAGAAGCCTATAAACTGTCGATGCTGGCGCGGGAAGGTGATATTCGTCTGCCAACAGTATACGGGCTGGTTATGACTCATCAGGCGCCCTATAAAGAAATCTTGCTCATGGAGCGGTTGCGCGGCGTATCGGCAGAGGCACCTCCAAGAACCGGGGATCGCTGGAATGCGCTGATGGATCAAATTGTTGAAGGCGTATTAGCCTGGCACCGCATTGACAGTCACGGTTGCGTTGGTAATGTGGACAGCATTCAGGAAAATAACTGGTTCAACTGGTATCAACAGCGAGTAGAAGTGCTTTGGGCCAGCGTCAGCAACTTGAATTCACCGTTAATCACACGGGACGATCGCGCGGTGCTTTACCGTTCCCGTGCTTGCTTATCCCAGTTGTTCGCTGATTTTGATGACAGTTGTGTACTGGTTCACGGCAATTTGTCATTGCGTAGTATGCTGAAAGATTCTCGTAGCGATCAATTGCTGGCGATGTTGAATCCCGGCCCGGTGCTGTGGGCTCCCCGCGAATACGATCTGTTCCGCCTGAGTGACGAAGGGATGTCGACTCAGCTACTTTATCGTTACCTTAGCAAGGCACCGGTATCAGAGGCATTTGTCTATCGCCGTTGGCTATACACACTGTGGGAGTTGGTGGGGCGATTTATTCACACCGGTTATTTTGACCGTCCCCTTTTCGATCTTGCTGCCAGCCAGTTATTGCCTTGGCTGGCATAATGTCGTTGATTTATGCCGTAGATTGTGGCGTTTATTCTGCTGTCGCATCTGGTGATGGTTGTTTAATCCATTGCCATAGACGACCTAAGGTTTCATACCAAGCACGCTCACTGTGAGAAAGAGCATTAGCGCTTGGGAAAATTCTTTCCCAATTGTGCAGTGGCGTAGTCACCGCCAGTTGATTTGCTGGCGCAGGAATTGGCTGCATCCCGTTATCGGTAAAGAATTTAATGGCACGAGGCAGATGATTGGCCGATGTGACCAACAAGAACGGTTTATTTCCTACTAATAAGGCAACTTCAGCCGCTTCCTCTTCTGTATCTTTCGGTTTTTCCAACGCGATAATATCTGTTACTGGTACACCTAAACTTTCTGCAACCCCTGCTGCGGTGCGAGCACTGCTTTGTACACCGTCAGGCCCCGATCCGCCGGTAAAGACCAACTTACTGCCCGGTTGCTGTAAATAAAGTCGGATGCCTTCGGTGACTCTTGGCAAACTGTTCGGAAATAAATTTGCGCTCGGTGCCCAATTCGGATTAAAGGTATAGCCGCCACCGAGGACAACAATGTAATCTACCCGGTCATGGCCATGATAAGTGGCATACTTATTTTCGATAGGTAGTAATAAACGATCGGCTACCGGTTGTAGACTAATAAGCAATAATACCAGACAGCTTATTGTAATTAGTATCTTGCCGCTTTTTTGCCAGCGGGTGAACCACAATAGGACTAAAGCCAATCCTATCAATATCAGCAAAAGTGGTAGCGGCATTAATAACCCGCCGAGGTACTTTTTTAGAGTAAATAACATGAAAAACGAACCTTTTGGTTGAAAAAACGGCATCCGGGCGGGATTCCTGCCCAAGAAGATTTATTCTCTGTCTGGCTGTGCCAAAATAGCATATTTGGGGCGAGCTCTTTTTCCCAATCGTTATATACCCGATAGATTTCCCGTTGTACTTCCAGCGACAACGGAAAAGTGAAGGGTGTAGATTTCATTAACGGAGCGGTTGTTCATGCAGCAGGATCGCAATTTTGATGATATTGCCGAGAAGTTCTCGCGCAATATCTATGGCACGACGAAGGGAATGATTCGTCAGGCGGTGGTTTGGCAAGATATCACCGGACTGTTAGCACAGTTGCCACAGCGACCGCTACGGATACTTGATGCCGGTGGTGGTGAAGGGCATATGGCCTGTCAACTGGCTGCGCTCGGTCACCATGTTGTGTTATGCGACCTTTCTGGCGAGATGATTCAGCGTGCAGCGGCGGCGGCGCAGGAAAAAGGTGTGAGCCACAACATGCAATTTATACAAAGTCCGGCTCAGGATATCACCCGACATTTGGAACAGCCGGTTGATCTGGTATTGTTTCACGCAGTGTTGGAGTGGATTGCCGAGCCTGAACAGGTTTTGCAGGTTCTTTGTGATGCATTAATTCCCGGTGGTGCGCTGTCGCTAATGTTCTTCAATTCGAACGGATTGGTGATGCGCAATGCCGTATTGGGTAATTTTCAGTTGGCAACGCCTGATGTGAAAAGACGCCGTCGGCGTTCTTTGTCACCGCAATATCCTTTGGATCCACCTAAAGTCTATGGCTGGCTTGAGCAAATGGGGATGACCATTAGCGGAAAGACGGGGGTGCGGGTGTTTCATGATTACCTGAAGAACAAACAGCAGCAGGTCGAAGAATTTGCTGAATTATTGGCGCTGGAACAGCGCTATTGTCGGCAGGAACCCTTTATCAGTTTGGGGCGCTACGTGCATGTGATGGCGTTTAAGCCGAATCTGAAGGACCAACTATGAGTGAATTTTCCCAGACAGTACCCGAACTGGTCGCCTGGGCGCGAAAAAATGATTTCTCGATTTCGCTGCCAACCGAACGTTTGGCATTTATTCTGGCTATTGCCACCTTAAACGGTGAGCGGCTGGATGGCGAAATGAGTGAAGGCGAATTGATTGACGCATTTCGTCACGTCAGTAAAGGCTTTGAACAAACCCATGAAACGGTTGCCGTCCGGGCGAATAATGCCATCAATGACATGGTTCGGCAGCGTATTCTTAACCGCTTTACCAGCGAGCTGGCGGATGGTAATGCGATCTACCGCCTGACGCCATTGGGAATCGGCATTACCGATTATTACATTCGCCAGCGTGAGTTTTCCACGCTGCGCCTTTCCATGCAGTTATCCATTGTGGCTCAAGAGTTACTGCGAGCGGCAGAAGCCGCAGAAGAAGGTGGTGATGAGTTTCACTGGCATCGCAATGTATTTGCGCCGTTAAAATACTCGGTAGCGGAAATTTTTGACAGTATCGATATGACCCAGCGTCTGATGGATGAGCAGCAACACAGCGTGAAAGAAGATATTGCTGCCCTGCTGAATCAGGACTGGCGGGCGGCGATTGCCAGCTGTGAGCTGTTATTGTCCGAAACTTCAGGCACGCTGCGTGAGTTGCAGGATACGCTGGAAGCCGCTGGTGATAAATTGCAGGCCAATTTGTTGCGTATTCAGGAAGCGACCATCGGCAACGCCGGTCTGGATCTGGTGGATAAACTGGTCTTTGATTTACAGAGCAAATTGGATCGTATTATCAGTTGGGGCCAACAGGCTATCGACCTGTGGATCGGTTATGACCGTCACGTTCACAAGTTTATCCGTACTGCGATTGATATGGATAAAAATCGCGTGTTTTCCCAGCGCTTGCGCCAATCGGTACAGAACTACTTCGACAACCCTTGGGCGCTGACCTACGCCAACGCCGATCGCATGCTGGATATGCGCGATGAAGAAATGGCGCTGCGCAGTGAAGAAGTGACCGGGGAGCTACCTGCGGATCTCGAATTTGAAGAGTTCAACGAAATCCGTGAACAGATTGCCGCCATGATCGAGCAAGCCTTGCTGGTATACCAACAGCAGAAGCTACCGCTTAATCTGGGGGAAGTGATGCGCGACTATCTTGCGCAATATCCGCGTGCTCGTCATTTCGACGTGGCTCGTATCCTGGTCGACCAGGCGGTTCGCCTCGGTGTGGCCGAAGCCGATTTTTCAGGATTACCGGCAGAATGGCTGGCGATCAATGATTACGGAGCCAAGGTGCAGGCACATGTCATCGACAAATATTGAATCAGTAATGCCAGCTAAACTGGCACAGGCATTGGCTAACTCATTGTTTCCGGCTTTAGACAGTCAGCTGCGCGCTGGGCGTCATATCGGTATTGATGAATTGGATAATCATGCCTTCCTGATGGATTTTCAGGATCAATTGGAAGAGTTTTATAGCCGTTATAATGTTGAACTCATTCGTGCGCCAGAAGGTTTCTTCTATTTGCGTCCGCGTTCAACCACGTTGATTCCGCGTTCGGTACTCTCCGAACTGGACATGATGGTGGGTAAAATTCTGTGTTATCTCTACCTTAGCCCGGAACGTCTGGCCCATGAGGGTATTTTCAGCCAGCAGGAAATGTATGAAGAACTGCTGAGTCTGGCGGATGAGAGCAAATTGCTGAAGTTTGTTAATCAGCGCTCAACCGGTTCCGATGTTGATAAGCAAAAGTTGCAAGAAAAAGTGCGAACCTCTCTCAACCGCTTACGCCGTTTGGGGATGCTCTACTTTATGGGCAACGACAATAGCAAATTTCGCATTACGGAAGCCGTTTTCCGCTTTGGTGCCGATGTGCGCAGCGGTGACGACGCACGCGAAGCACAGTTACGCATGATTCGTGATGGTGAAGCGATGGCGGTAGAAAACAGCCTGTCGCTGCAAGACGATAACGATGAAAACGAATCAACCCTGGCGAATGCCGCGGACAGTGCAGAGGATGAACAGGAATGATTGAACGCGGTAAATTTCGCTCACTGACGCTGGTGAACTGGAACGGTTTTTTTGCTCGCACCTTTGATCTGGATGAGTTGGTCACCACCTTGTCTGGAGGGAACGGTGCCGGTAAATCCACCACGATGGCGGCCTTTGTCACAGCATTGATTCCCGATCTAACCTTGCTGCATTTCCGTAACACCACCGAGGCCGGTGCGACCAGCGGCTCTCGCGATAAAGGTTTACACGGCAAGCTACGCGCCGGAGTGTGTTATTCAACGCTGGATGTGATCAACTCCCGCCATCAGCGCGTGGTGGTCGGCGTGCGCTTGCAACAGGTTGCAGGCCGTGATCGTAAAGTGGATATCAAACCCTTTACCATTCAGGGCTTGCCAACGGCTATTCAGCCAACGCAGATTCTTACCGAGATGGTGGGTGAACGCCAGGCGCGGGTGCTTTCACTACCCGAGTTGAAAGAGCGCGTAGAAGAGATGGAAGGAGTACAGTTTAAGCAATTTAACTCCATCACTGATTATCATTCTCTGATGTTTGATCTGGGCGTGATTCCTAAACGCCTGCGATCTTCTGCCGATCGTAGTAAATTTTATCGCTTGATTGAGGCCTCGCTGTACGGCGGGATCTCCAGCGCCATTACCCGTTCTCTGCGCGATTACTTGCTGCCGGAAAACAGTGGAGTCCGTAAAGCCTTCCAGGATATGGAAGCCGCATTGCGGGAAAACCGCATGACGCTGGAAGCGATCCGTGTGACTCAATCCGATCGCGATTTATTCAAGCATTTGATTTCCGAAGCCACATCCTACGTGGCTGCGGATTACATGCGTCATGCCAACGAACGCCGCACGCATTTGGACGGTGCTTTAACGCTGCGCCGAGATTTGTTGACCAGCCGCAAACAACTGGTGACAGAACAATATCGCCATGTAGAAATGTCGCGGGAATTGGCAGAGCAAAGCACGGCTGAATCCGATCTGGAAACGGATTATCAGGCTGCCAGCGATCACTTGAATCTAGTGCAGACGGCGATGCGTCAGCAGGAAAAAATCGAACGTTACCAAGGCGATTTGGAGGAACTGACTTACCGTCTGGAAGAACAGAACGAAGTGGTGGCTGAAGCCAGTGAGCAGCAGGCTGAAAATGAAGCCCGAGCGGAAGCGGCTGAGCAGGAAGTCGATGAACTTAAAAGCCAGTTGGCTGACTATCAGCAGGCATTGGATGTTCAGCAAACTCGCGCCATTCAATACCAGCAGGCATTGCAGGCATTGGAACGTGCGCGTGCACTGTGCCAGTTACCTGAACTGACGGCGGATAATGCTGAAGATTGGCTAGACGTTTTCCATGCCAAAGAGCAGGAAGCCACGGAATCCTTGTTGCAGTTGGAACAAAAACTCAGCGTTGCAGATGCCGCGCACAGTCAGTTCGAGCAAGCCTATCAGCTGGTCGTGAGTATTACCGGTCAGGTGAGCCGCAGTGAAGCCTGGCAAACCGCGCGTGAATTGCTGCGCGATTGGCCGTCTCAACAGCATCTGGCAGAGCGAGTACAACCATTACGGATGCGTTTGGCCGAGCTGGAGCAGCGTTTACGTTCTCAGCAGGACGCTGAGCGCCTGTTGCAGGAATTCTGCAAACGCCAGGCTCAGGCTTATCAGCCGGAAGAGTTGGAAGAGTTGCAGCGTGAACTGGAACAGCGAGTGGAAGAACTGTCCCTCAGCGTGTCCGATGCCGGTGAACGTCGCATGGAAATGCGCCAAGAACTGGAACAGATAAAGCAGAAAATTCAAAACCTCACCAGCCGTGCGCCAGTCTGGTTGGCGGCACAGGATGCGCTAAATCAACTGAGCGAACAAAGTGGCGAGTCGCTGGAAGATAGCCGTCAGGTGACGGAATACATGCAGCAACTACTTGAGCGTGAACGCGAAACCACGGTTGAGCGTGATGAAGTTGCTGGCCGCAAGCGTGAAATCGAAGCGCAGATTGAGCGTCTCAGCCAGCCAAGTGGCGCGGAAGATCCGCGCATGGTGGCGCTGGCCGAACGCTTTGGCGGCGTGTTGCTGTCTGAAATCTATGATGATGTCACCATCGATGATGCGCCGTACTTCTCTGCGTTGTATGGGCCTTCTCGTCACGGCATCGTGGTACCAGATTTGTCTTTGGTACGCGATCAACTATTGGGTTTGGAAGATTGCCCGGAAGATCTCTATTTGATCGAAGGGGACCCGCAGTCGTTTGATGACAGTGTGTTTGCCGTCGAAGAACATGATAAAGCGGTGGTGGTGAAAATCGCCGATCGCCAATGGCGTTATTCTCGTTATCCAGAGGTGCCATTATTTGGTCGTGCGGCGCGGGAAAATCGATTGGAAATCCTGCATGCCGAGCGTGATAGCTTGGCAGAACGCTATGCAACATTATCATTTGATGTGCAGAAAACCCAGCGTGCACATCAGGCTTTCAGTCGTTTCATTGGTACCCATTTAGCGGTGGCTTTTGATGCTGATCCAGAAGCCGAAATCCGTCAACTGAATACGCGTCGTGGTGAGATCGAGCGCGCCTTGAATGCGCACGAAGATCAGAACCAGCAGCAACGGCAGCAATTTGATCAGGCAAAAGAAGGTATTGCCGCACTAAACCGCCTAATTCCTCTGGTTTCTCTACTATTGGACGACACTTTGCAGGATCGGGTGGAGGAGATTAGTGAAGAATTGGCCGAAGCACAGGATGCTGCACGCCATATCCAGCAGCACGGTCAGGCGCTAATCAAACTGGAACCTTTGCTGTCTGTCCTGCAAAGCGACCCGCAACAACATGAACAACTGAAAGAAAACTATACCCAGGCGCAAAACAGTCAGCGTCTGGCTAAGCAGCAGGCTTTCGCTTTAACGGAAGTGGTACAGCGTCGGACGCACTTTAGCTATACCGATTCTGCAGGCATGCTGAATGAAAATACCGATCTAAACGATAAACTGCGTCAGCGTCTGGAGCATGCGGAAGCCGATCGGACTCGCGCCCGCGAGCAATTACGTCAGTATCAGACGCAGTTCACCCAATATAGCCAAGTGCTGGCATCGCTGAAAAGTTCCTATGATGCCAAGCGGGAGATGCTCAAAGAGCTAACGCAAGAGCTACAGGATATTGGCGTGCAGGCTGATGCTAACGCTGAAGCCCGTGCTCGTGCGCGTCGGGATGAACTGCATGCGGCACTGAGCACTAACCGCTCACGGCGCAATCAGTTGGAAAAACAACTGACTTTCTGTGAAGCCGAGATGGACAGCTTACAGAAGAAATTGCGTAAGCTGGAGCGGGATTACTACCAGATTCGTGAACAGGTAGTGAATGCGAAGGCGGGTTGGTGTGCGGTAATGCGGATGGTGAAAGATAACGGCGTTGAGCGTCGTCTGCACCGCCGTGAACTGGCCTATATGGACGGTGACGAGCTGCGTTCCATGTCGGATAAGGCATTGGGGGCATTGCGCCTGGCAGTGTCAGACAACGAGCACCTGCGCGATGTGCTGCGTCTATCGGAAGATCCGAAACGGCCTGAACGCAAAATTCAGTTCTATATTGCGGTTTATCAACATCTACGTGAGCGTATTCGTCAAGATATCATCCGCACCGATGACCCCGTTGAAGCCATTGAACAGATGGAAATTGAACTGGGCCGGTTGACGGAAGAACTGACCGCTCGTGAGCAAAAACTGGCGATCAGCGCCAAGAGCGTAGCGAATATTATTCGCAAAACCATTCAGCGCGAACAGAACCGTATTCGGATGCTGAATCAGGGGTTGCAGGCGGTGTCTTTCGGGCAAGTAAAAAGCGTGCGGTTGAACGTCAATGTGCGTGAAGCCCATGCTACCTTGCTCGATGTTCTGTCTGAACAGCAAGAGCAGCATCAGGATTTGTTTAACAGCAACCGTCTGACCTTCTCGGAAGCGTTGGCGAAGCTGTACCAACGTCTGAATCCGCAGATGGATATGGGCCAGCGTTTGCCACAAACTATCGGTGAAGAACTGCTGGATTACCGTAACTATCTTGAGCTGGAAGTGGAAGTATTCCGTGGCGCAGACGGTTGGTTACGTGCAGAAAGTGGTGCATTGTCGACCGGGGAAGCTATCGGTACTGGGATGTCGATTCTGGTGATGGTGGTGCAGAGTTGGGAAGAAGAATCCCGTCGTTTACGTGGCAAAGATATTTCGCCTTGCCGCTTGCTGTTCCTTGATGAAGCGGCTCGTCTGGATGCGAAGTCGATCGCAACGCTGTTTGAACTGTGCGAACGGTTAGAAATGCAATTAATTATTGCCGCTCCGGAAAATATCAGTCCGGAGAAAGGCACGACATATAAATTAGTGCGTAAAGTATTCCAGAATCATGAGCATGTTCATGTGGTTGGATTACGTGGTTTTGCCAATGATGTGCCAGCAATTGCAGCAATATCGCCGGAAAGACCCTAATATTCGCTGAATTAACGTATAGGGAATAAATCAAAATGGTCGCTTTCGGGCGGCCATTTTTAATGGTGCAAATAAAACCGGCTGCCATTTTATCACTTGGCGAAATCTGTTAGCGTAACTTGATGATTTAATTTATCGCATAAATAAGTTAAATATCATTTCTGTTTGTATAATAAGACTAACAAGTAGCGGTAACGGCATACTATGACGTACTTAGATGAGCACACCGGGGGGCATAGAATGTCGCTAGAAAAAACAATTTCATTACGGCCATTAGCCCTTTATTGCATTTTGCTTTGCAGCCTGACTCCGACTTTCAGCGCTTCTGCAGTCGCGCCGACGTTATCCATTGATTCCAATCTGCCCGTCAATTCAGGCAGCATGTCAGTTGTACAGAGTCGTTCTGAGATTTTGGCGACATTACCCAAGAAAGTGACGCCTTACTATGCTGCTAACCTGGCGGTGTTGTATGCATCCAATCATATGCAGCCGATGTGGCAGGATCGTCAAGCGGTACAGCGTTTTCAACAGCAATTGGCTGAAGTGGCGATGTCGGGTATTCAACCGCAATTTATGCAATGGGTAAAATGGTTGAGCGACCCAGAAATCAAAGGAATGGCTCGGGATATCGTACTCTCTGACGCCATGCTCGGTTATTTACACTTTGTTTCCGGGGTCGGTACCAATGGCAATGTTTGGCTATATAGCAATGTGCCTTACAAAATGGCCATGCCACCGACGGCGATACTTAATCGCTGGCAGCAGGCGGTTCGTGAAGGCAACACTGCGGCATATATGACAGCGCTAGCCCCACAACATCCGCAGTATGAAAAAATGCATCAGGCACTGAAAAGCATGCTGGCGGACAATCGTCCCTGGCCTCAGTTTACCGGAGCGGCTACCTTACGCCCTGGTCAGTTAAGTGATGATATTCCGGCGTTACGGGAAATACTGGATCGTAGTGGTCTGTTAAACGCCGCCCCGGCTGCGCCAGTGAAATCGCCGGAAGTTATTCCGATGGATAATCCGGTCGTTGCGGTGGTCAATGATGATTTATCTGTTGATGAAGAGAAGACCCGTGCTCAGGCTCATAGCCTGGTAGTCAGTCCAGCAGCCGCGCCAATTAGCGAAATCACGACCTCGCCACAAACGCTGACTACAGCACATTCTGGCAATAAACTTAGCGTGACGGATAATCAATATGGTGAAGAACTGGTGGCGGCGGTCAAACGTTTTCAGCAGTGGCAAGGTTTGACCGACGACGGAGTGATTGGCCCAAGAACCCGCGAATGGTTGAATGTTTCGCCGCAAATGCGAGCCAGCCTGTTGGCGCTGAATATTCAACGTTTACGTATCTTGCCGGGACAGGTAACCACCGGGATTATGGTTAATATTCCGAATTACTCGCTCAGCTATTATCTAAATGGTACTGAAGTGCTGTCGTCACGCGTGATTGTTGGCAGACCAAGCCGCAAAACTCCGCTGATGAGCAGCGCACTGAATAATGTGGTGGTTAATCCGCCATGGAATGTGCCGATCTCGCTGATTCGTCAGGATATCATGCCAAAAGCGCGTAACGATGCCAGTTACTTCCAACGTCACGGTTACACCGTTTTGTCCGGTTGGGGTAATGATGCCGAAGCCATCAATCCGTCGATGATTGACTGGAGCTTGATTTCTCCCAATCACTTCCCCTATCGTTTGCGGCAAGAACCTGGTGCATCCAACTCCCTCGGGCGTTTTAAGTTCAATATGCCAAGCTCCGATGCTATCTATCTGCATGACACACCGAATCACGGACTGTTCCAGAAAGATATTCGGGCATTAAGTTCAGGTTGTGTGCGGGTGAACAAGGCATCGGATTTGGCCAGCATGTTGTTGCAGGATGCCGGTTGGAACAATGAGCGGGTATCTTCGACGCTAAAACAAGGGAATACCACCTATGTGAATATCCGCCAACGCATTCCGGTGCAGCTTTATTACCTGACGGCGTGGGTAGCAGAAGACGGTAAGCCTCAGTTCCGCACAGATATTTACAATTATGATAAAACGGTGAGATCTGGTGCACAAATCACGTCACAGGCGGAGCTTTTAATGCAATAAATGCAGTAAAACTCAATAACTAATGGTCTGAATACTTGGTTGTCTGACAGGCGCTCATGATTATGAGCGCCTAAGAACCGTTGCTACACGTGAGTTGACGGCTTTTCCGTGGGCGGTTATGGTTCGGGGCGGTGCATTATAGCGCTTACTTTTGACATTATTGCCAGGTAGAAACAGAGAGCATGGATAAAATAGATAATTATCGCCGTAAATGGCTAACGTTAGGTGGGACAGCCTTGGGTCTTTCGCTGTTACCAGGGCATGCATTTGCGACCCTTTCAACGCCCCGTCCACGGATCTTGACCCTGAATAACCTGCACACGGGTGAATCTATTAAAGCCGAGTTTTTTGATGGTAAAGGCTACAATAAAGAAGAACTCACCCGCTTAAATCATATTTTTCGTGATTATCGGGCTAACAAAGTGAAATCTATCGATCCTCGCCTGTTTGACCAGCTTTATCGTTTGCAGGGTCTGCTCGGTACTCGCAAACCCGTCCAGCTTATTTCTGGTTACCGCTCACTGAATACCAATAATGAAATGCGGGAACGTAGCAGCGGCGTCGCCAAGCACAGCTACCATACGCTGGGTAAAGCAATGGATTTCCATATCGAAGGCATCCAACTGAATAATATCCGTAAAGCGGCATTAAAAATGCGCGCAGGTGGTGTAGGATATTATGTACGTAGCAACTTTTTACACATTGATACCGGGCCGGTACGAGCCTGGTAATCAGCATTATTCAGCCAGTGATACTACCGTTTCAGACGGCGGCTTCACTGGAGTTGGAGCCTTATGAAATATCATATTATTCCGGTAACCGCATTCAGCCAAAATTGTACTTTAATCTGGTGTGAAACGACCTCATTGGCTGCCTTGGTCGATCCTGGCGGTGATGCAGAAAAAATTATCGCTGAAGTCTCCCGTATGGGCGTGACGGTGACGCAGCTACTACTGACTCACGGTCACCTTGATCATGTTGGTGCGGCTGCCGAATTAGCCGAGTTTTATCAGGTGCCGATTTTAGGGCCAGAAAAAGAAGACCGTTTCTGGCTGGAAGGTCTACCAGCACAAAGCCGTATGTTTGGCCTGAGTGAATGCCAGTCTTTCGAGCCAACGCGTTGGCTGGAAGAAGGGGACGAAGTGAGTGTCGGCAATATGCGCTTATCTGTTCTGCATTGTCCAGGGCACACACCGGGGCATATTGTCTTTATCAATCAAGATGATCGTTTGGCGCTGACCGGCGACGTGATTTTTAAAGGCGGCGTCGGACGCAGTGATTTTCCACGCGGCGACCATCAACAACTGATTAACTCAATCCGCAATAAACTGTTGCCATTGGGTGATGATATGGCTTTTATTCCGGGCCATGGTCCAATGTCGACGATGGGGCATGAACGGCAGACCAACCCGTTTATTATTGATGAGCCAGCTATTTGGTAAGTCAGAAGCATGAATAATTGACAGTACAAGGCGCTTGTAGAGACCTTGTACTGCTGACAAACCTCAATACGCGACCTCAAGTGGGGAATTCAGGTAGAGAAGTCAAGCGTCCGCGCCAGGGATGGCGCGGAACGAGCCGACAAGGACATATTCACGGCGTCTTGACGATCTGCCGGTTTTCACCGCAGCGAGCACTTTGTCATTAACCCCAAGGGTGCCTTAGGCACCCTTTATTCATGTGCGACTGAAACTCATCAGAGAACAGCAACAATGGCTTCACACAGCGGAGCCATATTGTCCAGAGTCATGCCCGCAACGTTAACACGACCCGAGTTCACGGCGTAAACGCCAAACTCGTTACGCAGACGCAGAACCTGATCTTTAGTCAGCCCACTGAAAGAGAACATACCGTTCTGATTAATGATAAAGCTAAAGTCTTGCTTAGCGCCTTTCTCTTGCAGCGTTTTCACGAACAACTGACGCATCCGGTGAATACGTTGACGCATATCGGTCAACTCTTGTTCCCAAATGGCACGCAGTTCGTCATTACTCAAAATGGTTGCTACCACGGAAGCACCATGGGCTGGCGGATTAGAGTAGTTGGCGCGGATAACCGCTTTGACCTGGCTGAAGGATTTCTCCGCGATATCGCTGTCTGCCGCAACGATGGTGCAGGCGCCGACGCGTTCGTTGTACAGGCCAAAGTTTTTAGAGTAAGAGCTGCAAACGATCAGTTCTTTATGGCTAGCGGCGAAAATACGCAGGCCCTGAGCGTCTTCTTCCAGACCACGAGCAAAACCCTGATAGGCGAAGTCGAACAGCGGCAGCCAGCCTTTAGCCACAGACAGTTCGGCAAGTTTAGCCCACTGTTCGTCGGTTGGATCGATACCGGTCGGGTTATGGCAGCAGCCGTGGAACAGCACAACATCACCAGCCTCAGCTTTTTCAAGGCTTAATAGCAAACCGTCGAAATCCAGCCCATGATTGGCAGCATCATAATAATTGTATTCAACCACTTCCAAACCGGCGGCTGAGAAAACATTTTTATGGTTTGGCCAGCTTGGATTACTGACCCAAACGCGTTTAGCCGAAGTATTATGCGCAATAAACTCAGCAGCGATACGTAATGCACCAGTACCACCTGGCGTTTGCGCAGTGCGCGCACGCTGGGCTGTCACGATTGGATTTTGTTTACCAAACAGTAATGTTTGTGTGCAGCTGGCGAATACCGGCAGACCTTCAATACCCAGATAATTTTTGGTGGTTTCATTTTCCAGTAAAACTTGTTCAGCTTTCTTCACGCTGGTCAGTACCGGCGTTTTACCGGTTTCATCTTTATAGACACCAATACCCAGGTTGATTTTATTTGGGCGGTCATCGGCGCGGAAAATGTCGGTCAGACCCAGGATAGGATCGGCAGGTGCAGCAGTGATTTTTTCAAACATGTCAGGTGCTTCCATGGCTTAGAGTTAAGCAGACAGAACCATCAGGGTAGCGCCAGTTCCGTGCTTTGCCAACCGTTTGCGAGAAAAAGAGATCAATCTTGTGAGGCGGGGAGGTTACGGGTGAAAAATCGTCAAAATTAGCTAGATAGCAGCAGATTATGCACAATGTTAGTCAGGTTTAAACCCGCCAACCCAATGCAAAAGGCAGAGCCGAAGCCCTGCCTTTTTTACTTACGCCAATCAAGTTGGCATTAAGTCAGACAACTTAGAACTGGTAAACCATGCCAACACCCACTACGTTATCAGTGTTGATGCCGTTAGCAACGGTGAAGTCATTTTTGTCCAGCAGGTTGATTTTGTAATCAACGTAGGTAGACATGTTTTTGTTGAAGTAGTAGTAAGAACCAACAGAAACATATTTAACCAAGTCTTGGTCACCGATTGGAGCACCAGTTGCGCCGAACAGATCCTTACCTTTAGACTGGACGTAGCCCAGGGAAGGACGCAGGCCGAAATCAAACTGGTATTGCGCAGTGATTTCGATATCCTGAGTTTTGTTAGCGATGGTATCATCAAATTTGTTGCCGTATGGCGTGGTGTTCAGCGCTTCAGCATACATTACAGCCAGGTATACGTTGTTAGCGTCGTATTTAGCACCGATGTTCCATACCTGGGCTTTGTCGCCGTCGGCAGTGGTGGAATCTTTTTGTGCCACAGTACGGTTAGATGAAGAGTAACCCGCACCGAAGGTCACGCCGTAGCCGATATCATAAGTAGAAGAAAGACCGAAACCGTCGCCATTCTCATCTTTAACTTTGTCACGACCTTCTTCGTTTTTGCCTTGGTATTGCAGGGCAAAGTTCAGGCCATCAACCATGCCGAAGAAGTTGGTGTTGCGGTAAGTCGCCAGACCAGTAGAACGGCCAGTCATGAAGTTGTCAGATGCAGACAGAGAGTCGCCGCCGAATACTGGCAGCATATCGGTCCATGCGTTGACGTCATAGATTACGCCGTAGTTACGGCCGTAGTCGAATGAACCGTAGTTAGCAAATTTCAGACCTGCAAAGCCCAGACGGGTTTTGTTGCCTTCAGTGCTCTGAGATTCAGCGTGGTTAGCCTGAATGTTGTATTCCCACTGGCCGTAACCGGTCAGTTGGTCAGTAATTTGGGTTTCGCCTTTGAAGCCGAAGCGAACGTAAGTTTCGTCGCCGTCTTGGCCTGCGTTATCGGAGAACTGATGGCGGGCATCAACTTTACCGTACAGGTCCAGTTTGTTGCCGTCTTTGTTGTAGATTTCTGCCGCGTTTGCTGCACCAGCAACTAACAGAGCAGGGATTACTACTGCAAGAATATTGCGCTTCATCATTATTATTACCCTCATTGGTGTTATTCGGACACCTGCCACTGCCGCCAATAATTTTTTTGGAACTATTGTTGAGAGTTTGGTGTCGTCTGTGTCTGAGACGCAGTGTTCCATTCAGCGACCGGATAATCTACACCGAAAATGCTACTAATTGATAAAATCTGTTTCATTGAAATACAAAGTGTTACTAAATGTAAAATAAAGGGAACTTTGTGACTAATATCAAACTTTAAAAAATGACAAAAGCCAGCATGCGCTGGCTTTTTTTTATACAACTAACAGAAATTAAATAGAAATAATTAAATTAGAAACTGGCATTTCTTGGTGTCCGTGGGAACGGGATCACATCACGAACGTTTTGTACGCCAGTTACATAGGCGATCAAACGCTCAAATCCAAGGCCAAAGCCGGAATGTGGCACGGTGCCGTAGCGACGCAGATCACGATACCACCAATAATCTTCTTTATTCAGACCCATTTCGGCTAAACGTTGATCCAACACATCCAGACGCTCTTCACGCTGCGAACCACCGATGATCTCACCAATGCCGGGTGCTAGAACATCCATCGCCGCCACGGTCTTGCCATCTTCATTCATCCGCATATAGAAGGCCTTGATGTCTTTCGGGTAGTTTTTCACTACCACAGGCGCTTTAAAGTGTTTCTCTGCCAGATAACGTTCATGCTCAGAAGACAGATCGATACCCCAAGACACGTCGTTCTCGAAGGTTTGGCCAGAGGCGATCAGGATGTCAATGGCGTCAGTATAGTCAACCTGTGCAAAATCAGATGTCACAAAACGCTGCAAACGATCGATTGCATCTTTATCTACCCGCTGAGCGAAAAACGCCAGATCGTCGGCACGTTCATCCAGAACCGCCTGGAACACGTACTTGAGCATTTTCTCGGCCAGTGCCGCCACATCATCCAGAGAGGCAAAGGCCACTTCCGGTTCGATCATCCAGAACTCAGCCAGATGGCGGCTGGTGTTGGAGTTTTCAGCACGGAAAGTCGGGCCGAAAGTATATACTTTCGACAGCGCACAAGCGTAGGTTTCGCCGTTCAACTGACCAGAAACGGTTAGGAAAGCTTCTTTTCCAAAGAAATCTTCGCTGAAATCGATTTTTCCTGCATCAGTGCGTGGCAGATTTTCCAGATCCAGAGTCGAAACGCGGAACATTTCCCCAGCACCTTCAGTGTCGGAGGCGGTGATCAATGGAGTAGAAACCCAGAAATAGCCGTTTTCATGGAAGAAGCGGTGAATGGCCTGCGCCAGAGTATGGCGAACACGTGCAACGGCACCAATCAGGTTGGTTCGTGGGCGTAAGTGAGCGACTTCGCGCAGATATTCGATACTGTGGCGTTTTGCCGCCATTGGATAGGTATCTGGATCATCCACCCAGCCAACCACATTAACCCGAGTGGCCTGGATTTCGAAGCTTTGGCCTTCACCCGGTGATGCAACAACGGTGCCAGTAATTTCTACGGAACAACCGGTGGTGAGGTGTAAGACTTCATCCTGATAATTCGGCAGAGTATTATTAATGACGGCCTGTAACGGATCAAAGCAGGAACCGTCATAAACGGCGACGAAGGAGATACCAGCTTTAGAATCTCTCCGGGTACGCACCCAACCGCGTACGGTGACTTCACTGTCAACCGCAGCACGGCCTTGCAGTACATCGACTACAGGCACTACGCTCATAGATTTCTCTCTTTATAAGTTTTGGTTCGGAAATAAATTAAAACCCAAAATATGGGATGTTGCTATGTTACTTGCGGGAGTGCAGGACACAAGAGGAAATCACCGGATTCATGCAAGATTTCTACGGATAAGAGGAATAAATCGGTCGAGTGGTGAAGATATCAGCGGGATAACGGCGTCGGAGTGACTGGGAGTATAACCAAAGGTATGGGAAAGAGACCGGGAGAGGGAAATTCGCCCGGTCTGAATATGGCTAACTGGCCTTTTTCACTAATGGCAAATCAAAGGCTTCGCGTAATTCATCAACGAAGGCTGGATCCTGACAAATGGTTTTCCCCGGACTATCGGACAGTTTTGCCACCGGTTTGCCATTACATTCAACCAGCTTAATGACGATATTCAGCGGCTTGACTCCAGGAATATCACAGGTCAATCGCGTGCCAATACCAAAGACCAGATTGATGCGCTGATAAAAGTGGCGATATAAGTTCAGTGCTTTTTCCAGATCCAGATTATCCGAGAACACCAACGTTTTGCTCATGGGATCGATACCCAACTTAATAAAGTGAGCAATCGCTTTTTCACCCCATTCCAGCGGGTCACCTGAGTCATGGCGTAAACCCTGATAGCGCGTGGCAAACGGCAGGCCAAAATCACGCAGGAAGGCATCCATGGTAATGCAGTCGGTCAGTGCAATCCCTAGTTGGTCAGGATATTCATCCAGCCAGACTTGTAATGCCACCCGTTGGCTGCTGGCCAGTTCGGCGCTGATTTGCTGGTGAGCCTGGAACCATTCGTGGGCTTGAGTCCCCACCGGCGTCAACGATAGCCGGCGTGCCAGGTCATAATTGCTGGTGCCTACCAAGTAGGGAAACTCTGCTTTTAGTGTACTGACTACCGCCTGCTGCACGCCTCGTGAAAAACGGCGACGGGTACCAAAGTCCATCAACTTGAAGTGTGTGATATCCACATCAGCACTCAGTTGACTGAATTGCGCCAGTTTGGCACGCAGTTGCTCGATAGCCATCTGTGGAGTGACCTGCGGCGAACGGCGGCGATGTACCACTTCACTGATCACGGCCAGCAATGGTACTTCCCACATAATGACTTCACACCACCGGCCGGAGATACGAATATCCAGTTTGCCACCGATCTCGGAGACGCAGACCTGTTGTGGATCAAAACGAAAATCGCGTAGCCAATCAAGGTAGTCAGGTGTAAAGAAGGGGAGGCCGGACAGGTAGCTATATTCGTCCTGTGTCAGCGCCAGCTCACTCATAAGAGCGATCTGATGGCGAATTTCTTCAGCGTGATCAGCCAGTAATTCGTCACCACGGCAACGGAATTCTGCCGCCACGGTAATATGGCGATAACGATGAAACACTGCTTGTTGCATATGAAGCTTATAAGCATCCGTATCAAGCAATGAGGTCAAAATCGGAGAGGCGTCTTGATTCATGGCGCGTTACAGCATCCTCGTAGGAGCATTTTCCAGATTCGGCATAATCAATAAAGTGGCAGGAGTATACCGGTATTATGCTGTGATTGAAGCCTCATCACAGCATAAATAACGCAGAAAGATCTAGAGTTAAACGTGCCATTAACCGTTCTAAAGCATTTTTCACTTTATCATAGATAAAATAAGCTAAATTTTTGCTCAATAAGACGCCGGGTTATTTAAAAATAATAAGAAAAGTAGGGTTATTTCTCTGGGGCTGGGACGTAGATCAGGCCAGATACAGTTATTGTCACCAGGCCCATGGTATAAAAAATACCGAGAAAAATAACAAACGGTTAAAAAGAGAGAATACTCAATTGCTCATTAGCTGGTCGCCGTAAGTCATCGTTGCTGTCATATCACACGTTTTGGCCACATTGACATTCTGGATAAATCCCCAGGGTTCTCAACTGGGTTTTTTTTGTAGCTGTGATACATTTGAAAACAGTCTGAGTCTCGATGGATGGCCGCTGTTGTTCAGCGATTGAGCCACCTGAGCACAAAAACGACAAGCCAGGTAAATATACTCACTGATGACGTCAAAAGGGTTTTTATGACACAACAGCCGCAAGCTAAATACCGTCACGATTATCGTGCGCCGGATTACACCATTACCGATATTGATTTGAACGTCGAATTGGATGCGCAAAAAACGACGGTAACGGCAGTCAGTAAAGTAAAACGTCAGGGTGCGGAACAGGCTCCACTGGTCTTGAATGGTGAAGACCTGACGTTATTGAGTGTCAGTGTAAATGGTCAACCGTGGCTCCACTATCGCGAGCAAGATAACTTACTGTTTATTGAACAATTGCCGGAACAATTCACCTTAACCATCGTTAATGATATTCACCCGGCAAGTAATACCGCTCTCGAAGGGCTTTATCTTTCTGGGGAGGCATTATGTACTCAATGTGAAGCTGAAGGTTTCCGCCATATTACTTATTATCTGGATCGTCCAGATGTCTTGGCGCGCTTCACTACAACCATCGTGGCCGATAAAACCCGTTATCCTTATTTGCTGTCCAACGGTAACCGTTTGGACCAGGGAGAACTGGCTGATGGTCGCCACTGGGTTAAATGGGAAGACCCGTTCCCGAAACCCAGTTATTTATTTGCATTGGTTGCCGGTGATTTTGATGTATTGCGAGACAGCTTTATTACCCGCTCAGGCCGGGAAGTGGCTCTGGAGTTATTCGTTGATCGCGGTAATCTTGATCGCGCCGATTGGGCCATGACGTCATTGAAGAATTCAATGAAGTGGGATGAAACCCGTTTCGGTCTGGAATACGATCTCGATATTTATATGATCGTGGCGGTTGATTTCTTCAATATGGGTGCAATGGAGAATAAAGGGCTAAATGTCTTTAACTCCAAATACGTGTTGGCGAAAGCGGAAACGGCAACAGATAAAGATTATCTTAATATCGAAGCCGTTATTGGCCATGAATATTTCCATAACTGGACTGGCAATCGTGTGACTTGCCGAGATTGGTTCCAGTTAAGTCTGAAAGAAGGATTGACGGTATTCCGCGATCAGGAATTTAGCTCTGATTTGGGTTCGCGTTCAGTTAACCGCATTGATAATGTGCGTGTCATGCGTGCGGCACAGTTTGCGGAAGACGCCAGCCCGATGGCGCATGCTATTCGACCTGATAAAGTCATAGAAATGAATAATTTCTATACACTAACCGTTTATGAGAAAGGTTCAGAAGTCATTCGTATGATGCATACCTTATTGGGAGAAAAACAATTCCAGGCCGGTATGCAACTTTACTTCGAACGCCATGATGGCAGTGCCGCCACCTGTGATGATTTTGTTCAGGCGATGGAAGATGCTTCTAACGTCGATCTTTCACTGTTCCGCCGTTGGTATAGCCAGTCCGGTACGCCGCTGCTGACCGTTCGTGATGACTATGATGCTGAAAAACAGCAGTATCATTTGCATATCAGCCAAAAAACCTTGCCGACGGCCGATCAACCGGAAAAACTGCCATTGCATATTCCGTTCGATATCGAGCTGTACGACACCGCAGGCAACGTCATTGCTTTACAGAAAAACGGCACGCCAGTTCACCCAGTATTGAATATCACCGAAGCTGAACAAACGTTCACTTTTGATCAGGTGCCTTGTCAGCCAACGCCTTCATTGCTGCGGGAATTCTCTGCCCCGGTAAAACTGGACTACCCTTACAGCGATCAGCAACTGACATTCCTGATGCAACATGCTCGCAACGAGTTTTCTCGCTGGGACGCGGCACAAATGCTGCTGGCAACCTATATCAAATTGAACGTCGCCAAATATCAGCAGAAACAACCGCTTTCTTTGCCGTTACATGTCGCAGATGCTTTCCGTGCGGTACTGTTGGATGAGCAGATTGATCCGGCGCTGGCAGCACAGATCCTGACGTTGCCTGCCGAGAACGAAATAGCTGAATTGTTCACCACTATCGATCCTGAAGCCATTGGGGCGGTGCATGAAGCGATTACGCGTTGTTTGGCGCAAGCGTTGGCTGATGAGTTATTAGCTGTGTATCTGGCAAATCAAACGCCGGAATACCGAGTTGAGCACGGTGATATCGCTAAACGGGCGTTGAAAAATACCTGTCTGGGCTATTTGGCATTCGCCGACGCTGACTTTGCGAATAAACTGGTTTCCGCTCAGTATCATCAAGCTGACAATATGACCGATTCTCTGGCGGCGCTATCTGCTGCGGTTGTGGCACAGTTGCCTTGCCGTGATGAATTATTGGCTGCCTTTGATGTGCGTTGGAATCATGACGGTCTGGTGATGGATAAATGGTTTGCCTTGCAGGCGTCCAGCCCTGCTGGCGATGTGTTAACCAAGATACGTGCGCTGCTGACGCATCCATCCTTCAGTCTGAGTAACCCGAACCGAACCCGCGCACTGATCGGTGCTTTTGCGTCCGGAAATCCGTCGGCATTTCATGCAAAAGACGGTAGCGGTTATCAGTTCCTGGTTGAAATTCTGAGTGATTTGAATACCCGTAATCCGCAGGTCGCTTCGCGTTTAATCGAGCCATTGATTCGGTTGAAACGCTACGATGCGGACCGTCAGGCGCTGATGCGTCAAGCGTTGGAACAGTTGAAAGGACTGGAAAACCTGTCTGGAGATTTATTCGAGAAAATCACTAAGGCGCTGGCAGCATAAAGTTGCCCAGAGAGTATTTATCGCCGTCATACCGAAGTAAAAGACAAGGATGTCTTTCTCTTCGGATAATTTATTAGTGAGTTAGCGTTTCATTATTGGATGCTGTATTCCTCTCTTTTCTGCTTATATTTTGCCTGCCGCTGTTCCCATTACCCGTGCGAACAGGGTTATTTTGCGATCTATAAATATACAAGCTATTAACAACTTGTGATCAATATAGAGCCAGTGCTGGAATCTTTGCAGGGCTTTACTTAGCAAACGTTTACTTTACTAAAAGATAAATTTACCATTCTTGGGTTTATCCACTGGGTGGCGGGTTCGTCCTGTTTGTCTGCTGGCGAATACGTTACCGATAGAAAATAATAGGCTGAAGAATCATTGCGGTTGTTTCATTCAGCATGAGTGACTTGCTTGTCACCGGGAGCTTAGGAGATCACATGTTTTATCCGATCGTTAAAAAGGCACTGTTCCAGCTCGATCCCGAGCGCGCTCATGAATTAACTTTCCGCCAATTAAAACGTATAACGGGTACGCCATTGGAGTTTTTAGTCCGCCAATCGGTGCCGACCAAACCCGTGAGCTGCATGGGATTGTCTTTTAAAAACCCGGTAGGTCTGGCTGCGGGTCTGGATAAAGACGGTGAGTGCATTGATGCCTTGGGCGTGATGGGCTTTGGCTTTATTGAAGTGGGTACGGTCACTCCCTTGCCGCAACCAGGTAACGATAAACCTCGCTTATTCCGCGTATTAGAAGCTGAAGGTTTGATCAACCGGATGGGATTTAATAACCAGGGGGTAGATAATCTGGTCGATAACGTTAAGAAGTCTCATTTTGGCGGTATCTTGGGAATTAATATCGGTAAAAATAAAGACACGCCGGTAGAAAATGGGAAAGACGATTATCTGATCTGTATGGATAAAATTTATCCATACGCCGGTTATATTGCGATTAATATTTCATCACCGAATACTCCGGGATTACGCTCATTACAGTACGGTGAAGCGTTGGATGATCTGTTGGCGGCGATTAAAAATAAACAGGCCGAATTACAACAGCGGCATCATAAATATGTTCCTGTTGCGGTTAAGATCGCGCCGGATCTTACCGAAGAAGAATTGATCCAGGTTGCGGACAGTCTGGTACGACATAATATAGACGGCGTTATTGCAACGAATACCACATTAGATCGCTCGCTGATTCAGGGATTAAATTACTGTGAACAGAGCGGTGGGTTAAGTGGGCGTCCTTTACAGCTGCGCAGTACTGAGATTATTCGCCGTCTGTCGCAAGAATTACAAGGTCGCTTACCTATTATCGGTGTAGGTGGAATTGATTCCGTAATGGCCGCCAGAGAAAAAATGGCAGCGGGCGCTTCACTAGTACAAATTTATTCTGGTTTCATCTTCCGTGGGCCTGGATTGATTAAAGATATCGTTACTCATATCTAATTATTTGTATTGTTTTCGGCCTAGGGGTTTATTTCTCCCCCTAGCTCGTCTATATTTTATCCGTTAGTTTAAATAAACATCGATAATTGTATATGAATTGAGTTCGATGACATCACCAGGTAACTCAATCTTTGAGCGTTAAATGTTGGCAGTATGGCGGGAAGGAATAACTATGCGGATTAAACCTGACGATAAATGGCGTTGGTATTTTGATACCGAACACGATCGACTTATGTTGGATTTAGCCAATGGTATGATATTTCGTTCACGCTTTTCGGCCAAGATGTTAACGCCTGATGCATTTAATGAATCTGCATTTTGTGTTGATGATGCCGCTCTTTATTTTGAATTCGAAGATCAATGTCGCCAAATTAAACTGAGCCATGAACATCGTGCCGAACTGGTATTAAATGCACTGGTGGCTTTTCGTTTTCTGAAACCTTTAATGCCTAAGAGCTGGTATTTTATTACGCAGGGCAAAGCATTAATACCGCAAGATGGTAGCTTGGCGCTGGTAAGGCTAATGGAAACCGGGGAAGAGGTGAGGGTGTTGGTTGTTGAGTCTGGTGAGTCGGCGAGTCTGTGTTTATTGGCTCAGCCACAACTCATGCTGGCCGGTAGAATGTTGATATTAGGCGATGCCATTAAAATAATGAATGATCGATTATCGCCGTTAGAAATAAAGAATACGGATATTCAAGCTTTCGATCGGGCGGTCTGATTGGCGCTATAGTTAGCGTCAATCAAACAGATAAGTCTGATTCGAGGCCTATTTCCCTGTAAGGGTGAGATTCCCTTTAGGGATACAACTGCACGAAAGAATCACACCATTCTCGGCTATTGCACTTTGTTTTAACGGTGCCACTTCGCCCTCGACCAATGTTATTTTACAGCTACCACATATTCCAGCCCGGCATGAATAGGGAATCCGAATATTTTGTTGCTCTAGTTGTTCCAGTAAAACCTGCTGATTATTACCAGTAAACTGCACGCCGTTATAGTCGATGGTCACTGCGTGGGTGTGATCTTGTGTTACCGATAAGGTTTCAACCACGGTTCCGGCATGATAAGGACGTGAGGGTTTAGTCGCCAAAACCTCAATATTATCACCGACGCGAATAATACCACTATTGCGGGCGGTCATATTCTGGCCGAAATCTACGTCGCCATTATCAGCAGTACGGAATTTCTGTAATGTCATTAAAGGTTCGGCGGTTGGGTGCTTTTTCCCACTCTCGGCGCTAACGGTAGTTAAAATACAGCGGCTACAGGGTTTAACCAGATCAAATATAACGTTGCCAACGCGAATAACCTGCCAACTGTCTTCGGCAAATGCGCTGGCACCGGTGACAACTAAATTAGGGCGAAATTGTTCCATCTTGATACTGGCAGGGCCAACGCTGTTGTAATTCGGTAAATGAAGCTTCATTGATCAGCAGGTAGGGATAACCATCAGCAAAGGAGAGTGGAATTTCTGGCTGGCGTTTAACTCTGCGGGTCAGTTCTGGCCCGAGCCAGCGTAACTGCACTTCCCGTTGGAAATAGCCACTGAGCCAGTGGTTGATTGCTGTTGGGGCAATCAAGGCGGTGAAATGGTTGCCCCAGACTTCCGTCGGTGCTGCTGTTGCAGCAAAATCACAAAAGCGGATACTGGCACTTTCACCATCGGGTGCAGTCAGAAATAAACCGTCGATCAGCAAGGCCGGTGTAAAAGTCACCATTTTCGGATTATTACGTGCAGTAATAAAGGTGCCATCGAGTTCGGTAATCATGAATACTCGGTCGAATGCCAGACCGCTGCTGTCTACCTGAGCATGGGAAAGCTGTAGGCCGCGCATGGATTTAACCGGATGAATGTAAATTTTAGAGAGAGTAATCACCATAGGCTCCATGCAAGTATTAAAATTAGCAGGGAGCAACTTTATGACAAGCGGACAGGATTAGCTATAATGCGCAACAATTTTATTTTTGGTGATAGTGCGATATGAACTCTTTGTTTGCCAGCACGGCGCGTGGACTGGAAGAACTGTTAAAAAGCGAACTCGAAGCGCTGGGTGCTCACGACTGTAAAATAGTGCAGGGTGGGGTGCATTTTCAGGGTGACGATCGGCTTATGTACCAAAGTTTGCTGTGGAGCCGTTTGGCTTCCCGCATTCTGCTGCCCTTGAATGAATTTAAGGTTCATAGCGATCTGGATCTTTATCTCGGTGTGCAGGCCATTGACTGGTCTTCCATCTTTGGCGTGGACAAAACGTTTGCCGTGCACTTTAGCGGTGTCAATGAAGAAATCCGTAATAGTCAGTACGGCGCATTGAAAGTAAAAGATGCGATTGTGGATAGCTTCACGCGTAAAATCGATCAACGACCAACCGTCGCCAAACAGCAGCCGGATATCCGGGTGAATGTATTTCTCCAGCGCGATACCGCCAGCGTGGCGCTGGATCTCAGTGGCGAAGGCCTGCATCAGCGGGGTTACCGTGATCTGACGGGTCAGGCACCATTGAAGGAAAACCTGGCGGCAGCGATTATTCTGCGCTCCGGTTGGCAGCTTGGTACGCCAATGGTTGATCCTATGTGTGGTTCCGGTACTTTGCTGATCGAAGCGGCCATGATGGCATCTGATCGTGCTCCCGGTTTGCATCGCCAGCATTGGGGCTTTACCGCCTGGAACAGTTTTAACGAAGAACTGTGGCGTGAACTGACGACAGAGGCGCAGGTGCGTGCGCGTCGCGGGTTGCAGGAAACCACTTCGCGTTTCTTTGGTTCGGATATTGATCGTCGGGTGATTGAAATGGCGCGTGCTAACGCCCGTCGCGCTGGCGTAGCAGAATTGATTACCCTGAACGCCAATGATATCAGCAAGTTGGTTAACCCACTGCCAGAAGGCCCTGTGGGCACGGTGATCAGTAACCCGCCATACGGCGAGCGTCTGGAAAGCGAACCCGCGTTGATCGCATTGCACAATATGTTTGGTCGTATCATGAAGACCGCTTGTGGTGGCTGGCGTTTGTCGCTATTTAGCGCCTCGCCTGAGTTGTTGAGCTGCCTGCAATTGCGTGCTGAGCGTGATTTCAAAGCGAAAAACGGCCCGCTGGATTGCGTGCAGAAAAACTACCAGTTGGCGGCTAATCCGCTGGGCGCGAGTGGTGTTCAGGTGGCAGAAGATTATGCTAACCGTCTGCGCAAGAACATGAAAAAGTTGGATAAATGGGCTAAACAGCAGGGTATCGAATGTTACCGTTTATATGATGCTGATTTGCCAGATTATAACGTGGCGGTCGATCGCTATGGCAGCAAAGTGGTGGTACAGGAATATGCACCGCCGAAAACTGTCGATCCACAAAAGGCTCGTCAGCGTTTGTTTGATGTCATCAACGCTACGCTGGCGGTGCTGGATTTGCCGTCCAATCAGCTGGTACTGAAAACCCGTGAGCGTCAGAAAGGGAAGAATCAGTACGAAAAATTGGCGCAAAAAGGCGAATTTTTGCTGGTAGATGAATATAACGCCAAGTTGTGGGTTAACCTGACCGATTATCTTGATACCGGCTTATTCCTTGATCACCGCTTGGCTCGTCAAATGTTGGGCAAAATGAGTCAGGGTAAAGATTTTCTGAATTTATTTGCCTACACCGGTACTGCCAGCGTTCACGCCGGTTTGGGCGGCGCTCGCAGCACCACGACAGTCGATATGTCGCGTACTTATCTGGAGTGGGCGGAGAAAAACCTGCGCGTCAATGGTTTGACGGGTCAGCAGCATCGCCTGATTCAGGCCGATTGTCTGTCTTGGTTAAGCAATACCGAGGAGCAGTTTGACGTAATCTTTATCGATCCGCCGACTTTCTCCAACTCCAAGCGTATGGAGACCACCTTTGACGTTCAGCGCGATCATTTGGTGTTAATGAAAGAACTGAAACGGTTACTGCGCCGTAAGGGAACCATTATGTTCTCTAATAACAAGCGCGGTTTCCAGATGGATTTGGCCGGGATTGAAGCCCTGGGTCTGGTGGCGAAAGAAATCACCGCCCAAACCCAATCCGAAGATTTTGCCCGTAATCGTCAGATCCACAACTGTTGGCTGGTTACCCATGCCAACGAGGAAAAATAGAAACTATGTCGTTAATTAGCATGTCAGGTGCCTGGTTGTCGTTCAGTGACGCACCTTTGTTAGACAATACCGAATTACATATCGAGCCGAACGAACGTGTCTGTCTGGTTGGCCGTAACGGCGCGGGTAAATCTACGCTGTTGAAAATTCTGAGCAAAGAAATTGTGCTGGATGACGGTCGCATTGTCTATGAACAAGATCTGATTGTGGCACGCCTACAACAGGATCCGCCGCGTAACGTAGCGGGTACCGTATTCGATTTTGTTGCCGAAGGGGTACAGGAACAGGCGGAACATCTGAAAGCCTACCATGCCACTTTGCATCAGGTTGAACTGGATCCTAGCGAGAAGAACCTCAACCGTCTGGCGGCATTACAGGAAATTCTCGATCATCAAGGTTTGTGGCAGTTGGATAGCCGTATTCACGAAGTGCTGGAACAACTGGGTCTCAATGCTGACGCCGAGCTATCTTCCCTATCGGGTGGCTGGCTGCGTAAAGCGGCGCTGGGTCGGGCGTTGGTCAGCTCGCCAAAAGTGCTGTTGCTTGATGAACCCACCAACCACTTGGATATCGAAACGATCGACTGGCTGGAAGGTTTCTTGAAAGAGTTCCAGGGCAGCATTATCTTCATTTCCCATGACCGCTCATTTATCCGCGCGATGGCCACCCGTATCGTGGATCTGGATCGCGGTAAACTGGTGTCATGGCCGGGTAACTACGAGCTGTATCTGGAGAGTAAAGAAGAAGCGCTGCGGGTTGAAGAACTACAAAATGCCGAATTTGACCGTAAGCTGGCGCAGGAAGAGGTATGGATTCGTCAGGGTATCAAAGCTCGTCGCACCCGTAACGAAGGTCGTGTACGAGCCTTGAAAGCACTGCGTCAGGAACGTTCTGAGCGCCGTGAAGTGATGGGCACCGCCAAGATGCAGGTAGAAGAAACCGTGCGTTCGGGCAAAATCGTCTTTGATCTGGAAAATGTCAATTATCAGATCGGTGGCAAAGTGCTAGTGAAAAACTTTACGGCACAGGTACAACGTGGCGATAAGATTGCGTTGGTTGGGCCAAACGGCTGTGGTAAAACCACCTTGCTGAAACTGATGCTCGGCCAGTTGCAAGCCGACAGCGGGAAAGTCCATTGTGGTACTAAACTTGAAGTCGCCTACTTTGATCAACATCGTGCCGAACTGGATCCAGAACGTACGGTGATGGACAACTTGGCGGAAGGTAAGCAGGAAGTGATGGTTAATGGCCGTTCACGTCACGTGTTGGGCTATCTGCAAGACTTCCTGTTCCATCCTAAGCGTGCAATGACACCGGTGAAAGCCTTGTCTGGTGGCGAGCGTAACCGCCTGCTGTTGGCCAAATTATTCCTGAAACCCAGCAACCTGCTGATTCTTGATGAACCTACCAACGACTTGGATGTTGAAACGTTGGAATTGCTGGAAGAGATGGTGGATGGTTATCAGGGCACCGTGCTGCTGGTGAGTCATGATCGTCAATTCGTTGATAACTCGGTGACTGAGTGCTGGATTTTTGAAGGTAACGGTGAAATCAGCAGCTTTGTCGGCGGTTATTTCGATGCTCATAAACAGCGTGCTGAAGCCAAACCTATCCGTCAGGCCGCGGCAAAAAGCGAAATAAAACCGGCTACGACAGCCAAAAATCCGACGTCGACCAAGCGTTCTGTAGGTAAACTTAGCTATAACCTACAACGCGAACTGGATCAATTACCGCAGCAGCTAGAGCAGTTGGAAGCTGAAATTGGTGCATTGCAAACTCAGGTGAGCGATGCCAATTTCTTTTCCCGTCCTCATGAGGAAACTCAGCAGGTGCTAAAAGCACTGGCCAATGCCGAACAGGCGCTGGAAGTCGCTTTTGCCCGTTGGGAAGAATTGGAAGCACAAAAAAACGGTTAACCCGAGCTGTGAAGGTGTAGGGTCATTACGGCATTCACACACTCAAAACCGCTAAAACCGTTCTGCTGCCAAAACGTAAAGCGTTTTATGTAGCAGAACGGTATTTTTTGGCGCTGAAATATCGCCGTGAAGGAGAGTTATCTTGTGTTCTGTTAGCTATCACGATCACGGCCATCATCATGTTGAAAGTAATGATACGATGCTGTGCCCGCAGTGCGATATGCTGGTGGCATTGCCAGAATTGGCTTTTGGCACCAAAGCGGTGTGCCCGCGCTGTAAAACGACACTGAGTATACGCTGGAAAGAACCGCGTAAAAGACCGATTGGTTATGCACTCAGCGCATTATTTATGCTGTTGATCGCTAACCTGTTCTCCTTCGTAAACCTACGGGTGGCAGGGATTACCAGTGACATTACGCTAACCCAAATTCCCCGTGTGATGCTGGACGATAATTATGCCAGTATGGCAACATTATTTATGGTGCTGGTGCAATTAATCCCAGCATTCTGCATGATCGCCATTATTTTGCTGTGTTCTGGCACCCGTTTGCCGAAACTCCTGAAAATCAGCATGGCTAAGGCGCTGTTTATGTTCAAAACCTGGTGTATGGTGGAGATCTTCCTAGCCGGTGTTTTGGTTAGCTTTGTCAAGCTGATGGCGTACGGTGAAATTGGTATCGGCAGCAGTTTTGTCTCCTATTGTCTGTTTTGTCTGCTTCAGGTGCGGGCTTTTCAGTGTGTGGATCGCCGCTGGCTATGGCAGGATATTGCTCCAGCTCCGTTAATAAACTGTGAGCTAACCCTTGGCCGCACGGGTATTCGTCAGGGTGTCCGCTCCTGTACTTGCTGCACGGCCATTTTACCTATTGAGCAACAAGCGTGTCCGCGCTGTCATACCCGTGGTTATGCCCGTCGTCGTCATAGCCTACAATGGACTATGGCGTTGCTGGCTACCTCGATTCTGTTGTATATCCCCGCCAATCTGATGCCCATTATGATTACCGAATCTCTCGGTAATAAAATGACGTCGACCATTATGGCGGGAGTGATTTTTTTGTGGGGAGAAGGTTCCTATCCAGTAGCATTGGTGATTTTTATTGCCAGTATCATGGTGCCATCGTTGAAAATGCTGGCTATCGGTTGGCTGTGCTGGGATGCCAATGGTAAAGGTGATACCGATACCGAACGGATGCACTTTATATACGAAGTCGTCGAGTTTGTTGGCCGTTGGTCAATGATCGATGTATTTGTCATCGCAATGCTTTCAGCATTAGTGCGAATAGGCCAGTTAATGAGCATTTATCCCGCCATCGGCGCATTGTTATTTGCAATGGTGGTGATTCTCACCATGATGGCCGCATTGACCTTTGATCCCCGCCTAACCTGGGATCGGATGAGTGAAACAACCAAGAAGGAGCCGCAAGGTGACGGACAGTAAGTCAAGCCAAAGTGTGGCAGAAATAGAAAAAATCAAGCGCTGGTCTCCGGTGTGGATCATTCCGATTGTTACCGCATTGATTGGCGCATGGATTTTGTTTTATCACTTTAGTCATCAGGGGCCTGAGGTCACTTTATATACGCAAAATGCCGAAGGCATCGAAGCGGGAAAAACCAAAATAAAGAGCCGTAGCGTGGATATTGGCACGGTGGAAATGGTCACTCTAAGTAATGATCTGAATCAGGTTATCGTCAAGGCGCGCCTCAACTCGGGTATGGAGAAATTACTGCTCTCTGATTCCGTATTCTGGGTGGTGAAACCTCAGATTGGCCGTGAGGGGGTTTCCGGTTTGGGTACGCTATTATCCGGCCCCTTTATCGAGCTACAGCCAGGCAGAGCCACTAAACATGCCGATGAGTTCCATTTACTTGATTCCCCGCCTTTAGCCTCTCCAGACGCGAAAGGGCTACGCGTTATGCTGGATAGCGATCAGGCCGGGCAATTGAATGCGGGTGATCCGGTGTTATTCCGCGGCTACCGTGTCGGATCGGTCGAAACCGGTGCTTTCGATCCCAAGTCCCGTATGATGCGTTATCAACTGTTTATTAGTGCGCCCTATGACAGTCTGGTTACCACTAACGTACGTTTCTGGAAAGACAGCGGGGTAGCCGTTGATTTGTCCGCTCAGGGCATGCGTGTTGAAATGGCATCATTGTCGACGTTGTTCAGTGGCGGCGTCAGTTTTGATGTACCGGATAGCCTGGATTTGGGGCAGCCGGTCACGCAGGATAAAACAGCGTTCAAACTGTTTGATAACCGCAGCAGTATCCAAAACTCACTCTTTACCGAGCATGATGACTTCCTACTTTTCTTCTCGGATTCCGTGCGTGGTTTACAGGCTGGAGCACCAGTTGAATTCCGTGGTATTCGCGTTGGTACCGTGGGCGATGTACCGTTCTTCACCGAGGGTATCAAGCAGACGGTTGATAATGATTATCGTATTCCAGTACTGATCCGCATTGAACCGGGCCGCTTCCGTGGCGATTTGGGTCCAGAGACCCATTTTGAGCAAATACTGAAAACAGCCAAAGAGCGCGGTTTGCGCGCATCATTAAAATCAGCGAATTTGCTGACCGGGGCGCTCTTCGTCGACCTGGACTTCTATCCGGATGCCAAACCGTGGAAAGGGCCGCAAGAAATCGCGGGCTATCCGTTACTACCAACGGCAAGCGGTGGTCTGGCTCAGATTCAGCAAAAACTGATGGTGACTTTGGATAAGATTAATAATCTGCCATTGACGCCGGTATTGAATGAAGTCGCCCAGACTCTGGCTGAAAGTCAGAAAACGATGCGTGAAACGCAGAAAACTTTGGCGTCGCTGAATGAGATTACCTCTACTCAGGCAATGAAAGATCTGCCGAAAGACCTGCAAAATACGTTGAATGAAATCAATCGCAGCATGAAAGGCTTCCAGCCGGGTTCACCTGCCTACAATAAAATGGTGGGTGATATGCAACGTTTGGATCAGGTATTGCGCGAGCTGCAACCGGTATTACGCACCCTGAATGAGAAGAGTAATGCGCTGGTCTTTGAAGCTGCCAGCAGTCAGGATCCTAAGCCGAAGAAGGCCACAAAATGATGAAATGGATGATGGTAGTGATGGCGCTGGTACTCAGCGCCTGTAGCAGCAGCCCTGACAAGACTTACTACCAGTTACCTGCGTTAGGTACACCGGTAGCTGCCAGTTCCAGTGCCGTATCTCATCAGTTATGGCTGGAGCATGTTAGTGTTGCAGATTATCTGGCTGCATCTGGTGTGGTTTATCAAACCAATGATGTTCAGTATGTGATTGCCAATAACAATCTGTGGGCCAGCCCATTGGATCAACAATTGCAGCAGACGTTGGTGACTAACTTGAGCAGCGCATTACCGAACTGGCTGGTTTCCGCCCAGCCACTGGATAGTGATCAGGCGGTACTGAATGTTACCATTACCGGCTTCCATGGGCGTTATGACGGTAAAGTTGTGATTAAGGGCGTGTGGATCCTAAAGTATCGCGACAAATTGATTAAACAACCCTTTGATCTGGAATTGAAACAGAATGAAGATGGTTACGATGCCTTGGTCCGGACTTTGGCCCAAGGGTGGCAACAAGAAGCCCAACGTATGGCGACTCAATTGCAGGCGATAAAGTAATCGGCTTTATTATTTATATTAAGACCCTTTTCTACCTGTGAATACTTACAGTAAGAGGAAAGGGTTTTTTATTTTAAATCAAATGGTTAAGCTCATTCCTCCAAAATCAATCAGTTAACTGATTAACGGTGCCTAGCTCACAAATATGACATTGGCGTGAATATTGCGCATTGATTTTCTGTTTTAAACAGTCTATTTCTTAATCGTGGTTGTATGCAAAGCAACCATTGTTTTCTTTCCAGCAGACAAGAAATGAGGGAAACGAGGCATGAAGAGACAGAAAAGAGATCGTCTGGAACGGGCATTATCACGTGGATATCAGGCAGGTATTTCAGGGCGTTCAAGGGAAATTTGTCCCTATCAATCTTTAGATGCCCGGTCGCATTGGTTGGGTGGTTGGCGTCAAGCCATGGCTGACAGGGCTGTGACCGCTTAAGCGGCTCCCTGTTCGACAGAGGATAACCTCCGCTTTAGGCGGAGGTTTTCATTTCGGGCATCAGCCATTATTCGCGATGTGATAGAAAACTCTGCCACACAGAGCAGCATGACTTGTCCCATCATTTCAGCAAAAAACTGACATTGACCACGATCAAAACCATCGGAAACTGCATCTGTTAGTTGGAGCTAACGAATTTTACCACTCACCAGACCCAATCCTTCACAGTACGACGGTATTCGATTTTCTTATCGCAGGATGCAAGTTTTGCTCACACCCTGTATGGAAATAACACCCAGCACTTAGAACGCCGCAGTGTCTTTAAACAAGCCGACTTTCAGGTCGGTTGCGGTGTAGATGACTTGACCGTCAACCAACACTTCACCGTCTGCAACGCCCATGATCAATTTACGCATAATGACGCGCTTGAAATTAATCCGGTAAGTGACTTTTTTCGCATCAGGCAGAACCTGACCAGTGAATTTTACTTCGCCAACGCCCAATGCGCGGCCTTTACCTTCACCACCTAACCAACCAAGATAGAAGCCAACCAATTGCCACATGGCGTCAAGGCCAAGACAACCTGGCATCACTGGATCGCCGATAAAGTGACAACCGAAGAACCATAGATCTGGATTGATATCCAGTTCCGCTTCCACGTAGCCCTTGTTATAGGTGCCGCCGTCTTCGCTCATCTTGACAATACGGTCCATCATTAACATATTGCCTGCTGGCAGAGGTGGCCCACCCGCACCAAATAGTTCGCCACGGCCCGATGCTTCAAGGTCTTCTTTCGTATAGGATTCGCGTTTATCTACCATGTTCTCAGTAAGCCTTATTTTATTGAAGGTCGCAGATTAGCGTACACTTGTACGCTGAACAAGTCCGATCACCCCTGGTTGAACCAGTTGAGCCAGCGTAATGGCCATGGGCGGCGTCGATCCTGTGGGTTCATCTGTGCAATTCGCTCTTGAATTATACCTAACAAACTCGGTTGTTGTTCATCAGCATAAGGCAGGCCAGTTAAAAGCGGCAGTGCCTCAATAACTGAGTCTACCGCCCAAAGGTGGAATTGCCCATTTTGTACTGCGTCGATTACGGACGGGTGCAGACACAGATGACGCACATTGGTACTCGGTAAAATAACGCCTTGGGTACCGGTTAACCCGCGACGTTGACAGACTTCGAAGAAACCTTCGATCTTTTCATTGACACCGCCGATTGGCTGAACATGACCAAATTGATCGACGGAACCGGTCACGGCAATTTGTTGATTGATCGGTTGTTGTGAAAGGGCGCTGATCAAGGCACATAATTCAGCCAATGAGGCACTATCACCATCAACTTCACCATAAGACTGCTCGAAAACGATAGATGCCGAGAGTGGCATAGGCTGATCAAGCTCTAACTCAGCATTCAGGAAGGCCTGCATAATCATCATACCTTTTGCATGCAGATTACCACCTAACTCGGCTTTGCGTTCGACATCGACGAATTCACCGTCGCCGATATGAGCAACGCAGCTGATACGTGCGGGTTCGCCAAAGGCACGGGGATGACCCGGATATTCCAGAACCGATAAGCCATTAATCTGGCCAACGACGGCACCCTCGGTTTCAATCATAATCTGACCGAGTTCAATTTCATCCTGCATGCGTTCGGCCAGATAATTGTGTCGCCAGTCACGGTTGTTTAACGCAGCTTCCAGCGAATCAGCTGTAATTTCATTCTGTTGCGTATACATTGCCGCTTCCGCTAACTGGCGAGCGAGCCATTGCGGACAAAGTGGCAGGCTGCCTTGATCGCCACTATAACGAATGGCCTGTTTGAGTAGCACGGGCCAAGCATCGGTGGACAACGGTGGCAGATTATTCTGCTGTACCAATCCATTGATATAGCCACACCAGAGCGCCATGCCTTCTTCATCCAGCAGTGGCAACTCGGCCTCAAATTCGCCGTAGATCGCCAGTTCACCTAGCTCTGGTTCCATATCGTGGAAATCACCCAGACCTAAGCGATCACCAACCAGCACCAAGCGCAGGTCAAGCGGCATTGAGGGGATATGTAGCGGTAGTGGACGGGTTTCGTCAGGAGACAGCCAGTCGAAACGTTGCTGGGTAATCATCTGCTTTAAGCGCAGCCACATGAGCGGTTGTGCCAGCAAGGAGCGGACTGACAGGATCAGTACACCCCCATTGGCCTGATGAACCAGTCCTGGCTGTAGGCTGACCGTCTCTTTATGAATTCTGACGCAACCAAACAATTGTTCTGGCTCAACCCATTCCTGATACAGGCAGGTTACTTTGGCAGCAAATGGTTCATCGCCATGCTGCGCCGCTTGCCAGCGAACGTGATGGCCATGCACCAGATAATCACCGCCCGTCAGCGCCGGTGTTTCTTCGGCCTGTAACTCTTTAACTGCCCGATCCAGCAAGGCGAGATACTCGCCGCTTTCTTGCGCCTTGATTAACATAAAGCGCGGCTTGGATTGCGGATGACAAAAGAGTGTCAAACCGTTCTCCAACCGGGGCTGATATGCCGCAAAAGGAACGGGAGCCAGTTGAGCGGCGGTAGCAAATAACGCCTCGTATGGCGTTGTGTTTGGCAGCAAAGACTGCCATTCAAGTCGATTATTGGTCAAAGTGTTAGATGCAATCGTCAAAAAGGGAAAGGGCGATTATACAAGAATAACGCAGGCTGCATATAAGCAGAGTGGTAGTTGTCGATAAGGAGTGTGACATCCTGATATTTCAGTACAAAAAACAATCTAAAACAGCGTGATTAGCAGAGGGAAATTTAGCGCAAAGCTGTTATGCTTACTAAAGTTACGCGGTCACTGAAGAGATCACGATGAAATATCAGCAATTGGAAAATCTTGAGAGTGGATGGAAATGGGCCTACTTGGTGAAGAAGCACCGGGAAGGTGAACCCATCACCCGCCATATTGAAAAGAGTGCTGCTCAGGATGCGGTCGAGCAATTACTGAAACTGGAAAGTGAGCCGGTTAAAGTGCTTGAGTGGATTGATACGCATATGAATACGAATCTTGCTAATCGGATGAAGCAAACTATCCGAGCTCGTCGCAAGCGTCATTTTAACGCTGAGCATCAGCACACTCGCAAAAAATCTATCGATCTGGAGTTTCTGGTTTGGCAACGTCTGGCTGCATTAGCTCGTAGGCGGGGTAATACCTTATCTGAAACCGTAGTGCAGCTGATTGAAGATGCAGAACGTAAAGAGCAGTATGCTAATCAGATGTCATCGTTAAAGCACGATTTACAAGCTATTTTAGGTAACGAGCCATAGCCGGATAGGCGGGATAATGGATACTGATTCTTTACTCAAATTGGCAGCAAAAAAAAACCCCGCAAAGCGGGGTTTTTTATGAAGAAGTAAACTTAAGCCTGTGGCTGAGTTACAACTTCTTTGATGCCTTTCACTTCGATCTCTACGCGACGATCTGGTGCCAGACATTCGATCAGGGCAGCACGTGGTTTCACGTTGTCACAGGTGTTACCTGTAACTGGATCTGCTTGACCCATACCACGAGCAGAGATCTTGTCTGCAGGGATACCTTTAGCTACCAGGTACTCTACAACGCTGCGAGCGCGGTTTTCAGACAGTTTCAAGTTAGGAGCAGCTTGACCGATACGGTCAGCGAAGCCCAGAACTACAACAGAACCGTCTTTAGGATCGATAGAGCTCAACTGAGAATACAGTTGATCCAGCGCTTGCTGGCCTTCTGGTTTCAGAGTTGCTTTGTTGAAAGCAAACAGCACGTCAGATTTCAGTGTGAAACGCTTGGTATCAACAACTGGAGCTGGAGCTGGAGCTGGAGCAACAACTGGAACGATAGCATCATCTTGACCGAAACGGTAAGAAACACCTACGCTCAGCATACCGTTATCTGGACGAGCACCAACGGTACCACGGTCACCGATGTTGTTAACCCATTGGTAATCCAGACGAGTAGCCCAGTTTTTGGTTACTGCGTACTCAAGACCAACAGCGGCCAACGGAGAAACACCAGTATCGTGAGCGCTTGCGTGGCTGTTTGTACTTGGTTCGTTTACTGAAGCGTCTGCACGCCAAACCATACCACCCAGACGAGTGTACAGGTCCAGATCTTGAGCAATTGGGTAGCTCAGTTTAGCAGCCAACTGAACGCCTTGTGCTTTGAAAGCGCCGTTAACAGTATCGCCTTTGTAAGGCATACGGCCCAGCCAGTCATATCCCATTTCGAAGCCAAGATACTGGTTCGCTTGGTAACCGACGAATGCACCAGCACCCAGTTGACTCTTATGAGTTGGACCGTCGTTGCTAATGTCTGAACCGGTACCGACATCATGGAACTGGGACCAGCCCAGTTTACCACCAGTGTACCAGGTGTTATCTTTCGGTGCGGCTTGCGCTACTGTAGCGAAACCAGCCAGTGCCACTGCTAATGCGATAGCTGTCTTTTTCATTTTACGCCTCGTTATCATCCAAATAGGCAATGAGCTTTTATAAAGCCAAGCCCTTGGTTAAAATTCTTCGTTAAGGTTTAAACTGCTCCCGTTAATTACGCTGCCAGTTTAATTTGGCCTTTTAGAGCAACCTTAGCGAAGTAAAGTCTACAACGTGGTGAGAAAGTTACAAGTGTGATGTGATAAACTGCCTGAAAAAAAAGCGAAAACAGGGTATTTTTTTAACATTTTTAGTGTGAAATTGAGCGTTTTTTGCGCGTTATTTTATGCTGTAAGCCGCAGAATGACTCGCTTTGTGCCAACTTACCGAGGTTCCCATGTAATTCACGTTAAATTTCATGGGATAAATCCTAAATTTACTTAATGATACAAATTAGAATGAATTTTTAACGTTGCGCACTGTCCTTCATTCGATCTTGTGTCATTTTGCGGACGCATAATGAACCCATATGCATTCCCCTGCTCGGCAGCAAAACGCAGTCTTAGCCGATCCTCATCAGACAAATCCGGTAGCCAACCGAGCACGACGCTGTAATTTCCTGTCGATAGCGCTTTTTCCATCGCTTCAACCGTAGAGATGGCATTTATCTGGTTTAGCTGCACCACTTTATCAACGGGTAAACCCGCTTGTTCGAGCCATAAGCGACTGAGTTTTTGCTGTGGTGTTAACCATAGCAGCCAGCGCGCCTGTTTACCGAGTTGTTGGAGTAAAGGAACAAGTAACTGAGCGACTGCGGGCTGATTTTCACTGTAAACCACTTCACTGATAAGCCCGCTATCCATGGATGCACCGGTTTTCGTTGCTAATGAATTAGCAGAAAAAGAATGACGATTGGAGCGATGAGTTTTAAGTGAGAGAGTCTGCATGTGATTTCCTGCCCGTAGTGATACTGTATGAATATACAGTAATGGGTGTTTGATGGAAGATCAACCTAATTTTTCAAACTGCTTCGCAAAATTGTGATGAAAATTCATGCAAAGCAATTTTGTAATTGGATAGTCGATTCATATTGCGTATTTTTGCAATTAGTTGTTCCTCTTACACTTATTACAACGAAGTTAGGACTATAGGCTAAGCATTTACTAAAGGAGTAGTAATGAAGCACTTATCAGAAAAAAGGATTGCCCAAGCTCAGATTCGATTCGCATATCTCGGTCAGATCACCTTTCGTTCCCAGTTTGGCGGTTATGGGGTGTTGGCTAACGGCATCATGTTTGCACTGGTGTCGGAAGGTGAGATGTATTTGCGAGCCAGCCAGTGCGCCGAATGTTTATTTCGTTCGTACGGCATGCACAGCCTGGTTTATGCCAAACGCGGGATTCCAGTCGCTCTGCGTTATTACTGGATAGCGCCTGAGCTGTGGGAAGATGATGAAACGCTCACCCAGTTTGCTTATCTGGCCTATCAAGGCGCAGAGGATGACCTGAATAGCAAAAATCAGAAAACGACCAGGCTCAAGGATCTTCCTAACTTGAGTGCGGGTCTGGAGCGGCTGCTGTGGAAAGTGGGTATCAAGAATGCGGATGAACTGAGAACCGAAGGGGCGAAATGTAGCTACCTGAAATTGAAAGCGTTAAAAAGTGCGCTTGGTGTAAATATTTTGTTATCGCTAGCGGGAGCGATTAGCGGAGATCATCATGCCGTATTACCTCAAGGCATCAAAAATGAACTTTTACAATGGTTCCGTGACGTTGGTTCAGTAGGCAGGCCTCAGTATGATAATTGAATTCGGACCGGATTTTGAACCAGCCCGAATGGAGGATTAACCCTGTTGACCAATCTGCTTATTTAAGGCCGAGAGTTCAGGCAGTAGCCCGAGTAATAATCCAACTTGCTGCAACACCAAGGGTTCTTTGTTTTCTGGATCGGGAGTGGTTTGTTCGATACGGGTAGCAAGTGCACTAAAAGCCCGCTCCATGCGCGAATTGTCTACTGGCTCTTCGCTAAGAGCGGCCTCAACATAGCAAATTGCGTCATTCAGCAATTCCAGGATCACGGGGTTGGCTAGCATTTCGCGATGAGCACCCAGTGCAGAAATATAACTTAGCATGGTGTGATTCAGGCAAAGCAGACGGAATGCCGCATCTTGTGTTTCGCGATTATTTTTGGGTTCCGCCGACATATTGGAAATCACGGATGCCAGTTCAGCATCACTATTATGGGCATCACGTCTAGCAATACGATAGGTCAATCCGTTGTCTTTTCCCTGGTGATACTGCATCAGAATGGCATCCAGATAGCGACAGTTGGCGTTGAAGGTTTTGTGGATTACGGCGGGTAAGTGGCGGAATTTCCAGTCGGGCCAGATAAAGGTTACGGCAATCCAGGCAATAGCGCAGCCTAACAAGGTATCAATCACGCGCGGTGCGGCGACCTCGAATCCTTCCCCCAGAAGATTGAAACACAGTAAAACCAGCAGGGTGATAAACATAGTGGCATGGGCGTACTGCACGTTACGAAAGGCAAAGAACAAGACTCCGGTAATCACGATCAGGATGAGTTGCCCTTCGATAGATGGCACAAAGTAAAGAATAGGTAAACCAATCAGAATACCGGCCAGCGTACCAATAATTCTCAGCGCCAGACGGCGGCGGGTAGCGTTATAGTTGGGCTGACAAACAAACAGACTGGTGAGCAGTATCCAATAACCGTGTTGCATACCGGTTAGCTGGATAAAGGCATAGCCAATACACAGTACGATGGACATTCGCACTGCATGACGAAACAGAGCGGACTGCGGTGTCAGGTGCCGGTTGATGCGCAGCCAGATGTCGCTCCAGCCAGTAATACGATCATCGGCAAGCATATTGTCAGGCTGTGGGCCATCAGCCAGTACCTGCTCAGATTCGATACCCGCTAACTGGGCATCAATCGCTCGCAGATTGCGTAGCAAATAGGACAGCGCTTTGGCTTGTTGGCTATTCTCATGATTTTCTGCCATTCGTGACAAGGTAGCATCCAAATGAGTAAATGCTCGCTCAAAACGCTGATCGTGTTGATATTTCTGATGTAATAAAATGGATTGGGATAATTGCTGACAGGCACGAGCCTGCATGCTTAATAACCGTTGGAAGCGGAATAGCACGTCGCTAAACCGAAACTTTTCCCGCAAACTTTGGTATTGCACATGGGATGAACTGGCACGCTCATGAATATCCTGAGCGACAAAGTAATAATGCAGTGTCCGGCGAGTTCCTCGCTGGCCGCGGTCACCTTTTAGACGAGTGACTAATGATGCTTTAGCCTGATTGAGTGTCGCGACCAACTCGCTATTGGCCATAGCTACATCAATCAGCGGCTGGTTTACGTCGTCTTCAATATCTGGGTCAAACAGATTGGCTTTGGCTTCCAGATAGCGAGCCAACTGCTGATAACAGCGTGCCATATTGTCCTGCAACGGGCGGATAGGAAAAATCAAATGGCCAGATAGTGTTAATAAATTGTACCAGATGGCACCTAATATCAGTAACAACGGTTGCTCATACCAGATGCTGTACATTGTGGTGCCCAGCATGGTGTAGATGGCAATCAACAATGCGCCAAACGCAATGGTGGCATAGCGCTGCCCGAGTGCGCCCAGCAGAATAAATCCACAGGTCGAAAAAGTCAGACCGATGGCAAAGAACCATGGGTAGGGGAATAGCAGTTCAATCGATGCCGAGGCCACGAAAAAACAGACTAGCGTAATGAGCAGATTGCGCAAACGGCCAGCTAAGCGATCGTCTAAATCGGTTAGGGCTGCGGCAACAACGCCCAATGTTAGCGGAATAGTGAGTTTAGGCTGTTCAATCCACCAAGGCACAATAGTGGCACCCGTCAGAGCGATAAAAATACGGACGTAATACAGAAAACTGCTGTTATAGGCGTAGCGGCGTAAATCAGAAACAAAAGTGAGCACAAAAAATCCCTAAAACGGAGAAAAATCAACGTACTGAACGTAATGCTGACAAAGCCAGTCTGGACGTACCTTTTATCGTGTTACTGTGCCTCAATAGCGCCGCTAGCTCATAGGAATACGTTACTCATCTGCCTATAAACTGCTTTGTCAGCGGATGCTCATCAACGTTGTTGATAATGACGTTTGGCATTCTCGATTCTGGCTTGTTGCGCCATTTCAACCGAAACCACCCGGCGACCTACCGGCCATAGGGCAATCGCTGCAATTTTAAAATTAGCGATACCAACAGGAATGCCGATGATGGTTAAACACTGGGCAATCCCGGCGAGAATGTGTGAAATACACAGCCACCAACCAAACAAAATAAACCAGATAATGTTCAACAGAGAACCGCCGGTTGTTAGTAAAGCATTACTTTTTTCCGGGTATAATTCATTGACATGGATCGCCTCATTGCCATAAGGCAGGAATGAGAGCTTGGTTATTTCCCAGCAGGAGCGGGTTAATGGTAAGGTAACGATTAATAGCGCGCTGACTAAGGTAGCGAGCAGCCAGGCAAGCGTTGTGAAGAAGCCGCCTAAAACAAAATTCAAGATGTTCAATGCAGTGCGCATAGTGATTAATCTGCCTGATAAAATTGAAGAACCGCGATGCGGGTGAACGTAAAGATTATCACTTTTCCCATTATTACGTGTTTTTGACAATAACTCGTAAACTATCTGATACCTGCTGTTTAAACTCAATTATTTTATTTACACTTTATTTTGATATCGATACTCACTCAATACTAGCTATGGCGCATGTATATGGAACTTAAAGCGACATCTTTCGGCAAGCATTTGGCACAACATCCTTATAACCGGGTGCGTTTATTGAATGCGGGCATTGAGGTGAGCGGTGATAAACACCAGTATTTGATCCCGTTTAATCAGTTGGTCAACATCCAATGTAAACGAGGAATTGTTTGGGGTGAGCTAGAATTTGAACTGCCTGAGCAGCAAGTGGTTCGGCTGCATGGTACCGAGTGGCAAGAAACCCAGCGTTTTTACCATTATCTATTGGGTATCTGGCAGCAATGGAGCGAGGAAATGAGTTTGATCAGTGCCGAGGTACTACAAACTCAGGTAGTGGCAATCAGGAAGATAGAACAGCAGGATAAATGGTTCAAGCGAACTGAATTGGCGCAATTGCAAGAGAATATCAAACAGGCTTTCAGCGCATTACCAATACCAGTGGAACGCCTGAGTGAGTTTGAGTGTTGCCGTGAAGATTATGCCCTTTGTCTGCGTTGGCTGGATCAAGGTCACCGCAGTGTTGTCATGCGTAATCGGCAATGGACTGACCGAATGCTGGAGCAGCACCGCGAATTTTTCCAGCAGGTGGAAACCTCGCCGCTGAATGATTCTCAGTGCCGGGCTGTTGTCAATGGCGAGGATTCGGTGTTGGTACTGGCGGGTGCTGGCAGTGGTAAAACCTCGGTGTTGGTGGCGAGAGCCGGATGGTTATTACGCCGTCAGGAGGCTCAGCCAGATCAAATCTTGTTGCTGGCATTTGGGCGACAGGCGGCTGACGAAATGAACGCTAGAATTAAGCAGCAATTGGGTGTGGACGGTATTCAGGCTAAAACTTTCCACGCTCTGGCGCTGCAAATCATTCAGCAAGGCAGTCGGAAAGTGCCAGTTATCAGTAAATTGGAGTCTGATAGCGAGGCGCGACGCACACTGTTGATCAAAAGCTGGCAGCAGCAATGCAGCGAGAAAAAAGCGCAGGCCAAAGGGTGGCGACAATGGCTAACGGAAGAATTGGAATGGGATGTCGGCGACGGCAACTTCTGGCAGGATAAACGTCTGGCAGCTCGATTGGCTGGGCGTTTAGAACGTTGGCTTGGGCTGATGCGAATGCACGGCGGCAGTCAGGCAGAAATGATTGAACAGGCTGACGACGAAGTGCGCGATTTATTCCAAAAACGTGTTCGGTTAATGGCTCCTTTACTAAAAGTCTGGAAAAATGCCTTAAAAGAGGAAGGGGCGGTTGATTTCTCCGGTTTGATTCATCAAGCGGTGAATCTTTTGGCAAAAGGCCGTTTTGTCAGCCCATGGAAACATATTTTGGTAGACGAGTTTCAGGACATTTCGCCGCAACGGGCGCAGTTGTTGTCCGCTTTACGCCAGCAAAATACCCAAACGGCGCTGTTTGCCGTGGGCGACGACTGGCAGGCTATTTACCGGTTTAGTGGTGCAGAACTCTCGCTGACGACTGCGTTTAGCCACAATTTTGGAGAGGGTGCAGAGTGTGCGCTGGATACGACTTACCGCTTCAACGATCGTATTGGTGAAATTGCCAACCAGTTTATCCAACAAAATCCCTACCAGTTAAAGAAACCGCTAAACAGTCTGACCAAGGGCAACAAAAAATCAGTGACGATTTTGCCGCAGGAACAGTTGGAGCCGTTACTGGATAAGCTCAGTGGTTATGCCAAAGATAACGAGCGGATAATGATTCTGGCTCGCTATCATCATTTGCGTCCCGATATTTTACAGAAGGCAAAAACCCGCTGGCCTAAGCTAAATATAGATTTTATGACTATTCATGCCAGTAAAGGTCAGCAGGCGGATTATGTGATTATTGCTGGTTTGCATCAGGGTAACGATGGATTCCCGGCACAGGCGAGAGAATCGGTGCTGGAAGAGGTGCTTTTGCCTCAGCCGGAAGATTTTCCTGATGCGGAAGAGCGGCGGTTACTTTATGTGGCCATGACGCGAGCTAAACATCAGGTATGGTTACTACAGGATGGCGAGCGTCCTTCGGTTTTTGTCAGCCAATTACATGAAATAGGTGTACCGGTACAGAAGAAACCTTGATGTTAACGCTATGTCCCAGTGACAGAAAAACACTGGGACATAAACTTACCCGAGGTGAGCTAGACTCTGGTCTGAACGCTGTAGAGATCCTCGCCCTTTATGGGGGTCAGTTCATTTAGGGCGGGGAGGATGTCAATTCAGACGGTCTTGCAGATAGCGTTGATAGTCGGGAATGGTAATCTCGACTTCTTGTTCAAATAGAGATGAACAGACCAGAAAGTCTGCTGTTGAGCGGTTGGTGGCAACCGGTATATTCCATACGGTGGCTAAACGCAGTAAGGCTTTAACATCGGGATCGTGAGGAACGGCATTCAATGGATCCCAAAAAAAGATCAGCATATCAATCTTGCCTTCGGAAATCAGCGCGCCAACTTGCTGATCACCGCCCATCGGGCCACTCAACATGCTGTGAACCGGTATTCCTGTGGCTCGTTGCACTAAATTCCCAGTAGTGCCTGTGGCATAAAGCTCATGTTTTGCCAGTAGATCGCGGTTTCCTTCAACCCAGGCAAGTAATGATTTTTTACAATGGTCGTGGGCGACAAGTGCAATATGTTTTCTCGCCGCAACGGTACGGGTGGTCAGTTCCATGAGCAATCCTTAAATAACCGAGATTTTCCCAACAGATTACTGAAACTGGGTTTCAGTTCATAGCGGTAACGCAAGAAAATGCGAAGGGCAGCAAAAAACCTGATTTTTTAATTGGATATAATGTGAGAACTTTATTTTTCTGCGTATTTTTTTGCCCAGTCCAGGAAGCGTTTTTGGGTGTCTTTATCCGCCTGAAGAAACCAATATTGCAGCATTTGCTCGGAAACATTTTCGCCATTCAACCGGGTGGTTTTATCCGTTATATTACTGCCTACTGCCGGTAGAGTGGTTCCCGGTACCGCGCTGGTGGTCGATGGCGGAATAGATGCGAAAGATGGAACCGATGCTTTATGGTTGCCCAGATTATACAGCGCCATCAGGTTTTCCAGTGATGGGCTGTTGCTCAAGTCTTCCGGGTGTAAAACATCCGAACGAACCGGTAAAATGTGAGTGTTGTGATCAACTAACTGATAGATGGGATTGCGAGTAAACTTCAGTCCTTCCCGTGGGTTAGCAATAGCGGGTAGGCGAATGGCTACAGATTTAACGTTATGGGTGTTAAATACTACGACCAACGGTGGTGAAGTGTAAAATATTTGAGCCGATGCATCATCTGACAGATTTTTGGCAACCTTGAACAAAATCTGATGTTGTCCACTGTTCAGTTCCAAGCTGTCAGCACCTTTGAGCAATGAGCCGGACATGTTCTTACCGTCAACAACCAGTAAGTCAATCTCAGGTGACAGTTTTAATGTCGTTGCTAAGGTAGAGGCACTTAAGCAGGCGATCAAAACTCCCATAGCCATAAGACCGATTTTCATGTTTCACTCCTTTTACCCGTTATCTGTGTTGTTAGATAAGCAAGCTGATGCGTCAAAGATTATCCATTCCATCATTATAATTACATTTCGAAATTTTTTGTATTATATGATTGTATTTATATTTTTGAATTTAAAAGAAAAATCAATCTAATCTAACCGTTACCAGCTTGACAGAAGTTAAACAAAGTCAATTGGATACCATTCTTTTTTGTCGCGTTGCCAGATGATATACACTTAGTTAATCGACAACGGCTTATACCCCATTGGGATTGGCATGAGTCTGATAAGTTCTATTTATGCACATCAGAGGAACGGAAATATGCATGACAACGAAATCGCTGAGGTACTCAAAAAAACCAAAACAATCGCATTAGTGGGTGCCAGTAATAATCCTGGACGTCCAAGCTATGGCGTGATGGCTTATCTGCTTTCTCAAGGTTATCAGGTGATTCCTATCAGCCCAAAGCTGGCGGGGCAAACTCTACAGGGGCAATTGGCATACGGTCAACTGGCTGATATTCCTCATCCGGTGGATATGGTGGATGTGTTCCGTAATGCTGATGCTGCTTATGTGATTGCGCAGGAAGCCATTGCCATCGGTGCCAAGGTCCTGTGGCTGCAAATTGGCGTGATTAACGAGCAAGCTGCGGTGCTGGCTGCCGATGCTGGCATTAAAGTGATCATGGATCGTTGTCCGAAGATTGAGATTCCACGGTTGGGTTTGGAGAAATAAAAACTATTTTTTGTGTCCCAGCTAAAGTGTCCTTTCAATGGCTGGGTATTTTTTGATGTAAAAAATGTTGCCAGTGGTGGGTTAGCGAGGTCAACGCAAAAAACCAATAAAAAAACCTGACGCCAAAGCCAGGTTTTTCCGGGGTATTCGGCTTCGTTAGTTGACGGTCAATGACGTAATCTCGGTGCCTGTAATTGATCACGTATTGATACCGCCAATTCATCCAGAGACGGTTGATCAGGATGTGCGTCCTGCGTTTCATAGGTTAACTGTGCTTCTGCCAGATAGGTATGTATCGGCTGGCCTTCATCATCTTCCATCACCACGTGGTACCAAGGAGCCAGACGCAGGGTATCGCTGTTGACGACGTCTTCAGGTTGAGGTTGGTTTAGGGAGTATTCGGGGTCAATATCAATAACTACCCCCAAAAAGCCGAGCAGTTTGTGACGAACCTGCTGACCAATACCGAATTTGCTGGCGATCATGGTAACCTCCTGAAAAACATTACACTGCCTTCATATATGAGGGCAGTGCAGAACATTTCAAGTTACATCACCCGACAAGCAAATCCTTTCAGGTACAAACCTTCCGGATAAGTCGCAATGACGGGATGGTCGGCTGCCTGACGGAACTGCTCTACAAATTGTATATCACAACTTGCATCTAGCGCGGCATCCGCCAAAATTTTCTGGAACAAATCGTTTGGCATTAAACCTGAACAGGAGAAGCTCAGTAAAATACCGCCGGGACGCAGCAGTTGTAGCGCCAACATATTGATATCTTTATAACCACGACAGGCACTGGCTAACTGGTTTTTATTTTCAACGAATTTCGGCGGATCCATGATGATCATGTCGAATTTCTCACCCTGCGTGCGGTAATGACGCAGCAATTGGAAGACATCGTCGCGAATAAATTCTGCTTTGCTCAGATCCAACTGGTTTAATTCCACATTCTGTTTGGCAATATCCAGCGCTGCCTGAGAAGTATCCACGCTGATAACCTGCTCACATCCGCCCATTAACGCAGCAACCGCGAAGGCTCCAGTGTATGAGAAGCAGTTCAGAACCCGGCGGCCTTTGGCGTAGTTACGTGCCGCTAGACGGCTGTCACGTTGATCCAGATAAAATCCGGTCTTATGGCCCTGTTGGATATCAACCAACAGTTTCATTCCGTGTTCCTGAATCGGCAGTAGAGCTGGTGGAATATCGCCGAGAATTGGGCCTTGGGTCAGTTCCATGCCTTCTTTTTTACGCACTGATACATCGGAACGATCGTAAATAGAGCAATCTGGGTAGCAATGCTGTAATGCCGCAACCAGCGCTTCGCGATGATATTCAGCACCGGCAGACAATAATTGCAGTACGAAGAAGTTTTGGAAACGATCGATAGTCACACCGGGTAAACCATCAGACTCACCGGCGATCAGGCGATAACTGTCTAATCCATCACGCTGGGCGATCCAATCGCGCCAGCTTTGTGCACGTTGCAGCCGTCGGATAAAGAAGGCGTTATCGATGGACTCATCCTGCATGAATGTCCAGACACGGGCACGTAACTGAGATTCTGGCGAGTAGGCACCGCGAGCCAGCCATTTGCCTTGGCTGTCCATAATATCAATGGTTTCGCCTGGTAACGGCTTGCCTTCAATACGTTCAACGGCACCGGAAAATACCCACGGATGACGGCGAATCAAGGACTTTTCGCGTCCTTTGGCTAGAAATAAACGGTTCATAATAATCTTTTATAATCAATTCGTTGGGATCAATAAGTCATTATCGATCAAAAAATAGGTGGTCATCATATAGTAATATCAATCAGCTCACTACCTCGGCTGTTTTGAATGCGGCCAGTGAATGGCCCCCATTTGTGGGGAAATGGCGGGAAAGGTTAGTGTATTATTTACTCTACTACCTGTCTTCCCCACCTGAGAGCTCATTGTCATGGTTTGTAAGCAGTCAGGTAGTTAAACGTAGAGTGGCCCAGAAATGTGGTCTAACTCGGGGGTAAAACGGCATAAATAATCTGAAATGAGGAGATGATGATGCCAACTGTTTGCATTGCAGCCTATGTATATGGCGTAGTTCAGGGGGTGGGTTTTCGTTTTAGTACTCAACATCAAGCGACCCTCCGCAATATTACCGGGTATGCAAGAAATATGGATGACGGTGGCGTAGAGGTCGTTGCCTGCGGTGATGTGGAGGCAATAGAGCAACTGCTAACCTGGCTGCGACAAGGGGGGCCACGACAGGCTCGGGTGGATCGGGTGCTGATAGAACCCCGGGCTGAAGAAGTATTCGATGGCTTTAAGATTCGTTATTAAACCGACTGGCCGCAGGGGCCAGTGGTAGTATGGGAATAATTGTATCAGATGCATTTTACCGGTTTAGGTAAACCTGCAATTTTGGTCGCTTGTTTCGCAGGGCCTTTCGGGAAAAGGCGATACAGGTAGCGGCTGTTCCCTTTTTCTTCGCCGTATTTCTGCGACATGGCTTTGACCAGCATGCGAATAGCGGGGGAGGTATTGAACTCCTGATAAAAAGCCCGAACAAATTGTATAACTTCCCAGTGCGGCTCGGTTAATGTGATCTCTTCCTGCGCGGCAAGAATTGGCGCGAGTGCTTCAGACCAGTCATCACTATTTTTCAGGTAACCCTGAGCATCGGTATCAATTATCCGCCCTTCAAACTCCAACATACGGCCTCGATTATTCAAAAAAAACAAAATCAGCGGCTAATTTAGCAAATATTCCGCTGTATCCCAAAAATGTCTGTGATGGACAGTTGCTGGTGCGATACCCATATCTTGACGATGAAACGATATTTTTTTATCGGGATGATGATTAATTCGACGCTTGCCTCGGTGACGATGAATTTTTGCTCAATTAAACCAAATCAGACTTTACAAGCTATGTCGTGATGTTTATAGTGCGCCTCATTGCGGAGGGGTGGCCGAGTGGCTGAAGGCAACGGTCTTGAAAACCGTCGACGGGAAACCGTTCGAGAGTTCGAATCTCTCCTCCTCCGCCATCACTTCCTATTAATGTCTCAATACCTCAATACCTCAATACCTCAATACCTCAATACCTCACAGTCTCTTAGCGTGTAACTTCAATCTGATACGAAAATACTTCCTAAATATGACGTCAATGATGGTTTTTGCCATTCTGCCTGGATTATCTATCTATGGGGTTTTAAAAATGACTTATCCAGATGTTAGGTGGGGTAGTTTCTGGGATTCGGCTAGAAGAACGGGCTAAAAGAACAGCAGGTTATCAATGGTGTAATGTGTTAGGTAAACGACTCGTTTCACCCACATAACAATAAGTTAATTATGTGGGTGACGTCCTCCGGGACATAGGTTGTTCATTGGCAATATCAGCGGTACTGATTGTTAGCTGATAAATTCCGCCATACCGCCATTTAGCTGATACATTGCGCCAACAATTTTGATTTTTCCTTCGTTCTCTAGCCCACGCAGAATATCACTGCGCTCGCGGATATTTTTGATGGTATTCAGGACGTTGGTTTTTGCTACTGCGTCGACAAAATCATAGTTTTTACCTGACCGATCACCACTATATTCTGTGGCGGCAATCGCCGGTTTAATTTGGTCTAATAAACCGGTTAAATGCCCCAACTCCACATTATCAATCGCTCCACGAATGGCACCACAGGCGCTGTGCCCTAGCACTAACACGACTTTGGCTCCGGCTGCAGCGCAGGCGAATTCAAGACTACCCAGTAAATCATTATTGGCGATATTGCCGGCAACGCGACCATTAAAAGTTTCACCGATACCAGTATCGAAAATAATTTCAGCCGGAGCGCGGGAATCAATGCAACTCAGAATCACCGCTGAAGGAAATTGCCCGCTGGCACTGGCGCGCTTCTGTGCCAGATAATCATGTTGCTGCATTTTGCCACTGCGGAAACGGCTATTCCCATCTTTCAATCCCTGAATGATTTGATCGGGTGTCAGTTTGTCGCGTTCTTCTTTGGTTAATGCTGCGGCGAAGGTTATTCCGGGGCTAGCTAAGCCTATGACTCCAGTGATACTTAGCACCGACATACCGATAGCGGCTTTTAGTAACGACCGGCGTGGGTTGGGTGGTTTTTTTGATAAATCTCTGGTAGGAATTGATTCCATTTTTATTACCTCAGAGCAAATAAAAGCAGAGAACAAGGCTGGTTCGGTATAGCTATTAATAGCCACTATAAAATATAGTTTATTATTCGTACTGTTAGTGCGGGGGAACACAGCATTTTTGTATTGGGTTCTCTTGACTCATGAATGGGATAAACTTTCCAGCGACTTTGCCCAGTCATTTAATGGTTTCACTGGTTGTTTGACCGGTTTTTTGGCCGGTCAGGTTAGATTCTTGCCATTCAAATCACTAAACTCTCAATTAAATGGCTAACGCAGCAGACATGGATGGAGGCGATTGGGAGAATCCACAGGCAGAGTGCAATTGCCTGTGGCAGAGATTAGGCTTTATCGGTAATAATTTTCACCCCAACCTTACTGACGTGGTCAGCATCCATTTCGGCAATAGTCCAGGTTAATCCATCCCATTCGATCTGGTCACCAATAACCGGTTCGCCACCTAATAGATAGATAACAAAGTTCCCCAAAGTTTGCTGGCCATCGACCCCTTCTTTCAGATTAAGGCCATATATTTGCGAGATATCCTCGAGTTTTGCATCGGCTTCCAGAATGAAATCACCGAAGAAACGCTCATCCAATGTGATCGTTGGCGATTGGCTGAATAGTTTACCCAATGCCGGTAAATCATGTTCCTGGCCAATAACACACAGAATATCGCCTTCTTTTAAACGGGTGCTACCGGTTGGGTGCAGGAGGTCTTTGCCACGGAACAACGCGGCAATTCGGGTTCCCTGCGGCATCTTCAGGTCGCGTAGCGCCGCACCAATACACCATTTTTCCGAACTAAGCTGATAAATGAACTGTTCCCACTGGCGGTTCATATCAATATCCAGCCCAATGCGGGAAATCGGTGCCAGCGCTGGCGGTACTACCAGTTTGGTTTTTCTGGCGGCAAAGGACAGGCTAGTACCTTGTAGCAGGAGAGAGACCAGAACCACAAAGAATGCCACATTGAAAAACAGATGGGCGTTTGGTAGACCTGCCATCATCGGAAATACCGCTAAGATAACCGGTACTGCGCCGCGTAGACCGACCCAAGAAATAAAGATGCGCTCACGCAGGTTAAAACTGCGGAAAGGCAATAGCCCGATAAAAACGGAGAGCGGGCGGGCAAACAGAATCATCCAAAGTGACAGAATTAGCGCCGGAATGGCAATAGGCAGTAAATCACTGGGATTAAGTAACAGGCCGAGTACCAGGAACATGCCGATTTGGCTAAGCCACGCCAGCCCGTCAAAGGTTTGCAAAATACCTGAACGGTTGCGAATTGGCCGGTTGCCAAGCATCAGACCACACAGATAAACGGCCAGAATACCGCTGCCGTTGAGTGCGGTCGTTAGCGCAAAAATAAGAATACCGCCGCTGACGGCCAGCAATGGATATAGGCCGTTGGCCAGTTCGATACGGTTAATCAGTAATAATAACAGACTGCCACCGAGCAGCCCGATGACGATACCCAGGCCGAATTGCTGGAGTAAATGCACGATAAACATCCAGCTCAGGCTGGTTTCACCAGCGGAAATCATGGCAATCAGCGTAATGGTGAGGAATACCGCCATAGGATCGTTACTGCCAGATTCAATCTCTAGCGTGGCGCTGACGCGTTCGTTTAGGCCTTTGCCGCCTAACAAGGAGAACACCGCTGCGGCATCGGTGGAGCCGATGATCGCACCAATCAACATTCCCTGAATAATATCCAGATCAAATAACCAGGCGGCAGCCAGGCCGGTTAACCCGGCGGTAATCATGACACCAACGGTTGCCAGTGAGAGTGCAGGCCACAGTGCCACGCGGAACGATGAGGCGCGGGTGCGCATTCCGCCATCTAGCAGGATGACGGCTAAAGCCAGATTACTGACCAAATAAGCAGCTGGATAATTATCAAAAGGAATCCCACCAATCCCATCGCCGCCTGCCAACATACCAATGGCAAGAAAGATAACCAAAATTGGAATGCCCAAACGTGATGACAGTGAACTGAGTAAAATACTTGCGCCCACCAATACTGCGCCGATCAAAAAGAGACTATTGATAGTGGTCGCGTCCACGGTGGCGGATCTCCTGGTTAGTGGATAAATAACGGGATATGGATAAACGAGTTAATTATACACAGAAAAGCGCGGTTTATTATGAAAGATATGACCTAATTCAAGACGTTAAATCCGCATTTTTTTAACGGTTTATCTTCGTCAGTTAGAAATAAAAAAGTTTATCTTATTCAGGGAACATAGCGCTGGGCAGTTCTGGCGGGAAGAATACGAGGGTATTCACCCACACCACCCATGACGCAGTGGAGTGGGAGAAATACGGCAATTAAGCCTGGTCGAGGGTGGTTATAGTGCGTTTGAGCAACTCGGTGACCAAGGTTCGTTCCGGTTCTGGAATATCAGAAAAGGTCAGTTGTGAAAGCTCGGTTACCAGTACGCTGCGATCTTTTCCATTTATGGAGCTATCCAACGCGCTGCTAAGACGATTGACCAAGGCAAAAATGGCGGGGAACTCGGCGCTGATATCGGCAGGGCTCTTCCCAGTTGTGTCTGGTGTATTCATCACTAATCCTCTGTGTTGTCACTGCGAGTGAAACAAATCCCAATGACTGCTTCTCAGTACCAATGCCCAGTTTAACGGGCATACAGTGAGTGTTTTCGATCCCGCTCTCTGTATGAGGGTTGAACAGTGTAGTCGTTTTATGCCTCTAACGGTATGGTCACTTTCATATTACTTGGTAATAACATTATGCGATAAGCACATAGTGGAACTGTGCCGGCCAGAAAAGAGGAATGTCAGCAATGGAATGCGTAAGTGAATTTCATACAATAGCAATGCAATAGGCAACACGAATAGCAGGCCTAGAAAGAATCCCAGAGCATTATTATGAATGTGTGGCGTAATAAAGGCACCGTAAATCAAAGTCAAAGGATGATGAACCAGATAGATAAACAGTGACGCATTCACCAGATAGGTGACGCCGACAGACGAAAAATTGAGTAGGCGGTAGCCCAGCGAAAACACTACGTTAGTCATAGTGATGCCCATCAGCATTTTGATCATGATCTCCAACTCAGAGGAGTAATAAGTTGGCGTGTTGAGCTGCAGGTTGAAACAATAGGCGGCTAACAGGATAAGAGAACTGATTAACGCACCGTAGGAAAACTTTAGAAACAATTCTTTTAGCGCGGTGTATTTAAAACTGAATGCGCCCAGAATAAAAAATGGAAGATAGAACACTGTCTCCATCACCACAAAATTAAAGACGCTATTAAAAAGTAATTCTGGGTTAAGTATAAATATTATTCTGTGTATTCCCGAATAGAATAAAGAGAATACAAAGAAAATCAGTGAGATTTTTCCTAAACCATTCAGTTTATTAATCACACCAATGACGGAGTAGTTGATATTTTTAATCTTATTGAATAGATAAATTCCCATGATGGTTAGTAAGACCAGCGATAACAAAAACCACAGATGCGAAACACCTTCCCAAATAGCAATATTTATTTTTTGATAAAGTGTAAAAGAATCCCATTCCTGCAATTTATCCGTGTAATGTTTGAGCAGGAAAAATTGTGGCAGGGTAATCAGCGGGATTGCGGTTAGCAGCGGTATGGCGATTCGTTCCAGGCGAACTTTTAGCCAGCGGCGCTGTTCATAGCGTTCATAAAGCATAAAAGAGAAATAGCCGGAAATAACGAAGAAAACCTGCATACGAAAGGCGTGGATAACATCGTTCAGTAGCGTGAGTGACGACGATGGGATGCTGCTATTTACCGCCCAATGATGGCTGGAGTAAATCAGAGAAAGATGAAAAGGAATGCCCAACAGCATCAAATAGGCGCGAATAGCGTCCAGAAAGTATTCCCGTTGTTTAGTGCTTTTTTTCATAGATATTCACTACTTATTATAACATTTAGAATAACGCGCTTATTTTGCCAGCAATGCATAAAGCCGAATGTAAAACCCTACTATAGTGATTAATATTTTTCCATAGCGTATTCCAATGGGGCTTGATAGGCTTATGATTAGCTCGACGTTTAAATAATAGCCATAAACATAAAATCAGGATTTATCATATTGTCGCAAGACAGGATAATCCATTAATATTGAGTTAAGAATTTAAGCACCCGTACAGGGGGAATTGTGCCAGTTAATATTTTATCTAAAGGCCTTTATGCGAATCACGCTAAATGGCTGAGTGTTGCTTTATTGTTATCTTTTTTCTCTTCAGCGGCTTCGGCATTTACTTTGGAGGATGTGGCAAAACAGGCCCAGAGTCTGGCGGGTAAAAGTTATGAAGCACCAAAGAGTAACCTGCCATCGCAATTCCGCGAAATGAAATTTGCCGACTATCAACAAATTCAGTTCAATCACCAGAAGTCTTACTGGAATAAACTGAAAACACCTTTTAAGTTAGAGTTTTATCATCAGGGGATGTATTTTGATACGCCGGTGCAAATCAATGAAATCACCGCCAAGCGTGTTACACCGATCAAATACAACCCAGATTATTTTAATTTTGGAACCGTGAAACACGATCCTGATGCCGTCAAAAAACTCGGTTTTGCCGGGTTTAAAGTGCTTTATCCGATTAATCAAGCGGATAAAAATGACGAAGTGATGAGTATGCTCGGTGCCAGTTATTTCCGCGTGATTGGTAAAGGGCAGGTTTATGGTTTGTCTGCGCGCGGCTTGGCGATTGATACCGCACTGGCTTCTGGCGAAGAGTTCCCACGTTTCCGCGAATTCTGGATCGAACGACCAAAACCGAATGACAAACACCTGGTGATCTATGCGTTGCTGGATTCGCCACGCGCCACAGGTGCCTATCGTTTCACCGTTTATCCGGGGCGCGATAGCACGATAGATGTACAGGCTAAGGTGTTCCTGCGTGACAAAGTCGACAAACTGGGTATTGCGCCATTGACCAGTATGTTCCTGTTTGGGGCGAATCAGCCGTCAAAAGTGCTGAATTACCGCCCAGCATTGCATGACTCCAATGGTTTATCGATTCACGCCGGAAATGGTGAGTGGATTTGGCGACCGTTGAATAACCCTAAACACTTGTCCGTCAGCACTTATACCATTGAGAATCCGAAAGGCTTTGGTTTGCTGCAACGTGGGCGCGCATTCTCCCAGTATGAAGATTTGGACGACCGTTATGACTTGCGCCCAAGTGCCTGGGTAGAACCGCGTGGTGATTGGGGTAAAGGCAAGGTGGAGTTGGTGGAAATTCCTACGGCGGATGAAACCAATGACAACATTGTGGCTTTCTGGTCACCGGATGTATTGCCAGATGCCAAACATTCGTTGGATCTGAACTACCGCCTGCACTTCACCCGCGACGAAGATCAACTGTATTCTAATGAAGTGGGCTATGTAAAACAGACTTTGCGTTCTACCGGTGATGTTAAACAGTCGAATTTGATTCGTGAGCCTGATGGCAGCGTAGCGTTTCTGATTGACTTTATCGGCCCAGTATTCAGTTCTCTCGACCAGAATACCGCGCTGACTCCTCAGGTCAGCATTGATGATAACGGAGAATTGCTGGAGAGCAGCATTCGTTACAACCCGGAAACCAAAGGCTGGCGTTTAACACTAAGAGTTAAAGTGAAAGACGCGAAAAAACCGATAGAAATGCGGGCTGCACTGGCTAACGGTGACAAGACTCTGACGGAAACCTGGAGCTATCAGCTACCTGCCAATGAATAAGTCAACTTATGCTTTACAGGATTATATCGCTGCCTTGCCTCTGACTGCTGAACAGCAGCAGGCATTACGGGCGGCATTGCCTGATGATGATCGGGATGCGCTGACACAGTTGCATCGTCAACTGGCAGCAGGTCAGTCAGAAAATGGCGACTTAGCGGTAGAAGAGGCGGCGCTGGCTTCGGTTAAAGCGCGGTTACTGGCTGCTTGGCCGGATGCGCTGGAGGGGGGTAAGAAATTGACCACGGATGCCGAAGGGCGCACGGTGATCACGGCCACACCGCCCATCGTGCGTTCACGCATGTTTCCCGAAGCCTGGCGTACCAATCCGGTCGCGCGTTTTTGGGATTCACTGTTGGGGCGCGGCGTGGTTTCTCGTGCCACAACGCCAGAACAGGCCGATGCAGAACGTCAGTGGCGTACGGTAGGATCGATACGTCGCTATATATTGTTAGTGCTGATATTGGTACAAACCAGCATTGCGACGGTATACATGAAAAGCATTCTGCCTTATCAGGGCTGGGCGCTGATCGATCCGATAGAAATCTGGAACCAGAATTGGCAGCAGTCGATAGGGCAGTTATTGCCTTATCTGTTACAGACTGGAATTTTAATCCTGTTCGCCATTTTGTTCTGCTGGGTTTCTGCTGGATTCTGGACTGCGTTGATGGGTTTCCTACAGTTGTTGATTGGTAAGGATAAGTACAGTATTTCTGCCAGTATCACCGGTAAGGAACCGCTGGATCCTACCCATCGTACCGCGTTGATCATGCCGATTTGTAACGAAGATGTAGAACGGGTTTTCGCCGGTCTGCGCGCGACTTATGAATCGGTTGCTGCAACCGGGCAGTTGGAACATTTCGATATTTACGTATTGAGTGACAGCTACGATCCAGATATTTGTGTTGCCGAACAGCAAGCCTGGTTGGAACTGTGTCGCGACGTTGAGGGCCATGGCAAGATTTTCTATCGCCGTCGTCGTCGTCGGGTCAAGCGTAAAAGCGGCAATATCGATGATTTCTGTCGTCGTTGGGGCAGCCAGTATAGCTACATGGTGATACTGGATGCCGACAGTGTGATGAGCGGCGAATGCCTGACCGGTTTGGTGCGCCTGATGGAAGCTAACCCTAACGCCGGAATTATTCAGTCCGCGCCCAAAGCCTCGGGAATGGATACACTGTATGCGCGGATTCAGCAATTTGCTACCCGAGTTTACGGCCCGCTGTTCACCGCCGGCCTGCACTATTGGCAATTGGGAGAATCACATTATTGGGGTCATAACGCCATTATTCGCGTGAAACCCTTTATTGAACACTGCGCATTGGCACCGTTACCAGGAGAAGGCTCTTTCGCTGGTTCCATTTTGTCGCATGATTTTGTTGAAGCCGCATTGATGCGTCGAGCGGGCTGGGGGGTGTGGATTGCCTATGATTTACCGGGCAGTTATGAAGAGTTGCCACCTAACTTGTTGGATGAACTGAAACGTGATCGCCGCTGGTGTCATGGTAACCTGATGAACTTCCGCCTGTTTTTGGTTAAAGGTATGCATCCGGTTCACCGGGCAGTATTCCTGACTGGCGTGATGTCTTATCTATCGGCTCCGCTGTGGTTTATGTTCCTGGTCTTGTCTACGGCGTTGCAGGTGGTACATACGTTGATGGAACCGCAGTATTTCCTGCAACCACGCCAGTTGTACCCCGTGTGGCCACAGTGGCGCCCAGAGCTGGCCATCGGCCTATTTTCTACCACTTTGGTTCTGTTATTCTTGCCTAAGTTGCTAAGCATTATCCTGATTTGGGCTAAGGGGGCGAAAGAATACGGCGGTAATATTCGTCTGTTACTTTCTATGCTACTGGAAATGCTGTTCTCGGTGCTTTTGGCTCCGGTTCGGATGTTATTCCATACGGTCTTTGTGGTCAGCGCGTTCCTTGGTTGGTCGGTACAATGGAATTCGCCACAGCGTGATGATGATGCGACGCCATGGAGTGAAGCGCTGGTGCGTCATGGCCCGCAAATGTTACTGGGGCTGATTTGGGCTGGTGGCGTTGCATGGCTGGATCTGCGTTTCCTGTGGTGGTTGTCGCCGATTGTTTTCTCGCTGATCCTGTCGCCGATAGTGTCGGTGCTATCCAGTCGTAGAACCTTGGGTATGGCCAGCAAGCGAGCCAGGATCTTCCTGATTCCCGAGGAATATAATCCACCAAGTGAATTGGTTGCCACGGAACAATATTTGTTACTGAATCGCCAACATGCCTTGGCTGACGGTTTTTTACATGCGGTGATGAATCCGTCACTCAATGCGTTGGCCAGTGCGATGGCGACGGCACGCCATCATGCGCGTGACATTATCGATCAGGTGCGGACGCTGCGGGTGAGTGAGGCGCTGAGTGGCGGGCCAGAGAAACTGACCAAGCTACAGCGTTTGGAATTACTCAGCGATCCGGTCATGATATCCCGCCTGCATCAGCAAGTTTGGCAACAGCCGGAAGTCTATGCACAGTGGGCGGAATTTTATCGCCAGTTACCGCAGAATGAAAAGGCCATGCCTCGCTAGCTTATCCTCATATTCTTCAGTCATTATCATGGGCAATGTGTTCTGCACATTGCCCGTTTTACGTTATTCATGCCTCACGAACGAGGTTAACGCTCCACTTGCCAACGGCCTTTCATCTATGCGTAAAACGGTACTACTTTGCTGTTGCTTATCGGTGAGGTTTTCCAGGATATTATCGTGCTGTAATGGCAGGATCGCTGGATAGTCATTAGGGTTAGCCAGTCTGATCTTTATAATCAACCACGCTATTTCAGATGGAATTTATCTATGCTGCCAGTCAATTCGGTCATGCGCGTTGCCAGACCGACGGATAATCTTGATGTTATCACTGAAATGTATTGTCAGGGTCTAGGTTTTCGCCTGCTGGGGAGTTTTGAGAACCATCAGGGATTCGATGGCAGAATTTTAGGGCACCCTCACCATACCTATCATCTGGAGTTTACTCATCATCGCGGCTCTGTTGTCAGTGGTGCGCCGACACAGGATAATCTGCTGGTATTCTATCTAGCGGATCAGGAAGAATGGCACGCACAGTGTCGAGATATGCAAACTGCCGGTTTTCAGATTGTAACCGCCTACAATCCTTATTGGGATATCAATGGTAAATCCTTTGAAGATATAGACGGTTATCGGGTGGTGTTACAGCAGCGTCCCTGGCCACTGTAAACGAGCATAAAAAAAGCCAACCTAACATCGGGCTGGCTATTTTTCCGCATCAGATGAAGCTACGCCGTTGGCGCGCTACCTTGGGTGTTATTCATCATCCGACGAATAGGTACAATCAGCAGAATCAGGATTGCGGCACAGATGACCAATGCAATAGAGCAGCGGGCAAACAGGGTTGGCAGCATATCCAACTGATCGGCTTTCACATGGCCACCAATCAGCCCAGCGGCCAGATTACCCAGCGCCGAAGCACAAAACCACAGACCCATAACCTGCCCACGCATTCTGTCTGGTGCCAATAGTGTCATGGTCGCCAGCCCAATCGGGCTAAGGCAAAGTTCACCCAGCGTCAGCATCAGAATACTGCCTACCAGCCAGAGCGGGGAAACCCCTTCACCCGTGGTCAGCACATGCTGTGCGGCCAGCATCATCACACCAAAACCGGCAGCGGCACAGAGAATACCGATAACAAATTTGGTAATACTGCTTGGACGGATGCTTTTTTTCGCCAGTGCAGGCCAGGCCCAGCTAAATATCGGTGCCAGCAGAATGATAAATAGGGCGTTAACCGATTGGAACCAAACGGTCGGGATTTCAAAACCCATCACCATGCGGTCAGTGTAATCATTGGCAAACAGGTTGAATGAGGTTGGTTTTTGCTCAAAAGCTGACCAGAAGAACGCGGCTGAAACCAGCAGGATAAAGCATACCAGCAACCGTGCTTTATCTTTACGGCTTAAACCAGCCAAGGCAAACAGATAGACAAAATACAGTGTGACCGAGGCTGCGATCAGGTAAACCAGTGTACCGGCAACCAATACCGGATTAATTACAATTACGCCTTGAGTAACCAGAATAACCACCGCAGTCAATGCAACCATGGCTGCACCAACCCACTTGGCGACATTCTTACGTTTGACGGTAGGGCGGTTCCAACTGGAATCCATACCGACTTCAGCATCATAGCGAGTCATGGACGGAATCACGAACATGCGAAAGGTTAATAATGCGACTAACATGCCGACGCCGCCGATGCCGAAGCCCCAGTGCCAGCCGTGGGTGCGCAATAGCCATCCTGATAGCAGTGGCGCAATAAAGGAACCCATATTGATTCCCATATAGAACAGCGAGAAACCGCCATCGCGACGAGCATCACCCGGTTTGTAAAGGGTGCCGACCATCACGGAAATACAGGTTTTGAACAGGCCGGTTCCCAAAACGATAAAGACCAGACCGATAAAGAACATCTCATTGCCGAAGAAGGCGGACAGGGCGATGGAAAGGTGGCCCAACGCAATCAGGATTGAGCCATACCAGACGGCCCGTTGTTGTCCTAGCCAGTTATCGGCCAGCCAGCCACCCGGCAATGAGGCGAGATACAAGCTACCGGCAAAAATACCGACGATGGCAGAAGCCTGTTCACGCGGCAGACCTAAACCACCGTCATAAACCGTGGCAGCCATAAATAGGATCAGCAGTGGGCGGATGCCGTAAAATGAGAAACGTTCCCACATCTCGGTGAAGAACAGCGAACTGAGGGGATAGGGATGGCCAAAGAATGTTTTAGTATTAGAAAATTGCATAAAGTCTTCCCATAGAAGTCGCCTATAAAAATTGGGCTGTGGTGTCAGTGAATCAACGTACCTGGTTCGCGTTAGTGCTGCCGTTGAGCGTCAGAGTTAAGGCAGTCACTAAAATAACGAATGATCGTTTTAACACTCTATATAATAGTATTTAACTCCATAATAACGTTGCTTTGGTTTTCTACGATGCTTATATCCCATTTTTTAGATGAAAAGTCGATATACATCTCGTTTTTTAGAGTTATATTTTTGCGTGAGGATGGTTTTTTGCCCCCGCTTTTTTAGTGATTGCCGTGAGCGGTGATGTTAACTTGTTTGTTGTTTTTTAAGGGATTATGTTGAGCGGTAAGAGGGTTTTTTACGTCTGTTTTTCAGCGGAATAAAAAAATCTTCAGTAAAAGAGAGTAAAACGTCGGTTTTAGGCGAATTGGGCAGGGTACTGGCGTTTTAATTAAGTCTATATGAGCTTTATTCAGCAAAAAACGTCGGCAAAAGTGATTTATCTCCTGCCGGAAAATGAGGATTGTCAGTGGGTGTTTTCCCGCCCTAAAGGGCGAGAATGGCGACTCTATGCAGGCCGTAATCATCCCGGCGACGTTTTATAACCCCTTGAGAGCGGTGAGTGAGTCAGACGTCATGGTTGGCGTAAATTCGATAACATCATAATGAGCAACGGCGTTAAATGGATCTTCTGCCAAAATAGCATCCAGTTCGTCACGTGGCAGCGCAATGGCAAAAATAACACCGCCGGTGCGCGGATTTTTACGTCCAGAGGCCAAAAATATGCCTTGGGCGTAATAGTGATGTAGCCAGGCAATGTGGGCATCCAGATGTACATCAACCTCTTCAACGGGCGATGATAAGTTAAATTAATAATATACATGGTAGGTCACTGTGGGAATAAGTTAAAGATAAACTCCCATGTTGATGGCTGATTGACAACCCTTTTAGCAAGGTTTTTGTTTGTAGACGATAGTTTGCGGATGAAAAACTTGGCTGGACGTTTGGGGTGACGCCGGTGTTCGGCACCGACGTCGATAAAGCCATTATTCATATAACCGTGGCGCGCCTGCGGGACGTGTTTTGAAGCGACGGTGGAGCCACATATATTGATCCGTTGCCTGCTGAATTTCATTTTCGATCACTTTATTCATAAAAGCAGCGGCGGCTACATCATTTTCCAGCGGGAAATCTTCCACTGCCGGTTGTAGCGTGAGTTGGTAACCTTTGCCATCAGGCAGACGGCGCGGTGTAAATGGGATTACCGCGGGGTTAGCCATGCGAACCAGCAGGTAAGTTCCGGTTGTTGTGGCGGCATCGTCCACGGCAAAAAGAGGGACAAACACGCTGCTACGTGGGCCGTAATCGTGATCCGGTGCATACCAGATAATCTCACCTTGCTTTAGGCTGCGAACCATACCTTTCAGATCTTTGCGATCCAGCATGGATTTATTTGACCGTAAACGCCCCCAAGTCTGTATCCAGTCCATGGCTTTATTATCATGAGGCCGATAAACGCCAATACCAGGGTTATAAATACCGAAGATACGTGCACCCAATTCCAATGTGAGGAAATGCAAGCCAATCAGCAGGACGCCCTGACCTTTTTCCCGCGCGGTGTTAATATGTTCCAACCCATTGATTTTACACCAGCGATTGATTCGCCAGTCTGGCCAGAACCAGGCCATTCCGGTTTCAAATAACCCCATGCCAACGGATTCGAAATTCTTGACCACTAACTGGTCGCGCTCCGCTTTAGACATCTGTGGAAAGCACAGCTCTAGATTTCGTTCGGTAATATAGCGACGGCGTTTGAGGAACCGCATGGAGAAACGCCCCAGAGAGGTACCCATGGCATAAATCATCGGGTAGGGCAGTAAAACCAGTAAGTAGAGGATACCTAGGCCTAACCATGTTGGCCAGTATCGCGGGTGCAGCAATGCACGCTTAAAAGAAGGAACTTGCATCGTATGCTCTCAGCTTCAGAGTGATCGTTTAAGACGGTGAATATTTACCTTATGGCTGTTATATCGGTGTTACCAGTCTTACTATCAATAGGTTTATCTACCGTTTAAGGTAGCTTATTGTGGCATTTTTGCGCCATAACGGGAAAACTGACAGCATTAAAACACCATCCAAGTCACCATTGCCGGTGATTTGTGCAGTTTCGCATCCAATCTGTCTATCAGACAGACAGGATTAGCACTAATTTTGGCTTATATTTATCAGACTAACAAATGCAGCCACACACTATAACCGGTTCTTACCGCTGTGTGATCCGCCAGTTTCAGGTATGATGTGCGCCGCGCGGGTTAACGCCTGCCATAACCGCAGTCCCACTGCTCAAATATCTATCAGTAACCTCTTCGAAAGACAGGAAAGTACACCATGCCAGTGTTACATAACCGAATTTCTAATGAGGAACTTAAAGCACGGATGTTGGCCGAGACCGAACCCCGTACCACAGTTTCTTTTTATAAATACTTCAATCTAGATGATGCCAAAGCATTCCGTGACCACCTTTACAGCCAATTTGTAACATTGGCTGTATTTGGCCGAGTGTATGTGGCGAAAGAAGGTATCAATGCGCAAATCAGCGTCCCGGCTAACCGCTACGAAGATTTTAAAGCGACGCTGTTTGCTTCGCATCCGGCGCTAGACCAGGTTCGCCTTAATGTGGCATTGGAAGATGATGGTAAATCCTTCTGGGTGCTACGAATGAAAGTACGCGAGCGCATTGTTGCCGACGGTATTGACGATGACAGTTTTAATCCAGCGAATGTGGGTCATTATCTGAAAGCGGAACAGGTCAATCAGATGATTGATGACCCCAATACGTTGTTTGTCGATATGCGTAACCACTACGAATATGAAGTGGGCCATTTTGAAAATGCCATCGAGGTGCCTTCGGATACGTTCCGTGAGCAATTGCCGATGGCGGTGGATATGTTGCAGCAAGCCAAAGACAAAAATATTGTTATGTATTGCACCGGCGGTATCCGTTGTGAAAAAGCCAGCGCCTATATGCTGCATAACGGCTTCAAAAATATTTATCATGTTGAAGGCGGTATTATCGAATATGCCCGTAAAGCCAAAGAGCAGGGATTGCCGTTAAAATTTATCGGTAAAAATTTTGTTTTCGATGAGCGTATGGGCGAGCGTATTTCTGACCATGTGATTGCCCATTGTCATCAATGTGGTACGCCTTGTGATGCACATACCAATTGTCAGAATGACGGATGCCACTTACTGTTTATCCAGTGTCCAACCTGTGCCGCCAAGTTTGACGGTTGTTGTAGCGAGATTTGCCGTGACGAATTACAACTGCCTCGTGAAGAACAGCGTGCCCGTCGTGCTGGCCGCGAAAATGGCGTGAAAATATTCAATAAATCAAAAGGATTATTACAAACGACCATGCACATTCCTGCACCTGAAAAATCCGACGACTAAAAAAACAAGCTAAAAGGATGAGTTTACGTTCAGCTCGGTAGCTATATTCGGTAAATTAAGTTTAATTTGAGGAATCGCTCTGTTATTTTCGATTCCTCATTTTTTTTATCATCATTTTCGATAATGGGCTTAATGCAAGGAAAAATTATGGTTACGCCGACAGTCAGCAATAAAGGTCTACGAATCGTCGCCATGTTGGCTATGCTGGTGGTGATTATGGCTGGAATTAAAGCGGCATCGCCGATCGTAGTTCCCTTCCTATTAGCCATATTTCTCTCCATCGTGTTGAATCCAGTCGTCAGGCTACTGCAAAAAATAAAAATCCCCCGCACGCTGGCGATAGTCCTATTAGTAACGATGATTATTCTTTTAATGTCATTCGTGGTGGGAATGCTCGGTAGCTCATTGAATGAGTTTGCTCGCTCGCTGCCGCAGTATCGCGGCGTGATGCTGGAGAAAATTCGCGAGCTGCATGAGTTTGCCGAACGTTTTAATATCAATATGTCGGTCGATGATGTGATGAAGTATGTTGATCCTGGCGCAGCGATGAATTTTGTTACCCGGCTCATTAGCCATCTTTCCGGTGCCATGACCGGCATTTTTCTGCTGTTGATGACTGTGGTCTTTATGTTGTTTGAGGTTGAGCGCTTGCCTTACAAACTGCAATTGATGTTTGATGACCCGATAAAAGGGATTGAGGTGCTACAACGCGCAGTCAAAGGGGTGACGCACTATCTGGTGATTAAAACCGTCATCAGCGTGGCTACCGGTATCGTAGTTTGGCTCTTTTTGGCATCAATGGACGTCCGCTTCGCCTTTATCTGGGGGCTGCTAGCTTTCTTACTTAATTATATTCCGAATATTGGTTCGGTATTGGCGGCTATTCCGCCGATTATTCAAGCATTATTGTTTAATGGCTTTGCTGATGCCCTGGTGGTTGCTGGCGGCTTTATTCTGATTAATCTGATTGGTGGTAACATCATCGACCCGCGCATCATGGGGAGAGGTCTGGGGCTATCAACGCTGGTGGTTTTCTTGTCACTGATTTTCTGGGGCTGGCTGTTAGGGCCAATTGGTATGTTACTCTCGGTTCCCTTGACGATTATCGCAAAGATTGCTCTTGAATTAACGCCGACGGGCCATAAGTTTGCGGTACTACTGGGTGATGGTCAGCCGGTATCTATTGAAACCGAGTCATAGGATAGAGTGTTTTGGGCGGAGTGGGGTGCGATAGTGGCCTCATTCTCCTGATAAGGTGAATCGGCGACTGGCCCCACTAGGTTTGCTACGATAAAAGCGCTAGGTATAGAAGACAAAGAAGTCAATATCCCGCCGCAGGAGGATCAACTATAGACAGATATTCAACACCAGATGTTGGCGTACCTTATTGATTAAAATTGAAAATAATTTATTGAGCATTGACGCCAACCAACCAGCGAAATCTGCAATAATTACAGTTAAATTTATTCTTGAAACAATCAGTTAGTGCTGTGACTCAGGGCGGGAAAATAATTGCATTCTCTACCTTTCTGGGTAATAAACGTAATGATATATCCATGCTGACAGTCGTAAGCCTCAGGTTTATTACAACAAAGATATTAACGCTATTAGTTAATAACATGAATTATTACGACGATTATTATGTAACTATAAAAATGGCAACTTAATTTAATAAACTATTGAAGTTGGACAAATAAAATAACCCGGCTATGCATCACCCATCGGACAAGAATGAAATGGGTCATCGCCGGATTTTTAATTCCATTAGCAGCAATAGAAAAGTTTTTACATTCAATGCTGAAAACTGATATTGAACAGAAAAATACGTTTAATAGATAGTGTGTAAAGATAGTTTGCCTATCTGACCCTTTTCTGGCGTCGGATGGAGAATGTAGGATTTTCTCAATACAAATATTTAAATACGTTATAAATAAAGCAGAGCTCAAGCCTGTTTCTGACTTTTATTTTTTCGGTAATGTGCCTTTTATGTGAATAGACGGTGCTATCACTGATATTCAGTTTTTTAGCAATGCGATAATTGGGCATTTCCGTCATCCAGTAGCACATCACTTTATGCTCCTGCGGACTGAATAACGATGATTGTGGTACGGTCTCCTGACGACGGTACAGGCCATCTGCGCTCTGCACATTAGTGATTGATTGTAATAATTCTGGTAAACGTCGTTTTGCCAATATGGATACAGACTCCGTTAAAGGGATGGGGGTATCACTGAAAGGATAGGAGGCATCCAGATAAATATACACTCTGGCTCGCGTACAGCAGGTGATAAATTGTTCCAATAATGGGCAGTGCCCACCGTATCGACAATATTGGGTTAGATTAACCATTATTATCGTAGGATCGAAATCATCAATAACGATGGTTGCTTGCTCAACTGTTGCTACATCCATTAAATTGACAGATGACATACTATTTAGGTATTTATTTACACCAGAGCGAGTGTAATAACATTCGTCGATGATTAATATTCTCATGGTGTTACATCCTTGTCTCACGCAACCATACCCGGTCGCAAACGCGAATAAGTTAATCCTCTGGCAGGTTGAGCGTCAATTCGGGAATCGCGATGAAAGTGTGTGGTATTTACGAATGGATAATGTGCGAAATATAATAAAATACAAAGTACATAGTAAAATAAATTAAACTAAATGTCAGGATAACATCTCCCATGACATCCTGATGTGACCGACATATCATGGGAAAATAACAATATGATAACGCGATGGCTAGTAAAAACGGCTGAGGGAAAAGGGTTTAATATCAATAGGTGATGGCTTATTTTGACCGAACAGTGCGGCAATTTCACCCAAGGCGGTGGCGAATTTGAAACCATGTCCGCTTAACCCACTGAACACCATGATTTTTTTACTTTCAGGCAGCGTATCGATGATAAAGTCCTCATCGGGGCTCATATCGTAACTACAAGCTGCACCGCGTAAACAGACACCAACACCGGGTAAATAATGACGTAAAAAGCTGAAAACTTCTGATCCATCCTCGGCAAAACTGCCAAAAGGCTTTCTTTGCTGCGCAGAGTTTATGGGTTGTCCACCATTATGCTTACCGATTTTCAGTTCGTCTTTCTTCGCGGGGAAACCGTAATAGTGAATATTATCGGGCGTTTCGACGGTAAATGCCGGGAAGTGATTCTCCTCGCTGTAACGGCCATCCGCGTGGTGCCAGGCAAATACTTTACGCAACGCTGTAACCGGCAGTGACGGCAGTAGTTTTTTCACCCAGGTTCCAGCAGTGACCACCACTTTTTTCCCACGATATGTGCCATCAATCGTGACGACATCAACGCCTTCATCATCGGGTTCAATAGCCGATACCGGGCAATTGAATAAAATGCCACAGCCGGCCGCCGTTACGGCTTTAATTAACGTCGCGACCGCCAGATCCGATTGCAGATAGCCAGATTTTGGTTCAAATACACCCAGGTAATCATCTGGAACGTTAAACAGCGGCCATCGTTCCTTCACCTCTTTACCGGTGAGTATTTGCACCGGTAAAGCAAATTTCCGGGCGCTTTCCTGTACATTTTTTAGGAACACTGAGTTTGCCGGGCCGAGATTAATCAAGCCACTGGCATGAAATAGCGCGGTTCCGGTTGCCGCAGACAAACTGTCCCACAGTGATTGCGCCCGTAAAACCAGTGGTACATATTTATCGCCTTCACCATAGGCATGGCGCATCAGTCGCGTATCACCATGGTGGCTACCGGATTGGTGTGGAGGCATGCCACTGTCGATCATCAGCACCTTCAATCCAGCCTGTGCGGCATAATAGCCCGCTGCGGAGCCAATGGAACCGCTGCCAACCACAATCAAATCATATTCCATGCTCTAGGACTCCAAGGGTAAATATCGTACATATTGTACCTTGCCTCATTCAACTGACAGATCGTAGTGAAGAACATCGTACTACGTTGAAGGCAATAATTAAGGGCATTAGTAATAGCACGTGTTGCAGGCTATCAAAAGAGGCGTATTGGGAGTAGCGAAGGAGAGGGCGAATAAAAAGGCACCGAATGAGGAGTCATTGGTGCCTAAAGTTTTTACCCTTGGTGTCACTAATGTTTGCGATGGTCAATATCTAAATAATCCGATGATTCGATCTTGGCAATGCCTGCTTCTAATATATTGATTAATTGGCGTGCGACATCGGTGGTCAACCAGAGCGTTCTATCGACTAAAGCATGCTCTGGTGACTGATCCACGGAAGACAGGTAATGAAGGCGTATCATCATGGCATTGTATGCGTCTACAGTGCTGATATCCCAGCCTACGAGCGGGTGAGTCTGAATAACTTCATCATTTCTGTCCATATAGACCCCTTATTAAGTAGTAACTAATTGAAGTAACTAATGAGGATCAATGCGGCTCATTATCAGGTGAGCTTTTTCAGTATACGCAACCAGATATATATTTGGCGAATATCGGTAAATCTTTACAATTTACTTTAGTCTGCTGCAAAAACGAACAATAACGTGGGCGGTGATGAATAAGCGAATAATTTGAGGAACACTCAGGGTAGAAACAAGTGATAGATGAAAACAAACTTTTCAACAGGCGAAAAAACAGGAAATAAAAGGCAAAAAAGCCGAGGAGCGACCCCCCGGCAAAAACAGCATGACAGTGAGTTATTCTGCGTCAAACCAATCGTCGGCGCTTTCCCAAATTTCTTGTAATATTGTCGAAATCAAGTCCTTGTCCGTTTTGGCTCCGCCTAAAACAGAGAGATTATTGGCTCCGGCATAGCGAACCGTCACAATTGTATCGGGGAATTGTGTATTGAGCCTTTTACTCAATTCACCGGTGAGTGCTTCAATTGCCCCGGCAAGAAGTTGGTTTTTTTTATCAATACTGACTTCAACACGCATGTTTGCCCCTCCTAATATCAATACTGTGTATTTATACAGTTAAATGATAAGGTCGGCAAGGGGCGAATGTAAGAATTGCAGGAAATAGGGAAGAAATGCGTTCTTCCCGTGGAGAATACTTAACCTTTCACCGACCAATTCAAGCTTTGTCCTGCCAGATAAGGAACGATGGATTCGTTACCCAGAGCGATCTCTTCTGGTTGAGTGAAGATTCTTTTCTCCAGCTCGACAAAATCTTCATTGATTGGCAAACCGTAGAAACGTGGGCCGTTCAGCGAACAAAAAGCTTCCAGATGTTGCAGCGCATTCAACTCCTCAAACACCGTAGCGTAAGAAGGTAGCGCGGAAGGCGCATTAAATACGCCAGCACAGCCGCAGGACGACTCCTTACGATGTCGGGCATGTGGTGCTGAGTCAGTGCCGAGGAAGAAACGATCGCTGCCGCTAGCGACGGCTTGACGCAATGCCTGCTGATGAGTACTGCGTTTGAGGATTGGGAGACAGAAGAGGTGAGGGCGAATACCACCGACCAACATATGGTTGCGGTTGAACATCAAATGCTGCGGTGTGATGGTGGCGGCCAAGAAACGATTGCCTGCCAACACATAATCAGCCGCATCTTTCGTGGTGATATGCTCGAAGACGATTTTCAGCTCAGGGAACTGCTGGCGAATAGGTTGCAGAATCTGGTCAATAAAACGCGCTTCCCGATCAAAAATATCCACGTCTGCAGCGGTCACTTCTCCATGAATCAGCAGCGGCATACCCAATTGTTGCATGCGTTCAAACAGAGGATAGATGCCCAGAATATTCGACACACCCTGCGTTGAGTTAGTGGTGGCATTGGCCGGGTAGAGTTTTGCCGCAGTAAATACGCCTTGCTCGAAACCGCAGGTTAATTCGTTGATATCCAGGGTATCTGTCAGGTAACACGTCATCAGTGGCGTGAATTTATGCCCCGCAGGTACGGCAGCAAGAATTCGCTCACGGTAAGCAATGGCGCTACGTATCGTCGTAATTGGTGTCGCCAGATTAGGCATGACTATCGCACGACCAAATACCTCACTGGTATAAGGGAGCACTCTGGCAAGCATGTCGTCATCCCGCAAGTGGATATGCCAATCGTCAGGGCGGTGAATTTTCAGAGTCTGGGATTGTGCAGTCATTTGGCTAGCTCCACTGTGATAATAATTTCGGGGTTGGATGCTGGTACAAGAGTATTTCCGGCGGGGTATAAGGATAAGCGGAAAGCGCGCCTGATGCATCTGATTGTTCTGGTTAAGTTGAAAACAGTTAAAAAAAGGCATCTTATAGAGAAGGCATTCCGTCGATGAACTCGATGGGGTTAACGCATTATTAGCCATCTTTAGGGCTGAATGTTAAGTAGGAGAGAGAATAATGGAAGTGCGCATTATCGCTAGTTTGATTGCAAAACCTGATTTTTTTGAAGATGTTAAAGAGATTTTACATCAAATAATCGAGCCAAGTCGTGCGGAAAGCGGCAATCTGCAATACGATCTTCATCGTGATATTGATCAGCCAAACACCTTTGTTTTCTTCGAGCGCTGGGCGTCTGAAGATGCTGTGCAAAAACACAATAAAACTGCTCATTTCCAGCAATTTGTCGCTCAACTTGATGGCAAGTTAGATAGTCTCGATATCAAGAAATTGAAGCAAATCGCCTGATACCTCCATGTTCTAATACTGTGTTATTTCGCGGAATTTTTTTAGCGAAATAACACAGTGCTGATTGTCTTATCTTACTTCCGCTTATATTTTCCCTGACATGGGAGCCATCCGCATCGTTCCAGCTTTGCTACTGATTGTATTGAAACGGTAAAATTGAAATAAGAAAGAATTAGCCGATACAAACAGCATAATTTCTCAAGATAAAGCCGCCTTGCAGAGCAATGGTGCTCGTCAGATGCAGTAGTGAATGTACGGTGTGAATACGGCCGAGATGTGAGTATTCATACTGCTTCCTGTTATGATTGCTTGGGAGCCTTAGATGATAAGTGCCAATACAACGAAAATATCGTTATCCCCGATTTTCCAGCCTACGGCCGCGATGGATTATCTTCATGGCCATGTAGCGCTGCCGTTAAGCGCAGTCAACAATATCACCGGTGAACAACCCCGATTTTTTTCGTCAGCACAAAATACAGGCGGTGATTCAGTTGGGCGTTATTTAAATCAACATCTTAAAAAAGTGATGAATCCCACGTGTGTCGGCGCGAATGCGATGATCAGTATGCAGTTGGATCATCTGGCGGAAATCAATAAACCGGCCGTTATTTCTGATCACTTACCGGTCAGTTTTATGGTCGAAGTAGGGCGTAATACTGATGCCATACCCATTACCAGTTGGAATATGCTAGCCGATATTCACCGAAATAATAATTACGAGAATATTACTGTGGATGACGTAGTCTCCTCATTATTCTCGCGTAAAAAACTGGAATATTTCTCTGCCCAAGATGCTCTTAGCCGAACCTGGTATTTTTCAGATTTAGCCACGGAACTGGCCAGATCTGAATCATTTAGCCACCCGGAGAGACGCGCAGATTTTTACTCTGGCACCCGATTGGGACAGCAGGTATTGATTGATTTTCTTCAACGTGAATATGTAGAAGCAACCCATGCGGTGTTAAGACCGAGTAGACAGCGAACCCCAGCGGCTCAGGAACAACTCAGAAAAAAAGCACGCGCAGCTTTAGTTGACGAGGTGATTAAGGTTCAGAAAACGGACCCGCACTTCGCATCCAGTGATTTTTATTGTGCCGCCGTTAGCGCGTTAAAACTGTTTAACTCGCTTAATTCGGGCAGTATGAGTTGGGATAGCCGTAAAGCGACGTTAGCAAAGCATACAGATTTACTGCAAGTGCTGAGTCAAAATCAGGTGATTTTATTGCAGGAATGCACCGAGCCTGAATGGTTTGTTAATACGTTAAATAAACAGGTTAGCGCCAATTCTCAATCTTCATTTGCCTGTATTTCTCATAAAGAGGCGGCAATCAATAACAATGATCACTGTGCCATCATTTATGACAAATCGAAATGGCAAATCAGAAACCCAAGAAAAGACATTGTGAATTTTAAACTTGGGCGTAATAAACCCGCTATTTTAGCACGCTTGACCGCGACAGAACCCCGTATTGGTTCTGATACATTGATGGTTGGTTCCGTTCATTACCCAGGTAACGACGATGGGCAAAATTATTTAACCCGTGTGATGGATTCTGTGACGAAAATGGCGTTTCAGCCCAATGAACCGCTGTTTGTTGCCGGTGATTTCAACCAGTCGAAAAATGAACTGGATAAAAAAGTGTCGCGGCTCGCGGCAGATGATTCATCACCAAAGTCTCTCAACGCGTTGGATCTCAGTACGCTGGTTGTTTTTGAACCCCAGAGCTGTGGTGGAACTATGGCTGGTCCAGATTGGCAGCGTGAGCATGAAGGGCAAATTATTGATCTGGCATTTTCCAATACGCGGGTGAGCGGGAAGGTTTTGGATCTGAAGTTATTTATTTAAACTTGGGCAAAAGTTATCAGTCAGCACCGTGATTAAACAGAAACATTACGGATGTGACAGATTGAGAATGAACGGATTGATAACGTGTCGAACATCACCCGGTTCACTACTTGGTAGGAAAAGGCAGGAAAAGAAAAGGCCTGAGTTCTGTGAAGCACAGCGCTCAGGCCATATTAGTCACTCTAATTTACACGGTTAACAGTAACCTTGAAGGGCTACTTTACGGACTGCGGCTTGGTAACCGGTGCCGTTGCTTGGCTAATGGCAGCGTGTCCGCCAGCAGAGCCTTTACCGGCAAAATCAAAGGAAGGGCGTTGCCATTCACCTTGAGTTGTAGCCTGTGGTGCTGATGCCACTGAAGCCGGTGCTTTGGTCATTGGCGCAAACGCGTGATGTTTAAAACGCACGCCTTCTGGATGATCCGCAGGCTGGGTGACGATAGCGGTGATGACGGTGGCCGCTGCGGGTTCTTCAGCCACGACAACGTTATCTATAGGCGTTGCAGCCGCGACAGTTTCAGTGACCTTTTCCACAACAACGTCAAGTGCTGGTGCCGCCGCGGCAGTTTCAACTTCTGCTGTTACTGGTTCCAGGATAACAACAGTTTCGGTTACCGCTTCTTCAACTACGGCTTCTTGTGCGACCACAGCTTCAATTGCAACTTCAGTCGCTTCAGCAGCCGGTGTTTCAACGACGGGAGTCTCAATGACTGACTCGGTAGTCACGGTTTCGACCGCTGGTGCGACTGCGGTTTCCAGAGTTGCGACAACAGGTTCAGCAACAACAGGTTCAGCAACAATAGGTTCAGCAACAACAGGCTCAACGACTGGTGCAGCAACCGGAGCACGACCCGGTACGGCGGCAGCAGATGAAGAAGAACCGCCAGGTTGATGTTTGAATGCGACTGGTGCAGCTATCACGGTTTCAACCGAGGTTTCAGCGACCGGAGTTACGACTACCGGTGCCACAGCAGCAATTTCAGGCTGCGCAGCAGCTATCGGTGCAACCAGGTTAGCGGCAGTTTCAGTCAGATTTTCAATCGTGGATTCAGCAACTTGCTGTTCCTGCGGTGGTGTCACAGGGTAGTGAACCCACACTTTACCTGATGCCAATTCCGGTGATGCAAAAGCCCCCGCCAGTGGCATAGCCGATTGGGTCGGGTAACGCTCATCACGATAGCGACGGCGACGTTGACCACTCACACGCAGGTGACGCGGTGAGCGACGCGAGCGACGCGGCATACCATTCTCATTGTTGGCCGAACGTTCGTGACTGTTCTCTTCATCCGCAGTCGCTGGGGATGGTGCTAACAGTTTAACTTCGTCTTGAACGATGAGTGCAGCAGGCGCAGTGGTTGGGCTATCAGTACTTTCCACCGGATTCAGTTCGTCGTTGGCGGACTGAATTCGTACTTTTTGGTTCAACTGACGACGTTGACGGCGTTGCATAACCTGTTGGCGCTCTTCCTGCTCAGGTTGCACTGCTTCAGTCGGTATTACCGATTCAACTACACCAACAACTTCAATAACTTCTACCGCTTTCACTTCCTGCGGAGCCTGACGTTGACGGCGCTGACGATCACCTCGTTCGCGGCGCGGTTGCTGCCCTTCACGTTGTGCTTTATCGTTCTCAGTATTTTCTACAACGGTTTCTACCGCAGTATTCGGCTGGTTTGAACGACGATTGCGACGTTGATCTTCACGACCTTCGCGATTACCGTCACGATTATTCTCGCGGGTATTCTCACGAGTGGTCGACGTGTTGTTATCACGGTTGCTCTCGCGATTTTCACGGCCTTCGCGTGGTGTGCGATCGCCACGATCTTTACGGCCATTGTTCTGGCGGCGCGGATTACGACGATCCTGACGGCGGTTTTCAGTATTTTCGGTTTTCTCGGTTTCCTGCGGTTTAACTTCCGCTTCGGCTGGCGCGGCAAACAGATTCTTCAAACCGCTCATCAAGCGACCGAACAGACCTGGTTGTGCTGCACTGGCGGCGACAGGCTGTGCTACTGGCTTAGCCACGGTTACCGGCTCGGCTTCAGGTGGAACTTCGGTTGGTAGAGAGAAGGTCGCCAGTGCCGGTTGTTCCGGACGTTTGCGTTCCATTGGCGCTTCTTCCAATGGTTGTGCCATTTCTTCTTCGTGCAGTTTTGGTAGCAGGTAGCTCAGGGTTGGAACTTCTTCGCCCTTACGTACACGCAGTACTGAGTAATGTGGTGTTTGCATCTGGTCATTTGGCACGATAACCGCACGCACGCCGCCCTGACGCTTCTCGATGGCATTAACTGATTCACGTTTTTCATTCAGCAGATAGGACGCAATCTGTACCGGAACGATAGCGTGAACTTCATGGGTGTTTTCCTTCAGCGCTTCTTCTTCAATGAGACGCAGAATGGACAATGACAAGGATTCGTTATCACGCACAGTACCGGTGCCGCTACAACGTGGGCACACATGATGACTGGACTCACCTAATGACGGGCTGAGACGCTGACGAGACATTTCCAACAAACCGAAGCGCGAAATACGCCCGATCTGAATACGGGCGCGATCCTGACGGACGGCATCACGTAAACGATTTTCCACTTCACGCTGATGGCGAACCGGCGTCATATCGATAAAGTCGATAACAATCAATCCACCCAGGTCACGTAGACGTAATTGGCGAGCGATTTCATCAGCGGCTTCAAGGTTGGTATTAAACGCGGTTTCTTCGATATCACCGCCGCGAGTTGCGCGGGCTGAGTTGATATCAATGGCGGTCAGTGCTTCAGTGGTATCGATAACAATAGAACCACCGGAAGGCAGACGCACTTCACGCTGGAACGCAGACTCAATCTGGGATTCAATCTGGTAATGGCTGAACAACGGAATCTCGCCGCTGTACAATTTAATTTTGCTGCTGAAATCTGGACGACCCAAGGCGGCGATATGTTCTTTGGCCAAATCGAGAACCTTCGGATTATCGATCAGGATTTCACCGATATCCGGCCGCAGATAGTCACGGAAAGCGCGGACGATAACGTTACTTTCCTGGTGGATCAGGAACGGCGCTGGACGGCCTTCAGCGGCTTTCTTGATAGCGTCCCAGTGTTTCAGGCGGAATGACAAATCCCATTGCAACGCATCGGCAGATTTGCCGACGCCAGCGGTGCGGACAATCAGACCCATGCCATCAGGTAATTGCAATGAAGAAAGCGCTTCTTTCAGTTCGGTACGGTCATCACCTTCGATGCGGCGAGAAATACCACCAGCACGCGGGTTATTTGGCATCAGAACTAAATAGCTACCCGCCAGACTGATGAACGTGGTCAAGGCTGCGCCTTTGTTGCCACGTTCTTCTTTATCAACCTGAACAATAACTTCCTGACCTTCGCGCAATACATCTTTGATGTTCGGGCGGCCATGGGAAGAATAATGACTTGGGAAGTACTCGCGAGAGATTTCTTTTAATGGAAGAAAACCATGTCTTTCAGCACCGTAATCAACAAAGGCGGCTTCCAGGCTTGGCTCAATTCGGGTGATTTTACCTTTGTAAATATTCGCTTTTTTTTGCTCATGGCCCGGACTTTCAATATCCAGATCATAAAGCCGCTGTCCATCTACAAGGGCAACACGCAACTCTTCCTGCTGAGTTGCGTTAATCAACATTCTTTTCATCTTAACTTACTCGTTATTTTTACATTGGCGTTAGAACTGCGGGCAAAATAACCTCATGGCCGGATAAACCGATGACCCCGAGTCTTCTAGCAAAGCCGTCAACCTCACGGTTGTCGCCTGCATAGGGGCGCATTATCTCGGTAAGCCTGTGTTTCTTTCTGAAAAACAGCGCTTTTAGTAGAGGGCAGTTTCTGAATTTACGACCACAGATCTGATCCCATTTGCCGGCCAAGCTGCAACCCGCAGCCCGCTAATTGCTTGATTTCACATTACGTCTTACGCCATTGCTGCGTTTTTGTGCGATCAGGCAAACTGATTATTCCACAAGTCCCTTGGTCTAACGAGAATCAACGCGGAATCGACTGCATTATTCCATTGCTGATACTGATATAGCAAGGTGACTTTAGCTGTCTAAGTAAAGATTATTTTACTGTGTTCACAGTGATGGCGAGTATTGTTGTGTTATTAAACAAAAATAGTGCGCAAACGTTCTCTTCAATAGTCAGACTGACAGTTAAGCACATAAAAAGAGGTGGCGCTAATTCCTCGGTGTAATTAGAATCCCGCACCATGAAAACAGATAATCCAGTCGTTCAATTAATCACCATTTCTGCCGACGAAGCCGGTCAGCGGATCGATAACTTTTTACTCGCCAAATTGAAAGGCGTACCAAAAAGTATGATTTACCGCATCGTGCGAAAAGGTGAAGTACGCGTCAATAAAGGACGCATTAAACCCGAATATAAACTGGCGGACGGTGATGTAGTGCGCGTGCCTCCAGTCCGCGTTGCCGAGCGTGAAGACGCACCGGTTTCGGCGAAACTGGATAAAGTAGCGGCACTGGCCGACTGTATCCTGTTTGAAGATGACTATTTGCTGGTACTGAATAAGCCGTCAGGTACCGCGGTTCATGGCGGCAGCGGTTTGAGCTTCGGTGTGATTGAAGCGCTGCGTGCGCTGCGGCCAGAGGCGCGCTTCCTTGAATTGGTACACCGTCTGGATCGCGACACCTCCGGTGTGCTGTTAGTGGCCAAAAAACGGTCGGCGTTGCGATCGTTGCACGAACAGTTGCGACTGAAAGGTATGCAAAAGGATTATTTGGCGCTGGTGCGTGGTCAGTGGCAGTCGCACTGCAAAGCGGTTCAGGCACCCTTGCTGAAGAATATTATGCAAAGCGGCGAGCGGGTCGTGAAGGTGAGCAGTGAAGGCAAACCGTCAGAAACCCGCTTTAAGGTGGAAGAACGCTTTGAACATTGCACATTGGTCAAAGCCAGCCCGATCACGGGTCGTACTCACCAAATTCGTGTGCATGCGCTTCACGCGGGTCATCCGATCGCTTTTGATGACCGCTACGGCGACCGTGATTTCGATCTGCAACTGAAAGGCACCGGCTTGCACCGCCTATTCCTGCATGCCGCTGCATTACGCTTTGCACATCCTGATACCGGCGAAACCATGCGAATTGAAGCACCACTGGATAACCAACTGCGCCATTGTCTGTTGATGTTGCGCAAGAATGCCCCAGCAAAATAATCATCAATCGGCGTGGTTTTAACACGCCGACGTTCAACTATGATTCGGCATCAGAATATTATCCGGCATGATACCGCAATGTGTGATGCCGGATCAGCCAACATCATTTTCGCCATGGTTCAGCGCAGCAGAGGATTTACGCCCTGCGCCATCAGCATATGATTCAATGCAATCAGCGGTAAACCAATCAAGGTATTGGGATCGCGGCCTTCTAATCGCTCAAACAAACTTATTCCCAAACCTTCACATTTAAAGCTCCCCGCACAATTCCACGGTTGTTCAAGGGTTAAATAACCGTCTATTTCTTTATCAGTCAGTTCTCTGAAATACACTTTAAAGGTTTCGCATTGAGTATTTATTTTGCCATTGGCCGAATTTAATACGGCCAAACCGGTATAAAAAGTGACACATTGACCACTGGCTTGTCGTAGTTGCTTAAATGCGTTGTCATAATGATGCGGTTTACCGGTGATATTTCCATCAATAACACCCACCTGATCTGAGCCGATAATTAAATGCTGCGGGAATTGGTTGCCCAATGCGCTGGCTTTGGCAGCGGCGAGTCTGATCACCAAATCGGTGGCACTTTCCCCCGGCAGTGGGCTTTCGTCGATGTCCGGCGAAGCAGTAATAAAGGGCAGTTGCAGTTTTTCCAACAACGCTTTGCGATAAGAAGAAGTGGATGCGAGAACTAACTGAGACATAATATTTTCCATAAACCGTGGCGTAATTTAATCAGGCATTTTAAACTGTCCGCCGCTGTGGAAGCGAATATTGGTGAAAGGTGCGGTTGAATGGCCTTTTTCTTTGACTCTATGTCGTTACAAAGTTAATATGCGCGCCCTATGCAAAAAGTAAAATTACCCCTGACCATTGATGCGGTTCGTACTGCCCAGAAGCGATTAGATTACGCAGGTATCTATTCCCCTGAGCAAGTTACACGTGTTGCCGAATCCGTGGTTAGTGTGGACAGCGATGTTGTGGGCTCCTTATCGTTTAATATCGATAATCAGCGCCTGGCAGTTATTACAGGTCATGCGGACGTCGACGTAACGTTGATGTGTCAGCGCTGTGGTGGCACTTTCGCACACCATGTCCACACAACATATTGTTTTAGCCCGATCGTCAATGACGAGCAGGCTGAAGCATTACCGGAAGCGTACGAACCGATTGAAGTCGACGAATTTGGCGAAGTTGATCTGTTGGCAATGATTGAAGACGAAATTATTCTTTCGTTGCCTGTCGTTCCGGTACATGAATCTGAACACTGTGAAGTGTCCGAGGCGGACATGGTATTTGGTAAACTGCCTGAAGAGGTGGAGAAACCGAATCCATTTGCCGTATTAGCCAGTTTAAAGAAAAGTAATTAAGGAGTAAGGTCAATGGCCGTACAACAGAACAAACCAACTCGTTCCAAACGTGGCATGCGTCGTTCACACGATGCTCTGACCACTGCCACGCTGTCTGTGGACAAAACTTCCGGTGAAACTCACCTGCGTCACCACATCACAGCCGACGGTTTCTACCGCGGCCGCAAGGTTATCGGCTGAGTAGTACTTGCTAATCATTAGCAAGGCGATACCTTGACTTGTCTAACCCTAGCGTTAGATGCAATGGGTGGGGACTTCGGTCCCTGCGTCACAGTGCCTGCTTCATTGCAGGCACTGGCCTCTAATCCACAGCTAAAGCTTCTGCTGGTCGGCAATCCCGACGCCATCACTCCATTACTTGCCCACACCGATCCTTTGTTGCTGGAAAGGTTGCAGGTAATTCCCGCTGAGCATGTTATTGCCAGCGACGCTAAACCCTCACAAGCGATTCGTGCCAGCCGTGGTACATCGATGCGCATCGCATTGGATCTGGTGAAAAATGGTGAGGCTCAAGCTTGTGTCAGCGCGGGGAATACCGGCGCGTTGATGGGGTTGGCAAAGTTGATGATTAAGCCGCTGGAAGGAATAGAGCGCCCAGCTTTGATGACGGTCATTCCCAATCAGCGCCGCAGTAAAACGGTAGTGTTGGACTTGGGAGCGAACGTGGAATGCGACAGCACTATGCTGGTGCAATTTGCCATCATGGGTTCGGTGATGGCGGAAGAAGTGGTGGGGATTGCTTCTCCCCGAGTCGCGCTACTGAATATTGGTGAAGAAGAAACCAAAGGTTTAGATAATATCCGCGAAGCCGCCGCAATATTGAAAAATACGCCGGCGATTAATTATATCGGCTATCTGGAAGGCAATGACCTGCTAACGGGAAAGACCGATGTAATGGTTTGTGACGGCTTCGTGGGTAACGTCACCCTTAAAACCATGGAAGGTGTGATAAGAATGTTCTTGTCACTGCTCAAGTCATCGGGCGAAAACACTAAAAAGTCCTGGTGGTTGAAACTGCTGGGGCATTGGCTGCAAAAACGGGTGGCAAAGCGGTTCGGCCATCTGAACCCCGACCAGTATAATGGCGCATGTCTGCTAGGATTACGGGGCATCGTAATCAAAAGCCACGGCGCTGCGAACCAACGCGCGTTTGCAGTTGCAATAGAGCAGGCTGTGCAGGCGGTGCAGCGGCAAGTTCCCGAAAGGATTGCCGCGCGCCTTGAAGCTGTATTACCCAAGAGTGACTGAACGTACATGTATACAAAGATTCTCGGAACGGGGAGCTATTTGCCCGTACAAGTGCGCAGCAATGCTGATTTAGAAAAAATGGTAGAAACCACCGACGAGTGGATCGTAACTCGTACTGGGATTCGCGAACGCCGCATTGCAGCACCAGATGAAAATGTGGCTACCATGGCTTTCTGTGCGGCAGAAAAAGCGCTGGAAATGGCCGGTGTCAGCAAAGACGAAGTCGGTCTGATCATTGTTGCTACCACGTCTTCAAGTCACGCATTCCCTAGCTCTGCTTGCCAGGTGCAACAGATGTTGGGTATTAAAGATGCCGCTGCTTTCGATTTGGCTGCAGCTTGCGCGGGTTTTACCTATGCGCTGAGCGTTGCCGATCAATATGTGAAAAGTGGTGCTGTGCGTCATGCGTTGGTGATTGGGTCAGACACCTTGTCCCGTGCGCTGGATCCACAGGATCGCGGCACGATTATTCTGTTTGGTGATGGTGCGGGTGCAGTATTGTTGGGTGCCTCTGAAGAACCGGGCATCCTGTCTACGCATCTGCATGCCGACGGTACTTACGGTGGGCTGCTGACTTTACCCTACCAGGATCGTGAAAACCAGACGCAACCAGCCTACGTCACCATGGCGGGTAATGAAGTCTTTAAAGTGGCGGTAACCGAACTGGCACACATTGTGGACGAAACCTTGCAGGCCAATGGCCTGGATCGTTCAGCGCTGGACTGGTTGGTGCCACATCAAGCCAATCTGCGAATCATTAGTGCAACGGCTAAAAAATTAGGTATGGGGCTGGATAAAGTGGTGATCACGCTTGATCGTCACGGTAACACCTCTGCCGCATCCGTCCCTTCAGCGTTAGATGAAGCGGTGCGAGATGGCCGTATTCAACGTGGGCAATTGGTGCTGTTGGAAGCGTTCGGCGGTGGCTTTACTTGGGGCTCTGCGCTGGTTCGTTTTTGATTTAACAGGAAGTCTTTTGTTTAACGGGAAAGTAAAATGTCGAAATTTGCAATGGTATTTCCAGGCCAAGGGTCTCAGACTGTTGGCATGCTGGCTGATTTAGCCGCACAATTTCCGATAGTTGAAGAAACTTTCAGTGAGGCTTCTTCTGTTTTAGGCTACGATTTGTGGCAGTTGGTGCAACAGGGGCCAACAGAAGAACTGAATAAAACTTGGCAAACCCAGCCTGCATTGCTGACCGCATCAGTGGCAATTTGGCAGGTCTGGCAACAACAGGGCGGCAAAGCCCCCGCGATGATGGCTGGCCATAGTCTGGGTGAATACTCAGCGTTGGTATGTGCTGGCGTACTGGATTTCAAACAGGCGGTTAAGCTGGTTGAGTTGCGCGGCCAGTTGATGCAGGAAGCGGTGCCTGAAGGTACCGGTGCCATGTCGGCCATCATTGGTCTGGATAATGAATCCATCGCCAAAGCCTGCGAAGAGTCAGCTCAGGGGCAGGTAGTTTCACCGGTCAACTTTAACTCGCCAGGTCAGGTTGTGATCGCCGGGAATAAAGAAGCCGTTGAGCGTGCCGGTGCCGCTTGTAAACTGGCTGGTGCCAAACGTGCGTTACCTTTACCTGTTAGTGTGCCGTCTCATTGTGCATTAATGAAACCAGCGGCAGACAAACTGGCCGTGGCATTGGAACGTATTGAATTCAAGGCACCGTTATTCCCGGTAATCAACAACGTAGACGTGGAAGCAGAAGTTTCACCAGAAGCTATTCGTAGCGCGCTGGTACGTCAGCTGTATAATCCGGTACGTTGGACAGAAAGCGTTGAATTGATCGCAGCAGAAGGCGTGCAGTTGCTGCTAGAGGTTGGCCCAGGCAAAGTCCTGACTGGCCTGACCAAGCGTATCGTGGATACATTGGCGGCAGCACCGGTAAACGATGTCGCTACAGTGACCGCTGCGCTTGAACAATAATAAAGAGGGTAGCATGAGCTTTGAAGGAAAAATTGCGCTGGTAACTGGCGCAAGCCGTGGCATAGGCCGCGCTATTGCAGAATTATTGGTCGAACGTGGTGCTGTGGTTATTGGTACCGCGACCAGTGAAAAGGGGGCTGAAGCGATCAGCGCCTATTTGGGTGGCAAGGGTAAAGGTTTAGAGTTAAACGTTGTTGACCCTGAATCGATTGGAAAAGTATTGGCAACTATTCGTGCTGAATTTGGCGAAGTTGACATTTTAGTGAATAATGCCGGTATTACGCGTGATAACCTGCTGATGCGTATGAAGGATGAAGAGTGGCAAGATATTATTGACACTGATCTAACTTCCGTATTCCGCCTGTCAAAAGCGGTAATGCGCGCTATGATGAAAAAGCGGTTTGGGCGTATCATTACCATAGGTTCTGTCGTTGGAACCATGGGTAATGCAGGGCAGGTTAACTACGCGGCAGCTAAAGCCGGTCTGATTGGCTTTAGCAAGTCTTTGGCGCGTGAGGTTGCTTCACGTGGCATTACTGTCAACGTTGTGGCACCTGGCTTTATTGAGACGGACATGACGACGGCGTTGACAGATGATCAACGCGCAGGCATTTTGGCCCAGGTACCAGCTAACCGGCTTGGGCAAGCAAAAGAAATTGCCAGCGCTGTTGCATTTTTAGCCTCTGACGAGGCCAGCTATATCTCGGGTGAAACATTACATGTCAATGGCGGCATGTACATGATTTAAGCGCTGAGCGGACTTTTTACGCTATTTGAGGGTAAAACCGCAAAATAACGTAAATTTGTGGTTCGACCAGCCGAGATTTAGTTGCATCTTTTTCAACATTTTATAAACTACGAAAACCATCGCGAAAGCGAGTTTTGATAGGAAATTTAAGAGTATGAGCACTATCGAAGAACGCGTTAAGAAAATCATCGTTGAACAACTTGGTGTTAAACAGGAAGAAGTACTGAACAACGCTTCTTTCGTAGAAGATCTTGGCGCTGATTCTCTTGACACCGTTGAGCTGGTCATGGCTCTGGAAGAAGAGTTTGATACCGAGATTCCAGACGAAGAAGCAGAAAAAATCACTACTGTTCAGGCAGCTATTGATTTTATCAACGCTAGTCAGCAGTAAGCGAACATATCTAGGCGGTCATTCGACCGCCTAAGTTTTTTTGCCCCAACGTCTTATTTTCCCTCCTTGGAGGACCAACGTGTCTAAGCGTCGAGTTGTTGTAACTGGACTGGGCATGCTGTCTCCTGTCGGTAATACAGTAGAATCCACTTGGAATGCTGTTCTTGCTGGGCAGAGTGGCATTAGCCTGATCGACCATTTTGATACTAGCGCCTATGCGACGAAATTTGCTGGACTGGTACAAAATTTTAACTGTGAAGACTACATGTCGCGTAAAGATGCGCGCAAAATGGATGCCTTCATTCAGTACGGCATAGCCGCCGGTATTCAGGCGATGCGAGACTCCGGTCTTGAAGTGACTGAAGCTAACGCTGACCGCATTGGAGCCGCTATCGGTTCTGGTATTGGTGGTCTGGGGCTGATCGAAGAAAACCATACCGCACTGGTTAACGGTGGGCCGCGGAAAATCAGCCCGTTCTTCGTGCCTTCTACTATCGTGAATATGATCGCGGGCCACCTCAGCATTATGTTTGGTTTACGCGGCCCGAGTATTTCTATTGCGACAGCCTGTACCTCTGGTGTGCACAATATCGGCCATGCCGCCCGTATCATTGCTTATAATGATGCTGACGTGATGGTCGCCGGTGGTGCCGAGAAAGCCAGTACGCCATTAGGCGTTGGCGGCTTCGGTGCTGCGCGAGCCTTGTCTACCCGTAACGATAATCCACAAGCGGCCAGCCGCCCATGGGATACAGATCGTGACGGTTTTGTACTGGGCGATGGTGCTGGCATGATGGTGCTGGAAGAATACGAACACGCGAAGCAGCGTGGCGCTAAAATCTACGCAGAAGTTGTTGGTTTTGGTATGAGCAGCGATGCCTATCATATGACCTCTCCACCGGAAAACGGTGCCGGCGCAGCGTTGGCAATGGTGAATGCGTTACGTGACGCGGGTATCACGGCCTCGCAAATCGGCTATATCAATGCTCATGGCACTTCAACGCCAGCGGGTGATAAAGCGGAAACTCAGGCTGTTAAATCAGTATTTGGTGCCGATGCTGGAAAAGTTATGGTTAGCTCAACCAAATCTATGACCGGTCACCTGTTAGGTGCAGCAGGTGCGATAGAGTCTATCTTTACCATACTGGCATTGCGCGATCAGGCTGTTCCGCCAACCATTAATCTGGATAACCCGGATGAAGGTTGTGATTTGGATTTTGTTGCGCATACTGCTCGTCAAGTCTCTGATCTTGAATATACCCTGTGTAACTCGTTTGGTTTCGGTGGCACTAACGGCTCTTTGGTATTCCGTAAAGTGTAACTGCGGCTGTTACGGCACAGATAATAAAAAACCCGGTTATCCGGGTTTTTTTATGCCTCTCGCCGAATGATGCTGTCCGCTGAAAAATCAGGAAGATAACTCTGAACCTGTAAACTGAATACACCGCATTCACTATATCTATTATATTAAACTGCGTCATACAAAAGAGAGTTAGGTATGTTTCTGATTAATGGTGTTGTGCAAGACCAGCTTTCTGCAACGGATAGAGGCTTACAGTTTGGTGACGGCTGTTTTACTACCGCCCGGGTAGTCAATGGCCAGATATGTTGGTTGCCAATGCATATACAACGTTTGCAGCAGGGGGCTGAGCGTCTGCTACTACCGACGATTGACTGGTCGTTACTCCAACAGGAAATGACCGAACTGGCGCACCAATCCGCACAAGGTGTAGTGAAAGTGATCCTGACGCGCGGCAGTGGTGGACGTGGCTACAGCGGCGTTGGCTGCGAGCATCCGACGCGGATCCTTTCGCTTAGTGATTATCCTGCTCATTATTCACTTTGGTGCGAGCAGGGGATAACATTGGCTCTCAGTCCGATCCCTTTGGCCCAAAATCCGCTGCTTGCGGGGATCAAACACCTTAACCGGTTGGAACAAGTGTTAATTCGTGCGCATCTTGAACAGACAACCGCAGATGAAGCGCTGGTGCTTGACACTGCTGGGCACCTGGTGGAATGCTGTGCGGCCAATTTATTTTGGCGCAAAGGGGATACGGTGTTTACGCCAGATCTGAGTCAGTCCGGTGTGGCGGGTATTATGCGTCGTCGCATAATGGCGCGGTTATTTGCATCAAAATATAAACTGCATTGCGTGTCTGAGCCGCTGGAAACATTGCAAGATGCCGACGAAGTATTGATCTGCAATGCTTTGATGCCTTTAATTTCAGTTAATCAGGCGCATAAATGGATCTACTCATCACGACAGCTCTATGAATTTCTGCGCCCACATTGTTAATATTGATTTAACCGCTGACATCGACTTAAAAATTTAAACATGGCCGATAGATGAAAAGAAAAAAACTCAGAGTACTCACCATCCTTGTCGCAATTTGCCTGGGTTTGCTGTTTTTTGGTTATCAAAAAGTGCAAAACTTTGCCAACGCGCCGCTAACCATCAAACAGGACACTATTTTCACCCTGCCAGCGGGCACCGGGCGCGTCGGTCTTGAAACTTTATTACTGCAAGATCATCTCGTTGTCGACAGTCGCTTGTTCCCGTGGTTATTGCGTATCGATCCAGAGTTAGCCAAATTCAAGGCAGGCACTTATCGGTTCACTCCGGGCATGACCGTACGCCAAATGTTGCTATTACTCGCCAGTGGCAAAGAGGCTCAGTTTACGATCCGCTTTATCGAGGGCACTCGTCTGAGTGATTGGCTGGACGAACTGAAACAGGCTGAATACGTCAAACATGAATTGGCGGGCAAAAGTAACGTCGAAATCGCCCGTCTTATCGGCCTGAAAGATACCGAACATCCAGAGGGTTGGTTGTATCCAGATACCTATGCTTATACTGCCGGTACCACCGATCTGGCCTTGTTGAAACGGGCACATAGGAAGATGGAAAAAACGGTAGAAGAGATCTGGCAGGCACGAGACGATGCTTTGCCGTACAAAAATCCCAATGACTTAGTGACCATGGCATCGATCATTGAGAAGGAAACGGCAGTCAATGATGAGCGAACCAAAGTGGCCTCGGTGTTTATCAACCGATTGCGCATCGGTATGCGGCTGCAAACCGATCCGACGGTAATCTATGGTTTGGGTGATAAATACAGTGGAACCATCACCCGTAAAGATTTAGAGACGCCAACACCGTATAATACTTATGTGATTGCCGGGATGCCACCCACACCGATCGCCATGCCGGGCTTGGCCTCATTGAAGGCCGCGGCTCATCCGGCTAAAACGCCTTATCTCTACTTTGTCGCTGATGGTAAGGGCGGACATACTTTTACCACTAATCTAGCCAGCCATAATCAGGCGGTACGCGTTTATCGTCAGGCGCTAAAGGAAAAGAATGGACAGTAAATTTATCGTTATTGAAGGCCTGGAAGGGGCGGGTAAAACCACCGCCAGAGATACCGTGGTCGCTACACTGCAGGCACAGGGCATTAACGATATCGTCTTTACCCGCGAGCCGGGCGGCACGCCGTTGGCCGAAAAATTGCGCGACCTGATTAAGCAAGGTATTGATGGCGAAGAGCTGACCGATAAAGCCGAAGTTCTGATGCTGTATGCCGCGCGGGTGCAATTAGTGGAGAATGTCATTAAGCCGGCACTGGCGCGTGGTGCCTGGGTGGTGGGCGATCGGCACGATCTTTCTTCGCAAGCTTATCAAGGGGGAGGCCGTGGTATCGATAGTCAACTGATGACCTCTCTACGGGATACGGTTCTTGGCACATTTAGGCCGGATCTGACGCTGTATCTGGATTTGCCTCCCGCTATTGGCTTGCAACGTGCCCGGCAGCGCGGAGAACTGGATCGTATCGAGCAAGAATCACTGGCTTTCTTCGAGCGTACTCGCGAGCGCTATTTGGCACTGGCCGCCGCTGATGACACTATTCTGACCATTGATGCTTCTCAGTCATTGGAGAATGTTAGCGCCGCTATTCGTCGCGCACTGACTGAGTGGCTAGTTTCACGGGAAACTGCGTAATGAATTGGTATCCGTGGCTGAATGCGCCTTATCGTCAGTTGGTTGGGCAACATATTGCCGGTCGTGGTCATCACGCCTTACTGGTGCATGCCTTGCCCGGCAATGGTGCTGATGCGCTGATTTATGGCTTGAGTCGTTGGTTGATGTGCCAGCAGCGTCAGGGGGAGAAAAGCTGCGGGGAATGTCACAGTTGCCGCCTGATGTTGGCTGGCAATCATCCCGACTGGCATGTGTTGACGCCGGAGAAAGGCAAAAGCAGTATCGGAGTCGAGCGAGTGCGAACCCTTATTGAGACACTTTATTCCCATGCTCAACAGGGTGGAGCCAAAGTGATCTGGTTACCACAAGCAGAATCCCTGACTGACGCAGCGGCCAACGCGTTGCTAAAAACACTGGAAGAGCCGCCGGAAAAGACTTACTTCCTATTGCGATGTGTTGAGCCTTCCCGTTTACTACCGACGCTGCGTAGTCGATGCTTTTACTGGCACTTTTCCAGCCCTGAAACTGCATTGAGCATGCAGTGGTTGGGGCGGCAAGTCAGTGCCGAGCCGGTGGCGATGCTGGCTGCGTTACAGCTCAGTGAAGGTGGGCCTATTGCCGCCGAGCAATTATTACAGCCGGAACGTTGGGCGCAACGCACGGCGCTGTGTCAGGCTCTTAGTGAAGGATTATCCCGGCAAGACCTGATGTCTCTGTTGCCACAGCTGAACCACGATAACGTCAGTGAACGCCTGCATTGGCTATCCTCTTTGCTATTAGATGCGTTGAAATGGCAGCAGGGGGCGGGCAACTTTATCGTGAACCAGGATCAGCGGCAATTGGTGCAACAGCTTGCCCAGTCAACGCCGATTTCTGCACTGCTTCAATCGGCTAATCAATGGCTACATTGTCGCCATCAATTATCTTCTGTCGTCGGCGTTAACCGCGAATTGTTACTGACTGAGCAATTGCTCAATTGGGAAAACAGACTGTCCGGTGCTGATCGTACCTTTTCTCATTCGTTGTAAAAGAGTTTAATTATTATGTTGTTAGTCGATTCTCATTGCCATCTGGACAGTCTGGATTATCAAGGGCTGCATACCAGCGTCGATGACGTAGTTGCCAAGGCGAAATCCCGTGATGTGGGCTTTATGCTGGCAGTTGCCACTACCTTACCCGGTTTTCGCGCCATGACATCAATGATTGGTGAGCGCCCAGAAGTGGCGTTTTCCTGCGGTGTGCATCCGTTGAATCTGGACGGTGGCTATGACTTTCAGGAGTTGAGAACTCTGGCCGCAGCTGAAAACGTAGTGGCAATGGGGGAAACCGGGCTGGACTACTTCTATCAGCAGGATAATATTCCGTTACAGCAAGCTTCATTCCGCGAGCATATTCGTCTTGGCCGGGATCTGAATAAACCGGTGATTGTCCATACTCGCGATGCACGGGTCGATACGCTGGCTATCTTAAGAGAAGAACAGGCTCAGGAGTGCGGTGGGGTATTGCATTGCTTCACTGAGGATATTGCCACAGCAGAAACTTTGCTGGATCTGGGTTTCTATATTTCTTTCTCTGGTATCGTGACATTCCGAAATGCTGAACAATTACGCGATGTTGCCCGTTATGTGCCGCTGGATCGTATTCTGGTTGAGACCGATTCGCCTTATTTGGCGCCAGTTCCTCATCGTGGCAAAGAAAACCAACCTGCCTACGTTCGTGATGTTGCTGAATATATGGCGGTATTAAAAGGTGTGAGTTTGGAAACGCTGGCTGAAGCGACTACCGCAAACTTTTGTCGTCTGTTTCATCTGGACGATTTAGCACAATCTGCCACAATCAAATCATACAAGCAGTAATAGTTATTTTTAAGCTCGTAATTAATCGAGTAAACGAGTAATGTTTCCACCCTATTTATAACGGGTGGACGTTTTTTATTGACATTTCTTTACGAGAATTGGCCTTTTTATACAGGATTAGGTGGCTTCTTCAAAGAAACGTGACTGCCATCAAACATTAAGCAGGCTATTTATTTTACTCTTCGTAATAATTAAAGGGGTGCTGTAGATACCCCGATTCGCAAAGGTTTTACTCCCCCCCTTTGTCACGCCAATAAAAGCGAGAAGCAGTAAGAAAGCACTTTACTCAGGAGCACACTCAACTATGTTTAAGAACGCATTTGCAAACCTACAGAAAGTAGGTAAATCGCTAATGCTTCCGGTATCCGTCCTCCCTATTGCAGGTATCCTGCTGGGTGTGGGTTCCGCGAATTTTAGCTGGCTACCGTCGGTAGTCTCTCACGTTATGGCAGAAGCGGGCGGTTCAGTATTCGCCAATATGCCGTTGATTTTTGCTATTGGTGTCGCTCTGGGCTTTACCAATAACGACGGTGTATCTGCACTGGCCGCGGTTGTTGCTTACGGCATCATGGTGAAAACCATGGCGGTGGTGGCTCCGTTGGTTCTGCATCTGCCTGCGGAAGAGATTGCTGCCAAGCATTTAGCCGACACCGGTGTGCTGGGCGGGATCATTGCGGGTGCGATAGCCGCCTATATGTTTAACCGCTTCTATCGCATTAAGTTGCCTGAGTACCTGGGCTTCTTCGCGGGTAAACGTTTCGTCCCGATTATCTCCGGTTTTACCGCGATCTTTCTGGGTGTGGCGCTGTCCTTCATCTGGCCACCCATCGGTACGGCTATCCAGACCTTCTCTCAATGGGCGGCTTACCAAAACTCTGTAGTGGCTTTCGGCATCTACGGCGTGGTTGAGCGTTCACTGGTGCCGTTCGGTCTGCACCATATCTGGAACGTTCCTTTCCAAATGCAAATTGGTGAATACACCAACGCAGCCGGTCAGGTATTCCACGGTGATATTCCACGTTATATGGCCGGTGACCCAACTGCGGGTAAACTATCCGGTGGTTTCCTGTTTAAAATGTACGGCCTGCCAGCGGCGGCAATTGCGATTTGGCACTCAGCCAAACCGGAGAACCGCGCTAAAGTCGGCGGTATCATGATTTCTGCGGCATTGACCTCGTTCTTGACCGGTATTACCGAGCCAATCGAGTTCTCCTTCATGTTTGTCGCTCCGATTCTGTATGTTATCCACGCCATCCTGGCGGGCCTGGCTTTCCCAATCTGTATTCTGTTGGGGATGCGCGACGGGACCAGTTTCTCCCACGGATTGATCGACTTCGTGGTGCTGAGTGGCAACAGTAGCCGTATCTGGCTGTTCCCTCTGGTTGGTATCTGCTACGGTCTGGTGTACTACACCATCTTCCGCGTGCTGATTGCCAAACTGGATCTGAAAACGCCTGGTCGTGAAGACGCAAGCACTGAACAAACGACGCAGAGCGGTACAGAAATGTCAGCTGCATTGGTTGAAGCCTTTGGTGGTAAAGATAACATTACCAATTTGGATGCCTGCATTACTCGTCTTCGCGTTAGCGTGGCGGATATATCCAAGGTTGACCAAGCTGGACTGAAAAAACTGGGAGCAGCTGGCGTCGTTGTCGCAGGCTCTGGTGTTCAGGCTATCTTCGGGACTAAATCTGATAACCTGAAAACTGATATGGACGAATATATTCGTAACCATTAATTCAGACCGGGGAGTGCAAAAGGAGGCGAAAGCCTCCTTTTTTTGCGTTTTACATGGCGATAGTAATAATATTCACGCTTATGGTTAAGCTGAAACCTATGCGGTTTTGAGTATAATCAGGCCTCGGGTACCCACTGAATCTACATTCTTTCTTGACCTGGGGTGACGGCAAGATAAATTGCGGAGAAAACTGGGCGATTCTGCGGTACTCATGGCGTAAAATACTTAATGAGGTTGATAAAGATAGAAATTCTCGCTCATACTGCATGCACTGACTTCTCCCTTACCAAGGAAATATGTGATGGCCGAAGAAACGATTTTCAGTAAAATTATCCGCCGTGAAATTCCGGCTGATGTGATTTATCAGGATGAGCTGGTGACCGCTTTCCGTGATATTGCCCCGCAGGCACCGACTCATATTCTTATCATTCCTAACCTATTGATCCCTACCGTTAACGATGTCACTGCTGAACACGAAATGGCATTGGGAAGAATGGTCACTGTGGCGGCTAAAATCGCCAAACAGGAAGGTATTGCCGAAGACGGCTATCGCTTGATTATGAATTGTAATCGTCATGGCGGGCAGGAGGTCTATCATATTCATATGCATTTGGTGGGTGGACAGCCACTCGGACCGTTGTTGAACCGTAAATAGTTGGGTAGGCCGTCAGTGATGTTATCCTGCCCGACCTTCTTTTGAATGAGGTCATGCTATGCGCCGTATACAGGCGTTTATATTGCTGATGATGGTACTGGTTCCGGTTGTTGCCTTGTCAGGGTGCAGTTCACCTAAAGGTATTTCCGTTAATGAACAACAGTCGGTGGTGATGAATTCACCGCTGCTCACGGCCGGTATTCTCGCAGGTAAACCGGTAATATCAACCCAATCTGGGCGCAGCATTGCGACGGTAAACTTGAGTAATGGCAATACTAAACCGGTCAAAGTATCCTATCGTTTTTATTGGTATGACGCTCAGGGATTAGACTTATTGCCGTTTGAGACTCCGCGAACGCTGACTCTTGCACCGGGTTCGGATATTGATGTTGTGTCGGTCACCCCCAATCTGGATGCGCGCCGTGTGCGCCTCTATCTGTTTTTATAATTGTGCTGTTGGAGTGGGATAATGAAAAGGTATTTATTTGTGGCATTGGCCGCGTTGGTGTTGACCGGTTGTCCCTCCCGGCCGCCAGAGCCGACCGAGCCGCCTGCGACCATTGAGCCAGTAACGCCAGTGACACCGATACCACCGATTGAAAAGCCACCTGTCGATATAGTACCGCAACCACCGAAAGCACCGCAGCCGATGGACTGGGTTGCCAGCGTTGAGCCATTGGTCGCTAACATGGTGAATGCTAACGATGTCGCCGCAGGTAGCGTATTGTTGCTCGATAGTGTTAAGAACAATACTAATGGCTCATTACAGATGGGTAAAGCCACTGCTGCATTACATCAGGTGCTGTCATCAAACAAAAAATTTGCATTGATTCCTGCGACACAGTTGGCGACGGCGAAACAAACCTTGGGTCTGTCTGAAGATGACAGTCTTGGCTCTCGTACCAAGGCGATTGGTTTGGCGCGGTATGTCAGTGCCCAATATGTATTGTACAGCGATGTGAGTGGCGATGTGAAAGCTCCAGTTATTGATATGCAGTTAATGTTGGTGCAGACCGGCGAAATCATCTGGTCGGGTCATGGCAACGTACAGCGTTGAACAGCGTCTGCGTGCGTGGATAAGTACCCTGATACCGGCGGATAATACCGCCGGTTGCCATTTTAGCCCAGTATCAGGTCTGACAGGGGAAAGCTGGCGAATCCGTGGTGATGGCATTCAATGGTTGGCGCGGGAACAGTCTAGCGCCAAGGCGCAGTTGGGAGTTTATCGCCAGCGAGAAGGTCGGATTTTGCAAAAAATGGCAGCCCGAGGCCTTGCACCACGCAGGGTGGCATCAAATCGTGAATGGCTATTGGTCGAGTGGCTGGATGGTGAGGTGCTCAATGAGGCCGGTTTTATCCAAATCGCCGAGCAGGGCGCACTGGCAACCTTGGTGGTAAAACTGCATCAGTTGCCCCGCACAGGCTATACGCTGAACCTTCGTCGGCAATTAGAATGCTATGGTGAGCAGATGGCTGCCTCCCGCCGCTCAGCTAACTGGTTGCGATTACACCGATCTTTTCTGACAGGTTCACTCCCCAAGCCACTTAAACTCGCGCCCTTACATATGGATATTCATCCGGGAAATATTATATCGACAACTTCCGGCTTGAAATTGATTGATTGGGAGTATGCGGCAGATGGCGATATTGCGCTGGAACTGGCGGCATTATTTCGCAGCAATGGCTGGCAAGTGGCACAGCAGCAGCGATTTTTACAACAGTATTGCCAGCGGCCGGATGCTTACCGCGATACCCCATTATTAATGCAACAGATCCACAACTGGTTCACTTGGGTTGATTATCTGATGCTGATGTGGTTTGAAGTCCGTTGGCAACAAACGGGCGACCGTGCTTTTCTACACTGGGCAGCACCGCTGCGCCAGAGATTCCATCTGCCTGATCGTTAAATCCGAGCAGATAACGTGACATATTTTTTTGAATAACGTGAGGTCGTTGTGGGTCCAGTGATGTTAGATGTCGCCAGCTACGAGCTGGATGCTGAAGAACGTGAAATTTTGCAGCACCCGCTGGTGGGTGGGCTGATTTTGTTCAGCCGTAACTTCCATGATGCGGAACAACTGCGTGAGCTGGTGCGGCAAATCCGCGCAGCCTCGCGAGATCGTCTGGTGGTGGCAGTGGATCAGGAAGGGGGACGAGTGCAACGTTTTCGCGAAGGATTTACCCGCTTACCTGCTGCTCAGTCTTTTGCCGCGCTTAACGATGCGGAAACCGCAGGACGTTTGGCGCAAGAAGCCGGTTGGCTGATGGCAGCGGAAATGATAGCGATGGATATTGATATCAGCTTTGCGCCAGTACTGGATATCGGCCATGTCAGTGCCGCCATCGGTGAACGCTCATTCCACAGTGAGCCGCTCAAGGCGCTGGAAATGGCTGAGCGCTTCATTATGGGCATGCACAGCGCTGGGATGAAAACGACCGGTAAGCATTTCCCCGGCCACGGTGCCGTAACGGCAGATTCACATAAAGAAACACCGCGAGATACACGACCACTGGCAGAAATCCGCGCACATGATATGGTTATATTTCGTGAGCTCATTCAGCGTAAGCTGTTGGATGCCATTATGCCAGCTCACGTGATCTACACCGATGCTGATCCCCGCCCGGCTAGCGGCTCGGCCTATTGGCTGCAACAGATATTGCGTCAGGAACTCGGTTTCGAGGGGATTATTTTCTCTGACGATTTATCCATGGAAGGTGCGGCGATAATGGGCAGCTATGCCGAACGTGGTCAGGCTTCACTGGATGCAGGTTGCGATATGATTCTGGTATGTAACCATCGTCAAGGTGCGGTGAGCGTGTTGGATAATCTGTCCCCGATCAAGGCAGATAAACTGAGTCAATTGTATCATCGTGGGCAGTTCAGCCGCAAAGAGCTGCTTGGCTCCGCGCGTTGGCAGCAGGCCAATAAAGCGTTAGCGGCGCTTAGCGAGCGTTGGGATACCCATAAGCAAGGGTTAGGGAACTAAGTCACGCATCGGGGAATATCCGGTGTGGTTGACCCTGTCGTCGCGAGGATAATAATGATCGTCTATTTACATGGTTTTGATTCAACCAGTCCGGGCAATCACGAAAAGATACTGCAATTGCAGTTTATCGATCCGGATGTCCGTTTTATCAGCTATAGCACCTTACATCCGCGACACGATATGCAGCATTTACTGAAGGAAGTAGATAAAGCGATACAGCAGGGCGGCGACAGCCATCCGCTGATTTGTGGTGTGGGTTTGGGCGGGTTCTGGGCCGAGCGCATCGGTTTCTTGTGCAGTATCCGGCAGGTAGCTGTTAATCCGAATTTATTCCCGCAAGAGAATATGAGCGGAAAAATAGACCGGCCAGAAGAATATTTGGATATTGATACCAAATGTGTCCGTGATTTTCGTGAGAAAAATCGCGATCGCTGTTTAGCGGTGCTTTCACGCCATGATGAAGCCTTGGATAGTCAGCGTACCGCGGCAGCACTGCATCCGTATTACGAAATCGTCTGGGATGAAAAACAGGGGCACAAATTTAAAGATCTCTCCGTCCATTTGAAACGGATCAAGGCATTTAAAACCCTCGATTAACATTTTAACCTGATGACAAAGGCCCAAAAAGATCGTTCACCGCGATCTTTTTGGGCTTTTTCTTTCGCAAAAAAGGCCTGTTACCGCTATTTTTTATCATAGACAGTGAAATTTTAAAACTGTGATTTAGCGCTAACTCTATGAATCTTATTCCAGAAAAAAATAGCCTGTTGAAGCTTTAATCAAAATAAATTGATATATGTCAATTTTGGTATGACCAAATGACCCTGCATGATATTCTGACGGCAGATTATTAAATTAGCTCAAGCGAACCCTATGTTATCTAAGGATATTATTCTTTTACTCTTAGCTAACAATTGGTTCACATTTAGGGGGTCATTTTGACAACGCCAAAGAAGAAAATCGTTATTATTGGTGGTGGTGCTGGCGGACTGGAACTGGCAACGAGCCTGGGTCACAAACTGGGTCGCAGTAAAAAAGCGGAGATTGTTCTGGTCGATCGCAACCACAGCCATTTGTGGAAGCCGCTGTTGCATGAAGTCGCAACCGGATCGCTGGATGATGGTGTAGATGCGCTGAGCTATCTGGCTCATGCTCGTCATCATGCTTTCAATTTCCAATTGGGTTCATTAACCAATATTAATCGGGAAACCAAAACCGTTAGCCTAGCAAAAATCTGTGATGAGCATGGCGACGTATTGGTGACCGAGCGTGAATTGTCTTATGACATTCTGGTCATGGCGTTGGGCAGTACTTCCAATGACTTCGGCACCCCAGGCGTCAAGGATAACTGTATTTTCCTTGATAACCCGCATCAGGCGCACCGTTTCCACAATGAAATGCTTAACCTGTTCCTGAAGTATTCCGCCCAGCCGGGAGAGAAGGGCAAAGTGAACATTGCCATTGTGGGCGGTGGTGCAACGGGCGTAGAACTGTCTGCTGAACTGCATAATGCGGTGAAACAACTGCACAGTTACGGTTTTGAAGGTTTGGATAATCAGGCGCTGAATGTCACCTTGGTGGAAGCTGGTGAGCGTATTCTGCCGGCGTTGCCACCGCGTATTTCTGCCGCAGCTCATCAAGAGTTGACCAAGCTGGGCGTACGGGTCTTAACCAAAACGATGGTCACCAGCGCCGACAGTAACGGACTGAATACCAAAGACGGTGAATTGATTCATGCTGACCTGATGGTGTGGGCTGCCGGGATTAAAGCACCTGATTTTATGAAAGATATCGCTGGGCTGGAAACCAACCGTATCAACCAGTTAGTGGTTGAGCCAACGCTGCAAACCACTCGTGATCCCAATATTTTTGCCATCGGTGACTGCGCATCTTGTCCGCAGCCAGCCGGCGGTTTTGTGCCACCTCGCGCTCAGTCTGCTCACCAAATGGCCAGCCGTTGCTACAGCAACATTCTGGCACTGCTGAATGGTCAAAGTATGAAGCCTTACGTGTATAAAGATCATGGTTCGTTGGTTTCACTGTCCAAATTCAGCACCGTAGGCAGCTTGATGGGTAACCTGATGCGTGGTTCAATGATGGTTGAAGGCCGTATAGCCCGCGTGGTTTACATCTCATTGTACCGTATGCACCAAGTGGCATTGCACGGTTATACTAAAACGGGCTTGATGATGCTGGTAGGTGGTATTAATCGGGTGATCCGTCCGCGCCTGAAATTACATTGATCATCGGAAGCCCAGATTCGGCTTTGCGGATCTGACACCTTCGGTAGCACAGAAAACCGTTGTCATTCGTGGCAGCGGTTTTTTGTTTTATCACGCCGATGAATTGCCTCTACCGGCGAGTAAAACCCTCTCTCCAGCACAATATCCCGTGATAAGCGAGATGATGACTAAGATTTCTCCTAAAGCCGGGTTTTCTACCCCATATCAGCTAATTTGAGGTGTTTGTCTTATTGCTGTCCTAAATGACATTGTGCAGACTTAACCGCGAAAATATCGGCGAGTCACGCACGCCAAAACCCGAAGCTCTGCTTACGAGGTTGCTGTCCGATGGGTCGCCGTGAAGGCGAAGGGACTGAGATACAACGTCGGCGGCAGACATTGCGTGATAACACTTTAGGAGGATTTCCTGTGAACAAATCAATGTTAGCAGGCGTGGGTATTGGTATTGCGGCAGCTCTGGGAATTGCTGCGGTTGCAAGTATGGATGTCTTCTCAGGTGCCCCTCAGTATGCGCAGGTTATCGCGGCAACGCCGATTAAAGAAACGGTGAAAACGCCGCGTAAGCAATGCCGTGATGTCACCGTCACTCACCGTAAACCGGTACAGGATGAAAACCAGATTGCTGGTTCAGTGCTGGGAGCCGTAGCCGGTGGCGTATTGGGCCATCAGGTTGGCGGTGGCCGTGGTAAAGATATTGCTACCGTGGCTGGGGCGCTAGCGGGCGGTTATGCCGGTAATCGGGTACAAAATAATATGCAGGAAAGTGATACTTACACAACCACGCAGCAGCGCTGCCAAACAGTGTATGACAAATCACAAAAAATGCTGGGATATGACGTAACCTACAAAATTGGCGATCAGCAGGGTAAAATTCGCATGGATCGTGATCCCGGCACGCAGATTTTACTGGATAAAAATGGTCAACTGATACTGAATGATCGAGCATAATCGACAATCTGTTGTCCAATACTGAGTAACAAGAACCCGCGGTATAGTGTTAATTCTGATCGTTTAACAGAAAGTAGGGACAACGGGCAAACCGGTTGTTTGGTTAAGCGAGTGGCATTAACATTGACGCGGGTTTTTTCCTGCCCGACGCCAATGTCATTTGCGGATAATACTGTTTTTGCAGTCACATTTTTCTAACAACAACACTTTCTAATAATAATGGCTGCCTAGCCATGCTATGGCTAGGCCAAGACTCTGTTTGAGCACTTTACTTCCGTTATCCCAACCGGTGCTGTTCGAAGTCAGTGAGTAATTGTTCGATGAATTTCAATCGGTTGCTTCTATCGCTAAGATCCTGCATGAATTTTAGTTTGCTCGAACCTTCCAGACGGAATATTTGCGGCTGGTGCTGAAGTAGTCCAATCAGGTAAACCGGATCCACTTTATTTTTCTCTCCGAACTCGATAAAACCACCACGCTCATTGCCCTCAATCCGCTTGATTCCCAACTTCTGCGCATGCTGGCGCAGTGAGGCGGCCTGTAGTAGGAAACGTGCTGCATCTGGCAATAACCCGAAACGGTCAATCAGCTCAACTTTCAATTCATCTAGCTCGACGTCATCATGAGCGCTGGCAATACGTTTATAGAATGAAAGACGGATATTAACATCTGGAATGAAATCATCTGGCAACAGTACTGGCATGCGTAGTTCGATTTCGGTCTGATTGTTGGTCAAATCCTCCAGTGACGGCTCGCGGCCTTCTTTCAACGCATCAACGGCACTTTCCAATAGCTCCATATATAAAGAGAAACCAATGGTGGTCATCTGACCGCTTTGATCTTCACCCAGCAGTTCGCCCGCGCCCCGAATTTCCAGATCGTGGGTTGCCAATGCGAAACCGGCACCGAGATCCTCCAGTGAAGCGATGGCCTCGAGGCGTTTTTTCGCGTCGGTGGTCATGGCTTTGGGATTGGGTGTCAGCAAGTAAGCATAAGCCTGATGATGAGAACGCCCGACCCGGCCACGTAACTGATGAAGCTGTGCCAGACCGAAGTGATCGGCGCGCTCGATAATGATGGTATTGGCGCTGGGAATATCGATGCCGGTTTCAATAATGGTGGTGCAAACCAATACGTTGAAGCGCTGATGATGGAAATCATTCATCACCCGTTCTAGATCCCGCTCACGCATCTGACCGTGACCAATGGCAATTCGTGCCTCCGGTACCAATTCCGCCAGTCGTTGAGTGGCTTTCTCAATATTTTCCACATCGTTATACAGATAATAAACCTGCCCACCGCGCAGCACTTCACGCAGAATAGCCTCACGCACCACCAGACTGTCATACTCGCGGACAAACGTTTTCACCGCCAGACGTCGGGCGGGTGGGGTGGCGATAATGGATAAATCGCGCATCCCGCTCATGGCCATGTTCAGCGTGCGGGGAATAGGGGTTGCCGTCAGCGTTAGAATATCCACGTCGGCGCGCATAGCTTTAATCCGCTCTTTGTGGCGCACCCCGAAGCGGTGCTCTTCATCGACGATCAACAGGCCAAGGTCTTTCCAGTGCAAATCACTTTGCAGCAATTTATGGGTGCCGATAAGAATATCCACTTTTCCTTCTGCCGCCTGCTCCAGAATAACCTGCTGCTCTTTGGCGCTACGGAAGCGGGATAACATCTCGATACGCACGGGCCAGGTGGCAAAACGATCGCGGAAATTATCGAAATGCTGTTGTGCCAGTAAGGTCGTCGGCACCAATACGGCGACCTGTTTATTATTGCTGACAGCCAGGAAAGCAGCCCGCATTGCCACTTCGGTTTTACCGAAACCAACATCACCACAAACCAGACGATCCATCGCCAGTGGTTGGCACATATCGCTGAGGACGGCATTGATAGCCTGCTCCTGATCTGGCGTAGTTTCAAATGGGAAGCTTTGGCAGAACAGCGGGTATTGTTCGCGGTCTAGTTTGAATTTAAAGCCGGATTTCACCGCGCGTTGGGCATAGATATCCAGCAGTTCGGCTGCCACATCGCGCACTTTCTCGGCCGCTTTCTGACGGGCGCGACTCCAGGCATCACCACCTAATTTGTGCAGCGGGGCATTTTCATCGGCACCCCCAGAATAACGGCTAATCAGATGCAGAGAGGAAACCGGTACATAGAGCTTATCTTCACCGGCGTAGGTCAAAATCAGGTATTCGGCCTTAATGCCACCGGCTTCCAGCGTAGTGAGACCCAAATAACGACCAACACCGTGTTCCAGATGTACGACGGGCTGACCGGGGCGCAATTCGGCCAGATTGCGAATCAAGGTATCGGTATTGATAGTGCGACGATTATCCTGGCGACGGCGGCTGACGCGTTCACCCAGTAAATCGCTTTCGCAAATCAGCGCCAATTGTCGCTGATTGTCGAGGAAACCACGCTCAGCAGCACCGATCATCAGATAATGGCCGGGCTTGCTGGTTTCATCCAGACGCGCGATCAGTTTCGGGCTGATTTTGACGCGGCCAAGTAAATCTTGCAGCGTTTCCCTGCGTCCTTCACTTTCCACCGAGAACACCACCCGGCCACTAAAACCTTCGATAAAACGACGCAAATTATCCAGCGGCGCTTTTTGCTGCGCTTGCACAGCAATATCTGGCAGCGATTGATACGCTAAATTGATATTGGCGGTTTTATCGGGCAAGGCCTCGGTTTTCAACTGAATACGTGGCCAGGCTTTTAACTCGCTAAATAGCCCATCGATTCGGAGCCACAGCGTTTCTGGAGCCAACAGTGGACGCATCGGATCAATCCGGCGGCTCTCATAGCGCTGGTTTACATCCAGCCAGAAACGTTCGGCTGCGGCTTCGAGGTCGCCGGTATTCACCAGTAAGGTGTTATCCGGTAGATAACTAAACAGCGATGGCAGTGACTGACTGAAAAACAGCGGTTGCCAGTATTCGATGCCAGCCGGCCAGATACCTTTGCTGACTTGTTGATAAATATGTTCCGGGTCGCGCCGTACTTCAAACTGCTCGCGCCACTGGCTGCGAAACAGCTCGATAGCGGCCTGATCGATAGGAAACTCATGGGCAGGCAGTAGATTGATGTGATCCACTTCCGTTAGGGTACGCTGAGAATCCACATCAAACACCCGCAGACTATCGATTTCATCATCAAAGAAATCAATGCGATAAGGTTCTTCGCTGCCCATAGGATATAAATCCAGCAACGCACCTCGGGTGGCAAATTCACCGTGCTCCATAACCTGATCGACGCTGCGATAACCAGCTTGCTCTAGCTGGGCGCGCAGCTTATCCCGCGATAAATGCTGGCCTTTTTCCATCACCAGTGCGTGACCGTGGAGGAATTCGTGGGGGCACACGCGCTGCATCAGTGTATTGACGGGTAGAATGATCACGCCGCGTTTCATGCTCGGCAATTGATAAAGGCAGGATAAACGGGCGGAAATAATGTCCTGATGTGGTGAGAAACTGTCGTAGGGCAGTGTTTCCCAATCGGATAACGTGCTGACATGGTGAGAGGTAAATTGCTGGATTTCATCCCGCAAACGCAGCGCATTTTGCATATCCGGCGCAATAAGCATCACCGGGCCGGGATGACGCTCGATAATTTCGGCACATTCAATGGCGCAGGCTGAGCCAGTTAACTGGCCTAGCTGGCGGACATCGCCACGGCGATCAGGTAATGAGTAACGGTATTGTTGGGACATAAGCAGTTAAGCAATCTCTTTGGTTCAGCACTGCGGTAAAAACGGTATTGCCTATCCTAGCATGCGATGACAGCAAGGCTGTGGAATTGGCGCTATTTCTGGAATAAAAGCCGGAGATATAGACTGTTAGTGGTTCCATAAAGCGGCGGTACGCTTTATTATCCTCGATCACTTTGCTTTAGCAACAGGAACTCAACAGATTTCATGTATCAACCTGTCGCACTATTTATTGGCCTGCGTTACATGCGCGGGCGTGCTTCCGATCGTTTTGGTCGTTTCGTTTCATGGTTATCAACCATCGGGATTACTCTTGGGGTGATGGCGCTAATTACCGTATTATCGGTAATGAACGGCTTTGAGCGCGATTTGCAGAACAATATTCTGGGGCTAATGCCACAGGCGTTAATTACTACGCCAAAAGGTGCCCTCGATCCGGAAAAAATTCCTGCCTCCGCCTTGAAAAATTTAAGCGGTGTCAGTGACATTGTGCCGCTGACGACAGGCGAAGTGGTGCTGCAAAGCCCGCGTAGCGTGAACGTCGGGGTGATGCTGGGTATTAATCCGGATCAGCACGAACCGCTGAGTGACTCACTGGTTAACGTTCATCTGCGCGACTTACAGCCGGGACAATACAACCTGATTATGGGTGAAAAATTGGCCGGAAAACTGGGCGTTAGCCGCGGTGAAACTATCCGCCTGATGGTTCCCAGTGCCAGCCAGTTTACGCCGATGGGCCGTATTCCCAGCCAACGCCTATTCAATGTGATCGGTACCTTTGCCGCTGGCAGCGAAGTGGATGACTACCAGTTGTTGGTCAACCAGCAAGACGCTTCACGCCTGATGCGCTACCCAGCGGGCCATATTACCGGTTGGCGTTTATTCCTGTCGCATCCTTTACAAGTGGATAACCTCAGCCAGCAAACACTGCCTGAAGGCACCGTTTGGAAAGATTGGCGTGAGCGGAAAGGGGAACTGTTCCAAGCGGTACGAATGGAAAAGAATATGATGGGATTACTATTAAGCCTGATCATTGCCGTCGCAGCATTTAATATCATTACCTCGTTGGGTTTATTGGTGATGGAAAAGCAAGGGGAAGTGGCAATATTGCAAACCCAAGGGCTGACTCGACGCCAGATTATGCTGGTGTTTATGGTGCAGGGTGCGAGTGCCGGTATTATTGGGGCGCTGCTGGGGGCTGGATTGGGGATTTTATTTGCCAGCCAGTTGAATGTATTAATGCCGTTATTGGGCTTGCTGATCGACGGCGGAGCACTGCCGGTTGCCATTGATCCACTGCAAGTCACGGTGATCGCCCTGTTGGCCATGGCCATTGCGCTACTGTCCACGCTTTATCCTTCCTGGCGCGCTGCCGCCGTTCAACCCGCTGAGGCTTTACGTTATGAGTAACCAACCTTTATTACAGTGCGAAAACCTGTGCAAACGCTATCAGGAAGGGCAACTGCATACTGACGTATTGCGTAATGTGACTTTCACGATTCAGCCGGGTGAAATGATGGCGATTGTCGGTAGCTCTGGCTCCGGTAAAAGTACCTTGTTGCATCTATTGGGCGGGTTGGATTCACCAACTTCCGGCGACGTGATTTATCAGGGGCGCTCGCTAAGCCAGTTGTCTTCTGCCGCCAAAGCGGAATTACGAAATAGGGAACTCGGTTTTATCTACCAGTTCCACCATTTACTGCCAGATTTCACTGCATTGGAAAACGTCGCCATGCCGTTGTTGATCGGGGGGAGCAAACCGGCGGAGGCGCAGGATCAAGCGCGGGCCATGCTGCTCGCAGTCGGGCTGGAGCCGCGCAGTCAACATCGTCCTGCCGAACTGTCTGGCGGAGAACGGCAGCGGGTGGCGATTGCCCGCTCGCTGGTGAATAACCCGTCGCTGGTACTGGCTGATGAACCGACCGGTAATTTAGACCAACGTAATGCTGACAGTATTTTCAATTTGCTGGGTGAGCTTAATGTGCGACAGGGCACGGCATTTCTGGTGGTGACCCACGATTTGCAGTTGGCTAAGCGAATGAACCGCCAGTTGGAAATGCGTGACGGCCAATTACAGCAAAACCTGACGTTGGTGGGAGCGGAGTAATGAGTCGTTTCCCCCTTTCACTGTTGATCGGTTTACGCTTCAGCCGCGGTCGTCGCCGCGGTGGTATGGTCTCGATGATTTCGGTGGTCTCCACACTGGGTATCGCCTTGGGCGTTGCTGTGTTGATTATCGGTCTGAGTGCCATGAACGGCTTTGAACGTGAACTGAAAAACCGCGTGTTGGCGGTGGTTCCTCACGGTCAGATCGCTTTTCTCGATCAGCCTTTCAATAGCTGGAATGAAAGTTTACAGCGGATTGAACAAGTGCCCGGTGTGGCGGCTGCCGCACCTTATATTGATTTTACCGGCCTGATGGAGAATGGCGCACAATTGCGCGCAGTGCAGGTGAAAGGTGTCAATCCGCAACAAGAAGAACAACTTAGTGCGTTGCCTAAGTTTGTGCAGGACAACGCTTGGAAAGATTTTAAAGCCGGTCAACAGCAAGTCATTCTGGGCAAAGGCCTGGCAGATGCCTTGGGTGTTAAGCCGGGTTCTTGGCTGACAGTGATGATCCCAAATAGCGATCCTGAAATGAAATTGTTGCAGCCAAAACGTATTCGGTTGCAGGTCGCTGGCGTTTTTCAACTCAGTGGGCAACTGGATCACAGTTTGGCGCTGGTGCCATTGAGTGATGCTCAGCAGTATCTGGATATGGGCAACAGTGTGACCGGCATTGCCTTAAAGTTTAATGATGTTTTTAACGCCAATAATTTGACCCGAAATGCGGCTGAGGCCTCTAATGCCTACGTCAATTACAGCAGTTGGATTGGAACCTATGGCTATATGTATCGCGATATTCAAATGATTCGCACCATTATGTATTTAGCCATGGTGTTGGTGATGGGCGTGGCCAGTTTCAATATTGTTTCCACACTCGTCATGGCAGTAAAAGATAAAAGCAGTGATATCGCAGTGTTGCGGACATTGGGTGCCAAAGACGGTTTAATCCGCGCTATTTTCATCTGGTATGGATTACTGGCTGGGCTGGTGGGCAGTCTGAGCGGCGTGGTAATCGGTGTGGTGGCCTCTTTGCAACTGACTAATATCATTAGCGGACTGGAGACATTGGTTGGTCATCAATTCTTGTCCGGTGATATCTATTTTATCGATTATCTGCCTTCGGAATTGCACGGGTTTGATGTCGCCTGCGTGCTGGCTACGGCGATTGTGTTGAGTCTGGTTGCCAGTTGGTATCCGGCTCGGCGCGCCAGTCGTATTGACCCAGCGCGAGTATTGAGTGGGCAATAAATGACGAGTCACCATGGCTTATCAATACGAGTATTTTAGTGAACGTCGGATGGTACTGATTAACCCTTTACTGAATAAAGGCGGGCATATGTACTACGGTTTTGATATGGGTGGTACCAAAATCGAGTTGGGCATATTTGATGCGGATTTACAGCGTATTTGGCATAAACGTGTAGCCACCCCGAAACAGGATTACTCGCAATTATTACAGGTTTTCACTGAACTCACTCATGAAGCCGATGTATTTTGCGGTACGCAGGGGAGCGTCGGTATCGGTATCCCCGGATTACCCAACGATGACGGCACATTATTTACCGCCAATGTGCCTGCCGCGATGGGCAAACCCTTGCAGGCAGACCTTTGCCGTATTCTTGAGCGGGAAGTCCGTATTGATAATGATGCCAATTGTTTCGCATTATCCGAGGCTTGGGATCCAGAGTTTCAAGCTTATCCTAGTGTTCTAGGGATTATTCTGGGTACCGGCGTCGGTGGTGGCATTATTCTTAACGGTCAGGTGGTCACGGGACGTAATCATATTGCCGGTGAATTTGGTCACTTTCGTTTACCGCTGGATACGCTCGATGTTTTGGGGGCAGATATTCCACGCGTCACTTGTGGTTGTGGCCAACGGGGCTGTATCGAAAATTACATCTCTGGCCGCGGATTTGAATGGATGTATGCCCACTTTTACGGCCATGCGTTACCTGCCGCGCAAATTATTGAGTATTATTATGCTGGAAATGTGCAAGCTATCGAGCATGTAGAGCGTTTTATGGCGGTTTTAGCTATTTGTCTGGGTAACTTACTGACTATTCTCGATCCGCATCTGGTGGTCATTGGTGGCGGATTGTCGAATTTTGAACATCTCTATCAGGAACTTGAGCAACGTTTACCTGCACATTTACTTCCCGTCGCGCGTTTGCCACGGATTGAAAAAGCTCGCTATGGGGATGCAGGTGGCGTGCGTGGAGCGGCATTCTTGCACCTTTCTGACAGAAACCCATTATAAATAAAGTAAAAAGAGGCAAAAGGTTATGCGCATTCGTCATCGGCTGTGTCGCTTTCGTAAGAATAAACATTTGCGACATCAACGTTTTCGCTCCCGTATTTTTCATCGGGACAATACTGCCACTACAGACATGAAGAAGCCTTTTGTGGTCGTTCTGACTGGTGCGGGTATTTCTGCCGAATCGGGTATCCGCACTTTCCGCGCCGCCGACGGCCTGTGGGAGGAGCATAAAGTCGAAGATGTGGCCACGCCGGAAGGCTACCTCCGCGATCCGGGGCTGGTACAGGCATTTTACAATGCGCGCCGCCGTCAATTACAGCAGCCTGATGTGCAACCAAACGCCGCGCATTTTGCACTGGCGGATCTGGAAGCGGTATTGGGCGATAACTTCCTGCTGGTGACACAGAATATTGATAACCTGCATGAACAGGCGGGTAGCAAGCGGGTGATTCATATGCACGGTGAATTGCTTAAAGTACGTTGTACCCAATCGGGACAGGTGCTGGATTGGCTGGGTGATCTTAGCGCGGATGAGCGTTGCCACTGCTGTCAGTTTCCTTCGCCGCTGCGCCCACACATTGTCTGGTTTGGTGAAATGCCGATGGGTATGGATGATATCTATCAGGCGCTGGCTGAAGCTGATTTCTTTATCTCAATCGGGACTTCGGGCCATGTTTATCCGGCGGCCGGATTTGTCCATGAATCTGCGCTGCACGGCGCCCATACCGTTGAACTGAATCTGGAACCGAGCCAGGTTGAAAGCCAGTTTGATGAGAAACATTACGGTTTGGCCAGTAAGGTGGTGCCTGAGTATATTCGTGAATTCCTGACGACGCGTGGCGAGAATCGTCAGGGAGAATAATTCACCTACCGTTTTCTTTTCTCGGCAGGGGCATCATTATGATGCCTCGCGTCATTTTATGTCAGCGGGTTATTATTCCGGCTTAAGTTTATTTAAAACTGACCTGACGCAATATTTGATCGTGATCACTTCCCCATAATGATATCCATCATTCTAAGGGTGGGAACCATGGACAAATTACTCGATCGCTTTTTTAACTATGTCTCTTTCGATACACAATCAAAAGCTAAGGTAAAATCCGTGCCGAGCACCGATGGGCAACGCAAGTTGGTTATGGCGTTGCAACAAGAGTTGCTGGCGCTGGGTTTGGATCAAGTCACTTTAAGCGAACACGGTTGTGTGATGGCAACGCTACCCGCTAATGTCGCCTGGGAAGTGCCGACCATTGGTTTTATTGCTCATCTGGATACTGCGCCCGATTTTAGCGGTAAAAACGTTAACCCGCAGATTGTCGAAAATTATCGTGGCGGTGATATTGCGTTGGGAATGGGCGATGAGATTCTGTCGCCAGTGATGTTCCCAGTATTGCACCAACTGTTGGGGCACACGCTGATTACCACCGATGGTAAAACGTTACTTGGTGCCGATGATAAAGCCGGTATTGCCGAGATCATCACGGCGATGGTTCGACTCAAGCAAAAAAATACTCCCCACGGTACTATTCGTGTGGCCTTTACGCCGGATGAAGAGATTGGTAAAGGTTCACAGTTCTTTGATGTGAAAGCATTTAATGCTGATTGGGCTTATACCGTTGATGGCGGCGCTGTTGGCGAGCTGGAGTATGAAAACTTTAATGCAGCTTCAGTGACGATCAAAATCGTTGGGAATAATGTGCATCCCGGCAACGCCAAAGGCGTGATGGTCAATGCCTTGGCGTTAGCGACGCGTTACCATCAATCACTTCCGGTAGAAGAAGCTCCAGAACACACCGAGGGTTATGAAGGTTTCTACCATTTGCAGAGCATCAAGGGTACGGTAGAGCGCGCTGAAATGAGTTACCTAGTGCGTGACTTTAGTCGGGAAGGGTTTGAAGCACGCAAAAAATACATGGTGGATATCGCCAAACAGGTCGGAAAAGGCCTACATCGTGATTGCTATATCGAAATCATTATTGATGACAGTTATTACAATATGCGAGAGCATATTGTAAAACATCCTCATATCATCGAACTGGCCGAACAGGCGATGCGGGATTGTGATATTGAACCGATCATGAAACCGATTCGTGGTGGCACTGATGGTGCTCAACTGTCGTTCCGTGGGTTGCCTTGCCCTAATATCTTTACCGGTGGTTATAACTTCCACGGGAAACATGAGTTTATTACGTTGGAAGGTATGGAACAGGCGGTTGCGGTGATTATGCGCCTCGCTGAACTCACGGCATTACGTGCGAAGCAACGGCCGCTACAGGTTGAGAAGGGCGCAATGGCTATCCGCTAACCTTAGTGGCTATTCGAACAAGGCTTCAACAAAAAAACGCCCCTAAGGTAAAACCAAAGGGGCGTAGTTATTTCTATATCAGATGCGGCGGCGATTAATCACGGAAATACCAATAACCGCTGTTGACCAACTCAGTCAGCATCGCGAGGAAGGAAGGATCGTCCAGAGCATCACCAAACATCTCGGCATTTACGCTGTAATGCTGACATAAAGCATCAGCGGCCAGCAGATGCGGCGTATCAATCAATTCACCATTGGCATAGCAACGGTCACCCACGCGGATAACCCGCAGGCCACTCAAGCGGACCAAATCTTCACCTTGATTGAGTACCTCGTAAATCTCACCTGCTTGATACGGCGGTTCCGGCGGAGAAATATCCAGCTCATGGCGGGATTGAGAAACAAACTCACCAAACCAACTCTGGAAATGTTCAGGTTGTTGGAACAGCTCCAGCATCATCTGGCGTAGCGCATCCATTTCTTCAGGCAGCACGTCAGCAGGGCGATCGCGTAGTTTCAGATCAGGATCGCTGTAACGCTTACTGCCCAATTCTCGAGCTAAAACGTAATCGGCAAAGCCACTGACTAATTCCCGACTATTGGGCGCACGGAAACCGACGGAATAGTTCAGTGCATTTTCCAGTGCATAGCCTTCATGAGGGAAGCCCGGCGGAATATACAGAATATCGCCTGGTTCCATTTCTTCATCAATGATGGCATCAAATGGCCCAACTTGTAGCAGATTAGGATGTGGACAGTGTTGCTTCATGGGCACCTTTTCGCCCACACGCCATTGGCGGCGACCACTTCCCTGAATGATAAAGACATCATACTGATCCAAGTGTGGTCCAACGCCACCGCCAGGAACCGAATAGGAGATCATCAAATCATCCATCCGCCAGTCAGATAATGCTCGGAAAGGACGCATCAGTGCTGCGGATGGTTCATGCCAGTGATCAACGGCCTGAACCAGCAAGGACCAATTGGTTTCCCCCAAGTGATCGTAGCTTTCGAAAGGCCCGTGCCCCACTTGCCAGCGGCCATCCTGATGGCTGACTAAACGACTGTCGACTTCACTTTCCATTGCCAACCCGGCTAATTCATCGGGGGAAATTGGATCGATAAAGTTTTTGAAGCCACGCTTCAGAATTACCGGGCGTTTCTGCCAATAACGTTGCAGGAAGTCTTGCCAATCCAGATCGAGTTGATAGTCCATTTTTTATTCCAGGGATTGAGTGAGCTTGCGAATGATTATAACGGATGGCGCAAGTCAGTATCAGGGGCTGAGTGGCAAATATTAGCGCTGATATTATCGCGTGCTGATAATGTGGGTGTTTTTTAATCATGCCATGATCATTGGCTGACGGTGTTTTGGTCAACAGGTTAATAACGTCGGTTATTCATCGTGATGGTCTTGCTGTCGGCCAAAGGTCACTAACATTTTCGCTCCGCCGAGGGGGCTTTCGGTGACGGAAATTCGCCCTTGATATTGTTCAATAATTTCGGCTGCGACGGACAAACCCAAGCCCTGACCGGGGCGTAAAGTGTCTACTCGCTGACCGCGTTTGAAAATCATTTCACGCTTGCTTTCCGGAATGCCGGGACCATCATCATCCACCACAATGGTTAACTCTTTTTCCGAATACAGGGCTGTAATCTCGACGAACTCGAGACAATATTTACAGGCATTCTCCAGCACATTGCCCATGACTTCCATAAAGTCATTTTTCTCCCCCATAAAGGTCACTTCAGGAGAGATATCTAACGTCAGCACGACCCCTTTACGTTGGTAAACCTTATTGAGCGCACTGCATAAACTGTCCAGCAATGCGGTAACTGAATGGATTTCCCGCGCTAATACACTGTGTTCCGAGCGCATACTGGCTCGATGTAGGTAGTAGCCAATTTGCTGAGAAATTCGGCTAATTTGCTCCAGCATGATCGGCTCTACTTCTTCAATAGTCGTTTGCTTTCCTGAGCGCAAAGAGCGTAGCGTCGTTTGCAACACGGCCAGCGGCGTTTTCAGGCTATGAGTAAGGTCGGACAGAGTCGTGCGATATTTGGTATAGCGCTGACGTTCGTTGGTCAGTAGAATATTCAGGTTACGCACCAGACTGAGTAGTTCTCTTGGCGGGTTTTCATCAAGTTGCTCGCGTTCACCTTTTTCCAATTGACTGATCTGACTGACCAAGGCTTTGATTGGCCGTAAACTCCAATAGGCCGCCAGCCATAGCAGTGGTACCACTAGCAGCAGGTTAGCCAATAGTACATAGCTAAACCAGTTCCAAACCAAATCAGAGCGCTGCAACTCTTGCGGGATGGTATCCACTACGACAATGGTGAGTTCAGGCAGGCGGTTGGTGGCATGATATCTATTCACGGAAACTGAATGTGTCAGTGCGCTGCTGTCAGTATCATCATATTTTTTCAGCTTATCTTGCGCTTCAGGGTTATCCCCCAGCATCGCGCTACTGATTTCAGTCCCGGTATCCAGCTCATAGAAGCCGGGTTTACTAAGCCAGCTTTTTTCAATATGAGACTCCAACTCTGGAACATGTCGCTGTCGCCACAGCAGATTGCCATTGTGATCATAAATCAGCACCAATGTTGGGACATTCAGCTCCAGCTCGGGGGGAATGGTGATGCTGAGTTTATTGTCATGCCACTGAGCCAAGCTAAAGAATAGGTTACTTTCCCCACGATGGACACGGAAGGTATTCTTGTCAAAACTGACGATATAACCGACAACTGCGACCATACCATAGGACAGTGACAGTGCTAGAATGACACCTGCTGTCGCCATCAGAAAGCGGGCGCGTAGGGAGAAGGGTTTACTGTTCTTTTTAAACATGGTGTTTAGCTGGCATCAAATCGGTAGCCTTGGCCACGGATAGTGGTGATGACATCTTTATCATGTTCTACCTGAAGTTTTTTGCGCAAGCGACCCATTAAGACGTCAATGGTATGGCTTTCCCGCAATTCTGCATCGGGATAGAGTTGTAACATCAAGGTATCTTTACTGACCACTTTACCGGCGTTACGAATCAGAGTTTCGATAATGGTGTATTCAAATGCGGTCAGTTTGATTTGCTGTTGATTGACGCACAGTTCGCGGCGCGACAGATCAATCATGAACGGCTGAAACTCGATGATTTGCGATGCCAGGCCGCTATTACGACGCATCAATGCCTGCATACGGGCAATCACCTCTTCCAGATGAAAAGGCTTGGTAACATAATCATCGGCACCGGCCTCGAGTACCGCCACTTTATCTTGCCAGCTTTCACGGGCAGTCAGCACCAAAATAGGCAGTTTGGCTTGATGATTACGCCAACGTCGAATTAGGCTTAGCCCATCTTCACCGGGTAAACCCAAATCGATGATGGCGATATCGGGTGCATGTTCCTGTAAAAAGTAGTCAGCTTCTTTGGCATCTTCCGCCGCATCGACCTGATGGCCCATCTCGCGCATTTGAACTGAAAGGTGGTGACGCAGCAGAGCATTATCTTCTACGACTAAAACACGCATACCCAATTCCTCAAAAAGCGTGAACCGGGTAAAGTATTACCCGGTAAAATAAGGGCGAAATTAATCGCTTAGAAATTATAGCGCAAGCCAGCCTGGCCGATTTGATCGTTAACTTTCCAGTTATGGTAGATATAACCCACTTCAGCTGCAAGATTTTGTGTCAGTGCATAGTCCGCAGACAGACGACCTTCGTGGTACATTTTGTTGTCATATTCGGCAAGACGGTAAGCCGCGCCGATTCCGACGTCTTCAGATAACTTGGTTTTGATACCAATTTCACCGGTAGCGCTATTATATGCTTCCGTTTTATCGCTACTTTTCTTCACATCATAGGTCATGGCATGGCGACTGGCACCAGCCAGCATATACATATCTGCATCAGACGACAGAGCGAAATGGTAACCGAGGCCTAAAACACCTTCACCCAGGCCACGATCATTATCAGCGATGGCATTAAGACGGGCGGTCAGGAAAAGGTTATTTTCAAAGCCATAACCGCCGTTTAAATAAAAACCGTGCATGTTATTGCTGCCAATATGACTGGTATCAGATTTATTAAATTGTTTATCGAAACTTTGTTTGTTATCAATGACACCGAACTGATAGCCACCACTGATAAAGGTATAATCTTCTGCGATAGCCAGAGTACTGGTACTGAAAAGTGCCACTGCGATCAACGATTTCTTAAACATAACTGCTCCTATTGGTTTTGGTTTCCTTGTTTAACGCAGATAATTATCAAGGCACATGATTAAACGCGGGTTCAACAAGGCAGGAGAGTAAGTAAATGAAAGGTAAACGGGGCTGGGCAGGTGAAAGGCAGGCGGAAAAATACCGCCTGCGGATAATGCTTATTTCAGTTCGTCGACCATAGTGATGGCACGGCCAATATAATTTGCCGGTGTCATGGCTTTCAGGCGTACTTTTTCTTGTTCCGGCAGCGCTAATCCATCGATAAAGGCTTGCATGCCAGCGGCATCAACGCGTTTGCCGCGAGTCAATTCTTTCAGCTTTTCATACGGTTTTTCAATGCCATAACGACGCATCACAGTTTGGATCGGTTCAGCCAGAACTTCCCAGTTATGATCCAGTTCGTCCCGCAAATGCGCTTCATTCACTTCCAGCTTGCTGATGCCTTTCATGGTGGACTGGTAGGCGATCAATGCATAGCCCAGACCGACACCGAGGTTACGCAGCACGGTGGAGTCGGTGAGATCGCGCTGCCAGCGGGAAACCGGCAGCTTGGCGGCCAGATGTCCCAATACGGCATTAGATAAACCGAGGTTACCTTCGGAGTTTTCGAAGTCAATCGGGTTAACTTTATGTGGCATGGTGGAAGAACCGATCTCGCCAGCAATGGTTTTTTGCTTGAAGTGGTTCAGTGCGATGTAACCCCAAATATCACGGTCGAAATCGATTAAAATGGTGTTAAAACGCGCCACGCAATCGAACAGTTCTGCAATATAGTCGTGCGGCTCGATCTGAGTGGTGTACGGGTTCCAGTTGATACCCAATCCAGTCACAAAGCTCTCACTGAACTGATGCCAGTCAACTTCTGGATAAGCCACCATGTGAGCGTTGTAGTTACCGACAGCACCGTTGACTTTCCCCAGAATTTCTACCTGGGACAATTGGCGATACTGGCGTTCCATGCGATAGGCCACGTTAGCCATTTCTTTACCGACGGTGGACGGCGTCGCTGGTTGACCGTGAGTGCGAGACAGCAGCGGCAAATCGCGATACTGATGGGCGAGCGCTTTAATGGCATCAATCAGTTGACGCCAAAACGGCAAGATCACGTCCTGACGAGCCGTTTGCAGCATCAGGGCATGCGACAGGTTATTAATATCTTCTGAAGTACAGGCAAAATGGATGAATTCAGACACGGCGTGTAGCGCCGGGATGCTTGCCACTTTTTCTTTCAGGAAGTATTCAACGGCTTTGACATCGTGGTTGGTGGTGCGCTCAATGGTCTTAATGCGCAGGGCATCTTGTTCATTGAAATCTGCCACGATCTTGTCAAGGTAAGCGTTTGCGTTGGCATCAAAAGCGGGAACTTCTTTAATTTCTGCGCAGGCTGCCAGTTTTTGCAGCCAACGTACTTCGACCTGCACGCGAAATTTCAGCAAACCAAATTCGCTGAAGATAGCGCGCAGTGCGCTGACTTTATCGCCGTAGCGTCCATCAATCGGGGATACGGCGGTCAGTGAGGATAATTCCATCGGTAGCAACTCCTGGGATCAAATTTTAACAATGAGCGAGAATACTCTGTGCCTGCTTAAACAGACGATTACGGGAAAACATAAGTTGTAGACGGCTTCCGCCAACCTGCTGCCAGAGCACAGTGGCACGGATGCCAGCTAACAGTGCCGCGCGAACCTTAGCCTGTACTAACGTGCTTTGTAGCATAGTGGGGTTGCCAGTAACCTGAATCCGTGGGCCGAGCGGACTAATAACATCAACATAAATTGATGCCAACGCACTCATCATGGTTTCTGATTCAAGGTCGAAATGTGCGAGCTGGCGATCCAACTGACTAATCCGCTCACCCAGCATATTCATCGCAGATTTTTTGGCATTGAGCTTACGTTCCAGCACCATTAGACTGAGGACGTAGCGGGTCAACTCGGCGCTCGATCCTTGACGATTGGCGTTCAACACCACTTGCAGGGTTTCCAACCCCATAGTGAGGCGCTTCTCCTCCCCACCGAAAACCGCCAGAGTCGAGTCTGGATTGGTCAATAACACACTATTGAGGGACGTATGCAACACGGAGTTGTCACACTGTCCCTCATGGGCCAATTGTTGAACCAAACGGGCAGATTGGCAGATTCCTGCCAGCGCCAGCGTGATGTCATAATAATTCTTTGCCACGGTCACTCCTGTAGAGTTTCTTATTATGCCGTTTCGCTTAATGGATGGCGCGATTCGATAATCCCACCACCGAGGCACACTTCACCTTGATAAAACACGGCTGACTGGCCGGGAGTCACTGCTGCAACCGGCTGGTCAAAGCACACATCAATGCGCTCATCATCCAGTGGTGTCACCGTGCAGGGAATATCCTGCTGACGGTAACGCGTTTTCACCACGCAGCGAAACGGTGCGATAACCGTTTGGCGATCGACCCAATGTAGCTGTTGGGCGATCAGCCCGGTAGACATCAAACGCGGGTGTTCATGACCTTGCGCCACCACCAGGACGTTGTTGGCGACGTCTTTATCCACCACATACCACGGGTCATCGCCACCTTCTTTGGTGCCACCGATGCCCAGACCTTTACGCTGGCCGAGAGTGTGATACATCAACCCTTGATGTTCTCCAAGGTATTGGCCATCGACTGACAGAATCTGGCCGGGTTGAGCTGGCAGATAACGAGCCAGGAAATCACGGAATTTACGCTCGCCAATAAAACAGATACCGGTGGAGTCTTTTTTCTTCGCGGTCACCAGATCCAAGGTTTCTGCAATGCGACGAACTTCCGGTTTCTCAAGCTCGCCAACGGGGAATAGACTTTGCGCCAACTGATCGTGACCAAGAGTATACAAGAAATAGCTCTGATCTTTATTGCTGTCCAGACCACGTAGTAGCTGGCTTTTGCCATTGACATCATGGCGGCGCACGTAATGGCCGGTAGCAATATAATCGGCACCGAGATCTTCAGCGGCGAATTCCAGAAAGGCCTTAAATTTGATTTCTTTGTTGCACAGAATATCCGGATTTGGCGTTCGACCCGCTTTGTACTCTTCAAGGAAGAGTTCAAAAACGTTATCCCAGTATTCTGCGGCGAAATTGACGGTGTGTAACTCCATGCCCAGCTTATCGCACACTGCCTGAGCATCGGCCAAATCGGTCGCTGCGGAGCAATATTCTTCATTATCGTCTTCTTCCCAGTTCTTCATGAACAGGCCAGCAACCTGGTAACCCTGTTGTTGGAGCAGGTAAGCGGAAACGGAAGAATCGACGCCGCCGGACATACCGACGATTACTTTTTTCTGGCTGTTATCTGACATGGAAGTCTCACTAACATAACGCCGGCGTGCTGAAAACGGGTCATCCGCATCGCATTGCGCGGCAAACAAAGCATGATAAAATCAAGCGCCGGATTTTATCACGTTGCCCGTCGGGGCGCACCGCAGAATCAATGCTTCAGCCAAATTACCTGAATTAACCCGTCGCGCTGACTAATACGAGCCACTAAAAGTGCCGATGATAGCCAAAGGATAACGCTGTGGCTGCTGGTAACAGCGGAGACTCTCTGCGACTAACGGTGAGCGCAAATTAGTCGCCTGCAAAATCTCATCGGCGGTTAACCACAGGCAGCGATCAATATCGCTATCATGAGGCTGAGTTGGTAATTCTCTCGGTAAATCAATAACAAAAGCAAAACGCAGAAAAGGAGTGTTATCCGGTGCTCGCCATTGATGCATACGTAGAAATGATTGTGGCACGGCGCGGATACCGGTTTCCTCCCACAGCTCGCGTTCAGCTGCCTGTAGTAAGGTTTCGTTTGCTTCCAAGTGGCCGGCGGGCTGATTCCATAGCGCTTTACCATTAATGGTTTCTTCGACGATAAGGAACTTGCCTTGAGCATGTACCACGCAAGCGACGGTCACATGAGGTTTAAACATCGCTGATCTCCTTCCATTCTCCAGGTTGTAAATTCCCTAGAGTGAGATTCCCCATACTAAAACGGATCAGGCGCAGGGTCGGAAAACCAATGTGTGCGGTCATTCTGCGCACTTGTCGATTGCGGCCTTCATAAAGCGTCATTTTCAACCAATGGGTCGGGATGGATTTGCGCTCCCGAATCGGTGGATTACGTGGCCAAAGCCATTCAGGTTGCTCCACTTTTTCAGCATCGGCTGGCAGTGTTGGGCCATCTTTCAGTATGACGCCCTGACGCAGATGACGTAGCGCCTCTTCGTCCGGCTCACCTTCGACCTGCACATAATAGACTTTAGCGGTTTTTTGCCCCGGCTGGGTCAATCTGGCTTGTAGTTTCCCATCGTTGGTTAACACCAGTAAACCTTCACTATCACGATCGAGCCGCCCGGCGGCGTAAACATCATTAAAAGGAACCAATCCCTTCAATGTTGCCCGTCCAGCCTCGTCGGTAAACTGTGGTAATACATCAAAAGGCTTATTCAGTAACACAATGCGGCGAGGGCCTTTCACTGGCGCTATTTTCGTCTGCGCTTTGGAGCTGAATCGGTTAACTTTGTGATTTTTAACAGAGATTTTATTCATGATTATTGCGCTTCCATTTGATTAGCGCATTATACATCAATCCGTTTTGGATTGGCGTGAAACGAATATTCAAGTACTATTGACACGATTCTTACAAGGCATTAACAAAAATTACGCTGAAGGAGAGGTTGATGGAAAGCAAAGTAGTTGTTCCGGCAGAAGGTAAAAAAATTACGGTCGACGCTCAGGGTAAATTAGTGATTCCTAATAACCCAATCATTCCGTTCATTGAAGGCGACGGCATCGGCGTTGACGTGACTCCTGCTATGATCAACGTAGTGGATGCAGCGGTGAAGAAGGCCTATAACGGCGAGCGTAAAATCTCCTGGATGGAAATTTACACCGGTGAGAAGTCTACCCAGGTGTACGGTAAAGATGTTTGGTTGCCAGAAGAAACACTGGATCTGATTCGCGATTATCGCGTTGCCATTAAAGGCCCGTTGACCACGCCTGTTGGCGGCGGTATTCGTTCTCTGAACGTGGCCTTGCGTCAACAGCTTGACCTGTATATTTGCCTGCGTCCGGTACGTTATTACGAAGGTACGCCAAGTCCGGTAAAACATCCGGAGCTGACTAACATGGTGATCTTCCGTGAAAATGCCGAAGATATTTATGCCGGTATCGAATGGAAAGCGGGTTCACCAGAAGCTGAGAAAGTGATTAGGTTCCTGCGTGAAGAAATGGGCGTTAAGAAAATCCGCTTCCCTGAGCAATGTGGTATCGGCGTGAAGCCGTGCTCGGAAGAAGGGACTAAACGCTTGGTACGCGCGGCAATTGAGTATGCGATTACCAATAATCGTGAATCAGTAACCTTGGTTCATAAAGGCAACATTATGAAGTTCACCGAAGGCGCGTTCAAAGACTGGGGTTACCAGTTAGCGCGTGAGGAATTTGGTGGTGAGCTGATTGACGGTGGCCCATGGGTCAAGATTAAAAACCCAAATAATGGCAAAGAAATTATCATTAAAGACGTGATTGCCGATGCGTTCCTACAACAGATTCTGCTGCGTCCAGCTGAATATGATGTGATTGCCTGTATGAACCTGAACGGCGACTATATCTCTGACGCTCTGGCGGCACAGGTTGGCGGTATCGGTATTGCTCCGGGAGCCAATATTGGTGACGAATGCGCATTATTTGAAGCGACACATGGCACGGCACCTAAATATGCTGGTCAGGATAAAGTGAACCCAGGTTCTATTATTCTGTCCGCTGAAATGATGCTGCGTCATATGGGCTGGACTGAAGCCGCTGATTTAATCATTAAAGGCACTGAAGGCGCGATTCAGGCCAAGACTGTAACTTACGACTTCGAACGTTTGATGGAAGGCGCTAAGTTACTGAAATGTTCAGAGTTTGGTAACGCTATTATTAAGCATATGTGATATTGATAGTTTGATAAAACTTCACGGGGGCTTATGCTTCCGTGGGTTTTTCAACTAGTTAACATTTCTTCTGCAAAACCCTTCTGCAAAACTGTACAAAAAACAACCCCAATTAAACAGCGAACACCAGCCATTCTTTACCCCGATCATCATGATATTTATCAGTCGTGGCCTGATGTTTATCGCTCGGGCAAATTTTGGTATTGACGGACGAATCAAATGAATAAACTTGATTGAAGACAACAGTATTATTCGGCTTATATACCGCTATTCTTGGACATAAAAGCGGCACCAAAACACACAGATATGCTTCTGATAAAGTAGTGAAATCCAAGATATCCGAATAGGTTTTTTATACTCATATTTTTACATAAAATTAGAAATAGGTGCTATTGGCGATTGAAGCGTGATAGTGGCGATGAGGAGACAGATAAAATACGAGGGTAGATGCTAAATAACCATGAATGACGCAGATTTTATTAAATGCTACAGAAGCCGTACTTGCACAAACGAATGTACTTCTGTAACATTTTTATTTGTTATAACTACTTTTTCCCTGGTGTTGGCTAATATTGCCCCTGGCTACAGTGTAGTCAGGTTTTTTTATCGTCCAACAGATGCGACTGATTATACAGATGTAATCGTGATACGATAGCTGTACTAAGGTGTGATGGTTTACTGTACTTTAAGACAGGAATACTTTGAAAAATCAAAAGGGAAGCAGTTTAAGCTTTGGGAGAAGGAGAATGTTTTCAACGATCAAAAATGATGAGCAGATAATAGAAACAATACGTGATTATATCGATAGAAAACTGGAGCGCTACGACAGTCCCAGATATACCTATATGGTGATCGACAAAAAGAATCCTGTGGATGTCTTTATTGTAACGAGTTATCCAGACGAGTGGGCTGATATCTATACTAGCCAAAATTACCAACATATCGACCCCATTGTACTTACCGCGTTCAAGCGAATTTCACCCTTCGCGTGGGATGAAAATATCACCATCCTTTCCGATCTTAAATCATCAAAGATTTTTGCGCTTTCCAAAAAATACAACATTGTTAACGGATTCACTTTTGTTCTTCATGATCATATGAATAATCTGGCCATGTTATCGTTGATTATGGACAATAATGCAGATAAAGGGCTGAATAGTCGGATTGAGAGTGATAAAGACAGGTTACAAATGAACCTGATCAAGATTCACGAAAAAATGCTGATGCTGGAACAAAATAAACTCGGTGTCTCGAATGGAAAAAATACTGATACATCAGGCAAAGGGATTTTATCCCCGAGAGAAAATGAAGTGCTCCACTGGGCAAGTATGGGTAAAACTTATCCGGAAATTGCTCTGATTGCTGGCATTACTACCCGAACGGTTAAACATCACATGGGTAATGTGGTGAAAAAGCTGGGAGTAATTAACGCCCGCCAGGCAATCAGACTGGGTGTCGAACTGGAGTTGATTAAACCAGTTCTGGTATAACGGGCAGCGAAATGGGCCAAGCCAGCAATGCTGAATCAGAACCCTGTAGAACCTGATTAACCTGCGATGCCAACAGAGCCTGGTTGTGTTTATCAACCGGAAGACGGAGCAGGTAGATACGTTCTTTTTCGCTAACAAAAGCTTCTTTAATGACGTCAAATTGCCAACCGGAACGCTTTAGTATTGTTAGCATGGCACGGCTAACAATAGTATAAATGCCGGTATGCTTGTGATGTCGGGTATAATTGATCACCGCAAGAAATAATACATAACTGATGGGATAGCGGTTACCTAACAGTGTTTTTGCCCCAGATTTATCAACAAAGAAACGACTCGATTCGATATAGTTACCTTCCGGTAATATTATATCGTCGAACTGAGCGTTAAAGGTATGAGTGATCATATTAGGTCGGTGAAGTTCAATAAAACGAACACTGCAAATAAGCTGATTTCCATAAATTCCGAGTAGGTATCGTGTGTTAGGATTATCGTACTCATCAAACTCCATGTCATTACTACAGTTCACTGCCCATTGAAGCCGATCTTTAAACGTTTTCTTTCTTAACCTGTAAAGATCATCAGACCTCATATCCATTAATTCTTCATAACTGACATCGAAAATTTCTAACATTTATTTTTCCCAATAATTAATACTACTGGCATTTAACATATATGCTTGAATTTTATCATTCAAAAAGCGGATTGTCTCGCTTAGAAATCCTTGAATGTTCATTTCTATTTACTTGATAAGACATATGCGTAGTACTCATCATAAATTATATTTATGCGAGCTATATAGTGCAATAAATTATAAATGATATTTTTTAACTACAAAAGACAATGGCGTTGATTAATAACTAATCAAAAATAATATTTTCATGCATTCTTTAAAATAATCTAATAAATAAATTACTATCAAGACAAGAATGCATAGATATGATTATAAAACGATACTTTTTTCCTAAAGAGAGGATAGCCAGTAGTGACTAGCGCTTTTCTAGAGATAAAAAAAGTGAAGTAATAAGCAATTGTATTTAAGTGACTTTTTTTGTCTCTGGCTCCGCCTGGCTAGGGAATGGCTTTATTACTGAACTTGCGCCAATGTAGAATGTGAATATTTTTAGCAGAGAATGTCGACTGTGAGAAATCGATAGGGTTAACACATAACATACTCTCATTAAGAATGAGAATACTATTTTCGCAAGCTTAATTTTATGCGTTTATGCTATGAAATGTTTGCCAATGATATAGGTATGGTTTAGCCCTGTGTCATTCTACTTTGCTGTCGTTGGCCAGGTTTATCATGAGTAACGGTGTTTGTTTGAATAAACGTTTAATCCATTGTGATAATAATCGCAGAGTGAATTCTGTGGAGGTGCAACTGGCGTCACAGCACGATAAAACTACCGAATAAGTCCGCTGATAGGCGGAGTGCGGTTTTATGATATCTGACATGGACAACAAGGAGAGTAGGTTATCTGATAGCGACACCTCACGGAACGGGAGATTATTTTAGCGAGGAAAGGCCGTCTAAATAGAAATTAACAGCCTCTCCCAAATTCAGTGCTGATTAGTTTTTAAAGCAACTCGCCATTACTGGCAATCACCTTTCTATACCAGTCAAAACTTAATTTACGTGAGCGAGCCATTGTACCAGTGCCATCATCGTTTTTGTCAACATAGATAAAACCGTAGCGCTTGCTGTATTCACCGGTAGTGAATGACACACAATCAATACAACCCCAAGGGGTATATCCCATTAAGTCAACACCGTCTTCAAATACTGCTTTCTTCATTTGCTCAATATGAGCTTTGAGATAAGCAATACGGTAATCGTCATGAACTATGCCATCTGCCGCTACTTTATCAATGGCACCGAAACCATTTTCAACAATAAACAACGGTTTTTGGTAACGCTCATATAATAGGCTAAGTGAATAGCGCAAACCCACAGGATCAATTTGCCAACCCCAATCAGAAGCTTTTACATGTGGATTGGGTACGCTGCCGGCAAAACCGGAAAGCGAATGACCATTACCCGGATTGGTGGCGGATATCGCATTACTCATATAATAACTGAGTCCCATATAATCGGCACAGCCATCACGCAGTGTTTCAAGGTCGCCCTGCTCCATTTTAATATTAAAGCCGCGACGCTCCCATTCTTTCAATATGTATGAAGGATAATAGCCACGCATATGTACATCGCCGAACAGGAAACGTTCACGCATCGCTTCAACGGAATACATCATATCGTCTGGATGACAGGAGAACGGATACAATGGCACCATGGCGACCATACAACCAATCTGAAATTCAGGATTAATAGCGTGTCCTAACTTGACCACTTTGGCGCTGGCAACAAACTGATGATGCAGTACTTGATACAGAGTTTCTTCTGGATTTTCTTGTTTTGTGTATACGACCCCGGAGCAGCAATAACCGAACAGAGGATATTGCCAATTCCGTTGGTTATTAATTTCGTTGAACGTCATCCAGTATTTGACTTTATTTTTGTAGCGATCCATCACCACTTCACTAAATTTAACAAATAAATCAACTACCCTTCGATTTTTCCAACCACCATACATTTTGACCAAATGCCACGGCATTTCGAAGTGAGACAGGGTAATAACCGGCTCAATACCATATTTTAGCAACTCGTCAAACATGTCGTCGTAGAACTGTAAACCGGCTTCGTTGGGTTGCTGCTCATCGCCTTTCGGGAAAATACGCGTCCAGGCAATGGATGTACGGAAACACTTAAAGCCCATTTCGGCAAACAGCGCGATATCTTCTTTATAATGACTATAAAAGTCGACGGCTTCATGATTAGGATAATCATAACCCTCAAGCACGCCGTCAGTCATTATGCGGTCAACCCCGTGCGAGCCGCCGGAGAGAACATCGGCAATACTGACACCTTTTCCACCTTTGTCCCAGCCGCCTTCAACCTGATGTGCCGCTACGGCACCCCCCCACAGAAAGTCTTTCGGTAACTGTTGTTGGCTCATAAATATCTCCCTATTGCTACGGGCTATTCGGTACCCGATAAATGAAATCGATGGGCGGGAATCAAGCCCGTCGGATAAAGATGGATGAATCCTCGGTATTATCGACATATTTTAGCGGTTTAATAGTTTGTTTTTGCTGAAAATCGTCATTGCGCCTAAGCTGGGAAGGCAATAACAGTGTCTTAAACATAAACATGGAGGCGTTGCGTTTGATGCGTGTATCAACTTTAGTTTTAGCCATGAGTATGGCACTTACAGGGCAGGGGCACTCTACTGAAACGCTCAGCAGTGACCCAAATAATAAATCGCGGTTGAGTGGGAAAACGGATGTTAAAAGTCCAAATCCCTTTGTTAGCCGTAGTTCGTTGCCTTTTTCTGCGCCACCTTTTGATCTGATTAAAGAAAGTGACTATGAGCCGGCGATCGATCTTGGTATCGCTGAGCGTTTGGCAGAAGTGGATGCCATCGCCAATAATCCGACGCCGCCAACCTTTGAGAATACTTTTGTGACGCTGGAGAAGTCGGGCGCGATCCTGACTCGAGTCATAAATGTTTTTGGCGCAATGACGTCTGCCCATTCCAGCGATACGTTGCGGCAAATAGATGAAACCACATCGCCAAAACTGGCGGCGTTAAACGACGCCATCATGCTGAATAGTAAACTTTTTAAGCGGGTCAAGACCGTTTATCACCAACGGGATACTCTCGGCCTTGATGATGAGTCACTTCGCTTGGTGAACGTGATCTATCACAACTTCGTGCTGGCTGGAGCCAATCTTTCTGATGCAGATAAAATCCAGCTTAAAGCGCTTAATCAAGAAGCGGCCAGCTTGAGCACTCAGTTTACTCATAGATTATTGGCGGCGACTAAAGAGGGTGCGCTAGCCATCAATGAGAAAGCGGCGTTGGCCGGATTATCCAAAGCCGAGTTGGCCGCAGCGGCGCAGGCAGCTCATGATCGACAGTTGGGTCAGCAATGGCTGTTGGTGTTACAAAATACCACCCAGCAACCAGCATTACAGAATCTGAGCGATCGAGACACACGGAAAGCACTATTTGATGCCTCGTGGAACCGGACAGAGAAAGGCGATGTTCATGACACGCGGAACATCATTTCTCGCCAGGCAAAAATTCGCGCCGAACAGGCTCAGCTATTGGGATTCCCGAACTATGCTGCTTGGAAGCTACAAAACCAGATGGCAAAAACGCCAGATGCGGCACTGAGCTTTATGCGAAATATTGTTCCGGCTGCGACGGCGCGAGCAGAGCGTGAAGCGAAAGATATTCAGGCTGTTATCGATCGACAAAAAGGTGGATTTAAACTCGGGCCAGAGGACTGGCAGTTCTACGCTGAACAGGTGCGTAAGGACAAATACGCATTAGATGAATCGCAGATTAAACCCTATTTTGAATTAAATAATGTGTTGAATAATGGGGTGTTTTACGCAGCTAACCAGCTGTTTGGTATCCGCTTTAAAGAAAGAAAGGATTTGCCAGTTTATCATCCAGATGTGCGAGTGTATGACGTGATTGATAACGATGGTCAACCGCTGGCATTATTCTATACCGACTACTTTAAGCGTGATAATAAAGGTGGCGGAGCCTGGATGAGTAATTTTGTCGATCAATCTAAGTTATTAGGCAGTAAACCTGTGATTTATAACGTGGCTAATTTTAGCAAACCAGCCACCGGTCAACCTGCATTGTTAACCTATGATGAAGTTATCACGTTATTCCATGAATTTGGTCATGCCCTGCATGGCTTTTTCGCCAATCAGCAATATCCAAGCCTATCTGGAACCGCTACGGCACGTGATTTTGTTGAGTTTCCGTCGCAGCTAAATGAATACTGGGCCAGCGATACCCAAGTGTTTTCCCATTATGCGAAACATTACCAAACCGGCGAACCTATGCCACCGGCATTGGTGGATAAAATCCAAAAAGCCGATAAGTTCAACAAAGGCTATAGCATGACGGAGTTGCTGTCAGCCGCCTTGTTGGATATGCACTGGCATACGCTAAGTGCTAGCCAGCCGCCACAGGATGTTGATTTATTTGAGAGGGAATCGCTACGGCGTGACAACATCGATCTGAGCTATGCGCCACCACGTTATCGTTCCAGCTATTTCCAGCATATTTGGGGCAACGGTTATGCCGCCGGTTACTATGCTTATCTTTGGACAGAAATGCTGGCTGATGATGCCTTTGAGGGGCTGAAGGAAAATGGTGGATTAACTCGTGAAAATGGCCAGCGTTTACGTGACAAGATATTGTCACGCGGTAATAGCCAGGATCTGGAAAAACTGTATATCGACTGGCGGGGCAAGGCACCCGAGATTGAACCTATGTTGATAAACCGTGGTTTAAAAGAGACTAACCCATAACCCATATGACAGAGGGGCATGAATGTGTGCCCCATTATATTTTATGGATAATTAATCGCCATATTTGAGAAGTGATCCACAGGGATGAAGGGGAAAACTCCCATTGGTTTATTCTGTTTATTGGGGGAATAATGGCATTAAATTGTGGTATAGAAACATAGATTGTTATTTCGTCATGCGGCTTCTCATAAAATTGGTTTTCCTGCAATAATAAACATATTGCAATGGGTGATTTTATTGGTGTATACCACTATAAATTTAAGATAACATCACACTATCACCTTCATTTAAATCACATTGTGGTTAATAATATTTAAATCCCGCCATGAAATAAAGTTCAAAAATAAACATCTGATAAGAACCCTATACAATTATTACTGTAGTGTGGTTTTAATGTTTAAAGAAATGAAGATAAGCGTTGATTTATCGCTATTTTGGCATTGACAGAAAAAGGGCGGCGATTACGCAGGAATAATATGAGCGTATTGGCCAGAAAGAATGGTACTAATATTGCGGATATTACCAATAATATTGTGGCGATTAATCAAAGTTCGGAGAAGATATCTAATATTATTGGTGTGATCGACTCTATCTCGTTTCAGAGCAATATACTGGCATTGAATGCAGCGGTAGAGGCGGCGAGAGCAGGGGAAGCGGGTAAAGGTTTTGCCGTCGTTGCGTCGGAGGTTCGTAATCTGGCACAACGCAGTGCTGTCTCAGCCAAAGAAATTAAAGAGCTGATTGAAGACTCGGTGCATAAAATCAAACAAGGCTCTGATATGGCGGCTCATTCCAGTGAGGATATGAAAATATTGCTTGATGAGGTTGATCAAGTTAAAGATTTTGTCGGCAGCATTGCGATGGCTTCTGATGAACAGAGTCGCGGTATTGAGCAGGTTAATATTGCCATTGCGCAATTAGAACAAATTGCGCAACAAAATGCAGCATTGGTTGAGGAAGCCTCTGCGGCAACTGATTCTCTGGCCGATCAGGCTGATACTCTGGATGAAGTGATGCAGATTTTTACTCTATCTAAAACGATGCAGTAAGCCGGCGCTGGTAGAATGGGTACGCTCTTGCGTCAGACGTATAGCTAGATATATTCTGCCAGCCATCTTATTGACAGCATCTGCGGTAATAGGCCAATCGATTTTTTGCTGTGGAAAGACCCTATGACTTTCCCTTCCACTAAACAGACTACGTCGCTGGGCGTGTCTGACGTGCGGGTTGTTTTGGGTTCATTGATTCACGTTATGTCATCAGACAATTTTTATACAAATCGATTTTTATTTATTAATTATGGCTTGATGGATTAGCCATAACACTGTCTTGCATTATAATCCGATTACTTTACTTATATAATGGAGAAATAAGTTATTTAAAATAAACTTGTCGATTGTTTCACAATTATCTTACATGATTTTCTGATGGTTGTTCTATTCATTTTTTTTAAATGTTAGTTTACTTGTAAGCCAACACCAATGACACTTTTCTTCAACTGCTGGATGGTTTATTTATTGGCTGTTATTAATCGATAATAAAAGAGTTGTTGCTCTATTTTAATCTCGTCAGAATATTCTAATAATAGCAGGTTAAAAATGAAAAAAATAAATCAGGATGTAATTTTTTCTAACCGTGATTCTGCTGAAAGTGATGGTGTCAAAACGTGGCCCATGAAAATTTTCAGTGGTATTTATGATAAAAATGTTAACGCAGTACCCTTAGTCCTTTTTCTCGCTATTGCTGCAATTGTCGTTATCTCCTCCTATTCTGGTCTATTACCTAAAAATATGATCGGCGGTCTGGCAGTTATTATGACGCTGGGCTTTGTTTTGTCACATATCGGGCGCAGTATTCCATTGTTAAAAGATATTGGTGGCCCGGCAATATTGTGTTTGATGGTGCCTTCAGTCTTGGTTTACTTCGGTGTATTTCAGACTAATACATTAGATACCGTTCATTTGCTGATGAAAGAAGCCAACCTGCTCTATTTTGTCATCGCCTGTTTGGTGGTTGGCAGTATTTTGGGTATGAATAGAGTAGTGTTGATTCAGGGGATGATGAGAATGTTTATTCCTCTGGTCGTGGGGACTGTTGCGGCGGTTGCTTCAGGCCTGTTGGTCGGGAAGCTTTTTGGTTATAGTTTCTACCATACTTTTTTCTTTATTATTGTCCCGATTATTGGTGGTGGCATCGGTGAGGGTATTCTACCGTTATCACTCGCCTATTCAGCCATTTTGGGTGAGTCCCCAGATATTTATGTGGCACAGTTAGCGCCAGCTGCGGTGGTCGGTAATATTTTTGCAATTATTTGCGCGGGGGTACTGGCTCGAATAGGCTCTCACCGCAAAGACATAAATGGCGACGGTATGCTGATCCGTAAAGCCGAAGACAATGCATTATTTACCTCGCAGGAAGGGCCACAACAAGCCGATTTTCAACTGATGGGTGGCGGTTTGCTGATGATTTGCGCCTTCTTTATTGTTGGCGGGTTATTTGAAAAGCTGGTGCATATTCCCGGTCCGGTATTAATGATCCTGATTGCTGTGCTGTGTAAATACTGCCAGGTCATTCCGGCCAAAATGGAGTTGGGGGCACACAGTTGCTATAAGTTTGTCTCTACCACGTTGGTTTGGCCGTTAATGATCGGTTTGGGTATGCTTTTTGTTCCGTTGGAAAGCGTTGTTGCCGTATTTTCTATCGGTTATGTCGTTGTATGTGGCGCTGTTGTATTATCTATGGCAACTATTAGCTTCTTTATCGCCCCTTACCTGAATATGTATCCAATAGAAGCCGCTATTGTGACCAGTTGCCATAGCGGCCTTGGTGGTACCGGTGATGTCGCTATTTTATCGGCATCTAATCGAATGTCTTTGATGCCATTTGCGCAAATAGCGACGCGGATTGGCGGAGCATCTACGGTTATCGGCGCGACGTTATTGTTGGGCTGGATTATTTAAAGCGTTTCTAACAGGCTCACCTTGCCGCAGATGTTTGGTGAGGGGGAGCTTGTTAGACCTTCATAATATTATCCGCAGTGCTGTTTATCCGAGTATTCTTATTCGCAGTATTGTTGTAATGCTCTGAGCTGGTCGGGAAGCAGACGGTAGAGATAAACTGGACGACCAGTAGCACCATAGAGTACATGAATACTGAGCACGGCAGTCTCAGAAAGAAAAATCAGATACTTACGACAAGATACCCTGGAGACGCCAATCGCCGTTGCCAGTTGTTCAGTTGAAAATTCACTACTTTGATTTGCCACAATCCATTCACAGACGGTGCGTAGCGTCTGACTGGTCAAACCTTTTGGCAATTTTTTGCGCTCACCATTATTACGACTATCGCGGCGTAACAGTTTATCAATATCCGCTTGGGCGTAGTTATCGCGCTTCTCCAGTAGGCGATGCTGGTGCCGATAGACCGAGAGTGCCTCTTCGAAACGAGAGAACTGGAAAGGTTTGATCAGGTAATCAACCACACCGTACTGCAAAGCCTTCTTAATGGTATTGACATCACTGGCGGAGGAAATAACGATGACATTGGTGTGTTCGCTAAATTCACGCAGCGTCGGTAGCAAGTCCAGTCCGTTGTCTTTCCGCATAAAAACATCGAGTAAAACCAAATGAATGGGTGTCACGGAATGCATCAATTGCTCGCGGGCTTCCTGTAATGAAGACACCACACCACAGCAGAAAAAGCCGTTAACCTGACTTAAATAACATTTATTCAGCTCAGCCACCATGGCGTCGTCGTCTACTATCAACACATTAATCATGATTTACCGCACTGGTTTTATAAGGAATTTTAATGAAAAATTGAGTGTGGATACCCGCCTCAGATTCAAACTCTAGTGTACCAGCCACAGCCTCAAGACTGCGTTGAACCAGCGTCAAACCAATTCCGCGCCCACTGCCTTTGGTTGAGAATCCTTCGTGTAAAATTTTGTCTTGCTGCTCAGTGGTAATACCTGGTCCGTTATCACTGACTTCACAATGTAATACCTCACCTGTGTGGTAAAAACTGATATTAATTTCTTTTTGCGGCATGTCCTGCATCGCATCCAGCGCATTTTCAATCAGATTTCCGAGCACAGTAATTAAGCTTATGGTTGTTTGTTCATCTTGAGTATCAGGTAATCGACTGTCTTCACTGATCAATAGGGTAATGCCAAGATCCCGTGCCCGATTAATTTTTGCTAATAAGAAACCCGCAATCACTGGCGACTTTATTTTAAACAGCAATGAACCTATCTCTTCCTGATGATTGTCGGCAGTTTTAAGGATATAGTCTTCCAACTGCGTATAATGTTTCATATGTAGCAGGCCGAGAATGACATGAAGTTTATTCATAAACTCGTGGGTTTGAGTCCGCAGGGCATCGGCATAATTGGCCATGCCGGTTAACCGTTGCATCAAATGGCTAATTTCAGTTTTATCGCGAAAGGTAGCAATGGCACCAATAATATCGCCATTCACTACCACCGGAACGGTATTTGCTAATAATATGCTACCGTTAAAATTAATTTCTTCGTCGCGCCGAGCTGTCCCTGTATCCAAAACCTGCTGTAGATTTAACCTGTTTGGCCAATATTTGCTGGTATTGTCCAATAATAAATTCGCCAGCGGACCATTCTGCTTAAATAATCGTTTAGCTTCATGATTGACCAGTGTGATGCGGCAGTGGGTATCGACAGCAATAACCCCTTCCTTAATAGATTGCAACATCGCATCCCGCTGTTCAAATAGATTGGTTATTTCATAGGGCTCAAAGCCAAACATGATTTTCTTTAAGGCTTTTACCAGAAACCAGGTGCCGAGAGTACCGACCAGAATCCCGAATATAATCGTCCAGGGAACGCTCCAGAGATTTTCATGAATCACCGACTGAATGTTGATCAGTGATACACCCACCGCCACTACACCAATCTGCTGGTGCTGTGCATTAAAAATCGGCGTAAAAACACGCAGGGCAGGAACTAATGTTCCACGATTAATTGCACTGTTTTCCTCACCGATTAAAGCTGGTTGTAGATCGTCTCCGACAAAATGCTGGCCGATCATCATTGGATTAGGGTGGGAATAGCGAATACCCTGCATATCGGTTACAACAATAAACAGTAATTCATTACTCTTACTGACACTGTCAGCGAACGCCTGAATTTGGTTTCTGTCGGACTGATGGTTTAACCCATTAATGACTATAGGAGACAATGCCAGGGTTCGAGCAACAGCAAAGGATTTCTCCTTTAGATTATCTTGTGCGACATGGCTGATTTGTATAAAAAATAGTGTATGTACCGCTAATAAAACCGAAATTATGACGATAGATACCATCAGAGTGACTGAGGTGCTGAGCCGTAGTGGCACTTTCTGTCTGTGTGTGGGTTTTACAACATCCATGCCATGCTCCAAGAATAGCCAATATGCAATTAGGTCTGCGACTGAAGGCTATTTTATTAATTAGCTCAATCTATTACATTAGTGTAATTAAGAACGATTTGCTGTGACTCAACATCTGATAATGTTATCTGAGGGCAGAGAGGAAGGGGGACAACTTATAGTTGGCTTGCCTCCGTAGGTAATCAAATCCACTCGTTAATAACAGCAACAAATTTTTTTCACTATATCATATGGGATGTGGTATTGGGGGTTATTTTACTTACTAAATAGGCCGAGGAGACTAAAAATCTGATTATTCCTTATCAGTTATTTGAGATGTTATTTATTGTGAAAAATAATGGATGGTTGGGTTCCGATAGTCATTTTTTCTTATTCTCATCTGGCTTTCTTAATTTGATTACTTCCCATTACCTTTGTTGAGATAATAATTTATTAAATAAATTAGGTGTGATAATTATTGGGTTGAAGTGTTATTGGAGTGGCGTGTGTGGCTTTCAATAAATAATAGATGGGTATCACATGGTTTTGTTTATGAAGAGTTTTTTATCTTATATGGCGGATTTTTCTCAGTGCGGTCAACAGAATAAAAGAAATCAATCCAGATCGAAAAAATGATAGCGTCACCTTTCCATACTTTGATCTTCTAATCGGTATCATATCAAGGGGAGTATCTATAGTCAGAAATAAAAGTCAGAAATAAATTTTTTTGTTGAGTAACGTCTAGCTGAAATCTGGCGAGAAAGAAAAGCTGACTAAAGTAGGCTGAGGTTAATGACAAAGTGCTCGCTGCGGTGAAAACCAGCAGATCGTCAAGACGCCGTGAATACGTCCTTGTCGGCTCGTTCCGCGCCATCCGTGGCGTGGATGCTTGACTCTTCTACCGGTCTTCCCCACCAGAGATCGCAGGATCGCGGTTTGTCAGCAGTCTGAGCCTACTAAAGTAGGCTTAATATCGATGTTATTCATTAAAATAGAATGACTGTCTGCCTGATGGTGTAATGGGATTTTATAGTAAAGCCCCGTAACTCAATGTTATCAGTGAGCCTATAAAATAAACCACATAATTTTTTTGGAGCAATAATGACATTTACGAAAGGACGCTTAGGGAAAATAAATTTAATTTTACTTATTGGTATATCTATTTGGCTTTATCCAACACCGGATGCCGTAGATCCTAAAGCGTGGGGATTAATGGCTATATTTGCAAGTACAGTCATTGGATTAATTATCTCTCCTTACCCTTTAGGAGCAATGGCAATATTCAGTTTGACTGTTTCTGTGGCAGCAGGGCTGGTTGGAATAAAAGAAATTCTGGCTGGATTTAGTGAGCCGATTATTTGGATGATTGCTTGTGCATTTTTTATTTCTCGAGGCTTTATTAAAACGGGGTTTGGCCGGAGAGTGGGGTATTTTTTTATCCGTAAATTTGGTCATAGCTCATTGGGATTGGCGTACGGATTGATACTGACAGACCTGATTTTTGCACCGGCAATGCCGTCTACGTCAGCCCGATGTGGCGGTATTGTTACGCCTATTTTTCGCTCCATTTCGGAAGCCTATGGTTCAACCCCAGAAAAGGGAACAGAACGGCAAATTGGTGCCTTTCTCATGCAGTGCGTATTTCAATGCAATGCCATCACTTGTGCCATGTTTTTAACCTCGATGGCTGGAAATCCCATGATAGCCAAATTAGCCAGCGAGATGGGAATGACAATAACCTGGGGAAGTTGGGCGCTGGCTGCTAGCGTTCCAGGGATTATTTCATTGGCTATTATCCCGTTATTGCTTTATCGCTTTTATCCGCCGGTATTAAAGAAGACGCCGGAAATGAGAGCGATTGCTGATAAAAAATTGAAAGAAATGGGTTCGATGAGCCGTCATGAGTGGGTTGTTCTCGGTGTGTTTATTTGTTTGATCGTGCTGTGGGTTTGCGGCGCAACGTTTAATATAGATGCTACTTTGACCGCCTTTATCGGACTCACCGCCTTACTCTTGACCGGAACGCTAACCTGGGATGACGTCGTTGCCGAAAAGGAAGCCTGGCATGCCATGATTTGGTTCTCAGTACTACTGACTATGGCGAGTCAATTAAATAAATTAGGCTTGATAAAGTGGTTGGGAGAGATAGCTGTCTCATGGGTGGATGGTATGAACTGGATTCCCATGTTGGGAATACTACTATTGGCCTACTACTATATTCATTATTTTATGGCGAGTGCGATAGCCCATATTAGTGCCATGTATGCCGTATTCGTTTCTATTGCTATTTCAGCTGGTGCGCCGCCGATGCTAAGTGTTCTGGTATTTGGTGTTTTCAGTAACCTGTATATGGCGACGACGCATTATTCTGGTGGGCCAGCACCCATATTGTTTGGGTGCAACTATGTACCATTGAGTACCTGGTGGAAAGTGGGTTTCTTGCTAAGTTTGGTGATCATTCCTGTCTGGCTGATTATTGGTGGCTTATGGTGGAAAATGATTGGTCACTGGTAGTGATGACTTCCACATTGGTTATGTTGGCCATGACACCAGCCAGACTTATAACCTGCCAGGTCAGTAGATAATCTAATCTAGCGTCAGTTATTGTCTGGTGAACTATCTGATAATCGGTTTCGGGGGGGCAGTTTCAATACATTCTGGCAAACCTTCTTGACTAAAACGGATTGCATCGAGATTGAGAGAGTATTCACAGGGCTGGCAGTATTGTAATTCAGACTTTGTTACGCAGCCACTTGCGCCGGATTTTGGGGGGCGATTTCTTAGGTGTTGATAAAGTTGATGGAACAGTCTTTTCATATGGGTACCTTATTTAGCGGAGTGCTAGGTTTATCTTGATGATAATGATTCTCAGTTGGTATTTTAGTGTAATAGCGTAACTCATTCCAATCCGTCTTAATTGGCGTTAAGAAGATTAAACAATGACACTATTATTTATATGGGTATTTATGGTAAGAAGAGTGAGCGATCAGATGTTTTGATCTTTGTGTCAGTCCAAAATAAGAATGGATAAAGATACCTAGCTGCTGTATTTCAACTCATATCGAAAACGGGTATGTTTTTTAATTATATTCTTATTTCATAATGTTCACTTTCTTTAAACTGATGTGCTGAATGAGTATTCTTGTAAAAAACAGTAATAACCTTACTAGGATTAATGCCAAATGCCAACTCTTCAATATGTTAATAATTTATATTGAATTGATATTTTGTATAATTATTCAACTGAAAGTGTATTTTAACTTTATGTTTTAATTTGTTTTTTTAATTAACATGTGAGATTGTAAAAATAATTTCAATTATTCTTGCATTCTATAGTTAGAAGCTATAATTACTTTCATGTGATTATTTAGTTAGTTATTCATTATCTGCTTTTCCATGTTCTGTAATACTGTCACACACGTTGTGGCAGCTGGATGCCTGTGTGTTTAATTTATTTCTTAATTATTTCATTGGCTACATTCGGTTAAATGGCAATTAAGCCAAACTATTGGGAACTTTATCTATGAAAGCAAGTAGTAATAAAGCTGATGTTCAGTTTGATTCTGCTATAGCACGTAGTGGCTATGACACGGTGATTGAGTTTTTGAACTATCATGCGCGTGGCGATGGTTTAATCATTCAAGGTAAGCCTTCTTACACACCTGAAGAGGCGGGGTTACAAATTACCCGCACCAACCAAACCTGGAATGGGAAAAATGTGTTTGACCAACCGGTCAAATTAACTTATTCATTCCTGGATCAGGTCAGCAGAATACCGAGTGGCGACAAGGGGTTTGTTAAGTTTAACCCTGCACAAATTGAAGTGGCCAAGTTGTCATTACAATCTTGGGCAGATGCGGCCAATATTGCTTTCACAGAAATTACCTCGAGCCAAAGTGCCAATATCACATTTGGTAACTATACGCTGTCATGGAACGGCAAACCTGCCGATTCACAGGCTTATGCGTACTTACCGGGCAGTGGCAGCCCATCGGGTTCAACTTGGTATAACTACAACGTCGATAATATTCGTAATCCTGATGTGATGGAATATGGTCGTCAGACGTTTACCCATGAGATTGGACATGCATTAGGATTGAGCCATCCGGGTAATTACAATGCCGGGCAGGGTGATCCGTCTTATAAAGATGTCACCTATGCGGAAGATACCCGTCAGTTCAGTATTATGAGCTATTGGAGTGAAAAAAATACCGGTGGGGATAACAAAGGGCATTATGCCTCAGCACCATTGCTAGATGATATTAGTGCCATCCAGCATTTGTACGGGGCCAATATGACTACGCGTACTGGCGACACCATTTACGGTTTTAACTCCAATACCGAACGCGATTATTACACGGCGATAAACAGCAGTAAGGCACTGATATTTTCTGTTTGGGATGCCGATGGTAATGATACATTCGACTTCTCTGGTTACAGTAATAACCAGCGTATTAATCTGTATGAGCAATCTTTCTCTGATGTCGGTGGCCTGAAAGGCAACGTTTCCATTGCCGCTGGCGTAACTATTGAAAATGCTATTGGTGGTTCCGGTAATGATGTATTAGTTGGTAACGATATTGCTAATGAATTACATGGTGCGGCGGGTAACGACGTTCTGTTTGGCTGCGGTGGTGCGGATAAACTTTGGGGCGGTAGCGGCAGTGATATTTTTGTCTATGGGGAAGCCATGGATTCTACACCTGCCAGTCCTGACTGGATAATGGATTTTGAAAGCGGTATCGATAAAATCGATTTATCCATATTTAACTCGGGCAATAAAGGTATTCACTTTGTCGATCACTTTACCGGTTCAGCGGGTGAAGCCTTACTCACCTACGATGCGCAAACCAATATCAGCGATTTGGTATTAAATGTTAACGGTGGTCAGGCATTCCCCGACTTCTTGGTTAAAATTGTCGGGCAACCGATGCAGGCAACAGATTTTATTGTTTGATGGTATTCGATTAAATACCGCCACTGGCTGATTAATTCGATCAGCCTTTGTTTATCACTCGCACTAGAGTATAAAACTCGACATTTTTATCATGCGGTAAGTGAAATAATACGAGAAAAAAGTGATGTTTATTTGTGGTAATGGGATAGCTTGGTTTATAACGGATAATCTGATTATTTCTCCGATTTATCTATAAATTGTGTCCATTCCTTTCTGATCGACCGTCACTGACTGTTTGATGACAGCAATGATCAGCCGTCGGTACCAGAGCCTATTTAGACGCCGTTAACACAGGAGTTTTTACGGTGAAGCAGTCATTCCTTCAATCCTATCGGCAATTATTCGGTGCCATATTGGTAGTATTAACCTTAATGAGTTCGGGAGAAATTATGGCCAGCAGCCTGGTATTACCCAAAGTTGGTGATTTAAGTGGTCAGTGGCAACTGCAACTTAATGTTTCCGGGGCAAAAATCTGTGATATAGAACTGAAAAATACGCCCATTACCCCCGATCTGATTTGGCATGCCAGCGGCGATACGGATTGTCTGTCTCAGTTATTGGGGAGTGCGCCACAAGGATGGCGACCGACACCGGATGGCATTATGTTGACGGATGAAACCGGTAGCGCAGTGGCGTTTTTTGAGCGGGCGCAAAATGGCTATGAGAATACATTGCCTGATGATGCGGGTGTCATTGTGCTACGTCGAGTACAGGAGTGATTTCTGACCGACGTATTCCCGTGATTTCCCCTGTATTTGTTAGAACCGGGCGTGAAGTCAAAAAGCGATCTTAGGCTTGCCAGAAAGCCGTTAAAGGAAAGATATGGATCCTCATCCAATTCGCAATGATGACCGGTTATGGGAAGCGCTTGGTGCCTGTCGCCAAAGTTTCTACGGTGTCGGTATTTTCAGTGCCATCATCAATATTCTGATGTTGGCACCTTCACTGTATATGTTACAGGTTTACGATCGGGTTTTAGCATCAGGTAATGAAATGACATTGTTGATGCTGACATTATTAATGGTGGGATTGTGCCTTTTTATGGGGGCGTTGGAATGGGTTCGCAGCCTGGTTGTCATCCGCCTCGGTACCCGACTTGATTTGCGTCTGAATCAACGAGTGTTCAACGCGGCTTTTGAACGCAATCTGCGCGATAGCGACTCCAAAGCGGGTCAGGCATTAACGGATTTGACTTTGTTACGTCAGTTCGTTACCGGTAATGCTTTGTTTGCATTTTTTGATGCGCCTTGGTTTCCGCTGTTTCTCTGTGTGGTTTTTCTACTGCATCCGTGGTTGGGCATGCTGGCACTGGGGGGAGCGATATTTTTAATTATTCTCACCTGGCTAAACCAGCGGGTTACGCGTCGTCCTTTGGCCGAAGCCAATAAATTGTCAATGCAGGCCACCCATCAAGCCAATACGCATTTGCGCAATGCCGAAGTCATTGAAGCCATGGGGATGTTGGGGAATATGCGTCATCGCTGGCTGTCTCAGCATTATGGGTTTATCCGACTACAAAATCTGGCTAGTGAACGTTCGGCGGCAATAAATGCACTTTCAAAAAGTTCGCGCATTATTCTGCAATCGCTGATGTTGGGGCTGGGCGCATTGCTGGCGGTCAAGGGCGAAATTACCGCCGGGATGATGATCGCCGGTTCGATTTTGGTTGGCCGTGTGCTGAGTCCTATTGATCAACTGATTGGTGTATGGAAACAGTGGGTTGCCGCGCGTCAGGCCTGGCATCGCCTGCATTTGCTATTGCAAAGTCACGCCCACCGTGATGAGGCCATGATTTTGCCTGTACCCACGGGTAATCTCAGTGTTGACCATCTCAGTTTCCGCCCTGATACCGCCCAGCCGCCGCGGTTGTATAATATTCACTTTACTTTACGTGCTGGTGAAACCCTGGGGATACTTGGTGCATCGGGGTCTGGAAAATCTACCTTGGCACGTTTGTTAGTGGCGGTACAGACGCCGAGTCAGGGAACGATTCGTCTGGATGGTGCCGATATGAATCAGCTAGATAAGGACGTATTCGGTGCTTATGTCGGCTATCTCCCGCAGGATATCCAGTTATTCAGCGGTACGCTGGCAGAAAATATTGCTCGCTTTGCTCATCCTGATGCTGAAAAAACGGTGGCTGCCGCTAAATTGGCGGGTGTGCATGAGCTAATTCTTTCATTGCCTCAGGGCTACGATACGCTGCTGGGTGAAGGGGGGGCCGGGCTATCTGGCGGGCAACGCCAGCGAGTGGCGCTAGCCAGAGCAGTCTATGGCGATCCTTGCCTGCTGGTATTAGATGAACCGAATGCCAGCTTGGATATGGAAGGGGATCGTGCGTTGTTGATGGCGTTGGAGGCTCTACAACAACGCGGCTGTACCATTGTGTTGATTACTCACCGGCCAGCATTGACTGCTCGGGCGCATAAGTTATTGATCCTCAATCAGGGATCGCAACAGCGCTTTGGCAGTGTCAGGGAGGTGATGACTGAACTGCAACAGATGAGCGCAGCCAATCAATCTGCGTTGAAACCTGAACCGCAAACCGTAGAAATCCAAGGTTGAACGACGATAAAAGAGAATCAACTGATATGTCCAAACCACAAAATCAAACGCAGCAGGCATTTTTGCAAGAAGTACAGTGTAGCGAAAACAGGGCGTTGTACTGGGGATGGGGTTTGGTATTGGCTGGATTCGGTAGCTTTATGCTGTGGGCGCTACTGGCTCCGCTGGATAAAGGCGTACCGGTGACCGGTACGGTGGTCGTTTCGGGCAATCGTAAAGCCATTCAACATCCAGAAGGTGGCATCGTTGAACGTATTCGTGTCCACGATGGCGATCGGGTTGAAGCGGGAGAAGTGTTGTTGACGTTGAACGCAGTAAGAGCCCGCTCTGCCAGCGATGGGTTGACTGCGCAATATCATCAATTACTGGCTAATGAAGCGCGGCTGTTGGCCGAGCAAAAGGGTGAAACGCAGTTGCTCAATACACCACATCTAGAACTGGCCAGGCAACAACCTGGTATGGCCGATATTCTGGCGTTGCAACAGCAATTACTGAATAGCCGTCAACAGGCGTTGCAGTTGGAAATGGATGGCTTGCGCGCCAACATTGCCGGATTACAGGCCACGATGAATGCGCAACGGCGGGTTCTCAGCAGTAAAAATCTGCAAAAACAGGCACTTTCCCAACAATTAGCCGGTTTGCAATCTCTAACGGAAGAGAATTATGTACCGCGCAACAAAATGCTGGAAACCCGACAACGGTATGCCGAACTTAATGGCGAAATAGCTCAGCTTAGCGGCGAAATCACCCGTGCCGAGCGGGAAATTCAGCAACAGAATTTTCGTATCAGTCAACGTCAGCAAGAATATCAGAAAGAGGTCAATACTCAGTTGGCCGAGTTACAGTCCACGTTAACCTCGGTAATTAGCCAATTGGAAAGTGCTGATTTTGATTTAGCCAACGTGCAAATGCGTTCGCCGGTCGCCGGTACCGTGGTGGAAATGAAAGTCTTTACCGAAGGTGGTGTGATTGCTGCTGGGCAGTCATTAATGGAAATCGTACCGGATAATCAACCGCTGTTTGTTGATGCACGGGTGCCAGTAGCTATGGTGGATAAAATCCAAACGGGTTTACTGGTTGAACTGCAATTCACCGCGTTTAATCAAAGTACGACGCCTAAAGTAGAAGGCACCGTGAAACTGCTCTCAGCCGATCGCTTGCTGGATGAGCGCACCGAAGAACCTTACTACAGTATGCGAGTGGAAGTTAGTGAAACCGGGCGGCAGAAGCTCGATGGCCTGGACGTCAAACCCGGTATGCCAGTTCAGGGGTTTGTTCGTACCGGAGAACGGACACTGATGAATTATTTGTTTAAACCCTTGATGGATCGCCTACATATGGCATTAACGGAAGAGTAAGGATCGCAGGATGCCCTTAAAGTTATGCGTTATTTTTCTCACCTTGTTACTGCTGCCGCTGTGCAGCAATGCATTAGGATTATTGGACGCTTGGGAGTTAGCGGTACGCAACGATCCGCAATATCGCGCCGCAGGCTATGAACGGGATGCCGGTCAGGAGGAAGCCTCTCTGGGATTGTCCGGTTTGTTACCGACGGTGCAATATACTTATGGCGTAAACAGCAATGACTCGACGGTCAGCCAGGCCGACAACCGTAGCAGTAATCAGGTTAGGCGGGACTATGATAGCTACGTTTCGGTCTTGTCTTTGCGTCAGCCGCTGATTGATTACGGTGCCTATGCCCGTTATCGCCAGGGTATAGCCAGAAAATTGTTTGCTGACCAGCGTTACCGGGATAAAAGCCAGGAACTGATGGTCAGATTGTATCGGGCCTACAGCAATGCCTTACTGGCTCAGGAAAAACAGACTTTATTGGCAGCACAGCTCCGTGCTTATCAGGAACAGATCCAATTGAATCGCCGTTTACTGACGGCGGGTGAGGGAACGCAAACCGATATTGATGAAACCGAAGCTCGCTATACCTTGACGCAGGTGCAACTGATTGAGCAGCAAGATACGCTGGACAGCCAGTTGACCGATCTGGAAAACATTATTGGCCGACCGGTAAATCTGGCTGAATTACGCCCATTAACGCTGGAAAGCCTGCCGCAGAATCTCGACGATGGCCGTACATTGGCGCAGTGGCGGGAACTTGCCATTCGGTATAATGCCCGCCTTGCCGGCCAGCGGGATAATCTGGATGCCAAGCACGACGAGATAGAAAACAGTCGCAGTGGACATTTGCCAACCTTACAACTGGTTGCTTCATCCCGTCATTCCCGTTCGGAATCCGAACAAAATTACAATCAGAAATATGATACGCAGAGCATTGGCTTGCAGTTGAACGTGCCAATTTATGCTGGTGGTAGCGTATCCAGCGCAACGCGTCAGGCGACAGCCTATTACCAGCAGTCGCAGGCGGAATTAGATCAGGAAACCCGGCAAGTTCTGGCGGAACTAAAGCGTCAATTCAACTTGAGCCGCAGTGGTGCAGCTAAAATTCGAGCCTGGCAAATGGCGGTAGCTTCTGCCCAAAAAGTCTTGATTGCCACCAGTCGTAGCGTCTTGGGTGGGGAGCGTATCAACTTGGATGTCTTGTTGGCAGAACAGCAGTTATTCAACTCGCGGCGCGATTTGGCCGAGGCTAAATACGGTTGGTTACAGTCGTGGCTGGAATTGCGTTACAACGCCGGTACCTTACAGGAGAATGACCTGCTGCAACTGGCCGCGTGGTTTGAACCAGAAAATCCCAGATAAAGACGCTGAAATAAAAGGAAAACTGCGTTTCCTCGTTTTCATCTTGGATTTATCTACTATTTAGGTTTGTTAATCTGATTTTTTAATCTATATCAACATTATAAATGCGATTATCAGGTTATTATGCCACGGATCCTGATGGGGCGCGTTTCCCCATCGGGCGAATATCATCAGTTAATATATCGATTGTCAGAGGAGAGGCTAGATGCACTCAGCAGCCGATTATATCACCCTGGGGTTAATTGCGCTTATTTTTGGCGCCTGCATGTACGGTCTATTTGTTACGCCTAAGCAAAAATAAGTCTTTGCGCCCTACTCGGTTCGAGTGGGGCAATCACCTTATGGGTCAAATAACATTTTCCCGCACTTCAATGCCAGCATAGATAATACTTTTTCAGTTTATTCATCGGTATGACTTAAATGATTCCCGTATAATTATATCTGTGGAGCAAATGTTATCAGTAGCATAATAATGCCAAAAAACCATAGAATAAATTTGACTAAGAACGGAGAGTTTACTGATAAAATAATTTATCAACGACGATAATAATTAATCGAGCTGAACTATAGTTAATCTATTCTAATTAAAGTATCAGTAGCACGATAAGTCATATAACTTGGTTTTTACACAATATTAGTACTGATTTTCCTTTATGTATTAACCGTGCTGGTGCTTATTACCTTGCTGCTCTTAGGATTGTATCCGCAAACCCAACTGACTTTAGCCTATGACGGCAAGATATTACCCGCCGAATACGGTTATCCCGATAAGATTATGTATACCAATCCCATTGGGTACAAAAAACCTATATATATTCAGTCAATTATCGTCACCAATACTGACCTCGGAGGCTTTTGGGAAAACTAGGGTGACAACGAATTTGACGGCCGTTAGCCTTTTTTCCTATGCCTCTTTTCACTCCGTTCTAAAAGGATCATTCCATGAAAAAACATATTGTTGTGTTGTTTTGTAGTTGTATGGCATTGGGCATGGGTATCGCCCATGCAGAAGATGCCATGAGTAGTGCTCCGGTTAAAGATATGAGCATGAAGCAGGATGAAATGCATAAAAAGGAAATGATGAAAAAGGATGATATGCACAAACAGGAAATGATGAAAAAGGACGAAATGCATAAAAATGACATGATGACAAAAGATGGTGTGCATAAAAAAGAAATGATGAAGAAGGACGAAATGCACAAAAAAGAGATGATGAATAAAGACAGTATGAAAAAGCCAGTTCCCGAAGGGGAAATGAAGAAAGCCACAACGTCGTATTGATGGCAAGCCGATCGGGCAATGCGCGATCGGCTTTATTCATGACAGGCGATAAATGTGGTGTCACACGCGATTATTTGCACTGGATGCTTAAACCCAGGGTATTAGGCTCGTCGGGTACGCCAGACGCGGATTATTATGCCAGGGCGTGAAAACATCACCAAATTCCCTAACAGAATGAACACCAAACCTAATACGGCATTACCATGCCATTGATAGCCTTCGTAAAATGTCGATAGACTCAGTGCCACGAGAGGGAATAATAACGTGCTATATGCCGCGGCATTGGCACCGATACGCCCAACCAGACTGAAATAGAGCGCAAAAGCAATAGCTGAGCCGAAAATAGCCAGATAAAACAATGCCACGAGATAATGGGTTGACCAATCCAGACTAAAACTATCGTACTGTGTCCAGGCAATGATGCCCATAATTAGCGTTCCATAACCCATGGCGTAAGTATTGGTTGAGAGCACATCTAAACCGTGGCGCTGATGACGGCTACTGATCATATTTCCCAGCGAAAATCCATAAGTGCCCAGCAGGCTCAGGCCAATACCTTTGAGCAATGCTGGCTCCAATTGTGCCGCTGTAAGATCGTGCCAGAATAACGCTACAATGCCAGTTAAACCCAGCATACTGGCCGGAATAAAGTTGGGATTCAGACGTTGGCGGAAGAATATCAGGCCATTTATGGCATTAAACAGTACCGCCATAGAGAAAATAACCGATTCCAGCCCACTACTGATATAAGCTGCTGCCTGATAAAAACAATAGAAATTAAAACCGAATACGCACATTCCCTGCACAATACAGAATAAGTGATCCTGCAATTTAATTCGCCGCAGACGGCGGCTTACTAGCAAAATAACCCACATGGTGCTAGTGGCAATGAGAAATCGGTAAAAAATGGATTGGATGACCGGCACTCCACCTTGTTGCAGGGTAATGGCGATCCAGGTGGTGCCCCAAATCAAGACGACGGCAGTATAAAGCAAGGCATTCATCGCTATTCTCGTTTATAACATGATGAATGCAGTATGACTTGCCAGCAATATTCGCGCTTTCAGCTTTTTGCCAGCACTTGCATAATCTTGCGCATTTATTGGTTGGGATAATCGTGAATATCTGGTTTGATCTTGGTCAACTGAGTACACTGTTATTTCAGTTTTATAAGGAGTCGCCCCGGTGAAATCCGCTAATTATCAGGCTTTCGATACCCTGAGAGGCCATAAGGCACAGTTACAAAACTCGGTGCGGTTAGGGTCGGGCATTCAACTGGCGGCCTGGACGAACAGTAGGGATTGCGTGACACTGGATAATCCTGATCATCATACCCTGAGTTTATACGTAGCCGATGGTTATGAGTGTTACCACAAAACGGCGGGAGGATGGAAAAACGGTGGTGGACCTGATCGGTTTTGTATCATGCCAAAAGACAGTTATTCCAGTTGGGATGTGCGCACCGATCTCTCATTTGTGCATCTGTATTGTACTGATGATCATTTGCACGAACTGGCCGAAAAAATCTGGGATCGCAGCCCGACCTCGCTACAAGTTGATGAGCGGGTATTTGCCGATGATAAACAAATCACGCTGCTATATCGACAGTTTTTACTGAGTTGTGACTGGCAGGATCGTGCCAATCAATTGACCTTGAGCAGTGCCAGTACCTTATTGCTAACTCATATGTTGCGCCATTATACGCAGTTACAATGGGCATTGCCGCAGGTCACTGGCGGCTTGGCACCCAGTGTATTGAATCGGGTGAAAGACTATATAGACAGTCAACTTTCGGAACCTTTGCTACTATCCGATTTGGCCGCGCAGGCACAGTTAAGCGAATTTCATTTCGCCCGTATGTTTAAACAGAGCACCGGTCTGGCTCCTCATCAATATGTGATGAAATTACGTCTGGAAAAGGCGCAGTCGCTACTGCGCTATGGAACATTACCGTTGATCGATATTGCGCTGGTTTGCGGTTTCAGTTCAGCCAGCCATTTCAGTCACCGTTTCAAAAGTACCTTTGGCTATACCGCTTCGGCGTTACGGCAGGAATACCGCTGATACTCGGTTCTGCATAATAATATTCATTGTGGATATCTCAGAGGTCTGCAAAGGATCGGGTTTTAAATATGCAGGGCAACTCAGGCAGACTATCGTGGTTAATAGGCCAAATAGGGATATCGAGAGGTTCGCGATCATCAATACAGAATAGCCAACAGTTAACCAGATAGTCGCCCTATGGTTATCCAAGGATAACGTTAACAACAAAGAGCCACTGAAGTGGTCAGACTGCTGACAAACCGCGATCCTGCGATCTCTGCCGGTTTTCACCGCAGCGAGCACTTTGTCATTAACCTCAACCACCAAAGTGGTGTTGACCGGATCTTCAAATCCACATCGAGCTTATTTAGTGTAGGTGAAAGCCGCGCTTCGCTGTTTTCTAGGTTGTGTGGGGACGGATACTTTATTATGGAGGGAGAGAGGGTTTATGATTTAAACATTATCTGGATTCAATAGCAGTGCTTAATACGATAATCCAGAGATGGTTAAATAAAAAAGTGAGCATGGAAATAAATTATCTTTTTTTATCTTTGCAGCACGCGAAATGCAAGAGTGTCATTATACTGTAATCATCTGGCGGTAATTTTCACACGGTGTACAGCTTAGGCTGTTATTTATCACTGCGAGGATCGCTAATGGTAAAGTCCTGGTTAGGGCTATTAAGGCAAGAGCACTTATTTCACCCCCAAACTCGTTGTAACGAGGGTCGACTCACCGTCTCTCAATTATTGGTTCAAAATCTAACTTCTCCCTCTGATATTTTATGTTTATCCCGGATGTTTCTCCCCTGCGTTAGTGTATTCAACACATCCCTAAAGGGATGGAGTTGTTTGCGTTATATGCATTTTTCATTGGCTATTATTGGCTACGAAGGAAGCCAAAAACCTAATCCGTATGTGAAACATAATCGCGCAGGCAGTCACTGCTGCGGTAGGTGAAACAAACTGTAAGGTGCCATTATGGGAAGACAAAAAGCAGTGATCAAAGCTCGTCGTGAAGCGAAACGTGTGATAAGACGTGATTCACGTAGCCATCGTCAACGTGAGGAAGAAAATGTGACATCGTTAGTTCAAATGGGCGGTGTTGAATCCATTGGGATGGCGCGGGATAGTCGTGATACTTCTGCTATTGTGGCGCGAACTGAAGCTCAGAGTCATTACCTGGAAGCGATAGCCAGTAAGCAACTTATTTTCGCCACTGGCGAGGCGGGTTGCGGCAAAACCTATATCAGTGCCGCGAAAGCAGCGGAAGCATTAATTCACAAAGAAATTGATCGGATTATTGTTACCCGGCCAGTTTTGCAGGCAGATGAAGATCTGGGTTTTTTACCCGGTGATATCTCTGAGAAATTTGCACCTTATTTCCGCCCGGTCTATGACATTCTACTGCGCCGTTTGGGATCATCATTTATGCAATATTGTTTGCGACCGGAAATTGGCAAAGTGGAAATTGCTCCTTTTGCTTATATGCGTGGACGGACGTTTGAAAATGCAGTGGTCATCCTGGATGAAGCACAGAACGTGACGGCCAGCCAAATGAAAATGTTTCTGACTCGCCTAGGAGAGAACGTAACGGTAATCGTTAATGGCGATATTACCCAGTGTGATTTACCTCGTGGCGTCAAATCGGGTCTGAGCGATGCGATGGAACGTTTCTCTGAGGATGAGATGATAGGAATTATCCGTTTTGATAAACAAGATTGTGTTCGCTCGGCGTTGTGTCAGCGGACGTTAAACGCATATTCCTGATGCGGTAATGTTCTGTCGGTAAATTAATGCCAAAAGGGCAAGCGCTATGCTTGCCCTTGTCTATCCAAACGGATCTGAAACTACAGCATAATAGTCATCATGTAGGCGGCAAATAATGCCAGATGAGCGGTGCCATTCAGGACATTGGTTCTGCCACTGGAGAATGAAACCTGACACAACACCAATACGCTGACCATCACGACCATGTGTGGGGCTTCCAGGCCAAAGGTCAATTCCTGCCCGGTTAATACCGCAATCAGCGTCACCGCAGGTACTGTGAGAGAGATTGTTGCCAGCACTGAGCCGAAGAACAGGTTCATGGCGCGCTGTACCTGATTGGCCAATACCGCTTTTAATGCCCCCAAACCTTCAGGTGACAGAATCAGCAAAGCGATAAGAAAACCAGTAAATTTGGCGGGAGCATTCAGCTCAGTGAGCAGACTTTCCAACGGATTCGCGTCAAATTTGGTCACGGCAATAACAGCCATCAAATGCACCAATAACCAAAATGTATGCCATAGACTGCTGTGGGAAGAGGGTTTACCGTGGTGAGGATCGGTAGGATCATCACCTTCATCTTCGTGTTCATACACAAACAGGCTTTGGTGTGTTTTGGTTTGAATTACCAGAAACACGCCGTACATCGCAGCGGAAATTAATGCGGCAACCAGTGATTGCGCCACGCTGAAGTTACCACCTGGAAAAGTCGCGGGCAGTACCAATACAATGATAGCCAGAGGAAAGATCGCCATCAGGTACTGCTTGATACCGACCAGATTGACGTGTTGGGTGGCGAATTTACGGCCACCTAGCAGTAGCGATATACCAACCAGCCCACCCACGACAATCATAATAATAGAATATAGAGTGTCTCGCATCAGCGCGGGTGCCGCATCCCCAGTAGCCATTATTGCGGAGATTAAGCTGACTTCCAGTACCACAACGGACAGACTGAGAATCAAGGAACCATAGGGTTCACCCAAACGGTGAGCCAGAACGTCGGCATGGCGAACCACGCTGAAAGCGCTGCTAAGAATGGCCACTAGGGCAATAAGATTGATAACAATGATGGCGGTAAAGTTGCTGGTATTTCCCCATGAGCTGAGGATAACTAACGCGATGACGGGCAGAATAAGAGAATATTCGTGATGGCGGGATTTAGATCGGCCAGGATCTTGCTGAGACTTCATTTCAGGTGCGCTCCTTATTATTTTATAGCTCTAAAAGTAGCGTTAAGTCCGTTTGACGTACATAAAGTGACTATTTACAAAAAAAAGAGGCCAATACTAGCAAATAACAAGAGGTTGGTAGTATTTATTTACCTATTTTTTAACACGAGCCAATCTAGTCCGCCAACTCATTTAAGGATGGACATATCAGGGCGATATGTCCAAGACCGGGCAGAAATTTATCTTGTCGATCAGCTATCGAGATTATCCATCACATCATGGCGTTTCTGATGATAGGCTTCTTCGGTCATCCCTTCGCGCCAGTAAGGTACGGCGTAGAGTTGTTCGCGCTCACAACCTTTTTCACGACGCAGATAACGGCGCAGTAGCACCACCAATTTATCTTCGCCTGCCAACCAAAACATGACATTTTCCGTCGGTAAGTCGAATGAACAGAATTGAGTGACGATTTCATCCGTTTTCTCTGTTCCACCAATGATCCAGTTCAGTTCGATACCGACCGGTTTTTTCAGATCAATTCTGTCCTGATCGCTATCAATGCGAATGATGACCTGGCCTTCAACCTGCGCTGGCAGGGATGCCAGCAATGCAGCGATGGCGGGTAGTGAGGACGGGTCGCCAACCAGATAATAATGTTGCGCCGCAGGCAGCATTGGGTGCGGGCCGCCGGGATTGCTGATGCCAATCCAATCATTTTCCTGTGCATTACGGGCAAAATCGACCGCAGGGCCATGATGGTCGTGGATGGCAAATTCAATGTCTATTTCACCGACGGCAGGACGTATGGCTCGCACTGTGTAGGTGCGTACCACGGGGCGTCTTTTTCCTTCCGGCCAAATCGGGCCTTTATCACTGAATACCGGTAATGTCGGTTGAGTTTGCCCAGCTTGCGGAAGAAATAATTTCAAATGAGCCCCTGCGCTATCGGTAGGATAATTGGCTAGAGAAGGGCTATAAAAGGTAATACGACGTAGATGCGGGGAGATATCTGATACTTTTTTGACCTGAACCAAACGGGGCGGTGGCGCACGATAAGGGGGGTTGTTTACAATAGCGTCAGTGGTCACGTTCTCATCCTTTTCATTGTATTCAATATTCAGTCATGCAGAGATGGGCTGTTTCAATGAGAGGATTATATCACCGAGTTATGTGAATGATAATTATTTACATATATTTAATGCGCTGATAAATAATGATGTCAGATGTTTTTTGCCAATCATGACTCGGAGCAGGGACTGGCACCGCTGAAATTCAGTCTAAATTGTTATTATCTGGTGGGAACTGGATACGAACTTCAGTTCCACCTGTTTCTCGTTGTCGAATTTCGCACTGCCCGCCCAAACTGTGGGCGCGATCGTGCATAATCATTAATCCATAATGGTTAGGACGCGCGCTGCTGTCGCCAATACCTAAACCGTTATCCTGCACCACCATCACCACTTTCTCTTGTTCGCGAAACACTTGAATACTGACCTGAGTACATTGAGCGTGCTTATAAATATTATTCAGCGCCTCGCGGGCGACCTGTACCAGATGAATAGCTTGATGTGCGGGGATCAACTCTGGCGGAAGCTGATAATCAAGCGTAACCGGTACGCCGATTCGGTCGCTAAACTCTGCCGCGCTGGCTTCCAATGCCGCATTCAGCGTGGCTTCGTTGAGTTTTAACCTGAAGGTGGTGAGTAATTCGCGCAACTGCCGGTAGGCAATATTTAGCTCCTCACGCATTTGTTGCATCAATACCTGGCTGGGTTCGGGGAGATCTTTTGCATGCTGTTGTAGACAACTGATCTGAATTTTCAGGCAAGAAAGAGATTGAGCGATCGAATCATGCAGTTCACGGGCAATCGCGGAGCGTTCGTTCATTAGCAATAACTGTTGCTGATGTCGGGCCTGATTCTCCAGCGCCAGCGTGCTGGTTAACTGTTCGACCAGCATATGGATCAACTGTTGCTGATCAGTATTAAGCGGTTGGTCAACGGGCTGTCTGGCCAATAGCAGACCATATTGCTCCAGTTTGTCACTCAGGCTCCAACTTAGCGATTCCCACTGGTAACTCGGCGTCAGGGCATGCTCCAGATCGGCGCTACTGATAATGGAACTTTGTGCCGTATTGAGCGGATTATGATAGCTATCACCCGCGCTACCATACAAACAGATCTGAATATTTTTCAGTGGCGTTAGGGATTGTAATTGCTCGATAACCGGGGTTAAACGCTGCGCCAGAGGCTGATGGGTATGCAATTCCTGGCTGCTGCGATACAGGAAAGCCAACACCTGATTTTTTTGTTGCAAATCAGCGGTTTTTTCTTCAACCCGTTGCTCGAGATCGGTATAAATCAGCGACAGCTCCTGCGACATGCGATTTAAGGCCATTCCCAACGTTCCCATTTCGTCTCGATTATGGGTCAGGGTGTAGCGTCGACTGAAATCACCACGGGCAATGGCATTCGCCATGGCAATGAGCTGTAGCCAAGGGCGCAGTAACCGACGGCGCAGATAGAAGGTTGTGGCGAGCAACAGCACCAGCGTCAGGGCAATAAACACCCATTGAATCACCGATACCCGCACGATTCGTTGTTCGGTTTTATGGTCGATAGCCAGCACCAGAGCATCAAGTTGGTGAACAAAATTGGCCACCTGTGGCGCGACATCTTCAGCACGCTGCGCCTGCTGTAAATCCGGTTTCAGGATTTGGCTCCAGTACTGATTGAGCTGTAAATAGGGTTTGGTCAGGCCTTCTCGTTGCAGGGATTGTTGTAGGTCTATGCTGGTTTTATCCCGCTCCAACGCGTCGATATAGGGTAAATCATCACGCTTTAACGGTACCATTGATAGCAAACGATAGCTTTGCATCCGCAGCGAACCCGCTTTGTTAATCGCATGGGCATTGCCCTGAATACTGTGAGCCATCCACGAAGAAATACTCATACCGGCCAGACCCAACAAACTCAGTAACAGCATCATCAGGGCAACCTGATTAACCAGGGGGATCAGGTAGCGTTTCATTCAGTGGATTCCTCGCGATAATCATCCCTACTACCTTAGCGTTTTTGTGGATAAAGCGTTAGTACTAATGGCTTTTCATCCCGGCGGCGGTCATCATCATGCGAAACAGCATAGAAACCATCAGCAGTGCCAGCACGCTGCCACACCATATCAAGATCAGCCAGCCCAGTTTTTTCCACCAAGGGGCGACATGGCTGTTAGCTTCCACGCGCGTTGACGTTTTTTTAAACATAGTCTTTCCTGTGACTCAAGCGAGAAGATGTGGGCTGGCATCACCAGCCCGTAGAAAATCAGTGATAGCCTTGATCATGATTAATCTTGCCGCGGAACACGTAATAGCTCCAGAAGGTATAAACCAGAATAATTGGGATAATAAACAGTGCGCCAACCAGCATAAAACCGAGGCTTTGCGGCGGTGCGGCGGCGGCCCAAAAGGTGATGGATGGTGGGATCAGATAAGGCCAGATACTGATGCCTAATCCGCTGTAACCGAGGAATACCAATAACAGTGTCAATAGGAAAGGAGCATAGTGACCACGTAATTGCACGCTGCGCAACAATGCCCAGGTTGTCAGCAATACCAGTATTGGAACCGGTAGGAACGCGTAGAGATTAGGTAAACTGAACCAACGTTCGGCAATCTGAGGGTGAGCCAGCGGCGTCCATAGGCTGATAATTCCGATCACTAATAACATCAGTAAGGTGAGCGGCGTAGCCAGGCGCAGCATGGCATTTTGCAGGTGCCCTTCAGTCTTCATCACCAGCCAAGTACAGCCGAGTAGGGCATAGGCGATCACTAAACCCAAACCTGAAAACAGAGCGAACGGAGTCAACCAGTCAAAAGGCCCACCGGTATAAGCGCGGCCGGTTACCTCGAAACCGTTAATAAAAGCGCCAAGCACCACGCCTTGGGTAAAGGTTGCCAGCAGAGAACCACCAATAAAAGCCTTATCCCAAATATGCTGCTTCTCCGGGCTGGCTTTAAAGCGGAATTCAAAGGCCACACCACGGAAAATCAGCCCGAGCAGCATGAGTGTTAATGGAATGGTCAAAGCATCCAGAATCACCGCATAAGCCAGCGGGAAGGCACCGAATAACGCCGCACCGCCCAAGACCAGCCAGGTTTCATTACCGTCCCAAACCGGTGCTACGCTGTTCATCATCAAATCGCGATCACGACTGTCCTTCACCAATGGGAACAACATACCGATACCCAAATCAAAACCGTCCATCACCACATACATCATGGTACTGAATACAATAATGACAAACCAAATCAGTGGAAGATCCATACCCATATTCAGCTCCTACGGCTCTGAGTGTTGTTGTCGTCGAGGCTATCACTGACTGCGGACAATGGCCGCGATGGTGTCCGCGTTTGGCCAGGGCCACCTTGCTCTGGATAATCTCCTTCATGTTTTACTGGCCCTTTACGAATCAGGCGCATCATATAGGCGTAACCCACGCCGAATACCGAACAGTAAACCAGTAAAAAGGCCAGCAAGGTGATGCTCATATGGATTTCACCGTGACCGGAAACCGCATCCTTGGTGCGCATCAAACCATAAACCACCCAAGGTTGGCGGCCCATTTCAGTGGTAAACCAACCCGCCAGCAGGGCGATCAATCCAGACGGACCCATCCATAGGATGAAATGCAGGAATGGGCGACTGTGGTACAAATTGCCGCGCCAGCGCAGCCATAAACTCCAGACACCCGCCAGAATCATCAACATCCCCAAACCCACCATAATGCGGAATGCCCAGAATACGGCTGGCACATTAGGGCGATCTTCTGGCGGGAAGGATTTGAGCGCCGGAACCTGTTTATCCAGACTGTGAGTCAGAATCAGACTACCCAGATAGGGAATTTCCAGCGCATAGTGATTTTTTTCCTGTTCCATATCCGGCCAGCCGAATAGCACCAGCGGTGTCGCTTCACCCGGATGATTTTCCCAGTGTCCTTCAATGGCGGCGATTTTTGCCGGTTGATATTCCAGGGTGTTTAAGCCGTGGGCATCGCCAATCATCGCCTGAAGCGGCGACACAATCAGTGCCATCCACATCGCCATTGACAGCATTTTTCGCATAGCGGAAGTATCGCGCCCGCGTAACAAATGCCAAGCCGCCGACGCGCCGATGAAGAAGGCTGAGGAGAGGAATGCGGCGGTGGTCATATGGAGCAATCGGTATGGAAAGGACGGGTTAAAAATCACTTTTATCCAGTCCAATGGCACCACTTGCCCATTCACCACTTCAAAGCCTTGCGGCGTTTGCATCCAGCTATTGGATGCCAGAATCCAGAAGGTCGACATCAGAGTGCCGAGCGCCACCATACAGGTAGCAAAAAAATGCAGGCCGGGGCCGACACGATTCCAACCAAATAGCATAACGCCGAGGAAACCCGCCTCAAGGAAAAATGCAGTCAAAACCTCATAGGTCAGCAGTGGGCCGGTGATGCTGCCAGCAAATTCGGAGAAAAAGCTCCAGTTGGTACCGAACTGATAGGCCATCACCAGGCCGGATACCACGCCCATACCAAAGTTAACGGCAAATATTTTCGACCAAAAATGGTACAGATCGCGATAATCCTGATTTTTGGTTTTCAGCCACAAACCTTCCAGTACCGCCAAAAAGCTGGCTAATCCAATAGTGATCGCCGGAAAAATAATGTGAAATGAAACGGTGAAAGCGAACTGGATTCTGGCCAGTTCAAGCGCAGTTAACCCAAACATGCGAACCCCTTATCAAACATGGTGCTTCCTTATAATCTTCATAGCGGTGTAACGCGATAACGTTGCAGGTGATAGGTATCACGGTAAAATAAACAGCGCCGGGCTGGCACAATCGCATCCTTCAGATAGGTATTCCTGTGGGTAGTAACTGAGATCCCTATGCGGCAGTACATTGATTTTATCAATGCCGATACGGTTATTTCTGGCTAGCAGGCTTGGCAGTAAGTTAACCACAGGTTAAAGTAGGTATAATAGTGACAGTTAATGCAATATTACCTATAACAGATAAGCTATGACTCGATATGAACAGTTAGCTAGCCAGATACGATCCCAAATCCAGTCAAAAGTATGGCAGGCGGGAGACAAATTGCCCTCGCTGCGGGAAAGCTGTAAACAATCCGGCTTGAGTCTGATGACCGTAGTTCAGTCCTACCAATTGTTGGAGAGTCAGGGTTGGATCGTCGCGCGGCCACAATCGGGTTACTACGTGGCCTCACGTCCAACGCAATTACCGCAGCCGCAACGTGGAACCCAACTTCATCTTTCGGAACAAGTGGATATTAATGCCTTTATCTTCGAGGTATTACAGGCGGGAAAAGATCCGTCGATTGTGCCTTTCGGTTCGGCATTTCCCGATCCCAGTCTATTATTGCAACCCCGTTTATCGAAAGCGTTAGCCAGCGTGGCCCGTAAAATATCGCCGCAAAGTTCGGTCACCAATCTACCACCGGGTAACGAGAGCCTGCGACGGAATATTGCCCAGCGTTACGCTGCCAGCGGCATGAATGTTTCGCCAGAGGAAATTGTGATCACCGCCGGGGCGATGGAATCGTTAAGCCTGAGTCTGCAAGCGGTTACCGATCCGGGAGACTGGGTCGTGATTGAATCACCGGCATTTTATGGCGCATTGCAGGCCATCGAACGCCTACGGCTAAAAGCTATCGCGATTACCACTCATCCACAGTTGGGCATCGATTTGGATGCGCTGGAGCAGGTGATTGGACAATATCCGATTAAAGCCTGTTGGCTGATGACCCATTTCCAAAACCCGTTGGGATCGACGATGCCGTGGAGCCACAAGCAACGGTTGGTTAATTTGTTGCAGCAAAACAATATCTCACTGATAGAAGATGATGTTTACGGCGAGCTGTATTTTGGCGCGCAGCGCCCTTTACCGGCCAAGGCGCTGGATCAGCACCGTCAGATTCTACACTGCTCTTCATTTTCTAAATGTCTGGCTCCGGGTTTTCGCGTGGGCTGGGTGGCGGCAGGGATTCATGCTCAGCGTATTCAGCATCTGCAATTGATGAGCACGGTTTCAGCCAGTGTACCGACGCAGCTGGCTCTGGCGGATTACCTGACGCAGGGGGGTTACGATACCCATTTACGCCGCTTACGCCGGGTGATGGAACAGCGCCTTAATAGCATGCATCAGGCGGTGGTCGACGCTTTCCCGAGAAACGTTAAGATCAGTCACCCTGGCGGCGGCTATTTCCTATGGCTGGAAATGGAACCGCCATTCAATACCAATGAACTGTATTTACGTGCGTTGGAACAAGGAATTAGCATTGCACCGGGACGGATGTTTACCACCGGTAATAAGTTTGATCATTGTTTCCGCCTCAATGCTTCTTTTCCCTGGAGCGGTCACAGCGAGCAGGCAATTAAAACGCTGGGGCAGTTGGTCTATCAGCTCAGTGGGCAGTCCAGCGCTGGAAAACCCGTGCGTTAGACCGGCCACTATTCAGTAGCAAAGAACCGGGTGCCAAAAGTGACCCGGTTTTTTTTGGCGATATCAGCTTGTTTCGTCGCTTAACTCTGTGACTCATTCAAACGTTTTTAGCCCGTGTAACGTCACTTTCTCTCCGAATGCTTGCCGGCGTACCTTTTCCATTAATCTGAAATCCCACCCAATAAGCGCACTAAATTAACGCACTCTCTGCTCAGATATAGGGCAATCACACGCGCAATTGTTTGTTTTGTGTTGCGCAAGTGTGATCAGGTAGAGCAAAAATAGAACTTTCTTGAGCTTTGAATAGTATTTCATCTTTCATTGCGTAGATTCGCCACTGTTCTAGTTAAAATTCATTATGAATGCTTGTATCTTGCATAACTATGCAAAATAAAGCCTTGATTTTAAGTAAAAAAACAATTCATTCACATTTTGAGCGGTCTGGCACAAAAGCTGCTCTACACTTTATATCAAGTGAATTTGTTTCATTATGAATTGTTAATAGGGTAATCGTGCAGGGCCGGTTTGATTTCTCAACCAGCAATATCTGTTCGAGGAGTCACATTTTTACGCTGGCTATTTTCGCCGCAATCGCTGGTGGGAAAAGCGCCAATAGAGAATGCCCGAATTCAATGATAATGCCGGAAATGACAGACCGGTATCGTGAGCATTCAAACGCAGAATTCAAGCTGATAAAGAGGTCTATATGGAACAACCAATCTCGGTCACCCGTCAATCATTCGATGACTGGCTTGTCCCCACCTATGCACCCGCTGATTTTATTCCGGTGCGAGGTGAAGGCTCGACCCTTTGGGATCAACAGGGAAAGTCGTACATCGATTTCGCTGGCGGTATCGCGGTGAATGCGTTGGGACACGGGCATCCTGCGCTAAAAGCAACGTTGCACGAACAAGCTGAAAAACTGTGGCATTTAGGCAATGGCTACACCAACGAACCCGTGTTGCGATTAGCCAAACAGCTGATTGATGCCACCTTTGCTGAAAGAGTCTTTTTCTGCAATTCGGGTGCAGAAGCCAATGAAGCTGCTTTGAAACTGGCGCGCAAATACGCCTTGGAAACTTACGCTAACAAACCGGGCCAGTCGGGTGAAAAAAACCAGATTGTTTCGTTCCGCAATGCCTTTCACGGCCGCACGTTATTTACCGTTTCGGCCGGTGGGCAACCGAAATACTCGCAGGATTTTGCTCCTCTGCCTGCGGGTATCAGCCACGGTATTTTTAACGACCTGGCATCGGCAGAAGCGTTAATCAACGCACAAACCTGCGCGGTTATCGTCGAGCCGATTCAAGGTGAAGGTGGGGTAATTCCGGCGGACGCAGATTTTCTGCGTGGGCTGCGTGTTCTGTGTGACCGCTTCAACGCATTGCTGATTTTTGATGAAGTACAAACCGGCGTCGGTCGTACTGGCGCGCTATATGCCTATATGAATTATGGCGTGACACCGGATGTGCTGACCAGTGCCAAGGCATTGGGCGGCGGATTTCCCATTGCCGCCATGCTAACCACCAACCGTTTTGCTGGGGCGTTGAATGTCGGTAGCCATGGCACCACGTACGGTGGTAACCCGCTGGCCTGCGCGGTGGCAGGCACGGTAATCACCTTGATTAATACCCCTGAGGTGCTGGCGGGCGTTAAACAGCGTCATGAATGGTTTAAACAGGGATTAACTAAAATAAACGAACGTTATCCAGTATTTAGCGAGATTCGCGGCAGCGGCTTACTGATTGGTTGTGTGTTAAAACGTGAATATGCCGGCCAGTCAAAAGCGATTATTCAGGCTGCAGCACAGCACGGTGTTATTGCACTGATTGCCGGGCCAGACGTGGTGCGCTTCGCACCTTCGCTGATCATTTCGCCAGCGGATATTGAAGAAGGACTGGCTCGACTTGCCCGCGGTATTGAGCAACTCTGTCAATAGGACTCACGCAGTAAGCAAAGGACCTTGATTATGATGATTATTCGCCCGGTAGAACGCCGAGATCTGGCCGATATCCTTGAACTGGCTGGAAAAACTGGCGTAGGCATGACTTCACTGCCAAAAAATGAGCAGCACCTTGCCGCACGCATTGAACGGGCGTTGAGCACTTGGCAAGGGACTTTGGCTGCGGGCGAGCAGGGCTATCTGTTCGTACTGGAAGACAGTGAACGGAATAAAGTGGTGGGCGTCAGTGCCATTGAAGTCGCCGTCGGCATGAACGATCCCTGGTATAACTTTCGCGTAGGAACGCTGGTTCACGCCTCTAAAACCCTGAATGTGTATAAATCAGTGCCCACGCTGTTTTTGAGTAACGACCATACCGGTTACAGCGAACTCTGTACCTTATTCCTCGATCCTGAATATCGTCAGGGCAAGAATGGCCCGTTCTTGTCCAAAGTGCGATTTTTGTTTATTGCCGCATTTCGCCAGTATTTTTCCCGCAAACTCATTGCTGAAATGCGTGGTTTTACCGATGAGCAAGGACGTTCTCCTTTCTGGGAGAATGTAGGTCGCCACTTCTTTGCTATCGAATTTGCCAAAGCGGATTATCTGAGCGGAACCGGTCAGAAAGCCTTTATTGCTGAATTGATGCCGAAACATCCGCTTTATGTGGATTTCCTCGCCCCAGAGGCTCGAGCGGTTATCGGCCAGGTTCATCCCCACACTGCGCCTGCGCGTGCGGTACTAGAAACCGAAGGCCTGCAATATCAGGGCTATGTGGATATTTTTGACGGCGGCCCAACGCTAGAGGCCAATACGGATGAAATTCGTGCCGTTCGCCAAAGTATCCTACGACCGGTTTCTATTGATGATCGTGCGCTGTCTCATGGCGGAACCGCTTATCTGGTCGCCAATGAAAATTATAACCACTTCCGCGCCTTATTGATTGATACCGAATTAACCGACGAAGTCTTGCACCTGAACAGCGAAAGTGCTGCAGCACTGGGCGTGAAACAGGGCGGTACGGTGCGTCTGGTTAGTCTATTTTCCCTGGAGACCCAAAAATGACGCATCCCGCGCTCTTTATTCAAGGGGAATGGCACACCGGTAACGGTGAGTCTTTCGCCAAGCATGAACCGATGGACCAGCAGTTATTATGGCAAGCTCGCGCAGCCAATGAACAGGATGTGGCTTGCGCTTGCGCCTCAGCTCGCGCCGCTTTTCCCATCTGGTCAGCGACCTCTCTGGAGCAGCGAGTGGCGATTATTCAGCGTTTTGCCACCTTGCTGGAACAGCATAAGCAGCAACTGGCGCGAGTGATCAGCCTGGAAACCAGTAAACCGTTCTGGGAAACGCTGACTGAAATTCAAGCCATGATTAGTAAGGTCAATATCTCTTTGCAGGCATACCAGATACGCACTGGCAGCAGTGAATCACCGATGCCCGATGCGCTCTCGGTAGTGCGGCATCGTCCACACGGTGTGCTGGCGGTCTTCGGGCCATACAACTTCCCCGGCCATTTGCCCAATGGACATATTGTTCCGGCTCTGTTGGCGGGCAATACGCTGGTGTTTAAGCCTAGCGAACTGACACCGCTCACGGCTGAAGAAACCGTCAAATTGTGGCAGCAGGCAGGCATCCCAGCCGGGGTGCTGAATCTGGTTCAGGGAGGGCGGGAAACCGGTATCGCTCTGGCGGGGCAACGCAATATTGACGGCGTGCTGTTTACCGGTAGCGCCGCCACTGGTTATCAACTGCATCGCCAGTTGGCTGGGCAACCGGAGAAAATGCTGGCGTTGGAAATGGGCGGCAATAACGCACTGATTATTGAAAAGATTGCTGATCGGGATGCTGCGGTGAATCTGGCTATCCAATCGGGATTTATTTCTGCTGGACAGCGTTGTACCTGTTCCCGCCGGATTTTGGTTAAACGGGGTGCTGACGGGGATACATTCCTGCAACGCTTTATCGCTGTGGCACGCTCCTTAATGATTGGCCGCTGGGATCAACAACCTCAACCGTTTATGGGCGGGGTCATTTCACTTCAGGCGGCCGACAAGATGATGGCGGCTCAAGAGCGGTTGATGGCCTTGGGTGGTAAACCGTTACTGACCATGACCCGACCCGATGTGCAGGGTTCGATATTAACGCCAGGAATTATCGACATGACTGGGGTGGCCAATGTGCCGGATGAAGAATATTTTGGGCCATTGGTCAGCATTATCCGTTATGACAATTTTAATGAGGCGCTGGATATCGCCAACCAAACTCGCTTTGGTCTTGCTGTCGGCCTGGTTTCTCCTGATCGTAAACAGTTTGAACAACTGCTGCTGCAAGCTCGAGCCGGTATCGTCAACTGGAATAAACCGCTGACTGGCGCATCCAGTGTGGCACCGTTCGGTGGTATTGGTGCCTCGGGGAACCATCGTCCCAGTGCATTCTATGCCGCAGATTATTGTGCCTGGCCGATGGCATCGCTGGAAAGCGATAGCCTGACGCTACCGGCAACGCTCTCACCGGGCATTTCGTTTGATGTGACCGATCCGCTATAAGTAGCAAGTCGTGCTGGAGAGACCGATGGCAGGATATGAATTAAATATGGATGGTTTGGTTGGGCTGACTCACCATTACGCCGGTTTATCCTTTGGTAATGAGGCGTCAACCACCCACAAAAACAGCTTGTCTAACCCGAAACTGGCGGCTAAACAGGGCCTATTAAAAATGAAGGCGTTAGCGGATTTGGGTTATCAGCAAGGCGTATTACCGCCGCAAGAACGACCTTTCCTGCCACCGTTGCGCCAGTTGGGATTTAGCGGCTCGGATCAGCAGGTGTTAAGTCAGGTTGCACGGGAAGCGCCACGTTTATTGTCGGCTGTCAGTTCGGCCTCGTCGATGTGGACAGCCAATGCCGCCACTGTGTCGCCTTCAGCCGATAGCGCCGATGCACGGGTGCATTTCACCGTAGCCAATCTGAATAACAAATTTCATCGAGCTATTGAAGCCGATACCACGGCATCTATTCTGCAACGAGTATTCCATCACCCGCATCACTTTATGCACCATATGGCACTGCCCGGAGTTGAGCTGTTTGGTGATGAAGGGGCGGCTAACCATAACCGTTTGGGCGGCGACTATGCGCAACCCGCCATTCAGGTGTTTGTTTATGGCCGACAGGGAATGGCACAGGGAAACGCGCCTGGCCGCTATCCGGCACGACAAACCTATGAAGCCAGTCTGGCGGTGGCACGATTGCACCAGCTTGATAGCAGCCGCACGGTATTTCTCCAGCAAAATCCTGAGGTGATTGATCTGGGCGTTTTCCATAACGATGTGATCGCAGTGAGTAACCAACAGGTGTTATTCCATCATCAACAGGCCTTTTTGGGCGGCAACAGTGCACTGAGCGAGCTGCGGCAAAAAATGGCCAATATTGAACAACCATTAGTGGCGATTGAAGTGCCAGCCAATCGAGTATCGGTGAAAGATGCGGTAGCTACCTACCTGTTTAACAGCCAGTTACTCAGTAAGCCGGGAGGGAAAATGTTGCTGGTGATCCCGCAAGAAGCGCGGGATCACGCCGGCGTGTGGCGTTATTTATCCGAACTGATAGTCAGCGGTGGGCCCATTGATGAAATCAGCGTATTCGACCTACGAGAAAGTATGCGCAACGGCGGCGGCCCAGCCTGTTTACGGCTGCGGGTGGCGCTGAACACCACGGAGCTCAAGGCGGTGAATCCACGGATCATGATGACGTCTGCACTTTTTGTCACTTTGAATGATTGGGTCGATCGCCATTATCGGGACCGATTACAACTGAACGATTTGGCCGATCCCCAGTTATTGCAAGAAGGACGGCAAGCGTTGGATGAACTGACACAGATTTTGGATCTCGGCTCAGTTTACAGCTTTCAGAAGATTTAAACGGGTAACTGGATGACAAGGAGCAGCCATGTTGGATCTGTTAACACTGACATTATCTGGCGACCAACTTGCCAACCCTGGCGGAGAAAATGCCACTTTACGCTGGCATTGGCTGGGTGAAGGCATACTTGAATTGTGCCCATTGCAAGGCTATCGGCAAGCGGTGGTGTTATCTGCCGGAATTCATGGTAATGAAACAGCACCGATTGAAATCCTCAATCAACTGGTGAATGAATTGTTGTCTGGTCAGCGTCAGTTGGCGGTAAGGTTATTGATTTTATTCGGGAATCCGGCAGCCATTCGCGCCGGTAAGCGTTACCTCGAACATGATGTTAACCGCATGTTTGGCGGGCGATATCAACAGTTCCCACCATGTCTTGAACGGGAACGCGCGCAGCGGCTAGAACAAGCGGTCGCCGATTTTTTCTGCACGGAAGGAGCGCAGCAGCGTTTACATTACGATTTGCACACGGCAATTCGCGGCTCCTATCATAGCCGTTTTGGTTTATTGCCTTATCAGATGCGACCTTATTCAACGGAATTATATCGCTGGTGTCAGGATATCGAACTGGATGCCTTGGTGATGCATACCACCGCTGGTGGAACCTTTGCCCATTACAGCAGCGAACACTGGAGCGCTGATAGTTGTACTCTGGAACTGGGAAAGGCGCTACCTTTTGGTACGAATGATTTGGCGCAGTTTACCCCCATCATCAGTGGGTTACAGGCATTGGTCAGCGGTGAGTCACTTCCCACTCGAACGCTGACAACACCGATGGTTTTGTATCGGGTGGTGACGTCGATCATTAAAAAAGATGCGAATTTTCGCCTGCACGTCGCTGATGAAACCCTCAATTTCACGCGCTTTGTTCACGGACGTTTACTGGCCGAACAGTCCGGCGAAGAATATCGAGTGGCACATCCTTATGAATGGATACTGTTTCCCAACCCCCACGTGGCCCAAGGGCTGAGGGCGGGTATGATGCTGGTAAAAATGGAAGAGCAGACGTTGCTGCGACAAACCTGCGATGGAGTGGCAATGAGGCGGGAGACTGAATCGTCCGACGCCAATAAAGTGGCACGCCCAACCAGTCTTGGAATGGGATAATGAATAAAGATAACTAATGGATTTAATGATTAAACCTAATCACGTAGTTTAATATAACTGTTGGTAAGACTCTTATATAACCCCTCTTATGAGTGCATAACATGATTACTCTTGATTAAAGGCAGTGATAAAAACTGGATAAATAAACTTATAGAGCATAATCCTAAAGCACTATTAGATTGATGTGGTGGGCTAATAATTATTATCTACAATTGTTAATGTTAACCTTGCACTTTATAGAACTATTATTTTTTTGCATGCCAATCTCATTACCTGAGCTGTTAACGCCAGTCATGGTTAATTATTCAGGTTCCAGCAAGAAGTAGGCTGATTACTCCCTTTAATCCGATGAATAACGATAAGGTTCGTTTATAGCCTTCATTTATTCACCACCATCAACAATGCGTGCAAAAAGAAACAAAGAGAAACACTAGCGCACTAATTTGGTGCGTGCATAGCATTATGGTTATATGGGAACAATAAAAAATGATAATAATCAATGTGTTAAAAAAAGTTCCGAAAATAATATTTTGTTACAATTTGAAAGCTGTTTTTGCCGATGTTTCTATCATTTTTTCGTTTTATCTTCTTTCGCTTAATGCTAATGTCTCTTGGCTTTACATTTGCCGTGTCTATTAAAAATAAAAAATTAACCAGAATGTGACTCAATTCTATTTTGTCGCTATGAGTTAACTTTATATAAAATTCAAGGAAAATAATGATGAAACGCAGTGTGCTGGCCTTGGCCGTCTCTTTAAGTTTGATTCCTTCTCTGTCAAATGCAGCTGAAATCTATAATAAAGATGGCAATAAACTTGACCTGTATGGTCGCGTTGCCGCTAAACATCTTTTCAGCAAAGATAAAGATAACGATGGCGACAAAACTTATGTTCGTTTAGGTTTTAAAGGCGAAACTCAAATTAACAGCCAACTGACCGGTTTCGGCCAGTGGGAATACAATATTCAGGCTAACCATGCTGAATCTCAGGGCGATAAAGGCAATAAAACCCGTCTGGGCTTTGCTGGTCTGAAATTTGCTGAATACGGTTCACTGGATTATGGCCGTAACTACGGCGTTGTGTATGACGCGCTGGCGTATACCGATATGTTCCCTGAGTTCGGTGGCGACTCTATGTCCTTCACTGATAACTACATGACAGGGCGCTCTACCGGTCTGCTGACTTACCGTAACAGCAATTTCTTCGGTTTGGTTGAAGACCTGAACATTGCCTTGCAGTACCAGGGTAACAACGACGAAGGTGCATCGACTGACACCAATATTCGTTCAATCCAGAAAGCCAACGGCGACGGTTACGGCCTGTCTGTTGACTACCAGAACATCGCGGGTTCAGGTATTGGTGCAGCGGCGTCATTCTCTTCTTCCAACCGTACACTGGGTCAAAAAACACTGGCTAACAGCGCCGGTGGTGATAAAGCTCAAGCATGGGTAACCGCGCTGAAATATGATGCTAACCAGGTTTATCTGGCCGCCATGTACGGCGAAACGTTGAACATGACACCATACAAATCATTGATCGCCAATAAAGCGCAGAACATTGAATTGGTTGCTCAGTATCAGTTCGAAAACGGCATTCGTCCTTCCCTGGGCTACGTACAGTCTAAAGGTAAGAATCTGATTGGCGTTGAGGGTGGCGATGCAGACTTGTTGAAATATTTTGATATCGGTGTGACTTACTACATCAACAAAAATCTGTACACCTATGTTGACTACCAAATCAACCAGTTGAACGATGATAACAAGCTGGGCTTGAGCACTGACGACGTCGTTGCCGCTGCACTGGTTTACCGTTTCTAAGTTGTTAAAATTGTGATTGTTACCCTTTTCTGTGTCGGAAATTGGTGCATAAAAAGCGGGGATATCCCCGCTTTTTTATCCACTACAATTCGTGAAATACATCTTAATCCCGCACTCGCTGTTGTTGTCGCCCCCACAAAATCATGCTACCAATCAGTTGCTTCAGTAAGGTTTGTAACACTTCGGCTCGAACCGCATTAAAATCGTAAGGTTCAGATTCAGACATGTAGTTTAACTGAGCTAATTCCAGTTGCACTGCGTATTGTTGTAACGGGGGCTGACCATAGGCATGAGTGATATAACCGCCTTTAAAACGGCCATTCAGAATATGAGTAAAGGTGGTTTGTTGTTGGCAACAGGCAATCAAACGCGCGCTTAATTCCTCGGCACAGCTGACGCCACCGTTGGTGCCCCAGTTCAAGTCAGGTAATTTACCGTCAAACAGCCGTGGAATAACCGAGGCGATCGAGTGGGCATCCAGTAATAGCGCATAACCGTGTTTGGCTTTCAGCCGATCCAGTTCTTGCTGCAATTGCTGGTGATAAGGGTGCCAGATTTCGTCCAAATAGCTCTGTCGCTCGGTGGCAGACGGCGTTTTTCCTGCAATGAAACACGGCCTGCCGTCAAACAGCGTATCGGGAAACAAGCCGGTAGTGGCGGAGGAATACAACGGTTGATCGTCAGGTGGACGATTCAGATCCACCACCAGCCGAGAATAATGACCAATCAGCATACTGGCACCCATTTCTTTAGCAAATGAGTAAAGGCGTGGAATATGCCAGTCAGTATCAGAGAGTGGTCGGGCGGCATCGCTTAAACCGGCGGCAACTGCCGGTGTTAGACGAGTACCGGCGTGAGGAATGCTGATTAGCAGCGGTAATTCACCCGCATGAAAACTGATAGGTTCGGTGAGGGTCATGGACGTATTTCTCCTTGATAAACCACGGTAGCGGGGAGTTGTCCGCCCAACCAATAAGATAACTCTGCGGGGCGAGACAGTGGCCAGTGTACCCAGTTAGCCAACTTGTCGACTTCCAATGTACCCTGCGTGGCCTCGATACCTAGCGCCTGAGCGGCGTGGCAGGTGATACCGGCTAGAGCTTCTTCCGGCGTCATGCAGAATAAGGTACAGGCCATATTCAGCATCAGACGCAAAGACAGAACCGGTGAAGTGCCAGGATTAGCGTCGCTGGCCAGTGCCATGGGTACGCCGTGCTGGCGGAACCAGGCAATCGGTGGGCATTGGGTTTCCCGCAGTATGTAGTAGGCACCCGGCAACAGTACCGCCACGGTACCGGCAGTAGCCATGGCGCGGGCATCGTCTTCGCTGGCGAACTCCAGATGATCGGCTGACAACGCATGGTATTTGGCCGCCAGGGTGCTACCACCCAGTGCAGATAGTTGTTCGGCGTGGAGTTTCACCGGCAGCCCAGCCAGTCTGGCCGCAGAGAAAACTCGTTCCACCTGCGCTGGCGAAAAGGCCAGATGCTCACAGAATGCATCCACGGCATCGGCCAGCTTTTCTTTGGCGACCAGCGGGATAATGGTATGACAGACCAGATCAATATAATCATCAGCGCGGTGGGTATATTCCGGTGGCAATGCATGGGCAGCCAGACAGGTGGTTTTGATTTCCACCGCCAGCATCTCACCGAGGCGGCGAGCAACCCGCAGCATTTTCAACTCGCTGGCGACATCCAGACCGTAGCCGGATTTTATTTCTATGCAGGTAACGCCTTCTGCCAGCAACGGTTTGATCCGTTGTAGTGCCTGCGCGAATAATGTTTCTTCCGAAGCTTGACGGGTAGCCTGAACGGTGGAAATAATCCCACCCCCTTGAGCAGCAATCTCGGCATAGCTGACACCATTAAGCCGCTGTTCAAATTCGTCGCTGCGATCGCCACCAAAGATCAAATGAGTATGACAATCGATCAATCCTGGAGTGATGATCCCACCGGGAAAGATCACTTCCTGCTCGGCTTTGATGGCTGGCAGAGCAGCGTATTCGCCAATCCAGATAATCTTGCCATCGGTAACGGCAATTGCTCCGTCGTTGATGATGTTGTAGTGGCCATCGCGCATGGTGACGATATTGGCTCCAGACCACAAACTGTCACAGTGAATTACAGACGCCATCTTTGTCCTCCGCCGAGTGTGGCGATATGGTTGTATAGACAATCAAAGACAACCTAGCCTATAAATTCAACCTCGGCAACTGGCAAGACACAGCAATTTGCGCTATCACACCTTTAATCTGTTATCAGGATGTTACTGTCCCTTGTGGCGTGAAACGGCCGAATAATTGATAGCGGGAACCGGGATAAAGTAATTGCGCGGAGGTGACCACGGCTTTACCAAACCAGGTGCGCCGCCGAATCAGCAGACAGGGTTCATTTTCTTTTAATGCCAATAGGTCACGCTCTGCTGGTGCTGGCATGACGGCTTCGACAATATGCTCGCCTTCGGTCAGTGGCGCCGCCTGCGTTAGGTAGCTGTACGGGGTAATTCGACTGAAATCCTGCTGCATATAGTCCGGTGCAGTCTGTGGGTTAACGCAGCGGTTTTCTACCTGTACCGGTATATCATTCTCAAAATGCACTATCTGGGAATAAAATAGCTGTTGTCCCGTCTGAATGCCCAATGCGCTGGCTTCTTCTGCACTGGCGGGGCGCGCTTCCAACTGCAAAATCTGACTGCTGTGACGATGGCCTCGGGCGGCAATTTCATCGGCAATATTATGCACCGCCAGCAATGCGCTGTGGGCTTTGGCTTCAGCAACAAAAGTACCCACACCTTGCATGCGGATCAGAAAACCCTCGCTGGTCAGTTCACGCAAGGCGCGATTGATAGTCATTCGGCTGACACTCAGTTCCGCCACTAATTCGCTTTCGGATGGAACCCGCTGGTGAGGTTGCCAGGTACCAGAACGAATTTGGCGGATGATGGCCTGCTTGACCCTAAGGTAAATAGGGGCAGGAGCGTCACTCATTGCGCTGGTCAGTTGTAATAGAGACTGTTGTTCAGCCACGGCGTTAACCTCGTCAAAGAAACAATAATAAGATAAGTCTACGGTTGAATTTAGCGTATGTATATGTATATACAAGTAAGCGGTTTAATTTATTGATGTAGCGATGTCTTGCTGTGTTAACTGTTCTCACAACCTTGGGATGACTTATGCCAGCTTATTTTGCCAAACGTGCCTTCTTATCTGACGGATGGGCAACCAATGTGCAGTTAGAGGTCGATCAGCACGGTATTATCCAGCAGATAACGGTGGGAAGTCGGGAAGAGGGCTGCCTATTACTCAACGGGCCAATAGTACCGGGAATGCCGAATCTTCATTCCCATGCCTTTCAACGCATGATGTCAGGATTGGCCGAAATCGCTGGCGATCCGCAAGACAGTTTCTGGACATGGCGAGATCTGATGTACCGATTGGTGCAACGCTTAACGCCGGAACAGGTTGGCATCATTGCCCGGCAATTGTATATCGAAATGCTGAAGGGCGGTTATACCCAAGTGGCTGAATTCCACTATCTGCACCATGCTCCCGATGGTAAACCTTATGCTGACGTTGGCGAAATGACCGCGCAGCTGAGTCAGGCTGCCGAACAGGCTGGAATAGGTATGACGCTGCTCCCGGTGTTGTATCGCTATGCCGGTTTTGGCGGGCAGCCAGCCCAACCGGGGCAGCGACGTTTCATTCAGGATACTGATAGCTATTTACACCAGCAGCAAGTGATTGCCAACCAGTTGAAAAACCAGCCATTGCAAAATCAGGGGCTGTGTTTCCATTCTCTGCGAGCGGTGGAGCTGACGCAGATGCAACAGGTATTGGCGTCTTCCGATCAGGCATTACCGGTACATATCCACATTGCAGAGCAACAAAAAGAAGTCGATGACTGCCTAGCGTGGTGCGGGCAGCGGCCTGTGGCTTGGTTGTATGAACACGTAGCAGTAGACCGCCGTTGGTGTTTGGTGCATGCCACACATCTGGATCAGAGCGAGTTATCGGCATTAGCGGGCAGTCAGGCCGTGGCTGGGTTGTGCCCGACCACCGAGGCCAATCTGGGGGACGGTATCTTCCCCGCAGTGGAATATATCCGGCAACGAGGACGTTGGGGCATCGGCTCTGATAGCCATGTTTCGCTCAATGTAGTGGAAGAATTACGTTGGTTGGAATACGGTCAGCGCCTGCGTGATCAGCGGCGTAATCGTTTAACCTCAGAAATACAGCCAGCGGTTGCCGACTTACTCTATTCGCAAGCGTTATCTGGCGGTGCGCAGGCCTGCGGCAGTCAAATCGGTGCGTTGGCCGTGGGGTATCGGGCAGATTGGTTGGTATTGGATGGCGCTGACCCTTATATCGCCGGTACACCCTCCGCCTCTCTGTTGAATCGGTGGTTGTTTGCCGGTGACAAAAGCCAGATCCGCGATGTTTACGTCGGCGGAAAACCGGTGATTATTAGTGGATTCCATCCGCTACAACAGCAAAGTGCCGCGGCATTTCTGGCGCTGCTAAAAGACTGTCAGCAGGAGCTATGATGAGTGTGACATTTTTTGATTACGCCGATTTACCGGTAAGTCGTTGGCGTAATGGTGGCGGTGAAACCCGTGAAATTGCCTGCTGGCCGGTGGGAGGGAACGATTTTGGTTGGCGTGTCAGTATCGCGACTATCGAACAAAATGGGCCATTTTCGGCCTTCCCGGGTGTTGATCGCTCAATTATGTTGCTGGGCGGCGAAGGTGTCAGACTTTACAGCGTTGATCGAATAGATCATTACCTGTCTAAACTTTATCGACCTTTTTCGTTCCCCGGGGATGTACCGCTGGAGGCTAGGTTATTGGGCGGCAGCAGTCAGGATTTTAATGTGATGACTCGGCGCGGATGCTGGCAGGCTGGTGTCACGGTGATCTCCACGACCCAGACATTGCCCGCAAACCATGCCGGAGTGGTGTATGCCGTGCGTGGTGAATGGCAGATTGTGCATGCTGAAACTCGCCAGTTATTGCCACAACAGGGATGCTGGTGGATGCCGGTAGTCAAGGCTGGGCAACTGGTTCCCAGCACCGCCGATAGCCAATTAATCTGGGTTGATTTATGGCCAGAACGTTAAATTGGCGTTGAAAATAGACGGCTAAAACCAGGCGTTGACAGCCCTTCAATCACGAGCCTAATTCGCGTTGTAGACGCTGTTGTAATTCATCAGCAAACCATCTGACGCGCGAAGAAAGCGTCTGTTCTGATTTAAACAGCATCCAGGCATGGTAGGTATCCATTCGCCAGTCTGGCAGCAGGCGTATTAGTTTTCCTGCGGCCAGGGCTTCTCGAGCGATATAATCCGGCAAATACGCAATACCGGTGCCAGCTAATGCCGAACTCATTAATGCAACGCTATTATTGGCGCGAAAACGGCAGTGTACATCGATATCCATTTTTTGTTTTTCTTTGCGAAATGGCAGAGAAATCGTGTGGGCGGGGCCACGGAAAAAAATATAGTCATAGCGCGGCAAATCTGCCGGTTTTTCAATATTGGGATACTGCTGTAAATATTCCGGTGTAGCGTAAAGGCCCCAGGTAATATCAATCAGGGGCTTGAGTAGCGAATGGTCGGGTGGGGTGCGGCCAATAACAATGGCAATATCGCAATGATCTTCTGCCATATTCACGGGTCTATCGGTTAAATCAAGATCGACATTGACGTGAATACTCCCAGAAATAAAGTTATTCAGCACTGGCATAATATACTGACAGCCAAAACTTACGGGTGCCACCAAACGCAAATGACCTATCGGTTCTTCATGAAAATTGCGGATAAAGCGTTCCGCATTTTTTGCCTCATTCAGAATACGCTGGCAGTACTGATAATAACTCAAACCGACTTCTGTCACTTCAATTTTGCGGGTTGTGCGCTTGAGCAAGGGGGTGCCCAAGCGGATTTCTAACTGCGCAATCTCGCGGCTAACCGACGATTTTGATAACTGTAATGACTTTGAAGCCTCGGTAAAACTCATGGTTTCTACCACGCGGGCAAACACCACCATTGCAGTGAGATTTTCAATGTTACTCATCAACGTCCCCAACATCTCGAACCAGAATAATGAGTGACCTTAGCACAGAAACTGTATATGAAAATCATGACAGCGGTTTTGCAGGGAGATTACTGACCGGCTGCCATTTTCTCGATGTAGTACCTTGGAAATTAATAGTAATCGCCGTGGCGGTAATCCCAGGTAGTGAAAATATCAGACATCATTGACATGATTTTGTCCACATCCAGTCCTTTGCGGATCAATACTGGGCACGGAGTGACTTTACGCTCGCCTTTTTGCTCTGGCACCAATTTGCCGTCAGCATCGACCATAGAAACCATCACGCCTTGCTCGTAGCGGGTTTTACTCCCTTCACTTGGCTGAATTGATTTCACATAATCATTGGCACCAATAATCAGATCGGCACGCTCTTCAATACGATCACCGATACCTTCGACCAAACCCCGGTTACCTTTACCTGAAGGGTTAGCAGAACTGGCGAAAGAGAACTTAGCGTGGTTTTCCCACAATTCTTTCGCTAAAATCTCACCCGGCTTACCGAATTTAATCACAAAGCAACTGGTTTGGCGGCCATCCATCATCAATTCTTTTGAACCGTCGTCTGGAATGCGAGCCAACGCGTCTTCTTTCCACGGTAAAATACAGCCCAGCAATACATCAGCATCCCAGTGTTGTTGATACAATTGTTCGATTTCTGCATTCAATTGCGCCAACTCTTTTAACTGTTCTAATGAACCGCACAGAACGACCCCCGGTTTGTTACGATTACGTTGTTTGGCTTCAAACTTGCGTTCCAGACCCGCTTTGTCGGAGGTCATAATGATATAGCCCACTTTGGTAGGGCAAACAATCATACCACCATTATTTGACAATATTTCAATCGCTTCCGGCTGTAAACCACCGTTCCATTGCACTTTTTTAGTGTTCATCAGAAATACCTTTTATACAAATTCTGGGTTGATTCGAGCCGTATTGAGCGGGCGAAAAATCGGTTATTGAGACTTTCGTAACCTTGCCGATAAATCATGGTGACTCATTCGGCTGAAGATATTTTAGACACTTCCTGTTACGACAGGCATGAATGAATCCTACCCAATTTTTTCAGTACCGCAATAACACTAACCAAAAATGCAGTATTGTTCCATTGCTGCAACAATAGATGTAAATATCGGCTATGGCAGTGGAGGATTTGGCTAAAAACAGTGTCCGGTTATTCTTTGGGAGCACAGTTTTTCGCTGAGTATGATGGCTGAATAAATCGCGATCCGGTGGCTGATTCCTACCACCGGATCGCTGGATAGGTAAACAAGAACCCAGCAGTTGGGGATCCTTGTTTCAAGCAAAAGTTGAGCAAAGCTATTTTAGCTCAATAGGCGATCATAGCCTTTAAGACGATAATTCAGCGCTGAAACACCCCAGAACACCACGAAAATCGCTATGGCAGCGTAGCCGACACTGCCCATATTGTCGTTCAATCGTTCAACAATACTCCAGATTCCGCTGTGTAAATCCAGCTTGTCAGCCATCAACCCCAGCGCTTCTAACCCACCAATAAATAGCGCTATCACAACGCTGGTGGCGGTGATGGTCATGTTGTAGTAAAGCTTACGCACCGGCTTGTCGAATGCCCAGCCGTAGGCACCGACCATGACAAAATTATCCAATGAATCGACCAACGCCATGCCGCTGGCAAACAGCGCGGGAAACACCAGAATGCTCCACACTGACATACCGGAAGACGCGCCTGCGGCTGAAATACCCAACAGGCCGATTTCTGTTGCGGTATCAAAGCCTAATCCAAACAAGAATCCGACCAGATACATCTGCCAACTTTTGTTCACCAGATTAAACGCAAAACTGAAGAGTCGGCTCATCACGCCACCCTGAATGGCATTCAGCTCTTGGTTTTCAGTGAAGGATTTACCCTGTTTAACTTGCTGAAAACGAAGATAAACATCGCGCAAAATAAGGGCGTTGAGTAACGCCATCATGAGTAAAAATAATGCAGAAACCAACGTACCAATGGTGCTGCCATAATCATGTAACCAGCCGATTTTGTTGCCGAAAACCAGCGAGGTTGCGGCAATGGCCACGCAGGCCAAAACCACAATACTGGAATGTCCGAGGGAGAAAAAAGCGCCGACGGCCACTGGGCGTTGCCCTTGTTGCATCAACTTGCGAGTGACATTATCTATTGCGGCAATATGGTCGGCATCTACCGCATGGCGCAGACCGTAACCGTAAGCCAGTAAAGCGGCGGCAATGAGCGGCGCACTGTGGCGAAATAGCGTCAGTGCCCAGCCCCAGGCCAGTAAATTGATCAATACTAGCCCGACTAACAGCCAGAAAGCATTGCGGTGCGTGTAAAAGAAATCGTGCTTAATCATGGTATTCCTACTTTATTTCACTGAAGGTTGTATGGTGTGCGGCATCCGGCGCGGCGGTTTGACGGCGAGCGCAGGCGATGAGTGCCTGACCGAGTGCAAGCCCACCGTCGCCTGCAGGGATGTTGTGTGGCATGAGGACATGAAGAGGAGCCAAGTGATGGTGCAAACGTTGACGAAGTAACCGGTTATGTAATACGCCACCCGCCAATGCGACGGTGTGAATACCGGTTCGGGCACTGTGATAATGCGCGAGGGCGGCAAACCCCTGCGCCAATGCATCATGAAAAGCGAAAGCACGTGCCGCAGGCGCGGCTGACCAGTCCAGCCATTGCTGCCAGAAGGTGGCTAAATCCAAAAAAGTGCCATTCGCGCAATGCGTCAGAGGGATCGAAATCGGATGTTGTACGCCATCGGCCAGATGTGCTAACGCTTCAAGGCGGCAAGCGGCTTCACCTTCCCAACTGAGTGTGTCTGGCGCGCAACCGAGCACGGTCGACACCGCGTCAAATAAGCGCCCACAAGAGGAAGCCAAGGGGGAATTGACCCCTGCCATGATGGCTTTGGATAAAGGTTGCCATGGATGGGCAAGCAGTACCTTGGCTTCAGGGCGTGCCTGCCAATTCGGCACAAAAGCCTGCCACTGGGCCAACAGATTACGCCAAGGTTCCTGTGATGCTCGATCGCCTCCGGCCAAAGCCACGGCGGGTAATCCGCCGAGATGTTCACAGTGAAGATAATTGACCTGAAAACACTCGCCGCCCCACAGTGCGCCGGGTGCTGCATAACCCAGACCATCGAGTGCCAGCCCGATGACGTGACTGCCATCCAGCGGCCACTGATGCTCCCCCAGACAGGCGGCAATATGTGCATGATGATGAAGCACATCGACATCCGTGGTTTCAGGTTGTTGTTGGCGTTGATGACTGACATAGGCCGGATGCGCATCATGGACGATAACGCGTGGCGTGCAGTGATAAAGCTGCTGAAAATGCTCAATGGCCTGCTGCTGTTGACGGGCGATATCGCTGCGGTTAAGTGAACCAAAGTGCGCGCTGAGGATGGCCTGATTGCCTTTCACCAGGCAGAACGTGTTTTTGAGGTCGCCACCCAGCGCCAATAGTGGCGGTTGGCATGCAAAGCCAGCGGGTAACCTGAGAGCATCCGGGACGTAACCCCGCGCGCGGCGAAGGACTTCGTTGCCCTGTGGTGACCAGCGCACCAGCGAGTCATCGACCCGCTGAACAATATCGCGGTTGTGCAGCAACCACAGGTCGGCAATATCAACGAGTTGACGCCGTGCATCGTTATTGGTGATTACTGGTGCGCAATCGGCGCTATTTCCTGATGTCATGACCAGCGGAGTTTGCATGGCCTGCATGAGCAAATGATGCAGCGGGGTAAACGGGAGCATGAGACCGACTTCATCTAGATTCGGTGCAATCGCAGCACACAACGGCGAGGATGCGCGGTGCCGAGTCAACACAATCGGAGCCGCAGGGGATTGCAATAGGTCACGTAGGGCGAGCGACCGATGGTCATCGCTGCACTGCGCCAGCCAGTTGATGCTCGGCAGCATGACGGCCAACGGCTTGGTAGGCCGTTGCTTACGTTCGCGTAGACGCACGACGGCGGTTTGTTGCGTGGCATCGCAGGCCAGATGAAAACCACCCAGCCCTTTAATCGCCACGATTTTTCCTGATCGGAGTGCTGCAACGGCGGATTGAATAGCGTCAGCATCCTGCGTCAGAATAGTTGCATTTTGACGTGAAGCGCTGATCTGCGGTCCGCATTGTGGGCAGGCTACAGGCTGCGCATGAAAGCGTCGATCAGCCGGATTTTGATATTCCTGCTGACATGCAGGACACAGCGTAAATGCTGCCATGCTAGTCGCTGCGCGGTCATAGGGCATCGAGTGAATAATCGTAAAGCGTGGACCACAATGTGTGCAGTTGGTAAAAGCGTAGCCAAAACGACGATCATCAGGTTGAGTGATATCTTTCAGGCATGCAGGGCAAGTGGCGGCATCGGGTGTTACCTGCGTCTCCATCTGGCTCTGCTGACTCGTGGTAATGGTAAAATCTTGCGGTGGAGTGAGCCAGTCAAAAGATTCAAATAGGATTTGGTCAATACGCGCCAATGGTGGGCATTCGCGTTGTAATTCTTCGATAAAAAGATCAATGTTGACCGACTGAACCAGTCTGATGTCTACGCCTGAACCGTCGTTACACACTTCTCCGCTAAGCCGTAGCTTATTAGCCAGTTGCCAGATAAAGGGTCGAAAACCCACCGCTTGAACCTTGCCGCGGATGCGAATGTGTAGAGCGGAATCAGACATAAAAACCTCATACCCTTCATATTTCGAGCTACAGATGCGTTAGCTGCACGCGCGAATCCAAACACATGACTCATGTCAGCACTTACTGACTGGCTGCCTTTCTGTAACTCGAATTATTTTGGCTATCAATGTCGCTATTTAACGATAAGCGCTAATCAGAAAAACTAAATCTCAACCACTGGAATCACATCTTCAACGGCACTGCGCAGACGGGCTTTCATGTCGCTATAACTTTGCTGGGCGAAGTTTTCGGCCCAACGCTGATCAGCGATATGCTCGACTTTGACTGCACAATATTTGGTTTCCGGCGTTTTGGAGATCGGATCCAAATTTTCCTGCGTCAGTTCGTTACACGCACCAATCCACCATTGATAAGTCATGTACACCGCGCCGAGATTGATGCGCTCGTTGTAATTGGCGCGTGAAATGACTTTACCGCGGCGTGAGGAGACCCAGACCAACTGCTGATCGCGAATACCCAGCACCTGCGCATCCTGTGGGTGCATCTGCACAAAGCCTGGTTCGTCGGCCAGTGTTTGCAAGGCGGCACAGTTACCGGTCATTGAGCGGCAGGAATAGTGACCGACTTCGCGCACGGTACAGAGCACCAACGGGTAATCGGCGTCCGGCACTTCGGCTGGCGCGCGCCACGGCGCAGCAAAAAGCTGGCCTTTACCCGATGGAGTATCGAAGTGATTGTCCTGATACAAAAATGGCGTTCCAGGGCTGTCTAGCGTGGTGCAAGGCCACTGAATATGCCCCAGCGTACCCATTTTCTCGTAGGTTGCACCGTAGAACAGTGGACATAGTTCACGCATTTCATCCCAAATTTCCTGGTTGTCGTTATAGTGCATCGGATAACCCAGCTCACTGGATAGTAGGCTAATAATTTCCCAGTCACGTTTGATGTTGTATTTCGGCTCAATCGCTTTCTCAAAACGTTGGAAACCGCGATCGGCACAGGAGAACACGCCTCCGTGTTCACCCCAAGAGGTGGCGGGTAGAATGACGTCGGCCTGCTCTGCCGTTTTGGTCATGAAAATGTCCTGAACTATCACCAACTCCAATGCTTCAAAGCCCTTACGTACCAGACTTAAATCGGCTTCGGTCTGCAACGGATCTTCCCCCATGATGTAGTAGGCTTTAACGTGGCCTTCCAACGCCAGATGCGGGATTTCGGTAATACGATGGCCGACTTCGGTATCCATTTGATTAACATCAATGCCCCATGCGTCGGCAAATTTCGCTCGAACTAGAGGGTCGGTAACCGACTGATAGCCAGGGAACTCATTCGGCAAGACGCCCATATCACAGGCACCCTGCACGTTATTTTGCCCCCGCACCGGACCGACGCCAACGTTGGCTCGCCCGATATTACCGGTCAGCAATGCCAACCCAGCCAGACCTTTCACCACGTCCACCGCCTGACCAAACTGGGTAACACCCATGCCCCACATGATGGTGGCAGAAGGCGCGGCAGCGTAAGTTCGCATCGCTTGACGAATTTGTTGTGCCGAAACACCCGTCTGTTCCGCGACGGCTTCAGGTGAATAGTCGGCTACGTTTTTGCGGTACTCATCGAAGCCTTCGGTGTATTTGGCGACATAGTCGTAGTCATACAGATTTTCTTCGATCAGCACATACGCGAAAGCATTGACCAATGCCATATTGCAGCCGTTGGTGATTTGCAAATGCTGGTCGGCGATGCGGGCGGTTTCGATACGGCGTGGGTCACAGACAATAATCTGTGCGCCTTTTTCTTTGGCTTTGATCACGCGACGGGCAACGATCGGGTGGGAATCGGCGCAGTTATAGCCGATCACCAACAAGCATTTGGAGTTTTCAATATCGCCGATGGAGTTACTCATCGCGCCGTTGCCGAGCGTGGCTTGCAGGCCGGCAACTGACGGGCCGTGACACACACGGGCACAACAATCAACATTGTTCGTACCGATCACCGCCCGGGCAAATTTCTGCATCACATAGTTGGTTTCATTGCCAGTACCACGGGACGAACCGGTATGCATAATCGAACGTGGGCCATATTTTTGTTTGATTTCTTTTAGGCGTTGCGCCGTATAACGGATGGCTTCATCCCAACTGACCGCTTCAAATTTACCGCCTTTATGACGGCGAATCAGTGGTTGCGTCAGGCGCGGTGTGAGCAGTTTGGTATCATTAAGGAAATCCCAGCCGTAATAGCCCTTCAGACAGAGCTCCCCTTGATTGGTGACACCTTCAGCCGCTTCTGCACGAACGATTTTGCCGTTATCCACAACCAGATTCATTTTGCATCCGGCCCCGCAGTAAGGGCAGACAGTGGTGATTTTTTTCATGTTTTTACTTCCTCTATCTGGGGTTAAAACAGCAACGGTGAAGTGCTGTCGAGCGCAGCGCGGCGGCGTTTTTCTGCGTTCATTTCTTGTAATTGATTACGATCGATGGCGAACAGCGCATTGGTCGGACAGATGTCGATACAGGCTGGACCTTCAGCATGGGCATGGCACAGGTCACATTTGTGTGCTTCGGCTTTATCGGATGTTGCGCTTATTGCCGCACCGTTTTGGCGGAATATCGGTTTGGTAACCACCTCCATTGCGCCGTAGGGGCAGGCGACCACGCAGGTTTTACAGCCGATGCAACGTTCTTGCATCACCTGAATGTGGTCGTCGATACGGGCAATGGCTCCATTTGGGCACACATTGGCGCAAGGAGCGTCTTCACACTGGCGACACATGACGGCGGTGCTGAGATTGACACCTTTGATCACGTGTAAGCGCGGGGCAAAGGTGCTGGCATTAAGTAGTGAGATATCCTGTGAATCGCTATGTGCCATCACACAGGCAATTTCACAGGTACGACAGCCGATGCATTTTTTGGGATCGGCAATAATGAAACGGTTCATGATTTCGTCTCTTGGTAAAGGGTTCTGACCATCGGCTATACATAAACCATGCCAATGCTAGAATTAAATTTTTATTGCTTTTATTCAGTGAGTTACGAACGGGTATTCTTGCGGTGACGAAACTCACTACTGACGTGATGTCAGATCTGTCACCGCATCGACAATTGTGTCGACTGCCGCGGTCAGCCGCTTTCAGCCTGAAAAAGGGCGATACCCAGACCGATTTCCAGATCCGGTAACCGCTGGTGGATACAGCAGACTGCCTGCTCAACGACGGCACTCATCGGGTAGTAAAACGCCACAACGTCAGGCTGGATGCCGACAAAGGTGATCTGTGGGATATCTTCACGCAACTGTTGCATCAGATAGGTTAGTGGCAAGTTGTGCGTGGTCATCATGAACATTTCGCCAATGTCCTTTTCGTCGATAATACGCATCTCTCCGGGAGCCAACCCCATGTCGGTGGCATCGACAATCACCAAGTGTTGCGGCTGTAACTCACGTAAAAAACCGATGTCATTTTCCGGTGCCGCACCGCCATCAACCACCGTCCAACCAGCGAGTGGTTGTTCAGCACATAATTCGGCCAATCGAGGGCCAGCACCGTCATCACCCATCATGCTGTTACCGACACATAATAGGGCGTAGCGCGAGGTAAAATCAGGCATCGTATCTCCGAACCATCAGGTACATAGCAGGATCGTTTTCAATCTGTTGTAACAGCGTAATCAGCTGTTCGCTCCAGCCTTGTTGTTGCACGTTCATCTGTGGAAGGGCATCGCGCAACGCCAATGCCAGACAATGTGTGTGGCTGCTATCGATAGTGATTTCGCCAAAACGCTGTACGCCGGTGAGCTTGCGTTGCGCTTCACCATGTTCCGGCAGGAGATTAATCCATAATCCATAAGCGTCGAGAGGACATTCGAGGCGCGATTTAAGGCAGTCAATCACACCGAGATGATGGCCAATCGCCAGGCTGTAATAAACCACTTCCTGTACCTTGGGCGAACTGCGCTTTTGTGCATTTTTCTCATCAATAAATTTGCCGCTTAAGGAATAGAACACCACCTTATTTTTGGGCGGTTGCCAGCCAGGACAGGGTTGATGCTGTGCGTAGCGTTGGTCATTTCCTAACGTCTTCACAGGCGAACCTCGCCGCTCAGAACCTGCTGATAAATGTGTTGCAGATTGCCAATAATTTCATTGAGCCGCCTATCGCCTTGTTGGGCGAGATAGTCTGATATGCGTTGTTCAATGGGCTGTAAACCGGGTTCGGCGATCATGTTCATAAACTGATCGGCAATCTGGCGACCATAGCGATAACCCGCCATGCGACGTGCTTCACGATCGAGTAACACCCGCAGCGGCTGCGGTAAGTCGGGATGCAATAAGGTGGCGGGTTCGGCGGCGGTCTCGTTGTGTTGCTGGCCGTTGATTTTTTGATCGAGCAAACCGAGTGCCATGGCGAAGCCATAAATAGTGGCGGCTGGCGTTGGCGGACAACCTGGAATATAAACGTCAACCGGCACGATTTTGTCCGTGCCACCCCAAACGCAGTACAGGTCATGGAAGATCCCACCGCTGTTGCCACATGCACCATAAGAAATAGATATTTTGGGATCGGGTGCGGAATCCCATGCCCGCAGCGCCGGTATGCGCATCGCGCGGGTGACGGCACCGGTAAACAGCAGAATATCGGCATGGCGTGGCGAGGGGACGACTTTGATCCCGAAGCGTTCAGCATCGAACAGCGGAGAAATTGCGGCGAAAATCTCGATTTCACAGCCGTTACAGCCGCCGCAGTCTACGCGGTAAACATAGGCGGAGCGACGAATGCTGGTCAGCAACGTGGATTTTAGTTTGGCAATACTTTCGTCAATAGTGACGGGAACCGGCAGGCCATTTTCGTCACGAGGCCCAATTAGCGTCTGGCTCATCAATAGGCCTCCGTGGTCATATGTCGACCGAGATCAATGCGGTCACTGGAAGAAAGGCTGTGCCTACTTTTGCATGTCGGACAGGTTTCGTACTGCACGCGACGATCGGCCATTTGTTGATCACTCAACGCGGCACTGTCCTGTAATAGGCTCAGTGCGAAGTCGATTTCTTTTTGCACGGCATAGGGTTTGCCGCATTCACGGCAGGCACAAACCGGAAAATCGGCCGTTTCGAACAAGTCTTCTTTGCGCCATACTGCCAGCTCAAATTCCTGCGACAGGTGTATTGCTGCGGTTGGGCATACTTCCTCGCAGCGGGCACAGAAAATGCAGCGCCCTAAAAACAGCGACCAACGGAGACTTTCGCCATCTTCGGCTGGAGTCATGGTCAGCGCGTTGGAAGGGCAGGCATTAGCGCAAGCTCCACAGCCGATACATTGCTGTGCGTTATATTCAGGTTTCCCGCGAAAGTTTGCTGCCAGATCCAGCGCTTTGAACGGATAGGCCACGGTTACCGTGCCAGTTTTTAGCACTTTTTTAATCAGCTTTATCATGATGAAGCGTTCCTTAAAGTGGCGAATTCTTGCGTTCTATGCCGTAACGCTCGATCTCTTTGTAAGGCACGACAATCGTTGTTTTCTTACGCACGTCGACGACGGTCATACGGTCGGTGCAGGAATAACAAGGGTCGAGGCTACCGATGATCAAGGGGGCATCGGACACCGTATTGCCACGCAACATGTAGCGCAGGGTTGGCCAATTGGCGTAGGTCGCGGCTCGACAGCGCCAGCGGAACAACTTCTGATTGTCGCCGGTCATGCTCCAGTGAATGTCGTCGCCGCGTGGTGCTTCGGCAAAACCAAGGGCGAAGCGGTGGGGGATATAAGTAAAACCTTCTACCATTAGCGGTCCACTCGGCAGGCTTTGCAGGCCGAACTCGATCATATTCAGCGCGTTAAAGACTTCATGAATGCGGACTTTCAGGCGCGAATAAACGTCGTTACCGGTTTCGCTATACAACTCAAACGGTAGTTTGGCGTAACCAGCGTAAGGGTGATCGTGGCGCATATCGCGGCGATGGCCGCTGCCGCGCACCATCGGACCTACATTGCTGAAATCGCGAGCCACTTGAGGGTCCAAAATGCCGACGCCGACGCTGCGTTGCTCGGTATTCGCCGTACTCAGTAAAATATCGACCAACTGATTAAAGTCGCGGCGCATGCTGCCAGCTAATGCGATGGTCTGGATCATGTCATCTTTTAAGATATCGCGACGCATGCCACCAATCAGATTCATGCCGTAGGTTTTACGTGCGCCGGTCAGGATTTCCGCCATCTTCATTGACTGTTCACGAATGCGGAAAAACTGCATAAAACCGGAATCAAAACCAACAAAGTGGCAGGCCAACCCCAAGTTGAGCAAATGACTGTGTAGACGTTCGACTTCTAGCAGAATGGAGCGAATCATCTGCGCCCGTTCTGGCACCACGATGCCCATCGCATTTTCCACTGACGAGGTGTATGCCACGCTGTGCGTAAAGCCGCAGATGCCGCAAACACGATCGGACAGGAACGTCACTTCGTTGTACCCCATCCGGGTTTCGGCCAGTTTTTCCATACCGCGATGAACGTAAAACAGGCGGTAATCGGCGTCGATAATGTCTTCACCGTCGACAAACAGTCGAAAGTGTCCCGGTTCATCAGAGGTAACGTGTAGCGGGCCAATCGGCACAATTTTGCTGCCTGCTTTGGCCTCGGAAATAAACGGATAGGTTTCTTCGTCGGTGGTTGGCGCGGGGCGCTGGCGATAATCCATCGAATCTTTACGCAACGGATAGAGATCGTCAGGCCAGTCATCTGGCAGTACCAGCCGGCGTTCGTCTGGCAAACCCACGGGACGTAATCCGTACATGTCGCGGACTTCGCGTTCGCCCCAGACAGCCGCCGGAACCCGCGGCGTGACCGACGGAAATTCCAGCGAAACCGGGTCCACTTCAGCGCGCACGGTTATCCAGCACTTCACACCTTGCTCCATCGACATCACGTAATACAGCGCGTAGTTGCCGCATAGCGTGCGTTCGTCATTGCCAAATAGTACCGACAACCAGCCGCCCTGCTGGTAATACAGCCACTCAACCACGTCGGGTAGGGCGTTCAGTTTGATGGTCACCGTTACCTGCGTATCGGTCTGCCATTCACTGCCCTGTACCGCTGATGGAAACTGTTTGGCCAGCGCTGCCAGATAATGATGACCAACAGGGTGCTGATTTAATGCGGTATTGAATTCACTCATTACAAAGCCTCTTCCCGTCGTCGCGGGATAAAAAAAGGTCAGGTCAGCCTGCGACCAGCCAGGATACCAGTGCCAGAAACGCTAGCCCGAACCCCGCCCACGTGGTACGGGACGTTTTGAGAAAGCGCAGACGGGCAACGCTGTTTTCGATCAGCGATACCAAAAAAATGGCGATCAGCAGTTTCAACAAACACAGCACCACGGCGACAAGCAGCGATAGCGGCGTGATGTGCTCTGCCAGCCCGAAAGGGAAAAACAGGCCAAGAAAAAGTTGCAACACCACCCATTGCTTTAGACTTATGCCGATTTTCAGCACGCCCAACGCCGCACCGGAATATTCCGTCAGCGGACCTTCCTGCAATTCCTGTTCAGCTTCCGCCATATCAAACGGCAATTTGCCCATCTCGATGTAGGTCGCAAAGGCACAGGCCAGACCCGCTAGAATCAATGTCAGGGACGATGATTGTGGCCAATACCGCACGCAACTGGCGATGGCGCTGAGTGAGGTCGAACCCGCGACCAGCGCCGCGATCCAAAGCCCCAGCAACAAAATAGGCTCAACCAAAATACCGAGCACTGCTTCACGGCTGGCACCGATGCCAGTGAACGTGCTGCCGGTATCCAGCCCCGCGATGGCAAAAACAAAACGCACCACGGCGAACAGATAAATAACGGTGATGACATCCCCCGCGGCGCCGATCGGTGATGCCAGTGTTACCATCGGTAGGGCGGTGGCAATCACCAGTAATCCGCCAGTTAGCAAGTACGGCATACTGCGAAATGCCACACCGGATGCCATGGGTGCTACGCTTTGTCTTTTCAGTAACTTGGCGATATCACGGTATTCCTGTAAGACGCCTGGCCCTTGTCGGTTGTGCATTCGGGCACGCATCACGCGACTCAATCCAGTAAACAGCGGTGCCACGGCCAGCAGCGCAATAGCTTGAATCAGCGCCAGTGGCCACAGCGAACCAGCCAGTAAGAAGGGAAGATTCATAGTCATTTCCTTAGGCAAAAGCCACGACCAGCAACACGGCCAGTTCGATAAAAGCCAGTCGACGGCAGCATGCGCCCAGCCATCCCTGATGTAGCGTAGAAACCAGAGCAACAGGCGTCACTTGACGGCGCAGGCGGTACAGTGGTGCAAACATCACGCGCAGCGGCTGAGTGAAACCCGTGGCGGTGACCACCATGTCAGCAGAATGTCCGTAGCCACAGGCCCAGGCATCCCCCCGTTGACGGTTTGCCAGACGGGTTCCGCGCAAGAGATGGGCGATAATCCAAGGTAAGAGCGGCATCGCCAGCAACAACAGCGCCAGCATCGGCGCAGAGACGGCTGAAGATGAGGAAAACACCACACCGTGCTGCGTGCTTTGCAATAATGGCGACTGTAGAACAGCGGTGGCAATCAGTGAAAACTGCGGGATAATCCACGGGGAAGCGACACCAAAAATTACGCACAGCGCGGCAAGCATGATGCTGCTCAGCGTCATGACGAGAGGTGCTGGCGTGGCATCTGACGCTGCCTGACTGCGTGGCATCTGACGCTGCCTGACTGCGTGGTGTACCGAGGAAGGTGACGCCGAAGACTTTGGCAATACACATCAATGCCAGCGCACCGGTGAGTGCCAGACCGACCGCCAGCAGCGGCCCGAGCAGCCGAGTGATAAACATCGGACTGCTGCTGAGCTGAAACAACGATTGATACAGCAGCCATTCACTGGCGAAGCCGTTCAGCGGGGGCAGCGCTGCCATTGACATCAGCGCAATGAGCATCGCGATAGTCGTCCATGGCATCCGGTACGCGATGCCGCCGAGTTTTTCCATATCCTTAATACCGGTTTGTAGCTCAACTTCTCCGGCTCCCAAGAAGAGCGTCGTTTTAAACAGACCGTGGTTGAACAGATGAAACAGTCCGGCCAGCAGAGCCAACGAGGCCAATTCCGGTCGCTTCAGTGCCACCCCGACCATCGCGCCGCCAATACCCAGCAGAATAATCCCAACGTTTTCCAGCGTGTGATACGCCAATAGCCGACGGATATCGTGCTCCATCAGGGCGTAAAGCCCACCAAGAAACGCCGTCAAGATCGCCAATAGCAAAACCACCACCCCCCACCACAGCGGCGGTGCCCCGAGCAAATCCAGCCCGATTTTAATCACACCGAGAATACCGACTTTCATCAGGGCAGAAGAGAATAAGGCAGCGGCATGAGCGGGCGCACTAGAATGTGACTGCGGCACCCAAGCGTGCAGCGGAATGATCCCGGCATACAGCCCGAAACCGATCAGCGCCAGCAAAAAGGCGACAGATTTTACCCCGCCGGAGAACTCAGTGTGACGAAGGCTCTCAAAACTCAAACTATCAAAACCTTGGCTACCACTGGCGTAATGCAACACCGCGAAGGCCAAAATCAGACTGATTGTGCCGAATCGGCCAGACAAAAACTGATTCAGCGCCGCCCGACGGCTTTTCTCGTCATCGGCTTGCAGGATCAGGAAATAAGCACACAGCGCGGCCAGCTCCATCATCAAGATAAGCTCAACGGCGTTAGCGGAGATGACCGCGGCTGTCAGCGCAGCCATCAGCAGATGACACAGCAGACCAGTACGTGCGCGTTGGCACCGATGGGTATTTGCCAGCCATGCGCAGGAGTACAAACTACAAAACAGAGATGTCACCGATATCGCCAGCAGTAACAGCGCATTCAGCCGGCTGAATTCGGCAGAAAAATGTACCAGTGGCAAGCGTATCTGTTGTGCCGTGCCAGCCAGTAATAATTGGGTTGCGGCAAGGATCCCAGCAAGGGAGGCCACTGCGCCACCGAGACCTGAAATCAGGCTGCTGACTTTGACTCTGTCAACCAAAAGCCAGCCGACTATGCCACTCAACAACCAGAGTACTAATGCCAGTGTCAGTAATGAGGCAGGGTGCAACGCGAATAACGCTGTCATGGTTTGACCTCCGGAAATACGTTCATTGCGTTCAGGCGTTTTTGCTGATTGGCGTGTTGGGCTACATCGGCGGTAACGAACCGAATCGCCTGTGTTGGGCAAGTTTTCATGCAAGCGGGTCCATCAGGACTGAAACTGCATAAATCGCATTTCACTGCCACAGCGCGCAGCCCGGGAACGCAATCAAGAAACGGGCTGATAGCGCGCGGCGCGCGCGGTGCAGGCAGGGCTTTTGAGGTATTGCAGTCGCGCGGGATATCCACCGGTGTGCTGGCTGAAAAGGTGATCGCGCCAAAGGGACAGGCGATGCCGCACAGCTTGCAACTGACACACAGATTTTCATTGAGATGAATCGCGTTATTTTCGTGAGTGATCGCATTGACTGGGCAAACTTGTGCACAGGGCGCATCTTCACACTGGTGGCACATCACGGGGGCAGAATCCAGACGGTTTCGCATCACCTGTAAGCGAGGCGCGGATTGTAAACCGTGGCGTTGGTGTTCCTGCGAACAACTGGCCATACAGGTATTGCAGCCAATACACAATTTAGGGTCGGCTATCAGATAATGATTTATGGCGGCAACGCGACGCATAAAGTCTCCTTGGTATTTCGTCAAAGATGACGAAATGGGTACTTAAAATGACATTTCGACATTTATGTCGGAATTGGTTTCAGTCGATATCGCCAAAATAGCAGTGTGAAATAGTTTGTTACCTTGTCGGTTTAAATCTATTTCAGTCGCTATTCTTCGTGTAGCCGATTAATTGTTTTAATTGTCTATAGACCGATTTATTGTCACGTAGAGAATCAAATAAACATTGGTAAATAACGAAAATCTTATTGAGATAATGTTCAAAAACGGCATTTTTATCGCGAATATCGACGCTGCCGTCAACCAGCCCCTCTTCAGTCAGGTGGGCATGCGCAAAGGCTTTGAAATCAGGCTGATCACTGCTTGGTGAGAGGTTCAGGCTGTAGACAATATCGTGACTGTAAAAATCATCACACAAATGAATATTGATGGCAAAATGGCTAAACAGAGTAAAGCTGATACCCTGACTCTCACCACATCTAACCTCATGGTTTATATTGTTTTTTGATTGGGTTATAGCCTGCGTCAAGCTATTTTCATAGGTGCGCCATTGCGTTCGTAACTGGTTATTTCTACTGGCAATATAGTCTGCTTTACTACTGAGTTCGCTAAGAGTGCTCATGATCATTACCTATTGTGATTTATCCATGGGAGCTGGTGATGTTCGTCAAATCGCGACATCAATGCAGCGCATACAGAACCTACTGGCATAAAACGTGCCAATTCGAATCATTAATTTAAATACATTTAAAATCATCGAGTTAAATTATTCCCATGTATTTTTATGTATCGCGTAAAAATAAATGACATGTCGATGACACTTCTTTTCGACATATATGACGGGAGAGCGCAGATAATTATTTTTTTATCGAATTAACGGTTTTTATTTGTGACGATATTTTTGGCATTGATATTGCAGATGCTTTTATTTTACGCATCGGTAATAAAATTATGCATGAGATCACGCTGTGCCAGAATGCCGTAGAAATAATGCAACAGTTCGGGCAGGAAAATAATGCCCGACGCATTACGGCAGTGTGGATGGATATAGGTGCATTTTCCTGTGTAGAGCCGGAGGCGGTGAAATTTTGTTTCGAACTGGTGTGTCGGCAAACGTTGGCCGAAGGATGCACGTTGCATCTCAATACGCCAGCAGCAGACAGTTGGTGCCACGATTGCCAGCAGCAGGTCTCATTACTTAGCCCTGGTGTACTGCTTTGCCCACAATGCGGTGGACGTAATTTGCGCGTCTCAGCCGACGATGGCATGAAAATCAAACGTATCGAAATCGAATAACGGGCACCAGTTTGCCCAAGGAGAAAGCTATGTGCGTTACCTGTGGTTGTGCCAGCAGTGAACTTCATATTGAAGGTGTCAGCAATCAACATTCTCACGATCACGGCCATGGGATCCGCTCCGCGCATTCCTCTGGTCTACCGTTTGCACCGCGCCGTTTGATCGATATTGAAATGGATGTACTGGTAAAGAACAACCATATTGCTGCACACAACCGCGAGCATTTTGCTGACAGCGCAATTTTGGTGTTAAATCTGGTGTCGAGTCCCGGTTCTGGTAAAACGACACTGCTGACCAGCACGTTGACTCGTCTCGCCCCTGATGTTGATTGCGCTGTAGTAGAAGGTGACCAGCAAACCACTCACGATGCTGATCGGATCCGTGCGACTGGCGTTCCGGCGATTCAGGTGAATACCGGCAAAGGCTGTCATTTAGACGCACAGATGGTTCACGATGCAGTACATCAATTAGCACCGAAAAATAATAGCCTGCTATTTATTGAAAACGTCGGCAATCTGGTGTGTCCAGCCAGTTTCGACCTGGGTGAACACCATAAAGTCGCGGTACTTTCCGTCACGGAAGGTGATGATAAACCGCTGAAATATCCACATATGTTTGCCGCTTCCCGCCTGATGATCATCAACAAAATAGATTTGCTACCTTATGTCAATTTTAACGTCAATGCCTGCATCGATAATGCGCGTCAGGTGAATCCCAATATTGAAGTCATTCAATTGTCGGCTACCACAGGTGAAGGATTGGCTCAATGGCTGACATGGTTGGAGCAACAGCGATGTGCATAGGCATTCCAGGACAAATTGTTGCGCTACATGAACAGCAAGCGGATCACGCATGGGCGCAAGTCTGTGGAATGCGCCGCGAAGTGAATATTGCGCTGGTGTGTGACGGTGTACGCGAGCAGCTTATCGGTTGTTGGGTGCTGATCCACGTCGGTTTCGCGTTAAGCAAACTCAGTGAGCAAGAGGCTGAGGAAACACTGGCTGCGTTACATGCCATGGAGGAAGTAGAAGCCGATGTTGCACTGTTTCTCGGCAAGGGAGAAGTGAATTAATGCGTTTTGTTGATGAATTCCGCGACCCAGAACTGGCTAACGTATTGATTGAACGCTTGCATCAGCGGGCGCGACTGTTGCCCTTTAGCGCAGAAAAACCGATGCAGATTATGGAAGTGTGCGGTGGTCATACCCACGCTATCTTTAAATTTGGGCTAGACCAACTACTCCCCCCACAGCTTGAGTTTATTCACGGGCCTGGTTGTCCGGTCTGCGTGTTACCGATGGGGCGCATTGATGCCTGCTGTGAAATCGCTGCACATCCCGAGGTGATTTTCTGCACCTTTGGTGATGCGCTGCGTGTACCAGGTAAACAGGGTTCGCTACTACAGGCGCGCGAGCGCGGTGCTGATGTGCGAGTGGTATATTCTCCGCTCGATGCGTTAAAACTGGCGCGAGAATATCCGCACCGTCAGGTAGTATTTTTTGCCCTTGGTTTTGAAACCACGTTGCCAGTCACGGCCGTCACACTGCAAAAAGCGCGGCGTGAAGGTATGAGCAATTTCAGCATCTTCTGTCAACACATCAGCCTGATCCCCACCTTACGCAGCCTACTGCAACAGCATGATGTCCATATCGATGCATTTCTCGCACCAGGCCATGTCAGCATGGTGATCGGGACTACTCCGTATAATTTCATCAGTGAACAGTTCGGCAAACCGTTGGTGATCAGTGGATTTGAACCACTGGATATGCTGCAAAGCGTGTTGATGCTGGTGGAACAATTCTGCGAGGCGTCGTGTAAAACTGAAAACCAATACCGTCGAGTGGTTGCTGAACAAGGTAATCTGCTGGCACTGGATGCCATACGTGAGGTATTTCAGCTTGCGGGCAGTAGCGAATGGCGTGGACTAGGGTTAATTGCAGAATCAGGTATTTCGCTAACAGACACTTATGCCGGGTTTGATGCCGAGCGGCGTTTCACGCCCCAAATACAGTCTGTCGCCGATGATCCACAGGCGCGCTGTGGCGACGTCCTGACAGGACGTTGTAAACCACATCAGTGCCCACTTTTTGGCCATGGTTGTACACCGCATAACGCTTTTGGTGCACTGATGGTCTCTTCCGAAGGGGCTTGTGCGGCCTGGTATCAGTACCGGTATCAGGAAAGCGAAAAAAGAGTGCAGTATCAACAACACAAGGAGGTGAGATGAGCAGTCATAATCAAGTCGTTACTATGGCGCACGGCAGTGGTGGGCGTGCCATGCAACAGATGATTGAACGTATGTTTCTACAGGCGTTCGATAATCCGTGGCTGAATGAGCGTGAAGACAGCGCCCGATTGTCATTGGCTGCCCTCAGTTGTCAGGGTGACCACCTGGCCTTTACCACCGACAGTTATGTTATTGATCCCATCTTCTTTCCCGGTGGCAACATCGGCAAACTGGCGGTGTGCGGAACGGCCAATGATCTGGCCGTCATTGGCGCGACACCGGCTTTTCTTTCCTGCGGATTTATTCTAGAAGAGGGTTTTCCTCTCGATGACTTACAAAAAATCGTCAGCGCGATGGCCGTAACGGCGAATGAAGCCGGTATAGCTATTGTCACTGGCGATACTAAAGTTGTTCAGCGTGGTGCGGCGGACAAAATTTTCATCAATACCGCAGGGATCGGCGTGATCCCGACGGCAGTTACTTGGGCGGCGAAAAGGATTCAGGTGGGCGATAAAGTCATCGTCAGCGGGACACTTGGTGATCACGGTGCGGCGATCCTCAATCTTCGTGAGCGGCTGGAAATGGATCTTGCGGTACAAAGTGATTGCGCGGTCTTGGCCGCGATGATTGCTCCATTACGGACACTCTCAGGTGTGCATGCATTGCGTGATGCGACGCGTGGCGGAGTTAATGCCATTCTGCATGAATTCCACCAGGCCAGTGGCCTGGGGATTTGCATTGACGACAATGCGCTACCCGTCAGACCTGCGGTCAGAGGTATTTGTGAACTTCTGGGGCTGGAGCCACTGAACTTTGCAAATGAGGGAAAAGTGGTTTTAGTCGTATCCGCTGAAGCTGAAAAAAGGGTACTGAAAATATTGCGCGAGCACGTTTTGGGTGTTGACGCTGTGACAATCGGTGAGGTGACTGTAGACCCGCAGGTTTGTGTACGTGGTGCGCTGGGTATTTCTCGTCGCTTAATGTTGCCCCATGCTGAGCCATTACCCCGGATTTGTTGATCTCATCAGGGAGAGGGCGACAAAGAAAAGTGAATAGACCCGGGTTTCGTAGACACTTTTTTGCCTCATAATGGAGGCCTAATGAAGGAGTGTTTATGTCAGTCAAAACGTTCACTGAAGAATTCAAAATTGAAGCTGTAAAACAGATTAACGAGCAGGGATACCCTGTTTCTGAGGTTGCGGCACGACTTGGTGTTTCCACCAATAGCCTTTACGCATGGATCAAGCGTTACCAAAAACCCGAACCACAGCGCAAGCAGGACGATGCCCTCCAGCACGAAGTAAAGCGCCTCAGGCAAGAACTTAAGCGGGTGACTGAAGAGCGAGATATTTTAAAAAAGGCCGCCGCGTACTTTGCAAGAACGTCAGGCTGAAGTACGCCTTCATTAAAAAAATAGTCGACCTTTTATGCGGTACGCCGGTTGTGTCTGGTTCTTGGCCTCCATTACAGCGGTTATTACCAGTGGCTAAAACGGCCTCAATCTCTGCGCGCCAGGCAAGATGAGCGCCAAACAGGCCTCATTAAACAACTGTGGCTTGAAAGTGGTACGGTTTATGGTTATCGAAAAATCTGGCTCGACATGAAAGACTTGGGTGAGCGAGCTGGGCGTAACAGGATCGCGCGCCTAATGAGGCTTGCAGAGTTGGCTTCTCAAACCGGATATCGGAAACGCCGCTATTACGGCGGCGGAAAAACATCAGTTGCCAACCCTAATTACCTTGAACGCCAGTTCATTGTTCCTACCCCCAATACGCATTGGGTGAGTGACATGACCTATATCAGAACGCATGAGGGATGGTTGTATCTGGCCGTTGTTCTCGATCTTTTCTCGCGTCGGGTTATCGGCTGGAGTATGGGGGGGCGAATGACAGCAGAGCTGGTGATGGACGCCTTGTTGATGGCAGTGTGGCGACGTAAACCAACGGCAAAAGTACTAATCCATTCGGATCAGGGCTCGCAATATACGAGCGAAAGATGTCAGCATTTTATGACCGCTCACAATTTAAAAAGCAGCATGAGTCGCCGAGGTAATTGCCATGATAACGCGGTGGCTGAAAGCTTTTTTCAGTTGCTAAAACGAGAACGCATAAAGAAACGGATCTATAAAAATAGAGAAGAAGCGAAGGCGGATATCTTCGATTATGTAGAGATGTTTTATAATGCTAAACGGCGTCACAGTGCCTGTGAAGATCAACCACCTGCAGTTTATGAAAGTGCCTGGTTCATGAGGCACGCAACCGTCTAGGAAACTGGGGTCTATTCAAAGTGTAGAATTTTCATTACTGCTTTTATTTGCAGAACTCAGATTATCCAGAACGAAATGCCATATAGAGTGGAACAATGAGCACGATAAAACACAAAGGATTACTCGAGTTGACGCGCACGTTGTTGCAACAGCAAAACATGGCATCGCTGTTGGAAGCATTAACTCATGTTGTTCAGCAAGCCGGTCTCGCCGAGGCGCTGACACTGGTGTTGTTTGACAGTAACAGTCACAGTGAGCGTGTCAGTTTTTATGGCCGGGATCTACACCATCAGCCAGTGCGCTATGAAGATGAAACTCTGCTGGCAACCGGGCCAGTATATTCATTGCTACAGCAGCCGAAAATGCAGGTCTGGAGCCACGAGGCTTTGCATCTGCGTTATCCACAATTGGCCGCACTCAACCTCTATCCCGCGTTTACTGACTATTGCCTGGTGCCGTTATTGGCGTCGTCGAGGTTATTGGGTGGCTGTGAGTTTACCCGTCAGGACAGCAGATCTTTTTGTGAGGAAGATAAAGACGCTCTGCATGAATTTTGTTCGCTGGCGGCGATTGCGGTTGAACAAATGCAGCTACGTGAAAATGCACTGCTTCAGCAATCGTTACTGCGTCATGAACGGGATGATTTTCGTATTCTAGTGGATATAACCAATGCGGTACTTTCCAAGCTGGATCTTGATGAACTGACAGGAGAAATCGCCAAAACCATTCATCATTTCTTCCACATCAATGCGATCAGTATTGTGCTGTGCGACGCAGATAAGGAGTGTGAACACGCCAGTGTATATGCCATGCATTATGTGCAAACTCACTTGGCTGAGCGTGAAAAAAACCGCATGACACTGGCCGGCTCGCTGGAGCAACAAGTTATGGAAAGCGGCGAGATGCTGCTGACTAATGTGCTTCCCTTCAACGAGTTACCGGACGAGGGTAACAGCACATTATTTTCGCTACTATGGCGAGAGCAGACCAAAACGCTATGTATCTTACCATTACGCTTTGGACATAAGACGTTAGGCGTATTGAAGCTTGAGCAATGCCAGCCGGACAATTTTAATGCAGCCAATTTACGGTTGTTGCAGCAAATTGCCGAGCGGATCGCGATCGCGGTTGATAACGCTTTGGCCTATAAACAAATCAAAACCCTTAAAGAAAAGCTACAGCATGAAAACCTGTATTTGACTGAGCAAATCAACAGCGATAACCCTGATTTCAGTGATATCGTTGGGCGTAGTTCAAGTATGTCGGCCGTGTTGAAACAGGTAGAGATCGTCGCCAAAAGTGACTGTTCGGTATTGATTCTCGGTGAAACCGGTACCGGCAAGGAGCTGATTGCCCGCGCTATTCACAATCTGGGTGACCGCCGTGGCCAACGCATGGTTAAAATGAACTGTGCCGCGATGCCCGCAGGACTGATGGAAAGCGATCTTTTCGGTCACGAAAAAGGTTCATTTACAGGAGCGACGGCTCAGCGTATGGGGCGTTTCGAGTTAGCCGACCAAGGCACGCTGTTTCTTGATGAAGTCGGCGAAATCCCATTGGAGCTACAGCCAAAATTATTGCGAATACTTCAGGAACAGGAGTTTGAACGCGTCGGTGGTAATAAACTTATTTCAGTCAATGTGCGAGTCATCGCGGCGACGAACCGTGATCTAAAGCAAATGGTTAATGACAAAGAATTTCGCAGTGATCTTTATTATCGTCTGAACGTATTCCCGATTGTGATCCCACCGCTGCGTGAGCGGCCAGAAGATATTCCTCAATTGGTGAAATTCCTCACCTATAAAATCGCTAAACGGATGAAACGTACTATCGACAGTATCCCCGCAGAAACGCTGCGTTTACTGAGTCGGATGCCGTGGCCAGGTAATGTCAGAGAGCTGGAGAATGTCATTGAGCGTGCGGTGTTGCTGACGCGCGGAACAGTACTGGACATGCAGCTTACCGAATTACATCACCCGTTACCGATCGCTGTGCCGATAACTCCGCTGGGTGTCCAGCAAGCCACGCCCTTTTCCCCAGCCAACGAAATCGATGAACGGGAACGTATTATTTCGATGCTCAAAGAAACAAATGGTGTCGTCGCTGGGCCTCGTGGTGCGGCAATACGTCTAGGGTTGAAGCGTACCACCCTATTATCCAGAATGAAAAAAATGGGCATTGATGTTAATCAGGTAGAACGTAACGGCATGAAAGGAGGGTAAGGTCATGTTCGCGCTGCTTTTATTAACTTGTTATAAGAATGTAGGTTAAAACGTAGGTTTTAATTGTTAGCTTTAAACCACCTGAGGTTAATGACAAAATGCTCACCGCGGCAAAAACAGGCAGATCGTCAAGATGCCGTGAATACGCCCTTGTAGGCTCGCTCCGCGCCCTCTCTGGTGCGAACGCTTGACTCTTCTGCTTGTCTTCCCCACCAGTGATCGTTGGATCGAGGTTTGTCAGCGGCCAGAAGGAATACTTACTCATAAAAAACTGCCCCCTTAATCGTTGGGTATCCAACGTTTTGGGGCAGTTCACTTATGGGGGGCTTTTACTCATCGTCATGAGATGCACTAACACCGCATGAGACAACAGATTTTATGATGATTGAGGGGCAGCGTTGAGGGATCAGGGCGATCAGATTAAGTTATCTTCATTCTAAACTAAAAATAAAAAATGCAAAAAATGAACCGAGGTAAGGTTTCATTATATGTAAGATAGCAACCAGTCAGATGAGAATAGGGGAGACACACTGGTCAGATACATTTTGAGTTGGGTGGAGGAAGGCATCTATATTAGGTGTTTGCGCTGACGGACATTCCGTTGATGTACGTTAATGGAAAAATTCCAGAATAAATCCTGATGGGCTGGAATGACGAATGTGAACACGTTTGTCAGCGGTCATCTGGATACTGTCAGTTATTTATTGTCTGGCCAAACTAATATCCTGTGCAATAAGTTTATTTTTTTAAATACTTGAGATTATTCCATTCTGTTGGCGGAATAGATTCTCTATCTGTGTACCATCATTGCTCATGGTTTTTATTATATAAATTTAAGTTCGTTTTAATATAAATCATCCTGATGTATATCGTGAAAGAGAAATACTTATCCTCTCTTGAGAAAAGTATTTACTTTCTGTAGTCGCCCGATAAATGGAGTAAATAGGACTTTAAATGAAATTTAAAACAATTATTGCATCCGTCATCTCCCTGATTGCTCTGGGGGGGGCTAACGCTTTCGCCGCTAATGGCGAGGTTCAGTTCATCGGTGCGGTCACCGCTACCACCTGTGATCTGATCCCAGAAGTGAGCGGCGCAGTGAACAACGTGATTCAACTGGGTACCGCACCGATTGACAATGTGGCAACGGAAGTTGAATTTGCTCTCAAGCCAAATGACACTCAGGCAGGCTGTGCCGCGCTTGATACCACTAAAACAGCTGAGATTGCCTGGGGCGGTCAGTTCAACGCGAGCGGTCTGGAAAACCAGGGTGGTACCGCAACGGGCTCATGGGTGAAATTGAGCACCGTTAACGCAAAAACAACGGCCATTGTTGATATGACTGCCTCAAAACTGAGCGCTGATTTCGACGGAGCCGTTCTTAAGGCGGATGGCGCGAAATTCAAAGCTCAGTTGAACGGCCTTAATCAAGCCGGTAGTTATAATTCTGCTGCTGCATTCGTGGTTGCTTATAAATAATCGCTGAAGGAGGGGGCGTCTTAATTTCCGATAAGGTCGCCGCACCGGAATTACACTAAAGGTTTTCAGGTTTTATTATTTACATCTGTTCCGATAATGCTGGGCTGAGAAATTAAATGAACATCAGAAATGTATTACCATCAGCTCGCCTTTCTATTATCTGTCTGAGCTTATATGCCGGACTGACCCAGGCGGCTGAACTCAATACGCTGTTTCTGCGTAATGTTTCTGGTGTTCCCTCGGTGCTGAAGTCCGACGTGAATTACCCGTCGGGCGAATATTACGTGGACGTGCTGGTCAATGGTGTCAATACTGGCCGCATGATGCTGACCATTAGTCAGGCCGAAGAGGCCGACGGGATGTTGTGTCTGTCGCCGGAGTGGCTGCGCACCGCCGGGATTTTCTTTAAGACTGAACCCTATCAGAACGCGTTTGATACCGCCCGAGGCTGTTACCCGTTGGCGCGTAACACGCACACCCGCACCGAATTTGACTACAACGCTCAGTCGCTGGACTTTGTTATCCCGCAGGCTTACCTGCTGGACAAGAATGACACCACCCTGTGGGACTACGGCATTAACGGCTTTCGTCTGACCTATAACGGCAACTTTAATAAAAACACGAACGATGAGCTGAACGCCTACGGCAGTTTTAATACCAGCCTGAACCTGGGGCGCTGGGTGCTGACCAGCAACATGAACGCCACCCGCAACAGTTCAGAGAGCCGCTTTCAGGCCAACGACATCACGCTCTCCACCGCCATCAGCGAGATTCAGGGCGACCTGATACTGGGTCGCTCCCAGACCCGCACCGAGCTGTTCAGCGACTTTAGCTTCTACGGCGCCTCACTGCGATCCAACAGCAACATGCGCTCATGGAAGACCAGTGGCTATGCTCCGGTAATTTCCGGTGTGGCCAGCGGGACCTCCCGTATCACCATCACCCAGAATGGCTACACCATCTACTCGGCGGTGGTGCCGCCGGGGCCGTACCGGCTGGACGATCTCTCTCCAGTGAACAACGGCAACCTGGTGGTGACCGTTGAGGGTGAGGGCGCTCAGAAAACGGTGACCGAGTACCCGGTGGCCACCTTACCTACCCTGCTGCGCCCAGGAGAGGCCAACTACAGTGTGGCGGTGGGTCAGAAGAGCACCTCCTCTGACGTCGGGGATGCGTTCTCCTCGGGACAGGGCATCTTTTTGCTCGGCAGCTACGACTACGGCTTCCCGGTGCTGACTCTGAACCTGGCCTCCATCCTCAGCGATAACTACCAGACCGGCGGCGTGGGTGCCACCCTGTCGCTGGGGATTTTTGGTGCGTTGTCCACCAACGTCAACGTAGCGAAGGCGAGCTATGACGACGGTGCCACGAAGCAAGGCGGCAGCGTGGCGTTCAAGTACGCCAAGAGCTTCACCGACCGTACCGACCTGCAACTGCTGACCTACCGCTACCAGACCCAAGGTTATACCGAGTTTGCGGACTTCCGCCGGGACGATGCATTTTACTTTTCCCGGGAGAAAGCCCGCTACGAGGTACGGCTGTCGCACTTCTTCGACAACCTGTATCTCAGCGCCTCCTACTGGCAGCAGACGTACTGGAGTCAGTCGGGCAAAACTTCAGGGGCGAACCTCTCCGCTAGCACCTCGATTGGTCGAGCGTCCATTTTCCTGACTGGCAGCCATACGCGCAACGCCTGGGGCGGGACGCCGGACTACCAGGCATTGCTGGGCGTCAACATCCCGTTCACGCTGGGCGGCGCGACGTACTACACCAGTAACAGCATGGGCTACAGCCGCAACAGCGGAAGCACCTTCAACACGGGAGTGTCGGCCACGGTGAATGACCGTCTTAACTACAGGCTGAATGCCAACGCCAGTTCGAAGGGCGACCGCGGTGCCAGTGCCTCTGCAAGTTACGCCTTTGACGCGGTGCAGACCAATCTGCAGGTGGCAAAAAACCGGTACGGCTCGAACGTGTCGGGCAGCCTGTCGGGGTCGGCTCTGGTAACCGGTGTAACCGGACTGCTGCTGACCAAGCAGGCGACAGATACGGTGGCGGTGGTGAAGATTAAGAACGTGCCGGGAGTGACGTTTAATGGCTCCCTGCCGACCAACGGCCAGGGTGAGACGGTGGTGCCGATGTCCAGCTACATACAGTCGGGCATCACGATCAACATGGACAACGTGCCGGACAGCATGGAGTTGGTGAACACCTCCTTTAACGTACTGCCGACGGAGCGGGCGATTATCTATCGCGAATTTGAAGCGAAGCACGTGCTGCGCTACATCCTGCGCCTGAAGGACACCCAGGAGCAGATTATTAACGGCGGCAGCGCCGAGACGGAACAGAAGCTGGACGCTGGCTTTATTGCCGACAACGGCGTGCTGCTGATGAACCTGCTGTCGGCTCCGAAAATGATAACCGTCACACGGGGAGACGGCCGTAAATGCAGTTTTACCATGGATTCCACGAAGCCGAACACCGGTACCGTGCAGGAGATACGTTGTGAATAAAGTACTAAAACAGACTCTGATGGCCACGACCCTGATGCTGGTGATGAGCCAGGCGATGGCGGCGTTCTCCCTGAACGGCACCCGTTTTATCTATGAGGGCGGGAAGAAGAACACCTCCTTTGAGGTGAGCAATGGGGCGAAGGAAACCTACGGCGGGCAAGTGTGGGTAGACAACACGGATCAGGCAAAGGACAGCGTGTCCCTGGTACCGAGTCCGCCGTTCTTTAAGGTGAAACCGGGCCAGAAGCAGATAGTGCGCCTGATGAACGTGAACCCGAACCTGCCGAAGGACCGCGAATCGCTGTTCTGGCTGAATGTGCAGGAGGTGCCGCCGGTGCAGGAGAACAACGAGGGCAGTGTGCTGGCGATAGCGATGAACACGCAGGTGAAGGTGTTTTACCGCCCGAAGACCCTCATGGACGGCCGTAAGGATGCTGAGAAGAACATTAAGGTTGGCACGGAGAACGGCAGGACGGTGTTGAAGAACCCGACGCCCTATTACTTCGCGGTGGTGAAGGTGAACCACAACGGGAGCGAGGTGAAGCTTTCGAAGGCGATGATGGATGCGCTGGCGCAGATGGCGCCGTACTCGGAGGTGTCTCTGGGCAATATGAACCTCGGCAGCGAGGTGACTGTCACAGCCATCAATGACTGGGGCGGGGAGCAGACTTATGCGATTAAGTAACTGGAGTCTGCTGTGCGGGGGCGTCATCTCAATGTTACTGATTGCCCCCATACCGCAGGCTCGGTCCGCTCCTTTGTTTGACTCAATAACCATTACGCTGGAGGCAACCTTCACGATGCCGCCGTGTGAGATAGACGTTCCCCCGGTGGTGCATCTAGGCAGTATTTCCTACGGTGAGAAGCGCTACCGTCCAGTCACTCTGACGGTGAACTGCACCTCGGCTGCAAGGTCTGAAATTTACGCACAGACAGCCGGGCTCCTGGTGAGCGGGACCACGGACACCACGGCCATGACTGGGGCTGATGCGCTGACGCACTTCTGGTTGGAAGAAAATGGAAAGAAGATAAAGCTGAACGGAGAGACGAACACGACGGACAGCGGGTTCTGTGCGGGCACGGACAGCCGGACGTGTACGCTGACCCCGGCCACCCAAGTGGGTGTAGCAGCCCAAGAGGGAGAGCGCAGCGCGGTGATTAAGTTCAACGTTCGCTACAAGGCCTAAGGCGCTCTGAAAATAACGAACCATTACTGTCGGCGATTACGGCTTGAAGACGTAGCCTGTGCCTGCCAGCAAGCGCTATTGACTTGCGGGTGCAGCGTTATGAGAGCAATGGAACATATAGATGGCTGCGTTGCTCGGTTTTTGCCCCCCCCGGCTGGTGAATCGCCTGGGCTGTATATCGTTCAACGTTGATAAGGAATACAAAGAATGCTCCACATTACAAAAATCACACTCATAGTCGCAATGATAGTAGGTATCCCGGGAGTCGGATTTGGAGCGGAGATTAAACTGCCTGATCAAACTGGGATAGGCGTGTTTCCGGCATTTCGGTCGAACGAGTGGTCAATCCCAATATCGGGTCCGAGTGCGCCTTTGCGCGTAGAGCTTCAACCTGTGGAGCCGAGCTGGATCCCCAGTGTGTATTCGGCGACTGCTACATATATTTCTAGTATTCACTCGGACGGATACAAGTTCCGTGTGTATCTAGAGGGTAATGGTGGGAGGGTTTGTTTTAATGAGGTCGTCACATTGCCAGTTACAGTCACATCGTGCTCGGGATACAGCAAGTTAAGAGTACTGCTATCTTTAGCCGCTGGTTCATTCCCGGTGACAGCGTCCAACATACGCTACGTTTATGGTTATGACGGCGTTATCCTCAACGGTTTAGTGCCAGATATCCTAAAGCTAGGAGTAGCGTTTAACATCGTCACACCCGGAAAGATACACAGCTCGCCTACCTACGGTGGGATAACCGTTTCTTATACGGCCTCCAGTGCGTGGGGAACGAACCAAACCGGGGTTTCAGCGGCAAGGCAAGTGGTCTCTTGCTCAACAAGTGTTGTAGGAGAATGGAGCAAGTGCGACTCACTAAGCGTGACTCACTCGACAGGTAGCCAAATCAGCCTGGCCGCGCGCTTGCAGGTACCACCCCGCGATTGTGAAGTTCGCGCCGAAGGGATCTCGCTGACCGACCAGCCTTCATCCATCGTGACCAGTCCGTTTACATCCCGAATAGTCGAAGAGTATACCAAAGATATCGTAATGGAAGTAAAATGTAGCGTCCCTGGAAAATACCAGATACCGATAACGTTGGAGCGACGACACAAGTAACTATGCCACTACAGTACGTAAAGTTATTTACAATATTGGGTTACATAATGCAGCGGTGTTATGCCATAAAATCAGTGTTGCAAAAACGGAAGTGACCATAGATTCGATATCCAAACTACGCCCCAATAAAGTAGAACAGATTAAATTATCTTCATACCAGGCTAAGAGTAATATAAAGAAATACAAAAAATGAATCATTGAAGCATATCATTGTACGTAAAATAGCAACCAGTCAGGTGATGATATGGAAGGTGCGGTGGTTAGATACATTTTGAGCTGGGTGGAGGAGAACATCTATACTGGTGCTTCCATTGGAAAATTGGTCGATGAAACGGGCTATTCTAGAAGAACGCTGGAACTCTGGTTTCTGAAGTATAGTGGATTTCCCCTTGGTGAATATCTACTCAGGAGAAGAATGAGTCGAGCGGCCATGTTACTCCGAATGACCGAGTTGTCGATTTTGGAGGTGTCGACGATGTTCCATTTTTACAGTTCTCAGAACTTCACTCGATCATTCAGAATATTTTCCGGTGTCACTCCAACAAAATACAGGAAGCAGGATAAATGGTCAGTTAAGTTACTTCAGCGGCCATTGCTGATGGAGGATACGCATAATTTAAAGGCTGAGCACTGCGTCCTTCCTGAATTAAAGCTACGCGGTTCGTCAGTGGTATGTGCACATAACTTTATTTTACCGTTAGTTGAAGATGACTTGGCCAGAAGAATGAAATCAGCCGTCAGCTCAATCAGGGATAATAGTGGCAATGAGGTATGCATTGCATTCAGAATCATGCCTTCAGCCTCACTGTCTGCAAGTCGCGACGCGGTTATTAATGTTGAAATGATTATCCATGACATGGATGAAAAAAAAGAGGGGACTGAAGAGATTGTCATCCCTGCCGGAGAGTATATACAGTTTCGCTTCAGCGGATTGTGGAGCGAGTATATTGTTTTTACTAGGCTCGTTTATTTTAAACTCGTTGAAGAGAAGGTTTGTCGACGAAACTCGTATGATTTAATCTTTTTTACGTATCAACCGGACAGTAATGATGATCTGATATGTAGACTCCTCATTCCGGTTGAGTAATTATCTACTTCGCCTGAGCTGCTACAGCGAGGGCATTCGTTAGTTTCATCAGTTCCATCGCCATAGCACGTATGACATTGTGATATGGCTTACCTTCTTCTGGGTCATACCCTGCGCCTCAGCAGTCTGGACATTCAATCTCAAACAAGCCGCCATGGCTACTACATACAGGGCAAATTTGGGTTATCGTCATATATTCCTCGCTTTCGAGATGAGCAGAGTACTCAATTTTAGCTGAGATTCTACGATATTATCTGAGACAATATAAAAGGAAAAATCCACGCAACCGCGTGGATTTTATGGGGTTTTGTATTTTTTATGCGATTCACTGAGATCGCATGAGACAACAGAAACGAATTAGACGTTGAACAGGAAGTTCATTACATCGCCATCTTTCACGATATAGTCTTTGCCTTCTGAACGCATTTTCCCGGCTTCTTTCGCGCCTTGCTCACCTTTGTAAGTAATAAAATCTTCAAAAGCGATGGTTTGTGCGCGGATAAAACCTTTTTCGAAATCGGTATGGATCTTGCCAGCGGCTTGTGGAGCGGTAGCACCAACAGGAATAGTCCATGCGCGAACTTCTTTTACCCCAGCAGTAAAGTAGGTTTGCAGGTTCAGCAACTCATAACCGGCACGAATTACGCGGTTCAAACCGGGTTCTTCGATACCTAATTCAGCCATAAATTCGGCGCGATCTTCGTCTTCCATTTCAGCAATGTCGGATTCTACAGCGGCACAAACAGCAACGACTACGGAACCTTCAGCGGCGGCAATCGCACGAACCTGATCCAGATACGGGTTATTCTCGAAGCCATCTTCATTGACGTTGGCAATGTACATGGTGGGTTTGAGCGTCAGAAAACTCAGGTAACGGATCGCGGCCTTATCTTCTGTTGTCAGATCCAGGCTACGCAACATGCCCGCTTTTTCCAGATGTGGCAGACATTTTTCCAGCGCTTCCAGTTCGGCTTTAGCGTCTTTATCACCGCCTTTGGCTTTTTTCTGTACACGGTGGATAGCGCGTTCACAGGTTTCCAGATCGGAAAGAGCCAACTCGGTATTGATCGTTTCAATATCGTCGGCTGGGTCAACTTTACCTGCAACGTGAATAATGTTGTCATTTTCAAAACAACGCACTACGTGACCGATCGCTTCAGTTTCACGAATATTGGTCAGGAACTGGTTGCCCAGGCCTTCACCTTTTGATGCGCCTTTTACCAGACCGGCAATATCGACGAATTCCATAGTGGTTGGCAGGATGCGCTGAGGTTTGACGATCTCGGCCAACTGATCCAGACGCGGATCCGGCATGGGAACCACACCCGTATTAGGTTCAATAGTACAGAACGGGAAGTTGGCAGCTTCGATACCCGCTTGTGTCAACGCATTGAACAGAGTGGATTTACCAACGTTTGGCAGACCAACAATACCGCATTTGAATCCCATGTTTTATATCACCTTAAATAACTTAAAAATCAGCCAGTTAGATTTAACTCACTGAGGTAATCAAAATTTATGCCGCCATTATACACATAATGCCGATTTATCTCGATCCTACTCTTCATATCCAGGCTGCGCGGTATGTATTAACTGGAAAGTAACGAAGTGGCAACATTACGACAATCAGACCTATAGAGAATGAAATGATTGCCGATAATCAGAGAATAAAATTGAAACCGGTTATACCAAGCTCCTGTAAATGGGGGGCTTCTCTTTTTGTTGGATAGTTAATATGGCAATGAATGGTATTAAATGGCTGTGGGTAGTTTTATTGGGGGTGGCAATCGGTGTGATGGTAGCGCAGTTATTATCATACTTTGGCAAACCGCCAGCATTAACCTGGTTGGAGAAAATCGATCATTACGGAAAGGTTGTACCGCGTGAGAGTGTCGGTAGCGTTAAATATATCGGGGTAAAAAAGAGTAATGCTTCGGCAGAAATGGACAGTTACGTCATGACATTCACTGCGTTGAGCGAGCGTTTCGAACGTCAGACGGACAAACGAGCAAACGAGAAAAAAACGGCGGCCTGGCATAAGATTTTTTGTACGGATAAACTGAAAATCATTATTAGCCAGTATGATAATAGTCGCGTGAAGGTGATGGTATCCGGCGTGGTTTATAGCAACGCGGGTGTCAGAGTCACTGCAACAGTATGTTATCTTGATTGATAGCGACTAATTATTGGCAATGATGACCGATTCTCCGGCTATTGGTGCCGGAGAATCGCAATTTAGGCGTTGGCTTTGAAAGAGTGCAGACGATTCATCGCCTTAGTGACATCTTCTTTTAACAATACATCCGTGCAACGAATCGCTTCATCGATGGTTTCATCGATCAAAGCCTGTTCACTGGCTGGTGGTTTACCTAATACAAACCCCGTCACTTTGCTTTTATCACCAGGGTGCCCAATACCAATACGTAAACGGTAAAAATTAGGGTTATTACCTAATTGACTCTGGATGTCTTTTAGACCGTTATGGCCGCCATTGCCGCCCCCCAGCTTCAGTTTGGCCACGCCGGGCGGAATATCCAGCTCATCGTGCGCCACCAAAATTTCTTCTGGCAAAATCCGGTAAAAACTGGCCATTGCCGAAACTGCCTTGCCACTCAGGTTCATAAAAGTGGATGGCACTAATAAGCGTACATCCTGACCAGCCAGATTCAAGCGAGCAGTATAGCCATAGAACTTGCTTTCTTCTTTCAATGATTGGTTATTAGACTCGGCCAACCGATCTACAAACCAGGCTCCGGCATTATGGCGGGTTTGGGCATATTCAGCGCCTGGATTTGCCAGGCCAACAATCAATTTAATGCTGCTCACGTCGTCATTCGCTATTACTAAAGAGATTAAAGGCTAACAGTTTACCTGTCACAGCGGGTAAGCACAAAATTAAGGGCGACAGAAAAGGTGACAATGTAATGACTGTTTAAATAATAACCAAACTAAATAATTCAATAATGGAGCCAAATCACCACCTAACGTAAAGATTTATAGAAACATCTTTGTCAGATGTGATCCTCTACGCAATACCCTTACGGATTCCTTGCCTATACTGAGTCATTAAGTACAGGTGAACAATTCATTAGGAAGGATTGTTTGAGACAGTGAATACAGGAGGTGGCAAATGAAACGTAAAACTGCAACGGTATTAGGTAACTTGTTGATGGGATTAGGTCTGGTCACTATGGTGGTTGGAGTGGGTTACTCTATTCTGGCAGAAATATCTGAGCTGGGTTTACCGCAGTTCTTTGCCCACGGTGCCATAATGAGTATTTTTGTTGGCGCGCTGCTCTGGCTGGTCGGTGCCCGTATGGGGGGTCATGAAGAAGTCGCCGATCGTTATTGGTGGGTTAAACATTTCGATAAGCGCTGCCGTAGGAATGAGCGTCATTCATAGTCATATCTTTAATCACTCAAGCGGTTATGGTATCCGTTTGCTGATGAATTTAACGGATATACAGCCGCTAATATCTGGCTGACGTCAGGGAAAACAAATGACAACCCAAGAGTAGAAAGCCCGTTGTTGCTCACGCTTCAACGGGTTTTTCTTTTTCTGCATTTAGCCGCAAATCACCATCAGTATGACGATCGGTCTGGTGCAACCATCGGCAAACTTGCAGCGCCAAGGCGCTGCAGAGTGTGATTAATGCTCAAACATCGCAGAGATAGACTCTTCGTTACTGATACGGCGGATGGCTTCAGCCAGCATACCGGACAGAGTCAGAGTACGAACATTTTTTAATGCTTTGATTTCCGCAGACAGCGGAATGGTATCGCAAACAATCACTTCATCGATAACTGAATTTCTGATGTTATCAACCGCATTACCGGAGAAGATCGGGTGAGTTGCATAGGCAAATACGCGCTTGGCACCACGTTCTTTCAAGGCTTCAGCAGCTTTACACAGAGTGCCACCGGTATCGATCATATCGTCAACCAACACACAGTCACGACCTGCAACGTCACCGATGATATGCATCACCTGTGAAACGTTGGCACGTGGACGGCGTTTGTCGATAATGGCCATATCAGTGTCATTCAGCAGCTTGGCAATAGCCCGGGCACGGACTACACCGCCGATATCTGGAGAAACAACGATTGGGTTTTCCAGATTCTGCTGCAACATATCTTCCAGCAGAATTGGGCTACCAAATACGTTATCAACCGGCACATCAAAGAAGCCTTGGATCTGTTCAGCATGCAAGTCCACTGTCAATACACGGTCAACCCCAACACTTGAGAGGAAATCGGCAACAACTTTGGCAGTGATAGGCACACGAGCAGAACGCACACGGCGATCCTGACGAGCATAACCGAAGTAAGGAATAACGGCAGTAATACGTCCTGCGGAGGCGCGACGCAGGGCATCAACCATGACAACCAATTCCATCAGGTTATCGTTTGTGGGTGCGCAGGTGGACTGGATGATGAAAATATCACCACCGCGTACATTTTCGTTGATTTGCACGCTCACTTCGCCGTCGCTAAAACGACCTACAGCGGCGTCACCAAGACTGGTGTACAAACGGTTGGCAATACGTTGTGCTAGTTCCGGGGTGGCGTTACCAGCAAAAAGCTTCATATCAGGCACGAGAAGAACCTCAGGCTTGCGTCCAGAGAAGATATTGTCAACCAGTAGTCAGGGGCGATTAATTCTACTGATTGCAATATACATACGGGTATTTAAAACCAAAACATTGTTAACCTAAAAAAGCGTTATGGGCCGGTTTTTAATTCAATCGAGAAGGTAACGTGTTGGCTAGACAACGGTGCTTAAAAAACTGTATAGCCACGCAAATCGCTACTTATTTCTCAACTTTTCCAGAGCGTACAAGATGCAGTGGTGAGACGTTAACGCCACGAGCCACAAAACCCTGTAACCACTCCGGGGCAATGCTTAACACCTGACGGGCCGATGACTCGGTATCGAATTCGGCAAACACACAAGCGCCGGTCCCGGTTAGGCGCGACGGGGCGTATTGTAACAGCCATGAAAGAGCCTGTTCAACCTTACGAAAACGTTTTCTTGCGATCGCTTCGCAATCATTTGCGTAAGGAGCGGCTAAAAGTGCCGTCAAGGGGCGAACTGGCGTGTTTCTGGTTAAATCAGGATCGGAAAAAATAATTGGTGTTGGGATGCTTACACCGGGGTGCGCGACCAAATACCAGCGCTCAATTGGCTCCGCAGGCTGTAATTTTTCACCAATACCTTCAGCAAAGGCGGCGTGACCTCGCACAAAGACCGGCACATCGGCACCCAACGCCAGGCCCAAATCGGCTAATTCTTCATCGCTCAAACCGCAGTGCCACAGGTCATTTAGCGCCACCAACACGGTCGCCGCGTTGGACGAACCACCGCCTAATCCTCCTCCCATCGGCAGAGACTTTTCTACCGAAATATCGGCTCCGTGAGGGCGACCGGAACCGGCCGTGTGTTTTTGTAATAAACGGGCGGCGCGGACGATCAAATTCTGCGCATTTTCCACACCAGCAATGGGTGTGAGCAGATTAATTTCATCGTCATTTCGTGGCGTAATGGTGAGTTGATCACCATAGTCAAGAAATTGAAATAGGGTCTGTAACTCATGATATCCATCGGCACGTTGCCCAGTAATATAGAGAAACAGATTCAGTTTTGCGGGTGAAGGCCAGGTTTGAATCATTTAACGGTCCAGTTATCCATTTTCAATTTAATACGCTGTCCATCTTGTTTCAGTTCTAAACGGCTGGGTAAAGCGAGCCTCGTTTGCGTGTTATATTCTTGATAATCCACAGTCCAGACCTGATGATCCTGCGTATATGTTAGCTGTTTCAGGCGATATTGATCATCGAGAGTAAAGTTTTTGGTCTCGCCGGGTAGCCCAACAATCCATTGACGCAGGCTATTAATCGGGATGTCCATGCCGGTCAACTTGCCAATCATTTCTTCTGGATTATCGCTAACGTAGCGTTTGCCCTGATTATCGGTTAATTGAGTGACACCCGGCTGAACCACCAGTTCCAACTCGGTGCTGCCCAGCGGGTTGGTCAGCAGCAGGCGGTAGCGTTCAGGTGAATAATGCTGCCAAAAGAATCGTGCATAGACTTTCTGTTTATCCGAAATATAGGCAAAGGAACCCCGGATCTGGAACTGATCGAGTTGCTGTAATTGTTGCTGATGCTGCTGCCACTGTGGTGAGGTCGGGCTGGTGGCAGGGCCTGGCGGTGTGAGAGTGGAACAGGCAGCTAACATCAGGCTGGCTAACGGAAGCAGGCGATAAAAAGTTATCTTGCGCATCGGCATATCAATCTAAATCCTTTCAAAAGCATGGTTTTCACCTGCGGATCATTGGGTGCTGCACTGTTGCAGTCAAGGTGCTCACGCTAACGGCGGTAAGGTGGATCGTCAATATCTTGTTTATTCAGTGAACGATATCCGTGATATTAGACCGGATATCGCAGTGTGACTTTTATTGATCCCGCGCATCAAGTAGAATGCGACTCAGACGAGAATCCATACTAAGACAAGCATTACTCTAAGCCGTTCTCATGACCCTGCTCGCATTAGGTATTAATCACAAGACCGCCCCTGTCTCGTTACGTGAACGGGTGACATTTTCACCTGACACTATCGACCGGGCGCTGAATAGCTTGCTCCAGCAACCGCTGGTGCAGGGCGGTGTGGTGTTGTCTACGTGTAACCGAACCGAATTATACCTCAGTGTAGAACAGCAAGAAAATCTGCATGAGCAATTGATTGACTGGTTGTGTAATTATCACCACCTGAGTCGTGATGAAGTCAGCAAAAGTCTGTACTGGCACCATGGTAATGACGCTGTCAGTCATTTAATGCGGGTTGCCAGTGGTCTGGATTCGCTGGTGTTGGGTGAGCCGCAGATTCTCGGTCAGGTAAAAAAAGCGTTTGCCGAGTCTCAGCGGGAACAGTCCCTTTCTGGTGAACTGGAGCGTTTGTTCCAGAAAACCTTCTCTGTGGCCAAACGAGTCCGTACCGAAACCGACATCGGTGCCAGTGCGGTATCGGTGGCTTTTGCCGCTTGTACGCTGGCTCGACAAATATTCGAATCCCTCTCCGAACTGAATGTGCTGCTGGTGGGTGCAGGCGAAACCATTGAGCTGGTGGCACGCCATCTGCGTGAACATCAGGTCAAGCACATGATTATCGCCAACCGAACCCGTGATCGGGCGCAGTTGTTGGCGGATGAAGTTAACGCCGAAGTGATTACCTTGCCGGAAATTGATGCACGTCTGGCCGATGCCGACATCATTATCAGTTCCACGGCCAGCCCGTTGCCTATCATTGGTAAAGGTATGGTCGAACGCGCCTTGAAAGCGCGGCGTAATCAGCCAATGCTATTTGTGGATATTGCCGTCCCACGGGATATTGAGCCTGAGGTCGGTAAACTGGCGAATGCTTATCTATATAGTGTTGATGATTTACAGGCGATCATTCAGCACAATCTGGCGCAGCGTCAGGCAGCGGCGGTGCAGGCTGAATCCATAGTACAGCAAGAAAGCATGAATTTTATGGCCTGGATGCGTTCTCAGGGCGCGGTGGAAACTATTCGTGACTACCGTTCTCAGGCTGATCAGCTCCGCAGCGAAATGACGGCTCGTGCGCTGGCGGCCATCGAGCAGGGCGCTGATGTGGAGCAAGTGATCAATGAACTGTCCCGCAAATTGACCAATCGCCTTATTCATGCTCCAACCAAATCCCTTCAGCAAGCCGCCAGCGATGGCGATATGGAGCGGTTACAATTATTACGCGACAGCCTTGGGCTGGATCAGCATTAGTTTCCTCAATTAACAGGATTTAAAACCGCGGATGAAGTCTTCTATTGTTGCCAAACTGGAAGCGTTACAAGAGCGCCATGAAGAAGTGGAAGCCCACCTCGGTGATGCTACCGTTATTGCCGATCAAGACCGTTTTCGCGCGTTATCGCGTGAATATGCCCAGTTGACCGATGTGACCCGTTGCTTTAAAGAGTGGCAGAGCGTTCAGGAGGATATCGAAACGGCTGAAATGATGCTGGACGATCCTGAAATGCGCGAAATGGCGCAAGAGGAACTGAAAGACGCAAGAACCCGTAGCGAAGCGCTGGAACAACAACTGCAAGTGTTGTTACTGCCAAAAGATCCGGATGATGAACGTGGCTGTTTCCTGGAAATTCGCGCTGGAACCGGCGGTGACGAAGCGGCGATTTTTGCCGGTGACATGTTCCGGATGTACAGTCGCTATGCAGAAGCACGTCGCTGGAAAGTGGAAGTGATGAGCGCCAGCGACGGCGAACACGGTGGTTATAAAGAGATTATCGCCAAAGTTTCTGGTGAAGGAGTTTATGGGCAGTTGAAATTTGAGTCCGGTGGTCACCGAGTGCAGCGTGTGCCAGAAACCGAATCTCAGGGGCGCATTCATACCTCGGCTTGTACGGTGGCTGTGATGCCGGAAATCCCTGAAGCTGAAATGCCGGAAATCAATGCGGGTGATTTGCGTATTGATACTTTCCGTTCCTCCGGTGCCGGTGGTCAGCACGTGAACACCACCGATTCGGCCATTCGTATTACCCATCTTCCAACCGGACTGGTGGTAGAGTGTCAGGACGAGCGCTCACAACATAAGAACAAAGCTAAAGCCATGTCAGTATTAGGGGCGCGTATCCGGGCGGCTGAAATGCAAAAGCGTCAGTTGGCTGAGGCGTCTGAACGTCGCAATCTATTGGGGAGCGGCGATCGTTCCGATCGCAACCGCACCTATAACTTCCCACAGGGCCGCGTAACGGATCACCGTATCAATCTGACATTGTACCGTCTGGATGAAGTCATGGAGGGGAAACTGGATATGTTGATTCAGCCGATTGTGCAGGAGTATCAGGCTGATCAGCTGTCTGCACTTTCCGAGCAAGACTGATGGATTATCAACGTTGGCTGGCGCTGGCTGCGGCACGTTTTCAGCACAGTGATAGCCCGAAACGCGATGCGGAAATTCTGCTGGGGTTTGTCACTGGGCGCCCGCGGACTTTTTTGCTGGCGTTTGGTGAAACCGAACTGACAGCGGAACAGGAAGTTCAACTGGCGGAGTTAGCCGAACGGCGGGAGCAGGGCGAACCCATCGCTTATTTGGTTGGCGAACGGGAATTTTGGTCGCTGCCACTGAGTGTTTCACCTGCGACCTTGATTCCTCGCCCTGATACTGAATGCTTGGTTGAGCAGGCATTGATGCGGCTGCCTGAACCGGCCTGTCAGATTCTGGATCTGGGTACCGGCACCGGTGCCATTGCTTTGGCTCTGGCCAGTGAGCGGCCTGATTGCCGGGTAACCGGGGTGGATGTGCAGGCGGATGCCGTAGCATTAGCACGACATAATGCGGAAAAACTGGCACTGACAAATGTACAATTTCTACAAGGCAGTTGGTTTACGCCGATCAATGGCCGTTTCTCCCTAATTGTCAGTAATCCTCCTTATATTGATGCCAATGACCCTCATCTGGCGCAGGGGGACGTGCGTTATGAACCCCACAGCGCGCTGGTCGCCGAGGCCAAAGGTATGGCCGATCTGGCGGCTATTGTGCAGCAGGCACCTGATCATCTGGAGCCGGCAGGGTGGTTATTGTTGGAACACGGCTGGCAGCAGGCTGCCGGGGTACGGGAGCTGTTGCTGCAAGCGGGTTTCAGCGCGGTGAGCACTTGTAAAGATTACGGTAACAACGATCGGGTTAGCCTAGGCCAATGGCTGCCAAAGATGACACATCACTAGAAAAAATAAGGAGTGATTCATCATGTGGATTGATTATATCGCCATGAAACATTTACATCTGGCGACAGTTGCGATCAGTATTGGCTTGTTTGTTTTACGGTTCTTCTGGAAATGCCGTGGTTCAGCTATGATAGACAAGCGCTGGGTGAAAATAACGCCACATATTAATGACACGCTGCTATTCGCCAGCGGGATTGCTTTGGTATTTATCACCGGTTTTTATCCGTTTAGTCCACAAGGCTCATGGCTAACGGAAAAACTCTTCGGCGTTATTATCTATATCTTGCTGGGTTATATTGCACTAGGTAAAAGAACTCGCAGTCAAAAGACGCGTTGTTTGGCTTTTATCCTCGCATTGGGTTGTCTGTACCTGATTGTTAAACTGGCAACGACTAAACTACCACTGCTGATGGGATATTTATGAGTACCATTGCTGATTTCGAATTTAACAATGCGCTGTTAAGTGAAGGGGTACTACTGGTTACCCAGGAAATCCGTCCGAATTTTCCCATGGCTGATGTTCGCAGCCAATTGCAACAGTTAGTTGACGATGCCCGTGCGGCGATGCCTGGTGACCTCAATCAAGATCAGCAATTAGAAGTGCTTATCGATCTGTTCTACCACCAATGGAAATTCGGCGGAGCCGGTGGGGTTTACCGCCTTTCTGATGCAATCTGGCTGGATAAGGTGTTGGATAAACGTCAGGGTACACCCGTTTCATTAGGTATTATTTTCCTGCATATTGCCCATCAATTGGATCTACCATTGATGCCGGTTATTTTTCCAACGCAATTGATTCTTCGTGCCGATTGGCTCGACGAAGAAATGTGGTTAATTAACCCACTGAACGGCGAAACCCTGAACGAGCATATGCTTGAAGTGTGGATTAAAGGCAATTTGGGACTGGCTGCGGAACTGGAAGATGAAGATCTGGAAGAAGCGGAAAACACCCTGATTGTCCGTAAAATGCTGGATACGCTGAAAGCGGCATTGATGGAAGAGAAGCAAATGGAGCTGGCGTTAAGTGCCAGCGAAGCGGTATTGGCCTTTGATCCAGACGATCCCTATGAGATCCGCGACCGTGGCCTGATTTACGCTCAGTTGGATTGTAACCATATTGCCGTTTCGGATCTGAGTTATTTTGTCGAACAGTGCCCGGAAGATCCGATCGCTGAAATGATAAAAATGCAGATTCATTCCATCGAGCAACAGCGTATTACCTTGCATTAATACTGACTGGATACGGCGTTGTGGCGCTGTCATGAATTCCGATTTACCCTCAATAAAGGCATAAGCATGAAACAAAAAGTGGTTAGCATTGGCGATATCAAAGTAGCGAACGACCTACCCTTTGTGCTGTTCGGTGGCATGAACGTGCTTGAGTCACGCGATCTGGCGATGCGCATCTGCGAGCATTACGTCACCGTGACCCAAAAGCTCGGTATTCCTTACGTATTCAAAGCCTCGTTTGACAAAGCCAACCGTTCTTCGATTCATTCTTACCGTGGGCCGGGCTTGGACGAAGGCATGAAAATTTTCCAGGAACTGAAAAAACAGTTCGGTGTGAAAGTGATTACTGACGTACATGAAATCAGCCAGTGCCAGCCCGTTGCCGAAGTGGTTGACGTCATCCAATTACCCGCATTTTTGGCACGACAGACCGATCTGGTTGAAGCTATGGCCAAAACCGGCGCCGTGATTAACGTGAAAAAACCACAGTTCGTCAGCCCTGGGCAAATGGGTAATATCGTTGATAAGTTTAAAGAAGCGGGTAACGATCAGGTGATCCTATGTGATCGCGGTAGCAATTTTGGCTACGATAATCTGGTGGTTGACATGTTAGGTATCAATGTGATGGTGCAGTCTACAGGCGGTCATCCAGTGATTTTCGATGTCACTCACGCCCTGCAATGCCGAGATCCATTTGGTGCAGCATCGGGTGGTCGTCGTGCTCAGGTTGCCGAACTGGCTCGCGCCGGTATGGCGGTGGGCTTGGCGGGGTTGTTCATTGAGGCTCATCCAGAGCCAAACAGTGCGAAATGTGACGGCCCATCAGCATTACCGTTGGATAAACTAGAACCATTCCTGGTGCAAATGAAAGCCATTGATGATCTAGTGAAAAGCTTCCCTGCATTGGATACCAGTAAATAAACTGCGTTTTATTCTGGCTTAAACGGGTAAAAAAAGGGCGATGTAGTGAAATACTACGCCGCCCTTTTTTCATGCTCTGAACTCAGACTTGACGGTTTTTCAGGGCGTCAAGAGCCTCCGGCAGAGAACCGTAGAAGCTCAGTTTGCCAAGGATAGGTTTCACTCTGGCCCTTGCCAGTGTTTTCAATGGTTGGAACGGTGTATCGGTGATGATCAGTTCCCGGCCTTCGGGTAAAGCCTCAACGAAACGCAGGAAGGCATTCAGGCCACCAGCGTCGAGAACCGGTACCGCATCCCACTGCAAAATGATGGTTTGGCGCTCCTCACTCATTTCAAGTAATTCATTGAAAATACGTTCGGCTGCGGCAAAAAACAGCGGACCATTTACCCGTAGAATTAACGTCTTATCGTTACTGCCGCCGGGCAATGGGCTGAGCTTGGTCATTCGAGCAATACGGCGCATGAATAACAGTGAGGCCAGCACTATACCCACGGTGATAGCGATCACCATATCGAACAGTACCGTCAAACTCATGCACAGCAACATGACGATAATGTCATCTTTGGGTGCCCGACGCAGTAAATCGACAACTTTATGCGCCTCACTCATATTCCAAGCCACCATCAGGAGTAGAGAGGCCATCGCCGCCAACGGCAGATATGAAAGCATCGGAGCCAGCACTAGCAAAGCCAACAGTACCAGCAAAGCATGAATAATGGCCGATACTGGAGACGTGGCACCCGCACGCACGTTAGCTGCTGAACGAGCTATAGCGGCAGTCGCGGTGATCCCGCCGAAGAACGGTGCGATCAGGTTCCCTAATCCCTGACCAACCAGTTCACTATTGGGTCGATGTTTCTGCCCCGTCATGCCATCCAGCACCACCGCGCACAGCAACGATTCAATGGCACCCAGCATGGCCATCGTAAAGGCTGCTGGCAGCAAGGCTGAAATGGTGGCCCAATTCAGCACAAAAGGTTGTCCATTAGCGCCCGGAAGGTTCCACGGCAGCACAAATTGCGGCAGAATCGGCGGAATACCCTGACCCTGTGTACCATCGGCCAGTAAATAGCTAAATTTTGAACCTATGGTAGCGACATGCTGATCAAACAGTGATAACAGACCCATAACCGCGGTGCCTGCTACCAGCGCAGGCAGGTGACCGGGTAACTTAACCCCCAGTTTCGGCCAGAAAATCAAGATGAAAAGCGTGACGCTACCAATCAAGGTATCGCTGAAATTCAGCGTGGGTAATGCCTGAAATAGAGCCGACACTTTACCAATATAGTTTTCCGGCACGACTGTCATCTGTAAGCCAAAGAAGTCTTTAACCTGCATAGTCGCGATGGTAATAGCAATCCCAGAGGTAAACCCCAGAGTTACCGACAAAGGAATATATTCAATGAGACGCCCGAAGCGAGCCAGCCCCATACCCAGTAAAAACAGGCCGGACATCAGGGTTGCCAGCAACAGACCCGCCAGTCCAAATTGCTGCGAAACCGGGAAAAGGATCACCACAAAGGCGGCGGTCGGGCCGGAAACGCTGTAGCGCGAACCACCGCTGACGGCAATAACGATACCGGCGATGGCGGCAGTATATAACCCGTATTGTGGGGGAACACCACTGGCGATGGCTAAAGCCATCGCTAGCGGAATAGCAATAATACCGACGGTAACACCGGCAATTAAATCTTTTATGAAGCGTTGAAATGTATAGGTTTCTCGCCAGCAAGCTTCAATAAGCGCGCTGAACGGCCTAATGCCGTTAATTCCGTGCGTTTTCATCTAAGGTGCAAACCAAATAAGGAAAAGACAAAATAAATGGCGGGCCAGCCAAGGGTCCGTCTCGATGAGTCAGTATCAACGATACGCCAAATGCAGGGAAGAGATCTAGATGTATATCAATCTCTGCCTTGAATAAGATAACTCGGAGTTTTATAAAGTCATTTAAACCACAGAAATCATATCTGGCAATGAGTTTGACGATGGTATTATATTCATTTGACGACTTTTACTCATTACTGGCGAATATTCGCCCAAAGCCAGTAAAAGACGTTAAAATTCATAGACAGTAAGAGAGAGTCATTCTCTTATGCCATGGCAGGGTGACAACATTTCACTCATTGACATTAAATAGCGAGTGAGAAAAATAAAAATTCTCGGTGTCATTGTCAGCATACGGCTAAAATTTAGATAAGAAGCTATTACGGCAACACTCTATTTTATGCTGAATTAGTGGGTGGCGAAGCGAACGCCATAAGTCACATTTACGGTGCTGAAAGACATTTACGGTGCTGAAAGACATTGATGGTGGTAGATTAAATGCAGATAATCATGAGTATGCAAACTAAGTTTTCTATCCGATGACTCACTTGGAGTCACTTTCGCTTATTTTCAACGATGCTTGTATCACCTATGCCTCGTTATCCATTAGTTACTTTGCGCTAAGTAAAAATACGCCATTTTCCTACCACGGCCAAATATGGAAACGGGCACTATTTGGATTAGTGGCCGGTTTGGTGTCCTTACATCTCAACCAGGATAAATTCGTTATCACTACGGGTTTTTTCTACAGCTTTGAAGTATTGCCGATAGTGTTAGCCACGTTTTATGGCGGTTGGGTCAGTACGCTAATTGCGACTGTGGTTAATATTGCCTTTACTGATGGCTTTACGTTAGATAATTTACTTATTCTGTTTATCGTGTTGCCATTGCTGTTTTCCAAGGTATGGACGCGTAAAAATAATCGGGTTTTTTATACCACTATTTTACTCATAATGTTTTATCGCCTGGCTGTTAGCGCGTTCTTTGTTGATTACAAAGACCTTTGGCCTGCGATTATGGTATTTCAGCTCTCTTCAACGCTTTGTTTGGCCATTTGCTACCATGCCCTGAATTTTAAAGAACGCCATATCCATGCCTATTTCTCCATGAAAGATCGGGCCAATATCGATAATCTCACCCGCCTCAATAATCGTGCCAGCGTTGATTTCTATTTAGCTCAACTGCATGCACAGCGGCGGGCTTGCGGATTATTACTGATGGATTTGGATAAGTTTAAAGCGATCAATGATAACTATGGCCACGCCATTGGTGATCAAATATTGACGAGTGTCGGCGCAATATTAAAACAGACGGTAAGATGTTTGGATTTTGTTGGCCGTTTCGGCGGAGAGGAATTTATCGTCATCACGGAAAGCCATCACCCTGAACATATTAAAAAGATTGCGGAGTGTCTCAGAGAGAATGTTGAACAGTTAAAAGTGACGTTAAATGATGGACGGGAAATGCACGTGACGATTTCTATCGGCGCATCGCTATATCTGCCAGGTATGTCGATGTTGAAAGCGATAGAAATGGCCGATGATGCGCTCTATCAGGCGAAAAATCAGGGACGCAATCAGGTGGTTTACAGCAAACTGATGCCTTTTTCTCAGTTAGGCGATCGAATCAGGAGCACAGGGAAAGGTTACCAACGACGTCACGGTGACTAAAACTTGGGATTGCTTGGCGGCAAAAGAAAAAGGCTCCGACGTTGTCGGAGCCTTTTGCTCGAATATGGCGGTGAGAGAGGGGTTCGAACCCTCGATACACTTACGCGTATACACACTTTCCAGGCGTGCTCCTTCAGCCACTCAGACACCTCACCGTGTTGTTACCGCTTATTACGCTGCAACGGGGCGGTACTATAGGGATAGGCGTCCTTAGGGTCAAGAAGAATTTACGCTTGACAATGTGCTTGCTTAATTCACCGACAATTTGCAGAAATACCCTGCAATAGGGTGTTATTTTTGCCAGTATTGCGCCCGCTGCGGCGAATCCACCATCACGAAATCAGCCTGCAATTCTTTCGCTAAATCATAATCAGACTGTGAATCAATTCCTATCAGCATTAATTTCGACAATGAATTGCGTTTAAAGCACTGGGTGACCTTTGAATTCCACACCAGCAATGCGGCTGATTGCCCTTTGCCCAGCGTTAACGTTTCGACCACATAGACGGGTGCGCGTAATTCAAATGCATGATATTCCAGTTTTTGCGCCTCTCTTCTATCATCAACTCGGCAATGATCGGCCATGAGTACATTGGCCATTGTTTTACGCGTATAATTGCGCGGTTCAAAGGTTTTTATCTGCGGATCCAGCTTTCTATAAAACCGATGCTTGGTGGAATACACTCGAGTTCTGTCTGCGGCATTATTATTTAAAATGACGGCTGAAATATGTTGGGCGACCTCATCATAGTCTTTAGTTTGTGCTTTGATATCAATAAAGAATTGTGTGGCTGGAAATCTATTTAATACGCTACTTAACGTGGGTATTTTGATCCCTAGTCCTTTAAATTTTTTCTCACCATCGTATTCAAATTGATAAGCGGCATCCAGAGTTTGTAGCTCGCTAAGGGTGAAATCCTCCACCCGCCCTTCGCCGTCAGTGGTGGAGTTCAGATCCTTGGCGCGAAAAAGTACCGGAATTTTATCTTTACTGAGTTGCACACTGACCCAAATGATATCAGCTTGATGCTCTAGTGCGTGGTGGATAGCATCAATCGTATTTTCTGGCAGATCAGCGGTACCACCGCGATGGGCGACAAGCAGTGGTGCAGCATAACTTGTTGGTATATTTGGAAAAAACACGAAAGCAGCAAGATAAAATAATGTCCGTAATTTCATAATAAAACCTCTGTCCATAGAGATGTGAAAAATACCCAGTTAATGGTGTGTTAAGCCATAGGATGGCTTGGCTGTTTTAGCATGGGGAATGGTGGACGGACAGAATGAACTTCGAGGGACGTTGGAGATATTTTATTCAATCAACTAGCGGGAAATAACGCCGATAAATAAAGCAAAGCCGTGGGGCTAACCAAGAGGCATCGTCGATTACCACGGTATTTATACAAAAAAAAACGGCAATCGTATTAAGTCAGGAACATAACATCTGACTACCGATTGCCGTTCTTCTTGCGGAGGACTCACTACATCATCCGATACTCAATATGGCGGTGAGGGAGGGGTTCGAACCCTCGATACACTTACGCGTATACACACTTTCCAGGCGTGCTCCTTCAGCCACTCAGACACCTCACCGTTTTGTTGTCGGCAACGTTAAACGTGGTCGACCGGCGTAATGTAGGGAAAACCGAGTCCAGCGTCAACCCTCTTCTGCATTGTTTATAACTGTTTAGCTAAAGTTGCATCAATTTGCTGATTTCATCAGCATCTCTCGGCATAAAGGGCGGTGAATCGTGGTTGGTTACCGGATTGTGGCGGAATGAAAGATTAAATCGCTCAGTTAGCTGATTATTTGCACACTAATGCATAAGTAGGCGATTATGTCGGACATTTAGTGCTTAACTATGAGGTTGAGTGGCATTTTTACTGGAAAGTCAGTCAAAAATATCGCTAAATAATTATCTCTACCGAATGATAGTCTGAGTTGCCCCACCGATTGACTCACGCTGCCAAGTTGGCGCGGCGGTGCTTTGGCCGGGATAGAAACAGAGAGCAGGAGCTTATTTTGCCACAGTCAGATTCCACCCAATATCAGAACCATAATCATTTACAGGCCATCCCCTCAGGAGCAGGAACACTGTTTTTTGTTCAAACCTTCGCCACGCTGGGTTTTGCCGTACTGTATTCGACTCTGGTTCTCTACACCACCAAACGCTTGGGCTTCAGTGAAAGTCATGCCAATGCCATCATGGGGGTTTTTGGGGCTTTTAACTATGGATTACATCTGTTTGGTGGCTATTTGGGTGGACGCTATCTAAGTAACCGCAATTTGTTTGTACTGGGTATGGCACTCCAGGTGATCGGTTGCTGTCTCATCGCAGTTTACGGTTTATCGGGATTATATTGGGGGCTGGCAATGTTCCTCACCGGTAGTGGTTTGAACGTAACCTGCTTGAATATGATGCTGACTCAACGCTTCCTGCCTGATGATGACCGGCGTGAATCGGCTTTCCTGTGGAATTATGCCGGAATGAATCTGGGATTTTTCCTCGGTTTTGCTGTCGCCGGTTACTTCCAACTGAGTGAGAATTACCGTGCGTTATTCCTGTTTGCCACCGTGGGCAATGTGGCGGCTATCGCCATTACCTGTTGCCGCTGGCGGGTACTGGCCGATATTAACACGCCATTACTGCAAGCCTCTGTCAGACAAGCCAAAGGGCGGATGTTGATGGGCATTCTGGTACTGATTGTTATGGTGCCAATCATCCGACTATTACTGACTCACGCTGGATTTAGCAGCTATTTCGTCCTGGCAGTCGGTATTGCGGTTTTTGTATTACTGGGAATCGTTACTGCTCGGCATTATCCACACGTCGAGCGTCGCCGGATGCTGGCTTATCTGTTGCTAGCGGCAGGCTCTTTGGTGTTCTGGGCGCTCTATCAATTGGCTCCGATGGGGCTGATGCTGTTTGCCGAACACAATATCGACCTCAATGTCTACGGTTGGCCGGTGGCACCACAATGGATTCAAAATATCAATACATTAGTGATTGTGGTTGGCGGGCCACTGATGGCGCTGTGGTTCCGTCGCTTACGTCAGCGCGGTTTTTCCATTGATATACCACTGCAATTCTCCGGTGCATTACTTTGTATGGGCTTTGGAATGTTGGTGCTGCCGCTGGGCATTCATCTGGCTGGCGGTGATGGTTTGGTCGCATTCAAATGGATTGCCCTGAGTTATCTATTACAAAGCCTCGGTGAATTACTCATTTCCCCGATTGGCTACGCCATGATTGGCAAGTTGGCTCCACCGCGTTATCAGGGCGTGATGATGGGATGCTGGATGATGGTCACTGGCGTGGCGTCGGTGTTGGCGGGCTATGTTTCTGGGCTGATGCCGGCGAATAGTGGTAGTACGCCGCTAGAAACTAACCCTGGTTATAGTGACATTTTTAGTTTACTGGGTTGGGGCGCGTTATTGACCGGAGCAATACTGATTATTCTCATTCCATTGTTACGTCGCTTGATTCAGGAAAACGCATTGGCCGGGCAAAGCAAGTTGGTTGCACAAAACCGTTAACCCACTGGCATTATTCAGATTTAGGGCGGAGTTTATTTCTCTTCGCCTTGCATCTCTCCGCTAATCACGGAAATCTAGGGTGACTTACGCAAGGAGCCTACTAACAATGAATATTATTTTTCATCATCCCTTTGTTGAAGCCCAACAATGGTTAAACGGTATGCAAAGTCGCTTACCAAAAGCGACTATCCGTCAGTGGCAGCGGGGTGATAATAAACCTGCCGATTATGCGATGGTGTGGTTACCACCTCATGAAATGCTGGTCAATCGTCAGCAATTGAAAGGAATATTTGTGTTAGGCGCTGGTGTTGATGCCATTCTGGATCAAGAGCGTCGTCACCCGGGCACCTTACCTGCTGGTGTGCCGTTGATTCGACTGGAAGATACCGGCATGGCATTGCAGATACAGGAATATGCAGTAAGCAGCACACTGCGTTATTTCCGCCGTATGGATGAGTATCAATTACAGCAAGAGCAGAAACTGTGGCAGCCATTAACACCTCATCAGCATGAGCAGTTTGTGGTTGGGGTGATGGGCGCTGGCGTTCTGGGGCAAAGTGTAGCTCGAAAACTGAGCGAATTTGGTTTTAAAGTGCGGAGCTGGAGCCGCACGGCGAAACAAATCAGCGGAGTTGAGAGTTTTGCTGGTAATAAAGCGTTGCCGGATTTCTTACGGGGAACGCAATTATTGATTAACCTGTTACCGAGTACACCGGAAACCATCGGTATTCTCTCGGACTCTCTGTTTTCTCAGTTGAATAAACAGGCCTATTTGATCAATCTGGCGCGCGGTGCGCATTTGCTGGAAAAAGATCTGCTGGCGGCAATGAAAACAGGTCAGATTGCAGCGGCAATGCTGGATGTCTTTGCCGAGGAGCCCCTGCCTAGCATGCATCCGTTCTGGACGCATCCTCGCATCACTCTTACACCGCACATCGCCGCAGTGACGTTACCCGAAGTGGCAATGGATCAAGTGGCTGAAAATATTAAATCGATGGAAGCGGACAGGTCGCCAGTCGGCCGAGTGGATGTGGCGCGCGGTTACTGATTCCGACAGGCAAGGCATGGGTTTTGGCTCGGCTGGGCGGACGATTTCTGCTATGCTGAGCGAACGACGCTTTGCCTGATAAACCGAGAATAAGATACTGTGGAGTAGTTATGTATCCAGTTGATTTACATATGCACACCGTTGCCAGCAGCCATGCTTACAGCACCTTGCACGATTATATTGCCGAAGCAAAACAAAAAAACATCCAACTGTTCGCGATTACCGATCATGGTCCAGATATGGCTGATGCTCCACATTATTGGCACTTTATGAATATGAAAGTGTGGCCGCGTTTAGTGGATGGGATTGGCATTCTGCGTGGTATTGAAGCCAATATCAAAAATCTGGACGGTGATATAGATTGCACCGGTCCGATGCTGGATGCGGTGGATCTGATCATTGCCGGTTTCCACGAGCCGGTGTTCCCGCCGCAAAATAAAGAGGCGCACACTCAGGCAATGATCGCTGCCATGGCGCAAGGCAATGTGCATATTATCAGCCATCCGGGCAATCCAAAATTTAGTGTGGATATTCCGGCGATTGCGGCGGCAGCGGCCAAATATCAAGTCGCTTTAGAGCTGAATAACTCGTCCTTTACGCATTCTCGGGTGGGCAGTGAGGACAATTGTCATGCGATTGCCAAAGCGGTGCGCGATGCCGGTGGCTGGCTGGCATTAGGCTCTGACTCCCATATTGCTTATTCTCTGGGGAATTTTGATCATTGTGAGCGAATTATTGCCGATGTTGGTTTCCCAGCTGAGCGAATTTTAAACCAGAGTCCGCGACGTATATTGAATTTCCTCGAACAGCGTGGCCGTCCAGCGATTGCAGAATTCGCCGATTTGTGACATTGTCACGTAAAATGCTTAGCGCAGTAAACGTATGCATGACTCATGCACAGATAACGGGATTAGGGCGGTTTTATGAATGATTTTTCGCTGGTATGTCGGGTATTAGGCTCGCTGTTTTATCGTCAACCGCAGGATCCGCTGCTGGCTCCACTATTTACACTGATTGAACAGGGCAAACTGGAACAACACTGGCCGTTGGAACAGGGTGATTTGCTGGTGCGTTTACAGCAGGAATATCAACCCCAAGCGCTGGCAGATGATTATGCCGCCTTGTTTAGTGGTAGTGAATGCAGTGTGTCGCCTTTTGCCTCGGCGTGGGAAGATGCAAGGCCAGAAGCAGAGTTGCGCGTATTTCTGCAACAACGCGGTATGCCATTGACTGATGGGCCGGTTGATCATTTTGGTTCGTTACTGCTGGCTGCTTCTTGGCTGGAGGATCAAGCTGGGGAAGATGAAGTACAAGCGCAAATTGCTTTATTCGATGATTTCCTGTTCCCGTGGTGTGGTCGTTTTCTGGGTAAAGTTGAAGCCCATGCGGCCAGTGGTTTTTATCGTACGCTGGCGCAGTTGACCCGTGAAGCCTTGCAGGCGATGCGCGATGAGTTGGCAGAAGAGCAAGATGAGTCTGAGGCCGAATAGCCGGATTTTTGCGGGCTAATGTCTGAATATAGCCCGCCATTTCGGCGGGCTATCGTTTTAGTCGGTAAAGGGCACCACTAACTGACCCGGTTTGACTTCTAACCCTTTGGCCAGTTTCTTCGCCATCGCCTCGGTTTTGCTGTTTTCCGCATTCAAAACATAAGCGGGCTGCTGGTCAAAGTAGGATTTCAGCGACTGGTTCAGGTAAGGTTTCAACATACTCATTACCGAATCCATTTTCTCCGGCTTAACGGTATAATCCGTCACTTCCATATCTTTCAAGAAGATTGCCCCTTTTTCCCGATCAAAAACCGGCTGCGCTTTTAACGTTAACAGCATTTCTGCATCTTGTGGCCCGAGGATCGAACTGATTTTTACCTGTGCATTGCCGGTCAGGGTAATTTTACCCGGCTCGGAACGGCCAATCTGGCTTTGCAGTTGCGTTAAGGTAATCTGAGCATCAACCAATCCAGGTACGCCGATTTGCTTCTGGTAATGATTATGTTTTTGCAGGTAGGTGTTAATCTCCTGCTCGGTGAGCGTGTATTGCGTCAGTGGGTTACAGCCGGTCAGCGCGCCGACAAAAATCAGAGCCGCAGCACCGCAAAATAGTTTCTTCATCATGTTCATCATGGCCTCGTTTAGCCGTAAATTTGGCTAATTATAACGGTTTAATCAATGAGTTGATATTTTTAACCGATGCTATGCCCAGTTGCGCCAACCTGACGCAAGGAAATTAAGGCTGTGATAGTGCGGAAGTCGACGCGGGTTGCCAATCGGATAATTCTGTCTCCGGCGATTAAATGGCCATTGCCGATCTATCCGATATTATGCTTTGCTGGAGGTATACGTTATTCGAAGGAATCCATAAATAAAAAGGTACAGGCCTGCCGCTGATAGCGGTTTATTTGTGGAACCAGACGCTTGAAATGTTCGGATTGGCAGTGAATATCGAGCGCCTCGCGATCAGGCCATTGTTCAATAAAAATAAAATGGCCTGGATCTTTTTGATCGATACACAGTTGGTAGGCGCGACAGAGCGGTTCCTGCAAAGTCTTTTCCACCAGTTCCCGATATAACGGCATGACTTTATCGATATGTTCGAGATGAATAAAATCTTCGGCAATCACTTTTAACATCGGGATGTTCCGTCCAATTATGTCAGACAACGGGCAATAGTGCCTCTGTAGCGAATTTCGTTGGGAGATGGATTTAACCACCACTTAACATCGCTGGCTCAATACGTCGTTGATTAAACTGCCAGTACAGCCCCGCTAGTGTGATCAGGCCGATCACGCCCAACAGGAACCAAGGTAATTCGGGCAGCGCCAGGCTTTTACCCGTGTCATACATCCAACCGCCGCCGGTATAGCCTAATGCGCCACCCAGCGCCAGACCTAAGCGACTGAATCCCATATAACTACCGCGAGCACGGGCATCGGCCAGCGAGGCACTCAGCGTTTCACGTGCGGGTTCAGCAATAATCGAACCCATATAGAAAAAGCAAATCAGCATAAACAAGGTGTGCAAACTGTCGGTCATACCAATAGGGAACATACTGAGGCTCATAATAAATAGCCCAGCCATCAGCCGTTGTTCCAGACGGAAATGTTTTTCGCTCCAGCGCGCAATAGGGTAAAGCAGCGTCAGAGACAAAATAGCCTCAATGGCATACATCCATTTTACCGCCGCAGGTGAACCGGCCACTTCATTAACCACAATAGGCAGCATCAGCATCACCTGTACTGCCAGCATATAGTAACCCGTTAAGGTGAGCACATAAGTCAGGAAGCGCTTATCACGGATCACCCGCATCATGCCTTCTTTCATTGGGGTACGCACGGTAGAGATGCGATAGGCCGGTAACAGCCAAGCGTTCCAAATGGCCGCCAATACGAAGATAAAGGCACCCACCCAGCACACTAAATGGAAATCGTACTGTAATAGCCAACTGCCCAACAGCGCACCGACCACGGCACCCGCGCTGTCCTGCATCATCAATATGGAGTAGAAACGGCCACGTTCATGCGGACGCACCAACTTAATCACCAGCGCGGTACGCGGTGGATCGAACAGTGTGCCACCCAGCGCCGATAAGGCACAGGCCAGCCAAAGAATCCAGGGTTGGTCCGCCATCGCCATCAGGGCAAAACCGGCGGCGCGCAACAACATCCCAATGACAATCATCGGCTTGGCACCAAAGCGGTCAGCAATCGCGCCACCAAAGATCCCTAAACCTTGCTGAATAAACTGCCTCAAACCCAGAGCCGCACCGACAATCACCGCAGCCCAGCCCAATTGATCAACAAAACGGATGGATATTAGTGGGAACACCACGAAAAATCCCAATACTACCAATAGGTTGTCAAACAATAAGAAATACTTACCCAAGCTACGCGCTTGCGATACCAGAGACATTTTTCACCGTCGGAATATGTAGGGGGGGAGAAAACAATAATCACCCTTATAGTTTGCACCTAAATTGATTTAAGTGATAGATGATAAGTTGATGATATTTTTTTATCGTCAATACGTTACCGTCATGGCAAATTCGCAAAAAAAAACGTTTTTTGTTGATTGATTGCGCAATAACTCGTCAATAGCGGTTTTACCCTGAGATACTGCAACGGTTATATTAATCACTACTGTCAATGAACCGCCTGAACTAAGGGGAGTCGATGTTTGGCTATCATTCTGCGTCACCAAAAGTACGGCTGACGACCGATCGCATGTCGCTGCGTTTAGTTCACGAGCGGGATGCGTACCGAATGGCGGAGTATTACGCCGAAAATCAGCTGTTTCTCAAACCCTGGGAGCCAGTACGCGATCAAAGCCACTGTGTGCCTTCCGGTTGGCAAGCGCGGTTGAGTATGATCGCCGAAATGCATAAACAGGGCAGTGCCTATTATTTTATCTTGCTGGATCCAGAAGAACATGAGATTCGTGGTGTAGCCAATTTTAGCAATGTAATGCGAGGCTCATTCCATGCCTGTTTTCTCGGGTACTCCCTTGGAGAACGCTGGCAGGGGCAAGGCCTGATGTTTGAAGCATTACAACCGCTGATTCGCTATATGCAGCGCCAAGAACGGATGCATCGGATCATGGCCAATTATATGCCACATAACCGTCGTAGCGGCGATCTGCTGACCCGATTAGGTTTTGAACGGGAAGGTTATGCGAAAGATTATTTGTTGATCGATGGCCAATGGCGCGATCACGTACTGACGGCATTAACGGATACTGAATGGAAAGCCACGCGCTGAGGTCCAGATGAAACATAATTTAACCCCGTTAGAAGCCCGAGTTATCGGCTGTTTACTGGAAAAACAAGTCACAACGCCAGAACAATATCCGATGTCTCTCAATGGGATAACTACGGCCTGTAACCAAAAAACCAACCGCGAGCCAGTGATGGAGCTGTCAGATAATGAAGTACAGCAAACACTGGATCTCCTGACGAAAAAACATGTTATCCGCACCCAAAGCCTGAGCGTGAGCCGGGTCATGAAGTATGAGCAGCGCTTTTGTAATTCAGAATTTGGCAATTTGAAGTTTTCGCCAGCAGAACAGGCCATCATCACTACGCTGTTACTACGTGGCGCTCAAACTCCCGGTGAATTGCGCACTCGCACCAATCGCCTACATGAATTTACCGATGTCAGCGAAGTGGACGCAACCTTGGAACAGCTTGCTAGCCGTGAGGATGGACCTTTTGTGATCAAATTATCCCGAGAGCCGGGTAAACGGGAAAGTCGTTATATGCATCTGCTTAGCGGCGATGTGGTCAGCGCATCCGTTGACGAGCTGGCGTTTGATGAAGCAAAAACGGCACTGGAAGAACGGGTTGCCCAGCTTGAATTACAGGTTGCGGCGCTGAATCGACGTCTGGATGAAGTGATGGTCCTGCTGGACGACTGATGGGAAACCTATGAAAAAATTACGCGTCGGCGTGGTCGGTCTAGGGGGAATCGCGCAGAAAGCTTACCTGCCGATATTAAGCTGTACCGGTGACTGGTCGCTGGTAGGTGCATTTTCTCCTAATCAGATCAAGGCGCAACCGGTATGTGACAGTTACCGCTTGCCTTATTTCTCGCGACTGGAAGGATTGGCAGCGGCCTGTGATGCCATTTTTGTTCACAGCAGCACAGCCAGTCATTTTCAGGTTATCAGCGAGTTATTGCGTGCCGGAGTGCATGTCTATGTGGATAAACCACTGGCGGAAACCGTAGCGCAGGCCGAACAATTGATTGCGTTGGCAGAAAAATAGGGCAAAGCACTGATGGTCGGTTTTAACCGTCGTTTTGCACCGTTATATCTGCAGTTAAAACAGCAACGGGTTGATCCGGCTTCATTACGGATGGAAAAACACCGGCAAGACAGCGTTGGCCCACTCGGTGTTGATTTCACGCTGCTGGATGATTATCTGCATGTACTGGATACCGCACTCTGGCTCGGTGGTGATAATGCCAAGCTGATCGGCGGCCAGATCACGACCAATGACGCTGGGCAGATGCTATACGCCGAGCACCATTTCCAGACGGCTAACTGTATGATAACCAGCAGCATGCATCGGCAGGCTGGCACTCAGCGGGAATCGGTGCAGGCTGTTACCGCTGGGAGTTGCTACCACATCACCGATATGCGGCGCTGGCAGCAAGAGTCGGCGGGGCAGATTCTTGAATTGCCGACAGCAGGTTGGCAAACTACGTTAGAACAACGCGGTTTCGTCGGTGCAGTACATCACTTTATTAATGCGGTGAGTCATCAGACTGTACCGGCAATCTCTGGCGAACAGGCGATTAGCGCACAACGCTGGATAGAAAAATTACGACAAAGTCGCTGAATAGAACGCAGTTTGTTACAACAAGCGGTGGCTATTAGCCTGTGGATACGTAGACTATTGTCATACTCAAACCCGGAATCGGGTTGCACTGACGCCTGCTTTTGCAGGCGTTGATATTTTCAGCGTAACCAATCAGAAAAATATATGAATTTACTTAAATCACTGGCTGCGGTCAGTTCGATGACCATGTTTTCGCGGGTTCTGGGGTTTGCCCGGGATGCAATTGTGGCGCGGATATTTGGTGCTGGTATGGCAACCGATGCGTTTTTTATTGCGTTTAAATTACCCAATCTACTGCGCCGTATCTTTGCTGAAGGGGCTTTTTCACAGGCTTTTGTACCGATTTTGGCTGAGTATAAAAGTCAGCAAGGGGAGGAAGCGACCCGGACTTTTGTCGCCTATGTCGCTGGTCTGTTAACGCTGGTTCTGGCGGTGGTGACTGTTTTGGGAATGTTGGCTGCACCCTGGGTGATTTATATTACGGCTCCCGGTTTCGCCAATACACCGGATAAATTCGCCTTAACGTCTTCACTCCTGCGCGTGACTTTTCCCTATATTCTGCTGATTTCCTTGGCCTCGCTGGTGGGGGCCATCCTTAATACCTGGAACCGTTTTTCCATCCCGGCTTTCGCGCCGACACTGCTGAACGTTAGCATGATTGGCTTTGCCCTGTTTGCTGCGCCGTACTTTAATCCACCGATTATGGCATTGGCATGGGCAGTGGTGTTGGGGGGCGTACTGCAATTGGGCTACCAATTACCGCATCTGAAAAAAATCGGTATGTTGGTGTTACCACGACTCGCGCTGGGGGATAGCGGTGTCTGGCGAGTGATGCGCCAGATGGGGCCTGCGATCCTTGGGGTGTCTGTCAGCCAGATCTCATTAATCATCAATACCATCTTTGCCTCATTCCTGGTGTCGGGTTCAGTGTCCTGGATGTATTATGCTGACCGATTGATGGAGTTCCCTTCTGGTGTATTGGGGGTGGCTCTGGGGACTATTTTGTTGCCTTCACTAGCGAAAAGTTTCTCCAGTGGTAATCATGACGAATATTCTCGCCTAATGGATTGGGGGCTGCGTTTATGCTTCCTGCTGGCCATTCCTAGCGCTATCGCATTGGGTATTTTAGCCAAGCCTCTCGTAGTTGCGCTGTTCCAATACGGTAAATTCAACGCTTTTGATGCCGCGATGACTCAACGTGCGCTGGTGGCTTATTCTGTCGGTCTGATCGGGTTGATTGTGGTTAAGGTATTGGCCCCCGGTTTCTATTCGCGGCAGGACATTAAAACGCCGGTGAAAATTGCCATTGTTACCTTGATAATGACACAGGTCATGAACCTGGTGTTTATCGGGCCGCTAAAGCATGCGGGGCTGTCGCTGTCTATCGGTCTGGGGGCTTGCTTGAATGCTGGCCTACTGTATTGGCAACTGCGTAAACAGAAAATATTCCAGCCGCAGCCAGGTTGGGCGATATTTATGACCAAGCTGATTATTGGCGTGGTAGCGATGTCCGCGGTGTTAATCGGTATGTTATGGCTGATGCCGGCCTGGGATGTCGGTGGTATGGCGTATCGCCTGCTACGATTATTCGCGGTAGTGATTATCGGTGTGGTTGCTTATTTTGCCACGTTGGCGTTGTTAGGTTTTAAACTGCGAGATTTTGCCCGCCGAACCGGCTGACAGAATCATTAAGCTGCGGCCTGCCATAGCAGAACTCAAGAGGTAATATTTCAACCCGATAATGATCGGTTTTTTTTACGTCTATTATCACCGCTGGAATATCACTACAAAATATAAATAAAATAAATAATATAATAAGACAAATAAAAATCATAAATCACATATGTTTATTGATTAATAATCATTAAATTATATTACCGTATACTATTCAAGTGGCTTATGGTGTGTATTTTAAATAAACAAATTATCCGGTTCGTTTAATATATATTATTTATTTATACTATTTATTATTTAAATTGATAATAACTTTTATTTAAAACGCACTCATTAAATGCAGTGGTGATTCCATGAAAAAAATAATCATTTTTTTGATGTTTAGTCATATGGTATGGGCGACAGAGAGTCGCGAAGAAAGTTATCACTCAACCCAGCCTTCAGTGAATAGCATTAGCCATATAATAGAGAAATCTGATGAATTTGAAACTCATCTTAGCCCGCAATGTCTAAATATTTCGTCTGTCTATATACAAGGAAATACAATATTCTCAAATGATAATTTGCCAAGAATAATAAAAAAATTGAACGAATGCATCACCATTGAACATGTAAATAAGTTGATGAGGGATATAAAAAACAAATATATTAGCAATGGTTATATTATGGTCGCAGTTGACACATTACCATTAAATAAAAAAAGAGAATTAGGTATAAGTATTATAGAGGGTGCTGTTGAACGTATTGATGGAACGGATAATCGAACCAACCCACACTTTCTCTTTCCCGGCGTTCAGGGTAAACCATTGCGCTTATCTGAAATCGATCAGGCTATTGATCAGGCGAACAGATTACAGTCAAATCAGGTAACGTTGAATTTACTTCCTGGCAGTGAACAGGGAATGTCGATCATTAATGTGAATAATATCGATGCAAAACCCTGGCTATTGAGTACCTCAGTTGATAACTACGGATATAAAAATGTCGATGAATGGCAAGGGAAAACATCGCTAACGTGGGATAGCCCATTCAAGTTATCTGATTTGGTTACTGTCAATTTCAACCGTACTTTGGAGAATTCTAAAAATCGTTATAAATACCATTACACGCTATTTTACTCGGTTCCCTATGGCGCATATACATTCAGCACCACATTAAATAAAAGTCAATCTCGTCGCTATGAAAAATTGAAATATCAAACAATAATGCTCAGTAACAATAATGAAAGATATCGGATTGAAAATAAATATACATTTCACAGAAACAGTCAACAAATAAACTCAGCTAGCGCAAATATAGAACATAAAAAAATAAATGCTTTTATTAATGAAGCTAAACTGAACATTAATAGTTATCAAAATACAGTGCTGGAATTGGGAGTCAATCACTATCGAAAGATACCTAATGGAGGAATAAATGCTTATCTCTCAATTGAGAAAGGTATACCTTGGCTAGATGCTAATCGTGCGGATAAGCAGAATAACCGATTCCTGCCAAGGAGTGATTTTATTAAAAATTCAATCATGCTGAGTTTATACCGCAACTTTCGTTTAGCAGATTCAGATTACCAGTGGAATAGTGTATTGGCAGGACAATATAGCCACAGAATATTACCTGGCTATGAGCAACTGAACTTAACTGAACGTGGGGCAGTACGTGGATTTAGTCGTAGTGGATTAACTGGCGACAACGGTTGGTATTCAAGGAATACGATCTCGCGATATTTATTTATTAAAGAGATGGTGTTAATTCCACGATTGGGTGCTGATGCTGGGCGAGCTTTGCAGCGAAAAAATAAAGAAGGCTGGCGAAGTCATGCCGGTATCAGTACTGGAGTAAGTCTGCATTATAAAAATGCACTGTTTGATCTTGAGAGCAGTCGTGGATGGCACTTATCAGAGAAATATCATAAAAAGGAGCCACTGCAGTTTTTATTTAGAGCCAGTTACACCTTTTAATTCTCTAAAATAAAAAGGCTTATCGGGTAATATTATTTCTACCTAAGGCGATACTTTGCCATATGAAAGGTTATTTATCGTAAATAAAACGTAAATAGTTCATGTGGTTTTAATCACCCCATAGGATTTAATCATTACAATATAAAAATAAACCGACGACGCCTCGCATTATGGAGCGGTAAAGATACCAATATTTAGGTAGGTCTAGTGCTGTCATTTTTTATCAAAACGAATGGGAAAAGATGATTTTTTCTATTCAACTTTACCATCGAAATAATAAGGATAGACTAATGAAAGAGAGAAAATTTAAATTATCTGCATCTGGAAAATTGGCTTTAATTATCACGATGACATTGTCACCGCTCTCACTCAGCTATGGCAGTCATATCGTACCGGTTGAAAATACCGCTAATAGCCCGACTCTCAGTAAGCACGTCAATAATTCAACGGTGGTCAATATAGTCGCTCCGTCAGCATCTGGTCTATCTCATAATCAGTATAAGGAGTTTAATGTTAATCAGCAGGGAATCACATTTAATAATTTAACTTATGAGGCTGAGTTAAATTCTAACCCTAACTTGATTAACGGACGACCGGCGACCTTGATTTTAAATGAAGTTGTAGGCGTGAATATTTCTGAGTTGCAGGGACGTCAACAACTTGCTGGCTCTCCTGCAGATTATATACTGGCTAATCGCAATGGTATTAATTGTGATGGCTGTAGTTTTGACCCACAATTTAATCAAGTTAGCTTGGCTGTCGGCGAGACTATCGTTAATCAAGGTAAATTCGAAAAAATAAATACGGTTGATGGGAAAGGCAGCTTGAATATTAATGCTTCTGGTGCGTACTGGGGGCTTGGGAAAAACGTTAATCTTATTGCTCCTAATATTAACTCAGATCGAGACATATCAATCGATGGTAACCTTAACATTGTTTTAGGCCATAATCACGTTAATAGTGATGGCAATGTAATCTATAGCGTTGAGCCAAAAAATAATCCGTATATTAGAGACGCAATATTAGCTGGCAGTATGAATGCCAACAGAATAAGAGTGTTTGATAATCACCACGATAGAAAAATTAAATTAAAAGGAGATAACATAATCTCATCTAATGATATTGATATTGATGTAAATTCTAAATTAATGGTACATTCTGATAGCCTTCATGCTGGCTCAACGTTAAAAATAAAAGCAAATAATATCAATGTGGCTAATAATGTTGAGAGTCCATTTCGAAACAATCAGGTTGAACTGACCGATATCTCTGCGGGTGAAAATATTGTTTTTTCTGCGAATGGTAACATCAACCTGACCAGCGTTAACATTAAGGCAAAAAAGGATGTCAGCTTAAATGGAGGAGAGATAAATATCACAGCAGGGATTAAATCTTCGAGTACTGATGACTATGACCGTGAATATACTATCGGTTTTACTAATATTTACTCCACATCATCTACTTCAATAGATAAAGTTGTTAAAAACTCAATCAATACTGATGGTAATGTACGGATTTCAGCCACCGATGGCGATGTTACTGCTGGTGCACTTTTGGTCAATGCGGGTAATGAATTGAATGTGTTAGCTTCCGGAAGTATAAACACTCACGGAATTTCAGGACTTAATGTAAATCGTAAGCATATCAGGAAAGTCGATAGTCTATTCTATGCTGAAAAAGACAAAAACAACAAGCTTATTAAACGGCAGTTTTTAGAAAAAAACCACTTCTTTGCCAATAAAAATATGAATCTTAATGCTAGGGATAATATTAACCTCACTGCACTTACAACTCATGCTGGCGGTGATTTATTCATTCATTCTGATGGTACGGTAAATATAAATGTACAAAAAACAAAAAATACTGAAATAGATAATTACGATAAGGATAAATTTTTTGAGATAGGAGGTGAAGATAAAGATAACCATAGCGATAGTTATGAGATTAGCCATAGAACTGAATTGACTGGGCGAGATATACATATTACTTCTGGTAATAATATGCAGATTTTTGGTGCAAAAATTGATGCCAGAAGAAATAGCAATATTGAAGCAGGTAAAGCATTATTCTTCGGCGGTGCTATTAATGAACGGAGGGAGAAAGGAAAAAAAGTCACTACTGGCATATTTGATATTCCTTTCAGCTCAAACCAGAAAGATAATAGCTATGAAGCCTTTGTGGACAGCCAGATCACTACCGGTGGTGATTTAGTTGCTCGTGGTGATACCGTACAGATAGAAGGCAGTATTTTTGATATTAATAATCACTTATCTATTCACAGTGATAATGACATCACTGTCATTGCTGCGCGTGAGCAGCAAAAGAAAGATGAACAAAGTACGCAATTGAGCATGGGTTTTTATAGTGAAGAAAGTGATAAAAACCAGTACAACGCTGGATTTATGATTAAATATATCAATGAAAGTGAAAAAAGTACCCACAATAATAGTAAAACCTCCACCTTAAAGGCCGGAGATATTGATATCTCTGCCGGTGGCGACTTATTATATTATGGCACGGCGATAGAAACCACCGCCGGTAATCTTACGATTAATGCGGATAAAAATGTTGGTTTTTTTGCGGCCAGAAACAACATGACTAGCGATAAAAATACCAAGATAACCAGTGGCGGATTTTATTATACCGGAGGCATTGATAGAGCCGGTAGCGGAATCTCGGTCAGTCACCAAGACCATGAAGAAAATAGCTCGTCTGATTCTGGTATTGTTTCTCGCACCGACATAAAAGGAAGTCTGCTGATTAACGCTAAAGGGGACATTACTCATCAAGGTGCGCAACATAAGGTAACAGAAGAGTATCATGCTCAAGGGGGGACGATAAATAACCTTGCCAGTAATAATATTTATATTGACCGGTCTAATCATGAGAAGTGGAATGGCGGTTTAGGATTCAATATTGATTATAGCGGTATCACTCGACCAATAAGAAAATCATTAGAAAAAAAACTGGAAACCGAGGGGCTGGTCATTCCCAATGCTAAACCACCAACAGCAGGTATGGATATTACCTTAAATAAAAAAGATACGGATAAATCTGATAAGAAGATTGTGGCCTATGTGACCACCATTCATGCGGGGAAAGGTATAGTAGAACATGCCACAGGTACAATGATTGATGAAGGAACCCAATATAATAGCGCTGGGGCAATTAAAATCACCGCTAATGATTATTTTAATAATACAGCAGAAATTACCAGCCTAGGCCACCAGCATGATATCCATGGTCAAGGAAAGTTACGTGTAGCAACCAGTAGCGGTAAAGATATTAAAATTTCCTTGAAAGGTCAGGGCGGAGTCAATATCAGTGACTATTATACACAGGATGCATTACCCGGCATTATCCAGGCGAAAGATGGCGTGTCTATCGATATTATTAATGACGGCTACTTTCAAGCGACACAAATAGAAGGTGGTAATAACGACGTTATTGTAAACGCAGGTAATCAACTTAATTTAGATCAATCGCAATATTCTGAAATTAACGGTTTATCCAATGCCTTTGGCAAAGGCGGGCTTAAATTGGATTCGAAAGCTGGTGCGAATGGTGGACTGATTGAGGGTGGTGGTGGCATGCATCGACAGAATAAGAATGCAAACAACGCCATGAAAACCCGTATCACTACCGAGGGGAAGGTGAAGCTAGCCAGCGGAAATGGTGATTTAACTTTAAAAGGCGTTGAGATTGGTAGTGCGGATGCCGCGGTTGCTGATGTGGAATTAATATCAGGTGGTAAAGTTAAGCTATTGGCGTCAGTTTCTGACAGCGCCACCCAAGCGAGTAAGCAAGGGGGAAGTGTACTCCTCGGCATGACAAAATCCAGTTCAGGCGATAAAAATACCACCAGTGGTGCGATAGGCGTCACGGCAGAGGAAAATATCATCAATGAATCAACCCTATTTAGTCAGGGTTCTTATATTAACAGTCGAGATAATATTATTATTAGTGCAGGAAGTTATGATGAAAAATCTATATATACTCAGGGATTAGAGGCCATAGCCCCGTATATCAGTATGACCGCAGAAAATGGCGGCATATTTATGGAGTCAGCGCGGAGTTCATCACCGAAAGATAATAAGAACCTCTATATCGGTATCAGTGCAAATGGAGAGAAAACCTCTGGCTCAAATTCGAACAGCATTAATGGCTACGATGTCACTGGCGGGAGTTTTAATTTAATTTCCGCTAATGAAAATCAAACTATTATCAAACATGAAAATACCAAACTGACTGCCAATATATTTAAATTATCTAGCGCTGGTGATACTAAAATGAAGGGGGCTAAAGTCATCGCTGATATTGTGCGGGCCGATATTGGTGGGAACCTCAAGATCCAAAGTGTTGAAGAGCACGAAAAAATAAATAAGAGTGATATTCGGTTTAATCTAGGCTATATGGGTAATGTTGACTCCGATAAAGATGCCAAGTTTGAGTTTGGAGGGGCGTTTGATCGGAGTACTACAGAACAACAGGGAATAAAGGAGAAATCTGGTTTCTCGGGTAAATATAAAAACGTGATTAACTATGATGGCCATAGAACATTATTCGATGCGGAGGTCATTAATTCACGTAATCCTGTGGAGTGGAATACCTTCAGTCATAGACCTTCACGGGATGAGTTATACACAAATTGGTTATTATTAGTAGATAAAATCACAAATTATTGATTCAGATTTTTTAAATAAAATTTCTGAACCTAAATGCCAGTCGATGATAACGGCTGGCATTTATTGTCGGTATCGTCAGGGCTTCATCCGGTTTATTTTAAAGTCGTAAAATTATTAAATGTTATTATTATTTCATTTTTATTTATTCCGCTGTCGGCTAACTGGTGTCAGAATTTGAACATCATCTCGATCTTAATAAGAAGGTCAAAACAAGAAACCATAAAACTTTAGCGCCTGGGCACCCCATGCGATGGCATCAATTTTGGCGGCATGTTGAGCGAATCTGTAATCGAATCGTAAGATCAAGGAGAGTGACCATGAGAATATCAGGTGTCGGTACGCTGCTATTATTCGCCACGCTATCGTCCAGCGTGTTGGCGAATACCTTACATTGTCCGAAGGTGGAATCAATTCAGAGTGGGGCGGGTGTCTATACGGCACAAACACAAAGCGGTGAATGGTTGGGGGTTAAGCAAGGAAGCGTAAGCAATGCGGATCCGGTTACGGCCTTTGTTGAAGCCAGCCTGACGATTGCACCAGCGGAGGCCGGAGCCGCCCAAGCTGACAAGGTATTAAAATGTACTTATCTGCTGAGCAGTAATATTAAATTGGATATGCGCTATAGCGTAAGAGAAAACCCAGACTGGCAACCAGTAGAAGAAAACCCACAACAAACCAAATTCTGGCATGAAGAAGAAGGGCCATTTGGCTTACAACTGAAGATATGTTCAGGTCCAGAGGTTCATGCGGAACAATGTCACGTTCAATTACTTCATGGACAAATTGGTTAATAGTAATAATAAAAAAGGCCCGTTAGGGCCTTCAGACTGCGGACAAACCGCGATCCTGCGATCTCTGGTGGGGAAGACCGGTAGAAGAGTCAAGCGTCCGCGCCAGGGATGGCGCGGAACGAGCCGACAAGGACGTATTCACGGCGTCTTGACGATCTGCCGGTTTTCACCGCAGCGAGTACTTTATCATTAACCTCAAGGCCCATTAGGGCCTTTTTAGTCAAATTCACCTTGTCATACACCGGTATTACATACGTTCAACGGTTTGAATACCCAGAGTATCTAAACCTTGCTTCAGCGTTTTTGCGGTCAGCATGGCCAATTTCAGGCGGCTTTGGCGGCTTTCTTCGCTATCGGCATTGAGGATCTGGCAATGTTCGTAGAAGCTGGAGAATAAACCAGCAACATCGTACAAATAGGCACACATAACATGCGGTGTACCTTCGCGAGCAACATTGGTGATGGTTTCCTCGAACTGCAACAGACGGGTGGCCAGTGCGGCCTCACGCTCTTCGGTGATCACCAGAGGCAGTGTCAAGCTACGTTCATCGACCACCCCGGCACGTTTAAACACCGAAACTACGCGGGTGTAGGCATATTGCATATAAGGGGCGGTATTGCCGTCCAACGCCAGCATGTTGTCCCAGTCAAACACATAATCGGTAGTGCGACTTTTAGAGAGATCGGCATATTTCACCGCACCAATACCCACGGCATTGACCACTTCAGCCAGCTCATTAGCGGGCATATCCGGGTTTTTCTCCGCAATCAGTTTACCAGCACGCTCGATAGCTTCATCCAACAGATCGGACAATCTAACGGTACCACCTGAACGGGTTTTGAACGGTTTGCCATCCTTGCCCAGCATCATGCCGAACATATGATGTTCCAACGGCACGGATTCTGGTACATAACCAGCTTTGCGCACGATAGTCCAGGCTTGCATCAAATGTTGGTGCTGACGAGAGTCGATGTAATACAGTACCCGATCGGCTCCCAGTGTTTCATAACGGTATTTGGCGCAAGCAATATCGGTGGTGGTATAAAGGTAGCCGCCATCTTTTTTCTGGATAATCACACCCATAGGCTCACCGTCTTTATTTTTGTATTCGTCGAGGAATACCACGGTGGCACCTTCACTTTCTACCGCCAGACCTTTGGCTTTAAGATCGGCCACAATGCCCGGTAGCATTGAGTTGTACAGACTTTCGCCCATCACGTCGTCTTGAGTCAGTGTCACATTCAGACGATCGTAGGAAATCTGATTTTGCGCCATGGTGATATCCACCAATTTACGCCACATGGCGCGACAATATTCGTCGCCACCTTGTAGTTTTACCACGTAGGCGCGGGCGCGGGCGGCGAACGCTTCGTCTTCATCGTAGTGCTTTTTCGCTTCGCGATAGAACACTTCCAGATCCGACAACCCCATATCACTGGCATTTTCGTTCTGCATTTTTTCCAGATAGGCAATCAGCATACCGAACTGAGTACCCCAGTCACCAACATGGTTGGCTCGGATAACGTTGTGACCCAAGAATTCCAGAGTCCGAGCCGCAGCATCACCAATAATCGTGGAACGCAGATGACCCACGTGCATTTGTTTAGCTACGTTTGGTGCGGAATAGTCGATCACCACGGTTTGTGGTTCAACGGGGGCAATGCCTAATTTTGGGGCGGTCAGCGCATATTCGACTTTCTCGGCAATCCACTGACGATCAAGGAAGATATTGATAAAACCGGGGCCCGCGATCTCAACTTTACTGGAGATGCCTTCGAGATCCAGCAGCGCGACCACTTTCTCAGCCAATTGTCGGGGTTGCATACCGAGTTTTTTGGCCACGGCCATCACGCCGTTTGCTTGATAATCGCCAAATTGGGCTTTGGCGGACTGGCGAACTTGTGCTTCGCTGTCGGCTGGAGCACCTGCTGCAATCAGCGCCTGGCTGACTTTATCTGAAAGAAGAGCCTGAATATTCACCGGGTTACCTTAATTACGGACGTGAGGCGCAGCGTTGCGCCCTGTTAATCTTAAAGAGGCCTGATCCTCAACGCGACCTGACTCGGTGCGCAGTGATCAACCACAAAACTGCTGGGTTTATACCATATTTGCCCGCCCACGTCAGCAGGGGGAGGGGTTCTGCAACACATAGACTGGCGCTATTTTTCCGATGGGTTATATCATAATCACCCTAGCTTGTTTTATCTGCAATCAAAGCGACTTTTCGACAAAGCACTGTCGTTCGCCGCTGAAAACGGTAAATTATGGCTGCTACTCTTTTATCCACAGGTATAGGCGAAAATAACTTGATGCAAACGCTGGTACAGATTACCGAACTACAGGATTTAGTGAAGGATTTACCCAACTTTGAACAGCAATTGGCTGACTTTTCTCAACAACTCAATCTGGAGCTGTCCTCATTTAGCGCAGACCATATTTCGTTACGTTGTCACGAAATCGTCACAGCAGAACGTTGGCGTGCCGGTTTGCTACAGTGTGGCCATTTGATGTCCGAAAAGGTGATTAATGGCCGCCCAATATGCTTGTTTGATCTGGCGGTTCCTTTGTCTGTTGGCCCGTGGAAAATAGATTGCGTTGAATTACCTTATCCTGGTAGCAAATACTATCCCCATGAAGGTTGGGAGCATGTGGAACTGGTGCTGGCAGGATCGCCGGAAACGCTATACGCCAGAGCTGTAAACCTGCTGCCGGAGGAAGCGGCATTGCCGGAAGGCGTGACATTTAAATTCAGTTCGCCGAAAGGTAAAACCGAGCGATTACCGAATCCGACGCTGGCAGTGAGCAACGGGGTCATTACGATTAAGTTTCATCCGTATACATTGCGGCAAATTGTTGACAGTGAGCATAATAATTAACGAGTTTAGGTTATTTATCTCGCTCAGGATTATCACTTATGGTTACCACTGTGATTGGCCTCTAGTCATTATTTTGCAATGAGTGCCATAGTAAGGGCTTCAACTGCCCTGAAGGAATGGCCATTGAACTTGAATATTACGTTCGGTTTTTAACCTGTCAGGTCGTTGAACCCTGTTTTACAGGTTGTGATATGAGCTGTAGCAGACACGTTTGTCAAAGGGGGGAGAAATAATGACCAAGTTAGAGATTTGTTGCTATAGCGTTGATTGTGCACAAATAGCCGAAGGTGCGGGAGCTGACCGGATTGAATTGTGTTCTGGGCAGTCGGAAGGGGGATTGACACCGAGTTTAGGGGCTTTGATTCAGGCTCGTGAGACGATAACCATTCCGGTACACCCGATAGTCCGGCCGCGCGGTGGCGATTTCTGCTACAGCCAGAACGATTTTGCGATCATCAAACATGATATTGCACAGATTCGGGATATGGGGTTTGCCGGTGTTGTGGTGGGGGTTCTGGATGAAGAAGGACACATTGATTTAGCGCGGATGCGAGAAATCATGAAAATTTGTGGCCCGTTAGCGGTAACTTTCCATCGTGCTTTCGATATGTGCCTGAACCCGATGGTAGCGCTTGAACAGTTAACCGATTTAGGCGTGGCGCGGCTTTTAACCTCGGGCCAACAGCAGAATGCGGAACTGGGGCTGACATTACTACGAGATTTGGTTAATGCCAGCAACGGGCCGATTATTATGGCTGGTGCCGGTGTGCGTTTGAGTAATATGCAGAAATTTTTGGAAATTGGTATCAGAGAACTGCATAGTTCTGCCGGTCGAACCGTGCCTTCGAGTATGCGTTATCGCAAGGCTGGGGTATCGATGTGTTCGGATAATGATGCTGATGAATTTAAGCGTTATTGCGTGGATGGTGAAGTGGTCGAAGCCATGAAAAACATGCTATGCATCACTGAACCGCTGCCACGCTCAGCCTGATATAACCAGCCCCGAAAATGTTTCCGGGGCTGATTTACCGCCAGCAACAGAGGTTATGGTTTACGTGCAATCAATAGCGCACGCAGTGGTGCTGGATAGCCCTCAACCGTTTTACTGTGATCGTTCGGATCAAGGAACTCAGCCAGTGATTCGCTGGTCATCCAATCAGTACGTCGCTGTTCTTCGGTAGTCGTCACCGCCATATCGGCGATTCTGACATCGACAAAACCGCATTTCTCCAACCAAGCTTTCAGCGCAGGTGCTGAGGGAATAAAGTACACATTCCGCATTTGGGCATATCGATCGCCTGGCACCAATACCTGTTGGCTATCACCTTCAACCACTAAGGTTTCCAATACCAGTTCACCTTCACTGACTAGCTGATTTTTCAACTGATATAGATGGTCTAGCGGTGAGCGTCGATGATAGAGCACGCCCATCGAGAATACACTGTCAAATGCGGCTAGCTCGGGTAATTGTTCAATCCCCAGCGGCAATAGGTGGGCGCGTTGGTCGCCACCTAACAGCTTGCGTACGGCTTCAAATTGGCATAGAAACAACTGCATCGGGTCGATACCGACCGCCAGATGAGCACCTTCGCCAATCATGCGCCACAAATGGTAACCACTGCCGCAACCCACGTCCAGAATCGTGCGGCCCGCCAGTGGACTGATATGCGGTAGCACCCGATCCCATTTCCAGTCTGAACGCCATTCAGTATCAATATCAATGCCATATAACGAGAAGGGACCTTTGCGCCATGGCATTAATGCCCGCAGCATTTTTTCCATTCCTTCACGTTGCCCGGCTGATAGCGGCGGGGAAATCTCAGTGCACACGCCCTCTTTCAGATTCACTGCCGTTGGTGTTAACAACGGCAGATGCTCGACGGCATTGAACCAGGTTTTGAATTTGCCGTGCAGAGATTCTCGCTGCCAACTGCTAAGCTGGGCGGGCAGGGTATCCAGCCAAGGGCTAAGCGGGCCTTTGGCAATTAACCGGTAAAAATCACCAAACTCAATCATTGGGCTTCCCCCGCTTTCAACGCGATCAATGAGCCAAAATTAAAACACTGGAACCACACTTCGGCATGTTCAAATCCGGCATTGTGCAACCGGGTTTTATGGCATTCAACCGAATCCGTCAGCATCACGTTTTCCAGCATGCTACGTTTCTGGCTGATTTCCAGTTCGCTATAGCCGTTGGCACGTTTGAAATCATGATGCATGTTAAACAGCAACTCACCGACGTTGGCATCGGCAAAACTGAATTTTTCCGACAGCACCAGTGCGCCACCGGGGCGCAGTCCGGCGTAAACCTGATTTAGCAGCCGCTGGCGATTGGCTGGCTCCAAAAATTGCAGTGTGAAGTTCAATACCACCATTGAGGCATTTTCCAACTGGATATCCAGAATATCAGCCTCGATCACCTCGACCGGTGTCTCGGCGCGGAATGCGTCAAGATGGCGGCGACAACGTTCAACCATCGCCGGAGAATTATCTACCGCAATGATTTTACAACCGGGAACTTTAATATTTCGCCGCATGGCGAGAGTCGCTGCCCCCAGAGAGCAACCGAGGTCGTAAACCTGACTGTCAGGTTGTACAAAGCGCTCAGCCAGCATGCCGATCATTGAGATGATATTGGAATAGCCGGGCACTGAACGCTGAATCATATCGGGGAAAACTTCCGCGACGCGTTCGTCGAAAGTCCAATCCCCTAATTTGGCGATCGGGGCAGAAAACAGACTATCCCGTGGTAGTTGTGTGGTTTCTGCTGGCGGCTGGCTTGCTGGCGCAGTACCAGTTGCTGGTCGGGTTTCGCGTTTAGGCATGACGGTCATTGAGATGGCTGGAAATCGAAGGCGCACACTCTAACAGAAAACCCCTGATTTTGCTAAAACCGCAACAGAGAGATAGAAAGAAAAAGCGGATCAGGGAAATCACGGAGAGGCAACATGAAGGCGGTGATAAACCGCCCTAACTAACTGTTGTTTCGAACTGTAGGCACAGACAAAACCGGTAAACAGCGTAACTGGGGTTAAATTAAACTAAAAATTTGTTCCCACGGTAAATAGTAGATATTGGCAATAATCATGAGCACCAACGAGACATAGGTTGCGCTCATCCCCGAACGTCGCCATCGGATTTCCCGGTGACGTAAACCGTAATAATGCAATAAACGGCCTACAATCAACATCAATCCGCAAATATGGATCATCCAGGTTTGTGCGCCGTTCATTTCCATCATAATCAGCAAAACAACAGCAATGGGAATATATTCAACGGCATTGCCGTGTACTCGAATTGCCGTCTGTAACTCATAAAAACCACCGTCTCCATAAGCTACCCGGTACTGATTCCTTAATCTCACCACATCAAATGAAAGCTTAATCAACAATAGTGCGCCCAACACAACATAAAGCGAGCTAACCATTTTTAACTCCATAGCCCAACCATAACTGGCGGAATAATGATAACCGTCAATGTCGACACTGTCGCTAGAAAAATAGCAGGTTGTTGCGCCCGATCGGCGTTGTTTATAAAGCAGAATGCAATACTTTCCACACTTAATCCGATTATTTTGTCAGAATGAGCGTGGGTTCTCATCTCTGCGGCCTAGCCTGTGAATGGTTTTATAAAGATTTATACTGGTAGCGGGTTTCTTCGTCGGAATATCCGAGTTAGCGTACGGCTAAAATAAGGTGTTTTGCTCCGGCCAGTCCGGTGGCGCAGGCAACGAGGGAATCAACGCAGATAACTGCTGCCAGATTTTTTGCGCCTGCTGCGGAGAATCGCCGTTATCCGGAGTATGAATAAACAGATAGGGCGGATACAACGGTTCCCACTGCCGCAGTTTTTGTAACCAGGGAGCAAAGAGCGCAAGATTTTCGTCCAGTCGGTTACCACCGATAAACCGCACCATGGGATGCTTTCCAGTCACCACCGCGTGAACGGGCAACTTCGGTTTTTTACTTTGCGCCTCTCGCACCCGCACCGTGACGGGGGCGGCGCTATGAATAGGGCGGCTATCCAGAATCACTCGATTGATTTGTCGCTGATGCAAGCCTTGATTGAGCGCCCGCTCTTCCGAGCCTTTAGCAAAAAAAGCCGGATGGCGGATTTCAACGCCGTAACTGAATTCGGTGGGCAGTTTGTCCAGAAATTGCCATAAGCGTGGCAATTCATTCGGACCGAAAGCAGCGGGTAATTGCAGCCAGAGTTGTCCGATTCGATCGTGCAATGGAGCCAGTGTTTGGTAGAAAGTGGCCAGCTCGGTTTCACACTGCCGTAATGCCGCTTGATGGCTGATAGTTGAAGGAAATTTAAAACAAAAGCGGAAAGTGTCTGGCGTCATATCTCGCCAGCGCCGGACAATTTCCGGCTTCGGCAGGGCATAAAAGGTGGTATTGCCTTCGACACAGTTGAAATAACGGCTGTAATCTGCCAGATCTTGCAAACCTAACCGGCTCCATGCCGAATGTTGCCATTGCGGTAGTCCAATATACATAAGTCAGCCACTGGGATGATAAAAAGTGGCCTCATACACCGCGAGGCCGCTACATGATGGTGTTACCTTAGCCGTTGACCGAAAGCGCAGCAACCATTTCGTCGGTGCTGCGCCAGCGTGCGGGTTTTCGCTTCAACTTTCATCAATATAGCTCTCGGTAGCGGAGTATGGAAAAAACGCTCACTTCTGACTGCACCACGTTTATGCTCACAAATGTTACAGATCCGTCCTATCAGGGCGCTAATTTTGTTAAATGAGCGGTTAAATCATCCACGAGAGGCACTTTGTGGTGTCAGACCTGTGCGTTCGCTCTTATCTATGCCATGAATTTCCTTTATAATGACTCCCTTTTTTCAACACGCTTTAATCTATCAATACCTATGCCAATTTACGAATATGCGTGTAGCGCGTGCAAACATCGATTAGAGAAACTACAGAAATTTTCCGATGCGCCACTAACCGACTGTCCGGCGTGTGGGCAACCTGCGTTATCGAAACAGATCTCTGCGGCCGGTTTTCAGTTGAAAGGCACCGGTTGGTATGCGACTGACTTCAAGCCAGGTGGTAAAAAACAGGGTTCGCCAGAATAAGAGCCTATCAGGGCTTACCAGATTAATAGCCGCGCGGCCAGTGCAGGGCACTCGACGGGCGTGGCATCGGCTGAGTAAAAGGACATTGTATGCGTACTGAATATTGCGGGCAGTTGAATCTGTCTCACGTAGGACAAGAAGTAACACTTTGTGGTTGGGTAAATCGTCGCCGCGATCTGGGTGGCCTGATTTTTATTGATATGCGCGATCGTGATGGCATCGTTCAGGTGTTCTTCGATCCTGACCATAAAGCGGCCTACGAGCAGGCTTCCGAACTGCGTAACGAATTCTGCATTCAGATCATCGGCACCGTGCGTGCGCGCCCTGAAAGCCAAATCAATAAAGATATGTCTACCGGCGAAGTGGAAATTTTCGCTCACTCGCTGAATATCATCAACCGCTCTGAACCGCTGCCATTGGACTCAAATCAGACCAACAGCGAAGAACAGCGGTTGAAATACCGTTATCTGGATCTGCGTCGCCCAGAAATGGCCGATCGTCTGAAAACCCGGGCAAAAATCACCAGCTTTGTACGCCGCTTTATGGATGATAACGGTTTCCTGGATATCGAAACCCCAATGCTGACCAAAGCGACGCCGGAAGGCGCGCGCGATTATCTGGTGCCAAGCCGGGTACACAAAGGCAAATTCTACGCGTTGCCACAGTCTCCTCAACTGTTCAAACAGTTGCTGATGATGTCCGGTTTCGACCGTTATTATCAGATCGTAAAATGCTTCCGTGACGAAGATTTACGTGCTGACCGTCAGCCTGAATTCACTCAGATTGATGTTGAAACGTCTTTCATGACCGCCGATCAAGTGCGTGAAGTGATGGAAAGAATGGTTCGTCAGTTGTGGCAAACAACCAAAGGCGTGGATTTGGGCGATTTCCCGATCATGACCTTTGCTGAAGCCATGCGCCGTTATGGCTCTGATAAACCGGATCTGCGTAACCCACTGGAACTGGTGGACGTGGCCGATCTGGTCAGAGATGTCGAATTTAAAGTGTTCGCAGGCCCGGCTAACGATCCAAACGGTCGCGTTGCTGCTATTCGCGTCCCTGGTGGGGCGCAAATCACCCGTAAACAGATTGACGAATACGGTCAGTTCGTTGGTATTTACGGTGCTAAAGGCCTGGCATGGTTAAAAGTCAACGATCGGGCGGCTGGCCTGGAAGGTGTGCAAAGCCCGATTGCCAAGTTCTTGAGCGCAGAGGTATTGGAAGCCATTTTGGCTCGTACTCAGGCAGCCAGCGGCGACATTCTGTTCTTCGGTGCAGACAGCGTAAAAATCGTGACTGATGCGATGGGCGCACTGCGTCTGAAACTGGGGCGCGATATGGATCTGACCAAGCTGGGTACCTGGCAACCGCTGTGGGTGGTTGATTTCCCTATGTTTGAAGACGACAGTGACGGTGGCCTGACGGCGATGCACCATCCGTTCACTGCGCCAAAAGACATGAGCCCGGAAGAACTGGCCGCGAACCCAACTTCGGCGATTGCTAACGCCTACGACATGGTGATTAACGGTTATGAAGTCGGCGGCGGTTCGGTGCGAATCCACCGCACTGAAATGCAGCAGCAGGTCTTTGGCATTCTGGGAATCAACGAACATGAACAGCGTGAAAAGTTTGGCTTCCTGCTGGACGCACTGAAGTACGGCACGCCACCACACGCCGGTTTGGCCTTCGGTCTGGATCGCTTGGTGATGTTGCTGACTGGCACCGATAACATTCGTGACGTGATTGCTTTCCCTAAAACGACGGCGGCGGCCTGCTTGATGACAGATGCTCCAAGCTTCGCTAATCCGGCGTCCTTGCAAGAGCTGTCCATCAGCGTTGTCGCGAAAAAAACCGCGCATGATGCACCGGCAGAAGAGAAAGAGTAATGAGTGACAAACGGCCGGTATCGATTTTGGCGCTGATTTATGCCAAATCCAGCGGCCGGGTGCTGATGTTGCAACGGCGTGATGACCCTGAATTCTGGCAGTCGGTAACCGGCAGCCTAGAGGTGGGGGAATCCCCATTGCATGCTGCACAGCGCGAAGTAAAGGAAGAGGTGGGCATCGATATTCTGGCTGAAAACCTGACGTTGCTCGACTGTCAGCGCTGTGTGGAGTTCGAAATTTTCGCGCATTTTCGTCCTCGCTATGCACCGGGTACCACGCATAACAAAGAACATTGGTTTTGTCTGGCGTTACCCGAAGAGCGTGATGTGATTATGACCGAGCACCTCGCGTACCAGTGGCTTGATGCGGCACCAGCAGCTGCACTGACCAAGTCCTGGAGTAATAAGCTGGCGATTGAAGAATTTGTTATTTTTTCAGTCTATACCCCAAATAATTCAGATTGCAGAACGGCGGCAAGCGAGTGAGTTCCGATAAACTTACGTCAGTAAGTGATTCGGCGAGTTGATCGTAGCCTGCGGCCCTGCAGCTTGAGGTAAGACGGATATACTTAGGTTATTTTCGGAGATTCTTATGGCAGGTCATAGTAAGTGGGCCAACACAAAACACCGCAAAGCGGCACAGGATGCCAAACGCGGTAAGATTTTTACTAAAATTATTCGTGAATTGGTGACCGCTGCCAAACTGGGCGGTGGCGACCCGGCGGCTAACCCGCGTTTGCGTGCGGCTATCGATAAAGCATTGTCCAACAACATGACGCGCGACACCCTGAATCGGGCGATTGCACGCGGCGTGGGCGGTGATGAAGATAACAACATGGAAACCATCATTTATGAAGGTTACGGCCCAGGCGGCACCGCAGTGATGGTGGAATGCTTGAGTGACAACCGTAACCGTACCGTATCTGAAGTGCGCCATGCCTTCACCAAAACCGGTGGTAATCTGGGGACTGATGGCTCCGTTTCTTACTTATTCACCAAAAAAGGCGTCATTTCTTATGCACCGGGTCTGGACGAAGATACCGTGATGGATGCGGCGTTGGAAGCCGGTGCCGATGACGTAACGGTGTACGACGATGGTGCCATTGACGTGTTCACGGCTTGGGAATCTCTCGGTCAGGTAAAAGATGCACTTGATGCCGCCGGTTTGGTGGCTGAATCGGCTGAAGTTTCACTGATTCCTTCAACCAAGGCAGATTTGGACGCAGAAACTGCGCCAAAACTGCTGCGTCTGATCGATATGCTGGAAGATTCCGATGATGTTCAAGAGGTTTACCACAACGGTGAAATCTCTGATGAAGTGGCTGCTACGTTGTAATAAGCGATGCTAAGGTCAGCGCTGTGAAGTCGCCGTGCTCATTGATTGGGCACGGCTTGTTTTTAGGTGGATGCTGTACGCGAATATAACTTATAAGGTGAAAATTGGTATGGCGATCGTATTAGGTATCGATCCCGGTTCACGTGTCACCGGTTATGGCGTTATCCGCCAAGAAGGTCGCCAACTGACCTATTTAGGCAGCGGCTGTATCCGAACCGTGGTTGATGACATGCCGACCCGGTTGAAATTGATCTATGCGGGTGTGACTGAAATTATTACCCAGTTTCATCCAGACTTTTTTGCCATTGAACAGGTCTTTATGGCAAAAAATGCCGATTCGGCACTGAAACTCGGGCAGGCGCGTGGCGCGGCTATTGTGGCCGCAGTCAATCTGGATTTGCCGGTTTCCGAATATGCGGCCAGACAGGTAAAACAGACCGTGGTTGGCACCGGTGCGGCAGAGAAAAGTCAGGTACAGCATATGGTACGCTCCTTGCTGAAATTGCCAGCCAACCCACAGGCCGATGCGGCGGATGCCTTGGCTATTGCGATTACCCACTGCCATCTGAGCCAAAATACGGTGCGTTTGGGTAACAACCAATTGATTATGGCTCGTGGTCGTTTGCGCTAATTTTGTGCAAAGGCGCGCAAAGACAATATAAAGCCGGGTTTATCGCCGAGGGCTGGATATCCATCCAGCCTTTTTTGTGTTATAAACAGCGGTAAAATGATATTAATAATTGCATTACCTGCGGGGCAAGGAGAGAGTCAACGTGATAGGTCGCATCAGAGGTATTATTCTGGAGAAGCAGCCACCGCTGGTGCTGCTGGAAACCAACGGCGTTGGCTATGAAATTCAACTGCCAATGACCTGCTTTTATGAACTACCAGAAATCGGGCAGGAAGCCATTATCTTCACGCAATTTATCGTGCGGGAAGATGCCCAGCTACTCTATGGTTTCAATGATAAGCAGGAGCGGGCTTTATTCCGCGAGCTGATCAAGGTTAACGGCGTGGGGCCGAAACTGGCACTGGCTATTCTCTCCGGGATGTCAGCGCAGCAGTTTGTCAGCGCAGTGGAGCGAGAAGAGATCACCACGCTGGTTAAATTACCGGGCGTGGGCAAGAAAACGGCCGAGCGTTTAGTGGTCGAAATGAAAGACCGCTTTAAAGGATTGAACGGCGATCTGTTTAATAACACCAGCGACATTCCGTTGCCGACGACCTCAGCACAGGTTTCAGCCGCCGATGCGGAAGCGGAAGCGGTATCCGCACTGGTGTCTTTGGGTTATAAACCGCAAGAAGCCAGTCGTTTGGTTAGCAAAATTGCCAAACCGGGCACAGACTGCGAGACGTTGATCCGTGATGCGTTGCGGTCAGCACTATAGCGCCAGCAGAGGTAGATCATGATTGAAGCAGACCGCCTGATTTCAGCTGGCGTTATCAGTGAAGAAGAAATCATTGACCGAGCGATACGCCCTAAACGACTCAGTGAATACGTTGGGCAGCCCCATGTTCGCGAGCAGATGGAAATCTTTATTCAGGCGGCGAAGCAACGCGGCGATGCGCTGGATCACCTACTGATCTTCGGCCCTCCGGGATTGGGCAAAACGACATTGGCAAATATTGTGGCTAATGAAATGGGGGTCAACCTGCGAACCACTTCTGGTCCAGTATTGGAAAAAGCCGGGGATTTGGCGGCGATGCTGACCAATCTTGAACCTCATGACGTGCTGTTTATTGATGAAATTCATCGATTGTCACCCGTGGTAGAAGAAATTCTCTACCCGGCAATGGAAGATTATCAGTTGGATATCATGATTGGTGAAGGGCCAGCCGCGCGTTCCATCAAGCTGGATCTGCCGCCCTTTACGTTGATTGGGGCGACCACTCGTGCTGGCTCACTCACTTCGCCGCTACGTGATCGCTTCGGCATTGTGCAGCGTCTTGAGTTTTATCCGGTTGCCGATCTGGAGCACATCGTTGCTCGCAGTGCCCAGTGTCTGGGGCTGGAGTTGACACAGGAAGGTGCTCATCAACTGGCACGTCGATCACGCGGAACTCCACGGATTACCAACCGCTTACTGCGGCGGGTACGGGATTTTGCTGAAGTAAAAGCCGACGGAGCCATTAATGGCGATGTAGCCATGAAAGCGCTGGATATGCTGAATGTGGATGCCGAAGGTTTTGATTATATGGATCGCAAGCTGTTGTTGGCGGTGATCGATAAATTTATGGGTGGCCCGGTTGGCTTGGATAATCTGGCAGCCGCTATCGGTGAAGAGCGTGAAACTATCGAGGATGTGCTGGAACCCTATCTGATTCAACAGGGCTTTATCCAGCGAACCCCTCGTGGTCGTATTGCCACCCATCATGCCTACAAGCATTTTGGCATTGAGAGAGAAGAGTAGGTGACACTGCGATTACAGCAGTTACAGCGGTGATATAGCGCGGAGCCAAGCAATCTTGACTCCGCATTATTTACCCTTTATTCAACTGCGATGACCTTTAACGCTGCTTAAGCTACGGCTTTCTCTTCCACTTCGTTGTTAACCATACGATTCAGCCACGGAATCATCAGCCCCATCACTACTGCAATCGCCAAAGTGGTCAAGCCGATTTTACCGAATACATCGGTATAAATAGGTAGGGTTTCTAACGGATCGGTAATACCTTCCGGCGTGGCAGTAAAGGTCGCGACGTAACCACCAATCAGGAAGGACGCCGCCTGCGTCAGGAACCACATCCCCAGGATAAAGCCCATCAAATATTGTGGTACCAACGCTGCTACCATCGCCAGACCTAAAGCACTGATCATCAATTCACCCAGGCTCTGGAAAAGATAAACCAGCACGATAAACCATGGTGATGTCAGACCTTGTGCATCAGCGAACCACATGCCTGCCGCAGCGGCGGTTAAAAAGCCGAGTGAACATAAAAACATCCCCAGTGTAAATTTGGCTGGCATGGAGAGATCGCGGCCTTTACTACCCAAACGAGTATAGAGAGTGGCGAGAATTGGACTGGCTACGACCACCCAGAACGGATTCAGTGCCTGGAAACTGACGGGGTTTATGGCAAAGCCGAGTATTTCATGATGAACGTTATTAATCGCGAAGAAGTTAAGTGATGTTGGCATTTGCGCATACAACACATAGAACACAATGGCTTCCAGCATCAGAATAAAGGCGACGAACATTTTGTTCCGCCCTAGAGAATCCTGCTTGAAGGCTTCTCTAAAGAAGATAAATACCACGATCAAAGACAGCACGATCAACACCAAATTGGCGATCATCACGTGATTCATCAACCAAGCGCAGACAAATACCATTATCACGGTACCGGCTAATACCAAGAACAGGTTTCGCCAGTTCAATGGCAAAGCGTCAGGTTCAGAACCGATATGGCGAACCATATGGCGGCAGCAGAAATACACTAGCAAGGCGAAGATCAAGCCAATACCGCACAGATAATAAGTGACAGCGTAACCGTAGCGCTCAGCGATAATCGGCGCTAGAGACAGGGATAACAGCGAGCCGACGTTAATCGACATGTAAAACAGAGTAAAGGCACCATCTAAGCGCGGATCCTTGGGTGGATAGCATTTAGATAACAGGCTAGCTGGGTTGGCTTTAAATAAACCATTACCCACCGCAATAATGCCTAATGCGATAAAGATTAGATTAGGTTTATACAGTGATAAACCCGTCGCAAAATAACCTATTGCCAGTACAACGGCACCCAACACCATGGTGCGCTTGGTTCCCAGTAAGTGGTCGCCGACATAACCACCGATAGAAATCAGGCCGTAAACCAACGCCGCAAAGGCACCGAAGGTGACGAATGCCTGCTCCTGTGAAAAGCCCAACTGCTGGACAAAGAAAACCGCGAGAATGCCCTGCACACCGTAGTAACCAAATCTTTCCCACAGCTCGACAAAGAAAATCATGAAAAAAGGTTTAGGTTGCTGCAATAAACCGGTTGGTGTGGGTTTATCCATGATGGTTCGCCTCTGAAATAATAATTATGAATGAGTAGGGCGCGCACAAGCGCATACCGGCGCGAGAAATAGAGCTACCTAAATAAATAATGAAAAACATCTCGATAGGATTTCTTGCAGAGTATTACACTGCTTAATTATTATGTTTGTGGCTGATCACACTAATTAAAAATTATACAATGGATTTTGTATTCAATGTATTTAATTTAAGCAGAATAATTTAAATAGGCGAAAAACCAATATCATGAGAGTCGTCAGAGCAGTAGGTGTTGGGAAAATTAAGCAGAAAATAATAAAGTGCAGGAAGCTTCGGCGCGGATAGACAAAACAACGGGAGCCTTTTCAGCCCCCATTGCACAACATTAACCTTTGGGTTTTTGTGATAAACTCAGCACAAACATAACGGCGGCACACAGGACTACCGAAGGTCCTGCTGGGGTATCGTAGAATGCCGAGAACGCTAAACCACCGGATACCGCCAGTATGCCGATAATAATCGCAATACCAGCCATTTGCTCCGGTGTTCGAGAGAAACGGCGCGCTGCGGCAGCAGGAATAATCAGTAACGAGGTGATGATTAATGCGCCGACAAATTTCATCGATAAACCTATCGTCAGTGCAGTGACTAACATCAACAGCATCTTGACTCGTTGTAAATTGACACCATCGACATGTGCCAGTTCCGGGCTGATAGTCATTGACAGTAGCGGTCGCCATTGCCAGCACAGCACCAGCAAGACGGCGGCAATGCCTGCGGCAATCAGCCAGAGATCACTCAAGGTAACGGAAAGCAGGTCGCCAAACAGATAGGCCATTAAATCCACCCGCACGTTGGACATCAGGCTGACAACCACCAAACCCAGCGACAACGCACTATGCGCCATAATCCCTAGCAGCGTATCCACCGCCAACTGAGGTCGGCGCTCCAGCCATACCAATACCATCGCCAATACCAACATCATCGCGATAACGGCATAAAATGGATTAATGTTTAGCAGCAGGCCAAAAGCTACGCCAAGTAATGAGGCGTGCGCCAGAGTATCGCCAAAATAGGACATACGACGCCAGACCACAAATGATCCGAGAGGACCGGCGGCAGTGGCTAACAACACACCCGCCAGCCAGCCGGGTAACAGTAATTCGATCATGCGTCACGACTCCCATGATTTTTCAGAATAATTTTGCCATGCAAATCGTGACGATGATTATGGTGATGACGATAAACAGCCAATTTTTCTGCGCCGCGATTGCCAAACATGGCAATAAACTCGGGATGGGTGGAGACCACTTCTGGTGCACCTGAACAGCAAATATGCTGGTTAAGGCATAAAACTTCATCGGTTTTTGCCATGACCAGATGCAGATCGTGGGAAACCATCAGTACACCACAGCCCAATTCAGTGCGCAGTTGTTCAATCAAACCGTACAGTGCCAGCTGTCCGTTCACGTCGACGCCCTGAGTCGGTTCATCAAGCACCAACAATTGCGGTTTATTGAGCAAGGCTCTGGCGAGCAGCACCCGCTGATTCTCGCCGCCGGACAGTTTTTGCATTGGCTGATCTAATAAATGGGCGGCATGTACTCGTTCCAGTGCCGGCAGAATATCCGCTTGCTTCACTCCGGGTTTGAGCCGCATAAAACGACTGACCGTCAGCGGCAGAGTGGCATCCAGATGCAGCTTTTGCGGTACGTAGCCAATACGCAGCCCCGCATCCCGAGTGACTGAACCACTGGTTGGTGGAATGAGTCCCAGCACCACGCGAACCAGCGTTGACTTACCGGCACCGTTAGGCCCAAGCAGAGTCAGTATTCTTCCCGCTTGCAAGGAAAGGGAAATATCAGAAAGTACCCGCCGTGTACCAAAGCTGACGGATATTTTGTCAAGACTAATCAATGTGGACATGATGATTACGTTTGCAGATTTAAGTGAATGTTATAATATTACGCTTTTCCAGCGAAAAGGACGAGATAACTTATCATGTTAACGAGAAATAACTTTATGTTACAAAAAAACAAGTGGCTGAAAAGCACTTTGCTGATCGGCACCATTTTAGTGACAGGTGCGGTCAATAGTGCTTCTGCCGCAGTAGTAACCTCAGTTCGTCCTTTGGGATTTATCGCCTCGGCTATTGCCGATGGCGTCCTGCCGACGGAAGTATTACTGCCCGATGGCGCTTCGCCACACGATTATGCTCTTCGTCCCTCTGATGTCCAGCGTTTACGTGGTGCTGAGTTGGTTATTTGGGTCGGACCGGAAATGGAAGCGTTTTTATCTAAACCCTTATCGCAACTGGCTGATAATAAAAAGATAGCCTTATCAGAATTAAAGTCGGTCAAACCATTATTGATGAAAGGTGAGGAACACGATGAGCACGAAGGGGAAAGCGTAGGGCATGACCATGATCATGCTAAAGATCATCACAGTGATGAGCATCACCACGGCGAGTATAACCTGCATCTTTGGTTGTCACCCGATATTGCAAAATTGACGGCAATCGCCATTCACGATCGATTATTGGAACTTATGCCACAAAAACGGGACAAATTAGATGCAAACCTGCGCCAATTCGAGGATCAACTAGCGCAAAGCAACGAAAAAATTGCTAATATGCTGCAGCCTGTGCAGGGTAAGGGATACTTTGTTTTTCATGACGCTTATGGCTACTTTGAAAAATACTTTGGCTTGACTCCATTGGGTCACTTTACAGTCAACCCCGAAATACAGCCCGGCGCACAGCGTTTACATCAAATTCGAACACAGTTGGTTGAGCAAAAAGCGGTATGCGTTTTTGCTGAGCCACAATTCAGGCCGGCCATAATTGATGCCGTTGCCAAGGGGACTCAGGTGCGTTCAGGCACGCTAGACCCGCTGGGCAGCGGTATCGTACTCGGGAAAGATAGCTATGTTACGTTTTTAACTCAGTTATCCAATCAGTACGTGAGCTGCCTGAAGTGAGACTATAAGGATACTCTTAAGTGCAGCAGATAGTCCGAACTATCGCTCTGGCGTATAACAACTTACCGCGGCCCCATCGAGTGATGTTGGGGTCGTTGACCGTAGTGACGTTGGCCGTCGCCGTATGGCGGCCATTTGTTTATCATCCAGAACACGATATCATCGCAAAAAGTGTGATACTCGATACCAGTCGAGCACATATCCTGGCTCCCGATGCCAGTGAACCGATTGATCAAACCACGCCAGAAGACGAAATTCCTCAAGACGAGCTGGATACCAAAGATGCTAATGAACATGGCGTCCACGAGTATGTAGTTTCAACCGGTGATACCCTCGGAAATATTCTGACCCAGTACGGTGTCGAGATGTCTGATGTGACACTGTTGGCTTCGCAGAATCGAGACTTGCGTAATTTGAAGATCGGTCAGCAAATCTCCTGGACCTTGAATGATAGTGGTGATTTACAAAGTCTGACTTGGGAAGTTTCTCGCCGTGAAACCCGTACTTATAATCGTGTGGGTAATACTTTTAAAGAAACCAAAGAATTGCAGAAGGGCGAATGGAAGAACAGCGTTCTGACCGGTCGTCTGGATGGCAGTTTTGTCAATAGCGCCAAAAAAGCCGGGTTGACCAATACTGAAATTCGCGCCGTAACCAAAGCGTTGCAATGGCAGTTGGATTTTAGCAAATTGCGTAAAGGCGACCAATTCTCAGTGTTGATGTCCCGAGAGGTGCTGGATGGACGCAGTGAGCAAAGCCAACTGATTGGTGTTCGCCTGCGCTCCGGCGGGAAAGACTACTATGCTATTCGCGCGGATGATGGGAAATTCTACGATCGTCAAGGTTCAGGGTTAGCTCGTGGTTTTATGCGTTTCCCGACCATGAAGCAATTCCGGGTTTCTTCCAATTTCAATCCTCGTCGTCTTAACCCGGTGACTGGTCGGGTTGCACCACACAAGGGCGTCGATTTTGCTATGCCGGTTGGTACACCCGTGTTGGCCGTCGGTGATGGCGAAGTGGTGATAGCGAAGTATGACGGTGCTGCAGGTAACTATATTGCGATTCGTCATGGTCGCCAGTACACCACGCGTTTTATGCATCTGAAAAAACTGCTGGTTAAACCTGGTCAGAAAGTTAAACGTGGTGATCGCATCGCATTATCCGGTAACACTGGGCGTTCTACTGGGCCACATCTGCATTATGAATTTTGGGTCAATCAACAGGCAGTAAATCCGCTGACAGCGAAATTGCCACGTTCGGAAGGCTTGAGTGGCAAGGATCGCAGCGATTACTTGGCGATTGCAAAAGAAGTGATACCGCAGTTGCTGCTTGACTAGTCCGATCTATTTGCCCCGCAATTGCGGGGCAAGAATAAAATAATCACTGGCATGCGAGGTTGCGAGTGGGCAACAGTAGCGGTCAGGAGTCATTAGTCGGGTAGTTTGAAACCTGATATCCGCTTTATGCGATCAGCATAATTATTGCATTCTCAATCTTCGCAATTATGATGCTGATCAGCTTATTCAAAGAGTTTTCTGATGCAAAAAGAGAAAAACGATAGCGCTGGTTTTATTCCGGTATTCCAGAAATCATTCCTGCATCCGCGCTACTGGGGCGTATGGCTGGGGGTTGGCGTGATGGCTGCGCTGGCTTATTTGCCCGTCAAGGTCCGTGATCCCATGCTGGCGGGCATTGGCCGTTTCGCGGGTAAATTGGCGAAAGGTGCGCGTAGGCGAGCGCGTATAAATCTTCTCTATTGTATGCCCCATTTGAGTGAAGGGGAACGTGAGCAGATTATTGACAAGATGTTTGCCACCGCCCCTCAACCGATGATGCTGATGGCAGAACTGTGTTTCCGCGATCCAAAACATGTATTGTCTCGTGTTCATTGGCACGGTGAATCTGTTTTAGATGAATTACAGCAGCAAGGTCGTAATGTCATTTTGTTGGTGCCGCATGCCTGGTCGATAGATATTCCGGCCATGCTGCTGGCCGGGCAGGGCAAACCGGTTGCGGGGATGTTCCATCATCAACGTAACCCATTGGTCGATTATTTATGGAATAGTGCCCGCTTGCGTTTTGGTGGCCGTATTCATGCCCGTGAAAGTGGTATTAAGCCGTTTATCAGCTCTGTTCGCCAAGGTTTTTGGGGTTATTATCTACCCGATGAAGACTACGGTGCAGAACAAAGCGAGTTCGTTGATTTCTTTTCAACTTATAAAGCAACCTTGCCTGCGGTAGGTCGGTTGATGAAAGTGTGTCGGGCAGCGATTGTGCCGATGTTTCCAGTTTATAACTATCGTGAACATCGCCTTGATATTTATATTCGTCCACCAATGGATGACTTGGCAGATGCTGACGATGTTTATATTGCCCGTCGAATGAATGAAGAGGTCGAGGCGCTGGTCAGCCCGAATCTTGAGCAATACACCTGGATTCTTAAGCTGTTGAAAACCCGAAAAGAGGGTGAAATCGAGCCTTACGTGCGTAAAGATCTCTGATATTTCCGCTGCTGTTAATGGTGTATAAATAAAGAAAAAGCCAGTCAACTTCTCGCTGACTGGCTTTTTTATTAGCGATGAAAAGTTATTCCACGCGAATAATACGGCAAGTGTTGGTCGTACCCACGGTACCCATCACATCGCCTTGTGTCACAATGACCAAATTACCTGATTCGAGGTAGCCTTTATCCCGCAGACAGTTAACCGCTTCGTTGGCTGCAATCACACCGTCGGTGTGATTAGCGCAATACACCGGCGTTACACCACGGTAAATGGCGGTCAGATTCAGAGTATGCTCATGGCGAGACATAGCAAAAATCGGTAAACCCGAACTGATGCGCGACATCATCAATGCGGTACGACCTGATTCGGTCATGGCGACAATCGCCGTGATACCTTTCAGATGGTTTGCGGCATACATGGTAGACATGGCGATAGCTTCTTCGACATTATCGAATTGCACATCGAGACGGTGTTTGGATACGTTGATGCTTGGGATTTTTTCTGCACCCAGACATACGCTGGCCATCGCCGCCACGGTTTCTGCCGGATACTGACCGGCAGCAGTTTCCGCCGAAAGCATCACGGCATCGGTGCCATCCAGCACGGCGTTTGCCACATCCATGACCTCTGCCCGAGTCGGCATTGGGTTGGTGATCATCGATTCCATCATTTGTGTGGCAGTAATAACTGCGCGATTCAATTGACGGGCACGGCGGATCAATTTTTTCTGGATACCGACCAATTCTGGGTCGCCAATTTCAACGCCCAGATCGCCACGAGCGACCATCACAACATCAGATGCCAGAATAATATCATCCATTGCTTCATCGGTAGCGACGGCCTCAGCACGTTCAACTTTGGAGACAATCTTCGCCTGACAACCGGCATCACGAGCCAAGCGACGGGCATAATTCAAATCTTCGCCAGTACGCGGGAAGGAAACGGCCAAATAATCCACGCCAATTTTTGCTGCGGTGATGATGTCAGCCTTGTCTTTTTCGGTCAGGGCTTCGGCAGATAAACCGCCGCCCAGTTTATTGATACCTTTATTGTTGGACAGTGGCCCACCAACAGTCACTTCGGTGAAGACTTTCATGCCCTGAACTTCCAGCACTTTTAGCTGAACCCGGCCATCATCAAGCAACAAAATATCCCCAGGCACCACGTCGGCAGGCAAGCCTTTGTAGTCGATACCCACTTTATCTTTATCGCCATCACCTTTACCCAGATTGGCATCCAGCAGGAACTTATCGCCAATATTAAGGAAAACTTTACCTTCCTTAAAGGTGGATACGCGAATTTTTGGCCCTTGTAAATCGCCAAGAATAGCTACGTGCAGGCCTAATCGCGCGGCAATTTCACGCACTTTATTGGCGCGTTCTATTTGGTCTTCAGCGGTGCCGTGGGAAAAATTCAGGCGGACTACGTTTGCACCCGCGATAATCACCTTTTCCAGATTATTATCGCGGTCGGTAGCCGGCCCCAGGGTAGTGACAATCTTGGTCCTTCTGAGCCGTGTGGACATACATTACTCCGTTGACTGGTGAAGCTTTGGTGTTGTAAAAACCGCAGATAACGAAACCTGATTATTAAATAATATTAAACTATAAAAATGTTTCACCAAAATTATCTGCATCCGAATGTAAACAATGCTATTTAGTAGGTTATCGACTCAGAATCAAAATTGATAAGTGCTGAGCGATATTATTTTCTCTACTGTAGATCATTCAATAAGACTGGTTAAGGACGTTCCTTTATCAAAGCGCGATTCTTTCAACGCTTCTTTGACCCGCTTCAAGTTATCCCTGAATTTATCGCCGCGTCGTAATGTAAATCCGGTGGCCAGCACGTCAATCAACGTCAACTGAGCGATTCGTGACACCATTGGCATATAGACATCGGTATCTTCCGGCACATCCAGGATCAATGGCAAGGTCGCTTTTGCCGCCAGTGGTGTATCGCGCGAGGTTATCGCAATCACTGTAGCGTCATTATCCCGAGCCAATCGAGCCATTTCGACCAGATTCTTGGTTCTGCCAGTGTGGGAAATCAGTACCACGACGTCACCTTCGCCGGAATTCATACAACTCATACGCTGCATGACAACGTCATCAAAGTAGATGACCGGGATATTGAAGCGGAAAAATTTGTTCATGGCATCATGGGCGACGGCGGCAGAGGCACCCAGACCAAAGAAGGAAATTTTCTTGGCTTGAGTGAGTAAATCTACCGCTCGATTGATCGCTGCGATATCCAGATGGGTTTTCACCATATCCAGACTGGCCATTGTCGACTCGAAAATTTTGCTGGTATAAGCGGCAACGCTATCATCTTCTTCGACGTTACGATTCACATAAGGTGTGCCATTTGCCAGACTTTGAGCTAAATGCAGTTTAAAATCGGGGAAACCTTTGGTATCCAGACGACGGCAAAAACGATTGACCGTTGGTTCGCTGACATTGGCCATTTTTGCCAGTGTAGCAATACTAGAATGAATGGCAGTTTGTGGGGAGGCAAGTATTACCTCGGCGACTTTCCTTTCAGATTTGCTCAGGAGGTCCAGATTATTTTGGATCTTTTCCAGCGTATTCATATAGCGAGAGTCACCCATGGTTTTTGTCGATTTCATTCAAAGGAGAAATCTATGCCGGTTTAATGGAAATATACTACGAGCCGAGACCTGTGGGCAGAGGCATTGATGGTGAACTAAGCCTTTTTCATCAGAATATGACCTGTGTCTAATTTTCAGAATGGTAAAAGGTGATCAAAAAAGTCATAAAATTACATTTTTACTCTGTGCGGCCTGATTTGACGCGGCTTAGCGCTAATAGGGATGTTTTATAACCGTTTTGACCGTCTTTTTATCTGGGTTTACTGGCTATAGTCAAAAAGAGTACATTAGAGATGTAAGAAAATTACAAATATCCTGCAACGAGGAGAAATACATGGCGGTAACTAATACAGCCCAGGCATGCGACCTGGTTATTTTCGGCGCTAAAGGTGATCTGGCACGCCGAAAACTGCTGCCTTCCCTTTACCAGTTAGAGAAAGCGGGTCATATCCATCCTGATACACGTATTATTGGCGTGGGTCGGGCTGACTGGGATAAAGACGCGTACATTAATGTGGTGAAGGAAGCCCTCGACACCTTCATGAAAGAAAAGCTGAATGACGAACTTTGGCAGAAACTCAGCAGCCGACTGGATTTTTGTAATCTGGATGTCAACGACAGCAAGCATTTCGCCAAGCTCGGGAAGATGCTCGATCAGGAAAATCGCACTACCATCAACTACTTTGCCATGCCGCCAAGTACTTTTGGTGCCATCTGCAAAGGCTTGGGTGAAGCCAAACTGAATAAAGATCCAGCCCGGGTGGTGATGGAAAAACCTTTGGGGACCGATTTGGCCTCGTCACGGGTGATTAACGATCAGGTTGCTGAATATTTCAACGAATGTCAGGTTTACCGTATCGACCACTATTTGGGTAAGGAAACGGTGCTGAACCTATTGGCGCTGCGTTTTGCCAACTCACTGTTCGCCTCCAACTGGGATAACCGCACGATCGATCATGTGCAGATTACCGTTGCAGAAGAAGTGGGTATCGAAGGTCGTTGGGGTTACTTCGATCAGGCAGGACAAATGCGCGACATGATTCAAAACCATTTGCTGCAAATCCTGACCATGATTGCCATGTCACCGCCAGCCGATTTAACCACTGACCGTATTCGTGATGAAAAAGTCAAAGTGTTGCGCTCGCTGCGTCGTATCGATCAGACCAACGTGCGTGAAACCACCGTTCGTGGGCAGTACACCGCCGGGTTTGTTCAGGGCCACAAAGTACCAGGCTATCTGGAAGAAGAAGGCGCGAATAAAAGCAGTAAAACTGAAACCTTTGTTTCTATCCGTGTGGATATTGATGATTGGCGTTGGGCTGGTGTCCCTTTCTATCTGCGTACCGGTAAACGTTTGCCGACCAAATGTTCAGAAGTGGTGGTTTACTTTAAAAACCCTGCGTTGAACCTGTTTAGTGAATCATATCAACAGTTACCGCAGAATAAACTGACGATTCGCCTACAGCCGGATGAAGGCATTGAAATTCAGGTCCTGAATAAAGTACCGGGTCTGGATCATAAACATCGCCTGCAAACCACCAAGTTGGATTTAAGTTTCTCTGAAACTTTCAACGAAGAGCATATCGCTGATGCTTACGAACGCTTGTTGCTGGAAACCATGCGTGGCATTCAAGCGCTATTTGTTCGTCGTGATGAGGTGGAAGAGGCTTGGAAGTGGGTTGACTCCATCATGCAAGCTTGGGCGGCGGATAATGAAGCACCTAAGCCATATCAGGCCGGAACCTGGGGGCCTGTTGCCTCCGTGGCCATGATTACTCGTGATGGTCGTTCCTGGAACGAGTTCGAGTAATCGCCAACAGTCATAGTGTCATCTCGCTACCCCGTGACCCGAGGCGCAGTTAGCCACCGTTCGGCGGGGTAGTGCATCCACAAGGGAATGCCTGGATGAATTCACTGGCACGACACCTGCGCGATAATAAGAGCCATTCAACGGCTGAGTTCTGATTTCATGATGGTAGACAGTGTGAAGGACGGGTCACTTTCCTTGGGACTTCGGCTGGGTGCCATCTTTTTAACCAACGCCCTAGGGCAACCCAAATCCCCCTTGGGGCTGACGACAAGTCTGGTTCAAAGGGCATAAGTGGAGATAACAACCAATGAAAAGCTGGAAAACAAGCGCAGAACAAATTATGACCGCAGGTCCCGTGGTTCCGGTGATTGTCATCAATAAGCTTGCACAGGCTGTGCCTTTGGCTAAAGCGCTGGTTGCGGGAGGAGTGCGGGTGTTGGAAGTCACCTTGAGAACCCCTTGTGCGGTAGACGCGATTCGCGCTATTGCGCAGGAAGTACCTGAGGCGATTATCGGTGCGGGTACGGTACTCAATCCTGAGCAACTGGCTGCTGTTACCGAAGCTGGCGCGCAGTTTGCTATCAGCCCAGGCCTGACCGACGATTTACTCAAAGCGGCAACCGCAGGGTCGATCCCATTGATTCCTGGTATCAGTACCGTTTCAGAACTGATGTTAGGCATGAGCTACGGCCTGAAAGAGTTTAAATTTTTTCCGGCTGAAGCCAACGGTGGGGTTAAAGCCTTACAAGCCATTGGTGGCCCGTTCTCTCAGGTCCGTTTTTGCCCAACCGGTGGGATTACACCAAATAACTACCGTGATTATCTTGCACTGAAAAGTGTGCTATGTATCGGCGGTTCTTGGTTGGTTCCGGCAGAGGCTTTGGAAAAAGGCGATTACGCCCGCATTACCGAACTGGCAAAACAGGCTGTTGCTGGCGCTGTTGCATAAGCAGTCTAACCCACTGAAGCGGTAGAAGAATTTCCGGCTTTAGTCGAAAAACAAAACCTCCAAATTTAGGGGGTTTTGTTTTTTTGAAATAACTAACGTGCTCTTTTTAAAACTTTTTTTCTCTGTTTCTTTTTAAATTGGCGGTTTGCTTTCTATTTTTGCCTATGGTACAAATAGCTCAGTTAATTATTCTAATTTGATGAGGATTTGAGGCAAATCGCACTCGGTTCTACGAAATATGTGCGGCTAAAAAAGAGAAACATTATGATTAAAACAAACGGAATTACTTTCAAAACGTCAACCTGCCAACTTTTCCTTTCTGCCATTCTGGCCAGTGAACATCACTGGTGTAGCGAGCTTTAGCGTCACTCTCCTTTAACCGGCGCGGCATTTCCCTACCGCATAATCCGGGCATAGCATTTTTTATACGCCAAGTGAGTTTCTATTTCTTACGGCCTGTGTACGTCTGCAATCTGTGATTTCAGCCTGCGCATGAGGATAACCGTAACAAATAGACCTTAGCGTGCGTTTTCGCGTGTTAGGAGAGATTTTATGATTTATTGGATTTTTTTAGGTTTAGCGATCGTTACCGAAATTATTGGTACCCTTTCGATGAAATATGCCAGTGTCAGCGGCGAAATTACCGGTCATTTAGTGATGTATGTGATGATCACTGGCTCATATGTGTTACTGGCTTTGGCCGTCAAGAAGGTGGCATTGGGGGTAGCATATGCACTGTGGGAAGGGATCGGCATACTGATTATCACTATTTTCAGCGTGTTATGGTTTGATGAAACCTTATCTCCACTGAAAATTGCTGGTCTGGTGACGTTGGTGGGGGGAATTATGCTGGTTAAATCCGGTACACGTAAGCCAAAAAAACCGGGACAGGGCGAAGGTATCAAACTGCCAGCGGTGTTGAAAACCAGGGTAACGGGTCAGCCGACATTAACCGGCAAGTCAGGTGGGGATCATGCAGCAGCTTGAGTTCTACCACATTGCCTTTTTGATTTTAGCGGTAATTTTAGAGATTATTGCCAACATTTTATTGAAAATGTCCGACGGTTTTCGTCGTGTTTGGTTAGGTATTTTATCTCTGTTATCGGTATTAGGTGCATTTAGCGCCTTGGCTCAAGCGGTAAAAGGTATCGATCTTTCGGTGGCATACGCGTTATGGGGGGGTTTTGGTATCGCTGCAACCGTTGCGGCTGGCTGGATTATATTTAACCAGCGCCTGAATTATAAAGGCTGGATCGGTCTGACTCTGCTGCTGGCCGGGATGGTTATGATCAAAATGGCATAACCGCCAACAGACAGAAAGCGCCAAGATAGCGGGTGAAAACAGGCAGATCGTCAAAACGCCATCAATTGACTCTTCTGCCTGTCTTCCCCACCAGAGATCGCTGGATCGAGATTTGCCAGCCGTCTGAAGGTAGCCGGTCAAAACGGGGTACTTTTTTTTATTCTTTTAACGTGCAGCGATAATTTTGATTTCCACTTTATACTGCGGGTTCATCAGCTTAGCTTGCACGGTACAACGAACCGGTGCGCTGCCATCAACGACCCAGGCATCCCAGGCGGCATTCATACCGTCAAAATCAGCGGCGTCGGCGAGAAAAATCGTCGCATCCAAAATCTTGCTTTTGCTGGAGCCAACCTGATTCAGAATCATGTCGATAGCGGCCAGTGTATTGGCGGTTTGAGCCGTAATATCGGCATCCAGATTTTCAGGTACGCTGGTGTAGTAAATGGTGTCGTTATGGATGACGGCGTCAGACCAGCGCTTTTCCGGATTAATGCGTTCAATGCTCATTTTCACTCCTTAGTGTGAATATCATTATTGGTAACAATCCTAAGGGTAACATAACTGATAGCGATAATGTGTGTGGTGCCCCGGCCACTTGCTTGGCATAATCACGGCTGATTTGACCTGCCAGAGAGACAGCGTGACAGACGATTTTGCAACAAATGGCGCATTGGCGCAGGCTATAACCGGTTTTAATCCACGAGAATCCCAACAAAAGATGGCGCAGGCGATCGGTGAAGCCATTATCGCCAAGCAACAATTGGTGGTAGAAGCGGGCACGGGGACCGGTAAAACCTATGCTTATCTGGCTCCCGCTCTACGTGCGGATTGCAAAGTCATCATTTCAACCGGTTCGAAAGCCCTACAGGACCAGCTGTATTCCCGTGATTTGCCGACGGTGGCAACTGCATTGAAATTCAAAGGGAAATTGGCGCTGTTAAAAGGGCGTTCCAACTATCTGTGTCTGGAACGCCTTGAGCAACAATCGTTGGCTGGCGGTGAGTTGGCGGGTGAAACCTTGGTGGATCTGGTACATTTGCGTGGTTGGTCTGCTCAAACCGTTGATGGTGATATCAGCACCTGCGGCGATGTTGCCGAAGACAGTTTTGTCTGGCCGTTGGTCACCAGTACCAACGATAATTGTCTGGGCGGTGATTGCCCGAGGTATCAGGACTGTTTTGTGGTCAAAGCTCGTCGTCGGGCGATGGACGCGGATGTCGTGGTGGTTAATCACCATTTATTCCTGGCAGATATGGTGGTGAAAGAAAGCGGCTTTGCCGAATTGATTCCCAGCGCTGATGTCATGATCTTCGATGAAGCCCATCAGATTCCAGATATCGCTAGCCAGTATTTTGGTCAGCAACTGACCAGTCGCCAGCTAATTGATTTGGCTAAAGACATCAATATCGCTTATCGCACCGAAGTACGAGACTCTGCTCAATTGCAAAAAAGTGCTGACCGATTAAGTCAGAGTGCGCAGGATTTTCGTTTGGAGCTTGGGGAGCCGGGATACCGCGGCAACTTGCGAGACGTGCTGCAACAACCGGCGATTCAGCGGGCGTTACTGCGTTTGGATGATGCGCTGGAACTTTGTTACGACGTAATGAAATTGTCTCTGGGTCGTTCCGCCATGTTAGATGCGGCTTTTGAGCGGGCAACACTTTACCGCAATCGGCTAAAACGGCTGAAAGACGTAACCATGCCGGGCTTCAGTTATTGGTATGAATGCAATGCCCGTCACTTTGTACTGGCATTGACGCCGCTATCGGTCTCTGACCGTTTTCGCGAATTGATCGAAGAGAAGGCCGGAACCTGGATTTTTACCTCCGCGACCTTATCGGTCAATGACCAACTGGGGCATTTCACGCAACGACTCGGTTTAACCGATGCCAAAACGTTATTGCTGCCTAGCCCATTTGATTATGCGAATCAGGCTTTACTCTGTGTGCCGCGCGATCTGCCGAATGCGAATGAACCTGGTGGCGCGAAAAAACTGGCGCAGATGCTTAAGCCGTTGATTGATGCCAATCAGGGACGCTGTTTTTTCCTCTGCACTTCGCACCAAATGATGCGCGGATTGGCGGAGGAGTTTCGTGCCAGCATGACGCTGCCAGTGTTGGTGCAGGGCGAAACCAGTAAAGGGCAATTGTTAGCGCAGTTTGTCGCGGCCGGTAATGCGCTGTTGGTCGCGACCAGCAGTTTCTGGGAAGGCGTGGACGTGCGGGGTGATGCACTTTCCTGTGTGATCATCGATAAACTGCCGTTCACCTCGCCGGATGATCCATTATTGAAGGCGCGAATTGAAGATTGTCGGTTGCGCGGTGGCGATCCATTCAACGATGTGCAACTGCCTGACGCGGTGATCACCTTGAAACAAGGCGTAGGGCGCTTGATCCGGGATATTGACGATCGCGGTGTGCTGGTTATTTGCGACAACCGATTGGTTATGCGGCCTTATGGTGCGGTATTCCTGAACAGTTTACCGCCAACGCCGCGTACTCGCGATCTGACTAAAGCGATAGCCTTCCTCAAACGGCAGGAGTGAAGGTAAAGCCTTGTTGGGTGTGCTATTATGCGCGTCCTGTGTTGAATATAGATTCTTTTTCCTGCCGAGGTTGGCATGTCCACGCGAATTTTAGCGATCGATACCGCAACAGAAGCCTGTTCTGTTGCACTCTGGAACGACGGCGCGATCCTCGCCCATTTTGAACTTTGTGCCAGAGAACATACTCAGCGTATTTTACCGCTGGTGCAGCAAATTCTAACTGAATCCGGTTTGGCTCTTTCTCAACTGGATGCCTTGGCTTTTGGCCGTGGGCCGGGCAGTTTCACCGGTGTGCGCATTGGTATTGGCATCGGTCAGGGATTGGCGTTGGGAGCAAATTTACCGATGATCGGTATATCAACCCTGCAAACCATGGCGCAGGGCGCTTTTCGCCAAATCGGTGCGACACGCGTGCTGGCGGCGATTGATGCGCGCATGGGCGAAGTGTACTGGGGACAGTTTGAGCGTCAGGCTGATGGCAGTTGGTCTGGCAGCGAAACCGAAGCGGTGCTGACGCCAGCACAAGTCCAGGAGATGACGCAGGATCTCAGCGGCAGTTGGGCTCATGTCGGCACCGGCTGGCAAACCTATCCGGATCTGGTGGCTGATAGCACCGCGATACTAAGTGATGGGCAAATGTTATTGCCGCAGGCGGAAGATATGCTGCCACTGGCGTGTCAACTGTGGCAAAACGGTGCCGCCGTACCCGTTGAGCAGGCCGAGCCGGTTTATCTGCGGAATGAAGTCACTTGGAAAAAATTACCCGGACGATAAAATTTGGCAACTTGTCCCTGAATTGACGGTCTGAAAGTTTAAGGTTAATTAAGGAGCTTTGGGCTATGACAACCAGTGAATTACCACGTAAATGGCTGCTTGGGCTGGTGGGAATAAGTGCTTTATTACTCTCTGGCTGCATCACCATTCCCGATGCCATTAAAGGTACTACAGCGACACCGCAGCAAAACCTGAATGCGGTACGTCATGCCCCGCAGGCCTTTATCGGGCAGGAAGCGCGCTTTGGTGGCACAGTAGTCAGTGTGACCAACGAAAAACAGCGCACTCGACTGGAGATTGCCAGCGTACCCTTGGATTCTGCCGCCAGGCCTATTCTTGGTGAACCGTCTCAGGGCAGAGTTATTGCCTATGTGAATGCTTTTCTTGACCCGGTTGATTTTCGTGGCCATTTGGTCACCGTCGTTGGACCCATTGTCGGCAGTGAGGCAGGGAAAATCGGTATGACACCGTATAACTTCGTGGTGATTAACGCCATCGGTTATAAACGCTGGAATGTTTCCCAGCAGGTGATGTTGCCACCAGGTCCAATCGGTCCTTGGGGGTATCGGGGGAATCTGTGGGGGCCTGGCTGGGGCTGGTATGATACCGGACCGGCACAGATCCAAACCATAGTGACCGAATGATAACCGCCTGAAAATAATATGAATCAATAAACGGATGCCGAGTTTTCGACATCCGTTTTTTTTACGGCAAAAATGGCGATGACGTCAGCTGTTCTGATGTTGATCGGTTCGAAAGAGCGAGCGAGTATTATCTGACCCATCTGACTGGATTATCACCAGAACAACAAAATTACCCAGATTTCAAGATGTGATGGAGTGAAAATAGTCTATAATCAATAGGTTATAATAAATTCAAATCATGAATTTATGTAATATATTGATTTATAATATATTGATAAGGCGACGTAGATCGCCTTGTTTTTTTTTCTGACAGTGATCGCTGCAAATTAGTGATGTACATCCCAACCTCAAAATTGTTTAAAAGCAAACTGGTACGCTGAGTTAAAATATTGTTAAAGTTCTGAGGTGAATTCGGGTGAAGATATGACAATCAACAATGATTTCAGGAGTGCTACCTTGGAAAAAGCATGGCTAAAACGCTACCCGGCAGATGTTCCAGCGGAAATAGATCCGGATCGTTATTCTTCTTTGGTGGAAATGTTTGAGAATGCGGCGCAGCGCTATGCGGACCAGCCTGCATTTATCAACATGGGTGAGGTAATGACTTTCCGTAAACTGGAAGAGCGTAGTCGTGCTTTCGCCGCCTATCTACAAAATGGCTTAGGGCTGAAGCAGGGCGACCGAGTCGCGTTGATGATGCCTAATCTATTGCAATATCCTATTGCCCTATTTGGTATTTTACGGGCAGGAATGGTGGTCGTGAACGTCAATCCCCTGTACACGCCCCGAGAGCTAGAACATCAGTTGAATGACAGCGGCGCGTCAGCCATTGTGATTGTCTCAAACTTTGCTCATACGTTGGAAAAAGTTGTTTTTAATACACAGGTTAAACACGTTATTTTAACCCGGATGGGCGACCAACTCTCAGCTGCGAAGGGAACATTGGTCAACTTTGTGGTTAAATATATCAAACGGCTGGTGCCAAAATATTATTTGCCGGATGCGATTTCGTTCCGTACTGCGTTGCAGAAAGGTCGCCGCTTACAGTATGTGAAGCCGGATATCGCCAACAGTGACTTGGCTTTCTTGCAATACACCGGTGGCACGACGGGGGTCGCAAAAGGGGCGATGCTGACTCACAGGAATATGCAGGCCAACCTTGAGCAGGCAAAGGCAGCCTATTCGCCATTGCTGCTACCAGGCCAGGAGTTGGTTGTCACCGCGCTGCCGCTGTACCATATTTTCGCCTTGACCATGAACTGTTTGTTTTTCATCGAATTGGGTGGACGTAGCCTGCTTATCACTAATCCCCGCGATATTCCGGGTACCGTCAAAGAACTGTCTCGCTATCCGTTTACCGCAATGACGGGCGTGAATACCTTGTTCAATGCATTGCTAAATAATGAAGATTTCAACAAACTGGATTTCTCAACACTGCGACTTTCCGTTGGTGGCGGCATGCCAGTTCAGCAAGCGGTTGCTGAAAAATGGGAAAAACTGACGGGCAAACATTTGCTGGAAGGCTACGGTCTGACTGAATGCTCACCGCTGGTAACAGGGAATCCCTATGATTTAAAACATTATAGTGGCAGTATTGGTCTTCCTGTGCCGTCAACGGATGTTCGCCTGATCGACGATAACGGTCAGGATGTTGCTGTGGGTATGCCCGGCGAACTATGGGTGCGTGGACCGCAAGTTATGTTAGGCTATTGGCAACGCCCTGAAGCGACTGACGAAGTTCTCAAAGATGGCTGGTTGGCCACGGGCGATATCGCTACCATTGATGAAATGGGTTTCCTGCGTATTGTCGATCGCAAAAAAGATATGATTCTGGTTTCTGGCTTCAACGTTTATCCTAATGAAATCGAAGATGTGATAGCGTTGCACTCTAAGGTATTGGAATCAGCAGTTATTGGCGTGCCGAATGATTTATCCGGTGAGACGGTTAAAGTCTTCGTGGTGAGAAAAGATCCTTCCCTGACTCGAGATGAGTTACTCACCCACTGCCGCCGTTATTTGACCGGTTATAAAGTACCGAAAATTGTCGAGTTCCGTGACGAGTTGCCGAAATCAAACGTAGGCAAAATATTACGCAGAGAACTGCGTGATGAAACCGTTAAGGAGAGTAGCAAAAACGCTGCTTAACTGGCTTCGTCACAGGCTCATCATCAACAACGCCGGTAAACACCGGCGTTGTTGTGTCTGTCATAGGTTAACGACCAAGAGAATGATGTTTTGAATTATCAGTTGATCACTACCGACGCCGCGTTGCAGCAAGTCTGCGAGCAGGCTCGTCACCATGCCCAAGTGGCGTTGGATACAGAATTTGTCAGAACACGTACCTACTATCCTCAACTGGGCCTGATTCAACTGTTTGACGGTGAACAACTGTCACTGATTGACCCACTACCGATTACTGAATGGCAACCTTTCCGTGAGCTATTACAGGATCAATCAGTCGTCAAATTCTTGCACGCAGGCAGTGAAGATCTTGAGGTTTTTCTCAATGCGTTTCAGCAATTACCCACGCCAATGATTGATACGCAGGTATTAGCGGCCTTTACCGGCCGTACTTTATCCTGTGGCTTTGCTATGTTGGTGGCGGAGCTTCAGGGGGTAGAACTAGACAAAAGTGAATCCCGCACCGATTGGTTAGCGCGTCCGCTGACGGAAAAACAGTGCGATTATGCGGCGGCTGATGTGTTTTATCTGTTGCCGATGGCACAGCAACTGGTGGCCGCTACAGAGGCCGCTGGGCGCATGGCTGCGGCAGAGGACGAATGTTTACTGTTGTGCCGTCGTCGCAGTGAATCCCTCGATCCTGAGCTGGCTTACCGCGAAATTACCAATGCCTGGCAATTGCGTGGGCACCAGTTGGCCTGCCTGCAAAAACTGGCTTCCTGGCGTTTACGTCAGGCGCGGGAACGCGATCTGGCGGTTAATTTTGTCGTACGAGAAGAAAATCTGTGGCAAGTGGCGCGTTATCAGCCAACGTCTTTGGGTGAATTGGATTCTCTTGGCCTGAGTGGTCAGGAAATTCGTTATCACGGGCGTACGTTGCTGGCTTTGGTCGTCGAAGGTAATGCAGTGCCGGATGATCAGTTACCACCTCCCGTCGCGAACCTGATTGACCAACCGGGCTATAAGAAAGTCTTCAAAGATATTAAAGCATTGATTCAGGCAACCAGTGAGCGCAGTGGATTAAGCAATGAATTACTGGCTTCCCGTCGTCAAATTAACCAGTTGTTGAATTGGCATTGGAAACTTAAAATCTTTGAAGAGCAGCCTGAGTTATTAGCCGGATGGCGAGGTGATTTGCTTGGTACGGAATTAGAGGAAATACTTAAACAGTATTAATCTTATTTAAGAGCAGGGGGGTTATCTTCTGCTCTTAATATGGCTACTGCATAAAAACAAATCTATTTAAACCGGTTAATTTATCCGTTCGCTATTCGTTTTTTTTTGCAGAATATGATGATGCTAATTTTACAATAAACTTGGTTACTGTGTTTATATCCAGCCAATAGAATTCAAGCATCCCCTGTAAATAAATACAGGGAATGTTTGATATGCCGATATCATTTCGGTGTTTCTTCCGTTTCCGGTAATGTCACGTTAAGTTCTAATACCGAAATATCATCCCCCTTCTGCTCAAACTGGACGTGGAGCATTTCGGGATCGATCTGAATATATTTACAAATCACCGCCAAAATATCGCGTTTGAGGTCAGGTAAATAGTGGGGCTCACTGTCCCCACGGCGACGCTCAGCGACGATAATTTGCAGCCGTTCCTTGGCTATATTGGCTGTCGGTTTTTTGCGGGACAGAAAAAAATCTAACAAAGCCATGGTTTATCCCCCAAAAAGGCGTTTCAGGAAGCCCTTCTTTTCTTCTTCAATGAAGCGGAATGGGCGTTCTTCTCCTAGTAAACGATCAACGGTATCGTCATATGCTTTACCCGCATCTGACTCTTTATCCAGAATAACCGGCTCACCCTGATTCGATGCGCGCAGTACAGATTGGTCTTCCGGGATAACGCCGACCAGTGGAATCCTAAGGATTTCAAGGACATCTTCCATGCTAAGCATATCACCGCGATTTACCCGACCAGGGTTATAACGGGTCAATAACAAGTGTTCTTTGATCGGTTCTTCGCCTCGTTCTGCACGGCGGGATTTTGAGGATAGGATACCCAAAATACGGTCGGAGTCACGGACGGAAGAAACTTCGGGGTTGGTTGTAATCACGGCTTCATCAGCGAAATAAAGAGCCATCAGTGCACCACTTTCAATGCCAGCCGGAGAATCACAAACCACGAATTCGAAATTCATATCGCCAAGGTCATTTAGGATTTTTTCGACGCCATCAACCGTCAAGGCGTCTTTGTCACGGGTTTGAGACGCAGGCAGAATATAGAGATTATCTGTGCGCTTATCTTTTATTAGCGCCTGATTCAAGGTGGCATCACCCTGGATGACGTTAACAAAATCATAAACAACCCGACGTTCACATCCCATAATCAAATCAAGGTTACGCAGGCCGATATCAAAATCGATGACCACGGTTTTCTTACCTTTTTGGGCCAAGCCGGTCGCAATGGCCGCACTTGAAGTGGTCTTGCCAACGCCCCCTTTACCCGATGTAACAACAATAATGCGTGCCATGAAATGGATTCCTTGTTAAAAGGGCTTAATTTAGAGGTTGTATGGTTAAAGCATTATCCAACAGATGAAGACGTGCGGCTTTGCCCGAATAATCGCTTGGAATTTGGTCACTTAACCAATATTGCCCTGCAATAGAGACTAGCTCAGCACTCAGATGTGTGCAAAAAATCTGACATTGTGCATCGCCGGAAGCACCGGCTAACGCACGTCCTCGCATCATTCCATAGATATGAATATTGCCGTCTGCAATTAATTCAGCGCCGGCACTGACACTGCTGATAACAATCAAATCACAATTACGGGCATAAATCTGTTGGCCGGAACGAACCGGAGTATTAATAATACGCGTTTTGACCGGAGGCGTTTCTGGTGGGCTGACTGGCTCGGGAGCCATTTTTTTGCCTTTACCTTCATTCAATAACGGCAAACCCGTACGGGCAATTGCGCGTTTTTGACGCTCATCCCGACAACCGCTGATGCCAACAATATGAAGGCCAGCTGAAGTGACAGCCTGCTGAACATCTTTCCAGTTAGCATCGCTAGGCAACGCTGCTACATTAATGACAACAGGGGCGTTTTTCAGGAAAGCGGGAGCTTGGTCCACTTTTTCCTGCAATGCCTGACGAATTACCTCTGGCTGCGCATGATGTAAATGAACGACCGATAAGGTAAAACTACTGCCTTTTAACTCAATTGGCGATTGTGACATCTATCCTGACTCAGTTTCAGCTACGTTAAATCCCCGGAATATCACTCGGGGTACGATATTCCGAAGTACCTACGCATGTTATAGGTAATATAAACATAAATCTATCCGTATCAATATATCGAAACCTTTCTGTCACAATGATTAAGTTTTACTTTGAAATTACAGCACAAGTTTGTCATGTTCGCTAGCCTGCTACGCTATATCGCACTGTTATTTGTGACTTTATGCGGCAATTGTGCAAAAAAACAAATCGGATTCATGATTGTCTGGGACATAGGTAAACTAACCGAAAAGCAAAGTATGGCAGGTTGATTTTATCTATTTTTCCTATTGATATTTTTCACGGGAAGTTTTGCTCGCTATTTTATGTAAGATGAAATCCATCCGTCATATAATTTCGGAACAATCTCGGTATTGTATTGTTGACTGAAACGTCATTGTGAATGAATACCACCGGCGGAAATAAAATAATTGCTTTGGTAAACCCAGCGGTTTTACTGTCAGCCTGGATGTTGGTTTGATGATCGGCTTAGCGCTGTGCCGCTATATTGATGTTGCCGCAGGTTACCGGTTAACCTAGCAGGCTATAAGTCCCTGTATTCTGATTCAAGCATGATATAGTCATCAACGGATACAGGACATTATTGTCCGCTTATAATTGAGTTTAAAACATGTATTGTGTGATTTATAGAAGCCCTAAACGGGATCAAACCTACCTTTACGTTGAAAAAAAAGACGATTTCGCGCGCGTTCCACCTGAGCTACTGGCCAGTTTTGGTCAGCCACAATTCGCCATGATGCTAGCGCTCTCAGATCGTAAAAAACTGGCATCTGCCGATATTGATAAAGTAAAAGCTGCATTGAGCGAACAAGGTTTTTATCTGCAAGTCCCGCCGCCGCCAGAAAGCTTACTTAAAATGCACCTTGGCGCGGGGACGACGTCGCAATAATCTGGGTCAAGCCCGACTTCCCAAGGGTGCCTGTAGCGGAATGTTCGGGTTTTTCTTTGTTCGTCGGACTGGCATGGTTTCCGCTAATATAATGGCGGATAGCATGACAATGAGTATTGTTGAATATCGGCACTCCGGCTAGGTTTAACGTCTGGGGTACTGTGGGTTTTATCTGTCGCGATAATGACTTCAAGAGGGGCTGTATGTATCAACATCGAGACTGGCAGGGCGCGTTGCTGGATTTTCCCGTGAGTAAAGTGATTTGTGTCGGCAGTAACTATGCGGATCACATTAAGGAAATGGGGAGTACTCAACCCACGGAACCGGTGCTGTTCATCAAACCTGAAACTGCACTGTGCGATATTCGTCAACCGGTGTCGATTCCGCAAAGTTTCGGCGCAGTGCATCATGAAGTGGAACTGGCGGTATTGATGGGTACTCCGCTAAAACAGGCGAATGAGGATCGGGTTGCCCGCGCGATTGCTGGTTACGGTGTTGCGTTGGATTTGACGTTACGTGACCTACAAACCAGTTTGAAAAAGTCTGGGCAACCGTGGGAAAAAGCGAAAGCCTTTGACGGTTCTTGTCCTATTTCCGGTTTTATTCCGGCGGCTGAATTTGGTGATGCGCAACAGGCCGATTTATTACTCAAGCTTAACGGAGAAGTCCGCCAAAAGGGCAATACACGGGATATGATTACGCCGATCTTGCCGCTAATCTGTTATATCTCTCGTTTCTTTACCTTGCGCGCTGGCGATATTATCCTGACGGGAACGCCGCAGGGGGTCGGGCCGCTGACTTCTGGTGATATGCTGCAAATCGCAGTGAATGATAAAATGCTGAATACCCGTATTATTTGATGATATTGGTTGCCATCCCAGACAGCGCGCGGGTGGCAACACTTGCATCTTCGTGTCAAAACGACTATAAACACCCGCCATGAGTGATTAACACCGGATACCAATATGTCACAACTTCCTTTTTGGCAGCAAAGAACGCTGGCTGAAATGTCAGACGCAGAATGGGAATCTCTGTGCGATGGGTGCGGTCAATGCTGTTTAAACAAGCTGATTGACGAAGACACCGACGAAATTTATTTCACCAACGTTGCCTGTAATCAACTGAATATTAAAACCTGCGAGTGTCGAAATTATGAGCGCCGTTTTGAATATGAAGATGATTGCATCAAATTAACGCGTGAAAATCTGGTGACCTTTGACTGGCTCCCGCATACTTGCGCCTATCGATTGGTTGGCGAGGGTAAAGACTTGCCCGCCTGGCATCCGCTATTAACGGGTTCGAAAGCAGCAATGCACGGCGAACGTATCTCAGTACGCCATATCGCAGTACGAGAAAGCGAAGTGATCGACTGGCAAGACCATATCTTGAACAAACCAAGCTGGGCTAGATAATTTATTGATTTGAATGTATTTTTTATTTACGGTGAAATCGCGTGGGGCATTGGTAGTGGATCCTGAGTTCATTATCACCATCTGATCTCTATTGTTCTCGCTCATCCATTTGCCATAGACGCTGTAAACCATCTGGGCTGATGTATGGCTCATCTATGAAGCAACAAAGTTCGGATTGGCTCCCGAGCTTAGTGCCCAGCATGCAAAAGTATGCCTGTTTGAATTCTTCAGTGAAATTCTTGACTGACATAAACACGCCTTCATTTAGCCTCCATTATGAAGCAAAAAAGTGTCTACGAAACTCGGGTCTATTCAATCTGTTTATACCAATCTAGTTGATTAATATCTCATATTAAGACTCTGTCAAATAAGAAAAAATAAATACCGCTATTGCGACTGCAATCATCATTATGGTTGTACGTCTCATGTCGACTCTCCGTTTTCTGGGCTGAATGGAGTTATTCTACTGTGCATAGACAAAAAGCCATAATCCGTTCTATTAAACTGATAAATAACTGTGCGATAAGTAGGCTTCTCAGGTGCCCAAGTCCGGTATTATTTGTATTTCCGATCGCCATCGTTTAGTGCACCCATGACATTTTTTACCTGTTGAATCTGATGTGACATAATGAGGCTAAGATTAAAATGATAAGCAGGATACAATGAAAAAACTTAAATTGGCCCTTTACCTCTGCGGCCTGTCAGTTGCTATATGTGGACTGTCCGCTCCTGCCCAAGCTTCACCCTTAATGCGTTTACAGTGCGTGACAGATAGCGGAACAAAGTTAAACGCTTTGCTGGATGGGCCAAATCAACAGTTAACTATTGATGGTGCCATTTTCCAATTTACAGAAATTAAAAATGATAGCGCAGGCGAGCGTCTATTGTTTCAAAGAGCGGTCGATGACAGTCGCTATCAAGCGGCATTAAACATCAGTTCTTCACCGATCCTGCTAGATTTGGTAAACGGTGATAAGACACTAAATTTCAGTTGTCAGAGTTTTAAAGCCTGAACCAGGTGAACCATGGTGCGCAGAGTTTGACGGTAATATTATTCTAAAATGATAAAGGTGCCATTTGGCACCTTTATCATTTTCAGAACTCACCGTTTCTTATCGATTAAATAGACCACGTCTTTTGGGTTTAACAAATTGACTGATCAGAACCAATATAGCGACGATCAGATAGGCGGCAAAGACACCGACTAACCACTGAGGCATTTCAAGGGATAAGAAGGACCACTGTTTTACTGAACAGTCACCGCTAGCAAGGAAAACGGAAGGCAACCATTTGTCTAACGGTAACCAAGATGGAAAGTTGACAAAGAAATCACAGGTTGCAAATGGCGAAGGATTCAGTTGCAGCATGGTGTGTTCCCATGCCAGTTTGACACCTTCCCATGCGCTGTAAATCCACAATGCAATCGCCAAATAGCGTAGCGGAGATTTAGGCGCAATAGCACCGAGCAGTGAAGCACCAAGAATGCCAAATAATGCAACGCGTTCATAAATACACATCACACAAGGCTGTAATCGCATGACGTGTTGAAAATAGAGCGCGGTCAACTCAAGTGAAAGTGCAGTCAAGGCCATTAAAAGCCAAGCACCGCGCCCTTGGGAGCAGCGGTTAAAAAATTGCAACATATCTTTCTATTCCATGCAGTAAGCAATTGTAGTGGCAGTGTAAACCAATTCTTCATTGCTGCCAGCTACCCGGCGACGAAATGACGCGAAAATCATCGGTTTGTCGCTTGGGCTGCGATTTAGCGGATAAAAATTCATCTTTAATTCAGATGATGGCATTCTCAGCCAGCCCAATAGTAAAAGTGTAGGGCTGGCGAGTGGCAGAATGCAAGAAATCAGTGTGCAATCATCGTAGTGTGAATCACTTCTGGTAATCTGATCAGGCCGGATTGTGTGAGTAAATCGGTCATAGGGACTAATGCAAACTCGACACAAAGCAGGCCAACCAGAGTCATCACAATAGTATATGGCAAGGCCATATACACCATGCGACCGTAAGACAGGCGTATAAGCGGAGCCAGCGCTGAGGTTAACAGGAATAAAAAGGCGGCCTGACCATTTGGTGTTGCGACGGATGGCAAATTGGTGCCGGTATTAATGGCAACGGCTAGCAGTTCGAATTGTTGCAGGGAAATAACACCCTGTTCGAATGCGGTTCGTGCTTCGTTGATATAGACAGTGCCGACAAAAACATTATCTGAAACGGATGAAAGCAGGCCGTTAAACAGATAAAACAGTGAGAGCTGGGCAGAAGGTGAGGCTTGTAACACAAACTGGATAATCGGCGTAAACAGATGCTGCTCGATAATGACGGCGACTACGGCAAAAAATACGGTTAATAATGCGGTAAACGGTAGTGCTTCCTGGAATGCTTTACCGAGGGCATGTTCATTGGTTACACCGCACAGAGAGGTTGCCAGAATAATAACCGACAGCCCGATCAACCCGACTTCAGCCAAATGAAAGGCCAAAGCCAATACCAGCCAGACACCGATTAGTGCCTGGACAATGAGTTTCATTTTGTCCTGACGAGTGCGTTTTGCCGTAGTTTGGCGGTCGTATTCTTTCAGTATTTGCTGCACGCGATCCGGCAGTTCTGCGCCATAACCAAACAGTTTGAAACGTTCAACACACAGGCAAACCAGCAGGCCACAAATAAAGACCGGTAAAGAAACTGGCAACATGCGGATAAAGAAATCGAAGAAATTCCAGCCAGCGCTTTTGGCTATAATCAGATTTTGCGGCTCGCCTACCATTGTCATAACGCCACCCAGAGCGGTGCCGACGCCAGCATGCATCATCAGGCTGCGTAAAAAACTGCGGAACTGTTCGAGAGTTTTGCGATGTTCCTGTGAATCAATCCAGCTGTCATCGGCGATGTCCTTATCACTGTGATTGGAGGCAACATGGTGATAAATCGTGTAAAAACCAACAGATACGCTGATCACTACGGCAATAACGGTTAGGGCATCCAGAAATGCCGAGAGAAATGCCGAGGCAAGGCAAAATGCCAGAGACAGGATTATTTTTGAACGGATATTCAGTAGCAGCTTGGTGAAAACAAATAGCAGCAACTGCTTCATAAAATAGATACCGGCAACCATAAAGATTAATAGCAGCAGGACTTCAAGATTGTTGGCAATTTCCTCGGCGACCTGATGCGGGCTGGTCATGCCAATAATGATGGCCTGTATCGCCAGCAGCCCACCGGGTTGTAGTGGGTAGCATTTTAAAGCCATTGCCAGCGTGAAAATAAACTCGACGACCAACATCCAACCCGCAACGAAAGGGCTTATCAGGAAAAAGACAATAGGATTGATGATTAGAAAGCCAAGAATGGCTATTTTGTACCAGTCGGGAGAGTTGCCGAGAAAATTCTTAATCAGTGCCTGTTTATTGGTCATATCCATTATGAGTAATGATCCCCGTTATTTTGCTGTGATTCCGTTAATGATCAAGGTTAAGGCTTACTTTACGCAAGCGGTTTAATGGTTTTTCGAATAACTAGCGAAGACGGTATTCTGCATGATTTTCACCACTTTATGACCGCTTTCACCAATTGTTCTACTGCGGCGCTATATCATATACGGTCGGTCTGGTATAATACGCGCTATTAAATTGCTGATAAATATCGCTACGGAACGTCACACACATGGTTATAAAGGCGCAAAGTCCTGCCGGTTTCGCGGAAGAGTACATTATTGAAAGTATTTGGAATAATCGCTTCCCTCCAGGATCTATTTTGCCCGCGGAGCGTGAACTTTCAGAACTCATCGGGGTAACCAGAACGACATTGCGCGAAGTATTGCAACGTCTGGCCCGCGACGGATGGTTAACCATTCAGCACGGTAAGCCTACTAAAGTAAACAATTTTTGGGAGACATCGGGTCTTAATATCCTTGAGACGCTGGCTCGTCTGGATCACGACAGTGTCCCTCAATTGATAGATAACTTACTGGCTGTAAGAACGAATATTGCCTCAATTTTTGTGCGAACTGCGTTCCGCCAGCATCCTGATCAGGCGTTGGATATTTTAGCTAAAGCCGCTGAAGTAGAAGATCACGCTGAAGCGTTTACTGCGCTGGACTATGGTATTTTCCGTGGTTTGGCATTTGCTTCAGGTAATCCGATTTACGGTTTGATTCTGAACGGATTGAAAGGTCTGTATACCCGTGTTGGTCGTTATTATTTCTCCAATCCGGAAGCACGCAAGCTGGCGCTGAGTTTTTACAGCCAGTTGGCTGGGTTGTGTGAAACTCAGTCTTATGATCAGGTAATGGAATGCCTGCGTAACTATGGGAAAGAAAGTGGTGCGATCTGGCACAGTATGCAAGGCACCATGCCGAGTGATTTGGCCGAAGTTCGCCGTTAGTCGAACCTAGTTAAACGCAAAAGGGGCCGTTGGCCCCTAGAGGTTAATGACAAAGTGCTCACTGCGGTGAAAACCGCTAGATCATCAAGACGTCGTGCATACGTCCTTGTCGGCTCGTTCCGCACCCGAGATCGCAGGATCGAGGTTTGTCAGCAGTCTGAAGGAGCCGTTGGCTCCTATCTCGATGGTTGTTTTGAACCGTCCAAATTGCAAGAATCATTTTGGACGGCATGCTGAATTACAATTTGCTTTGCCTTGCTGGTGTGCTTTCCAACAGCTCACTACTGCCATCTTCATTAAGCTGTTCAATATGGACATCAAATCCCCAGAGACGATGAATATGTTTCATCACTTCCCGGCGGCTTTTATCCAGTGGAGCACGATCCTGCGGGATATAACGTAATGTCAGCGAACGATCGCCGCGCAGATTTACATTCCACACCTGAATATTCGGTTCATGATTGCTAAGGTTATATTGGGCTGATAGTTCATTGCGAATCGCTCGATAGCCTTCTTCATTATGAATAGCCGAAATCTCCAGATAATTATTCTTGTCGTCGTCCAATACGGTAAATAGCCGAAAGTCGCGCATGACTTTTGGCGAGAGAAACTGACTGATAAAGCTTTCGTCTTTAAAATCACGCATGGCGAAATGTAGCGTCTCTAGCCAGTCCGAACCGGCAATATCGGGGAACCAGTAGCGATCTTCTTCAGTGGGTGACTGACAGATACGCTTAATGTCCTGAAACATAGCAAAACCCAGCGCGTAGGGGTTTATTCCACTGTAATAAGGGCTGTTATAGGCGGGTTGATAGACCACATTGGTATGACTATGAAGAAACTCCATCATAAAGCGGTCAGTGACTCGGCCTTCATCGTAGAGATGATTTAAAATGGTGTAGTGCCAAAACGTAGCCCAACCTTCATTCATAACCTGGGTTTGTTTTTGCGGATAGAAGTACTGACTGATTTTTCGCACAATCCGCAGCACTTCTCGTTGCCATGATTCCAGCAAAGGTGCATTTTTCTCCATAAAATAGAGAATGTTTTCCTGTGGCTCACTGGGGTAGCGCAGTGCTTCCGCCTGAGTTTCTTCCCGGGCAATGCGTGGCAGGGTTTTCCATAGCGAATTCACCTGACTTTGTAGATATTCTTCTCGGCTTTTTTGCCGTGCTTTCTCTTCCTGCAATGAAATTTTTTGCGGTCGCTTGTAGCGATCAACGCCATAGTTCATCAGGGCGTGGCAGGAGTCCAGTAGACGCTCAACTTCTTCAACACCGTAACGCTCTTCGCATTCACTGATGTAGTGACGGGCAAACAGCAGATAATCGACGATAGAACTGGCATCGGTCCAAGTGCGGAAAAGATAATTATTTTTGAAGAAAGAATTGTGGCCATAACAGGCATGAGCCATGACTAATGCCTGCATGGTAATTGTATTCTCTTCCATTAAATAGGCGATACAAGGATTGGAATTAATGACGATTTCATAGGCCAAGCCTTGTTGACCATGTTTATATTTCTGTTCTGTTTCGATAAATTTTTTACCGAACGACCAGTGAGTATAATTGATTGGCATCCCGATACTGGAATAGGCATCCATCATCTGTTCCGAGGTAATGACCTCGATTTGATGTGGATAGGTATCCAACCGGTAATGTTTTGCAACCCGATCTATCTGCTCCAGATAGACCTGCAACAGTTCGAAAGTCCAGTCTGGTCCGTCAGTCAGACGCTTTTCTTGCACGCCCGTTTTTTCAGTTGAAGTTGTCATCAGCGCACCCTCACGGTTTAACATCCGGCCAAATACGTGTCCCTTGCATAATCCTAGCTCAATCTGAACAAACTGAGGCACGGCAAGACCTTATGTCAATATAGTTTATTTCTCATGCATCAGTAGTATCATCTTATTGTGTTATTTTACGATATATAATTCTGTATAAATGATTATTTATCAGAATAAAAATCTGATAAATACCGATTGTGCCATACGCGAATCATCTGTTTTATAAATAGATAAATTAAAAATTTTTCAACATTACCCCGTTTTTTAGCGAGAAAAACGAGTATTATCGCCAGTTATGTAAATCACTTGAAAATAAATGGGATTTAAATATAAATTAATTGTGAACAAACTCACAATCCATGATTAATTTGTTGGCTGGTTTTTTACACTGGGTTAACTTTCTGTCAGCAGAATATTATGCTTTATGTATCGTCGGCGGAGTAAGGTATGCGCATTATCATTTTGGGAAGTGGTGTCGTGGGAGTGGCCAGTGCCTGGTACCTGGCAAAAGAAGGCCATGAGGTTACGGTTATTGATCGTCAACCAGGTCCCGCTCAGGAGACCAGTGCAGCCAATGCTGGGCAGATCTCGCCGGGTTACGCCGCACCTTGGGCCGCACCGGGAGTACCACTGAAGGCCATCAAGTGGATGTTTCAGCGTCATGCGCCCTTGGCGGTTCGCTTGGATGGTAGCAGCTTCCAACTGCGCTGGATGTGGCAAATGCTGAAAAACTGTAGCACTTCCCATTATATGACCAATAAAAGCCGCATGGTGCGACTGGCCGAATACAGCCGCGACTGCCTGAAGGATTTGCGTGAAGATACCGGCATTCAATATGAAGGTCGTCAAGGTGGAACGCTACAGTTGTTCCGTACCGCGCAACAATTTGATAGTGCCACAAAAGACATTGCCGTACTGACGGATGCCGGAGTGCCATACCAATTACTGACGGCAGAACAGTTATCCACCATCGAGCCTGCATTGGCTAAAGTTGCCGATAAATTAACTGGCGGTTTACGTTTACCCAACGATGAAACCGGTGATTGCCGTATATTTACCGAGCAATTGGCCAAAATGGCCGAAGCGGCAGGGGTGAAGTTTATGTTCAACCGCACCGTGGATAAAGTGTTGGTGGATGGTAACCAGATTATCGGCGTGCTGTGCGGCAATGAGGTGATTAAAGGTGACGCTTATGTTGTCGCTTTTGGTTCTTACTCGACCGCTTTATTGGACGGATTGGTTTCTATCCCAGTGTATCCATTAAAAGGCTATTCATTGACGATCCCGATTATCGACCCTGCTGCTGCACCGCGCTCTACCGTATTGGATGAAACCTACAAAATTGCCATTACTCGTTTTGACGATCGTATCCGCGTGGGAGGAATGGCGGAAATCGTCGGTTTCAATACGCAACTGGAACAGGCTCGCCGCGAAACGCTGGAAATGGTAGTGCAGGATTTATATCCCGACGCTGGCAAAGTGGAGCAAGCGACTTTCTGGACAGGGTTGCGCCCAATGACACCAGACGGTACGCCGATTGTCGGGCGAACCCAGTATAAAAACCTGTATCTTAATACTGGCCACGGTACGCTGGGTTGGACAATGGCCTGTGGCTCAGGGCAACTGTTGGCGGATATTATTTCTGGCCGACAAACCACCATCGCAGCTGATGATTTGTCGGTCGCTCGCTACCGCCCGGGGTTTCATCCAGTGAGTGGTACAACGCTACATACTGCCCGTTCATTCCGTTAAGTTCCTTAATGACCTGCCAGGAGGGCAGCCCAGTGCTGACCGCCTTGGTGTGCGCCTGCAACTCATAAAATAAATATCCGTTAAAAGGAACACACATGCCTCGCCCGATATCAGCAACGCTGCATTTGTCTGCCTTTACCCATAATCTAAATCTAGTAAGAGGGTTAGCTCCTGATGCCAAGGTGTGGTCGGTGGTCAAAGCCAACGCTTATGGTCACGGTTTGGCTCGCATCTGGCGAAGTTTAGCCACCACTGACGGGTTTGCATTACTGGATTTAAATGAAGCGGTGTTGCTGCGTGAGCAGGGTTGGCAAGGGCCGATCCTATTATTAGAGGGATTCTTTCAACCACAGGATTTGGTGCTGCTGGATCATTATCGTCTGACGACGGTAGTCCATAGTGATTGGCAGTTGGAAGCCATACAACGTGCACGGCTAACGGCTCCTCTGAATGTGTATCTTAAAATCAATAGCGGTATGAATCGCTTAGGTTTCCCGGTAGGGCAGACCCATGCGGTTTGGCTCTGGGCGAAAAGTCTTGCCAATATTGGGCAGATCACATTGATGAGTCATTTTGCCAATGCAGATAATCCCACCGGAGTGACACAGCAATTTGATCACATTGTTCACGCTAGCGCTAAAATCGCCGCTCCGCGTAGTTTTGCCAACTCAGCCGCTACACTGTGGCATTCTCGCACCCATGCTGATTGGATTCGGCCGGGTATTATTTTATATGGTGCTTCGCCGAGCGGTAAGGTCGCTGATATTGCCGATAGCGGCCTGCAACCGACGATGAGTTTGCACAGCAAGATTCTGGCTATTCAGGATTTATCCAAAGGCCACAGCGTGGGTTACGGTAGTCGCTATCTGGCGAGCGATGCACAGCGCATTGGTATTGTTGCCTGCGGTTATGCCGATGGATATCCGCGCCATGCGCCAACAGGAACGCCTATATGGGTTGACGGAGTGTTAACCCGAACATTGGGAACCATTTCGATGGACATGCTGATGCTGGATCTCACCTCTTGTCCACAGGCGATGATCGGCAGTCAAGTCGAACTCTGGGGGAAAAACTTACCTATTGATGAGGTTGCTGCGACAGCCGGAACGGTCGGCTATGAACTGATGTGTGCTTTGGCGAGCAGAGTGCCAGTGACGGTTGAATCCTAAACTGAGATGGAAAGTGTTAATGCTGGCCGCAACCGGCCAGCGAAAATCAGGCAATCTTATTGATCGTTACCGGCATGCGTTTACTGGTTCGGCGAGCAATCCAAGCGAAGATACAGCCCGCTAACATCACCAATGCCAGAGAAAGCTTAGGTTCAATCGGTAATGCCATGGCAAGCAAACCCAATGCCGCACCGCCAGCCATTTGGACAAAACCCACTAAAGCTGAAGCCACGCCAGCCTCGTTAGCATAGGGTTCTAAGGCATAGCTGGTGGCAGGCCCCATCATAAAGGCCAGTCCGGCACAAGCGCTGGCCACGGGCAGCATATAAACCAGCCAGTGATTTTGTGCCTCGGCAGATAACTGTATCAAGCCAAATAATAGCCCCAGACAGCCCAATGCCATCAGTAAACTGCCGGTCATCAGGCAAAATGGGCGACCGATCTTTTGAATAATTCGATTGGCAATAAAGCTAACCAACATAATCCAGAAGCCATTGGCACCAAAAGCCAGTGAGAATTGTAGTGGACTGAGGCCCGCATCGCCCATCAACACATTGGGTGCCAGAGAAACATAGGTTAAAGCCATCCCCATAGCACCGGCATTGACCAGAGCAAAAATCAGAAAACGGTCGTCGCGCAGAATGCGCAGATAGTTTTTGAACGGTAGGCTTTTAACCGGCTGTGTCTCTGCCGGCCGCGTCTCTGGTAGGAACAGCACGACCAAAACCAAGACTGCCACTGCATACAGCACCAGGAACCAAAACGGCGCTCGCCAGCCAAAGGCTTCCGCTAGCAGACCGCCGAGTAAAGGAGCCAATGCCGGAACGATATTCAAGGTGCCATTCAAGAATCCAAAGGCGCGCGCGGCCTCATTGCCGCTCAATCGGTCACGTACCCCGCTAAATGCCACCACTGCCGTGCAACAAACAGCGGTGCCTTGCAGCAAGCGTGAAGCGACGAAAATGCTTGGCGTTGTCGCCAACGCCGCCATTGCGGCACCGATCATATAAAGTACGATACCGATAATGGCAATCGGTTTACGGCCATATTTATCCACCAATGGTCCAGCAATCAATTGCCCCAAACCCAACACCAGAATGAAGAGGGCGATGGTGGATTGGATCAGCGACTCACTGCTATTCAAGCCTTCGGCGATAGCAGGAATGGTTGGCAGATATAAATCGATCCCAAGTGGGCCAAGCAGAATCAGACTAAGCAGTAAAAACAGAAATTTTTGCATAACAGAAACACAACATCCAGGTGGCAGAGGCGCTAAGAATATGGATTCAATAGAATAATGAAAAGTCAATTAATGTGACCACGTCACGTTTCTTCGACTTTGGTGCAATAGATTGCTACAACCTAGATTGCTATGGCCTAGATTACTACAACCGATGAATATAACCCTACATTAGTTAACAAATAATTATTATAGAATCTATTTTCACACCCATGCGGGTGCCATAGGGGATGGATTAGCGCGATACCCACCGATAAGCATGGATACCGCGCAGGCAAAAGACATGATGCAGTGTTTCAGTGAAAACACGGTCATTTTGCCTCTGTTACGGTGATTGTTGTGTTTGTATTGATTAAATCAATACTGATGTTTCACACCAAACGAACACCCCGGAACGAAATCGGGTTGCTGTGGTATGTCGATCCATTGGCCGTTTACCTTCATTTTTTTCAAAGGCCTAGGCATAGGGTTAGTCGTAGGGCGGCAATCGGTGTGGGGAACAAAACTCGGCTCCTCATTAGATTCCATAGCGATATGGCTGATGCGGTAACATCTTTCCTGATCGATACCCGCACCTCGACGTGTTACTTCATTAGTCAAGCGCAATACCGTTTTGCTGTGGTCATTATAGCTGCCCAGAGCAGTACAAAGATCATCTGAACTGAATGCGGTGATTTGTTGGTCAGTCAACGACGGAAGGGGAAGTGTACAGCCGGAAATAAGTAAAAAACTCAGTGATAATATAACTCTCATGAAAAATCCTGTTTCATAAGTGACTACAATAGGTAGTGGTAAATAATTTCAATGCTAATTAATTATCCATTTTCAATTAATCGCATTGAAAGGCGAGCCTCCAGTGTAAATGATAATGACCAGAATTATTATATCTATTAAATCATTATATAAATAAATGGTAAACGAGCCGAGAATATCGATAATCGCCAGATCTCGGCGATGTTTTTATTGGCTTGATGGTTCGGCATTTCAGTGCCCGAGATGAGATTTAACCCACAGTTCAAAGTCAACGGCTTGCAGCGGTTCGGAAAATAAATAGCCCTGACCAACCTGATATCCCTGAAGGCGTAATAATTGCCGTTGGGCTTCGGTTTCCACCCCTTCAACCACCACGGCTAATTGCAAACTTTCTCCGATACGAATCACCGCTTCACTTAGCGCCCGGCTGGTTTCATCATGTTCAAGGTCGTTGACGAAGCTCTTATCCAGCTTGATTTCATCCAGTTCCAGTCGTCGCAGGTAACTCAGGCTGGAATAGCCAGTACCAAAATCATCCATAGATAGTCGTACGCCCAGTTGATGGATTTTGCCGATTATCGCAAAGATAATCGGGTTATTATCAATCAGAATATCTTCAGTAATTTCCAGCGTTAAGTGTTTTGGCGGCAAATTATTGCGCTGCAAAATATGCGCAATAATCTCAGGCAGACCCAGATTATGGAAGTTGGTTGGCGATAAATTGACGGAAATAGAGGGAACATTGATTCCGCGTAAACGCCAGTCTGCGAGTTGACGACAAGCTTCGTTAATCGTCCATAGCGCCAGTTCATTGATCAGCCCGCACTCCTGAGCCAGAGGAATAAAACGCTGTGGTGGTATTTCCCCTAATGTCGGGTGGTACCAACGACTGAGGGCTTCAACACCATAAAGCTGGCCATCGTCAAGTTGCACTTGCGGTTGATAAAAAAGCTGTAGCGTATTGAGATGAACCGCTTGGCGCAGTGCATCTTCCAACGTTTGTCGCTGCATGTTGATTTCATTCATTTCAGCGCTGAAAAATTGGAACTGACCACGACCCCTTTTTTTTGCTTTGCCTTTAGCCATATCGGCGTGGTGAAGCAGGCTATTAATTTCCAATGCATTCTCTGGGTAAAGGCTGATACCAATACCGGCGGAAGGCACAATAGTCATGCCGGAAATCTGGCACGGTTGGGATAGGCGGCTTAGCAGTCTTTCCACCCGGACAGTGGCCTGCTGTATATTACAAGGTGCTAGAATCAGGACGAATTCGTCGCCAGCCAAACGGCCGACAATGTCATTTTTGCCCATATCATCACGTAATCGCTGCGCGATGATGCACAGTAATTCGTCACCGGCGGCCTGACCCATAGAATCGTTAACCTGCTTGAAATGGTCAATATTGATCACTAGAACCAATAGCGAATAACCGCACTGCTGCGCATCGCCAATCACCTGATTCGCGTGGGTCAGGAACTGAGCCCGATTAGGTAGGCCAGTCAGGGCGTCATACAGGGCAAGCTGTTGGATTTTCATCCGCGAGCATTCCCGTTCCAGTGCCAACGCACACAGGTTAGTGGCCAGTTTTGCCAGTTTATGATGAAAATGATTAGGGCCGCGTTTTTCGCGAAAGTAGAAGGTAACAATTCCCAGCAGCTCACCTTTACTGGATAAAATCGGGTTGAACCAGCAGGCTTGTAGGCCGAGAGGAATAACCATGTGGCTAAAGTGTCGCCAAAGCGGATCGTTGGCAATATCCTCGACTAGTACCGGTTCTTTGCGGTGAGCCGCGGTGCCACAAGATCCATTCTCTGGGCTGATCGGCAAGTCGCAGAGTTTGGCGATCGTGTGTTCAGGTAAACTTGGGGCAGATAAATGTTCCAGTTTACCTTCAGTATTGACCTGTAAGATGCTGACCACGACTTCTGGTGCGATGCGCTCGATCTCCAGACAAAACATATCCATTATTTCACTCAGTCGCCGCTCAAGCACCAGGGATTCAAGTACCCGGAATTGCAGCACTTCATAAATTTTGGTGAGCGTGATATCTGTCAACACGCCGATGGTAAAGCTGGAGTGACCCTGTTCGTCATACAACGAATTGATGGTTACCGAACACCAATGCGGTTGGTGATTTTGGCCATAAAACAGTTCTTCAGGTTGAAGAGCTTGATGAATATAGGTGGTTTCGGCCGAGAGCGAGGGGGCGGTATCGCCGTTTTGTAGCAATGCTGCAATAGGTTGCCCCAATGCCTGCTGCGTGGTGTAGCCAAAAAGTTTAGTAAAACCCTGATTTATATAGAGCGTCTTTTGGCCGCTGGCGCTGTCACCAGCAATGAACATGGCGCTATCACTGCGGTCAGTCAGTTCGGTCAGTAATTGCACCCATTCATGGGTCGAAGACTCCAAGGCAACTTGTTGGGTAATATTTTTGGCTATTTTGACCATGTGGGTTGTTTTGCCGTCCGGACCGGGAACTGGTTGATAAATGGCTGCCAGCCATACCGGAGAACCGTCTTTATGCCGTCGTTCAAAACGACCTTCTAACGATTTTCCTGCTTGTAAGCAACTGAGTAACTCGTGATATTCTTTGCTGCCAACATAATCTTGTTTGCAAAATAGACTATGAGGCTGGCCGATCACCTCACCACGTTGATAGCCAAAGTAATCAAGATAGTTTTGATTAACGTTTACCACGACGCCGGTAAGATCGAACTCAATAATAGCCAGAGAGAGATTTAATGCCTGTAACAGCGCTTCATTTTCACTGTAGGAGGACCGCGCGTTATCCGCAGGTAGCGGGGCATTTAAATGGCTCATGATGAATCCTGTAGTAAGAACGGTGCCAAGGCCGTAGATTTATCAAATAAAATCATCGGATTACAGAGTCAAACATCATTATTTAGATATAAATAAAATAGGAAAAATGACAAAGTCATTAAATTGAGAGAAGGTGTTCAAGAAAAAAATAGGCTGTACACAAAATAGATTTAACTCTCTTAGCGACAGATTAACTAACCATAATCAATGACATTTATCCGATGACTGTAAAGACTAATAATAGTGCATTATTTATGGGTTAATTAATTTTTTTAATTTTCATCAGTGATTAATGTGGATGAAAAGCGCAATAAATTTTTGTAGTGGTCAGGGGCTATACAGGACGCGAGTTTAGCGAATACTATTTTTGATTAACAATCAGTTAATGGTTTTTTCCTGTGTAGAATCATCGGTAGGGAGTAATTATCGCCGAAGAGATGAATCTCCGACGACGGTTACAGGCAGGGTGATACTGACCTTTTTGTGAATGCTCAATTTTGTGAATAATCAATATCGGTTCAGTTGCGATGGCGCAAAAGGTTCACCATATTGAGCACCGCCGTTGAACGTTCATGGCGACGCCAAGCCAGTGTGATCTGGGTTTTTAGCTGGTCATCATCAATCTCGTGATAGGTAATATTGGTGGATAGCACGCTTTTCAGCGATCGCGGAATGATGGTGATACCAAAACCGGCAGAAACCATACCAATGGCTGAAACCAATTGTGGTGATTGCTGACCGAGTTCGGGTTCGAATCCAGCACGATAACAGGCGTTAATCATGGCATCAAACAGACCGGGACCGACTTCCCGCGGGAAAGTGATCAACTTCTCATGCTGTAGTGCTTTCAGACTGATTTTTTCGCAATGATGTAAAGGGTGGTATGCCGGCAGCACCAGCAACATGTCCTCTTCCACCAGAACTTCATAGGTAAATTCGGTACTGGCATGGCAGGGCTGGCGGATAAAAGCGATATCGATACGCTCACGGTGCAGATCATCCATTAAGGCCGGCATGGTTTCTTCGCTCGGTGACAGCATTACCTTCGGGTATTTTTCCCGGTAACTGTGTAGCAGGCTTAACACCGCTGGCTGAAATGCGGTCGAGCTGGCAAATCCCACCCGTAAATGACCGGTTTCTCCCCTGGCGATACTTTTCGCCCGTTCAATGGCTTCATCGGTAATCGCCAAAATATGGCAGGCATCCGCATAGAAGGCTTCACCAGCCTCAGTCAATTCAACCCCACGACTTAAACGGTGCAGAAGCGGCGTTCCTATCTCTCGTTCCAGTTTTTGAATTTGTTGACTCAATGGTGGCTGGGATATTCCCAACTGTTCAGCCGCTCGGGTGAAATGTCGGGTTGAGGCCACGGCAACAAAATAACGTAGATAACGCAGTTCCATATAATTTTGATATCAAAATAGTGGGGTTCCTATATTGGTACTTATGCTCCGCAGCCGTCAACCTTATAACAAAACATAAGTATAATTTATGTTATAGATGAGGTGGAAAGTATGATGATTGATCGGATGACTCCATATTGCTCTTGTGCGAAGGAGGTGGCGCAGGAATTCTTAGCGCATCAAAAACGCTATCCTGAGTGCGTTATTTACCAAACCTCATTAATGAGCGCGCTAATTAGTGGTGTTTATGAAGGGGATGTCACCATAAAGGAATTACTACAGCATGGTGACTTTGGATTAGGAACATTCAACCATCTGGATGGCGAGTTAGTCGCTTTCGATAGCAAAATTTATCAATTACGTGCCGATGGCAGCGCCCGTAATGCCATGCCGGAACAGAAGACACCTTTTGCCGTCATGACATTCTTTCAGCCAACAGAAGAACGTTGTTTTGAACATAAAATGAGTCGTCAACAGATTCATAACGTGATTGATGATGTTGCCGAAACGGACAATTTATTCTGCGCATTGCGCATTGACGGCAAATTCAGCCATGTCGAAACGCGAACAGTTCCACGTCAGCAGCGTCCTTACAAACCGATGTTGGATGCCATTGCTGAACAACCTACCTTTGATTTTGCCCACCGGAATGGCGTCGTTATCGGATTTCGCAGCCCCGCTTACACGCAGGGCATCAATGTGGCCGGTTATCACGAACATTTTATTACCGACGATCGTAGCGGTGGTGGGCATGTACTGGATTATCAACTGGAAAATGGCGTTCTGACTTTCGGTACTTTAACCAAACTGGTCATTGATTTGCCTCAGGGGCGAGATTTTCTTAAGGCCGACTTAATGCCTGGCAATCTCGATAAGGCCATTCGTTCGGTTGAAAGTTAATAGCACGGCTCGAGTGGCTGATTTAGCGGCAAAACAGGACAAGGTATGATGATGAATGATAAAGCTATGCAGGAATGGAAGTGCGGTGCCGATCTGGTTGTCAATCATCTGGAACAGCAGGGCGTGAAACAGGTTTTTGGTATTCCGGGTGCCAAAATTGATCGGGTATTCGATGCATTGGAAGATTCTCCGGTCAAGACCATCGTGGTACGCCATGAAGCCAACGCCGCCTTTATGGCTGGAGCCATAGGACGTTTGACCGGGAAGGCTGGGGTGGTTTTAGTCACTTCTGGACCCGGTTGCGCCAATCTGGTAACCGGATTGGCAACCGCGACTTCGGAAGGTGACCCGGTGGTAGCGTTGGGGGGCGCAGTAAAACGAGCCGACAGCCTGAAGATAACTCATCAAAGTATGGACACTGTCAGTATTTTCCGACCGGTCACCAAATTCAGTGTTGAAGTTACCGCCTCAAGCGCATTATCTGAAGTGTTGGGAAATGCTTTTAGAACCGCAGAATTTGGCCGCCCTGGAGCGGCGTTTGTCAGCCTGCCGCAGGATATCGTTAACGAGCCGGTTACCAGTCGGATTCTGACTCCCAAGTCCTGCCCAACAAATGGCAGTGCGCCGCAGGACAACATTATTGCTGTAGCGGAAATAATTAATAAGGCCAAAAATCCGATTTTGCTATTGGGATTAATGGCCAGTCAACCGGCCAACGCTGATGCGGTACGGCGCTTATTGCGGCACAGTAACCTGCCGGTGACCAGTACCTATCAAGCTGCCGGTGTGATTGATCAGGCGCACTTTGATCGTTTTGCTGGTCGTGTCGGGTTATTTAATAATCAGGCGGGTGATAAATTACTGCAACAAGCCGATGTCATTATTACCGTGGGTTATAGTCCAGTAGAGTATGATCCGGCATTATGGAATAGCGGCACCGCCATCCTTATCCATATTGATGTGTTACCCGCAGAAATTGATGCAGCCTATCAACCAGAAAAAGAGTTGGTAGGAAACATCGCCAGCACATTGGATGCTTTGACTCCGCGCATACGGGGCGAGCTGATTCTGACGTCGCAAACCGAGGCTGTTCTAGAGGAGCGCAGTCGTCAACGGCGGGATTTGGCCGATCGGGCAGAACGTATGAGTGGTTTTGCTATTCATCCATTACGTCTGGTGCGCGCCATGCAGGATATTGTCAACAGCGACGTGACGCTGTGTGTCGATATGGGCAGTTTCCACATCTGGATCGCCCGCTATTTGTATAGTTTCCGTACCCGGCAGATTCTTATGTCCAACGGTCAACAAACGATGGGCGTGGCGTTACCTTGGGCTATTGCCGCGGCGTTGGTTAATCCGCACCAGAAAGTGGTATCGGTTTCTGGTGATGGCGGATTTATGCAATCCAGCATGGAGTTGGAAACGGCAGTACGCCTAAATAGTAATTTGCTGCACATCATCTGGGTAGATAATGGTTATAACATGGTGGGAATGCAGCAGCAGAAAAAATACCACCGGTCTTCGGGAGTCAGTTTTGGCGCGATTGATTTCAAACTGTATGCCGATGCCTTTGGCGCGAAAGGTTTCGCGGTAGAGTCTGCGGATGAATTGATCACCAAATTACATCAGGCGATGGATGTGCAAGGGCCAGCAGTGATCGCCATTCCGGTGGATTATTCGGATAATTATCGATTGATGGAAGAAATGAATATTAGTCAACTGCTCTAATCGTTGTAATAGTATTTTACGTGACTAAGGCTATCGAATGACGTTCAGTTGCTGAAATGGCGGGGCATCGGCCAAGTATTTAATCTGATGCGCTGACAAGAACCCACTAAAAACCGACTAACATCAGTCGGTTTTTTATTAGGCAGGAGAATTAATTTTCCACAGTTTGCCGGCGAAATAGCTCGCGGAATACCGGATAAATATCTTCCGGATCGCGGATATGTTGCATGGCAAAATTATCAAACTGAGCCTGTAAAGCTTCATATTCACGCCATAGAGTTTGATGCGCCCGCCGGGTGATTTCTATGTAGCTATAATAACGCACCATAGGTAACAGTTTTTTCGCCAGAATTTCCCGACATAATGGTGAGTCATCGGCCCAGTTATCACCATCAGATGCTTGGGCAGCATAAATATTCCACTGTGCGGGATCGTAGCGTTGCTGAATAACTTCATCCATCAATTTCAGAGCGCTGGAAACAATAGTGCCCCCCGTTTCCTGTGAATAGAAAAATTCCTGTTCGTCCACTTCTTTGGCTTGGGTATGGTGGCGAATATACACGACATCCACGTTTTTATATGTTCGGCTCAGGAATAAGTAGAGCAGAATGTAAAAACGTTTGGCCATGTCTTTGGTGGCCTGATCCATCGAACCGGATACGTCCATTAGGCAGAACATGACTGCCTGGCTGGATGGTTCTGGGCGACGTTCATAGTTTCGATAACGTAAATCAAAGGTATCGATAAACGGAACACGTTCGATTTTTTGTCGTAATTCGGCAATGTCCTTTTTTAAGCGCTCTTCTTCCAGCAGTTGAGCCGGTTCGGACTTCTCCAGTAACGCCAGCGTTTCTTCTAACTCATGCATTAGCCGCCGTTTCCCAGCGGTCATTGCGGTGCGCCGTGCCAATGAGTTTTGTAGCGAACGAACCACGCTGATATTGGCTGGAACGCCATTGGCGGTATAACCTGCCCGATGAGTTTTAAACTCGGTCAGTTGTTTGTACTGGTTTTTTTTCAGATTCGGTAGGGCGAGATCTTCAAATAGCAGATCCAGATATTCATCTTTGGATATTTGAAACACAAATTCGTCTTCGCCAGCGCCATCTTGCCCAGCATTGCCCTGACCGCTACCTGAACCGCCGCCACTTTGTTGGCGTTCTACACGATCATTGGTAATAAAATGATCATTACCTGGATGCACCCGATGGCGTGTTCCGCCGCGACCCTGATGAAACATGGGTTCGTTGATATCGTCTATCGGGATTGAAACCGATTCTCCGCTGTCGACATCGGTCACTGACCGTTTGTTGATGGCTTCGGTGATCGACTGTTTAATCTGTGCCTTATAACGGCGTAAAAAGCGCTGGCGATTGACCGTACTTTTATTTTTGCCGTTAAGTCGCCTGTCAATGAAATAGCCCATATATCCCCCGAACGACCTTGCCCTTTATCTTTCCGGTTGCTGCCGCGCTGGCGACCTGTATTCACCCCGATCACCTTGGTGGATTGGGTGACCGGGGTGAGTTACGTTGCCCACTCGCCGTAACCCGAAATCTATTGGGGATACCCTTTATCTTCCTCGCACTCGTGGTGACTGCGGGAAACTATCGGGTCTATACCTGCTATGCCGCAGTAAATCGGCAAACGGGTTATGAAGATTTTCTTACCCGCAGATACCATTCACACAACAAGCGAACTTGTTTACGGGTATAACCTTTCTCCATCATCCGGTCGACAAAGTCATCATGTTTTTTCTGCTCATCCGTTGAAGTTTTTGCATTAAAAGAGATGACTGGCAGTAACTCTTCGGTATTTGAGAACATTTTTTTCTCGATAACCGTGCGTAATTTCTCATAGCTGGTCCAGTTAGGATTCCGGCCATTATTATTGGCACGAGCTCGTAGAACAAAATTGACAATTTCGTTACGGAAATCTTTCGGGTTGCTGATCCCAGCAGGCTTCTCTATTTTCTCCAGTTCAGCATTCAGGGCTTCGCGATCAAATAACTGACCGGTATCTGGATCGCGGTATTCTTGATCCTGAATCCAGAAATCGGCATAAATAACATAGCGGTCAAAAATATTCTGACCGTATTCGGAATAAGACTCCAGATAGGCGGTTTGAATCTCTTTACCAATAAACTCGGCGTATTTTGGAATCAGATAGCCTTTCAGATGCTCAAGATATTTCTCGGCAACGTCTTGTTGGAATTGTTCCCGCTCGATCTGCTGTTCTAATACATAAAACAGATGAACTGGGTTGGCCGCGACTTCGGCATGGTCGAAGTTAAACACGCGTGACAAAATTTTAAAGGCAAAGCGGGTCGAAAGACCGTTCATGCCTTCGTCCACACCAGCATAATCACGATATTCCTGATATGACTTGGCCTTTGGATCCGTATCTTTCAGGCTTTCGCCATCATATACCCGCATTTTTGAGTAGGTGCTGGAATTTTCCGGCTCTTTCAGCCGCGACAATACGGTAAAACGAGCCAGTGTTTCCAGCGTTCCCGGCGCACAAGGTGCATGAGTTAACTCACTATTTTCTAACAATTTATCGTAAATCTTGATTTCTTCGGAAACCCGTAGGCAGTACGGCACTTTGACGATATACACTCGGTCGAGGAACGCTTCGTTATTTTTGTTATTTCTGAATGTCACCCATTCGGATTCATTGGAGTGCGCCAGAATAATCCCGTTGAATGGCAGGGCAGAGATACCTTCCGTTCCGTTATAGTTCCCTTCCTGAGTCGCAGTCAGTAATGGATGCAGCACTTTGATTGGTGCTTTGAACATTTCGACGAACTCCATAATCCCCTGGTTAGCACGGCATAATGCACCGGAATAACCATAGGCATCGGGATCGTTTTGCGCGTGATTTTCCAACTTACGGATATCCACTTTGCCAACCAACGCGGAAATATCCTGATTATTTTCATCACCGGGTTCGGTTTTAGCAATGGCAATTTGTTCAAGGATGGATGGCCAGACTTTAACTACCTTGAATTTGGTGATATCACCACCAAACTCATGCAGACGTTTTGCCGCCCACGGCGACATGATAGTGCCGAGGTAGCGGGGTGGAATATTATATTCTTTTGCCAGAATGGTTGCGTCTTCCTGTGGATTAAACAGGCATAACGGATGGTCGTTTACCGGACTACGCTCACCATTGGCACTGAGCACATAGATAGGAACACGCTGCATCAAGGCTTTTAACCGTTCAGCTAATGAGGATTTCCCGCCGCCAACTGGACCTAATAAATAGAGGATCTGTTTCTTCTCTTCCAGCCCTTGGGCGGCATGTTTCAGGTAAGAAACGATTTGTTCTATGGCATCTTCCATACCATAAAATTCTTCAAATGCAGGATAACGGGCAATGACCCGATTGGAGAATAGCCGAGACATGCGTGAATCGAGAGCTGTGTCGACCATGACAGGATTACCGATAGCCATCAACAGGCGTTCTGCTGCATTGGCATAGGCACTGCGATCCTGTTGACAGATAGTAAGAAACTCCTGAAGTGTGAACTCTTCGTCCTTGGCCGCTTCATAGCGCTGGCGATAGTGATCAAATATGTTCATAGCATGCCCGTCCTGTTTGAATGGTTGGGAACATAAAAAAGTAGTAGGGCTTTATTGGGTTAAAATTTTGAAACTACTACCTTATTGTTATGGTCGCGTCTGTTCTAAAGGTCAAGTTGGCTATGACGATAGATTAGCCATTCTGCTGGCAGGAAAAGCATTGTTCTCGAAATTTTACGCTGAATTATTTTTATTTTTTGGTGTGAAATGTTTATTTACAGGTTTTTATATTGTAAAAATGCCAATCAGCCAGTGTAATTAAACCCTGATAATTTTTCCTTATCTACATCGGTGGTTGATAATTGCTTGCGCTATAATTCATTCGGTAAATTGATATAAACCGACTCTGGTAGTTGTAAACGCGGGTTCGCTCCCAGAGTTTCAGACTGGGTCAAGGCCGGGATAATGACGCCATACTGATCACCGTTAGCCTGATGAAAAACAGCATGGTAATGAGAAAGTCATATTTATTGTAAGGTTTTATATACAACATTTGGACTAGATAAAGAAATAATGGCTCTTTATCGCATCTTATGAGCGCGTCATACCACTAAGATTTACCTTAAAAATCATCGTAGTTATTGTGAGTTATGTAAAGATTTAGCAAATTTTGCGTGGTTGATTTACAATAATGTAGCTTATTATTTGTTTACATATGGAATAGAAAATCAGTGAAAACCTTTAAACTTAAAACGTTGGCTGCTATAGCCATCGCCATTAGTAGTGTTTCTGCGGCACATGCCGGAACTTGGTCTTTAGGGGCGTCAGCATTAGTGAGCCCGGAACCCTACCGTGGTAAGCAAGATCGGGTATACCCGGTCCCTGTGATTAATTATGAAGGTGATAATTTCTACTTCCGCACGCTCGCCACCGGTTACTATCTGTGGAAAGATGATAGCAATCGCCTAAGTTTGGATGCTTACTTCCTGCCGCTGAATTTCAAACCTGGCGACAGCGATGACTGGCGTATGAAGCAGTTGGATAAGCGCCGTAGTACCCTGATGGCAGGAGCGTCATATGCGCACACTGCGGATTGGGGGATTATTCGTACTTCGATTTCCGGCGATACTTTGGATAACAGCAATGGTCTGATTGCTGATCTGACTTATCTGTATCGGTTCCAGCTTGGTGATTGGCGCTTGACGCCAGGGGTTGGTGCCGCTTGGAACAGTAAAAACCAAAATAAATACTATTATGGTGTGACGGCAAGCGAATCTGCTCGTAGTACACTGAACACCTATGAGCCGGGTGATAGCTGGTCACCTTACTTCGAGTTGTCGGCCAATTATCAAATTAACGCCAGCTGGAATGCGTTCTTTATGGGGCGATACATTCATCTGGCTGATGAGGTCAAAAACAGTCCAATGGTTGATAAATCCTATACAGGTTTAGTCTGGACTGGCGTCACTTACACCTTCTAATGTCAAAACAGGGGCCAGTCAGGCCCCTAAAGTTATGACAAAGTGGTTGCAGCGGTGAAGTGACCGGTAGAACGTAAAAATGCCGTCAATACGTCCTTGTCGACTCGTTCCGTGCTATCTCTGGCTGGCGCGGACGCTTGACCTTTTACCCTGTCTTCCTCACTAGAATCGTAGACTAGAGGTTAGTCAGTAGTGAGATTACAGTATCTAGCGATAGGTTGAATCATAGTTCCCTCCTTTTTTCCATCAAAACAGTCTCATCTACAGTCTGATTGCATTTATTTATTTGTAACTAAAAGTGAATAATGGCAGAGATTCAGCATTTTTTGTTAAAACAGCCATATTATTTGCTGTCGTACGGGATTGTTTGGTATCATGCCGCCGATATTAGGGAAATATTATAATTATATTTAATTAATAAGATGGATTTTTTTGTATGACCAGGAACATTGTTGAATTCTTAATCACCGTATTATGCGCTTCACTAATTGTATTAGGGCTAGGGTATAACCTAAGGTCAGCAGATATTATAATAATATCTCTGATGATAAAGTTACTATCAATAAATATCATTTCACGATATTTCATTCTGCTGCCACTATTTATAACCTTTACATTATACTTCCCTATAGGGTATTTTTATGGCCCGCCTGATTTAGGGATTACTGCCTCTTTATTCGAAACGAATGTTAGAGAGTCAATGGAGTTTACTCAATCATTGCCTATCTGGCTTTTATTGGGTTCATTGCTGATTATTTCTTCTTTCTTTATCTTGAATCATTTTTTCTGGAAGAAAAACGCAACATCAAAAAAATGGCGTTATATATTTATTGTTATAATAACCGCAATTTCACTGCTGAAATATCATAGTGCGGGTATTGAAAAAATAAAAATAATCAAATTCTACTACTCTATGTATCATTCCTATCAAGATTACCTGAAAGATAAAAATGATATGACTAATGGTAGCTATATACTGCCATCTTGGCAGGTTGAAGAGGTTAAAGGGAAATACCAAAATTACGTGCTGATTATTGGGGAAAGTATGCGCAAGGATTATATGCCAGTCTATGGTTATCCTGTGGAGACCATGCCTTTTTTAAGTCACACTAACGGTGTTTTTTGGGACGGTTATGTTACTACCGCACCGAACACCGCATTGGCTCTCTCTCGGATCCTGTCGCGAACCAGTGGGAAGGACTTCAGTAAACCTGATAACATTATCACCCTGGCCAATATGGCCAATATGGAAACTTATTGGCTCTCTAATCAAGGTCGCTTTGGTGAGTTTGATTCATCTGTCTCCAGAATAGCAGCCAAAAGCCACTATACTTATTTTACCAAGCATGGGGATTATGCTTCTAGTAATATAAATGACATGGCATTATTACCTGTGCTAAAACAAAAAGTTCAACAAGACCATGTGAAAACCCGGTTATTTGTTTTACATTTAATGGGATCCCATGCTGGTTTTTGCGCAAGATTAGAAGATCAAAATCCGCCAGAATATTTTGAGAATAACCGCGATATGTCATGCTATCTTGCAACCTATACGGTAGCGGATAAGTTTATTCAGCAGGTGGTAAGTATGTTGAATGATAAAGCCGAATCTTATTCATTAATCTATTTATCAGATCATGGCCTAACGAGAAAACATGACTTTTTGGTTCATGGTTCAGAACACAAAGAGAATTATGAATCACCACTTATTATTATTTCTAGTGATGATAATAAAAGAGAATATGTTAATCTTCCCCGATCAGGATTTCAGTTTATTAACGCATTTGCCGAATGGACAGGGATAACTGAAAAAGGAATGAAGTCGCAAGATAAGTTCTTTAGCCATACACCGAATAAAATCATTAAAGTATTTAATGGTTCGGATATGGTGGATTTTGAACGCTTACCTTCCGATCCTGTGTTATTACCCAATAATAAGAAATTGGCAAACTAGCGGCATAGCGATTTGTTTAACGGATGGTGTTGGGGCGGCGGTGAAAAAAGACCGATCGTCAAGATCCCATCAACTTATTCTTATCGACGCGAACCGCGCCATTTGTGGCGCGGACATTTGACTCTTCACTCTGTCTTTTACACCAGAGATTGCAAGATCAAGGTATGTCAGCAATCTGATGGGGCGTAAAGCCCCATTTTTGTCTTGGTGCAGTGAGTGATACCGTTTAAGCGTTTTTGTGGCTGCGAAGGGTCATGGAGAGGTGTGCAGGAGCATCGATTGCAGCAACCAGTGGTTTGCTGACGCGCGCAGTTTCAACACAAACCATCGTCTTATAGCCATCATTCGGCATATCGACCATGCTGCAAGATAACTCAGAACCAGGATTCCAAGCGACAACGTCACTCTGATGACGATGATGGACTTCAATCGTACGTTGCAACGCAGCATCTTTAATGAGACTGCAGGCTTGCGGTTGGGTGTAAACCCGATCGGTCTGGCCGTTAAATACCAAATCGCCAGTTTGAGTGGCATCGCTCACTTTCAGTACCTTATCGATGTATTTTTCACCTAAGCCGCTAATTTTAATCTGGCTGATATCACCGATTTGGAAATAGGTATGCAGTGCGGCCGCCGCCTGATAATCACCGTGGGATTCCAGCTCCATTTCACATTCTTCACCCAGTTTGAAGCGAGCAATCAGGGTAAAAGCGTGTGGCCAGTATTGACGGGATTCATCACTGTCTTTAAGGGTGAACGTGAGCATTACGCCGTTGTCGTTTTCATCATGGGCACTGAGTGTCCACGGCAAAATACGGGCAAAACCGTGTGACGGTTGAGCCGTTGGGCCAAACCAAGGCCAACAAATAGGAATGCCGCCGCGAATGGCGATGCCTGCTTTAAACGGTGTGTTGTTGCTCAGCCAGATAATGGGTTGTTCACTGCCTGGCTGCCAGGCTAACAGGTGGGCACCTTGTAGGGCTATGGCTGCTTTTACTTTCGGGTGTGCGACCACCACCACCGGGAGATCGTCTAATTGACGCTGGCTAATATAAGGGGAGATTTGTTCGACAACAGGCAGAGCAAATACTTTCTCGTTCATTAGTTTGGCCTTTATAGAAGTGGGGCAGTGATCTGTTGAACCTCAGATGCTTGATAATATCACAAGCAATTGCGTTTTCATGTCAGGCTCATGCATAGCAGACTAATCATTGATATTGCGCAAATTTTCTGATTAGAAAAGGTCCAGTAAGGTTTATTGCAGAAATAAAAAAACCGCCCGGAGGCGGTTTTTACTGATTTCTACATCAATCCATTACTTGGAGATGTGGGAGATCAGATCCAGAACTTTATTTGAGTAGCCAGTTTCGTTATCGTACCAAGAAACCAGTTTCACAAAGTTGTCATTCAGCGCGATACCCGCTTTGGCATCGAATACTGAGGTCAGTTTTTCGCCGTTGAAATCGGTAGAAACAACGTCATCTTCGGTGTAGCCCAGAACACCTTTCAGCTCACCTTCTGAAGCTGCTTTGATTGCAGCACAGATTTCTTTGTAAGAAGCTGGTTTTTCCAGACGAGCAGTCAGGTCAACGACGGAAACGTTAGGGGTAGGGACGCGGAACGCCATACCTGTCAGTTTACCGTTCAGTTCTGGGATAACTTTACCTACAGCTTTAGCCGCACCGGTAGAAGATGGGATGATGTTCTGAGATGCGCCGCGGCCGCCGCGCCAGTCTTTGTGAGACGGGCCATCAACAGTTTTCTGAGTAGCGGTAGTTGCATGCACAGTGGTCATCAGTGCTTCAACGATACCGAACTTGTCGTTGATGACTTTAGCCAGTGGTGCCAGGCAGTTAGTGGTGCAAGAAGCGTTAGAAACGATTTCCTGGCCAGCATAAGACTTGTGGTTAACACCCATCACGAACATAGGAGTATCGTCTTTAGAAGGACCAGTCAGAACCACTTTTTTCGCGCCAGCAGCGATGTGCTTACGAGCAGTTTCGTCAGTCAGGAACAGGCCAGTTGCTTCAGCAACAACGTCAACCTTGACTTCGTTCCACTTCAGGTTAGCCGGATCTCTCTCTGCGGTAACACGGATGGTTTTACCGTTCACAACCAGATGGCCGTCTTTCACTTCTACAGTACCGTCGAAACGACCATGAGTTGAGTCGTACTTCAGCATGTATGCCATGTATTCCGCATCCAACAGATCGTTGATTGCAACGATTTCGATGTCAGAACGCTCTTGAGCAGCACGGAAAACAATGCGACCGATACGGCCAAAACCGTTGATACCTACTTTGATAGTCATATATTCCACCAGCTATTTGTTAGTGAATAAAAGGTTGGTTGTAAAATTACAAAAACCACACCTAGCGTCAAGCGGAATCGTGTCAATTCTTGCTACAAATCAAACCCGACCGGCTGATTTGCACATTAATTACACATTCCTGAAACGATTGGCCACATTTCTATATTGGGGCGAATAGATCAGTTTAAAGCCGAAAAATGCAAAATGTGCGAGTTTTATCACAATTGCATTCTTCAAACCGGAATCGCATAGAGTTTAGGCTAAAACCTGCTGTTTTGTTGTTAATTTTTTGTTATTATTAGCTATTGTTTTCGTTGACTTTATTCCTTGTCAGAGAACCGCACAAATGGCTAAAGAACAAAAACCGACAGAACCTCTTGATCAACTGACTGATATTCAGCGGCATGTTACGCAGAACCATGGGACTGAAGCGCCATTCTCCGGAAAATTGCTACATAATAAGCGCGCCGGAGTCTATCAGTGCCTGTGTTGCCAACAGCCGTTATTTATCTCCGACTCAAAGTTTGATTCGGGCTGCGGTTGGCCAAGTTTTTATGAGCCGATCGACGCTGATTCTATTCGTTATATTGATGATTATTCTCATAATATGCATCGGGTGGAAATTCGTTGTGGGTACTGTGATGCCCATCTCGGCCACGTTTTCCCTGATGGCCCGCAGCCGACCGGGGAACGTTATTGTGTTAATTCCGCATCGTTAAACTTTGTTGATGATGAAAATGGCGATCAGGTGGCCGGTTAATCAGTGATGATAAAGCGTTAATTTTCAGAAAAAACGATTCAGCTAATTATTCATTTATCCGAGGATGCTCACATGAAGCTTGATGATCTGATCGCCGCTATGACGCCGGAAATCTATCAGCGATTGTCTCAGGCAGTAGAACTGGGCAAATGGCCAGATGGCATTGCTCTGACGCCGGAACAAAAAGAAAACAGCCTGCAAATGGTAATGCTGTGGCAGGCACGTCATAACACCGATGCCCAGCATATGAGTATTGGCACTGACGGCCAGATTGTGATGAAGAGCAAACAACAGCTCAAACAGCAGTTTGCCAAACAGCCGTTGATTAAGATCAAAGCGCAATAACGCTTTATCGCGAGTTAATAAAAATCAGGCGATTGGCCCACCTCGACGACGCCATCGCCAGTGAGGTGGCCGAGCAGGTTTGCGTCAAGATGGCGCGATTCGAGCCGATAAGGGCGCATTGATGGCGTTGTGACATTTTGCCCGTTCTCAGCGTGGCGAGCAGGTTGTTATTACCGTTAAACCGAGCTAATTAGCTCGGTTTTCGTGGTATCCCATCGTGTATTATTCGGTAGAATCAAGCTTCTCGCTAAGTTGTGCTAAGTCTATCAGTTCGGCACCCGCTTCCCGCATTGAGGCTAACGCCAGTTCACTGTCCTGTGGTTGTAAATTGACGCCACGACAACCGTCTGTCACCACCAAAGTTTTATAACCCAACGCCAATGCGTCCAACACGCTATATTTGACACAATAGTCAGTTGCCAACCCCATGATCACCAAACGACCAATACCTTGGTTTTTCAGCCAGTTATCCAGTGCCGTTTTTGCCCGTCGGCCGTTATCAAAAAATGCACTGTAGCTATCAATCTCAGGGTCTTGCCCTTTTCGGAACACTTGTTCAATTGCCCGACGGTTTAGCTGTGGGTGAAATTCTGCGCCTGGTTGGTACTGAACACAGTGTACCGGCCACCATACCTGCGGTAATCCGTTTAGCTCGCCCAGCGTCCCTGGTTGTGCCTGAGAATTAATGGCAAAGCTCCGATGCTCAGGCGGATGCCAATCCTGACTGGCAATAACGCTAATATTACGTAACTGGCACAGGGCGATAGCCTGATTGGCGACTTGAATGGTTTTATCTCCCTCGCTAACCGGCAGTGCGCCTGCGGGGCAAAAGTCATTCTGTAAATCGATCAATAGCAGGGCGGTTTTCATTCACTCTCCTAAGTGTTAACTGACGTCGGTTAATTCACCACGCAGGTTTTGTTGCATAAGCTGGCGGATTTGTTCGGCATTCAGCGGTTGGCTCAATAGATAATGCAGTTTGGTCAGTGCTGCCTCAACGGTCATATCAAAACCACTGATTACACCGGCATGAGCCAAGGCGTTACCCGTAGCGTAACCATCCATATTGACCCGACCAGAAATACATTGGGTCAGATTCACTACCACTATGCCACGTTCGCTGGCGTGTTTCAGTTCATCCAACAGTTCGGGTTTTTGTGGCGCATTACCGACACCGTAAGAGCGCAGAATCAGTGCTTTCACCGGCTGTAGCAGAAAATTACGCACCACAGCGCCAGAAATACCCGGATAAATCGTCACGACCCCGATCGGCTGCGGTGTAATGTTATGTACAATCAGCGCACCATGACAGACGGGCGACGGCACCGAGGTTACCCGACGAATATGTATACCGGCTTCCAGCAGTACGGAAAGATTCGGGGAAGCAAAAGCATCAAAGCCATCGGCGTGGGCTTTGGTGGTGCGGTTTCCACGGAATAGCTTGTTATTAAAGAACAGGGTCACTTCGTTAACCGGATAGTTAGCCGCCAGATACAATGAATTCAACAGGTTGGTTTGCCCGTCTGAACGTAACTCCGCTAACGGGATTTGCGAACCGGTCACGATGACCGGTTTAGCCAGATTCTCCAACATAAACGACAGTGCCGAAGCGGTAAACGCCATGGTGTCGGTGCCATGCAGGATGACAAAACCATCGTACAGATCGTAATTCTTCTTAATATCATTGGCGATATGCTGCCAGTCTTCTGGCGTCATATCCGATGAGTCAATCAGTGGCGCGTATTCATGGATAGTGAAATCGGGCATTTCAGGGCGATGGAATTCCGGCATTAGCGCCAGTTGCCGCTGTAAATGACCGGAAACGGGAATATAGCCCTGATCAGAACGTTGCATACCAATAGTGCCGCCAGTGTAGGCAACGTAGATGGATTTCTTTTGCATAGGAAAGATACCGCAGAATGAGATGGCTGAATTATAGGGTGCCGGACGAATAAAAAAAGCCCGACGGGTGCCGGGCGGGATATTTATCTATTATTTGTGTGGATTATCAGCGTACATCACCACAATTCAGGCACAGAGCATAACGATTCTGTGGATCATTAAGGTTAGTAAAGAAGCCTGGTTGATCTTTGACTGCCATTGCCAATGTGGTAACCGGAGCCGGCAACCATGCCTGAAGCACCGATGGCAGCATGGCATGTACTGACGCGGTCATTTGGCCGAGAATCAGATCGGCAAAGTTGGGTTGATCGACAAACCAGTTAATCTGATAAGTTTTCAATTTAGCCAGTTCGGCGGCTTTTTTCACCGCGTCATCGAAGTCGCCCAATTGATCGACTAGACCATTATTTTTGGCATCAAGACCCAGCCAAACGTGACCCTGTGCGATTTCGTCGACTTGTTCTGGTGTTTTGTGACGCGATGTAGCCACCAAATCAACAAAGTTTTTATAACCGTTCTCAATGCTGATTTGCATGATTTGCGAGAACTCTGGCGGTAGATTTTTCGTTACAGACACGTCAGCCAGCGGTGAGGTGGCAACGCCATCAGTATGTACACCGAGGGTTTCCAGTGAGTCCTGATAGGTATTGATCACACCGAATATACCGATAGAACCGGTCAGTGTGCTTGGGCTGGCAATAATATAATTGGCTGGAGTTGAAACCCAGTAACCACCCGATGCAGCCATCCCACCCATAGAAACGACCAACGGCTTGTTAGCTGCTCGTAAGGCGACTAATTCGGAGCGAATTAACTCAGAGGCACTGACGCTGCCACCAGGGCTATTAACGCGCAACACCACGGCTTTGATCTTGGGGTTCAGACGGGCTTCACGAATTTGTGCAGCCGTATTGTCGCCACCGACACTGCCTGGCGTTTGCGGTCCATCCATAATGGCACCATTGATAAAGATGACGGCAATTTCCTCACCTTGCTGCACCGCCGGTACGGGTCGATAGTCATAAATACTGATGGCGTTATAGTCGTTACTGCGCTTATTCCAACCGAAGGTTTTAATCAGCTCAGCCTCAACGGCAGGGCGCGTAGCTAACTGGTCGACCAATTTATGTTCAAGGGCATATTTGCCAGTGTCACCACCGACGGCCTGTAGGCCACTAATGATATTTGCCGCACCGGGGAATAATTGTTCCGGCGAGAGTTGACGGTTGGCTGCAACGGCAGTCAGATAATTTTGCCACAATCCACCAATCCAGCGACTATCTGCCTCACGGGCGGCTGGCGACATATCATCACGAATCATGGGTTCGACAGCTGACTTATAGGTACCGACGCGGAAAATATTCGTGGTGACTTTCAGTTTTTCCAATAAGGATTTGTAGTAGAGGTTATTGCTGGCAAAGCCTTTCAGGTCAATCGTCCCCTGTGGAGACAAATAGATCTTATTGGCAAAACTGGCCAGATAATATTGCTGTTGATTATAGCTGTCGCCAACGGCAAAAATGGGCTTGCCGCTGTCACGGAATTCCCGTAACGCTTTACCAATATATTGCAGTGAAGGTTGATCAGCACCGGAAAAATCACTCAATGATAAAACCATGCCACTGATGTTTTTATCGGTTTTTGCCTGACGAATAGTTTCAACCACATCGAACAGGGAATTTTCCTGTAAACGATTGCTGGATGCGCCCAACAGCTCTCGGGTAAATTGCATCACTTTATTATTTACCGCTGGTGTATCGACCACGATACCGCTCAGGTTGACCAGTAATGCGCCTTTTACCGGTTCCACTGGTTTGCTCTGTACCAGCAGGTAGATACCGACACCGATAGCAATTAAGAAGATCAGGAAAAGATTAAGAATAAACTCTCTAACAAAGTTAAGCAGACGCCAGGTCCACTTGAAAAAACCAGTAATAATTCGCCACAACGTGCGCATGTTATCTCCAACAAATTCGAGCAAGTGGGGGTATCCTAATGACCTACAAATAAAAAGTCAGTATTAAATAATCAGACAGTGACGCGTATTGGTCAAGCTGGTAACAAATCCATGATTTATGTTACCGTGCTGAAAATGAAAATCGTTATCAGGAGAAGATAATGGATGCGTTAGATTTATTACTTAACCGCCGCTCTGCGTCCCGTTTGGCTGCACCTGCGCCAACGGGAAGTGCACTGAAAAACATTATTCATGCTGGTTTGCGGGCACCGGATCACGGGGCGTTACAGCCTTGGCGTTTTGTGCTCATTGAAAATGCCGGGTTGGAGCGTTTCAGCGAATTATTGCAAAAAGCGGTACGACATGATGGTGCCGATGAAACGGTATTGGAAAAAGCCAAAATGGCACCTTTCCGCGCCCCGTTGATCATTACCGTTATTGCCCATGTAACGGAAAATCCGAAAGTACCCCATTGGGAGCAGGTCGTTTCTGCTGGTTGTGCGGTGCAGGCGATGCAAATGGCGGCATTGGCACAAGGTTTCAACGGTATCTGGCGCACTGGCTCCTGGACACATCATCCGGTCATTCGTGAAGGTTTTGCTTGTCGCGAACAGGACGAAATTGTTGGATTCCTTTATCTGGGCACGCCGCAATTAAAAGGATCCGGTAAAGTGACGCCGCCGGATATCGACATCTTCGTTAGCCACTTTTAAACTTTTCTTGATGCAGCTTAGGTCAAAGATTGTGGATAAGCTGCTTTTCCGTCTGCTTTGTGAGCAGGCTAACTGCTGAACCGGCAGTGCGACTTATCAATTCTCTCCGTAAGCGCTACCATAGGTGCTAGGTTCTTTGCCTATCATAATCAGTACTAATTAGTCAGATGATGGTTAACCGAGGGAAGTGATCGATGACATTGCCAGCAATACGTCTTACCCAATACAGTCATGGTGCCGGATGTGGATGTAAAATCTCCCCGAAAGTGCTGGAAACCATTTTGCATACTGAGCAACAGAAGTTTCTTGATCCACGGTTGTTGGTCGGCAATGAAACTCGGGATGACGCGGCGGTATACGATATCGGTAATGGTGTCGGTATTATCAGTACTACCGACTTTTTTATGCCGATCGTTGACGATCCTTTCGATTTTGGTCGTATCGCTGCCACCAATGCCATCAGCGACGTGTATGCCATGGGAGGAAAACCCATTATGGCCATTGCCATCCTCGGTTGGCCGATTGACAAACTGGCACCAGAAGTCGCTCGTCGGGTGATTGAAGGTGGGCGTCAGGTGTGCGAGCAGGCTGGGATTTCGTTAGCCGGAGGGCACTCCATCGATGCGCCAGAACCGATATTCGGCTTGGCTGTCACCGGAGTCGTCAGTACCGAACAGGTGAAGAAAAACAGTGCGGCGCAGGCAGGTTGTCAACTGTTTCTGACCAAACCGTTGGGGATTGGCGTGCTGACCACGGCGGAGAAGAAAAGTAAGCTGCGACCAGAACATTATGGTGTTGCTACCGAAACGATGTGCCAGTTGAATAAATCCGGCGCGGATTTCGCCCATATCCAGGGCGTGACTGCGATGACGGATGTGACGGGGTTTGGTCTGTTGGGGCACCTGAGCGAGATTTGTCAGGGTTCCGGCGTACAGGCAACGTTACATTTCTCCGCCATTCCTAAACTGCCCGCAGTGGAAGAGTATATTGCCGAAGGCTGCGTACCGGGCGGTACTCAGCGCAACTTTGACAGCTACGGACATCTGATTGGAGAACTGTCTGATTTACAAAGAAAACTATTATGCGATCCTCAAACCTCCGGTGGTTTACTGCTCGCGGTATTACCGGATTCAGTGGATGAAGTTCAGGGCATTGCCGAACGTCACGGCATGCAGCTTAGCTCCATAGGTGAGTTGACGGCGGCCTGCGCCGATCGCGCATTAATCGAGATTGTAGAATGATTTTTTCTTTGTTACCGATGTTACCGACGTTTTTTCAGGGCCAATAATGCAACTGTTTATTGCCGAAAAACCTAGCCTGGCTCGCGCTATTGCCGATATTCTGCCGAAACCTCATAAACGCGGCGATGGCTTTATTGCCTGTGGTCACGAGTATGTTGTCACTTGGTGTGTCGGGCATTTGCTAGAACAGGCGCAGCCCGATGCTTATGACAACCGCTATGCCCGCTGGTCTTTGGCTGACTTACCCATTATTCCTGAAAAATGGCAGCTAAAACCCCGACCATCGGTTAGCAAGCAGCTAAATGTGATTAAACAGTTGTTGCAGCAGGCGGATAGCGTTATTCATGCGGGTGACCCGGATCGAGAAGGGCAATTGCTGGTGGACGAAGTCCTGGATTATTTGGCACTGGCTCCGGAGAAACGTCAACATGTCCGCCGTTGTCTAATCAATGACTTAAATCCCCAGGCCGTGGAACGCGCAGTTGCGCGGCTGCGAGACAACAAAGAGTTTATCCCACTTTGCGTGTCGGCTTTAGCCCGATCTAGAGCAGATTGGCTTTATGGCATCAATATGACTCGAGCCTATACCATTCTGGGACGAAATGCAGGATATGACGGTGTACTCTCCGTTGGCCGGGTTCAAACTCCGGTTTTGGGGCTGGTGGTGCGGCGGGATGAAGAAATTGAAGACTTCGTACCAAAGGATTTCTTCGAAGTAAAAGCACATATTGTTACTCCACTGGAAGAGCGTTTTATCGCGCTTTGGCAGCCTAGTGATTCCTGCGAATCCTATCAGGATGAAGAAGGGCGCTTATTGCATCGTCCGTTGGCTGAGCATGTGGTTAAGCGGATTACTGGCCAGCCGGCTCAGGTCACCTCCTATAATGATAAACGGGAATCAGAAACCGCACCGCTGCCTTTTTCATTGTCAACGCTGCAAATCGAAGCGGCCAAACGTTTTGGCCTCAGCGCGCAACAAGTGCTGGATGTGTGTCAGCGATTATATGAAACCCATAAATTAATTACCTATCCTCGTTCCGATAGTCGTTATCTGCCAGAGGAGCATTTTGCTGGGCGCCATACGGTATTGAATGCGATTGCTACTCACTTACCCGACTTACAACCGCCCACGGTGATGGATAGCGATCGACGAAATCGTTGCTGGGATGATAAAAAAGTGGATGCCCATCACGCCATCATTCCCACTGCACGATCGAGTAAAGTCAATCTGACGCAAGATGAAGCCAAAATTTACACCTTGGTGGCGACACAATATCTCATGCAATTCTGCCCAGATGCCCAATTCCGCAAGTGTGTGATCGAACTGGACATTGCGGGTGGAAAATTCATTGCCAAAGCACGTTTCCTGGCTGAGGCAGGTTGGCGAACCCTGCTAGGCAGCAAAGAAAGGGATGAAGAGAATGAAGGCTCTCCACTGCCGGTCGTCGCAGAAGGTGACGAATTACTGTGCGAAAAAGGTGAAGTAGTGGAGCGGCAAACTCAGCCGCCACGGCCATTTACCGATGCCAGTTTATTATCGGCAATGACGGGCATTGCACGTTTCGTACAAGATAAAGAACTGAAAAAAGTATTACGTGCCACGGACGGATTAGGTACCGAGGCTACGCGCGCCGGTATTATTGAGTTATTGTTCAAAAGGACATTTTTGTTCAAAAAAGGCCGCTATATTCATGCCACCCCAGCGGGACGTGCATTAATTCATGCTTTGCCGGATATTGCTGCTCGCCCTGATATGACGGCGCACTGGGAGTCAACGCTGACCCAAATCAGCGAAAAAAACTGCCGCTATCAGGATTTTATGCAGCCGCTAGTCTCAACGCTACAAAACTTAATCAGTCAGGCGAAACAGAATCGTATCCCGCAAGCGTTTCGCGGTTTACCTGCGACGCCAACCATACCGGCTAAAAAACGTAAAAAAGCCAGCGTAAAATCCAAGGAGAGTTAATTATGAAAAAAAGTATCTTGCTGGGTTGTGTCGTGCTGGCGGGGTTATTCAGCAGTGTGGTATCGGCAAACCGCCTAACGACGGGTGGCAATATTGATGTAGTCGTACCATTACCACCAGAGGTTTGGAATAATGCTGGGACGCGTGGAACAAATAATAATAACTGTAGCCGTTGTTGCATTTATCAGAATCAGAATTACTCTGAGGGGGCGATAGTACGCGTTGAAGGTGAGATTTTACAATGTGTCCGTGATCCTAATGTGGTCGGAACAAATCCGCTGATTTGGAAACGTCTGACGCGTTAGTGGACAGTTTTGCCTGCTGAGTAATAAAGGCCTCCAATAACGGAATATCTGCTGGAGCCAATGGATAATGCCGCGCCTGTTCCGGGGTGACCCAAATAATAGCCGAGTGACACTGTATTTGCGGTTCACCACGGAATTCTGCTACGTGCCAGGCATGTAAATAAATTCTGCGTGACGGTAAGTCACTTTGCTGGCTGGCAATATAATGACCAATATCTGCCTCGATCATCAGTTCTTCGGCCAATTCTCGTCGAAGCGCCTGTGGTTGACTTTCTCCCACGTCAACTTTTCCTCCAGGAAACTCCCATAGACCTGCTTGATCGCTGTTCTCACCTCGCTGAGCCAACAGAATTTTATCTTGGCGTTGAATAATCGCGGCGACAACATCGATGATCTTCATGGAGAGAGGGGTATCCGATTAAAATAATAATAGTCCGCGTTGCCACGGATATGAGGTTAATGGCAAAGTGCTCGCAGCGGTGAAAACAGGCAGATCGTCAAGTCGTTGTTAATCCGCTTTTGTAGACGTCCCTCGCCATCCCTGGCGTGGACGTTTAGACTCTTCTGCTTATCTTCCCCACCAGAGAGCGCAGGGCCGAAGTTTGTCAACAGTCTGAGCCCGTGCTGTTTTACAGCGAGAACTCCGACCACACCGGCGCATGATCCGATGGTTTTTCCATACTGCGAATATCGTAATCAATACCGGTTGCAATACAACGTTCAGCCAAAGGCTTGCTTGCCATCAATACATCAATACGCAGGCCACGGTTTTCATCAAAACCGCGGGAACGGTAATCGAACCAGGAATAACGATCTTCACAATCAGGATTCGCGGCGCGGAACGTATCCACCAATCCCCAGTTTTGTAGGCGTTCCAGCCATTCGCGCTCTTCTGGCAAGAACGAACATTTACCGGTGCGCAACCAACGTTTACGATTATCTTCACCGATACCAATATCACGATCCGTTGGGCTGATATTAATATCACCCATAATTAAAACCTGCGCTTCTGGGGTTAATTCCTGTGCCAGATAGTTTTGCAGATCCTGATAGAAACGGGCTTTAGCGGGAAATTTGGTCGGATGGTCGCGACTTTCCCCCTGAGGGAAATAACCGTTAATTACGGTTAATGTCCCTTGTGGTGTGGCTAGATCAGCCATGATGATTCTGCGCTGTGCATCCTCTTCATCGGTTGGAAAACCGCGACGAACGGCCAGAGGCTTTTGTTTTGTCAGTAAAGCAACGCCATAATGGCCTTTTTGCCCGTGATAGAACACGTGGTAACCATGCTGACTGACTTCTTCGAGAGGGAACATATCATCGTGAACTTTAGTCTCTTGTAACCCAATGACATCGGGTTGGTGTTGTTCGATGATCGCCGCTAATTGGTGAGGACGGGCTCGTAGCCCATTGATATTAAAAGAGACAAATTTCATAACCAGCGTCGTTTCCTGATAAAAATGTGGATGAATAGTAGCAGATATTCAACAAAAATGTAATGACAGTGGGACGTGTTAAAGTGGGGGATCATACGTCTAATGGCTAAAAAATTAGACGTGTTCAATACGACTTAATACTGCTCCGTTTTATGCTTCTTTCGTCATAAACAACTTCATTTCTTTCTCTCGCCGCTTGACTAAACTAGGGGAACGTATTGACCCCATGTAGATCCAATATGAAAACTCATCTGCTGCATCAACGAAATTACCTTTATTTATATTTATTAACATATTAGAAGGTTGACCCGATTTCAAATATTGGAAACCACTTTTTACACCGGGATGACCTACTCCTACATTGAATAAAAATGAAACAAGCGCATCGAATTGATTTTGATTTAAGGGTACTGCAACGATATTATTCAGACATTCTTCACATATCATAATATCGGACTGTAACAATGACATTGCGGTCAGTTCTTCAATTTTTTGTCCTTGAATAACATTATCTGAATGGCTATAGCCAATATTCCAGATTCCATTGCTATCCTGATAAGACTCTAGACTAAGGGATTCGAACGACATGATAAGTTCAAAACCAGTTTCAGATATCATCCTATACATCTTCACCTGCCCATTGATATACGATTAACGTTATTTTACGAGAGATAACAAGGCCATTCTTCTTGTAATGACCTGTTCCACCCTATGCTATATTTATTTTATAATGTTCGCCTTGAATTTATTACACTGATGCTAATAGGTCATTTGTGACTAGGTGACTTTATATGTAATGAGTAAAATAGGCAAATATAAACCTGTTAATTTTTATTGTGACAACTTAGTTGATTTTTATTCAATTCGTCTTTCTTATTCTCTTTCTTTTTTTACTATTAATTACCATAATTTTAAAAAAATAAGCAAAAATTATTTATTATGTGCCTATGCTCTATACCATTATTTTATTTTTTTGCGTAAATACCATTGTAAAGTGGCATTTCATCATTTTTTATTCGATGAGTTGGCATTTTTTCAGTAAGACTCGATACCAATCAACTAAGTTTTATCAGTGATGATATAAAAAATAATGGGCTATGGTCATGGTATTAATAATTGTTTTTTGTTAAAAAATATAGAGTATTGGGAATATGTATGATTTAAATCTATTCATGCTTTACTTATGATTCATGCTGCGGAAATTATATTTTTAATGTTTCTATGGAGCGTTAGTTGTGAATTTTTATTGTTGCTGCTTTTAATTTAATCTTAATATATATAGTTGTTATATAAGGAATTAATGCAAATATCCTATCGAGCCACAGGATGCCAAAGATTGGTTTTTTCTAACTTACCGGCTGCGATCGTATTTTCAATGGAAAAATTAAGGGGTAGTGAACTATGTTTTTATCACGAAAGTTAGAGGCATTTATGGCCGTTGTTGAGTATGGTTCATTAAGTAAGGCTGCCAGAGTCATGAATCGAACCACTCCCCCGGTAGCTAAATCAATTAAAGATTTTGAAAGTATTATAGGTAAGAAACTTTTCAAGAGAGAGAAGTTTGGCATGAGTTTAACTCATGATGGTGAAATCCTGTATAACGACCTTAAAAATCTGCACCAACAAGATAAAGATATTACCAATAAACATTTAACGGGTCATGTTTCAAATGCTGTAAATATATATTATGATTGGGGTAAAGTTGATAGCTTAACGAAAATATGGGAAGCGGCAGAAAAAAATAATATCCATGCAAGTATTATAAGGTTTAACCATGAAACGGTTGATGATATATCAGATTTTGACGGGAATACGCTAATCATCTCATCCGAAAAAATACTTTGCGATAGATTTTCATTAATAAAAGAAGTGTGTGATGCAACATTTGGTATCTACGCCAGAAAAGAAATAATAAATACAAGTTCAGATATTATTAATCTTCTTCATAGTAATATATGGTTGTGTAACCCCGTATTGTATAAAAGTGATTTTATAAAGTCATTAGAAGAAGAAGTAAAAAAGTACGTTGGTAAAGTCAGTGTTAGACAGGTTGATGATTTTAATTGCTGTCTGAAATTTATTAACTCAGGGAGATATGTATGTATCACCGACTCTATCATCGATGGATTTAACACATCCGATAAATTAGATTTTGTTAATTTAAAAGATCAGTTTGGCGATAATAAATTTTATTTCTATAAATCCAGATCTCACTCTAGTGTTTTAAACGGATTGATAGATTTTGTTAACACAATAAATTAATGATACTAGCCTAACTGGAAGAAATTGAAAAAATATGTATTAACACCTTTAATACAACTCCTCGCAGGGGGAGTTTCTTATAAGATGCTAGATAAAGAGAAAAATTATTCTGACAGCTGAAGCACTTCTGAAGCTTTACTTTTATTCGCCTTGCATGACAACCGTAAATGGCATAACCATTGGCGATTGACTTGTCTATAACCGAAAACGTTTTTTTAATCTGCCTATTAGGACTAACAATAAGGGAATCGTGAGAATGGGTAAAGTTTGGGATTGGTATGAGTTTATGAGAATGGGCGGGGTAATGATTTATTGAGATAACAAGAGTCTTAGGAAAGATGGTGGTGGGGGAAGGATAATTCGTCACTGCGTTCCTCACCCTGCGGGCCAACGCGCTGCGTTGTTGTCTCGCTGCGCTCGGCGCGAACCTTGCCGAAGGTTCTCACCTTCCCCTATGGTTACAGATGGGATAATGACTTATTGAAATTATTTGGAGTCTTAGGAAAGATGGTGGTGGGGGAAGGATTCGAACCTTCGAAGTCGATGACGGCAGATTTACAGTCTGCTCCCTTTGGCCGCTCGGGAACCCCACCACTGGCCTAACTGCTTAGAGACGGCGTCTCGGTAAGCGGGGCGCATCATATCAAATGAAACGCCACTGTAAAGACTTGATCTGAAAAAAAAGATTTGTTTGTCGTTTTTTTGCTCGCAGAGGTGTTTCTTCAAACAAAAAATAACGATTTATTGAGCAGTTACAGAATGACGGTACGATTTCCGTAAACAAAAACACGCTGCGCTAAAACACGGTAAAGAGCGCGACTCAAGACGTTTTTCTCAACATCACGACCCGCACGCATCATATCTTCTGCCGTATATGAATGATCCACGTGAATAACATCCTGCATAATGATAGGGCCTTCATCCAAACTGTCATTGACATAGTGAGCTGTAGCACCAATGATTTTCACGCCGCGTTCATAAGCTTGATGATATGGGCGTGCACCAATAAACGCCGGCAGGAATGAATGATGAATATTGATAATCTGGTACGGATAATGTTGCACAAAGGCTGGAGTCAGTACTCGCATATATTTGGCCAAGACCACATAGTCAGGCTGGTATTGATCAATTTGCGCGATAAGTTGCTGATCGTGCTGATCCCGAGTTAGGCCTTCATGGCTGATTAGGTGGAAAGGAATATCAAAACGTTCCACCAAATTTTGCAACGAATCATGGTTGCCAATGACCGCTGCAATTTCGACATCCAGCCCACCGTATGCGCTTTTCATTAACAAATCGCCAAGACAGTGAGCTTCTTTGGTGACCATGATGACAATGCGGCGACGCCCAGCAGTATGAAGTTCTCTGTTTGTCCCCTCAGGCAGAGCGTCGTCTAAATCAGCCAGTAATGTTGTGTCATTGAAAATACCTTCCAGCTCGGTACGCATAAAAAAGCGACCAGTCAGGTGGTCAACAAATTCATTGTTTTGTACGATATTCAATTGGTGTTTGTAGCAAATGTTGGTGATCTTGGCGATTAACCCCTTCGCGTCAGGACAAATGGTACGTAACACTTTTCTTTGTATATTCTGATGTGGCATTGGTAAATCCTGTCTGAAGGTTTTTCTATGTTGTGTATCAATATGATATTGCGTAATTAATGGCGTTTTACGCGCCGATTATCCGCAACATTTCTTATATTTTTTTCCTGAACTGCAAGGGCAGGGATCGTTTCTGCCAACCTGAGGACGGATTCCATCAATATAGTACCAGTGTTCATTTAAACGAAGAAAGCGAGAACGTTCATGTAATACCGAAATGTTCGTATTTTCTCCCTCGTAAAAACGAGCAATAAATTCCACGAATCCCTCATCAGGGTGTCTGCCTGGCGCTTCAGTTACGATCGTCAGACTTTTCCATCGGGTACCGATAAAGCCTTGAAGGATGTTGTCACGCCATTCTTCTGCATGGCAATCCGGATGCCAGGTATTAATCAGGTAATCGACATTTTCTTTCACGTAAGCGCTGTAGCGAGAGCGCATTAGGATACCGGGTGCCGTGGCGTATTTTGCAGAAAGAATATAAGGTTCACAGCACTGGCCGTAATACAAGCTACTTCCACATGGACAAGATTCGGACAAAATATCTCCCGGAAACATAAAGTAAGGCCATATTGAATGATAGGATGCGCGAAAAATTCAGGTTGCTAGTGGCCTGCCAACAACGATATTCGGGCATCGAAGGCAGTCAGTCTACCTAATCACCCATGGTGGTTCAAAATGGTTACTGCAAAACAGTCGTTGAAATTGTCGGTTTGTTTTGTGATAAAGATAACAAAAAATCTTGACCGCCGTTTCAGTTTAAAATAAATCATGTTTTTTGATGAAGGTCACATTAAACCATGGGAATTAAAGGATCTAAAACATAACGCTAATTAATAAAATTATTATTATGCTTGAAAGAGGCCTATCGCTTTTAGTGCATTTAATGCTTGGCTTTCACTTCTCCATAGGCAATAAAACTTTGGATATGAGATGACACAAGCTACGCAGCAATAGCCACACAAGCTAACTCCCCGATGCCTTTCGCACATCTTGCTCTTCTTTCTTGTGGTTTGCCTTATCCATATGTCTTTATATCGAGAATCCTCGTAGCTTTTTTTCTTTTTTGTAGCGATCCCATAAATTGCGTGTGAGGTGGTACGCAAATTAAGGGATGAATAGACCCGGGTTTCGTAGACACTTTTTTGCCTCATAATGGAGGCCTAATGAAGGAGTGTTTATGTCAGTCAAAACGTTCACTGAAGAATTCAAAATTGAAGCTGTAAAACAGATTAACGAGCAGGGATACCCTGTTTCTGAGGTTGCGGCACGACTTGGTGTTTCCACCAATAGCCTTTACGCATGGATCAAGCGTTACCAAAAACCCGAACCACAGCGCAAGCAGGACGATGCCCTCCAGCACGAAGTAAAGCGCCTCAGGCAAGAACTTAAGCGGGTGACTGAAGAGCGAGATATTTTAAAAAAGGCCGCCGCGTACTTTGCAAGAACGTCAGGCTGAAGTACGCCTTCATTAAAAAAATGTCGACCTTTTATGCGGTACGCCGGTTGTGTCTGGTTCTTGGCCTCCATTACAGCGGTTATTACCAGTGGCTAAAACGGCCTCAATCTCTGCGCGCCAGGCAAGATGAGCGCCAAACAGGCCTCATTAAACAACTGTGGCTTGAAAGTGGTACGGTTTATGGTTATCGAAAAATCTGGCTCGACATGAAAGACTTGGGTGAGCGAGCTGGGCGTAACAGGATCGCGCGCCTAATGAGGCTTGCAGAGTTGGCTTCTCAAACCGGATATCGGAAACGCCGCTATTACGGCGGCGGAAAAACATCAGTTGCCAACCCTAATTACCTTGAACGCCAGTTCATTGTTCCTACCCCCAATACGCATTGGGTGAGTGACATGACCTATATCAGAACGCATGAGGGATGGTTGTATCTGGCCGTTGTTCTCGATCTTTTCTCGCGTCGGGTTATCGGCTGGAGTATGGGGGGGCGAATGACAGCAGAGCTGGTGATGGACGCGTTGTTGATGGCAGTGTGGCGACGTAAACCAACGGCAAAAGTACTAATCCATTCGGATCAGGGCTCGCAATATACGAGCGAAAGATGTCAGCATTTTATGACCGCTCACAATTTAAAAAGCAGCATGAGTCGCCGAGGTAATTGCCATGATAACGCGGTGGCTGAAAGCTTTTTTCAGTTGCTAAAACGAGAACGCATAAAGAAACGGATCTATAAAAATAGAGAAGAAGCGAAGGCGGATATCTTCGATTATGTAGAGATGTTTTATAATGCTAAACGGCGTCACAGTGCCTGTGAAGATCAACCACCTGCAGTTTATGAAAGTGCCTGGTTCATGAGGCACGCAACCGTCTAGGAAACTGGGGTCTATTCAGGCGTTGTTGTTAGCAAATGGCCGTGTAGCAGAAAAATAGTGTATTAATTTGTGATCGCAATCACACTCTTAGTGAAAATAAAACTAAAAAAAGCGTGTATTTCAAGGGGATTAGCGAGCAACATAACAACTATGTAACCTGTGGAAACGCGGTTATAACCTGTATCAAATACTCAATTTTACGCCAGATTAGGTGACACAGGCTCTTGATAATGGAAGAGAAGGGATGCGAAAAATAAAAGTAGGCTTGGCCCTCGGTGCTGGTGCGGCAAAAGGTTGGGCTCATATCGGGGTGATCAATGCACTGAAAAAAATGGAGGTGGAGATCGATGTGGTTGCGGGTTGCTCAGTGGGAGCTTTAGTCGGCGCAGTACATGCAACTCAACATCTGTCGGAATTAGAACGCTGGGTAAGATCCTTTGGCTATTGGGACGTGATTAAACTCATGGATTTTTCGTGGCAAAGAGGAGGGCTTTTACGCGGTGAGAGAGTGTTTAATGCTGTCGGTCAAATCATTGGCATCCAGTCAATGGACGAGTGTTCATTGCCTTTTGGTGCGGTCGTTACCAATCTCAGTACTGGACGGGAATTGTGGTTGACGGAAGGCGATATTAATCAGGCAATTCGTGCCTCATGTAGCATGCCGGGATTATTTTCACCGGTGTTACTCGATGGATATTGGCTGGTAGATGGCGCAATAGTCAATCCTGTGCCCATCTCTCTTACCCGAGCAATGGGAGCTGATGTGGTGATTGCCGTGGATTTGCAACATGATGCGCACTTGATGCAGCAGGATCTTTTGTCCATCAGTATGCCGATTGATGAAACTCCCTCAGATGTGCGCCAAAACTGGCGTAGTAGGTTGCGCGAACGGATATCTTACCTTTCTGGTAAGCATCCGAATGCACCACCCAGTGCGATGGAAATAATGTCTACATCGATCCAGGTATTAGAGAATCGATTAAAGCGTAATCGTATGGCTGGTGACCCACCGGATGTATTAATTCAACCATATTGTCCACAAATTTCCACGCTGGATTTTCATCGCGCAGATGAGGCTATCGCCGCTGGTGAGCTAGCGGTTGAACAAAAACGTGAACAGTTATTACTGTTGGCGAAAAGAAGAGGGAAAACACAGAGTGAGATTAAATTTTGAGCAACATTCATTTCTGACAAGCACAAGTGCCCTTTTTGAGCCACTATTAGCACAACGATAGCCAAGAGATATGCTGCATGGACAAACCGTTTACAGGTAAGAACATTTTAATTGTTGAGGATGAAATGGTCTTCCGTACGCTGCTGAATAATTATCTGAGTTCTCAAGGGGCTTCGATATTACAGGCATCAAACGGTCTTGAAGCACTGGATTTATTGAAAACGAATACCCCCGATTTAATTTTGTGTGATCTGGCGATGCCAAAGATGGGCGGGATAGAATTGGTTGAACAACTGTTGTTACTGGGAGTAAAAGTGCCGGTTCTTGTGATTTCAGCGACAGATAAAATGACCGATATTGCCCAGGTGTTACGTTTGGGGGTGAAGGATGTGTTACTGAAACCGATAGAAGACTTAACTCGCTTGCGGGAAACGGTACTAGCCTGCCTGTATCCTTCGTTATTCACTTCTCCGGCTATAGAAGAGACAGAACTGATTCAGGATTGGGATGCCCTGAAGAAGAACCCATCTGAAGCTGCGCAATTACTTCACCAATTACAGCCTCCGGCACAGCAAACCCTTGCTCATTGCCGAATTAATTACCGGCAATTAACCGGGATTGAGCAGCAAGGGTTAGTATTAGATATTGCTGCACTGTCAGATAATGACCTTGCCTTCTATTGTCTTGACGTTACTCGTGCGGGAGATAATGGCGTTCTGGCGGCTTTACTGCTGCGCGTGTTATTCAACGGGATCTTGCAAGAGCATTTAGCCAGTCAGCATCAGCGGTTACCGCAAATGTCAGCTTTATTGAAACAGGTTAATCAACTATTGAGGCGCACCCATCTCGATGGGCAATTCCCTTTGTTAGTCGGTTACTACAATACGGAGTTTAAAAATCTGATTCTGGTTTCTGCTGGGTTACATGCTAATGTCAGTGCGGGGAAAAATAGAATTCAACTTAGCAATGGGGTGCCCTTGGGGACGCTGAAAACAGCGTATTTGAATCAGATAAGTCAACGTTGCGAGGCATGGCAGTGTCAAGTCTGGGGCGGTGGCAGCCAACTTCGGCTTATGCTCTCTGCCGAGTAAGTGATGGCTCTTCTCTTTTACTCTTGCTCTTAATTCTCCTTGGTTCGTAGATTATCCAACTGATAATTAATTTGTATTAAATTATATCTATTATTTACACTCATCTATTCCCGTATCTTAAGGTTTTATTAATCCTTATCTTTTAGACTATTTTTATTTTAGTCGGCTGTAAAAAAGAAAAAAACTATTTGTTAAAAATTATCGATTGTGCCGGCCGAATTTTTATCGGATTAAAAAGACAGCCAGTTCGCGTATTTAATCAGCAATGTGTTACTGAAAAACTGACAGGTGGTTGATAAGCCATTCATGCAGCTTATGCGATCATTGTGCTATGGGCATCACGACACAGCTATAGGCTACCGATTAATAATACTTACTATCTGATTTCTATCTAAAATCAAGGGTACATTTTGTAAATCGGTTTCTTTTACTGTCGAACCTATCAATGTAGCAAATATTAAGGGTGCATTACTGAATATTTGATTACCAGAGTTAATGAATTTACGCGGCTAATCGTGGATTTTGGATTGAACTAATTAGGATAAATAGTATGAAAGTGACCGTATTTGGGATTGGCTATGTTGGGTTGGTTCAGGCTGCTGTCCTAGCTGAAGTCGGGCATGATGTGCTTTGTATCGATATTGACGCGAAGAAAGTCGAAAATTTGCAAAAAGGGCATATTCCCATTTTTGAGCCGGGATTATCTCTTTTGGTAAAGGAAAATGCTGATACGGGCCGATTGATTTTTTCGACAGATGCCGAGGCTGGTGTCTCTCACGGCCAAATTCAATTTATCGCAGTAGGAACCCCGCCAGATGAAGAAGGGGCAGCAGACCTGCAATACGTACTCCGTGTTGGGGAAACTATTGCTAAATATATGCTTGAGCCAAAAATCGTTATTGATAAATCTACTGTCCCTGTAGGAACTGCGGATAAAGTTCGCGAGGCGATGGCCAAGGTTCTACAGCAGAGAAATGTCGATATCAGTTTTGACGTCATATCAAATCCCGAGTTTTTAAAAGAAGGCGCGGCGGTGGCAGACTGTAAGCGTCCAGAGCGCATCGTAATCGGTACTGATAATCCTGATGTCATTCCATTAATCAGTGAGCTGTATGAGCCGTTTAACCGCAATCATGACAGAATATTGGTGATGGATGTGCGGAGTGCTGAACTGACTAAGTATGCCGCAAACTGTATGCTGGCGACCAAAATCAGTTTTATGAATGAGATTGCCAACCTAGCCGAGTTATTAGGGGCTGATATAGAAAAGGTTCGACAGGGAATTGGGTCTGATGCACGTATCGGCTATCACTTTATATATCCAGGTTGTGGGTATGGTGGCTCGTGTTTTCCAAAGGATGTACAGGCATTAATTCGCACTGCTGAGCATATTGGTTATCAACCCAAACTGTTACAGGCAGTAGAACAAGTTAACATCCAGCAGAAATATAAACTCACCCAATTTATTAAAAAACACTACGGTAATCAGATAGTGGGAAAAACCTTTGCGGTATGGGGATTGGCTTTTAAACCGAATACTGACGATATGCGTGAGGCACCGAGCCGGATTTTGATTGAAAGCCTCTGGCAGGCTGGCGCGATTATTCAGGCTTATGATCCTGAAGCTATGGATGAGGCGCAGCGCATTTATGGGTCGAGAGAAGACCTGAGATTAATGGGAACAAAAGAATCTGCCCTTCAGGGAGCCGATGCACTGATTATTTGTACTGAATGGCAAAACTTCCGTGCACCCGATTTTGATGTTATCAAGTCAACTCTTAAAGATGCAGTTATTTTTGATGGACGTAATTTGTACGACCCAGAACGATTAAAGAGTCGCGGTTTTACTTATTATGCAATTGGTCGCGGATCATCGGTTAATCATGCTCACTCATGCGAGTAAGTGCTTCCTGAGTAGCAGTATGTTTTACAACAGCGTGCTGCTACATCATCTACTTTTCTATCCAGTGTTAAAAATGTAAATCCTTTTTTGAATAAACTCGACATGAGTAAAATCCGAACGGTGGATGTCTTAAATTCAGAATCAACTATTAAGATTGTTATAAATTAGCAGAGTATTCTTATGGATTTGCTATGTAAATGATAACGGATAGTAATTGATAGAGAAGTGTAATGAATAGTAAAGTTTCCGGGAAATCACCCGTAAATGAGGTTCATTTCTAAAGCTTAATAAAAAATACCCTCAACATAAGAAGAGGGTATTTCTCGGATAATAGTAAATAACTTAATACTATTACAGCAGGAAATCGTCCAGCGATTTACCTTGCTCTTCTATAGCTTTCTTAATCACTGCTGGAGTACGGCCTTGGCCTGTCCAGGTTTTCAGTTCGCCATTTTCATCTGTATATTGATATTTAGCCGGACGAGCGGCACGCTTGGCTTTGCTTGCAACTTTAGCCGGTGCAGCGTTCAACAGTTCATTTGGATCGATACCGTCTGCAATAAGCATTTCACGGTATTGCTTCAGTTTACGTGCACGTTCTTCAGTTTCCGCTTGTGCTTGGGAATCTTCTTCGCGGCGTTCGTTTACGACCACTTCAAGTTTCTCAAGCATCTCTTCTAATGTTTCAAGGGTGCATTCGCGTGCTTGAGCACGTAGAGTACGGATGTTGTTTAGAATCTTTAACGCTTCGCTCATTGTCCTGGTCTCAATTATAATGGTGGGGGGCGTCTGGATAATAATAGAGTGCTATTTTAATTTCTGCAATAGCCAATTTGATTAGCCCTGTGGAATTTACTCTTTTTAAAACCTAAAAGTTGTCTGTCGATACTAATAAGTGATGTATATGCTCAAATATCTTGTACAGTTCTAAGACAAATCCTCTATGCGGAGCTATAAAATGTCAATTTTGAAACATGCTTTTCTCACTAAGTTATAAGTCCGCTTTATATCAATAAAGTAAAAATAGTCAATTCTTGATCGCGTCGGTATGTTTACCTGCGTCGTGAAAAATGTAGATATAAATGTAAAAAACAGCGCGTCACTGGTTCCTTTTAAGCCAATAAAATCACTTATGCAACAAAAAATAGGTCTGACAGATATTCAATGTTAATTTTTGTTGCGGGCATTATGCGACAGATTAATGAGTAATTTGTATCTGGAGTCAGTTTGATGCTGTTGCCTTTTCTATGCCAGAGAAACGGCTCAATGTTCAAGTGAAACTTTGAGCTGCAATGATCACTGTGAACTGAATCAAGAAAATAGGGGTAATAATCTATTTTCTGTTCTGCTAAAAGAAGGTAGGGATGCTTTCACAGCATGACTCTCGTTATTAAACTTATTAATCGGTCTCATCCGACATAAACCCGCGTATAGAGTTTGTGTTACACTATGGCATACCGTTAATTTGCGTGTTTATTATACCAGTGGAGTGACGAGCCCATGGCTCAGCTTTATTTTTATTATTCTGCGATGAATGCAGGAAAGTCTACGGCTTTACTTCAGTCTTCCTACAACTATCAAGAGCGCGGCATGCGTACCTTGGTTTTCACTGCGGAGATTGATAACCGCTTTGGCGTGGGGAAGGTCAGTTCACGGATCGGGTTAACCTCTCAGGCTCAGCTTTATAATAAAGAAACTCAATTATCCAACATTATAGAAGCAGAGCATCAGGACAAAACAGTACATTGTGTATTGCTGGATGAATGTCAGTTTTTGACTAAAGAGCAGGTCAGGCAGTTATGCCACGTAGTGGATGAATATCATATTCCGGTACTTTGTTATGGTTTACGTACGGATTTTCTGGGTGAATTGTTTACCGGCAGTCAATATTTATTGTCTTGGGCGGATAAATTGGTCGAATTGAAAACCATCTGCCATTGTGGTCGCAAAGCCAATATGGTGCTGCGCCTGGATTCTCAGGGTCGAGCCGTGCATGACGGCGAACAAGTGGTTATTGGCGGAAATGAAAGTTATGTATCGGTTTGCCGCCGTCACTATAAAGAAGCGATTAATACTGCCATGACACTTCAGGCAGAATAACCCACGATTAATCCACTTTAAACGCCCCATAGGCTTATTTTCCCTGTCTGTGGGGTTGTCTCCTTCCCAACCGTTCTATTACCCCTTACTGGCTGTTTGGCGCTTATATCTCGTTATACAACACACTATTCGTTAGCCTTGAGTGCCGATGGTTATGCATTGGCAGCTTCAACTTGCCGTTGGCGATTCTGAACACGGTCAAATCGATGGGGGACACAAAAAGAAACCCCCTCAATCAGGAAGGCTGATTGAGGGGGTGGATAATCTACCTATTACCCGCCATCAGACGGGTAGGGACACTAGATTATGATCATTTCTTGGCTTTTTTTTCCACTTTGGCAACATCTTTTGCCGCAGCTTCTTCACGGTCAAACTCTTCGATATATTCGCGACCGTAGTATGTATCCATCAGAATCTGTTTCAGCTCAGAGATCAATGGGTAACGTGGGTTAGCACCAGTACACTGATCATCGAACGCATCTTCAGACAGTTTGTCAACTTTCGCCAGGAAGTCAGCTTCCTGCACACCCGCTTCGCGGATAGATGCCGGAATGCCCAACTCAGCTTTGATTTCGTCTAACCAAGTCAACAATTTCTGAATTTTCTGAGCGGTACGGTCGCCCACAGCACTCAGACCCAGATGATCGGCAACTTCAGCGTAACGGCGACGCGCTTGTGGGCGGTCATATTGGCTGAATGCAGTCTGCTTGGTTGGGTTGTCGTTCGCGTTATAGCGGATAACGTTCGAGATCAACATGGCGTTAGCCAAGCCGTGTGGGATGTGGAACTCTGAACCCAGTTTGTGGGCCATTGAGTGACAGACACCCAGGAAGGCGTTGGCAAACGCGATACCAGCGATAGTCGCGGCGTTGTGCACACGTTCACGAGCAACCGGGTTTTTCGCCCCGTCTTTGTAGCTTGCTGGCAGGTTTTCTTTCAACAGTTTCAACGCTTGCAACGCCTGGCCGTCGGAATATTCGTTAGCCAGTACAGAAACATAGGCTTCCAAGGCATGAGTTACCGCATCCAGGCCACCGAAGGCGCACAGAGATTTAGGCATATTCATCACCAGGTTGGCATCAACAATAGCCATATCTGGAGTTAATGCGTAGTCAGCCAATGGATATTTCTGACCTGTTGCATCGTCGGTCACTACCGCAAACGGCGTCACTTCTGAACCGGTACCTGAAGTGGTAGTGACAGCGATCATTTTCGCTTTCACACCCATTTTTGGGAACTTGTGGATACGTTTACGGATATCCATAAAACGCAGCGCCAGTTCTTCGAAGTGAGTTTCCGGATGTTCGTACATCACCCACATAATTTTGGCGGCATCCATCGGTGAACCCCCACCCAGCGCGATAATCACGTCTGGTTTGAAGGAATTCATCTGCTCTGCGCCTTTACGCACGATGCTCAACGTTGGGTCAGCTTCAACTTCAAAGAAGACTTCGGTTTCGATACCGTGAGATTTCAACACGCTGGTGATTTGGTCAGCATAGCCGTTGTTGAATAGGTAGCGGTCAGTCACGATGAAGGCACGTTTTGCACCGTCAGTAGCCACTTCTTCCAACGCGATAGGCAGAGACCCACGGCGGAAGTAAATAGATTTCGGTAGTTTATGCCACAACATGTTTTCTGCTCGCTTAGCCACAGTTTTCTTGTTGATCAAGTGTTTCGGACCGACGTTTTCAGAGATGGAGTTACCACCCCATGAACCACAACCCAGCGTCAATGATGGCGCTACTTTGAAGTTATACAGGTCACCGATACCACCATGAGAGGCAGGGGTGTTGATGAGAATTCGGGCGGTTTTCATTTTATCGCCAAAATACTTAACGCGTGCAGGTTGGTTATCTTGGTCGGTGTACAGACAAGAGGTGTGACCAATCCCGCCCATTTCAACCAGTTTCTCTGCTTTTTCGACGGCTTCTTCGAAGCTTTTCGCCCGATACATGGCCAAAGTTGGCGACAGTTTTTCGTGCGCGAATGGCTCGGAATCATCAACAACTTTCACTTCACCGATCAGAATTTTGGTGTTGCTTGGCACTTTAATCCCGGCCATTTCAGCAATTTTGGTTGCTGGCTGACCAACGATAGCCGCATTCAGGCCACCATTTTTCAGGATGATATCCTGAACAGCTTTCAATTCTTTACCCTGTAACAGGTAGCCACCGTGGGAAGAGAAACGTTCACGAACTGCGTCGTAGACGGAGTCAACCACGATAATGGACTGTTCAGATGCACAAATAACACCATTATCAAAGGTTTTGGACATCAGAATAGATGCCACAACGCGTTTGATATCGGCGGTTTCGTCAACAACCACAGGGGTATTGCCAGCACCGACACCGATAGCGGGTTTACCGGAACTGTATGCTGCTTTAACCATGCCTGGACCACCGGTAGCCAGAATCAGGTTAATATCTGGGTGGTGCATCAGTTGGTTAGACAACTCAACCGTAGGGGCATCAATCCAACCAATAATATCTGCTGGCGCACCTGCTGCGATAGCGGCTTGAAGCACGATATCAGCGGCTTTGTTGGTTGCGTCTTTAGCACGTGGATGTGGAGAGAAAATGATACCGTTACGCGTTTTCAGGCTGATTAATGCCTTGAAGATCGCCGTTGAGGTTGGGTTAGTCGTCGGTACAATACCGCAGATTAAACCGATAGGTTCTGCAATGGTGATGGTGCCGAAGGTTTTGTCTTCACACAAGATACCGCAAGTCTTTTCATCTTTGTAAGCGTTATAGATATACTCAGATGCAAAGTGGTTTTTGATCACTTTATCTTCCACAATCCCCATGCCTGATTCCGCAACGGCCAGTTTGGCCAGAGGGATACGGGCATCAGCGGCAGCCAGTGCAGCAGCGCGGAAAATTTTATCAACTTGCTCTTGAGTAAAGTTGGCATACTCGCGCTGGGCTTTTTTGACGCGTGCTACTAGCTCGTTAAGTTCAGCGACATTCGTTACAGCCATAATGCTCTCCTGATAATGTTAAACTCTTTTAGTAAATAAGCTGCTGAAGCAACTAGTATAGACAGGCTATCACTCGCTGCACGGCCGAATAAGAAAGACATGTTGCTCAATGTCCGGCCATCACTACCGCTGATTGACTGAAAGAGCTTCAAATACACCACTAAACATTGCGGGATATTATTAACCACTCTGGCGTTCTCAACTGTTTCACTCTTTTTCTATGTTCAGAGCTTAACTATTATTAGGTATGAATTTCGTGACTTAAATCACAAAAACATCAAGCTGACACCTTTCAGCCGTAGTGCTATAAGAATAAAAATCATTAAGTTCATAAAAACGACAGTTTGTGACGTTAAAACAGCATCAAACCCACAGTTTATTAACAATAAACCCTCAATTATACGTAAATAGTCTTGGCACACGAAAATGCTGCGTTCATCCATAGATTCCCCAGACCAATTCCATTACATTAGCGCGCATAGAGAGGCAGGCGGCAAGTCGTGTCAGTACCTTAGCGCCATAAGTTGCGGGTGTGACCGTATATTGTGCTTTCTCTATGAGTGTGGTGGCTAACGTCAGAATACGGTTATCGGCAACCAGCAACCAGTAAAACGATGGGCAATGGTCAATGATGTAGACCAACATCCCAAGATATTTTATTAGTCATTGTGCGGAGTGATGTGTGAGTCAATCACTGTTGGACCTTTCGGGTTACATCAAGTTTTTTGTTGGCTTATTTGCGCTGGTTAACCCGGTAGGAATATTGCCTGTTTTTATTAGTATGACGAGCTATCAGGCGGCGGCGGGGCGGAATAAGACAAACCTGACAGCGAATCTTTCAGTTGCAATCATCCTATGGATAGCTTTGTTTTTGGGTGATGTGATCCTGAAGATTTTCGGCATTTCTATTGATTCCTTCCGTATTGCTGGCGGTATTCTGGTAGTGAGTATTGCCATGTCGATGATCAGCGGCAAACTCGGCGAAGATAAGCAGAATAAGCAGGAAAAATCAGAAACGGCAGTGCGCGAAAGCATTGGCGTGGTTCCGCTGGCGTTGCCATTGATGGCGGGGCCGGGGGCGATTAGCTCGACGATTGTCTGGAGTTCCCGTTATCACAGTTGGCCTAATTTACTGGGTTTGACCGTGGCCATTGCCTTGTTTGCTTTCTGCTGTTGGTTACTCTTCCGCGCCGCGCCATTACTGGTTCGTTTATTAGGCCAGACCGGTATTAACGTCATTACCCGTATTATGGGTTTATTGCTGATGGCGTTAGGTATCGAGTTTATTGTTACCGGAATTAAGGCCATATTCCCCGGTCTACTTTAACCATTCATTATACCGGTCAGCGGATGATTGCTGCGCTGGCCGGTTTTTTACTTGTGCATCTTTCCACTTATTTCCCCGTTTGATTGAATTGTGCTGTTCTGCATTAACTTGGTGCAACTAACGTATGCATTTTAATCAGTTGCACTTTAATATGGCATAAATAGCTCTTTGCCTGACCTCATCATCTCTATGACCTGTTTTATCAGGTTTTCTCGCTATATTCATCTCTGTTCGCTTAAATCGAATCCATCATTCGTTGTTAAATTGTTCACATGATTCTGTAATGCTTGTATGGAATTTATCTAGATGTTATTAGTGATTAAGGCAACATACTCAGGTGTTTATTCTAGTAACAACAAAATTGTTAATTTTATGTTTCTTTGATGGGTGTTTTAATGCATCCATGCTGCTGTCTGATTTTTAATTTGTCATTTTTGTGTTTAAAATCAATTGATTATATTTGCACCTCTGAGGGTTAGTATCAGCGTTATGTAACGCCACTGACCAAGGAAAAGAGAATTGCTTAACATTTCCGTAAAATTTATTGGCGTGTATTTTCGGCTTCTGTTAGCTTTCGAATGGATTGCTAATAAAAATCTTATGCTCGTTCTACTTAACATGAGTATGAATCTTGCTGGTAAATGGATATCGCAACGCAATGTTGGCAGCAGATTGACCCTACCCATTGAAATAAACATCAAAAAATTGGCATAAGGACGGTTGAAAATGCAAATAAAGTTGAAAAGGAAGCCATTAGCATTACTCAGCACTCTTCTGGGTTTATCATTTTCAGGTATTACCGTTGCAGCAACGGTGCCAGCAACGGTTGAATTAGCCGCTACACAATCCATCACCATTAATAATGGCGCAGAGGTTTCATCACTCGATCCGCATAAAGTGGAGGGCGTAGCAGAAACCAATGTCATTTTAAATTTACTCGAAGGATTGGTCAGTAATGACGCCGAGGGGCATATTATTCCGGCTGTGGCAACGCATTGGGAAAATAACGATTTTAAAGTATGGACCTTCCATTTACGTGATGATGCCGTCTGGAGCGATGGTACACCGGTTACTGCAGAAGATTTTGTGTATAGCTGGCAACGTCTGGTCGATCCAAAGGTTGGTTCGCCCTATGCCAGCTACCTGCAATATGCTCGGATTGATAATGTTGACGATGTACTGAAAGGTATCAAAAAACCAGAAACTCTGGGTGTCAAAGCGTTGGACGCCAAAACATTGCAGGTGACTCTGAGTCAACCGGTGCCTTACTTTATCAGCATGCTTTCTCATACTTCGATGAAACCGGTTAATCGCGAAGTCGTAGAAAAATTCGGCGATAAATGGACATTACCGGGTAATTTTGTCGGTAATGGAGCCTATAATCTGAAAGATTGGGTGGTTAACGAGCGTATTGTTATTGCGCGCAATCCAACTTATTGGAATAACCAAGCCACCGTGGTCAATCAGGCCACGTTCTTGCCAATTGCTTCTGAAGTCAGCGCGGTTAACCGTTATCGCAGTGGTGAAATCGATCTGACCGGCGGAGCTATCCCGCCAAATCTGTTCGCCAAGATGAAACAAGATATTCCGCAAGAGGTGCATGTTAGTCCCTATTTATGCACCTTCTACTATGAAATAAATAACGCCAAAGCCCCGTTTACTGATGTACGCGTCAGAACAGCCATCAAGATGACGCTGGATCGCGATATCATTGCCAACAAAATCATGGGGCAAGGGCAGATACCGGCTTACGGGTTTACACCCAACTTTATGGCTGGCGCGAATTTCACACCGCCTGAATGGGCTGGTTGGACGCAGGAAAAACGTAATGAAGTGGCGAAGAAACTGTTGGCTGAAGCCGGTTATCACGATAAAAACCCACTGAAATTCAGTTTGCTGTACAACACATCGGATCAAAATAAACAGCAGGCGATTGCCGCCGCCTCTATGTGGCAAAAAAATCTGGGTGCGCAGGTCACATTACAAAATCAAGAGTGGAAAACCTCACTGGAAAGCCGCCATCAAGGGCAATTTGATGTAGCCAGAGCAACTTGGTGTGCCGATTATAACGAACCCAGTGCCTTCCTTAATATGCTGCTGTCAGACAGCAGCAATAATACCTTCTTCTATAAAAGCCCTGAATTTGACGCCATTCTGGCCAAGACATTAACCGTTGCGGATGAGAAATCCCGAGCAGCGTTATATCAACAGGCTGAGAATTTACTGGATAAAAACTCGGTAATGGTACCGGTGTATTACCGCGTGAGCGTACGCCTGATCCGGCCAACAGTTGGTGGATTTACCGGTAAAGACCCGCAAGACGCTACCGATATTAAAAATCTGTACATTCGCAAGCTGTAGTTAGCGCGAAATAGTGGTAGATATAATAATGACATGTAATAGGGGTGTATGACACAGCGCTTGGCTCCGTGTTAATGCATAAGGTGTAATTTCCGGCTGAGTCGTTCCTCTGTTGGAAATTAATAAAAAATGCCTTTTAAAAGGTGAGGCGTATTCAGTTATTGAATAACGCAATAATAAAAAATGGAGTAGAGATAAGTATGACCAACATCACGAAGAAGAGTCTCCTGGCTGTCGGTATTATCACCGCTTTGGCTATGGCGTCGGTTGGCAGCAGCTTTGCCGCTGTCGTACCAGCAGGTGTTCAATTGGCTGAAAAACAGGTTTTAGTCCGTAACAACGGTTCTGAACCTCAGTCTTTAGACCCGCATAAAATTGAAGGCGTGCCAGAGTCGAACCTATCCCGCGATCTGCTGGAAGGGGTAGTCATCAGTAGCCCTAATGGTGATATCGTTCCGGGCGTTGCAGCCAGTTGGGATAACAAAGACTTTAAAGTCTGGACCTTCCATTTGCGTAAAGATGCCAAATGGTCAAACGGTGACCCTGTCACGGCTCAGGACTTCGTATACAGCTGGCAACGTCTGGCTGATCCAAAAACCGCTTCTCCGTATGAAAGTTATGTGCAATACGCCCATATTGCCAATATCGACGACATCATTACCGGTAAAAAACCGGCTAACACTCTGGGGGTAAAAGCGCTGGATGATCATACCCTGGAAGTGACGTTAAGTGAGCCCGTGCCTTATCTGGTCAAGCTGCTGGCACATCCATCGATGTCTCCGGTGAATAAATCTGTGGTAGAAAAGTTTGGCGAAAAATGGACCCAGCCACAAAACTTCGTCGGTAATGGCGCATATAAACTAAAAAACTGGGTGGTCAACGAACGTATCGTGCTGGAGCGCAGCCCAACGTATTGGGATAACGCCAATACAGTGATTAATCAGGTTACTTATCTGCCAATTTCTTCAGAAGTCACCGATGTTAACCGCTACCGTACCGGTGAAATCGACATGACTTACAACAACATGCCGATTGAATTGTTCCAAAAACTGAAAAAAGACATTCCTGATCAGGTGCATGTTGATCCGTACCTGTGTACCTATTACTACGAAATTAATAATGTTAAAGCGCCATTTACTGATGCGCGCGTACGTGAAGCGTTAAAATTGGGTATGGATCGCGATGTTATCGTGAATAAAGTCAAAAACCAGGGCGATCTGCCAGCCTTCGGTTTCACTCCGCCTTATACCAGCGGCGCTAAAATGACTCAACCAGAGTGGGCCAATTGGACCCAGGAAAAACGCAATCAAGAAGCGAAAAAACTGTTGGCCGAAGCGGGTTATACTAAAGACAAGCCGCTGACATTCAGCCTGCTGTACAACACTTCCGATCTGCATAAGAAACTGGCGATTGCAGCCGCCTCTATCTGGAAGAAAAATCTGGGGGTGGATGTAAAACTGGAGAACCAGGAGTGGAAAACCTTCCTGGATAGCCGCCATCAGGGCAACTTCGATGTGGCGCGTGCTGGCTGGTGTGCTGACTATAACGAACCGTCTTCATTCCTGAACATCATGCTATCTAACAGCAGCAACAATACCTCACATTATAAGAGCCCTGCGTTCGACAAGCTGATTTCTGATACCTTGAAAGTAAAAACTGACGACGAACGTGCAGCACTGTATCAACAGGCTGAAATGCAGTTGGATAAAGACTCTGCCATCGTTCCGGTTTATTACTACGTGAATGCTCGTTTGGTGAAACCTTACGTCGGTGGTTACACCGGTAAAGATCCACTGGATAACTTGCACGTTAAAGATCTGTATATTATCAAGCACTAATCATCTTGAGGGCAGTTTCCTACGGGAAGCTGCCTTTATTATATCGATAATATAAAGCCGTAGTGAAAGGCTAAAGACACAGGTACGGGCAATGTTAAAGTTTATTTTTCGTCGCTGTTTGGAAGCGATTCCGACGTTATTAATTCTGATCACCATTTCATTCTTTATGATGCGTCTCGCGCCGGGAAGCCCATTTACCGGTGAGCGTAATCTTCCGCCAGAAGTGATGGCCAACATTGAGGCGAAATATCACCTCAACGATCCTATTTACAAACAGTATTTCAATTACCTTGGTCAATTGGCACAAGGAGATTTGGGGCCTTCATTCAAATATAAAGATTATACCGTTAATGATCTGGTGGCCGCGTCTTTCCCCGTTTCTGCCAAACTCGGTTTTGCGGCCTTTATTCTGGCAGTGGTGTTGGGTGTCAGTGCGGGTGTGATTGCCGCTTTGAATCAGAATACCAAATGGGACTACACCGTCATGGGGTTTGCCATGACCGGGGTGGTTATCCCCAGTTTTGTGGTCGCTCCGCTATTGGTCTTGGTTTTTGCCATCTTACTGAAATGGTTACCGGGCGGCGGTTGGAATGGGGGGGCGCTGAAATTCATGATTTTACCGATGGTCGCGCTTTCTCTGGCTTATATTGCCAGTATTGCGCGTATTACCCGCGGCTCGATGATTGAAGTTTTACACTCTAATTTTATTCGCACAGCCCGCGCCAAAGGCTTACCTCTGCGGACTATTGTATTCCGCCATGCGTTAAAACCGGCCTTGTTACCAGTGCTTTCCTATATGGGACCTGCATTCGTCGGTATTATTACCGGTTCAATGGTGATCGAAACCATCTTTGGTCTGCCGGGTATTGGTCAGTTGTTCGTAAACGGTGCGTTAAACCGCGATTATTCTCTGGTATTAAGTTTGACGATACTGGTGGGCGCGTTAACCATTTTATTTAATGCGATTGTTGACGTGTTATATGCCGTTATCGATCCGAAAATCCGTTACTGACACTGGAGCTGGCTAATTATGTTGAGCAAAAGAAATAGCGAAACGCTGGACGCTTTCAGTGAAAAGCTGGAAGTCGAGGGGCGTAGCCTGTGGCAGGATGCCCGCCGCCGTTTTATTCATAACCGCGCGGCGATCACCAGCTTGGTGATCTTATTATTTATTACCTTGTTTGTGATCCTGGCACCGATGTTGTCGCCGTTTGCCTACGATGACACGGATTGGGCCATGATGTCAGCTGCGCCAAGCTTTGAGTCCGGCCACTATTTCGGCACTGACTCTTCCGGCCGTGATTTGTTGGTTCGTGTTGCCATTGGTGGCCGAATCTCGCTGATGGTCGGTGTTGCCGCCGCGCTGGTGGCGGTCGTGGTTGGAACCTTATACGGTTCCCTTTCCGGTTATTTGGGTGGAAAAACCGACTCCCTGATGATGCGTCTGTTGGAAATCCTGAACTCCTTTCCGTTTATGTTCTTCGTCATTTTACTGGTGACCTTCTTCGGACAGAACATTTTGCTGATTTTTGTCGCGATCGGCATGGTTTCCTGGCTGGATATGGCGCGTATTGTGCGTGGACAGACGCTTAGCCTAAAGCGTAAAGAGTTTATCGAAGCCGCGTTGGTCGGTGGCGTCTCGACTCGTAACATCGTGGTGCGCCATATTGTACCGAACGTGTTGGGGGTAGTGGTGGTTTACGCTTCGCTGCTGGTACCCAGCATGATTCTGTTTGAATCATTCCTGAGCTTCCTCGGTTTGGGGACTCAAGAACCTTTGAGTAGTTGGGGCGCATTACTGAGTGACGGAGCCAACTCGATGGAGGTTTCACCCTGGTTGTTAATGTTTCCGGCTGGCTTCCTGGTGATTACGCTGTTTTGTTTCAACTTTATCGGCGATGGCCTGCGTGATGCCCTCGACCCGAAAGATCGCTGAGGAATATTGTCATGTCGATTACAAGTAATCAGTCTGCCAACCCGCAATCCGTATTGTTGGATGTAAAAGACCTCAGTGTGACCTTCTCAACGCCGGACGGTGATGTGACGGCGGTTAACCATCTGAATTTTGACCTGCGTGCTGGCGAAACGCTGGGTATTGTCGGTGAGTCAGGCTCCGGTAAGTCACAAACGGCCTTTGCATTGATGGGATTGCTGGCGAGTAACGGTCGAATTGGTGGTTCCGCCAAATTTAACGGTCGGGAAATTCTCAATCTACCAGAGAAGCAGCTAAACCGCCTACGGGCCGAGGAAATCTCTATGATTTTCCAAGATCCGATGACCTCGCTCAATCCTTATATGCGTGTGGGTGAGCAGTTAATGGAAGTGCTGCAACTGCATAAAAAAATGAGTAAAAGCGAAGCATTTGAGGAATCAGTTCGTATGCTGGATGCGGTAAAAATGCCAGAAGCCCGCAAACGTATGAGAATGTATCCTCATGAATTTTCTGGAGGAATGCGCCAGCGAGTGATGATTGCGATGGCGTTGCTATGCCGACCAAAATTACTGATTGCCGATGAGCCGACTACGGCACTAGACGTTACCGTTCAGGCACAAATCATGACATTGCTAAATGAACTTAAAAATGAGTTCAACACGGCGATAATCATGATTACCCACGATCTGGGCGTAGTGGCCGGTATCTGTAATAAAGTACTGGTGATGTATGCCGGCAGAACCATGGAGTATGGCAAAGCCCGCGACGTGTTTTATCATCCAAGTCACCCATATTCTATTGGTTTACTGAATGCTGTTCCGCGTTTAGATGCGGAGGGTGAATCCCTGATGACTATTCCTGGCAATCCGCCTAACCTGCTTCGGCTACCTAAGGGTTGCCCATTCCAGCCACGCTGCCAATACGCTATGGATCGCTGTTCAACAGCACCGGTATTGGAACATTTTGGTGAAGGCCGTTTACGTGCCTGCTTTAAGTCGGTGGGGGAATTAGTATGAATAGCGTGACAGATAAACGTGTTCTGCTCGAAGTCGCCGATCTGAAGGTACATTTTGATATTCAGGACGGTAAACAATGGTTCTGGCAGCCGTCGAAAACCTTAAAAGCCGTTGATGGCGTGACACTACGTTTATACGAAGGGGAAACGCTCGGCGTCGTGGGGGAGTCCGGTTGTGGGAAATCGACGTTTGCCCGGGCGATAATCGGCCTGGTCAAAGCGACCAGCGGCAGCGTTGCTTGGTTAGGAAAAGATTTGTTGAATATGAGTGATGCGGAGTGGCGTACGACTCGCAGCGATATTCAGATGATTTTCCAGGATCCATTAGCCTCACTGAATCCACGTATGACCATCGGTGAAATCATTGCCGAGCCATTACGCACTTACTATCCGAAAATGTCCCGGCAGGATGTACGAGATAAAGTGAAGGCGATGATGTTGAAGGTCGGCTTGTTGCCTAACTTGATCAACCGTTATCCGCACGAGTTTTCCGGCGGACAGTGCCAGCGCATTGGGATTGCCCGCGCGCTTATCCTTGAGCCGAAACTGATTATTTGTGATGAGCCGGTCTCTGCGCTGGATGTGTCTATTCAGGCTCAGGTCGTTAATCTGTTACAACAATTACAGCGTGAAATGGGCTTGTCGCTGATCTTTATCGCGCACGATTTGGCAGTGGTAAAACATATCTCCGATCGTGTATTGGTCATGTATTTGGGTCATGCCGTGGAACTTGGGACTTACGATGAGGTGTACCATCATCCTCAGCACCCTTATACCAAAGCGCTGATGTCGGCAGTACCGATCCCCGATCCGGATAAAGAACGTGAGAAAGTGATTCAGTTACTTGAAGGGGAGTTGCCTTCGCCGATCAACCCACCTTCGGGGTGTGTATTCCGCACCCGTTGCCCCATCGCCGGGCCAGAATGTGCGAAAACCCGGCCATTACTGGAAGGCAGTTTCCGCCATGCAGTTTCCTGCCTGAAGGTTGATCCACTGTAATTGTCTATGGATTTAATGGCAAAAAAGCCCCGCCATTTTGCACTGGCAGGGCTTTTTTCTTATTTTTCTCCAAGCATACCGCGTCAAACTTGTCGCATCGCCGTTAATTCATTCTTTCCACAAAATATGGCACAGCTTATGGTCTTTCTCACGGCATAGCAGCACGCGAGCAAAGACATCGTTAACCGGCTCGCCTTCGCTTTCTGCCAGCCCGATAACCACTTCGGCAAAGAAATCAGGATTCAAATCAAAATCAACGTGTTCGCTCCAATCTTCGGCTGGATCGAACAACTCTGCGGCACCGCGTTCTTCAAATTGCAGATTGAAAAGCAAAATATCTGCCGGATCCAGATTGTCACCAGCCAACTCAAGGAAAATATCGTAAGCCTGCTCCAGTGTCTCATCTTCAGTCAGGCGATTGTTGAGATCCATTATTGTCTGGTCCATTTGCGGGTTCCTATGATCGTGTTCGCGGTATGGCGCACATTAAAACATTCTATTCGCGTTTTTTACACAATTTATGGCGCTTATGGTCAATAACTAAGAACTTCTACATAAGGTCATTATTGTTAAGTAATATTATTACAGGAACGGACTGAAGAAATAGAACAAGCGCTCCATAATACGGTGCCAGAGAGGGCGTTTGGCCCAAGCATCACCATCCAATAGTACCGATCGCGCAATATAATCATTTTGCACTTGCGCCAAATCGCCACCGAAACCGTCATCATCAATGACCAAGGTAATTTCAAAATTTAGCCACAGACTGCGCATATCCAGGTTCACGGTGCCGACCAGACTCAACTGGCCATCAACCAACACGCTTTTACTGTGTAATAAACCCCCTTCAAATTGATGGATCTTGACGCCAGCCTCCAGCAATTCGGCGAAAAACGCGCGACTAGCCCAACGTACCATCATGGAGTCATTATTTTTCGGCACAATGATACTGACATCTACGCCTCTTTGTGCGGCGGTACAAATAGCGTGCAGCAAATCATCACTGGGAACAAAGTAGGGCGTGGTCATGATCAGTTGTTCGCGAGCGGCATAAACCGCCGTCAACAAGGCCTGATGAATCATTTCCTCCGGGAATCCAGGGCCGGAAGCAATGACTTGAATCGTATGCCCCGATTCCTGTTCGAACGGCATGATATTGGCATCAGGCGGCGGTGGCAGCAGGCGTTTACCGGTTTCCATTTCCCAGTCACAGGCGTAGACAATGCCCATTGTGGTGGCCACCGGGCCTTCCATCCGCGCCATCATATCGATCCATTGACCGACGCCGGCATCCTGTTTAAAGAAACGGGGGTCAACCATATTCATGCTACCGGTATAGGCGACAAAATTATCAATCAGCACTACTTTACGGTGCTGACGCAAATCCATCCGCCGTAAGAATACTCGGAACAGGTTTACTTTCAGTGCTTCTACAACCTCGATCCCAGCGTTACGCATCATGGCTGGATAAGGGCTACGGAAGAAGGTGACACTGCCAGCCGAATCCAGCATCAATCGGCAATGTACACCGCGACGAGCGGCGGCCATCAAAGATTCGGCCACCTGATCGACCAGCCCACCGGGTTGCCAGATATAAAACACCATCTCAATATTATGACGTGCCAGTTCAATATCTCTGATCAGCGCTTTTAACGTGTCATCGGTGGTGGTTAATAGTTGCAGTTGATTGCCTTTCACACCGCTAATACCCTGGCGACGTTCGCACAGTTGGAACAGCGGCTTGGCAACTTCGCTATTTTCAGTGGTGAAAATATGCTGGCATTCTTTCAGCTCGGTCAGCCAGTTGGCGGTAGAAGGCCACATGGCTTTGGCCCGTTTGGCTCGTCGTTCGCCCAGATGAAGTTCACCGAACGAGAGATAAGCGATAATTCCCACCAATGGCAGGATATAAATGATAAGTAACCAAGCCATTGCCGAAGGTACCGCTCGTCGTTTCATTAGAATGCGCAAAGTCACCCCGGCAATCAGCAACCAATAGCCGAATACGGAGAGCCAACTTATTACGGTATAAAATGTTGTCATAAAGGCGAAAAGTCCTGTTCGCTAGCGGTCATCACCGAGTGTACGCACAGTAATGAAAAGGGGAAACCTTTAACTCAATATATTCAGCTATAAATTCTATGAGAAAAAAAGGCTTATACCCAAAATATCTTTATAAGACTAGCTTGCTTCTTTCATTAAGTGAATAAAATATAGGCGGAATGGGATTAATTCCATGCCTTATTGAGCAGACGGGTACTTGGCTAGCAGGATGAAAGGTCTATAATGGCGGGGTTCTCAGCTTTGGAAGACGATTTTCATGCGACGTAGTAAAAATGAAGTTGGTCGTTGGCGGATGCTCCGCCAGAATCAACGGCGACGAAATCGCTGGTTAGAAGGGCAATCGCGACGTTATCGCCATATATATAGCGTTCGTCAGATTCACGTGAATCAACATCGCCGTGCGTTGTTGTTTAGTGTTGCCTATGAGTGGCAGTAACGGAAGAGAATAATAAAAACAGTTCTGTAAAGGGGCTGTTTTTATTTTTTCTATTTATATCGTACAAATAGCTTTTTACCCATTTAAACGGCTTTTCTACTGTTGTTTGCAGTGCTCGGGACAGAAAATAAGAGTAATCACGAATATATTGTCTTAACAGTATTTCACATCTGGCAAAAGTCGCGTTAATATATATATGGTCGCTTTGTGGCTAGAGGTCAGTTTCAGGGGGGTTACTGATTAATAGCATAAAGCGGCCACCTCTTTTTTTTTCATTTCTACCCTCCGCACCAGCAAACCTGTAATGCTTGACTCTTTCCCTGCTCAAGTGATTGTATTAATTGTTTTTTATTTTTTATATGGCGAAATTATTTATTGTGATAGACATTGCCGAGTGATGTAGACCTGAAGGTGTTACTGTAGAAAACCTATCCGAGGTTGTCGCCGAATGCCAATAATTTCGCTTGGTAAAATATACAGAATAGACTATCAGGGTGTTAAATACGTAATAATAACCGGGGGGGCACTGGGTATGGCTGATTATTAGCTGATGGCAATGATTCTGATGGGAAATTATTTTGTTCAGTATATAGACTAAATCGACAATGGACAGATGTAATCGGTGCGTCGCTGGAATAAATATATTACCTAAATTTAGGTGATTTAAAAAATAAGACTTGTAAAGTCAATTTATTAACAATTTAGCGCACCGCCCGCTTAAAATAGCCTCCGTGCTCGCTGTTGTCATGAGAACTCGTGTTGATGTTGCACAAAAATACACTATTCGCGTCCATTTGGATAAATCCGTCAGTTTGATCTGAACTTGTTTTTTGGCTAATAAGCTTTATCTCTATTTATTCCCATTCTAAAACAGTGTTATTTCAATGACACAGCGACTGTTCTGCCGTGACCATCACAGTTGTTATTATCAAATTAGCGGAAACTGTCTCTTCTATTTCAGCAAAGGGTGTATTTTCTATGTCCCGATTTATTTTGGTCAAAACCGCTTTTTTTGGCGATTTAAAGAAAAGTGATGCGCTTTACAAATATGAAATTTACAGTGATCAAATGGAAACTGTTTTTCAAACAACCATCTATGCTGAGCAAACAATCACTCAAGGCAAGCACAGCTACAGTGTGTGGGTAAGAAAAGATCACCGAATTTTGAAAGCCGCACCCCACGCCCTTGACCAAGCGGTCGATGCATGTGAAGAGCATTGGGAAAAAACCTACGGGAATCTTAAATAGCCGATAAGCATTTTATTGGCAGGAACATGCGCGTTCCTGCCAATCGTTATCTCTATTGTGCCACGCCGGATGATGCCAGCATGGCTGAGTCGCTAATCAATAAAATGAGCGAGCGAGTCAAAACGCATGGGTACGCATTGCAGACGGCTTAATCAAGCCGACCATTTAATCAAATAACTCAGACAGGAAACTCTTTCTCTTTTTCGGATACCGGTGTTTATCATAATCGCCGTGGTCTTTATCGCTATAGCCACGAGAGTCATGGCGTCGATCGGATGAAGAGGGAACCGGAGCGCTCTCAGTAGACTTTTCAATTATCTTATCCAGTTCACCACGGTCTAGCCAGACACCACGGCAACTTGGACAATAGTCAATTTCAATGCCTTTTCTTTCCGACATGACGAGCTGGGTATCTTTGCAAATAGGACAGTGCATGGTATTTCTCCGTTTGCTGATCGGTAAATCAGTAAAGCGTGAATAGCATTAAACCAGACCTTTATTGAACAACGAATCCCAGTAAATAAAAGTAAAGTTAATTAAAATGATGTAATTAATCGCCGCTATTCGGATAAATAATCCTGACTCGTTCTGCAGGCAGATTGTCGGGCGGTGAGTGAGCATATTAAATGTGCCACAATAGGATAAACAGCACATTTAATTGGGTGTTTAAAAGGACGGCGGGCTAAACGTGGTTATTGTTTAGAAGACTTTCTTAAATGGTTTTACCACCACCGACTGATAAACACCGGCTGCAACATAAGGGTCTTCCTGCGCCCAAGCTTGTGCATCGGCCAGCGTTTCAAATTCAGCAATAACGGTAGAACCACTAAAACCGGCCTGACCAGGATCCTGACTATCAATGGCCGGGTTTGGCCCCGCGGTTAAAAGACGGCCTTGATCACGAAGTGCCTGTAGTCGGGCCAGATGAGCCGGACGAGCCGCCAGTCGTTGTGGTAAAGAATCTGCCACATCGGTTGCAAAAATCAAATAAAGCATGGTTCCACCTTAAGAATTAGACCGATAAAATCACTCTGGTTTTTAATAATATTCATCTAAGTATGTTGAGTGCGACCTTGTTGAATAAATCGAACTTTTGACCGTAATCAAAATAAGATTACCACATTCCTGAAGATATTCGGTGTCACGTGGCACATTCAACATCAGCAACGGGCAGCAGCCAACCCAAAAGCATTTCACAACCGGTTTTCATTGTCCTTCTGAAACGATGCGTCGGCGATTCAAACTAAAGATGACGAGACAGAAACCTCGGTGCGGGTTTCCCCCCCAAGGTTACCGATCATTAATCGGGCAGCGGTGGGGGGAAAGGGCGGGTGACGGTTCTTGACTCCTTCCACTATTATGGCTAGATTTCATAGGAGTTTGTCATTTTGAGTAAATAATACCGCGCTCGAGGGTTGGTTGCCTCAAATAGTGATGGGTGATGAAAATCAATACAAATAGCCATAATCGGTCATAGGATGATTTTTTCTGTAATCGGTAAAAATAGCCTGTTTTAGTCCAATCTTAGCTTTAGGGAACGATATGAAATATATGCAAATGGCCATCATCGCCATGATGGCGACAGCCTTCGAACCTCAAGCTGCCTATTTAAGTGTACCGACATTGGCCACCGCCGATATCATCATTTCAGACCCACAAAGTATCAGTCATACTTTGGTTCCAGAACGAGGATTGGTTGCTGGCCCGCTAAATGAAGGCGCTCCGGTTGCTCTGGGCTACGTGCAGACTCTACCTAAAGAAACGTCGATAGCATTAGCTTGGGCTTTGGGAAAGCAAGATACGACGAATATTAATATTATCCCTTCGCAGGAAAACCCCAACAATACACTCACGGTGTCTTTTTTTAACCCAGATGGTGGGCAAGCGGCTTTTGTCAATCATTCGGTAAATGCTTACGTGCTATCGACTTCTGAGGCAAAAACTAATTGGAGGTACGTTGTGCGTGCCACTCATCTGCAAACAGTTGCAGCAGGAACATACAAACTGGCTGTTAATGCCTATTTTTATGCATTGTAAATACTGTCATGTTGAGAATGCCGTTCTGATCTTTTGATGCATTCTCCTTCCCTTATTAAGTTAAATTTAAAGAAGAAGTGTTTGATTTTATAACGGATTAGTGATCCTGTTTATCGTCAGTAACACAGAGAAAGCTTGCAATGCCATTAGACTCGACAATATAGTTGTATTTATTTATACGGTATATTGATATCAATAGGCTACTGCCAACCGTGGACATAAAAGCGGGTAAATTTACATTTAAGTTGGCTCGGTCTACCTCATCAGCGATACTCAACTCAACACCTGTGAAGGTTAAAACCAGATTGTTATCAATATCCGAGATATTGAAGAGTAATTTTCTTGCCAAATGAGCGGATACGCCATTTTCGGTCACTTTACCATTTAAGATCATAAAGCCTTTATCTTTATCAAAAGTCATCTCAACATTTGATTTTATGATGTAATTTTTATTATGGGTATAATGTATGCCATTGCAGTGAAGGGTTCTAACCGTTTTCACCCCAATTAAATAAAAATGAACAAAACAGGCTATGGCAATAAGCAAAACAGTAAAAGAAATTGTGATATATTTAAGATTGAGTTTCATCAAGTTCACCGTGATTAATGAAAATTTCCGTTTTACAGTCGTTTTGCTCGGTGTAATTCATATCATATCTGCATGATATTATTGATACTGTAGCATGTCGTTCACTATAACTAATATAAACATAAGGATAGCTTTCGCATTCCGCAGGGAGCGTTTTAACTAATCGGTTAATTTTCTGGTTATTTACTATGCTTTTCCCTTCGGTGCTGTTAAAAATACTGCACCCATTAATTTTTGATATAAATACAAAGTCTTTTGGATAGTTATTCACTCTCCAGGGGATGTTTTTATAGTCATAAAATAAAACCCCTAAGAAAACAATAATGAGAGATGTTAATAACATGGAGTAATAAGCGATGGTTTTTTTCCCGTAGTGAGTCGGTTCACTTTTCTCTGGCGTTATCTCGCTATCTTTAACGTCTTGAATATCTTCAACACAATGTTCCACGACACTAGCAACGGTAAAAATAAATCCTTTCCCCCTGAGCGTTTTCAGTGATTCGCTGGGTATGCCGGAGTCTTGAAGGGCTTTTCTTAATAGAGAAATATTTTGATATAGAGTGTTTGGTGTGACATTCACACTATTTTCACCCCAGGCGGCGGTGTATAATTCGTTTTGTGAAACTGCCACCCCCATTCTGGTGATGAAGACCTCAAATAACTGTGAGGTTGGCATATTGATTTTAATGGTGTTTCCCGTTAAAGACGAGGCAATATCCCCACTTTCGGGGTAAAATAAAACGCTATTATTTATATTATAACACTTAGTCATTCCACTCAGCTTCCAATGATACTTGCTAAAGCTCAATTATAGATAATTTTGCGTAATACGCTACAGTAATGAAGTAGTTATCGCTTGATGCTGACTTAATGGTTAACTTGATGATTAAAATTTGGATTCATTTTTTGTCCTCATACCGCACCGCGCACTAAAAAGAATCAAACCCGCATTACGCCAGTAGACCGCAGATTTTATCCCTCGATGCCTACGATATAACAATCCGTAAAATTGTCGTGCCTTGAAAGAAAATACGATGCGGTTATCTCACCGAGTCTGCTATCTAAAGTCATCGATACGCTTAAAAAACCAGTTATCGAATAGACAATGCACTGGGCTAATCTGAACCGGTACCGCCCGATATCTGCAACGCGATCTACACGACCAATATCAATACCATCACATTGCTGAACAGCTTGATCCATCAGGCGATAAGTCGTTTTATTATTGAGTTTGGCGACCACCTTTAATTCATCGGGCGGCAGTTACGCAAAGTTATCTTTGCGAACCTTAATCATGCTGAATAAAGAAGAGATAAGATAGCTACAGGGTGCATGAACAGCCGCTGCTGCGTAATCGCACAAGCCGCTGGGGTATGCTTCGGTGCATCAAACCGGGGTATTTGGGGGGGCAAAAAGCTATTTTGTGATCAATATCCAAAGAATTCACTCTTTTCTGATCTTTTTTGTGACTGATACGACAGTCACTCGGCACGCCTGGGCGGTTTAGAAAAGATATCAGGGTGCGTTGGGTAACTGATTGTTCTTGATGCCATAAACCGCTGCGATCGAGTCACTGCTGGATGTTGATAAAATTCAACTTATTGGTTTTTATGAATATTATTAAATCTTAATAATACGACTTCACTCATCATTTTGGGCTGCTTGAGGCAGTATCAATCTCGAAACCACAGTGCAGAACCAAAGATAGATATGTGTGCACCGTGGGGCGTTAAAGCGATTAGCGAAAGAAAACAAGGTTCCTGATGAGTTTCTCATTTGTTGAATGTTTTTTGCTGATTTAAGTGGTAATTGATTACTTATTATAGGGTACCAAAATGAAAAAATATGCACTTTCTCTTTTAACTTTGACTATGGCACTTTCTTCTGGCGCGGTTTTTGCTGCTGGTGTAGGTGATATCAAAACGGCAGATGTGGCTATCACTTTTGCTTCACCAAGTACCATTAGCCATGGTATTACAGCTCAAGGGGTGATGGAAGCGGGGCAAGTGCCGATGAATACTTTATTGGCCAACGGGGTTGTTACCACGGGAGATGATGTTGACAAGATTAAGGTTACTTTTGTCAATGGAGAAAGCAGATCGGGTGGTGGAAACCACGTGTTAAGGACTATCACTGGTGTCGGAGGTGAAAAAATAGTGGTGTCTTTGTATGCAGGTGAAGGTGTAACTAGTACTCAGGTTTATGGTAATGAGAGTTTGATTTTCGGATATAATGCGCCAAGCAAATCTTTTTCATATTCTCTCCAGATGGGTTCTAACCAAGCAACGCATACCGTAAAACCGGACACCTATACAATCCAGGTTTCAGCCCAACGTTGGGAAGCGTAAATATTATAGTCAAACCTAACTCCCACTCCGCGGAGCATTGGCGGAAAGCGTAATACTGAAAACGCGGTAACGGTTGTTACCGCGTTAAAATACAATCCATTCTTTCTACTAACCTGCCAGGGAAATAAATCCTTGCTACTCCCGTTTTGGACTAAAATGAATTTTTCAGGTTTTATTTAATAATCAGGTATTTTTATGTCAATAAAGCGAAATATAAACAATAAAAGGAAATTACCATTACCGGCACTAGGCATCGTGTTGAGCCTGCTGAGTGCAACGGTCGGCTCCGTTTATGCTGCCGAGCAACCGATGGAAACCTCTAGCCAACCCTTTGTGCTTAAGTTGGGTGCCAGCCGGCTGATCTATAACCCCGCTTCCAATGGTGCCACTATCGCGGTTAGCAATCAGCAGGATTACCCTATTCTGGTGCGTTCACAGGTGTTTGCAGAAAATAAGACCTCACCCGCGCCCTTTGTGGTGACACCCCCCTTGTTCCGTTTGGACGGGCAGCAACAAAGCCGGCTACGCGTGGTTAACACGGGTGGGCAAATGCCCAGCGATCGTGAAAACCTAAATTGGCTGTGTGTGACCGGTATTCCGCCCCAGAGTGATGATGCCTGGGCGGCAGATAAAGAAGGTAAATCTACAGCGCCTAAATCGGTGTCGCTGAATGTGCAGGTTAGTGTGCAGAATTGCATCAAACTGCTGGTGCGCCCTTCGAGTATCGGGCCGTTGGCGGATCGCGCCTCATCACTGGTTTGGACGCGTCAGGGGAATGCGCTCAATGTCAATAATCCGACCCCGTTCTATATGAACCTGAGCCGGGTGACGGTGGGTGGGGCGAATGTTGAACAACTGCAACATATTGCGCCTTTCTCTTCACATAGCTTTACGTTGCCCAAAGGGGCGGCCGGACAAGTGCAGTGGCAAGTGATTACCGATGCCGGTGGTCAGAGCCGTATGTATCAGGCATCGCTGTAGTGGCTCATTTCTCTATTTGTTGGCGGCAAGAAACAGTCAGGTTATAAACCCCCACGTGATGAGAGATAGATGCCATATGAAGTATTTATTGCAAGGACTGGCTATGAGTTTGGTGTGCGCTTCGGTAAATGCGCGCACTTATACCTTTGATGCGTCCAGTTTGGGCATTGATAATGCAGATGTGGCTCTATTTAACCAAGGGGGGCAACTGCCGGGGGTCTATCCTGTTGATATTCTGCTCAATGGTGAGCGGGTAGGCTCTCAGGATGTGGTATTTCGGCAGGAGAGTCATGCGCAAGGGGAACTGTCTCTGCAACCTTGCCTGAGCGTCGAGATGTTGTCGCGTTATGGTGTCAAAGTAGAAAACTATCCGCTGTTGTCTGCCGGCAAGCAGGAATCGGATTCCACGGGTTCAACCGGGGACTGTGCGAATCTATCCGCCATTCCACAAGCGACGGTGTATTTTCAGTTCTATGAGCAGCAGTTGCTGTTAAGCATTCCGCAAGCCTCATTACGACCAAAGTTAAGCGGAATTGCGCCCAGAGAATTATGGGATGATGGCATCCCAGCGTTTTTGATGAACTACCGGGCCAACACTAACCGGACAGAATATAACGGGGGAGTCAGTTCCAGCAGCGATTCGCAATTTATCCAATTAGAGCCGGGGGCTAATCTGGGGGCATGGCGTTTGCGCAACCTCAGCACTTGGCAGAAATCGGGCGAGCAGTCTGGAGAATGGCAAACGGCTTATACCTATGCGGAATATGGGCTTTATAACCTAAAGAGCCGTTTGACGCTGGGGGAGCGTTATACCCCATCCGACATCTTTGACAGTGTGCCTTTCCGGGGCGCGATGTTAGGGTCGGATGAGGCAATGGTGCCGTTTAATCAACGCGAATTTGCCCCCGTGGTACGTGGTATTGCGCGCACTCAGGCAAGGGTAGAAGTCAAACAGAACGGCTTCACTATTTATAATGCCACCGTGGCGCCGGGACCGTTTGTGTTAAACGATTTGTCGCCGGGGATGTCTGGCGGAAATTTAGAAGTGACCGTATGGGAAACCGATGGCAGCCCGCAAGTATTTATTGTGCCCTTTAACACACCAGCGATTGCGCTGCGCGAAGGCTATCTCAAATACAATGTAATGGCCGGGCAGTACCGTGCCGCCAATTCATCAGTGGATGAAGCTACCGTTGGGCAGGCCACGGTGATGTATGGTTTACCTTGGAACCTGACGGCTTATGGCGGTGCGCAAGGTGCAGACCATTACCAGTCGGCAGCACTGGGGCTTGGCGTTTCTCTGGGTGACTGGGGGGGCGTATCGGTCGATACCACCAAGGCTCGCGGGCAACGCAAAGGGCAGGAAAGCGAGACCGGGGGAGCTTGGCGGATGCGCTACAGCAAAGCTGTCGAAGCGACCAACACCACGCTGACGCTGTCTAATACTCAGTATTCTTCTTCTGGCTACCAGACACTGTCTAATGTGTTGGACAGTTATAGCCATAATAGCAATGGATATTCTGCCGATCAGGATCAGCGTAAAGCAAGCAGCACACTGACCTTGAGTCAGTCTCTGGGCGAGTGGGGTTATTTCAACCTGAATGGAACCAGGGACAGTTTCCGGGATCGGTCTGGCGCTAATGATTCATTTGGCGCTAGCTATGGTGTTGGCGTCGGCGGCGGAAATCTGTCACTCAACTGGACACAAAACCGGCGTGCAGGAACTTTCGGTGATCAGCAAAACGATCAGATAACCAGCGTGATGTTTAGTATGCCGCTGAACCGCTGGCTGGGCGGCTCCACGAATGCGAGCTACCAGTTTGTATCGCCGTCGAATGGAACTGACACACAACAAGTTGGGCTGAATGGTCAGGGGTTTGATCGCCGATTGTCTTGGGATGTGCGTCAACGTTATCGCTCAGGTGCGGATAGCGGTGATCGTAACAACAGTGCTTTACAGTTGAGATGGTACGGTGGTTACGGCCAGTTAGGGGGTAACTACAGTTATACGCCAAACATCCGGCAAATGGGCGCCGATGTGGCGGGCGGCGTCGTCATGCATCGTAACGGCGTGACCTTTGGTCAGCCGCTGAGTGATACTGTTGCATTGATTGAGGCTCCGGGTGCTTCAGGCGTTCAGGTCGGCGGGTGGCCGGGGGTAAAAACAGATTTTCGTGGCTATACGACACAGGCTTATCTCAACCCGTATCAGGAAAACAACGTGAGTCTGGATCCGAGCAATTTACCCGCGAATGCGGAAATCACTCAGACAGATATGACCGTGATCCCAACCCAAGGGGCGGTGATACCGGCGACGTTTGCCACCCGTATTGGTGCGCGCGCCTTGATGACACTGAGCCGAGAGGATGGCACTAGCATACCATTTGGGGCATTAGCCATGCTGGAAGGGCAAGCAACGGTTGCCGGTGTGGTGGATGATAAAGGTATGGTTTACCTGAGTGGTTTACCCGCCAAAGGCGAACTGTCCGTCAAATGGGGGCAGAGTGAACAGCAGCAGTGCCGTGTGAATTTCCAGTTACCCAAAGAGCGTGGCGTTGCGGATATGTATGTTATGAACTATGTGTGCCGCTAAACGGCATAAAACAGCACGCTGGCGAAGCCGGTTGCTGCATTTGAGAGGTCAATGATGTTAAAGGCGTTTACTTATTGGATTTTTGGGCTCTGGCTAGCCGTGTGTGGTGCTGGGTTATCATTGGCGCAAGCCGCGGATACACCACAGCTTAACTTGCAGATGAACAACGGCCTACTTTCAGGTCATGTCAATGGCGAGCGCCGTATCGGCCAGGGGCGGATACAGTATTACGGTAATCACCTGGGTTTTCAGGTCTGGAGTGATGCTAACAAGTCAGGGGCGCAGCCTAACAGTTATGTGCTACTTGGGAAAAATAACAGCAGTAATAAGTTACGCGTACGGATAGAGAAAAAAGATTGGCAGCCAGACCATGAAGGTGGAAAGGGGATTATCCTGCATTATGGCGGCGAAACTGCCACCTTTGATGTCGTGATTGACGGGGATCAGACGGTGGTAGCCGATCATTACTCATTGGCATTAAATGCTGCGGTGTTATTACCCTGAAGGAATGACAGGGTTTCATTTTACAATATTTGCAATCGAGCTGATAGGGGAATGTCAGTGGCATAATAGAAAACAACCTAAATGTTTTTACGTTCAATTGGTTTTTTTAAGGGCTTTTTTAATTCATGCAATATGATTGTTAAAACAACCTCATTATTAATTTCAAGAGTGAGGGTGATTAAGGTTGCCGCTATTTTAATTTTTCCATTAATTTTTATCGCCAAGTTTTTAATTAATGAAACAAATAATAAAGTAGCAAGATGCACCGCGAACGTGACCATAACCAGAGCGGGTTCTGGTCTTTCGGCTAAGGTGAAAATAGATCTTTCAATGAGTAATGAAAATGGTATTTTTTATATTGATGGGTATGTTTATAACAATGATACTTATCATGGTGAGATTAGCCGTAGGGTTTTTTTTGATGTCAACATGGTCAATGGGGAGATATTATTGACATCAAGAAGTAACTGGAAGGCAGAAGTTGATAATGTTGATATGAGTTCTTTATCCGGAACGTTATTCTCGGATTTTTATATTAAACCTAATAACTCAATTGTGCTTTCTTTGACGAAGAATAAAAAAGGATATTACTATCTTTCAACAAAAACCATGCCAATAATATACTGTGCTAAAAAATGAGATAGCGATTTCTATCATATATAAAATCATATATTCATTTGAGTTACATATTTATATATACACCTAAATACCGGCATCTCATCGTCGACCACGGTAGGGGATTAATCTGGCTTGAGCATTCTGATCCGTCATCAAGCATACGAATTCTCACCGCCGGACTGAGTCATACCGTTCACCAGCCCCATTCCACGACGTCAGATGTAAAAAATTGTCCATAAAACACCCGCTAAAATTGATGTCAGACTCTTTTATTTTTAATGCCTGGCCAATCAAGTATGAATTGTAATACTTATAAGGATAGCGATGAAAAGCAAAAAAATAATTCATATCCATCATGCCTGTGTATACACTCGAGAAGGTATTAATTTTATATTGAAGGAGTTATCTGGTGATTTAAATGTAAAATTAATTTCCAATGCAGGATACGTACAGGCTAATACGATTCATGATTCAAAAAAAGAAGATGTTGATTTTTTTATTTTAGGACTTGAATGGGGTAATAATTATGGCGAAACTTTTGATTTCTTTATTCAATGGTTACCGCTGTATTATCCTCAAGCAAAAATCATTGTTATGACGCAATGCGATTCAATAGGAATGCTGAAAAATTACTTATTAGGTCTTGGGAATGTCTCTGCAGTATTAGATAGTAAAATTGAAATACAAGAATTACGACAATCTCTACAGGCAATTTTAACAGGCTCGCTGGATAGTAAAGCCAAGAGAAAACAGACTATGCTGCTGACGAATCAAGAAGTCAAAGTATTGAAACATTTGTTGCAAGGGATGCCCGTATTTAAAGTGGCAAGAAAGCTACAGATACACTGTAAAACGGTGAGTAGTCATAAACGTGCAGCGCTAAATAAGCTAGAGGTCACCTCGTTATATGCCTTAATGAAATATGGCAATAATACACATATGGTGAGTGGATTGCTGAGAAGAGAAGGTTCCACTACCACGGAATCAGGCTAATCCTGAGAACTTATGCTTATTTTGAAATCGAACCTGACTGCCGACACGGTCAATGGAACGGGAGTAGGTTAATCAGCGCATAAAAATGATCCACTCTCCGTGCGGAAATCCCCCATTATTAACGTGGCGATAAGTAGAAGCAGCTTATGCATTGAGTATGCTGCATGGTTGTGCCGCTATTTAGTGGATAAATTTAATCGGGGCGAGGAGATTAGGTTTTTCTATCCTGAATATCAGACAAAAGCCCGTTATCAGTGATGCGATAAAATGATAATTAAATGTCAATGAAAAGTTTAATTAGTTCGAGATTGCAGGTAAAAACATCATTTAGTCGCGATTAAGGTAATTCTTTGCCACTGCTTATTGAATATGATTGCTATTTGCATTTAAACTTGGCGGCATCAGAGGATGTTGAATCACTATGCAGCTAAAAAATCTTTTATCGGTTCGTCGGCTTACATGGCCAGTCGCTTTTTCTCTTGGTTTACATGGTAGCGTGATTGCCGCGTTGCTTTATATCTCCGCTGAGAAACTACAGAAACAACCTGAAATCGAAGAGGCACCGATCGCGGTGACGATGGTCAATATCGCCCCGTTTTCCGCCCCGCAGCCCGCAGCCGCTGAACCAGAGAGTCAGCCTGAACCGGTCATCGAGGAAACGCCACCCGAGCCAGAAATTCTGCCTGAGCCTGTGCCCTTGGCGAAACCTGAACCGGTTAAAAAACCGAAACCCAAGCCGGTGAAGAAAGAAGTGAAAAAACCGGAGGTGAAGAAGGTCGAACCGCCGCCGATCGAGTCGACGTTCAAAGCGGATGAGCCGACTCCGGTGACCAAAGAAGCGCCAGTAAAATCGGCACCGGCAGCATCAGTTCCCGGCTCTTCCAATCATGACGGACCGAAAGCGTTGAGTAAGGCTAAACCGACTTATCCGGCGCGCGCATTGGCGTTGGGCGTTGAAGGGCAGGTTAAGGTGCAATACGATATTGATGAGAATGGCCGTGTGACCAATGTGCGGATCTTGGCGGCCACACCGCGTAACACCTTCGAACGCGAGGTCAAGCAGGTGATGCGCAAATGGCGCTTTGAAGCCGTTGCAGCGCAAAATTATATCACTACTATCGTGTTCAAAATTGATGGCAATATGGAAATGAACTGATTGATTGATATTCGGCTAAGATGAGTTCAGTACATGGTTTCGGTTATTAAAAAAGGGTCGCATGTGAATTTCACTGCGACCCTTTTACATTTGTCACCGTGGGTTAAAAATGGTTACTGACCGGAACCCACTTCAAAATTGATTCTACCAGCCGGCAAAGGGCGAGATTTCCCTTCATCATTAACCGCAACATAGGTAAATACGGCTTCAGTTGCCCGATAACGCTGCCCAATGGGTTCTGAGGAGACTTTCTTCACCCAGACTTCAACGTTAACCACGATGGAACTGCGTCCGGTTTTGATGCAGCGTGCGTAACAGCACACCACATCACCTACGGCAACAGGTTTGAGAAAGGTCATTCCGTCTACGCGAACCGTGACGACCCGGCCATGTGCGATTTCTTTGGCCTGAATAGCGCCGCCGATATCCATCTGCGACATCAACCACCCACCAAAAATATCACCGTTGGCATTGGTATCTGCTGGCATTGCCAAGGTACGAAGTACCAATTCCCCATTGGGTAAAAGTTGCTGTGTCATTCTCTATCTGCTTATAAAAGTCAATTCACGCCATAATGAGTCGCCCTGAAGGTGGGCGAGTATCAAATCAATCCTGGGATTTTTTTTGTTCTACAGGCATGTGGCGGTAAATATAAACGCCGCTGATCAGGGTAAAAATCAGTGTTAATGCGGTTAGACCGAACACTTTGAAGTTAACCCAAAAATCTTGTGGCAACCAAAAGGCGACATAGATATTTGCCAGGCCACAGACGAGGAAAAATGCCGCCCAAGCCAGATTCAGCCGTGACCAGACACTGTCTGGCAGCGTCAGTTCTTTGCCCAACATCCGTTGAATCAGCGGTTTCTTTAACACCAACTGGCTGATGAGCAACGCGCCTGCGAACAACACATAAATGACCGTGACTTTCCATTTGATAAATTGATCACTATGGAAAGCCAACGTCAGTGAACCGAAGATGACCACCATCGCGGCGGTAATCAGAGCCATTTTTTCTACTTTGCGATACATCACCCAACTGATGGCCAACGCCAGCAATGTGGCAGCAATCAAGGCTCCAGAGGCGACAAAAATGTCATACATTTTGTAAAACACAAAAAAGACGACCAGTGGGAGGAAATCTAATAGTTGCTTCATTAATCAATCCATTTTCTGTACATCACGTGACTATACCGGATTCGGCGCTGCGACGGTACCTTAGGCAATCCGCTATTATCCCTAATTATCAGTTGGAATGCGCCAGTTGCCCGCGTTATTTGCAGAAACTTACGTTTAACCGATGCCCAGCCCGATCTGCCGGTTGCCAGTTGTTGCATAACTCAGCATGATGGATATAGATAATTGATTTAGAGGCAGAGAAGAAGAGATGCTGAGAAAATCGGTCCGTTACTGGATGCCAGGGTTAACGCATTTGATGACTTACGAACGTGCTTGGCTGAAACCCGATTTGCGCGCCGGTTTGTCGGTCGCGGCGGTGGCATTGCCGATCGCCATTGCCTATGCCGAGTTGACTGGCGTTAGCGCTGCGGTAGGGTTGTATTCCTGTATCTTACCGATGATTGCCTATGCCTTTTTTGGCTCATCCCGCCAATTAATTGTCGGGCCGGATGCGGCAACCTGTGCGGTGATTGCGGCAGTGGTTGCTCCGTTGGCGATGGGTAATAAAGAGGTTCACTGGCAACTGACCATCATGATGACCTTGATGATGGGCAGTTGGTGCCTGGTTGCCAGCCGTTTTAAACTGGGCGCTTTGGCTGATTTACTTTCCCGCCCGATACTGACCGGCCTGCTTAACGGGGTCGCGATCACCATTATTGTGGATCAATTGGGCAAAGTGTTTGGTTTTATGACTCGGTCACCCCAGTTGATTGAGCGGGTGATGGCGCTGCCGCATAACTTACTGCACAGCCATTTGCCGACGGTGGCGATAGCGGCGCTGACATTTATCATCCTAGTGGGTGTCAAATGGTTGCGACCTAACTGGCCCGCGCCGTTATTCGCCATTGTTATTGCCACCTTGGTTACTTGGGCTGCTAACTTGCAGCAATTTGGTGTTGATGCCGTTGGCGGCTTTGATGGCGGTTTACCGATCGTCCACTGGCCAGAATTCAAGCCCGGTCTGTTGCGCGATATGGTGATCCCAGCACTCAACCTGGCGGTGGTCAGTTTCGTCAGTATGATGTTGACCGCGCGTAGCTTTGCCTCGAAAAACGGTTACGAAGTGGATGCTGATGCCGAACTACGAGCATTGGGCGTGACCAACATCGTATCTGCATTATCTCAGGGCTTTGCCATCAGCGGTGCCAGCACTCGGACGGCGGTGAATGACGCCAACCACGGCAAAAGCCAGTTAGTGTCTATCATCGCCGCCTTGGCTATCGCCGTGGTGCTGTTTTTCTTAACGGCACCTTTGCAGTTTATTCCGGTCGCCGCACTGGGCGTAATATTGATCTACGCCGCTTGGTCGCTATTGAGCTTTAAAAGCATCTGGCAACTGCGGAAAAGAAATATACAGGCATTTAGCCTAGCGATATTTACTTTTATCAGTGTGGTATTGGTTGGGGTGATCAGTGGTATCGGACTCGCAGTACTGCTGGGTTTATTGCAATTCCTACGGACGGTTTTCCGACCAACAGAGCAACTTCTGGGGGTTAACTCCGAAGGCATGATCCACTCGATGGGCAACAATAACGGCATCAAAGCCGTACCGGGGGTGATGATTTATCGCTTCAACTCACCATTAACCTATTTCAACGTGGCTTATTTCAAGCGTCGAATCCTTAATCTGGTGGATTCCACGCCGCACCCAGCGGATTGGGTGGTGATCGATGCTGTGGCTAGTTTTACCTATGCCGACATCAGTGTTCTGGCGGCGGTTGATGAACTGAAACGCGATCTTAAACAGCGCAATATCAAGCTGGTATTAGCCGGACGTCGTACCGAGTTGACCCGTTGGTTCCGTCTGAATCGTTTGAAAAGTCAGGATCATGATCTGATTCTGGTACCGGATTTGTATCTGGCATTGAAACTGATTCAAAGTAAGCAGCGGGTAGAGGAACGAACCGAATCGGAACAGTTGGAAAGTTCATCTTAAGCTCATCACTGCTGGGGAAGACCGGTAGAAGAGCCAAGCATGGTACGGAAGCCGCCGACCAGGACGAATCCACGACCTCTTGACCATCTACCGGTTTTCATCGCTACCAACACTTGTTCAGTGCCTTGCGACTTTTTTATCCCTGTTGCTGATCCCGTAACAGCATATACAGACGGAACAGGTACACCAGCAGCAACGCGGAAACCAGATTGCTCAGCGTGCTAAGTACAACTGTAGCTATCGCGGGTGGCAACACGGTAAGGTGGCTCACCAAATACAGCAAAATCAGTTTGGCAGCCAGCCACAACATCAGCGCAGGGATAACCACGCGCACGTTGGCAAAGGCTTGTTTGGCGCTGGCTTTGATCGCGGCAAAAACACCGACTTTCTCATTGGCTACCATCACGGGTGCCAAGCAAACCGCCACGGCAATCACCACACCGGGGACAATAAACAGCGCTAAACCCAATTGAATCAGCAAGGTGCAGATAAACATCAACAGCAACAGACGAGGCAGAATCGGCAAAGACAAACCGATCGCTTGCAACGCACTGACGCGACGACCCTGCGACACTGCGGAAATCAGTGTCAGCATCCCGCCCACCAACAGAACATTACCCACCAGCGCTGAAAACGTAGCAACCGCAGAAACCTTCAGCAACACCATTTGCTGCTCCGGTGTCATCTGCGACACTATTTCGCGGATACCCATACTGCTTGACGAGGAAATGTCCGTATCCGTGGCATTTAAAATCATCAACTGGGCTGTATCAGGGATAAAGGCCTGATTCAGCATGACGGTGATAAATGCAGTCAACAGCGCCAATAACAGGATTGCAGCGAGCTGATTACGGAAGAAATTAAAACTGTCACGGTACAGAGTGTTCGCCGTGATAGGCATGAAAGCTCCTTGAGATAATCGATAAAATAACGTTCAGACAAAGATTATACCCTGTTATGTCCGCTGTGTGACCCCGTCATCAACAGGCTGCTTATTTCCTCAGCAGCTAATCGCTCAAATTCTTCAACGGGTAACGGTGGCAAACCGTAATGGGCTCTGGCTCGATCGCAGGATTCATGACGTATCGCGTTGTCACCGGAATGGGTAAATTCACGACATGGCGTTGGCCGATGTGGATAAATAGCGCAAGAGACAGACTGACCAATCTCTCCACGCAAGGCATCACAACGCGGGGATTTGCTGTTGGTGCCACTCATGCAGCTCATAAAAGGGGTGATTTTTTCAGTCAATTGATCGGGAACCGATCCTTGGCCACCGGCCGCCTCCGACCAATAGAAAGAAACACGAAAATAGGCGCAGCAAGCGCCACAGCTAATGCAAGGGTTGATAACAGCGCTCATCTTGAACTCATTCGCTCCTGTATAAAGAGGACAGCCAACCGATCACGATTTCACACAACAAACAACGCCTGACAGCATCACCTACCTCACTGCTCATAAGCAATGCTTATTTACCGAACAGTGAAAACTACCGCTCACCGCCTTTCTTGATGCAGATCAATTTCAATGTTTTTAAGGAATTAAATAACATTACGAAAAGTAGTATTTTTAAAAGTAGCGATAAAAGATGTGATCCAGATTGGATCATGTATACGCATTTATAGGTATATTCTGTCTCACGATAAACCATACAAATGGAATGGATAATGAAAAAGGTATCTTTGTTATTATTGGTTGCGGCTATGCTCGCACCTTCTCTGGCTTCTGCGCATCAGGAAGGGGATTATATTTTCCGTGCGGGTACCGCCACAGTAAGACCGAATGCCAGTTCAGATAATGTGTTGGGTCATGGCTCATTCGGCGCAGACAACAATACGCAACTGGGTCTGACTTTCAGTTATCTGGTTACGGACAACATCGGGTTAGAATTGCTGGCTGCGACACCGTTTCGCCACAAAATCGGGCTAGGCAGAATGGGAGACATCGCTGAAGTGAAACAATTGCCGCCAACATTGATGGCGCAATATTACTTTGGTGATAAACAAGACAAACTACGCCCATATTTAGGTCTAGGTTTGAACTACACCACGTTCTTTGACGAAAAATTCAATAATACCGGCGGTCGTGCTCAGTTGACCGACCTCAGCGTGAAAGACTCCTGGGGTGTGGCTGGTCAGGCCGGTGTGGATTATATGGTCAGTGAAAACTGGATGGTGAACATGTCGGTCTGGTGGATAAACATTGAAACTGATGTGAAATTCAAAGCGGCTGGCGAAGAGAAAAGCATCAAAACGCGTCTGGATCCTTGGGTATTCATGTTTGGTGCGGGTTACCGCTTCTAAGCCAACGCAGCGGTTATCTGGTTAAAAAAGGGGAGGCGCATTCGACGCCTCCTTTATTTATTGTTGACGGTTATTTAATTTTTTGCTGAATCAGTTATCTGATTCTCATATCATTGGCTACCGACTTAACGCCCGGGACATGACGGGTGACCTGCACCGCTCGGTTGGCATCTTGGCTTGAACTGACAAAACCACTCAACTGTACGCGGCCTTTAAAAGTTTCAACGCTGATCTCAGTCGATTTAAGGTTCTTCTCACCCAGCAGTGCCGTTTTAACTTTGGTGGTAATCACTGTGTCATCCACATATCCGCCGGTTCCTTCGGTTTTGGTCGTTGGTGCACAGGCTGACACCGCTAATGCCATCACCGCAGCAATGCATAGGGCTGAAAGGGTCTTAAATAGCTTCATAAATTACTCTCCATGTGTCGTTAATGTGAAAAAATGACTCACGAACAAGCGTAAATTGTTGAAATGAGTTTTGGTTGAAATCAGAGCATTCAGCACGTCCAGTATCCACGCCGCGGAATCCTCTCTTCGGTGGGTAATGATACTTGGCGCGAGATGATAAGTATTGGTTATAAATAAGGATTGAGCAAATTAAACGGAAATCTTCAGTGCGTCATGACACGAATCAGGAAAAAACCGCGCCGGAGTGATTGAGTCGGGCGCGGTGACGTGTCTGCGTGATGCCGTTTCTTTGCAGCCCAGGCGCTTAACGGCGTGTTGCCGCCTTCATTTCTGTGACGAACTGTGCCAACTCGGTCAGCATATCGGCGGGTTTATCGAGGTTACACTCAATGATTTTGACAATCGCCGAGCCTGAAATTGCCCCCGCAGCGCCAGCGTCCAATGCGGCTTTGACCTGCGTGGGATCGGAAATACCGAATCCCAGTAATGTTGGCGCGGCGTGATATTCCTCAAGCTTATTCACCAAATGATGCAGTGGTTGCTGCGCCCGGTTTTCTGTACCGGTGACACCCGCACGCGAGAGCAGATAAGTATAACCGCGCCCGTGCGAGGAAATTTCCCGGAGTAAATCGTCGTCGGCGTTCGGCGGGCAGATAAAAATGGGTGCAATACCGTGGCGCATTGCCGCCATGCGGAAAGGGGCCGACTCTTCAAACGGCACATCGGCGATCAATACCGAATCGACACCCACTTCGGCACAGCGCTGATAAAAACTATCAATCCCTTTATGGAACACCAGGTTGGCGTACATCAACAGCCCAATCGGGATCTCGGGGTACTTTTGCCGAATTTCGGCCAACAGCTCAAAACACTGTGTCGGTGTCACGCCAGCGGCAAAGGCGCGCAAAGCCGCATTCTGAATTGTCGGGCCATCGGCCAAAGGATCGGAAAAAGGAATACCCAATTCAAGGGCATCGGCACCGGCGGCAATTAAAGTATCAATAATCGCCAGTGACTGGGTTGGTGATGGATCACCAAGCTGGACAAAGGGGACAAACGCACCTTCTTTACGAGCGTCGAGTTGTTTAAACAGTTGTTGATAGCGTTCCATCAAATTTCTCCCCGCGCAGCCAAAATATCGTGAACAGTGAATATATCTTTATCACCTCGCCCAGAGAGGTTAACCACCAGAATTTGTTCTTTCTCCGGCGCTTGTTTAATCATTTTCAAGGCATAGGCCAAGGCGTGGGATGATTCCAGTGCCGGAATAATCCCTTCTTTACGCGATAACAACTGGAAAGCATCTAGCGCTTCGTCATCGGTGACGGAAACATATTCTGCCCGACCAATGCTGTTCAGGTAAGCGTGCTGTGGCCCAACCGACGGGAAATCCAAACCGGCGGAGATCGAATAGGATTCTTCAATCTGACCTTCTGCGGTTTGCATCATCGGCGATTTCATACCGAAGTAGATACCCACACGGCCATGTTTCAGCGGTGCGCCGTGCTGCCCGGTTTCAATGCCCAGACCGGCGGGTTCAACGCCGATCAGACCGACATTCTCTTCATCAATAAAATCGGCAAACATACCGATAGCGTTGGAGCCGCCGCCAATACAGGCCAATACGGCATCGGGTAAACGACCTTCTTTGGCCAAAATCTGCGCTTTGGTTTCTTCACCAATCATGCGCTGGAATTCGCGGACAATGGTTGGATACGGGTGCGGACCCGCAGCCGTGCCCAGCATATAATGAGCGGTTTCGTAGCTGCCGGACCAATCGCGTAAAGCCTCATTACAGGCATCTTTCAGCGTTGAAGAACCGCTGTGTACCGGAATGACTTCTGCGCCCATCAGCCGCATACGGAACACGTTAGGAGATTGACGTTCAATATCTTTAGCGCCCATATAAATACGGCATTTCAGGCCGAGCAGAGCACAGGCCAGTGCCGAAGCCACGCCGTGTTGACCGGCACCGGTTTCGGCGATGATTTCGGTCTTGCCCATCCGTTTCGCCAACAGTGCTTGCCCCAGCACCTGATTGGTTTTGTGCGCGCCGCCATGCAGCAGATCTTCACGTTTTAGATACAGCTTGGTGCGAGTGCCTTCGGTCAGATTCTGACACAGGGTCAGCGCGGTAGGGCGACCGGCATAGTTTTTGAGCAAATCCTGGAACTGCGCTTGAAATTCGGGATCCATTTGGGCGCTGACAAAGGCTTCTTCCAGTTGTACCAGTGCAGGCATCAAAATCTGCGGCACATACATACCGCCGAACTCGCCAAAGTAAGGGTTAAGTTTGGTCATTATCCTGTCCGTTATTCGTGGGTTTATCGGGTTCACCAATAGCAAAGCTATTCTGATTAATACGCGCGTAGCCTGTGGAATACGGCGGCGATCTTGTGCGGATCTTTGATGCCCGCCGCCGCCGCGACTTCCACGCCGGAATTAAAATCCAACCCCGCGCAGCCGAGTGCCGCCGCCTCGGCGCAATTGTCACTGTTCAGGCCACCGGCCAGCAGTACATTACCCAACGCTTGACCGCGCAACAGCGACCAGTCAAAGGTTTGACCGCTGCCGCCAGCCGCGTTATCCAGCACATAACGATCCACATTATCGATATGACGAGCAGGCACAGTGTGGCTGACACTCAGCGCTTTCCAAATCTGGCAGCTTGCTGGCAGTAAGTCGCGTAACTGTCGGATATAAGCCGGATCTTCGTTACCGTGTAACTGAACCGCTGCCAGAGACAAGGCTTCTGCGCTTTGCTGTACGTTTTCCAGTGTGGCATCGCTGAATACACCGACATACTTCAATGGCGCGGCGCTGATCACCGCTCGAGCCTGAACCCTATCGATATAACGCGGCGAACTACCGACAAAAATCAAACCGCCATAGACGGCGCCCGCACGGTAAGCGGCGACGGCATCCTGTGGTCGAGTGAGTCCGCAGACCTTGTTTTCACCCAGCAATACCCGGCGCACCGCCGCATCGAGGTTTGGCTCGGACATCAAGGCGCTGCCTATCAAAAAGCCGTGGGCAAATTGGCGCAGTTCGCGCACCTGTTGGTAACTATTAATACCTGACTCGCTGATCACGATGACGTCAGCGGGCAAACGAGGAGCCAGTTGTTTGGTGCGATTGAGGTCGATAGACAGATCGCGTAAATCGCGATTATTGATGCCAACCACTTTGGCTTTCAGCTTAATGGCTCGTTCCAGCTCTTCTTCGTTACTGGCCTCGGTCAACACGCCCATATTCAGGCTGTGGGCGAGGGCGGCCAATTGCAGATAACGTTTATCATCCAGCACCGATAGCATCAGCAATACCGCATCGGCCTGATAAAAACGCGCCAGTTGAATCTGGTACTCGTCAATAATGAAATCTTTGCACAACACCGGTTGTGTCACGGCAGCGCTGACTAATGGCAGGAAATCAAAACTGCCTTGAAAATATTTTTCATCAGTCAGAACCGAAATGGCAGACGCATACTGCTGATAAACGTTGGCAATTTCTGTCGGATTAAAATGGTCACGAATTACCCCTTTGGATGGCGACGCCTTTTTACATTCCAGGATAAATACACTGTTATCACGGCGCAAAGCCTGATAAAAACTACGCTCACTTGGCGTCACCTCATGCTGGAAACTGGCCAGCGGCTGCTGTAATTTGCGGGCGACAAGCCAGATTTCCTTATCGCGTACAATGTTGTGGAGTACCGTTTCCTGCATTATTTATCCCCTTGCCGCCAGAGCAGTGACTCGTTCAAAAGCCTGCCCACTATGAATCATGTCCAATGCCTGTTGAGTGTTGTGCCGTAAGTCTTCTTGTCCATGCAATTTCAACAACATCGCCACGTTGACAGCCACTGCCGCCGCGTGTGCAGCCTCACCGTTACCTTGTAACAACCGAGCTAAAATGTCACGATTTTCTTCCGGCGAACCGCCCTGTAACGAGGCTAGCGGATAGCGGCGGATACCAAAATCTTCCGGTGTCAATGAGTAGGTTTCAACCACGCCATTGTTCAATTCTGCCACCTGAGTGGGGGCATGAATGGCCACTTCATCCATACCACCGCCATGAACCACCGCCGCCCGTTGATAACCCAATACTCGCAAGGTTTCCGCTATGGGCAACACCAACTCTGGGCTGTAAACACCGATCAGCGCCAGAGGCGGGCGAGCCGGATTAATCAATGGACCCAACACGTTAAACAGTGTGCGGGTTTTGAGTTGTTGCCGAACCGACATCGCGTGGCGAAAACCGCTGTGATACTGCGGCGCAAACAAGAAGCACACGCCCAGATCATCCAGCGCCTTACGTGATGTTTCCGCCGGTAAATCCAGCCGAATACCAAAGGCCGCCAACAGATCGGAAGAGCCTGAACGACTAGACACACTGCGGTTGCCATGTTTTGCCACTTTGATGCCACAAGCGGCTGCGACAAAAGCACTGGCGGTTGAAATATTAATACTATTGGTGCCGTCGCCACCGGTGCCGACAATATCGGCAAACACATAATCCGGGCGTGGGAATGGCTGTGCATCTGCCAGCAGCGCCTGCGCAGCACCGGCGATTTCAGCTGGTGTTTCGCCACGCACTTTCATACTGATCAACACCGCCGCCAGTTGGCTCGGTTCCATGTCGCCTCGCACGATGGCGGTAAACAACTGCTGGCTTTCCTGCTGAGTCAATGGCTCGGCGCGGAACAGTTTTTCTAATAAATGTTGCATCATAAGTTCCTTGATTCCGCCAACGCCCAGGCCAGGGTTTGTTCCAGTAGTCGCGCACCCTGAGTGGTTAAAATCGATTCTGGATGGAACTGATAACCGCATACTCGGTGCTGATCATGGCGTACCGCCATCACCATCTCGCCAAAGCAGGCATTGACCGTTAGTTCAGCGGGAATATGGCTACCTACCAATGAATGGTAACGAGCGACCGGTAACGGGTTGGGCATTCCGCTAAACATGCCTTGTTGATCGTGATGAATGGATGAGGCTTTACCATGCAGAATTTCCCCCGCCTGACCCACATGTCCGCCATAGGCTTCGACAATAGCCTGATGACCCAAACAGATACCGATAATCGGTAACTGACCACGCAGGCGTTGCAGCAATTCAGGCATACAGCCGGCTTGCGCCGGTGTTCCTGGGCCAGGAGACAACATCAGCACCGGCTGAGTCATTGCTTGCAAGCGCGCGATAATGGTGTCAGCGGCGATGGAGTTACGATAAATCACCACGCGATGACCACTGGCACGCAGTTGATCCACCAGGTTGTAAGTAAAGGAATCAACGTTATCGAGCAGCAGAATATCGGCCATTAGAAAATCTCCTTTGCCTGATGGGCAGTCGCAATCGCCCGCAACACCGCCCGAGCTTTATTGCGGGTTTCATCTGCTTCCGCCTGCGGTACTGAATCCAGCACCACACCAGCCCCCGCCTGAACGGTAGCAATGCCGTCTTCAACGTAGGCTGAACGGATAACAATGCAGGTATCCAAATCGCCGTGAGCGGTCAAGTAACCGACTGCACCGCCATAACTGCCGCGCCGAGAGCCTTCACTCTGGGCGATGAGCTGCATGGCGCGAACTTTGGGTGCACCGCTCAGGGTGCCCATATTCATACAGGCTTGATAAGCGTGCAGTACATCCAGATCGGCGCGCAACTGACCGACGACGCGAGAAACCAAATGCATCACAAAGGAATAACGGTCAACTTTGGTCAGGTCTGCCACATAACGGCTACCGGGCTCACAGATGCGCGCCAAATCGTTGCGCGCCAAATCCACTAACATCAAATGTTCGGCCAGTTCTTTATGATCGGTACGCATCTCCAATTCGATACGGCTATCCAGATCCCGATCCAACTCACCGTTGGCCTGACGACCACGAGGGCGAGTACCCGCAATGGGATAGATTTCAATCTGACGGCTATCGGCATCGTATTTCAGCGCACTCTCAGGCGAGGCACCAAACAGAGCAAATTCGTTGTCCTGCATAAAGAACATATAAGGACTTGGATTATTGTCTTTCAGGGTTTGATAGGCCGCCAAAGGAGAAGGGCAAGGTAACGTGAAGCGGCGAGATGGAACGACCTGAAAAACTTCCCCCGCCCGCACCGCTAGCTGCAAGTCACTGACGACCTGACAATATTCCGCATCAGATTGATTACAACGTAGCGTCATATCCGGTACCGCCAGCGCAGGAATGGGCTGCGGAGGCTGCTGCATTTGTTGCACGATCTGGTGTAAGCGTTGTTGCAAACGCTGATTTTCCTCGGCGTCAGGTTGAAACAGGCTGGCCTGTAACCGAGTCGTGCGGTGCTGGTGGTCCAGAACCAACAGGGTTTCAGCCAAATAGAAACAAAAATCTGGGCAACGCTGGTGTTGTTGCAGCGGCGGCAGGTTTTCAAATCCGGCGACCAAATCATAGGCAAACAAACCGCCTAATAACATGGCATCGGGTTCGTGCGCTGGCGTTTCCACCAGCGTCAGTAACCGACGCAAAGCATCGAAAACTGACAACGCCTGCAAGCGAGAATCTTCGTCCTGCACAGCATTAATGATCGGGAAAGTCAGTTCCCGGCCATCAGGACGAACCTGAATGACAACCTGCGCCGGTAAAACGGCGTCGAGTAACGGCAATAACGTTGCGCCATTACGGGTGAGTGCCTGAATACTGACCTGACGATCTTGTGCCGTTATCCGCAGTGCGCTATCGATGACCAACAGGCTTTTCAGATTTTGTTTACTGGTTATTTCAGCCGACTCCAACAACAGCGTTGCTGGGCGGTCACCACATAACTGATGGAAAAGGGCGGTAGGATCGTCGCGGTAGCAGGCTTCGGCCTTGAGTAGTTGTAAGCTGTGACGCGATCGTTGCATGGTTTTCATCCTGATTCTGTCCATAAAAAAGCCCGCTGGTGAGCGGGCTGAAGCAATCTGCATGGTCTGATGACTGGTATGCGTGATTACACCGCCCGAGAGAGGGAGCTATGCCACCAGCTAAGTAGAGAAGTCAGGTATTTATTCATCATCAGTCTCTTTATCATTACGATTGCGTTCAGTTTATCGGACACCTTGTGAGTTCATCGATTGGTCGATCTGAAACGCGTCGCTGTTCGTGAACTTGTGTACTAGTAAACTAGTTCTCGGGAGTGCTGTCAACCCCTGAATGTTGTTTTTTAACCCACTTTTTTCATCCTTCACTTTTAACGGAATAAGATTGGTTAACATCATCAGTGACTAAACGGTTATGATAGTCAGCCCAGCATATTTCGGACTGTAGCTTTGACTGACACTACCACTGAACCGACCGCTTTCACTCTGTATGATCTCCACAGCCATACCACCGCCTCTGATGGGTTATTGACCCCGACGCAATTGGTGGTGCGTGCCGCATCCATGCGGGTCGGGGTGTTGGCGATAACTGACCATGACACCACTGGCGGATTAGCCGAAGCGGCGCAAGCAATAAAAGAGCAACATCTGCCCTTGCGACTGATTAACGGGGTTGAAGTGTCGACGCTGTGGGAAAACCACGAAATTCATATTGTAGGTCTGGGCATTGATATCACTCATCCGGCGATATGCGATTTATTACGCCAGCAATCGGAACACCGCCATCAGCGCGCGCTGGAAATTGGCATCCGATTGGAGAAAGCCCGCGTTCCCGAAGCCTGGCAAGGTGCGAACCGTCTTGCCAGTGGCGGGCAGGTTACCCGAGGCCACTTTGCCCGCTATTTGGTGGAGTTAGGATTGGCCTCCAACGTGGGTCAGGTATTTAAAAAATATCTGGCCAAAGGGAAGACCGGTTACGTTCCGGCTCAGTGGTGTACAATAAAGCAAGCAATTGATGCCATTCATCAATCGGGTGGGCAGGCGGTGATGGCTCATCCTAGTCGCTATGATTTATCGACCAAATGGCTAAAACGGCTGTTGGCACATTTTGCCGAACACGCGGGAGACGCAATGGAAGTTGCCCAGTGTCAGCAGGCTCCCCATGAACGGGCGCAGCTTGCTCAATACGCGCGCGACTATCATTTACTTGCATCCCAGGGGTCAGATTTTCATCAGCCTTGTTCCTGGATTGAACTGGGCCGCAAACTGTGGTTGCCCGCTGGGGTGGAACCGGTTTGGCGTGATTGGCCGCAAGAAGCCAGCCAGACTGCAGACATATTGAAAGATGAGGTAGAGTCATGAGTCAATTTTTTTATATTCACCCAGAAAATCCTCAGTCGCGGTTAATCAACCAGAGTGTGGATGTATTGCGTAAAGGCGGGGTGATTGTTTATCCAACGGATTCTGGCTACGCGCTGGGTTGCCGTCTGGAAGAAAAAGCCGCAATGGAGCGTATTTGTCGTATCCGCCAGTTGGATGGAAACCATAATTTTACGCTGGTATGTCGAGATTTATCGGAGTTATCAACTTATGCCCACGTTGATAACAGTGCATTTCGCCTTATCAAGAATAACACGCCCGGTAATTACACTTTTATTTTGAAAGCGACCAAAGAAGTGCCTCGGCGCTTGATGAATGACAAGCGTAAAACCATTGGGCTGCGAGTGCCGTCTAACCCGATTGCCCTGGCATTATTAGACGTATTGGGCGAGCCGTTGATGTCGACCACGCTGATGTTACCAGGAAATGATTTTGCCGAGTCAGATCCCGAAGAGATCCGCGATCATTTGGGCAAACAAGTTGATTTGGTTATCCACGGTGGCTCCCTCGGCCAGCAGCCCACCACGGTCATCGATTTGACTGAATCTTCACCGGAAGTTATCCGCGAAGGGGTTGGCGACGCCCGACCTTTCCGTTAATTACTCCTGCAACCGCCATGTATTTATTAGCATCATTGAACAGAAAATTAGTGTAAAATGACCGACCACGGACTAGCCTGTTTCACCGCCTATTAGGCACATTTTTTGACATGCTTGGTTCTAAAATGTATTAAAATCATTTGGTTATGAGATTTTTTACATAAACGATTGATAAAAATATATAACACGACGCCTGTGAAGGCGACATTAGAGGTTGCTCAATGAGCGAGAAGTTACAGAAAGTTCTGGCGCGTGCCGGTCATGGTTCACGCCGTGAAATTGAAGCTATTATCCAACAGGGCCGCGTCAGCGTTGACGGTAAAGTGGCCACGTTGGGCGATCGCGTTGACGTGACGCCATCGACCAAAATTCGCCTGGATGGCCGCATTCTGCCGATTACCGAATCGGAAGAAGCGGTATGCCGGGTATTAGCCTATTACAAACCTGAAGGTGAGCTATGTACCCGTAGCGATCCAGATGGTCGTCCGACGGTATTTGACCGCCTGCCTAAACTGCGTGGTTCACGTTGGGTCGCGGTAGGTCGTTTGGACGTCAATACCTCGGGTTTATTACTGTTCACCACCGATGGTGAACTGGCTAATCGCCTGATGCACCCCAGCCGTGAAGTTGAACGTGAATATGCGGTGCGCGTATTCGGCCAGATTGATGACGAAAAAATCAAACTATTAAGCCGTGGTGTACAACTGGAAGACGGGCCTGCGGCTTTCCGCACTATCAGTTTCCAGGGCGGTGAAGGTTTGAACCAATGGTATAACGTCACTCTGACCGAAGGGCGTAACCGCGAAGTTCGTCGTTTGTGGGAAGCGGTTGGTGTGCAAGTCAGCCGGTTGATCCGCGTACGTTACGGTGATATCAATCTGCCGAAAGGCCTGCCTCGCGGCGGCTGGACTGAGCTGGATTTGAAAGCGACCAACTACCTGCGTGAATTGGTTGAGCTGGATGTAGAAACCGTCAGCAAACTGCCGGTTGAAAAAGATCGTCGTCGGGTGAAAGCCAACCAGATTCGTCGTGCGGTTAAACGTCACACCGAAGTGGCTGGACGTCAGCAAACCGCAGGGCGTCAAGGTTCAGCTCGCAAAAGTTCTACCCGCCAGAATACCGGTAACACGGCGTCTTCTGGCGCTCCGGTTTCAGGTCGCCGCCGCGCGCCCGCTAAACGCGGATAAAAAAGCGGTTAATCTGATTGCCGCAGACCGAGTGCTGCGGCAAATTTTCTCTCCGAATACCTGCTCGCCTTCCTCAATCTGCGCATCCTCTTTCCTTCGAACGTTGCCGATGGCTACCAATCAATGCCTTGCTGTGCTTTGATTCCGCTATCGAAAGCATGTTTGACCGGACGCAATTCACTCACGGTATCCGCCAGCGCCAGCAAATCCCGATGACAGCCGCGACCGGTAATGATAACCGTCTGATGTTCAGGACGAGCGTTCAGAGCAGCAATCACTTCTTCTGGCGTTAAATAGCAGTAACTCACCATATAAGTCAGCTCGTCCATGACCACTAAATCCAGCCCTGGGTCGGCCAACATCCGCAATCCATGCTGCCAAACCTCCTGACAGGCAGCGGTATCTGTGGCCTTATTTTGCGTATCCCAGGTGAAACCGGTGGCCATTACCTGAAATTCGACGCCGTGTGGTTCCAGCAAATTCCGCTCACCGTTTGGCCACTCACCTTTAATAAACTGGATCACACCAGCATGCTTACCGTGACCTACGGCGCGCGTGACGGTACCAAACGCCGCCGTAGTTTTACCTTTACCATTACCGGTCATCACAATCAGAATACCGCGTGTTTCCTGCGCTGCGGCAATGCGGGAGTCTACTTTTTCTTTCAGTCGTTGCTGTCGCTGTTGGTGACGATCGTCGGACATAAAATACTCCTGATGAATTATTCGGCCTGACCGGGTTTACGTCCCGGTTGAGCATCGAAGCTGATTCCCGTTTTTCGCCGGCTATCATCACCCATTAAATAGAGATACAGCGGCATGATATCTGCCGGTGTTTTCAGCTTGGACGGGTCTTCATTCGGAAATGCAGATGATCGCATCTTAGTCCGAGTTCCACCCGGATTGATGCAATTTACCCGCAAGTGAGTGTTTTTATACTCTTCAGCTAACACTTGCATCATACCTTCAGTAGCAAACTTGGATACTGCGTAAGCGCCCCAACCGGCGCGTCCCTGTCGGCCGACAAAATACCAGCGAGGAAGCCGTGGATTTCAGTAACAGCGGCAACAACGCCTGCGTGAGCATAAAAGTGGCATTGACGTTAACCTGCATCACATCCTGCCAAATAGAAATAGGCTGTTCAGCCATCGGAGCGACTTCACCGAGCAACCCGGCATTATGTAATACACCGTCCAAATGGGCGCTGATCGGTGCAATTTTATCGACCAGTTGCTGACAATCCGCTGGCGTAGCATGCAATAAATCCAGCGCTAAAATCGTGGCGGGCAATCCACCCGCCTGGGCAATTTCCTGCCGAACCGATTCCAGTTTACTTGCCGTGCGGCCAACCAGAATCAGACGAGCGCCGTAACGGGCATAGGTGAGTGCTGCTTCACGGCCAATGCCATCACCGGCACCCGTTACCAGAATAATACGTTGGGTCAATAGGTCATGTTTGGGTTGGTAATGCATCATAATTCCTCTTACCTTTGGCGTTTTTCTGCGGTTAATTGGGCGAGATAATCGCGGGAGCAGGCTCAACCGACGCATTATCTCGCGTGAATAGGCTTCGCAGCAGAAAACGAAGAAGGATATATGCCTGAAATAAAATGTATTTTCAACGAGCATACTTCTGAAAGTGATTTTCTGTATCACTAAACAGAAATGCGTTTGTTTCCTCTTTCTGTTGTTTAATGGTATCCGTTCTCATATTGAAAGGAAACCAACGCAATTTTTCATTAGCGCAAGACGGCAGCGCAGGGGTTCGCTAGAATGTGGAGATTCTGTTTAATAACCCATGAAGAAAGGCGGCAAGTGTGGAGTTGATTTCACTGTATGGGCTATTTTTAGCCAAAGTTATGACTGTGGTTGTGGCCATTGGCGCGCTAGTTTTGCTGGTGGTCAGTCTTGGTCAACGTAAATCAGGCGCTCGGGGTGAACTAAAGTTGGCCGATCTCGGTGAGCAATATCGTGACACCCAGCGGGAAATGCGTCTGGCGCGGATGGCTCCGGCTGAACAGAAAATCTGGAGTAAAGAGTTCAGAAAACAGCAAAAATCCGATGTGAAATTGAAAAAACAACGCGCCAAAGCCGGGGCTATCGCGGCGGTGAAACCTTGCCTGTATGTACTTGATTTTAAAGGTAGCATCGATGCACATGAAGTCACTTCACTACGGGAAGAGATCTCGGCAGTGCTGGCAGTCGCCACGCCACAGGATGAAGTGTTGCTACGGCTGGAAAGCCCAGGTGGTGTGGTGCATGGCTACGGTTTGGCTGCATCACAACTGGAGCGTTTGCGTCATGCGGGCGTGCGTTTGACTGTCGCCGTAGATAAAGTCGCCGCCAGCGGCGGCTATATGATGGCCTGCGTTGCGGATCGCATTGTCTCAGCGCCGTTTGCCATCATCGGTTCTATCGGCGTGGTGGCACAAATTCCAAACTTCCATCGACTATTGAAAAAGAATGATATCGATCTCGAGCTACACACAGCGGGTGAATTCAAACGTACCCTGACTTTATTTGGTGAGAATACCGAGCAAGGCCGGGAGAAATTCCGCGAAGATTTGAATGAAACCCATAAACTATTCAAGCAGTTTGTTAAACAACAGCGTCCATCGCTGGACATTGATGCGGTAGCGACGGGCGAGCATTGGTTTGGTACTCAGGCCAAGGAAAAAGGTCTGGTGGATGCAATTGGAACCAGCGATGATTTATTGATCGCTGAAATGGAAAATCACGAGGTTATTAGTGTTCGCTATTCTCGACGTAAACGGCTAATGGATCGTTTTACCGGTAGTGCGGCTGAAAGCATTGACCGCTTGTTATTGCGCTGGTGGCAGCGCGGTGAAAAGCCTTTGCTGTAATATTACTGGCTATTATTTACTGTCATCTTATTGGCTATTAATAGAAGAAAGCAGGGGGCTGATGCCCCCTGTTATTTTATGACGCTCTGACTTGTTTACAAAACAAGCTGACTGTGCCGATTATCCTAATCAACCAAATGATATTTAGCCGATAAAACATGAGCCAAATGTTTAAACATATTAAATACGGCGGTAGTTTTTCTCGTGGGTAATCCATCGGCGTCCAAGAAGAATTCGCCACGGAATACCAGCACTGGCCCTTTTTGTTCTACTTCAGTTGCCAACATTCCATGCAGATAATCTTCATGCTGCCGAATTATTTCATTGGCTTCTGCCAGTAATGCCTCTCGTTGAACCGGGGTTGTTTCGTTATGCATTATCTTTCTCCCTGTTAGTGAATTTATGCCGCTATTCTACTGCGGGTTAGCGTTTATCCGCAAACAGGCTAAGGTTTATGCGAGTGAACAACCGATTAACCGGGGAGATTGAGTAAATGACGATTCCGAGTTAATTAGGTTGCGCAGCGGTTTTTATCAGGTACAGTGTGGGATTTTATACTACTAGGTGGAAGGTTTTGTTGCCGCGATTAGGCTGAACTCATTGCCGAATTTCCGGGTGTAGACGAAAATCTTGAGGATGTTCGCCAGGGTTTTGGAACCTGCTGGTTGAGTAGTGGGTTAAAAAAACATGTTGATATCCTGTAAAAGTGCCGCAATATAAAAAAGAGATACAGAATGCTGCGGTACGGCGAGATAAAAACCTTCTTTTAGAAGAAATAATTTAGGTAAAGGTAATTATGGGCAAAGCTCTCGTAATAGTTGAGTCCCCGGCAAAAGCCAAAACTATTAATAAGTATTTAGGGAATGACTACGTGGTTAAGTCCAGTGTCGGTCACATTCGTGATTTACCGACCAGTGGTTCAGCCAGCAAGAAGAGCGCTAACTCAACCGAAGATAAAACCAAGAAAGAAGACAAACCCAAAAAGAAAGTTAAAAAGGACGAAAAAGTTGCGCTGGTAAACCGAATGGGCGTCGATCCCTATCACGGTTGGAAAGCTCAATATGAAATTCTGCCCGGCAAAGAGAAAGTGGTTGCTGAGCTTAAAGCCCTGGCCGAGAATGCTGACCACATCTATCTCGCAACCGACCTTGACCGCGAAGGAGAGGCTATTGCCTGGCATTTGCGGGAAGTCATTGGTGGCGACGACAAGCGTTTTAGCCGAGTCGTATTTAACGAAATTACTAAAAACGCCATTCAGCAAGCTTTTAACCAACCGGGTGAATTAAATATCAACCGAGTTAACGCGCAACAGGCCCGTCGTTTTATGGATCGGGTTGTGGGTTATATGGTTTCCCCGCTGTTATGGAAAAAAATTGCGCGCGGTTTATCTGCCGGGCGAGTGCAATCTGTTGCTGTGCGTTTGGTGGTTGAGCGGGAAAAAGACATTAAGGCGTTTGTTCCTGAAGAATACTGGCAATTGCATGCTGACCTGCTGGCAAAAGGTGAAATTCCTATTCAGATGGAAGTCACCCATGCCCACAATAAACCGTTCAAACCGGTTAATCGTGAGCAGACCCACGCTGCACTGACGTTGTTGGAAAACGCACGTTACCAAGTGCTGGATCGTGAAGATAAACCGACCAGTAGCAAACCGGGTGCACCTTTCATCACCTCAACCTTGCAACAGGCTGCCAGTACCCGCCTGAGTTTCGGCGTGAAAAAAACCATGATGATGGCACAGCGCCTGTATGAAGCGGGGCATATCACTTATATGCGTACCGATTCCACCAATTTAAGTCAGGATGCACTGACTATGGTGCGTGGTTATATTGGTGATAATTTTGGCGATAAATATTTGCCGCCTTCAGCCAATCAGTACAGCAGCAAAGAGAATTCGCAAGAAGCGCATGAAGCCATCCGTCCATCGGATGTCAATGTGCTGGCCGAACAGTTAAAAGACATGGAAGCAGATGCGCAGAAACTGTATCAGTTGATCTGGCGTCAATTCGTTGCCTGTCAAATGACACCGGCAAAATACGACTCCACCACACTGACGGTACAAGCTGGCGATTATCAATTACGCGCTAAAGGCCGTACATTGCGTTTTGACGGCTGGACCAAAGTGATGCCTGCGCTGCGTAAAGGTGATGAAGATCGCACCTTGCCAGTGATTGAAGTGGGAAGTGAGCTGGATCTGCAAAAACTGATCCCCAGCCAGCACTTTACCAAGCCGCCTGCGCGTTATAGCGAAGCGTCACTGGTTAAAGAACTGGAAAAACGTGGTATTGGCCGTCCGTCCACCTATGCATCGATTATTTCTACTATTCAGGATCGTGGTTACGTCAGAGTAGAAAACCGGCGTTTCTATGCGGAAAAAATGGGTGAGATCGTCACTGACCGTCTGGAAGAAAACTTCCGTGAGTTGATGAATTACGATTTCACCGCCCGCATGGAAAGTGGTTTGGATCAGGTTGCCAACGATCAGGCAGAATGGAAAACCGTGCTGGATGAGTTCTTTGCTGAGTTCAGCGAACAACTTGAAACCGCCGAAAAAGATCCTGAAGAAGGCGGTATGCGCCCGAACCAGATGGTGATGACCAGCATTGATTGCCCAACCTGTAGTCGCCAAATGGGGATCCGTACCGCAAGCACCGGAGTCTTCCTTGGGTGCTCTGGTTATGCATTGCCACCGAAAGAACGTTGTAAAACCACCATCAACCTGGTGCCGGAAACGGAAATTCTCAACATTCTGGAAGGGGATGATGCGGAAACCAACGCGCTGCGTGCCCGTCGTCGTTGCCAGAAGTGTGGCACTGCAATGGACAGTTACCTGATCGATACGCAACGTAAATTGCATGTTTGTGGTAATAACCCCGCCTGTGAAGGTTACGAGATCGAAACCGGTGAGTTCCGTATCAAGGGTTACGAAGGCCCGATCGTTGAATGTGAAAAATGTGGTTCTGAAATGCACCTGAAATTGGGGCGCTTCGGTAAATACATGGGATGCACCAACGACGAATGTAAAAACACGCGCAAAATTTTACGCAGTGGTGAAGTGGCTCCGCCGAAAGAAGATCCGGTTCCTTTGCCTGAATTAGCATGCGAAAAATCTGATGCCTACTTTGTATTACGTGATGGTGCGGCTGGCGTATTCCTTGCTGCGAACACTTTCCCTAAATCCCGTGAAACCCGCGCGCCGTTAGTGGAAGAGTTGGTTCGTTTCAAAGATCGTCTACCAGAGAAATTGTGTTATCTGGCTGATGCGCCAGTAGCCGATCCGGAAGGTAATAAAACCTTGGTTCGCTTTAGCCGTAAAACGAAACAGCAATATGTTTCGTCAGAGAAAGAGGGCAAAGCAACAGGTTGGACTGCTTTCTATATCGACGGTAAGTGGGTTGAAACCAAAAAGTAATTGTTAGGGTGCGCAACTTTGCGTTCTCAGCATAAAAAACCAGTCTTAGTGGCTGGTTTTTTTATGGGCTAAAGTGGGTAACGGCTTTATAGTCTTTAAAATTTACACCACTATTTACTTTTCGTAATCAATGGCGATTGCAGATTAGGCAAAACTGTATTTATTGTTAAGTGCTATACAGTGGTATGCAAAATGTTATAGTGGTTATATTAAAATTTTTCTTATCGTTAAACACTATTATAAAAGAGATTCAGACACCGTTTGCATAATAGAATTAATAAGTTTCTAGTTAATAACTATTTGGCTTACCAGGGTGATACCGATATACCAAACTGTGAGATGCTCACAGTGTTCAACCTAGGATGGTATAGATATGAAATTGCAGCAGCTTCGTTACATCGTTGAGGTGGTCAATCATAACCTTAACGTTTCTTCGACCGCAGAGGGCTTGTATACCTCTCAGCCGGGGATCAGCAAGCAAGTCCGCATGTTGGAAGATGAACTGGGTATTCAGATTTTTGCTCGCAGTGGCAAACATTTGACGCAGGTGACGCCAGCGGGTCTGGAAATTATCCGTATCGCTCGTGAAGTGTTATCCAAAGTTGACGCCATTAAAGCGGTGGCCGGTGAGCATACTTATCCTGATAAAGGTTCACTGTATGTGGCAACGACCCATACTCAGGCTCGCTATGCATTGCCGAATGTGATCAAAGGATTTATTGAGCGCTATCCTCGGGTGTCACTGCATATGCACCAGGGTTCACCGACGCAAATTGCTGAGGCGGTTTCAAAAGGTAGCGCCGATTTCGCGATCGCTACCGAAGCGCTCCATCTCTATGATGATTTGATTATGCTGCCTTGCTACCACTGGAATCGTGCGGTAGTGGTAAAACCGGATCATCCGCTGGCGGGTAAAGCCCATGTCACTATTGAAGAGCTGGCCGCGTATCCTATCGTGACTTATACCTTCGGTTTCACGGGTCGCTCCGAGCTGGATACCGCATTTAACCGAGCAGGGCTGACGCCACGCATCGTTTTCACTGCCACTGATGCCGATGTTATCAAGACTTATGTGCGCTTGGGTTTAGGTGTGGGGGTGATTGCCAGTATGGCGGTTGATCCTGTACAAGATCCCGACCTGGTTACGGTGGATGCTCGCGATATCTTTACTTACAGCACGACCAAGATTGGTTTCCGCCGTAGTACTTTCCTGCGTAGCTATATGTACGATTTTATATTGCGTTTTGCTCCGCATCTCACTCGCGATGTAGTCGATAATGCGGTCGCGTTGCGTTCGAATGAAGATATTGAGGCGATGTTTAAAGATATTAAACTACCGATAAAATAATAATAAAATCAATAGATTAAATTCACCTCTAACCATCATAGTCGCTCACTATCTGTGAATTGCGGGTCAATGAGTGGGTATGGATTTTTGCCGTGAGCTGATATTTAACAGAGGAGGGGATCAATCACCGCTTCTCTGTTTTACATTTCATTGGATCGCTGGTTTATCCACGACATGGGGAAAATGGTGCGTTTCGAAGATTAAAAATATGATGAAAATTGAAGTTAGTGAACTCAAATAAATCAGAGAAATGTTTAATTTAGCTATTAATAAAAGTAAAAAACCTCCTCAGTGAATCCCCATTTTTTAGCCTTTCTTATTGATAAACCACTTTCCTCCTACGGGGTTTTTCATTTAAAAAATAACCTATAATGAATGTTAAATTGCGCTTAAATAAAATTAACTTCTTATTTTTCAATCATAAAATTAAAAAACAGCAAGCCAATGTAAACTATTTATTCCTATCATTCTCTTTATCCGACAGACCTTGAAAAGATAAAAATCTTTAAAGGAAAATCTGCAATCGTCATCTACACTGATAGGATCGAATGGTTAGCACTTCTTAGGCAACTCGCCTATTTAGGCCGCCAAGGTGGTACTCGATAAGCCGACACAGAGTAGCAAAACTCACGATAGGAGAAAATGATGCCAAGTTTAACTTATTATGTCCCAGCAACCGGTCGTTACGGAGTAAAAGCGCCGGGTGATTTAGCCAATGCTCAAACCTTTGGCTCACAAGGTGCCAGCGTCTGCGTCATTTTGTTGCTGGTCAAAAGTGACGGTAACCTGTTTTGTGGACACATGGCTTGCGGACTATCCGGCATGCCGGCAAATGAAGACCTAGTAAAAGAAAGAGTTAACACTTTACTTAATGACGCATTAGGCGCTGGTAATAAGGGACAGGCATGGAAGATGACCTCATCGGCCAAAGATCCCACCACGATTTGGATGAAAACAGCCATGACAAATTGGTTTACCTTGGCACCAACGGAAGATAGCAGTGCAAATATGGATGGGTATTTCAGCAAGAACAACGGTGTTGTCACCTCATCCCTCAGTAATGGTATGGATGAAACGGGTGCAATAATGGTTGATACGGGTGATTTTTTAGTCCAATAACGGATGAATTAATCGCCAAGCGATCTGTTTAGCAATTTGTGTCATTCCGGTGTGATTTCTTTGATAGATACATTCAATTCCTGGCTAAAGCCTGATACCGATCGACTTAATAGAGATGGAGTCGATGTTTAAAGCGATTAAAGACTTCATTAAGTGACACCGTCACAGATTCTGGTGTTGCTTTTGCTAAATTATCCCAAACACTGGAGATGATATCCTTCGGTGTTTTTTTATGTGTACCTTCCCCAATTGGCTCCCTCTGTCTATTACTTACCGTTTGCTCACGGTTGGTTTTTCCCCATAAACATCGTTTTATTAAAGAAACTTACATATCCCTCTGCAATTATTACTTTTACTTAATTTAAATCTTTTTTACTTATCTATCTATAAGGTTTTCTTGATGAGGATCTACCAGGCACCCAATATAACGCCACAAAATAGGGTGAAAAATCAGGCTCCAGCAACGGAAGCTAAAAGTCAGTTCATTGGCAAAATTGTTGGGGTAAACACCACCACCGAGAACCGCCTCATTCAAACTAATAAAGCATGTCCGTTAGCGGCTCAAAAAACCGAAGGACTGCAAACCGCTCTGGCAAAAAAAAACTCGGTTTCACCACCAGTTAAAGCTTATATTTATGCGACTTTCTTTAATAAAGATATGATTACACAAGCCATCGAGATTAATGCATCAAGGGTGTTGCAGGGAAAAGAACCTTACCCGATATTATCTTCCGATAGCCAAAAACTAATGGAGACGGGACTGGCAAGCTATATAGAATCCAATCGTGATGCATTTAAACGGGTGGAGTCATTATCGACCAAAGTAGATAAGTATTTAAATAAGACCTCAATCGAAGCATTACATAAAAAAGCGCCGGTCAAAATAAAGGTATTGGGCGCGCTTCTGGCATTGCGCAAAACACCCATCATCTCTTTAGATAAAGCCAATCCCAAAATTTTGGAAAAAATATATATTGTCGGTCATGGATTTGCCGGAAGTAATATGATTGCGGCAACCCCCGATGGCTCTAAAAGTGTTAAAACGTCTGAAATGGTAGTCAGTGAAATTAAACAATTGATAAATAGCATCCCAGATAAAAAAATCGATATCCGAATGATGCAATGCGAAAGTGCCGATCGTGAAACCGCCATGACGATGAATAAGGCCGCTTTGGCCGAAAATGCGCAAAGCAAAGAGGGGGCGCAGCCTTTGGCTCGTTATATGGCCGATGCGCTTAGTCGCCAGGGGATTCAGGCTACCGTACAGGGGTATCATGGGCTAGGTGTCAGTTGGGCATATCAAAATTTACATCAAACACGCGCACTGGCAAGTGATTATGATACGGATAATTATAAGTTCACACCTTACCGAGCCAGTGAGTACCGCAGAGCATTCTCCTCAGAACTCAAGCCATCTGAACCAGCCAAGGCCGAAAACCGCAGCAACTCAGCAATTAATACTCAGGTAGAGAACAACGTACGCAGCGCGGATGTTTCATCCACTGATTGATCATATGGTGAAACAGCGGCAGTCACCTAGCTATCAGCCTAAACTGCCAGCCGATATCCCCAGCATAGCCATGACCGATTGCCATGGATAACTGATTTTGTTATCAAAATGTTATCATTGGTTTGTGTTATAGTTATATCAAACATTATAACTAAACGGGTTATTGTCCATTTGCTGCGCGAAAATTACCGCAAGAGACGCGCGACAAAAATTCTGGAGGCGTTATGTCGTTGGATCTACGCAAAACAAGCCTGGCTACGTTGGTCGCGTTAGGTACAGAATATCATTACTACAGCCTGCCGCAGGTGGCTCCGCTGTTGGGGGATATTGATCGGCTACCTAAATCAATGAAAGTCCTGCTGGAAAATCTGTTACGCCATCTTGATGGTGATACGGTACAAGAGGATGACCTGCAAGCGATGGTGGACTGGCTGCAAACCGGCCACGCCGAACGTGAAATAGCCTATCGACCGGCTCGAGTGCTGATGCAGGACTTTACCGGCGTGCCCGCAGTGGTGGATTTGGCGGCGATGCGAGAAGCGGTTCGACGGCTGGGCGGTGACGTCAATCAGGTCAATCCACTGTCACCGGTGGATTTGGTCATTGACCATTCCGTGACGGTGGACGAATTTGGTGATGAGGCTGCCTTTGGTGAGAATGTTCGGTTGGAAATGGAACGTAACCATGAGCGTTATACTTTTCTGCGTTGGGGGCAAAAAGCCTTTAACCGTTTTCGCGTAGTACCGCCGGGAACCGGAATTTGTCATCAGGTGAATCTGGAGTATCTGGGGCAAACGGTCTGGCACGAACAGCAGGGCAACCAACGGGTAGCTTACCCTGATACTTTGGTTGGTACTGATTCCCACACCACCATGATCAACGGACTGGGGATTTTGGGTTGGGGCGTGGGCGGGATAGAAGCGGAGGCGGCAATGTTGGGGCAGCCAGTTTCGATGCTCATCCCTGATGTGGTGGGCTTCAAACTGACGGGAAAAATCCGCGAAGGGATTACCGCCACCGATTTGGTTTTGACCGTCACGCAGATGCTGCGCAAACACGGTGTGGTGGGGAAGTTTGTTGAATTTTATGGCGATGGATTAGCGGATTTGCCGCTGGCAGATAGAGCGACTATCGCCAATATGTCGCCGGAATTCGGTGCGACCTGCGGTTTCTTCCCAGTCGATGATATCACGCTGAGTTATATGCGGCTTAGTGGCCGCAGCGATGGACAGATCGCATTGGTTGAAGCTTACAGCAAAGCGCAGGGATTATGGCGGAATCCGGGCGATGAGCCAACCTTCACCAGTACGTTGTCGTTGGATCTGAATACGGTTGAACCGAGTCTGGCTGGGCCGAAACGACCACAGGATCGCGTGGCATTACCGAAGGTTCCACAGGCATTTAATGCCTTTGGCGAACTGGAAATAGGCAGCAAAAAAGATAAGGCTGGGCAGGTGAGTTTTACCCTGAACGGCCAAAGCCACAGCTTAGAAAATGGTGCGGTGGTGATCGCGGCAATTACCTCTTGCACTAATACGTCCAATCCGAGCGTTCTGATGGCGGCTGGCTTGCTGGCGAAACACGCAGTAGAAAAAGGGCTAAAAACCCAACCTTGGGTAAAAACGTCGCTGGCACCGGGTTCGAAAGTGGTGACCGAATATCTGAATGCTGCCGGGTTGAGCGTCTATCTGGATCGTCTGGGCTTTAATCTGGTGGGTTACGGGTGTACCACCTGTATTGGTAACTCGGGGCCGTTGCTCGATCCTATTGAAAAAGCCATCAAAGAAGGTGATTTAACCGTCGGCGCGGTGTTATCCGGCAACCGTAACTTTGAAGGGCGTATTCATCCTTTGGTTAAAACCAACTGGCTGGCGTCACCCCCGTTGGTGGTGGCCTATGCGCTCGCGGGAAATATGAAACGGGATCTCACCACGAAGCCATTGGGTGAAGATATTGATGGTCAGCCGGTTTATCTTAAAGATATCTGGCCGACGGCGGCTGAAATTGCCAAAGCCGTGGAAGAAGTTAAAACCGAGATGTTCCGTAAGGAGTACGCAGAGGTCTTTAGCGGCGACAAAAATTGGCAGGCCATTCAGGTAGAAAGCTCGCCAACTTATCACTGGCAGCCAGACTCGACTTATATTTGCCTCCCGCCATTTTTTAGTGACATGACAGCCGAACCGAAACCGGTCGCCGATATTCAGGATGCACGAATTCTGGCTATTCTGGCTGATTCTGTCACCACCGATCATATTTCTCCTGCGGGTAATATCAAACTGGATAGCCCGGCGGGTCGCTATTTACGCGACCGAGGCGTCGAAGTCAGTGATTTTAATTCTTATGGTTCTCGTCGGGGAAACCATAACGTGATGATGCGCGGCACTTTCGCCAATATTCGGATTCGGAATGAAATGGTACCCGGTGTGGAAGGTGGCATGACGCGGCATATTCCCTCTCAGAATCAAATGGCTATCTATGATGCAGCCATGCGTTATCAGCAGGAAAATGTCCCGTTGGCGATCATTGCAGGGAAAGAATATGGCTCGGGTTCCAGCCGCGACTGGGCGGCGAAAGGGCCACGCTTACTGGGCATTAGAGTGGTGATTGCCGAGTCTTTTGAGCGAATTCACCGGTCTAACTTGATAGGAATGGGCATTTTACCACTGGAATTCCCCGTCGGTGTCACGCGTAAAACGTTGGGGCTAAGCGGTGACGAAACCATTAGCGTCAGTGGGTTGCCAGATCTTCAGCCCGGCCAGCCGGTTCCGGTTCGTTTGACCTATGCCGATGGGCGACAAGAAACCGTGAATATGCATTGTAGGATCGATACGGGTAATGAATTAATCTACTTCCAACATGGCGGGATTTTACACTATATGATTCGTAAAATGTTGTGATAGAGTGACACTGTAACGAAAAGGGTGGGCTGGCCCCCCCTTTTTTGCTGACAGAATTCATAAACAAAGCTATTTGTTGAGCAGGTGCCCCATTTTGGCGGCTTTAGTGGCCATATAACTTTCGTTCTTTGGATTGCGGCCAACCAACAATGGCACACGCTCAACGATATTGATCCCCGCCTCGCTGAGAATCTCGACCTTTTTAGGGTTATTCGTCAATAAACGCACGGCTTTGACGCCCAGCAATTTGTAGATATCAGCGCACAAAGTAAAATCGCGCTCATCGGCAGCAAAGCCGAGCTGATTATTGGCTTCGACAGTATCAGCCCCCAAATCCTGTAGTGCGTAGGCGCGAATTTTATTCAGTAAACCAATATTACGACCTTCCTGACGGTGATAAATCAATACACCACGGCCTTCTTCAGCAATGTGAGCTAAAGCTGCTTCCAGTTGAAAACCACAATCGCAGCGCAAACTGAACAGAGCATCGCCGGTCAGACATTCGGAATGAACCCGGGAAAGTACCGGCGTCTCACCCGAAATATCACCAAAAATCAATGCCAAATGATCGTGACCTGTTGCTAATTCTTCAAAACCCACCATCAGGAAGTCGCCCCATGGCGTAGGCAACTTGGCTTCTGCTACACGTTTTAACTGCATGTTAGTATTCATATTAATACGTCAGGCTCTTATACAATTGTTGTAGCGCATCCTACTGTCAGATCCGCGGTTTAACCAGTGAAATGGCTAAAATTAAATTTCGCTGCTTACTCTATTTATCATGCATATTTATAGTGCCATAACTTTTAATAGTTAGCTGCTCAACATTTAACCAACAATAGTTGACGCTAGAGATAATTTCACTATTTAATTAATTTTACGTATATTATCAATGAAATAGAAAACCGCAGTAAAAAAAACGGCAGCAAGACTCAGTAAAGAAAAGGAAACTTAATGTTAGACATCGCGAAACGAATCATTATTGGAACTTTACTTTTATTATTAATGCCGACTGCGGTATGGATCTCTGGTTGGCATTGGCAACCTGGTGAGCCTGCTATCTGGCTGAAAGGATTTTTTTGGCTAACGGAAACCGTGACCGCTCCGTGGGGAATCATAACTAGCATCATTCTCAGTGCCTGGTTTCTGTGGTGTTTACGTTTTCGCCTTAAACCGGCGCTGGGTTTATTGGCGATCTTGACGCTGGCTATCCTGACCGGACAAGGCGTGAAATCGCTAATTAAAGAACAAGTACAAGAACCCCGGCCTTTTGTCGTTTGGCTGGCGGAGAAAAACACGCTCAGTAGTGAACAATTTTACGCGCTCCCACGTCAACAGCGTAGCGCATTGATCGAAGAACGCATGCAGGGGCAAACGCAGGTTCCGCAGTGGTTAGTCGAGCATTGGCAGTTTGAAACCGGATTTGCTTTCCCATCAGGCCATACAGTATTTGCGGTGACCTGGGCATTACTGGGCGTTGGCCTGCTTTGGCCACGCCGTCATTACAAAACCATTGCACTGCTAATGCTATGGGCCACCGGCGTGATGGGCAGCCGGTTGGTTCTGGGCATGCACTGGCCGCAGGATTTAATCATGGCAACGTTAATCAGTGGGTTACTGGTAGGATTGGCAACCACGCTAGTGCAGCGTTGGATAGGGCCGTTGAGTATTCTACCGCAGGAGCAAAAAGAGATTGAGCATCGAGACAACGACTGATAATAAGTCAGCAATATATCCTATTGGCCACTTTGATTTGCCTTTGATGGATATCGCCCCCATATCATACAAGTAGGCTGTCATAGCGGCAGTTTCTCATTACTTTTTGAACGAAAGTGATTAAACGTCAAAAATAGCGTTGAAGATCGTTCTTTTGTACTGCTTTAGGGGTTCTTTGCTACGACGGTAAGTGTTAATTTATAACGTCATGTAGCCATCTATTTGGCATAATTCGTCGGGTCAACCCGGCCTATGGGAAAGAACGTGAAATATTTGCTGATTTTTTTGTTAGTACTGGTTATTTTCGTGATGTCAGTCACGTTAGGGGCGAATAACGATCAGGTTGTTACCTTTAACTATTTATTGGCTAAAGGCGAATACCGCGTATCAACGTTATTAGCGACATTGTTTGCCATGGGATTGGTTTTAGGCTGGATCATTTGCGGGCTCTTTTATCTGCGAGTCCGAATCTCTCTGGCTCGGGCAGAGCGCAAAATCAAACGTCTTGAACTGCAACAACCTGCTGAAGGGCATCATTCTGCCGCTCAGCCGGTTGTCGGCAAGGAATAATCCTCTATGTTAGAACTGCTGTTTCTGTTGTTGCCCGTAGCTGCCGCCTATGGCTGGTACATGGGGCGCAGAAGCGCTCAGCAGGATAAGCAACAGGATGCCAATCGCCTGTCCCGTGAATATGTGGCAGGGGTTAACTTCCTTTTATCCAATCAACAAGATAAAGCGGTGGATCTCTTTCTGGATATGTTGAAAGAGGATAGCTCCACCGTTGAAGCTCATCTGACGCTCGGCAATCTGTTTCGTTCTCGCGGGGAAGTGGATCGCGCGATTCGTATTCATCAGGCATTGATGGAAAGTGCCTCCCTGACTTTTGAACAACGCTTACTGGCGATACAGCAATTGGGCCGCGATTATATGGCTGCGGGTTTATATGATCGCGCCGAAGATATGTTTACCCAACTGATTGAAGAAACAGAGTTTCGCATCGGTGCTTTGCAGCAATTATTGACGATTCATCAGGCGACCAGCGACTGGCTGAAAGCGATTGAAGTTGCCGAACGTTTAGTCAAGCTGGGCAAAGATCGACAACGTAGCGAAATTGCCCATTTCTATTGTGAACTGGCTTTACAGGCCATGGGCAGCGATGATCTTGATAAGGCGATGAACCTGTTGAAAAAAGCGGCAAATGCTGACAAAGACTGTGCGCGGGTGTCGATTATGCAGGGCCGGGTACACATTGCCAGAGGCGATTATGGGAAAGCGGCCGAAGCATTGCAACAAGTGCTGGAGCAGGACAAAGAGGTCGTGAGCGAAGCGCTACCCATGCTGCATGACTGCTATCAGCATTTACAGCAACCACGCGTATGGGCTGATTTTCTGAAACGCTGCGTGGAGGATAATACCGGCGCTACCGCCGAGTTAATGCTGGCAGAAATTCTCGAACAGCAAGACGGGCGCGATGTGGCTCAAGTGTATATTAACCGCCAGCTACAGCGCCATCCAACCATGCGTGTATTCTATCGATTGATGGATTACCATTTAGCTGATGCCGAAGAAGGGCGAGCGAAAGAGAGTTTGCTGCTCTTACGGGATATGGTCGGTGAACAAATTCGGACTAAACCACGCTATCGTTGCCATAAATGCGGTTTTACCGCACATTCATTGTATTGGCATTGTCCATCCTGTCGTGCCTGGGCATCGGTAAAACCGATTCGAGGTTTGGACGGTCAGTAAGGTCTGGGTTTGATTGGCATCAGGGTGAGCGGCAATATGTCACCCCGATGACTCAATGAGGGCTACTTTTTCTTCTGGTTAGCCTTGACCGCATCTTTTAATAGCCATCGCAGTTTCTTCAATTCCTTCTGACTTAACGGTTGTTCAGCGTCCTCTTCGATTCCCTGATTATCAATTTCAGCCTGATGAGCCTTAGTGCCTTTACGGCCACCTTTGTTACTTTTTGCTGCGACGTCAAAACTCTGCTCTAACCGTTCACACACTTCGGTACTCAGCGAGAATTGTTTCTCCAGTGCCGCTGCGCGGATTTTCTCTTTTAACTCCAGAGGGATTTTAATGGTTAACGTAGATACTTCGCTCATCATGTCACCTTTAACAAAGGGAAAATACCAAGCTATGTGAGGTTGCGCGCGCTGTCCAGCTGACAACATAAAATTTACAAAAAATTCATATAAGCGAATGTAAAAAGAGCGACCAAGCGCTCTTTTTGTTGATGCCTACCGGATATTTACGGCTGCGTCATTATCGGACATCATGATCAATTATTGATAAATCACGGCAGTGCCATGCAATTTGTTATTCCCGCTGGCAGAAGTTATCTGGAAGGTTTTTGCACCTGAAGCTTGCGCTTTTGCTGCCAGTGCATTTTCCAGTTCCGTCAGAGTACCGGCATTACTGGCAGAAATGACGCCAATTTTATTCAAACTTACTGATTGTTGACTTTTGGCGTCGGTTGCTGCCACGCTGGTGAAGGAAACGAGGGCGAGTGCTAAGGTGGCGGCAATATATTTGATATTTTTCATGTAAAACTCCAGTCCATATTGGTCAAGTGGAAGGCGATGTCTTCCGATGGACTGAATGATATAGCATCTATTTTTAATAAAAATCACAAAATACTGAGCATCTTAATCAAATATTTAGAATGAAAATTTACCTTTATTGAAACTGATTGACTCAACATCAGCTATGACTTTCTACACGTTACTGACATAAATTGACCACGGGTTAGTGGCTTTCCTCTTTTGACTCATCCTTTGTCGCAACAGCAAAGCCAGCCTGATGACTGTAATTCCGCCGCTACGCCATGTAGAATGCGGGCGGTTAATGTTTTTGAACGGCTGTTATTAGCGGATTACGCCTCGGACAGTCATCATTTGCGCATATTACATAAGGTAGAAACATGAAGTCTGAAACTAAAAACAATAATAATGACTTAGGCTCTTCCCCGATTGTGGTCGCGTTGGATTATGCTGACAAGAATGCGGCGCTGGCTTTTGCCGACCGCATTGACCCACAGGATTGCCGGTTAAAAGTCGGTAAAGAGATGTTTACTTTATTTGGACCACAGTTGGTTCGCGATCTGCATCAACGGGGTTTTGACGTTTTCCTCGATCTAAAATTTCATGATATTCCGAATACTACCGCTAAGGCGGTAGCGGCGGCGGCTGAGTTGGGGGTTTGGATGGTGAATGTCCATGCCACTGGCGGTGCACGCATGATGACTGCGGCTAAAGAAGCCTTGCTACCTTATGGTTCAGATGCACCCTTGCTGATTGCTGTTACCGTACTAACCAGTATGGAAGGGGAGGATTTGCGTGCTATCGGTATTGATTTGGCTCCTGCCGATCATGCCGAGCGTCTGGCGAAACTGACCCAATCTTGCGGGCTGGATGGCGTAGTCTGTTCTGCTCAGGAAGCGCAGCGCCTCAAACAAAGCTGCGGCAGTGCATTTAAACTGGTCACGCCGGGGATCCGTCCTGTCGGCAGCGCCGCCGGCGATCAGCGCCGAATCATGACGCCGCAGCAGGCACTGGCCGCCGGTGTGGATTATCTGGTGATCGGGCGTCCAATCACCCAATCAGCCGATCCAGCGCAAACCCTGCGTGATATCCGCACATCCTTAGTGAGGGAGGCTTAATGTCTAATGATAACAACCGCCTGGTTTACTCAACCGAGACTGGGCGCATCAACGAGCCAGCGGCAAAAATTGAACGTCCAAAAGGCGACGGTATTGTGCGTATTCAGCGACAAACCAGTGGACGAAAAGGTAAGGGCGTTTGCCTGATTACCGGCGTGGACGCTAGCGATGAGATGCTGGAAAAACTGGCGGCGGAACTGAAGAAAAAATGCGGCTGCGGGGGAGCACTCAAAGATGGTGTCATTGAAATTCAGGGTGACAAACGAGATTTGTTAAAGCAACTGCTGGAAGCCAAGGGAATGAAAGTGAAACTGGCGGGCGGTTGAATATTGACGTCGGCCATATCCAGTGCAGATATGGCCGTTTTGCTGTGACAGAGTCAGCCTAGGCAAAAATAGATCAAAGCGCGAAGCTTATTTACCCACCTGATGGCCAATAACCCCACCAATTGCAGCACCACCCAGTGTCCCCAGTGTACTGCCAGTGAGTACGGCACCACCCACCGCCCCGGCACCGGCGCCGATGGCGGTATTACGATCTCGCTTGGACATATTGGAACAAGCGCTGAGGGATAATGCCAAAGTCACTGCTAATGCGGCAGTAGCAAATCGTTTATTGATAATCATCATAAATTCTCCTGACGTTGGCTTGGAATAACATGACAGCAGCAAAGTTGCGATCATGGTAACCATTGGAGTGCCCTTACTAAGTATAGGCGGGACTCCAAATTTAGCTTTTGTCTTATTTTATTAAATGTTTGGCATATAAAACGTTAATCTGGGCTATATACCAGATTAATTCTAATTTGTTGGCCTATTCCCCACAAGAAAGCAGTATAAGTTGCTACAAAATATTTAATAGGTAAATAGTCTTAATTTGGCTTGCCGTCATCTTTACCCATCGCCATTCGGATCCATCTTCCAAGGTGGCAGATCGGTTTCGATCTACGGGAAAATAATCAATAAAACACCTATGATGACGATCAGCGAAATTATATTCGATTAGTTTATGCTGACAGCAGGATCTTGGAACCCATACTCATTGAATCAGGAGAACCTCATGGAGCTTTATCTCGATACGGCAGATGTTACGGCGGTAAAACGTTTGGCGCGAATTTTGCCTTTACAGGGCGTCACTACCAATCCGAGTATCCTGGCGAAAGAAGGGAAACCTATCTGGGAAGTCTTGCCAGCGCTGCGAGATGCTTTGGGTGGCACCGGTAAACTGTTTGCTCAGGTGATCGCCAGTGACAGTGAGAGAATGGTGGCGGAAGCGATACTGCTATCCGAGCGCGTGCCTGGACTGGTGGTAAAAATCCCAGTGACCAGCGAAGGGCTAGCTGCGATCAAAAAGCTGAAAACCATGTCGATTCCGACGCTGGGTACCGCAGTCTACGGTGCTGGGCAGGGATTATTGGCGGTGCTGGCTGGGGCGGAATACGTGGCTCCTTACGTTAACCGCCTTGATGCACAGGGTCAGGATGGCATTGCAATGGTTGGTGAATTGCAGAAATTACTGAATTTGCACGCACCACAGGCAAAAGTGCTGGCTGCCAGTTTCCGTACTCCACGACAGGTGCTGGATTGCCTGCTGGCGGGCTGCCAATCGGTAACACTGCCGGTAGACGTGGCTGAACAATTTATCAGTACACCCGCGGTACAGGCCGCAGTGCTCCAGTTTGAACAAGACTGGTACGGTGTATTCGGTTCATCAATGCTGAGCTGAGCCTCGCTGAGGACTCACGTCGAAGACAAAATGCCTCACGGACAACATGAGGCGTTACGGTGTCACTTGGAGTAAAGCACAGGTGACGCAAGAAGTGAGCCATTCAGCAGCAAGGTTTACCCTACACTCCAAACACCCCCCCGGTATTAACTGATGGCGTAAGTTCCTTTACCGGCAGATTTCGCGCGATACATCGCGGCATCTGCTTTTGTCAACAATGCCTTGGTGGAGATCTCGCCATCTGATGAGATGGCCGCACCGATACTGGCGGACAGCTTTACTTGCTGACGATCAATCTTCTCTATCGTCGCTAACTGTGTCAGTACTTTTTCACAAAATTCACTGACTTGCCGCCGCGGTTCCGTTAGTGGCCAGAGGATAACGGTAAATTCATCGCCTGCCAGCCGTGATACACTATTGTGACTGTCACTGCAATCACTAAGCAATTTGGCAAAGGTTTTCAGAATCTGGTCACCAAAATCATGACCAAAATTGTCGTTAACCGTTTTGAATCCATCGAGGTCAATAAACAGCAAAGCCATCTGCTGCTGAGGGCCGCAATTTGACAATGTCTCACTCAACTGATGTAAAAAAGCACGCCGGTTAGTTAAGCCGGTCAATATATCGTGGGTGACATCGTATTCCAACCGCTGCTGCAATTGCTTTAGCTCGGAAATATCCATGGAAAGAATATAAAAACCCTGCGTTTTACAAGGCACCAGAGTGGTATGAACCACCAGCGCTCCTTTACGGGTTTGCAGTTCATTCTCAAAGCTCACGGTTTCACCGCGTAGCGCTCGTACAATCATCGGTTTGGCCGTCGCATAAGCTTTCTCTCCCATAAACTCACGTACAGTCATGGTTTTAAGACAAGTATCATCCAGGCCAAACCAGTTTTTATAGGCACTGTTTGCAAACAGATAATGCTCATCAACATCAATTTGGCTGATCAACGCGGGCATATTGTCGGTAATCGCGTGTAGGCGCTCTTTTTCCAAATGGAGTCGATTGACCACCACATTCAGTTTTTGAGTACGGTCTTCTATGCGCTCTTCGAGGTCATGTTGCAACGCAAACAGATCGGCTTCTGCGGCTTTGCGTTCACTGATATCCATAACCACAGAAATGAAATGGTGGGGATGTCCATTGGGGAGGCGATTTAACGCCACCGTCAATTGCGTCCAAGTGATTGAACCATCGGCTCGAAAGTAGCGTTTTTCTATCGAATAGGTATTTATTTTATTGTCTAATAACTGTTTCAATAACTCGAGATCGCTGTTTAGATCATCGGGATGTGTAATATCCTGAAAGGTGCGTTCCAGCAGCTCATGTTCTGAATACTGGAGTATTTCACAAATCCGCGGGTTGACGCGTAACCAGTATCCTTCCAATGAAACCAATGCCATTCCTACCGCGGCCTGAGAGAATGTTTGCTCAAATAAGGCTTCGGTACGCTGTAAGTCTGACTTCAGGCTATCGGTATAAATATTGAGTTCAATACCGCGCAGATATTCCTCAATAATCGCCGAGAAATCGTGTAAATCAGACGCCATATCGCGCGAGAACTCTTTTGGGCTACTGTCAATAATACACAGTGTCCCCAGCGGCAGGCCATCCAGTGAAAACAACGGTTGTCCTGCATAGAAGCCGATCTTGGGGCCAGCGGTGACTAATGGATTGTCAAAGAAGCGTGGATCGGCCGCTGTGTCAGGCACAATCAGTGCATCACGCTGCAAAATAGCGTGGCCACAAAACGAAATGTTCCGTGGCGTTTCCCGTACATCAAGCCCCGATCGTGATAGAAACCATTGGCGATCCCGGTCTATCAAAGAAATCAATGCAATGCTAACGTTAAAATACTTTGCAGCTAGCCGAGTAATACGATCCAGTTTTTCTACTGACTTCGTGTCCAGCACGTTCAGCGAATTTAGGACCGACTGACGCTCGGCTTCATTATCGGGAAAGCATGGCTCGAACATGTGTGCTCCGGTTTAATCTACCAAGGACTATTTATAGCACTGCACAATAGAAAATGACTGAGATCGCAATCAGAAAAATTTGCGGTCATCGGGCTTATCTTTACCTTACAGCTTTGAGTATATTCCAGTTTAGGCTAGAGCAATAAACGCGATTTATCGTAGTCAACTCATTTCAGCGGGGTCGTTGAAAAATACGACGTGTCAGGGAAATCAAAGCAATCGAAATAACATGTTCCTACAGCCGGTCGATGGTGGAACCTTTAGCGAGTCATTAACGGAATTATAACACAAAAAAACCGTGAGATAGTTGGGGCTATCTGCACGGTTTTTTGACAATTTACGGCCAGTATCAGGCTGCTGGTCGGGCGATCACATTGCGAGTTTCCATGCGGACTTCCGCAATAACAACCTCAATTTTATCGCTCTGACGGTAAACCACCTCACCGTTGATTTGCACGGAGCCGGTTTCCTGACTGCATACCATTTCATCACGCACCGCATGAATAAAGGGGGCGGGAATAAAGGCCACTGCACCATTATCCAGTAGTCGCACACGCAGACCACCACGAGTGATATCGATAATTTCCGCTGGGAAGCGGGTATCGGTGCCAGCGCTCGGTTGCAGGTAACGCGCATACAACCAGTCACCGACGTCACGTTCGGCCATACGGTTCAGACGGCGACGTTCGGCCAGTTGAACGGTAATTTCTGCCTGCGGTTTTTCTGCCTGCTCGCCGCTAATAATCGCTTTTAGCAACCGATGGTTGACCATATCGCCGTATTTACGGATTGGTGATGTCCAGGTCGCGTAAGCTTCCAAACCCAAACCGAAGTGCGGGCCAGGCTCGATGCTGATTTCAGCAAAGGTCTGGAAACGACGAATGCGACTATCGAGGAACTGCGTTGGCAGGGCATCCAGATGACGACGTAATTCGCAAAAGCCCGGCAGCGTCAGTAACGCTTGTGGATCGGCATCCACACCGTTGGCTTTCAGCACGGTCACCGCTTGCTCGACCAGCGCCGGGTCAAAACCGGTATGGACGTTATAGATGCCGAAGCCCAGATGCTCACGCAGTACGAGAGCAGCACAAACGTTAGCGGTAATCATGCACTCTTCGACAATACGGTTGGCAATGCGCCGTTGCTCGACGATGATGTCCAGTACTTCGCCTTTTTCGCCTAACAGGAAGCGGTAGTCTGGGCGATCTTTAAATACTAACGCATGTTGTTGACGCCATGCACTACGGGCAAGACAAACGCGCTGCAACAGTTTGATCTGCTGAGCGATATCTGGATTTTGCGGCTGCCAGTCACCCTGATCTTCCAACCAATCGGAAACCTGATCGTAAACCAGTTTGGCTTTGGACTCGACCCAGGCGGCAGAGAAACGAATATCATCGCCCAAGGTGCCATCTTTATCGACAGTTACCCGACAAATCAGCACTGGACGGCGTTCATTTGGCCGCAATGAACACAAATTGTCGGACAGACCCCGTGGCAACATCGGGATATTGAAACCGGGCAGATAGTTGGTGAAGGCTCGTTTGCGCGCAATCAGGTCCAGCTCACTGTTTTCATCAACGTAGGACGTTGGATCAGCAATAGCAATCGTCAGCAACAGGCTACCGTCACCTTTGTCTTCCACAAACAGTGCGTCATCCATATCTTCGGTACTGGCACTGTCAATGGTCACAAAGTTCAATGCGGTTAAATCTTCCCGCACCAAACCGTCCTGTTTCAATTCTGCTACGATCATTTCCGGGGCTTCACGCTCCAGATGATGGCGGGAAAGCGTCACCCACCAAGGCACGAAATGATCGTCGGCATGAGTGATAAACTCGGTCAGATCGGCGTTGAACGCGCGGTCACCTTTTAATGGATGGCGACGCATTTCAGCAACTGCCCAATCACCGTTCTGGAAATCGTGGGTTAACTCACGTACCGGGCGGCACTGGATCGCATCCCGCAGTAAAGGATGATCGGGAACAATGGACAGACGGTCATCTTTTCGCTGCACTTTACCGACAAAACGTGCCAGGAATGGCTCGACCAAACTTTCAGGTTCCGCAATTTCGCGGTCTTTTTCGGTATGGAGGGTGGCAATGATACGGTCACCGTGCATGACTTTTTTCATATACGGCGGTGGGATAAAGTAACTTTTCTGCCCATCTACCTCAAGAAAGCCAAAGCCTTTCTCAGTCCCTTTTACCACGCCTTCAACGCGCGGGGTCTGAGTGTGAAGTTGCTGTTTTAGCTGCGCCAGCAGCGGGTTATCTTGAAACATATCGTCCAGTGAAGGTGTAGTGAGTTGGGTGATTCGCGGCTGACAGTTTTACGCGAATCAACTGCATCGGGCAAGCGCCATATCACTCTGTTTTACAAAACCCCTAAATAAAACAGGACATACGGGATGCCCACGATAAGCCAAATATTATTAACTCAGGCAATACGTTGCGACAATGGCTCCTGCTATGAGCGTATCGCGATTGGCACCGATTTAGTGCTTGGGGTATGGCGTTCATCACCCAATAACCCTCACCCGCACGCGGTTTTCATCTTCTGATAATCAGTCCTGTGGATAGACCTTTTCTTTAAACTCGCACAAATCTTCGATGATGCAGGAGCCACAGCGAGGTTTACGGGCGATGCAGGTATAGCGGCCATGCAATATCAGCCAATGATGGCAATCCTGCTTAAACTCACTGGGTACCACTTTCAGCAGCTTTTCCTCCACTTGATCGACATTTTTACCCGGCGCGAAGTGGGTGCGATTACACACGCGAAAGATATGAGTATCCACCGCAATAGTCGGCCAGCCAAAGGCCGTATTCAATACCACATTGGCGGTTTTTCGCCCAACACCCGGCAATGCTTCCAGCGCTGCGCGATCTTCCGGCACTTCACCCTGATGTGTTTCCAACAGAATACGACAGGTTTTAATCACATTCTCTGCTTTGGTATTAAACAGTCCAATGGTTTTGATATAAGACTTTAAGCCATCGACGCCCAAATTTAGCATCGCTTGTGGCGTATTGGCTACCGGGTACAGTTTGGCAGTGGCTTTGTTGACGCTGACATCCGTTGCCTGTGCTGATAGCAGCACTGCAATCAGTAGTTCAAATGGGCTATTAAACACCAGTTCGGTCGTCGGATGCGGATTGTTATCGCGCAAACGACTCAGGATTGCGACACGTTTTTGTTTATTCATGGCGCTCTCTCTGCGGTGCCTGGATGGCCTATTCCCGCGGATCTCGCTGCATCAACGGCCACGGCTCGCGCTTGACGGGCTTTCATTCTTTCATCAATAACAGATTTGGCTGCCAGCAGCAGACCGAGGCCGATAAACGCACCCGGCGGCAACATTGCCAGCAGGAATGGACTATCTAAATGAACAATCTGGATACGCAGCACCTTGGCCCACTCGCCTAACAGCATATCAGCGCCATCAAACAAGGTACCGTTGCCTAGCATTTCCCGCAGGGAGCCGAGCACAAACAGAGCGCAGGTTGCGCCAAGCCCCATCGCTAGCCCGTCCAGTGCCGATAACCCCACTGGATTTTTGGCGGCATAAGCTTCCGCGCGTCCGATAACAATACAGTTGGTGACGATTAGCGGGATAAAAATCCCCAACGATTGGTATAAACCAAAGGCATAGGCATTGATGAGCATTTGTACCGTACTCACTACTGACGCAATAATCATCACGTAAATAGGAATGCGGATTTCATTCGGCACCCAGCGCCGCAGGGTGGAGACCGCCGTGTTGGTACAGACCAAAACCAGCGTGGTGGCCAACCCCAACCCCAACGCATTGGTCGCAGTAGATGACACCGCCAGTAAGGGGCAAAGACCCAGCAATTGTACCAGCGCGGAGTTATTCTTCCATAACCCTTGAACCAGCAGATTTTTGGCTTCACTCATTGCTCGACTCCACAAGTTGGCAGGCTAGATAACTTGGCAGGCAGGGTTTCCATATACAGCGTGGTATTTTTAACCGCCCGCACCACCGCCCGTGGGGTAATAGTGGCACCGGTAAATTGATCGAAAGTACCGCCATCCTTTACCACTGCCCAACGTTTATCATTGTCACCCATTACCTGTTGATCAGTAAAATGGGTCATCCAATCAGAAATACGAATGTCTATTTTATCACCCAACCCCGGGGTTTCGTGATGTTCTATTACCCGACTTCCCAGAACGTTACCGTGAAAATCGGCACCCACCAGTAATTGGATCGCACCAGCATAACCATCTGGAGCCGTGCTTTCTATTGCTGCAGCTACCGGTTCACCGTTTTTGCGCGCCAGATACAAGCGATGGGGCGCCGTGCTACCTAGCGCCGAATCAGTGACAACGTAACATTCATTCTGCATATCATTATCGTATAATTTGGCTGGAACAACCTGATCCAGCAGCGCTTTTTGTTGTAGAGCCGCCTGATGAGCAATGGTGTCCTGCGTCAGTGCATTGACTATCGCGGTCAGCCCGGTTGCCAGCGCAGCAAAGACGGCCAACGTAATACCATGACGTTTCATCGTCGTTAACATGACAGCGACAGCTCCTTATTGATGATGGCCGTAAACCCGTGGCTGGGTGTAGTGATCGATCAGTGGCACGGTAATGTTGGCCAGCAGAACGGCAAAAGCCACGCCATCGGGATAGCCGCCATACACGCGGATCAACCAGACTAGTAACCCAATCAATGCCCCGAAGATCAACCGTCCCCGTGGGGTGGTAGCAGCACTGACGGGATCGGTAGCGATAAAGAAGGCACCCAGCATGGTGGCACCAGAGAACAGATGCAGCAGGGGAGAACCAAAACTTTCCGGTGCCAGTAGCCAACTTAGCGTGGTACAAAAACTCAGAGACAGTAAGAAACTGACGGGAATATGCCAATGAATGGCTTTACGCCATAACAGCAACAGGCCGCCGATCAGAAACCCAAGGTTAACCCACTGCCAGCCGATACCGGCCAGCACACCGCCAAATAGCGGTTGTTGCAAGATCTCATGGGCTGGCTGGCTGCGTAGCGCCGTTTTAAAGCTGTCCAGCGGCGTAGCCTGACTGACACCGTCGTAGCCGAGTTGCAAGTCATGAATAGTCGCGCCCTGACTGGTATGGCCGGTAAAAATGGTCAACAACGTGTCATACACACCAATGCTATTGGCCTGTAGGCTGATTGGCGGTAACCAACTGGTCATTTGCACCGGAAAGGATATCAATAACACCACATAACCGACCATGGCGGGATTAAACGGATTCTGCCCCAAACCACCGTACAGTTGCTTGGCAATAACGATGGCAAAAAAAGTGCCCAGCACAATCATCCACCACGGTGCCAGCGGGGGCAAACTGATGCCCAGTAATAGTGCAGTCAGTAGGGCTGAATTATCGGCGAGACGGCTTTTGACCGGCTGTTTGCGTAATGCCAGCACCGCGCCTTCCGCTAGCAGAGCCGTCACCATCGCTAATGCGACCTGAATCAGGCTGCCATAGCCAAAAAAATAAGTTTGCGCGGCCATACCGGGAATGCAGGCCAGCATCACCAACAGCATAATGCTGCGGGTGCTGCGCTGATTATGCGTGAAAGGGGAACTGGCGATCTGTAACCCTTTACTGAGGGTTTGTTGTACTGCCCTGAATTTCATGAAATCACAACCCTATGTTCGAATAGGTAATCTGGGTATTCCAATGTCTTACTGTAACGCCAGTCAGCGCGTTCTAGCGCACACAAACTGGGCCTCCAGAGATAACTAAGCCGATAAAAACAGGCTGGCGCATTCTACCCTATTCATGACAATGGTAATACGCCTTAATCATAGGGGCATTCACCAATATGCGGCCACAATATTCACCCTGGGCCATCAAAACGTGATTATTGGCGTGATAAATTCCCCTTGCATTTCACATCTTAATGATGACAAACAATTCAGTATAAATGTAGAGTTATACTAAACTCACGCTCAGTTGTTACTTAAAAGTAATCAGATTGGCGACAGTAAAATAGATTTGTAAATTAATGAAAATAACCCAACATATTGTATTATAGCTGTTTTATTTCAATCCCCTTGTGGGATTAAAAAACCGTTGGTTTAATTATTAATTAATGTACTATGCAATGTAATTATATATTTGAAGATCCCAGTAATGATAAACGAAGACATATTATTTATAGAAGAACTCATTGAGTGGATTGAAATTAACCTGGAGAAAAGACCGACACTGGATGATGTTGCAAAGATATCCGGTTATTCAAAATGGCACTTACAGAGAAAATTTAAAACTATTGTCGGACTACAACTCGCGTCTTATATCCGTGGACGAGTATTGACTCGTGCAGCGGTGGCATTACGTATTTCTCGGCGTCCAATCATCGAAATCTCCGATGAGCTAGGTTTCGACTCTCAGCAGACGTTCACCCGCACCTTTAAAAAACGCTTTGGCACTACGCCAAACCACTTCCGCTTACAAGATAAATGGGTTGTGGAAGGGATGATCCCGCGCTTTAGTTTTGATGAAAACTACACGCCGGAAATCAAACCGCTGACACTGGACGATAAGCATTTGGTTGGCATCACACGCCGTTTAAATTTTGATGAACGACATCTGAACAGTAGCCATCATTCATCTTGTATGGCGATGAAAGACGAAATTTTGTTAGATTTTTTTAAAGAGATCAATTTTTCCAGCCAGCGGATTTATGCTGTTTTATCTGTTGATAAACATGAGCAACAGCAAAACATCGTTTATTACTCGACAGCGGTGGAAAAAGCACAGCGCCATGAGTTGCAGGGCAACAGCGAAGCCAACAGTTTCACGGTTCCCGGTGGACAATTTTTATCGATCTCTCATCAGGGAAGCGCGAAAGAATGCGTGAAATTCTCTACTTATCTGTTCAATAAGGTATTGCCGAAAATCCGAGCAGAAGTGAAGGGTAGCTATGAAATTGAAGTTATCGATGTTGACCATTGTCATGCCGAAGCCAAAATGCGTGATATTGACGTAATGTATCAATATTTAATTTCAGTTGATTAACCTACTAGCAAACCTTCGTTTTATCACTCATTCGTCGCCATGATATTCACCACCCTGATAGCAGGGCGGTAAATGGGAACTCATAGCCTAAGGTGTTGTTGAGTTTTCTGATACCTGACTTTGCGTCGCTTTTTTGGCTTTCACTCGTGCAATGGCAGCGGCAACCGCCGCTTTACGCGGGTCGACATCAGTTGTTGCGCTAGCAGGGTTTTCCCCCAGCGCTGGGGGATTATCGTTCTGACTTTGCGCCGCTTTTTTGGCTTTCACCCGTGCAATGGCAGCGGCAACGGCGGCCTGACGATCATCAATAGATACTGTTGCCGTCACGGTACTTTGCTGCTTTTCTTCTTGGCGGGCGCGAGCCTGTGCCTTTCTGGCTTCACGAGCGGCAATAACCGCACTGTTATCCGGTGTTTCACCGGCCTGGACAGCAATAACCGCATCAGTATTTTTTTGCCCAGCCAAACGCTCAATGGCGGCTTTTACCGCTTGTTGGTCGCTGTCCGTCAATTTTACCGCCGCTTGTTTATGGCGTTGTTCACGGGCTGATTTTTCCCGCTCCAAACGTGCCTGTTTCGCTTCAAAACGGGCTTTTGCTTCGGTGGCTCGGGCGGTTTCTAAATCCAACGCCTTAATTTCAGCCTTTTCCTGACGGTAATATTGTACTAACGGAATATGGCTTGGACAAACATAGGCACAGGCTCCGCACTCAATACAGTCAAATAAATGATGATTGCGCGCTTTTTCATGTTCTTCACCACGACTGAACCAATAGAGTTGTTGCGGCAACAAGCCCGCAGGGCAGGCATCCACACATAAACCACAGCGAATACAGGCTTCTTCCTGCTGACTGAGTCCAATCTCTGTTTCGACCGGTGCCAGAATACAGTTGCTGATTTTAACAATAGGGACATCAAGAGTTGGCAGCGTGAAGCCCATCAGTGGGCCACCCATAATCACCACCGGCTGTGGCTGCGGTTTAAAACCGGCTAACACCAGCAAATGCCGTACTGGTGTGCCAATCCGCGCCCAGAAATTGCCCGGTTGGGACAACGCATCACCAGTCAGCGTCACGACTCGTTCAATTAAAGGCTCACCATCGATAATGGCTCTTTTGATGGCGACCACGGTACCAACATTTTGCATTAACACCCCAATGGATGACGAATGCTTACCATGGGGAACTTCCTGACCGGTCAGGATTTTAGTCAACTGCTTTGCGCCGCCAGACGGATACTTGGTTGGTATCACGCGTAACAGAATGGAGGGATGACCGATGAGCGCCTGTTTAAGTGCCGCGATGGCTGCGGGTTTATTGTCTTCAATACCGATGATGACCTGTTCGGGATGCAGCAGATAACTCAGGATATGAATGCCGCTAATCACTTCATCGGCATGATCCTGCATCAAACGGTCATCGGCAGTGATATAAGGCTCACATTCAGCCGCGTTGATAATCAACGTCTTAACGCTCTGGAGGCCACTTTGCAATTTACTGGCGGTTGGGAATCCTGCCCCCCCCAGACCGGCAATACCGGCCTGATGGATTTGCTCCAGCAGCTCAGCCGGTTGTTGCTGTTGATAATCAGGTCGGGGATGACGCTCACACCAACGGTCTTCGCCATCGGGCGTAATATGCACACAAAGTTCGGGCAGCCCTGATGGATGGGCGGTTGTGTGCGGGGCAATCGCAGTAATCAGGCCAGAACTCGGTGCATGAACCGGTACTGTACGACCACGACCGACGGTGAGAGGCTGGCCTTTCAAAACCCGCTCACCCACTTGGACGCGCAGTTCCCCTTCAGGCCCCAAATGCTGTTGCAGCGGAACGATAAACTGGTCAGGCAGCGGTGCCATGCGCATCGGTACACGGCTGGATTGAACCTTCATCTCTGGCGGATGAATGCCACCGTCAAACTCCCAGATGTCATCTTTCTTACGCGGGGTAAATAACTTAAACATGGTGCTCCACGTCGATCAATTTCACTGGAATAATCGGTGATGTGATACTTTTGTCTTGGATATTTTTAACGGGAATGGTTTTAAGATCCCATTTCCAGTTCGCTGTGGTCATCGGTACCGGGATCATTTCAATACAATCCGTTGGGCATGGATCAACGCACAAATCGCATCCGGTACATAAATCCGGCAGTACAGTATGCATGGCGCGGGTCGCGCCAATAATGGCATCCACCGGGCAAGCCTGAATACATTTGGTACAACCGATACAATTACTCTCATCAATAAATGCAACTTTACGCACCGGATTGATGATGTGGTCATCACCATCCAGTGGTTGTGGCTCCACACCGAGTAAGTCAGCAAGTTTAAGCATCACCTGCTCGCCACCGGGGGCGCATTTGTTAATTTTCTCGCCACTACCGGAAACCGCCTCAGCGTAAGGGCGACAACCAGGATAACCGCATTGACCGCACTGACTCTGCGGTAGAAGGTTGTCGACCTGCTCAACGATCGGATCCTGTTCGACCTGAAAACGACGAGCGGCAAAACCGAGCACCACGCCGGAAACCAGCGCCAGGCCGCTGAGTGCGCCAATGGCAATCCATAACGACATCATTAGAATCTCACCAGACCATTAAAACCCATAAAGGCCAGTGACATCAGTCCTGCGGTGATCAATGCAATCGATGAACCACGGAAGGGAGCAGGGACATCCGCCACTGCCAACCGTTCACGTATGGCGGCAAACAACACCATAACCAAAGAGAAGCCCGCCGCAGCGCTAAAACCGTATACCGCAGATTGAAGAAAATTATGTGACTGATTCACGTTAAGCAATGCAACGCCCAATACCGCGCAGTTCGTGGTGATCAACGGCAAAAATATCCCCAGCAAGCGATACAACGCCGGGCTGGTTTTACGAACCACCAGCTCAGTAAATTGCACCACCACCGCAATAACCAGAATAAAGGCCAGCGTGCGTAAATAAACCAAGCCGAGCGGCAGTAGAATAAAGCTGTTGACCATCCATGCGCACACTGATGCTAGTGTCAGGACAAAAGTGGTAGCCAAACCCATACCGATGGCGGTCTCCAGCTTTTTGGAAACCCCCATAAACGGGCACAAGCCAAGAAACTTGACCAGTACAAAATTATTTACCAACACGGTACCAACAAATAAAAGCAGGTATTCAGTCATTGCAGAGCCTAAAAAAATAAAAGCCGCCTATTATCCAAAATTGGCGGCCGAACGACAACAGATGAAATGAAGGGTTATTGCATTTTCCCCCTTTTTTATGGGGAAATAGTGCCTTATTGCCTTAATTTTCGGTAAAAGTCCCTTTTACCCGAGTAGACTTGCGCATATAAGGCACAAATATTGCTGCAGCCAACAGCGGCCAGCCTAAGGCACGCAGCGCCACTTCATCTGAAATGGGGGAGAAGGCGAAAGCTTTCAACGCCAGAATAACCGTCAGCAGCAGCCACAGGATAAATAGCTGAGGGAACCGACGTGAGCGACTACAAAACAGCCACAACACCCACAGAGTGAAGCCCCACATAAATAAGGTCGTCACGACGGAAAAATACCATTGCAGGGTAAATGCCTGTGAGTTGGCGATAAGATACTCGCGAGATTCTGGTGTGACGATTGCCATGGCATACAATGCCAACATGAGTGTGGCGCTGAGTAGGGTGACAATCATATAGGCCATCGGGGCCAGCAACCATCCACCGATTCGCTGGTAGTCTTCGGACTGAGACATGACAAAAACCTTAATGTTCATAATTCATAAATGGCCGAATAAACCGGCCAGCAGGGTATTAGCTTAACCCGTAGATATGACCTTCGTCATCTATATCAATATGATGATAAGCCGGCAGACTGCCTAACCCCGGCATGGTCATAATATTCCCAGCATAAATGCGAACAAAGCCGGCACCGGCAGAGACAGCACAAGACGTTATCGGCAATGTAAAGTCATGCGGTACGTTTTTCTTCGCCGGATCGGCGCTGATAGACAGCGGCGTTTTGGCGAGGCAAAGCGGTAAATGACTGAATCCTGCGGCGGTTATCTCGGCGAGTTGTTGACGTGCCAATGGACTGAATTCGATGTGTTTGGCACCGTAACGTACGGCCAGGTGTTGCAGTTTTTCTTCCAATGGCAGTTGATCCGGATAAAGCAGTTGCGGTTGCTGCGTATTTTCTTCACAAGCGGCAAGGACGCTGCGTGCCAGTTGCTCGGTACCCGCACCGCCTGTGGCGAAGGCGTCGCTCACTTCACAGGCGCGCGCGCCAGCAGACAAAGCAAAGTCCTGAAGGAAAGCCAGCTCCTCTGCGCTGTCGTCAGGGAAGTGGTTAATGGCGATCACCACCGGTAAACCGTAGCTCATCGCATTATCAATATGCCATTTCAAGTTGGCACAGCCTTGAGCCAGCAGCGACACATTACTGGCAGTAATTTCTGGTGGTAAAGGCTGGCCCGGTTTGATATCAAATGCTCCACTGTTGGCTTTTAGACTACGCAAAGTTGCGACCAGCACCACGCAGGAAGGAGCAATGCCCGACTGACGATATTTGATATTAAAGAACTTTTCCATACCCATATCGGAGCCAAAGCCAGCTTCGGTAACGACATAGTCAGCCAGTTGTAGCCCCAAACGATCAGCTAATACCGAGGAATTGCCGTGAGCAATATTGGCAAACGGACCCGCGTGAATAAGAACTGGCGTTTGCTCGCTGGTTTGCATTAAGGTCGGGTGGATACTGTCTTTCATCAGTGCCGTCATGGCACCGGCGACGCCAAGATCATCGGCAGTGATGGGGTTACCCTTGGTGGAATAGGCAAGAATAATGCGACCGATACGGCGGCGCATATCCTGTAGACCTTCAGTCAACGCCAGAATCGCCATCAGCTCTGAAGCCGCGGTGATTTCGACGTGATCATGACGTTCCACACCGTTGGAACCTCCGCCAATCGCGACGATAATCTGCCGTAGTGCCCGGTCATTGTGATCCAATACTCTCGGCCACAAAATGCGCTGGGGATCGATATGCAATAATGGCAGGTCAGTTTGCTGGCAAAATGCCGCACCCAGCCGCTGTTCATGATAAAGACGGGCATCCAGTGCGGCGGCAGCCAGATTATGAGCCGCACTGATCGCATGGATATCGCCAGTCAAATGTAGATTCAGTTTTTCCATGGGTAACACCTGCGCCGCACCGCCCCCCGCTGCGCCACCTTTCACACCAAACACCGGGCCGAGGCTAGGTTGACGGATACAGGCAACACAGCACGCGCCCAAACGATTGATCCCCTGACTCAACCCAATAGTGGTAACCGTTTTGCCTTCTCCCAGCGGTGTCGGTGTGATACTGGACACCAGAATCAACTTTCCCTGCGGTTTAGTGCGATCGATACTGTCGATATCAATCTTGGCCATATATCGGCCATAAGGAATGAGTGCGTCATCAATGACGCCAAGCCTCCGTGCCACCACATTGATGGGTAACAGCGAGGAATAAAGGCCGGCAGTGGGGGGATTCGTCGTGGCTAATAAGTCTGTCATGGCGATAGATGTTCCTATTATTTGGCGGCAAGGCTGCACAAGCTGAACATAACCCGTGAATTATGTCATATGCCGCATGAGAATCCTGAGCGTAAATCAATAAAATGCGAATCCACTCGAAAAATAAACAGAAAACGGATTGAAACGTCAAATTGTATTGCTATGAAAATAGTTTTTGGACATATTTCGACCCGTTGCCATTGAACTGAACCGAGGCTCAACCCAATAGGACAATATATGTTCGAAACGTATTTATAATAATGATGTTTTTCACGCTTGGTTTCATTCGAAAACTATTTATAAAGTAAATGAAATGTTGCTGATATACATAACTTGGGGTTATTCAATGTCATCAGACTCAGCCAGACGATAGTTAACGTCGAGGGTTAATATCACTGCACAAGGTTCGGGTAGGCAGCATCATGTGGGTTGATAAGAATACTTTCTATATTAAAATCATGTGGATAATTTTTTTTTGATAGATTGCCAGTTAAAAATATATATAAAATACATCTTTATGGTTATGATGTTGCTCTTGCTCTCGCCTGTGGTGAGGTAGGCATACAATAGGCTGTTCGATTTTTATCCTTGATGAAAGGGCAGGTATTATACCGGCTAAATGATCTAGAACACCGTTATTATGACAAAATGTGAGCTGGAAATGATAAGAAAAAATCCATTTAACATCGTAATTATTGTCGTTTCGGGTCGCAATAATAGCTGTGTTCCTGAGGGACAGTGCCGATACAATATTTATACCGTGTGAATAATGAGGTTTATATGCAGGAACTGGTGAGTTACAAAAAAATGCCCGTTTGGAATAGCGATTCGCTCCCTGCGATGTTCCAGGAACGGCATAATACCAAAGAGGGTACTTGGGCTAAATTAAGGATCCTGCAAGGTGAATTGACTTTTGCACTACTGACGGAAGAAGGCGAAATGATCGAGTCTTTCGTCTTCAATCAGGCCAAACAACCGATGTTAATCGAACCGCAAGTATGGCATCGGATTATTTCGTTTTCTGTTGATATTCAGTGCCAGCTTGAATTTCTCTGCACGCCGGAAGATTTCTATCACAAAAAATATGCGTTAACGCCAACCCATTCCGAAGTAATTGAAGCTGCACGACAAATAGCCCCCTGTAAAGTCATGGATCTCGGCTGTGGTTCAGGGCGAAACTCACTGTATCTCAACCTGTTGGGTTTTGATGTTGATGCCTGTGACCACAACGCACAGTCGGTTGCCTTTATCGATGAAATCATTGAAAAAGAAGCGTTGGAGAATATTCGTACCCGAGTGTGTGATATCAATGATGTCGTTATTGATGGGCAATATGGCTTCATTCTGTCGACGGTGGTACTTATGTTTCTGGATCGGCAGAAAATACCCATAATTATTGAGAATATGCAGCAATCAACCTTGCCGGGTGGCTATAACCTGATTGTCGCCGCGATGTCCACCGACGATTGTCCTTGTACGATGCCATTCTCATTTACATTTAAAAACAGTGAATTAAAAGAGTATTATCGCGACTGGACCATAGTGAAATATAACGAAGATGTAGGCGCATTGCATAAAAAAGATGCCGAGGGTAACCGGATTAAATTGCGGTTTGCCACGCTGTTAGCGAAGAAAAATGACGATCACATCGTGCGGATTTAGCCGTTTTGACCACGGTGGAAGGGATTACCTCTTGTTCAGAATGACATCATGGTGTCAAATCGATAACGACATCAAATAAAATAAGTGTATGGCAGAGGATGAACAATGGCTGGAAAAATTAAAGTGGGGCTGGTGGGTTACGGTTACGCTAGCAAGACCTTTCACGCACCGTTGATTGTTGGCACTCCTGATATGTCGCTGGTCGCCATTTCCAGCAGTGATGCGAGCAAGGTGTTGGCTGACTGGCCATCAATGACGGTGGTTAATGATCCACAGCTGTTGTTTGAAGATCCTGCTATTGATGTCATTGTTATTCCAACCCCGAATGATACGCACTTCCCCTTAGCTCAACGTGCGTTGGCTGCCGGGAAACATGTGGTGGTCGACAAACCGTTCACCGTAACACTGTCACAAGCTAATGAGTTGAAACGTCAGGCCGATGAAGCCGGATTACTGCTATCGGTATTCCATAACCGTCGCTGGGACAGCGATTTTCTGACTGTTAAGTCCTTATTAAAGGAGGGGACGTTGGGTGATGTGGTGTACTTTGAATCACATTTCGATCGTTTCCGGCCAGAAATTCGCCAGCGTTGGCGGGAGCAACCCGGTGTGGGTAGTGGCATCTGGTATGACTTAGGCCCACATTTATTGGATCAGGCACTGCAACTGTTTGGCCTGCCGGAAACGCTTAATGTAGATCTGGGTTTACTTCGCCCCGGCGCGCAGTCTGTCGATTATTTCCATGCCACTCTTGGTTATTCGAGGAGGCGCGTTGTGTTGCACGGCACCGTACTGGCTGCTGCGGAAACGGCACGCTATATCATGCATGGTACTAAAGGTAGCTATATTAAATACGGTCTGGATCCGCAGGAAGATCGTCTGAAAGCCGGTGAATCCCTGCCGCAGATAGATTGGGGTTATGATATGCGTGATGGTGTGGTGACGCTGTCACAAAATGGTGAGCTAACCGAAACCCCACTGCTGACAATTCCTGGCAACTATCCGGCCTATTATGCTGGCATCCGTGATGCGATCCTGAACGGTGCGGCCAATCCGGTGCCTGCGGCTGACGCTATTCAGGTCATGGAATTGATCGAACTGGGTCTGGAATCCGATAAACATAAAAAAGCGTTGCCAGTACTCCCGCGTTAATTCATCTCTGGTGATTATCCCGATTATTTTAGCCGCTGACTCTAATCTAAAAAGTGGCTGAAACATTTCCTCCGGCTAATGGCTCATTGCTGATGGTTGGCTGGAGGCTATTTTGATGGAAGGAATTCTGTGGCATGTCATGGTTGCAACGGCTACGTATAGATAAGTTTCTACTGGTATTGATTTTGGTGGTCATCGTCGCCTCTTTCTTCCCTTGTGAAGGGGAAAGCAAGGTCTGGTTTGAACGTTTGACCACCGCAGCCATTGCATTACTGTTCTTTATGCACGGCGCGAAACTATCTCGTGCGGCGATAGTTGCTGGGATGGGGCACTGGAAACTGCATCTGGTGGTATTTCTCAGTACCTTTGCACTCTTCCCATTGATCGGGTTAGGCATGAATGTGTTGGTTCCTGGTATTTTGACACCGACTTTATATCTGGGTTTCCTCTATCTCTGTGCCTTGCCTGCCACGGTGCAATCAGCGATTGCCTATACCTCGGTGGCTGGGGGTAATGTTGCCGCTGCGATTTGCAGTGCTTCGGCATCCAGCATTCTCGGGGTATTTTTGTCACCGTTGCTGGTGGGGGCGTTAATGCAAACCCAGGGCAGTGATACCGATACGCTCCACGCTATCGGAGCCATTATTATGCAGTTGATGGTGCCGTTTATCGTTGGTCACTTATCCCGTCCGCTGATTGCTCGCTGGGTTGAACGCCATAAAAAGTGGGTTAATATCTCCGATCGGTCATCCATTTTATTGGTTGTGTACGTGGCGTTTAGTGAAGCCGTAGTCGAAGGAATCTGGCATCAAATTGACGGGTGGTCGTTACTGGCCATTCTGGTGTGTTCGTTGGTGTTGTTGTCCATAGTCATTGTGGTGAATACTCTGGCGGCACGCTGGCTTGGCTTTAATACGGCAGATGAAATTACCATCGTGTTTTGCGGATCTAAAAAGAGTCTGGCGAACGGTATTCCAATGGCAAACGTACTATTTCCGGCCTCAGTGGTGGGCGTGATGGTACTGCCATTGATGATTTTCCATCAGGTTCAACTAATGGTCTGCGCGGTATTGGCTCAACGCTATGCCAAACGGATGGCACGCGAACAGGCGGATACATTGCCGTGACTAAAACAGGATCGGATAATTTACGATCCTGTTTTAGCTATTTGTTTTAGCTATCAGGTTTAACCACGCACTTTATTTCGTAGCGCCTGTTTCTCGCTGTCGCTGATAAAGGCCATTGTCAGACCATTTTCTTGCGCCAGACGGATTTCTTCTCGCGTTAAACCCGCTGCGGGCGCAGCAACCTGATATTCGTGCGCGATTTCAATCCCCTGAACCGCTGGGTCATCGGTATTGATCGACGCCAGTACACCGTGACGTAGGAAAGTGCTCAACGGATGGGTCGCGAGTGAGGCAACGGTGCTGGTTTGGATATTTGACGTCATGCAGGATTCGATACCGATACTGTTTTTGGCCAGATAATCCAGTAACTGAGTATCTTCAATAGCTTTTACGCCGTGACCGATACGCTCAGCGCCCAGCTCGTGGATGGCCTGCCAGATGCTTTCCGGGCCAGCAGCTTCACCGGCATGGACGGTAATACGGAAACCGGCATCGCGCGCCCGGTTAAAGTGATTCAGGAACAGACCGCCAGGGAAGCCCCGTTCGTCGCCGGCCAAATCCAGTGCTGTAACACTATCGCGATAAGCCAGTAGACCATCTAATTCTTGCAGGCAGGCCTGTTCGCCAAAAGTCCGACTTAGAATACCGATCAAACGGATATCAATATCATGGTTGCGGCAACCAGCCTGAATACCGTCAATCACGGCTTCAACCACGCCAGCAACCGGTAATTGGTGCTTCAGTGCCATATAGTAAGGAGAGAAGCGTAATTCAGCGTAGTGTAAACCGGCATTGACCGCATCTTCCACGTTTTCATAAGCGACGCGACGGCAGGCATCCAAATCACCCAATACGGCAACGCCCCAGTCCAGCTTTTGCAGAAAACTGATGAGATCCGGCTCTGTTGCGGTGATTTGCACATGGGGACGCAGTGCTTCCAGCTCATTGGCGGGTAAAGCCATATTAAACTGGCGACCGAGATCCAAAATAGTTTGTGCGCGAATATTGCCATCAAGGTGGCGATGAATATCGGTCAGGGGAAGGCGGGGATCGATCATAGATGCACTCACTTATATTTATTAATGATAATTATTCTAGGTAAAGTGCAGAACAGTATAAAAACAAATACCTGAAAAATACTAGTGAGTTGCAGTAAAAAGTGATGATAATCACATTAAAGCGTGTTTTTGGCTACGCGGGCGCGGTTTCCTCAATGGATAACGATAAAAAAAGCCAGTCACTTTTATGACTGGCTTGTTAATGTAACGACTGGGGAATTACTCTGCGGCTGGTGCTGGCACTTCGGCCGGTGCTTCAGCCGGTTCTTCTATACCACCGCCAAACATACCGAACAGACCGGCAAATTCTTGCAGTGACATTTTCTGGCCGTTTAAGTCGATCTTATTATCAGCAAAATGGAAACTACTGTTGATAGCATCGTTTTTAGTGGTGGTCAGCTTGAACATCTGGCCCATGGCCGCAATGCCCTGAACTTGCTGCTCCGCCATTTTTGCCGCTTCTTCAGTACTGTAACCCTGCAAACGCGCAACCTGAGTGGTTAACTCGGTAGCCATTGCCATTGGGATGGTCAAGGTCGCGTCGATTTTCTTGATGGCGCGCGTCACGATCTCTTCCTGGCTGGTGATCGGCGTTGTCACTTTACTTGGATCAGCCAGCTTCACGTCCAGCGTCAGGGCGCTTTCGCCTTTGCTGTTTTTCCAGCTCAGTGGAGAAATGCTAAAGCTTGGATTGCCTTTCAGCAGGCTGGGTAATTTAGTCAGAACCAGCTCGGCCATCTGCAACCGATAAGTTTCAGTGTCAGCGCCACCTTGTTGCAGGGCAGACATGGCAATCTGGTTGTAGGACGCAGTGAAATTCTTCACGGCTTCACCATCCAGATCAGCGAAAGTAAAGTTCAGCTTGCCGGAACCAAAGTCATTTCCTTGTACTTTCAGAGAATCCAGGTTGTAGCCAACATGGCCATTCAGACTGGTACCTGATTCACCCATTTTTGACGTCAGCGTGAAACCATCCATAATCAGCGCATCTTTGTCGCCGATATTGAAAGTTATTTGCTTAACGGACAAATTCTGTTCACCGATGCTCAGATCGAACTTACCGGTTTTACTGTCGTTTTTCAGGCTAAGCCCTTTAACAACAAATTTCTCTACCTGCTCCATTTCGTTCTTCTTGAACAGAGAGATGCTTTCGCTATCTGCTTTCAGCGTCACGTCACGCATATCTTTAGAGAAACCAGCATCAATGTTAGCACCGGAGAAACTGAGGTTCAGGCCGTCTTTCTGATAATCGATCGGGATCAGTTTAATCGCTGAATCGGTGTTGCCGTTGTAACCAACACGGGAATCAGCAACGAACGGTGATTTGCCTTTGGTAACATCAAACAGAGCCTTCACTGCCGGTGTATTTTCCATTTCGGAATGGACAGAGGCCATGCTTGGAATAAGATTGAATTTCTTCAACTGTGCCAGTGGGAAAGGACCGTGATCGATAGTTTCGATAAAGGCAATTTCTTCACCGTCTTTCATTGTCGCGTTATCACCAGCAGCAGGCTGTAATACATAGCGCACGGTACTGCGGAAAATGCCGCGTTGGTAATCGGTATAGGCCAACTTCAGACCAGCCTGAGGTACCAGTCGTTTAATTTGCGAATTGGCGTTATCGACAATCTCACCCATCCGCTGTTCCATTAATTTGCCGGTGTACCAAGAGGCACCTGTCCATGCAGCGCCGAGAACGACAATAACGCTGACAGCCACTAACGATTTTTTCATGGTTCTGTTCATCCTTTTCTAATTCAGCAAATTCAATATATTGAACGCAGTCACGGGCACAATAACGCCCCAAAGCGCGCTATTGTGAAGGTAATCGCTACTCATTGGCAACCCTAAGAGTAATTTGTAATGCCAATGTATTAAAGCACATTATAGACGCGAGCGATGCGTCCGGTACCTTGCACTTTAATTGGCGACTCACTCGCGGCGATAAAGCAGGACTCACCCGGCTGTAAGATGACTTGCTGATCGTTTTTTTCCAGCACGCTTTGCCCATCAATACAGAAAATAATCGCTGCGCTGTCTTGCGCCACGCTGACAGGCTCAGCGGTGACGGTTTGGATAGCAAAGGCAAAATCTGCCACCGGAATCGGGAAGTTCTGCGTATTACCCTGTTGCTGCGGTGCCGTCAGTAACTCATCTGCTGGCTTAGGTATAAACTTCACATTGGCCATCAGCTCGGGGATATCGATAAATTTAGGTGTTAGCCCAGCACGTAATACGTTATCCGAGTTCGCCATCACTTCCAGCCCAACGCCATCCAGATAAGCGTGTGGTGTTTCAGCATACAAGAACATGGCTTCACCTGGCTGTAAGGTGATCACGTTTAGCAATAGCGGCGAGAACAGACCACTGTCGTCGGGATAGATCTGGGCAATATGACGAATAGTATCCCAAGGTTCGCCGCGCTGGTTGTTCAGCGCTGATTTAAGCACGCCCAGAGCCAATGTTTTCTGCTCGCCATCCATACTGAGCAGGCTGGCAAATAACAGAGCCAGATGCTCGGCATCCGGTTGTAACAGGAAGGCACCGATATCAGGATGGGCAGCCGACACCGGTTGCAGCAGCTCGGTCAACTGTTCAAAGGTACGAAAACCATTCATGGCATGGAAAGGCGTCAGGGCAAACACTAACTCTGGCTTATGATTGGCATCTTTGTAATTCCGCTCCGCCGCATTAAGCGGAATACCGACGGCATTTTCTCTGGCATAACCGATTTCAGCTGCTTGCTTACTGGGATGCACCTGAATAGACAAGGGTTGAGCTGCGCACAGAACTTTAAACAGGAATGGCAACTCGCCAAAACGTTTTGCCACCGCCTTGCCCAAATAGAACGAAGGATCGCTGTCGATAAGATCGCGTAACGATTGCAGATGACCCTGAGTATCTATCACCTGAGAACTGCTTTTCGGGTGCGCTCCCATCCACAGTTCGGCCATCGGAATGCCTTCTGGATTCGGCATCGTATAAAGCTGAGTTAGGGCATCAGTACTGCCCCACGCGTAATTTTGTACTGCATTGATCATTTTTTGCATGATTAAAACTCTGCCGTTTCGTCAGTTGGAATCGTTTCAGGTCAGATTAAAGAGTATGCCCTGAGAAAGAGATATGCCCTAGTAAACTAAACTATGTCCTGAGAAACAATGGGGTTAGCGGGAGACTCAGAACGATACTGCGTTGTTGAGCAGTAGTATAAAAGTCGCCAGTTGCCCAGACGTTGTGCTTTATCATCAAAAACACCGGCATTATGTTTTTTACAAAAAGTCAACATAAAAATCATTATTACTGCCTACAATAAAGGCGATCCGATCGCATCATAAGAATGATCATCATGGCATGATAATTATTCTCATCAGATGATGTCATCCTGCTGATATTTTTGATACTGACACCTGCCAGATTTCGGGTTGCCGATCTTGAACGACTAAGTCATGCCGTCGCAACTTGAATGATGCAGGGATAATCATTTCGTTTATGTGCTAAGGAGAGAGTCATGGCAGCCACTCGCATTGAAAAAGACTCAATGGGGTCGATAGATGTACCTGCTGACCACTTATGGGGAGCGCAAACGCAGCGTTCGCTGGAACACTTCCGTATTTCCGATGAGAAAATGCCCACCGCGTTAATCCATGCGCTAGCACTAACCAAACGTGCGGCCGCAAAAGTGAATATGGATTTAGATATGCTGGTGGCTGAACGGGGAAATGCAATTATTCAGGCTGTGGATGAAGTGCTGGCTGACAAGTATCCCAATGAATTCCCACTCTCTATCTGGCAAACCGGTTCTGGTACCCAGACCAACATGAACATGAATGAGGTATTAGCGAACCGTGCTAGCGAGGCTCTCGGTGGCGAACGGGGAAATGCGCGTTTGGTACATCCTAATGATGACGTCAACAAGAGCCAAAGCTCCAATGATGTGTTCCCGACGGCGATGCATGTGGCGGCAGTGATAGCCGTACGCCAACATTTATTACCGGAACTAAAAGCATTGCAACAGACGTTGGTAGATAAGGCCGAAGCCTATCGTGACATCGTTAAAATAGGGCGTACCCATCTGCAAGATGCTACTCCGCTGACATTAGGGCAGGAAATTTCCGGTTGGGCCGCTATGCTGACTTACAGTTTGCATCATATCGAAGCCTCGATCCCGCATCTGTGTGAACTGGCACTGGGTGGAACGGCGGTCGGTACTGGGCTGAATACGCATCCAGAATACGCGGAGCGAGTGGCGCAAGAGTTGGCACATCTGACTCAACAACCCTTTATTACGGCACCGAATAAATTCGAGTCACTGGCAACCTGTGATGCACTGGTGCATGGACACGGTGCACTGAAAGGATTGGCAGCATCATTGATGAAAATTGCCAATGATGTGCGTTGGCTCGCATCTGGGCCACGTTGCGGTATTGGCGAATTATCCATTCCGGAAAACGAACCCGGAAGCTCGATCATGCCAGGTAAAGTGAATCCGACTCAATGTGAAGCCATGACCATGCTATGTGCGCAAGTGATGGGAAATGATGTGGCAATAAATATTGGCGGAGCCTCCGGCAACTTTGAACTGAATGTGTTCCGACCGATGGTAATTTATAACTATCTACAATCTATTCGTTTACTGGCCGATGGTATGCGTGGCTTTAATCAATACTGCGCCATGGGCATTGAACCTAACCGGGAGCGGATTAGCCAGCTACTTAATGAGTCGCTAATGTTGGTCACGGCACTGAATACCCATATTGGTTACGATAAAGCCGCTGAGATAGCTAAAAAAGCGCATAAAGAAGGGCTGACGCTAAAAGATGCAGCGTTGAAACTTGGCTATCTGACAGGGAATCAATTCGATGAATGGGTTCGCCCGGAGGAAATGGTTGGCAGCATGAATAAGTAATACTCAATGGTATTCTGTATTTATTACACGCTGGCATTAGGATTACCAGCGTGTTTACTGCGTCTGTGGCACACCCGCGAGGTGTTGATAGTATGATGAAAGCAGCACAAGATTGATCGAAAAACCTTAACGTACGATTTTTACGGATTCTGTTGGCTCCCCTATATCCGTATAAAGATGCAGCCTTGGGATCAACAACCGTAACGGTTTCGCCTCCGGTTTATACTTATGCTTAATTTGCGCCACATCGTAATCCGCCAATTCGCCAAGCTTTGGCATCTCAAAACCTAACTCGGTCTGACACAGGGCAATTAACGGCATAGGGCAGGGATGTTGCACCTGCTTTTGTTGTTCCTGATACCACACTCGGGCAATGGGTTGCACTTTTACCGGTCGCTTGACTTTTAATTTGGCGTGCTCAGGTAACCGTTGTACATCCGCTATTTCTTTGTTGATCCATTCAGCCCATTGTTCTTTACTGTAGGGCGGCACGGCGCGTCCAGCATTCAGACTTTTATTTAACTGCGCTAGAACCTCAGCCTTAGTCATATTCTTGATAATATTTTTATTGGCCCAACCAAACCTCACAGAACTTGGATCAATCAGCGGGGTGATAGTACGGTAAGTATTTAACGTAATTAAACCGTGCAGGTGGGTATGAACAAATTCAAAACGCTGTTCGCTTGGTAAGCCGGATTCAACGGTAATAATCTGCTCCAGCTCGCGTTTTAACTGATTGATATGAGTAATCAGAGCGGTACACTCACGGAATTCAATGTTATCCAATGCAAAACAGAGCACGCCGGGCAGGCGAACCGCGGCTTTGCTACTGACATTCTGTTTATTATGATGAATAAACAGACGGCGGAAATGTTGTAATCCGCGCTCTCGCGCTTCTTCATCCAATGACTGCGTCACAGTTATTTGGTCAATTTGTTCGTTTTCCAGGCCTTTCTCAATATCCGGCAGGGTAAACACCCGCGCCGCCAACAGCGGGAATGCGCTCAATTGCTGGTGGAGTGCCTCCAATGCAGATTCCAGCTCATTGAATCGGGCATTCATTCGATATATTAGATCGTATTTATTCATCATTGATGACCTACAAAAGCCAATTTAGTTACAACATACAGTATGCTTAAACTAAAAAACAGTGCTCATTCTAACTCCAGTGCAGACTGACATATCGAGAACATACGGCTAAACAGCGATAAATCAGCGGGTTTCATTGAATCATTATTTAGAGAGGGGATTCATTTCCACTTGATCTGGTTGGCAGAGACGGGGGGCATCAATCCGTTATTGGTCACTATAGGCCTCACGCCATATCGCCACTCACCGCATTATCATCACAGCTAACAATGCGTTAATGCTGTAAATATATCCATTGAATAGATGTAAGCTCAGGGAATATGTGCGGCAAATCACATAATTAATCAAATAGTTGACGCTTAATGCCAAAAGCCCCAACATAACCGTTAATATTTATTTAGAAGCCCGAAAAATACTCAATAGAGGCAAAAAGGAGCAGGTTCTGTGATGACGGAAGGACAGCCTGGGCATATTGATCAAATCAAGCAGACCAATGCCGGGGCGGTATATCGTCTGATCGACCATTTTGGGCCGATCTCCCGAATAGAACTCTCGAAGCGGGCACAATTGGCTCCAGCCAGTATTACCAAAATTGTGCGGGAACTGGTTGAAGCCCATCTAGTCAAGGAAACGGAGTTTCAGGATGTTGGCAGCCGTGGCCGACCAGCCATCGGACTAGTATTGGATACCGATGCTTGGCATTACCTATCTGGCCGTATTAACCATGGCACCCTTACTCTGGCGCTGCGGGATCTCAGCAGCAAACTGGTCGTGGAAGACTTGCTATCGTTGCCTGATCATCATCCTGAGCCACTTCTTACCCGAATTATCAACCAGATAGACCAATTCTTTATCCGCCATCAGGATAAACTCGAGCGTCTGACTGCCATTGCGATTACCATGCCGGGCATGATCGATGCACCGGCCGGTATCGTGCATAAAATGCCGTTTTATAACGTGAGTGAAATGCCGCTTGGTCCGACACTGATGCAACATACCGGGCTGCCAGTTTATTTACAGCATGATATCTGTGCCTGGACAATGGCCGAAGCGCTATATGGCGCAGCAAGGGGCAGCCAAAACGTGATTCAGGTGGTGATTGATCATAACGTTGGCGCGGGTGTAATCAGCGCCGGACGGGTACTCCATGCTGGAAACCAACGGGTGGTGGAGATTGGGCATACCCAAGTCGATCCTTATGGTAAACGTTGTTATTGTGGCAATCACGGCTGTTTGGAAACCGTGGCCAGCATCGAAAACATGCTGGACATCGCTCAACAAGGCTAGGCGTAAGGATTCATGCGTAAATGTGTAAGATCGCCCTCTAGCCCTTACCACATAAGCTCTATCAGAATTTTATGTCATAACTGGCAGGTACTGGATAGCGTTCTTTCACCTCAGAAAGGCCAAAACGATTGATATGATGAGTTCGATATGGGCTTAGTCCGGCCAAAAGCTCCGGCGTCAACATCATACCCTCAGCTTCCAGCTCTTTCAGGGCTTGTGTCAGCGTCTGGCAATTATGAAATATCACCAGGTTAGCGACCAAATGATTGTATTTTATTACCTTCAGTTGCTCATCTCGTACGTTATCTGTGATTTTATCCGCACCAAAATGAACCCATTGGGTGAACTGGTTGAAACCTTCACATTTATTTTGCGCTGCATGAATGATGCGACGTAGCTCTTCATCACCAATATATTCCAACAGGAACAGCGTTCTGATCACCCGACCAAGTTCGCGAAATGCAAAGTACAGTTTATTTTTCCGACTGGCCGTGCCAAGTTTTCGCAGGATTGTTGAAGGCGAAAGCCGGCCCGCTCTAATGGATTGAGCTACCTGCAACATGTCGGGTAAGTGGCAGGAAATTAGCTCCCAGTCGATAATATCCTTACTGAATAGCGCCTCGATATGCTGATAAATCTCATAAGGCGAGGCTTTAAACCATTTCAGGTCTTTCCAGTTTCGAACCCTGGGCATCAGCTTAATGCCAAGCAAAAAAGCCAATCCATAGACAGGGGCACTTTGTGCCTGAGTATCTCCGTGCAGAATATCAGGTTGGATATCAGACTGATTTTTAGTGAGCCCATCCAGAATGTAGATAGCTTCCCATGCACCACACGGAATAAAGTGTGAAAACAAAGCTATATAAGTATCACTGACGTGATAATAAGCTATGCCCCCATAACCTCCGTAGCGAATATGTCGTTCGGATAACAGGTTGTTTTCATACAGATCCCACTGAGTACCATCGGCTGCAGCCCGTTTCGTATCCCCCCAATACTGAGGCAACTGGAACTTGTTATAGCCATTAATCGTGTCAAAGGTTGCCGCCTCCAGTTTTTCAGTCGTCACCTGCCGTTGATCAACAAACGAAATTTGCCGAGCGCTGATATCAGCAATAGTACGGGATGTCTGCATCGGACCAAGACCTGTGCCATAAGCAAATGCAGTAATAATTTTTCGGCGCGTCGATTTCTTTAATTTTCCCTGATGGCCACTCAATGGACCAATATGTTTGTCCCAGTGTAGCCACTGGGTCGTATCAGCAATGATATCCAGTAAAGACAGTCCTAATTTATCCAGTTTTTTACCAACGGCGATATTCAGTGCTTTAAACCCATCGGGAACAGGCTTCTTCTTCAGCTTTGCCAGCCTGGGTTTGCCATTAATAATCTGGAAAAATGCATTGTCTGGATAGAAGTCATCTGCTTTTTGCGCCGCAGCGGTAAGGAGATCCCGAACATGATCAACAAAAGGAATTGTTTCAAGAGGCAAGCCGACTTCCTGACTATATGTTTCCCGTGTTTCGGCACATTCATCCAGAGGAACTAGTTCATCACGATAGTCGGCATAAACATTCGCTCCGATCACACATAAATCGCCTGATTTTAATTCGCGCACCATTTGCGTACAGACACAGACCTCAAATTGCCGACGGGAAATTTGTTCAGGTGCTCTTCTTTGTTGATCGCCGGTGATTAACTTCCACCATTTATCGGGAACCCATGAGAGGTCGGATAAACTGAGGACTGTTTCCGCTCCGTTTTTCAGCATGATCCATTCACCTCGGCACCGGCGCTGCGACAACATTAATGTCAGAGCACGTTCAAAACTTGTATCCTGACTGGTTGAGGCAAAATTGAGAGTAGACAGAATCCGTAATAATTCAGCCCGACGCTGGCTGAATGTTTTCAGCATAAAACGGCATTCGTTCTTGCCACCAAACTCAATATGGAAACGAGAGAACTCACACAAATCAGGGCGAGAAGACACCGTTTCACGAATTATTTTTAACTGATTGTCCTCTGACTCAGCAGAATCAAGTACGGCATTAAGTAAAGCATAGCGACGGAGTATTTCGTCAGTTTTCCCCTGATTATCATTAAGATATTGTTGTAATTCAGCTTCAGCTGCGCGAGATACCTTATTCATTTGTTTACAGAAAATATCGCATAAATCATCCGTTACAACACCGAGACGTTGCCGGATCACTGCCAGTGTTATTGCATACCGTTTGGCTGGTGCCAAATCCGCCATGCTGGCTGCATCCAGCGAATTACCTTCCAGAGCCCACTGACTGACTTTGACAACTGGAATGGTTTTAATCGCGTGATTGTAGCCCGCCAAGTCAGTTAAAAGCGCAAAGCGTGCCAGCAAATCCCTCATACCATAGACAGTCGGTCTGGCCGGGTCTTGCTTCAGGTCATTCCATTTGCTGACTCGTCGGGGATCATCACCCACAATGAACAACGTATCGAGGAACGTCTCTCCTTCTTCACCCACAGCAACTTGCACTCGCGAATACAAGGCCTGATTAGCCTCCGCCCGTGTTGAACGGGCTGCTCGTACGAGAGAATCAAATGCAGGTAATTCATAACGGTGGCGTATCAGCACTTCAATGCCCACATTGATAATATCTGCGACATCTTCTTTAATCAGCGCAGCGTCTCTGAATGTGTTCAGGAGTAGCGCTTTTCCTGTTATGGAGAATGGATTTACATCAAGAAAGCGACGTATTGTGCCGACATGCTTTCGCCGGGCTTCCGATTGATCGTAACGGTGCAAGTTTTTGAGGTCGGCATTGCGCCCAATAGACTGTGCGATATGTTTGATGATGGGCTCAGGAACCTGGCTGGACAAAACAAAATAGCCCAACCGTTGAAACGTTTTCAGCAAAATGACAAAACCCATGCGCGTTGTTGGTGAACGTGCCGCGGTGACACAAAATGCCAGTTCATCCTCAGTTGGCGTATAAAACCGCTCAAGTTCAGAGGGTGTCAGGCGACTTTTAAACCTGGGATATGCCGTATCTTGGGGCTGCACGTTTTGTGGTTCCTTGTCGAAAACAGATTGACGTGTATCATTTAAAGTAATCTATAAAAGTACCGATATTCTGTCACGCAGGAATGCGGGTTGTAGGCGTGTTTTGTGAGGAGGGTTCAATTGGGACAGATTGCCGCAATATATTGCCGGGTATCGACCAGTGACCAGGATTGCCAGCGTCAGGAAACGGAACTCATCGCCCTAGCCAGTAAAGCGGGTTACTCCGTGGCGGGTATTTGGAAAGAAACGGCATCTGGCAGCAAAACAGATCGTCAGCAACGCCAGCAGGTATTAAAACTAGCTCAGGCCAGAAAAATTGACCTGATTCTGGTAACGGAACTGACCCGCTGGAGTCGCTCGACGCTGGATTTGTTCCATACGCTGAACGATTTGCAATCCTGGGGTGTAGGACTGATAGCACAAACAGGGTTACAGTTTGATTTATCTACCCCTCAGGGAAAGCTGATTGCCACATTAATGTCAGGTTTTGCCGAATTTGAACGAGATCTGCTGAGAGAGCGTGTACGTTCCGGAGTTCAGGCAGCGCAGGCGCGTGGAGTTGTTTTTGGCAGAAAGCCAGGACAGCGGATCAAGTCAGATAAATTAGCCCCGAAGGTGTTAGCGCTTGTCGCTGAAGGCCAGTCCTACCGGCAGATTGGCCGGCATCTGGATCTGAGTAAAAATACGGTACTGGGAATAGTCAAACGTGAGCGAAAAAAGCAGGTGAATGAAATGGATAGTACCAA